>NZ_JACHFZ010000008.1 GCF_014202075.1 Brevundimonas basaltis | reverse complement strand
TCCGGACAGCAAAACGGCCCCCGGATCGCTCCGGGGGCCGGTCTGTCGTTGTACGGTGCGGTCACGCGCTCAAGCAGCAAGCGACCGCGTCGTGAGCGTTAGCGCCCCGACTATTCCGTGATCTTCGACACCACGCCGGCGCCGACCGTGCGGCCGCCTTCGCGGATGGCGAAGCGCAGGCCCTGGTCCATGGCGATCGGGGTGATCAGCTCGACGTTCAGCTCGGCGTTGTCGCCGGGCATGATCATCTCGACACCTTCCTTCAGGTGCACGATGCCGGTCACGTCCGTGGTGCGGAAGTAGAACTGCGGGCGGTAGTTGGTGAAGAACGGGGTGTGACGGCCGCCCTCTTCCTTGGTCAGGATGTAGGCCTCGGCCAGGAATTTGGTGTGCGGGGTGATCGAGCCCGGCTTGCACAGCACCTGGCCGCGCTCGACGTCCTCGCGCTTGGTGCCGCGCAGCAGCACGCCGACGTTGTCGCCCGCCTGACCCTGGTCGAGCAGCTTGCGGAACATCTCGACGCCCGTGCAGGTCGTCTTCTGCACCGGACGGATGCCGACGATCTCGACTTCCTCGCCGACCTTGACGATGCCCTTCTCGACGCGGCCCGTGACCACGGTGCCGCGGCCCGAGATCGAGAACACGTCTTCCACCGGCATCAGGAACGGCAGGTCCACCGGACGCTCCGGCTGCGGGATGTAGTCGTCGACCGTCTGCATCAGGGCCAGGACGGCCTCTTCGCCGATCTTCGGATCACGGCCCTCGACCGCCGCCAGGGCCGAACCCTTGGTGATCGGAATGTCGTCGCCCGGGAAGTTGTAGCTCGACAGAAGCTCGCGAACCTCCATCTCGACCAGCTCCAGCAGCTCCTCGTCGTCGACCATGTCGACCTTGTTGAGGAACACCACCAGCGCCGGCACCCCGACCTGACGGGCCAGCAGGATGTGCTCGCGCGTCTGCGGCATCGGGCCGTCCGCCGCCGAAACCACCAGGATCGCGCCGTCCATCTGCGCCGCGCCCGTGATCATGTTCTTCACATAGTCGGCGTGCCCCGGGCAGTCGACGTGGGCGTAGTGACGGTTGGCCGTCTCATACTCGACGTGCGCCGTGTTGATCGTGATCCCGCGCGCCTTCTCTTCCGGCGCCGC
>NZ_JACHFZ010000007.1 GCF_014202075.1 Brevundimonas basaltis | reverse complement strand
TTCAGGACGCTCGATCACGAACCGGGAGCAAGGAAAACAACGGGTTGGGCGTTTTCGATAGGCGGATTGCACATTAACTTGCAGCGCAGCAATTGGCGTTTTCCTTCTCCCTCAAGGGGAGAAGGAAAGCGAGCGCCCATCCTCCGCCGCAGAAGGTCAGTGCACCGTCGAGGGGGCCTCGACAGACGTGCCGTCGGAGACGGGGGTGATGGGGACGGAGACGGACGGGCCGGCGTTGGGAAAGTTGCTCTCGTCGCGGTTGGGGGCGACGCCCTTCTCAAGCAGGTCCTTGATCTCCTGACCCGACAGGGTTTCGTATTCGAGCAGGGCCTGGGACAGTTTCTCGTGGTCCCCGGCCTTGTCGGTCAGAATCTTGCGGGCGGCCTCCCAGCCCTCGGTGACAAGGCGGCGAACCTCGACGTCGATGATGCGCGCCGTCTCCTCCGAGACGTTCTGGCTGCGGGCGACCGAATGGCCGAGGAAGACCTCTTCCTGGTTCTCGCCATAGGCCACGGTGCCGAGCTTTTCGGAGAAGCCCCAGCGGGTGACCATGGCGCGGGCCAGCTTTGTCGCCTGCTCAATGTCGGAGCTGGCGCCCGAGGTGATGTTCTCCTTGCCGAAGATCAGTTCCTCGGCGACGCGGCCGCCGGCCATGATGGCGATGCGGTCGATCATCTGCTGGTATTTCATCGAATAGCGGTCGCCCTCGGGCAACTGCATCACCATGCCGAGGGCCCGGCCGCGCGGCACGATGGTGGCCTTGTGGACGGGATCGGCCATCTTGACGTTCATGGCGACGATGGCGTGGCCGGCCTCGTGATAGGCGGTCAGCCGCTTCTCTTCCTCGTTCATGGCCATCGACTTGCGCTCGGCGCCCATCATGACCTTGTCCTTGGCGTCCTCGAAGTCGCGATGGGTGACCATGCGGCGGTCCTTGCGAGCCGCCATCAGCGCCGCCTCATTGACCAGGTTGGCGAGGTCGGCGCCGGAGAAGCCGGGGGTGCCGCGGGCGATGGTCTTGACGTTGACATCGGCGGCGAGGGGCACGTCCTTCATGTGCACGCGCAGGATCTTCTCGCGGCCGGCGACGTCGGGATTGGGCACGACGACCTGGCGGTCGAAGCGGCCGGGGCGCAGCAGGGCCGGATCGAGCACGTCGGGACGGTTGGTGGCGGCGATCAGGATGATGCCCTCGTTGGATTCGAAACCGTCCATCTCGACCAGCAGCTGGTTGAGGGTCTGCTCGCGCTCGTCATTGCCGCCGCCCAGACCGGCGCCGCGGTGACGGCCGACCGCGTCGATCTCGTCGATGAAGATGATGCACGGGGCGTTCTTCTTGGCCTGTTCGAACATGTCGCGGACGCGGCTGGCGCCGACGCCGACGAACATCTCGACGAAGTCCGAGCCGGAGATGGAGAAGAAGGGCACGCCCGCCTCCCCCGCCACGGCCCGGGCCAGCAGGGTCTTGCCGGTGCCGGGAGGGCCGACCAGCAAAGCCCCTTTCGGAATCTTGCCGCCGAGGCGCTGGAATTTGCCCGGGTCCTTGAGGAAGTCGACGACCTCCTGAAGCTCTTCCTTGGCCTCGTCGACGCCGGCGACGTCCTCGAAGGTCTTGCGACCCTTGTGCTCGGTCAGCAGCTTGGCCTTGGACTTGCCGAAGCCCATGGCCCCGCGCGCCCCGCCCTGCATCTGGCGCATGATCAGGATCCACAGGCCGATGATCAGGATGAAGGGCAACAGGGTGATCAGGGCGCCGACCCACATGCTCTGGCGGGTGCTCTTGACGTCGACGGCGGCGCCGGCGGCGTTGAGGCTCTCGATCAGGTCGCCGTTGGGCAGGGTGGTGACCACCGTGTGCAGGCTGTCGTCGGTCTTGGTGACGGTCAGGGTCTCGTTCTTGACCTCGACGGCCTTGATCTCGCGGGCGTCGCGCGCGGTCAGGAGCTGGGTGTAGGTCATCTCCTGCGGCTTGGCGGAATCCGCCTGCTGGCCGGGCGTGGCGATGGGGCCGCCGCGATTGACGGCCACATAGATGGCGAGCGCGCCCAGGATGACCGTGCCCCAGATGGCCAGATTGCGAAGGTTCATTCTCGTCTCGATCCCTGGAAGCGCGGCGCGCTCCCGTCTTCGGTGAAGTCAGCGCCAGAAAATAGGTGGTTCCGGGGCGTTGCGCCATGCGCGCGCGGCTCCAGTTCCGATTCATGCGTCATTCGGTCCAGCGCGAGGGCCAGTCTCTGTTCGACCAGCGAACGCGCCACGGCGACGGTTGCTGCAAGAACCGGGGCGGTTGCTTCGTTCCGGATCAGCACAGGCAGGGCGCCGCGGGCGGCGGGCGGCAGGCGGTTCAGCCGCGCCCGGTCGGCCTTCGACAGGGTGGACAAACGGCCGGCGGCGGGGACCACGGACCAGCCGGGCCCGGCGGCGGTGATCGCCCAGCGGCCGTCCCAGACGGCTTCCTCGCCGGGCGGCAGCGGCAGGGCCGGCGCCGAACGACGGGCGAATTCGCCGCACTCGCGGGTGACGAGGACGTGATCCGCGGCGGCCTCGACGCGCGCGCCGCAGAGGACGGCGGTGAAGGTCTCGCCGACGCGGAGATGGTTGAGCAGACGGTCGAGGCGGTCGCCGCGCGGGGGGCGGTCGCCGCCGCCGACGCAGACGAGGACGGCGGCGAGGGTGCGGGCGGAGATGACGCGGTCGATGCTGAATGATCCCTCTCCCATCGGGAGAGGGTCTGAGCACACGAGAGCGGAACGAGCGTCCTTCGGCGAAAGGGTGAGGGTCGAACCCCCAGGCGCGGCTTCGCCCGATGGGAGAAGGGACGCACGAGCTCGGGCCCGCGCGTATGTCTGATCGTCGTTGGCGGGGTCGTCGATCCAGTCCCTGCCCTGCCCCTTGAGCCAGTCGCGCAACTCGGCGCGGCCGACGTCGAGCATCGGGCGGAGCAGCATCAACCCCCTCCCCTCCGGCCAGGCCGGGGACGGCGACCAGTCGCGCAGTCGGCCGAGGCTGGCGCCTTCGGCGCGCATGAGTTCGGACTCAGCGATGTCGCCGGCGGTGTGGGCGAACAGGATCACCCGGGCCCCGGCGCCGCGCGCGGCCTCGGCGATCAGGCGGTGACGGGCGGCGCGGGCGGCCGCGGGCAGACCCGTGGCGGGCTTCGGCCCCGTCCACGACAGGGCGCGCCATTCGGCCCCGGCGGCGCGAGCGGCTTCCCCGGCGAAGGCGGTCCAGCGTGCGCTGTCGGGGCTGAGGGCATGGTCGACGGTCAGGGCCAGCAGGGGGCGGCCATGGTCGCGCGCCCAGCCGGCGGCGACCTGAAGCAGGGCGATCGAATCGCCGCCGCCGGACAAAGCCAGCGCCAGCGGACGGGCGCTGTCGGTCTCAAGCCGGGCGCTCAGCCGGGCGCGGACGCGATGGACCCAGTCCGGGACGGTCGGACTCAGCCGGCTCTCCGGGCCGGACAGGCGAAGCGGGTGCGCAGTTCGCCCGCGCGGGTCCGCAGGGCGGCGCTGCCGGCGGCGGCGTAGCGGCGGTCGAATTCGCCGAGCGCGGTGCACGCCTGGGTCTTGCGATCGGTGGCGTTCAGCGCCGTAGCCAGCTCCAGCACCGTGGCGCCGGCCCAGGGCGTGGTCGGCCAGCCGTCGAGGGCGGCGGCGTAAAAGGCCACCGCGCCCGCCTGATCGCCGGCCGAGACGCGCAGGTCGCCGAGCCGGGCGTTGGCCTCGCGGGCCTGGGGGGTCGCGGGCCAGGCCAGGGTCACGGTCTGCAGGGCGCGGTCGCCCATGGCCGGGTCGGACGCGGCCAGCCGGGCGGCGGCGGCGAGGTCGCGTGCGGCGTCGCCGGTCGGCGAGGTCGAGCTGATCGGGGCGTTGAGCGCCGTCTCGCGCTCCGCGGCGGCGGCGACGTCGCGGAGCCGGGTCTCGGCGGTGCGGACACGGGCCTCGAGGGCGGCGTTGTCGCGGGTGGTCTCGTCAAGCTGGAATGTCAGCCGCTCGAGATCGCCGTTGACGCGCTGCAAGGTGGCCTCGAGGTCGTTCAGGCGCCGGTCCATGATGGTGACACGACTGGTCAGGGCGATGACCTCGGGATCGGGCTCGACGATGACCGGCTGGCCGGCCGCGTTGCGCTGGGTCAGGGCCCGCTCGATGCGGCGGACGTTGCGGTCCAGCTGATCCAGCCGGCGCTTGTCCCACTGGATCGGCTCCATGGGCTGGGTCTGGGCCACGACCGCGGTCGTGCCGGCGATCAGGACGACGCCGACGGCGGTGACGAGGGCGTTTCGGGAACGGAGGGCGGAGGGCAGCTTGAGCATGGTTGATTTCGTCCCACCGATTTGAGGCCGCCGCAAGGCCGCGGCCCGGTCAGAAGAAAGGGGCGGCCGATGGACGACCGCCCCCCTCCAATATCACAGACGTCGCCGGTTCAGCGCGTGGCGCCGCTGACGATGGCGGTGTGGGCGTTGCGGTTGCGGGCCCAGGCTTCCTCGTTGGAGCCGGCCGCGATCGGGCGTTCCTTGCCGTAGCTGATGGTGTCGATGCGGGCGGCCGAGATGCCGCGGCTGACGAGGTAGGTGCGCACCGATTCGGCCCGGCGGGCGCCGAGGGCGAGGTTGTATTCACGGGTGCCGCGTTCGTCGGCGTTGCCCTCGATGCGCACGGTGACCTGCGGATAGCGCTGCAGCCACGCCACCTGGGCGTCGAGACGCGGATAGGCGTCGGTGCGGACCTCATAGCTGTCGAGGTCGAAATAGACGCGGTCGCCCACATTGACGACGAAGTCCTGCTCGGAGCCCGGCATGGCCGCGCCCATGTTGCCGCCGTCGACCGGACCGGTCGGCGCGGTCGGATACTGCGGGCCGGTGACCGGGCCGGGACCGCCGGCGGGACCGTCGACGGGGCGGCGCGGGGTGCAGGCGGCGATGGCCGTGACGGCCACGCCCACGGCGGCGAGACGGAGGAGGGTCGAGGTCTTCATCATGGCTAAACTCCGTAGGGTGAGAGGCCTCGGCCTCCAGCTTTGCTTTAAAACTCGGGTACTGTCGCGCCAGCGGTTTCGCCAGCCGCGATAACGCGGAATTGAGCGGAAAGGCTCCGCTTTGGTCAGGTCGGGCAGCTGTCGGGGCCGCCGCCGAGGTTCGTGGGCTGCTGGTCGAGAAGCGGCGACCAGGCCGGATCCGAGCCGCGGCCGTCATAGCCCGCCTGGCTGACCACGCGGCCGGACAGATCGACGGTCCACAGCCGTGTGTCGCCGCCCGGCGACTGGCGCGCGAACATGATGTAGCGGCCATTCGGGGCCCAGGAGGGACCCTCCTCGAAATAGCTGGACGACAGGATGCGCTCGCCGGTGCCGTCGGGCCGCATGACGCCAGTCGAGAAGCGACCGCCGCCCTGTTTGGTGAAGGCAATCAGGTCGCCGCGCGGGCTCCAGTTCGGGGCGGTGTAGATGCCGCCGCCGCGCGAGATCGGGCGCTGGCCCGAACCGTCGGCGCGCATGACGTAGAGCCGGGCCGAGCCGGACCGGTCGGAGGTGAAGACGATCTGGCTGTTGTCCGGGCTGAACGACGGCGAGGTGTCGATGCCCGGATCGTTGGTCAGGCGGCGCACCTGGCGGCTGGCCAGGTTCATGACATAGACGTCGGTGTTGCCGCCCCGGATGATCGAGAAGGCCATCATCGACCCGTCGTTCGAGAAGCGCGGGGCGAGCACCTGGCCGTCGAACTGGCCCAGCGATTCCGTGCGGCCGGTCGACAGGTTCTTGAGGTAGATGCGGCTGTAGTCCTTGCCGAGCGCGACGTAGGTGATCTCGTTGGGATCGTTCAGCGAGAAGCGCGGCGACATGATGATCTCCGCGCCGTCGGTCAGGTAGACGGGGTTGAAACCGTCCTGATCCGAGATGGCGAGGCGGGACAGGCGGTTCAGCTGGGTGCCGCTCTCGGACACGAACAACACGCGGCTGTCGAACAGGCCGCTTTCGCCGGTCATGCGCTGATAGACCACGTCGGCGATCTTGTGGCCGATACGGCGCCACTGCTCCGGCGTGGCGGTGAAGCGGTAGGAGGCCAGCTGGCACTGGCGGTAGGGGTCGTAGAGGCGGAAGCCGTAGTCGTTGCGGTTGTCCGGACGCGGCGTCACCGAGCCGTAGAGCACCGCCTGCGCTCCGATCGAGGTCCATTGCGGGAAGTTCGGGGCGTTGGCCAGGGTCAGGCCGGTCTCGACGAAGCTCGCCGGATCGAGCGGCTCGAAATAGCCCGAGCGGCGCAGGTTGGCGCGGATGACCGTCGACAGGTCCCGACCGTTCTGGCCGGAGAAGTCGGCGACGGCGATCTGGAACGGGCGAAGGTTGGCCTCGGTGATGTCATAGACCTGCTCCTGCCCGCCCGGCGTCTGCGGCCCGCCCTGCACCTGCGCGAACAGCGGAGTCGCGGCGGTGGTGACGCCGAGGACGGCGAGTAGCTTCAGGGCGATCAAGGGTCTCATCAGGTTCCGGTCCATTGATAGATCAGAGCGTCACAGAGAGTCGGGACAATGCGGCGACTTTCAGGCCCGCGCGCCCTGACGGCTACTGATTTGCGCATACCAGGTCCGCCCGGAACCTGAGGGTTATCGCCTGCTCCGTCCACCCCTCGGGGACGCGCAGCGGCTGGGCCGCCGCGATGGCGCGCCGCATGGTGTCCACGGCGCTTCGCCAGGCCGGGCCGCTGCCCTGATCCAGGAAGTTCGGGCCGTCGGTGATGCGGCCGTTCGCGCCGACGGTGATCCGCACCGGGACGATGAGGTCGCCCGCGCCGGGGATGTCGCACTGGAAATCCCAGCGATCCTGGATCTGACCGGCGATATTCTGGATTTGCGGGCCGGTGGCGCGCCCGGCCGTGCCCGCACCGCGCTCGCCGCTGGGCGGTCGTGGCGCCGACGGAGGGGCGTTCGGGCGTTTCGCCAGCTCCGACAGATTCAGCCCCTCCTCGCGCGGGGGCGTCGGCGGATTGGGCCGGGGCGGCGTGGGACGCGGCGGCGTCGGGCGCGGCGGCGTGGTCTTTTCCGGCGGACGCGGCGTGGAGGTCGGGGCGGGCCGCGGCGGCGGCGGCGCCGGTTGGGGCGGCGGGGGTTGGGGCGGCGCGGGCTCGGGCGGCGGCGGCTCGGCGACCTCGGCCGGCGAGTCGGCCGCCGGTTCGTCGGAGGGGGCGTCCGCCGGGCCGGCCGGGACGACCATTTCCGAGATGATCGACACCGGCACCGAGTTGACCAGCGGCGGGGGCGCGCGGTCGTCGGGGCTCAGGCTCAGGGCCAGCACCACGCCGCCGATCACCACGAGGTGAACGACGACGGATCCGATCAGGGCCGAACCGGGACGCTCCAAGGCGGTCAGCCCCCCTCGCTGGACGCGGCGGCGGTGTCGGTGATCAGGTTCAGCTTGGTGAAGCCCGCCGTGGACAGCCGCGCCATCACGCGCACGACGGCCTGATAGGGCGCGCGGCCGTCGCCCCGGATGGAGATCGACTTCTCACGCGCCGCGGCGCCGCCCGCGTCGGAGACCCGCGCGATCAGATCTTCCCAGGAGACGAGGTCCTCGCCGACGAAGATCTCGCCGTCGCGGCCGACCGTGACCACGATCGGGTCGTCAGTGGCCTCCATGGCGCTGGCTTCGGTCTCCGGAAGGTCGACCGGAACGGCCACGTTCAACAGCGGGGCCGAGATCATGAAGATGATCAGCAGCACCAGCATGACGTCGACCAGCGGGGTGACGTTGATCTCGCTCAGGGGCCGTTTGCGGGCCCGTCTGCGGCCCCGGACGTGTCCGCCCGCGCCGCCGCCGCCTCCCATGGCCATGCTCAGAGCTCCCGACGGCTGTAGTCGCCGGACGGCGGGGCGGCCGGGCCGGACGAGGCGCCGAGGCGGCGCGCCACGGCGGCCTGCAGGTCATCGGCGAAGCTTTCCAGCCGGCCGGTGAACTTGCCCGCGTCGATGGAGAATTTGTTGTAGGCCATATAGGCCGGGATGGCTGCGGCGAGGCCGATGGCGGTGGCCAGCAGAGCCTCGGCGATGGGCCCGGCCACCGTGGTCAGGTTGGTGTTGCCCGCCAGGCTGATCTTGCCGAAGGCGTTCATGATGCCCCAGACCGTGCCGAACAGGCCGATGAAGGGCGAGGCGGTGGCGACCACCGACAGCACGCCGAGGCCGGCCTCGACCCGCTGGCCCTCGCGAGCGATCAGACTATCCAGCGCCCGGTCGATGCGGGCCATCAGCATATTGCCCTGCCCCTCGGTCAGCGGACCGCGGGCGCGCGCCTCACGCCAATCGGCGAGGGCGACGACCAGCATGCGCGGCAGCGGGTGGACCGGATCGGGGCCCGCCTGCTGGGCGATCTCTTCCAGCGGGCGCCCGGAGCCGACGGCCTTTTCGAAGGCGCTCGCCTGACGGTTCATGGCGGCGAAGCGAAAGGCCTTGTCGATGATCACCGCCCACGACCACAACGAGGCGACGGCCAGGCCGATCATGATCGCCTGAACGACGAAATCGGCCTCCATGAACAGGGCCAGGGGGTTGAGCATCGTCGACGCTTCGGCGGGGGTGGTCATTCGGTCGTCCTCTTTCGTCCGTGTGTCCTGTGCACCGGACGGGCGTGGCGGATGTGTGGCGATTCAGGCGGGTCTAACGAGGTCTGGCCCAACCGTCACCTTACTGCACGTGACAGGTTCGCGATGTGGTCAGGGTTCGCCCGTGAGCCATGGACGGACCTTGTCGACGAGGAGCCGGGTCGGGCGGCGCGGACGGCCGTCCAGGTGGATCGAGACGACCTCAACCTCGGCCGCGCACAACGCCTCCGCGCCACGCGTGATGGTCTGGGAGATCAGCAGGCGCGGGCCCTTGATGGCGGTGTAGCGGGTGCGCACGACCAGTTCCTCGTCGATCCGGGCCGGCTTGAGGAAGGTCAGCGACAACCTCGAGACGACGAAGGCCATCGGCTGATCGCCGTCGAGCAGTTCGGCGTGGCCGACGCCCATCAGGCGCAGGGCGTCGGACCGGCCCCGCTCGAAAAAGCGGACATAGGCGCCATGATAGACCAGGCCGGTGAAGTCGGTGTCCTCGTAATAGACGCGGATCGGCAGGCGATGCTCGCGGGCTTCGAAGCGGCCGGCGGTGGGGCGGTCGGTCATGGGCGGCCCCCCGTCCCGAAATTGGGCGCACGGGTCAGGAAACCCGGGCAGACGTCGCGCAGCATCTCGTCGAATTCGGCCTTCAGCGGATCGGTCTCCAGCAGGATGCGGTTGGGGCGGGAGATGAAGACGACCAGATCTTCGCCAGCCGAGACATAGCCGCACACCGCCCGGCGGCGGCCCCGTTCGGTGTAGCGGACCACCGCGCTCCGCCCGATATGGTCGCGCAGCTGGGCTCCGGCGCGCTCTTCGGGCGAGGGCGCGCCGCCGCCCAGCCCCCCGGCGCGGGTCGCCAACCACAGGATCACGGCGCCGAGGATCAGCACAGCGGCGCCGAGCACCGCGATCAACCGCTCGACCCTGATCCTGCGCGCCATGCCGCCTCCGTTCGGGGGCGAGCATGACGGGGTTCGGCCGCCCCGTGAAGGGTCACTTGCCGCCGAACAGGCCGCCCTGTTCCGGCGATCTCGGCGGTTCGGTCAGGCCGAGGTGGGCGTAGGCACGGGCGCAGGCCATGCGGCCGCGCGGGGTGCGCTGGATGAAGCCCTGCTGCAGCAGATAGGGCTCGATGACGTCCTCGACGGCGTCGCGGGCCTCGGCGATGGCGGCGGCGAGGGTGTCCATGCCGACCGGACCGCCGCCGTAGTTCTCGATCAGGGCCTTGAGGAAGCGGCGGTCGTTGGCGTCGAGGCCGGCCTCGTCGATCTCGAGCCGGCTGAGCGCCCGGGCGGCGGCGAGTTTGTCGATCGAGGCCGAGCCCTCGGCGCTGGCGAAGTCGCGCACCCGGCGCAGCAGGCGGCCGGCGACGCGAGGCGTGCCGCGCGACCGGGAGGCGATTTCGCGGGCCCCGTCCTCGGCGATCGGGGCGCCCATCTTGCGGGCCGCGCCCATGATGACCTTCACGAGCTCGTCGGGCGTGTAGAACTCCAGCCGCAGCGGAATGCCGAAGCGGTCGCGCAGGGGCGTGGCCAGCAGGCCGGCCCGGGTGGTGGCGCCGACGAGGGTGAAGGGGGCCAGGTCGATGCGCACCGAGCGGGCCGAGGGTCCCTCGCCGATGATCAGGTCCAGCACATGGTCCTCCATGGCCGGATAGAGGATCTCCTCGACGGCCGGGGCGAGGCGGTGGATCTCGTCGATGAACAGCACGTCGCGCGGTTCGAGATTGGTCAGGATGGCGGCGAGGTCGCCGGCCTTGGCGAGGATCGGGCCGGAGGTGGCGCGGAAGCCGACGCCGAGCTCGCGCGAGACGATCTGGGCCAGGGTGGTCTTGCCGAGACCCGGCGGGCCGAACAGCAGGACGTGGTCGAGCGCCTCGCCGCGCTGGCGGGCCGCGTCGATGAAGACCTTGAGATTGCCCTTGGCCTGCTCCTGGCCGACGAACTCGGACAGGGTCTGGGGCCGCAGGGCGCGGTCGTAGGTTTCGCCGGGGGCGGGATCGGGAGAGATGATGCGGTCGTCGGTCATTCTGAACCCGCTACCCGCCTGCACGGCTCCAGAACCACCGTTCGCGTCTGCCTCCCTCCACCCTCCCGAGCCTCTTGGATGGCTTGGCGGTCCATGCGGCAATCGACTCCGCCCGCGCGATATTCGATCCGATCGAGATCCGCGATCAGGCGGCGGATTGCGATCGCATCGCCATCGTGGAGCAGACCGGCTTCCTCGACCATGCCGCCGGAGAGATGCATCGTGATCCAGATCGGTTCACCCGTCTGATTCCGGACCTGTCCGACTCCCGACGTGCATCCCGAGAGTGCGCCGCAAAGCATCGCCATACCCGCTGCGGCCAGACCCCGCCTCACCGCCCCAGCTCCTGCAGGGCCGCGCGGATCACGGCGGACAGGTCGGCCTCGTCGCCCAGCCGGATCAGGGCCTGGTCGACGGCGCGGCGGGCGTTGACCTCGGCGACGCCGAGGCCGAGCAGGGCCGAGACGGCCTCGCCGGTGACGCTGGGGACCGGGGCGGCGGTTTCGGCGTGGACCCCGGGCGCGGAGGGGGTGAAGGAGACGTCGCCGAGCGGCTTGCCCTTGAGCTCGGTGACGATGCGCAGGGCCAGCTTGGGGCCGACGCCGTTGGCGCGGGCCACGGCCGCCTTGTCTTCCCGCGCGACGGCGGCGGCGAGTTCTCCGGGCGGCAGGACGTCGAGCACCGACAGGGCGGCCTTGGGGCCGACGCCCTGGATGCCGGTCAGGGTGGTGAAGGCGCGGCGCTCGTCGCGGGTCAGAAAGCCGTAGAGGCGCGGGCCGCTTTCGGCGTTCCAGGTCGATTCGATCTGCAGGGTCGCCTCGTCGCCGGGAGCCGGGAGGCGCTGCAGGGTGCGGGCGCCGCAGACCACGACATAGCCGACGCCGGCGCAGTCGATCAGGCAGTGATCCGCCTCGACCTCGGCCAGCACGCCTCTGAGCCGGCCGATCATGCGGCCCCCGCGAGGAGCGCCCGCTTGCGCAGCTGGGCGTGGGTGATGGCGACGGCGAGGGCGTCGGCGGCGTCGGCCTTCACATCGCCGGCGGAGGGGAGCAGGCGTTTGACCATGAAGGCGATCTGGGTCTTGTCGGCGTGGCCCGCCCCGACCACCGCCTTCTTGATCAGGTTGGGCGAATATTCGGCGACGCCGAGCCCATGCCGGGCGGGGGCCAGCATGACGGCGGCGCGGGCGTGGCCGAGCTTGAGCGTCGAGGCCGGGTTCATGTTGACGAAGACCTCCTCGATCGCGGCCTCGTCGCAGGCATGGGCGGCGCAGACCTCGCCGATCGCCTCGAGCAGGAACAGCAGGCGCTGGCTGAACGGGGCGGTCTCGGGCGGCGCCACGACTCCGTGGGCGATCCAGCGCAGGCGCGAACCCTCGACCGCCACCACGCCCCAGCCGGTGCGGCGCAGGCCGGGGTCGAGACCGAGGATGCGAGTCGCTGCGTTCGTCATTCGTTCCCTTCATGCCCCAAACGAGGTTGACGAACAATGACCGCCGGGCGGCGCGCGTCAGTTGTCGCGCGGCAGGACCGAGAACCCGGCCAGGCCGGTGTTGGCCGACAGCTGGCGGACGAGGTGGTCGATATCGAGCGGCATCCGTCCCCGGGCCTTGATGTGATGCTCGTGCAGCTGGCCGTCGGGGCTGAGGACATGGCCGATCTGGACGCACTTCAGGGCGCTGTCCGCGAGCAGGGCGCGCAGGGCCGCCTCGTCCGGCGCCCGCCCGCGGGTCCAGCGCAGATGCAGGTCCATGACCCCGATCTGGGGCAGGCGGGCGTCGAGCAAGCGCAGGACCGCCAGCACGCCGAGGGTGGCGATCGAACCGATCAGCGCCAGGTTCAGCATGCCGACGCCGAACAGCACGCCGATGGCCGAGGTCACCCACAGCGAGGCGGCCGTGGTCAGGCCCTTGACCGAGAAACCCTCGCGGAAGATCACGCCGGCGCAGAGGAAGCCGATGCCGGTCAGCAGGCCGTGAGACATCCGCGTCGGATCGATCACCACGGTCTGGTCGGCCAGGGCCGTGAAGGCCCAGGTGGACTGGTGCATCGCCGCCAGCATCAGCAGGCAGGAGGTCAGACAGACCAGAATATGGGTGCGGAACCCGGCCGGATGACCGTGCCAGGTCCGCTCGACCCCGATCAGGCCGCCCGCGGTCATGGCCGCCAGCACCGGCCAGATGAGCGCCCAATCCAGATCCATCGTTTGCTCCGGCGACTGACGAATCTTCAGCCTAGGCCGGTCAGGGCGACGCGATCAAGAATGGCGAACTATTCGGTGGTCTTGCCGTCGAAATGTTCGTCGGCGGCGTCGGCCTCGGCCTTGGTCTTGTGGACCACGCCCTCGCGGTGCTCGGGCGGGCCGTAGAGGGTGTAGAGCGCCAGGGGCTTGTCGCCGGTGTTGACGACATTGTGCCGGGCCCCGGCCGGGACGATGACGGCGTCGTCGTCCTTGATCGGCGTGGCCTTGCCGTCGATCCGCACCTCGCCCGAGCCGCTTTCGACGCGGAAGAACTGGTCGTGGTCCTCGTGGACCTCGGCGCCGATCTCCTCGCCGGGCTGCAGGGTCATCAGCACCAGCTGCAGATATTTGCCGGTGTAGAGCACGCGCCGGAAGTCGGTGTTCTCGACGGTGAGCTTCTCGATATCGGCGACGAAACCTTGCATGACGGTCCTTTCAGCATTGGGGAGACGGGGTGGATATGGGTCCCGGCGGCGGCGGGGCAAGGCGACGCGGCGCCGGGGCCTCAGTCGTCGCGAGGGTCGAGGCGGTAGGCGGTCACGCCCTCGATGGCGCGCAGCCGGGCCGCCAGCGCCTTGAGCGGCTCCTCTCCCATCGCCTTGAGCCGGAACAGTCGGCGGACGGTCTCGCCGCCTTCGATCAGCTCGTGGCGCCCGCCGGCGGCGCGATTGCCTACGCCCGCGAAGGCCGCCTCGACCGCCGCCTCGGCGGACGGGTCCTCGCGTCGCCACGCCACCTCGGCGTCGATACGGAGATGCTGGGGAAAGCGGGCGCTGACCAGCCTGAGAACCGCCAGGATGACGACGGTCAGCACCGTTCCGCTCACCCCGAGCCAGAACAGGCCGGCGCCGAACAGCAAGCCCAGGGCTGCGGTGATCCACAGCGAGGCGGCCGTGGTCAGGCCGTGGATCGAGAAGCCCGCGCGGAAGATGACGCCCGCGCACAGAAAGCCGATGCCGGTCAGGATCCCGTGGGCCATGCGGGTCGGATCGCTGACGATCCGGGTTCCCGGCAGGATGTCGAACCGCCAGGCTCCCTGCGATACGGCCGCCTCCATCAACAGGGCCGAGGCCAGGCAGACCAGGATGTGTGTGCGGAAGCCCGCCGACCGGCCTCGCCATTCGCGTTCGAACCCGATCAGGCCACCGGCGGCGACGGCGGCGAGCAGCGGCAGGACGAAATCGGGCAGGTCGCTCAGGTCCATGCCGAGCCAACGGCGGGCCGGTCGCGGGGGTTCCGGCCGGCGCCCGCCCTGCTCAGCCCGGGCTGACGACCGTCAGCCCGCGTATTTCGCCAGGTCTTCGTCGGAGATGTCCTCGTTCGAATAGACGTTCTGCACGTCGTCCTCGGCGTCGAGGGCGTCGAGCAGCTTCATCAGCGTGCCGACCGCCTCGCCGGTGACCTGAACTTCGGACTGGGGCTTCCAGACGATGGCCGTCGATTTCGGATCGCCGAGGATTTTCGACATGGCCTCGGCCACCTCGTTGAGATCCTCGAACTTCGTCCAGATGGTGTGGCCGGGGGCGTCCTCGTAGATGTCCGGCTTGACCAGATCGCTCTCGACGTCGTCGGCGCCTGCCTCGATGGCGGCCTCCATCACCGCGTCCTCGCTGCCCGCCTCGGCCGGATAGACGATCTGACCGACGCGGTCCCACATGAAGGCGACCGAGTTGATCTCGCCCAGGGCCCCGCCGTTCTTGGTGAAGGCGGCGCGGATGTTGGAGCCGGCCCGGTTGCGGTTGTCGGTCAGGGCCTCGACGATGATGCCGACCCCGCCCGGGCCGCGGCCCTCGTAGCGGATTTCCTCCATGGTGTCGGCGTCGCCGCTGGAGGCCTTGTTGATGGCCCGCTGGATGACGTCCTTGGGCAGGCTCTCGGCCTTGGCGTTGTTCACCGCCAGACGCAGGCGGGGATTCATGGCCGGGTCCGGCAGGCCCGACTTGGCGGCCACGGTGATGTCCCGCGACAGCTTGGAGAACAGCTTGGACCGCTGCGCGTCGGCGCGGCCCTTGCGGTGCATGATGTTCTTGAACTTGGAATGGCCGGCCATGAGGATCTCTGCTGTAGGCGCTATCGCTCGCCGCGCGGCGGCTCGCTGCTTAGCGCGGGCGCGGTCGCGGTTCGTCGGCGGGCCGTCTAGCCGATGGCGGAGCGGCTGTCACGGGCAGGAACCGCGAGGCTGGCGAGGCATTTCCCGAGGGACCCGACGGAGCCGCGCCATGACCGCCGAAGACGCCATCTACGACGCCGACCTCTACACCGACGAGGACCTCGACGAGGCCGACATCGTCGAATGGTACGAGGCCCGCCCGGTCACCGTGCCCGCCGCCGTCGCCACCGGCGCCATCGTCGGGGCCTTCGCGCTGGGCGTGCTGACCGCTGTCGGCGCGCTGGCGCTGATGGGTCGACTGGACGACTGACCTAGGTCTTCAGGCTCTCCAGAAAGCCCCGCATCTTGTCGTCGACCGGGACGGGTCGCTTGGTCTCGCGGTCGACGTAGACGTGGACGAAATGGCCGACCGCGGCCGCCTCCTCCTCGTTGTTGCGGAACAGGCCGATCTCGTAGCGGACCGAGGAGGTGCCGACGTGAGCCACCCGCACGCCGGCCTGGATCTCGTCCGGGAAGGCCGTCGGCGCGAAGTAGCGGCAGCCGGTCTCGGCGACCAGGCCGATCACCTGGCCCTGGTGAATGTCGAGCAGGCCGTTGACGACCAGCAGCCGGTTCACGGCCGTGTCGAACCACGAGTAGTAGACGACATTGTTGACGTGGCCGTAGACGTCATTGTCCATCCAGCGCGTGGAGATGGCCTGGAAGCGGCGATAGTCGCTGCGCTTGGTCCGCTCGATGGTGCCGGTCACGCACGTTCTCCCCATTGTTGTCGACGCCGAGCCTTGGGCTTGGCGGACCCGGCGTCAAGCGCCTAGCGTTCCCACCATGCAGACCACCGCCGCCGTCCTCAGAGCCGTGGGCGCCCCTCGCCCCTATGCCGACAGCCGGCCGTTGGCGATCGAGACCGTGACGCTGGACCCGCCGGGTCGCGACGAGGTTCTGGTCGCCGTCAGGGCGGCGGGCCTGTGTCATTCGGATCTCAGCGTAGTCAACGGCGACCGGCCGCGGCCGATGCCGATGACGCTGGGCCACGAGGCGGCGGGGGTGGTCGAGGCGCTGGGGCCGGGCGTCGGCGATCTCGCGGTCGGCGATCACGTGGTCATGGTCTTCATGCCGAGTTGCGGCCATTGCGATCCCTGCGCCAGCGGGCGGCCGGCCCTGTGCGAGCCGGGCGCGGCGGCCAACGTGCGAGGTGAGCTGTTGGGCGGGGGCGTGCGCCTGCACAGCGAGGCGGGCGATCTGCATCATCACCTCGGCTGTTCGGCCTTCGCCAGCCATGCGGTGGTGTCCCGCCGCTCGCTGATCAAGGTCGACGCCGACCTGCCGTTCGAACATGCCGCCCTGTTCGGCTGCGCGGTGCTGACCGGGGTCGGGGCCGTGGTCAATACGGCGAAGGTGCGCGCGGGACAGTCGGCAGCCGTGGTCGGGCTGGGCGGAGTGGGGCTGTCATCGGTGCTGGGGGCGCTGGCCAGCGGGGCGTCGCCGGTGGTGGCCGTGGACCTGAGCGAGGACAAGCTGGCGCTGGCGCGGAGCCTTGGGCCGGTCAGAACCGTCAACGCCAGCGACGCCGACGCGGTGGACCAGGTGCGGGCCCTGACCGGGGGCGGGGCCGATTTCGTGTTCGAGATGGCCGGCAGCGTGCGGGCGCTGGAGGCGGCGTGGAAGATGACCCGGCGGGGCGGGACCACGGTGACCGCCGGGCTCCCCCCGCCCGAGGCCGCCCTGGCGGTCAACGTGGTGCGGCTGGTGGCCGAGGAGCGGACGCTGAAGGGGTCGTACATCGGCACGTGCGTGCCCTCGCGCGACATTCCCCGCTACGTGGCCCTGTTCCGCGAGGGGCGGCTGCCGGTCGACCGGCTGCTGAGCGGGACCATCCCGCTGGAGCGGATCAACGCGGCCTTCGACGATCTGGCCGAGGGCCGAGCGGTGCGCACGGTGGTGACCTTCCCCTGATCCCCCCGGGGGTGGACCCCGTCGGCGCAACGCTGCTACGCCTGCGTCATGGAAATCGGCGCATTCATCTCTCTCGGCCTCTACTTCGTCGTGATGCTGGGCATCGGGCTCTACGCCTATCGCGAGTCGACCAGCGACGTGTCCGGCTACATCCTCGGCGGGCGCAGGCTGGGGCCGGCCGTGGCCTCGCTGTCAGCGGGGGCCTCGGACATGAGCGGCTGGATGCTGCTCGGCCTGCCCGGGGCCATGTACCTCAGCGGCCTGTCGTCGGCGTGGATCGCCATCGGCCTGTTCATCGGGGCGCTGGCCAACTACCTGATCGTGGCCCCGCGGCTGAGACTGCACACCCAGCTGGCGCGCGACGCCCTGACCATCCCCGACTATTTCGACAAGCGCTTCCTCGACCGCACCCGCCTTCTGCGCATCATCTCGTCGGTCGTCATCGTCATCTTCTTCACCCTCTACACCTCGTCCGGACTGGTCGCGGGGGGCAAGCTGTTCGAGAGCGCCTTCGGCCTCGACTACGGCTGGGGCCTGATGATCACCGCCGGCGTGGTCATGGCCTACACCCTGCTGGGCGGTTTCATGGCGGTCAGCCTGACCGACTTCGTGCAGGGCTGCATCATGTTCGTCGCCCTCGTACTCGTGCCGATCGTGGCCCTGACCCAGGTCGGCGGCGTGGCCGAGACGGCGAGCGCCATCCGCAGCATCGATCCCGGCCTGCTCAACCTGTTCGAGGGCGCCACGGTCATCAGCGTCGTCTCGGCCATGGCCTGGGGCCTCGGCTATTTCGGCCAGCCCCACATCATCGTCCGCTTCATGGCCGTGCGCTCGGTCCGGGACGTGCCGATGATGCGCAACATCGGCATGAGCTGGATGCTGGTCACCCTGATCGGCGCCCTGGGCACCGGTCTGGCCGGCCTCGCCTACGCCAGCCGCACCGGGCTGGAGGTCAGCGACCCCGAGACCATCTTCATCCTGCTGTCCGACGTACTGTTCAACCCGCTGGTCACCGGCTTCCTGCTGGCGGCCATCCTCGCGGCGATCATGAGCACCATCTCGTCGCAGCTGCTGGTGTCTTCGTCCTCCCTGACCGAGGATTTCTACGCGGTCTTCCTCCGTAAAGACGCCCCCCAGAAGGAGCTGGTGATGGTCGGCCGGATCACGGTTCTGGCCGTGGCCGTGGCGGCGGGCGTCCTCGCCTGGAACCCGCAGAACAGCGTGCTCGACCTCGTGTCGCAGGCCTGGGCCGGCTTCGGCGCCGCCTTCGGCCCGCTGGTCATCCTGTCGCTGACGTGGAAGCGGATGACCCGCAACGGCGCCCTCGCCGGCATGATCGTCGGCGCCGCCACCGTCCTGTTCTGGACCTATGCGCCGGTGCTGGCCGACGGCGCCAAGCTCGGCTCGGTCATCTACGAGATCGTGCCCGGCTTCATCCTCTCCTTCCTGGCCATCGTCGTCGTCAGCCTGATGGGCAAGGCCCCGACCGGCGAGGTCGCCGAGACCTTCGACGCGGTGCAGGCCCAGCTGAAGGCGCCGAAGGCGTAGCCATGCGCCGCCTCGCCGACCTGCCCGGCGTCGACGCCCTCGAGCTGAAGGCGCTGATGAAGCCGCGCATCGCCGATCCGGACGAGCGCCACGACCACCCCGAGGTCGACGCCGTCGCCGTCGAGGCCTTCGGCCTGACCCTCGACCAGGCCGAGGCGACCGCCCTGCCCGCGGACTGGCCCGATCATCTGAAGGATCTGCATCGCCAATCCCCCGCCCAACTGGTCGAGGCCTTCGAGGCCGAGGGCTGGGACGTCACCGACAAGAAGCGCAAGCCGCTGCGCGTCCTGCCCCTGTTCGCCCTGCCGCTGGCGCTGGCCGCGCGCGGGGTGGCGGGGACCCTGCCGTTCATGCCCGAGCCGGACCATCCGGAGACCGGTTGGGGCGCCGGGCTGAAGGCCGAGGCGGGGCGGTTCAGGACGCGCTGAGGGCGGCATCGGCGGGGGCGTCTTCGGGGACGTCGGCCTCGTCGCCGCCGTCGCCCTGTTCCCAGAGAAACAGCAGCGGCGGCAGGATGAAGTCCGCGTATCGCGGGCGATGGCCCTCGAGCAGGCTCCACTGAAAGAAGCCCTCGCGCTCGCAGTTCGGCTCGATCTCGCCGCGCGCGATGCGGACGAGGCGGCGGCGCTGGACCTCGCGGATGACGATGGCGTTGATGCGGATGCGGGAGGGGCGGCGTCTTTTCATGGGGGCTCCGGCGTGGGGTCTGACAGACGTGCGTCATCGTCTTCCGGGGCGCGGGCCGCGGAAGGTGGGGAGGGCGCGGGGCGACCGGGCCTCGCCCGGTGCAATCGTGAATACCGTTTCGGCGAGACAGGCTGCCCCGCGCGGCCGTTTTCCGCACACTCCCCCGGCTGGCGGCCCGATTGAGGCCTTACCGGATCGGGACGGAGCCCTTGCGGGACCCCGCCCCGGGTCGGACGTGACCGCATGTAGCGGCATCGGCCCGAACCTTGAGCGCGCGGCGAGCAATCAGACGCCATCCATCGACGTCGGAGAGGACCCCGGGACTCTCCATCGCCCCGGCTTCATCGCTCGACCACAGCCCGCCGCCATCGAGGAACGTGGATCCGACGCCCTCCCCACCGACGGGATGCCCCTATCCTAAACCCCCTCCGCCCTCAGGCGGGTTCAGGACGCTCGATCACGGACGGAGTCCGGGAAAAACAACGGGTTGAGCGATTTGAATAGGCGGATTGCACATTAACTTGCAGCGCAGCAATTGCCGTTGAGAGCTGAGGTTCATCACTACGGGCACGACGATTCACAACGGACACGAGGGGGCCGATCCCGGTTTTGCGCCTTGCGGGTCCCACCTGAAAGCTGATCGTCTCCCGCCGGGAGACGCCGATCCCGGACGGAAGCGATCAGGCGGCGCGGCGCCGGACCAGAGCGAGGAAGTCCTGGAGCGAGAAGAGCCAGGCCCTCTGATCGGAGAGATAGCTAGTTTGGATCGGGGCCGGCACGACGAGTTGGAGGTCGGCCGCCCGCATCTCGTCGGTCTGGTTTCTGGAGATGCCAGGTTCAAGGGTGACGAGGTGCTTGCGCCGCACCCGCGCCCCTTCCGACAGAACCTGCCGCCAACGGTCCTTACAGGTCGACTTGGCGCCGAGCAGCGTCAACCCGTCGTCGGGGAAACGGTCGTCCCGATAGGCGGCGGCACCCGGAAACAGGAAATCCGGCTTCTTGTTCCCCTCGGTCCGGCCGCCCCGCTCGAAGGCCAGGCCATGCGCCTCAAATATGCTGGCGAGGTGGTGCTCAAGCGAATATCCCGCCCGGGACTTCCGCCGATTCTGGACGCTCAGGGAAAAGGCTATGAAGCCGTGAACGTCGGTCCGGCTCGCGGCGACGAAGCCGGTACGCAGCCGCTCATCGATGATGTGCCGCTCGAGCGTGAAGAAGAGCGTCTCTTCCAACTCCAGCCAAGCCATCAGGGTCGAGTCCGGCTCGCCCTTCGGATCGACCTCCGGACACAGGTCGCGTGCAAAGGATGAAAAGGCAGCCGTACCAGGAAATTTCGGGCCAAACGCCTTGAGGAGGGCTTCAAGCCAATGATCGTCTGCGACCGGGACCTCAACCTCGATCGCTTCGAGAATCTGGCGCGCCGCGAAGCTCAGCGCCCCCTGATCAGTCTCGCGGATATCTCTCTGGGAGAACTGCGCCGTGGGTGGCTCCAAGTCGAAGAGCCAGAGCAGTTGCTGCTCGATATCGCTGCCCGCCCGGCACAGGAGAACCGTCAAGCGCGCGTCTCGGCCGAGGCAGACAAGCAGCGTATCGCCCTCGGAGGCCTGGTAGACCACCGGTTCCGCCTCCGCTGTGTACAGGAGCCGCGGCTCCGGACGACGGTGCGGCTGGTTCGCGCGGGAATCGTACCAGGTCGCCGTCGCGTCCAGCCGGACCGGAGCCTCCTCGTCCGTCAGCCACATATAGGTGCAGGGGATTGAGCGACGGGTCGAGGGCGGGCCCAGAAAGGCCTGAAGAATCCGCGTGCCCTGAAATTCGTGACCATTTGAAATGGCCGGATCGACTTCCGTGCCGCTGAGCCGCTTTGTGCCCACGCCCACGAAGTAGTCAGCCAGATACCCCCGCTTCATTGGCCGTCCCGATCTCCAGCAAGGCCTCGTCGCTGTGGAGCCAACGAGCGATTTCGCTCACCACCTCCGGCAGGTCGGCCAGCCGCAACCGTCCCTTTATGGAGCATTCCCAGACGACCGCAACGCGCCAACCAGCGTCCTGAAGGCGAGCCATCGCAGCCGCATCCACCTCCCGGTTCCGTCCGATCTTCTCCCGCCAGAACTCCGGCCGCGTCTTCGGCCATTTGAACAGGTGGCAGTCGTGGCCGTGCCAGAAGCAGCCGTGGACGAAGATCACCGCGCGATACTTCGGCAGGCACAGGTCCGGGTTCCCCGGCAGGTCCTTGCAGTGCAGCCGGTAGCGAAAGCCCCGCGCGTGGAGCGCCTTGCGGATCAGCAGTTCCGGTTTGGTGTTCTTGCCCCGGATGCCGGACATCATCCGGCTGCGGGTCGCCGCATCGACGACGTCAGCCAAGCGCGGCCTTCGGCCGTTTCCCGAGCGCGGCGAAGAGGTGCGGCTTCATATGTTCGGCGACGGCTTTCACGGCCGGCACCACAACAGAATTCCCGAACTGGCGATAGGCCTGGGTGTCCGAGACGGGGATGATGAAGTCATTCCCTTGAGGCGCGTCAAAGCCCATCAGCCGGGCGCACTCGCGCGGCGTCAAACGGCGCGGCGCCTTGCCGTCCTCCTGCTTCACCAGGATTTCCGAACCGTCCTTGTAGTAGCGGGCCGACAGCGTGCGAGCGACGTCGTCCGGCCCGACCAGCCCGAATCCGAAACCGTTGCCCGCCGCCTGATGCTTTTCCTTGTACCGCTGGAGATAGCTCCAGAGGTGGTTTGTCAGGGTGTATTTGTCCGACACGCGACCGGAGTTGCCGACAGTGAAGCGCTGATCCGGAACCTCAGAACCGTCCCCGGGATGGAGGATGTCCACCAGCTTCGGGGCGGCGTCCGGCAGCTTCATGTCGGCGAAGCGGAAGCCCTGGTTCTCGCGGAAGCCGATGATGAAAATCCGCTCGCGGTGCTGGGGCGTCCAGTGGCGGCCGTCGATCACCCGGAAGTCGATGGTGTAGCCGAGCTCCTCGGTCAGGACGTCCTTGATCGTCTGAAACGTCTTGCCCTTGTCGTGGCTGACGAGGTTGCGGACATTCTCCAGTAGGAACGCCGCCGGGCGGTGATGGGCGATGATCCGGGCGACATCGTAGAACAGAGTCCCCTGGGTCTTGTCCTCAAAGCCGTGTGCCCGCCCCAAGGCGTTCTTCTTCGACACCCCGGCGATGGAGAACGGCTGACACGGAAAGCCAGCCAGCAGGACGTCATGAACCGGGATCTCCGACGCCTCGATCTTCGTGATGTCGCCGTTGATCTCGTGATCGTCGTCCGGGAAATTCGCCCGGTAGGTCTTCTGGCTGTACTTGTCCCACTCCGAGGTGAAGACGCAGCGGCCGCCGATCGACTCGAAGCCCCGGCGCAGGCCGCCGATGCCCGCGAACAGGTCGATGAAAGTGAAGTCGGCGCCCTCGGAATCCTTGTCGCCCTGGATCAATGTCAGCTCAGGCGGCTTCGCCGCCGGGCGCACGGGACCAGGGATCAGGCCGAGGTCGACCGCCTTGTCGGCCGTCGCCTGGCCAGCCTGTTTCACCATGAGGGCATACTCCGACACGGTCGACTCCGCGCTTGTTCAGGGTGGCAGACTGGAGAGATTCCGCCAGGAGAACAAGTCAGGAACAACCTGATCATGAACAGCTTTCCGGTTTCCTACCGGAGCGTCGCCCGCGCCGTTGAGAGGAGAGCTTACGCCCGGTCCCGCACCCGCATCGCCCCGCCCGAGCTGGTCTCCACCTCGAACCGGCCTGTGGCGCGGATCAGGTCGGACAGTTTGGCGTAGCCGTAGGAGCGCTGGTCGAAGTCGGGGTAGGCGTTGCGCAGGCGGTTGGCGATGCCGCCGGCGTTGACCCAGCCGGCGCCGTCCTCGTCCATGTCGGCGATGACCGTGGCGATCAGGCGGGCGGCCTCGGACGGGGGGCGCTTGCCGGGGACGGGGGTCGCGCCCTCGCCCGAGGCGGCGGCGGGGGCCTTGCGGGTGCGGCCGGCGCCGGAGCCGGAACCGGCGGCGGCGGGCTCGTCGTCGTTGTCGGAGACGGCGCGGCCGGTGAGGTTCTCGGTGTAGATGAAGCGGGTGCAGGCCTGACGGAAGCTTTCGGGCGTCTTGCGCTCGCCGAAGCCGTAGACGTCGACGCCCTCTTCGCGGATGCGCGAGGCCAGACGGGTGAAGTCGGCGTCGGAGGAGACGAGGCAGAAGCCGTCGAAGCGGCCCGAGTGGAGCAGGTCCATGGCGTCGATGACGAGGGCGATGTCGCCGGAGTTCTTGCCCTTGGTGTTGGCGAAATTCTGCTGCGGCTGGATGGCGTAGCGGGCGAGGACTTTCGTCCAGCCCTGAATCTGGTTGGAGGCGAAGTCGCCATAGATGCGCCGGGCGGAGGCCTCGCCGAGGGTGGCGATCTCGGTGAACAGGGCCTCGGCGATGCGCGGCGAGGCGTTCTCGGCGTCGATGAGGACGGCGAGGCGGGGGGCGCGGGCGGAGGCGCTGAGGGAGTCGGTCGCCATGGTGCGGTCCTCGCGGGGCGGTGAGGTCGACAGCATGCGGCGCTTCGGGCCGATACGCTATCGCGGGGCGACGATTTCCAGACCGACGCCGGGCGCCTCGGCCGGAGAGCCGACGACGACGTCGAGACGGGCGTCGAGCGTCAGATCCTTGAGCGCGCGCTCCATCAGCACCGGCACGGCGGCGTCGCCGTCGGCGCGGATGTCGAGCAGGAAGCCCTGCTCGCCGTCGCGCCAGCGGGCCAGGGCCAGCCAGACGGCCTTGACCGCGGGCGCGGCCGAGAACTCACGGGTCAGGGCCTCGACGAGGCCGGGCGGGGTGTCGGCGGGCCGGGCCACCTCGGTCGGGTAACGGTCGGCGGGCAGCGGATTGGGACGGCCGATCAGCGAGGCCATGGCGTCGGGGCTCCAGCGCACGCCATAGCCGTGGCCGGGATTGAGCACGGCCGGATTGGCGCGGATGGCCTCGAGCAGGTCGCGGCCGGGGAAGGCGACCGGGTCGGCGGCCTCGCCCATGACGGCGGAGGCGCGCTCGGCGGCGGTGAAGAGGGCGGTGGCGGCGGGACCGCCCGGCTGGGCCACGCTGCGCAGGCGCAAGACGTCGTCGGCGACCTCGCCCGGGGCGCGCACGGCCCACAGCGGGTGATCGGGCACGGCGGCCTGGAAGGCGGCGCGCTCTTCCGCCCCGCCCGAGGCGGCGGCCATCAGCAGGCGCTCGAGATCGTTGAGCGGCTCGAACGGGGGGCGGGCGGCGGCGTCAGTCATGCTCAATCCTCATCCATCTTCAGCGCCGCGATGAAGGCCTCCTGCGGGATCTCGACCTTGCCGAACTGGCGCATGCGTTTCTTGCCGGCCTTCTGCTTCTCGAGCAGCTTCTTCTTGCGGGTGGCGTCGCCGCCGTAGCATTTCGAGGTGACGTCCTTGCGCAGGGCGCGGACGGTTTCGCGGGCGATGATCTTGCCACCGATGGCGGCTTGGATGGGGATCTGGAAGAGGTGGGGCGGGATCAGCTCCTTCATCTTCTCGACCATGCCGCGGCCGCGGGTCTCGGCCCGGCCGCGGTGGACCAGCATCGACAGGGCGTCGACCGGCTCGGCGTTGACGAGGATGCTCATCTTGACCAGGTCGCCGGCCTTGTAGTCGGTCAGCTCATAGTCGAACGAGGCATAGCCCTTGGAGATGGATTTGAGCCGGTCGTAGAAGTCGAAGACGACTTCGTTGAGCGGCAGTTCGTAGACCACCAGGGC
Source organism: Brevundimonas basaltis (assembly GCF_014202075.1). GTDB lineage: Bacteria > Pseudomonadota > Alphaproteobacteria > Caulobacterales > Caulobacteraceae > Brevundimonas > Brevundimonas basaltis. The sequence continues at coordinate 71,184 of NZ_JACHFZ010000007.1, read as the reverse complement.
GCGGGCGCCGACGTAGCTGAGCTCGATCTGCTGGCCCCGGCGGTCCTGACACAGCTTGATGACGCCGCCGAGGTACTCGTCGGGGGTCAGGATGGTCGCCTTGATCCACGGTTCCGAGATTTCCATGATCTGCATCACGTCGGGCAGGTCGGCCGGGTTGTGCAGGTCGATCTGGGAGCCGTCGCGCAGGTCGATCTTGTAGACCACGCTGGGGGCGGTCGCGATCAGGTCGAGATTGAACTCGCGGCTGAGGCGCTCCTGGATGATCTCGAGGTGAAGCAGGCCGAGGAAGCCGCAGCGGAAGCCGAAGCCGAGGGCGGCGCTGGATTCCATCTCATAGGTGAAGCTGGCGTCGTTGAGGCGCAGGCGGCCGATGGCGGCGCGCAGGTCCTCGAAGTCGGCGGCGTCGACCGGGAACAGGCCGCAGAAGACCACGGACTGGACTTCCTTGAAGCCCTTCAGCGGTTCGGCGGTGGGCTTCTTCTCGTCGGTGATGGTGTCGCCGACGGCGGCGTGGGCGACCTCCTTGATCTGGGCGGTTATGAAGCCGACCTCGCCGGCCGAGAGCTGCTCGACCGGGGTGTTCTTGGGCAGGAAGACGCCGACGCGGTCGACCAGGTGGGTCGAGCCGGACTGCATCATCTTGATGCGCTGGCCGGCCTTGAGCACGCCGTCGAAGACGCGGACCAGCAGGACGACGCCGAGATAGGGGTCGTACCAGGCGTCGACCAGCATGGCCTTGAGCGGGGCGGCGGGGTCGCCCTTGGGCGCCGGCAGGCGGGTGACGATGGCCTCGAGCACCTCCTCGATGCCGAGGCCGGACTTGGCGCTGGCCATGACCGCCTCGGAGGCGTCGATGCCGATGACGTCCTCGATCTGCTCGCGCACCCGCTCAGGCTCGGCGGCGGGCAGGTCGATCTTGTTGAGGACCGGGACGATCTCGTGATTGTTGTCGATGGCCTGATAGACATTGGCCAGGGTCTGGGCCTCGACGCCCTGCGACGCATCGACGACCAGCAGCGAGCCCTCGCAGGCGGCCAGCGAGCGCGAGACCTCATAGGCGAAGTCGACGTGGCCGGGGGTGTCCATCAGGTTGAGGACGTAGTCGAGGCCGTCGCGGGCCTTGTAGTTGAGGCGCACGGTCTGCGCCTTGATGGTGATGCCCCGCTCCTTCTCGATGTCCATGTTGTCGAGAACCTGGGCCGACATCTCACGCGCGGTCAGGCCGCCGGTGTGCTGAATCAGCCGGTCCGACAGCGTCGACTTGCCGTGGTCGATGTGGGCGACAACGGAGAAATTCCGGATACGTTCGATGGGAGGGGTCGTCATGGCCGCGCCGGTAGCACGGCGGGGCCGGATCGCCAACGCGGACAGCGGCGGGACAGCCTCCGTCACAGCATTTGTGGCGGATTACATCGACGTAAGACGGCGGATTGGCGTTTGAGAAGAGACCCCGGAACGGATATTCAACGGTCGATGACAAGGCGGCCGCATCGGCGGCGCCCGGGCGCGGCTCATCCCCTTCCGCGCCCCAAGGGACTCAGGCGTGGCGAACATGAAGCGGAATAATTGGGCCGGCGCGGCCGTCCTGACCCTAGCGCTGGCGCTGGCCGGTTGCGGCGGCGACGAGGCGGCCAAAAAGGCCGAGGCCAAGGCCAAGGCGGACGCCGGGGGCAGCAGTCAGACAGTGACGGTGGCGACCGCCGCGCTGCGCAACCTGCCCCGCACCGTCACGGCGTCGGGCACCGTCTCGGCGTGGGAAGAGGTGCCGGTCGGGGCCGAGACCGGCGGTCTGACCGCCACGGCCGTCTATGTCGACGAGGGTCGCTACGTCCGGCAGGGCCAGCCGCTGGTGCAGCTGAACGACGCCCTGCTGCGCGCGCAGCTGAGCCAGCAACGCGCGGCGGTGCAGACCGCCGAGGCCAACGCCGACCGCGACCAGGCGGCGCTGGACCGGGCCCAGGAGCTGAAGGAGCGGGGTTTCCTCAGCCAGGCCTCGCTGGACACGGCCCTGGCCAACAAGCGGTCGTCGGACGCCAGTCTGCTCGCCCAGCGCGCGGCGCTGTCGGAAACCCGGACGCGGCTGTCGCAGGCGACCATCCGCGCGCCGGTGTCGGGTCTGGTGATCAGCCGCAACGTGACCCGCGGCCAGATCGTCTCGCCCGGAACAGAGCTGTTCCGCATCGTCCGCGACGGCCGGCTGGAGCTGGACGCCCAGGTGCCGGAAACCGAGCTGGGACTGGTGCGGTCGGGCCAGGGCGCCGTGGTGAGTTCGGATCAGGTGGGCGAGACCACCGGCTCGGTGCGGATCGTCACCCCGGAAGTCGATCCCCAGACCCGGCTCGGCATCGCCCGGATCAGCCTGAGCGGCGGCGGTTTCCGCCCCGGCATGTTCGCGCGCGCCCGCATCGACGTCGGGGCCAATCCCGCGGTGACGGTGCCGACCGCGGCGGTGCTGTACCGTGAGAACAAGCCGGGGGTGTTCATCCTCGACAGTCAGGGCCGGGCCCGTTTCCGGCCGGTGGTGATCCAGACCCGGGGCAGCGAGTGGACCGCGGTCGACGGCGTGACGGCCGGTTCGCGCATCATCGTTCAGGGCGCCGGCTTCCTCGGTGAGGGCGACCGGGTGCGGGTGGCGCCGGCCGTCCAGCCCGCGGCGACGGCCAAGTCGGCCGCCAAGGCGGGCTGACCATGAACAATATCTCCGCCTGGTCCATCCGGAATCCGATCCCGGTCATCCTGCTGTTCCTCGTCCTGACCATCGCCGGCGTGGTCGGCTTCAGCACCATGGGGATCAACAACAATCCGGACGTCGAGGCCCCGATCATCTACGTCGGCGCGGGACGACCGGGCGCTGCGCCGAGCGAACTGGAGACCCAGGTCACCCGCCTGATCGAGGATGCGGTGGTCGGGCTGGGCGGGGTCAAGTCGATCGATTCCACGGTCGGCGACGGCTATTCGACGACGATCATCGAATTCGAACTGGCCACCGATGTCGAGCGGGCCACCAACGACGTCCGCAACGCCATGGCGCGCCTGCGCTCATCCCTGCCGCAGGACATGCAGGAGCCGACGGTCCAGCGGATCGACATCACCGGCGACAGCCTGATCACCTATGTGGTGCAGTCCCCGACGCTGTCGCCGGAGCAGCTGAGCTGGTTCGTCGACAATGAGGTCAGCCGCGCCTTGCTGGCCATCCCCGGCGTCGGCGAAGTCAATCGCGGCGGCGGGGTGGACCGCGAGATCCGGGTGGAGATCGATCCCGACCGTCTGGCGGCGCGCGGGGTCACCGCCGCCCAGGTCAGCCAGTCGCTGGTGTCGGCCAACAGCGACCTGCCGGGCGGCCGCGTGACCGTGGCCGGATCGGAGCGCGCCATCCGCGTTCCCGGCGCCGCGGACTCGCTGGAAGAACTGCGCGAAACCCGCATCCCGCTGGCGGGCGGCGACAGCGTGCGTCTGGGCGATCTCGGCCGGATCGAGGACTCCTGGTCCGAGCCGAGGTCCTTCGCGCGCCACGACGGTCAACAGGTCGTCACCTTCAACATGCTGCGGTCGCGAGGGGCGAGCGAGGTCAAGGTCGCCGAACGGGTGCGCGAGGTCGTCGCTGAACTGGACGAGTCCAATCCGACGGTCTCGATCCAGCAGATCACCTCCAATGTCGAATATATCGAGGAAAGCTATATCGCCTCGGTCGAGGCCCTGCTGATCGGCGCCGCCCTGGCCGTGCTGGTGGTGTTCCTGTTCCTGAGGGATCTGCGGGCGACGATCATCGCCGCGGTCGCCCTGCCGCTGTCACTGATCCCCACATTCGCGGTACTGGCGGCGACGGGGCAGACGCTGAACGGCGTCACCCTGCTGGCGCTGTCGCTGACCATCGGCATCCTTGTCGACGACGCGATCGTCGAGATCGAGAACATCGTCCGGCATATGCGCGACGGCAAATCGCCCTATGACGCGGCCATCGAGGCCTCCGACGAAATCGGCCTGGCCGTGGTCGCGACCACGGCCACCATCATCGCCGTATTCGCCCCGGTCGGCTTCATGCCCGGCATCATCGGCCAGTTCTTCATCGCCTTCGCCCTCGCCGCCTGTGTGGCGGTGTTCTTCTCGCTGGTCGTGGCGCGGATGCTGACGCCGCTGATGGGCGCCTATCTGCTGCGCCATTCGACCAGACACCACGACGCCGATCCGTTCTGGATGGCGCCCTATCTGAGGGCGCTGCGGATATCGCTGGGGCACCGCTGGAAGGTCGCCGCGGCCGGCATCGTCATCTTCGCTGTCTCGATCTTCCTCGGCATGCAGGTGCCGGCCGAGCCCTTCCCCGCCGGCGATCAGGGGCGGGCCTCGTTCAGCGTCGAATTGCCGCCGGGCGCGACGCTGCAGGAGACCGACGCCGTGGTCGAGCGGGTCACCCGCGTGCTGGCCGAACGCCCGGAGGTGGAGTCGGTCTACAGTTCGATCAGCGTGGCCAGCGCCCGGATCACCGCCGATCTGGTCGACAAGGGCGACCGGCGATTGGACCAGCAGGCGTTCACCCGGTTGATGGTCGATCAGTTCCGTGACGTTCCGGGCGCCCGGATCGGCGCGGGCGGCGGCGGCGGCGGCGGGCCCGGGGACGGGACCCGCTACAGCCTGTCGCTGCTGAGCGACAACGGTCCGGCGCTGGAGGCCGCGACGCGCGCGGTCGAGGCCGAGATGCGCGGCGTCCCCGGCCTGGCCAATGTGGTCAACACCGCCTCGATCGCACGGCCGGAAATCCTGGTCACGCCCAAGCCCGACCAGGCGGCGCTGATGGGGGTCTCCACCGGGGCCATTTCGCAGACCGTGCGGGTGGCGACGCTGGGCGACGTCGAGCAGAACCTGCCGAAATACAATCTGGGCGACCGACAGATTCCGATCCGGCTGATGCTCGCCGAGGCGGCGCGCCAGGACCTGTCCGTGATCGAGAACCTGAGAGTGCCGACGGCGACGGGTTCAGCCGTGCCGCTGGGGGCGGTGGCGGACGTCACCTTCGGGGCGGGTCCGTCGGAAATCAGCCGTCGCAACCGGTCGCGGATCGGCACAATAACCGCCGAACTGGACGGCATCACCGTCGGCGAGGCCGCTGCGCGGGTCCGGGCGCTGGAGTCGGTCAAGAATTTGCCGGCGGGGGTGCGCGAGGTGCCGTCGGGGGACACCGAGTTCCTGGCCGAGATGGTCAGCGGCTTCGCCATCGCCTTCGGTTCGGGCCTGCTGCTGATGTATGCGGTGCTGGTGCTGCTGTTCCGCAGCTTCGCCCTGCCGGTCACCATCATGGCCGCCCTGCCGCTGGCCATCGGCGGCGCCTTCGTCGGCCTGTTGCTGGTCGGATCGAGTTTCTCGATCTCGTCGCTGATCGGCATCCTGATGCTGATGGGGATCGCGGCCAAAAACTCGATCCTGCTGGTCGACTATGTGATCATGGCCCGCAAGGACGGCATGACCCGGCATGAAGCCCTGCTCGACGCGGCCCACAAGCGGGCCCGGCCGATCATCATGACCACCGTGGCCATGGGCGCCGGCATGATGCCGATCGCCATCGGCCTGGGGGCCGACGTCGCCTTCCGTCAGCCGATGGCCATTGCGGTGATCGGCGGCTTGATCACCTCGACCTTCCTCTCGCTGCTCTACATCCCGGCCATCTTCACCATCGTCGACGACATCGCCGGCTTCTTCGTGCGGCGCATGCACCGGATGTTCGAGGGCCAGCGCCAGACGCCGGGCCAGCCGAAGCCGGCGGAGGCGGATTAGGGACAGCTCGAGGCGGGCAGGGACCAGGGGCCAGGGGCGTGCCTCCTGTTCGCCCGCGCCGAAGGCGTGTCACCAGCGGTCGACCGAGACGTTGAGGCTGTCAGAGGCGGAACAACCCCTGCCGTCGTCGACGGTTACAGTCACGGTGTAGGTCCGCGGCTGGACGCCGCGCAGGTCCCAGCGGACGGTGGAACCCGCGCCTATGAGGCGGCCGCCCGTGACGTTGTAGTCGTACGTCAGTTCATCCCTGTCCGGGTCGGTCGCGGCCACCGTCAGGGTAACCGCGCGATCGGCGGTCTCTCCGACGCTTGAGGCGGTGGATTGCAGACTGGCGGCCGGCGGCCGGTTGCCCTTGGCCGCCGCGCTGGCGCAGCTGGCGCCGGAGGGCGACTGGGCCTGGGCCGACACGGGGCCAGCCGGCGAGGCCAGGGCGACCCCGGCCAGGATCACAGCGGATCGTCGCAGCGTGCGCATGCCTTCCTCCCGATTGCAGCTTTTCGGGAGACTAGCCTCTCGTCGGCGACTGTCCACCGCTGGAGGTCAGGCCGCGCCGCGGCGACAGCCGGGTGAAGCTGGCCGTGTGACGCGCGCGACGCTCGACGGGCAAAGCAAAACCGGCCGGGGTTTCCCCCGGCCGGCTGTGCCGTTCCGCCCCGCGGCGGTGATCAGTATTTGAAGCGCAGGGTCGCGCCGTAGGTGCGCGGCGCGCCCAAGAAGGCGTCGTAGGTCTGGCTGTCCAGCGCCGGGTTGTAATATGTGCCGTTGGGCTGGACCGTGCTCTGGAACGCCGAGCCTTGCAGCGGGGCGTTGTAAGCGACCTGGATGTACTCCTCGTCGGTCAGGTTCTGGACCCAGAACTCGGCCGTCCAGCGCTCATCCGCGCTGCCGACCAGGAAGCGGCCGTTCAGCGTGGTGTAGGCGTCCTGCTGCTTGGCGGGCAGCAGGTCGGAGCCGGTGTTGTAGTCGCTCATATATTTGCCGGCGAGGCTGAAGCCGATGCGGACGTCGTCGCCGATGTTGCGGTCGAAGTTGATCGCCAAGGTCGACGACCATTCCGGCGCAAACGATGCGCGGGCTCCCGGCAGCAGGGACAGCTGCGGGAAGTTGCCCGGCGCGGCGAGGTCGGCGGCGGTGAAGTTGCCGTACTTGGCGTCGGTCCAGGTGACGCCGCCCTGGAAGCTCAGGCCTTCGACCGGCGAGAACCACAGGAAGTCGGCGTCGACGCCGCGCGAGGTGAGCTCGGGGATCGACTCCACCACGAAGGCGGTGCCGAGGAAGGTGTTGAGCTGGAAGTCGTCGAACGTCTGGTCGAAATAGGTGGCGTTCAGCAGCAGGGTGCGATCCAGCAGCGTCATCTTCACGCCGGCTTCATAGCTGTCCACCACTTCCGACGGGAACAGGGTCGAGGCGGCCGGGGTGATGCCCGACTGCACGCGGTCCAGGTTGTAGCCGAAGCTCTTGTAGCCGCGGGCGTACGACAGATAGGTCAGGACCGACGGGTTGATGCGGTAGGACGCCTTGACCGTGCCGCTGAGCTCGCTGTCGTCGAACTTTTCGGAGACGGAGCGGTTGTTGAAGGCCGAGTTGGCCCACGGCAGGCAGATGGTGGCGAGGACGGTCGGGGTGTTGGCCCCGAGAACCGCGCCGATCGCGCCGGAGTTGGCCAGCGCCGCGCTGCAGGTCGTGCCGTTGCCGTTGGTGTTGGTCTGCTGGCCCCGCAGCTTCTTCTCATCGATGGTGTAACGCAGGCCGAGGGTCAGGTCGAAGGCGTCGGTGACGTGCCAGGTGTTGTTGGTGAACAGGGCGAACGAGTTCGAATCCTGTTCGTAGTTGTCCCGGTAGGCCTGACCGACGACGAAGCCGGGGCCGGTCGCCGCCGTCGGACCGGCCGGCGACATGCCGCCGGTGGCGAGACAGCCGCCGAAACCCGCAGCGGTCTGGCCGGGCCGGGTGTAGCAGCCGATGGTCGCGGGGCTGACCGGAAGGGCCGGGTTGACCGCGTTGATGCGGGCGCTGAGCAGGAAGGACAGGAAGGGGGTGTAGTCCGCACCCAGATACCAGCTGTCGGCGCGACCGATCTGCTCATTGGTGACGAAGAGGCCGACCAGCCAGTCGAGGCTGTCGGTTGCGCCGGCGAGGCGGAACTCCTGGGTCGTATTCTCGACATCGAATCCGAACTCGCCGTCCTGTTCGCGGTAGGCGATGTCGGCGCCGGTGTAGTCGATCTCGTGGCCGAGGCTGGACGTCCACTTGCGCCACGAGGAGACGGAGGTCAGGGTCGAGCCGCCGAGGAACGACGGCATGTCGACGTTGGCCTCGAGCGACCAGCCCTTGTCCTCGACCTCCTGACCGCTGTCGCGGTTGGCGTAGCCGGTGCGCGAGAACGGCAGCGGGCCGAAGCCGGCCGCAGGCGGACGCTGGCCGGTGCCGTTGGAAAGGCCGTCGATGAACGGATAGGTCGGGCCGGTGCGGATCTGGGTGCCGATGCAGCAGTATTCGTCGCGCGACGAGTAGTCGGCGATGAAGCGGATCGAGGTGTTGTCGTTCGGCAGCCACAGCAGTTGACCGCGGACGGTGCCGAAGTCCTGGTTGTTGTCGTCGGTGTTGGTGCGCGGGCCGTCACCGGTGTCGATTTCCATGAAGCCGTCGCGCAGCCGGCGGCCGGCGTACAGGCGGAAGGCCAGGGTGTCGCTGATCGGGCCGGTGACCGAGCCCGACACGGCCATGGCGCCGTAGTTGCCGACGGTGGCCTCGGCCCTGAAGCCCGGAGTGAACGACGGGGCCTCGGTGATGATGTTGATGACGCCGGCCGAGGTGTTCTTGCCGAACAGCGTGCCCTGCGGGCCCTTCAGGACCTCGATGCGCTGCAGTTCGCCGAGGTCGCCGAAGCCGACCGAGTTGCGCGAACGGTAGACGCCGTCGATGACCACGCCGACCGAGCTTTCCAGGCCGGGGTTGTCGCCGACCGTGCCGACGCCGCGGATACGGGCGGTGGTCGAGGCTTCCGACGAGGTCGAGGTGACCGTCATGCCGGGGGTGAGGATCTGCAGGTCCTTGATGTCGCGAACGCCGGCGTCCTCGAGCACTTCCTGCGACAGGCTGGTGACCACGATGGGCACGTCCTGCAGGTTCTGCTCGCGCTTCTGGGCGGTGACGATGATGTCGTCGACGGTGGCGCGCTCCTGGGGCGCATCCTGGGCCGAGGCGGCTCCGGCGAAGCCGAAGGCGACGGCGCCGACGACGGCGGCGGACGCAGTGGTGCGAAGAAGGTTGGTAAGGCGCATGGTCGCTCCCCGACAATGGCCGGGGCGCCCGGTGTCCGGTCGCCGCGGCGTTTCCTGATCCCTGGCCCGCGCCCTTCTTGCGGAGCGCGGAAACTCCAGCATTCGGGGTAATCCAAGCGGGACTCCGCCACAAGCATCGGGGCCCGGCGCGGCCTCATTTCAGCCGTGGCGCAAGCCAGACTGTGACGCAAAAGCGACAGAAACCGATGACCTTAGGTCAATATTCGCCCCTGTGTGGGCCAGTATTGGCCCCGCCACGGGCGAAATCGTTCCCATGGCGCGAGTGTTGCGCCGGTCGGGGCGCCGGGCAGCCGGCGCCGCGCCGATCGGCCTGCGGCGATACTTCGCCGAAAAAACGGCGCGAGGGGGGAGAAATCCGCGCCGCCACCCTCTATCAAGACCGGCCCGCGCCCCGCCTGTGTGACGCTTCCGAGGCCGATTCTTGCTCTTTCTGCTCGCCCTTCTTCCATTGATCGGAGCCCTCGCCCCGGCGCTCGCCATCCGGCGTGGCCGTAACGCCGCCGCCCTCGCCGCCGGCGCCGTGACCCTGGCGGCGCTGGTCGTGCTGGCGGGCATGGCGCCGGGGGTGATGGACGGGGAGACGGTGCGGGCCGGCGTGCCGTGGATCCCGGCCCTCGGGCTGAACGCCAACCTGTTCCTCGACCCGCTGGGACTGATGTTCGCGGGGATGATCCTCGGCATCGGCCTGCTGATCATCATCTACGCCCGCTTCTACCTCGCGGCGGCCGATCCGATGGGCCGGTTCTTCACCTATCTGCTGCTGTTCCAGGGGGCGATGCTGGGCATCGTCCTGTCGGACAACGTGCTGCTGCTGCTGATCTTCTGGGAGCTGACCAGCCTGTCGTCCTTCCTGCTGATCGGCTTCTGGCGTCACTCGGCCGAGGCGCGGCAGGGCGCGCGGATGGCGCTGTTCGTCACCGGCGGCGGCGGCCTGGCCCTGATCGGCGGTCTGATGATCCTCGGCCATATCGCGGGATCCTACGATCTGACCGTGATCCTGCAGCAGCGCGAGCTGATCCAGGCCTCACCGCTGTACCTGCCGGCCCTGCTGCTGATCCTCGGCGGCTGCTTCACCAAGTCGGCGCAGTTCCCGTTCCACTTCTGGCTGCCGCACGCCATGGCCGCCCCGACGCCGGTCAGCGCCTATCTGCATTCGGCGACCATGGTGAAGGCCGGCGTGTTCATGCTGGCGCGGCTGTGGCCGGTGCTGGCGGGGACCGAGGCCTGGTTCCTGATCGTGGCCACGACCGGGCTCGTGACCATGGTGTTCGCCGCCTGGGTGGCCCTGTTCAAGGACGATCTGAAGGGGCTGCTGGCCTATTCGACGGTCAGCCACCTGGGCTTCCTGACCCTGCTGTTCGGCATCGGCACGCCGATGGCGGCGCTGGTCGGGGTCTTCCACATCATCAATCACGCGACCTTCAAGGCGGCGCTGTTCCTGAACGCGGGCATCGTCGACCACGAGGCGGGGACGCGCGATCTGAAGCGGCTGGGCGGGCTGTTCGGCCTGATGCCGATCGCCGGCACGCTGGCGCTGATCGCCGGGCTATCGATGGCCGGGGTCCCGCCGCTGAACGGCTTCATCTCCAAGGAAATGATGCTGGAGGAGGCGGCGCACACCGTCTGGCTGGGCCAGCCGTGGGTGTTTCCGGTGCTGGCGACGCTCGGGGCGACGCTGTCGGTGGCCTATTCGCTGCGCTACATCGTCCATGTCTATTTCGGACCGCGCCGGGACGACTATCCCAAGACGCCGCATGATCCGGGCATTGGCCTGTGGGGGCCGCCGGCGGTGCTGACGGCGCTGGTCGTGGCCATCGGCCTGGCCCCGGCTCTGTTCGCCGGCCCGCTGGTGGATGCGGTGGCGGAGGTGGTGACCAACGGCGCGGCGCCACACGTTCACCTGGCTCTGTGGCACGGGGTGACGCCCGCCCTGTTCATGAGCGTCATCGCCATCGCCGTCGGCGCCCTGGCCTTGGTGGTTCACGGGCGGCTGGCGCGGTTGTTCGAGGCCATGCCCCTGCCCCGGGCCAAGACCCTGTTCGACGCCGGGGTGGCGGGGGCGGCGACCCTGTCGCGACGCGGCGTCAACGCGATTCACAACGGCTCGCTGCAGCGAGCCATGGCGGCGCTGATCGCGACCGCGGCGGTGGTCGGCATCGCCGGCTTCCTCAGCGCCGACTATGCGGGAGGCGAGCGGCCAGGCGTGCCCGCGTCGGCGGCCGCCGTGGCCGGCTGGATCGCCCTGGTGACGGCCACGGGACTGGTCGTCCTGTTCCACCGCGCGCGCTACGTCTCGCTGATCTACATCGGCATCGTCGGGCTGATCATCTCGCTGGCCTTCGCCCATCTGTCGGCCCCTGACCTGGCCCTGACCCAGATCTCGGTCGAGGTGGTGACCATCCTGCTGATGCTGCTGGCGCTCAATCTGCTGCCCAAGACCACGCCGGCCGAGACCCCGCCGTGGCGGCGCATCCGCGACGGCGCAGTGGCCTGTGTCGCCGGCCTCGGCGTCGGCGGCGCGGCCTGGGCGGTGATGACCCGGCCCCTGGACAGCATCTCGGGCTATTTCTGGGACAACGCCTATTCCGGCGGCGGCGGGACCAATGTGGTCAATGTCATCCTCGTCGACTTCCGCGGCTTCGACACCTTCGGCGAGATCATCGTGCTGGGCATCGCGGCGCTGGGCATATTCTCGCTGCTGGAGACGGTCGGGACCGGGGCCAGCGGCCGGCGGGTGGCGGCGTGGAAGCCCGACACGGTGCGATCGCCCGAGCACCACCCGATGATGCTGGTCGTGGCCACGCGCCTGCTGCTGCCGCTGGCCGTGGCGGTGGGGCTGTACATCTTCCTGAGGGGGCATAACCAGCCGGGCGGCGGCTTCATCGCCGGACTGGTGATCTCGATCGCCATCCTGATGCAGTACATGGCCTCGGGCTACAGCTTCGCGGACCGGCGCCTGCGGGCCGACCATCACAGCCTGATCGGCGCGGGGGTGCTGACCGCCGCCGCCACGGGCCTCGGCTCGCTGCTGTTCGGGGCGCCGTTCCTGACCAGCGCCTTCGACTATTTTCACCTGCCGCTGATCGGGGAAATCGAGCTGGCCACGGCCATGCTGTTCGACATCGGCGTGGCCCTGACCGTGATCGGGGCGGTGATGCTGGCCCTCGCCCAGCTGTCGCGGGTGGCCCAGAGCGCGGAAAAGCAGCCGCCGCTGGAGACGCTGGAGGCGATGGACGTCGACCCGTCGCGCACGCCCGCCGCAGCGCCGACGGAGGCCGGCCAATGACCATGGAGTTGCTCGTCGCCTCGGCCATCGCCGTCCTGACCGCCGCCGGAGTCTATCTGGTGCTGCGCGGACGAACCTTCCCGGTGGTGCTGGGACTGGCCTTCCTGTCCTATGCGATCAACCTGTTCCTGTTCGCCATGGGCCGGCTGGTGATCGACCGGCCGCCGATCTACGACAAGGCGGCGGAGGCCTATACCGACCCCCTGCCCCAGGCCCTGGTGCTGACCGCCATCGTCATCGCCTTCGGCATGACCGCCTTCGTGGTGGTGCTGGCGCTGCGCACCTTCCTCGAGACCGGCGTGGATCACGTCGACGGCCATGAAGATGCGGAGGACGCGTCGTGACTCCCGCGATCTCCCTGCTGGTCGCGGCGGCGGTGGTGCTGCCCGCCGTGATGGGCGCGGCCAGCCTGCTGCTGTTGCGGCATCGGCTGGATACGTCACGACTGGTATCGCTGGGCTCTTGCCTGACGCTGGTCGGCATCGCCGCCGCCCTGGTGATCCACGCCTCGGGCGGGACGACCGAGAGCTACGCCCTCGGCAACTGGCGGGCGCCGTTCGGCATCGTGCTGGTGCTGGACCGGTTGTCGGCCATGATGCTGCTGCTGACCGCGGCGCTGGCCACGGCGGTCATGACCTATGCGGTAGCCACGGGGATGGACCGCAAGGGCTGGCATTTCCACCCCCTGTTCCAGTTCCAGCTGCTGGGACTGAACGGCGCCTTCCTGACCGGGGACCTGTTCAACCTGTTCGTCTTCTTCGAGGTGCTGCTGATCGCCTCCTACGGGCTGATGCTGCATGGACAGGGACCCCAGCGATTGAAGGCGGGGGTCAAATATGTGGTCATCAACCTGGTCGGTTCGACGCTGTTCCTGGTCGGCGTGGGCCTGCTCTACGGCGTGACCGGGACGCTCAACATGGCCGATCTGGCGGTCCGGGTGGCCGCCGCGCCGGTCGGCGATCAAGGGCTGATCGCCGCCTCGGCCCTGGTGCTGACCGTGGTGTTCGCCCTCAAGGCCGCGCTGGCCCCGCTGCATTTCTGGCTGCCGGGGACCTATTCGGCGACGACCGGCGCGGTGGCGGCCCTGTTCGCCATCATGACCAAGGTCGGCGCCTACGCCATCATCCGCACCGGCACGCTGATCTTCGGCGCGGAGGCCGGGGCGGCGGCCTTTGTGGCCGGACCGTGGATGCTGCCGGCTGCGATCGCGACCACCTTCATCGGCTTCATCGGCCTGTTCGCGGCCCGCGGCCTGCGCGACATGGCGGCGTGGTCGGTGGTCGGCTCCATGGGCGTGCTGCTGAGCGCCGTCGCCGTGTTCACCGCCGAGGCCATGGGACCGGCCCTCTACTATATGCTGCATTCGACGCTGGCGGGCGCGGCCCTGTTCCTGGTCGCCGATCTGATCGCCAAGCGGCGGGGGGTGCATGTCGACGCCCTGACGCACGCCCCGCGGTTCTGCCAGGCGGGCGTGCTGTCCGGCCTGTTCTTCCTCGCGGCGATCGGCATTGTCGGCCTGCCTCCGCTGTCGGGCTTCGTCGGCAAGCTGCTGATCCTCGACGGGGTGCGCGAGGCGCCGGCGGCGGCGTGGATATGGGGCAGCATCCTGATCACCACCCTGATCGGGGTGTTGGCCTTCGCACGGGCGGGCAGCCGCCTGTTCTGGAAGAGTTCGGAGCTGGAGGGAGAGATCCCGACCCGGGTGCTGCGGGGCCGCGTGGTCGGGGTCGGGGCCGCGGCCGCGCTTGTCGCCGCGCTGGGGCTGTTGGCCGTGTTCGGCGGACCGGTGACGGCCTATACCGAGGCAACGGCGACGCAGCTGTTCGCGCCGCAGGGCTATGTCGAAGCCGTGCTCGGCAAGAACGCGGGAGGCCGCCGATGATCCGCCGCCTGCTGCCCCACCCGGCCCTCAGCGTCCTCGTCGCCGTGGTCTGGATGCTGCTGGTCAACGAGTTCACCGTCGGGGCCGTGCTGCTGGCCCTCGTCGTCGGGGTGGTGGCCCCGCTGGTGACCAGCCGGTTCTGGCCCGACCGCCCGAAGATCCGCTTCGGCCCGGATTTTCTCGGCTACGTCGGGATCGTGCTGTGGGACATCGTCGAGGCCAATTTCCAGGTGGCCTGGATCATCCTGACCCGCCGCAACCGCGACCTCCGCTCGCGCTGGCTGGTGGTGCCGCTGGAGCTGCGCTCGCCCGAAGCCATCACGGTGCTGGCCGGGACCATCAGCCTGACCCCGGGGACGGTGACCAGCGATGTGTCCGCCGACGGCCGCGCCCTGTTGATCCACGCCCTCGACGTCGCTGATCCGGAGGCCGAGGTCGCCCGGATCAAACAGCGGTACGAGACCCGACTGCTGAAGGTGTTCCGATGACCGGCTCCCTTTTGCCCCTCGCCCTGGCCTTCGCCCTCACCTGCATCAGCGTGGCGATCCTGCTGAACCTGTACCGGCTGGTGCGGGGGCCGACACTCGGAGACCGAATCCTCGCGGTCGACACCCTGACCATCAACGCCATCGCCCTGATCGTGGTGTTCGGCGTGGCCCATGGGACCCAGACCTATTTCGAGTCGGCCCTGCTACTCGCCATGGTCGCCTTCGTCGGCACGGTCGCCTACTGCAAATTCCTGCTGCGTGGGGACATCGTCGAATGAGCCTGGTCGCAGAAATCCTCGTCGCCCTGCTGCTGGTCATGGGCGGCGGCCTGATCCTGATCGGATCCTGGGGCCTGGCCAGACTGCCGTCGCTGATGACCCGGCTGCACGGTCCGACCAAGGCCAGCACCCTGGGGGTGGGCGCCTGCCTGATCGCTTCGATGGTCTATTTCCCGGCGTCCGGAGGCGGGTGGTCGGCGCAGGAGCTGCTGATCACCGTCTTCCTGCTGCTGACCGCGCCGATATCGGCGAACATGATCGCCAAGGCCCACCTGCACCGTCAGGGTCACGGCATCGATCCCAATCCGGCGGACGGCATCGTCAGGGGCCTGCCGCGGACGCCGGGCGGCAAGGACTGGGCGACCTTCCAGGGCGCGGCCAACGATCCCGCTCCGGACCCCGAACAGGTTCCGCCGGCGCGCCGGAGCGACTGACCGGCGGAGGCGAGCGGGTGAGGCGACGCCCATTGCGGCCGTCGACGGGAGGGGGCATTTGGCGCGCATGCCCGCCGCCCCCGCCTACCGTCCCGAGCCGCGTTTCTTCGATCTGGGGGCCGACTATGGCGACGCCGTCGAGGCGGCGGCGTTTCCCGAAAACCGCCTGCGCTTCCGCAACGACCGGGCGGCCGCGACGGTGGGGCTGGAGACGCTGACGGACGCGGAATGGGTGGCGTATTTCGGTCGGTTCGAACCGCTGCCGGGACAGCCGGGGCCGGTCGCCATGCGCTATCACGGGCACCAGTTCCGCACTTACAACCCCGACCTGGGCGACGGTCGGGGGTTCCTGGCGGCGCAGGTGAGGGCCGACGACGGCCGGCTGCTGGATCTGGGCACCAAGGGGTCGGGGACGACGCCGTGGTCGCGCGGCGGGGACGGGCGGCTGACGCTGAAGGGCGGGGTGCGCGAGGTGCTGGCGGCGGAGATGCTGGAGGCGCTGGGCGTCCCGACCAGCCGCGCCTTCAGCCTGATCGAGACCGGCGAGGAACTGCAGCGGGGCGACGAGCCGTCGCCGACGCGATCCGCGGTGCTGGTGCGGCTGTCGTACAGCCATGTGCGCTTCGGGACCTTCCAGAGGGCGGCCTATATCGGACGGCCGGACATGATCGAGGCGCTGGTCGAGCACGCGCGGTCGCTCTACCACCGGGATGTCACGGCGGGGGATACGCCCGGCTTCCTGCGGGCGGTGGTCGAGGCCTCGGCCCGGCTGGCGGCGCGGTGGGTCGCGGCGGGGTTCGTGCACGGGGTGCTGAACACCGACAATCTGAACGTCACCGGCGAGAGCTTCGACTACGGGCCGTGGCGGTTCCTGCCGCATTACGAGCCGGGGTTCACGGCGGCCTATTTCGATCAGTTCGGGCTGTACGCCTTCGCGCGTCAGCCGGAGGCGGTGTTCTGGGCCCTGACCCAGTTGGGCGGGGCGCTGAAGACGGTCGCCGACGCGGAGCCGCTGACCGACGCGCTGAACGGGTTCGGGCCGGCCTATATCCGCGAACTGCGGACGGCGTTCGCGGCCCGGCTGGGCGTGGTCAGTCTGGGCGAGGCGGCGGACCAGCGGCTGCTGGACACGACGCTGGCGCTGCTGCGTCAGGGCGGCGAGGCGCTGCGCTGGGAGCCCCTGTTTCACGACTGGTTCGGCGGCTTCGCCTCGTCGGCGCGGGCGCTGGGCGGGCCGCGCGGCAAGCTCTATCAGGGCGAGGCGTTCGACGCCTTCCGCCTTGCGCTGTTCGAGCATGAGCCGGATCGCCCTGAACGGCTGGAGCATCCTGTGTTCGCCGCGGCCGGGCCGGAGGAGATGCTGATCGACGAGGTCGAGGCGATCTGGGCCGCGATCGACGACGGCGACGACTGGCGGCCGTTCCACGACAAGGTCGCCCGGGTGCGCCGGGCGGGCGAGGCGTGGAGGCTGTCAGGCGGCTGACAGCCGGCCGGCAACAGCGTGGCCACGGCAGGCTCCATGGGCGGCCTCCCCGCGTCAGGCCAGGAACCGCTGGCGCACCCCATCGGGATCAAGCCTGCCGCGTCGCGGTCTTAAGGCGCCCGAAACCCCGCCCGCATTACAGAGAATTATGGATACGGCCACGCTTTGGCCGTGGGGCGTTCGCAGAAGGCGGTCACGGATGGTTACGGTCTCGCTTCGCGCACTTGCAAAACGGTTCGGGCAATCCGACATCGCATCTGTTGCCAATAGAACGAGCGCTCCTCCCCGGGCGTCCCATAGAATGACTTCTCAGACCCTCTCCCCCGCCCGCTCGCGGCTGAACGCGAGCCGCCGCAACCTGACGCTCTGGACGCTGCAGGGCTGGCTGGCGATGTTCTTCATCGCGGCGGGTTACGCCAAGCTGAGCGAGCCGATGGCCAACCTCGTCGAGCTCATGCGCTGGCCCGCCCTTGTGCCGCCGGACATGGTCCGCGGTCTCGGCGTCGCCGAGATCATCCTCGCCGTTCTGGTGCTGGCTCCGCTGGTGTCGTGGAAACACGGCCGGCCGCTGCTGGTCATGGCGGCCTCCGGCCTGCTGGCGCTGGAGGCCGTGATGCTGGCCGTCCACGCGACAGGCATGGATGTCGGCCCGGCGGTGACCAATCTGGTGCTGATCGCCATGACCGGCACGGTGTTGTGGAAGCGGGCGCGGGAAGTGCGCTGACGGGCGAGGCAGCCGGCAGCCTCGCCTCGAAACCTTCCCTTTACGTGCACGTCAAGATCGGCTTATCTGGCGGCCATGGCGACCGCCGACGACCATCGCACCTATTCGATCCGCCAGCTGTGCCGCGAGTTCGGGGCGACGGCGCGGGCGCTGCGCTTCTACGAGGACAAGGGGCTGCTGACCCCGGCCCGAAAGGGTCAGACGCGGGTCTATGACGCGCGCGACCGGGCCCGGCTGAAGCTGATCCTGCGCGGCCGCCGCATCGGCTTCAGCCTGCTGGAGATCCAGGAGATGCTGGATCTGTACGACCACGACAATCACAACGCCCACCAGATGGCCGTCGCCCTGCGCCGCCACCGCGCCCAGATCGAGGCGCTGAAACAGCAGCGCGAAGACCTCGACGCCGCCATCGAGACGGCCGAGGAGGCCTGCGCCGTGATGGAGCGCAAGCTGGGCGAGCACCGGCCCGACCTGCTGCCCGGCGCCGACGAATACGCGACCCTGCTGAAGTCGCGCCTGAACCCCGACCACCACGTCCAGCCCTTCAAAGCGAGAGCGTAACTCCATGACCTACAAGGCGCCCGTCCGCGACCTGACGTTCATCCTCAACGAGGTGCTGGAGATCGACCGCTACGCCAACCAGCCCGGTTTCGCCGACGTGTCGTCGGACCTGGTCGGCCAGATCCTCGAGGAAGGCGCGAAATTCGCCGAGGAGGTCATCGCCCCCCTGAACCGGATCGGCGATCAGGAAGGCTGCAAATGGGACGACGGCAAGGTCACCGGCCCGACCGGCTGGAAGGAAGCCTACCAGCAGATGGTCGAGGCCGGCTGGCCCGCCCTGTCGGCCCTGCCGGAGCACGGCGGGCAAGGGATGCCGTCGGTGGTGGCCATGGCCTTCGGCCAGATGACCGCCGCCGCCAGCGCCGCCTTCTCGATGTATCCGGGGCTGACGGCCGGCGCCTACTGGGGGCTGAACGCCAATGGATCGGATGAGCTGAAGGCGAAATACCTGCCCAAGATGGCCACCGGCGAATGGGGCGGCACCATGAACCTGACCGAGCCGCAATGCGGCACCGATCTGGGCCTGATCCGCACCAAGGCCGTGCCGAACGGCGACGGCAGCTACAACATCACCGGCCAGAAGATCTGGATTTCGTCGGGCGAGCACGACTTCACCGACAACATCATCCATTTGGTGCTGGCCCGGATCGAGGGCGCGCCGGAAGGCATCAAGGGCATCAGCCTGTTCGTCGTGCCCAAGGTGTTCGTCAACGACGACGGCAGCCTCGGCGAGCGCAACGAGGGCGTCGGCTGCGCGGGCCTTGAGCACAAGATGGGCATCCACGGCAACGCCACCTGCGTCATGGCCTATGAGAACGCCAAGGGCTGGCTGGTCGGGACCGAGAACAAGGGCATGGCGGCCATGTTCGTGATGATGAACGAGGCCCGGCTCGGCACCGGCCTGCAGGGCCTGTCGATCGGCACCGCCGCCTATCAGGCCGCCGTCGAATTCGCCAACGACCGCCTGCAGGGCCGCAGCCTGACCGGGGCGAAAAACCCGGACGGACCGGCCGATTCGATCATGGTCCACCCGGACGTGCGGCGGATGCTGCTGGAGGCCAGGGCCATCGTCGAGGGCGGCCAGGCCTTCATCCTGTGGACGGCGCTGCAGGCCGACCTGCAGCACTCGAACGACGGGGCCGAGGCCCAGAAGGCCAGGGACTACATGGGCCTGATCACCCCGGTGCTGAAGGCCTATCTGACCGACAAGGGCTTCCACGCGGCCAGCCTCGCCATGCAGGTGCACGGCGGCAGCGGCTATACCGAGCATTTCCCGGCCAGCCAGTATCTGCGCGATGCGCGGATCACCATGATCTATGAGGGGGCCAACGGCATCCAGGCGCTGGATCTGGTGGGGCGCAAGCTGCCGGCCAACGGCGGGCGGGCGATCATGACCTGGTTCGCCGACATCGACGCCTTCGTGTCGGAAAACGGCGACGCGGGCGAGACGGTGAAGCCCTTCATCGACGGCCTGGCCGACGCCAAGAAGAAGCTGCAGGAAGGCACCATGTGGCTGATGCAGAACGGCATGCAGAACCCCGACAACGCCGGGGCGGCGAGCACCGACTATCTGCACATCTTCGGCCTGACCGCGCTGGCCTATTGCTGGGCGCAGATGGCCATCGCGGCGCAGAAGCAGGTGGATGGGGGTTCTGACGATCCCTACTACGCCAACAAGCTGATGACCGGCCGCTATTTCGTCGAACGCATCCTGCCCGACGCCGGCGCGCATCTGGCCAAGATGAAGACCGGCGCCGAGGTGCTGATGCAGATGCCGACGGAGGCGTTCTAGAGACCCCTCTCCCGAGGGGAGAGGGAGGGGCCCGCTCGCGCCAGCGGGTGGGAGGGTGAGGGCGTCCGGCGGAAGACGTCTTCGCACCGTAGCCCCTCACCCTTTCGCGCAAGGACGATCGCTGGCGCGATCGTGCGCTCAAGCCCTCTCCCGTCGGGAGAGGGACCAGTGAAGCGGATTTGATCATGAACGTCCTCAACGTCCCCGAACCCGAGTTCATGCAGGAAGAGGAGATCACCCTCTTCTCCGACTCCGTCGGCAAATGGATCGACGAGCATGCGCCGCCGGAGAAGGTCCAGGAGTGGATCGCCAACTCCAGCGTGCCGCGCGCGCTGTGGAATGCCTCCGGCGAGGCGGGGCTGCTGGGGCTGTCGATGCCGGAAGAGGACGGCGGCATGGGCGGGGACTACCGGCACGAGGTGGTGCTGATGCGGCAGCTGGGCTGGAAGGGCGCGGACCACTTCGGCATCTCGCTGCACAATGCGATCGTCATGCCCTACATCTGGCACTACGGCACCGATGAGCAGAAGGCGCGCTGGCTGCCGCGGCTGCAGTCGGGCGAGCTGGTCGGGGCCATCGCCATGACCGAGCCGGGCGCCGGTTCGGACCTGCAGGGGGTCAAGACCACCGCCATCAAGCAGGGCAACCAGTATGTGGTGAACGGCTCCAAGACCTTCATCACCAACGGCCAGCTGGCCAATTTCATCATCGTCGTGGCCAAGACCGATCCGTCCGAGGGCGCCAAGGGCACCAGTCTGATCGTGGTCGAGACCGACGGGGCCGAGGGCTTCGAGCGCGGTCGGAACCTGCACAAGATCGGCATGGAGGGGAACGACACTTCCGAGCTGTTCTTCAACGACGTGAAGGTCCCGGGCGAGAACATCATCGGCGGCGGCGAGGGTCAGGGCTTCATCCAGCTGATGCAGCAGCTGCCGCAGGAGCGGCTGAATATCGCGGTGCAGGGCGTGGCGGCGGCCGAGCGCGGGCTGAGCGAGACCCTGGCCTATGTGAAGGAGCGCAAGGCGTTCGGGAAGCGGGTCATCGACTTCCAGAACACCCAGTTCAAACTGGCCGAGGTGAAGACCAAGCTGACCGTGGCCAAGGTGTTCGTCGACCACTGCATCGGCCTGCACCTGAAGGGCCAGCTCGACGCCGCGACGGCCTCGATGGCCAAATACTGGGTCACGGACATCCAGGGCGAGGTCATCGACGAGATGCTGCAGCTGCACGGCGGCTACGGCTATATGAACGAATATCCGATCGCCCAGCTGTACAAGGACGCGCGGGTTCAGCGGATCTACGGCGGGACGAACGAGATCATGAAGCTGCTGATCGCGCGGACGCTGTAGGTCTTGCCTGAACGTACAGAATTCTGTACATTAGATGCATGAACGCGATCTCCGTCACCGAACTGCGCAAGACTCTCGCCGCGACCATCGACAGGGTCACGGCGGATCACGACTACACCATCATCACCCGCGAGGGCGGCAAGCCCGCGGCCGTGCTGATGTCGCTCGAGGACTTCGCGTCCTGGCAAGAGACGGAGTACCTGCTGCGTAGTCCCGCCAACGCTGCGCGCCTGCGCGAGGCGGTCGCCGAACTCGACGCGGGCGGCGGGCAGACCCGCGACCTGATCGAGGAATGAAGCTCATCTTCCAGGCCCACGGTTGGGAAGACTATCTCCATTGGCAGGAGACCGACCGGAGGATGCTCCGCAAGCTCAATGGCCTCATCCGGGAATGCCTGCGCACCCCCTTCACCGGCACGGGCAAGCCTGAACCATTGAAGGGTGAGTTCTCCGGCTGGTGGTCGCGCCGAATCGATCAGGAGCACAGACTGGTCTACCACATGGCGGATGACGCCCTGTTGATCGCCCAGTGCCGGTATCACTACAGCCGATGATCCGCCTCCACGTCCCCCAGCCCCTGTCCGCCGGCGCGCCCCTCCTGCCGACGCTGGACCAGTCGCGCTATCTGACCCAGGTGATGCGGCTGAAGGCCGGCGATGCCCTGCTGGCGTTCAACGGCGTCGACGGCGAGTGGCGGTGTGTGATCGC
The DNA here is from genome assembly GCF_014202075.1 of Brevundimonas basaltis. Taxonomy (GTDB): domain Bacteria; phylum Pseudomonadota; class Alphaproteobacteria; order Caulobacterales; family Caulobacteraceae; genus Brevundimonas; species Brevundimonas basaltis. Next base: position 49,126 of record NZ_JACHFZ010000007.1, on the reverse strand, counting down.
CGAGGTCCTCAAGAAGGGCGTGGTGCTGAAGGCCGAGGAACAGGTCCGGCCGCAGACCACCGGACCGGACGTACATCTGCTGATCGCCGTGGTGAAGAAGTCGGCGCTGGAGTTCGCGGTCGAGAAGGCCACGGAGTTGGGCGCGGCGCGGATCGGGCTGGTGACGACGCGGCGGACGCAAGGGGACCGGGTGCGGATGGACCGGCTGGAGGCCATCGCGGTCGAGAGCGCCGAACAGACCGGGCGGCTGGATGTGCCGGGGATCGACCTGCCGGTGAAGCTGGAGGCGCTGCTGGACGGCTGGGACGGGGAGCGGCGGCTGATGTTCTGCGACGAGACGGGCGGCGCGCCGGCGATGACGGCCCTGGCGGGGGCGGCCCCCTCCACCGCTTCGCGGTCCCCCTCCCCCAGAGGGGGAGGAACACCCTGGGCCATATTGATCGGGCCGGAGGGCGGGTTCGCGCCGGAGGAGCGCGAGCGGCTGAGGGCCCTGCCCTTCACCACCGCGGTGTCGCTTGGGCCTCGGGTGCTGCGGGCGGATACGGCGGCGACGGCGGCGCTGACCCTGTGGCAGGCGGCGGTCGGCGACTGGGAACGCTGAGACCCAAGGCGGGCTTATCGATATCGACGCGGAATGGGGCTTGAGCATACGGCCCGGCCCGCCCATCTAGCGGCGACATCCTGGGCTGAGAAACATCGCATGGCTAACGCCGAACCGCTGACCCGCGAAGACCTTATCGGCGCCATGTCGAAGGGGTCCAAGCCCAAGTCCGAATGGCGCATCGGCGCCGAACACGAGAAATTTGGCTTCGACATCTCGACGCTGCGGCGCCCGGCCTATGAGGGGCCGAACGGCATCAAGGCCATGCTGGAGGGCCTGACCCGGTTCGGCTGGCGCGAGGTCAGCGAAGCCGGCCACGTCATCGCCCTGGAGCGGGAGAACGCCGAGGGCTACACCGCCTCGATCAGCCTGGAGCCCGGCGGCCAGTTCGAACTCTCGGGCGCGCCGCTGAGGGACATCCACGACATCTGCGACGAGACCGGCCGCCACCTGATGGAGGTCAAACAGGTGGCCGACCAGATCGGACTCGGCTTCCTCGGCGCCGGTTTCGATCCGATGTGGCGGCGCGAAGACGTGCCGATCATGCCCAAGGGCCGCTACGGGATCATGCGGGCCTATATGCCGAAGAAGGGCTCGCTGGGCCTCGACATGATGCTGCGCACCTGCACCATCCAGGCCAACCTCGACTTCGACAGCGAGGCCGACATGGTGGCCAAGTTCCGGACATCGCTGGCCCTGCAGCCGGTCGCCACCGCCCTGTTCGCCTGTTCGCCGTTCACCGAGGGCAAGCCGAACGGCTTCCTGTCGGCCCGCGCCAATGTCTGGACCGACACCGATCCGGACCGCACCGGCATGCTGGATTTCGTGTTCGAGGACGGTTTCGGCTTCGAGCGCTACGCCGACTATGCGTTGGACGTCCCGATGTATTTCGCCAAGCGCGACGGGCGCTATGTCGATCTGTCGGGCCAGTCGTTCCGCGCCTTCATGGACGGCCGGCTGGACGCCCTGCCCGGCGATCGGGCCACGAAGAAGGATTGGGCCGACCACCTGACCACCCTGTTCCCCGAGGTGCGGCTGAAGGCCTATCTGGAGATGCGCGGCGCCGACGGGGGGCCGTGGAGCCGGATTTGCGGCCTGCCGGCGCTGTGGGCCGGGGTGCTGTACGACGCGCCGTCGCTGGCGGCGGCCTGGGACCTTGTGAAGGACTGGGACATCGCCGACCACGAGCGCCTGCGCCGCGACGTCACCCGGCTGGGGCTGAAGGCGGAGGTGGCCGGCCGGTCGGTGCGGGACGTGGCCGTCGATCTGGTCGACATCGCCCGGCACGGGCTGAAGAACCGCGCCCGCTTCTCGGGCGGGATGGTCGACGAGCGCGGCTATCTGTCGGAGCTCGAAGACATCGCCGACAGCGGGGTCACCCCGGCCGAACGGCTGCTGGAGTTGTATCACGGCGACTGGCAGGGCGACGTCAGCCGCATCTACCGCGATTTCGCCTATTGATCGCAATGCGCCCTTAACCGGGAGCGTGTAAGCCTGTCCTGTAAGGGATTTGGGGCAGACCACCAGCATGAGTTGCAGCGCGCCAGCCGCCTTGTACGACGGGGCCCCTGACGGGTCCGGCGTCAGCGCGGCGGCCGACGCCGACGACCTCGCCCGCTTCTTCGACGTGTCGCTCGATCTTCTGGTTATCCGCGATCTGGAGGGGCGTATCGTCAGGGTCAGCCGATCCTGGCAGACGGCGCTGGGCCATTCGCCCGCGGAGATGCGCGGCAAGGTCCTGCTTGATCTGGTGCATCCGCAGGACCTGCCCGCGACGCGCGAAGGCGTCGTCGAGGTCGAGAACCGCCGCCCCGGCGATCCGGTGCTGGGCCAGATCAACCGCTACCGTCACAAGGACGGCAGCTACCGGACGCTGGAGTGGCGGGCGCAGCGCTTTGGCGACCGCATCTACGCGGTGGCGCGCGACGTCACCGACCGGGTCGCGGCGGAACAGGCGTTGCTGGACGCCAAGGCGGCGGCCGAGGCGGCCAACCGGGCCAAGTCCGACTTCCTCGCCAATATGAGCCACGAGATCCGCACGCCGCTCAACGGCGTGATCGGGATCGTCGACGCCCTGTCGCGCACGCCGCTGTCGGACGAGCAGTCGGAGATGGTCGGGCTGATCCGCAGTTCGGGCGACACCTTGGAGCGACTGGTCTCGGACATCCTCGACGTCTCCAAGATCGAGGCGGGGCAGCTGACCCTTGAGTGCCGGCCCTTCGATCTCGAGGAAGCCCTGGAACCGCTGGCGATGAACCGTGCGCGGGCCGAGGACAAGGGCCTGGCCTTCCACGTGCACCGCTCGCCGGAGGCGCGGGGGCTCTTCCTGGGGGACAGCACGCGGATCCGCCAGGTGCTGGGCAACCTGCTCTCCAACGCCGTCAAATTCACCGCCGAGGGGGCCGTGTCGGTGTCCGTCGAGGTCTGGTCCGACGATCCGGAGGGACGCGGCCCCGGCCATCAGCTGGCCCTGACCGTCGAGGACACCGGCGTCGGCTTCGGCTCGGCTCACGCGGCGCGCCTGTTCGACCGCTTCAACCAGGCGGACGGCACCATCACCCGCCGCTTCGGAGGCACGGGCCTCGGTCTGTCGATCTGCCGCTCTCTGGTCGAGATGATGGGCGGCCAGATCGAGGCGCGCTCGACGGTGGGGGCCGGAAGCCGCTTCCGCTTCGTGCTGCCGCTGAAGCGCGCCTGCAGCCTGGCCGACTACGACGCCCGCGAGACAGAGGCCGCGCCGACCACCCTGCCGGAGGCGGGGCGGGCGCTGCGGGTCCTGCTGGCCGAGGACCACCCCACCAATCAACGGGTCGTCCAGCTGATCCTCGTCAGTCAGGGCGCCGAGGTGGTGATCGCGGGCGACGGCGCCCAGGCGCTGACGGCGTTCGAGGCCGGACCATTCGACGTGGTGCTGATGGACATGCAGATGCCTGTCATGGACGGACTCAGCGCCACCCGGGCGATCCGCGAGCTCGAGGCCCGGACCGGCCAGACGCGCACGCCGGTGGTGGTGCTGAGCGCCAACGCCATGGCCGAGCACCGCGAGGAGGCCCTCGCGGCCGGGGCCGACATCCACGTCGCCAAGCCGATCACCGCCGCCAGCCTGCTGGCCGGCATCGAGGCCGTGATCGGAGCCTAGGCCGCGTTGCAACGAGCCAGATCGGACTCTGTCAGGGCGACGCCGTTGCGCTCATAGCGGATCACCGGGCCGAAACGGGCGACGAAGCGGCGGCACTCGCGCAACACGGGCTGGGAATCGCCGCGGCCGCGGGCGACGCAGGCGCCGTCGGGACCGCAGGCCCACGACCGGCCATCCAGAATGACGCGGCGCGCCTCGCCCGGCACGGCGAGGGTGGCGGCGGCGTCGAGAGCGGGGGCGGGCTGAGCGACGACGAGGGTCGCGGAGATCAGGGACATGAGCAACATCGGAGCCTCCTTGGGGCTGGTCAGAGCGGCCGGTTCGTGCAAAAGTGACCGACCGTGCACATATGGGTGACCGACCGGTCACTTTGTGTCAATCGGAAAGTGTCCGTTCGGATACTTTTGTTTCGGAGTCGTTTTGAATGCCGCCCAAAGGCGCCGCCACCCATGCCCGTCTGATCGACGAGGCGATGACCCAGGTGACCGTGCGCGGGCTCGCCGCCGTCAGCCTGCAGGACGTCGCGGGCGCCGCCGGCGTGTCGAAGAGCGCGGTGCTGAAGCATTTCCAGTCGAAGGATGCGCTGCAGATCGAACTGGTCGACACGATGATCGAACGGTTCACCGAGGCGGTGTGGCGGCCGGCCGAGCCCCTCGCCCCGGGCCGCGAACGGCTGGACCGTATCTTCCAGGGCGAGCTGGACTGGATCGACGGCGAGGACCGCCCGGGCGGCTGCCCGCTGAAGGCCGCGGCCATCGAGCTGGACGATCAGCCGGGCCCGCTGCGCGACACGCTGAAGACCAGCCAGCAGCGCTGGGCCAAGGTGCTGAAGCGCGAGTTTCGTGCGCTGAATCCGAACGCGGACGACGCCACGCTGGAGGTGCTGGTATTCCAGTTCAAGGGCATCGTCCTGGCCTACGGCCACTCACGACGGCTGCTCGACGACGAGACGGCGCGGGCGCAGGCGATGGCGGCGTACCGGATGCTTGTGGCGTCAGCCCCGCGGTCCTAGGTCTCGGTCGACAGGGAGAGGATCATGGCTGGAACCATCCGGGTGGGCGTCGGCGGCTGGACCTATGAGCCGTGGCGGGGCGTCTTCTATCCGGACAAGCTGAGCCAGAAGAAGGAGCTGGCGTACGCCTCGGGCAAGCTGACCTCGATCGAGCAGGAGTGCGGGGTTAAGCACCTTGTGAGCGGCATATGACGACCTCGGCCAGAACCAAGATCTTCGGATTGTTGGCTGCCGCGCTGGTCGCCTGGGTGCTGACCGTCGTATTTGATCTGGCCCCCATGGTTTTGGTCCCGCTGACAGATCGCATTTTCGGAGCGGAGATACCGACCGGCATCGATCCAGTTCAGCTCAGAAACATCATCACGCTATACGCGGCATTCGGCCTGCCAATCGCCGTCCCGTTCGTGCTGATTGCGGGGTATCCAGTCTGGAAACGCTCGGAGAGTCGTGGCCGTACGCACAAAAGAGACGCGATCTGGTTGGGCGCGATCGTCGGCTTGCTGCTCGGACTGGCCTTTGCCGCCTACATCTTCGTCTACGGCTTACAGACGATGGCTGACCCAAACTCGAGCTTCAACTCCTGGAGCTACGGGTATCAGATGACTGCTGATGGCATGCCCACAGCTCTCGGGTGGGCGTTCCAACTGCTCGACATCGTCCTGACTGCCATCACGGGCGCTGCTGCGGGACTGACGGCTTGGACGGTTGCGACGCTCATGGAAGCGCGAAGGAGACCGGCGTGACTGGAAATATCTACGTGGGCGTCGGCGGATGGACGTACGAACCATGGCGCGGGGTCTTCTATCCACAAAGACTGCCGCAAAAACAAGAACTTGCCTATATGAGTGTAACTCTGCAGTCACTGGAGATCAACGGCACCTACTATTCCGGCTTCAGGCCTGAGACCTGGATGAAGTGGCGCGACGAGACGCCGGAGAACTTCGTCTTCGCGGTCAAGGCCAGCCGGTTCTGCACCAACCGGAAAATCCTGTCTGAGGCCTGCGAGAGCGTCGGAAGGTTTCTCGATCAGGGACTGACGGCGCTGGGCGACAAGCTGGGGCCGATCAACTGGCAGTTCATGGCCACCAAGAAGTTCGATCCGGTGGACTTCGAGGGCTTCCTGAAACTGCTGCCGAAGGAGAAGGACGGAATCCGGCTGCGCCATGCGCTGGAAGTGCGCAGCGCCACCTTCGACACGCCGCAGTTCCACGACCTGGCGGCGCAATACGGCGCGGCGATCGTCTACGCCGAGGACGACGATGCGCCGGAGTGGCCGCGCATCGATCAGGACACCGCCGACTTCAAATACGCCCGGCTGATGTCGAGCCGCGAGGACGAGCCGACCGGTATGACCTCGACGGAACTGGACGCCATCGCGGACCGGGCGCGGGATTGGGCGAAGCGGGGCGATGTGTACGCCTACTTCATCGCCGGGGCCAAGGTGCGCAACCCGGCGGCGGCGCAGGCGCTGATCGGGAAGTTGGGACAGTGACCGGCCGGGTGCGGGGCAGCTGCCATTGCGGCGCCCAGCGGTTCGCCGCGCCGGCGCCGGACAGCGTGACGCGCTGCAACTGCTCAAGCTGCACCAAGCGGGGCACAATGGCCGCCTATTACGCGCCGGGCGAGGTCGAGCTGAACCTCACCCCGGAGACCCTCGCCGCCTACCAGTGGGGCGACCGGATGATGACCTTTCACCACTGCGTGACCTGCGGCTGCGCCGTGTTCGCCGAGTCGGACGCCTGGACGACGGACGAGGGCGAGGACCGGCCGGCGCGCATCACCCTGAACGCCCGGCTGTTCGACGACCTCGATCTGGACGCCGTGCCGGTGCGCCACGTCGACGGACGCAACGGCTGGTGATCTTGCGGGTGCGCTGCCGCGTAAGCACCTGTGTCTGATCGCCCAGCCCCGAGGAGCCCTCATGCCCATCGCCACCCGCGCCTTCGCCGCCGTCGCCTCCGACAAGCCGCTGGAGCCCTGGAGCTTCGACCGGCGCGATCCGGGGCCGGACGATGTCGCCATCGAGATCAAATACTGCGGTGTCTGCCATTCCGATCTGCATGTGGTGAAGAACGACCTCGGCGGCACCCGCTATCCGATCGTGCCGGGCCACGAGATCGCCGGGGTGGTGACGGCGGTCGGCGATAACGTCAGCCGCTTCAAGGTCGGCGACCGGGTCGGCGTCGGCTGTATGGTCGACAGCTGCCGGACCTGTTCGTCCTGTGTGGAGGGCGAGGAGCAATACTGCGTCCCGGGGATGACCCAGACCTACGGCTCGGCCGATCCGAAAGGCGGCGAGGTGGGCCAGGCCATCACCCAGGGCGGCTATTCGGACCGCATCACCGTCGATCAGAACTATGTCCTGCGCATCCCGGACAGCCTGCCGCTGGACGCCGCGGCGCCGCTGCTGTGCGCGGGCATAACCACCTACAGCCCGCTGCGGCACTGGAAGATCGGACCCGGCTCGAAGGTGGCGGTGATAGGTCTGGGCGGCCTCGGCCACATGGCGGTCAAACAGGCCGCGGCCATGGGGGCGGAGGTCACGGTGCTGTCGACCTCGGACCGCAAGAAGGCCGACGCCGAGCGGATGGGGGCGAAGCATTTCCTGATCAATTCGGACAAGGCGGCGATGCAGGCGGCGGCCGAGAAATTCGACCTGATCATCAACACCGTCTCGGCGACCCACGAGATCGCCAGCCACGTCCAGCTGCTGGCCCGCGACGGGACCATGGTCATGCTGGGTCTGACCACGGAGGGACTACCGGTCTACGCCATGGGCCTGCTGTGGCGCCGGCGGTCGGTGGCCGGTTCGCTGATCGGCGGCATCCGGGAAACCCAGGAGATGCTGGATTTCTGCGCCGAACACGGCATCGCCTGCGATATCGAGACCATAGCGCCGGACCAAATCAACGAGGCCTATGAGCGGATGTTGAAGTCCGACGTGCGCTACCGCTTCGTCATCGACATGGCGCGGCTCTAGAGACGAGGGGCGAGGGGCGAGGGGCAAGGGAGAGAACGGGTCCCAAACCAGCACCGGGCTACCGGCTTCGACCCTCGCCCCTCGACCCCCGTCTCCGCCGCCGCTACACCTGTTCTTGAAGGCCCGCCGTCAGAGCGGGCCATGCAGGACAGGGAAACGGACATGGCACGAGTGGCTCTGGTCACGGGCGGCACCCGCGGCATCGGCAAGGCGATCGTTCAACGTCTCAAGGAGGACGGCATGGCCGTCGCCGCCGGCTACTCCGGCAATGTCGAGGCGGCCGAGGCCACGGCGAAAGAACTGGGCGTGATGGTGGTCAAGGGCAATGTCGGCTCGTTCGAGGACTGCCAGCGCGCCGTGGCCGAGATCGAGGCCGAGCTGGGGCCCATCGACACCCTGGTCAACAACGCCGGCATCACCCGCGACGGCTTCTTCCACAAGATGACCGCCGACCAGTGGTCGGACGTGATCCGCGTCAACATGGACAGCGTCTTCAACATGACGCGGCAGGTGATCAACGGCATGCGCGACCGCGGCTTCGGCCGCATCGTCAACATCAGTTCGATCAACGGCCAGAAGGGTCAGATCGGCCAGGCCAACTATTCCGCCGCCAAGGCGGGGATGATCGGCTTCACCAAGGCCCTGGCGCTGGAGAACGCCCGCAAGGGAGTCACGGTGAATTGTATCGCCCCCGGCTACATCGACACCGAGATGGTCGGGGCCATGGACGAGAAGGTGCTGGCCGGAATCATCGCCCAGATCCCGGTCGGAAGACTCGGAAAAGGCGAGGAAATCGCCGACATGGTGTCGTGGCTGGCCGGTGAACGTGCCGGATATGTCACAGGCTGCACCCTGTCGCTGAACGGCGGTCAGTATCTGGTCGGCTAGGGCAGGCCCGCCCAAAATCCGCCGCGCGACGATTCCACGACATAGACCATGGAGTTGACGGCAAGGGTCAGAACGGCGGGACGGCCGCTTCCGACCGCGATGGCGATCGCCCTCGCGGCGGCCGTGCTGTCGCTGCTGCCGATCGGCGCGGAGGCGGCGGCCCAGAACCGCGGCAACGTCCAGGCGGAGCAGAGCGACAGGCTTCGCGATCGCCGGCCGGCGTCGCCCACCCTGCCCCCCGTGGGCCGCTATGTGGCGGAATCGGGCGAGGGCTTCATCCTCGACCGTTCGGGACGCCACCCGCTGCTGCGCTTCGAACGCCGCGACGAGACCTGGGTGCTGAGGCCCAGCGCCGCGCCGCGCGGCGACGTCATCTATCGCAACGACGCGGGCGAACAGGTGCTGCGGGTCACGCCCGGCGGCGGCATGACGGTCTATACGCCACGCGCGCCCAGCGGATCGCCCGCCTCGTTCACGGGCTCGGGCCAGAGCCTGACGCCGCCGACCCTCGGGCCGCACCTGCTGTTCCGCCTGATGGCCCAGCGCAGCTACATGGTCAGCCAGGCGGTGGGCGGCCGCCTCGTCGAGGTCAATCTGGACGTCGATGAACAGTTCGAGTCGCTCAGCGTCGAGGCGATGATCGTCACCACCGACGCCGTCATCCGCATCGCCCGCTCGCCGACCGCGCGGCAGTACATCGCCGACCTGCGCAGCATCACCATCGTCGAGGGCTCCCGCGCGGGGGTGACCTATGCGGGCGGGCGACTGACGGTCACGGTCGATACGCGCCAGGGCATGGCCGGACGTCCGTCCTCGGCCCGGGTGATCCGCGCCATCCTGCCCTGAGGGCGGACTAGCCGGCGAAGCTGTCCTTGGCCGCGCGCCGGGCCGCGAATTCCGCGGCGTCGGCGGCGCGCAGGAAGGGATTGAAGGCCTTTTCCGCCCCGATGGTGGTCGGGACCGTGGGCTGGCCCCGGTCCCGCGCCGCAAACACCTCGGCCGCCCGCGCAGCCATCTCCGGCCGGTCGTCGAGGCTGAGGGCGAAGCGGGCGTTGGCGGCGGTATATTCGTGGGCGCACCAGACCGTGGTCTCGTCCGGCCAGGCGGCGAGCCGGCGCAGGCTGTCCCACATCTGTTCCGGCGTGCCCTCGAACAGCCGGCCGCAGCCCAGGGCGAACAGGGTGTCGCCGACGAAGGCCTGCCCGCCGGCGGCGTCGCGATAGACGATGTGACCGAGGGTATGGCCGGGCGTATCGGTCACCTCGAGCCCCGTTTCGCCCAGCGTCACCGCGTCGCCGCCGCGCACGACGCGGTCCAGCGGCGCCGCCTTTCGCACTTCTTCCGGGCCGACGATCTCGCAGCCGGCCGCGGCCTTCAGCGCCGCATTGCCCTGGGTGTGGTCGGGGTGCCAGTGGGTGTTCAGGATCAAGTCCAATCGACCCCAGCCCGACCGCTCCAGCTCGGCCAGAATGGCCTCGGCGTCGGGCGTGTCCACCGTGGCCACGGCGCCGGTGGCGGCGTCACGCACGAGGAAACCGTAGTTGTCGGAGAGGCAGGGGAACAGGCGAACATCGAGGGGCATGGCGCATTCTAGCAGCGGCCCCTTCCGCGGCCTATGGTGACCGGATGCGGCGCAGCATCGAAGAGCTTCGGACCTTCTACGGCGAGCCGGCCGGCGCGCTGGCCCGGCGCCTGCTGGCGCGGCGGCTGGATGACGCCTGGGGCGAGGCCGCCAGCTGCGACGTGCTGGGGATCGGCTATGCGACGCCGTGGCTGGACGCCTTCGTGGGGGCGCGGCGGGTGGTGGCGGCGATGCCGGGCGGACAGGGCGTCGAGCTGTGGCCGCCGGCGGGGCGCAATCGCACCGTCCTGGTCGACGACCGCCGCCTGCCGTTCAAGGCGGGAAGCTTCGACCGCATTCTGCTGGTCCATGCGCTGGAAGAGGCCGAGGACGCCGCCGGTCTGCTGACCGAGGCGGTGCGGGCCCTGTCGCCCGCCGGGCGCATCATCCTGATCGCCGCGGCCCGGGGCGGCCTGTGGGCCCGCGCCGAGGCGACCCCGTTCGGCCACGGCCGCCCCTTTACCCGGCGCCAGCTGGAGCGTCTGGTGCGCGGCGCGGGTCTGGAGCCGACCGCCTGGTCGCAGACGCTGTATGTGCCCCCGTGGGGGCCGTTGCTGCCTCTTGCCGACGGCTTTGAACAGGTCGGCCGCCGCGTCATGCCGGGCGCCGCCGGGGTGATCCTGCTGGAGGCGACGCGGCGGGCCTACGCCCGGGTCCATCCCGGCGGCGCCGTCGCTCCGGCCACGGCTCTCGCGCCCGTCATGCAGCCCCAACCGGCGTCGCGCAGCCGTCGGCTCGGCGCCTGAAGCGCTGCTCACGCTTTGCAGCCCGCCCGTCAGGCCCTAAAGGGCGGGCATGCAGAAACTGATCCTGATGCGGCACGCCGAGGCCGAACGGTCCGCCGGTTCGGGCCGCGACCGCGATCGCCCGCTGTCGTCGCGCGGCCGGGCCGACGCCGCCGCCATGGGCCGGGCGCTCGCGGCGCGCGGCCTGCGCCCCGACTTGGCCCTGGTGTCGCCGGCCACGCGGACGCGCCAGACCTGGGACCTGCTCCACGACGCCTTCGGCGACGTCCAGATCCGTGATGACGAGCCCCTGTTCAACGGCGGCTCCGACGTGCTGCGCCGGCTGATCGAGGACGCCGAAGACGAGGCCGGCTGCCTGATGGTGGTGGCCCACAATCCGGGCGTCCATCTGCTGGCCGTGGAATATCTGATCGAGAGCGCCGCCTCGCCGTCCGTGCTTGAGCGGATGACCGGCGGCTTTCCGCCCGGGGCGGCGGCGATCTTCAGCGTCGACGCGGCCGGCCGGCCGGTGCTCGAAGGCTGGCTGCCCCCACGCGACCTCGCCGCCGCATGAGCGACCCCATCTACAAGCTGGCCGATCGCGCGGAGTGGGCGGAGGCGCGCGCGGCGGGGGCTTACAACGGGTCGGCGGTCGACCGCGCCGACGGCTACATCCATATGTCCACGACAGCCCAGCTGGCCGAGACGGCGCGGCGCCACTATGCGGGGCGAGAGGGACTGGTGCTCGTCGCCCTCGATCCGGCGGCGATGGGCGATGCTCTGCGATGGGAAGCCTCGCGGGGCGGCGACCTGTTTCCGCATCTCTACGGGCCCCTGCCGATGACGGCGGTGCGCGTGGAGCGGACGCTGGCGGTGCGCGACGACGGCGCGATGATCTTCGACGACGGGGCGACCGGATGGCCATGACCGACATCGGCGCCGCCCTGTTGCGGACTCTCGAGCCCGAGACAGCGCATCGGCTGGCGATCCATGCCCTGAAGCTGGCCCCCCTGCCCGCCCCTCTTGCCGACGATCCGGTGCTGGCGACGACCGTGGCGGGCCTGCGGTTGTCGAACCCGGTCGGGCTGGCGGCCGGTCTGGACAAGAATGGCGAGGCCCTGCGCGGATTGGCGCGGCTGGGTTTCGGCTTCGTCGAATGCGGCTCGGTCACGCCGCAGGCGCAGCCCGGCAATCCGCGGCCCCGGCTGTTCCGCCTGACGGAAGATCGGGCGATCATCAACCGCATGGGCTTCAACAATGAGGGTCTGGAGGCCTTCGCCGGCCGACTCGCCAAGCGGCCGGTCGGGGCCGTGGTCGGGGCCAATCTGGGGGCCAACAAGGATACCGAGGACAAGGCCGCCGACTATGTCGCCGGGCTGAGGCGGCTGAGAGGCCTGGCCGATTACGTCACCGTCAACGTCTCCTCGCCGAATACGCCCGGCCTGCGCGACCTGCAGGGGCGCGCCGCCATGGACGACCTGCTCGGCCGGCTGGCCGAGGCCCGGGCCGACGACCCGACGCCGGTGTTCCTCAAGATCGCGCCCGACCTGACGGGGGCGGAGATCGCCCTGATCGTCGAGGCTGCACTTGATCACGGCATCGACGCCCTGATCGTCTCCAACACCACCCTGGAGCGGCCGGAGAGCCTGCGCTCGTCGCAACGGACCGAGGCCGGCGGCCTGTCCGGCGCGCCGCTCAAGCCGGGTGCGCGCGCCGCCCTGCGCGCGGCCGCCGAGGCCGCCGGTGGACGCCTGCCGCTGATCGCCGTCGGGGGGATCGACTCCGGGGCCGAGGCCTATGACCGGCTCCGCGCCGGCGCCTCGGCGGTGCAGGTCTACAGCGCCCTGGTTTTCGAGGGGCCGGGACTGGTGGGGCGGATCAAACGCGACCTCGCCGCCCGTCTGAAGGCCGACGGTTTTTCCACAGCCGCGGAGGCGGTCGGAGCAGCCCGTTGACGGAGCGTTAGGGCAAGCCGGGCATGATGCGGCACGGGCGAATTCGCCCGGTCCCGGGGGAGCCGCATGGCGATCGCCAAAGCCGAAACGCCTGCCGCCGCCCCCGACTCCTGGGCCGGCGCCATCCGCCAGAGGCGCAAGGCGCTGCTGCAGCGGCTGGGCATGGCCTCGGCCAGCGCCCTCGTCTTCAGCCCCCTGCTCGGCTGGTCGCTCAGCGCGGCATGGGTGCTGGGCTATTTCGCGGTGCAGATCGTCGACCTGTGGATCTTCGGTCCGGTCAACGACGGCAAGACCGAGCGCCTGCGCGGCGTCCGTCGGTTCGCCGGCTACGCCGTGCTGGCCGCGAACGCCGGCTATTTCGGCAGCCTGGCCATCCCGCTGTGGCTCGCGGGCGGCGCCATGGGCGGCATCTGCGCCTCCATGCTGCTGTCGGCCGGGGCCATCTATTCGATGATCAATGCGCCGCGCTCGAAGTCGGTGCTGGTGCTGACGGTTACGCCGCAGTTCCTCTATCTCGCCTCGATGCCGTTCTTCATGGCCGCCTATGGCGCGTCGCCCGCTTTCGTGACGGCGGCCGCGGTCGCGGTGGGGGTCTTCATCACCTACTGCCTTTCGACCTGGCAGCGCATGAACCAGGCCCGGATCGCGGAAAGCGCGGCGCGGATCGAGGCCGAAGAGAAACGCGCCGACGCCGAGCGGATCATGGAAGGCCGAAGCGCCTTTCTCGCCGCCGTCGGTCACGACCTGCGCACCCCGATCAGCGCCATCCTGACCGGCTCGGCCGAGCTGGAGCGTGGCGCGTCGGATGGCGCGGCGCGCGCCCAGGCACGACTGATCAGCGACGCCGGCTTCATGATGAAGGCCCTGCTCGACGATCTGCTCGATCACGCCAAGCTCGAGGCCGGACATATGACGGTCGAGGCGGTGGACTTCGACCTGCGCGACCTGCTGAACCAGTCCGCCCGGCTGTGGCGCGGCCCCGCCCGGGCCAAGGGCCTGAAGCTGCGCCTCGAAGGCGCCGCCACCGTACCGTCCGCAGTCCGGGGTGATCCGATGCGGTTGCGGCAGGTGCTCAACAATCTGATCTCCAACGCCATGAAGTTCACGGAAGAGGGGTCGATCACCCTGCGCCTGAACGTCTGGCCCGAGGACACGGGCGGCCATGCCTTGCTGATCGATGTCGTCGATACGGGGCCGGGTATGACCGACGACCAGATGGCGCGGCTGTTCACGCCATTCGACCAGACCGCCGACGGCGTCAGCGCGCGTCACGGGGGCACCGGCCTGGGCCTGTCGATCAGCCGGCATCTGGTCGATCTGATGGGCGGCCGCCTGACCGCGCGCAACGGCATCGACAGGGGGGCCATTTTCACGCTGTCGCTGCGTCTGGAAGCCGCCGAGTCCAAAACCGCGGTGACTCCGACGTTCGACCAGGAAAGCCGCGACGCGGTCGCCCGGGCCCTGTCGACCCGTCCCTCGACCCGACCGGCGGCCCCGGCCACGCCCGGGCCCGCCGCGCAGGCCCTGACGGCAGGCCCGGTCGAGCCCGATCCGGCCGCCGTCGCCTCACCGCTCTCCGACGACCACGTAGGGGACGAGGACGAGGGCCGCGCCATGCGGGTGCTGGTCGTCGACGACCACGACATCAACCGCAGGGCCATCCAGCTGATCCTGCAACCGCTCGGCTGCGACATCGACACCGCGGCCGACGGCCTTGCGGCGCTGAAAATCTGCGAGACCGCCAGCTTCGACCTGATCTTCATGGACGTGCGGATGCCCGAACTAGACGGGCGCGAGACGACCCGCCGCATCCGCGCCGGCGGCGGACCCAACGCCCACGTCCCCGTCATCGCGGTAACGGCGGACACGGCGCCCGAGGACATCGCTGCCTGCACAGCGGCCGGGATGACCTATTTCGTGCCCAAGCCGATCACCCCGCCGATGCTGCTGGGCGCCATCAACCAGGTGATGGCCATGGCTCAGTCCGGGGACGAGTCCGGGATCGAGACCGCGGCCGCCTGATCACAGACGGCGGCGACCAGCCGGTCGGCGAAGTCCGGGGCCTTCATTCCGCATTCCCAGACCGTCACGACGCGCCAGCCCGCCGCCTGCAGCGCCGTGGCCGCCGCCGCGTCGCGAGCGCGATTGCGGTCGATCTTGGCCGTCCAGTAGCCGGCGTTGGCCTTGGGCGGGCGAGCGCCCCGGGGGCAGTCGTGGCCATGCCAGAAGCAGCCATGCACGAACACCGCCGCACGCCGCCCTTTCATGACGAGATCCGGTCGCCCCGGCAGATCCCCGCCGCCGAGCCGGTAGCCGATCCCGGCGGCGCGGAAGATGCGGCGCACGGTCAGTTCCGGCCCGGTGTCATGCCCCTTGACCCGCCGCATCACGGCGCTGCGCTGATCCGGGGTGAAGACGTCGGTAGTCATCGCACGATCACGGGCTCCCGCCGCGCTCAGGCGGAGAGCCGCCGCGCGGCGAGCGGCGGCGCCCTAAAGCTGCGTCAACAGATGCTCGGCCGAGGACACCTTGAACTCGCCCGGCTGTTCGACATTCAGCTTTTCGACGACGCCGTCCTTGACGATCATCGAATAGCGCTGCGAGCGCTCACCCATGCCGTAACCCTTGGCGTCCATCGACAGGCCGAGGGCGCGGGTGAAGTCGCCGTTGCCATCGCCCAGCATGACGATGTCGTCCTTGCCGACGCCCTGGCTGTCGGCCCAGGCGCCCATCACGAAGGCGTCGTTGACCGACAGGCAGGCGACGGTGTCGACGCCCTTGCCGGCCAGTTCGTCGCGATGATCCTTGAAGCCCGGCAGATGTTTGGCCGAGCAGGTCGGGGTGAAGGCGCCCGGCACGGCGAACAGGGCCACGGTCTTGCCGGCGAAGACATCGTCCGTCGAGACAGGCTTGGGGCCATCGTCGGTGGCGCGGGTCAGGTTGGCCGAGGGGATACGGTCGCCGATCTGGACGGTCATGGCAGGCTCCAATGGAGGATGAGGACTCAAGAACGCTCTGGGCAGATAGGCGTTGCCGGCAGCCGCGCCAAGCCTTCCACCGCCCCGCCGGCCTTGCGCCGGCCGCGCGCCGTCCCGATGATAGGGTCATGGACGAATTCCATTCTCTCACGGGCCGGCTGCTGGTGGCCATGCCGGGCATCGGCGACCCCCGCTTCGAGCACGCCGTCATCCTGGTCTGCGCCCACCGTCCGGATCACGCCATGGGCCTGCGGCTGGACCGGCCCGCGCCCGGCGTCGACCTGAAGGCGGTGCTGACCAAGCTGGAGACCCCGGCCCCGGACTCGGCCGCCGACCGCGCGGTGATGGTCGGCGGGCCGGTCGAGCGCGAGCGCGGCTTCGTGCTACACACCGACGACTGGCTGGTCGAGGACGCCTCGCTGTCGTTCGGCGAGGGGCTGGCCATGACCGGCACGCGGGAGGCGCTGGCGGCGATGGTCGACCCGACCATGGGACCGCGCCGGTCCATGCTGCTGCTGGGCTATGCGGGCTGGGGCGAGGGCCAGTTGGAGGACGAACTGGGCGACAACGTCTGGCTCACCGCCGAGGCGGACGCCGACCTGGTCTTCGATCCCGACTACGAGGGCAAATGGGCCAAGGCGCTGGCGGGTCTGGGCGTCGATCCCGCCCAGCTGTCAGGGCAGAGCGGGCGGGCGTAAGCGCTATTCGCCTCCCGACCGGGGGGCCCGGTCGATCGCAGCCTGGCGCGACCCGGCATAGACGGGGCGACAAAGCCGTCCGTCAGGCCTGGATCAGGCCGAGCGCGCCTTGATTGGCGCCGATCCGTCGGCGAGCGATTCGTTCAGATAGACCTCGGCCTCCTGGGCCGGCAGGGCCGGGGCGTAGCCGAAACCTTGGCCGTAGTGGCACTGGGCGTCGAGCAGCAGGCCGGCGAGGCCGGCGTTCTCGACCCCCTCGGCGACGACTTCCAGCGACAGGTCGCGGCCGAGGTTGACCACCGACTTGACGATCTTGGCCGAGCCTTCGTCCTTGTCCATGGTCAGAACGAAATAGCGGTCGATCTTCAGCGTATCGAACGGCAGCTTGGCCAACCAGGTCAGCGACGAGAAGCCGGTCCCGAAGTCGTCCAGCGCCAGCGAGGCGCCGGCGTCCCGCAGCTTTTTCAGGGTCTCGGCGGCGCGCGAGGTGTCGCGCATGATGTCGCCCTCTGTGACCTCCAGCTTGAGCGCGCCGCGCGGCAGGCCGGCCGCGGCGATGATGCGGGCCACGTCCTCGACCAGACTGGCCCGTTCGATCTCGCCCACCGACAGATTGACGCTGCAGAACAGCTTGCCCGCCCCGGGGTGTCGCGCCAGCCATTCGGCCAGCTGGCGCGCCGCCTGGGTCATCATCAGCAGGCCGAGCTCGTTCATCAGGCCCATCTCATCGGCGAGGCCGAGGAATTCGTCGGGCGGCACCAGGCCGCGCTTGGGATGGCGCCAACGGGCGAGGGCCTCGAACCCGGCCACAGCCCCGGTCGCCAGGTTGACGATGGGCTGGTAGAAGGGCTCGATCTCGCAGCGCACGAAAGCGTTGCGCAGGTCACCCTCGAGCGCCAGCCGCGACAGGCTGTCGGACTCCAACGCCCGCCCGTAGGCGGCCGCCCCGCCCCGTCCCGCGGTCTTGGCCTGTTCGACAGCCAGTTCGGCGCGGCGCAGCAGTTCGGCGGCGTCGGGGGCGTCCGGCCCGCCCTCGGCGGCCACAGCGCCGATCGATACGGTGGGATAGATGTCGAAGCCGGCTACCCTCAGGGGCTGCTCCAGCGCCTCGCGCAGCCGTTCGGAGGCCGCGCCCGCGCCGCGAGACAAGATCACTGCGAACTCATCCTCTCCGACCCGGGCCGGGTTGGCGTCCTGGGAGAAGGCCCCGTTCAGGCGCGAGCCGAGCGCCGCCAGCACCAGATCAGCGCGCTCGTGGCCGAGAGCCTCGTTCAGCCGGCGCAGTCGATCGACGTCGGCGACCACCAGTTCGTAATCGCCCGGCTGGGTCAGGGTCTCGCCGACGCGGGCGAGGAAGGCCCGGCGGTCGAGCAGGCCGGTCAGATGATCCCGGTGCGAGGCCGCGAACTTGGTTTCGAGCGCCACCACCCCGGCGGCCCGCAGGCCGTCCTCAAGCCAGACGCCCCGCCAGATGCAGGTTTCTGCGTCGCGCATGCGCAGGCGCACGGCGACCTCGGCACCCTCGTTCTGCGGCTTGAGAATGCGCTCGGCCAGCGAGCGATCGGACGGCACCGCCACGGCCGTGAAGGCGGCCCCGGAACACTCCGGCGCCAGCGGGCCGAGGCCCAGCGCCCGCGTCGCGCCGGTAAAACGCATCTGGTCTTCGGACGGGGTCCAGATCCACAGCGCCGTGTCGGCGGCGGCCAACGCCTCGATGGCGGTCGTCGCGTCCCAGGTCAGACTTCTGGAGCGAGTGTTCAAAACGCGTGACCGATCCCGAGTTGACGGCTCCGAGGATCAGCCACGGTCAGCCGCCACGCCCGGCCGCGTCGTTGACGATGCCGAACAGGAGATGATCTGCCCAAGCGCCGTTAATTTTGAGATAAGCCCGCGCCTGTCCTTCCAGCACGAAGCCGGATTTTTCCAGCACCCGCCGCGAGGCGAGGTTGGCCGGCACGCAGGCCGCCTCGACCCGGTGCAGCTTCAACTCGTCGAAGGCGTGGCCCACCAGGGCCCGCACCGCCGCGGTGGCGTGCCCCTGCCCCGCCCGGGTCTGGCCGATCCAGTAGCCCAGGGTGCCCGCCTCGGCGACGCCGCGGCGCACGTTCGACAGGGTGATGGCCCCGACCAGCGCTTGGTCGGAGTCGGCGAAAATGAAGAAAGGCCAGGCGTTGCCGGCGTCGGTTTCGCGGGCGTAGATCGACAGGCGGCGCTTGAAGGCGGCGCGGGTCAGGTCGTCCTCCGGCCAGGTCGGCTCCCACGGCCTCAGATAGGCCTGCGAGGCCTGGCGCTGGGCCGCCCACGCCTCGTAGTCCGAGGCGCGCGGCGAGCGCAGGGTGACGCCGTCGCCCTTGACGCTCGACCCGGCCGCGTCGTTGATCCAGTCCAGAAGGGCCATGGCCACAGGATAGCCGCGCCGGGGTCAGCCGAAAAGGGCGGCCCGGAAGGCGGCGCCGGCCGGCGCGGCGGCCTTGGGGCCCAGCACGGCGGTCGCGGCGCGGCGCGGGACCAGAGAGGCAGCCGCCGCGGCGCGGATGTCGTCGACGGTCTGCGCCAACGTCCGCTCGGCCATGACGCCGGAGGTGATCGGAGCGCCGAAGATCAGCACCTGGGCCGCCGCTCGTCCCGCCCGCGCCGCCGGGCTCTCGTCCGACATCCACAAGCCGGCGTTCATCACGGCCTTGGCCCGCGCCAGCTCCTCCGCCGTCGGCCCGCCCTCGGCCAGCGCCCTGATCTCGGCGGCGCAGACCCGGGCCAGTTCGACGGCCCGGTCGGCCGAGGCCCCGGCGTAGACGCCGAGCAGGCCGGCGTCCTCATAGGGCTCGTGATAGGCGTCGATGGCGTAGGCCAGACCCCGCTCCTCGCGCGCGCTCTGGAACAGGCGCGAGGCCATGCCGCCGCCGAGGATCTCGGTCATCAGCCGCGCGGCGGCATAGGACGGATCCCGCGCCGATGGGGCGGGCAGCTGAAACACGATGTTGGCCTGTTCGATGCGCCGGGTCAGGGCCGCGTCGCCGCCGGTGAAGCGCGGGGCATCGGGCGCCGCCGCGGGGGTGGCGGTCTGGTCGCCGAACCAGCGCTCGGCCAGGGCCAGCAGTTCAGTCTCGTCCACCGCGCCGGACGCCGCCACCACCATCCGGTCGGGCGAATAGAGCCGGGCCCGCCAGTCGCCGATCGAGGCCCGGGTGATGGGCTTCAGACTGGCCACCGATCCGAGGATAGGCCGGCCCAGCGGCTGACCGTCGAAGGCCTGCGTCTGGGCCATTTCGAAGACGTGGTCGTCTGGGGTGTCGAACGCCTCGGCGATCTCCTGCGCCACCACATCCTTCTCGCGCTCGATCTCGTCGGGGTCGAGGGTCGGGCGGAACACCAGGTCGGACAGAATCTGCATGGCCAGCGGCAGGGAGCCGTGCAGGGCCCGCACCTCGAAACTGGTCCGTTCATAGCCGGTCGAGGCGTTCAACGAGCCGCCCTCGGCCTCGATCCGCTCGACGATGTCGCGCGCGCCCATGTCGCCCGCGCCCTTGAACACCAGATGCTCGAGGCAGTGCGACCAACCGGAGCGGGCCTCGTCCTCCCATTTGGCCCCGCCGCGCACGGCCACGGTGAGAGCGAGGGTGCGCAGGCCGGGCATCGGATCGCAGACGACGCGGACGCCATTGGACAGGGTGTGGAGGGCGGCGGTCAGGATGAACTCTTTTCCGGATCGCCGCGCAGTTTCCCGCGAAGCAGGGCGATGTAGACACCGGCCAACGCCGCCGCCAGTCCGAACCAGGTGATGGCGTAGCCGAGGTGGTTGTTGGCGAAGGCGGCGGGCGGCGCTGAAGGCTGCAGGCCCTGCCAGTCGGGATTGGACGAAGTGACGGCGAACAGGGTCCAGGGCGCCGGGGGGCCATCCACGCCGAGCGCTCTCGCCATGGCGTCGGTGTCGCGGGCGTAGAAGCGGCGACCCTCGGCGGCCAGCGCCATCGGGCCGGGCGCGGGGGTGGTGCGGACCTCGGCGACCAGACGCACCGGCGCGTCCGACGGGCTTTCCCGCGGGCGGGCCGAGATCGAATCCTCGACGAATCCGCGATCGACCAGCAGGGCCCGGTCGACGCCGGAGGGACGGCACACCGAGATCAGGCGGACGCCTGGCCGGCCTTCATGGATCGACTGCAGTTCGACGAAGGGCGCGGCGGCCAGTCCGGGGCAGTCCAGAACCACGCGCCGGAACTCCACGTCGTCCTGACGCAACACCTCCGCGACCGGCGCGGGAGGCACGGCGGCCGCGGCTTCGGCTTCCCGGATGAGCCCTTCCTTCCACTGCAGCCGCTGCACCTGCCAGACGCCGAGCGTAACCAGCACGGCGAACGACAGGAGCGAGGCGATGGTCAGAATCCACGGAAACCGGCGCATCTAGCAACGCTCCGTCCGGTTGCGCATCTGCAGGGCGACCATGACGCCCTTGCCCGGCCGCATCAGGCCCAGCGACAGGCCGAGGACCAGCGGCAGGGCCACGGCCAGCAGGACCCAGATCGGCGGATTGTACGCCAACTGAACGAACAGGGCGCCGAACACCACCGGGGCGCCGGCGATCTGCATCACGAAGACGGCGGCGCCGTCGCCGGTGTTGAGCCGGGTGAAGTCGAAGCGGCAGGCCGCGCAGCGGTCGACGACCTTGAGGAAGCCGGCGAAGAGCGGGCCCCGGCCGCAGTTGGGACAGCGGCACAGCACCCCATCAAGCAAAGAGGCGCGGGACTGTTCGTCCCGCGCCGTTTGAAGCTCATGCCCTGTGGGGCCGTCCGTCACCCGAAGACGACGTAGACGAAGGCGAACAGGAACAGCCAGACCACGTCCACGAAATGCCAGTACCAAGCGGCCGCCTCGAAGCCGAAATGCTTCTGCGGGGTCATCTGGCCGGCCATCAGGCGCAGCAGGCAGACGGCGAGGAAGATGGTGCCGATCAGGACGTGGAAACCGTGAAAGCCGGTCGCCATGAAGAAGATAGAACCGTAGAGGCCCGAGTTCAGCGCCTCGTCGTTGAAGAACAGGTGCTCGTGGATAATGTGATAATATTCATACCCTTGCACGGCCGTGAACAGGACGCCGAGGGCGACGGTGATGGCCAGGCCGATCTTGGTCGCCTTGCGGTCGCCGGCCTGCAGCGCGTGGTGCGCCCAGGTCACCGTCGTGCCCGAGAGCAGCAGGATGATGGTGTTCAGCAGCGGCAATTGCCAGGCGTCCAGCACCTCGACGCCCTTGGGCGGCCAGGTCGACCAGGCCGCGGCGGTCTCGGCCCAGTTGCCGATCTCCGGAATCTGGGCGCGGGCTTCGTTGAAGACCGCCATTTCGAAGAACATCCAGAAGAAGGCGGCGAAGAACATCACCTCGGATGCGATGAACAGGATCATGCCGTAGCGCAGGCCGATCGAGACGACCGGCGTATGATCGCCCTGGCGGCTTTCCTTGATCACGTCGGCCCACCAGCCGAACATCGACACCAGCACGCCCGCCAGTCCGGCGAAGAACAGGGGCTTGCTGCCGGCGGCCAGCAGAGCCGACGCCAGCGGACCGGAGTCGGCCGGGACGAGGCCCTTCATCCACACGACGGCGCCGACCATCATCACCACGACGGCGAGCGAGGAGACGAGCGGCCACGGGCTGGGATTGACCAGGTGGTAGTCGTGATGCGGAACGGCGTGGGAGTCGGCCATCTGGGTCTCTTGCAACGGTCGAGGGTCGTGTGGGGGAGGCTATAGCGTCCGCTATGCCGCCGCGCCAGTGGCTGAAGCGGGGTTTGCGCCGTCTTGCGCGCCCTTGGTCGGATAGAACGTGTAGCTGAGGGTGATCTCGCGCACGCCGCGGCTCTCACGGTCGGTGGCGATCTCGGGGGCGACGAAATACTGGACGGGGAATTTCATCGTTTCGCCGGGCTGGATCGTCTGGCTCTCGAAGCAGAAGCACTGGAGCTTCTGGAAATAGGGACCGGCCCGCTCCGGCACGACGTTATAGGCCGCTGTCGCCGCGATCGGCTGGTCCGAGGTGTTGGTGACGTTGAAGAAGGCGATGCCGGTCTCGCCGATACGGACCCGCTGGCTGACCTGTTCGGCCCGAAAGGTCATCGGCAGGCCTCGCACATTGGTGTCGAAGCGGACCAGCACGGTCTCGTCCAGCATGACGTCGGGCGCGGCCTCGGCCTTGCGCACGGTGCCGTCGAAGCCGGTGACCTGGCAGAACAGCTGGTAGAGCGGCACGGCGGCGAAGGCGGCGCCAGTCATCGCCATGACGGTGACGACGCAGGCGATGGCGATCAGATTCTTGCGGTTCACGACGCCGCCCCTGCGATCTGGCCGGCCGTGGCGGCCTCTTTGCGGTCGTCGAGATTGCCCTTCATCTTCAGCACGGTGGTGGTGAAAACCAGCACGATGAAGACGATCAGGGCGCCGGCCAGGGCGAGATTGCGCTTCTTGCGGGCCGAGAGCTGCTCGGGGGTCAGGCGCATCGGTCAGAGCCTCATCATGGACGTCA
Source organism: Brevundimonas basaltis (assembly GCF_014202075.1). GTDB lineage: Bacteria > Pseudomonadota > Alphaproteobacteria > Caulobacterales > Caulobacteraceae > Brevundimonas > Brevundimonas basaltis. Next base: position 26,019 of record NZ_JACHFZ010000007.1, on the reverse strand, counting down.
TGCTTTCGACCAGCAGGGCCGCGAACAGGGCCATCAGGTACAGGATCGAGAAGGCGAACAGGTTGCGGGCCGGTTTGGCCTCGGCGCGGACATCATACAATGCGGCCTCTCGCCCCACGGCCTCGGCCTTGTCCGGCTGATCGCCGGCCCGCGACCGCCATAGACGGAAGGCAAGGAACAGGAAGCCCGCGCCGCCCGCGATCGAGACGGCCAGATAGATCGCCCCGCCGAGGCCGGTCAGGCCGGGCGCGACGGCGACGGGCACGAAGACGAGGCTGTAGAGCAGGATCTGCAGGCGGGTCGACTTCGCGCCGCGCGCCACCGGCATCATCGGGATTCCGGCCTTGGCGTAGTCGCCCGCCGAATACAGGGCGAGGGCCCAGCTGTGCGGCGGGGTCCACAGGAAGATGATCAGGAACAGCAGCCATGCCTGCCACGAGGCCGCCCCGGTCGCCGCGGCCCAGCCGATGACCGGCGGAAAGGCTCCGGCCGCCCCGCCGATGACGATGTTCTGGGGCGTGCGTCGTTTGAGCAGCAGGGTGTAGAAACCGGCGTAGTAAGCGATGGTCAGGGCGAGCAGGCCGCCCGCCAGCCAGTTGGTCGCCATGCCCAGCAGCATGACCGAGAAGACCGACAGGATAACGCCGAAGCTCATGGCGTCGTTCTTGCCGACCCGGCCCGCCGCCACCGGCCGGCCCCGCGTGCGGCGCATCAGGGCGTCGGTTTCGCCTTCCAGCGCCATGTTCAGCGCCCCTGCCGCGCCCGCGCCCACGGCGATGCAAAGGATGGCGATGGCGGCCGTCAGCCAGCCGATCTCGCCGTCGGCCACGACGAGGCCGGTCACCGCGGTGAAGATGACCAGCGACATGACGCGCGGCTTCAGCAGCTGGAAGAAGTCTTCCGGCTGGGCGGTGGAGATCGAGGTCGGAGAGGCGGTTCTGTTCATCGCGCTTTCAAAAGGCCAGAGGCCGCCCTTTCGACTGAAAGAGCGGCCCCCGTCGTGTCAGTTCCGGTCCAGCCGGTCCTAGTGGTCGTCCTTCTTGACCACCGGCAGCTCGTTGAACTGGTGGTGCGGCGGCGGCGAGGACAGGGTCCACTCCAGCGTCGTGGCGCCCTCGCCCCAGGGATTGTCGACGCCCTTCCGGCGACGCACGGCGGCCTCGACCAGCATGATCAGGAACACCAGCACGCCGACCGCCGTGATGACGTAGCCGATCGAGGAGATGTGGTTCCAGTAGGCGAAGGCGTCCGGATAGTCGACGTAGCGACGCGGCATGCCCTGCAGACCGAGGAAGTGCTGCGGGAAGAACACCAGGTTCACGCCCACAAACATGATCCAGAAGTGGGCCGCGCCGAGGAACTCGTTGTACTTCACCCCGAACATCTTCTCGAACCAGTAGTAGAAGCCCGCGAAGATGGCGAAGACGGCGCCCAGCGACAGCACATAGTGGAAGTGCGCCACGACGTAGTAGGTGTCGTGCAGGGTGTAGTCGATGCCGGCGTTGGCCAGCACCACGCCCGTGACCCCGCCGACGGTGAACAGGAAGATGAAGCCGATCGCCCACAGCATGGGCGTCTTGAAGCTGATCGAGCCGCCCCACATGGTGGCGATCCAGCTAAAGATCTTCACCCCCGTGGGCACCGCGATGATCATCGTCGCGGCCACGAAATAGGCGCGCAGGTTGATGCTCATGCCGACGGTGAACATGTGGTGCGCCCACACGATGAAGCCGACGAAGCCGATGGCGACCATGGCGTAGGCCATGGCGAGGTAACCGAAGATCGGCTTCTTCGAGAAGGTCGAGACGATGTGCGAGATCATGCCGAAGCCCGGCAGGATCAGGATGTAGACCTCGGGGTGGCCGAAGAACCAGAACAGGTGCTGGAACATCACCGGGTCGCCGCCGCCGGCGGGGTCGAAGAACGACGTGCCGAAGTTGCGGTCGGTCAGCAACATGGTGATGGCGCCGGCCAGGACCGGCAGCGACAGCAGCAGCAGGAAGGCGGTGATCAGCACCGACCAGGCGAACAACGGCATCCGGTGCAGGGTCATGCCCGGCGCGCGCATGTTGAAGATGGTGGTGATGAAGTTGATCGCGCCGAGGATCGAACTGGCGCCCGCGACGTGCAGCGAGAAGATCGCCAGGTCCATCGCCGGGCCGGTATGGCCCATGGTCGACAGCGGCGGATAGATGGTCCAGCCGCCGCCGAAGCCCTGACCCGGGCCGCCATCGACGACCATCGACAGGCACAGCAGGATCCAGGCGGCGACCAGCAGCCAGAACGAGACGTTGTTCATGCGCGGGAAGGCCATGTCCGGCGCGCCGATCATGATCGGTACGAACCAGTTGCCGAAGCCGCCGATCATGGCGGGCATGACCATGAAGAAGATCATGATCAGGGCGTGGGCCGTGACAGTGACGTTGTAGCCGTGCTTGGACGCCTCGACGACGCCGAGCTGTTCGACCAGGCCGCCGGCGATGAACACCTGCATGCCCGGCTCGGCCAGCTCCCAACGGATCAGGCCGGACAGGGCGCCGCCCACGATCCCGGCCATGATGGCGAAGATCAGATAGAGGGTGCCGATGTCCTTGTGATTGGTCGACAGGAACCAGCGGGTGAAGAAACCCGGCTTGTGGTCGTGATGCCCGTCGTGATCGTGGGCGAGGTTCGCGGCTGCGGTGGCCATGGTCTTTGGGGCTCTCGCGTATCGTTACTGGGCGGCCGGCGCGGCGGCGGGAAGGTTGGTGAGCGTTCCGACGGGGGCGGCGGGATCAGACTCCATCGCCTCGGAGCCGACATTGCGCGCAGCCGGGGCGCCGGTCGTGCCGGCCTCGACCTGGGCGGCGGTGCCGCCCGGGGCCTGTTCCGCGGCGCGCGGCGCCATCGAACCGCCCTTGGAGGCGACCCATTCGGCGAACTCGGCGCGCGACACGACGTTGATCTGCAGCGGCATGAAGGCGTGATCGACGCCGCACAGTTCCGAGCACTGGCCGTAGAAGACGCCGCGCCGGTCGGCCCGGAACCAGGTCTCGTTGACGCGGCCGGGGACGGCGTCAGTCTTCAGACCGAAGGCCGGCAGGGCCACGGCGTGGATGACGTCAGAGGCGGTGACCAGCAGGCGGACGGTCGCGCCCTCCGGGACCACCATCGGCTCGTCGGCGGCCAGCCGGTAGAGGCTGTGCGGCATGCCCCGGGCGGCGATCTCGTCTTCCGGCAGCATGTTGGAAATGTACTCGGGCACGCCCTGGTCGGGATATTCGTAGGCCCAGTTCCACTGGTTGCCCGTGACCTTCACCGTCAGGTCGGGCTCCGGCATGTTGTGATAGTTGAATAGAAGCCGGAACGAGAACAGGGCGATGAACACCAGGATCAGGACCGGGACCACCGTCCAGATCACCTCGACCAGGGTGTTGTGGCTCCACCGGGCGGGGACCGGGTTGGCCTTCTTGTTGTAGCGGATGACGATCCACACGATCAGGCCCAGCACCAGCAGGCAGATGAAGGTGATGATCGGCATCAGGATGGCGTCATGGAAGAAGTGCGCCTCGACCTTCAGCGGCGAGGCGGCCGGCTGAAGCCCGATGGCGCCGTTCGTCGGCTCGCCCATCCGCTCGGGCTCCGTGTTGCACCCGGCGGCGAAAAGAGCCAGGGCCAGCACGGCGAAGCCGCCGCCGATCAGACCCCGGGCCCGCGTGCCCATCCCCATGCGAGACATCCTCATAAACCGTTCTGCCGCAAGCGCCTGCGAGTGAATCGCAAGCAGACGCCGGGGCGACCGCCCGCAGCGTTTCCTGCGCGGGTCCTTATCGCCCTCCCCCGCGCTTGCCAAGCGATTGGACGCCGCACCCTGCGCGCGCCGCCGGATTAAATCGCTGTCATGTTTTGATAGCTACCTTGCAGAACAAGATACCTTGCGATACCTCTTGGACATCAAGGGAGACGCCGAGGTGCCTGAAACTATTGAAATCCAGCTGAAGAAGGGGGTGCTCACGCTGTGCGTGCTGGCCCTCCTCAATCGCCGCGACAGCTATGCCTACGAGATCGCTTCGACCCTGTCGGACGCGATCGATATGGGCGAGGGGACCATCTACCCGCTGATGCGGCGGATGCAGTCCGACGGCCAGGTCGAGACCTATCTGGTCGAATCAACGACCGGCCCGTCGCGCAAATACTACCGCCTGACCGACGCAGGCCGCCGGGCCCTGGAGATGCAGACCGCCGAATGGCGCGCCTTTGTCACCGCCGTCGAAGGCGTCATGAACGCCGACGCCGATCCGGCCCCGCCGGCCGCCGTCGCCGAAACCACTCAAAGGGGAGCTGAACAATGACCCGCGCTGAATTCATGGGCCGGTTGAGGCGAGGTCTCGTCGGCATGCCGACCGTCGCCGCCGCCGAGATCGCCGCCGACTACGAGATGCATTTCGAGGACGGCGCCGCCGCCGGACGCACCGAGGCGGAAGTCGCCGAAGCGCTCGGCGACCCCGATCGCCTCGCCCGCGAGCTGCGGGCCGAGGCCGGCGCCCGCCGCTGGGACCAGGAGAAGAACCCGTCCGCCGCCGCCGGCGCCGTGTTCGCGGTGCTGGGTCTGGGCGCAATCGACATCCTGATCCTGCTGCCCATCCTGATGACCGTGGTCAGCGTGCTGTTCGGCTTCTTCATGGCGGCCGTGGGTCTGTTCATAGGCGGCGGCGCGGTGATGATCGCCGGACCGCTGGTCGGCTTCCCCGGCGGCGTGCTGACCGCGATCCTGGCCGGCGTAGGTCTGATGGCCGGCGCCGCGGCGATCGGCGCCCTGACCGCCATCGCCACGATCCTGCTGGTCAATGCGACCGTCTGGTTCGCCCGCCTGCACTACCGGCTGCTGAAGCCGGCCCTCGACAACCAGAATCCGGCCTGAGGAGAGACCCGTATGATCCGCACCCTTCTGATCATCACCGGCGCCAGCCTGGTGCTGTGCATCGCCGCCCTGGCCGGGGCCGTGGCCCTCGGCGGCAACGACCTGGCCCGCCACGGCTGGAGCTGGACCTTCAGAGACGGCGACTTCGCCCGGACAGAAAGGTCTGTCACCTTCAAACGCGCGGACAGCGGCCCCAGCGTGACCCGCACGATCGCCTGGGATGGCAGCGAGCGACTCGATATCGATGTCAGCGCCGAGGTCACCTATGTCCAGGGCGACGCGACCTCCGTTGAGATCACGGGCCCACGCGAGCAGGTCGAGGCGCTGCGGCTGACCAGCGGCCGCCTGACCTTCGACCAAAGCGACAGGTCCGAAGTCGTCATGTTCGGGTGGGGCGACAGGGGGCGGCTCAAGATCACGGTCACGGCCCCCTCGGTCCGGACCTTCGACCTCTCCGGTTCGGGCGACCTGATCGTCCGCGATTACGATCAGCCGAGCCTGGCCGTTATAATCAACGGCTCGGGCGAGGTGAATGCGAGCGGCCGGACCGAGACCGTCGATCTGCGGATTTCGGGATCGGGCGAGGCCGATCTTTCGGGGGTCGAGACCCGGGACGCCGACATCCGCATCTCCGGGTCCGGAGAGGCCGCCGTCGGCCCGACCGGCGCCGCCAGCATCAGCATCTCGGGCTCGGGCGATGTGACCCTTACCCGTCGTCCGGATTCGCTCAACCAGAGCATCTCCGGCTCCGGCGAGGTGCGTCAGAACTGATCCGCCGCGTCCGGACGCCTATAGCCAGCAGGGGGTCGGGACCCAGGTCCCGACCCTTCGCCTGTCCAGCGTTTACTGAGCCGGAGTCGTCTGCGGCTGAACGGTCTCGCCCTCCGGCGTGAGCGCGCCATCCTGAGGCTGACTGGCGTTGGCCGCGGCGCGATTGGCGGCGGCCTCCAGTTGGGCGGTGGGGACCGCCGCTTCCGGCATTTCGGTAGAGACCTCGGCTTCCGCGACCGAGGTTTCCGCGGTCGCAGTACGTTCGTCGTCTCCGCAGGCGGACAAGGTCAGCGCGGCGGCCGCCGCGAAGGTCGTCAGCACCATCGTTTTCATGATCGGTCTCCCGACCGGCGGCGAAACGGGAGATCCGCCTTCTCAAACCGCCGGCGTCCCTCTCTCAACCGTCGCCTCCAGCCAGGGTTCCGCCACATTCGGGGTGGGTACCATCGCGCGGAGCCGGTGACTTCACCGCCCCTACGCCCTATCTCAGCGCCATGACCCTGCATGTTCAGCCGCCCGCCATCCTCGAATCCGCCGACACAGCTCCGGACGAGGCGCTCTCCATCCTTCAGAACGCGCTGACCGGGGCCGACGACGGCGAACTGTTCCTCGAGCGGTCGGAGCTGGAATCGCTGGTCTTCGACGACGGCCGGCTGAAATCGGCGGCCTATGACGCGACGGAGGGCTTCGGCCTTCGGGTCGTGGCGGGCGAGACCGCCGGCTACGCCCACGCCAACGAGATCAGCGGACCCGCCCTCCGCCGCGCCGCCGACAGCGCCGCCCTCGCCAAGGCCGGACACGCGGGCGTCGCTGCCGAGGCCCCCCGCGCGACCAACCAGGTGCTGTACGAGCCGGTCGACCCGCTGGCCTCGCCCGCCTTTTCCGACAAGATCGCCCTGCTGTCGGAAATCGACGCCTGGGCCCGGGCCCGCGACCCGCGGGTGGTGCAGGTCTCGGCCTCACTGGTCGGCGAGCGGCGCAATATCGAAATCCTGCGCGGCGACGGCCGGCGCGTCTCCGATCTGCGCCCGCTGGTGCGGATGAACGTCTCGATCACGGTCGAGAAGGACGGCCGGCGCGAGAGCGCCTCGTCCGGGGCCGGCGGCCGGTCCGGGTTCGAGACCTGGATTGCGCCGGACCGCTGGCAAGGACAGGTCGACGAGGCCCTGCGTCAGGCGCTGGTCAATCTGGAGGCCGTTGATTGTCCGGCCGGTGAGATGGACGTGGTCCTCGGCGCCGGTTGGCCCGGCGTCCTGCTGCACGAGGCCATCGGCCACGGCTTCGAAGGCGACTTCCATCGCAAGGGCTCGTCGGTGTTCTCGGGCAAGCTGGGCCAGCGGGTCGCCGCGCCGGGGGTCACCGTCGTCGACGACGGCTCCATCGCCGGGCGCCGGGGCTCGCTCAGCATCGACGACGAGGGCACGCCCACCTCCCGCACGGTTCTGATCGAGGACGGCATCATGGTCGGGCTGATGCACGACCGGTTGTCGGCGCGGCAGTTGGGCGCCCGCGCTACCGGCAACGGCCGGCGCCAGTCCTTCGCCCACATGCCGATGCCGCGCATGACCAACACCTTCATGGAGGCCGGGACGGCGAACCAGGCCGAGATGATCGCCTCGACGAAACGCGGCCTCTACGCGGCCAATTTCGGCGGCGGCCAGGTCGACATCACCAACGGCAAATTCGTCTTCCAGTGCACCGAGGCCTATCTGATCGAGGACGGGAAGATCACCGCCCCGGTGCGTGGGGCCACCCTGATCGGCGACGGGGCCACGGCCCTGACGAAGATCGAGATGGTCGGCGACGACTTCGCCTTCGATCCCGGTGTCGGCGTCTGCGGCAAGGCCGGTCAGGGCGTCCCCGTCGGCATCGGCCAACCGAGTCTCAAGATCGGCGGGCTGACGGTGGGCGGCACGGCGGTTTAGGCAACGGGGACCAAGGCATCCCTGATTCCCGACCCTACTTCCAATCCGGCCCGACCACCACAAAGCCGCGGGCCTCCAATCCATCCAGCACGCCGCCCTCCTCGGCGAGGAGGCGGATCGGGGCGACGCCCATGGTGACGCCGGGCGAGATCAGCGCCGTCTCGATCGCCGCCGCCCACTGCTGGTGAAGCTGCGGCGCGATCTCCGGATCGCCCCACGGCCAGCACTGGTTCAGGGCGCGGTCGATGGGCGAGGCGACGACCTCGGGCACCCGGCGCGCGCGCCAGTCCTGGGCCCGCTCGCGCGCCGCGTCCGGTCCCTGCTCGGCCGCGGCGATGGCGGCCTCGACGCAGGGGACATGGGCCGATTGCGGCGCCTCGATCAGGCTGTTCACCAACTCGTCGCCCCGGACCGTGCCGACCGGGCGCGTGTCTATCCGGGCCCGTCGCGCGGCGCGCCGGATGACGTCCATGGCGTCGTCCCCGCCCCGGCGGCCGCTATAGCCGGCCTTGTCCTGCATCAGGTCGAAGCCGAGAATCAGCAGGCTCTTCGTTCGCCAGTCCTGATTGCGTTCGCCGGCCATCAGCGTGTCCAGCCGCGCCTGCCATTCCGGCGTCAGATAGTCTGCGCTGGTCTGGCCGCGCGGCATTCGGGCGATGGTGCGGATGCGCCAGATCACGCGCAGGAGGTCGGTCACCGAAGCGCGACCTTCCTGCGGCGTCAGGATCAGCTGCGAGCGGGCCGCGGCGGCCTCGAGGTCGTCCGGTCGCCATGACAGATCGCGCGGAATTCCGGTGATGGCGCCCACCAGGATCAGGGTGCTGTCGCCACGGCTGACAGTCCACATCGGCGCGCCGGACCGCCGCGCCAGCACCACGACCTCCTCGACCTCGGCCGCTTCGGGATCCGCCGGCGTCTGGGCGACCGCCACGAGCGGCGTCGCGCACACCAGCATGAAAGCCAGAAGAACGGGGAACAATGATCTCACGATTACCTGCCTGTACAAATATTGAGCACTAAATACTCGCCCAATAAAGACCACAACCATGACAGCCCTGTAATGCTGTCAGAGATTTAATCCACCTGTCCGTCTTGTAACTGGAGCCGGCCGCGACAGGACGCCACACCTTCGTCACACGACAAGGGGAATCCTGCAATGACGAAGACCATCCTTCTGGCCACCACCGCCCTCCTGCTCAGCGGAGGCTTGGCGGCGGCCCAGGACCCCGCGCCGGCTGCTCCGGCGGCGGAGTCAGCCCAGCCCGGGGTGCTGGTCTTCACCCCTGATTTCTTCGCCGACCAGCGGCCGAACACGGCGCTGGACATGGTCGCCCGCGTGCCCGGCTTCTCGATCGTCGACGGCACCGGCAGCCGCGGCTTCGAGGGCTCGGTCGGCAACATCCTGATCAACAGCGCCCGCCCGGCCTCCAAGAACGACACCGGTTCAAGCGTCCTGTCGCGGACCCTCGCCAGCCAGGTCGAGCGCATCGAACTGATCCGCGGCGGCGCGCCCGGCATCGACATGCAGGGCTATTCGGTGGTCGTGAACGTGATCCTGAAGACGGAGAACAGCCGGCAATCGATCCTCACCACCAGCGGCTTCTTCTTCGACGGGGGGCGTGACTCCTTCGCCGGGTCCTACCAGTTCACCGCCCGCGAGGGTGAGCGCACCTGGGGCGTGACGCTCAGCGACGGCGTTTCGATCAATGACTCCAACGGCGAGGGTCGGGTGGTCCGCACGGACGCCAATGGCGTGGTCACCCGCGACGAGGCCTATTTCAACGACTCCTGGGGCGGCGGCCGATCGGTTCGCGGCAATTTCTCCAATCCGCTTTTCGGCGGCAAGATCGATCTGACCGCCCGCTATGGGGTCAATGACTTCCACAACATCCACGCCCAGACCGGCGCCGATGTTCGCCGCGAGAGCCTGTTCGACACCGAGGGCGACGGCGGCGAGTTCGGCGCCGTCTACACCCGCCCGCTGAGCGAGCGACTGAAGATGGAGACGCGGCTGATCCACCAGTGGAACAGCTTCGAGCGCGGATCGACCTCACGCAGCCGCCTGGGCGGAGTCGACAATCCCGAACAGCGGTTCGCCAGCGAAGGTGAGTCCTCCGAGAGCATCCTGCGCGGCCTGGTCCGGTTCGAGCGATCGCCGGCCCTGACCTTCGAGACCGGGGCGGAGATGGCCTACAATATGCTCGAGGTGGACCAGGCCTTCACCATCGGCGGGGTGCCGGTTCCGCTGCCGTCAGCGTCGGTCAAGGTCGAGGAGACGCGGGGCGAGGCCTTTGGAAAAGCCACGTGGCGGATCAGGCCCGAACTGACGCTCGAGGGCGGCCTGCGGCTGGAAAGCTCGACCATCAGCCAGTCAGGCGACGCCGATCAGGAAAAGAGCTTCTTCTTCGCAAAGCCCCGTTTCCTCGCGACCTGGACGCCGATGGAGAATAACCAGGTCCGCGTGCGCTTCGAGCGCGAAGTCGGTCAGCTCGACTTCGGAGACTTCGCCGCCTCGGCCGAATTGCAGGACGGCAACGTGTTCGGCGGCAACGTCGATCTGGAACCGGAGCAGCGCTGGATCAGCGAAGTGATCTACGAACGCCGCTTCTGGGGCGACGGCATTGTCAGCGTCGGTCTCCGTCATGACGAAATCACCGACGCCCTGGACGTGATCCCCTTGAACATGGGGCTGTCCGCGGTCGGCAACATCGGCGACGGCACCCTGGATCAGCTCGCTCTGACCATCGCCGTTCCCACCGACAAGCTCGGCGTGGCCGGCGGCATGTTCCGCTTCCGCAACACCTGGAACCACACTGAGGTCACCGACCCGACCACGGGTGAGATCCGGCCGATCTCTCACGTGCGGCCCAGCCAGGCGGTGTTCTCGTGGGAGCACGACATCACCCGCTGGAAGCTGCAGTACGGCGCCGCCTACATCCCCATCCTCGGCCAGAAGGGCTTCGACCCGGACCAGACCTCGGGCTGGCGCGGCCACGACTATTTCGAGGCCTGGACCGAGTACAAGCCGACTGAAACCCTGTCGATCCGGGCCCAGATCAATATCTGGAACGATTTCAACGTCCAGCGCACGGTCTATGCCGACCGCACACCGGCCCGTCCGATCGCCTTTGTGGAGAACCGCTACATCGATCCCCGGACCTTCTTCCAGGTCCGGGTGCGCAAAACCTTCTGATCCGGCTCAGTCGGCGTGGTGGACCACCACGCCGTCGACCACGGTCAGCACCGCCCGCCCCTTGGGGATGTCGGCTTCGGGCGCGGTCATCAGGTCGACGTCGAAGGCGGTGAAGTCTGCGCGCTTGCCGACCTCGATGGTGCCCAGCTCGTCCTCGCGGAAGCTGGCGTAGGCCGGCCAGAGGGTGAACATCTTCAGGGCCGTCTGGCGGTCGACCGCCTCGTGCGGCCGCCAGTCGGGTCCCTGGAAGCCCTGCAGGTCGCGACGGGCGACGGCGGCGTAGAATTCGATCAGCGGCGCTCCCCGCTCGACGGGGGCGTCCGAACCGCCGACCACGACGACGCCGAGGTCGGCGAGGCTGTGCCAGGCGTAGGCGCCGTCGAGCCGATCGTCGCCGAGCCGGGCCGGCGCGAAATGCAGGTCGCCGATGGCGTGGCTGGGCTGCATCGAGGCGATGATCGGAAGGTGCTGGAACCAGTGGTAGTCCGAAGGGCGGACGATCTGGGCATGCTCGATGCGCCAGCGCACGTCGGCGCCGTTGGGACGATCCTCGGGCCCGACGCCGGCGAGGGCCTGCTGGTACCACTCGGCCACCGAGGCGTTGCCGCGGTCGCCGATGGCGTGGGTGGCGACCTGGATGCCGCCCTTCAGCGCCGCCTGATAGAGGGGCACGATCTCCTGCTCGGTGATCTGCATCAGACCGGTCGTGTCAGGCCGGTCGGCGTAGGGTTCGAACAGGGCGGCGCCGCGCGAGCCCAAGGCGCCGTCGGCGTAGTATTTGATCGCCCGGGTGATGATCCGGCCGTCGGCGACGCTGCGCGGGCCGCCGGCGATCAGCGCCGCCGCGCCGTCGGGCGTTACGCTGTTGTAGACCCGTATCGGCGCCTCGCCCGCCTCGGCCATCGCTTCCATCAGCGGCACGTCGGCCCACGGGGCGCTCATGAAATGCAGCCCGGTCCAGCCGTATTCCGCCTCGACCCGGAAGCCGGCGCGATAGGCCTCGCGCAGCGCTTCGGGGTCAGCCTGGGGCATCAGGCCGCCGACCAGTTGTTCGGCGGCGTCGACCAGCATGCCGGTCGGCTGGCCGGCGTCGTCCTTGAGAATTTCGCCGCCCGGGGGCGCGACGGTTAGGGCGGTGATCCCGGCGGCGGCGAGGGCGGGCGTGGACGCCACCACCGCGTGCCCGTCGGCCCGGCCCAGCAGAACCACCCGACCCGGCGCGGCGGCGTCGAGGTCCTGCCGTGTCAGGAAGCGGCCTTCTGGCCAGTGCGTCTCGATCCAGCCGCGACCGACGATCGGACCCTCGGTGTGGTCTTCGGCCCAGGCGGACAGCCGGGCCATGGCATCGGCGACCGAGGCCGAGCCCTCAAGGTTCAGCGTCAATTCGCGCCAGCCGATTCCGTCGAGATGGGCGTGACCGTCGGTGAAGCCGGGGAACAGGGCCGCGCCCTTGAGGTCGACCACCCGGAGGCCTTCTGCGGGCGGCGCGCCTGCGGCGGTCCCGACATAGGCGATGCGCCCGTCACGGACCTGCACCACCTCGGCCGTGGGAGCCGAGTCCGCGCCCGTGTATATTTTTCCGCCCCGGATCAGCAGGTCCTGCGCGTGCGCGGTAGTAGCCGCTCCGGCGAGGAGCAGGACGAGAAGAAGGCTGCGGCGCATATGACGGTTCCTGAGACTGACGGATGGTGGACTCGCCTTATCGCGGGGCCTGCGTCAAGTTTGACGATAAAGCCGGAGACCCGTCGATGCTCGCCGCCCTGCTCCTTCTCGCCGCCACGAACCCCACGCTTGAGCAGGCGCAGACCTGCCGGGCGCACATGGAGCTGTTCATCGCGGAGTCGGCGCGCGAGTCCGGGCGCGTGCCCGGACCGAGCTGGTTCGTTCGCGACTGGTGGATCGACCGGGCGATCGACGCGGGGTCTCCGGAGGACGATGACGACATCATCGCCGGTCTGATGGACGAGCTAAGGTCGCTGGAGACGACCGACCCCGACCGGTTCGAGGCGGGCCGGTCCGAGTGCGTCGACACCGCCCTGGCGGCAGGCGCCGTGCCGGGGATGGAGCCGGGATGAAGCTGTTCACCATCGGGTATGAGGGCGAACCGCAGGCGGCGGTGATCGACCGGCTGAAGGCGGCGGGCGTGGCGGTGCTGGCCGACGTCCGGGCGGTGGCGGCGTCGCGGCGGGCCGGGTTCTCGAAGACGGTGCTGGGCTCCAGCCTCGCCGACGCCGGGATCGAATACGTCCACCTGCGTGACCTCGGCACCCCCAAGGCCGGGCGGGACGCGGCGCGGAAGGGCCGGATCGGCGAGATGCGCGCGATTTTCGCCGAACACATGCAGGAGCCGCCGTCGCAGCTGGCCTTCGAACGGCTGCGGGAGATCGCCCGGGACCGGCCGACCGCCCTGCTGTGTTTCGAGGCGGACCACGCCGGCTGCCACCGCTCGGCGCTGGCCGAGCGGCTGCAGGCGGAGGACGGCTTCGAGGTGGTGAACCTCTAGGCCGCCGCCTTCTTGCCTTCGAAGTTTCCGTAGAAGGTCTCGCCCTTGGCGGCCATGTCGCGGAGCAGTTGCGGCGGCGAGAAGCGGTCGCCGTATTTCGCCGCGTACTGGTCGGCCTGGGCGACGAATTCCTTGAGCCCGGTCTGGTCGATCATCGTGATCGGGCCGCCGGTCCAGGGCGCGAAGCCCCAGGCCAGGATGGCGCCGACGTCGGCCTCGCGCGGGTCGTCGATGACGCCCTCTTCCCAGCAGCGGGCCACCTCGACGGCCTGGCGGTAAAGCAGGCGGCGCTTCTGGTCCTCGACCACTTCGGGGGTCGAGTCGTTGATCTTGACCGGGGCGAGGTCGGACAGGCCGGACCACAGCTTTTTCGGCTTGCTGTCGTAGTCGTAGAAGCCCTTGCCGTTCTTGCGCCCGTAGCGGCCGAGGTCCTCGACCATGGTCTGGACGATCTTCCAGCCCGGCAGCGGCTCATAGGCGTCGCCGAGGTCGTCCTTGGTCTGTTTGGCGATCTTGACCGACAGGTCCAGCGCGACGTCGTCGTGCATCTCCAGCGGGCCGCGCGGCATGCCGGTCATGCGGCCGATGTTGTCGATCATGGCGGGGGCGTAGCCCTCCTCCAGCATGGCCAGACCCTCGGCGACATAGGTGCCGAAGCAGCGCGAGGTGTAGAAGCCGCGGCCGTCGTTGACGACGATCGGGGTCTTCTTGATCTTCATGATGTAGTCGAGCGACTTCGCGATCGCGAAGTCGCCGGTCTTCTCGCCCAAAATCACCTCAACCAGCATCATCTTGTCGACCGGCGAGAAGAAGTGGATGCCGATGAAGTCCTCGGGTCGGACCGAGGCCTCGGCCAGACCGGTGATCGGCAGGGTCGAGGTGTTGGAGCCGAACACAGCGCCGGCTTCCAGCTGGGCCTCGGCGCGTTTGGTCACGTCGGCCTTGATCTCGCGGTTCTCGAACACCGCCTCGATCACCAGGTCCGAGCCCTTGATCAGGTTGTAGTCGGTGGTGGCGGTGACCGAGCCAAGCAGGGCGTCGAACTTGTCCTGCGTCAGCTGACCGCGCGACAGGCGTTTCTTCAGCAGCTCCTCGACGTGGGCCTTGCCCTTGTCGGCGGCTTCTTGGGTCTGGTCGATCAGGATGGTCTCGATCCCGGCCATGGCCTGCACATAGGCGATGCCTGCCCCCATCATGCCCGCGCCAATGACGGTGACCTTTTTCGGGTCCGACTTCAGCACGCCGGCCGGACGCACCGCGCCCTTGTCGAGTTCCTGCTTGGACAGGAACAGCGAGCGGATCATCCCTTGGGCCTGCGGCGTCATCAGGGTCTTGATGAAGTAGCGGGTCTCGATGCGCAGGGCCGCGTCCATGGGCACCTGCACGCCCTCGTAGACGGCCTTCATCAGGTTCAGCACGGCCGGATAGTTGCCGTAGGACTGCTTGCGCAGCATGGCGTTGCCGACAAGGAAATTCTGGATGCCGGCCGGGTGGTAGGGACCGCCGCCGGGCAGTTTGAACGACTTGTCGTCCCACGGCTGGACGGCCTTGCCGCCGCTCTTGATCCACGCCTTCGCCGCCTCGACCTCGCCGCCGACCGGCACGACCTCATGGACGATGCCGGCGCCCTTGGCGTCATTGGGGCGGAAGGACTTGCCCTCGCTCATGGCCATCATGGCGGCCTGCACGCCGACCAGACGTGACAGCCGCTGGGTGCCGCCGCCGCCGGGGAAGAGGCCGACCTTGATCTCGGGCAGACCGAGCTGGATCTTCGGGCTGTCGCCGACGACGCGATAATGACAGGCCAGCGTCAGCTCGAGGCCGCCGCCGAGAGCGAGGCCGTTGATGGCCGCGGCGACCGGCTTGCCGCAGGTCTCCAGCGCGCGCAGGGCGCCGTTCAGCCGCCAGCCGGCGTCGAAGGCGGCCTGCAGGTCGGCGCCGCCGAGCATGCCCGAGGCCATGTCGCCGAGATCGGCGCCGGCGCAGAAGCCCGAGGCCTTGCCCGAGGTCAGCACCGCGCCCTTGATGGCGTCGTCTGTCTTCACCCGTTCGACCCACTCCGGAATCTCGGCCATGACGCCCGAGGTCAGGGTGTTCATCGACCGTCCCGGGACGTCGAAGGTGATCAGGGCGATGCCGTCAGCGTCGACGTCGATCTTGAAGTTTTCCATGATGTTCAGCTCCCGGATCAAACGCGTTCGATGACGGTGGCGGTGCCCATGCCGCCGCCGATGCACAGGGTGATCAGGGCGGTTTCCTTGTCCGAGCGCTCCAGCTCGTCCAGCACCACGCCGGTGATCATGGCGCCGGTGGCCCCGAGCGGATGGCCCATGGCGATGGCGCCGCCGCAGACGTTGATCCTGTCGTGCGAGATGTCGAGCGCCTGCATGAAGCGCAGCACGACGGCGGCGAAGGCCTCGTTGAGCTCGTAGAGGTCGATGTCGGTCGACTTCATGCCCAGCTTGCCGAGCAGTTTGTTGGTCACGAACTCCGGACCGGTCAGCATGATCGAGGGCTCGGAGCCGATCGAGGCGGCGCCGCGGATTTTCGCCCGGGGCTTCAGGCCCATGGCCTTGCCGGCTTCCAGCGTGCCGATCAGGACGCCGGCCGAGCCGTCGACGATGCCCGAGGAATTGCCGGGGGTGTGAACGTGGTTGACCCGCTCGACCTCGGGGTAGCGCTGGTTGATGACGCTGTCGAAGGCCATCTCGCCCATCATGGCGAAGGACGGGTTGAGGGCGCCGAGGGTCTGCATGTCGGTGTTGGGGCGGATGGTCTCGTCGCGGTCGAGCTGGACGAGGCCGAGCTGGTTCAGAACCGGGATGACCGAGCCCTTGAACCGGCCCTCTTCCCAGGAGCGGGCCGAGCGCTTGTGGCTCTCGACCGCGTAGGCGTCGACGTCGTCGCGGGAGAAGCCCCACTTGGAGGCGATCATGTCGGCCGAGACGCCCTGGGGCACGAAATAGGTCGGGAAGGCCGAGGACGGATCGACCGGCCAAGCCCCGCCGTCGGAGCCCATCGGCACCCGGCTCATGGCCTCGACGCCGCCGCCGACGGCGAAGTCGGCCTCGCCGGCTTTGACCTTGGCCGCGGCCATGTTCACGGCCTCGAGCCCGGAGGCGCAGAAGCGGTTGATCTGGACGCCGGCGACGGTCTGGGCCCAGCCCGAGTTCAGCACGGCGGTGCGGGCGATGTCGGCGCCCTGCTCGCCCACCGGCGAGACGCAGCCGAGGATGACGTCGTCGACCTTCGAGGTGTCGAGGTCGTTGCGGTCCTTCAAGGCATCCAGCACCTGGGTGGCGAGGCTGAGCGCGGTGATCTCGTGCAGGCTCCCGTCCTTCTTGCCCTTGCCGCGCGGGGTGCGAACCGCATCGTAGATATAGGCGTCGGCCATGGAGGATCTCTCGCTGCTGAAGGAGGGTGCGGATTCGAAACTCGGTCGTCAGAAAACCTACGTTTACGTCAACGTCAAGTTTTTTCCCGGAAGCGGCCGAAGTGTCCGGGCCTTCCGAAAATTCGTGGATACTTCGGAGCGGGCGGCTCCCGTCCCCCCTGTATTTAGGGAAAACCAGCGGGATCGCCACCTCGTGGGCGGCTCAGCGTCCACGCCGTCGGGCGGGCAGCGGCCCTGTACGTCGGGCTCCGGACGCATGAAGGCGTCAATTCGCGAGAACGACTCTCACCTTGGCAAGCCACGGGAACACGTGCGCCTTCCGCGACTTAAGCCGCCATAGCCTGCCCACACCAGAGAGGAACAGAGATGGCCCAGACCTACGAAGAGATGGACGCGATCGCGATGCTGAAGGCCGACCACCGCAAGGTGGAGGAGATCTTCGAGCAGTTCGAGAAGGCGACCTCGAAGGCGAAGAAGCAGGAGCTGGCCGAACAGGCCTGTCTTGAGCTGAAGGTGCATACGGTCATCGAGGAGGAAATTTTCTATCCGGCCTGCCGCGGCCAGATCGAAGAAGACCTGCTGAACGAAGCCTATGTCGAGCACGACAGCGCCAAACAGCTGATCAATGAGATCGAGGCGGGCGGGCCGGAAGAGGATTTCTACGACGCCAAGGTCAAGGTGCTGTCGGAGATGATCGAGCACCACGTCGAAGAGGAAGAGAAGCGCTCGGAGGGCATATTCAGCAAGGCCCGCTCGGCCGGTCTCGACATGGACAAGCTGGCCGAGGACATGCGAGCCCGCAAACGCACGGCCATGGAGGAGTTCCAGGCCGGCAAGCCCGCCGAGACGCGGACCATGGCAGGCGACGACGTCGAGAGCGCCATGACCGACGAGCCGCTCAACGAAGGCGCTCCGCGCTGAGGCGTGTCTTTCTCGCACGGCTGGCCGCCCTCGCCCTGACGGCGGGGGTGGTCGGCTGCGCGCCGACGCCGCTGCTGGTGGACCGGCGCCCGCCCCAGGCCCGGCCGGTGGTTCCGGTGGAGGCACCGCGCGAGGCGCCGCCGTCGACCGACGTCGAGAGACGCCTGCTGGCGGCCCACAACGCCGAGCGGACCCGGGTCGGCGTCCCGCCGCTGCGATGGGCGGACAATCTGGAAGCCGAGGCGAGAGTCTGGGCGCGCGAGCTCATCGGCAGCAACACCTTCGCCCACGACCCGACGAGGCACGGTCACGGCGAGAACCTGTGGACCGGCTGGGGCGGCCGCGTCTGGACGCCCGAGGAGATGGTCGGCGAGTGGATCGCGGAAAAGGCGGACTATCGCCACGACGTGTTCCCGAACGTCAGCCGCACCGGCAAGTGGAGCGACGTCGGCCACTACAGCCAGCTGGTCTGGAGGGGCACCACCCACGTCGGCTGCGCAATCGAGACACGCGGCGAACGCTCCGTCCTGGCCTGCCGCTATGCGCCGCCGGGAAACATCGACGGACGGCGGGCGTACTGAAGTGAGTAGGGCTTAGGGCTTAGGGCTTAGGGCTTGGTCGATCTGTGGCCGGGAGCGCGCCTGAAAGCTTCAGCACCTCGTCCCTAAGCCCTAAGCCCCAAGACCCAAGACCTTCGCGCCGGAACCGTCTCAACCCACATACCCCGCCTGCATCAGTTCGGCGATGTGGATGATGGCGACGGGCCGCTGGTCCTCGACCACCAGCAGGGTGGCGATCTTGTTCTGGGTCATCAGGTCGATGGCGTCGCTCATGCGGGCGTCCGGACCGATGACCTTGGGGCGCGCGGTCATCACATCGGCGGCGGTCAGACCGGCGAGGTCGCGCGAGAAGGCTCGGCGAACGTCTCCGTCGGTGACGATGCCGGCGAGGGCCCCGTCTCCGTCGAGCACCGCCACGGCGCCCTTGCGGCCCTCGGTGATGGCGGAGACCACCTCGGCGAAAGTCGCCGACAGCGGGATGGTAGCGGGAGCCGGCGGTCGGTCCCCCATCCAGTCGCGGACGCTCTGCAGGCTCATCCCCAGCTTGCCGCCGGGGTGATGCAGACCGAATGCTTCTGCGGTGAAGCCGCGCCGGTCCATCAGCACCATGGCCAAGGCGTCGCCCAAGGCGAGGGTCATCAAGGTCGAGGTCGTGGGAGCCAGGCCGTTCGGGCAGGCCTCGGCCACCTTGGGCATGGTGAGGCAGACAGCCGAGTTGCGGCCGAGGAAGCTTTGCGGCCGCTGGGTCAGGCCGATGACCGGAATGCCCTCGCGCTGGCAATAGATCAGCGGATCACGAAGTTCGCGGCTTTCGCCCGAGTTGGAGATGGCCAGCAGGGTGACGTCCTTGCGCAGCATGCCGAGGTCGCCGTGGCTCATCTCGGCCGGATGGACGAAGAAGGCGTTGGTGCCGGTGGAGGCCAGGGTGGCGGCGATCTTGCCGCCGATGTGGCCGGACTTACCCATGCCGGTGACGACCAGATAGCCGGAGCGGGACAGGATGATCTCGCAGGCCCGCGCCAGGCTGTCGTCGATCCCGGCCTCGAGGGCCTCCAACGCCGCGATGTTCAGCCGGATGACGTCGCGGGCGCGGGAGGTCATCGCCGCGGGATCGGCGGACAGGACGGGGCGGGCAGCATCGGTCATGCCCGCGATGTGGCGCATCGCGGGCTGTTGCACAATCCGGCGGTGCAACCGGCTGAATGCTGCAATGCGAGAAAATCCGGCCGGGGACTCAACCTTCGCCGCATGAAGGCGTTAGGGTCGGGCATGCCGAACCCCGACCTGAGCACCGATGGCGACGCGCCGACGGCGGCCGCCCCGCCGCCCCTGCCGCCTCCGCCCCTGACCCTGCCCCGCCCCGCCCTGTTCCTCGACATGGACGGCGTGCTTGCGCCGCTGGCCGAGACGCCGGACGCGGTCGTGCCCGACCCCCGGCGCACGGCGGTACTGCGGGCCGTCGCCGATCGCCTGCATGGCCGCGTGGCTATCATCAGCGGCCGGACCCTCGCCGAAATCGACCGCATCGCCGAAGCCAGCACCGCCTCCGCCTCGGGCGTGCACGGTCTGGAGCGCCGGCGTGCCGACGGCTCAATCCACCGCGCTGATCCGGCTCCGGAGGTCCGCGCCGCGGTGGCGGAGTTCGAGAGCTTCGCCCGCAGCCGGCCCGGCATCATCGTCGAGGACAAGGCCGTGTCGGCCGGCCTGCACTACCGGGGAGCCCCCGACGAGGGGGCCGACGCTCTCAGGCTGGCCGGACGGCTGGCCGATGAAACCGGACTGAGTCTCCAGGCCGGCAATCTGGTGGTCGAGCTGAAGACGCCGGGCAGCAACAAGGGCACGGCTCTGCAGGCCTTTATGCGCGAGAGCCCGTTCGCGGGAGCCGTTCCCGTAATGTTGGGCGACGACCTCACGGATGAGGATGGCTTCAAGGCCGCGGAGGCCTTGGGCGGGTTCGGCGTTCTGGTCGGTCCCCCGCGCGATACCGCCGCCCGCCACGGCCTGCCCGATGTGGACGCGGTGCTGGCCTGGCTGAACGCCGTCGAGGAGAGCGAATGACCCCCAACCTGGATCTCGCCCCGATCGGAAACTGCTCGATCAGCGCCCTGATCGACCGGGCGGGGCGCTATGTGTGGGCCTGCGCGCCGCGCGTCGATGGGGATCCGGTGTTCTCGGCCCTGATGGACGGGACCGACCCCGAGCACGGCTTCTGGGATATCGAACTGGAAGGGCAGAAGCACATTAGCCAGGCCTATATCCGCAACACGCCGGTGCTGCGCACCGTGCTGACCGCGGAGGACGGAGCGTCGGTCGAGGTGCTGGATTTCGCGCCACGCCACCCCAAGCACAGCCGCACCTATCGCCCGCTCGCCTTCGCGCGGATCGTGCGGCCGCTGCATGGCTCGCCACGCATAAAAATGCGGTTGCGGCCCTCGGCCGACTGGGGCGCACGGCCGGCCGAGAGGACCAGCGGGTCGAACCATATCCGCTACCTATGCACTGACGTGACCTTCCGGCTGACCACCGACTGCCCGGTATCACACGTCCTCAATGAGCGGACCTTCCGCCTCGAGCGCCCGCACGCCTTCTTCTTCGGCCCCGACGAGGGTTACGACGAGGATGTGGGCCCAGGGGTCTCGGCGGCGTTCGACCGCACCGTAGCCTATTGGCAGAACTGGGTGCGCACCCTCTACCTGCCGCTCGAGTGGCAGGAGGCGGTGATCCGCGCCGCCATAACCCTGAAGCTGTGCGCCTACGAGGAGACCGGGGCGATCGTCGCGGCCCTGACGACATCCGTGCCGGAATTCCCCGAGAGCGGGCGCAACTGGGACTACCGCTACTGCTGGATCCGCGACGCCTATTATGTGGTGCGGGCGTTGAACCGGCTGGGCGCCGTCGACATCCTGGAGAACTATCTGGGCTATCTGCGAAATCTGGTCGACGATTCGGCCGGCGGCCATGTGCAGCCGGTCTATGGCGTGGGGTTGGAGCCGGGCATCGGCGAGCGGATCATCGACAGCGTCGAGGGCTATCGCGGCATGAAGCCGGTGCGGATCGGCAACCAGGCGCATGAGCACCTGCAGCACGACGTGTACGGACAGATCGTGCTGCCGCTGGTGCAGGCCTTCTACGACCAGAGGCTGATCCGGCCCGGGACGATCGACGACTTCCATGCGCTGGAGTCGGTCGGCGAACGCGCCTTCGCCATGCACGACCAGGTCGACGCCGGCCTGTGGGAGTTCCGCACAATCGCCCGGGTGCACACCTATTCATCGGTCATGTGCTGGGCCGCCTGTGACCGACTGGCCAAGGCGGCGGCGCATCTGGGCCTGCAGTCGCGGGCTGAGGTGTGGAAAGAGCGGGCCCGGATCATCCACGAACGGATCGAGGCCGAGGCCTTCCTGCCCGACGAGGGACGGTTCGCGGCCAGCTTCGGCAATCGCGAGCTGGACGCCTCGCTGCTGCAACTGACCGATCTCGGCTTCCTCGACCCGAAAGACCCCCGGCAGGTGAAGACCTTCGAGGCGATCGAACGGGACCTGAAGAAGGGTCCCTACCTGTTCCGCTATGTCGAGGCCGACGACTTCGGGGAGCCGGAGACGGCGTTCAACTTCTGCACCTTCTGGTTCATCGAGGCCCTGCACCTGAACGGGCGGGACGAGGAGGCGCGGGAAATCTTCGAGGAGATGCTGAGCCGCCGCACCCACGCCGGCCTACTGTCCGAGGATATAGCGCTGGAAGACAACGAACTGTGGGGCAACTATCCGCAGACCTATTCGCTGGTCGGAATGATCAACTGCGCGGTCCTGCTGAGCCGGTCGTGGACGGACGCGCGATGAGCCGTTTCGACCGGACATTCAGGGACCTCGCGGACGGGAAGGCGGTTGCCAGCCCATGAGCCGCCTGATTGTCGTGTCAAACCGCGTGGCCGCACCCAGGGACCCCGCCGCCGGCTCGGCGGGCGGACTGGCCATGGCCCTGTCGGCGGCGCTGCGGAAATACGACGGCCTGTGGTTCGGCTGGTCGGGCGAAACGGTCGAGACCTTCACACCCGAGGCCAAGTTCGAGGACCGGGCCGGCGTTACCGTCGCTCTCGTCGACCTGGAGGCGCAGGATGTCGAGGAATATTACAACGGCTACGCCAACAAGACGCTGTGGCCCCTGTTCCATCACCGGGTCGACCTGACCGCCTACGAGCGGTCGTACGGCGAGGGCTACGAGCGGACCAATGCGCGGTTCGCCGAGGTGCTGGCTCCGCTGCTCCGGCCCGACGACCTGATCTGGATCCACGACTATCACATGATCCCGCTCGCCCGGGATCTCCGGCGACTGGGGGTGAAGAACCGCATCGGCTTCTTCCTGCACACGCCGTGGCCGGCGCGGCAGCTGCTGGTCACCCTGCCGCATCACCGGCGGCTGGTGGAGTCGATGTTCGACTACGACCTGATCGGCTTTCATACCCGCGAATGGCTGGACCTGTTCCGGGACTATGTCGCCTCGGAGCCGAGCGTGAACGGCAAACTCCTTCCCAATGACGCCGTGGAGGCCTTCGGCCGAACGGTCCAGACCGGGGTGTTCCCGATCGGCATCGACGTCGACGCCTTCCTGGCCGCGCGCAATTCCACCTTCGGGGCGCGGACCTACGACCGCATGGCGGCGTCGGCGGCGTTTCGCTCGATGATCGTCGGCGTCGACCGGCTCGACTATTCCAAAGGGCTGGAGGAGCGGCTGCTCGGCTATGAGCAGTTCCTCGAAGACAATCCGGACATGCGGGGCGAGGTCTTCCTGCTGCAGGTGACGCCGATCAGCCGCGACGAGGTCGATACCTATCAGGACATCCGGGCCCGCCTCGACGCCCTGGCCGGACGGGTCAACGGCGAATACGCCGACATGGACTGGCAACCCGTGCGCTACATCAACCGGACCTACCGCCGCGACCAGCTCGCCGGCATCTACCGCGCCGCCCGGGTCGGGCTGGTGACGCCGCTGCGCGACGGCATGAATCTGGTCGCCAAGGAGTATATCGCCGCCCAGAATCCGGACGATCCCGGCGTGCTGGTGCTGTCCCGCTTCGCCGGGGCGGCCGAGCAGATGGGCGAGGCCCTGCTGGTCAATCCGTTCAGCCGCGAGGAGTTGTCCGACGCCATCAAGCGGGCGCTGACCATGCCGCTGTCCGAGCGCAAGCGGAAATGGGAATGCCTGATGCAGGTGGTGCGAGACACCGACGTCGGCATCTGGCGCGACGACTTTGTCGCTTCCCTGACGGCGGTGGTGAAGCCGGCCGCCTGATCCGCCTCAGTATATTTCGATGAGACCCGCGGCCCCCATGCCGCCTCCGACGCACATGGTGACGACGCCGTATTTGGCGCCGCGCCGTTTGCCCTCGATCAGGACATGACCGGTCATCCGGGCCCCCGACATGCCGTAGGGATGGCCGATCGAGATGGCCCCGCCCGAAACATTGAGCCGGTCGTCGGGGATACCGAGCCGGTCGCGGCAATGGATCACCTGCACCGCGAAGGCCTCGTTCAGCTCCCAGATGCCGATGTCGTCGACGGTCAGGCCGTGGCGCTCCAGCAGGCGGGGCACGGCGAACACCGGACCGATGCCCATCTCGTCCGGCTCGCACCCTGCGACGGCCATCCCGCGGAAGGCGCCCAGCGGCCGCAGGCCCCGGCGTTCGGCTTCGGCTGCCGCCATGATCACGCTGGCCGAAGCGCCGTCCGACAGCTGGCTGGCGTTGCCGGCGGTGATGAAGCGACCCTCCTTGATCTCCTCGCCGCCGCCGAAGACCGGCTTGAGCGACGACAGACCCTCCAGCGTCGTGTCGGGCCGGTTGCCCTCGTCTTTCGACAGGGTGACCTCCTTCGGCGAAGTCTGGCCGGTCGCCTTGTCGACCACCTGCATGATGGTGGTCATCGGCACGACCTCGGCGTCGAGCCGGCCCTCGGCCTGGGCCGCGGCGGTCCGCTGCTGGGAACGCAGGGCGTATTCGTCCTGGGCCTCGCGGCTGATCCCGTAGCGCGCGGCGACGACCTCGGCCGTCTCCAGCATCGACATATAGATGTGCGGCACGCGCTCGATCAGGGCGGGGTCGCGCAGCCGGTGCAGGTTCATGGTCTGGTTCTGCACCAGCGAGATCGATTCCAGCCCGCCGCCGACGGCGATCAGCTGGCGGTCATGCACCACCTGTTTCGCGGCCGTGGCGATGGCCATCAGGCCGGAGGCGCACTGACGGTCGAGGCTCATACCCGCTGTGGTCACCGGCAAGCCGGCAGCCAGCGCCGCCTGTCGCCCGATGTTGGTGCCGGTCGAGCCCTGTTGCAGGGCCGCGCCCATGACCACGTCCTCGATCTCGGCGGGGTCGACGCCGGCGCGCTCGACCGCGTGCCGGATCGCATGGCCGCCGAGCTGCTGGGCCTGGGTGTCGTTGAACGCCCCGCGATAGGCCCGGCCGATCGGAGTCCGGGCCGTCGCTACGATCACCGCTTCACGCATGGGATGCTCCTTCGTTGCGCTATCGCTCGACGCGCGGCGTCTCGCTGCTTGAGCGCGATGTGGTCGCTGATCTAGCCGTCTGCCCTAACGTCAACGCAAGGGGTCAGCCATTGTGCGCCGTCTGCGCCTTGGTCAGTTCGACCATGCCCTGGGCCGCGCCCATCTCGGGCACGATCTCGCCGCTTCGGTCCGAGATTTCGGCGAAGCGGGCCGCCACCTGCTCGGGCGCGTCTTCTCCAGCGATCCAGGCTCCCTTGGTCAGGGTGATATAGGCGCGCTCGAAGCCGCCGGCCCCGGCGGCGAGAATGCAGCGACTGGGCGCGTCCTCGCTGACCAGGTGCAGCAGGCCCGGCGTGACCATCTCCGGTTCCAGCAAGTCCAGCGGCAGGCGGGCCCCAAGGTCTTCGGTCATGCGGGTGTGGGCGGTGGGAGCGAGGCAATTGACCCGGATGTCGTTCTTGGCCCCCTCGATCGACAGGGTCTGCATCAAACCGACCAGGGCCATCTTGGCCGCGCCATAGTTGGACTGGCCGAAATTACCGTAGAGGCCCGAGGAAGAGGTGGTCATAACGATGCGACCAAAGTTCGCCTCGCGCATGTGATCCCAGACCGCCTTGGTGCAGTTGACCGCCCCCATCAGGTGGACGTCGACCACGAAGCGGAAGTCCTCCAGCTCCATCTTGGCGAAGGTCTTGTCCCGCAAGACGCCGGCGTTGTTGACGAGAATGTCGACCCGGCCCCATCGGCTCATGGCGGCGTCGACCATAGACTGGACGGCGGCGAAGTCGGTAACCGAGGCGGCATTTGCCATGGCCTCGCCGCCGGCGGCTTCGATCTCAGCCACGACAGCCTCCGCGGCGGTCGCCGAGCCGCCCGATCCGTCGCGGGCGCCGCCGAGATCGTTGACCACTACCCGGGCCCCGCGCTGCGCCAGCGCCAGGGCATGTTCCCGGCCGAGGCCCCCGCCGGCCCCCGTCACGATCGCCACCCGACCGTCGAACCTCATCGCCATCCGTCTGCTCCATTGCGTTGACCGGAATCCCTAGCAGGCGTCCCGGATTGACGCAGCCCCGAGCGAATGTGTTGAAACGGCGCCACAGTCGCCGCATTCCAAACGAAAGTCAGGAACCGGAACCGTACAATACCGTTCGGCTCCGGAGCGTCCCGTGTAATGCGTGGGCATTCGGGCAACTATGAGTGTGAGGGATATCATGAAGGTCAAGCTTTTAGCTGGCGTCGCGATGGCGGGGCTGTTTGCAGCCGGCGCTGCGTCTGCCGATCCGAACGGCTGGTACGGCGCGATCGACGCCGGCTACCACATGCCGGAAGTCGATACGAACATCGGCGTTGAGAT
>NZ_JACHFZ010000006.1 GCF_014202075.1 Brevundimonas basaltis | reverse complement strand
CGCCCTGGCCCGCCCGACCGCCGACGGCGTTCGCGAGCCTCTGAACCGCCGCGCCACCATCGGCATCAACTTCTAGGTTGATATCGACCGTTCCGGCCTTCGGGTCGGCACGGGCACGGCAAAAGACAGAGCCGCCGGTCCCTCACGGGGCCGGCGGTTTTGTTTTGTCCGGCGCGGCAGGCGAGCGCGGGGTGGCCAAAGACCGAACCGCCCGCTATCTCCCGGCCACTGTCAGAAGGGCGAATCCACATGCGCGTGGCGATGATCGGAACCGGCTATGTGGGCCTGGTCTCAGGGGCCTGTTTCGCCGACTTCGGCCACGAGGTGACCTGCGTCGACAAGGATCCGTCGAAGATCGAACGGCTGGAGCGGGGAGAGATCCCGATCTTCGAGCCCGGCCTCGACGACCTGGTCGCGTCCAACGTGCGCGATGGCCGCCTGTCCTTCGCCCTCGACGGCGCCGGGGCCATTCGTGAGGCCGACGCGGTGTTCATCGCCGTGGGCACCCCGTCGCGCCGCGGCGACGGCCATGCCGACCTGTCCTATGTCCACGCCGCCGCCGAGGAGATCGCCGGCCTGATCGAGGGCTTCACGGTGATCGTCACCAAGTCGACGGTTCCGGTCGGCACGGGCGACGAGATCGAGGCCATCATCCGGGCGCGCCGGCCGGACGCCGACTTCGCCGTGGTCTCCAATCCGGAGTTCCTGCGCGAGGGCGCGGCCATCGAGGATTTCAAGCGGCCGGACCGGATCGTGGTCGGGGCGGAGGACGATCGCGCCCAGGCGGTGATGCGCGAGCTCTATCGCCCGCTGAACCTGAACGAGACGCCGATCCTGTTCACCGGACGGCGCACCTCGGAGCTGATCAAATACGCCGCCAACGCCTTCCTGGCGATGAAGATCACCTTCATCAACGAGATGGCCGACCTGTGCGAAAAGGTCGGCGCGGACGTGCAGCAGGTTGCTCGCGGCATCGGACTGGACAACCGGATCGGTTCGAAATTCCTCCACGCGGGTCCGGGCTACGGCGGATCCTGCTTCCCCAAGGACACCATCGCCCTGGTCCGGACGGCGGTCGACGCCGGCTCGCCGGTACGGCTGATCGAAACCACCGTCGAGGTCAACGACGCTCGCAAGAAGGCGATGGCCGCGCGGGTGTCCACTGCCCTCGAAGGCGATCTGACGGGCAAGACCGTCGCCCTGCTGGGTCTGACCTTCAAGCCGAATACGGATGACATGCGCGACGCGCCCTCGCTGGACGTGGCGCCGGCCCTGCTCGCCATGGGCGCCACGGTCCACGCCTTTGATCCCGAGGGCATGGCCGAGGCGGCCCACCTGCTGCCCGGCGTGGTGTTCAAGGACGGGCCCTACGACGCCGTGGCGGAGGCCGACGTGGTCGTCATCCTGACCGAGTGGGACCAGTTCCGGGCCCTCGACCTGAACCGGGTCAAATCGCTCATGCGGCAGCCCGTGATGGTCGATCTGCGCAACGTCTACCGGCCCGGGGACATGCGGGCGCGCGGCTTCCGCTACACCTCGATCGGGCGGAGCTGATCAGGGCAGGGAGGCGCGGACCAGAGTGGACTGATCGCTCGCCCGGGCCTCCGCCTGCGGCAGAAACGCCCGTCCGGCGCCGATCACCAGCATCGCCGTCACCACCGCCGAAACAACCGCGATCGAGCCGAGCCTGACGCCATCGGTGAATTCGTGGTCCGGACGCACGCGCTTCTCCCTGCAGAAACCCTGTCTGTTATCCAGCATCCACAGCGCGGGGCCGCAAGTCACGGAACGGTGTCCGACCATAAAAAAGGCGGGGCCAAAGCCCCGCCCTTCTTGTCGGATTGCGACTGAGCCCTAGCCGCGGAACGGACGGATAAGGATTTCCACGCGACGGTTCTGCGCCTTGCCCGCTGCGGTGGCGTTGGTCGCCACGGGCTGGCTCTCGCCACGGCCGTCGACATAGAGGCGGTCGGCCAGGACGTTGCGGCTGACCAGATACTGGGCCACCGACGAGGCCCGCTGGCGCGACAGGTTGAGATTGTAGTCGTCGGCGCCGTCGGAGTCGGCATGGCCAATGATGTCGACCACGGACTGGTCGTAGCGATTCAGGACCGCCGAGACATCGTCGAGCACGGAGTAGAAGCCCGGATTGATCGAGGACTGGTTGGAGGCGAAGGTCACGTCCGACGGCATGCGCAGCACCAGATTGTCGCCCTGGCGCGCCACGCCCACGCCCGAGCCGGACAGTTCGGCTTCCAGATCGCGCTGTTGCCGATCCATGTAGGCCCCGACCGCCGCGCCGCCCAGGGCTCCGATGCCGGCCCCGATGAGAGCGTTCTTGCGGCCTTCCTCGGAGTTGGAGGTGTTGGTCAGGTAGCCCAGCAACGCTCCGCCGACGGCCCCGGCGATAGCGCCGGTGGCGGTGTTGTTGCGGCGCGGCTGCGAGCTGTAGGGATCGGTGGTGGTGCAGGCGCCCAGCAGGGCGGCGACACTGATGCCGGTGAGGAGAAGTTTGGCGTGCATGATGGAATGGTCCTTCCAGTTCCTGTTGACGGCGGAACGCAGCCCCGACAGTCAAGGTTCCTGCATGTATGGCGGGTGAACGGCCATCGCGCGGCGCTGTCGCGGACCGCAACCCGCGCCCTCGCTTTGCCAAGATCGGTCCGCAGGGCGTATGGAAACGCCCGAAAGTCCATTTGAGGTCCCCATGGCCGACAGCCTGAGCTCCACCGACGCCCGCCGCGCCATCGAACCCGTGTCGATGACGCTGTACGACACCGATTTCCAGGCCTTCGCCGACAGGCTCGGGCGGTCGTTCAAGCGTTACGGCTTCGCGGTGATCGCCGACCATGGGCTGGACGAGGCGGTGATCGGCGCGGCGCTGGACGACGCCAAGGCCTTCTTCGCCCTGCCCGAGGACGTAAAGCGCCGGTACCACCAGCCGGGGACAGGCGGGGCCCGGGGCCTGACTCCCTTCGGCGTCGAGGCGGCCAAGGGCGCGGCGACGGTCGATTTGAAGGAATTCTGGCACGTCGGCCGCGAGCTGCCGGAGGGCCATCCCTACCGGAAATACATGCGGGACAACCTCTGGCCGACCGAGGTCGAAGGGTTTCGCGAGCACCTGTACGGCATGTTCACCGCGATGGACGAACTGGGGCGCAAAATCCTGAGGGCCATCGCCCGCCATCTCGAGCTTGGGGACGACTTCTTCGAGGACAAGGTCCAGTTGGGCAACAGCATCCTGCGCATGCTGCACTATCCGCCCGTGCCGGCGGGCGCCTCGGGCGTCCGAGCCGGGGCGCACGAGGACATCAATGTCATCACCCTGTTGCTGGGGGCCGAGGAGGCCGGGCTACAGCTGAAGGACGCCGACGGCGAATGGCTGGACATAGCGCCGCCGCCGGGGGCGCTGGTGGTCAACATCGGCGACATGCTGCAGCGGCTGACCAACCACGTCCTGCCGTCGACGAGCCACCGGGTCATCAACCCCGCGCCGGAACGGGCCAGCTTCGCCCGCTATTCGACGCCGTTCTTCCTGCACTTCAATCCGGACTTCGTCATCGAGACGCTGCCGGCCATGGTGTCGGACGAGAATCCCGACCGCTACGTCGGCAAGGCGATCATGGCCGAAGACTTCCTTACCGAACGCCTCAAGGAAATCCGGCTGATCTGAATTGGCCGCAGCCTATTTTGAGATGCGCAGCTGGGTGATGTCGCGGCCGATGGCGGCGAAGGCTTCGGACAGGTCCCCGCCGTTGGCCGGCAGGAAGAAGCTCGCCGGCGTTGAGGCGCAGCTTCTGAGAACGTCAGCGGCGTTGCTGCCGGACTCGATCTGGAAGCCGACGGTGTAGACCAGAACGCCGCGCGCCTTCATCGCTGCACACATCGATTTGCCCTGCTCAAACGGATCACCATTGTCGGCGTCGCAGTCGATCTTGCCGGTGTTGCTGCCCGAACCGCTACCAGCCTGCCGCGAGATCACCCCGGAGCAATAAGGCGTGTTGAACTCCCCGTCGGTCATGATGATCACCGCCTTCAGGGTCTTGGCGGTGTTGTAGGCGGCGGCGGCGCTGGACGGCCACAGATAGTTGAAGTTGGGCGAGACCATGTACCAACCCCAGGCGATGCCGATCTGGCCGGCGGTCGACCCTTCGACATCGTAGCCGTCGATGGTGCTCTTCAACGTGCTCCTGTTGCTGGACAGCGGCAGGATCGGGGCGTTCAGGCAGGTATTGCTCGAGGCGCTGGGGTAGTTGCGGCCGACCCTGGTGGTGGACGGAGCGACGTCCGTATAGGCGTTGGCGCCGGTCCGTTCCGTGACGCAGCTGCTGATCTGGTGGGTCTGCAGGTCGCCGTACATGTTCTCGAAGGCGAAATAGGTGCAACCCTGCTGGGCGCACCAGGCTTTGCCGCCCGACGTGTAGGGATTGAGAGCCGAGAGGTCCGGGTCGATGGTGAAGGTGTTGCTGGTGGCGTTGCCGACCAGATAGGTCCCGTTGTTCAGCTGGGTCATGCCGTTGACGCCGTTGATGAAGACGTACTGGTTGTTGCTCAGCCCGTGACCGTTCGAGGTGATGGTCACCGAACAGTCGTTGTTCTGGCACCGTCGAACCTTCGCATTGCCGTTGTAGGTGCTGTAGTATCGCCCATCCACGCGGCTGCCGCCCAGAGTGTAGAGCTCGAAGGTGTGGTTGGTCTTGTTGCGGACCTGGTAGGCCTTGTTGTTCAGCTGGGTCATGCCGGACGCGCCGGTGATCCAGACGACGTCGTAGTTGCTGAAGCCGTGGCTGTTCGACGTGATCTCGACCGGGCGTTCTTTCGTCGCCGCCGAAATCGACTTCTCGGAGCCAGTGAAGTTGATCGCCGCGCCGCTGATGTTGGTCGAACCGATCGGCGTCCCGCGCACGGCGTTGGCGTTTGAGCCGGGATTGACCCCCATCGAATAGGGCACCAGAGCCAGTTTGGAATAGTAGGGCGTCTGGGTCGGCTGGACGATGATGTCGACCAACTCCTTGGCGGCCTTCTTCAGGTCAGTGATCTTCTGTCCGCCCATCGAGCCGGTGACGTCGAGCACCAGGGCGACCTCGAGGTTGCGCGACGAGCGATCGACCTCGGAATGGCTGCCGACCGGCAGGTAGTCGTCCATCAGCTGGCCGTAAGGCGGCAGGAAAATATTGGCGACCAGGGTCTTCACCTGCACCCGGGCGTCGGCGACGACCACGTCGTCGCCGGTCAGCACGAAACGGGTCTGATCTTCCTCGAGGGTGACGTTGGGATAGGCCTGCAGGTTCGCCTTCAATGCGGCGAGGCCGACGCGGCGGAGGTCGGCTTCCTGGGTGTAGGGAGATCGCGCCGCCGCCAGGGTCGCTGCGTCCAGGGCATCCTGCAGATTGATCCGCACGGTCGACATCCGGTGGATATCGACGCCGCCGAACACCATCAGGATCAGGACCGGCAAGCTGAGGCCGAACAGCATAGCCACGTTGCCGCGCACGTCCCCGGCGAAGCGCCGCGCAAGGCCGCATGCGCCGCCCACGACACCGTCCATCCAGGTCTTGAGCCCCATTTCGCCGTTCCCAGCCGCGCTCGCTGCGGGCGCAAGCCACCCACAGTCGTCAAACCCGACTCTGGCCCAATCCGGTTAAGAGAAGGCCCAACAGCAAAAGTTAACGGCCGGCCGGAACGGCGATCAGGCCTCCCAGCCGCAATCCTCGTCCCGGTTCTGCTCGGTCAGCCAGGCGTCCAGTGGCGCGAAATAGGCGGCGATGGCCGAGGCGTCGTTCTCGCGCTGGCCGGTGAAGGCCTGCATCGCCTCGGGCCAGGGGCGCGACTGGCCCATCTCCATCATGGCGTTGAAGCGGCGGCCGACCTCCTCGTCGCCGTAAACAGAGCAGCGATGCAGCGGCCCGGTCCAGCCCGCCTGTTCGCAGGCGGCCCGATGGAACTGGAACTGGTAGATGTGGGCGAGGAAGTAGCGCGTGTACGGAACGTTGCCGGGGATGTGGTATTTGGCGCCCGGATCGAAGGCGTCCGATGGCCGCGGTCCCGGAGGCGTCAGCCCCTGATACCGCAGCATGTTGGCGGTCCAGGCGTCATTGTATTGGGCCGGCGTCGTCTCGCCCGATTGGACGTCCCAGCGCCAGCGGTCGACCATCAGGCCGAACGGCAGGAAGGCGATCTTGTCGAGCGCGGTCTTGAGCAGGAAGGGGATGTCCTCCTCCTCGCCCGGGATCGTGTCCAGAAGGCCGATCTGGTTCAGGTAGGTCGGGGTCTGGGCCGACAGGGCGGCGAAGTCGCCAATCGCCTCGTGGAAGCCGTCGTTGGCTCCATTGCGGAACAGGAACGGCTGCTGGTTGTAGGCGCGCTGATAATAGTTGTGGCCCAGCTCGTGGTGCATGGTCTGGAAGTCTTCAGCGTTGACCCGGGTGCACATCTTGATGCGCAGATCCTCGACATTATCGACGTTCCAGGCCGAGGCGTGGCAGACCACCTCGCGACCCGCGGGGCGCACGATCTGCGAACGCTCCCAGAAGGATTCCGGCAAGGGAGCGAGACCCACCGAGGTGTAGAACTGCTCCGAGGTCCGGGCGATCTTCTCGGGCGTGTAAGCCGCCTCGACCAGCAGTTCGGTCAGGTCGTAGCTGGAGTCCGGCAGGTTGGCGGGCGCCACCACGTCATAGATGTTGCCCCACTGCTGCGACCACATATTGCCCAGCAGGTCCGCGCGGATCGGGCCGGTGTCGGGCTGGACGGCGTCGCCGTATTTCGCGTTGAGGCGCGACCGCACATAGCAGTGGAGGTTCTCGTAGAAGGGCTGGACCTGGTTCCACAGGCGGTCGGTCTCGGCCGCGAAGGCGTCCGGGTCCATGTCGTAACCGGACCGCCACATGGCGCCGGTGTCGGCATAGCCGAGATCGCGTGCGCCCTCGTTGGCGACCTCAACCAGCCGGGCGTAGTCGTCGCGCATCCCCGGAGAGATTGTCCGCCAGCCTTCGTAGACGGCCCGTGTCACCGCCGGATCGCGAGACTCGGCGATGATCTCCTCGGCCTGGTTCAGGGTGATCTGTTCGCCCTCATGCTCGAACCGCCCGGTGGCGTAGGTCGAGTCCAGCCGCGTGGCGATCTCGGCCAGTTCGGTCGCGGCGCCCGGCCGGTTGGGCGCCGGCAGGGTCAGGCTCTGGCGCAGGATATTGAGCTTGCGGCGGGTGTCCGCATCGGCCTGAACGTCGTTGAAGCGGGCCGCGTCGGTGGCCAGCTGCACGCCGAGTTCGGTGTATTCGGCGTTGGCCCGGGACTCGAGCCACATGGTGTCGTGGGTGATGTAGGTGTTGCGCACCCAGGCGACGCGGCCCGCATATTCGCTGAGCTCGGCCAGACGGGTCTCGGCGTCCTCGACGAAGGCGCGCGCGCCTTCCGGCGTCGCCGGGAAGGCGAAGGCGGTCACCGCAGGCGCCGGCGCGGGCGCCTGGGCGTTCGCCTCCATGCTCGCGCAGGCCGCGAGGCTGGCGGTCAGGGCGCAGGCGGCGACGGCCGTCATCAGGGTGCGTTTCATGGAGGTCTCCCGGGCGTTTCTCATCAGGCGGTTGCTCCGCCTTGTCGGCGCGCAAGGGAGGCCAGCGGAGCCGACAGGTCAAGCTTGACGGTTAATCCAGGACGCAGGCGGCGAGGCCGTCGTTGCGCACCGTGCCCATCGCCGCCTGCACCCGCGAGGCGCGGCGCCGGACGTAGGGCCCGGGCGAGGATGCGTTGTAGCGCCGGGGCGACGGCAGGATGGCCGCCAATCGCGCCGCCTCGCGCGGGCTGAGATCGGCTGCGGACTTGCCGAACCAGTGCTGCGCCGCCGCCTCGGCGCCGTAGACGCCGGGGGCCCATTCGGCGACGTTGAGATAGACCTCCATGACCCGCCGCTTGCCCCACAGCGTCTCGATGAGGACGGTGTAGCCGGCCTCCAGCCCCTTCCGGATCCAGTCGCGGCCCGGCCAGAGGTAGACGTTCTTGGCGGTCTGCTGGCTGATCGTCGAACCGCCCCTGACGCGCCCGCCACGCTCATTGGCTTTCAGCGCCTTCTCGATAGCCTTCATGTCGAAGCCCCGGTGGGCGCAGAAATTCGAGTCCTCGGAGGCGATCACCGCCTCGACCAGACGCGGCGAGATGTCGTCGAGCGAACGCCAGCGGTAGGACAGCCCCTCCCCCTCGACGGATCGGCTGACCATCAGAAAGGTCGTCGGCGGCGGTACGATGCGGTGGATGGCGACGCTGGAGAGCAGCAGCAGGACCAGCCCGGCGAAGACCGTCAGGATCGGTCGTCCGCGCTTCCGGATCTTCGCGTGCTCGGTCATGACGGGATGGTGGGGCGCGCGAAGGACGAGAGCAAGTCGCCCCCCGTCAGACCTCGGCCACGCCCGCCTGACCGTCCTCGTCCGCCCAGGCCACCCGGCTCGCGTCGGCGCTCATCGCCAGGGCGGTGATCGGGGCCCCCTTCTCCGCCTTGAGGAAGTTGAGGCCCTGACCCGCCGGATGGGCCAGCCAGACACGGCCGTCGTTGAGACCGGCGGCGACCACGGGATGTTTCGGGCGCGACGCCACCAGGGCGACGAGGCTGCCCTCGTCGAAGCCGATCTCGGTGGCTTCGCGGCCCATCGGTCCGTTCGAGCCGATGAAGGGCCACAGCACCGCGCCCTGCGCGCCGGAGGTGGCCAGCAGCTGGCCGTTGGCGAGGAAGCTCATCGCGCGGACCTTGGACGGATAACCGCCCATGCGCAGGTTCTTCTGATCCTTGACCCGCCAGCCGTGCAATTGGTTGTCCTGCATGGCGGTGACGACGAAGGCGCCGTCGGGCGACCAGGTCACGCCAGTGTGCGATCCCGCCCATTTGAGGAGGGTCGGCTTCTGGTCGGCGATGCGGGCGAACCACAGGGCCGCGCCGCCGTAGGTGGAGGTGGCGATCCGGCGGCCTTTCGGCTCGAAGGCCACCCCTGAAACGGTGCGCTCGTGCACGAAATCACGGCGAAAGCCGGCATCCTTCGCATCGACCACCGACAGGGTCTTTCCCGCTGAGAAGGCGATAAGGCCGCTCTCGGGCGAGGCGTCGATGGCGTCGATCCACTGGCCCCTGGCGGTCGCCAACACGCCCGCCTCGGTACGGCGGTGCCAGACAACGCGGCCATCGTCCCCGCCGGTGACAACGCCGTCGCCGGACGGGTGGACTGCGGCGCACAGGATGGCGCCGTCATGGGCGGCGCTGAACTCGCCGCCCTCGAACCGCACCGAGCCGTCGCCGAGGGCGAACATGGCGCCGGTCGCGTCGAACAGGGCGGCGGTCACCTGGGCGTCGAAGGCGTGGGTTTTCATGAGGTCCGTTTAGAGCGCGGGGCGGGACCGTCAATCTCACCGGCCGGTTAGTCGGCACCGTGCGTCTCGACCCAGCGCCGGGTCATCATGGCCGCGTTGGCGTAGGCTTCCTGCAGCTCGGCGCTCCAGTACGTCAGGCGGTCGAGCGGGATGGGCTTGCCCGAGACGGCGCAGCGGACGTGATCGCCGCCCTGCACGATGTCGAAGTCGGCCCGGTTGTAGCGCAGCACCGCCTCGCGGCCGTGAACCGGAAGGGGTTTGGGGGGCGGGTTCAACACTGCATCTCCGGGACGGTCACAGATTCATGCCGCGCAGGCCTCGAACCCGGCCGTCAACGCCGCCTCATCGAGGTCGCGGCCGATGAAGACGGCGCGGGACCAGCGGCGCTCGATCGAGCCCCACGGCTTTTGCAACTCGCCTTCGAGGATCATGTGGACGGCCTGGAAGACCAGACGGCGGTCCTCGCCGGCGACATCGATGATGCCTTTGGCGCGCAGGATGTTCTGACCTTGCTCACCCAGCAGCCGGTCGAGCCAGGCGGTAAATTTGGTCCCGTCCATCGGCCGGTCCAACGACAGGGAGACGCCCTTGATGTCGTCCTCGTGGGCGTGGCCTCTTGGCCCCGCAGAATGGGCGTCGTGGTCATGGTCGTGGCCGCAGTGTTCGTCGTGGACGTGGCCTTCCTCGCCGTGAGCGGGGTTGGCGAACTGCGGATTGATGTCGAGGATCCGCTCCAGATCGAAACCGCCGAGACCCAGCACCTGATCCAGCGGCACGTCGGCGCGTTCGGCGCGGGTGATCGGGGCCAGGGGATTGAGCTTGCGCAGCCGACGCTCGACTTCGGCCAGTTCGATATCCGAAGCCAGGTCGACCTTGTTGAGGATGATGCGGTCGGCGAAGGCGACCTGCTCGCGCGCCTCCTTCGAGTCATCGAGCCGGGCCATGACGTGTTTGGCGTCGACGAGGGCGGTGACGCTGTCGAGCTGGGTCTTCGCCTTGACGTCCTCGTCGACGAAGAAGGTCTGGGCCACCGGGCCGGGGTCGGCGAGACCCGTGGTCTCGACGATGATGGCGTCGAAGGCCGGTTTGCCGGGGCGCTGGCGCTTCATCAGGCCGGCGACGACACGGATCAGGTCGCCGCGCACGGTGCAGCAGACGCAGCCGTTGTTCATCTCGAACACGTCCTCGTCGGCGCCGACCACGAGGTCGTTGTCGATGCCGATCTCGCCGAACTCGTTGACGATGACGGCGTAGCGCTTGCCGTGATCCTCGGTGAGGATGCGGTTCAGCAGCGTCGTCTTGCCGGCGCCAAGATAGCCGGTGAGGACGGTGACGGGGATTTTGCCGGAAGCGGTGTCGGTCATGATCGGCTAGATGGCGGCTGCGAGGCCGGTTGTGAAGTCAGCAGTCCGGACAATCCGGCAGGGGACCGGCTTCGAGCTGAAGCGTGGTGTGGCGGATGGCGAAACGGGCGCGGGCGAGGGCGTGGGCCTCGGCCAGCAGGGTCTCGGGGTCCAGGCGGTCGTGGACCAGATGCGCGGTTAGGGCCGTGTCGGTCGTCGACAGGCCCCAGACATGCAGGTCGTGCACCGCGCTGACGCCCGGCAGGGCGAGGAAGGCGGCGCGGATCGCCGCGACATCGACGCCGCGCGGCGCGGCGTCGAGCGCCAGATTGACCGAGTCCTTCAGCAGCCCCCAGGTGCCCCACAGGATCACCCCGACGATGACGATGCTGACCAGTGGATCGACGATCGACCAGCCGGTGAACAGGATGACCGCCCCCGCGATGACCACGCCGATCGACACAGCCGCGTCGGCCATCATGTGCAGATAGGCGCCCCGGGCGTTCAGGTCCGAGTGCTGGTCGCGCATGAACAGCAGCGCGGTGCCAAGATTGATGACGAAGCCGACGGCGGCGACTCCCATGATCAGGCCCGACATCACCGGCGCGGGCTCGGCGAGGCGGCGCACCGCCTCGATGGCGATGGCGCCGCAGGCGAAGATCAGCAGCAGGGCGTTGCCGAGGGCCGCCAGCACGGTCGCCTTGCCGTAGCCATAGGTCTTGCCGGGGCCGGCGGCGCGACGGGCCAGCCAGGCGGCGCCGCCGGCCATGGCCAGGCCCATCACGTCTGACAGATTGTGCCCGGCGTCGGCCATCAGGGCGGTCGAGCCGCTGATGACGCCGGCCCCGAATTCGATCCCGACGAAGGCCAGGTTGATGATCAGGCCGACGGCGTAGCGCCAGTCGCCGGTGTTGACCGGTCCGTGGTGGTGGCCGTGGGCATGGCCATGACCGCCGTGGTCGTGGCCGGAATGGTCGTGGGCGGGGCCGTGGTGGTGCGCCATCCGCTGAGCCTTAGTGCCGATACAGGACGACGAAAAGGCCGACGGCGATCAGGGCGAGGCCCAGCACGGCGCCCTCATAGCGCGCCCAACGCTCGAGCCTGAGCACCGACCAGCCGGCGCGGGCCAGAAGGGTGAACAGGGTCATGCCGAGGACCGTGCCGAGCGCGAACACGACGGTCAGGGCCGCGAGCACCGCGACGCCGCCCTGGGCCTGGTTCAGATAGAAGGGCAGCAGGACCTCCCCGGGCGAGATCGCCATCGTCGCGACCAGCGCACCGAAGGCGGCGGCGTTGGACACGGCCGGTGCGGGGGTCTCCAGCGGCGCCCCCCCGGCGAGTTGCGGCCGGCGGACGACGGAACGGATCAGATAGAAGCCGCCGAACGCGAACAGCAGGACAGCGGACAGGTACGGCAGCAAGCCCGCGATCCACTGGTCCAGCGCCAGTCCCGCCACCACGATCAGGCTGCCGACGACGGCGGTCACGGCCACATGCGCCAGACCCGCGACCACGACCGCCGCCAGGACACGATCCACCGTCCAGCGCTGGGCGCGACCGACGAGCGCGAACGGCAGCCAGTGGGTGGGCAGCGCCGCGTGCAGGAAGGCGGTCGCAAAACCCGCACCCAGAAGGGACAGGAGCAGCGTCTGGTCGGGTCCGGGCGGCGTCATCCCGGCCCCTGTAGCGTGTTACTTTATAACAGTCGAGTGGGAATCCCTCGGTCAGAACAGCATGGGTCGCCGGAGAATGGTCCCGGGTGTAGACATGACTATCTGCAGCGAGGGCAGGAAGCACCGGAAACGCCCCGGCGCGCCGGGTTTCACGTTGACTCCGGGGGGTCGTTCCGTATATGTCGCCGCTCTTCGCCCGAGGGGGACCCCCGTCGGGCTTATTCTTTTTGCGTTTCGCTGAGGCTTCAACATGTACGCGGTGATCAAGACCGGCGGCAAGCAGTACCGGGTTCAACCGGGCGACGTCATCGTGGTCGAGAAGCTCGACGGCGAGGCCGGCTCCAATGTGTCGTTCGGCGACGTGCTGATGCTGGGCGGCGACAAGGGCGTGACCCTCGGCGCCCCGATGATCGCCGGCGCGACCGTCGCGGCGACGCTGGTCGAAACCCGTAAGGGCGAGAAGATCAAGATCTTCAAGAAGATCCGCCGCCAGGGCTATCGCCGCACCAACGGCCATCGTCAGATGGAATCGGTCCTGCGCATCACTGGCATCGAAGGCGCAGGCGAAAAGGCCAAGTGGGACGGCGAGACCTCGCTGATGACCAAGGCCGAGATGAACGCCCGCGCCCGCGGCCTGGCTCCGCGTGTCGAAGAGACCGAGGCCAAGCCCGCGAGAAAGGCCGCCGCGCCGAAGACCGAAGCCAAGGCGGCTCCGGCCCCGAAGGCCGCCAAGACTGAAGCCAAGGCCCCCGCCGCCAAGAAGGCGCCGGCCAAGGCCAAGGCCGCCAAGACCGACGAAGCGTAAGAACAAGATCGAGAGCAGGAGCAACCCATGGCTCACAAGAAATCCGGTGGTTCGTCGCGCAACGGTCGCGACTCCGAGTCGAAGCGCCTCGGCGTGAAGAAGTTCGGCGGCGAACGCGTGCTGGCCGGCAACATCCTCGTGCGTCAGCGCGGCACCACCTTCCACCCCGGTGAGAACGTCGGCCTCGGCCGCGATCACACCCTGTTCGCCACCGTCCACGGCTCGGTGAAATTCACCACCAAGCGTGGCGGCCGTTGCTACGTGTCGATCCTTCCGGCCAACGACACCCAGGCTATGGCCGCCGAGTAGCGCGAACGGAAACACTCCGGATCGCGCAAGGCTCAAGAGCCGCGATCCGGACCAAGGGAAATATTTCCGCGGGGAGTCTGGATCACCAGGCTCCCCGTTTTCGTTTCCCCGCCTCGAAGCCGTCCGAGCCCTCCAAGGAGGCGGCGCGAACACCGAGGCCGCCTCATGTGCGTGATCGAACCTTCCCCTGTCGTCGAGACGCGGCGCCTGGCGCTGCGCGCCCCGCGCCCGCAGGACGTCAGCCGGCTGGCCTCGCTCGCCAACGACCCCGACATCGCGCGGATGACGCTGCGCATGCCGCATCCCTATTCGATCGACGACGCGGAGACCTTTGTGCTCGGCGTCGCCGGACAGGATCCGGCCAGGGCCGCCACCTTCCTGATCGAACACGAGGATCACGGCCCGGTCGGCGTCATCGGCCTGTTCGAGGACTCCGATCCGGCTCCCGAGGTCGGCTACTGGATCGGTCGGCCGTTCTGGGGTCGCGGCTATGCCACCGAGGCGCTGCAGGGTTCGCTGGTCTGGGCGGCGAAGCGCTGGAAGCGGCGCGCGCTGGTGGCGGGCCATTTCACCGACAATCCGGCCTCTGGCCGGGTGCTGGAGAAGGCCGGCTTCCTCTACACCGGCGAGGTGCGGCGCGGCTTCAGCAAGGCGCGGTCCGACGAGGCGCAAACACGACGGATGGTCTGGCTGGCCTGACCGGGCGGCGCGATCAGCCGAAAGCCGTGGGTCCGAAAATCGCCGCGACGGCCACGGCGCCGCCGATCACGGCCACGACCGCGCCTGCGATGAAGGCCGCCC
This sequence comes from Brevundimonas basaltis, assembly GCF_014202075.1. GTDB lineage: Bacteria > Pseudomonadota > Alphaproteobacteria > Caulobacterales > Caulobacteraceae > Brevundimonas > Brevundimonas basaltis. Next base: position 91,438 of record NZ_JACHFZ010000006.1, on the reverse strand, counting down.
ACGTGCGCGCCGCGCGCTGGCGGCGAAGGCCGCTGGTCTTGACCGACCGCAGCATGACGCCGGGCTTGGGTCCAAAGACTTCCGAACCGGAAATATTGTGCTGGGACATGAACGCGCTCCCTGATCCACCACCCCTTGCGGGTCAGGTGAGCCAAGCGGTGCGGACAAGGCGAAACGATGGCGAACGTCGCTCACCCACCGTTCCGTGATCAGATGAACCCGGTTCGCCTTCAGCCGCAGAAGATCAGGCGGCCGCTGTAGGCGCGGTAGTAGCCGCTGCGCGGGTCATAGGAGCGGTAGCGCGCGCGGCACCAGTCGATCCGACCCGGGTCGCGACCGCCGCCATAGGCCGGATCGCCATAACCGCCTGGATAGACCAGATCGGGTCGTCCATAGGCGCCGTGATAGGCCGTTCCCGCGGAGCCCTGCCCGTAGCCGTACCCGTACCCGTAGCCACGCTGCCGGGTCGAATAGCGGCCATCGTGTCCATGGCCGTAGCCGTAGGCGCGCCCGTAGCGACCGTGGTTTCCACCATAGCCTGCCAGGGCCCGGTAGTCCCGCCGTGCCTGCGGGCTTGCCCTGTGCCGCTGATCACGCCAGCGCGCGCCGCAGTCGGTGCGGTTGGCGTCCCAGAAGGCGTCGCACCGGTAATCACCGGGCCGGTCGAGCTGACTGCGCCAATCGAAGGCCGAGGGCGCCCAGTGGGAGGCGCCGCGCTGATGGCCGTAGCCGCTGTTGCGTTCCCACGACTGGCCCGCCGCAGGGGTCGCCGCCAGCGCGAGACCGGCGGCGAGGATCAGGGCTGACCGGATCGGGAGCGGGCGATGCATGGTTGTTCCTCCAGAGCGGCCCGGTACGCGGCCTGAAAAGACGAACGCCAGACGCTACAGGGTGACGGTGATCCGACCGCCGCGGGTGTTGACCCGGCGCATCAGGACGACCCGGTCGTCGCCGCCAGCGCTGACGGGGGCGATGATGAACCAACCCCCGTCCGGCAGGCCGGAGAAGTTGAAACGGCCATTCTCGCAGGTGGTGGAGCGGACGTAGGAGCGATAGTCGGCACTCGGGTCGGCCACCGTCCGAGCACGGACGATAGCTTCGTTCACGGCCGCCCGCTCGGTCGAGCCGTAGAGCGTGCGGATACGGGCGCGAGTGTATGGGGTGTCCGGCGTCAGACCGACCGAGCCGGTACAGTCGAACGCCCGCCCGTTTCGGCGATAGTCGATCCGGCCGTCGATCGAAGCGCGACCCGCCCGGGTCGACCAGGCGAAATCGTCCGCGTTGAACACCGCCGGCGCCGGCGGCGGGGCCGGTCGGGGCCACGGCGCGCCGAAGCCCCTGTCCATCGGAGCGGTCTCGCAGGCCGCCAGCCCGCCGAGGCTTACGGCGGCGATCAGCGCGAGGATAGGCTTGCGGGGGATCATAGGGGCGGCCATGGGCTCTCTCCGTGGGCGGCGCGGGTCGAACGTCCTGATGAGACGATGAACGCCACGGCAAGGTCAAGGTTGCGGTTGCGACTGCCCGGACGGTGGTCCAGAACCTCGCGGCAACCCGGCGCGAGACCGGGTATAGGGAAGGCCATGACAGTCACGTTTGACGATATTCTGGCGGCGCGGGAGCGGATCACCGGCCAGGTCGACCGCACTCCGGTGCGCCATTCCCGGAAGCTGTCGCAGCTGACCGGCGCCGAGGTTTGGGTCAAGTACGACAATCTGCACTTTACCGGTAGCTTCAAGGAGCGCGGCGCCCTGAACCGGCTGCTGCAGCTGACGCCGGATGAGCGGAAGCGCGGGGTGGTGGCGGCGTCCGCGGGCAACCATGCCCAGGCGCTGGCGTATCACGGGGGCCGGCTCGGCATCCCGGTGACGATCGTCATGCCCGAGGGCACCCCCTTCGTGAAGGCCGACGGCACGCGGGCGCACGGCGCCACCGTGGTCATCAAGGGAGTTGATTTCTCGGGCTCGACCGAAGAGGCCCACCGGCTGCGCGATGAAGAAGGGTTTGTCTTCGTTTCCGCCTTCGACGACGCCGGCATCGTAGCGGGCCAGGGCGTCTGCGGTCTGGAGTTCCTGGAGGACGCGCCCGAGCTCGATCTCCTGATCGTGCCGATCGGCGGCGGCGGTCTGATCGCGGGCACGGCCATCGCGGCCAGGGGCCTCAAGCCGTCGATCCGCATCTTCGGCGTCGAGGCGGCCATGTACCCGTCCTTCTCGGCCAGACGCCGGGGCGAGACGCCCAGGTGCGGCGGCCAGACCATCGCCGAGGGCATAGCTATCAAGGCCGTTGGCGACATTCCCTTCGCCCTGGCTGATCCGCTGGTTGAGGACGTCCTCGTCTGCGGGGAGGCGGATTTCGAAAAGGCTGTCGCCTTCTACGCCACGCTCGAGAAGACCGTCGCCGAGGGCGCCGGAGCAGGCGGGCTTGCGGCCATGCTGGCCTACCCCGACAGGTTCCGAGGCATGAAGGTCGGTCTGGTCCTGTGCGGCGGTAACATCGATTCACGAATGCTGGCCGTCGTCCTGAACCGCGAGTTGGTGCGCGAGAAGCGGCTGGTCGTATATCGCATCCTCGGCGACGACCGCCCCGGCATGCTGTCGAAGATGAGCGCCGTCATCGGCGGCCTCGGCGGCAACATCATCGACGTGGTGCACAACCGGTTGGCGCTGGATGTGCCGGCCAAGGGCGCGGAGTTCGACATCATGGTTGAGACCCGCGGCGAGGCGCATGCCGACGAGATCAGACACGGACTGGAAGAGGCGGGATATGCGCTACGGATGGGCTAGGACGGCGGCCGTGCTGGCCATGGCGGCGGCGCTCGCGTCGTGCGGACGGGAAGCTGCGCCCGGCGTCGACGCGGACGCGGCCGCGAACCTTCGCGCCGCAGAATTCTTCATGCAGTCCAACGAAAGGGCGAACGGCGTCCGGACCCTGCCGTCAGGTGTGCAGTACAAGGTGCTGCAGGCGGGGCCGCCGGGGGGCGAACGGCCGGACGGCAACGATCTGGTCCGTGTCGACTACGAAGGTTCGCTGATCGACGGGACGGTGTTTGACAGCTCCTTCCAGCGCGGCCAACCGGCGGTGTTCACCATCGAGGAGGGCATTTCCGGATCCATCATTCCGGGCATGCGCGACGCGCTGCAGCACATGACCGTCGGTGACGAATGGCTCGTCTACATCCCACCGGCGTTGGGTTACGGTGAGGACAGCGCCGGCGAGATCCCGCCTAACAGCGTGCTGATCTTCCGGCTCAAGCTCCTCGAAGTGGCGGCGACGCCTGGCGGTACGCGAGCGCTCGACATCGCCCACGGTTGATCGCCGCGATTTAGTCTGTCGCAGGCGGCGCCGGCATCAGATCGCCGAACGGAGCGGCGTCCTCCAGGGCGCGTCGGAACGACGACCGGGCCATCAACCGGCCGTGCCAGGCCTTTAGCCGCGGCCGCTCGCCGAACGGGACCAGCCGCCGCGCGTAGGTCAGGATCGGGGCGGCGGCGCAGTCAGCGAGGGTGAAGCTCTCCCCCGCGCCCCATATGCGGCCGTCGGCGAGGCGGCTTTCCAGCAGATCCCAGGCGTTCCGGATGTCGCCCATATCCAACGCCGTGATCGCCTCCGGCGGCGGCGGCCCGGCCCGGCCGAGCCGATGGAAGATGATCCGGTTCATCGGCGCGCCGACGTAGGTATCAATGATGCGGTCGACCCAGCGGGCCTCCAGCGCCGCCTCCGGATCGGCCGGAAGCAACCGTCCGCCGTCCCCCAGCCGGTCCAGATATTCGATGACAATGCTGGACTCGTGGATGGTCCGGCCCGCCGCTGTATCGACAAGCACCGGCATCCTGGCGAACGGCGACAGCGCCCGGAAGGCGGCCATCACCGGCTCATCGGCATGGTCGACCAGCCTCGGTTCGAAAGGCAGACCCAGTTCATAGAGGGCGACGAGGGCCTTCTGGCCGTAGGCCGAATAGGGGTGGGACCACAGGATCAGCGACATGGTCGGTCTCCACAAACAACCGATAGACGGTCGGGTCGCCAGATCAATCGGGTTTCGACCCTGCGGCAAGCCCGCGCCGCAACCCCTCGTTAATCGGCGAGGCGCACCCTCCGTCCCAACCACCATTGGAGCGGCGCGATGTCGACCATCCAGACCTCCACCTACCGTCGTCAGCGGGACCACTTCGAGCCGCAGGACACCGATCCGCATGACCAGCGCCGGTTGCGCGGACTGCTGGAGCAGATCGACTACTCCGCCTTCGTGGCGAACCGGGAGGTGATCGCCGCCGCGCTGCCCGGTATCGACGCGGCGGTGTTCCAGCGGCTGGCGGTGCAGACCGCCACGGCGCGAGTCAAATGGGTCGGCGAGGCCCTGCGCCAGAGCGAGTCCGGCGCGCCCTCCACCGCCGACCAGATCGCGCGCCTGACGTCGGCGCGCACGGCCTATGAGGAACTGGCCGAGGCCTACGAGGGTCTGCGGCGTATGGTCGAGCGCAACTACCTGACGATCAAGACCCCCTAGACCACTTGTGCTTCAGGTCGAATGGACCTGAATCCAGAGAACGATCCAAACTCAATGCAGGAGCGACCTCTGCGCCGGGTTGAACTGCGTTCAACGCAACCGGTTTCGCTCTAGTCCACCGCCATCTCGAGCGGCTGGGGCCGGGTCGCGATCGGCGCGTCCGGGTCCGAGGGCGGACGCTCGGCCGTGGTCGGTGGGGGACCCACAGGCGCGGCCGGAACGACCTCGATACGCGGTTCGACAGGGACAGGGGCGGTCGCCGCCGGGGCGGGCTCCGCCGTCTGCACGGGCGCCGCGGCGGGTCGATTCGGGGCCGTCGGCGGGGTCGCGGCAGGTCGCTCGGGGGCATCCGACGCGGGTCGCGGGGCTGCGGGCGCGGGCGAGGCGGGCGCCGGGGTCTCCAAAACCGGCGCGGCCTCAGCGGGGAGCGCCTCGGTCGGGGACGGAGCCGGTGTGGCCGGGCCGGCCTCGGCCGCCAACACCGTCGCGGGTGCGCCGTCCATCGGAGTCGGAGCCGGAGCCGGACGGGTCAGCATCCATCCGCCGACAGCTATCACGCCGATCACGGCGGCGGCGATCCCGGCGTAGAGGGGCGCGCGACCGGAAGGGCGACCCCGGACGGAGGCGGAGGCCGGGGCAGGCTCGACCGTCGCCGCGACCGGGGCGAGGCGCGGGATCGGCTCGGGTGGGAGCATGGGCGTCGGCTCAGCCGAAGGCAGCGGTCGAACGGTCAGGTCAGGTCCGGCAACGGTCGGCGAAACGGCGGGCCGCGCCGGCGCTTCAGCCAAGATCGTCGTTTCCGGAGCCGGAGCCGGGGTGGGCTTCGGGGCGGTTCGGGGCGCCGCCTGGGGAATCATCGAGCCGCTGAAAATGCCCGCCCGGGCCGTTGGCCCCGGAACCGGCTTGGGGGTCTCGGGCAGGGGCGGCAGCCGCTCGCCCCTCGGCAGGGGTCCGGCCCGGAACACCGTCTGCGGCGCGCGGCCCCAGGTGACGGGTCGGCGGGCGAAGGGAACGGGTGACCCGTCGGGCGTCTGATTGTCGGTGGACATGAACTCTCCCGCGCCGGCGCGGCGCGCTTCAGTAACGCGAAGACCCGGTCAGAGTGCGGACCGATCTGGCCGGTTTCATGACGCGTCGGCCGCCTAGTTCTTCAGCCGGTACCCGGTCCTGAAGATCCATCCGACGATCACCAGGCAGATAACCAGGAAGCCCAAGGTCGCGCCAAGACTGATCCCGATGCCGACGTCGCCGCTGCCGTAGAAGGTCCAGCGGAAGCCGGAGATCAGATAGACCAGCGGGTTGAACAGGGTCACCGTCCGCCACGCCTCCGGCAGCATGTCGATCGAATAGAAGGAGCCGCCGAGGAAGGTCAGCGGGGTGACCACCAGCATGGGGATCATCTGCAGCTGTTCGAAGCCGTCGGCCCAGATGCCGATGATGAAGCCGAACAGGCTGAAGGTGGTCGAGATCAGGATCAGGAAGGCCAGCATCTCGACCGGGTGCAGGATCTGCAGCGGCACGAACAGGGACGCCGTGGCGAGGATGATCAGGCCCAGAACCGCCGACTTGGTCGCCGCCGCACCGACATAGGCGAGGACGATCTCGAGCGGGGAAACAGGCGCTGAGAGCAGTTCGTAGATGGTGCCGGTGAATTTCGGGAAATAGATGCCGAAGGAGGCGTTGAAGATCGACTGGGTGAACAGACTGAGCATGATCAGGCCCGGCACGATGAAGGCGCCGTAGGGCACGCCGTCGATCTCGGTCATGCGGCTGCCGATGGCCGAGCCGAAGACCACGAAATACAGCGAGGTGGTGATCACCGGCGTGACCAGCGACTGCCAGATGGTGCGCAGGGCGCGGGCCATCTCGAAGCGGTAGATCGCCCAGACGCCGTAGCCGTTGAAGGTCAGGCTCATGCGGCTGCTCCGGTATCGCGGTGGACGAGGCTGACGAAGATGTCCTCGAGCGAACTCTGACGGGTGTTCAGGTCCTTGAAGGCGATGCCCAGGTCGCTGAGCTTGCGCAGCAGCGACGGCACGCCGGTCTTCTCGAGGTTGGAGTCGAAGACGTATTCCAACTCGTGGCCGTCGTCCCTGAGGGCGACCTTCCATTCGGCCAGTTCCGGCGGCACGGCCTCGAGCGGGTCCTGCAGGTTCAGGGTCAGGGTCTTCTTGCCCAGCTTCTTCATCAGGGCCGTTTTGTCCTCGACGAGGATCAGCTCGCCCTTGAGGATCACCCCGACCCGGTCGGCCATCTCCTCGGCCTCCTCGATATAGTGGGTGGTCAGGATGATGGTCACGCCCTGGTCGCGCAGGCGGCGCACCAGATTCCACATGTCGCGGCGCAGTTCGACGTCGACGCCGGCGGTCGGCTCGTCGAGGAACAGGATGTCGGGTTCGTGGCTCAGAGCCTTGGCGATCATCACCCGCCGCTTCATGCCGCCCGACAGGGTCATCAGCTTGTCGTTGCGCTTGTCCCACAACGACAGGTCTCGCAGCGTCTTTTCGATATGGCCGGGGTTCGGGGGCTTGCCGAACAGACCGCGACTGAAGGTCACCGTCGCCAGAACGGTCTCGAAGGCGTCGGTGGTCAGCTCCTGCGGCACCAGACCGATCTTCTCGCGGGCGCTGCGATAGTCGGACTGGATGTCGTGGCCGTCGGCCACGATCGTTCCGGTCGTCGGGGTGACGATGCCGCACACCACCGAGATCAACGTCGTCTTGCCCGCGCCATTGGGACCAAGCAGGGCGAAGATCTCGCCCTTTCGAATGGTCAGATCGATGGGTTTCAGGGCCTGAAGACCCGACTTGTAGATCTTGGTCAGACCTTCGATTGAGATCACAGGCTGCATGCGCGCCCTCCCTGAGCGGCAGCAGATATGCGTCCGGCCGCCGCACCTCAAGGGCGGCGAGGTCCCAGCGGAGCCATATTCGAATTCAGGGGTTAGCGTCCCGATGCCAAGCCCCCTCTCCTCTCTCAGACATCGATTGGCCCGCATCGGCGACGCCGGCCGGAAGCGCTCCTCCCTGCTGCGTCGGGTCCCTCCGCTGCAGGACCTGCTCGAGCTGGCGGCCCGCATCGGCTATGGCGCCCGCGGCTTCGTCTATCTGTCCGTTGGTCTTCTGGTCCTGTTCGCGACCCTGGACATGGTGGGGGACGCGGTCGGCGTCAGGGGTGCTCTGGAGTGGCTGTCGCAACAACCGCTGGGGCGGGTCTGGATGCTGCTGGTCGGTCTGGGCCTGGCGGCCTTCGTCGTGTGGAGAATGTTGCAGTCGGTGTTCGACGCCGACCATGAGGGGTTGTCCCTGCACGGGTTGGGGACCCGGTCGGGGCAGCTGTTCAGCGGGCTGAGTTACGCCGCCCTGACCTTCGCCGCCTTCACCCTCTTCGCGGGCCCCCGGGCGCCCGAGGCCTCCGAAGGCGTGACCCGCAGTCAGGAGCGGGCCAGCATGGTGCTCGATCTCCCGTTCGGCCGCTGGCTGCTCATCGCGGTCGGATTGACCATCTTCGGCATCGGCGTCGGCAATGTCGTCAAGGCATGGCGGGAAGACTTCAGTGAATACCTCGACTGTTCAGTCGCGACTTGCCGCCGGGTGACCCCCCTGGCTCGCATCGGCCATGTCGCGCGTGGCCTGGCCTACCTTCCGCTGGCCGGGCTGGTGGTGCTCGCAGGGTGGCGGGCCCGCGCGGCGGAGGTGACCAGCTTCGGGGCGGCGCTGGAGGTGGTTGAACAACGCACTGCCGGCGAGTGGATCGTCGGCCTTATCGCGTTGGGTTTCATCGCTTTCGGGACGTTCTCTTTCATCGAAGCCCGATTCCGGCGCATCCGCCCCCCGCGCGATCTCCGGGTTCGTTGACGCTCAGTCGCCGAATTGGGCCACGGGCTCCACGAAGGCGTATAATGTCTGGTCCGAGCCAACCCCGGAGGGCGCCATGGTCCGCCTGAAGCTCCTCGTCACGTCCACCCTTATGCTGGCCCTTGTCAGCTGCAGCGGCGGCGAGGCCCTCGATCCGCTGGCGGGGTATGGTCCCGATCCCGTGCTGCCGCGGCCCCAACGATCGCTGATCCCGGTCGTCAATGTCGCCGAGGCGGTGGGCTGGCCCGAGGGCCGCATGCCCACGCCCGCGCCCGGGTTCCGGGTCCAGGCCTTCGCGACCGGGCTGGACCATCCCCGCTGGCTCTATCGCCTCCCCAACGGCGATGTTCTCGTGGCGGAATCCAACGCGCCGCCCAAACCGGAGGATAGGAGGGGCGGATTGCGAGACTTCTTCCAGGGCCTGTTCATGAAGAAGGCCGGGGCCGGAGTCCCCAGCGCCGACCGCATCACCCTGCTGCGCGACGCCGACGGCGATGGCGTGGCCGAGACGAAGACCGCCTTCCTTGAGGACCTGTTTTCGCCGTTCGGCATGGCGCTGGTCGGCGACACCCTCTACGTCGCCAACGCCGACGCCATTGTCGCCGTCCCCTACCAGACCGGCCAGACCTCGATCACAGCCCCGCCGCGCAGGGTCGCCGAACTGCCTGCCGGCCGGAACCATCACTGGACCAAGAGTCTGGTCGCCAGCGCGGACGGATCACGGCTCTACGTAGGCGTCGGGTCCAATTCCAACATTGGCGAGAACGGAATGGACGAAGAGGTCGATCGCGCCGCCGTGCTCGAGATCGATCCCGCGACCGGCGCCCGACGCCTCTACGCGTCCGGACTGCGCAACCCCGTCGGCATGGCGTGGCAACCGGACAGCGGCCAACTCTGGGTCGCTGTCAATGAGCGCGATGAGCTCGGCAACGACCTGGTGCCAGACTACATGACGTCTGTGACGCCCGGGGGCCACTACGGCTGGCCATGGAGTTACTACGGCCAGACCGTCGACGAACGGGTCGAGCCCGCCAATCCGGACATGGTCGCCCGGGCCCGGAAGCCGGACTACGCCCTCGGCGCCCACACCGCGTCTCTGGGGCTGACGTTCGGCGAGGGAGACCTGTTCCCCGCCCGTTACCGCGGTGGCGCCTTCATCGGCCAGCACGGCTCGTGGAACCGGAATCCGCGCAACGGCTATCGCGTCCTGTTCGTGCCCTTCTCCGAGGGCATCCCGGCGGGCGGGCCCGAGGACATCCTGACAGGCTTCCTCAATGAGCGGGACCAGGCCATGGGACGGCCGGTCGGGGTTGAGTTCGACGCGCGCGGGGCCCTGTTGGTGGCGGACGACGTCGGCAACGTGATCTGGCGCGTGTCGCCGGCTTCGCTCCCCCGGCAGCCATGAAAAGACCCCGGCGGATCGCTCCGCCGGGGCTGTCATCGGATCGCACCGGTATCAGGACTGGGGCTGGATGATGATCACCGGCGGGGGCGTCGGGGCCGGAGTCGCGGGCGCGGTCGTCGGCGGGGTCGTGTTCAGGCTCGAGGTGTAGGGCTGCGGACCGGCGGGTTCGGCGGGCGCCTCGCGTGTCGCCGGAGCCGGAGCAGCGCGGCGGGCCGGAGTCGCCGCGGCGCGGCGAACGGGCGTCGGCGCGGGCGCGGCGCGCACAGCGGGAGTCGGGGCCGCCTCGATCGGCGTGCCGGCCGGGGTCTCGACCGGCGCGATCTCGTTGACCAGCGGTTGGGTCGGCAACACGGGTCCGGTGGCGGCCGGCTCGACCAGCGGAACCGGGGCGACTTCTTCGCTCTCGCCCATCACCAGCGCGACTGCGGCGCCGCCGAGGACCAGCACCCCGATCGGGGCGAGGATCATCCACGACTTCACGCCGCCCTTGCGGCCCCGGACGGAGCGGGTGCGGGCGTAGACGGGGATGTAGGGCTCCTCGTGCGCAGCCTCGGAGAGGGCGCCGTTCGGAATAGATCTATCATGGGGGTAGGTAATGGTCATGCTGATTGCTCCATTTCGGTGGAAGCAAAACCATTTTGCAAGATCGCGGTTCCACTAACCACGCTACGCCCCCAAGAAACACTGTTGTGAACACAGTTTCGCCTGCTGTGGTACTGTTTTGTGGCGCGGATATACTTTCGCAATATATCGAGAGCCTGACGTCACGTAACCGGCGCTTCGGCGCCACGCTCGCGGACAAACCGCCATGAGTCGGCCCGCAACGCCTCTCAGGATTCCCCCGCCGGTTGACCGGGCCCCACGGCTTGTTCATCACCTTCGGGTAGGGCGGTTTTTTGCGACGGAGTGGATGGAACGATGGGGCTGTTGGCGAACATCCGGCGCGACATACGGTTCGCGAAGGGGCTGCGCCGACTGCTCAAGCGCATCAAGCCGATCGATCTCGACGGCGTCGATCTGGTTTGTGACGACTGGGAAGAAGCCGTCGACAAATTTCCCGACCACGTCGCGATTCAGGACGACCGGCTGACGCTGACGTTTCGAGAACTCGACGCCATGGCCAACCGGTTTGGCCACTGGGCCCAGAGCCGGCGGCTGAAGCGGGGCGACACCATCGCCCTGGTGATGCTGAACCGGGCGGAATACCTTGCGGCCTGGCTCGGGTTCTCAAAAGTCGGGGTCGCCACCGCCCTGATCAACACCAACCTGACCGGCCACGCCCTCGCCCACTGCCTGTCGATCTCCAACGCATCCCAGGTGGTCACCGACACCGACTGCTGGCGCCGGGTCGAGGAGGCGCGTCCGCACGCCGGCCGCAACCTGATGCTCTGGGTCCTTGGTCTCGCCGACGCCGACGAGGCCGACGAGCGCCGCGGCCTCGACAAGCCGGTCCGCGGCGGCTCCTCGGTGCGCCCGGCACGGTCGGTGCGATCGGGCCTTACCAACCGCGACACCGCCCTGTACATCTACACTTCGGGGACCACCGGCCTGCCCAAGGCGGCCAAGGTCACCCACGCCCGGGCCCGCACCTATATGCGCGCCTTCGCCGGAGCCACCGCCGCCACGGACAAAGACATCACTTTCAACGTCCTGCCGCTGTATCATTCGACCGGCGGCCTCGTCGGCATCGGCCCCGCCCTTCTGAACGGCGGCAAGCTGGTGCTGCGCAAACGCTTCTCGGCCTCGAGTTTCTGGCCGGACGTGAAGAGTTCGGGCGCGACGCTGTTTGTCTACATCGGCGAACTGTGCCGCTACCTGGTCAACTGCCCCGAGAACCCGGATGAACGGGCCCACAAGCTGCGCCTGGCATTCGGCAACGGCCTGCGCCCGGATGTCTGGAATGACTTCCAGAAGCGGTTCGCGGTGCCGGATATCCTCGAATTCTACGGCTCGACGGAAGGCAATGTCTCGCTGTTCAATTTCGACGGCAAGCCGGGGGCGATCGGGCGCGCGCCGGGCTTCCTGAAAAAACAGATCAATTTCCGCCTGGTGCGGTTCGACATCGATACCGAGGAACCGGTGCGCGGCCCCGACGGCCTGTGCCAACTGGCCAGGGCGGGCGAGGTCGGCGAAGCCATCGGCCGCATCGGTGACGATACCCGCCACGCCTTCTCCGGCTATGCCGACAAGGCGGCGTCGGAGAAGAAAATCCTGCGCGACGTGTTCGTGCGCGGGGACCGCTGGTTCCGGACCGGCGACCTGATGAAGCAGGACAGCGAGGGCTACGCCTATTTCATCGACCGGATCGGCGACACCTTCCGCTGGAAGGGCGAGAACGTGTCGACCGCCGAGGTCGAGCAGCGGCTGGCCGACGCGCCGGGCGTGAAGGAGGTGATCGCCTACGGCGTCCCGGTGCCGGGCCACGACGGCAAGGCCGGCATGGTCGCCCTGGTCATCGACGGCAAGTTCGGGGCCCGCGTCTTCGCCGACTGGGCTGAGCAGGAGTTGCCGGCCTATGCCCAGCCGGCGTTCGTGCGCATCATCAAGGCCGCGGATACGACCGGCACCTTCAAGTACCGCAAGATGGACCTCGTGGCCGACGGGTTCGATCCGGCGAAGGTCGATGGACCGCTCTACGTCCGCGGCGGCCGCAGCGGCTACACGAAAATGAGCGAGGCGGCGCTCGCGGCGATCCTGAACGGCGAGACGCGACTGTAACCGCCGGTCGCAACCGCCCCTTAATCATTAACGGCGATGGTCGGCCTCCCACACGTTCAGGACGGCCCGACCTTTCATGTTCCAGATCATCGGCATCGTCCTCCTGTTCGGCATGGTGTTCGGCGGCTACACCATCGCCGGCGGCAAGATGGGCGTGATCCTGCACTCCCTGCCCTACGAGATGATGATGATCGGCGGCGCGGCGATCGCCGCGCTCGTCATGTCCAACTCACCTGCGACCCTGAAGGGGCTGGTGGGCAGCTTTGGCCGGATGTTCGGCGGCAACAAATGGAAGAAGCAGGACTACAAGGACCTGCTCAGCCTGCTGTTCCAACTAACCAAGACTATGAAATCGAAGGGCGTCATCGCCCTCGAGAGCCATATCGAGAAGCCGGCCGAGAGCACCATCTTCCAGAAATATCCCAAGGTGCTGAAGGATCACTTCGCCACCGACTTCATCTGCGACACCCTGCGGATGATGACCATGAACCTCGAGGACCCGCACCAGATCGAGGACGTCATGGAAAAGCAACTGGAGAAGCATCATCACGAGGCTCTCGGACCCGCCCACGCGCTGCAGAACATGGCGGACGCCCTCCCGGCCCTCGGCATCGTCGCGGCCGTGCTGGGCGTGATCAAGACCATGGCGGCCATCACCGAACCCCCCGAGATTCTGGGCGGCATGATCGGCGGCGCCCTGGTCGGAACCTTTCTCGGCGTCTTCCTGGCCTACGGTCTGGTCGGACCCCTGGCGGCGCGCCTCAAGGACGTCACGGACGGTGACGCTTCCTACTACAAGATCATCCAGTCGGTTCTGGTCGCCCACCTGCACGGCAATGCGGCGCAGATCTCGGTCGAAATCGGCCGCGGCGACATCCCGTCTTCCGCCCAGCCCTCCTTCCTCGAGATGGAAGAATCGCTACAAGGCGCGCCCGCCGACGCCTGACCCCGAAGACACGGCCCCATCACGGCGTATCACCGGGGATAACGCGACCGGGAACAGCCGGCGGCCTCACTGGTTTCCTTCGGACCGATCGTGGGAGCGGGCGGCTTCTTCGCCCGGGCGATCATTCGGAGACCCGCCATGAAGCTCATAATCCTCACCACGGCTGCCCTGGGCGCGCTGGCGCTGGCCGCTTGCGCCCCCGCCGCGGACGAAACAGCGGACGACGCGGCCGCGACGGGCGCCGAAACCTCGGCCGCCGCGCCCGCAACGGAGGGAACCATGGCGCCATCGGACGGGATGGGCGCCACGCCCGAGGGCGTCGCGCCGGCCAATCCCGACAACGGTCACATCCCGCCTGCAAAGACCCCGCCCACCCTGCCACCCGAGCCCAACGGCTCGACCTCGCCGGCGACCTCTTCCCCGCCGCCGATGTAGGGGATTCGGGTTGGAACGGGGCTGCACGACAGCCCCCGTCGCTCATCCGATGACGGGTGTTCACGAACCCGTGAGAATTCGCTTGCGTATCCGCTCACGAAGTCGTTATCTCGGGACTGCGAGGATTCATGCCCTCGTATGACCCTTCTGAAGGAAGAAACACTATGCGCATCACCGCCCTGATCGCCGCTTCGGCCGCCGCCCTCGCCCTGGCCGCCTGCCAGCCCGCCGAGACCACCGAAGAAGCCCCGGCCGCCGAAGCCACCGTCGAAGCCCCGGCTGCTGACGCCGCCATGGCCCCGGCCGCCGACGCCACCGCCGAAGCCCCGGCCGCCGACGCCGCTGTGGCCCCGGCTGAAGCCCCGGCCACGGAAGCCGCTCACTAAGCGTGACGGATTGACGAACCTTCGGGTTCGTTCGGAAAGGGTCGCCCTCTCGGGCGGCCCTTTTTCGTTGCGTGAGGGGCTGACCCCAACCCCTTTCGGCAAATTCACTTGCGGCCCCGCCGCCGGCGTCGGTATCTCGGGTTCCGGGACACTGTCGTCCGACCGAACGAAGGATATCCCCATGCGCATCGCTGCCCTGATCGCCGCCTCGGCCGCCGCCCTGACGCTCGCCGCCTGCGGCGACAAGTCCGAAGACACCGCCCCCGACGCTGCGTCCGAAGCCGCAGAAGCTTCCGGCGTGGCCGATCCCGCCGCGGTCGACGCGACCCTCGAGCAGACCGCCGCGGACGCCAAGGCGGCCGCCGAAGCCGCCGAGGCCTCGGCCGCCGCCCAGACCACCGAGCCCGCGACCGCGCCGACCACGCCCGTCGAGGGTCACTGACCCCGGACGAAACAAACAAGCCGTCGGGGCCGTCCTGCGGGGCGGCCCCTTTTCGTTGGACAGCATTCAGGGCAAGGCCTGAGCGATGACTGACCGCTCGCCCCGGCTGATCTGGACCGAGGACGGCGCCCCGCGATCCGGCCGGTTCGACGATGTCTATTTCTCGCGCGAGGACGGTCTGGCCGAAAGCCGGGCGGTATTCCTCAACGGCTGCGGTCTGCCGGAGGCGTGGCGCGGTCGCGCCCGCTTCACCGTCGCCGAGTTGGGCTTCGGCAGCGGACTGAACATCGCCGTCCTGCTGGATCTGTGGCGGCGCGAGGCCCCCCCGGGGGGGTGGTTGCATATCTTTTCGGTCGAAGGGTTCCCACTGGCCCGCGACGAGGCCGCCCGGGCCCTCGGAACCTGGCCGGAACTGACCGAACCCGCGCACGCCCTGCTGGACGCCTGGCCTGCGGCGGCGTCCGGTTTCCACCGCCTCGACCTGCCGGCTTTCAACGCCACGCTCGACCTCGCCGTATGCGAGGCGGCCCAGGCCCTGGCGCAATGGTCCGGACGCGCCGACGCCTGGTTCCTCGACGGCTTCGCCCCGGCGGCCAATCCGGGGATGTGGTCGGACGCGGTGCTGGATGGCGTCGCCGCCCGATCGGCGCCGGGGGCGCGGGTCGCCACCTTCACCGTCGCGGGGGCGGTGCGGCGCGGGCTGGCGGCGCGCGGCTTCGTGGTGGAGAAGCGCCCCGGTCACGGCCGCAAGCGCGAGCGGCTGGAAGCGCATCTCCCCGGCAAGCCTGAACCATCGACGTCTCCCGCTGTCGCCATCATCGGCGCGGGCATTGCGGGCGCTGCCCTAGCCAAAGCCTTCACGGCCCTCGGCCTGACCTGCACCGTGATCGAGGAGACAGCGGCCGGGGAGGGCGGCTCGGGCTTTCCATCGGCCCTGGTCACGCCGCGGCTGGACGCAGGAGATGTCGGCATCGCGGCCCTGCACGCCCAGGCGTTGTCCCGGGCCCGCGCTCTTTACGCCGCCGTTCCGGGCGCGATCATCGCCGATGGCGTTCTGCAACTCGAGCAGACGCCGCGCGACGCCGGGCGCTTCGCCAAGGTGGCGGCGCAGGACCTCTGGCCGGAGGGCGCGATGACGCCGCTGGACGCCGCCGGCTGCACGGCGCGGCTGGGCGAGGCGGTCGACACCGGGGGCCTGCTCATGGCGGACGCCATGGCGCTGAACCCGGCCGCGGTGCTCCAGACCTGGCTCGGCGGGGCGGACCTCGTCACCGCGCGGGTCGACCGCATCGAGCCGACGGCGGGGGGGTGGCGGCTGCTCGATGCGGCCGGCGGCGACATCCTCGAAACGGAGGTCGTTGTCGCAGCCAGCGGTTGGGGCGCGGCGGCGCTGCAGCCGACCCTGCCCCTGGCGCCGGTGCGGGGACAGGCCGAGTGGATGGTCGGGGTCACCAGCCCCGCCGCGGCGTGGGGGGGCTACGCCGCTCCGACGGAGAACGGCCTGCTGTTCGGGGCCACGCACGAGCGGGGCGAGACGGCGGTCGACGTCACGGAAAACGCCAGCGCACGCAACCTGGACACTCTGGGCGCTCGCCTCCCGGGGTTGGCGGCGCGCGTCGCGGCAGCGGGGGGCATTCGCAGCCGGGCCGCCATTCGCGCCACCACCCCGGACCGCCTCCCGTTGGCTGGACGACTGGCCCCGGGGCTGTTCGCCCTGACAGGACTCGGCTCGCGCGGCTTCTGCGTGGCGCCGCTGCTGGCTGAACATGTCGCGGCGCTGGCGACCGGGACGCCATCGCCGCTTCCCGCGCCTCTGGCGGCACGCGTCGCACCGGGGCGGTTCCCGGGACGCGGCCCCCTTGCGCAACCTTCGCAGGAAGCAGACGGTTAACATCGGACGGGGCCGCAATCAGAGATCCGGAGACCGAACATGACCCGCTTGTTGACCTACCCCGCCGTCACCGCGGCTGTCGCCCTGACCGCCTCGTGCGCGCCGAACGGAGGCATGGGGATGCCCGCCGCCGCCGGTCCGGAACACCAGTGCTTCTACGGCGACCAGGTGCGCAATTTCCGGGCCGGAGGCGTCGGCCAGCTCTACATCCGGTCCATCCGCAACCAGGTTTTCGAACTGAACTCGTCGGGCGGCTGCACGGATCTGGATTTCACCCACCGGCTGGCGATCACGCCGGACGTCGGCGGACTGGCCGGCGGCCGCATCTGCACCGGCGACTGGGCGCGGATCACCCTGCCCGCCTCCTCCGCCCCGGTCAGAAGCTGCCGCGCGCGCGTCAGCCGCGTGTTGACCGAGGCAGAGATCGCCGCCCTGCCGGACGCCCACCGTCCCTGATACTCAGGCCTTCTGGGCGTAGCCGAGGCGCCGGTTGAGCTTGTCGATCAGGTCGATGGCGGTGTCGGCGATGACCGAGCCGGGCGGGTAGACCGCGGCCGCCCCCATGTCGATCAGGGTCTGGACGTCTGACGGCGGAATGACCCCTCCGACCACGATCATGATGTCGGGCCGGCCCAGCTTCTCCAGTTCGGCCTTCAGCTCAGGCACCAGGGTCAGATGGCCGGCGGCCAGCGACGACGCTCCAACGGCGTGGACGCCGCGCTCGACCGCCTCCTTCGCCGCCTCGGCCGGGGTCTGGAACAATGCGCCGGCGGTCGCCTCGAAGCCGAGGTCGCCATAGGCGGTGGCGATGACCTTCTGGCCGCGGTCGTGGCCGTCCTGACCCAGTTTGGCGATCAGCACGCGCGGCGGGCCGCCGTCATTCTCGACGAAGGCGGCGACCATGCCGCGGGCGCGGGCGATCTTCGGGTCATCGCCGGCCTCCCGGGCGTATACACCGGACACGGTCTTCACCGAGGCGGCATGGCGACCGAAGGCGGCTTCCAGAGCGTCGGAAATCTCGCCGACCGTCGCGTAGGCACGGGCCGCCTCGACAGAAAGCTGCAGCAGGTTGGCGTTGCCCTTCGCACCCGCCGTCAGGGCGTCCAGCGCAGCCTGCGTCTTCGCCTCGTCGCGCTCGGCCCGAAGCCGCTTCAACTTGTCGATCTGGGTCGCCAGCACGGCGGCGTTGTCGACCTTGAGCACCGGAATGTCGTCGACGTGGTCGGCGAGGTATTTGTTCACCCCCACCACGGTCTGCTGGCCGGTGTCGATCCGGGCCTGGGTCTTCGCCGCCGATTCCTCGATGCGCAGCTTGGGCAGCCCGGCCTCAATGGCCTTGGCCATGCCGCCCAAAGCCTCGACCTCGGCCATGTGGACGCGCGCCTTTTCGGCCAGTTCGTGGGTCAGGCGTTCGACGTAGAAGCTGCCGCCCCACGGGTCGATGACCCGGGTCAGGCCGGTCTCCATCTGCAGCAGTAGCTGGGTGTTGCGGGCGATGCGGGCCGAGAAATCGGTCGGCAGGGCGAGGGCCTCGTCGAGGCTGTTGGTGTGCAGGCTCTGGGTCTGCCCCCCCGCGGCGGCCATAGCCTCGACCATGGTCCGGCTGACGTTGTTGAACACGTCCTGGGCCGCCAGCGACCAGCCGGAGGTCTGGCAATGGGCGCGCAGCGACAGCGATTTCGGATTGGTCGCGCCGAATTTCGACACCGCCTCGGCCCAAAGCAGGCGACCGGCGCGCAGCTTGGCCACCTCCATGAAATAGTTCATGCCGATGGCCCAGAAGAAGCTGAGCCGGGGCGCGAACCGGTCGATCGGCATGCCGGCCGCGACGCCCGCTTTCATGTATTCGACGCCGTCGGCGAGGGTGTAGGCCAGCTCGAGGTCGGCCGAGGCCCCGGCCTCCTGCATGTGATAGCCGCTGATCGAAATCGAGTTGAATTTCGGCGCGTGTTCGGCGGTCCAGGCGAAGATGTCCGAGATGATCCGCATGCTCGGCTCGGGCGGGTAGATGTAGGTGTTGCGGACCATGAACTCCTTGAGGATGTCGTTCTGGATGGTCCCGGTCAGGTCCTTGTGGGCGACCCCCTGCTCCTCGGCCGCGACGATGTAGAGCGCCAGCACCGGCAGAACCGCGCCGTTCATGGTCATCGACACCGACATCTGGTCCAGCGGGATGCCGTCGAACAGGGTGCGCATGTCGTAGATGCTGTCGATGGCCACACCGGCCATGCCGACATCGCCCTTCACCCGCGGGTGGTCGCTGTCATAGCCCCGGTGCGTCGCCAGATCGAAGGCGATCGACAGGCCCTTCTGACCGGCGGCGAGGTTGCGGCGATAGAAGGCGTTGGACTCCGTCGCCGTCGAGAAGCCGGCGTACTGACGGATCGTCCACGGATTGGAGGCGTACATGGTCGGATAAGGGCCGCGATGATAGGGCGCGATGCCCGGCAGGCCATGGATGAAGTCGAGGCCCTCGATCGCCGGAGCGCCGTAGGACGCAGCGATAGTCAGGCCTTCGGGGGTCTTCCAGGCCTCGCGGTCGGGGCCGGCGCCGGTTGGCGACAGGTCGAGGTCGAGTTTGGAGAAGTCGGGAGCGCTCATCGTCCGGCCTCCTTCGCTTCGAAGGGCGCGGCGAGGCGGATGGGGGTCAGAGGCACGCAGGCGTCGCCGCCGCCCTCCGGTACGATCGAAGCCTCGGGTTCGACCGGGGCCGGACGGGGATCGGCGTCGACGAATTTCGTTACGCCCACCATCTGCGCCGCGCCGTTGGACAGCGCCGCCTCGAGCGACTGCCGGGCGCGGGCCACCCGCGGCTGGATCACATGGCCGCGCAGAGCCTCGACGATCCCGCCCTCGGCCTCGATCATCTGGAATTCGGCCCAGCCGGCCTCGGCCAGCTCTCGGGTGCGCTGGTCGAGGAACCACGACCCCGCCGCCGGATCGTCGACCCGGCCGATGTGGGCCTCTTCCATCAACACCAGCTGGGTGTTGCGCGCCTGACGCCGGGCGAAGGCGTCGGGACGGCCGTTGGAGCGGGAAAAGGCATCCACCACCACCGCATCGGCGCCGCCGACCGCTCCGGCGAACCCGGCGGCCGTCAGCCTGAGCAGATTGGGCCACGGGTCGCGCGCGGACAGCATCCGCCGCGACGAGCGCGCCTCGATGACGGCGGGCGTTTCGGCGCCGAAGGCGCGGCTGAGCGAACGCCAGATCAGGCGCAGGGCGCGGACCTTGGCGAGGCTGTCGAAATACGCCTGGTCGACGGCGACGCCGAGCACGGTTCCCTTCAACGCCTGCTCCGCTGTCATGCCCGCATCGATGGCGGCCTTGACCAGCGCCACGGCGTTGGCGGCGGCGAAGGCCAGTTCCTGGCCGATCGAGCCCCCGGCCTCGTGCACGACGCGTCCGCCGGCGAGGAAAAAGCTCGCCTCGGGATAGGCGCCGGCGTGCCGGGCGGCGGTGTTGGCGGCCAGCACCAGATGCTCTTCCATCGAGCGCCGCGCCTCCCCGGTCTCGGCGAAGGCCGAGACCGGATCCATGTGGAACATCAGCCGGGCGCGCGGCGAGCCCTTGCCGGCCACCGCGAGCGCATTGGCCGCCTCCGGGCCGTCCAGCCCGGCCTCGAGGCCGACCGCCGCCAGTTCCAGCGCCACCCCGTCCAGCGCCGCCGACAGCGGCTCGGAATCGGCCAGGACGGTGCCCCTCAGCACTACCGAGGCGGCGCCGCCCTCGAGATCAGCGAGAAGCGCCGTATTGACGGCCGCCGGGTCATCACCCTCGACGAGGGTGCGCAGGTCCCAGGCCCGGCCGTCGGCGTCGGACGGCCGCGGCGCGAACAACGGCTGCACGCCGGTCGCCGCCCCATACAGCGGCCGCACCGCCAGGTCGTCAGCATCCAGGTGCACGAGGCTCTCGATAGGCCGGTCCTTCAGGCCCTTCTCGGCGAGCGCCTTCCAGTCGGCGGGGGAGGGAGTCGGAAAAGTCATGGGCCTCCAATGCCCGCGCCAGCGCCTCGGGTCCAGATGAGGCGCGCCCGACATAGTGCCCTTGGAAGAGTTGCGGTGGGATTCGGCGCCCGACATCCCGGCGAACCTCAGCGGGGCGCGCCGATGATTGGCGTCGGGGCAGGGGGAGCGGGACGGAGCCAGCCGTTGCCGCGGCGGGGTGGGACCGGCGGACCAGCGCGGTCCGGCCCCGGTGTCAGGCGTCGCGCCCGGTTTTTACACTATTCGCCGCGTCGTCGCCGGAGCCGGCGCCCGGTCCGCCGGCCGAGGGGGGCCGCGCAGTTTTCTGTCGCGGCGGGGCGCCCGCCTCCCCGACCCTGTGCTGGCCCAACCCTGCATTGTCATGGACCGATCGGCCCTGGTCGATTCCATTGCGCGTGCTCATCAGCGACGACCTCCAAGCTCGCGTTGCAGCGCGCGAAAATCGGTTCCGACGCGCGCCACCGCCAGCCGGGCCGCCTCGGGGGTGACGGCGAAGGTTCGGGCCAATTGCTGCACTTGGTCGTCTGCGACCGGCGCGGCTGACAGGTCGGGGGCGAATGCCGGCGCCTGGGGGACGTCGGCTCCGGACAGGGTTTCCATGGTCGTCTCTCCTCGCAATGTATGATGGGACAACCGCCACGGCCGCCTTTGGGTCCCGCATCGCCGCAGGCGACCTACTATCAAGCCGGGGCGGCCGAGCCCCCGGCATGGGTCGCGATCACGACGGCCGGGCCTCAGGCGGCCTCACGCGACACCGTCGGCGCCGCCGCCAGCGGCTGGAACAGGTGCCTGGCCAGATGGCGCACCACCGGAACCGCGACCCCGTCGCCCGTCAGGTGATAGGCGTCGCTGTAGTTGCGGGGCAGGACATAGGTTTCCGGCAGACCCATCAACCGCGCCGTCTCGCGCGCCGAGACCAGCCGCGACCGGACGCGGGGACCGTCTACAACAAGGATGATCTGGCGGCTTGACCCTCCGGCCGGAGTGCGCAGACAGCCGGCCACGTCGTCAAACCGCACTTCGGCGCGCTGGACCTTCTCTCCGTGCTCGACCCGTGTGCGGCGATAGACCCCGCCGACCATGCGGCGCCCCGCGCGGCGGGCCGCCTCGACCTTCGCGGCGTTAACCGGCGACATCAGGTCCAGCAGTCGTTTCGTCTCGGCCTGGTTGTGCCAACCGACGCTGTCGGGCTCATCCTCGATCAGGTCGGCGAAGGTCGCGGTCCGGCGCGGCGGCGTGGGCAGGTTCCACCACAGCAGCCGGTCCCGAACGGCTTCGGGCAGCGTCGCCGCCGCCCGCCGTATCGCCCGCGTGTGAAACGGTTCGACCGGTTCCGGAGACAGCAGTTCCGGCGCGACGTCGACCCCGTCAGCCACCCCGATCACGAACAGGCGCGGCCGGCTCTGTGGTACGAACAGGTCCGCGTTGATCACGAGGGCCCCATAGCGATAGCCGGCATCGGCGAAGGTCCGGCAGATGGTCTCGAAATCACGCCCGCCGCGCGAGGTCAGGGTCCCGCAGACATTCTCGACCGCCACCAGCCGGGGCCCCCGGCCCTGTTCGATCAGGCCGCGGATGACGCCCCAGAAGGCGTGGAAGGCGCCGGACCGCTCGCCGCCAAGACCCGCCCCGGCCCCCGCCAGCGACAGGTCCTGACAAGGGAAGCTGCCCCAGACCAGATCCGGTTCGCCCGGCAGGTCGGCCGCGTCGATCCGGCGAATGTCGCCGACCGTCAGTTCGCCGCCCGCGCCCCAGTTGGCCTGGTAGGAGAAGCCCTTGCGGACGTCGAAATCATTGGCGAACAGGCAGGTCCAGCCGTCACCCAGCCCCGCCCGGACCATGCCGCCGCCGGCGAAGAATTCATGGAAACTGGGCAAGGTCGTCCCCGAATCGACGGCGGCCCGAAGGCGATGCGCCAGAGTCTAGGGGAGGAAGATGGTGGACGCGACAGGGATTGAACCTGTGACCCCTTCGATGTCAACGAAGTGCTCTCCCGCTGAGCTACGCGTCCGCCGAGACGGCCCCGGGTCACCCCGGGGGCAGGAAGGCGCGGTCTATAACCCGGCCCCTTCGCTTTTCGCAAGGCCCAAAACCAACACCGCGCTCAAGCAGCGAGCGACCGCGTCGCGAGCGTTAGCGTTCTTGTGTCAGGCCGCGACCATCCGCTCGACCTCGCCGACCAGATCGCGCAGGTGGACGGGCTTGGACAGCACCTTGGCCTGCGGGCTGGCCTGGGCGGCCGACAGGGCCACGGCGGCGAAGCCGGTGATGAACATGATGCGGATGCCGGGCTGGCGGGCGGCGGCGACGCGGGCCACCTCGATGCCGTCGGCCCCGGGCATGACGATGTCGGTCAGCAGCAGGTCCCACGGGCCCTGATCGAGGGCGTCGATGGCGTCGTCGCCATTTTCGCAGTCGACCACTGAATGGCCGGCCCGCTCGAGCGCGCGGGTCAGGAACCCGCGCAGCGAATGATCGTCCTCGGCCAGAAGAATGCGCGCCATGAAGTGTCAGCCCCGTCTTGTTGGGTCGACGCTACGACGCGATCGGTAAACCCGCCATGAAAATCCCCGGTATGGCGAGACGTCGGGCGCCCGCGAAGCTGTGGATCGATCGGCGAAACAGGCTATGGATTCGACCATGGCGGACAGTCTTGAACAGGGCGTGGTCGAGGTAGACGAGGCGCCCTTCATCCTGCGTGCCCCCGCGACACCCGGTCCGTTCGTGTTCGCCTCGCCCCATTCGGGCGACATCTATCCCGGCGACATGGGAACGGCGGCCGGCCTGGGTCGGGCCAGCCTGCGCAGCGCCGAGGACGCTCTCGTCGACCGGCTGATCGCGCCGGGACAGGCCCGCGGCGCGACCCTGCTGTTGGGCCTAATGGGCCGCGCCTGGGTCGATCTGAACCGCGACCCGGACGACCTCGATCCGGTGCTGATCGAGGGTCTGGATGGCCGG
The DNA here is from genome assembly GCF_014202075.1 of Brevundimonas basaltis. Classification (GTDB taxonomy): domain Bacteria; phylum Pseudomonadota; class Alphaproteobacteria; order Caulobacterales; family Caulobacteraceae; genus Brevundimonas; species Brevundimonas basaltis. The sequence goes on along the minus strand of NZ_JACHFZ010000006.1, from coordinate 67,907 downwards.
ACGGCCTCGCCCCGCGCCGCGGCCGGCTACGGCGTCATCCCCCGCCTGACCGGTGACGGTCGGCCGCTCTACGGCCGCCGTCTGGGCGCGGACGAGGCCGCGGCCCGGATCGCCCGGGTCCATGCGCCCTACCACGCCGCCCTGGACGGGCTGATGCGGGCGGCCCACGCGCGGCACGGCGCGGCGTTTCTGGTCGATTGGCATTCGATGCCGGCGCGGGCGACGCAGGGCGTCGGCGGGGCGCGCGGCCCGGACGTGGTGCTGGGCGACCGGCACGGTGCGTCCTGCACGGCGGATCTGACCCGGCAGCTGCGGCGCGCGTTCGAGGCTCTGGGCTGGCGGGTGGCGCTGAACCAGCCCTATTCCGGCGGCTGGACGACCCAACGCTGGGGCCGGCCGGATGACGGCTTCCATGCCGTTCAGATCGAGCTGAACCGGGCCCTCTATCTCGACGAGACGACGATGGAGCCGGGCGTGGGTTGGTCGCGCTGCGCCGCCGGGGTGGCGCGGGTTATCGAAGCCCTGCTGGTCGATCCGCCTGTAGTCGCCGGGGCATAAAAAAAGCCGCGCCCGAAGGCGCGGCATAAAAGTCTTTAGGGAGGAAACGCCCAGAAAGGGCATGACGCCGCGAGGACGTCGAAGATCAAGTTAGTGTGCGCTGCACAATGCGTCAACTGCCTGGTTCGCACCTGCGTTCACGCAATGTAACGGCAATCTTCGTCCCTATCTCATGGTCGTAACCGTTTCCAGCGGTCAGATCGTGCCCGGGGCCTACGCGACTGCGAAGCGGCTTCACCGCTCCGGCAGATGCGGTTCCAGCAGACGGCGGGCGTTGCGCACCGCCCGCGCCGCCGGAGACCCGGCCTGCCGCCACACCAGCAGGCAGAAGGCCGCCGCCACGCCCAGCGCGAGCCACAACGGTCCGAACAGCCAGGCCGCCGCCGCGAGGGCGAAATAATAGCCACGAACGCCCTGGCTGAAGGCGCTGAGAGCCGGATTGAGCAGGTTGCCGGCCGCCTCGCCCAGCGCCACCCGGTCCGCCTCCGTGTGCAGTTCCGGGGCTGCGCCGATCAGGGCGAGGGCGTAGTTCATCTGACGGATCGACCAGATGAAATCGAGCAGGCCGCGCGCGAGACAGACCAGCACCAGCGCCAGCTTGGCTTCCAGCAGCAGGGTCGGAGCCGCCTCGCCGATCGAAGCGACGCCCTGCAGAGCTTGGTCGCCGCCGAACAGGACACTGCCCACCGCCGCGATCAACAACAGGTTGGTCGAGGCGAAAAAGCCGCCGGAGTTAATCGAATGTCCTAGCAGTTGGCTGTCCACGAGGCGGATCTCGCGATGCGCCATCGCCGTCATCCAGACCCGTCGCACCACCAGCATGTCGTCGTTCAGCGAGCCGCTGCGCCGCGCCAGCAGGGCCAGCAACGGCCCGTAGCCCAGCCAGCACATGAAGAAAAAAGCCAGCGCCAGGCCGTCGTAAATCGTCATCACCGTTCCTTCCCGACCGATGAAGCGGGCGCGGCCCGCGGAACCGTCCGGGACACGAGCGCCTTGCTTCGGGCAAGTTGCGCGCCTATCACGCCCGCCTCCCCGTTGCCGCACTGCACCATAGACGAGTCCGTCATGAACATCGACGCCATTCCCGCCGGTCCGAACCCGCCTTGGGACGTCAACGTCGTCATCGAGATCCCGCAGGGCGGCCTGCCGGTGAAGTATGAGATGGACAAGGCCTCCGGCGCGCTGTTCGTCGACCGCTTCCTGCACACCGCCATGTACTATCCGGGCAACTATGGCTTCATCCCGCACACCCTGTCGGACGACGGCGACCCCTGCGACGTGATTGTGCTGAACCCGACGCCGGTGGTGCCCGGCTGCATCATTCGTTCGCGCCCGATCGGCGTGCTCAAGATGGAAGACGAGGCGGGCGGCGACGAGAAGATCCTCGCCGTGCCGGTCGACAAGCTGAACCCCTACTACACCGACATCGCCAGCTACCGGCAGCTACCCGCCATCCTCGTGGAGCAGATCGAGCACTTCTTCACCCGTTACAAGGATCTGGAGAAGGGCAAGTCGGTCACGGTCAAGGGCTGGGGCGACGCCGGCGAGGCCGCCGAACTGATCGCCGCCGGCATGCGCGCGCATCAGGAAAAGCTGAAATCCGCCGGCAAGGCCGCCAACGCCGCCTGAGGCTGTCAGAGGCGGCCCGTGTCAGGGCCGTTCGACGCACATCGCCACGCCCATGCCGCCGCCGATGCACAGGGTGGCGAGGCCCTTCTTCGCGCCCGACCGCTTCATCTCGTGCAGCAGGGTGGTCAGGATGCGCGCGCCCGAGGCCCCGATCGGATGGCCGATGGCGATGGCGCCGCCGTTGACATTGACCTTGTCCGGATCGAGCCCAAGCTCCTGCAGCACACAAAGCGACTGGGCCGCGAACGCCTCGTTGGACTCGACCAGATCGAGGTCGGCGACGGTCCAGCCGGCCTTCTCCAGCGCCTTCCTCGAGGCCGGGATCGGACCTGTGCCCATGATCGCCGGATCGACGCCCGCCGTGGCCGAGGACACGATCCGGGCCAGAGGCTCCAGCCCGCGCGCCTTCGCGTCGTCGGCGCTCATCAACACAAGGGCGGCGGCGCCGTCATTCAGGCCCGAGGCGTTGGCCGCCGTGACCGATCCGTCTTTCGAAAACGCCGGGCGCAGCGTCTCCATCGCCTGCAGCGTCGCGCCGTGGCGAATGTACTCGTCCTTGTCGACGACGACGTCGCCCTTCTTCGAGGCGATGGTCACCGGGGCGATCTCGGCGTCGAACCGCCCCGCCTTCTGGGCCGCCTCGGCCTTGTTCTGGCTGGCCATCGCGAAGGCGTCCTGATCGGCGCGGCCGATGTCGAATCGGTCGGCGATGTTCTCGGCCGTCTGGCCCATGTGGTAGCCGTTGAAGGCGTCCCACAGCCCGTCGCGGATCATCGTGTCGACGAGCGCCACATCGCCCATCTTGTGGCCGGTCCGCAGATGCTGGGCGTGCGGCGCCTGGCTCATGCTTTCCTGCCCGCCGGCGACGACGATGCGGGCGTCTCCCAGCGCGATCTGCTGGGCGGCGATGGCCACGGCGCGCAGACCCGAGCCGCAGATCTGGTTCAGACTCCAGGCCGGGACCTCCTTCGGAATTCCGGCGGCCATGGCGGCCTGCCGCGCCGGTCCCTGCCCCGCCGCCGCCTGCAGCACATGCCCGAGGATGACTTCGTCGACATCGGCCGCCTCGACCCCCGCCCGCTCCAGCGCGGCGCGGATGGCGACCTCGCCCAGCTTCGACGCGGGCAGGGACGACAGGGCGCCGAGAAAGGACCCGACCGGCGTGCGCGCCGCGGAGACGATGACTACTTCAACTGACATTTGACTGACCTCGGGGAAGCGGCCCCGCGAAGGGGGAGGCGTTAGGCCGCGGGAAAGAATTCGTGCCGTTTCTGCCGCATCCCGAAGCTTTCGTCACCCTCGGCCCCATCGTTCAGCGAATGGTCATGGCCCTTCGCGCACAGTCGCGGGAACGAAAAACGGAGCGAAAGGCTTGATGGGGCCATGCTCATGCGGATGAAGAAAATTCTCAGCCGGGTCTGCGTCCCCGACGAACTCGACATGATCGAGCATTACCGGACGCCGGCCGAAAGGACAGCCGACCTCGTGGTCCATGTTGTCGGCCTGACCCTCGCTGCGGTTGGCGGGGTTGTCCTCGCCGTCCTGGCGGCGCTCTATTCCGGCGTCGGCGCCGTCGTCGCCACGGCCGCTTACGCCCTGTGCCTGATCGTCATGCTGACGGTTTCGACCATCTACAACCAGACCCGGCCGTGCGCCGCTCGCCCCATCCTGCGCCGGATGGACGAGGCCGCCATCTTTCTGATGATCGCTGGCAGCTACACCCCGTTCACCACCCAGCGCTTCGAGGGCGGCTGGGCGCTGGGCTTCACCCTGTTGGTCTGGGCCATCGCGCTCGGCGGCGTGTTCGTCAAACTGATCGCCCCGCGCATCTCCGACGCGTTCTGGAGCGCGGTCTATATCGGTTTCGGCTGGCTGGCGGTTGTGGCGCTGAAGCCGATGATCGACACGGTTCATCCAATCGCCCTGGCCCTGCTCGTCATCGGGGGCCTGATCTACACCGCCGGGGTCTTCGTCTTCATCAGCCCCAAGGTGAAATTTCGCCGCGCCATATGGCACGGCTTCGTCGTCACCGGCGCGATGACCCACTGGGCGGCTGTGCTGGTCGGCGTGGTGCTGGCCCCCGCCGCACTCGGCTAGACATTCCAGTGCGCAGCGCAGCATAGTGCGGCGGTGCAACAGGAACGGGGACCGCGCGTGGCCGACAGGAAGTCCGGAGCCGGCGACACCGTCGTCATCAAGAAATACGCCAACCGGCGGCTCTACAACACAGCCACATCCGCCTATGTCACGCTTGAGGACCTGGCCCGCATGGTGCGCGAGGGCGTCGACTTCGTGGTCTATGACGCCAAGACCAACGACGACCTGACCCGACAGATCCTGACCCAGATCATCTTCGAGGAAGAAAGCCGCGGCGAGGCCCTGTTGCCGGTCCAGTTTCTGCGCCAGCTGATCGGCTTTTATGGCGGCCAGATGCAGGGTGTGCTGCCCTCCTATCTTGAGATGTCGCTCGACGCCTTCACCCGCCAGCAGGAGCAGATGCGCGGCCAGTTCTCGAAGGCCTTCGGCGCCGCGCCCGGGGCCGGCCTGCTGGACGAGGCCGTCAAGCGCAACATGGCCATGTTCGCCGAGGCCATGAAGATATGGCCCGGTTTCAACGCGGCCGGCGCCGGCCGTCCCGCCGCCGCCCCGCCGCCGGAACAGGCCGCTGCCGATCCGCTGGACGAAATGCGCCGCCAGATGGACCAGATGCGCGCCCAGCTGGACAGCCTGTCCGGAAAGAAGGGCGGCTGACGTGACCGACGAGATCCGCCCCGTCGACCCGGTGCGGCGCCGCGACGATCGCCGCGAACGGGACCGCCGCGCCGCAGAGCGCCGGGCCGCGTCGGCGTCCCGCAATCTCGTGCCGGTCGACGTCCCCGCCGAACCTGCCGAGCCCCCGGCAAGACCTGCCCCCGCCCCGACGTCCGACGCCTCGGCCGCCACCTTCGCCGCCCAGATGATGGGACAGACGGGCCAGCGGCGCGGCCTCAAGGGCGGGCCGCCTGTCCTGGACGCGGCCCGCTCGACTTACCTTGGAAACGCCTATTCGGGCTCGGCTGAACGGCGGCCCAAGCCCGGCAAGGCCAGCGATACGGACGCCTGAGTCTCCGGCACGGTCCTTGCTGATGGAAGGCTCAAACGCCGCCTTCCGGGACCGCCGCCATGCTGACCTTCCTCGCCCGCACCGTCGACGTCACCGTCGTCGCCCTGATCTTCGTCGCCTTTAGCTGACCTTGCGCTCCCGGACCTCAAGAGTGGAAGCCCGCCGTGACGGAAGCTTGGGTTGTTGGGCGGGCTGATATACAGCGAGCATCTCTCCTGCAGATACGGCCCGCATGACCTTTGTTCTCCGCCTCGCGGCGGTCGCCATACTGCTGGTGTCTCTGACCCTGATGATCGGTCCCTTCGGGGGCGTCGAGGCGGCCAGCGGGATCTGGGATAAGGCCGCCCATTTCATTGTTTTCGGCCTGATCTTGTGGAGCTTCGGCGTCCTGATCCGCCGTATGCCCCGCCTGTGGGCGGCGGCGGCGGCCATCGGCCTCGGCGCGGCCGTCGAATTGGTTCAGGGGCTGGTCGGCCGCGACGCCAGTTGGGGCGATCTCCTGGCGGACGTCTTGGGGGTTGGGTTCGCCCTGCTCCTGTGGGCGATCTGGCGCCGCTTCGAGCCCCGGACGGCGTTTCAGACCTCGAATACCCGGTAGGGCTTATCCCCCAGTGTCTTCAGCACTGGCAGAGCCACGTTGTAGACCGGCACGCCCTTATTGGTGCGGCCCTCGGGGGCGCCGCGATGGGCGTGGCCGTGCACCACCAGGCTGATATTGTCGTAGCGGTCGATCGTCTCGCCCAGCCGCGACGAGCCGAGAAAGGCGTGGATTTCCGGCGGCTCGCCCATCACCGTATCCACCACCGGGGAATAGTGCAGCAGCACCACCGACCGTTCAGTCCTCAGCATGCGGATTGAGTTCTCGATGTGGTTGGCGTCGTCCACCGCCTCCTGCACGAACGACTTGATCGAAGCCTCGCCGAACGGGCTCAGCATGTAGCGGCCAAAGCCGCCGATGAAGCCCTTGCCGCCGGCGAACCCGACCCCGTCAATCTCATAGGCCTGCCCGGTGAGCATCTTCACGCCGGCCTCGCACAGCATCTCCGTGACCTCGTCGGGCCGACCGCATTCGTGCTCATGATTGCCCAGCACTCCGACCATCGGGATTTTGCAGCCCTGCAGGTCCTCGAGAAGGACCTCGACCTCCCGGGTCTTGCCGAAATTGACCAGATCGCCGCACAGACACAGCACGTCGGCGTCCTCGTGCACCCGGTCGAACAGTTCGCGATGCGGCCGTTCGTGGTTCTCTCCGACATGCAGATCGCCGACCGCGGCCACGCGCAGCTTCTTCGACGGACCCGCCCCGAGTCCAGGCTGCGGCGTCTGTGGATCAGGATGGGCGTCAATGCGTGGCTTCATGGCGCTCCTCCAGTCCCTTGCCGACGATGTCCCCGAAGCCCCATTCGGTGATGTCGGCGATATAGTCGCGCGGGCTGAACAACCGCCCGCGACAGACCTTCACCCGCGGCGCCGGCAGGTCGACCTGGGCCCGCAACCGCCCGGTCAGTTCGGTCATCAGCCAGCGCGGCACCCGGTCCCGTTCGGTCGGATAGGCGAAGCGGAAATTGAGCAGGTGGGCCATCAGCACCTCCCAGTAGAGATCCATCTGGCCGAGCAGGAATTTCCAGTCGATCGCCTCCGACTGCTTCAGGATCACATGGTTCACATCGGCACCGTCGTAGCGGTAGCGGTCCTGGATAAAGACCTTGGACAGGATCAGGGCCGTCGGCGGGGTGATGCCGACCTCGTGGCCGTAGACCTCGATCGTGTCCTCGCCGAACCAGCTGTCGCTGACCGCGATGGTGCCGTTCGACATGGCGAAGATGACGTCGAAGAAGTGAGTCTCGTCCTTCCACACCTTGGCGATCCAGCGTTCGTCCTCGACGTCGGTGCGGAAGCCCCGCGCCTGGAAGAAGGCGAGGATGCGCGGATAGTCCCCGGGCTTGCAGAACACGTCGAGGTCCTTGGTCGGACGCCGGATGCCCGTATAGGCCGTCACCGCATAGGTGCCGGACAGCAGGAAGGGGATGCCGCTCTCCTTCAGCAGGCCCAACGCCTCCTCGTAGAAGGCGACGGCCGCCTCGGGCGGATGAAAGCTGGGGTCGGTGACGGTGTCTGACATGGTCTCCTGACCCACGCGGCGAGGGAATGGAAACGGTCGCGGTTGGACGGGGGTTCCTTCGTGGAATGTGCGCCATGCATCTGATTTGTTTACGGGTTGGCCTTACCGATGATGGTTCAGAGTGACCGGAGGGGTCTTCTTGCAAGGTCGTTGGCGTCTGTTCAGGCATGACGCGGGTCGGGTCGCCGGCCCGCCCGCCCTGGCCTATGTCGTCCTCTACGCCGCGGCCCTCGCTGTCGGCTACTGGGCCATGGCCCGGTTCGGCGCAGCCACCATCTGGCTGGCCAATGGCGTTGCGACGGCGGCCCTGCTGCAGCTGCATCGGCGCCCCGCCCTCGCGGTACTGGGCGCCTGCGCCGCGCTGGACATGCTGGTGAACGGCATGCGCGCCGTTCCCGGCTTCTATCTGATCGCCAATGTCGTGCTCAATCTCGGCATGGCTTTTGCCGCCGCCGTGCTGGCCCGGCGGGTCTGCGGCGCCGCGCTCGATCTGCGCCGGCCCGGACGCCTGGCCCGTTTCGCCCTGCTGGCCGTGTTACCGGCCACAGTGACTGCGGGCCTCGCGACCACGGCTCTGCTGGCACTGATCGGCCCCTCCAGGTCGTTGGCGATCTGGCTGTTCGAACTGCAAAACTACATCGCCATAGAGGTGCTGGGCCTGCTCCTGGTCACGCCCATCCTGCTGCTGCTGGCCCGCCGCCATCGCTTCGCCGGATCGGCGCGGGCGTCAAACGCCGAGGGCGTAGGTCTGATCGCCCTGACCCTGGCGGTGACCGGCGCGGTGTTCTGGCAGAATCAGACGCCGCTGATGTTCCTCGTGTTCCTGCCGATGACCCTGATCAGCCTGCGCCTGTCGCCGGTCTGGTCGGCCGCCGCCCTCATCGGCGTCGCTGTGCTCAGCGGCGCGGCCACCCTGATGGGCCATGGCCCGGTCCATCTGACCCGGCTAGCCGAGCTGCCCGGCCTCGAGAGCATTCCCGCGATGGTGCGCAGCCTGGGCGTCTACAATCTCTTCCTGCTGGCCATGGTCATCACCGTCCTGCCGATCAGCACGGTGATGACCGAGCGGCGACGCCTCGAGGCCTGCCTCCGCGCCCGCACCGCCGCCGCCCAGGAAGCACGCCGCGTCGCCGAGGACGCCGCCTGCGCCCGCGCGCGGTTCCTCGCCATGATGAGCCACGAGATGCGGACCCCGCTGAACGGCGTCGCGGGCTTCGCCGACCTGCTGGCCAACCGGTCCGACCTGGACGCCGAGGCCGTGCGCCAGGCGCGCCAGATCCGCGAGTCGAGCGACGGTCTGCTGATGCTCGTCGAGGATATTCTCGACTTCGCCCGCGGTGAACATGCCGTGTCGCCCGAGCCGCTTGAGATCGCCGCTATCGTCCGCGACGCGATGGTGCCCAGCCGCGCCGCTGCAGACGCCCGGGGGTTGGTCCTGACCATCGACGACCGCCTGCCCGCCCGGTCGCGCTTCAATTGTGACGGCCGCGCCCTGCGTCAGACCCTGCACCCGCTGATCGCCAATGCGGTCAAGTTCACCACCGAGGGCGGCGTCGACGTTCGCCTCGACCGCGCCGGCGAGGGGGTGGTCATTCGCGTCTCCGACACCGGCTGCGGCATCGCACCCGACCACCATGCCGAACTGTTCGAGGCCTTCTCCCAGGCGGACGCCTCGACCAGCCGATTGCACGCCGGCGTGGGCCTCGGCCTGGCGCTGGCGGCCCGCCACGTCCGCCGCCTCGGCGGCCGCATCGAGGTCGAAAGCCGTCCCGGCGAGGGCTCGACCTTCACCCTTCACCTGCCGCTGACCCGGGCTGCGGATGCGGCGACGGAGTCCCCGACGTCGGCCCAGCCAGCTTATGCCGACGGCGCCGATCCTGCCGCCGGCGCGGGGTCGGACGCGCCGTCCCGTCCGCCCCGCGTGTTGGTCGTCGACGATCATCCGGTCAACCGCGAGGTCGCACGCATCATGGTCCGGGCTTTCGGTTGCGAGGTGGTCGAGGCCTGCGACGGGCAGGAGGCGGTGGACGCCGCCGCCGCCCATGAACTCGACCTTGTGCTGATGGACGTCCGCATGCCGCGCATGGATGGGCTTGAGGCCACGCGCCGCATTCGCGCCCTGCCCGACGCCCACGGCGCCGTGCCTGTGGTGGCCATGACCGCCGACGCCATGCCCGAGGACGTCATCCGCTGCCTCGGCGCCGGCATGAACGCCCACCTGCCCAAGCCGGTCAGCCAGGCGTCGCTGTTCGCTATCGTCTCACGCGCCCTCGCGGGGGATTTGCCGGCTGCAAGCGAGGTCGAAGCCGCGGCCTGAGCCCGGCCCGCCTTCGGGCGATGGTTGTTTTCCGAACCGAAGCGGCCGGGCGTCAGCGAAACCGCGCCACCTTATGAGCGACCGGGGAACACCCCCTGTACCGCCACACACCATCTCATCGCCAGGACGCCGCCCTGCGAGGCGTTGGGTTGACCAGCGCCGCGCGTGTCCGAGCGCGACCCGAGCCGATTGGTTCGGGACTCACCGACCGGCGCCCGGTCCCGCAGGTCCGGCAGGGCGAAGGTGGTCCGGCCATCTCCGCCGTAGGTCGTGCCGAACAGCGAGAACAGAGCCGAATACTGCGCGATCGGCAGGACGGCCCCGTCTGCGGCCAGCCAACCGCGCGGGCAGAAATTGGTGCCGAACAGGGAGACCTGACCGATCAAGGGCTCTGATTGCGCCGTCGCCGGGCCTGGCGCGCCGAGCAATGCCGCGCCGGATGCCGCCGTCAGAGCTAAAATCTTGATCGAATTCATGACTGCACCTTGCCTTAAGAAGCCTGGCGTCGCCGGCCGAAACCGCTGCGGCGTCGCCCTTCTGTGATCGGGGGTCGCCCGTATCCCTCACGGATGCGGGCCGGTCCGGCGGGCCGAACCCCTTCGACCTTTCACAGCCAAGGTTGGACCTCCACTCACATATCGGTGATCCTCTGCAGGCCACCGTATGTAGAGAAGCGTGGCCGGGGGACGCCGCCGTTCCGTCCCCAGCTTCTCCCCAGAAGTCTGTGCCGCGCCTACCACATCTAGCGGTCTCAGAAAAAGTGATCGCAATATAGCCGCATTCTGGCTTGGCGCCGGCGCGGCTCGCCCGCATGGTGAACGCCTCCTTCCGGATTCGCCGACAGAGTTGCCTCGATGAACGCGCACGCCCCGATCCAGACCTCCACCCCCGGCCTGCTGACCGCCTCGGCGGCCTACAAGCCGTTCCGCTATCCGTGGGCGTTCGACATGTGGAAGAAGCAGCAGCAGGTCCACTGGATGCCGGAGGAGGTGCCGCTCGGCGAGGATTGCAAGGACTGGGCGGCCAATCTGACCGACAGCGAACGCAATCTTCTGACCCAGATTTTCCGCTTCTTCACCCAGGCGGACATCGAGGTCCAGGACAACTACATGGAGCGCTACGGTCGGGTGTTCAAACCGACCGAGGTCAAGATGATGCTGGCGTCCTTCGCCAACATGGAGACCATCCACATCGCCGCCTACGCCCTGCTGCTCGAGACCATCGGCATGCCCGAGAGCGAGTTCGGCGCCTTCATGGAATACGAGGCCATGAGGGACAAGCATGACTTCATGGGCAAGTTCGGCGTCGACACCGACGGCGACATCGCCCGGACGCTGGCCATGTTCGGCGGCTTCTCGGAAGGGCTGCAGCTGTTCGCCAGCTTCGCGATGCTGATGAACTTCCCGCGCCAGAACAAGATGAAGGGCATGGGCCAGATCGTCAGCTGGTCGGTGCGCGACGAGAGCCTGCACTGCGAGGGCATCATCAAGCTGTACCACGCCTTCAACAAGGAGACGGGGGCCGTCACCAAGGCCGTGGCCGACGACATCGTCGAATGCTGCCGCACCGTGGTCGAGATGGAGGACCGCTTCATCGACCTGGCCTTCGAGATGGGGCCGGTCAACGGCATGACCCCTTCGGACATCAAGGCCTATATCCGCTTCATCGCCGACTGGCGCCTGCGCCAGTTGCACCTGCCCGAGTTGTTCGGAGCGAAGGAGAATCCGCTGCCGTGGCTCCAGTCGATGCTGTCGGGCGTCGAACACGCCAACTTCTTCGAGGCTCGCGCCACCGAATACTCCAAGGCCGCCACCAAGGGCTCGTGGCACGGCGCCGCCGGTGTCTGGGACAGCTTCGACGCCATGATGAAAAAGCGCACGGAAGAGCCGGCCGAGGGCTGAAGCGACCGATTGCAGACCGCGGATCCGGATCCGGCTGACCAAGACAATTCGCGCGAGACACCCGAGACACCTGGCTCGCTACAATCGGGACATCTTCCGCGACACGAAAGACAAGCGAGACACCCGCTGGCGTCGATCAGGTGTCACTCAGATCCCCGCGTACCACTCGTACCCCCGGTCTTCCCAATAGCCGCCCTTGCCGCGGCCGATGTGGGCGAAGCTTTCCACCGCCTCGATGCGGCGGATGTATTTGGCGTGTTTGTAGCCCAGCTGGCGCTCGACCCTGAGCCGCAGCGGCGCCCCGTGCGGCACGGGCAGGGTCTCGCCGTTCATGTCCCAGGCGAGGATGGTCTGCGGGTGCCGGGCGTCGATCAGGTCGATGCTCTCGTAATAGCGCTCGCCGTCCTCGCGCTGATCGAGGGCGTCGAAACAGTGGAAGACGATGTAGCGGGCCTCGGGCTTCAGCCCCGCCTCGTCCAGCAGGGTTTCCAGTCGCACCCCGGTCCATTCGCCGATCGAGGTCCAGCCCTCGACGCAGTCGTGTTTGGTGATCTGGGTCTGCGCCGGCCGCGTCCGCAGTTCGGCGAGGCTGAGCGACAAGGGCCGCTCGACCAGCCCGTCCAGCACCAGCCGGTAGCCGGCGAAGCCGTCCGCCTTCAGCGCCCGATAGTCTGACGCGGCGGGATCGATCGAGCCATTGGCCCTGAAGTCGGGCGAGATTTCGGCCCGGCTGTAGGTCGGCGCGAGGGCGTCGCGCGGGATCAGGAGGCGCTGCGCCCGCCGGGTCAGCCCCTCGCCCATGCGCCGGGCCTGTTCCGACAGCCGCCAGCTGGCCTCGCCGCAGGCGGAGACCACGGACGCCATTGCGGTGGCCAGCGCCCCGGTCAGCCAGCGGCGACGGTTCATGACCCGGCTCCGTCTGCAGGCGGCCGCCGCCGGAGCTTCGGCCCAGCCGTCGATCCCGGCGGCTGGATCGTGAACCAGCCGGTGATCATCGCGCGCATGTTGTTGAAGAAGCCGGTCCAGATCACCAGCCCGACATGGACGACGATGAACCCGACGATCAGGCCCGCCGAGATGAAGTGCAGGGTCCGCGCCGACTGGCGCCCGCCCATGATCTCGAGCAGCACCCCGCCGATCGCGTTGAAGCCCGGCGACATCGACAGGCCGGTGATCAACATCATCGGCAGCACCGCCAGCACCATGGCCAGATAGGTCAGCTTCTGGATGACGTTGTAGGTCCGCGCGCGGTCGTCGGTCGGGAAGTGGAAGCGGGCATGTTCCCTCACCGCCGGCCAGAAGCCGCGCAGGTCCCGTCCGCTGGGCGCCAGCCGGCGCCGCAAGCGGCCGGAGACGAGCGCCCAGATCAGATAGACCAGCCCGTTGGCGACGAAGATCCAGGCGAACAGGAAATGCCATTTGCGCGCCTCGGCCAGGTTGCGCCCCTGGGGGATCAGCAGCCAGTTCGGGACCGTGGGCGTGCTCAGCCAGGGATCGGCGAAGGTCGAACTCAGGCCCCAGTAGAGATGCGGATGGGCCGCGAGGATGTTCAGCCCGCTCATCAGCAGGACGACGACGGCGACGACGTTGATCCAGTGGGTGATCCGCACCGTCAGCGGATGCCGCCAGGTGTCGGTTCGCCCGCCCGGCAGCGGCCGGTCCGCCCGGCGTCCAGCGCCAGACGCGGATGCCGGTCTCACGGCCTCGGGCGGCGGATCGGCGGCGGCGTCGGTCATCGGCGGGTCCCCGGAGCGCCGCCACGGTGTCACGCGGGCCGGCCCGCCGCAACGCCGGCGCGGCCCTCAGAGCCGATTCAGTAGCCCGGAGGCGGGCTCACGCAGACCCGGCCCGACCGCCGGCAGGCTTCCATTTGCGCTTCCCAGGCGGCCCGCTCCCGTTCCCACTGCGCCCGGGCGGCGCTGGCGGCGGCGGCGTTGGCCTCCCACTGGACCCGCTCGGTCTCAAGCCGGGCTGCCTCGGCGCGCCAGGCGGCGTTGCGATCCTCGAAGGCGGCCATGGCCTCGGCCTCCGTCTCGGCGGCGGCGGCGTTGCGGGCGGCGATCTCGGCGTTCAGCCGGGCCGTCGCGGCGACCTCGGCGGGGTCTTGCTCGGAGTCCGGCGCGCGCTTGTACATCTCGCCGCGCAGGCGCAGCCATTCCTCCGATCCCGGCTGGGCGCTGGTCGGGGAAGGCGCGGTCTGGGCGAAGACGGGCGCGGCGGCGAGCGTCAGAGCGACGGCTGCGGTCAGGGTCAATCGGATCATCACAGGCTCCTGTCTTGCGAAGGCCTGGCCAACAGGCTGGGCCGTTTCGAGGCTGTCCGCGAGGGATAACGCCGATCCGGCGATTTGGCGCCGCCCCATTCGCTCAGTCCGGGAGCCGCAGTTCGAAGGTCGTGCCCTCGGGTCCGGCGCCAACGAGACGCAGGTCGCCGCCGTGGCTGACCGCCAGCTCGCGCGAAATGGTCAGGCCCAGGCCTGTGCCGTCCGAACTGCGCCCGCTGACGAAGGGCTCGAACAGCTGGTCGGCCAGCCGGGGCGGTATGCCGGGCCCGTTGTCGGCGATGCGGATGACCGTCTCCCCGCCCTCGTGCACGGCGCTGACCTTCACCACGCCCTTGCGGCCCGCGCGGGCGGAGTCGCCCTCGATAGCCTGACGGGCGTTGCGCATCAGATTGACCAGGATGCGGTGCAACTGGTCGGGGTCGGCGTGGACGGTGAACCGCGCCGGGATGGTCTTCGCGAGCCGCACCCCTTCGCTCGACAGGCCCGCGTCCTCGGCCGCCACGGTGACGGCCGCGCCGAGGGCCGCGACGACGCGCTGCGGCTCGGGCTCCTCGCTGCGGCCGTACTCCAGAACGTTGCGTGACAGGGCTGCGGCCCGGCCGAGCGCCCGCTCCAGCCGCGGCAGCGCCTTGGCGACCTGGGGGTCGGGTGAGTCGGCGAGCCGTTCGGACGCGATCTGCGCCGAGGTCAGCATGTTGCGAAGGTCGTGGTTGATCTTGGCCACCGCCTCGCCCAGCGCCACCAGCCGGGCCCGCGAGCGCAGCGACTGGCGCACCTCGCCCTGCATCCGCGCCAGTTCGCGCTCGACCCGGCCGATCTCGTCGTGCCGGTCGCTGGGCGGGTCGCCCTCGGCCTCGGGATCGATGGCGAATCGCTCGATCGAGCGCGTCACCCGCCGCAGCGGCTGCAGCACCAGGAGGGCCAGGCCGCCGTAGAGCAGGCCGCCCGCCACCAGCGAGAGCAGCAGCGACATCAGCAGGCTGTTGAGCAGGAAGGCCCGAAGTTCCTGCTTCAGGGGCTCCGCCGGGGCCAGAATCTCGATGAAGTCGCCCGACCGGTAGCGGGGCCGCGCCTGTACCCGGATCGATCGATCGGGGTGCCCTGCCAGGGTGCGCCACGGATCCAGCAGCCGGGTGACCGGGCGCGCCTCGCGCAGATCGATCAGATCGGGCGTGCGCGGCAGGTTGGGGGCCTGCAGCAGCAGCCGCCGCACGCCCTGGTCGCCGACTACCACCGCCTGCACGCCGCCAATGGCCAGCAGCTGTTCGGCGACGTCGTCCTCGACCGCCGAATATGGCAGGGCCTCCACCCCGACCGAGGCCAGTTCGGCCGACTGCAGCCGGTCCAGCAGCCAGCGCTCGTGGAAGCTGGCGGCGCTGGGGGCGACGATCAGCACCTCGACCACCGCCGTGAACACGAAGGTCAGCAGCAGCAGCCGCCACGCCAAGGCGTCGGGTGCATGGAAGCGCAGGCGGTCGCGCCAGTCGTCGGGCAGGCGCAGGCGCCGTTCGCCGTCGTTCGCCGGGGACTGCCGCGCCTCGCTCATGCCTCCCCTAACGCAAAGCTTGGGCCAACCGCTGCCTCGGTCATGTCGCCCGCCGCCGCTGCATGGCCGCCTGCAGCCCCTTCATCGCGAAGGGCAGGAGGACGGCCAGCACGAAAACGCCGGCCATCGGCGCCCAGAACTGGGCGAACAGAGCCTGGAAGTCAGGATTCGGATCGTTGACGAGCAGGGTGTTCAGCCGCGCGCCGATCCAGCAGTAGATGATGTGGGCGGGCAACAGGCCGATCACGGTGGCGGCCGTATAGGGGCCGAGGCGCACGGCCATTATCCCGGCCGCGACATTGATCATGTGGAACGGCACCACCACCGCAAGGCGGGCGCCCAGCACATACCAGAAGGTGTCGCGGTCGATGGCGTCGCAGACTTTCTGCATCAGGCCGGCGTCGCGCTCGGCCTTGCGCCGCAGCGCCTCCCCCAGGGCGGACCGGGTCACGGCGTAGACCACCAGCGCCCCCGCCGTGGCCGCGATCGAGGTCGAGACCCCGCCCACCCACGGCCCGAACAGATAGCCGGCGGTGATGGTGAGGAAGAAAACGCCCGGCACGACGCTGGCTGTCAGCGTCGCGAACACCAGCATCAGGATCAGCAGGCTGAGCAGATAGTTGGCGGCCGTGAAGTCCCGGAAGGCCTGGCCGTGGTCGCGCAGGGTGTCGAGCGACAGGTAGCGGTTCCAGCCCATGGCGAAGATCAGGACGATCACGCATCCCAGCGCGATCAGGGGCAGGAAGCGTTTGACCCGGTCCATCGTCTCTCCGCTGGCGTCCCGCGGCGTTGACACCACGGGCTTCCCCGCTTATACGCCCGCCCTTCCCGCGACGGACCACTTTCCGCCGCCCACCTTGTTTTCAGTCCCAGGAGCCGACCGTGAAGCGGACCTATCAGCCGTCGCGACTCGTGCGCAAGCGCCGTCACGGCTTCCGTTCGCGGATGGCCACCAAGAACGGACAGAAGATCGTCCAGCGTCGCCGCGCCAAGGGCCGCAAGCGCCTGACGGCCTGACCCTTTCCGTTCCTCCCCATCGGGGGAGGGGGACCATGCGAAGCATGGTGGAGGGGTCTGACCCGAATGCGGTGGATGTGGTTTGCTCCCTCCACCGCTTCGCGGTTCCCCTCCCCCGGTGGGGGAGGACAATGCAGCAGAACTTCAAGATCGAACGCCTGACATCGCGGCCCCAGTTCCTGGCGGCCGCGAAAGGCGTTTCCGAGGCCCGCGGCGCCGTGGTCGTGCAGCGGCTCGACCGAAAGGACGACGATCCGACGGTGCGGCTCGGCTTCACCGCCACGCGCAAGGTCGGCGGGGCCGTGGTCCGCAACCGCGCCAAGCGCCGCCTGCGCGAGGCCGCCCGGGCCCTGGCGCCGCAGCTGGCGCAACCCGGCAGCGACTATGTCTTCATCGCCCGGATGGGCACCGCGGAGCGCCCGTGGGACCGTTTGCTTGACGATGTGAAATCGGCGCTTACAAGGCTCGCGACCCCGCGGCCGGCGCCTCTAGTCGCGCCCCATGCCCCATGTTCGACCGCTGGCCAGGATTCCTGATCTCCATGCCCCCCCAGAATAACAGCCGCAACACGATCATCTTCATCGTGATGGCGTCGATCATGCTGCTGGCCTACAGCTTCTTTGTGATGGAGCCGCAGACGCAAAAGCGTCGCGCCGCCCAGGAAGCCGCCGCCGAGCAGACAACCGGGCCGGTCACCGCGCCCCAGCCCAGCGCCGCGGTGTTCACCGAGGATCGTCGCACGGCGCTCGGCGCCAACGGCGCGCAGCGGGTTCCGATCGAAACCGGCACGCTGAAGGGATCCCTGTCGCTCACGGGCGGCCGCATCGACGACCTGTTCCTGACCAACTACCGCGAGACCATCAAGGCGGACGCCCCGGCGGTCGAACTGTTTCGCCCCGAGGGCATGAAGCACGCCTTCTTCGCCCAGTTCGGCTGGAGCGGCCCGAACATCACGGGCGGCGTGCCCGGACCGACCACCCCCTGGCAATTGACCGAAGGGTCGACCCTCACTCCGGCGACCCCGGTGGTCCTGACATGGGACAACGGCGCCGGCCTGCGCTTCACGCGCCGGATCAGCGTCGACGAACAGTACATGTTCACGGTGACCGACACCGTCGCCAACTTCAGCGCCCAGGCCGTGACGGTGGCCCCGCGCTCCGGCGTCCTGCGCCTGGGCGTTCCCGACAGTCTCGGCCGCAACCAGGTCCTGCACGAGGGCGCCATCGGCACCTTCGGCGACGGCGAGGCCTATGCGACCGAACAGCTGAAATACAAGGGCTGGACCAAGAAGCCCTCGGTCGAGCATGAATCGACCGGCGGCTGGCTCGGCATCACCGACAAATACTGGCTGGCCGCGCTCGTCCCCGAGCAGGACGAAAAGATCGCGGCCCGGTTCCTCGTGGAAGGCGACGGCTCCAGCGCCGCCCATATCGCCACCATGGACGGCGCCGCCCACACCATCCAGCCCAACACCCAGATCACCGAGACCCGCCGCCTGTTCGCCGGCGCCAAGCGAAATGAAATCCTCGCCGGATATCAGGACAGCCTGGGCCTGCCGCGCTTCGTCTACGCCATCGACTGGGGCTTCCTGTGGTTTCTGACCCGGCCGATCTTCTGGCTGGTCGAATTCTTCTACGGCATCCTGGGCAATTTCGGCCTCGCCATCCTCGGCCTGACCCTGACCGTCCGCCTGATCATGTTCCCGCTCGCCAACAAGAGCTACGAGAGCATGTCGAAGATGCGCAACCTCCAGCCCAAGATGGAGGAGATCAAGAAGAAGCACCCCGACGAGCCGCAGAAGCAGCAGCAGGAGCTGATGGCCCTGTACCAGAAGGAGAAGATCAATCCTCTGGCCGGCTGCCTGCCGCTGCTGCTCCAGATCCCGGTCTTCTACGCCGTCTACAAGATGCTGTTCGTGACCATCGAGATGCGGCACCAGCCCTTCTTCGCCTGGATTCGCGACCTCTCGGCGCCGGACCCGACCACGATCTGGAACCTGTTCGGCCTGCTGCCCTGGGACCCGGCGTCGGTTCCGCTGATCGGCGGCCTGCTGGGCGGCACCTTCGCGCTCAGCATCCTGGCCATCTTCTACGGCCTGACCATGTGGCTGCAGATGGCCATGAGCCCGCAGGCGCCGGACCCGATGCAGCGCCGCATCTTCCAGCTGATGCCGATCGTGTTCACCTTCATCATGGCCACCTTCCCGGCCGGCCTGCTGATCTACTGGGCCTGGTCGAACATCCTGACCATCTTCCAGCAGTACATCATCATGCACCGGCTGAAGGCCGAGAACCCGATCGACACCTTCATCGCCCGGATGAAGAAGGCGAAGGCCTGACTTGGACGATTTCACCCCCGAGGAGCTGGAGCAGGCGCGCATCCTGTTCGCACGCCCGGCGACCTTCATCATGGGCTGCGCCAAGATCGAGCAGCTGCCCGATCCTGACCTGCCCGAGGTGGCCTTCGCCGGCCGCTCCAACGTCGGCAAGTCCAGCCTGATCAACGGCCTGGTCGGCATGCACAAGCTGGCCCGAGCCTCGAACGAGCCGGGCCGCACGCGCGAAGTCAATTTCTTCGATCTCGACGGCAAGATGCGGCTGGTCGATCTGCCCGGCTACGGCTGGGCCAAGGCCTCGAAGTCGACGGTGAAGAAGTTCCAGGACCTCGGCCGCGACTATCTGCGCGGCCGGGTGACGCTCAAGCGGGTCTATCTGCTGATCGACGCCCGCCACGGCCTCAAGAAGGTCGACGACGAGGCGCTCGACGCCCTCGACCTCGCCGCCGTCAGCTATCAGATCGTGCTGACCAAGGCCGACAAGCTGAAGAAGGGCGAGGCGGAGAAGGTCCAGGCCGCCACCCTCAAGGCCATCGCCAAACGCCCCGCCGCCTACCCCGCCGTCATCGTCACCTCCGCCGAGAAGGGCGACGGCCTGCCCGAGCTGCGGGCCGAGATCATGCGCACGACGGGCGTGGAGCTCTAGGCCGCTTGCAGGCCGGCCCCGCAGGTGGTCGGGTGCCCCGATGCACACCCGCCACATCCCGACCGACCGGCTGAACCAGAAGGTCCTCGAGGCCGGTTCCGGCCCTCTCGTCCTGCTCGTCCATGGCTTCCCGGAGTTGGGGATCAGTTGGCGCGCCCAGGTCGAGGCCCTCGCCGCCGCCGGATACCACGCCGTCGCCCCCGACATGCGCGGCTATGGCGGGACCGACAAGCCGGTGGAAACCGCCGCCTACGGCATCCTCGACCTCGTCGGCGACATGGTCGATCTGGTCCGGGCGCTGGGCGAGGAGTCCTGCGTCGTCGTCGGCCACGACTGGGGCGCGCCGGTGGCCTGGCATTGCGCCCTCACCCGCCCCGATCTGTTCCGCGCCGTGTTCGGCCTGTCGGTGCCGTTCCAGCCGCGCCGGCCCAAGGGCCCGCCCACCGCCGCCATGGCCACCATCTCGAAACGGCTGGGTCTGGGCGAGCTCTACATCAGCCAATTCCAGCATACCGACGCCCATCGGGTGTTCGAGGCCGATGTGGCCACCGCCCTGCGCAAGGGCTTCTACGCCTATGACGGGGCCACGGCGGACGACCGCCAGTCGACCGGCTTCATCGCCGAAGGTAAGGACTTCATCTCCGCCGTTCCCGACGACGCGACCCTGCCACCCTGGATGAACGAGGCGCATTTCCAGGAGTATGTCGCCGCCTTCTCCGTCGGCGGTTTCAAGGGGCCGGTCGACTGGTACCGGAACCTCGACGCGAACTGGGCCGCCACGGCCTTCCTGCAGGACGCCCGCATCCGCGTCCCCTCCGGTTTTGCGGTCGGCGAGCGTGACCCGGTCCGCCACTACGCCGGGGCGGCCGAAGAGACGCTCAAGGACTGGGCCCCGGACCTGCGCATCCAGAGGGTCATCCCCGACGCCGGCCACTGGATCCAGCAGGAACGGCCGGACGAAGTGAACCGCCTGCTGCTGGAGTTCCTCGGCGACCTGACGGCCTGACCGTCCCCCACGCGCCACCTCATGTCGGCGAGAGGAATTTTGTTGCACAATCTCCGGTATGGGAGAAATATCAGGGATCGCTCGGAGGAACCGCCATGCAACGCCTGTCATCCTGCCTGATCGTCGCCGCCGTCGCCGCCGTCGCCCTTCCCGCCCTCGCCCAGCAGCCGCCGCCCAATCCCAACGGGCCGCCGCCGTCGGGCCAGGCGAGAATATGGGCCAACCGGTCCTATGAGGGGATGATGCCAGGCATCCGCGCCGATTATGAAAATTTCCTCGACGCCGCCGCCGGTAACAATCTCCCCGCGCAGCCCCTCGCCCGGATCGACCTCGCCAACCGGGTCAGCACCCTGATCGAGCTCGGCCGCTGCACCGACGCCCGCAACGAGGCGCGCGAGGCCGGCGACCGCCAGATGGCCCTCCGCGCCCGCCAGATGTGCCCCCGGGACCGGAACGCGGGCTGATCCTCAGACCGGATCGGTCGGCCCCGGCTTGACCGCCCCCGGCGCCGAGGGCGTGTCGGGGAGCGGAATAAACTCCGCGTCGTCCTCGCTCGGCAGGGTCATCCGCCCCGCCTTCCAGTCGGCCTTGGCCTGGTCGATCCGTTCCTGTTTCGAATGGACGAAATTCCACCAGATCAGCCGCGGGCCGACCGGCTCGCCCCCCAGCACCATCACCGTCGACGGCCGCACCGCCCTCACCGTCGGCTCGGCGGTCTGTTCCAGCACGATCATCTGGCCGTCGTGGAAGGTGCGGTCGCCGACCTCGATTTCGCCCTTCGCTACATAGAGCGCACGCTCGCTATAGCCGCCCGCGCCCTTGCCCGGCGGCGGGGTGGTGCGAACTCCCTCGCCCAGCTCCCAATGCACATAGAACAGCGGTGAAGAGACCGGCACAGCGGCCCGGGCGCCATAGGCCTCGCCGGCCACCAGCCGGGCGAACAGGCCGCCGTTCTCATAGGCTGGCTGATCGGCCTCGCCGTGGTGATGGAAGGACGGATCGACCTCCTCGGCCTCCTCCGGCAGGGCGATCCAGGCCTGCATGCCGTGCATGGGTCCCCCGGTGGATTTCTTCAGCGGATCGGTGCGCTCCGAATGGACCACGCCTTTGCCCGCGGTCATCCAATTGACCTCGCCGGGGCGGATGGCCTGGGTCGCGCCGGTGTTGTCCCGGTGCATGATCTCGCCCTCGAACAGATAGCTCAGGGTTGACAGGCCGATGTGCGGATGGGGCCGCACATTGATCGCCTCCGCCCCGGGGGCGAACTCGGCCGGCCCCATCTGGTCGAGGAAGATGAACGGCCCGACCATGCGCCGGGCGTGGAACGGCAGCACCCGCCCGACCTCGAACCCGCCGAGATCCTTGCGCCGGGCGTCGATCACCATCTCGATCATAGTCTAGTCCCCGTCAGTCCAGCCGCAGACGCGAGATCAGCGCCGGGGCCGGCCCGGGCGTGCGCAACGCCCCCTCCCCGTCGAAATCGCTCCACTGCGATCGCGATACGAACACCAGTTCGCCGTCGTGGACCAGTCCCGTCGTCGGCTCGTCGAGCTGCGGCAGGCTGGCGGCCAGCACCTCGACCGCCTCGATCCGGCGCCAGCCCGCGTCCAGCGTCAGCCTGAGCACGCGCTGCGGAGCCACGCCGTTCTGCAGGGCATAGACGAACCGACCGTCGGAGATCAGGCCGTCGATGCCGATCAGGCTGGCGTTCGCCGGGGCCTGGAGCCGCGTCGCCGCGCCGGTCGCCCGCTCGACCCGCCAGACGCCGGACGAATAGTCGGCCGCGATCACGGCGGCTGCGTCCGGCGTCACGGCCATGCCCTGCGGCGACCGGATCTGGTCCATCGGCAGCAGCACCTTCAGAGCCTCGCCCCCCGGTCGCAGTTCGAACAGAACGCCGCCGGCCACATAGACCGTCCCGTCCGGCGCCAAGGTCACATCGCCCAGCATCTGATCCGCGCCCGGCGCCGGGTAGCGCGCCAGCTCCCGCCCGCTGGAGACGTCGATCTTCAACAGGGCGCTCACAGGGGGCGGCGAATCGGCGGCCCGCCCATGCACGGCGGGAGGCAGAGGTGCGGTCGCGGCCCATAACACCCCGGCACTCCCGTCGATGGCCAGACCGAGCACCCCGCCGATCTCCGCCCCCGCCACGAGAAAGGGACTGACCCCGCCGGCGTCGTCCAGCGCCACGATCGTCCGGTCCCGGATCATGGCGACCAGCCAGCGCCCGCGCGCCTCGTCCCGCGCCACGCTCTCGACCAGCCCGGTGCCCGGGATCGCCGCCAGCGGCCTCAGCCGGTCGGCCCCGACCGGGGCCCGGTTGGCCTCCACGGCGGCGGCGACGGCCTCGAACCCCGGCTGATCGGCCAAGGTCGACAGCGTTTGGTCACCCGCCAGGTTCACCACCAGTCCGGCGTCGGCGTAGCGCCGCACATGGGCCAGCGCCTCCTCCGGCTGGCCGGCCCCAGCCGCCAGCCGCGCCCGCATCAACATCATGCCGGGATGGTTGGGCAGACGCCCGTCCGCCTCGGCCAGCCGCGCCGCCGCGGTGGCCAGATCGTCGGCATTGGCCGCCGCAACGCCCTCCGCCCTCAATCTCTGGAAGCCGGCGACATCCGTCTCCCCGGCCTCCTGTGCCAGACCGGGCGCGGCGCCGGCCAGAAGGCCGGCGATGACGATGGTGGCGGCCAGACGCATCGCGATCCCCCCAGGCTTCGCCGCCACTATCGGTCGGGCCATCGCCGGCGCCAACTCAAGCATCGGCAATCAGGCTCAGGTGACGTGCGGCGTAACGATGCCCAGCGGCAGGGTGGTCACGTTCTTCACCCCGCGCGTGACGATATGGCTCTCGCAGTCCGAAACGATGCCGAGGCTGAGCAGCTTGAGGCGCAGGAAACGGTCGAAGGCATGCATGTCCGAGGTGATGATGCGCAGCACATAGTCCTCGCGCCCGGTGATGGTGGCGCACTGCACCACTTCCGGCCAGTCGGCCACGGCCGCCTCGAAGCGGTCGAGGTTCTCGGTCGAGGGCAAGCTCAACTTGACGATCGCGTAGACCTCGAAGTCGAGCCCCAGCCGGGTGGCGTCGAGCAGGGTCACCCGCTTGCGGATGAAGCCCGTATCCTCCAGTCTCTTGATCCGGCGCCAGCACGGCGAGGCTGACAGACCGACCCGTTCCGCCACCTCGGCCACCGACAATCCGGCGTCCTGCTGCAGGATGTCCAGAATACGGGCGTCGACGGGATCCAGATCGTCAGCCAAGGCGTTTCTCCTGATCGAGGTATGACGCAATAAAATACCCGTGAACCGGCATATGCAAGGTCAAAATCAAGCGAGCCTTGGCTTGCGGACCGTGCTACAGGGCGCCGGAGGAAACGCGGTCGGATCAACCGGACAGCAGGACGGAATGAAAAAGCCTAACACCCAGCCCCTGTCGCTGCGCGTGCCCGAGCCTTCGGGCCGTCCGGGCGACACGCCGGACTTCAGCCATCTGAAACTTGACGCGCCCGGCGCCGTGGAGCGCCCCGAGGTGTCGACCGCGCCGTTCGACATGCGCGACCACGCCTTCCGCCTCGTCCGCGTGCTGGACGACGACGGCAAGGCCGTCGGCCCGTGGAATCCGAAGCTGGACGCCGAGACCCTGCGCAAGGGCCTCAAGGCGATGATCCTGACCCGCGCCTTCGACGACCGGATGCATCGCGCCCACCGTCAGGGCAAGACCAGCTTCTACATGAAATGCACCGGCGAGGAGGCCATCGCGGTCGCCCAGGGCATGATCCTCAACCGCGAGGACATGGGCTTCCCGACCTATCGCCAGCAGGGCCTGCTGATCGCGCGCGGCTATCCGCTCGCGACCATGATGAACCAGATCTATTCCAACGCCGAAGACCCGATCAAAGGCCGCCAGCTGCCGATCATGTATTCGGCCAAGGACTACGGCTTCTTCACCATCAGCGGCAATCTGGGCACCCAGGTGCCGCAGGCCGTCGGCTGGGCCATGGCCAGCGCCTACAAGGGCGACGACAAGATCGCCATCACCTGGATCGGCGACGGGGCCACGGCGGAAGGCGACTTCCACAACGCCCTGACCTTCGCCGCCGTCTATCGCGCGCCGGTGATCCTCAACATCGTCAACAACCAGTGGGCCATCTCGTCCTTCCAGGGCATCGCCGGCGGTCTTGAGACCACCTTCGCCTCCAAGGCCATCGGCTACGGCCTGCCGGCCCTGCGCGTCGACGGCAACGACTTCCTCGCCGTCTGGGCCGCGACCCAGTGGGCCGAGGAACGGGCCCGCACCAACCAGGGCGCGACGGTCATCGAGCTGTTCACCTACCGCGGCGCCCCGCACTCGACCTCCGATGATCCCAGCCGCTACCGCCCCGGCGACGAGCACGAGAAATGGCCGCTGGGCGACCCGATCATGCGCCTGAAGCAGCATCTGATCGCGCTTGGCGAATGGTCCGACGAACAGCAGGAAGCGGCCGAGAAGGACGCCGTCGAACAGGTCCGCGCCGCCGGCAAGGAGTCCGAGGCCATCGGCACGCTCGGCCAGTCGCGTCCCTCGGTGAAGACCATGTTCGAGGAGGTCTATGCGACCGAGGACTGGCGCATCACCGAACAGCGCCGCGAGGTGGGGGTCTGACCATGGCTGAGCAAACCACCTTCACCGAATCCGACCGCACCGACGGGATCGAACCCGACATGGTCGACCAGAACGACGCGCCGAAGTCGGAGGCGCCGGCCACGGGCGTCCAGCCGATGAACATGATCCAGGCCCTCAACTCGGCCATCGACACCAAGATGTCGGAAGACCCGAACGTGCTCAGCTTCGGCGAGGATGCGGGCTATTTCGGCGGCGTCTTCCGGGTCACCGACAAGCTGCAGGAAAAGCACGGCCTGACCCGCAGCTTCGACGCCCCGATCAGCGAATGCGGCATCGTCGCCGCCGCCATCGGCATGGGCGCCTATGGCCTGCGCCCGGTGGTCGAGATCCAGTTCGCCGACTACATCTATCCGGCCTACGACCAGATCGTCTCCGAGGCGGCCAAGCTGCGCTATCGCTCGGGCGGCCAGTTCACCAGCCCGATCACGGTGCGCTCGCCCTACGGCGGCGGCATCTTCGGCGGCCAGACGCACAGCCAGTCGCCCGAGAGCCTGTTCACCCATATCGCGGGCCTCAAGGTGGTCATCCCGTCCAACCCCTATGACGCCAAGGGCCTGCTGACCGCGGCCATCGAGGACGACGACCCGGTCATCTTCTTCGAGCCCAAACGCCTCTACAACGGCCCCTTCGACGGCTGGCACCAGAAGCCGGTCAGCCCGTGGAAGGCCCAGGACCTGGCCCAGGTCCCGACCGGCAAATACACCGTGCCGATCGGCAAGGCCCGCGTGATGAAGGAAGGCGCCGACGTCACCATCCTGGCCTACGGCACCATGGTCTGGGTCTCGCTGGCCGGAGCCGAGCACGCCGGGGTCGACGCCGAGGTCATCGACCTGCGCACCCTGGTGCCGCTCGACATCGAGACCATCGAGGCCTCGGTGAAGAAGACCGGCCGCTGCGTCATCGTCCACGAGGCGCCGAAAACCTCGGGCTTCGGCGGCGAACTGTCGGCGCTGGTGCAGGAGCGCTGCTTCTATCATCTCGAGGCGCCGATCGCGCGGGTGACCGGCTGGGACACCCCCTATCCGCACGCCTTCGAGTGGGAATATTTCCCCGGTCCGGAACGGGTCGCTGCGGCCCTGAAGTCCGTCATGTCGGGAGGCCGCTGAGATGGGTCGCTACGTCTTCAAACTGCCCGACGTGGGTGAAGGCACCGCCGAGGCCGAACTGGTCGGCTGGCACGTCAAGGTCGGCGACATGGTGGCCGAGGACCAGATCCTCGCCGACATCATGACCGACAAGGCCACGGTCGAACTGACCAGCCCGGTCGCCGGCAAGGTCACGGCCGCGCACGGTCAGGTGGGCGAGCAGTTGGCTGTCGGTTCGCCGCTGGTCGAGTTCGAGGTCGAGGGGGCGGGGAATGCGTCCGGCGAAGCGCCGCCCTCCCCGGCTTCGCCGGTACTCCCCCCGCAGGGGGGAGACCGCGCCGCTGCAAGTCCTCCCCCATCGGGGGAGGTGTCGCCGAAGGCGACGGAGGGGGCCAGCCCCGCGAGCTCCGGCGCCAACCACGTCTTCAAACTGCCCGACGTCGGCGAAGGCACGGCCGAGGCCGAGCTGGTCGGCTGGCACGTCAAGGTCGGCGACACGGTCGCCGAGGACCAGATCGTCGCCGACGTGATGACCGACAAGGCCACCGTCGAACTGACCAGTCCGGTCTCGGGCGTGGTCGTGGCCCTGCACGGCGAGGCCGGACAGCAGCTCGCCGTCGGCGGTCCGCTGGTCAGCTTCAAGGTCGAGGGCAAGGGCAATGTGGCGGCTTCCGCGGCCCCCGCCGAGGCCCCGAAACCGGCAGGGAATTCGAATACGGTTTCCGCGGTGAATTCGGAGACTTCGGATAAGCCGACGAAGAAAACGACGACTGCGCCCGCCAAGGCTGTCGCCGAAGCCTTCACCACCCGCACCGCGGGTGAGCGTCCGCTGGCGTCACCGGCCGTGCGCAATCGCGCCCGCGACCTCGGTATCGAGCTGCAATTCGTGCCCGGTTCGGGTCCGGCCGGCCGGATCGAGCACGGCGACCTCGACGCCTATGTCGCCTCGGGCGGCCGCGGATCGTCCGCCTCCGGATCGTCGGCGGCCTCGACCTATGCGAAGGCCGAAGGCGTCACCGAAACCCGCATCATCGGCCTGCGCCGCAAGATCGCGGAGAAGATGGCCGAGAGCGTGCGCCGCATTCCCCACATCACCTATGTCGAGGAGATCGACGTCACCGCGCTCGAGGAGCTGCGCGCCCACCTCAATGCGACGAAGGCCAAGGACCAGCCCAAGCTCAACGTCCTGCCCTTCATCGCCCGCGCCATCGTCGTGGCCCTGCGCGACCAGCCGACCATCAACTCGCACTACGACGACGAGGCCGGGGTCTTGACGACCCACAACGCCGTCCACCTGGGCATCGCCGCCCAGACCCCGAACGGCCTGATGGTCCCCGTGGTCCGCCACGCCGAGGCCCGCGATCCGTACGACACCGCCCTCGAAATCGCCCGCGTCTCGGGCGCGGCCAAGGACGGCTCGGCCAAGCGCGACGAGCTGTCGGGCTCGACCATCACCATCACCTCGCTGGGCACGCTCGGCGGCGTCGTCCACACCCCGATCATCAACCACCCCGAGGTGGCCATCATCGGCCCCAACAAGATCGCCGAACGCGTGGTGGTCAGGAACGGCCAGATGGTGGTGCGCAAGATGATGAACCTGTCCTCCAGCTTCGATCACCGCATCGTCGACGGCCACGACGCGGCGGTGTTCGTGCAGCGGATCAAGGGGCTGCTGGAGCACCCGGCGACGTTGTGGATGGGGTGAGGCGTGAACCGGCTTTTCGTCGCTGCGGCAGCAATCGTGATTGGAACCATGGCGTCCACTGACGCTTGGGCTTGCCGCGAAGGCGCTCGCGCCTATCCGTCGGAAATCGCCGCCGAGAACTCACGGCTGATCGCCACAGCCGATCGCATCGTTATTGGCCGGTTGACCTCTCCGAGACGTGACGGTCTTCGTGTACGGGCGGACATCGAACCGGAGCGGATCGTGCGCGGCACCGGGCGTTCGATTGCCTTTGAAGACCAGAGCCTGCCGAGCACATGCTCACCGCTCGCGAGCCGACGATTGGGCTCCCTGGTCGAAGGTATGTCGATCCTGATCCTCGAGAAGGATGGCCCGGACGGTTTCTCGATTCTGATCGACGAAGGCGGATTGCTGATGCTTGAGGCCAACGACCTGCTTGCCCTTATCGAACCGGACACCGGCGAATGACCCAAACCCTCACCACCAAAGTCCTCATCATCGGCGCCGGCACCGGCGGCTATGTCGCGGGCATCCGCTGCGGCCAGCTCGGCCTCGACACTGTGCTGGTCGACGGCGGCGACGGGCTGGGCGGGACCTGTCTCAATGTCGGCTGCATCCCGTCCAAGGCCATCATCCACGCCGCCTCGAAATTCGAGACGGTGTCCAAGGCGGCCGACGGCGGCACGCTCGGCATCACCGCCAGCAAACCCGCCATCGACCTGACGGCCACCGTGGCCTGGAAGGACGGCATCGTCCGCAAGCTGAACACTGGCGTCGCGGGCCTGCTGAAGAAGTCGAAGGTCAAGGTCATCAAGGGCTGGGCGACCTTCTCCGACGCCAAGACCTGCACGGTCAAAACCGCCGACGGCGACCTCACCATCAGCGCCGAGCACGTCATCCTCGCCACCGGTTCCGACCCGGTCGAACTGCCCTTCCTGCCGTTCGGCGGCGACGTCATCTCCTCCACCGAGGCCCTGTCGCTCGACAAGGTCCCGGGCAAGCTGGTCGTCGTCGGCGGCGGCTATATCGGGCTGGAGCTCGGCATCGCCTACCGCAAGCTGGGGGCCGAGGTCACCATCGTCGAAATGGCCGACCGGCTGCTGCCGCTCTACGACAAGGCCCTGACCGATCCGGTGCAGAAATGGCTCGAGAAGCACGGCGTCGACCTGCATCTCGGCGCGAAAGCCGGGTCGTTCGAGAAGGGCGCCCTGAACGTCACCGATAAGGACGGCAAGGCCCTCAAGCTCAAGGCCGACAAGGTGCTGGTCACCGTCGGCCGCAAGCCGCGCACCCAGGGCTGGGGCCTCGAAAACATGGGCGTGGCCATGGCCGGGCCGTTCGTGAAGATCGACGAGCGCTGCGCCACCAGCATGAAGAACGTCTGGGCCGTCGGCGACCTGACCGGCGAACCCATGCTGGCGCACAAGGGCTCGGCCCAGGGCGAGGTCGTGGCCGAACGCATCGCCGGCCATGACAAGATCTTCAACCCGGTGACCATCGCCGCCGTCTGTTTCACCGAGCCCGAGATCGTCTCCGCCGGCCTCGGCCCGCTGGATATCGAGGGCCGCGACGACGTCATCCAGGCGGTCTTCCCGCTGGCCGCCATCGGTCGCGCCCTGGCCATCGAGGCCGGTGAGGACGGCGGTTTCGTCCGCGTGCTGGCGTCAAAGGCCGACCACCGCCTGCTCGGCGTCCAGGCCGTCGGCCAGCACGTCGCCGAACTCTCCAACAGTTTCGCCCAGATGCTCGAGATGGGGGCGGTGCTCGAAGACGTCGCGGGGATCATCCACGTCCACCCCACTCTCGGCGAAGCCTTCCACGAGGCGTCGTTGCGGGCGCTGGGGCATGCCATCCACATCTAGGGCTTAGGGCTTAGGGCTTAGGGCTTAGGGCTTAGGGCTTAGGTCGTAGGGCTTGGAGGTCAGGGCTTGGCAGGTCGCCGCCCGCTGCCGGACCTGCCCGCCGCTCGCCGCACCGCCTAGAACCTAAGCCCCAAGCCCTAAGCCCTAAGCCCTAAGCCCTAAGCCCTACGACCTAAGCCCTCCCAGCGTCGCCGAACCGTCACCTTTCCGTCGCACCGCCCGTCACAAACCTGTGGTCCAAGCAGCCTCGACCTCAACCGTCGTCGGAGCCTGATCCATGACCCGCACCCTGTTCGCCGCCGCCTCGGCGATCGCCCTGCTCGCCCTCGGGGCCTGTGGCGACAACCAGACCGGAGGCGCCCAGGGCGCCCGCTCCGGCATCTGGGCCGCCGGCTCCTCGACCGTCTTCCCGTTCACCACCCGCGTGGCCGAGAATTTCGCCCGCACTTCGGGCGGCGCCGCGCCGCGCGTGGAATCGCTGGGCACCGGCGGCGGCATCCAGGCGTTCTGCCAGGGCACGGGCCCCACCACTCCGGATATCGCCAACGCCTCGCGCCGGATGAAGAAGTCCGAGTTCGAGATGTGCCAGGCCAACGGCGTCACCGACATCATCGAGCTGAAGATCGGCTATGACGGTCTGGTCATCGCCACGGCGCTCAACGCCCCTGACTACGGCTTCGCGGGCGACGACCTTTACCTCGCCCTGGCCAAGGAAGTGCCGGGCCCGGACGGCGGCTTTATCGCCAACCCGCACACCAGCTGGAACCAGGTCAATCCGGGCCTGCCCTCGACCCGCATCATGGTCTACGGCCCACCGCCGACCTCGGGCACGCGGGACTCCTGGCTCGAGCTGGCCATGGCCCCCTCGGCCAAGGCCATCCCGCAGCTGGCCGCTCTGGCCGACAGCGACAAGGACCGTTTCGAGACCCTCGCCCATACCCTCCGCGAGGACGGCGCCTGGATCGACTCGGGCGAGAACGACAACGCCATCGTGCAGACCCTGACCCGCACCCCCGGCTCTACCGGCGTGTTCGGCTATTCCTTCCTCGAACAGAACGCCGACACGGTGAAGGCGCACGCCGTCAACGGCGTCATGCCGACGCCGGAGACCATCGCCTCCGGGGCCTATCCGGTGTCCCGCTCGATGTTCATCTACGTCAAGAAGGCCCACATCGGCGTCACGCCGGGCCTCAAGGAATTCCTCATGGAATATATGTCGGAGGCCTCGGCCGGTCGCGGCGGCTATCTGCAGGACCGCGGCCTGGTGCCGCTGCCCGCCGCCGAGCTGGCCGCCCAGCGCGCCACGGCCGCGGCCCTGACGCCGATGGCCAGCCCCGAATAGTCGGGCCGGGTCCATTCGAAGCCGATCGGACGCCGCGGGTCGCAAGGCCCGCGGCGTTTCGCTGTCCCCGCCTCGCCGCCGCTGTCATAATTCCTCCGGGGAAGTGTCACGAGACCGAGGCGTCCCGGTCGGATAAGCGTCACCGCAATCTCACCGTATCGTCGCCGGATCACAGCGGAATTGTCGCGCGGCGCAGATACTCCGGCGCCTGACAGACCGCATCCGGTCGGCCAGGCAACCGAAGGATTCTCTCCGTGCGACAACACTCCCTGCTGGCGGGCGCCGCGCTCGCCGCCGCCCTCTCGCTTACGGCCGGCTCGACCCTCGCCCAGGACTCCCAGCCCGCCACCGTCACATGGAAGGGCGCCCCCGAATTCAAATGGGGCGACTTCACGATGAAGCTCCGGGGCCGGGTCTTCGCCGACTACGTCGACCAGGATGTGGACCGCGCCGTCGGCGCCGACTTCCGCGCCTCCGAGGACCGTTTCCGCACCGCCCGCATCGGCGTGCAGGGGACGTTTGGCGATCAGTGGAGCTACGTCGCCGAAGCCAATTTCACCAACGGTGAATCGAATTGGGAGGACCTCTACGTCCAGTACGCACCCGGCGATCACACCGCCTTCACCGTCGGCAATTTCAAGAGTCTGTCGCTCGAGAACGTGACGTCGGCGCGGTACACGACCTTCATGGAGAGAGGGCCGCTCAATGACCTGATCGACGGCGGTCGGGTCATGACCTTCGCCGCGCGCACCGGCGGGGACAACTGGTCCGTCACGGGCGGCGTCCACGGCGACTCGGTCAACGCGGGCGCGCCGGGCGATGGCGACGAGCAGCGCGGCGTCTTCGCCCGCGCCCACTTCGCTCCGGTCGTCAGCGACGACACCAATATTCACCTCGGCGTCTGGGCCCGCGACCGCGACCGGCGTGACGACACCCCCTTCCGCTACCGCGTCCGCAACAACACCAATTTCGGCGACCGCTACACCGACGCCGGCTCCTCGCCGCTTGGCGCCGGTGACGGCGACACCGCCATCGGGCTCGAAGCCGCCGGGGTCTGGCGCTCCTTCTCGCTGCAGGGCGAATGGGCGAGCATCGACGCCGACCTGACCGGCGGCGGCTCGGCCCGGGCGGACGCATACTACGTCTTCGCCTCCTTCTTCCCGACCGGCGAACAGCGCAAGTACAAGGCCGCCGACGGCAAGTTCGACCGGGTCAGCATCCGCGAACCGCTGGGCAAGGGCGGCCTGGGGGCCGTCGAGCTGGGGCTCCGCTACGACGCGGCCGACCTGACCGATTTCGCCGGCGTGGCCACGGCCGGCGAATACTCCGCCGTCACCGTCGGGGCCACCTGGTACCCGGTCTCGCGCGTGCGCTTCATGGCCAACTACACCGACGCCAAAAACAAGGCCCAGGTCGCCGCCTCGGACGTCGACGTCCAGACCCTGCAGTTCCGGGCGCAGTTCGACTTCTAGGGGCTGGGGGCTAGGGGCTGGGGGCTAGGGATTTGGGGCTAGGGATTTGGGGCTAGGGATTTGGGAGCGGTCGAAGGCCATCCGAACCTGCTCCAAAGCTCGCTAGAACCTAGACCCTAGACCCTAGCCCCCATCAAGCCGCCGCCTTCTTCCGCAGCCGCGCGATCCGGCGGAGCCGCCGCCAGAACCGCCCGCGCTCCGGCTCGGGATAGGGCTGCAGGTTCTCGACGAACTGCTCGGCCGAGGCGCGCCAGCTGAATTTTTCCGCATAGGCCCGCACCGCGCGCCGGTCGCACTTCAACGCCTCCAGACAGGCCACGCGCAGGTCCTTGTCGATGGCCCCGGCGTCCGAGCCCGGAATGATGTCGATCGGCCCGTGCGCCGGATAGGCCGCGACCGGCGTGCCCGTGGCCATGGCCTCCAGAATCACCAGGCCGAAGGTGTCGGTCCAGCTGGGGAAGACGAAGACGTCGGCGTCCCGGAAGCAGCGGGCCAGGTCCTCGCCGAATTTCGCCCCGAGGAATTTGGCCTCCGGGTATTTCTCCTCCAGCTCGGCCCGCGCCGGGCCGTCGCCGACGACGATCTTGGTCCCCGGCAGATCGGTGCTGAGGAAGGCCTCGATATTCTTCTCGACCGCCACCCGGCCGACGTTCAGCCAGAACGGCCGCGGCCAGTCCTTGCCGCCCATCTCGTCATAGATGCGCGGCAGGTCCGGGTTGAACTGTTCCGTGTCGACGCCCCGCGACCACGGCGAGACGTTCCGGAACCCGTGCGTCAACAGCTCGTCGCGCAAGGTCGGCGTGGCCACCATCAGCCGTCCCGACGGCTTGTGGAACCACTTCATATAGGCGTAGCCGACCTGCACCGGGATCGGGAACCGGGCCGAGACGTACTCGGGGAATTTGGTGTGGTAGCTGGTCGTGAACGGCAGCTTCCATTCCACGCAGATGCGCCGTGTGGCGATGCCGATCGGGCCCTCGGTGGCGATATGCACCGCCTCCGGCTCGAACGCCCGCAGCCGCTCGCGGATCTCCTCCTCCGCCCCCAGCGCCAGCCGGATCTCCGGATAGGTCGGGCAGGGGATGGTCTTGAACTGGCTGGGTTCGATGACCTCGACCTCATGACCCATGCCGCGGCATTCCGCGATGGTCCGGGTCAGGGTGCGGACGACGCCGTTGACCTGGGGCTCCCAGGCGTCTGTGGCCAGAACGATGCGCATGTAGCCGAAAGGCTCCGCCGTTGATCGGGGAACTGATCTAGCGGTTTGGAACTGGCTTGGCGAGACGCCGCACCCTCTCCCGTTCGGCGGAAAAACGAGCTAGACGCGCCCCATGAACGCACACGTCTTCCCGCCGCCCCCCCTGACCCAGGACTGGGACGCCCTCGACCACGGCAAATACGCCGACGAGGGCGAGGTCGTGCGCGGACTGCTGGCCCGCGTGCCGTTGAGCGCCGCCGAGCGCGAGGCGGTCGTCGCCCAGGCCATCGACCTGGTCGAATTGGCGCGGGAAACGCAGAAGCGCGAAGGCGTGGTCGAGAGCTTCCTGCAGGAATTCTCGCTCGGCACCCGCGAGGGGCTCGCCCTGATGTGCCTCGCCGAGGCCCTGCTGCGCATCCCCGACGAGGACACGCGCGACAAGCTGATCGCCGAGAAGATCGGTTCGTCCGACTGGGCCTCCCACCTCGGCCAGTCCGACAACCTGTTCGTCAACGCCTCGACCTGGGGCCTGATGCTGACCGGCAAGCTGGTCGACGTCGACGAGGACGCCCGCCGCGACCTGCCCGGCTTCGTGCGCCGCGTAGCCGGCCGCATCGGCGAGCCGGTGATCCGGCAGGCGGTCGCCGCCGCCGTCCGCATGATGGGCGAGCAGTTCGTGGTCGGCCGCACCATCAAGGGGGCCCTGAGACGCGCCAATCGCGAAGAATGGCTGTGCAGTTTCGACATGCTCGGCGAGGGCGCCCGCACCGTCGCCGACGCCGAACGCTACGAGACCGTCTACGCCCAGGCCATTCACGGCGTCGGCAAGGCCATCCCCGAACGCAAGGAGATGCAGGGGCCGATGACCGGTCACGGCGTCTCGGTCAAACTGTCGGCCCTGTCGCCCCGCTACGAGGCGACCCAGGAGGCCCGCGTCTGGGCCGAGCTCTATCCGAGGGTCAAGCGGCTGGCGCTGATCGCCGCGAGCTATGACATCAACTTCTGCATGGACGCCGAGGAGTCCGACCGGCTGGCCCTATCGCTGAAGCTGCTCGACGCCCTCGCCCACGACCCCGACCTCGGTGATTGGAAGGGCCTCGGCCTCGCTGTTCAGGCCTATCAGAAGCGCGCTCCCGAGGTCATCGCCCGCGTCGCCGAACTGGCCAGGGTCTCCGGCCGCCGACTGATGGTCCGGCTGGTCAAGGGCGCCTATTGGGACACCGAGATCAAACGCGCCCAGGTCATGGGCCGTCCCGACTATCCGGTGTTCACCACCAAGGCCGCCACCGATCTCAACTATCTGGTCTGCGCCCGCGACATTCTCGACGCCGATCCGCACCTGTACGGCCAGTTCGCCACCCACAACGCCGTCTCGCTGGCGGCGGTCCAGCACATGGCCCGCGCCTCGAAGGTCCGGGTCGAGTTCCAGCGTCTGCACGGCATGGGCGAGGCCCTGTACGAGGCGGCGGAGCAAATGTGGGCCGAGGACCGTTTCGTGGTGCGCGGCTACGCCCCCGTCGGCGGTCATGAGGAGCTGCTGCCCTATCTGGTGCGCCGGCTGCTCGAGAACGGCGCCAACTCCTCCTTCGTCCATGCCCTGCTGGACGAACGCGTGCCCGCCGCGACCGTCGCGGCTGATCCCATCCTCCAGGTCGAGGCTCACCCCGACCGTCACTCCAGAATCCCGGCGCCCCAGAACATGTACACGGACAGGCAGAACTCCCTTGGCCGCGACTACAGCCGGCTGGAGGACCGCGAACGCCACGCCCAGGCGCTGGAACTGGTCGACCGCGAGAAACTGACCTCCGGACCGATCATCGGCGGCATGCTGCGCGCCGGGACCAATCCGCAGGACGTCACCAACCCGTTCGACATCAACCAGGTGCTTGGCCACGTCTCGGAAGCCACCGAGGCCGAGATCGACGCGGCCATCGCCGCCGCCGGCAAGGCCCAGATCGCCTGGGACCGTCAGGGCGGGGCCCGCCGCGCGCTCGTCCTCAACGCCATGGCCGACGCCCTCGAGGCCGACCTCGACCGGCTGGTCGCCCTGCTCTCGCGCGAAGCCGGCAAGACCCTGAACGACGGCGTCGCCGAGGTGCGCGAGGCCGCTGACTTCTGCCGTTACTACGCCGTGCTGGCCGAACGCGACTTCGGCGGTCCCGAGACCCTGCAAGGCCCGGTCGGCGAGACCAATCAGCTGATCCTGCACGGCCGCGGCGTCTTCGCCTGCATCAGCCCGTGGAATTTCCCGCTGGCCATCTTCACCGGCCAGGTCGCCGCCGCCCTCGCCGCCGGCAACGCCGTTCTGGCCAAGCCCGCCGAACAGACCCCGCTGGTCGCCGCCGAGGCCGTGCGCCTGTTCCACAAGTCGGGCCTCAACCCCGACCTGCTGGCCCTCGTGCCGGGTCGGGGCGACACCGTCGGCGCGGCCCTGGTCAACCATCCGGGCATCGACGGCGTAGCCTTTACCGGCGGCACCGACACCGCCGCCATGATCAACCGCTCGCTGGCCGCCCGGCCCGGCCCGATCATCCCCTTCATCGCCGAGACCGGCGGGCTGAACGGCATGTTCGTCGACACTACCGCCCTGCGCGAACAGGTCATCGACGACGTCATCCTCTCGGCCTTCGGCTCCGCCGGCCAGCGCTGCTCGGCGCTGCGCATGCTCTACATCCCCAAGGACTCGGCCGACCAGATCATCGAGGGGCTCAAGGGCGCCCTCGCCGCCCAGGTCGTGGGCGACCCGGCCGATCCCGGCACCGACATCGGCCCCGTCATCGACATCGACGCGCGCCAGATGCTGGAGAGCCACATCAAACGCCTGTCCCGCGAGGGCAAGATCCTCGCCCGCGCCTCCCTGCCCGCCGGCTCCGAGCGCGGCGAGCTGTTCGCCCCGACCATCGCCGAGGTGAAGACCCCCGACTTCCTCGAAAAGGAGGTCTTCGGCCCGATCCTGCACATCTACCGCTACGACCCGGCGAAGCTGAAAGAGGTCGCCGGCAAGCTGGCCGCGCGCGGCTTCGGCCTGACCCTCGGCGTGCACAGCCGCATCGAGGCCTTCGCCAGCGAGGTCATCCGCCTCGTCCCGGCCGGCAATGTCTACATCAACCGCTCGATCACCGGCGCGGTCGTCGGCGTCCAGCCGTTCGGCGGCGAGGGCCTCAGCGGCACCGGCCCCAAGGCCGGCGGCCCCTACAGCCTGATCCGCTACGCCGCCGAAAAGGCCATCAGCAACAACATCGCCGCCCAGGGCGGCGACCCGGCGCTGCTGAACCTGTAGCGCCGTCGTGTCTCCTCCCCATCCCCGATGGGGAGGGGGACCGCGAAGCGGTGGAGGGGCTGCCGGGCCTCGCTCAAGCCACCGCCCTTCCCGCCTCCCGGAACAGCCACGCCGCCAGCAGCCAACCCAGCGCGAACACCCCGACGATGGCGAAGACGATGGGCTCATAAGCCAGCGCCACAAAGGCCGTGGCGAACTGGGCGACGGCCGTGACCAGCATGGCCAGCGCCATCCCTTTCGGCCGGAACCGCGCCACGAACGACCCCGCCAGCGCGATGGCGACGACGCCGAAGAAGATCTGGTTCAGCGGATTGTTCTCGTCGCCGATGATGCCCACGGCGAGGTTCGACCAGGTGATCAGAAAGGCGGTCCCCGCCGCCACCACCACCCCGGCGCGCCAGGCGAGGCTGCCCGACAGCCGCAGTCCGATCTCGCACACCGCGGCCGCGACCAGCAGCATGACGCCCCAGACGATGAAGTCGAACGTCGTCCACAGCATGCCCTCCGCCATCAGCAGCTTGGCCGCCAGCGGAAAGAGCCAGGCCACCGCCGCCCCGCCCCACACCAGCAGCCTCAGCCACCGGCCCAGCCGCGCGTCGCGCTCCGCATTGGTCATCGTCATCCCGTCTCTCCCGTGGCATCGACGCCCCGACCCTGCCGGACCCGACCGTGAGCGGCATGAGCGAAACGTGAGCAGACGCTGAAAAGCGCCGGACCCGGGATCAGGCCGCCTCCCGCCCCGCCACATAGATGGTGCAGGTCGACTGGCCCCCGGTCAGCGGGTTGTCGAACGCCACCACCTCCGCCCGCGCCGCCGGGAACACCTTCGTCAGCACGGCCATGAACGCGTCGTCCGGCCCCTCGTCGGACCACATGGCGAACACCCCCCGGGCGCTGAGGGCCGCCCGGACCCGCTCCAGCCCCTCGACCGTATAGAAGCGCCCATGGTCCGGATGCAGCAGCTGACGCGGCGAATGATCGATGTCGAGCAGCACCGCGTCAAAGCGGTCGCCCGCCTCGCGCGGCGCGTCGAACCAGCCGAAGAAGTCGCCGTGCGACAGGGTGCAGCGCGGCTCCTGCCCGAGGCTGTCGCCGATCGGCACCAGCCCCGCGCGGTGCCATTCGATCACCGGCCCCAGCGCGTCGACCACATCGACCGAAGCGACCCGCGGGCTGGCCAGCGCCGCGCGCGCCGTATAGCCGAGCCCCAGTCCGCCGACGAGGACGCGCAGGTCCTCGCCCTTCACCGCCGCCAGGCCGCGCACCGTCAGCTCGATCTCTCCGACCGTGAACAGGCTCGACATCAGATGTTCGTCGCCGAGAATGACCTCGACCACGTCGGCGTCGATGGCCGCCACCCAGCGCCGCCTCAGCACCAACGGCCCCATCTCCGTGGGCCGATAGTCCAGTTCCTCGATCAGCCGTCCCATGCCGCCTCCTGTCGCGGCGCCACCCTGCGGGCGCCGGCCGGCAAACGCCACCCCGAGCGCCGGCGAGGACTCCCGCAATCGTGAGACGGGTCGTCGGAACGGCCTGGCATCCGCCCCGTTAAGGCGGCTCAACCTCAAAGGAGAGCTTTGAATGCACACCCACGATGATCGCGCCGTGAAGGTCCTGAACAGCCTGATCGAGACCACGATGGACAGCGCCCACGGCTACCGCAGCGCCGCCGAGGGGGCCGACAATCCCGAGTTCAAGACCATGTTCACCGAGCGCGCGGGCAAGCGCGAGGAACTGTGCCGGCGCCTGCAGCAGGAGGTCCGCACCTTTGGCGGCGAGCCCGAGGACGATCAGTCCCTGATGGGCCGCATCCACAACAAGTTCGCCGAGATGCGCGGCGACCTGATGGGCCGCGACGACAAGGGCGTCATCGACGAGGTCGAGCGCGGCGAGGACCACATCAAGGCCAAGTTCGAGGAGGCCTCGCGCGACACCCGCCTGCCCGAGCCCGCCCGCCAGCTGGTCACCACCGCCTACGCCGAGGTCAAGGCCGACCACGACACCATCAGCGCCCTGAAACAACGGGTTCACTGACGCCGAAGCCGGCCCCGTCCCCGCGGCGGGGCCGACCTATCCATAGGAGCGACCGCCGCCGACCCGATCCCGGGCCTGAGGGCGGCCGGTTGGCGCACCCTACCCCTTCGGCCATCCCCCCGCCCGGCTGAGCGCGCTCGGCGCCGGTCGGCCGATCTTATCGCCGATCCAGCGCGCCGTTTCGATCAGGGCGTCGAGGTCGTAGCCGGTCTCGAAACCCGCCCGCTCCAGCATATAGACGAGGTCCTCGGTCGCGATGTTGCCCGTCGCCCCCGGCGCGAACGGACAGCCGCCGATGCCGCCGACCGAGGCGTCCAGCACGTCCACCCCCGCCTCCACGCCCGCATAGGCGTTGGCCAGTCCGGTGTTGCGGGTGTCGTGAAAATGCAGCCGCAGCACGGCGTCCGGCGCCGCCTTGCGCGCCGCCTCGACCACCCGGGTCACCGCCCACGGATCGCCGACCCCGATGGTGTCGGCCAGGGCGATCTCCCTCACCCCCAGCTCGCCGATGCGGCCGACGAGATCCGCCACCTGATCCGCCGACACCTCGCCGTCGAACGGGCAGCCCCAGACGCAGCTCAGGGTCGCCGACAGCGACGGCCCGGCCCCGGCGCCGCCCTCCGAATTGGCGCGGCCGGTCAGGATGTCCGACAGCATCGACACCTGCTGATCGACGCCCATGCCCTGGTTCTTCAGCCCGAAGCCGTCGGTCGCCGACATGGCCACATTGACCTCGTCGACGGGGGTTCCCAGCGCCCGGTCGTAGCCCTTGCCGTTCAGCACCAGGCCGATGCGGCTGCGCCCGGCCTCGTGCGGCAGGGCCGCCATGACCTCCTCCGCCCCGGCCATCTGCGGCACGTATTTGGGATGCACGAAGCTGACCGCCTCGATGCGCCGCGCGCCCGCCGCCTCCAGTCGCCGCACCAGTTCAGCGCGGACGGCGGGTTCGAGGATCGCTTTCTCGTTTTGCAGTCCGTCGCGCGGCCCGACCTCGACGAGGGTGATCGCCCGCTTCACGGCCCCACTCATGGCGCGGCTCCCGCCGGCGCGTAGACGGTCAGGCTGACGTCGTCGCCGCGCGAATAGTTGTGGCCCTCGACCACGCCCACGGCCCGGCCGGTCACGCCCAGCTCGGCCGAGGCGGCGCTGAAGGCGTCGGCGTCGCGCGCCTCGACGATCACCGGCCGCCCTTCCGCCAGCGCCCGCGCCGCCTGTTCCGGGTCGGCCAGTTCGGTGGCCCGCCCGGTCAGGAAGACGAAGCTCGGTTCGTGGAAGCCGGTGATCGCCACCGGCCCCGGCCGCCCCTGCCGCGGATGCAGGTCGGCCCGCTCCAGAACGGTCTGCAGCCGGGGCGCGATAGCCAGCGGCTTGAGCTGCCGGATCGTGCCCGCCAGTCCGGCGTGGGCCACGAGTCCGAGAGCGATCGCGACGGCCACCGCCGTCGCCGCCGCCCGGTGCAGCAGCAGGAAGGCTCCGATCAGGGCCGCCAGCGCCGCGAAGACGATGGTCAGGGTGGCCCAGCCCTGCGCCGTCGACCGGCCGAACTCGGTCAGGCCGTAGACGGTGATCAGCACCACCGCCAGACCGCCGACCAGCGACAGCGCCGCCCCCGCATAGCGCGACACGGGCCCGATCGGCCGGGTCAGGGCCGCCGCCGCCAGCAACGCCAGCGCCCCATAGGTCGGCAGGGTGTAGTGGGCCAGCTTGGTCGGGGTCAGCTCGAACATCAGCCAGGCCGGAACCAGCCAGCAGACCAGAAAGCGCACCGCGGGCTCGGCCCGCCGGCTCCACGCCGTCGACAGCGCCGCCGGCAGCAGCAGCGTCGCCGGGAAGAACATCACCAGCGCGCCGAGCAGATAGTATCCCGGCGGCGCCCCGTGGCTCTCGTGCCCCCCGGCGATCTTCGGCGCCAGGTCCCCGGCCACGGCCTCGCGCCAGAAACCGCCGTCGGTGGCGATGGTGATGGCGATGGCCCACGGCCCGACGATCAGGGCGACCAGCGGCAGGCCCCAGCCCCAGCCCAGCCGGGCCAGCCATTTCACATCCCGGTCCCATACCGACAGCGCCAGTATGGCCGGGACCACCACGATCAGGCCGATCGGTCCCTTGATCAGGATCGACAGGCCGACGCCGAGCCAGAAGGCCAGCTTGTGCGGCCGTCGCGGCGCCTCTCCGGCCCGCGTCGCCAGATAGATTCGCGCCAACCCGGCCATGGCCAGGGTCACCGCCCCGCACAGCACCGCGTCGGTCTTGGCGATCCCCGCCTCGGTCGACAGCAGGAAGGTCGCTCCCAGCATGGCCCCCGCCAGGAACCCCGCCCTCTGGCCGAACATCGCCGCCCCGGCCCAGGCGCAGGCCGCCGCCGCCAGCATGGCCCCGAGAATCGACGGGATGCGGTACGGCTGGATGTCGCGATTCTCGACGCTGGAGGTCACCGCCACCGCCGCCGCCTGCATCCAGTAGATGCCGACCGGCTTCTTCCAGCGCGGATCGTCCTGGAAGCGGATGTCGACGAAATCCCTGTCCTCGAGCATCTGCGAGGTGGCCTGGGCGTAGCGGCTCTCGTCGCGGTCCAGTGGCGGCAGCAGCATCAGCACCGGCAGGCCGGCGAGCAGGGCGATCAGGGCCGCCAGCGTGGGGCCCCGCCAGCCGGCGATGAATCGGTCGAGGTCGGGGCGCATCATGGCTCCCTTCCTATCACGCGGTTCCGCCTTGCGTCATCGTCCCCGCTCCACCGCGCCCCCGCGCCCTCCCGCTGTCCTGCGAACTCGGCTAGACAGCCGGGATGATCGCAGCCACCCCCGACATCTCAGTCGTCGTTCCCGTTCATGACGAGGAAGGCGCCGCCGGCCCGCTGGCGCGCGAGATCGCCGCCGCCTTCGCCGGCCGGTCCTACGAGATGGTCTTCGTCGACGACGCCTCGAAGGACGGCACCCTCGCCGAGCTGCGCGCCCTGATGGCCGAACTGCCGGCCCTGCGCGTGCTCGGCCACGCCGCCAACGCCGGCCAGAGCCGCGCCGTGCGCACCGGCGTGCTGGCCGCTCGCGGTCCCATCGTCGTGACCCTCGACGGCGACGGTCAGAACCCGCCCGCCGACGCCCCGAAATTGGCCGACCTGCTCGCCGCCTCGCCGCCCGATGTGGCCCTGGTCGGCGGCGTCCGGGCGAAACGCCAGGACACCGGGGCCAAGCGCTGGGCCTCGCGCTGGGCCAACCGCATCCGCCGCCGCCTGCTGTCCGACGACGCCGACGACACCGGCTGCGGCCTCAAGGCCTTCCGCCGAGAGGCGTTTCTGCAGCTCCCCTATTTCGATCACCTCCACCGCTATCTGCCGGCGCTGATGATCCGCGAGGGCTACCGCAACCTCTACCTCGACGTGGA
This sequence comes from Brevundimonas basaltis, assembly GCF_014202075.1. Taxonomy (GTDB): domain Bacteria; phylum Pseudomonadota; class Alphaproteobacteria; order Caulobacterales; family Caulobacteraceae; genus Brevundimonas; species Brevundimonas basaltis. Next base: position 25,442 of record NZ_JACHFZ010000006.1, on the reverse strand, counting down.
CCACCGCCACCGCGAGACCGGCCGCTCGAAATACACCAACTGGGGACGGCTGATGGCCTCCCTGTCCGACCTGTTGGGCGTGATGTGGTTGAAATCGCGCGCGCGCCGCCCCGGCGGCGTTTCCGAATACTGACGGACTCGCCTGCAGACCATTTTTGCTTCTGATCTTTCGATCAGAATCCAGAAAATGGTCCACGTTCAATCTGGAGCGCAATCTGAGCCTTGATGGACGGCGTCCATCAAGACCGATTTCGCTTCAGGCGAGCAACCGTGGCGGTCCGGAGCGAACACAGGTATTCATCGTTAACAAGCGCGGCCGTATCGCCTCGCCGCGCCCGCCCGCAATGGAGCCCCAGCCATGCTGATCGCCCTGCCGCTGCTCGTCATCCCCGTCGCCATCTACGCCGTCGTCATCCTGACCGGCGTCGTGGGGACCGGCGGCGTGCCGGCCGCCGAGCAGGCGCTGCGGGAACCCATCGTCACCATTCCTATGGTCTCGGGTGGCGGCTGGACCATCGGCAGCGGCGACATTATCCTCTTCCTGGCCCTGATCCTGCTGTTCTTCGAACTGCTCAAATCGACCTCCAGCCAGAAGGTCGCCATCGTCAATCACGCCCTGTCGATGATCCTGTTCGTGGCCTGCCTGGTCGCCTTCCTGCTGATCAAGGGCTTCGCCACCTCGACCTTCTTCCTGATCCTGACCATGGTCATGCTCGACGTCCTCGCCGGCTTCATCGTCACCATCATCTCGGCCCGAAAGGACCTCGAGTTCGGCGGCTGAAGACGAGGTCGTTGGGCCTAGGGCTTAGGGCTTAGGGCTTGGGGCTTGGGGCTTGGGGCTTGGGGCTTGGGGCTTGGGGCTTGGGGCTTGGGGCTTGGGGCTTAGGGCTTGGGGGGCATCCCTCGAACCCGACACCTGCTCCCTGCTCCCTGCTCCCTACTCCCTACTCCCTACTCCCTAAGCCCTACTCCCTAAGCCCTAAGCCCCAGCACCTACCCCTCGTCCACCGGCAGCACATGCGGCTCCTGCGGATGGCCCTGCTGGCGCCGCTGCACCGCATAGGCGACCAGCCACAGGGCCATGGCCCAAGCCGCGCCGACGCTCCAGCCGGCCAGCACGTCGGTGGCCCAGTGCGCCGCCAGATAGACCCGGGTCAGCCCGACGATCAGGGTCAGCAGCACCGCCACCCCGATCACATAGGCCTTGAACCGCTTCTGCCGGAACGCCCGGGTCAGCATCACTCCGATGCTCAGATAGAAGACCGCCGACAGGAGGCTGTGCCCCGAGGGAAAGCTGGCGTTCAGCGTCTCCACCGCCTGCAGTTCCTCCGGCGGCCGCTCGCGTCCGAACACCGCCTTCAGCCCCTCGCTCAGCGCCACCCCGCCGGCCAGGCCCACCGCCAGCAGCAGGGCCGACAGCCGCTTGCGCTGCAGGATCAGGAAACCGATCGTCGCCACGGCGAACAGTCCCAGCACCGCGATCCCGCCGAGGGCGGTCAGGTCCATGGCCGCCTCTTCCAGCCAGCCTGGCCCCCAGGGGTCGATCATCGCGCCCGGCCGCATCGCCGCCAGCACCGCCTGGTCAAAGGGCCGGCCGTCCGCCTCGGTCATGTCGTCGGCCAGTTCGACGAAGATCATCACCCCCAGCGTGATGATGAACAGGGCGCTGACCGCGGCGATCTCCGTGCGTGCGATACGCAGGGCGCGACGGCCGAAGGCGACGATCCGGTCGGGGTTCATGGGGCCGGAACGGTCCCGCTTGCGGGACGTTCCCCTCACGCGTTCGTGATCGAAAATCTGGCCCGTCCGTCGCGCCCCCGTCATCCCGCCGTCGCGGCCTGTCCACAGGCTCATCCCCCGCCTTGAACGTGATTCGCTCACAAAGTGATCGTCAACCCCGTTGACGGGTCGTTAGCCATCTGCGCCCCATATGTTGGCTTGGGGAGCGCTTCGGCCACTAGATGATGTGGTCACCGGCGCGAACGACTTAAATCGATCAGTTCAGGGCAGTGACCATTATGGCCGGCGGCGAAGCGTTGAAGACAGTGGATTTCCAGACGGTTGCGGCCGCGGACGCCGCTGACCGACCCCATCTGAAGGTGGTGCCCTCGATCCAGATCGACCGCTCGCGCGACGACCTGCTCACCGACTTCGGCAAGAAGACGCTGGAAGACCGCTACCTGCTGGCCGGCGAGTCCTACCAGGACATGTTCGCCCGCGTGGCCAACGCCTATGCCGACGACGCCGAACACGCCCAGCGCGTCTACGACTATATGTCGAAGCTGTGGTTCATGCCGGCCACCCCGGTGCTGTCCAACGGCGGCGCCGATCGCGGCCTGCCCATCTCCTGCTTCCTCAACTCGGTCGGCGACAGCCTCGACGGCATCCAGAGCGTCTGGAACGAGAACGTCGCCCTCGCCTCGAACGGCGGCGGCATCGGCACCTACTGGGGCGGCGTCCGCTCCATCGGCGAGAAGGTCAAGGGCGCGGGCCAGACCTCGGGCATCATCCCCTTCATCCGCGTCATGGACTCCCTGACCCTCGCCATCAGCCAGGGCTCGCTGCGCCGCGGCTCGGCGGCCGTCTACCTCGACGTCCACCACCCCGAGATCGAGGAATTCCTCGAGATCCGCAAACCCTCGGGCGACTTCAACCGCAAGTCCCTGAACCTGCACCACGGCATCAACATCACCGACGAATTCATGGAGGCGGTTCGCGACGGCAAGACCTTCAACCTGCTGTCGCCCAAGTCGAAAGAGGTGATGAAGACGGTCGACGCCCGCACCCTGTGGCAGAAGATCCTCGAGATCCGCCTGCAGACCGGCGAGCCCTATCTGATCTTCTCCGACACCGTGAACCGCCAGATGCCGCAGCATCAGCGCGACCTCGGCCTGTCGGTCAAACAGTCCAATCTGTGCTCGGAAATCACCCTCCACACCGGTCGCGACCACCTCGGCGTCGATCGCACCGCGGTTTGCTGCCTGAGCTCGGTCAACGCCGAGACCTTCCTCGAATGGCGCGAGGAGCCCCAGTTCATCGAGGACGTGATGCGCTTCCTCGACAATGTGCTGGAAGACTTCATCCGTCGCGCCCCGCCGGCCATGGCCGCGGCCGTCTACTCCGCCAGGCGCGAGCGCTCGGTCGGCCTTGGCCTGATGGGCTTCCACTCCTTCCTCCAGGCCCAGGGCGTCGCTTTCGAATCCGCCATGGCCAAGTCGTGGAACATGCGGCTGTTCAAACACCTGCGCCGCGAGGCCGACAAGGCCAGCCGCCTGCTCGCCGAGGAGAAGGGCGCCTGCGAAGACGCCGCCGAGCGCGGCGTCATGGAGCGCTTCAGCCACAAGCTGGCCATCGCCCCGACCGCCTCGATCTCGATCATCTGCGGCGGTACGTCCGCCGGCATCGAGCCGATCCCGGCCAACATCTACACCCACAAGACCCTGTCCGGCTCCTTCGCGGTCAAGAACCCCTATCTGGAGAAGGTGCTCGGCCAGAAGGGCATCGACACCACGGAAGTCTGGAACTCGATCCTCGAACACGAAGGCTCGGTCCAGCACCTCGACCAGCTCAGCGACGACGAGAAGGCCATCTTCAAGACCGCCTTCGAGCTGGACCAGCGCTGGGTCGTCGAACTGTCGGCCGACCGCGCCCCCGAGATCTGCCAGGCCCAGTCGATCAACCTGTTCATCCCGGGCGACGTCGACAAATGGGACCTGCACATGCTGCACTGGCGCGCGTGGGAGACCGGCGTGAAGTCGCTCTACTACCTGCGCTCCAAGTCGGTGCAGCGCGCCGCCTTCGCCGGCGCCGAGGACAAGGTCGAGGCCGAGATCGACCCCAACCAGCCCGATCTCTTCAGCGCCGCCCGCACCGACTACGACGAGTGCCTCGCCTGCCAGTAGGGTAGCTGGCGGAGCCCTTCTCCCCTTGAGGGTGGAGGAGGGTCGCCTGCGACCCGACGACGGGTGCCCCCGGAGGGGGCGGATGAGGGGTGAGACACACCTTCGTCCGGCAAGCCGCTGACGGTTCAGCATAGAAGAAGCGGACGCAGCCCCCTCATCCGGGCCTCCGGCCCACCTTCTCCCTCAAGGGGAGAAGGAAGCGCACCACCAATTGCTGCGCTGCAAATCCGCCGCCAACCCGCATATTGAAATCGCCCAAGCCGCTGTTTTCCCGGCATATCGTCTCCATGACAGCGTCCTGAACCCGCCCCATGGCGGAGGGGGTTTAGGATAGGGGCATCCCGTCGGTGGGGAGGGCGTCGGATCCACGTTCTCGATGTCGGCAGGCCATGGTCTTTGACAATCGCATCTCCGCCGCACCGCCCAAGGCCCGACGATGTAGACTCTGCCGACTCTGACACAACGAATTTCGGCGCCGACTCTGCCGACTCCGCCATACCGAATTTTTCGCGGCGGACCCGCGCTTTGACATCAAGCCCGGAACCGGACAGTCAGTCCCGGCCATGACCGCGCCCCGCATCTTCATCGACGCCGACGCCTGCCCGGTGAAGGACGAGGTCTATCGCGTCGCCGAAGGTTACGGCCTCAAGGTCTTCGTGGTCTCCAACGGCTGGATCAACACCCGCCGGGATCCGTGGATCGAGCAGATCGTCGTCGATTCAGGTGCCGACGTCGCCGACGACTGGATCGCCGAACGGGCCGGGCCGGGCGACATCGTCGTCACCCAGGACATCCCGCTGGCCGACCGCTGCCTGCAGGCCGGCGCCCAGGCGCTGAAGTCGAACGGCCAGCCCTTCACCCCCGACTCGATCGGCTCCGCCCTCGCCGGGCGGATGGTCGGCGAACACCTGCGCTCGATGGGCGTCGCCACCTCGGGTCCCCCGCCGTTCGGCCCGAAGGACCGCTCGGCCTTCCTCCAGGCGCTCGACCGCGCCGTGGTCATCGCCAAGCGGGCGGTCCGATGACCGTCATCCCCGAAAGCGAGCTGGAATTCCGCTTCTTCCGCGCCGGCGGCCCCGGCGGCCAGAACGTCAACAAGGTCGCCACGGCGGTGCAGATGCGCTTCGACGTGCGCAACTCCCCGTCCCTGACCGAAGCGGCCAAGGCGCGGCTGATGAAGCTGGCCGGCAGCCGCCTGACCCTCGATGGCGTCATCGTCATCACCGCCGTCCGCTTCCGCACCCAGGAGCGCAACCGGGCCGACGCCATCGAACGGTTGCAGGCCATGGTCGACAAGGCCTCGGTCGCCCCGGTCTATCGCGTCCCGACCCGCCCGACCCGCGCGTCGAAGGAGCGCCGTCTCGAGGGCAAGGCCAAGCGCGCCACCATCAAGAGCGGCCGCGGCAAGCCCGGCCTGTCCGACTGATCAATCCAGCCGGTCGGCCTTGCGCAGGCCGGGGAACAGCTTCGCCCAGATCCCCGTCGCCGCCAGCGCCCCGAAGCCGCCGAACACCGCCGCCCCGACCGGCCCGAGCAGCCGCACCGCCACGCCGGAATAGGCCTCGCCCAGCTCGTTGGACGCCCCGATGAACAGCATCGACACCGAACTGACCCGGCCGCGCATGTGATCCGGCGTCGCCAGCTGGATCAGGGTCTGGCGGATGTTGACGCTGACCATGTCCGCCGCCCCGCCGATCAGCAGCACCAGACCCGACAGCCAGGCCGCCTTCGACAGGCCGAAGGTCAGGGTGCACAGGCCGAACACCGCCACCGCCGCGAACATCCAGCGCCCGCCATGCCGGACGATCGGGAAGCGGCTCAGATAGATGGCCATGCCCAGCGCCCCGACCCCGAACGAGGCCCTCAGCAGGCCGAACCCTTCCGGCCCGACGTGCAGGATGTCCCGCGCGAAGATCGGTGTCAGCAGCGCCACCCCGGCCAGCAGCACCACGATCAGGTCCAGCGATATGGCCCCCAGCACGATCCTGGTCTTCCACACATAGGCCAGCCCCTCCTTGACCGACTCCATCGGCGACAGCCCGCCCTCGACCTGACGCGGCCGGCCGCTGGTGCGGATCAGCAGGAAGCAACCGATGCCGACGAAGAACAGGCCCATCGCCGCCGCATAGGCCAGCGGCACATTGATGCCGACGATCACCCCGCCCAGCGCCGGTCCGGCGATGGCGCCGGTCTGGAAGGCGATCGACTGGGCCGCGATGGCCGGCGGCAGGGCCCGTCGCCCGACCACCATCGGCAGGAAGGCCTGACTGGCCGGTGCCAGAAACGCCCGCGCCGCCCCGAACAGGGCCGCCACCGCCAACAGCCCCCACAGCGGCGGCGAGCCGTGCAGCGCCATCAGCAGGAAGCCGCCGGCGCACATCGCCTCGACCAAAATCGAAATGGCCACCGTCGTCTTGCGGTCGCGCCGGTCGGCCATCGCCCCGGCCGGCAGGGTGAACGCCAGCAGCGGCAGGAACTGCACCAGCCCCACGAGGCCCAGATACAGGCTGGCCTCCGCGATAGGATGGTCCCGCCGCGCGATCTCATAGACCTGCCACAGCAGGGCCGACGACTGGATCTGGATGCCCAGCACGGCGACCACCCGGCCCAGCCACAGCAGCCGGAAATCGCGGATGCCCCACGGGCTCGACGGCTCCCCGTCTCCCGGCGGAAGCGGCGGCGTCGGCGACCCGGCGTCTACGCTCTCGACCGTCACGTGCGCCGGTCGACTTTCGGATAGACGCGACCGTCACGGTAGATCTTCGCCATGGAGAGAAGCCTTCTCGCAATCGTCCGAACCCCCTAAAGCACAGGTCCATGAGCGCCGCATCACATCCGGTTATCGATCCTGTCGCACTGACCCGCGACCTGATCCGCAAACCTTCCGTCACCCCGGCCGACGAGGGCGCGATGGACATGCTGGAGCGCGTCCTGACCGGCCTCGGCTTCCACTGCCGGCGGATGCCCTTCGAAAACATCGAGAACCTCTACGCCCGGCGCGGTACCGCCTCGCCCAACCTCTGCTTCGCCGGCCACACCGACGTGGTCCCGACCGGCGCGCCCGAGGCCTGGTCCGCCGCCCCGTTCGAAGCCGAGGTCCGCGACGGCGTCCTCTACGGCCGCGGCGCCGTCGACATGAAGGGCGGCATCGCCGCCTGGATCGCCGCCGTCTCCCGCGTCCTCGCCGACGGCGACGTCCCCGGCTCGCTCAGCTTCCTGATCACCGGCGACGAGGAAGGCCCCGCCCTGCACGGCACCAAGCGCGTCGTCCAGACCCTGATGGACGAGGGCGAGGTCATCGACGCCTGCGTCGTCGGCGAACCCTCCTCGCAGCACGCTCTCGGCGACACCATCAAGATCGGCCGCCGCGGTTCGCTCAACAGCTGGATCACCGTCCACGGCAAACAGGGCCACGTCGCCTATCCCGACCGCGCCGCCAATCCGGCCCCTGTCATGGCCCGGCTGATGGCCCGGCTCGCCGATCACCGGCTCGACGATGGCTATGAGGCCTTCCAGCCGTCCAATCTCGAGATCACCACCATCGACATCGGCAATCCGGCCACCAACGTCATACCATCCGAGGCGAGGGCGCGGCTCAACATCCGCTTCAATCCGACCCACACCGGCGACCAACTGATCACCTGGCTCAACACCGTCGCCGGCGAGGCCCAGGCCGAAAGCGGCCTGCGCATCGAACTGGAGCACCTCTGCTCGGGCGACGCCTTCCTGACCGAGACCGGCCCCTTCGTCACCGGCGTGCAGGATGCGGTCGAGGCCGTCGCCGGCCGCCGGCCCGAGGCCTCGACCACCGGCGGCACCTCCGACGCCCGCTTCATCCGCGCCATGGCCCCGGTGCTCGAACTGGGCCTCGTCGGCCAGACCATGCACCAGATCGACGAGCGCGTTCCGGTCGCCGAGATCGAAGCCCTCACCGAGGTCTATCGACGGGTGATCGCCACCTTCTTCGACCGCGCCTAGAACAGCAGATTGAGGCCCAGCATCGCCCCGCCGAACATGGCGGCGAAGGCCACGAGGAACCAGAAAATCTCGCGCCGCGCGCTGCCCCGTCGCTCCAGGGTCATCGGCGGCAATTCAACCGGCAGCCTGCTCATCGGCCCACTCCCGCAAAACCGGAGGAGCTTGCGCCTCGATGGTTGCCGGACCGTTCAGAAACGTGGTCAAGGCCGCTCGAGAAACCGCAGCGCCGTCAGCACATGCGCCCGCACCCCGACCGGCAGCACCGCCTCGTTGACGTCGAACGCCGGCGAATGGTTCGGCGGCGAGGTCGCCGGATCGACCCCGTCGGCGCTGGCCCCCAGGTGGTAGAAGACGCCCGGCACTTCCTGGGACAGATAGCTGAAGTCCTCCGCCACCGTCGTCGCCGGCGCGCCGGCGTTGACCTTGCCCGCCCCCGCCGCCTCCTCCAGCACCGGCGCCAGCCAGGCCGACAGCGCCTCGTCATTGAACACCAGCGCCGCGTTCTGGCGCACGCCGAACTCGGCCGTCGCCCCGTAGTTCTCGGCGACATTGCCGACCGCGATCCCGGCCCGCCGCACCAGATCGTCGCGCTGGGCGATGTCGAATGTCCTCAGCGTCCCCGACAACACGGCCCGATCCGGAATGATGTTGTACCGCACCCCCGCATCCAGCGTCGCGATGGTGAACACCGTCGGCGTGGTGGTCGGATCGATGGTGCGGGCGGTCAGACTGTTGATGGTCTGGACCACGTCGGCCGAGGCGGCGATGACGTCGACGCCCTTCCACGGCCAGGCCCCGTGCGTCTGGCGGCCGTTGAGGGTGATGTCGACCCGGTCCGACGCCGCCATGAAGCCGCGCGGGCGATACCACAGCGTCCCCGGCGCTCCCGGCACCACGTGCAGGCCGAAGATGGCGTCCGGCCGGGGATCGGCCAACGCGCCTTCCTCGATCATCAGGGCGGCCCCGCCCTTGGGCTCGCCCGAGGGCGCGCCCTCCTCGGCCGGCTGGAAAATGAAGACCACGGTTCCCGCCATCTGGTCCTTCATCCCGGCCAGCACCTCGGCCGCGCCCATCAGCATGGCCACGTGGGCGTCGTGGCCGCAGGCGTGGGCCACCGGCACCGTATTGCCCATGTAGGTCCCGGTGGCGGTCGAGGCGAAGGGCAGCCCCGTCGCTTCCAGCACCGGCAGGGCGTCCATGTCGGCGCGCAGCGCGACGGTCCGGCCCGGCCGCGCCCCGCGCAGAATGCCGACCACGCCGGTCTTGCCGACTTCGGTGCGCACCTCGAGGCCGAGCGACCGCAGATGGTCGGCCACCACGGCGGCCGTGCGCGTCTCGGCGAAGCCCAGTTCCGGATGGGCGTGCAGGTCGCGCCGCCATGCGACGACCCGCGGCGTCACGCCCTCAACAGCCGCTCCGACCGCTTCGGCGGACTGGGCGTGGGCGCCGCCCGCCGGCAGGGCGAGGGCTACGGCGGCAGCCGCGACGGCGAGCAGGCTTCGGACGGTCATGCGGCGTCTCCCGTATCGACCGCAGCGTCGCCGACGAAGCGCGCTTCCGCAAGGCTTGGCCGCCGCCTAAGGTCAGCGGGTGAACCTCCGCTCCCCTGCCTTCGCCATCCTGTTCGCGGTCAGCCTGATCGCCACGGCGGGCAATATGGGCCTGCAGTCCGTGCTGCCCGCCATCGGCCGCGCGTTCGAGCTCCAGGACACCCTCGTCGCCGGCGCCTTCGCCATCTCGGCCTTGATGTGGGCCCTGGCCTCGCCGTTCTGGGCGCGGCTGTCGGATCGGATGGGTCGCAAGCGGGTGATGATGATCGGCCTCGGCGGCTTCGTGGTTTCCATGGCCGGCTTCGGCCTGGCCACCACCTCAGGCCTGCAAGACTGGCTGGCCGTCCTCGTCGCCTTCGGGCTGATGGCCGCGGCGCGGACTATCTATGGCGTGTTCGGCTCGGCCGCTCCCATCGCCTCCCAAGCCTATGTCGCCGACCGCACCACGGCGCGCGACCGGACCCAGGCCATGTCCCTGCTCGCCTCGGCCCAGGGTCTCGGCACGGTCATCGGCCCGGTCCTCGCCCCGCTGTTCATCCTGCCCTTCGTCGGACTGGCCGGGCCGATGTACGCCTTCGCCGCCTTGGGCGCCGTCGTGCTCTTCATCGTCTGGCGGCGCCTGCCCAGCGGCGAGGTGGTGCGCAAGCCCTCGCCGAGTGGTCGGCAGGACCACGCCGGCAAGGGACTGTGGAAGGATCCGCGTGTTCGCGACTATCTGCTCTACGGCCTGCTGGTCACGGGCGCGCAGGCCGTCAACATCGCCGTGCTTGGCTTCCACGTGATCGACGAACTGGCGGTGACCGGGCTAGGCCTGCGTCAGGCCCAGCCGTTCATCAGCGTGGCCATGTTCGCCGGCGCCGCCGGAACCCTGATGGTGCAGTGGGGCCTGATCCCCCTGCTCAAGATGGAGCCCCGTGCCCTGATCCGCTGGGGCGCTGCTCTGGCCCTGGCCGGCAACGTCCTGACCATCGCCGCGCCCGGCTTCTTCGGCGTGGTCGTCGGCTACGCCGTAGTCTCCATGGGGGTCGGCTTCGCCCGACCGGGCTTCACCGCCGGCTCGTCCCTGTCGGTCGGCCCGCATGAGCAAGGGGCCGTGGCGGGACTGATGATGTCTCTCGCCGGCCTCAGCTTCCTCGGCCCGCCGGTCATGGGCGTGGCCCTGTACGAACTGGCCGAAGCCGGGCCGTTCGTGGCCAACATCGTCCTGCTCGGGGCCGCGCTCGCCCTGTGCTGGCTGAGCGTCCCGCTGCGAACTGGCCCCGCCGACCTGCCCGACCGCGACGAGACGCCGCCGCCCGACACCCCGCCCGCTTCGCAGCCCGGTCCTGAAGGCAATCGCTGACGTCTTTTCACCGTCGAGAAGCCGTGCCAGATCGGAACCATGGAAACAGCCCGTATCGAAAAACGCATCGGCGTCCGCGCGCCCGCCGACCGGATCTGGGAGCTGATCGCTGACCTGCCCGGGTGGGATCGCTGGAACCCGATCGAGACCTCTGTCGAGGGCGTGATCGCCTATGGCGGCTCCATCGCCCTGAGCGAGGCCGTTCCCGGCCTTCCCGAGCGGCGGGCGACGGCGCGGGTCGGAGAGTGGCAACCGCTCGCCCAGCTGGTCTGGGCCGAGAAGCGCGGCCTGTGGTTCAGTTCGCTGCGCTATTTCGAGATTGAGGAACTCGAGCCGGGCAGTTGCATCGTCGCCAACGGATTTATCTTCACCGGCCTGCGCGGCGAAATGTATTTCGATCGCCACCGCAAGGTGTTGCGCACGGCGGTCGACTCCATCGCCGAAGGGATGAAGACGGCGGCCGAAGCCTAGCCGCCCTTGGCCATCGTGTCCTGGATGCTGATGATGGCCGGCGTCAGGATGACGATGAACAGCACCGGCAGGAAGAACAGGATCATCGGCACGGTCAGCTTGGCGGGCAGGGCCGCGGCCTTCTTCTCCGCCGCCGACAGGCGCATCTCCCGGTTCTCCTTGGCCATGGTCCGCAAGGCCGAGCCCAGGGGCGTGCCGTAGGTCTCGGCCTGGGTCATGGCGGTGGCCACCGACTTCACGCCTGGATGGTTGGTCCGCTTGGCGAGGCCTTCATAGGCCAGGCGCCGGTCGGGCAGGTAGCTCAGCTCGGCGGACAGCAGGGTCATTTCTTCGGCCAGATCGATGGACGAACCGCCAATCTCCTGACTGACCTTCTGGATCGCGGCCTCGATCGACATGCCGGCCTCGACGCAGATCAGCAGCAGGTCCAGCGCATCCGGAAAGGCCTGCATGATCGAGGCGCGGCGCTTGGCGATGCGATTGGCGAGGAAGATGTTGGGCCCATAAAAGCCGATCACCGCCGCGAACATGCAGATCGTCAGCCGCACCATCACCGTCAGGCCGAAGTCGTTCAGCACGAAGACGTAGAGGACCGCCAGCGCCAGCATGACGAACGGCATCGAGAAGCGGAAGAAGTAGAATGTGGTCAGGGGCTTCGGACCGCGATAGCCGGCCTGGGCCATCTTGTCCGCAACCTTGGGGTCCTCAAGCAACTTGGTCAGGTTCAGCCGTTCGACGACCCGCTTCTTGAAGCCGGTGTCACTGTGGCGGAGCCCGTGCGGACCGCTACCCTGGGCCGCGATCGCCTGACGGGATCGGCGCTTCAGCTCCTCCCGGCGCTCGGCCACGGCCTTCATCCGCCCTTCCAGCTTGGCCTCGCCCCCCAACGAGCCGAGGAGGGTCACAAGGGTGGCGAACACCAGCACGCCGACGCCCATGCTGAGCAGGTTCTGCAGATTGGTGACGAAGCCGATGATGTCTCCCACGCCGGCCCCTCCTAGAACTTGAACGAGATCATGCGCTTCATCACGAAGACGCCGAGCGACATCATCAGGACAGCGATCAGCAGCATGAACTGGCCGCGCGGCTCGGTGAACAGCTTGCCCATGTAGGCCGGGGTGGTGATGCTCACGAGGATCATCACGGCGGGCGGCAGCGAACCGATGATGCCGGCCGAGGCGGTGGCCTCGGACGACAGGGCCTTGATCTTCTCGCCCATCATCTTGCGGGCCCGCAGCACGGTCGACAGGTTGCCCAGCGCCTCGGCCAGGTTGCCGCCGGTCTTCTGCTGGATGCCGATGACGATGGCGAAGAATTTCAGCTCCGGCGTCGGCATGCGCTCGTACATCTTCTCGAGCGCCTGCTGCAGCGTCAGGCCCACGCCGAGACCTTCCACCAGCATCTGGAACTCGCCGCCGAGCGGAGCGGGGCTTTCGCGAGCAATGATCTTGAAACAGTCGTGGACCGGCAGGCCGGACTTGATGCCGCGCACGATGACATCGACGGCGTCGGCGAAGTGGCTGGAGAATTTCTTGCGGCGACGCGCGCCGAGAAAGCCGACCAGCCAGCGCGGAAGGCCCAGGCCGAAGACCACGGCGGCGCCGGCGGCGATGAGGATGTTCAGGCCGAACAGCAGGGGCAGCAACAGCGCCAGGACGCCCAGCACCGCGCTGATGATCCAGAAGGTCCGCACCGTCGTCGTGAGACCGGCCTGCTTCAGTTTGGCTTTCAGGCTGACCCGGGCCTTGCGCTCAGCGCGCTCTGATTCCTGCAGCTGATCCATGATCTGCTTGCGGCGGGCCTCCGGCGTATTGGCGACGGCGGCCTTCCGGGCCGCGGCGTTCTGCTTCGGTCCGCCGAAATGCTGGGCTCGCTTGATCGCCGCCTCCGACGAGTCGCCGCCGCCGACGAAAGCCCAACCGAGCCCGCCGATGGTGATGAAGGCCAGAACCGCTGCCAGAACAGGAAGCATTCGCCCTACTCCGCCGCGTCGAGGGCTTCGGCCAGCTCGCGCTCGAGTCCGTAGTACCGGGCCCGGTCCCAAAAGCGGGGGCGGGCGATGCCGGTCGAACGATGGCGGCCGATGATCTTGCCGTTCTCGTCCTCGCCGGTGATCTCGTAGACGAACAGGTCCTGGGTGACGATGACGTCGCCTTCCAGCCCGACCACCTCGGTGATGTGGGTGATACGACGCGAACCATCCCGCAGCCGCGCCGCCTGGATGATGACGTCAACCGATCCGACGATCATCTCGCGGATGGTCTTGGACGGCAGGCCGTAGCCGCCCATGGTGATCATCGACTCCATCCGGCTGATGGCCTCGCGCGGGCTATTGGCGTGAAGCGTGCCCATCGAGCCGTCGTGGCCGGTGTTCATGGCCTGCAATAGATCGAAGGCCTCGGGGCCGCGGACCTCGCCGACGATGATACGTTCGGGACGCATCCGGAGGCAGTTCTTGACCAGATCCCGCATGGTGATCTGGCCCTGTCCCTCAAGGTTGGGCGGCCGGGTCTCCAGACGCACCACATGCGGCTGCTGCAGCTGGAGTTCCGCCGCGTCCTCGCAGGTGATGACCCGCTCGGTCGGATCGATGAAGGCGGTCAGGGTGTTCAGCAAGGTGGTCTTGCCCGAGCCGGTCCCTCCCGAAATCACCAGGTTGCAGCGCGAGGCGCCGATGACGCCGAGGACCCGGGCGCCCTCGGGACTGATGGAGGCGAACTCCACCAGATTCTTCATCGTCAACTTGTCTTTTTTGAACTTCCGGATCGTCAGGGTGGCGCCGTCGATGGCCAGCGGCGGGGCGATGACGTTGACGCGGCTGCCGTCGGGCAGGCGGGCGTCGCAGATCGGGGAGCTCTCGTCGACGCGGCGGCCGACCTGCGACACGATCCGCTGGCAGATGTTCATCAGCTGGGTATTGTCGCGGAAGCGGACGTTGGTCAGCTGGACCTTGCCGCCGACCTCGATGAACACCCGACCGGCGCCGTTGACCATGATGTCGGCGATGTCGTCACGGGCCAGCAGCGGCTCCAGCGGGCCATAGCCCAGCACGTCATTGACGATGTCCTGGACCAGGTGCTCCTGCTCGGCCACCGACATGGAGACGTTCTTGATCGCCACCAGCTCGGCGACGATGTCGCGGATTTCCTCGGCCGCCGCCTTTGGATCCAGACCCGCCAACTGGGCCAGGTCGATGGTGTTCATCAGGGCGTTGAAGATCGTCGTCTTGGTGGCGTGATAGTAGTCCGACTGCTCGCGGACGATCTCGGCGACCGCCTGGGCCTTCTTCAGCTGTTCGAAGCCCGGCGTGGCCTTGGGTCCCGGCGCATTCTTGGGCGACGGCGGCGCCTCGGCGGGTTTGGCGCGCGAGGCCAGGGCATCAAGACGGTCGGCGGCCTCGGAGGCGGGCTTGGCGGTATAGGATTCGGCCGCGCGCTCTTCCCGCCCCAGTTCGGCGACCTCCCCGCCGAACGCGAAGGCTTGGGTCTGAACGCCGGCCTCGGGTTGGGGCACGGGCGGCGGCGCAGCCGCCGGCGCCGGACGAAGCGCCGCGGCTGGTGCTCCAGGCTGACCTGTGCGCTTCCCGAACACCCGTCAGGTCTTCTTTCTGAAGAGGCCGGCGAACAGCGACTTCCCTTCGCCTTTGCTCCTGGCTCCGGGCAGCATCGGCAGTTCGCGGCAGGAGACGATCTGGGCCAGCATCTGGAAGGCGTCGGCGGCCTTGGACTTGGCGCCGGAGTCGAGGATCATCTGCCCGTTGTTGGCGGCCGCACCGAACACCTTGGGATCGAACGGGATGACCAGGCTGGGATGAACCCCGAGGGCCGCCCCGAATTCCTTCGCAGGAATCTCCGGACGACCCGGAACGCCGACCTGGTTCAGCACCAGACGCGGCGGCGCGTCGTTGGGTCGACCCTGACGGATCAGGTCGATCATGTTCTTGGCGTTGCGCAGGCTGGCGAGGTCCGGCGTAGCCACCACCACCACCTCATCGGCGGCGATCAGGGTGCGGCGCATCCAACCCGACCACAGGTGCGGCAGGTCGAGCACCACGAATGGCGCGGTCGAACGGATCTGGGTGGTGACCTCCTCGAACGCTTCGGGAGAGATGTCCCAATCCGTATCGAGGGTGGCCGGGGCCGCGAACAGGCTGAGCTTGTCGGTGCAGCGGACCATCATCCGGTCGAGCAGGACGGGATCGAGGCGGTCGGGCTGGGTGAGGGCGTCCGCAACCCCGTTGAGGGGGTCCTGGTTGAAGTCGAGGCCGGCGGTGCCGAAAGGCAGGTCGTAGTCGACGATGACGGTATTGGCCCCGATCCGCTCACTCATCGCATAGGCGGTGTTGTGGGCGACCGAACTGGCCCCGGCGCCGCCGCGAGCCCCGACGAAGGCGATCGAGCGTCCGACGAAGGGTTGGGCCGGATCGGAGAACAGTCCGCCGATGGCCGCGATAAGCTGCAGCGGCTGCAACGGCGCGACCAGATATTCGCTGACGCCTCGCCGCATCAGTTCGCGGAACAGCAGGATGTCGTTGGTGGCGCCGATGACGACCACCTTGGTGCCGGCGTCGCAGACCTCGGCCAGCTGATCGACTTCCCACAGCAGCGTCTGCGGATCCTTGAGGCACTCGACGATGATCAGCGGGGGCGTCGGCTCGTGCTGATAGGCCTCCACGGCGGCCGCGACGCCGCCGACCCGGATCTGGGTGGTGGCGCGCGACAGGCGGCGATCCTGACCGGCGCGCTCGGCGGCGGCGAGAGTGTCCTGACGCTCGGCGAAGACATGGATGGCGATGCGCGGCACTGAAACTTCAGGCCCGCCTCCGCCCAGCGCCGGCGGCGAGAACGCCGCGGAGGCGCCGGCGACCAGATCGCCGACCGGATTGAAGCCGGCGACGGCCGGCATCTGGTTCTCGGGTCCCGCCGCTGATTGAGCGGCCGGCACAGCCGGCGGCGTGAACTGCAACGGCGGGCGCGCCGCATCCTCCATAACCGCAGCGTCCCGCTGGCTCGGCGTCATCCCGCCGAAATCGTCCTCGAGCCGGGGCGCGCCGCCCGGGCCCGAGGCGACATAGCCCATATCGAGGTCGAACTCGTCCTCGAAATCCTCGACCGGTCGGGGGAAGGCGTTGGTCATGGTGCGACTATTCCACGGCCCGGGCGATACGGCCCTCGACCAGGGTTTCCTGCGGTGCCGAGGTGACCTCGCCCCGGCGATAGTTGTCGAACACCACCGCTGCGCGGCCGGAGTCCGCCGGGCTGATCGGACGAGGGCCCACGATGTCGCGCGGATCGGCGATCTGGGCGGCGAGGTTGGCGTTGATGGCGCAGCCCAGGCCCATGGAACTGTTGTTCGAGAACCGACCTTCCATCGCTCGCGGTTCCGCGGCGCAGTTGGGAATCGCCGCGCGAACCGTCTCGAAGCCAGCGAGGACCGGAGCCCTGGGATCGGGCGCGGCGTAGGAGGCGACGACGATGCGGTCGGCCGGCAATCCGGCGGACTCCAGCGCCGAGCGAACGGCCCAGGTCTGCCGCGCCGCCGCCGGGTCGTCGCCCGAGGGCCCCTCGATCCGCACGGCGCCGACGCCTGAGGCGAAATAGCGCCCGGCCAGATCGTTGAGCGCGGCCTGTTGCCTGTACGACAGTCCGTCCTCGTGAACGGCGAGTGCGATCCGGTCGAGACCCGGCTCAACC
This sequence comes from Brevundimonas basaltis, assembly GCF_014202075.1. Taxonomy (GTDB): domain Bacteria; phylum Pseudomonadota; class Alphaproteobacteria; order Caulobacterales; family Caulobacteraceae; genus Brevundimonas; species Brevundimonas basaltis. The sequence continues at coordinate 8,506 of NZ_JACHFZ010000006.1, read as the reverse complement.
CGCAGCGAATAGCGGGACAGGGGCGTAATCGGCTCCATGCTCGAACCGCCGGTCGTGGCGCAGGCCCCGAGGACGGCGGTCGCGGCGACGGTCAGGAAGAGGGCGCGCATCATCGGGGTCCTCATTCGATCACATAGCCCACAGGGCCGCTCCAGCCTGCGTCGGCGGCGTCCGCGGCGCCGGCCCGGCCGTAGTGCTGGTTCAGCTGTCCGAACAGGATGGTCTGGGCGTCATTGGCGATGCGCAGGCCGTCGGCGGGCGTTTGCATCCGGCCCGGCGAGGTCGGCGAGACGATGTAGGCCTCGACGATGATCACCAGTTCGGTTTCGCCGGACAGATAGTCGCGCGAGCGGAACAGGGCGCCGAGCACCGGCAGATCACCCAATCCGGGCAACTGGTCGATGTTCTGGCGAGTGTCTTCCCGCAGCAGCCCCGCGATCATCAGCGAGCCGCCCGACGGCAGTTCGACGGTGTTGGACGCTCGGCGAACGGCAAGGCCGGGGATAACAAGGGACGACCCCGTCGTCCCGCCCAGGGTAAAGGCGCCGAGCGACGTCAGCTCGGACACTTCGGTCGACAGCTGCAGGGATATCCGACCGGGCGAAAGCACAATCGGCCGGACCGCCAGCCGCACCCCATACGGCTTGAACTCGATGGTCACCTTGGTGCCGTTGCCGTCGACTTCCTGACCGACGGGAACCGGGAACTCGCCACCGGCAAGGAATTCGGCGGCCTCGCCGTTGGCCGTGGTGATGTTCGGCTCGGCCAGAATGCGGACCAGACCGGCGCGCTCGAAGGCCCGCAGCGATGTATTCAGAGTGCTGCCGTCGCCGGCCGAGTCCTGGTAGTTCAGGATGCCCCCGCCCAGCTGGCTGCCGGAGACGGCGAAGGTCGCGGCCTGGGTCAGGGTCAGGCCGTTACCGACGCTGGCGAGGACGGCGCTGGCGTCCAGACCCAGTTGTTTCACGGCAGTGCGTTGGACCTCGACGATCCGGGCCCGGACGGTGATCTGGTCGGAGCCTTGAATGGTCATCATGTTGATGACCTTCTCGGGCCCGGAGACGAAGGCGCGGGCGACCTGGCTGGCCCGGTCGGCCTCGCCGGGGCTGAAGACCGTGCCCGTCAGGATAACGCTGTCGTTGACGGCCTCGGCGTGGACGTTCGCTCCGGGCATAACCCGGCCGAGGGTGTCCTGCAGCGCGGACACGCCGGCGTCGACCCGGATGCGCAGCGACAGGATGGTTCGGCCCGCGTTATCGAGCACGACCGCGTCGGTCTCACCCGGCGCGAGGCCGATGATGGTGATGCGGCGCGGCGAGTGCAGCATGGCTTCGGCGACCAGCGGATTCGGCACGATCACGTCGCGGGCGTCGGCCGGCAGATCGACCGCCATCGACGAGCCGCGCGGCAGGCTGATCAACTGGGACTGCGCACCCATCGAGACGGCGGCGCGGGTCTGGGCCTGCACCTCCGAGAGCGACGGCAGGGCGACGACCAGCAGGCCGGCGAGAGCGACGGAGGCCAGACGCATCAGCGGGCGCTTCATTGGACCACCACCACTTCAGGAGCGCCGCCGCGATAGACGCGGACAGCCGCTGATTGACGCGGGCCGGCGGAGACCCGGCCGGAAGGACCGCCGGTGTCCGCGTAGGAGCGCAGGATCAAGCTGAGCTCGCCCTCCGACTTGGCCAGGGCGAGGGCCTCGGCGTCGCGCGGCCCGACTTCGAGCGTGGCCGTGGCGCCGATCACGGTCTGTTCGTCGTCGCCGGCCCGGGTCGACTGGTCGATGGCAAGGACCTTGATGTTCTGCATCACCGTGGCCGAGGTGAATTTGGAGCGATCACCCTCGGTCGCGCCGATATTGCCGAGCGTCGTCTCGCGGGTCAGCACGACGTCGACCCGGTCTCCCGGGAGGATGAAACCGCCAGCGGCGGTCTCGACCGTAACGCGGATGGCCATGGCGCGCATGCCCGGCTCCAGGTAGGCGGCCATGTAGCCGCTGTCCCCGGCGCGCACGATCTTGCGCAGGACGATAGGCTCGCCCGCGAGAATGGGCTCGCGCACCACCGAGCCGACGTAGTCTTCCTTGGCCCCGCCGGTAGCGAGGTCGGTTGCGGCCCTAGTCACGGCGGCGACAGCACCCTCGGGCTTCGACTGCTCCGGGGCCGCGACCGGTCTCGTGCCGTCGGTGATGAAGGCCGGATTGACCTCGTCGACCGGCCAGTCCTTCCAGTCGAGATCGGAGCCTTCGAGCCGCTTGCCCGGCTGCAGATCCTTGGCGGCGACCAATACCTTGGCCATCGGACGGGCGTCGACCGGCGCGGCGGCGGCGACGGCGGTCGGTTCGTTCGATGGCGATCCCATGGCGCGCACGACCAGGGCCAGCCCGATGGCTGCCACGGCGGCGACGCAGATCACGATGATTCGGGCGGGCTTCATCGACTGTCTCCGGCAGGGCCGGCCGGACCCGTGAGTCGGTCCTTCGGCTCCCTACCGTTAACGACCATGAGGGGCGCGGGTTAACGCGGGCCTAAATGCTAACGTACGGATCAGGCTCGATCGCTGGCTGTCAGCCGAGAAAGGCGATCATCAGTGGCGAGGCCGGCCAGGCGACCAGCGCGCCGAAGGCGATGGCGACGCCGTAGGGGATGTGTCCCTTCGGCTCCATCAGCTGCACCAGCCAGCCCGGTCCGGCGCCGACGTAGGGCTGAAGCCAGGCCCGACTGACGAGCAGGGCCAGGGAGAAGATGCCGCCGATCACGGCCGTGGCGAGCACGAAGACCCCGGAACCGGACAGGCCCAGCCAGAGGCAGGCGGCCGCCATCAGCTTGACGTCGCCGCCGCCCAGCAGATTGAGCGCGAACAGACCCATGCCGATCACTAGGGCCGCGACCGCGACGGCGACATGGATTCCGATCGCCGCCGGCTGGAGGCCGAGCAGAAGGGCCGCGGGGAAGAAGCCGAGGATCAGGAGGCCGGAGATCCAGTTCGGGATCTTCATCGACGTCAGATCCTTCAGCCCGGCGACGATGACCAGGGCGGGCAGGATGGCGAGAAGGATCAGTTGAGGGACTTCCATGGCGCCAGCCTGCCCGACGATCTTTTAAGGCGGCGTTTCCGCCGACGCCCAAAAGCAAGGGGCCGGAGCGTTTCCGCTCCGGCCCCCGCCTTGGTTCAAGACGCTTACGACGCTTAGGAGGCGCCGATGGCGGTGGCGACCTTGCCGAACTGGGTCGAGATGTTGGTGCCCAGGGCGGTGACGGCCGCGATGATCACGACGGCGATGAGGGCGGCGATCAGGCCATATTCGATGGCCGTGGCGCCCGACTCATCGGACATGAACTTCGAAATGAACTTCTTCATGGTCTTTGTTCCCTTAGAGACGAGGATGCGAGCTACTGAACGACGGGGGGAGCCGGTAGCCCGCTTGACCCCCAAAACGCACCGTCGTTATCGCCCATATCGGTTAAGGGCAGGTCGCCGGGCTTGGTTACCGAAGTATTTACTGTAGAATCTTTTGAAACGACCGGCGGAATACCCTCCAGTACAGGCCCTGACTGTACCCGGGGGGTATTCCAAGTGTCGGACCTTCAGCCTTTGTTGAGAATTTGAGGGGCAGGTTCGCCATCACGCTTACGCGCGCGCTCGCTCTATGGACACCGTCGCCATGACCCGCACTCATCGCCTTCTTCTCGCCCTCGGCGCGACCGCCCTGCTGGCCGGGCCCGGGGTCGCCCTCGCCCAGTCCGGCCGCATCAACGTCGAGATCGATCAGGCCCAGCGCGTCCAGCTGCGCGGCCCGGCCGGCTCTGTCATCGTAGGCAATCCGGAAATCGCTGACGTCACGGTGGTTGACGCCAATACTCTGTACATCACCGGCAAGGGCTATGGCGTGACCGAGGTCGTCGCCGTCGATCCGATCGGCCGCACCGTGTTTCAGAGCCAGGTGGTCGTCACCGCCGGCGACGGCGCCGGACGCGTGCGGATGTGGCGCGGCGCCCAGTCGACCGAGATGGCCTGCGCCAGCTCGTGCTCGCCCTCCGTGCGGGGAACCAGCGGCCCCGCCACCGCCCAGCAGTAAGCCGACATGATCGTCCGCCGTCGCCGTGGAGGGTCCGGAGGCCGCCGCTGGCTCGGCGCCCTGCTGCGCAACCGCGACGGATCGGCGGCCGTCGAGTTCGGCCTCGTGGTCCTTCCTTTCTGCATCATGGTCTTCGCCATCCTCGAAGTGGCGCTGATTTTCACGCTGGATTCCGTGCTCGAGAACGCCGCGATCTCGACAGGCCGACTGGTGCGCACCGGGCAGGCCAGCGCCCAGGGCATGACGGCGGCCCAGTTCAAGACCCAGCTGTGTAACCGGATGAGCGTCTTTTCCGGCGACTGCGAGACCAGGGCGACGATCGACGTGCGGGTGATCCCGCAATTCGACACGACGCCGCCCGACCCGCTGGCGGGCGACGGCTTCGATCCGAGCGGCCTGACCTACGCCAACGGCAATCCCGGTGACCTGATCCTGGTGCGCGTCTGGTACCAGCACCCGCTGCTGACCACCTTCCTGTCACAGGCTCTGTCCCAGGTGGGTGATCGCACCGCCATGCTGACCGCCACCACCGCTTTCCGCAACGAGCCGGCCGGATGATGCGCCGGGGCCTGATCAGACGCTGGACTTGCGACGAAAGCGGTGTGTCGGCGATCGAGTTCGCCATGCTCGCGCCGGTCCTGATCCTTTTCTACATGGGCATGACCGAGTTCTGTCAGGGCTTCATGGCGCAGAAGCGGATGGGCCACGTCTCGGCCATGGTCGCCGATCTGGTCGCCCAGGAAGAGATGGTGACGCCATCGGCGATCGACGACATCTTCGACATCGGCGGGCTGATCATGAAGCCCTTCCCGACCGCGACCCTGAACCAGCGGGTGTCGAGCGTCAGCCGGACCTCGGGCGCGGCCCGGATCGACTGGAGCCGGGGCGACGGGATGACGGCGCGAGGCAAGGGCTCGACGATCACCCTGCCGGCCGATCTGATCGAGGACGGTCAGAGCGTGATCGTGGCCGAGGTCACCTACGATTACGACTCGGCCGCGGACTATCTGATGCCCGGGCTGACGCGGTTCTCGCACACCTATTATCTGCGGCCGCGGACCGTCGACAAGACGACCTGCGCGGCCTGCTAGGCGCCGATCAGGGCCTCGCGAAGAGCGAGGATCTTGACCTCCGTTTCGGCCAGTTCGGAGGCCGGATCGCTATCGGCGACGATGCCGGCGCCCGCCAGGGTGCGGAAGCGCCACCGACCCTCCACGCGCTCGAACGAGGCGGTGCGGATCAGCACCGAGGCGGTCAGACCGCCGTTGTCGGCGATGTGGAACAGGCTGCCGCACCACGGGCCGCGCGGCGGCTCATGGGCGGCGATGACCTTCATGGCCTGGTGCTTGGGCGCGCCGGTGATCGAACCGGGCGGGAAGGTCGCGGCCAACAGGTCGGCGACGCCGGTCTGCGCCCGCGCGGCTGCGGTCACGGTCGAGACGAGATGGTGGACGGTCGGGTGGCTTTCGATCTCGAACAGCCGTTCGGCGGCGACCGTGCCGGGTTCGGCTACGCGGGACAGGTCGTTGCGCATCAGGTCGACGATCATCAGGTTCTCGGCCCGGTCCTTGGCGCTGGCCCGGAGTTCCGCGGCGAGGGCGGCGTCGCGGGCGGGGTCGGGATGGCGCGGGCGGGTGCCCTTGATGGGGCGGGTCTCGATGCGGCGATCGACGGGATCGAAGGTCAGGAACAGCTCAGGCGAGTTGGAGACCAGCGCCCGGTCGCCCAGCCGCCAGAAGGCGCCGTAGGCGGCGGCCCGGCCGGCGAGACGGAGCATGACGTCGAAGGGGTCGGCGCCGGGGTGGAGGCCGCCGGACCAGGCGCGGGCGATATTGGCCTGGAACAGCTCGCCGGCGGCGATGCGGGCGACGACGTCGGCGACGGCGTCGAGGTAGGCTTGCGGGGGGGCTTCGGGCGCCATCGCGGCGGCGGGCGGCGGCGGCGGGACGAGATCGGCGGCCTGGGTCAGCCAGGCCTCGGCCCGGTCGGCGGCCTGGGCGGCGGCGGCGGCGTCGACGCCCCGACCGGTGACCGAGACGGTTCGCGCCTGATGGTCGAAGGTCAGCATCGCGGGATAGCGGGCCAGCATCAGGTCGGGCCAGATCGCGGGACGGGGGCCGGTCGCGGGGCGGGCCCCGGCGTCGTAGGCGTAGAGCCCGATCACGCCGGCGGACAGGGCCGGGTCGCGCAGCTGGTCGAGGCCGCCCTCGCCGCCGATCCAGTCGGGGTCGGCGGCGACGAAGGAGCGGCGACCGAGGGGCCCGCCGTCCGACAGCAGGGCCAGGGCGCCGTCGCGGCGGTCCAGTCCGGCTGCGACGGCGAGAGGATCGCGCCACGGATGGACGCGGGTCTCGACGCTTTCGAGCGGCGGGATCACGCCGCCAGCCGCTCGCCGATGCGGTCGCGCAGGGCCGCGTCGACGCCCAGCGCCTGTTCGAGGTAGCCGTCGATCGTGCCGTGGCGGGCGGCCGCCGCCGCCAGCGCCGTCTCGAGATAGACCGGCTCGACGCCGAGGAAGGCGACCACGGCGTCGTGAGCGGCGGGGCGGCCGGTCATCGTCTCGAGCTGGCGGGCGATGCCCGGGGCGCGGCCGGCGAGGTCGACCGCGGTGTTGGTCAGCAGGTAGTCCTCGACCATGTCGTCCGGATGGACGCCGAGAAGGTGGTGGGTCAGGGCCGCGAGCAGGCCGGTGCGGTCCTTGCCCGCCGCGCAGTGGATCAGCACCGGGCCGTCGGCCTCGGCCAGGGCGGCGAAATAGCGGGCGAAGAGGTCGAGGTGGGCGGGCTCGAACGGCAGGGCGCGATAGGTCCCGGTCATGAAGCGCCGGCCGGCGTCGACGGTCAGGTCGGCGGTCTTGAGGAAGGTGATGTGCGGGGCCTCGCGGCCGTCGTCGTGATCACTTTCGATGACGCGGGCGGCGAAGCCGGGCGGGCGGCGCGAGGGCTGGTCGCGGCGTTCGCCGGGGCGGCGCAGGTCGACGACGGCGGCAAGCCCGAGGTCGCCGAGGCGGGCCAGATCGGCGTCGGAGGCGCGGGCGTGGTGGGCCGAACGGAACAGCCGGCCGCCGGCGATGCGGCGGCCGGCGGCCGAGGCGTAGTCGCCATAGTCGCGGAAATTGTCGAGGGCGTCGAAGCGATGGATGCGGCCGGTCATGCCGCCTCTGTAGCTCACGTCCGCGACGCTTCCCACCGTCCCGGTCAGGCCCCGGCGCCGCCCTGACCGACGAGGCCCTGCATGGCGTCGAGGTAGGCGACGAAGGCCTTGCGGCCCGCCGGGGTCATCGAGGCCTCGGTCAGAGGCTTGCGCCCCTCGAACCGTTTGACGACCGCGACGAAGCCGGCGTCCTCGAGCTTTCTCAGATGCACCGACAGATTGCCGTCGGTGGTCTGGAGCCGGGCCTTGAGCGTGTTGAAGTCGGCGCTCTCGACCCCGGACAGCACGGCCATGATGCCGAGCCGGACCCGGCCGTGGATGACCTCATCGAGGCGGTTGATGTCGAAATCGTCCGCCACGTTCAGCCCCTCGCCGCCCGCATCAGCAGGAAGCCGGGCAGACCCATGAGCAGGAACAAGGCGGCGGCGTAGGCGAGATACTGTTCCGCCTGGCCGACGAGCAGGGCGAGCAGGGGTGCGGCGGCGAAGGAGGCGATGGCCAGTATCCACAGCGGCTTCGAGCGCTGCATGGCGGCGGTGACCGCCCAGCCGCTGCCGTAGAAGACCATGATCATCGAAGGCATCAGGGCGAGCACGACCATGGCCGCCTCCCCGCCCAGCCGCCAGGATAGGACCGCCATCGAGGCGGCGAGGGCGAAGATGCCCCAGCCGACCGAGGCCCAGGCCGTGCCCGAAGCGAGGTTGGCGGAGGTGACGACGCCGCGATTGCGCTTCAGCCGGGTCAGGGTGGCGATCAGGAGGAGAAAGAACAGGGCGGTCGCGCCCAGCCAGATGACGTTGACCGTCTCCATGCCGAACTCGGCGACGCCGGTGGCCACGGCCCAGTGGCCGAGGCTGGCCAGTCCGTAGATGACGCCGGCGCCGAACAGGATTGAGGCTCCCTGCATGGGGCCCTGGCGGCCTTCCTCGGCGACGCGGCGCATCCAGGCGATGTCGCCGGCGGGGTCTTCGATCTTCTCGGTCATCATGGCGGTATCCCTTCCCTCGGCGGCCGACGAACGGCCGCGGTTCAAACTCGTCCCCAATATGCATCAAGCACTTTGCATTGTAAAGTGCATTGGAAGAAGGCGTCGAGCCGCAGAATGGCTGGGGAGGGCGCGGGACAGCCGGGCCTCGCCCGGTTGAGGTTTGAGTACCGTTTCGACGAGACAGACTGCCCCGCGCGGTCGTTATCCACGCGCCCTCCGGCTGGCGGCCCTGTCATTCGAGCCTTGCCGGATCACCGCCGCCGCCATTGCTGACTTCGACGCGG
>NZ_JACHFZ010000005.1 GCF_014202075.1 Brevundimonas basaltis | reverse complement strand
ATCGCCGCCGTCAGCGTCGTCTTGCCGTGGTCCACGTGACCGATCGTGCCGATGTTGCAGTGCGGCTTGTTACGTTCGAACTTTTCCTTGGCCATGGCCAAAACTCCTGTGGCCCGGAAGGGGGCGATTGGGTCAGCAATAGAAATCTGGAGCGGGTAGACGGAATCGAACCGACATATTCAGCTTGGAAGGCTGCTGTACTACCATTGTACTATACCCGCGCGGAGACTGCGTCGGCCCGGCCCCGCAGGACACACGGCCTAAGCAACCGGCCTTTTCGAGGTCCGTTTCCGCCGGTCTTCGACAGCGCGTGGTGGGGGAAGCAGGACTCGAACCTGCGAAGCTTACGCAGCGGATTTACAGTCCGCCCCCTTTGCCGCTCGGGACATTCCCCCTCGCGCGATGTGAAGACCGATCCGGAACGCCCGAAAGCGGTCGAAACAACCGCTCCCGAACAAAAGCCTTCGAAGTCCGGCAAACCCTGGTTTAGAGGAAGCGCCTGACCGGAATGCCCTTGGGCCCCAAATCGGAGGGCGTCTTATAGTGTCGTCAAACAGAGAACGCAACGACCGGAAAACCGGTAAAAAGCCGGGCTTCCGGGATCGTCCCGAGGCCCCGAAAACCGGCGGCTGGACGCCCAATCCGCCGGCGCGGGGCGGCGCCGATTCTCCGGCTCGCGAACGCAAGCCCAAGGTCGACGCGGACCACTGGCTGTGGGGCCGTCATCCGGTGCTCGCGGCCCTGGCCAATCCGGCCCGCAAGGGCATGGGGCGGCTGTTGGCCACCGCGGACCGCGCCGCCGAGATCGAGCGCGACGGTCTCGCGCCGAACGGCCACCGGGTCGAGATCGTCGACGGCACGGCCCTGGCCCGCATGCTGCCGGCCGGCGCCGTGCATCAGGGCCTCGCCTTCAAGGTCCAGCCGCTCGAGGGCGTGGCGCTTGAGGACTTCACCGAACCCGCAGACGGAGTCATCGTCATGCTCGACCAGCTGACCGACCCCCAGAACGTCGGCGCCATCTTCCGCTCGGCCCTGGCCTTCGGCGCGAAGGGCGTCGTGGTGCAGGACCGGCATTCGCCCGCCCTGGCCGGGGCGCTGGCCAAGGCCTCGGCCGGCGCCACCGAGCGCCTGCCCTGCGCCCGGGTGACCAATCTGAGCCGGGCGCTCGAGCGGTTGTCCGACCTCGGCTGGCAGGCCGTCGGGCTGGACGGGGCGGCGGAGCTGACGCTGGAGCAGGCCCTGGACCGCCGGCCCACCGTCCTGGTCATGGGCTCCGAGGGCGACGGCGTCCGCCGCCTGGTGGCCGAGCATTGCGACGTGATGGCGAAAATCCCCATGCCCGGGGGATTTGAGAGCCTCAATGTGTCGAACGCCGCCGCCATCGCCCTCTATGAAGCCACGCGCGCGCGGACGCGGGACTGATCGGCGTATCCGGCTTGCCCAAACCCACTCCCCTGCCCTAGAGCGCGCGCATGGAATTTCTCAGCTCCGCCGAACTGTTCACCCCGGAAGCCCTCAGCGCGCTCGGCAAGGTCTTGATGATCGACCTGGTGCTGGCGGGCGACAACGCCGTGGCCGTGGGCCTCGCCGCGGCCGCCCTGGCCCCCGAGCTGCGCAAGAAGGCCATTCTGATCGGCCTCGCCGCCGCGGTGGTGATGCGCATCGGCTTCGCCCTCATCACCGTGCAGCTTCTGGCCATCGTCGGCCTGCTGCTGGCCGGCGGTTTCCTGCTGCTGTGGGTGTGCTGGAAGATGTGGCGCGAACTGCGTGAGCAGGCCACTCACGACCAGGCCGAGGCCGAGGCCGAACTGGAGACGGCCATGTCGGTGCACCATGGCGGCGGCCCGCCGCCCGAGGCCCTCGGTCTCAAGCGCAAATCCTTCGGCGCCGCCCTCGTCCAGATCATGATCGCGGACATCACCATGTCGCTGGACAATGTGCTGGCCGTCGCCGGCGCCGCGCACGACCATCCCGTCATCATGGTCTTCGGCCTGGTGCTGTCGATCGCTCTGATGGGCGTTGCGGCGACCTTCATCGCCAAGCTGCTGACCCGGCACCGCTGGATCGGCTACGTCGGCCTGTTCGTGGTCCTCTACGTCGCCCTGCACATGATCTGGGACGGCGGCCGCTCGGTGATCGTGCGCACCGACCGGATGGAGGCGTTCAACGCCGCCGCCCCCGCCTTCCTCGACATCGGCGAGAAGGAGGCGTCCAAGCATCTGAAGGGAACCCGGGGCGAGAGTAATGAACTTGAGACCCCACCCCTCCCGACCAGTTCAGCGGATACGCCACCGGCGCAGACGGTTTCGACAAAGAAGGCGACGACGGATCAACCTTGATCACTTATGGGACGGGCTTTCATCGCCTCTCTTCGACGGTGCATTATTGGGGGTTGGCGCAGCAGGTGCCCCAGCTGCCGTCCGGGAAACGACAAGGCGCGGGTGCCAGCCCTGCCCGGCACTGCCCAGTACCAGAACTCACTCCGCTGTCGCTCGACGGCCGTGATGATGCCCCCGATGTTCCGGATGCCCCGGTGTCGTAAGGCGTTCCGATTGTCGTGTAATTTGGGATGTAGGGCTGAGAGGCCCGCTGGGCGTCCCGGTGCGCGATGGCCTCGGGCGACATGGGCTCGTTCAGCCAATCATTGAACTCCGTGAGCTCAGCGCAGCCGGCGACGGTCAAGCCCGCCGCAGCAATCAGGACAGCCAACTTTCTAATTCCAAGCATCCTCAAACCCCTCTGAACTTCACGACTCAACGTTAATCGAATCTACGCCTCCGCCAAACTGTTCCTTCCATTCCGCCACCTGGGCGTCCTCGATCTTGGTGAACAGCACCCCCTGGGCGGTCACGGCCTGGCCGCGCGGCAGGGCGTCCAGCAACGGCTCGTCCGCGGTCGGCCAGCTCAGGTCCGCGGCCCCCACCGAGGCGGCGATCTTCTCCGCCGAGGCCGGCATCACCGGCGCCGCGAGCCGGGCGAACAGCGCCACCAGGTTGAGGCCGGTGCGCACCCCGACCGCCGCCCGGTCGACATCGGTCTTGAAGGCGGTCCACGGCGCCGCCTCCTGAAGATATTCGTTGCCCAGCACCCAGACGGCGCGCAGGGCCTGGCAGGCCTTGCGGAATTCCATGGCTTCGAAGGCGGCGGTCGCCTCGGCGATGCCGGCCCGGACATCGGCCTCCAGCTTCGCCTCCAGCGGCCCCGGCTCGCCCGCGTCCGGCACGACGCCGTCGAACTTGCTCTCCGCGAATTTGACGATGCGGTTGACGAAATTGCCCAGCACATCGGCCAGGTCCTTGTTGGTCGTCGACTGGAACTGCTCCCAGGTGAAGGCCGCGTCCGACCCTTCCGGCCCATAGGCGGTCAGATGCCAGCGCCAATAGTCGGCGGGCAGCAGCTCCAGCGCCTGGTCCATGAATACGCCGCGCTTCTGGCTGGTCGAGAATTTGCCGCCGTACCAGTTCAGCCAGTTGAAGGCCTTCAGCGTATCGACCGTCTTCCACGGCTCGCCCGATCCGAGGATCGTCGCCGGGAAGCTGACGGTGTGGAAGGCCACATTGTCCTTGCCCATGAACTGGACGTAGCGGACGTCGTCGGCGCCCTCGTCGGTGCGCCACCAGTCGCGCCAGGTCCGGCCGGTCGCCTCGGCCCATTCCTCGGTGGCGCCGATATATTCGATCGGGGCGTCGAACCAGACGTAGAAGACCTTGCCCTCCATGCCGGGACGCGGCCCGCCGTCGGGCCCGACCACCGGCACGCCCCATTTCAGGTCGCGGGTCACGCCCCGGTCGATCAGCCCCTCGTCGAGATGTTTCAGGGCGATGGACCGGGCCAGCGTCTGCCAGTCGCCCTTGGTCCCGATCCAGTCGCGGATGCGCTGTTCCAGCTTGGTCTGCAGCAGATAGAGGTGACGCGTGTCCCGGACCTCGAGATTGCGCGATCCCGACACCGCCGAATACGGATCGATCAGGTCGGTCGGGTCCAGCAGCCGCCCGCAGTTGTCGCACTGGTCGCCGCGCGCACCGACGTGGCCGCAATGCGGGCAGGTCCCCTCGACATAACGGTCCGGCAGGAAGCGGGCGTCGTCGACCGAATAGATCATCCGGTCGACCCGCTCCTCGATCAGGCCGTTCTGCTCCAGCCGGGCGGCGAAATGCTGCGTCAGCCGCCGGTTGGCGTCGCTGGAGGACCGCCCGAACCAGTCATAGCTGAGCCCGAAGGCCTCGCCGGCCCGCTTCTGGATCTCGTGCTGCTCGTCGCAATAGGTGCGCACGTCCTGCCCGGCGGCGGCGGCGGCCAGTTCGGCCGGGGTGCCGTGCTCGTCCGTGGCGCAGATGTAGAGCACCTCATGCCCCTGGGCCCGCTTGAACCGCGCGAACACATCCGCCGGCAGCATCGAGCCCGCCAGATTCCCCAGATGCTTGATGCCGTTGATGTAAGGCAGGGCCGAGGTGATGAGGATGCGGGACATGGATTCCGGGAGGAAGGGCGTGGGGAGTAGGGCTTAGGGCTTAGTGGCGAGTGCTGCGCGATACCGCAACCCCGACGCCTTCCCTAGCCCCCGGTCCCAGTCCCCAGACCCTGCGGAAGCCGCCGCGCTACCCTGACGAACCGCCCCGTCAGCAGCGTCGCTGACACCAGGCTGGCGATGATCACCGCCCAGACCAGGCCGTTGACCCCGATCTCATGGGCCAGCCACCAGCCGAGCGGCATCATGATCAGGCTGTAGGCGGCGAAATGCATGATCGTCGGCCACCAGACGTCGCCCGCCGCGCGGTTGGCCGAGGCCGAGACCACCTGGATGCCGTCGGCCACGAAGAACAGGGTCGCCAGCACCAGCGCCGGCGTCACCATCGCCAGCAGGGCCGGATTGCGGTTGTAGGCGCTGGCCACCCACTCCGCCGTCGGCCACAGCGCCAGCGCCACCGCCAACGTCAGGGCGCTGACGACGCCCAGCCCGACCAGCCCGGCCCGCATCACGCCGCGTCCGTCTTTCGCACCATAGGCCCGGCCGACCAGCACCGCGGTCGCAGACGACAGCCCCATCGGGACCATGAAGACGATGGCCGAGACGTTGATCACGATGGTCCAGGCCGCCGTCTCGAGCGCGCCCAGTTGGCCGGCGATGAAGGTCATCGCCCCGAAGGCGGCGACCTCGATGAAATAGGAGCTGCCCGCGCCGTAGCCGACCTTGCGCTGGTCGCGCTCGGCGGGCGGGTCTCGGCGGGGGCGACTGAACACGCCCAGCGCCCGCGCCTCGGGCATACGCACGATGTAGACGATCAGGAACACCGCCAGCGATGTCCGTGCGAACAGCGTCGCCCAGGCCGCCGCCACGGCGCCGTCGATCCCGAGCCCCAGCACGTCCGGCACCAGCAGCAGGTTCAGCGCCAGATTGACGCCATTGGCGATCCACATGGCCCACATGCCCGCCCGCGGCCGGTGCAGGGCCTCGAGGAACAGCTGCGCCGCCACGCTGACCAGATAGCCGGGCATCGACAGGGCAAGCACGATCAGCACCGGCGAGGCTCCCTCCGCCAGCCCGTCGGCCAGACCCAGGCTCCGCAAACCCCACGGCCCCAGCAGGATCAGGGCGACCATGGCCCCACCGCCGAGCAGCAGTGAATAGGTCACCCCCCGCCGCAGCACCGCCCCGACCTCATGACGCCGTCCCTCGCCGAGATAGCGGGCGGTCATCACCTGCACCCCCATCAACAGACCGACGGCGGTGGTCACGACGATCATCGTCGGGGTCATGGCCAGCGAACTGTAGGCCAGCTCCAGCCCCGACCAGTTGCCGACCACGATGGCGTCGGTCAGGCCCATGGTCATGATGCCGATACGCGCCAGCACCACCGGCCACGCGAGGTGCAGCAGGTCTTTCAGGGTGGCGGGGGTCTCGAGGCTCAGGGCGGACATGGGAGGCGGGACAGGCCACGGGGATGCGGCCGGGTCAACTGGATTTGCTGCGGGCTGCCATAAGGGGAGTGAGCCCCATTCTCTTCTTTCGTCATCCCGGCGAAGGCCGGGACCCAGCGGCGCCGAAGCGAAGCGAAGGCGATGCCGGCAACCACGGAGTTCGCGACAGGTTCGCGCTGCCGCGCGCCGCTGGGTCCCGGGGTCGCTTCACGCCCCGGGATGACGAAAGGTATGGAGCGTCTCTCAGAACCGCCCTAAACCAGCCCCCATGCCCAAGCTGACGTCCGCCATCGACCCGAACAGCCCCGCCTTCAAGGCGCTCGACGCCCACAACCGCGCCCTGCGCGACGAGCTCCGCGCCCGAGTCGCCGAGGCGGCCCTCGGCGGTCCCGAGAAGTCGCGCGAACGCCACGTCGCCCGCGGCAAGCTCCTCCCCCGCGATCGCGTCGAACGTCTGCTCGATCCCGGTTCGCCCTTCCTCGAGATCGGCCAGCTGGCCGCCTGCGACATGTACAAGGGCGAGGCCCCCGGCGCCGGCATGATCTGCGGCGTCGGCCGGGTCTCGGGCCGCGAGGTGATGATCGTCGCCAACGACCCGACGGTGAAGGGCGGCGCCTATTTCCCGATGACGGTCAAGAAGCACCTGCGCGCCCAGGAGATCGCCGAACAGAACAACCTGCCGTGCGTCTATCTGGTTGATTCCGGCGGCGCCAACCTGCCCCACCAGGCCGAGGTCTTCCCCGACCGCGACCATTTCGGGCGCATCTTCTTCAACCAGGCGCGGATGTCGGCGAAGTCCATTCCGCAAATCGCCTGCGTCATGGGCTCCTGCACCGCCGGCGGGGCCTATGTGCCCGCCATGTCGGACGAGACGGTGATCGTGCGCGAACAGGGCACCATCTTCCTCGCCGGCCCGCCGCTGGTGAAGGCCGCCACCGGCGAGGTCATCTCGGCCGAGGAACTGGGCGGGGCCGAGACGCACGGGCGCAAGTCCGGCGTCGTCGACTATGTGGCCGACAACGACGAGCACGCGCTGGAGATCGTCCGCACCATCGTCGACGGCCTCAACACGGTGAAGCGCGTCGACCTCGACGTGCGCGAACCCCGCGCCCCCGCCTTCGACGCCGAGGAGCTGTACGGCATCATCCCCGACGACGTCCGCGCCCCCTATGACGTACGCGAGGTCATCGCCCGCCTCGTCGACGGCTCCGAGTTCGACGAGTTCAAGGCCCTGTACGGCACGACCCTGGTCTGCGGCTTCGCCCGCATCTGGGGTTATCCGGTCGCCATCCTCGCCAACAACGGCGTGCTGTTCTCCGAGAGCGCGCTCAAGGGCGCCCATTTCATCGAACTGGCCTGCAAGCGGAAGATCCCGCTGGTCTTCCTGCAGAACATCTCCGGCTTCATGGTCGGCGGCAAATACGAGGCCGAGGGCATCGCCAAGAACGGCGCCAAGCTGGTCACCGCCGTCGCCAGCGCCGAGGTGCCCAAATTCACCGTCCTGATCGGCGGCAGCTTCGGGGCCGGCAACTACGGCATGTGCGGCCGCGCCTACTCGCCCCGCTTCCTGTTCACCTGGCCCAACAGCCGCATCAGCGTCATGGGCGGCGAACAGGCAGCGGCGGTTCTGGCCACCGTCCACCGCGACGCCGACAGCTGGACGCCCGAGGAGGCCGAGGCCTTCAAGGCCCCGATCCGTCAGAAATACGAGGACGAGGGCAACCCCTACCACGCCACCGCGAGGCTGTGGGACGACGGGGTGATCGATCCGGCGCAGACGCGGGACGTGCTGGGACTCGCCATCAGCGCCAGCCTCAACGCCCCGATCCCGGAGACGACCTTCGGCGTGTTCAGGATGTGACTAGGACCTTCGCCAGTTATTCCGGCGTCGGGCGGTTCTCCCAATGCTGCGACTGGTGGCGAATCTCCGGCCCGAAACCACGCCTTGGTCGGCGGCCCAGTCTCTCATGTGGAAGTGCTGGACGTAGCGCCGATCCACTCCCTTGAGGATGTATTTCGTCGTGTTGCCGGGTGTTTTGATCTCGGTGAAGTCGAGAGTTCCTTGCGGCAACGGCCTGCCGATCAGCTTTGCCAGCCGGTGGCGAACCAGTTGGTCGAACCAGTCAGTCTGCTCCGCCGGGACGTGGATGGCACAATGGACGTTGCGTCGCGCGCCGGGATTCTCGTGAGCAAGAATGTAGTCGAAGCTGCCTAAACCGGCCCCGTTGGCGTCGGCATACTTCCACGCGCGAGCGATGCGATCGCGCAGTTCTCTAAAGAGCGGTCCGCACTTCTCTTCGTCGAGACCAAGGCGGGCGAAGTTGACCGAGACCATTCGATTGAGAGGTCGCCCCCGTCGTGTCGCATACCTCGTGGCGTGAAACCCGTTAAGCGCCTGCGCATACCCGATCGCGGTGGTCCGTCCGCCCGGTAGTTTTGTCGGCATTAGGTGTACCCTTAACGAAGAAGGAGGCCTTTCTAACCTGCGCCGTGAAGATGTACCCGGTTTGTTCCGGTTGGCAATATGTTCTCCTTGGAAAGCTGTGGACGAGTTCAACCCGCCCGCAGCACCTTCTCCATCGCCTTCCCCTTGCTCACCTCGTCCACCAGCTTGTCGAGGTGGCGCAGCTCCCGCATGAACGGGTCCTCGATCTCCTCGACGCGATAGCCGCAGATCACCCCGGTGATCAGGAAGCGGTTGGGGTTCATCGCCGGCGCCTTGGCGAAGAAGGTCTCGAAGTCGGTCTTGTCGGCCAGCAGCGCCTCCAGCTGATCCTGCGAATAGCCGGTCAGCCAGCGGATGACCTCATCCACCTCGGCTCGTGTCCGGCCCTTCTTCTCGACCTTGGCGACATAGTGGACATGGACGCTGGCCACGCTCATCCGCCGAACCCGGTCGGTCGTGCTGGTCGCCATCGTATTTCCCCCATGTTCCGTTCGGCCCGCCGCGCGTTATACCGGTGAAGCCGCAGGAGACACCATGACCGACCGCAAACCCTCCCCCGCCGACATCAACGCCCTCGACGTCACCCCGGGCGAGGCGGCGAAGATCAACGCCATCGCCCACCCCCTGCTGGCCGACCCGGCCCCCGACGCCGACGACCGGCTGGTGCGGATCGAGTCCACGCTCGACGGCGTCGTCTTCGTCACCATCAACCGGCCGTCAAAGCGCAACGCCTTCGACGCCGCCACCATCGCCGCCCTCTATGAGGCCTTCGAAACCCTGCACGGCGCCGACCATGTGCGCGTCGTCTTCATTCGCGGCGCGGGCGGGACCTTCAGCGCCGGGGCCGACCTGGAGTGGATGCGCGACGCCGCCGACTGGTCCGAGAGCGACAACCGCTCCGACGCCATGGGCTTGGCGAAGATGCTCAAGGCGCTGCACGACATTCCGGCCCTGACCGTCGCCCTCGTCGAGGGCGCGGCCATGGGCGGCGGGGCCGGCATCGTCGCCGCCTGCGACATGGCGGTGGCGGTCAAGGGGACGAAGTTCGCCTTCTCCGAGGTCAAGCTGGGCCTGATCCCGGCGACCATAGCCCCCTATGTGATCGAGGCCGTCGGCGCCCGCACCGCCCGCGCCCTGTTCATGACCGCCGACCTGTTCGAGGCCGACGCCGCCCGCGCCTACGGCCTGATCGGCCATGTCCTGCCCGACGCCGCCGCCATCGGTCCCTTCGTCTCCGACTTCGTCAAGGGCCTCAAGGCCTGCGCCCCCGGCGCCATGGGGGACGCCAAACGGCTGGTTCACGACGTCGCCCACGAGAAGGTCGATCACGGCCTGATGGAAGACACCGCCCGCCGCATCGCCCACGCCCGAACCTCCGTCGAAGGCCAGGAAGGCGTCCGCGCCTTCCTCGACAAGCGCAAGCCGCGCTGGGCGGAATAGGACCCTCCACTTCGTCATCCCGGGGCCGGCGGTGCGGGCCGCTGCCCGACGCGGGTTCATCACAACGACCACGGCGAGGTCACAACGGGCACGACGGGACCCGGCCCCGCTTCGTCTTCGCGGGCCCTTGCCCGCCATCCATCGATTGCGTCTCCCCGACGGTCGCCGCCGCCCCTCCGGCCCCGTCGTGTCCGTCGTGAATCCGTTGTGCCCGTTGTGATGAACCTCGGCTCTCAAGGGCAATTGCTGCGCTGCAAGTTAATGTGCAATCCGCCTATAGAAATCTCCCAACCCGTTGTTTTCCCCGGACTCCGTTCGTGATCGAGCGTCCTGAACCCGCCTGAGGGCGGAGGGGGTTTAGTATAGGGGCTTCCCGTCGGTGGGGAGGGCGTCGGATCCACGTTCTCGATGTCGGCGGGCTGTGGTCGAGCGATGAAGCCCGGGCGACGGAGAGTCCGGGGGTCCTCGTCGGGCAGGGATGGATCCTGCCCGCTTGCTCGCCGCGCGCTAATGGAAGCGGGCTGCTGACGTCAGCAACATGCCGTCATGTCCGCCCCGCGTCGGGTTCAGCAATGACCCTGGCGGTGATCCGGCAAGGCTCGAATGACAGGGCCGCCAGCCGGAGGGCGCGTGGAAAACGACCGCGCGGGACAGTCTGTCTCGTCGAAACGGTATTCACATCCCAACCGGGCGAGGCCCGGCTGTCCCGCGCCCTCCCCACCCTTCCGCGGCTCCCGCCCCGGAAGACGAAGAATCGCGCCTGCTCTACTCGACCCTCGACCCCCGCCCCTCTAAGAAAATCCCATGTTCAAATCCGTCCTGGTCGCCAATCGCGGCGAGATCGCCTGCCGCGTGTTCCGCACCGCCCGCCGCATGGGCTTGCGCACCATCGCCGTCTATTCCGAAGCCGACGCGAAAGCCCTGCACGTGCGCGAGGCCGACGAGGCCGTGCTGATCGGCCCCGCCGCCGCCCGCGAATCCTACCTCGACACCGCCAGGGTCCTGGCCGCCGCCAAACAGACGGGCGCCGAGGCCATCCACCCCGGCTACGGCTTCCTCAGTGAGAACGCCGACTTCGCCGAGGCGGTCATGGCCGCCGGCCTGGTCTGGATCGGCCCGCCGCCCGCCGCCATCCGCGCCATGGGCCTCAAGGACGCCGCCAAATCCCTGATGATGGAGGCCGGCGTGCCGGTCACCCCCGGCTACCTCGGCGAGGACCAGTCCCTCGAACGGCTGCAGAAAGAGGCGGACGCCATCGGCTATCCGGTGCTCATCAAGGCCGTCGCCGGCGGCGGCGGCAAGGGCATGAAAAAGGTCGAGCGCGCCCAGGACTTCGCCGCAGGGCTGGCCGGGGCCCAGCGCGAGGGCGAGGCCTCCTTCGGCGACCCCCGCGTCCTGATCGAGAAATACATCACCCGTCCGCGCCACATCGAGGTGCAGGTCTTCGGCGACACGCACGGCACGGTCGTCCACCTGCACGAACGCGACTGCTCGCTGCAGCGCCGCCACCAGAAGGTCATCGAGGAGGCCCCGGCCCCCGGCATGGACGCCGCCACCCGCGAGGCCGTCACCGCCGCCGCCGTCCGCGCCGCGAAAGCCGTGAACTACGAGGGCGCCGGCACCATCGAATTCATCGCCGACGCCTCCGACGGCCTCAAGGCCGACCGCATCTGGTTCATGGAGATGAACACCCGTCTGCAGGTCGAACACCCGGTCACCGAGGCGATCACCGGCGTCGACCTGGTCGAATGGCAGCTGCGCGTCGCCGCCGGCGAGCCCATCCCGCTGAAACAGGCCGACATCCCTTTGAACGGCTGGGCCATGGAAGCCCGCCTCTACGCCGAGGACCCCGCCAACGGCTTCCTGCCCTCGATCGGCAAGCTCGATCACTTCCGCCTTCCCGACGACATCCGCGTCGACACCGGCGTCATGGAAGGCGGCGAGGTCAGCCAGTTCTACGACCCGATGATCGCCAAGCTGATCGTGCATCGCGAGACACGGGAAGAGGCCGCCGAGGCGCTGGCCGAGGCCGCTGGCGAGGTCGAGGTCTGGCCGGTGAAGACCAACGCCGCCTTCGTGATGAAATGCCTCGAGCATCCGCGCTTCAACAGCGGGGACATCGACACTGGCTTCATCGCCGCCGAGGAACCCGCCCTGACCGCCGAGCCCCTCTCAGCCATGGCGCTGGAGGACGCCGCCTACTACCTGCGCACCGACGCCGCGCCTGATGAAAGCGGAGACCCGACCAGTCCGTGGGACGGTGGCTACGGCCCGAGGGGCTTCCGCGCGAATGCCGCGGCGCGAACCGACCAACATCTGGTGGTCGACGGCCGGCCCCAGACGGTGGCCATGCGCGACGAGGCCCACGGCGTCATCAGCTATCTGCCGCTATCCCCGCGCGCCGGCGTCGCCTTCGAGAACGGCTCGGCCTTCGAGATCCGCGCCTTCGCCCGGGCGGGAGCCGGGTCCGGCCCCGCCTCCGACGGCGCCCTGCGCGCCCCCATGCCCGGCAAGATCGTCGCCGCGCCCGCCAAGTCCGGCGACACGGTGACCAAGGGCCAGCCCGTCGTGGTGCTTGAGGCCATGAAGATGGAACACGCCCTCGTCGCCCCGTTCGACGGCGTGGTCGGCGAGATTGCCGTCTCGGTCGGCGATCAGGTCGCGGACGGGACGGTGCTGGCTACGGTCGAGGCCGCCGCTCCGGCGTCATGACCACCCTGCACATGATCAAGCTGTGCGTCGGCGTCGCCAGGGTCGAGACGCTGGAGCGCCGCGCGGCCAAGGGCGAATGGCTGACCGTCCACACCCGGATGACTCCCAAACGCGCCGCCGAACTCGAGGACGGCGGTTCGTTGTTCTGGGTGATGAAGGGCTCGGTGGTCTGCCGCATGCCCATCCTCGACATCTCGACGCGGGGCGAGGGCAAGGCCTCGATGTGCCACATCAAGCTGTCGCCCGAGGTCGTCCGCACCGCCCCCCAGGCCCGGCGGCCCTTCCAGGGCTGGCGCTATCTTGAACCGAAGGACGCCCCGCCCGACCTGACGACCCTCGACGCCGGCGACCTGCCCGAGGACCTGGCGAAGCAACTGCGTGAGATGGGGGCCTGGTAGGGGCTTGGGTCCAGGGGCTAGGGATTGCGCTGGGATGTGCGACGATGGCCTGTTCCGATTCTTCTGACTAGCCCTTAGCCCCCAGGCCCCGCGCCATGGCCCCGACCCGCTCCGACCGCCTCGAAGACGCCCTGCACCGCATCTTCACGGGCGGCACGAACACCAGCGCCAGCTGGTTCGCCCTGACCGGCGGCGAAAGCCTGTTCCTCGAGGGCGATACGGCTGACACCCTCTACCTGCTTCGCTCGGGCCGCCTCGGCGTGTTCCGGCGGGAACCCGTCGGGGATCGCCCGCCCCAGTTCGTCGGCGTCATCCGGCCCGGCGAGCCCGCCGGCGAAATGGCCATGCTGGCGGGCACGGTTCATACCGCCGACGTCGTCGCCCTGCGCGACTCCGAGGTCATCGCCCTGCCGCGGGACGCCTTCTTCGAGGCCGCCCGCACCGAGCCCGACCTCATGGTCGAACTGTCCCGGCTGATGATCCAGCGCGCCCGCGACCGGCGCTCCGGCGGCGGCGAGCCCAGCGTGTTCGGCTTCATCTCGGCCCGGCCGCGCCCGATCCGCGCCTTCGTCGAGCGCATCGCGGCGGCCATCGAGGCCGACGGCTTCACCTGCCAGGTCATCGACCAGACGGCCCTGTCCTCCGCCAGCGACTGGTTCAGCCGGGTCGAGGACTCCCACGACTATGTCCTCTACGTCGCCGAGATGGACGAGCCCGCCTGGGCCGCGCTGTGCGCGCGCCAGGTCGACCGGGTCTTCGTCGTCGGGTCAGGCCTGATGACCCCGCCCAACCGACCCCTGCCCCACGCCGGCGTGCTCGACGCCCAGCGCCGCACCGACCTGATCCTGCTGCGCGATCCCCGCATGACCAACCCGGCAAACACCAACGTGTGGATCGACGCGGTCGGCCCCGGCCGCTGGTTCCAGGCCGTCGAGGGCGACCAGGCCGACGCCGAGCGGATCGGCCGGGTCATCACCGGCTCCGCCGTGGGCGTGGTCCTCTCCGGCGGCGGCGCCCGGGCCTATTCGCACATCGGCGCCCTGCGGGCCCTGCGCGAGGCGAGGGTGCCGATCGACTTCGTCGGCGGGGCGTCCATGGGCGCGGTGATCGCCGCCGGCCCCGCCCTGAACTGGTCGCAGGAAGAGCTCGAAGCCGGCATCCGCAAGGCGTTCGTGGAGAGCGACCCGCTGTCCGATCTCGCCTTCCCGATGCTGGCCATGACCCGCGCGCACAAGGTCGACCGCCTGCTGCTCGAGGCTTACGGCGATATCGACCTGGCCGACCTGCACCGCCCGTTCTTCGCGGCCTCCACCAACCTGACCAGCGGCAAGCTGGAGGTGCACCGCCGCGGCCTGATGCGGCGCGCCATGCGGGCCTCCATCGCCATCCCCGGCATCCTGCCGCCCGTGGTCATCGATGGCCAGGTGCTGGTCGACGGCGCGGTGCTGAAAAACCTCCCGGCCGAGGTGATGCGCCAGATGAACTCCGGTCCGGTCATCGCCATCGACATGTCCGAAACGCGGGGCGTCGATCCGGACCTGATAGAGCACCCGCCGTCGATCTGGCGGCTGATCGCCACCGGCGCCTGGCGACGGGGACCGCCGATCGTCTCGATCCTGATGCGCTCGGCCACCCTGACCACGGACGCCGATCTCGAAAGTTCCCGCGCCGCCACCGACCTGCTGATCCAGCCCACGCCGGACGGTCTCGATATTCGCGACTGGAAGGGGTTCGAGGCGGGGGTCGATGCGGGCTACAGCGCCACGCGGGAGACGCTGGCCGATCTCGTCTGCCCGGTCACCTATCTTCGCCGTCGCATGCCCCTCAGCGCTTTCGCGCCACCAGAAACAGCCGCGGAAACGGCATCAGCGTCACTCCGTCCCGCCGTGGTGGGAAGGCGGAAGAAAGCCGCTCGCCGAGCGCGGCCAGATAAGCCCGCCGCATGACGCCGTCAGGCAGCGCCGCGAGGAAGGGCCGCAGCGCGGTCCCCTTCATCCACTCCAGCACGGCGTCGGCCCCGGTCAGCGCCTGCAGATAGGTCGTCGACCAGACATCGACGTCGCCGCATCCTTCGGCCAGCACGGAATAATAGTCTTCCGGCTGCAGCAGCGGCGCGACCGTCCCGACTCCGGCCAGGGCCCTGGCCCACGGCCCGTCGGCTGCGACCTCGCGCATCAGCGAATGATGCCGGGTCTCATACGCCATCGGCATCTGCACGGCGATGACCCCGCCCGGAGCCAGCGCTTCCGTCAGCCGCCCCAGCAGGGCCTCGTGATCGGGCAACCAGTGCAGTGAGGCGTTCGCCAGAATCAGGTCGACCGGCCGGTCCGGCGCCCAACCGGCGATATCGCCCAACCGCCAGTCTACATCGACGTCCCAGGCCCGCGCGGCCTCCAGCATCGCCTCACTGGTGTCCAGACCATGGACGCGAGCCTTCGGGAAACGCCTCGTCAGCCAGACGGCGTGCTGCCCCGCGCCGCAACCCAGGTCCCAGATCTCGCCGGGAGTCAGCTCATCGGGCAGTCGCGCCAGCAGATCGTGGGCGGCGCGGTCGCGCTCGCGTTCGAAACGGCTGTACTGAAGGGAGTCCCAGGCCGGCGGCGTGTCGGTCATGCCGTAACGCGCTCCAGATCGGGGAGGATGGTACCGCCTCTCAGGCTTGAACTGAGGACCTCCGGTTCCACAAACCGGCGCTCTAACCAACTGAGCTAAGGCGGCGCGCTGTCGCGAGCGGCGTGTCTAGCGGGGTCGCTGGCGTCGATCAAGGTCGATTTGGAAGAAGGTCGAGGGCCGAGGGTCGAGGGGCGAGGAAATCAGGCTGCGGGGACCAGACCGAACCAGTCTCTACCTTAACCGCCCCTCGGTCCCTCGACCCTTGGCCCCTGTCCTCTACGACCAGCCCTGACTCGCGATATACTGTTCCAGCGCCGCGATCCGGCTGGCGTCGGACGGGTGGGTCGAGGCGAACTCCGGCGTCGAGCCCTGACGCTGCCCGGCCATGATCCGCCACAGGGCGATCGACTCGGACGGTCGGTAGCCGGCGCGCTGCATGTAGTCGACGCCAAGCCGATCCGCCTCCAGCTCATGATTGCGCGAGAATGGCAGCAGGACGCCCAATTGAGCGCCCAGACCGCCAATGGCTCCCGCGGCCTTGGCGTAGTCGCCGGCGACGCTCTGGACGCCGCTGATGGCCACGCTGCTCAGCGCCGTTGTCGAGTAGCGCTCGGCGGCGTGGCGGGCGACGACGTGGCCGACCTCGTGACCCAGCACGGCGGCCAACTGGTCGTCGTTGCGGACGAGGCCCAGCAGGCCCGTGGTGACGCCGATCTTGCCCGACGGCAGGACGAAGGCGTTGGGACTGTTGCTGACGAAGACCGCATAGTCCCAGCTGCGGTTGGTCAGGCCTGCGGCCTGAACGATCCGTCCCCCGACACGACGCACGCGCTCATTGGCGGCCGCGTCTCTGGAGGTCGGCTGGGTGCGCAGGGCCTCGGCCCAGGCCGCGTCGGACTGCTGCGTCAGAGCGGCGTCGTCCACGATCAGAAACTGGTTGCGGCCCAGCGTCTCGTTATAGGCGCAGGCGGCCAGCGACAGGGCGGCGGTCGCGGCGAAGGCGGCGGTAAGCGGGCGGGGGAAGATGCGGGTCATGAGGCAGGCTCCGGTTCAACTCCGCGGGACAACGCCTGGACCGCCCGAAACGCTCCACCCCCCATACGAAAACGCCCCGGCCGTGGGGGCCGGGGCGTTCCGGGATCGCAGGTCCCGATCTATTCGGGCGCGGCCCGGTAGCTGGTCGTCCATTCGACGCGGGCGCCGACAGCGGCCCCGTCAACGGTCCGGGGCGAAATCCGCGACCGGCGCGCGGCGGCCAAAGCCGCCTGGCCGAAGCCTGCGCCGCTGGGATCCTCCGACACGATACGGCAGTCATCGAGACTACCATCGGGCCGAACCAGGCAGCTCAGGCGCACCGAGCCGGAATCGATACCCCGAGACAGGGCCCGCTCCGGATAATCCGGCCTGACCTGACGCGACCAGCTCGGATTGGTGATCACCGACGGCTTCGGCGGCGGGGGCGGCAGCGGGATCGTCACCGGTCCATCGATACGGCCCGGCGGAATCGTCGAGGCGACCCGCTCTTCCTTCGGCGTCGGCGGCACCGGCAGCGGCGGAACCGGAATCTGAACCGGGACCGGAGCCGGGACGCGCACCTGCAGCTTGGGCGGCGGCGCCGTTTCGGGCGGCGGCGGCGGCGGCGGCGGGGGCGGCGGCGGCGGCGGGATCGGTTCGATCAGTTCGACGTCGACGGAGTCGTCCGAGTAGTTCACCTCGCGCAGCTTGAACTGGGCGTTGATGAAATAGAACGCCAGCAGGGCGAACAGCAGGAACACCACCACGACGCTGGCGATAAACACATGCGGGGGGACCCCGAAAATGCCCTTCGCCTTCGGCGGGTCGTACAGACTGCGATGATATTCGACTTCGGTCATATTTTCATCGCTCCTACTCTGCCGACTGGTCTTCGCCGACCAGGGCGACGCTGTAGAAACCACTGTCCTGAAGCGAATTCATGACCTGCATGAAATCGCCGTACCGGGTGGTCTGATCCGCCCGGATGAAGATCCGCTCATCCGACGGCACCTTATTGCCGATTTGACCAAGCAGTTCGGACCCCACGGAGTCGATGTCCACCTCGTCATCCCCCAGGTAAACCCGAGAGTTGGCTTGGATCGAGACGTAGAACGGCTTCGGCGGATTCTGCTGCATCGGCGCGACCGCGACCGGAAGTTTCACCTCCACCGACACGGTGGCGAGCGGAGCCGCCACCATGAAGATGATGAGCAGGACAAGCATGATGTCCACGAACGGCGTGACGTTAATCTCGCTGTTCTGCTCGATGGCGTACTTGCCGCCGCCGCCGCCTGAGAGTTTGGCGGCCATCCGACTTACGCCCCCTTGTCGAGGTTACGCGACACGGCGTTCATCAGCTCGGCGTTGAAGCCGTCCGAACGGGTGCCGTAGGAGGCGATGCGGGTGTTGAAGTAGTTGTAGAAGATAACCGCCGGGATAGCCGCGAACAGGCCGATACCGGTGGCCAGCAGCGCCTCGGCGATGCCGGGGGCGACGACGGCCAGGTTGGTCGTGTTGGTGTTCGCGATGCCGATGAACGAGTTCATGATCCCGTAAACGGTGCCGAACAGACCGATGAACGGCGCGGTCGAACCGGTCGAGGCCAGGAACTGCTGTCCGCCCGACAGACGCTTGCCGAGACCGGCCTGAACGGCGTTGACGGCGGCCTGGGCGCGGCCGAGAGCGCCGTCGCGGTGATCGCCGGTGACCGAAAGGCCCGCCTGACGCGACAGTTCGACTTCGTCGGTGGCCGCGGCAGCCATATCGGCCAGCGGGTTGCCTTCGAACTCTTCCGAGGTGGCCACGCGACGCATGTCGGCGATCGTGCGGGTCTGACGGAAGGACTCGAGGAACTGGTCGGTCTTGCGGTTCAGGGCGCCGAACTCGAACAGTTTGATCAGCAGGATCACCCAGCTGAACACCGAGGCGAGCAGCAGGCCGATCATCACGACCTGCACGACGATGTCCGCTTCCATGAACATCTTGGCGGGGGTCAGCTTGCCGTGGCTTTCGGCGGCGGGCTCCTCGGCGGCCGGGGCGGCTTCGGCGGCCGGAGCCGTGGTGGCGGCGGCGTCAGCCGGCGCGGCGGCGGTGGCTTCGGCCGCGGCCGGAGCGGTGGCATCCTGCGCGAGGACCGGCGTACCGGCCATCAGGACGGCGGCGCCGGCCATGGCCAGGAGGATGTTGGTCTTCTTGATATCGAGCATAGTTCGCCAGTTCCTGCTTTTTTGGTCTGACTCGTGAAACCCTGAGAAAACGGCCGCAGACGACGACCGCCCCTCCATGAAAATCTCGTTCGCAGCGCTGGGGTCCATTGGAACCCCGGTCTGCGAAACGCCTCCTGACGCTTCCGGTTGCCTCTCGGCTTCCGGGGCGGTGCCGACGGCGTCGGGATCTCGAGAAATCCCGCCTCCGCCGACCGCTTGCCTAGGAAAGCGGTCAAGCTCCTTTGGCGAACGGTTATCAGAGCGTCAAGTGCGCAACCGCGCTTTTCCCCCTGCGGGAGAGCAAGCGCGCTTGAAGCCGAGGATTGGGGCCGAAAGCGACAATTTCGTGATTGGTGTCGCCGAATTCCGCCGGCGCGCGGGGATGGTGGTGCCTGGGGGCGGATTCGAACCACCGACACGCGGATTTTCAATCCGCTGCTCTACCAACTGAGCTACCCAGGCGAGGCGTCCATTCGCGAGAGCGGCGTCTATAGGCGAGCCGTTTTCAGGTGTCCAGCGGTCTTGTCAGCCTTCCTCTCCGTCCCGCGGCGGCTCGTCCTCCACCGGGCCGGGGATGGCGTAGGAGCCCGTGAACCAGCGCTGCAGATCCACGTCGGCGCAGCGTTTGGAGCAGAACGGCTTGTATTTCGGGTCGGCCGGCGCGCGCCGGCAGATGGGGCAGGTCGCCATCGCTTCAGCCTTCATCGATTTCCACGCCGCCGGTCAGGGCCGGATCGGCCTTCACCCGCGCCCGCGGACCGAGCCGCGCCGCCAGCGCTCCAGCCATCGGCGCAACCGCCGGGGGGCAGCGCAGGGTCAGATAGGGCGTCGCCGTGTCGTCCGCCAGCGCCACACCCAGACGCCGCACGGCGTCCACGGCCCGGGTCTCCAGGCTCGGCCGCCCGTCCGCTCCCCGCAGACGCTCCTCGATCGGGGTCTCGCGCCACGGCAGCGACACCATCAGCACGCCGAACCGGTTCACCGGCCCGAAGGCGACCCCGGGATCATCGCCGAAAGCCGCCCGGGCCGCCGCCAGAATCGCCGCCCCGTCATGCCCGGTCCCGACCAGATCGACCGCGACCAGCCCGCCCCAGCCTTTCAGCCGGATCAGCCGCGCCGCCTGCGCCAGCCCCTCGCGGTTGGCCCGGGTCTTGTCGCGCCGCCCGTCGCGGCCCGGGGTCGGCGCATGGTCGATGTCCACCGCCACCAGCGCCCGCGTCCGCTCCACCATCAGCCGCACGCCGAGATGGGCGAACAGTGCGCCCGGGGCCATTGCTTCCTCCTCGGCCTCGAGGCTGGCCCGCATCGCCGCCGCCCCGGCGCGCGGTTCGACGCCGGGGGCCAGCCGCGTCAGCGTCTCGGCCACGGTCGGCCCGGGTCGCAGTAAGCGGGCCTCGCCCTCCCCCGCCCCGATCAGGCTCAGCGTCACCCCCTTGTGTTCGCGCGGTTCGGCCGAGACCTCGACCTCGACCTTGTCGCCGACGGCGACCCGATCGCTCTTGCGCAGAGGCAGAAAGCCGAACGGCTCCCCGGCGGCCATGTCGACGAACGCACCCTTCAGCCCCGCATCGACCGTGGTCACGCGCCCGACAGACCGCGCCCCCAAACGATGCTGCGGAGGGTCGCTCTCTCTCTGGATGATCAGGCGTTCGAACCGGCCGCCCCGCACGACCATCCCCCGGACCTCGCCGGGCGTCTCGTCGAGGAAGGTTTCGAGCGCGCTCACTCTGCGCGCCAGCCGGCCCCGGCCAGCAGGTTGACGGTCTCGTGCAGCGGCAGGCCGACGATGGCGGGATAGCTGCCGACGATCCGGGTCACGAAGGCCCCGGCCCGGCCCTGAATCCCATAAGCCCCGGCCTTGCCGCGCCATTCGCCCGAACGGACATAGGCGGCGATCTCGTCCCCGGACAGCACCTTCATGCTGACCCGCGCCTCGACGACCCGATGCCGGATCGCGCCCCCGGCGGCCACGGCCACGCCGGTGAAGACCCGGTGATTGCGCCCCGACAGCAGTTTCAGGAACCGCACCGCCTCGGCCTCGTCGGCGGCCTTCTCCAGCAGGCGGCGGCCGACGGCCACCACCGTATCGGCGGCCAGCACCACGGAGTCGGGCGCGCGGGCCGCCACGGCCTCGGCCTTGCTCCGCGCCAGCCGGGCGGCGAGACGCGGCGGCGTCTCGTCCTTCAGCGGCGTTTCATCGATGTCGGCGGGTTCGATGCGGTCGGGGACGATCCCGACCAGCGCCAGCAATTCCACGCGGCGCGGGCTGGCCGACGCCAGCACAAGCTCCGGACGGCTCATCCGAGCCCGTCCTTACTTGAAGCGGTAGGTGATGCGGCCCTTGGTCAGGTCGTAGGGCGTCATCTCGACCAGGACCTTGTCGCCGGCCAGCACGCGGATGCGGTTCTTGCGCATCTTGCCGGCGGTGTGGGCGATGATCTCGTGGTCGTTCTCGAGCGTCACGCGAAACGTCGCGTTCGGCAGCAGTTCGCTGACGACGCCGGGAAACTCGAGCAGTTCTTCCTTAGCCATGCGGCCTCTCACGCCCGGTGAATACAAGTCTGGACGCGCGCCGGGCGGGAGCGCACGTCGAAAAGAGAGCGGGCCTATGCCCGAAAACCTCGCCATAGTCGAGAGATCAACCGCGCCGATAAAGCGCCGTCACGAGCGTGAACAGCCGCCGCGCCGTCTCGTGGTCGACCGCGATCTTGCCGTCGAGCCGCGCTTTCAGCAGCTCGGCGCCTTCGTTGTGCAGGCCGCGCCGGCCCATGTCGACGGCCTCGATCTGGCTCGGCGAGGTTCCCCGCAACGCCTCGAAATAGCTGTCGCAGATGGCGATATAGTCCTTCACCACCTTGTTCAGCGGGTTCAGCGACAGGCCGTGGGCGCGAGCGAACTCCGGCCCGGCGATATCGAACACCAGTCGCCCGTCCAGCAGCGACAGCTTCAGCGCATAGGGCCCGCCGTCGGCCCCGGCCGGCTCGAAACTGTTCTTCTCCACCAGATCGAAGATGGCCACACGGCGCTCGTGCTCGATCTCGGCCGTCGCCGCCGGCAGGGTGGCCGCATCCAGTTCGACCGAGGACAGACGGTGCTCGCTCACGCCGGCTCCGGTTCGTCGCCATTGTGGGTCGGCGCCACCCGGGCGGGCCAGCGTTCCGAAAGGTCGGTCAGCACCGCGTCGAGGCATTCGACGTCGATGCGCAGATCGCCGCCTCCGGCGAACATCAGCGTCACCCGCCCGCCCGGCGCCTCGCCCGGCTCGAAATCCATGGCCAGCAGCTCCAGCGCATGCTCCGGCCCGCGCGGCAGGCGACGACTCTTGACGGCGATCACGTCGCCGAACTGCATCGCCGCCATCACCCGGGCGCCGCCGCACTCCCAGCAGAAACGGCTCAGCGCCAGGGTCACCCGCCGGGCCGACGGCTCCCAGACGATATCGACCGGCCGCATGATCGCGTCCTGCAACGCCGCGGAAATGATGTGCAGGTCGTCGGCGTCCTCGGCCAGAAGGCGAAGCGGTTCGGCCGCCGTTCCCGGCGGCGGCATGTCGTCGGCGGCGGTCGCCTCAGTGCTCATGGTCCTCGCCCCTGATTCGGCGGATCTGCGCGCCGCAGGCCCCGAGCTTCTCTTCCAGCCGCTCGAACCCGCGATCCAGATGATACACGCGTCCGACCGTGGTTTCGCCCTCGGCGACGAGACCCGCGATCACCAGGCTGACCGAGGCCCGCAGGTCGGTGGCCATGACCTGGGCGCCGTGCAGCACCTCGACCCCCTTCACCACCGCCTCGCCGGCGTGGACATGGATGTCGGCCCCGAGCCGCATCAGCTCCGGCGCATGCATGAAGCGGTTCTCGAAGATGTTCTCGTGGATGACGCTGTCGCCCTCCGCCGTGGTCATCAGCGCCATGAACTGGGCCTGCAGGTCTGTGGCGAAGCCCGGATAGACCTCGGTAGCGACGTTGACACCCTTCAGCCGGACGGCCGGGTCGCGCTTCACGATCACCCCGTCGGCCGTCGGCGTCACCTCGACGCCGGCCGCGATCATCTTCTCGGTCAGGGCCGACATCAGCTCCGGCCGCGCCCGCGTCAGACGCACTTCGCCCCCGGCCATGGCCGCGGCGACGGCGTAGGACCCCATCTCGATCCGGTCGGCGATGACCGGCCAGTCTGTTCCGCCCAGCGAGCTCACCCCGGTGATCACCAGCTCGTCGGTGTCGATGCCCTCAACCCTGGCGCCCATGGCGACGAGGCAGCGGGCCAGGTCGCCGATCTCCGGCTCGCGCGCCGCCTTCTTCAGAACCGTGACGCCGTCGGCCAGCACCGCCGCCAGCAGGGCGTGTTCGGTGGCTCCGACGGAGACAAAGGGAAACTCGATCTCCGCCCCCTTCAGGCCGTTCCGCGCGCGGGCGATGACATAGCCCTCGTCCAGTTCGATCTCGGCGCCCATGGCGGTCAGCGCCTGCAGGTGCAGATCGACCGGCCGGGCCCCGATGGTGCAACCGCCCGGCAGCGACACCTTGGCCTCGCCAGTGCGCGCCAGCAGCGGCCCCAGCACGTTGAACGAGGCCCGCATCTGCCGGACCAGGTCATAGGGGGCGAAGGTCGATTTGATCCGCGCGGCGTGGAACAGCGTCTCCTGCTCGCCGCCATGCCCGTTCTCGGTCACCTCGACGCCGAGCTCACGCAGCAGCCGTCCGAGGAATTTGGTGTCCGCGAGGCGCGGCATATTGGTCAGGCGCAGCGGCTGATCGGTCAGGATCGAGGCGGCCATCAGCTTGAGGGCGGAATTCTTGGCGCCGCTGACCGGAATGGTTCCGTTCAGCCGGGCGCCGCCTTGGATGGCGATGCTGTCCATGTCGTCTCACAGGCCCGCCCCGATCGAGCTGTCCGGGGCGCGGGGCGGCTATCTAGCCCGGACGCCCCGGCGAGCGAAAGTCCGTCCGCCCGTCGACCGATGACTTTCAGTTGCTCGGCTTTTCGGTCCGGGCGGCCCGGGTCGCCGCCTTGCGCCGCTTCAGATTGTCTCTCAGCGCCGTGGCCAGCCGCTGCGCCCGCTCCGTAGCGGGCGTCTTCGGTGGCGCCAACGGATCCGGCAAGCTGGGCGGCAGCTTCGGGAGGGGCGCCGGATTTTTCGACTCATCCATCGGAGGATGATGACCCGCGGACAAAGTTTTCCGCAAGCGGGGGAAATCAGGGCTTCCCCCGTTGTCCCCCGTTGGCTATAGGGCCGCTTCCTCAGTTTCCGCCGCCGTAGCTCAGTGGTAGAGCGCATCCTTGGTAAGGCTGAGGTCGTGGGTTCGATTCCCCCCGGCGGCACCACTGATGCAAAAGGCCCGATCCGCCGGATCGGGCCTTTTTCTATTTCGCCGGCTGCTGCGACCGGGGCGAGGGTTGGACCCAGGGCGGGCCATCGGCCCGCGACAGATGGCGCTCGTAGCCGATGGCGGCGCCCGGCGCGGCCTGGCCGGGGAAGGCGTAGCCGCTGTCGGCGAAATACGGATCGTAGCCCCCGCCATAGCCGTAGCGGTGGCGGTAGGGATCGTTCTCGGACTGGCGGATGCTGATATCCAGCCGGCCGCTCTCGCCGACCGGCAGGGACACCACCGCCGCATAGTCGCGGTAGCCGCCCGTGCCGATGCCGACGCTGAACTCGCCATGCGGTTTGCGGTCGTCGCGCCACGGTGACGAATCAGCGGCGGGCATCGGGTCTGGGGACCGGGCCGCCAGCCACTGCGCGATCTGCTGGTCAGTGCTCAGGCCGTGCGGCGTGGCCGACTGCGCGCCGGCGCCGGCGGCGACCTCCGGGGCGACCGGCGCCTGGGCCCCGGCGAGGACCGGGGGCGTGGCCGGAGCGGTGGTCACCACGCCGTCCTGATCGGGTCCCTCGGGCGAGGCGACCGACGCGGCGGCCAGGGCCGTCAGCAGCACGGGGATCAGCATGGCGTCGTCTCCTGCGAGGAACTCACCCTAGCCTCAAATGCGGCCAAGGTCAGGCCGCCCCGATTCCCGCGGCGGCGTCGCCGCGCCCCAGCGGGTCCGGCAGCGGCTCCCCGTCCGGCGCGAAGCTCAAGGCCACTGAGTTGATGCAGTACCTCAGCCCGCTCGGCGGCGGACCGTCCGGAAACACGTGGCCCTGGTGGCTGTCGCAGCGGGCGCAGCGGGTCTCGGTGCGGGTCATGCCGTGCGAGCGGTCGGTGATCGCCCTCACATGGGTCGGATCAACCGGCTCGGTGAAACTGGGCCAGCCGGTGCCGCTCTCGAACTTGGCCCCGGCGCGGAACAGCGGCAGGCCGCATTCCCGGCAGCAGAACACACCCGCCCGCGATTCGCCCAGCAGCGTTCCGCAGAACGGCGCCTCGGTGCCGTGGGCCAGCAGAACGCGCTTCTCCTCGGGCGACAGATCGGCCTCCAGCCGCGCCCGCTCGTCGTCGTCGGGCGGGGTCAGGTCAAAACCGGAGGGCGAGCGTCGGGCCGGGGCGATATCGGACATGCCTTCGAAATAGGAAGGGCCGGACGCGGCTTCCACCCCGTCCGGCCCTGAAGTTCCGTCCGCGCTCACGCAGGGCGACGCGCGGCGGCGTTACTGAAACAGCGATCCCACCCAGGCCCGCACCGCGGTCTCGTCGACCGGGTTGCCCGTGTAGGTCAGGCCTTGCGCCGGGATGAACGGCTGGTTGTTGCCGCGCTGACGCGAGACCCAAGCCTTGTGACCGTAGCTCAGGTTGGCATAGGTCGAGGGCAGGCGTTCGACGGTCTGCTCGATGAAGATCGAGTCAGCCGCCGTGGTCGATCCGGCGATGCGCACGTTCGGCAGCCGGCTGACCAGATCGAGGGTGTCGAGGCAGCCGCCCGAGCAGCCGGCGTCGACCAGAACGACAACCGGCCCCTGAACCGGGTTGGCCACATTGGGATCGGCCGCCTTCTCGGGCAGCGGCTGGGTGAAGCTCGGCTGACCGGCGGCGATGGCGGCGTCGAATGCGGCCAGAACGGCTTCGGTCTGGGCGATCACCTCCGGAGCCTCATAGACGAAGCGGGCGTCCTGCTTCATCCGCTGGATGACCTGGGCGTACCATTCGCGGTTCGCCGGGGTGGCGCGATAGACGAAGTCTCCGCCCGTCGGCTGGCGGCTCTGGGTGAATTCCGGGGTCCACAGGCGGTTCAGCACGCCGTAACCGCGGGCGGTCGAGCCGAGGTTTGACGACCCGCTCCCGCCGCGCAGGTCCAGCACGAAGCCTTGCGGTCCCTGGATCGTCGGCAGTTGCGACACCAACTGGGCGTTGAAGGCGTCCCAACCCGCGTCGTCGGCGAACGAGTGGACGTTGATCCACGGACGGCCGTTGACCGTCTCGATCGCCAGCGGCACCGGCCCGGGCGTGTACACGGTGGCGCGATAGGCCGCCTCGAGGTTGGCCGGCACCACCGGAACCGGGCGGAACTCATAGTCGCGCTCGCGGCGCCCGACCTTGAACTTGCAGGTCGAGGGTGTTCCGCTGGCATAGGGATTGTTGCGGTTCCACAGCAGATAGGGCGCCGTGGTGACGCGGCCGGCCTCGGTGTTCAGGTCGCCTTCCCACAGGTCCAGCTTTTCGCGGGCGTATTCCTCGATCGGAGTCAGATTGCACTCCGTGACCACGGCGCCGACCGGCGGCAGGCCGCGCACGCCCGGCTGCACATAGGTCACCACATACTGGCCGTCGCGCCACCCGGTGGACAGGCCCGGCCAGCTGATCGCCGAGAAGCGGTCCGCCGCCGTCTCGTAGCTCGGGCGAATGACGATGTTCGAATCGCGGAAGCCGGCCGCGTAGTAGCGCAGCAGATAGGCGTGGCTGGAGCCGCTGTTCGACTGGCCGACCTTTGAAAGAGCGTCCTGCAGACCGGCGTCGAGCCAGGCCTGGAAGGTCTGGCTGGCCTGCCCGGGCACGACGGGCGCCGGGTGGTTCGCCGCCAGCTCGGCGCGGGCCGCCTGCAGGTCCTGGCTGGCGAGGGCGCGCCAGTCCTGGGCCGAGGCCGTTCCGGCGCCCAGGGTCAGGCTGACAGTCAGGGCCGCGGCGGTCGCGGCGACGGGGAGGATACGGGACATCAAGTCGGGCTCCGGGCCGTGGGAACAGGGATCGGGCAGCGTTAAAGCCCATCGGGACAGACCTTGCCAAGCCCGTACCCCGTTCGGATGAACGCCCCCATGAGTTTACTCCCGCGGGATCGCGGCCTAATCGGGGCGCTTCCCTCACGCCGCGATCACATTCGCTTCAGAGTTACAGACGCCAAAGACCGCAGCATGTTCTCCAAAATCCTGATCGCCAACCGCGGCGAGATCGCCGTCCGCATCATCAAGACCTGCCGCCGCATGGGCATCGCCACGGTGCAGGTCTATTCCGAGGCCGACGCCGGATCCCTCGCCGTCGAGATGGCCGACGAGGCGGTGCTGATCGGCCCCGCTCCCGCGGCGCAATCCTATCTGCTGGCCGACAAGATCGTCGAAGCGGTGCGGCAAACGGGCGCGGAAGCGGTCCACCCCGGCTTCGGCTTCCTCAGCGAGAACGCCGGCTTCGCCCGCCGCCTGCGCGACGAGGGCATCACCTTCATCGGCCCCAACCCCGAGGCCATCGAGGCCATGGGCGACAAGATCAGCTCCAAGAAACTGGCCGCCGAAGCCGGCGTCTCCACCGTCCCCGGCCACATGGGCCTGATCGAGACGACGGAAGAGGCGGTGAAGATCGCCAACGAGATCGGCTACCCGATCATGATCAAGGCTTCCGCCGGCGGCGGCGGCAAGGGCATCCGCGTGGCCCATTCCGACGCCGACATGGCCGAGGGCTTCGCCGCCGTGAAGGCCGAGGCGCAGAACGCCTTCGGCGACGACCGGGTCTTCCTCGAGAAATTCATCGTCGATCCCCGCCACATCGAGATCCAGGTGCTCGGCGACAAGCACGGCAACGTGGTCCACCTGTTCGAGCGCGAATGCTCGATCCAGCGCCGCAATCAGAAGGTCATCGAGGAGGCGCCAAGTCCGCTCCTCGATCAGGCGACCCGCGCCGCCATGGGCGCTCAGGCCGTCGCCCTCGCCAAGGCCGTGAACTACGACAGCGCCGGCACGGTCGAATTCGTCGCCGGCCAGGACAAGTCTTTCTTCTTCCTCGAGATGAACACCCGGCTGCAGGTCGAGCATCCGGTCACCGAACTGATCACCGGCGTCGATCTGGTCGAGCAGATGATCCGCTCGGCCTGGGGCGAAAAGCTGGCCTTCGCCCAGAAGGACCTGGCCATCAACGGCTGGGCCATCGAGAGCCGCATCTACGCCGAGGACCCCTACCGCGGCTTCCTGCCCAGCATTGGCCGCCTCGTCCGCTACGACACCGCCGAAGAAGGCGATCAAGGGGACTACACCGTCCGCAACGACTCCGGCGTCCGCGAGGGCGACGAGATCTCGATGTTCTACGATCCTATGATCGCCAAACTGTGCGCCTGGGCCCCCACCCGCGACGGCGCCATCGACGGCATGGCCCGTGCGCTCGAGGACACCCACCTGCAGGGCGTCGGCCATAACGTGCCCTTCCTCGCCGCCGTCATGGACCAGCCGCGCTTCCGCTCGGGCCAGATCTCGACCAGCTACATCAAGGACGAATTCCCCGACGGCTTCCACGGCCTCGCCCCCGACCGGCGCCAGACCGACATCCTGATCGCCGCCGCCGCGGCCATGAACGAGATCCTCACCGAGCTCTCCGGCGACCCGTCCAACCGCACCGAATGGACCGTGCTGATCGGTCAGGACGCTCATGGCGTCACCCTGTCCTATGACGACGACGAGGCCCTGACCCTCGACCTGGCCGGCGAGGACCGCGCCCTGCGCCTCAGCGACATCGACTGGCGCCCGGGCCTGGCCCAGTTCCGCGCCGAGCTGGGCGGCGAGCCCTTCACCGCCGAGGTGGCCCGCGTCGCCGACGGCTTCACCATCCGCCACCGCGCCGCCAGGGCCCGCGTCCGCGTCCTGACCCCCGCCGTCGCCGCCCTCTACGCCCGCCTGCCCGAGAAACAGGCCGCCGACACGAGCAAGCTGATCACCTCGCCCATGCCCGGCCTCGTCGTGGCCATCCCCGTCGAGGTCGGCCAGGAGGTCAAGAGCGGCGAGACCGTGGCCATCATCGAAGCCATGAAGATGCAGAACATCCTCAAGGCCGAGCGTGACGGGGTGGTCAAGGCGGTGTCCGCCAAGGCCGGCGACCCGGTCGCCGCGGACGATGTGCTGGTCGAATTCGGCTAGGGACCACCGGGCCATCGGAACCGCGCGGTTGGCCCGGTCGTTGGCCAGGCTTCACGGGTCCGGGCGGCCCCATAGACCTTCGCAGCCGATCCTCGGCAGCGCGCCTTCCGGAGACCTGGCCCATGCTGCTGAAAGAGGGCGCCACCTGCTGGCAGGTCGGGACCGCCCCGCGCGCCGCCTTCCTGCTCGACATGGCCGACTATTTTCTCGCCGCGCGCGAGGCGATGTCGAAGGCCAAACGCTCGGTGCATCTGCTCAACTGGGCCTTCGATCCCGACACCCTGTTCGACCCCCAGCCGGGTTGCACCGGGCCGGACGGCGACCGCTTCGGGGCCTTCCTCAAGGCATTGGCTTGCGACCGTCCTGAACTCGACGTCCGGGTGCTGTGCTGGAAATCGGCTCTGCCCATCGCGGCGACGCAGAATTTCTTCCCGCTCAAGGCGCGTCAGTGCTTTGCCGGCACCCCGGTCGAATTCGTGCTGGACGGCGCCCTGCCGATAGGGGCCTCGCACCACCAGAAGGTTCTCATCATCGACGACGCCGTGGCCTTCTGCGGCGGCGGCGACATCGGGCCCGACCGCTGGGACACCTCGGATCACCTCGACGACAATCCCCGGCGCGAGAAGACCCCGCGCGATCACACATGTTTCGATTCCCGCCACGAGGTGATGACCCTGGTCGACGGCGAGCCCGCCCGGACCCTCGGCCGGCTGTTCCGCGAACGTTGGCTGCGCGCCACCGGGGAGACCCTGCCCGAGCCCGGCGCCGTCGCCGCGCCCTCGGCCTGGCCGGCCCGCGTCAAACCCGACTTCCGCAGGGTCCCGGTCGGGCTGTCGCGAAGCGTCGCGGCCTGGCGGGATGTCGCCCAGGTGCGCGAGAGCGAGGCGCTGTATCTCGCCTCGTTCGCCGCCGCCAAACGCTGCATCTATCTGGAGAACCAGTATTTCACCTCGCCGCTCATGGCCGAGGCCTTGGCGCGGCGCCTGGGCGAGGCCCGCGGGCCCGAGGTGGTGCTGATCTCGACCCAGCACTCGCCCAGCTATTTCGACCAGATGACGATGGACCGGACCCGGTCGATGTTCCTCAAACGGCTCAAGGACGCCGACAAGCACGGTCGTTTCCACGCCTACAGCCCGGTCACCCCGCTTGGCCGGACCATCATCGTCCACGCCAAGATGGCCATCATCGACGACGTGCTGTTGCGGGTCGGATCCAGCAATCTCAACAACCGGTCATTCGGCTTCGACACCGAGTGCGACCTGTCGATCGAGGCCCGACGCGGCGCGGCCGGGGCCGCCACCCGCAGCCGCATCACCGACCTGCGCACAGGCATCCTCGCCCACTGGTTCGGCTGCGACGCCGCCGTCGTCCAGACCGCCCTCGAGTCCCACGCCAGCCTCGGCAAGGCCATCGAGGCTCTGCGTCAGGCCGGTTACTGTCGCCTGCGCCCGCTGGAGCCGGAAGAGCTCGGGCCGATGGCCACGTTCATCGCCACCTTCCACCTCGGCGACCCGATCACCGCCGGGGATGCCTGGCGGCCGTGGACCCGACGCAAGCGGCTCAAGGCCGCCCTCGACTCCGCGGCCCGCAAGGTCGCCCGCGCAGGACTGCCGACCCCGCCCCGCCATCTCAGCAAGAAGTCGGTCTAGGCTCGCAGGCGTGGGCGCCGGTCGTCGCGGCCTCGGACAACACGCAACCGCTTGTCCCTTCCCGCCGCCCGCGCCAAACTCCCTCTCCCATCGGAGAC
This sequence comes from Brevundimonas basaltis, assembly GCF_014202075.1. Taxonomy (GTDB): domain Bacteria; phylum Pseudomonadota; class Alphaproteobacteria; order Caulobacterales; family Caulobacteraceae; genus Brevundimonas; species Brevundimonas basaltis. The sequence continues at coordinate 129,721 of NZ_JACHFZ010000005.1, read as the reverse complement.
ACCCTTATGCGCCTGACCTTGAGCCTCGCCGCCGCCCTCGCCGCGGGCGTGATGGCCTTTCCCGCCACCGCCGAGGACAGCCAGTACGAAGCCGCCCTGCGCCGGATGATCGCCGAGACCGCGGCCGGGACCTGTCCTGCCGACATCATGGGCGAGGGCCTGCTGGCCGCCTGCGAGCTGCAACTGCCGCAGATGTCCGCCGGCCTGTCCAGCCTCGGCGCGATCGAATCGGTGACTTTCGTGCGCGCCGAGGACAGGCCCGGCGGCCGGGTGGAGATCTATGCGGTGACCTTCGCCGGCGGCCAGACCCTGAACTGGGGCATCGGCGGCCTGAACGAAGGCAAGTTCAATGTAGCCTACACCGCGGGTTGATGCCGGCGTCTAACCGGCCCTGCTCGGGGCCATCGACGAGGCTGGCCGGATCCCCGTCGGAGACGCGCGCGGGGTGCAACCGCCTGTCGATACGCGCGTTTCGGGGAACCATGTCCGGGGAGAATCGCCTCGTCGCGGCCCATTCGGACGCCGACCGGGGGAGCGGGATGACAGGTTCAGACACATTTTCGCACGCGCGGCGACCGGCGACCGCGGCGGGCCGGACGGACGCGTGAAAGACTCGACTTCGAATGACGGGTCCCGTGGGGACGGCCGCGCGGAAGTGGAGCCGAAATTCCTGACCGGCGGCGGCGATATGGGCGGCCGGATTCGCGCTCATGACTGGACCGCGACCCCCTTGGGGGCGGCCGATGGCTGGCCGCTGGCCCTCAAGGCCCTGGTCGAGGTGATGCTGGGCTCGAGCCAGCCGATGTTCATCGCCTGGGGTCCGGGCCGGACGCTGCTCTACAACGACGCCTATATGGAAATCCTGGCGTCGAAACACCCGGCGGCCCTCGGCGCCGATTTCCTACAGGCGTGGCACGAGATCCGCGCCAACCTCGAGCCGATCGTCTTTCAGGCGTTCGCCGGCGAGCCCGTCCAGATGGACGACATCGAGCTGTGGATGGAGCGCAGGGGTTACCGCGAGGAGACCCATTTCGCCTTTTCCTACACCCCGGTCCGCGACGAGTCGGGCGAGGTCGCCGGCTTCTTCTGCGCCTGTCGCGAAATCACCGGCCAGATCATGGCGGAACGTCAGTTGCGCGCCAGCGAGGCCATGGCGCGCGAGAACAGCGAGCGTGTCCAGCTGGCCCTCGCCGCCGGGGCCATCATCGGCACCTGGGTTTGGGACATCCCCGCCGACCAGTTCAGTGTCGACCAGGCCTTCGCCGAGGCGTTCGGTCTCGATCCGGCGCTCGGCCGCGAGGGCTTCAGCCTCGACCAGGTGATGGCCACGGTGCATCCCGATGACAGGGAGGGTCTCACCGCGGCGGTTGAACAGGCGGTCGCCAGCGGCGACGCCTATGCGCATCAGTATCGGGTGAAACGCGCCGATGGGCGCTACTACTGGATCGAGGCGAACGGCAGGGTCGAGAGAGCCGACGACGGGACGCCGCTGCGGTTTCCCGGGGTCCTGCTCGACATCGAGGAACGGCGGCGCACCCAGGCCGCGCTGACCGAGACAGCCGAGCGCTACCGCCTCGCCGCCCGCGCCACCCGCGACGCCATCTGGGACTGGGACTTCGCCACCAATCTGGTGCTCTGGAACGACGCGGTCCGCGAGCTGTTCGGCTACTCGCAAGACGAGGTCGGTCCCGATGCGGAATGGTGGGTGTCCCGTATCCACCCCGATGATCGCGAGCGGGTGACGCACAGCATTCACGCCGTGATCGACGGCACCGGCAGCGACTGGACCGACGAGTACCGCTTTCTCACCGCCGATGGTTCGCATGTCTATGTGCTCGACCGCGGCTACGTCATTCGGGACGCGGAGGGTCGCGCCACGCGCATGATCGGGGCCATGCTGGACCTGACGGAACGACGACGCGCCGAGTCCTTGCTGAAGCAGAGCAACGACCGTTTCCGGGCAGCCGTGGACGCCGTCGAGGGCATTCTCTGGACCAATGACGCCGACGGTCGGATGGTCGGGGAACAGCCCGGCTGGGCCGCGCTGACCGGTCAGTCGTTTGAGGACTACCAGGGCTATGGCTGGGCCGGGGCCGTTCACCCGGACGACGCCCAGCCGACCATCGACGCCTGGGAACAGGCGGTCGCGGCGCGCTCGATGTTCGTCTTCGAACACCGGTTGAAACGCGCCGACGGACAGTGGCGGCTGTTCTCGATCCGGGCTGTGCCAAGCATCGACGCGAACGGCCAGATCCGGGAATGGGTCGGCGTCCATACCGACATCACCGAACAACGCGCCGTCGAACGGTCGCTGCGGGACCTGAATGAAACTCTGGAGGAGCGGGTGTCCCGCGAGGTCGCCGAGCGCGAAAGCGCGCAGGAGGCCTTGCGTCAGTCCCAGAAGATGGAGGCGGTCGGCCAGCTGACCGGCGGCATCGCCCACGACTTCAACAATCTGCTCACCGTCGTGCTCGGCAATGTGAATCTCGCCGTGCGGACCCTGCGCGAAGCGGGCGGCAACCCGCGCATTGAACGCCTGCTCGGCAGCGCCCAGAAGGGCGGCGAGCGGGCCGCCGCGCTCACCCAGCGCCTGCTGGCCTTCAGCCGCCGCCAGCCGCTCGCGCCCAAGGTGGTCGAAGTCGACGCCCTCGCCGTCGGCATGTCCGATCTGCTCCACCGGTCACTCGGCGAGACCATCGAGCTCGACATCGTCACCTCGCCCGGCCTGTGGCGCATCGAGGCGGACCCCAACCAGCTTGAGGCGTCGCTGCTGAACCTGGCCGTCAATGCCCGCGACGCCATGCCCGACGGCGGCCGGCTGACGATTGAGACCTCGAATGTCCAACTGGACGAATCCGACGCCGCCCGGCGGCCCGAGGTCGCGCCGGGTCACTACGTCTGCATCACCGTCAGCGATACCGGATCGGGCATCCCGTCCGACGTGCTCGGCAAGGTGTTCGAGCCCTTCTTCACCACCAAGGAGGTCGGCAAGGGCACCGGCCTCGGCCTGTCGATGGTCTACGGCTTCGCCCGCCAGTCCGGCGGCCACGTTGATCTCCAGTCTGAGCCCGGCGAAGGCGCCACCGTCCGCCTCTATCTCCCCCGCATGGCGCAGGCGCCGGACGCCGCCGATGCGGCGGAGACCGCCCCCCGCCTGGAGCCCGGAGCCTCATCCGAGACCATCCTCGTGGTCGAGGACGATGACGACGTCCGGACCTTCACGGTCGAGGTGCTTCGCGGTCTCGGTTATCGCGTCCTCGAAGCGCACGATGGCGTATCGGCCATACGCCTGCTCGAGCGCCAGGCCCGGGCCGTGGATCTGCTGTTCACCGACGTGGTCATGCCTGGCATGTCCGGCGGCGAGTTGGCGACCGCCGCCCGCGAACTCCGTCCTGACATTCGCGTGCTGTTCACCAGCGGCTACACCCGGAACGCGATCGGTCAGGACGGCCGGCTCAAGCCCGGCACAGAGATGATCGCCAAACCCTTCACCGCCGAGCTTCTGGCGGCAAGGCTGCGGGACATGCTGGACCAGCCGGTCCGGGCCGCCTGAACGCGGATTTCAATTTCCCGGGGCCGGAGGCTCATTCCCCGGTCCGGACGGCTTGAGCCTCAGCGCCCCGAACGGGCGGCGGCGCGGTCGCCACGCGACTCACCCGGCCAGCTCTGCAGCGGACGGTCGCCCCAGCCGAGGCCCGCGGCGCGCGGCTGGATGCAGCCGTCCTCTCGCTCGGTCTGGCAGACCTTGTAGGTGGTGGCGCCGATGCGAACAGCGGTGGCGCGGCCGTTTGGTCCGCGCTCGACCACAACGGGCGATTCCGCGTGGGTGGCGGGCGCCTGCTCCTGGGCGGGACCCCGATCTTGCGCGTGAACGGCGCCGGCCGCCAGGGTGATCGCGAGGGCGGCGACGGCGGCGCCGCCGGTTTTGATGCTGATCGACATATCAATCTCCTTGGATATCGGGACGATTGGCCGTGATCCCTGCCGGCCTCGCCCGCGCCGTGGGCGCGCTGCGATGGTCCGGCCGACTTGCCCTTGGGGGTCACAGTCGTCGGGTCAACGACAGGCTGGGGGGGATTGTTCCCCGGCCGGGCGGCCGCGCGGGCGGCGTGACAGGCCGGTTGGCGGATGACAGGATGGCGCCATGAACCCTGCCCGATCGCGTCCGTGAGCGCCGACCGTCTCCGCGTCCTGCCGGCCCTCTGCCTGGCGCTCGCGGCGCTTCTTGTCGCGATCGCGTCCCCGGCGGCCGCCACCGCGCTGATCCCGGGCGCCCCGGCCGCCGCTCCCGCGGAAGCCACCCCCCCGCCGGCGCCGATCGGCACCGACAGCGACGCCGCCTCGGACGCCGCCATCGCCGCCCGCCTCGAGCGCATCTACGCCGAATTGGACGAACTCTCGGGCGTGCGGGTGCGGGCGTCCGGCGGCGTCGTCACCCTCGCCGGCGAGGTGGCCGAGCGCGCCGATCTGGTTCGCGCCGAACAGATCGCCGGCCGGGTCGAGGGCGTCGTCGCGGTGCGCAACGACGTCGAGGCCAGCGTCGACGTCGGCGAGCGCGTCTCCCCCTTCCTGCAGAAGCTGACGGGCCTTCTGCGCTCGGCGGTCGAGAGCGGCCCGCTGATCGTGCTCAGCCTGCTGATCGTCGTCGCGTGCGTGGCCCTGGGCTGGTGGGCCGCCTCGTTCGGTCGCTTCTGGCGTCGGCTGACGCCCAACCCCTTCGTCGGCGACCTGCTGGCCCAGGCCGTGCGGGCGATGAGCGTCATCGTCGGCGTGGTGCTGGCCCTCAACCTGCTCGGCGCCACAGCCCTGATGGGCACCGTCCTCGGCGGGGCGGGGCTGATCGGCATCGCCGTCGGCTTCGCGCTCCGCGACACGCTCGAGAACTACATTTCCAGCATCATGCTCAGCCTGCGCCAGCCGTTCCGCGCCAACGACCACGTCGTCATCGACGGGCAGGAGGGCAAGGTCGTCCGCCTCACCTCGCGCGCCACCGTGCTGATGACGCTGGACGGCAACCACCTGCGCATCCCCAATCTGATCGTCTTCAAGGCGGTGATCCTGAACTACACCCGCAATCCGGAGCGGCGGCTCGAGTTCGAGCTGGGCGTCGACGCCGAGGACGATCCGGAGGCGGCCATCGCCGTCGGCGTGGCGGCCCTGACCGGGCTCGACTTCATCCTGTCCGATCCGGCCCCGACCGGGGTCATCGTCACCGTCGGCGACAGCAATATCGTGCTCCGCTTCATGGCTTGGATCGACCAGACCGGGACCGACTTCCTCAAGGCCCGCAGCGCCGGCATCCGCGCCGCCAAGATCGCCGTCGAGACGGCCGGCTTCACCCTGCCCGAGCCGATCTACCGCCTGCGCTTCGACCAGTTGCCCGATCTGGAAGGGGCCGCCGCCGCCCCGCCCCGCAAGCCGCGCCGCGCCTCACCCCGGACAGCCCCCGAGCCCGCCCTGTCGGTGCGTCCCGACGCCCACATCGAGCGCACCATCGCGGCCGAGCGGCGCGCGACGCAGGAAGAGGACCTGCTCTCGCCGGCCCGCCCGGTCGAATAGCCGCCGCCCGCCTCAGGCCGCCTGTTCCGCCGCCGCCGGCAGACTCTCCGCCCGCCGCCGCGCCCGCAGATAGATGATCGGCGTCGCCAGGGTGCGCAGCACCGACAGGGCGAAGGCCAGCCCGTACAGACGGATGCCGACCAGCAATATCTCCCCGTCCACCGTCGCCGGCGCCAGCGGCGCGTCCACGATCCGGCCAGTGATCGACCCCAAGGCGTCCGGCCCGAGGAAGAACAGGAAATAGCCGACCGACCCCGCGATCCCCTCGCGCAGGAAGGTCACGATCGCCTCGCCGGCGCCCAGCGGCCCGAAAAGACTGTCCTGAACCGCCCCCGGGGCATGGGCGTAGCTGGCCCCCATCAGGGCGAACAGCACCAGGAACATCCCCAGCCGCGCCGCATAGGCCCCGGAGAGCAACCCCACGGTCTGCACCGGTCGTAGCCGCTGGATCAGCGAGGCGCGTCGGCGTTCGTCGTCGCCGACGGCCGGCACCAGATCGGGAAAGGTCGCGCTGAGGATCGAGATGAATTTGCCGATCAGATCGGCCAGCACCACGACCAGCACCAGCAGGAACAGCAACGCCGCCGCGCTGCGGTCCGCCAGCAGGCTGCCGATCGTCTCCGAAACGCCGAGCACCGCCACCGTCGCGAGGATCAGGATCGAGATGACCGACCCCTCGATGATCCGACGCACCAGTCTGAAAAGCCCCAGCATCGCGCTCCCCCGTCAGCCGGAATACCGGCGGTCCTTGTAGCACAGGCCCCGGTCGGGTCGATTCGCACCCCCTCACAGCCACCGCACCCTCGGCCCCCGCTCCCCGTCCGGGGCGTCGATCAGCAGATCCGTGATCGCCCACACCAGCGCGTCGGCCCGGTCCAGCGACCCTGCCGCCTCCATCTCGCCGCCGAAGGCCATCAGTTCCTCCTCCAGCGCGTCGAACGTCCCGGCGTGGTGGATGCGGCCCTGTTCGTAGAGGGCCGCCACCGGCTCGGCGCGGACGTATTTGCCCCGCGTCGCGTGGACCTCGCGGATCTTCAGCCGGCAGCCGGCGGTCTTCAGCACCGCCTTGACCATGTCGCCGCCCTGGTTGACCTCGGGCACCAGCGTCGTGGCCCCGAACTCGGCGGCCAGCGCCACCGCCCGCCGCGCCCAGGCATCCGGCCCCAGCCCGGCCACCGACCGGTCGGCCAGCACCACGGCGCATCGCACCCCGTCCGCGCGCCGGTGACTCGCCGCCGCGATCAGTCCGCAAGCGTCGCTCCGCGCCGTTGCGCTGGGGTCGATGGCGACGACGACGCGGTCGTAGGGGAGGGATGAGGATCGAGGGGGCGAGGATGACGCCGCCTGCGCCCCGCCGCCCGCGCCCTCACTGTCTCCTTCCTCGCCCCTCGCCCCTCGTCCCTCGCCCCTTGCCGCCGCCATCATCGCCGCCGTGAACAGGGACCCGTCCAGTTCGACGATCTTCCCCTCCAGCTCCTGCGCCGCCCGCCGTGTGCCGCCATACAGGGCCTCCAGCCCGTCGAGGAAGCCGGCCGACAGATGCGCCGCATTGTCGGCGGTCGGCGCGTGGCTCAGGGCGCAGCCCGCCTCGTCGCGCAGCCGCACGAGCGCGCGGGTCGGACGCGGGGTGGTGGTCACCACCAGGCGAGGATGGGTCGATGACCCCTCCACCGCTTCGCGGTCGCCCTTCCCCTTGCATGGGGACGAGACGGCAGCCGCGTCCGATGTCTCCTCCCCGCTTCGCGGGGAGGGGGACCCCGAAGGGGTGGAGGGGTCGACAGGCGCACCGCCCCTCGGCGCCAACGGCAGCCGCAATCCCATCCTGAGCAACGCCAGCGTCTCCGCCGCTCCGCGCGGCCCGCTGCCCCGCCAGGCGCAGAACTCGTCAGCCCACGCCGCGCTGAACTGCGGCCCGCGCAGGCTGTCGGGGTCCTCGGCCGAAAACGCATAGGCCTGGCAGCCATTGGCGAAGACCAGCCGCCGCCGCGACGCCTGGAATCTGGGCCGCGTCGCCCGGGTCCAGCGCGGCAGCGAGCGGATGCCGCTGGCCCCCTCGATCATCACCTCGCGCACGTCGTGCAGGGTCGGGCCGATCAGCGCCAGCCGCCCGCCGGCCCCCAGCGCCTCGGCCTGATCGGCCAGCCAGCTGGCCCCCGCCAGCGTCTTGCCGGCCCCGCGCCCGCCGAGAAACAGCCAGGTCGACCAGTCGCCGGCGGGAGGCCGCTGGGACGGGCGCAGTTCCAGCGCCTCTCCCGGCGCCTCGTCCCCTTCCTCGTCCGGCGCGGCCGCCATGGGCGGTCGTCCGCCGCGCCAACCCATCATCACCCGCCGAAACTGCTCGATCAGCCGCAGCCGCACGGACGCGCCTCTCATGTCATTGATCCCGAACAGGGCGTCGAGTTGGTCCAGCAGCAGATCCACCGTCCGCTCCGGCTGCTCCCGATAGAGGCGCACGACGACCGTACCGCAGGCCAGCGCCACGCCGCCCTCCAGCGCCTGCACCACCACCGGCGCCGGCCCCTTGCGCCGGGTCGGGGCCCCTACGTCGCGCTTGCGCAGCCCCATGATCCGGGCATGCCGGTAGAAGCTGCTGACCGAGGCCTTGTAGTCCGCCGCGACCACCGCCAGCGGCTCCCCGGCGAGATATCGCGATAGCCCGGCGCGATAGCGGTCCGGCGACATCCCCGAAGGGCTCTGCCTGAAGGGTTTGTCGCCCGGCCACGGCGGCGTCTCCGCCGTCGCGTCCTGAGCCGTGATGTTCGTTGTCCTGTCCATCCGCCTATTATCAGGCCGCACCGCCCTCAGGCGGGTTCAGGACGCTCGATCGACGGCTGATCGGCGCGAAATCAATGACTTGGATCGCAAGATTATGACGGCTGGCGGCGAAATGTCAGCATTCCCGAGCCTGCCTTTGGCGCCTGCCCGGTCAAGACAGAGACTGACCGTCGGGACGGACCTCACCCCTCGGCGACATGCGCGCGCGCGCGGCATTCCAGCAGCCAGGCCAGCAGCGCCTCGTATTCGGCGGCCAGCTGGGCGCTCGCCTCGCGCTGACGCGGGTCCATCGCTTCGGCGGCGCGGCGGCGCCAGAGGTCGGCGCGGGCGCGCAGGGTGTCTTCATCCATGCCGGTCCAACGACCGGCAAAGCCTGTTTCATCCCTTGGGTCTGAACCTCAGCGCCAGCCGGCGTCGCGGGCCTCCGCCTCGGCGGCGGCGTCGAGGGTCTCGTCGGCGATCAGGGCGTCGACGGCGGCCAGCACGGCGGCGGGCGTATCCGCTCCGGCGGTGCGGACCTCCGAGGAAGAGGGCTGGAAGGGCGCCAGGGCCTCAAGCCGCCAGACGCCATTGTTCCGACAAGCGAGGCCCGCCACTCCGGCCTGGCCCGACCGGAATGTGCGGCACCAGCGGCCGTCGGCGTCCCGGAAGGTCAGGCCGACCGCCCGCCCCCCGGCGTCCAACCCGTCGCCGGCGAGGCCGTCGTCCAACACCCGCACCAGCGCCGCATCGGCGAGGCTCCCGTCGGCGGCCACCACAAAGCCGCCCGGCGCCCGGTCCTGCCCCAGCCAGCCCACCGACAGACCCAGCACGAAGCTGGCCGCTGCGGCCGCGCCCCAGAGCGGCGCATGGCGGGGCGCGAAGGCGGCGCGCGCGGTGCGCGACAGGCGGGCGGTCCATGGCTCGCGCCGCGCCGGAGCAGCCGCGATCATGCGGGCCAGATCGGCGTCGCGGGAATCGGACGCGGCGGGAAAGGCCTCACGGGCCAGCGTCCGCAGACCGCGCAGCCGCTCCAGCCGTCGGGCGAGGGCCGGATCGGCGGCGGCGGCGGCGTCGATGGCCGCACCCGCCTCGGGACTGAGCTCGCCGTCGACGCGGCGCATCAGGATTTCGTCGTCGAAGGGGTCGGTCATGCGCTCACTCCCTGTTCCGTCAGGGTCTGGATCAGGCTCTGGCGGCCCCGCACCAGTCGGCTGGTCAGGGTCCCGGCGGGCACCTCCAGCACCTCGGCGGCCTCGGCGTAGGACAGGCCGTCGACCAGCACCAGGGCCACGGCCAGCCGCTGGTCTTCGGGCAGCCGGCCGATCGCATCGCGCACCGCCAGCGCATCCGCGCGCAGGTCCTCGTCCGCCTGCGCCGCGTCGGCGACATTGGGCGTGGCGGCGTCCTCGGGCGTCACAACCCGGCCCCAGCGGGTCGCCGACCGGCCCTGATCGATGTGGATCCGCCTCATGATGGTGAAGGCCCAGCTGTCCAGGCGGGTGCCCGACCGGTAGCCGCTTCGCTTTGCCAGGGCGCGCTCGACGGTCGCCTGCACCAGGTCCTGGGCGTCGGCGTCGGAGCGGCAGATGGCGCGCGCGAAACGGCGCAGCCTTGGCAGAAGCGCCACCAGCTCCGTCTGAAACCCGTCCAAAAGCAAACTCCGGTCATGGGGATGAAACGTCCGGGCCGGGGCGTTTCATCCGCGAGGCCTTTTCAGCCATTGTGGCGTTGACGCCAATGGCCTTTCATCAACTGCCGCCAGGGAGCAAGCCGGTGACGATACGCATTCTGACCGCCTCCGTCTTCGCGGGGTTGGCGGTTCTGCTGGCCGCGGCGCCGGCCAGCGCCCAGATCGGCCTGCCCGGCGGCGTCCCCGGCGTGAGGGGATTGCCGGGTGACCTGCCGAACCGTCTGCCGGTCGACACCGACCGGCTGCAGGACGGCGTTCGCGGCCGCGTTGACCGGGCGCTGCAGGCTCCCCGGCGGGTGCGCGACCTGATCGGGCGCTCGGACGGCGCGCTGGAAGCCGACCCATACGGCTGGCCCGTGCTGCGGGCCGAGATCGTCGCGGTCGACCTCTCCCCCGCCGGGCGCCGGGCCGCGCTGGACGCCGGCTTCTCGGTCGTGCGCGAACAGCAGCTCGACGGCCTCGACCTCGCCGTCGTGGTGCTCAGCCCGCCGCACGGCCTGCCGCTCCGCCGCGCCCTCGACCGCCTCCGCGACCTCGACCCCGCCGGGACCTTCGAGTTTAACCACATCTACAGCCCCGCCGGTGCGCTGGCTGACACCCCTGCGCCTCCCCCGGCCTTGCCCGCGGCGCCACCGGTTCAGGCCAGCGGCGTGCGCATAGGCCTGATCGACACTGGCGTGGATGCGCGTCATCCGGCCCTTTCCGGTGCGACCATCCGCCAGCGCGGCTTCGCCGACGGCGACCGGCCCGGCGCCCACGGCACGGCCGTGGCGTCCCTACTGGCCGGTCGGTCCAACCCCTTCTCCGGAGCCGCCCCCGGCGCCGCCCTCTTCGTCGCCGACGTCTACGGGGGGTCGCCCTCGGGCGGGGCCTCCACCAAGGTCGCCGAGGCGCTGGGCTGGATGGTCCAGAACAACGTGCCCGTGGTCAACGTCAGCCTCGTCGGGCCACGCAATGCGCTGGTCGAGGCGGCGGTGCGGCGGGCCGCCGGGCGCGGCCTGTTGATCGTCGCCGCCGCCGGCAACGACGGCCCCGCCGCGGCGCCCCTCTATCCAGCCAGCTATCCTGACGTGATCGGAGTCACCGCCGTCGACGCGCGCGGCCGGACCCTGCCAGAAGCCGCCCGGGGACCTCAGGTCGACTTCGCCGCTCCCGGGGCCGACATGGCCGCCGCCGGCCAGGGCGCGGGATACGTCAATGTGCGCGGGGCCTCGTTCGCAGCGCCGCTGGTGGCCGGCCTGCTGGCCCGTCGCGGCGGCGGTGACCGGGCCGTCCGGGCGCTCGAGGCCGAGGCCCGCGATATGGGCGCGCGCGGCCCGGACCCGGTCTATGGCCGCGGTCTCGTCGCCGCGGATCTGCGCGTCGAGCCCCGCGCGGTCGGGGCGAGAGGTCGGCTGGCGCGCTGATCTGCCGCCGATATTTCCTGCCGTGCGGATGAAATCCGGCGGGCCCGTCGTTGGACTCTGCGAGGACGGTGTCTCCGTCCAGTTGATTGCAGGAGAGACGACATGCGCAAGACCCTTATGCTCGTGACCACGGCGGCCTTCACCATGGTCCTCGCCGGCGCCGCCAACGCCCAGGTGCTGGGCGGCTCGGGTGGTCTGACCGGCGGACTGGGCGGCCAGGTCGGCGGCCTCGGCGGCCAGATTGGCGGCAATGCAGCCGGCGGCCTGACCGGCTCGGTCGACGGCTCGTTCGCCCGCGATCGTCTCGGCGAGACCACCGCCCGCGCCGAGCGCCTGCGCGAACGGGCCGAACGCCGCGCCGCCCAGGCGCAGGCGCGTGCCGCCGCCGCGGCTGAACAGGCCCGGGCCCGCGGGGAAGCGACTGCCGATCAGGCGCGCGGAGCCGCCGTGGGCGCCGCGTCGAGCGCCTATGGCTCGGCCCGGGGCGCGGCCGGATCGGTCGAGGGATCGGCGTCCGGCATGCTGGACGGCTCGGCCCAGGTGGGTCAGGGCGCGCTCGCCGGTGACGCCGCCGGCTCGGGCTCGGGCTCGGCGGAAACGGCTGCGGAATCCCGTCAGGATCGTCGCGCCCGCCGCGAGCGCCGGGTGGACGCCGACGCTTCCGCAAACGGCTCGGCCTCGGCGGACCGCAACGGCGCGTCGGTCAACGCCGGCGCCAGCGCCAGCGCCAGCGGCGCCGCGCGCCCGCGCTGACCCGCGGCGAACAGCCTCCCCCGCCGTCGCCCCCGTCCGCTTCCGCGGGCGGGGACTGCCGTTTGTGTGTGGTGGAGGCCCGCGGCCGGAAGGCGAGGCGGCGGGCGTTCTGGACAGGTGGCCGAACCTAGGCCGCGCCGGCCATGAAATCGTAGACGTCCGCTGGCCGGGTCACGGTGATGGCGATGCGGTCCTCGCGGATCTCGATCTCGCCGCGGGCGACCGGGTGGTTGTTGGCGAGGATCCAGACCTCGTCGGTTTGCGAAGCGTCGAGCGGGATCACCGCCCCGCGGCCCATCCGCAGCAGCTGGCTCATCGGCAGAACAGAGCGCCCCAGGACGACCGAAATCTCAACGTCTACGGCTTCGATCTGTGACACGGGGGACTCTGACGCTGACTGGGACTGGACGGGCGATTGTTGCATGACGCTCCCTATCCCCACATTGAGGGCGACATGCTTTCCCAGTCCTTAAGCCCGGCCGTATCGAAGCTGATCCGCGAGGATGACGCGCCCGTCGAATGGGCGGTCTCGCCGGGCCTTGTCGACTATCCGCTCGCGGTCGAGGCCATGGAGGCGCGGGCGGCGGCCATCGCGACGGGCGAGGCGGGCGAGTTGGTCTGGCTCCTCGAGCATCCGCCGCTCTATACGGCGGGGGTGTCGTCGCGGGACGACGACCTGCTCGACGCCGGTCGCTTCCCGGTCCACCGCACCGGGCGGGGCGGCCAGTTCACCTATCACGGGCCGGGCCAGCGCGTGGCCTATGTGATGTTGGACCTGAACCGGCGCGGCAGGGATGTGCGCGCCTTCGTGCGGGGGCTGGAGCAGTGGATCATCGGAGCGCTGGGCGAATTCGGCGTCCCCGCCGACGTCCGCGAAGGCCGGGTGGGCGTCTGGGTCGAGCGCAAGGGGCCGGGCTGGTCCCGCGAGGACAAGGTCGCCGCCATCGGCGTCAAGGTCCGCAAATGGGTCAGCTTCCATGGCGTCAGCCTGAACGTGGAACCCGACCTCGGCCATTTCACCGGCATCGTCCCCTGCGGCATCGATGAGCACGGCGTCACCAGCCTCGTCGATCTCGGCGTGCCGGCGACCATGGACGAGGCCGACGAGGCCCTGCGGGCCAGTTTCCACCGGGTCTTCGGCCCGACCGTCGCAGCCCGCTGAAAGCCCCTTCCCTTCCGCCCCGCTCTCCGCTATCAGCCCCCCTCCGATGCGAGCGGTCGTGGCGGAATTGGTAGACGCGCAGCGTTGAGGTCGCTGTTCCCTAACCGGAGTGGAAGTTCGAGTCTTCTCGACCGCACCATCGAAAAAATGAGGAAAATCATCGGCTTAAAGCTGATTTGACAGACAGGGAGGCCAAGCGTGAGCAAAACCGCAACCGCCTCCCTGCCCTCTGACCACAAGGATGAGATCGAACACGTCGCGCTCGACGAGGACTACGTCCTGACGCCCGGCTTCGTGGAGAAGGTCGTCGACGCCTCCGACGCCGGCGACGGAACCAAGCTCCGTTCGTTGCTGGAGGACCTCCACCCGGCCGACGTCGCCGACCTGATGGGCTTTCTGACCGCCGAGCATCGCGCCGTCGTGGTGCTGTGGCTGCCGGCTGACCTGCTGGCCGACACGCTGCCGGAGCTCGACGACGGCATCCGCGAGGACGTGCTGGAGCGGGTGCCGCACCTGACCTTGGCCGAGGCTCTGCAGGAGCTCGATTCCGATGACGCTGCGGCCGTGGTCGAGGACCTCGAGGATGACCAGCGCGAGCGTGTGCTGGCCGCCATGCCCGACGTCGACCGGGCCGCCATCGAGAGCTCGCTCGGCTACGCGGAGGATTCCGCCGGCCGTCTGATGCAGCGTGAGGTGATGGCCGCGCCGCAGTTCTGGAACGTCGGCGACACCATCGACCACGTCCGCAAACAGGGCGAGGATCTGCCCGAGCTGTTCTTTGACATCTATGTCGTCGATCCGCTGAACCGGCCGGTCGGCAGCGTGCCGGTCAGCGGCCTGCTCCGCGCCCCGCGCACGATCGCCCTGTCCGACATCATGGAGCCGGTCAACGAGATCACCGTCGACCAGGATCAGGAAGAAGTCGCCTACATCTTCGAGAAATATCACCTGATATCGGCCCCCGTCACCGACAGCGCAGGCCGCCTCGTCGGCCAGATCACCGTCGACGACATCGTCAACATCATCCAGGAGGAAAACCGCGAGGACATCCTCCGCCTCGCTGGCGTTTCGGACGAGGACCGCGGCTCCTCCGTGCCCGAGATTGTGCGCAGCCGGGTTCCGTGGCTGGCGATCAACCTCGTCACCGCCGTGCTTGGCGCCAGCGTCATCGGCTGGTTCGAAGGCACTATCCAGCAAGTCATCGCCCTGGCAGTGCTGATGCCGATCGTCTCGGCCATCGGCGGTAACGCCGGAACCCAGGCCCTGACCGTTACCGTCCGGGCGTTGGCGACCCGTGAACTGAACAGTTCCAACGCCTCGCGCACCTTCTGGCGTGAACTGGTGGTCGGCGTCGCCAACGGTTTCGTACTTGCGCCCCTCATCGGGGTGGCCGCCGGCCTGTGGTCGCAGGACTGGCGCATCGGCGGGGTCATCGGAGCGGCCATGGTGCTCAACCTGATGGTCGCCGCGACGGTCGGAGTTCTGACCCCGTTGACGCTGTCACGGCTGAAGTTCGACCCGGCGGTGTCCTCGGCCGTGTTCGTGACGGCGACGACGGATTTCTTCGGCTTCCTGATCTTCCTCGGTCTGGCCACGATCGTGCTGATCTGATCCCGCTGGACCGGCGCGGGGTTTGCTGGTTCTCCCATTGAGCGAGCGCTTCCGTCTCGATTTGGGTCAATCCGGTGTCCGACGCGACCACCCCACCTCTGAAGGTCTCCCGCGAGGGAGTCGTCCTCATCAAGAGTTTCGAGGGTTTCCGGCCACGCGCGGTGCGGAACGAGGACGGACGCTGGGTGATCGGCTACGGCCACACGGTCTCGGCGCGGGAGGGCTCGACCGTCGGCGAGGCCGATGCCGAACTGCTGCTACAGTACGACCTGCTGCCCGTGGTGAAGGCCCTGAACGAGCGAGTGTCGATCCCGCTCAATCAGCACCAATTCGACGCGCTCGCCAGTTTCGCCATTTCCGTGGGCGTTGATCGCTTCCTCGCTTCCGACGTGCTGCAGCGGCTGAACGAGGGCCATGCCGGAGAGGCCGCTGACGCGCTGATCGGCTGGCCGGAGGCGGCGCCGCCCGACGCCCGCCTGCGTCGCAGGGCCGCCGAGCGCGCCCTGTTCGTCGCCGATCCGGCAACGCCAATACATCTCGCCGACCTGCTGGCCGCGCCCCTGCCGCCGCCGCCGGTCGAGGATGAACCGTCGGAGCTCCCGACGCCTCCCGACTCTCCCGGCGACGCCCGGGCCGCTGCGGTCGCCGCATTGCTTGGCGAAACGCCGGCGGCCCCGCGAACCGGGTCGGACCGGCCCGAAGACTCGATGGACGCGGTCCTGCCGGAAGAGGTGGCGGGGTTCGAGCCCACCGCATTCCAGACGGCCACACCCGTCACCACCATACATCTGCAGCGCTACTCGCCCTATGCAGGCTCAAGGATCGGGCCCCTGCCCGGGTTCCCGCCCGCCGGATCGCCGAAGGCTGTCCCCGAGCCCGATTCCACGCCCGAACCGGCCGCAGAGAATCCGCCGACCGACGTCCCGACGACAGCGCAGGCCGAGTCGGCGGAGCCCGTCGTTCCTCTGGTCCCGCCTACACCGGGCAACTCGCCCTTCCCGCCGATGGACGAACAGCTGGTGCTGACGCCCGCGACCGAGGCGGACTTCGGGGAACCCGCCCGCACCGCCTGGGAACCCGGTCAACGAACGGTGGCCGCTGCGCCGGACGGCGACACCGTGCTGTTCGAGCAGGAACCTGCGCCGTCGGTGCTGCGCCACGAGGTCGAACCCGCTGCTCCGCGCCGCTTCGATTGGAGCGTGACGGGCGCCTGGGTGATCATGGGGCTGACCGGACTGGCCGCCTGCGCCGCCGCGGCCGCCTCGTTCCGCAAGGCCATGGTGGATGAGTCCTCGCTGAACGACTTCATGGTGATTGGCTGGATCCTAGCCCTGATCGGCGTCATCTGCGTCGGCGTCTCGGCGTGGAATCTGTTCGTGCAATGGGGTCGCCGGGACTGACTTTGCCAGGCGCGCGGCGTGGTGCTACGCCGCCGCCATGAGCATTCCCAACGCACCCCAATCCATGGATTTCGGCCTCGGCGAGAATGCCGACATGATCCGCGAGACTACCGCACGCTGGGCCGCCGATCGCTTGGCGCCGTTGGCCGCCGAGATCGACGAGAAAAACCAGTTTCGGCGCGAGCTGTGGCCCGAGATGGGCGATCTGGGCCTGCACGGCATCACCGTTGAGGAAGAGTTCGGCGGCCTCGGCCTCGGCTATCTTGAGCATGTGGTGGCGATGGAAGAAGTGTCGCGAGCTTCGGCCTCGATCGGCCTCAGCTACGGCGCCCACTCCAACCTGTGCGTCAACCAGATTCGCCGCTGGGGCACGGGCGAGCAGAAGCGCAAATATCTGCCCAAGCTGATTTCGGGCGAACATGTCGGCTCCCTGGCCATGTCCGAGGCCGGATCCGGCTCTGACGTCATGTCGATGCGCACCCAGGCCGTGAAGAAGGGCGACCGCTACGTCCTGAACGGCACGAAATTCTGGATTACCAACGCTCCCTCGGCCGACACCCTGGTGGTCTATGCCCGCACCGGCGAGGGCAATGGCGGCGTCACCGCCTTCCTGATCGAAAAGAGCATGAAGGGCTTCAGCGTTTCGAAGAAGCTGGACAAGATGGGCATGCGCGGCTCGGACACCGCCGAACTGGTGTTCGAGGACTGCGAGGTCCCCGAAGAGAACGTCATGGGTCCCGTCGGCGGCGGCGCCGGCGTGTTGATGAGCGGTCTGGACTATGAGCGCGCCGTGCTTTCAGCGGGCCCTCTGGGGATCATGCAGGCGGCGTTGGACGTGGTCCTGCCTTACGTCCGCGAACGCAAGCAGTTCGGCAAGGCCATCGGCAGCTTCCAGCTGATGCAGGCCAAGATCGCCGACATGTACGTGGCCCTTAACTCGGCCCGCACCTATGTCTATGCCGTGGCGAAGGCGTGTGACGCCGGCAAGACCACGCGATACGACGCGGCGGGCGCAATCCTGCTGGCTTCCGAGAACGCGGTGAAGGTATCGCTGGAGGCCGTTCAGGCCCTCGGCGGCGCAGGCTACACCAAGGAGTGGCCGGTCGAGCGGTTGGTCCGCGACGCCAAGCTGTACGACATCGGCGCAGGCACTAACGAAATCCGCCGCTTCCTGATCGGGCGGGAACTGTTGGGCAGCTGACCCTGGAACTTCCGCCTTCGCCTTCGGTTGCTTTGCCGGAGAAGACGGAGACCCGCCATGCCCACCAAATCCGCAGCCCAGCAAAAGGCCGCCGGCGCAGCCTTGTCGGCCAAACGCGGCGACACGCCCAAATCCGAGCTGAAGGGCGCGTCGAAATCGATGGAAGATTCGATGAGCGAGAAGGAACTGGAAGACATGGCGGGGACCCGCCGCAAGGGCAAGCCGGAGCACACGTCTGCAGCCTGAGGGCGCCGGCGCAAACGATTGACGTTTGTTAAGTAGCGCGCCGTCGCGGTCACGCCTAGACCGGAAAACCCGTTGCGCGAGTATGCCAGCCGCCCATGCCCGACTACGACTATCAGAGCGACACACGGCCCTTCTCGCAGGTGCTGGTGGACATCGGAGCCAAGGAAGACCCCAAGCTCTACCTCGGCGAGCTGGTGAACGCGTTCGGCGAGCGCGGCTTCGGGGCGTTGATGCTGTTCTTCGGCCTGATGAACATCGCCATCGGGATAATTCCCGGAACGACGACCATTCTGGGCGCGCCGCTGTTGCTGATGGGTCTGCAGCTGGCGACCCGGCAGGATCAATTGTGGCTGCCCAGATGGGCGCTGCGCCGCTGGATTGACAGGGTGGCCTACCGCAACGGGCTGGATACGGTCCTGCCCCGGTTGACGAAGGTCGAACGGCTGTCGAAGCCACGCCTGACGATCATGACCAGCGAAGTATCGGAAGTGCTGATCGGCATCGTCACCTTCCTGCTTGCCATCATTCTCGTGCTGCCGATCTGGGGGGGCAATCTGATCCCGGCCCTGATTATCTCGACTTTCGGCTTCGGCCTGATGCAGCGCGACGGCCTGGCCATCCTGATCGCCTGGTGCGCCGTCGGTCTGCTCTGCCTCGCGGGACTGATCATCTGGCTGGCCTGGCAGTGGGTGTCGCCCTACCTGCTGCCGGTCTGGGAGTGGGCCCAGAGCCTTCCCGCCAACGCGTGGGCGTGGCTAACCGGCTTGTTCGGGGCCTGAAACGCACGAGGCGCCGGAGGGCAAACCCTCCGGCGCCTGCGAGAACCGGAAACAATCAGTTGCGGAACAGCGACAGAACGAGCTGCGGAGTCTGGTTGGCGATGCCCAACGCCTGAACCCCCAGTTGCTGCTTCGTCTGCAGGGCCTGGAGCTTGGCGCTTTCCTTCGCCAGATCGGCGTCGACCAGGTTGCCCACTCCCGATTCCAGCGCGTCCGACAGCTTGCCGACGAACGTGATGTGGGTCGAGAGCGCCTTCGACTTGGTGCCGAGCCGCGCAAGCGCGCCCGAAACCGCATCGATGGAATTGGTGACGGCCGTAAGCGAGGCCGTCGCCTTGGTCAGGGTGTCGATCGACTGCGTGGTGGCGACGGATACCGTCGTGCTGCCCAGAGCCATGACTTCCGCACCGACCGTCAAGGTGGACGTACCCTGCGCATTGGCCAGGGCCTGGAATCCGGTGGCGCCGGTCTTCAGCAGGTTGATCCCGTTGAATTCGGCGTTGGTGGTTACCGAGGCGATCTGATCGCGGAGGGCCTTGAAGTCCTCATTGAGGGCTGCACGAGCCGAGGTCGTGAGCGACGCGTCGGTCGCCGCCAGTGCCTTCTCCTTCATCTGCAGCAAGAGGTCAGAGACCGTCTCGCCAGCCGCAAGCGCCACATCGACCGCGGCGACGCCACGATCGAGAGACTGTTTCACCGCGTTCAGCGCCCCGATTTCGGCTCGTTGGCCTTGAGCGATCGCCCAGATGGCCCCGTTGTCCTTGGCGCTCGACACAGACTTGCCGGTGTTGATCCGGTTCTGCGTCGTCGCCAGTTGGGCGTTGGTCGCGTTGAGGTTCTGGAGCGCGATTTGAGCGCCCACGTTGGTGTTGACCGACATAACCATCGGATATCCTTCCATTCTGGTCGGGGAGACCGGCCTTCTGGCCGCGGAACCGGTTCTGGTTCGCGCACGGCTACGCAAGGATCGGGCCGGACCACGCCCCTTCAACCCTTTGATCGGTTTGGTCATTTTCCGGGGCAGACCACCGGAGACCCGGCAGAAATGTCCGCCCGGGCGGGCGGGGGCGCCGATCTTTTCCGGGTTCGCCGCGTTGCCCGGGACCCCACATGATCGTTGTTAACCCCGCACGCCTTCGCTACCCCTGTCCGGACATCATCGGAGCCCGTTCATGACTCGCCAGAGCGACCGGTTCGAGGGAACCTCGGATTATATCGCCACCGACGACCTGAAGATCGCCGTCAACGCCGCCGTCGCGCTGGAGCGTCCGCTGCTGATCAAGGGCGAGCCAGGCACCGGCAAGACCGTGCTGGCCTATGAGATCGCCCGCGCCCTGAACGCGCCGCTGATCACCTGGCACGTCAAATCCACGACCAAGGCCCACAATGGCCTGTACGAGTACGACGCCGTCTCGCGCCTGCGCGACAGCCAGTTGGGTGAGGAGCGCGTCCACGACGTGCGCAACTACCTCAAACCCGGCAAGCTGTGGGAGGCCTTCACCGCTCCCGCCCGGCCCGTGCTGCTGATTGACGAGATCGACAAGGCCGATATCGAATTCCCCAACGACCTGCTGCAGGAACTCGACCGGATGGAGTTCTTCGTCCAGGAGACGGGCGAGACCATCCGCGCCGCTGTGCGCCCGATCGTGATCATCACCTCGAACAACGAGAAGGAGTTGCCGGACGCCTTCCTGCGCCGCTGCTTCTTCCACTACATCCGCTTCCCGGACGACGAGACGATGAAGGCTATCGTCGAGGTCCACTTTCCCGGGATAAAGCCGCGCCTCGTCTCGGAAGCGCTCAAGACCTTCTACGAGATCCGCGACACGCCGGGCCTGAAGAAAAAGCCGTCTACCTCGGAACTGCTTGACTGGCTGAAGCTGCTGCTGGTCGACGACGTCGATCCCGCGGCCCTGCGCGAAACCTCGCCGAACCGGCTGATCCCGCCCCTGCACGGCGCGCTGCTCAAGAACGAACAGGATGTCCACCTGTTCGAGCGGCTGGCCTTCCTGAGCCGCCGCGAGGGCGCGCGGCCGGGCGTCTGAACACAGCAATGAACAGGTTTCGTCATTCCGATTACCGCGATTTCACTGGATTCCCGAGGGTTGGAGCGCAGGATGAGGGCCACAAGGACCGACACCATGCCCACGCGTTTCCTTCTGGTTCCTGCCCTGTGCCTCGCGGCGCTGACCGCGGCGTGCGACGGCGACACCGTGCGCATCTCGGCGACGGATACGGAAAAGCCGGACGCCAAGGGTGCGCTGAAGGTCGTAGAGACCCTGCTCTGTCCGCAGACCATGGGTTCGCTGACCCGTAAGGGGACCGCGGTCGAAGGCGGCGCCGTCTGCACATACGCCGGGCCGCGCGGGGCCGAAGTCAACCTCCACCTGGTCAAGCTGCACGGGGCCGAACCCGGCGAAGTCCTGAAGGCCTTTGAGGACCGGTTGTCCGCGGCCATGCCCCAGGCGGTTGCGCAGCTGAAGACCGGGGGCGCTTTGACCGAGGCCGGTCCGCCTTCCGGCGACCGGGCCTCGGTGAGGGCGCCCGGAGTCGATATACAGGCCGATGGCGACGACGCCACGGTCCGGCTTCCCGGCCTGCACATCGAGTCGAAAGGCGACGAGGCCAGCGTGCGCATCGGCGGTTTCCATATCGACGCCACTGACGGTGACGGCCGCGTCGACATCCAAAGCGCCGACGGCGGCGACAGCGTCAGCGTCCAGGCCAACCAGGACGCCGCCGAAGTGCGAACCTGGGCCGGCGGCGGCGCGACGCGGGCAAGCTGGGTCCTGACCGACAACCGGCCGTCCGAGGCGGGCTGGCGGCTGGTCGGTTACGAAGCCCGCGGGCCCGCGGGCGGGCCGATCGTCGTGGCCACGGTGCGGGCGCGGGACCGGGATCGTGGCCGGGTGTTCGAGGATGCCAAGGACCTCGTGGCCCTCAACGTCGGCGAATAACGACCCACAGGGTTGATCGCCGCGCCGGGATGCGTCACCTGACCTGCCACTCGCAGGATAACGCCTTGGCCGCCACCGCCCGATCGACGTCGAAGAAAGCGCCTCGCGCCTGGCAACGGATGCTGTCGGGCCGCCGGCTCGACCTGCTCGACCCGTCCCCGTTCGACATCGAGGTCGAGGACATCGCGCACGGGCTCGCCCGCGTCGCGCGCTGGAACGGCCAGACCATCGGCGGACATGCCTTCTCGGTGGCCCAGCACAGCTGCGTGGTCGAGGAGATCGCCGCCCACATCCGGCCGGGACTGGAGCCGAAATGGCGGCTCGCGGCCCTGCTTCACGACGCGTCTGAATACGTCATTGGCGACATGATCTCACCGTTCAAGGCGGCGCTCGGCGTCAGCTACAAGGATTTCGAAGCGCGTCTGGAGCACGCCATCCATATCCGCTTCGGCCTGCCCGCCAAGACGCCCGTGGAGATAAAGAAGCTGATCAAGGAGGCCGACAAGGCCTGCGCATTCTTCGAGGCGACCCAGTTGGCGGGCTTCACCCGGACCGAGGCCCTCGGCTTCTTCGGCAAGCCGCCGGCCGGGTACGACCTCGTCATCGACCCCCTGCCCGCCCCGGTCGCCCAGCAACGCTATCTGGAACGGTACAGGGTGTTGGCCGAGGCGGTCGGCCTCGTCCCCGCGCCCGACGCGTGGCATACGGAGTAGGCATGGCTGGGCCGGCGGAACAGGGCGTGCGCATCGGTCTCTCGGCCGTAGTCATCGCGCTCCGCGACCGCATGGCCTGCGTCCTGACCACCCCTGGGGATGATAGGGCCCTGGCCCTCCCGTTCGGGCCCTTCGATCCGGCCCGCGACCGCACCTTCGAACTGGCCCTCCGCGCCTTCGTGACCGCCCAGACCGGCTTTCGACTCGGCTTCGTCGAACAACTCTACACCTTCGGCGACCTCGGCCGGGCCAGTCCGCGCGCCACCCCCGGGCCGGAGCGGCGACGCGAGGTCTCGGTCGGCTATCTGGCCCTGACCGCCGACGCCGCCGACGCGCCGCTGGCGGAAGCGCGCTGGACGCCGGTGCTGGACATCTTCCCGTGGGAGGATCGCCGCGACGGGGCCCCGGCCTGTCTGGCGCCCCTGCTCGAAGGTTTGACGGCCTGGGCCGGAGCCGACCTTCGCCGCCGGAGTCGGGTCGACACCCTGTTCGCCCCCTCGCCCTCCCACCGCTGGAATGAGGGCCGGGTGCTGGAGCGGTACGAGCTGCTCTACGAGGCCGGACTGGTCGCCGAGGCGGCCCGCGACCGCGACCGGGCGATCCCGTCGGGCGCGCCGGGTCGGGCCATGGCCTCGGACCACCGCCGCATCCTGGCCACCGGCCTCGGCCGGCTGCGCAGCAAGCTGAAATACCGGCCGGTGCTGTTCGACCTGATGCCCGCGACCTTCACCCTGTCCGAGCTACAGGCCGCGGCCGAGGCCGTCGCCGGCCTGTCGCTGCACAAACAGAATTTCCGCCGCGGCGTCGAACGCACCGGCCTGGTCGAGCCGACCGGCCGACTGTCCGCCGCCACCGGAGGGCGCCCGGCCGAACTGTTCCGCACCGCCGACACTGACATCTCCGGCGCCGACACGCTCGGCCTCCCCCTGCCCGCCCAGCGCTGAGCGACCCGTCCCCGGACGAGGGCCGAAAGAAGGCCAGGCGAGGGCTTGCGGCCCGGCCCGCGCCCCATTAGAGAAGCCGCTCGCTCGACCAAGCGTCCTACGGCCCCGCGGAGAGGTGGCAGAGTGGTCGAATGTACCGCACTCGAAATGCGGCGTGCCTTCACGGGTACCGTGGGTTCGAATCCCACCCTCTCCGCCATTTTCTTCCTGGATAACTGCCGGGTCGCTGTAACCCGGGAAACACCCCGACATTATCGCACCGTCCCCAAGCTAGGAGACGACCAGCCTGTCCCTGATAGCGGGGCAGGATCGGCAACGCCGATCTTGCAGGGCGTCGCAGGTCCCCCGATCAGGTCTCCTCAAAGACGAACAGGACGCCTCGCACCATATCCCGGCTGTCGGACCGTCCGCCCAGCGACCCAGCAAGCACCCCCATGCCTGCGAGGAACAGGCTGAGCTTGAGGTGATCGAGCACCGCCGTGGCCTCCCCTGTTCCCGGCCAGGTTTCCATAAGCCCGACCGGGAACACCGTGATGACGGCCATGTAGCTGAGCGCGCCGAAGAAGGAGAACATGACGATCAGGGTGAGCAGAAGCGACAGGAAGGTCGCCGCTATCGTGACGACGCCCGATTCCGTGATCCGCCGGTCGCGGCTCATCAGGGTCTTGAACGCAAAGGCGCGGTACAGGACGAAGGTCGCCGCCGCCAGGCAGCCGATCGAGAACAGAGCGATCTGGGTGACCGTCACGGCATAGGCGACGTCCCATGTCTCGGCGCTGAACAGCAACACGATCATGACGGAGAGGGCGGCCGCCAGCATGGTGGGCATGCGGGTGATGAGCCGGAATGGATTGGCTCTGCCGACGGCGCGGGTAATGGCGCCGGCGTCGCGCGCGAGTGTACTGAAGACAAAACCCGCCTTGCCGTCCCGCGTCGAGCGCTCGTTGGCCTCATGCGGCAGGACCCGGACGACCCGCTCCAGCTGCGCCGGGGTCAGGCGTCCCATGCGGTCGAGATCCTCGACCCGCTCCAGCGGATACATCACGTTGGCGGGGTCGTGATCGTGGCGCAAGGCGACGAGATGACCAAAACAATGGAGCATCAGCGTCGCCAGACGATCCGCGGTCTTCCGGGCGTCGGCCGCATCTCCCCAGAACTCAGGAGCGAGGCGACGCGTCGAGATGATGGCGACGTTCGTCAACTGGCTCGGCAGCGCCAGGGTGTAGGCGAGCGAGGATGAGGCGAGGTCGACCTCGGTGACGATCAGCAGGAACGGCAGATCACGCTCCAGCTTCTCGGCGAGCCCGATCTCCAGGAAATCCAGCGGCTGATAGTTGCCAGCCCCTGGAGTCAGATGGGGGCCGGAAAACGCAAAGGCCTGCGTGCGCAGGCGTGGCGCGTCCGCGAACATCTCTCCGAGAGTAGCCACAGCGCAGGCCACGGTGCGATTGAACTGCCCGGAGTCCCGCCCCTCGACTTCCATCGTCATGACCCCCACAACGTATGATGAGGGTGCTTCCGTCCGCGGCGCTCTAGCCTCGTCGAACTGCATCTCCAGACCTCCCGCGCGGGCGCTGCGGCGACAATCGCCGGGCAGTGGGGATGACCTCAGCCAGCCCGCACTCGTGTGCGGCTCAGGATCGACCGGCTGAGTTCGTCGGCGGGGAGCCGACCTCGCCTGACGCGCTGCAGAGGGCCCATCAGCGGCGCGGGGCCACGCGCCAGACTGTGTTGGACAGGTCGTCGGCGACGAGAAGAATTCGGCGGGCCGGGTCGAAGGTGACGCCGACGGGGCGTCCCCGCGCCTTGCCGTCACCTGTCAGAAAGCCGGTCACAAAATCGACCGGCTGGCCGCTCGGACGGCCATTGGCGAAGGGTATCCAGACGACCTTGTACCCGGCGAGATCCTGACGGTTCCAGCTGCCATGCTCGCCGACGAAGGCGCCCTGGGAGAAGGCCCCGCCGAACCCGCCGTCCTGTGCAAAGGACAGACCGAGCGCCGCGACGTGGGACCCCAGGGCGTAGTCCGGCAGGATGGTCCTGGCGACCATATCGGGATTTTCCGGGCGCACCCTCGGATCGACTTTGCCCCAATAGCTCCACGGCCAGCCATAGAAGGCCCCCTCGCGCACCGAGGTCAGGTAGTCGGGAGAGGCCTGGGGGCCGATCTCGTCCCGTTCGTTGACTACGGTCCAGAGGGCATTGGTCCCGGGCTCGATCGCCAGGGCGGTGGGGTTGCGGAGCCCTCTGGCGACCGTTCGATGGGCGCCGGTCCGGGTGTCGATCGCCCAGATGACCGCTCGCTCCTCCTCGACCGCCATGCCACGCTCGCCGACATTGCTGTTCGAGCCGATGCCGACGTAGAGCGTCATCCCGTCCGCGCTGGCCGTCATCGCCTTGGTCCAGTGGTGATTGATGGCCGCAGGAAGCCGGGTCAGTTCCTGGCCCGGTGCGGTGATGCGGGTCTGACCGGTCTGATAGGGAAAGCGGACCACCGCATCCTGATTGGCGACATAGACATAGCCGTCCACGAACGCGAGGCCGTACGGGGCGTTGAGATTGTCGATGAAGACGCTGCGCACCTCCGGTCGGCCGTCGTTGTCGGCATCGCGGAGCAGGGTGATGCGGTCGCCGCTGTCGACCTGTGTATTGCCTTGCTTCTTGATCTTGCCTGCGATCACGTCCTTGGGTCGCAGGGCCGGCGCATTGCCGCCGCGGCCTTCCGCCACCAGGATGTCGCCATTGGGAAGGACCAGAATCTGACGCGGAATCTGCAGTTCGGTCGCGAGAGCCGAGACCGTGAAGCCGGCGGGGACGGCCGGCGTCTGATCGCCCCAGCCGACGGGCTTGGCGATCTTCATCGACGGCAGGAGCGTTTCCCGGATCTCGGGCACCTCCGGCGAAGGTCCGGTCTGATCCAGTTCCGGGTTGGTTCGCCCGCAGCCGCTCAACGCCACGAGGAGGGCCGCCGTGCCCAGCAGGGTGCGGATCATCGGGCGACCTCCCGCTCAGTAATGCCTGAATAGGCGACGAACCCCGCCGCCAGGGCCAGAAGGGCGCACAGGACCGACAGGGTAAGTCCGAAAGCACCGACGGAACTCCAGCCGTCCTGACTGTGCTTGAAGATGTTGATCAATCCGAGGACCCACATCACCGCCAGAAGCGCAGGGTAGATCAAACCGGGGAGGTGGAACGATGAGCGGAGGCGGAGCACCAACGCGATCAGGGCCCACGCCAGGACCAGCCCGCCGAAGAACAGCCCGCCGGTGATCAGCCAGGCCGAAAAGTTGGTCCACTGGATTTCGGCGGTTCTCAGATAGACGATGTCAGTGACCATCGCCGCCGTAAACAGGGAGATCGGAAAGCCGAGAAGAATGGCGTGGATCGGGTGCGGCGTTGCCGGTTGCGTCCTGGTTTCGGTCTGCATCCAACGCCTCCCCGTCCGATCGATCCACCTGACCAATGTTCGGTTCGCCGATTGGTTTCACCTGCCGGATCGTCGCGGTCCGCCCGGCTTGCCTGTTTCTGTTGCGACGGACCCGCTCCCTGTGCGGAACCGCGCCGGAAGCCGCGGGTTCTGCTGGCGATGCTCATGAGGCGGAGGGAGGGAAGCCCATGGCCGACGCCGGCTCGCACCCCATGACGTTTCGCGCCGCCCCATGATCCCCTGGCTGCCCTATTGCGGGCCCGGATCGACACCGGCCGACTGGGCCGTTCGGTGGAACGCGGATCCATGGCTGATCGCCGGCCTCGCCGGGCTTGCGCTGGTCATCCTCGTTCGCGGCGCCGGCGTCCGCCAAAGCGGCCTGGCCGCCATCGCCGTTCTGGCCGTCGCCTTTGTTTCCCCCCTCTGCGCCCTGTCTTCCGCCTTGTTCACGGCGCGAACCATCCATCACGTGCTGCTGGTGGCGGTCGCCGCGCCATTGATCGCCTGGTCGCTCCCGCGCCGCGGCGCCCGCGCCCTGGCGCTGGCCACCGCCGCCCAGGTCGCCGCCTTTTGGGCCTGGCACGCGCCCGGGGCCTATGCCGCGGCTCTTTCGAGCGACCTCGCCTACTGGGCCATGCAGGCGTCCATCCTCGCTCCGGCCGTCTGGTTCTGGGCGGCGGTGCGCAGCGCAGCGATGCCCGCGGCCATCATCGCCCTTCTGGCCAGCATGGTGGCCATGGGACTGCTGGGCGCGCTGATCACCTTCGCCCCGGACGCGCTCTATGCCCCCCACCTGTTCACGACCCGGGCCTGGGGGCTGTCGCCGCTGGAAGACCAGCAGGCGGCTGGCCTGATCATGTGGGCTCCGGCGGCCGCCATCTATCTGGCGGCCGCGCTTCTGGTCCTGGGCCGCTGGATCGGCCCTGAGCGACCGACGGCGCGAGCGGCATGATCGACCGCCTGTTCATCACCGCGCTGGAGTGGGCGGCCGGGCACCACGATGAAGGCCGCTACTCGCCGGTGGCCATTGTGTTTCACTGGACCATGGCGGCGCTGGTGTTTTTCCAACTGGGCTGGGGCTGGTGGATGGGGCGGATCCCCGCGGGGGGAGACAAGGTTCTGGCGCATGACGTCCACTACGGCGTCGGCCTTCTGATGCTGGTGCTCGTCGTAGGCCGGTTCACCTGGCGGCTGCTGGCGCCCGGCCCGATCAACGACGCCGACAAGCCGGGCTGGGAAAGCACCGCCGGCGCCATCACCCACTGGCTGTTCTATATCGGCCTTTTCGGCCTGCCCCTGAGCGGCTGGCTGATGGTCTCGGCCACCGCCCGTGACCAGCAACTGGCGGTCGCGGGCGTCATCCCATGGCCGCTGATCCCATTGCAGGACCTGAACCCTGTCACGGCCTGGCGGGTGGAGGCGATCGCCGAGTGGGTTCACTGGGGCCTCATCGTCACCCTTCTACTCCTCATCCCCATCCACGTCGGCGCAGCCCTGAAGCACCAGATCATCGATCGGGACGACGTATTCCACGGGATGCTGCCGGTTCTGCCGCAGCCGAAGCCGAAACGGACGCGGTGGGCCCGCCGCTATCAGGCGATCGAGAAGGCGATCGTGTCTCAAGCCAGGCGGCTATGGCGACCATCTCGCCGCTCGTAAGCGGCGCGACGGCGGCGGTCATGACGCCGCGGGGATCATTGCGGCGGTCGGTCCGCTTCCAGCGGCGGAACTGCTCAAGCGTGTAGGCGGCGGGCTGTCCGGCGAGGGCGGGATTGCCCGGTCCCGCGCCCTGGCCATTGTCCCCGTGGCAGGAGGCGCAGGGGATGATCCCGCGCGCGGCGTCGCCTTCAAGGTAGACGGCCGGGACGCGCACTTCGCGCCTCGCCTCGTTCACCGGCGCCGGCATGGCCGCGTACCAGGCGACGACGGCGCGGCGCTCATCCTCGGTCAACCGCTTGGCGATGGGTGTCATCACCGGATCGGGGCGAAGGTCGTCGGCGTAGTCCTGCATCTGCTTCTGCAGATAGCCGACATCCATTCCCGCCAGGCGCGGCACGCTGTCGCCATCGCCCTGCCCGTCCAGCCCGTGACAGGAAAAGCACGCGTTGCGCGCGCCCGCCCCGCCACCGCTGAGGGCCACAAGTTCGCCGGTCGCCGTCAGGGCGGCGTCAGTTTGATTGGTCGCGGGGTGACACCCGGCGGTGAGCATCAGGGCGAAGATGGAAGGAAGCGCGCGCACGTCTGCGCAACACCGCCCCAGCTTGGCGGTTCCGCAAGGAACCTGCGGCCTGGCCGTGGGTTAGCCCATCGACCGGCGAGGGGGCGGATGGCGAACCGATTGGACACCAGAGCGAGCTTGAGCGCCGTTCCGGCCATGGGACTGGCGTGCGCCGTCATCGGACTGGCCGGATGCGCCGACAAGGCCGACCAGCCGCGGTCTTTGGCCGGCGCCGACCCGGCGCGCGGTCTGGTCGTCATCAAACGGGCCGGCTGCGCATCCTGCCATGCCGTGCCGGGCGTACGCTGGCCGGCCGGCGCGACGGCGGCGTCGCTGGATGGATTTGGCGACCGCCCGCTGATCTCGGGCCGCCTACCCAACCAGCCGGACACCCTGGTCCGGTTCATTCGGGACGCACCGTCCCTCGACCCGCAAACCGCCATGCCGCCCATGCCGGTGACCGAAGCCGAAGCCCGCCATGTCGCGGCCTATTTGTACACGTTGCGATGAGCACCGGCTCGCCTGAGGGTACGGCCGGCTGGCCCCCACCCGTTCTGGACCCGGCCGGGCCGTTCGCCGAACCGGTGACCACGGTGTCCTGGGTTCTGTTCGCCATGGCCGGAGCGGTCCTGACGCTCGTTCTGGTCGCCCTCGGCGTGGCCCTGTTCGGACCGCGCCGCTGGCGGAAGCGACTGGGCGGCGCGCGGTTGATCTGGATCGGCGGGCTCGCCTTCCCGGTCCTGGTGCTGAGCGCCCTGCTGGTCTACGGCCTCGGTCTGACCAGCCACCTGGCCGACGACCCGCAGCCCGGAGAGATGCGCGTGCGCGTGACGGGCGAGATGTGGTGGTGGCGCGTCGCCTATCTCGACGATCGGGGTCGGGAGGTGTTGCAGGACGCCAATGAGGTTCACATTCCGGTCGGCCGTCCGGTGGTGTTTGAGCTCGACGCCGCCGACGTGATCCACAGCTTCTGGGTTCCCCGCCTCGGCGGCAAGAAGGACATGATCCCCGGGCGGCGGAACTATCTGCGGCTGCAGGCCGATCTACCCGGTTCATACGG
Organism: Brevundimonas basaltis; assembly: GCF_014202075.1. GTDB lineage: Bacteria > Pseudomonadota > Alphaproteobacteria > Caulobacterales > Caulobacteraceae > Brevundimonas > Brevundimonas basaltis. Next base: position 99,838 of record NZ_JACHFZ010000005.1, on the reverse strand, counting down.
CGGCCAGTGCGCCGAGTATTGCGGTGGTCCGCACGCCCTGATGGGCCTCGTCGTCGTCGCCCACGCGCCGGGGGAGTTCGACGCCTGGCGGGCCCGACAGGCTGCGCCTGCGCCGACCGCCGCCCTGATTACGCGAGGCTCCGAGGTTTTCCGCAGATCCGGCTGCGGCGCCTGCCACACGGTGCGAGGGACGGACTTCAACGGTCTGGCCGGCCCGGATCTCAGCCACGTCGGATCGCGCCGGACCCTGGGCGCAGGCATCCTGCCCAACAACCAGGGCACGCTGGGGGGCTGGATTTCTGACAGCCAGGCGATCAAGCCCGGCAACCGCATGCCGGCCTATCCCGTCCTCACCGGCGAAGATCTGCGCGCCGTGTCCGCCTGGCTGGACAGCCTCGAATGACGTCCGAAACCGGTTTCGACGCCGATCGCTACAAGCGTTTCCCCACCAGGGGGCCGCGGCCGGACGGAGAACTGGAGGAGCTCGAACGCATCTGGTGCAAGCCGAAAGGCTGGCAGTGGATCAGCGCCATCAACAACAACTACGTCGGCGTCTATTACGTCGGCGCGGCGATGCTGTTCTTCGTGCTGGCGGGTTTGCTGGCGGTGTTGATGCGCACCCAGCTGGCCCTGCCCATGCAGGGGATTCTGGCGCAGGAGACCTACAACCAGTTCTTCACCGTGCACGGGACCATGATGATGTTCCTGTTCGCGGTGCCCGCGGTCGAAGCCCTCGGCGTCCTGCTGCTGCCCCAGATGCTGGGGGCGCGCGACCTGCCCTTTCCCCGTCTCAGCGCCTACGCCTTCTGGGCCTATCTGATCGGCGGATTGGCCTTTTTCTGCTCGCTGTTCTTCGGCCTGGCTCCGAACGGCGGATGGTTCATGTATCCGCCGCTGACCTCGATGACCTACTCGCCCGGCATCAACGCCGATTTCTGGCTGGTCGGCATCGGGTTCATCGAGATCTCGGCCATCGCCGGGGCGATCGAAATCATCGTCGGGGTGCTGCGCAACCGGGCGCCAGGCATGAGCCTGGACAAGATGCCGATGTTCGCCTGGGCCATGCTGATCTTCGCGGTGATGATCATCATCGCCTTCCCCTCGGTGATCTTGGCTACAACCCTGATGGAGCTTGAGCGGGCGCTGGACTGGCCGTTCTTCGACCCCGTGCGGGGCGGCGACCCGATGCTGTGGCAGCACCTGTTCTGGTTCTTCGGCCATCCGGAGGTCTACATCATCTTCCTGCCGGCGGCCGGAGCGACGTCGACCATCATCCCGGCCATCGCCCGAACCCCGTTGGTGGGCTACCGGCTGGTGGTGATGGCCATGATGGCGACCGGCTTCATCAGCTTCGGAGTGTGGGCGCACCATATGTTCGCGACCGGCATGCCGACCATCTCGACCAGCTATTTCTCGGCCGCCTCGATGGCGGTCAGCGTCCCGGCGGGGGTTCAGGTCTTCGCCTGGATCGCGACCCTCGCCGCCGGCAAGATGCGGTTCAACACGCCGGGACTGTTCGCGGTCGGCGGCCTGGTCACCTTCGTCATGGGCGGGCTGACCGGCGTCATGGTCGCCATGGTGCCATTCGACTGGCAGGCCCACGACAGCTACTTCATCGTCGCGCACCTGCACTATGTGCTGATCGGCGGCATGGTCTTCCCCTTCTTCGCCGCGATCTACTACTGGCTGCCCATGACCTCCAGCCGTCCGCTCAGCGAGCGGATGGGAAAATGGGTGTTCTGGCTCATGTTCACGGGGGTTCACATCACCTTCCTGCCGATGCACCTCACCGGCCTGATGGGGATGCCGCGAAGGGTCTATACTTATCTCCCGGACCGGGGCTGGGAGCTGCCCAACCTGATCTCGACGGCCGGAGCGGTCCTGACGGCGATCGCGGTGTTGCTGTGGATCATCGACATGGCCCGGAACTTCCGGCCTTTCGGAAACCGCGAAGCCGGCAACGTTTTCGACGGCCCCGGTCTCGAATGGCTTCCTACCGGTCTCTATTCAGTCCGCTCCGTGCCGGTGATCACCAGCCTTTATCCGCTCTGGGAGCAGAAGGGGCTTTCGCGAGATGTCGAGGCGGGACGATATTTCCTGCCCAACAGCGCCACCGGCCGGCGCGAGACCATCGTAACCTCGACCCTCAACGCGGAGCCGCAATACCTGCAGCGCATGCCCGTGCCGTCGCCCTGGCCGATCTGGGCGGCCGTGTTCACGGCGGCGGCCTTCCTCCTGCTCACCATCCAGGCCTACTGGCCCAGCCTGATCGCCGGCGTTCTGGGCATCTACTGCGTCTTCAACTGGTGCTGGACGCTCGACAGGCCGGTTGATCAACTGACCGCGGACATCGGCGCGGGCATCCGCGTGCCCACCTACCGCGCCGGACCCAGCAGCCACGGCTGGTGGGCCATGGTGCTGACCCTCGTCGTCGGCGGCATGGTCCTGAGCCTCGCCGCCTTCAGCTACGTTTTCCTGTGGAGCCGCAATCCCGGCGAGTGGACGCCGCCGCCGCCGCTGGCGAGCCTTCCGTGGATCCTCGCCCCCTATGCCGCAGCCGCCCTGCTGTCCTGGGGCGCGTGCCGCATTCTAAGGCTCGCGCGACCACGGAGCGGCTTGATCGCGACCGTCCTCTTGGTGGGCGCGTCTGGCCTTGTCGGCCTCGGTTGGGTTCTGGAATGGGAAGCGTGGCGGGGAATCGGCACGGACCCGACGGCTCATGCCCAGGGCGCCATGGTCTACGCCTTCCTCGCCTGGCAGGGCTTCTTCGCCTTCATCGCCACAGTCATGGGCCTGTACGCCTCGCTGCGGTGGGTCGCGGGTCTCATCGCGCCAGACCGACCCACGACCTATGATCTGATCGCGCTGTTCGTCGTCTACACCGCCGGCCAGGGCGCCTTCGCCGCCCTGCTTGTCCACCTCTTCCCCGGAGGATGACATGGTCAACTGGCTTTGGATGACGGGCGGCCTGGTAGTCTGGGCAACGCATTTTTCCGGGCTTTACGCCCTCTCCAGTCTGGCCGACGTCGTGACCCGGGCCGACGACTTCGGCTGGCGGATTGCCGGACTGGCGTTCAGCATCGCCTGCGCCATCGCCTGCGCCGCCCTATTGGTCCTGGCGATGCGTCGCAGGCGAGCTGGAGGGCCCAGCTTTTCGTCGGACATCGCCGCTCTCACCGCCGGGATGGGCGGGATTGCGGTCGTTTGGCAGACGTTGCCGACCTTGGTGGGGCACTAAAGACCTCTGGATCGCCAGGTCCCGTTCAGCGGAGACAAGCTGGTCAGGCGCTAAGCCGCTCTGCCGAGCCGAGATCCGCCGAGGTCTCGGCTTTGGCGGTGTGAAGTTTCCGGAACGCCGCAATATCGGCCAGCACCATCGGGGTCGCGAAATGGAAGCCTTGCAGGATATCGCAGTTCAGAAGCTGAAGCAGGCGGGCCTGCCATTCGCTTTCAACTCCCTCCACGACCACCTTCAAGCCGAGGCTATGGCCCAGGTCGACGACCGATCGCATGATCTGGGTCGCTTGCGACCGTTCGCCGAGATCACGCAGGAAGGACTTGTCGATCTTCATCCCGTCGAGTTCGAAATCCTGGAGGTATGACAGGCTGGAGTAGCCGGTGCCGAAGTCGTCGAGGTAAACCTTGCAGCCCAGCTTGCGGACCTGGGCGATCGTCTTCTTGGCCCCCTCCATGTGCGAAATGAGCACCCCTTCCGTGATCTCGAGATGAAGCAGCTCGGGTCGCACGTTTGCGGCGATCAGTTTTTCGGCGAGGATGGTGGCGAACTGGCTGTGACGGAAATGTACCGGTGAGATATTGATCCCGACAGGGACGTCGCCCAAGGTTTTTATGGCGGCCAGTCCCGTGTCCAGGACCCAGTTCGACAGATGAATGATCTGTCCGCTTTCCTCTGCGATAGGGATCAGGACAGCCGGTGAAACCTGCCCCAGTCGCGGGGAATTCCAGCGAAGCAGCGCCTCCACACTGATGAGTTCGCCGGTCTTGGCGCAGACGAGCGGCTGATAGTTCAGCGTCAGTTCGTCGGTGTCGAGGGCGCGGGCCAACTCGGACCGAATGCTCACGCGCGACGACATCCGCTCTTCCATCAGATCGTCGAACACGCGGTAGCCGTTCACGCCCGCAGCCTTGGCTTCATACATCGCTATGTCGGCATGCTTCAGCAGATCGTCGCCGTCGTCGTACGCCAGGTTGCCATAGGCAATACCGATCGCCGCGCCGCTCTGAACCAACCGCCCCTCAATGAGAAGCGGCTGTTGCAGCCCTTCCGCTATGGCGCTGGCGCAGGCTTCCGGCGTGGTGGTTTTCGTGACGGTCAGTATGGCGGCGAACTCGTCTCCTCCCATTCGGGCCACGGCGACCGCGTCGGGGAGATTGTCCGTCAGCAGCCGGGCAACCTGGGCCAAAAGGACATCGCCGGCCTTGTGTCCGAGGCTATCGTTGATTTCCTTGAACCGGTTGACGTCCAGGAACAGAACGGCCAGCTCGCCGTGGACTTGAGCCTGGCTGCGCTCGGCCAGCACCTTGTTGAAGGCGATCCGGTTCATCAGACCCGTGAGCGGATCGCTGTGGGCCTGGTGTTCAAGCCGCTCGCCGACTACCGCCAGCCGCTGGTTCTCCCGCGTAACTCTCAGGTGGTGAGTTGCGAACAGCACGAGCGCGGTCGCGACGCAGGCGCTCGATAACCCCAGCCAGAGAGTGAAGCCGTTGGTCGCGCCTCCAAAGGCGGGAACGACGACGGCGGCCAGAACGGCAAGGTAGCCGGCGAAGAGAATCCGCAAGCTCCGGTCGTTACGCAGGCCAAATTTCAGCAGCACCTTTTCCACGACATGAGCCGTAACAAACAGTTGTTTAGAAAGGTTTAGCCGCCTTCGCCCACGCCAGGCCTTCTGGAGTCCATGAGATCCCGGGTTCTGCGGACGAGGGTGTCCTCGAGATTGCTGTTTTCCCGTTGAAGCGTCGCCATCGCCTCCTTCCGCAGAATTTGCGATTTGAGCCGCGCCATAAGGATCGGGAGATTAATCGGCTTCAGGACGAAGTCGTTGGCGCCGGCCTTGATGGCCGTCACGACGGAACTCTCCTCGCCCACGGCGGTGCACATGATCACCGGAAGCGCATCCGGGGTGTAGCGTTCGCGAATGGCCTGAAGCGTCTCAAGGCCTGAAAGGCCCGGCATCATCCAGTCCAGCAAAATCAGGTCCGGCAGGAAATCGGACGAAAGCAACCGGATCGTCTCCGCACCGTCTTCGCAGGTCCTGGTCGCAAAGCCGGCGCGTCTGAGGTGGCGATCCAGTATGTCGCGATTTTGTTCGATGTCGTCGACGATCAGGATCGTGCGCTGGGCGGCGGCGTCTGTCATCGGGCTACCATACTCTTGATATTCTCTACTATCTGGCTCGGCGAGGAGTTCCACTTGGGATGGAAGACGTGGCCGGCATGGCGGATGCGCGCATGTTCCGCGACGCTGATGTCCATTTGGGACAAAACCATCACCGGGACATCGCGAAGTGACGGGTCCTTCGCCAGGTCGTCGATCATGCCAAAGCCATCACTCTCCGGCATGCACAGGTCCAGGATGATGGCGCCCGGCGTCAAGTCTCGCGCCAGCGCCATGCCCTCCTCGCCGTTGGAGGCCAGACGGACGCTGAAGCCTGCCTGCCTTGCGTAGCGTTCGACGATCTCCCGGACATCCTCATCATCGTCGACAACCAGGATATCCCCGCGAGCCTGCTGGCCGAGGGCGTCGAGCACGCGGTTGAGTCCCTTCCGCGAAAGCGGTTTGACCAGCACTTCCGCGGCCCCGGCTTCGAGCCCCAGACGTCGGTTGTCGTCACTTGAGACAAGGATCACGGCGCTGTTGCGCAGAGTCGCGTCAGCCTTGATCTCCGCCAGCACCTCGTAGCCCGACTGACCGGGCATGATGATGTCGAGCACGATGAAGTCCGGACCATGCGTCCGGGCCAACTCCAGCCCGGCCGGACCGTTTGGCGCCGCGATCACCCGGTAACCCTGCCTCGTCAGCCACCGATCCAGCAGATCGATTGTAGACTCATCATCGTCAATGACGAGGACGGTTTTTCCCCTTCGGTCAGGGTCGGCCGGCGCGGCGACAGGAGGCGCAGCCGTCGGGATGGGCTCGACCTCGCCCCCGACCGCATTCATCGGAATGGCAAGGACGATAGCATCGCCTTCCGCGGTCCGTTCGGTATGAAGCGCCCCCCCCATCAGGACGGCTTTTCTCCGAACCACCGTCATGGCCAGAGCGGCCCCGAGCGGAGCCGGCGGCGTGCCGTGCGCATACTCCTGGTCCACCGCTGCGGCGCTTGCGACCGCCTCCGAGAGCTTGCCGGTCACGTCTGGTAGACGAAACTCAATCCGGGATTCCGCCTGCCCAACAAGCCGCACTTCAAGGCGCAGCGTCCGATCGGAGTGGACTTCGAGCAGGTTGCTGATGATCGTCGTCAAACACTGGCGCAGGCGCGCGGCGTCTCCCAGCATCACCTTGGCGTTCGGGGCGATATCCGACGTGATCTGGATGCCGGATCGGTCCGCCTTTTCGGTCATGCCGGCCACGACCAGATTAACGGTCGCACAGACGTCGACGACCGAGCGATCAACGGTGACCTCGCCCGCGTCGAGGCGTGTAAGGTCAAGGATGTCATTGATAAGCCGAAGCAGATGTCTGCTCGACTGGAGGATGCGGTCGAGATCTTTTACCTGGTCGTCGCGGCCGGCGTCTCCGGCATCCTCGGACAGAAGCGTTGCATAGCCCATGATGGCGTTCAGCGGCGTGCGGAGCTCGTGGCTCATACCGGCGAAGAAGGCGTTCAGGGCTTCCCCATCAACACGGGCGTTGTCACGAGCCCGCGCGAGCTCGCTGATCTGTCCATTTTTTTCATGCGCCGCCCGGATCAGCTGTTCGTGCAGGTCGCGGCAGGACTGCAACAGGGTGTGACGCCTCACCGGCGCAATCTCCCCATCTATCCGCCGGAGCGCCAACAGGGTATTCGCCGGCGCCGCCAGCCCGGCCGAAAGCACCCACGCGAGGCTGCCGGAGGCGATGATGGTCAGGAGAACCCAAGCCCCAATCGCCAAGAGGATATCGGCGCCGCCGAGCCCGTCACGATTGAACGCCGCGAAGACCGCAATGGCCGCCGTGCCCAGAACCGTGAGGATGCCGGCCGACCAGAGGCCGACGAAAATAGCGACCGGCGCGCGAAACGTCTGAAGATCGGCCGGGATGTCTGCTGCGCGGGAACCAGGCAAAGTCAGGCTGCCTCCGCTTCCACAACAGGGCCTGCAGTCGCCGCACTCGACCGAGCCGGTACGTTGATGGTGAAGGTGGAGCCTTGTCCGAGGCGGGATTCAACGCCGATTGATCCCCCCATGAGAATACAAAATCGCTTGGTGAGGGCGAGGCCCAGACCGGTACCGCCATACTTCTGCGAGGTATCGACTTCTGCCTGGGAGAACTCCTCAAACAACTTCTTCAATCCGGTTTCGCTTATGCCGATCCCGGTATCCTGGACTTGAAAGATCAGACGGTCCTCGCCCCCGCGCTGGCAGCGCGTGACGGACAGGGTAATGCGGCCCCGCGAAGTGAATTTCGCGGCGTTGCTCAGCAGGTTCAGCAGTGACTGTCGCAGCTTCAGGCCGTCGATCTCCATCACGCCCGGGTCGACGGGCATCTGGAGGATCAATCGGTTGTCCTTCTTGGCGATAAGCGGCTCCGCAGTGGCCATGACATCGCGGACCAATGCCCCGATTCCCACGGGCTCCACGGTCACCTCCAGACGGTTTGACTCGATTCTGGACAGGTCCAGCACGTCGTTCACCAAGGCGAGCAGGTGACGCCCTGCCGCGTTGATCCGGTCCAGATCATCGACCCGCTGGCTGTTGGCCGGGGTGTCCTCCAGATCGTCGCGGAGCATCTCGCTGTAGCCGATGACCGCGTTCAGGGGGGTCCGGAGCTCGTGGCTCATCTTGGCGAGAAAGGTCGACTTCTGTTGGCTGGCCTGTTCGGCCTTTATCATCGCCTCGCGCAGGACGTCGCCCTGGGCCTTATGCTCGAGGGTCGCCCGCTCAAGCCCGGCGCTCTGACGCATCACGGCCTCGTAGTAGATGCAGAGCAGCGAGATATAGACCAGCGCAGCCACGATCGAGATCAGGTTCACATTCTTGAGGCTGGACAGCGCGACGAGCGTAGGGAAGCCGCCCATCACCAGGCGCATGACCAGGAAACACGTCAACTGAACCGCCACCCCGCCGAGGACGAGCTTCGGCCGCTCCGCCAGGTAAAAGAACCCGAGCTGCAGCGCGATCAGGGACCACGGCAGGAACGGGGAGCTGATGCCGCCATAGCAGAACGACCCGAACAGACTGATGAACACCAGAACCTGGACGGACGCGAAAGCCGGCGCCACGAGCGTACGGGAGTATTTGGTCAGGAAGGGCACGAGCCAGAACGAGGCCACAGCCGCTTCCAGCAGCCAGAACTGCCAGCCGACGCCGGCGGACGCCTTCCACAGGAAGACCATGACCGACTGGCCCATCGCCGGGCCCATGAGGTGCAGGAAGATGAAGGTGCGGATCTTCATCAGGCCCGCCTCGTCCGTGCGGACATGCTCGGGAATGAAGTAGTCTATCCCCCGTCCGATCACCGCCAACATTTAGCGCCCCCCGATTTCCGGGGAAATGTAGCGCCCAAGACATAAACCGAAGTTAACGGACGCACTCCGCAACCATCATTGACTATGCCGCCTGGTCGCAAAGACGCCGCTGCGCGATGTCTGGCGCCTGATTTTATCTAACCTTAACTTGCTGCCTTTATGCCTTGAAGCACGCATCTCACGGCGCGCAAAACGCGCGTCCTACAGGCGGAGCCGAACGTGCAGGCCACCGACAGCAACACAAAGTTCGGCCTCGGAGTCTTCCTGGACTACTTCATTCCGATGAAGATCCAGGTCGAGCCTGAGACTCACCGCCGCGCGCGGATGTTCATGCTGTCCCATGTGTGCGGTCCGTTCCTGGGCAGCGTGATCCCGCTATACCTTTATTTCATCAACGGAATCCCGGCGGACTTTCGCTTCTGGACCTTCCTGATATCGGTCACGGCGTTCTGGGTCTATCCGTTCGCCCTTCGCTACACCAAGGCATACCGGCCGCTGGCTTTCATCTCGATCGCCAATCTCAACTTTTGCATCCTCTGGGCCTGCTTCTCCTACGGCGGAATCTACTCTCCCTTCCTGCCGTGGGTTCTGGTTATTCCGGTTCTGTCCTTCCTGTACCTTCCCGCGACCGGGCTGACCCGCGCGGTGGTTCTGGCGCAGATCGTCACCAGCTTCGCCATCTTCGCCTGGCTGGTGGTGTCGGACTATCCGTTCCCGGTGGTCGATCTGGAAGATTTCCAGATTATCGGCATCATCTCGCAGGTTTCCGCCTCCATCTATGTGGCGATGATGGCGATCTATTTCGCCAACGTTTTCCGCGAGCAGGCTGATTTCGAACGTGAGTTGCGGGATCTGGTCGTCGCTGCCGACAATATCCGCAACCTGACGCAGTCAGCCCAGCAGGCCACGGCCGCCAAGGCAGACTTCGTCGCCTCCATGAGCCATGAACTGCGCACGCCGCTGAACGCCGTCATCGGCTATAGCCAGTTGCTGCTCGATGACGCGGAGGATGACGGGGAAGAGGAAATCTCCCGCGATGTCGCGAAGATTCATGCGGCGGGCAGTCAACTGCTGGGACTGGTCGACGACATCCTCGACTTCTCCAAGATCGAAGCGGGCAAAATGCCCGTGCATGCGTATTCCGACAGCCTCTCGCGCGGCATCACCGCCACCCTCTGCGATCTGCAATCTCGCGCCCAGTCCCGCGGGCACAGCGTCGCCTACGAAATGCCGGATGACGATCCCACGCTGCATCTGGACTGGCAGTTGCTCACCAGAGCCCTGTCCCATCTCGTCGCCGGCGTCTCCGCCGCCGGGGAGTCCCGGGACGTCTCACTGACGGTTTCACACTCGCCGGCCTCGCTGACGGTCGAGGTGCTCACACCGTTCGTGAGGGCCGACCTGAACGAAGCCAATCTGTTCGATGTATTCGCGCACGCGTCCGACGCGAGTTCCACCAAGTACGGGGGCGCCGACATGAGCCTGGCCCTCGGCATGAAGTTCGCCCGGCTTCTAGGGGGCGACATCACCGTCGAAAGCCGCACAGGGCTCCGTCGCGCCTTCGTCTTGTCGATCCCCACAAATCAAGGGCTTGTCTCAGACCTGCCCGTCGCCGCCTGAGCGGACACGAGACCCGGAGAAATCAAGATGACGAAAATTCTTATTGTCGAAGACAACGAAATGAACCGCGACATGCTCACCCGGCGCCTCGAGCGCCTGGGTTATGTCGTCATTTCAGCGATCGACGGACCGGCAGGTATCGCTATGGCCCGCTCGGAATCGCCCGATATCATTCTCATGGACGTCGCCTTGGGAGCCATGGACGGATGGGAAGCCACCACCATTCTCCAGGCGGATCCCGCGACCCGTTCAATCCCGGTGATCGCCCTGACGGCGCATGCGCTCGAAAGTGATCGGCGCCGCAGCATCGAGGTGGGTTGTGTCGATTTTGAAACCAAACCCGTCTCTCTCAGCGAACTGCTTGAGAAGATCGAGAAACATGTTGTAAACTCTGCTGCTTAATCGGTTTTTATAACCAAACTTGTAGCCTTGCTCCCAAGAATAGTTATGGGCAGGGCTAGTAATATGACTGAAGTAACCGCAGCGCCGTTCGGCGCACTCGAAGGCAGCATGCGGGACTTCCGCTACCCGGCAGGTTCGAACCTTCTGGCCCGGGTCGATGGCTTCTATGATTGGCAGCAGGCACGCCGGAAAGCCGGCGTCTGGCCGCTGGGCCGGTCAACCGAGCATGGGCCGCACGCCCGATGCCAGGCGCGTACGGACGAAGGTGAACTGTTCGAGGGCGTCAACTTCGCCTCGCAGGACTATTTGAGTCTCTCGTCGCACCCCGAGGTGCGAGATGTCGCGATCGACACTATCATGCAGTTCGGCGTGCACAGCGCGGGGTCGCCCGCCCTCGTCGGCAATACGTCTCTGTCGCTCACGCTGGAACGCAAGATCGGCGAATTTCTGAAGACCGAGCACGTCGCCCTTTTCCCGACGGGCTGGGCGGCCGGCTACGGCGTCATCAAGGGCCTGGTCCGTTCGAGCGACCATATCGTGATGGACGTCCTCGCCCATGCCTGTCTGCAGGAAGGCGCCGCCGCGGCGACCAGGAACGTGCACCTGTTCCGTCACAACAGTGTCGACATGGCCAGGGAGAAGCTGGCCAAGATCCGCGCGAATGACACCGTCAACGGTATCCTGCTGGTGACCGAGGGCCTGTTCTCGATGGACTCGGACACGCCCGACATCGAGGCGCTTCAGGAACTGGCCCACGAGTTCAACGCCATCCTCGTCGTCGACGTCGCCCATGACCTCGGCTCCCTCGGGGAGACCGGACAGGGGCACATCGGCATCCAGAACATGATCGGCAAGGTCGACGTCGTCATGGGCGCCTTCTCCAAGACCTTCGCCTCGAACGGCGGCTTCGTCGCCTGCCGTAGCCGGGCCGTGAAGGAATACCTCCGCTACTATTCTTCGCCGAACACCTTCTCCAATGCCCTGTCGCCGGCCCAGGCGGCGATCGTCAGCAAATGTTTCGACATCGTCGCGTCCGAGGAAGGCAAGCAACGGCGCCAGAAGCTGATGGGCAACATCGCCTTGCTGCGCGAGTTGCTGACCAATAGTGGCCTTGAGGTCTACGGCGATCCCTCACCGATCGTTTGCGTGAAAATGGGTCATGAGAGCCTCGCGCGGCTGAGCAGCCGTCATTTGCCGACCAACGGCCTGCTCGCCAACCTCGTCGAGTTTCCTGCGGTGCCGAAGGGCCGGGCCCGGTTTCGGCTCCAGGTCATGGCGGGTCACAGCCATGCCGAAGTGGCCGACGCCGTGCGTCGCCTCACGACCTCGGTTGTCAGCGCCCAGGCCGAGGATGACGCGATCCAGGCTGGGACCGTCAAGCTCGAGGATCTCGTGCAGCTGACGCCCGCATGCGCCGCCGCTCCCCTTACGCCCGCGACACCCATCTCGGCGCCGGCGGTGACCGCCGCCCCGGTTCCCGCCGAACAGGTTTCGCCTTTGAGTTCAGTCGCTTAACAAGATTAACGTCGAATTCATTGTCTTCCTGCCAAGGTTAAGACAACAAGGTTATTTTCATGAACTGCTTTCGCGAAATGCTGGTGCTCGCAGGTGGGACCGCCTTGGTCCTGTCGGCGCCCGTCCACGCCCAGGATCGTACTGACCACGCCGGCTATGTGCGCCTGGGGCAGACCTGGACCCACCTCGCCGACCAAGGCGACGTGTACTCCAACGGCGCGTTTGCGCCCGGCTCGGACTACACGACCAACGTCGTGCGACCACTGACGCTGACCGGCGGGTGGTTCGTCACCGATCACATCGCCATCGAAGCGTCCATTTCCGAGGAAGCCGAGACCCACAACTACCCCGGCGGAAGCCTGACAGGCTTGCCGGATTTGGGTGTTGACGCTTTTCAGACCACCTCGGCGTCCGTCACCTGGCATCCGATGCGTGGCCAGCGATTCTCGCCCTATGTCGGCGCTGGATATGTTTACCAGAACACCACCGGCAACACCGACGGCTTCGGTCAGGACTTCCGCATCGAGGACAGCAAGGGGCCGATGCTGCAAGGCGGGGTCGACGTTGAACTCACTGACAGGTTCGGCGTCTTCGTCGACTTTAAAAAGGCATGGCAACGGGCTGACGGCACGGGCGTCCTGCTCGGGGCGCCGCTCTACGCCGATTCCAAGCTCGACCCCGTCAGCGTCCAGGCGGGACTCACCGTGAGATTCGGCCCGCAGCGCTCGGTCACGCCCCTGGCGCTGAACGGCGATGGCAAATGGCTGGTCCGCGCCGGTATCGGGCGCATTGAGTTGACCGACAGCCTCGATCTGACCGTCGCCGGCGCGCCCTTCCCCGGCGCGACCCTTGCGACCGATCCGCACTGGACGCCCGTCGTTCAGGTCGGTCGGCGGCTGACCGACGAGTTCTCCGTCGTTGCGACCGTCGGCCTTCCCCCCGAAATCGACGCGAGCGGCGGGGGCACAGCGGCTGCCTTCGGCAAATTGGCGGAAGTCCAGTACGGCCCCTCGGCGCTCACCGTACAGTATCAACCCTGGAACGACGGCTGGTTCAGGCCGTACGTCGGGGTCGGCGCGACCTACATGATCATCTTCTCGACCAAGGACTCGATCCTGACCGACGCGGAGATGGATGATGACATCGCCCCGGTCGTAGAAGTCGGCGCTGACGTCATGGTCACCGACGGCTACGGCTTCTTCATCGAATACAAGCGCGGATGGCTGGAAACGACGGCAACGGGCAATGTCAGCGCGGTCGTTCCGGGTTTCGGTGGAAGTCCGGTCTCGGGCGACGCCAAGATCGGCCCAAATGTATGGAGTGCTGGCGCCACATTCCGCTTCTGATCTTGAGCCAGCCCCGGACGAGGCCCGCCCCGTTCGAAAACGGCTAGAATGGCGATCGGTGCAGTTTGGGCGACGCCGGCTTCACGAATGGTCATCCCGGCCTGGGCGCGGGGCCTGGATCGCCCGAGACCTTGCGGGGTTGGACTGACATCATAACCAGCCTGATAAGGCCCCGTCAGGCGGATAGCGTCGGCGCCCATGGCATTGCCGATACCGCCCCTCTCGCGAGTCGGGTCAATCCGCGCTTCCGTTAACCGGCGGCGGCGCTCGCCCGGTTGCGGATCAGATCGTCGACCACGGTCGGATCGGCCAGGGTCGAGGTGTCCCCCAGCGCCCCGACGTCGTTTTCGGCGATCTTCCTCAGGATGCGCCGCATGATCTTGCCGGACCGGGTCTTGGGCAGACCCGGGGCCCACTGGATCACGTCGGGCGCGGCGATCGGCCCGATCTCAGCGCGGACCTGGGCGATCAACGCCTTGCGCAGCGCCTTGTCGGGCTCGATGCCCGCGTTCAGCGTCACATAGGCGTAGATGCCCTGCCCCTTGATGTCGTGGGGGAAGCCGACCACCGCCGCCTCAGCCACCGCTTCGTGCAGCACCAGGGCGCTCTCGACCTCGGCCGTGCCCATCCGGTGGCCGGAGACGTTGATCACGTCGTCCACCCGCCCGGTGATCCAGTAATAGCCGTCCGCGTCGCGGCGGCAGCCGTCACCGGTGAAATACTTGCCGGGATAGGCGCTGAAATAGGTGTCGAAGAAACGTTGATGGTCGCCCCAGACGGTGCGCATCTGGCCCGGCCAGCTGTCGGCGATGCACAGATTGCCGCTGGCCGCGCCCTCCAGCACCGCGCCTTCGGCGTCGACCAGCTGCAGCTCCACGCCCGGCAACGGCTTCGTCGCGGATCCCGGCTTCAGGTCTGTCGCCCCCGGCAGCGGCGAGACCAGAATCCCGCCCGTCTCGGTCTGCCACCAGGTGTCGACGATCGGGCAGCGCCCCTCGCCCACCACCTCGTGATACCAGCGCCAGGCCTCCGGGTTGATCGGCTCGCCGACGGTGCCGAGCAGGCGCAGGCTCTGACGCGACGTTGCCTTCACCGGTCCGTCGCCCTCGCGCATGAGCGCCCGCAGGGCGGTGGGAGCGGTGTAGAATATCTCCACCTGATGCTTGTCGACCACCTGCCAGAAGCGGCTGTTGTCCGGGTAGTTGGGCACGCCCTCGAACATCAGGGTCGTCGCGCCGTTGGCCAGCGGCCCGTAGACGCAATAGCTGTGGCCGGTGACCCAACCGACGTCGGCGGTGCACCAGAACACCTCTCCGGGCCGATAGTCGAAAACCAGCTCATGGGTCCATGAAGCCCAGAACAGGTATCCCCCCGTGGTGTGCAGCACGCCTTTCGGCTTCCCCGTCGAACCGGAGGTGTAGAGGATGAACAGCGGGTCCTCGGCCTGCATCGGCTCGCAGGGGCAGTCGTCGGCCACGCCGCGCTTGGCCTCGCCGTAGCGCACGTCGCGTCCCTCGACGATCGGGATGTCGGCATTGGTGTGCGAGACGATCAGCACCTTGTCGACGATCGCCCCGCCCGCCTTCTCCAGCGCCGCGTCGACGTTGGCCTTCAGCGGCACCCGCTTGCCGCCGCGCAGGCCTTCGTCGGCGGTGATCACCACCCTGGAGCCGCAGTCCTCGATCCGCCCGCTCAGGCTGTCGGGCGAGAAGCCGCCGAACACCACCGAATGCACCGCCCCGATCCGCGCGCAGGCCAGCATCGCGACGGCCGCGGCCGGGATCATCGGCAGATAGATCGTCACCCTGTCGCCCTTCCCGACGCCAAGCCCCTTCAGCACATTGGCCATCCGGCAGACTTCGCGGTGCAGTTCGGCATAACTCAACTCGCCGGACTGCGCCGGATCGTCCCCCTCCCAGAGGATCGCGGTGGCCTCGCCGCGCGTCTCCAGATGCCGGTCGAGGCAGTTGTGCGCGACGTTCAGCACCCCGTCCTCGAACCAGCGGATGCGGAAATCGGCCTTGTCGAACGAGACGTCCTTGATCTTTGACGGGGTCTCGAACCAGTCCAGCCGGCGCGCCTGTTCGCCCCAGAAGGCCTCCGCCGTCTCGCGCGCCGCCGTCCGGGCCGCCGCGTAGCCGGCGGCGTTCATGCGGGCCCGCTGCGCCCATTCGGAGGAAACGGGATAGAGGTCTGGTTGATCGGTCATGGCCGGATGCTGCCCCCGGGACCGCCAGGGGTCAACGCGCCCTACGCCCCGGCCTGCGCCGCCGGTCGGGCCCGGCATCCTTCCAGCCATCGGGCCAGATTGACCAACTCCTCGGGCGGCCGGTAGCGGACCAGGCGCGCGAAATCGAGCCCGACAACGGCGACGATGTCGGCCATGGTGAACCGTTCGAGCGCCATGAACTCGCGGTCGGCCAGATGGCGGTCCAGGGTCTTCATAAAACGCTCGGCCGCGGCGCGATTATATTCCGCCACCTGCGGCAGTTGGGTCGCCTCCAGCGCCGCCAGCGCCGGGTGAGAATGGCGGACGCTGAGCATGATCGGATTGGCCAGGTAGAACTCCGCCCGCCGGGTCCACATCTCGACCACGGCCTGTTCGCGCGCGTCATGGCCGAACAGGTTCGGCTCAGGGTACAGCGACTCCAGATAGCGGCCGATGGCGATCGATTCCGAAATCGTCGTCCCGTCGTCGAGCGTCAGCGACGGCAGATGCGGCACCCCGACCCGGGCGCGGTACTCCGGCGTCTTGTGCTCCCCGGCGAGGATGTCGACCTCGATCACCTCGACGTCCTCGACGCCCTTCTCGGCCATCACCCAGCGCACCCGGCGGGGATTGGGGGCGCGGTGGGAGGTGTAGAGCTTCATGCCCGGACTCCGTTTCTTATCGCAACGCTACAGGCCGAAGATGCGTCCCGGCAAGACCCCGACCACCGACGCCGCCATCAGCGTCGCCAGAAAGCCGGCGAACAGCGCCTTCCAGACCATGCCGAGAACCTCCTCGCGTCGCTCGGGCATCAGCACGCTGAGCCCCGTCACCGTGATCCCCACCGAGCCGATGTTGGCGAAGCCGCACAGCGCATAGGTCATCAGCATCCGCGTCCGCTCGCTGATCTCGTCGACGGGGACCCGGCCCAGTTCGATGAAGGCCTTGAACTCCGTCTGGGTCAGCTTGGTCCCCAGCAGCAGGCCTGCCTCCCGCGCATCGGCCCACGCCACCCCTGTCATCCACGCCACCGGCGCGAACACCCAGCTCAGCAGCGATTCGACGCTGATCTCCGGCCCGAACACCGCCCCGATCATCAGATTGACCAGCGCTACCAGCGCCACGAACACGATCAGGATGGCCGAGATGTTCAGCACCACCATCAGGCCGTCGGAGGTGCCCTTGACGATGGCGTCGACGGCGCTGTCGTATTTGAGGGCGGAATCGTAGTCAGCGTGAGCTCCGCCCTCCCCCGGCGTCTCGGGGATCATGATCCGCGCCAGCAATATGCCCGCCGGGGCGGAGACGATCGAGGCGACCAGCACATGGCCCGCTGCGTTAGGCAGCGTCGGGCCGAGGATGGCGGCGTAGGCGACCATGGTCGAACCCGCCACCGTGGCCAGGCCGACCACCATCATCAGGAACAGTTCGGAGCGGGTCAGCTTGTCCAGATAAGCGCGGATCACGATCGGGCTCTCGATCATGCCGAGAAAGATGTTGGCCGCCACCGCCAGGGCCGAGGCCCCGCCCAGCCCCATGGTCCGCTGGAACAGGATGCCGAAGCCGTGGGTGATCCATTTCAGCACCTTCCAGTGCCACAGCAGCGCCGACAGGGCCGAGATCACCAGGATCAGCGGCAGCACCTGGAAGGCGAAGGTGAACAGGGCGCCGGCGTCGCTGACGGCATAGGGCTGGTCGCCACCCGCCAGATAGCCGAACACGAACTGGGTCCCGGTCTGGGTGGCCCTGTTCAGGCCGTCGACTGCACCGGTGATCGCCGCCAGCACGTTCTGCGAACCGGGAATGGCGAACAGCGCCAGCACCAGCCCGGCCTGCACGGCGATAGCTCCCAGCGCCAGCTTCCACGGAAAGGCCCGCCGGTTCTCGGACAGCGCCCAGCAGGCGGCGACGACGGCGGCCAGCCCGATCAGGCTTTGCAGGTTCAGGACGCTGAACATCGCGGTGATTTCCCCCGGAACTCCGCTTCTTTGCTGCCGGAGACGACGCCGGGGCGCAAGCGGCGTTGGCCCGCACGACGGACCTCGACCACGTCACGCCGAAAAAGGGACCAGCCGACCGATTTCGTGGCCGAGACATGTTGATAATGCGACTGCCTCGCATTATAGCCCGCTCTCGTTTTCGGAACCGAGTGATCCCTTATGCGCGTCCTGCTGACCTCCACGGCCATCCTTCTCGCTGTCCCGGCCTTCGCCACGGCCCAGGAGGCTGAAGAACTGGCGCCCATTCTCGTGACCGGGCGGAGCCATGGATACGTGGCGACGAACTCGGTGACCGCGACCAAAACCGACACGGCGTTGCTGAACGTGCCCCAGACGGTGAACGTGGTGACGCGTGAACAACTGGACGACCAGGCGTTGCGCAGCCTGGGCGAACTGCTCCGCTATGTGCCCGGAACCACTGTCGGCCAAGGGGAGGGCAACCGTGACCAGATCACCCTGCGCGGTCAGAACACCACGGCGGACTTCTTCCTCGATGGCGTCCGAGACGACACCCAGTATTTCCGCGGACTCTACAACCTGGAACGGGTCGAGGTTCTCAAAGGGCCCTACGCCCTGATTTTCGGTCGCGGCGGCGGCGGGGGGATCGTCAACCGGGTCCAGAAAACGCCCAGCCTGACCGGCGCCATGGCCTCGGGCCGGATCAGCGCCAACAGCTTCGGCGCGTGGGACGTCTCGGTCGACGCCAACACGCCGGTCAGCGAGGCGGCCGCCGTGCGGATCAACGCCGTCTACGAAAACCTCGACAATCATCGGGACATCTTCGAAGGCGAGCGCTACGCCGTGAATCCCTATGTCGCGGTCGATCTGAATGCCGACTGGCGCGCGGGCCTGTCCTACGAATATGTCAACGACGATCGCGTCGTCGACCGCGGCGTCCCCTCGCTCGACGGCGCGCCGCTGACGGGGTTCCGGGACCAGTTCTTCGGCGTCCCGGGCGCGAACCGCACGACCTTGGAGGCACACATCGCCAAGCTCAGGATCGATGGCGATCTGGCGGATGACGTCTCCGTCTCGACTACGATTCTCTATGGCGACTACGCCAAGGTCTACACCAACGCCTTCGCCAGCGGACCGGCCACGTCGCAGACCGGGACGGTTCCGCTGGCGGCCTATACCGACCCCACCGACCGACAGAACCTGCTGATCCAGAGCAATCTGACCTGGGATGTGACCACGGGCGGCCTGGGTCACAAGGTCTTGTTCGGCTTGGAGTATGGCGATCAGGACTCCGCCAACCAACGCCGCAACGGCGTGTTGTCCAGCTCCACGCTCGACCTGGCCAACCCCGTCTTCCCGACCGTGACATTCCCTGCGCTAAGCCGGAACACGACGTCCAATGTCGAGTCCCTTTCGGCCTACGTCCAGGACCAGATCGCCATCGGTGACCAGTTCCAGGTCGTCGCCGGCCTGCGTTACGACCGGTTCGAAATCACCGGCGTCGACCTTCAGCCGGATCCCGACCGCCCATTTGCGCGGGCCGACGAAAAGGTCTCGCCCCGCCTTGGCCTGATCTACAAGCCGCGGCCCGCGGTTTCGATCTACGGCAGCTACAGCCAGTCGTTCCTGCCCCGGTCAGGCGATCAGTTCCTCAAGTTGTCGCCGACGGATCAAAACCTCGAACCCGAGGAATTCACCAACCATGAGATCGGCGTCAAATGGGACGTCCGGCCGAACCTGAATCTGACGGCGGCCGTATTCCGGCTGGACCGGACCAACGCCACCACGCCCGATCCGCAGAACCCGACGGCGACCATCAATGTCGGCGAAACCCGGACCGAAGGGTTCGAACTGGCGGTGACGGGCGTCGTGCGGCCCAACTGGCAAGTCAGTGGCGGCTACGCCTGGCTCGACGCTCGCCTGCAAGGCAACGAGTCCGTGCGTCTTGCGCAGACGCCGGAGCATCAGTTCAGCCTGTGGAATCGCTACGACGTGAACCCCCGGCTCGGCATCGGTCTCGGCGTCATTCACCAGGCAGGCCAGTACGCCGCGATCCGGACCTCTGCGGCCACTACCCGGCTGCCGGCCTTCACGAGAGTCGACGCCGCCGCCTATTACCGCGTCAGCGAGGGTGTCGAACTTCAGCTCAACATAGAGAACCTGTTCGACACGACCTATTTCCCGGACGCGCACAACAATAACAACATTTCGACGGGGGCGCCGCTGAACGCGCGACTGACGCTGAGCAGCCGGTTCTGACTACTGCCGGCGCACCAGCCGTCCGTAATCTTCCATCAAACCCAGGCTGAGGGCGCCGGGGGTGAAGCGGTATTCGCCGATCTCGCTCACCGGCGTCACCTCGGCAGCCGTGCCGGTGACGAAACATTCGCTGAAGGTCGACAACTCTTCCGGGCGGATGTGACGGACGATGACCTCGATCCCCTTGGCCTTGGCCATCTCGATCACCGTCTGGCGGGTGATCCCGTCCAGAATGGCGTCGATCGGCGGCGTATGCAGCACGCCGTCCTGCACGAAGAAGACGTTGGCCCCCGTCGCCTCGGCGACATAGCCGCGCCAGTCCAGCATCATGGCGTCCGAATAGCCGCGCCGCTCGGCTGCGGTCTTGGACATGGTGCAGATCATGTAGAGCCCCGCGGCCTTGGCCGCCGACGGCGCCGTGGCCGGGTCGGGACGTCGCCATTTGGCCCACTCCAGACGGATGCCCTTCGCCTTGGTCTCGGGATCGAAATAGGACGGCCACTCCCAGGCGGCGATCGCCACATGCGCCTTGCTGTTCTTGGCCGTGACGCTGACCTGTTCCGCGCCCAGGAAAGCCACCGGCCGCACATAGCAGTCCGAGAGCCCCATCTTCTCGCAGGTCGCCTTGCAGGCCGCGTCGATCTCGGCCACGCTGTACGGAAGGTCGAAATCCAGCAGGTTTGCAGAACGCTTCAGGCGTTCGCTATGCGGGGTCAGCTTGAAGATTTCGCCCCCGTACATACGCTCACCCTCGAAGACCGACGAACCATAGTGAAGGGCATGGGTCAGAACGTGCGTTTTCGCGTCCCGCCAGGGCACGAAATCGCCGTCCATCCAGATCCAGCCGTCACGATCGTCGAAAGGAACGAAGGCCATTGAAGAACGTCTCCCGCGTAAGTCCCCGGGTTAGACCCGCCAGGACCGCCCAGGTCAACGCTTCGGCGGTTACCGGGGTCGCATCGGCATGAGCGATGTGCGCTCCCACGGGCGATCGGGCCCGATCGCCGGACCGGGAGCGGGCCGACACCTGCTCGTCGTCGACGACGACGACCGCATCCGCGAATTGCTCAAGGAATTCCTCGCCCGCGAGGGCTATCGCGTCACCGGCGCCGCCCACGCGGCGGCGGCGAAACGGCTGATGGAGCTGATCGAGTTCGACCTTGTCGTGCTTGACGTCATGATGCCGGGCGAAAGCGGCTTCGACCTGACCACCTGGGTGCGCTCCAAGGCCGAGACCTCGAAGACCCCCGTCCTGCTGCTGACCGCTCGCGGCGATCCCGAAGACCGCATCGAGGGCCTGTCACGCGGCGCCGACGACTATATGTCCAAGCCCTTCGATCCTCGCGAACTGGCCCTGCGGGTCGACGCCATCCTGCGCCGCACCGGCGGCAAGCCGCTGACGCCGCGTGAGATCAAGCTCGGCCCCGCGGTGTTCGACATGGAGCGGCTGGAGCTCTCGAAGGACGGCAAACCCCAGCGACTGACCGAGGCCGAGGCCCAGTTGCTCAAGACCCTTGCCATCCACGCCCACGCCCCGGTCGAGCGGATGAGCCTGTCGCCCGACACCGCCGACATCACCGGCCGCGCCGTCGATGTCCAGGTCACCCGACTGCGCCGCAAGCTGGAAGCCGACCCCAAGAACCCGCGCTATCTCCAGACCGTGCGCGGCGTCGGCTACATGCTGGCCCCGGATTGATGAGCCCCCGATGAGGCTGCTCCCCGCTGGCGTCTGGGCCCGGGTGCTGAAGCGGCGCCTGCCGACCTCGCTGTGGGGCCGGTCGCTGCTGATCATCGTCCTGCCGGTGCTGGTCATGCAGGTGGCGGTGACCTGGGCCTTCTTCGACATGCACTGGCAGACGGTGACCGCTCGCCTGTCCGACGGATTGGCCGGGGATATCGCCTGGGCGTCCGAGAGCTACGCCGACGATCCAACGCGCGAGAATCTGGCGATCATCGCCGACCGGGCGCAGCGCTCGATGTCGCTCTCGGTCGACCTGCGCGAGGGCGACGTCCTGCCGGACGAACGGCATCGGGGTCCCATCGGCGTCGTCGACCGCACGCTTGAGGACGCCCTCAGATCCCGGGTCGACCGGCCGGTCTGGTTCTCGACGACCCAGTACCCCGCCTATGTCGACATCCGGGTGCAGCATCCGGAGGGCGTGCTGCGCGTCATCGCCCCGCGCGAGCGGGCCGTCGCCACCCAGGCCCACATCTTCGTCGTCTGGCTGTTCATCGCCACCATCCTGCTGATGGGCGTCGCCATCCTGTTCATCCGCAATCAGGTCCGCGCCATCGAGCGCCTCGCCGAGGCGGCTGAGGCCTTCGGACGCGGCGAGACCCGCGAGCGCTTCAAGCCCCACGGGGCCCGCGAGGTCCGGGCGGCGGCCAAGGCCTTCCTGGACATGCGCGACCGCATCCAGCGCCATATCGAGCAGCGCACCGCCCTGCTCGCCTCGGTCAGCCACGATCTGCGCACCCCGCTGACCCGCCTGCGACTGGAATTGGCCCTGGCGCCGCCATTCAAGCGCGCCGCGGCGATGAAGGGTGATCTCGACGAGATGGAGCACATGATCGACGAATACCTCGCCTTCGCACGCGGCGAGGCCGGCGAGGCGGCGCAGACAGTCTCCATCGCCGATCTGCTGGCCGTGGCCGGAGAGGATGTCCGCCGGGCCGGCGCCGAGGTGGAAATCTCGGTTCCCGAGGATCTGAGCGCCAGCCTGCGCCCGCTTTCCATCAAGCGCGCGCTCGCCAACCTCGCCGCCAATGCCGCCGCCCACGGGGAACGCGTCCGTCTCGCCGCGCGGGCCCTGCCGTCGGGCGGTATCGAGATCACCGTCGAGGACGACGGTCCGGGCATCCCCGACGACATGCACGAGGAAGCCTTCCGCCCGTTCTCCCGGCTGGACGAGTCGCGCAACCAGAACCGCAAGGGCGTCGGCCTGGGCCTGGCGATCGCCCGCGACGTGGCCCGCAGCCATGGCGGCGACATCACCCTGGGTCGCAGCGATCTCGGCGGCTTGCGGGCGGCGATCCGCTTGCCTGGCTGAGAATCCTCCCCACAGGGGGAGGGGGACCGCGAAGCGGTGGAAGGTTTGCTGCCGAAAAAGGCGGATGGGGCATGCCCCCTCCACCACCCTTCGGGCGGTCCCCCTCCCCCAACGCTTCGCTCCGGGGGAGGATTGCGAACCGTGACGGCAAGGCGCATCTTCGATCCGACAGGGATATGGAGGATACGATGCGTAAACTCGCCTTTCTGGCTCCCCTCGGCGCCGTCCTCGCCGTCGCCGCCGGCCCCGCCCTGGCCGACCCGGCCTCGATCACCGTCACGATCGGTCCCGACCTTCAGGAAAAGGCCGATGAACTGGGCGAACGGGACGTTCGCGAACAGGCCGACCGTCTCGCCGAAGTCGTGCGCCGGGCCCTGGCCCGCGAGGGCCGTCTCGACGGCGCCCGGATCGATCTGGTTCTGACCGATCTGAAGCCCAATCGCCCGACCTTCGAGCAAATGGCCCAGCAGCCGGGACTGGACCGTCACCGCAGCGTTTCCATCGGCGGCGCCGCCATCGAGGGCAGCGTCACCACCGCCGACGGCGCGGTGCTGCCGGTCCGCTACGACTGGTATTCCGCCAGCATCGCCGACGTCCGGGGCCACACCACCTGGCAGGACGCCGACCGCGCCTACGCGCGCCTGGCCGGCAATCTGGTCCGGGGGCGCTACGTCAGCCGCTGATTTCGCTGGCCCGCGCAACGGCGGCGTTGACGGCGGCTTCGGCCGCCCGTTGAACGTCGCCGCCCGCCTCCATGGCGTCGAGCCCCGCCCGCGTCGTGCCGCCGGGCGAGGCGATGCGGGCGACCAGTTCGTCCAGCGGTGCGCCCGTCTCCGCGCCGGCGCCGGCTGAGCGCAGCGCGCCCCGCGCCAGCCGCTCGGCCGCGTCCCGGGACAGGCCCTGCGCCTCGCCTGCCCGCGCCAGGGCCTGAACGAAGGCGTAGACGAAGGCCGGCGCCGAGCCCGCGGTCGCCGTGGCCGCGTCCATCACGCTTTCGTCGGGCAGGTCGACCACATCGGCGATGGCCTCGAACAGCGATCGGGCCAGTCCGCGCGCCTCCGGATCTTCCGACCAGACGCTGGCCACCCCGCGGGCCTGGGCCACGGCGGTGGTCGGCATGACCCGGGCCACCGGCCGGTTCGCAATGCCCGCGATATCCGCGGCCTTGACCCCGGCCATCACCGAGACCACGGCGACGTCCTGCGGCAGGGGGTCCAGCGTCGGCACGATCGCCTCCCGCCACTTCGCCGGCTTGACCGCCAGCACCAGGGCGCGGGCGTTCGCCAGCGAGTCAAGCGGGGGGTTGATGCGTGCGCCCCGCGCCCGCGCCGCCTCGGTCGCGGGCTTGTCGGACGGAGTCAGGATGATCAGATCGCCGGGATCTACGGTCGAGGTCGCCAGCCAGCCTTCGAGGATAGCCGATCCCAAGCGGCCGCAGCCCACGAGAACGACGGGGCGGTTCGATTTCTGGTTCGTCATGCCCTCAGGCTGAGCCGACCGTCTCGAAGAGGCAAGCGTCGATCGCCTCCTGCGGCTTCTTGTTGCCCCGGATCATGAAGTCGAAGGCGGGATAATAGCGGTCCGCCGCCTCGACGGCCGCGTCGATCATCGACGCCGCCTGCCCCAGGGTCGGGCGCTCGCCCATCGGCAGGGCCAGCGAATGCCGGAAGACGATCTCGCCGTCCTCGGCCCATACCTCGAAATGACCCATCCAGGTGCGCTGGTTGATCAGGCCGACCAGCTCATAGGCCGCCGCCCGCCGGGACTTCGACGCCTGCAGGTCCAGCGCGCAGCACAGTTGCAGGCAGTCGCCCTCGGGCCGCCACGCGAACCACAGCTCGTAATCCTTCCAGTCGCCGGCCAGGGCGAAGGCCAGATCGCCCTCGTCGGTGCGGTCGAACGGCAGGTTCTCGGCCACCAGGACGTGCTCCACGACATCCAGCGGGTCGTAGGGAAGCTCGACTTCTTCCGGGCGGGCAGTGTCCATCAAGGGGTCTCCGGGCGCGACTCACGCCCTCTGCGGGAACGGTATGCGGGTTCGCAGATTCGGCTCAACCGGCTGCGTCCTGTGAGGGAGAAGCCGCTGTGGACGTTCCCTTTTGAGGCTTCTTCGCCCCCTTCAGCGCGGCGATTTCGGCCCGCAGGGCGGCGATCTCGGCCTTCAGCGCATCGAATTCGTCGCGCCGAACCAGATCCATGTCGGCCGCGAACCGGTCGGCCTGGGCGCGAAAGGCGGTCTTGGCCTCCTCTCCGGCGGCCTGCGCCAGCCCCATCGCCCCGGTGGTCAGCTTGGCGAACTCGTCGAGGATGGGATTGCGGGTCTGCATCGGGACTCTCCGACTCGGGCAAGCGAGCGTCGTTAATGGATGGTTGCCCCATATGGTGAACGAAACCTTGCTGTCGAGGATCGGCGTGGCGGTAATTGGGCGCGGGTCTTGCGGATTATTCAGGGACGGAGCCGGCGGCGCTTGCTAAACCGGGCGTGGAACCGGCCCCGCAGGAGCACCCGTGCAATTTCCCGATATCGACCCCGTCTGGTTTCAGATCGGCCCCTTCTTCGGCCTCGGCCCGCTTGAGATCCGCTGGTACGCCCTCGCCTATGTGGCGGGGATCGTCCTCGGCTGGTGGTACGCCAACCGTCTCGCCCGCAACAACGCGATCTGGCAGCCGCGCAAGGCGCCGGTGACCACTCTCCAGATCGACGATCTGGTGCTGTGGATCACCCTCGGCATCATCCTCGGCGGTCGCTTCGGCTACGCCCTGTTCTACAAGCCCTCGCTCTACGCCCAGCTCGTCGGCGGGCCGGACAACATGGCCCTGTTCCGTCTCTGGGACGGCGGCATGTCGTTCCACGGCGGCCTGATCGGCGTCACCCTGGCGATCGTCTGGTTCGCGTGGAAGCACAAGGTCCGGCTGCTCAGCCTCGGCGACCTCGTCGCGCCCGTGGTGCCGCTTGGCCTGTTCTTCGGCCGCATCGCCAACTTCATCAACGGCGAGCTGTGGGGGCGTCCAACCGACGCGCCGTGGGGCATGGTGTTCTGCAACGACACCATCCTCGACCTCTACGGCCAGTGCCCGGCAGGCTACGTGCCCCGCCACCCCAGCCAACTCTATGAAGCGGCCCTCGAGGGCATCGTCCTGGCGGTGATCCTCTGGCTCGCCGTCTTCAAGGGGCGGCTGCTGGCCAAACCCGGCTATGTCACCGGCATCTTCCTGTTCGGCTACGGCCTCGCCCGCGCCTCGCTGGAAACCGTGCGCCAGCCCGACTTCGGCATGGAGAACCTGCCGCTGGGGCTGACCATGGGCATGATGCTGTCGATCCCGATGATGATCGTCGGCGCCTGGTTGATCTGGCGGGCGTGGAGCCGGCCGCCTGTCACCGCGGAGGACTGATGTCGCTGAAGGACCGTCTGGCGCGCGAGATCGCCCTCACCGGACCGTTGTCGGTCGCCGACTATGTCACCCGCTGCCTGCACGATCCGCAGGGCGGCTACTATGCGACGCGGCCCGCGATCGGCGCGACAGGCGACTTCATCACCGCCCCGATGGTCAGCCAGATGTTCGGCGAACTGATCGGTCTGTGGACGGTCGAACTCTGGAACCGGCTCGGCGCGCCCGAGCGGGTGCGGCTGGTCGAGGTCGGGCCGGGCGACGGCACCCTGATGGCCGACGCCCTGCGCGCCGCCCGGGTGGCCCCGGAATTCCTCCAGGCCGTCGACCTTGTCCTGATCGAGCCCAGCCCGCCGCTGCGCCAGGCCCAGGCCCGGATGCTGGCCGACAGCGACGTGCATCCCCGCTGGGTCGCCTCGCTCGACCGGATCGAGATCGACGCTCCCGTGATCCTGATCGCCAACGAGGTGCTGGACTGCCTGCCTGCCCGCCAGTTCATCAAGACGGAGGATGGCTGGGCCGAGCGCTGCGTCGGCGTCACCGACGCCGGCGAGCTCATCTTTGGGCTCAAAAAGATCACCACCGGCTTCAAACGTCCGGCCTTCGACGTCGAGCCGGGCCAGACCGTGGAAATATCGGAGCAGCAGGGGGTCTTCGGACGCGAGACGGCGGCCCTGATCAAGGCGGCCTCCGGCGCCGCCCTGCTGATCGACTATGGTCGCGCTCGCCCGGAGGCCGGCGACACCCTCCAGGCCCTGCGGCGGCACCAGAAGATAGATCCGCTGGCGACCCCGGGTGAGGCCGACCTGACCCAATGGGCCGACTTCCCGACCGTGCTGGAGGCGGCCATCCACGCCGGCGCCGACGTCACGGGCTGCCTGGGTCAGGGCGAGTTTCTCGGTCTCCTCGGCATCGGGGCCCGCGCCGACCGGCTCAAGGCGGGGCGCCCCGACGCGGCGTCGACCATCGACCGTCAGTTGGCGCGCCTGACCGCCGCCGACCAGATGGGGACCCTGTTCAAGGCCTGCGCGATCTTCTCCCCACACAGCCTGGTCGTGCCCGGGTTCGAGGACTGACAGCGCGCCGTGGCTGACGCCGACCGCTATCCTGGGCTAGAACGGGAGGCATGGCTGAACCGACTCCCCTCACCCATCCGCTGCTGGTCCGGGCCGGCATCCGTCACGGCTTCTTCACCCGCGCCGGCGGCGTTTCGACGGGCCTCTACGAGGGGCTGAACACCGGCGTCGGCTCCGGAGACGACCCAGCCGCCGTGCTCGAGAACCGGCGCCGGGTCGCCGCCCATTTCGATCTCGGGCTCGACGATCTCGCCGCCTGCTACCAGATTCACTCCGCCGTGGCCCGGGTCGCCGAGACCGGCTGGAAGGGCCAGCGGCCCGAGGGCGACGCCGCCGTCACCGCCGCGCCGAACGTCCTGTGCGCCGTGCTGACCGCCGACTGCGCGCCGGTGCTGCTGGCCGATCCGGAGGCCGGGGTGGTCGCCGCCGCCCACGCGGGCTGGAAGGGGGCTCTGCAGGGCATCGTCCATTCCACCGTCGCCGCCATGCAGGCCCTGGGCGCCGAGCCCGGGCGCATGGTCGCCGTCGTCGGCCCCTGCATCTCGCAGGCCAGCTACGAGGTCGGCGCGGACTTCGAAGAGCGATTCGAGCACCACGATCCGGGCAGCGGACGCTTCTTCACGCCGAGTGCGGACCCCGACAAACGCCTGTTCGACCTTCCCGGCTTCGTGCTGTGGCGGCTGGAGCAGGCCGGCGTCGCCGAGGCGGCCTGGACCGGCGAAGACACCCGCGCGGACGCGGCGCGGTTCTATTCGAACCGCCGCGCCTTCCTGAACGGAGAGCCGGACTTCGGCCGATTGATGAGCGCGATCAGCCTCGGCTGATGGGGGCCGGTCAGCCCGCCATCGCCATTTCCGGCACGCGGGTCACCTCGCGCCACGCCTGCGGATTGGCCAGCAGCTCGCGGACCAGCAGGTTGTTGATGTGGTGACCCGCCCTGACGCCCTCGTAGCGGCCCAGCAGGGGCGCCCCCAGCACATACAGGTCGCCGATGGCGTCCAGCGCCTTGTGCTTGACGAACTCGCGCTCCATCCGCAGCCCGCCCGGGTTGAGGATCTGGTCGCCGTCGATGACCACGGCGTTCTCGAGGCTGCCGCCGCGGGCCAGACCGGCCTTGCGCAGCGCCTCGACCTCGTGGGCGAAACCGAAGGTGCGGGCCGCCATGATCTCGGTACGGAAGGTTTCCTCGTCGACGACGAAGTCCACCACCTGATTGCCGATGACGGGAGTGTCGAAGTCGATCTCGAAACGCATCTCATAACGGTCGCAGGGCAGCAGGACGGCGGTCTTGTCGCCCTCCTGCACCCGGATCGGCTCGAGAATCTCGATATAGCGGACCGGCGCCTCCTGACGGCGGAAGCCGGCGCGGTCCAGAAGCTGGACAAACTGCAGGGCGGAGCCGTCCAGGATCGGCAACTCGGGCCCGTCCACCTCGACCACGGCGTTCGACACGCCCAGCGCCGCGAAGGCCGCCATCAGATGCTCGATGGTCGACAGGCGAACGCCGGCGGCGTTCTCGATCATGGTGTTCAGCCGCGCGTCCACCACGGCTTCGCCCGAGACCGGAATGCGGTTGTCGCGGTCCTTGATGTCCGTACGCACGAAGACGATGCCCGTGCCGGCCGGCGCCGGGCGCACGGCCAGACGCACCCGGTCGCCCGTGTGCACGCCGACCCCCGCGATGATCGCGGGCGCGATGGTCGTCTTCTGGTGATGGTCGTTGCGGACCGGCAAAACTCAGACTCTCACTCTTTGCGCTCCGCCCTTCTGTGCGGAGTTCGCCCCACGAACCGTCTAGCGGTTGGTAAACAAGGCTGAAATGAAAGTCGGGTTTCGAATTGTTTCGGTCTGAAACGGCCAGGTCTTGGAGGATAGACGCCGCGTCCAATTATCGCGCGCACGCAAGCAGAAAGGGCGACCCTGAGAGCCGCCCTTCCCTAAGCCCCAAGCCCTGAGCCCTAGTTGGCCAACCGCCGGAGGAAGGACGGGATTTCCAGATCGTCCTCAGCCTGACCCAGGTCGGATTCGGGCGTCGGCTGGACCTGGCTGGTTGAGCGCATTTCCGTGGTCCGGGTCTGCGGGGCATAGGTCGGCTGCGCCGGCTGCTGGCGCTTGCCGCGACCGAACAGGCTCCAGCCCGACTTGCGGTGATCCCGGTCGTCGTGGTCGTCATAGGCCGCCTCTTCGCGGCGTGGCTCGGGTTGCGGCGCCGGGCGGTCGCCCATCCGGTCCATATACAGGTCGCCCTGGGCGACCGGAGCCCTGGTTTCGGCGGCGGTCCGCGGCGCGGATTCGTACTCCTCGACCCACGGATCGACGATCGGCTCCAGCGTGCGTTCCTCGGCGACGTGGATCACCGGCTCGGGACGCGGCTCGGGCGCGCGGGCGGCGGCGCCGTAGGTCGGCTGGGCCGACTGAAAGGTGGGAACGATCGGGGCCGGCTCGGCCTGGCGGGGGGCTTCGGCCCGGGCCGGCTCGCGGGCGGGTTCGCGCACCGCTTCCTGGCGGACCGGCTCGGCGCGCGAGGCGGCGTAGGACGGCGCCGGGCGGCGGGTGTCGAAGGACGGGGCGGCGCTGCTCGTCGGGGCCTGGACCGCAGCGAGGTCTTCCATCCCCGTGGCCACGACCGAGACGCGGATCTTGCCGTCCAGGGCCGGATCGAAGGCGGCGCCGAAGATGATGTTGGCGTCCGAGTCCACCTCGCCCGCGATGGCGTTGGCGGCCTCGTCGACCTCCAGCAGGGTCATGTCCATGCCGCCGGTGATGTTGACCAGCACGGCCTTTGCGCCCTTCAGCGAGGTCTCGTCCAGCAGCGGGTTTGCGATGGCGTTCTGGGCCGCCATCAGGGCGCGGTCGTCGCCCGAGGCCTCGCCCGTGCCCATCATCGCCTTGCCCATTTCGGACATGACGGCGCGGACGTCGGCGAAATCGAGGTTGATCAGACCCGGCAGGATCATCAGGTCGGTGATCGAGCGCACGCCCGAATGCAGCACCTGGTCGGCCATGCCGAAGGCGTCCGCGAAGGTGGTGCGTTCGTTGGCGACGCGGAACAGGTTCTGGTTCGGAATGACGATCAGGGTGTCGACATAGCGCTGCAGCTCGGCGATGCCGGCCTCGGCCAGCCGCATGCGGTGGCGGCCCTCGAAGGTGAAGGGCTTGGTCACCACGCCGACCGTCAGGATGCCGCGGTCGCGCGCGCATTTGGCGATGACGGGGGCGGCGCCGGTGCCGGTGCCTCCGCCCATGCCGGCGGTGATGAACACCATATGGGCCCCGTCGAGGTGCCCGTAAATTTCCTCGGCCGACTCCTCGGCGGCGTTCATGCCGACCTCGGGGTGGGCGCCCGCGCCCAACCCTTGCGTGATCGTCTCGCCCAGTTGGACGCGGCGGTCGGTCTTGGCGAACGACAGATGCTGCGCGTCGGTGTTGGCGACGACGAACTCGACCCCTTCAAGGCCGGCGTCGATCATGTTGTTGACGGCGTTTCCGCCCGCGCCGCCGACGCCGAACACGACGATCCGGGGCTTCAGTTCCGTGTGTTGCGGACGCACCAGCGAGAGAGACATATGTTCCGACCTTGAATTCCGACCCTGCCCTGCAGTCCCGATGCGAAAACCCCGCCGATTCGCATTGGTTATGAGCGCGTTAAGGAAACACCCCATCTGCTTAAGGGAGTGTTACCGGATAGGCTGAGTCGGCCTTTGGGCCACGGAAATCGTTAACCTTCGCCGCAGATTTCGCTCTGTAGACAACGAAAAAGGGCGACTCTCGCGAGCCGCCCTTTCCGTCTTGATCGTGACGCCTGTTCCTAGAACGGGCGGTAGTTCAGGCCAACGTTGAAGCGACGGCCGTAGGGGTCGAACGTCGAGGCGAAGCCCAGGAAGGGCGGGGCTTCGGTATCGAACACGTTGGTGACGTTGGCCCGGAGGGTCAGGTCGTCACGCAGGTCGTAGCGCACCGCGAAGTCGTGGCGCGTGAAGTTGCCGGTCCGGTTCCAGTCGTAAGGCTGGTTGTCCAGGTTGCCGGTGGCGACGAGGTCACGGTTCTTGTTCAGATCCTGCGACGACATCCAGTCGGCGGTCCAGGTCATGGCCAGGACGTCGTTCGGACGCCAGGTCAGACGCGAGACGAACTCCACCCGCGGGAAGAACACGCCACTGGTCGAGTCCGTGAAGGCGTTCGGATCGGCCGGGTTGGTGAAGTTCTTCTGATCGATCAGCCACAGACCGCCGAGGCTGTAGGAGAAGCGGCCCCAGTTGCGTCCGAAAGCTTCTTCGGTGTCGAGCGAGTAGTTGACCGTGAAGTCCAGACCACGGGTTTCCAGCTTCGACCGGTTGATCGGGCCGAGGATGAAGCCGCCGATCGGGTCGCCCGCCGGCGCGCCGACCTTGAAGTTATCGAACGGATCACCGGTGGTCGGGTTGTTCCGGAACACCAGGCCGCAGGTCTGGGTATTCAGCTGGGCGTTGCTGACGCAGTCGTCGGCGAGGAACTGGCCGCCCGGCGTGATGATCACGTTGTTGACGGTGATCTCGTAGTAGTCGAGCACCAGCGACAGGTTCGGGAACATCCGCGGCGCGATGGCGGTCGAGAACGTGAAGGACTCCGATTCCTCAGGGTTCAGGTTGGTGTTGCCGCCCAGAACGCTGGCGATACCCGAACCATAGACCGGCCGGTAATCGTCGGCTTGCGTCACAGTCGTCGACCCGAAGTCGAACGCCAGGCCCTTGGCCGCGGCCAGCTGCGTGCAGTTGGCGATACGGTTGGCCTTGGTCTGCGCGGCGTCGTCGCCCTGGAAGTTCGCGATCACGCCGGTGTGGCAGGGATCCACGAAGCCGTTGACGAACGTCTGGCTGAAGGGACGGAAGCCTTCTTGCAGGGTCGGGGCGCGGAACGATGTGTTGAAGCTGGTCTTGAAGGTGATGTCCCGGATCGGACGGTAGACCAGGTTCACCCCGTAGACGTCACCCTCGCCGGCGGTCGTGTAGTCGAACGCGCGGTAGGAGGCGCTGAGTTCGGCGTACTCGCCCATCCAGGAGTCCCGCAGCAGCGGCAGCGACATTTCCGCGAACCACTCTTCGGACTCATACTCCGCCGGCAGGAAGTCGGCGCCGGTGTTGAGCTGAAGCACGCGGCCGGCGGTGTCGGCGCTGCGGCCGATGCCCTGCGTGTGCTCGCGACGGTATTCGGCGCCGACCGCGAGGCCGAGCGGGCCGGCGCCCCAGAAGTCCCACAGCTGGCCGGAGATGGCCGCGACGGCGCTCTCCTGCTCGTTGGTTTCACGGACCCGGATCGCAGCGGTGATGTATTCGATGGCTTCGGGGCTCTGGTTGCCCTTGCCGAACACATTCAGCGGCACGCAGCCGGCGATTTCCGGATTGGTGTTCGGGTCGGTGTAGACCGTCGTGGCCGTGTTCGGGTTCTGCTCCCGGATAGTGATGCCGCGGGCGTTGAGAAGCTGCACCCGGCAGACGATCTCGCCCGGACGGCCGTTCACTTCACCCGCCAGGTCGACGACGGAGTCCATGGCGTGACCAAAGCGGATCGCGTCCGGACCTTGCTCGCGGTTCACGTTGTTCATCTCGCCGTGAACGTAGGACAGGGTCCAGTTCACGTTATCGATGAAGCCGACACGGTCCCAGTTGCCCTCAAGACCGGCCACGAAGCGGGTGATCTCACGATTGTTGGTCTGGTTGCGTTCGATGCCGAAACCGCGGTGGTTGGCGATCGGGCCGGACTGCGCCGGGTTGAGCACCGGGCCGTCGGCGTTGGCCGTGGCCGGGCCGTAACGGACGAAGGTGTTGTTCTGGATCGCCGTCGCGACGTTGGCCGGCAGGAAGGCGTTGTCGGTGCGGGTCGAGAACTGCGAGGTGCCGTTGATCAGGCCCGGTCCGACGAAGCTGCCGCTGTTGATGCCGCCGCCGAAACCGGCGTCGGTGATGAAGATGTCCCAGAATGAAAACTGCCCCACATCGAAGGTGTCTTCGGTGGTGTACTTGGCCTCGCCATAGAACTCGATGTTGTCGGTGAGCTGGAACGTCAGACCGGTCTGGTAGCGCTCCGATTCCTGGAACGGGAACTGCGAACGGTTATTGAAGGCGGTCAGGTTCGCCGGCTCGCCGTCGCCGCCGATGTTCCACGGACGGTTGGTGCCGGTGTTGCCGATACGCTGGCCGAAGTTGGCCAGACGAGCGGTCGGGCCATCGTACCAGTAGGTGTAGGCCGGGTCGACGTTGAAGCAGGCCGACGACGTCGAAAGGCCCGAGCAGTTGGCGAACGGCACGTCCGGATCGCTCAACCGGCTCGGACGCTGCATGTTGGCCAGGGTCGTCGAACCCCACTGCGGGCGATCCAGGCGGCGGGCGCCGTAGAATTCGGCCACATCGATGAAGCCGTCGTTGACCGGTCCGAGCGAGGCCTGGGTCGGATCGGCGTCGATGCCGAGAGCGACGCGGCCACGACGAAGCCAGTCGATGTGCTCGCTGTAAACTTCCTCTGCGCGCTCATACTCGCCGTGAGCGTAGATGTTCAGACGGTCGTCCAGCAGGTTCGCCCCCGCCAGAACCGAAATACGACGCGTATCAGCCTCGCCGCCCTGGACCAGCTGGCCCCAGTTGGCGTCGATCTCGAGACCCTCGAAATCCTTGCGCAGGATGTAGTTCAGCACGCCCGAGACGGCGTCGGCGCCGTACACCGACGAGGCGCCGCCGGTGATGATCTCGATGTTCTGGATCAGCAGGCGCGGGATGGTCGAGACGTCGACCTGCAGCGTGCCGGCCTGCGAGCCGACGTGGCGGCGGCCGTCGATCAGGGTCAGGGTGCGACCCGAACCCAGCGAACGCAGGTTGGCGAACTCAAGACCGCCGTCGTTCAGGTTGGAGCCGGTGGTGTCCGACGGAACCAGCGAGTTCGACAGGGCGGGAATGGTGGCGAGGTAGTCGATCACAGTCGCCTGACCGGTCGACAGCAGGTCTTCGCGCTCAACCTGGATCAGCGGGGTCGGCGAGTTAACCGGGTCGCGGCGGATACGCGAGCCGGTGACGACGACCTCTTCAATCTCGGTCGCCTCCTGACCTTGCTGGCCGGTGACGGTGACGCCGGGAACCTGGGTGCTCTGTGCCAGGGCCGGAGCCGCTGCGGCCATGACGCCCGCGAGGATCGTCGTGCCAAAAAGGAACTTGCGCTTGAGAAGCATATGATTGGGCCCCAACCAGTGGTGAATGCGAGATGCTTCGCCGTCTCTCGACAGACTCCGCTTCGAATTGGCACGCTAGCAGCAAAGGCCGGGGCGGCAAGGGAATGTGGCGCTCAAACGGCCAATCAGGGCCGGCTCTGTAACAATCTGGACACACTCTCGCCACGCTGGGGAAATCGCCCAGAGCCGGGCCATGGACGTTGGCGAGCGTTGGCTTTGTTACAGATTTTCCCGCAACCAGCCGGCCGCGCGCGCCACAATCCCGCCCCTGTGCATCCGGGGCGCATCGGCTGCGGTGATCTGTCGCGACATCAGCTTGCGGGCCGAGACGGCCTCGCGCGGTCCGTAGGCGGCGCGCAGCAGCACGCCGGCGGCGGAGCAGAACGCCGGCCCCGAGGCGGCGTCGGCGAGGTGCGGCGCGCGCTGGGGTTTGCCGAGCCGCACGGGCCGGTCGAACACCCGCACCGCCAGCTCGCGCACGCCGTTCAACTGGCTGGCGCCGCCGGTCAGCACCAGTCCGGCCCCCGGCTCCAGCCCGACCCCGGCGTTGCGCAGCCGGTCGCGCAGCAGCTCGAGCGTCTCCTCGACCCGCGGGGCGATGACGGTCTTCAGCATGGCGCGGGGCACCACCACCGGACCGGCCGACGGATCCTCGCCGCGCGGCGGGGCCTCGAGCATCTCGCGGTCCTCGTTGGCGCTGGCCATGGCGGAGCCGTGCAGCGTCTTGAGTCGTTCGGCGCCGGCGCGCGAGGTCGACAGGCCCCGGGCGATGTCGGCCGTGACGTGGTCGCCGCCGACATTGAGGCTCTCGATGTGCAGCAGCGAGCGCCCGCCCCAGACGGCGGCCGAGGTCGCCCCGCCGCCCATGTCGATGCAGACGCAGCCGAGATCCATCTCGTCGTCCTCCAGCGCCGCCAGCGACGACGCCACCGGCGCGGCCACCACGCCCTGCAGGTCGAGGTGGGCCAGCTCAAGGCAGTGGCTCAGAGCGGTGAAGGCGCTCTCGGCCATCGACACCACCAACAGGTCCAGCCCCAGCGAATGGCCCTTCATCGAGCGCGGGTCGTGCACGCCCCTCGCCCCATCCACCGACCAGGCGATCGGCAGCACATGGATCGGCCGCCGGTTCGGCAGGCGGACCTGGGCCAGGGCCATGGCGATGGCGCGCGCCAGATCGGCATCGCCGACCGGATTGGCGCCCAGCGAGACTCGGGCCTGCACCCGGTGGCTGGCCATCTGGCCGATGGCGGTGGTCACCACCACGCCCGAGACCGGCGAGCCGGCGGCGCGCTCGGCCCGTTCGACGGCGTGGCCGATGGCCTGCGCCGCCTCGTCCATGTTGACGATGCCGCCGCCCCGGATGCCGCGCGACTGGACGTGCCCCGCCCCCGCCACACGGATCGTGCGGTCGGCGTGGCGCACGCCGTCGGGCTTCATGATGAAACAGCCGACCTTGGACTGACCCAGATCCAGCGCCGCCACGACCGGCGCGCGACCCGCGGCGGACTTTCCGCCATCCACAACCTTGTCCACAGACCGCCCAGCCATTCTACAAAACCCTATGCGTCGCCGGCGGAGGGCCGGACGGCGACCTCCGAGGGCGTTCTCAGATCGATGCGGGCGAACCCGAGCTCCAGAAGCCGTTCACGCTGATCCAGCGCGTCCAGCTGGATCAGGGCCGCGTCCTGATCGGTGGCGGGCAGCTGGATCAGGCTGCCGTCCTTCAGGCGCAGGTCCCATCGCCGCTCGTCGACGCGCACCAGCGCCTCCAGCCGGGCCATCAGCCGCGGCCTCTGCGCGATCATGGGCAGAACCTCGGCGGCGGCCTGTTCGGCGCCCTTGCCGACGACCAGCGGCAGGTTCGGATAGCGGCCGGCGTCGGCGCCCCGGATCACCTGGCCATGGCTGTCGATCACCATGTTGCGCCCGCCGGCCTGCCAGATGGCCAGCCGGTCATGCTCGGTCACATGCACGATCAGGGTGTTGGGCAGCAGGCGCACGACCCGGGCCGACTTGACCCAGCCGACGCCCTCGACCCGTTCGCGCACGGCGTCGAGGTCGATCGAGGTCATGGCCTGGTCGGCGCTCAGCTGCACCGCGCGCTGGATGGCGGCGGTGGCTTCGGCCGACTCGCCCTCGATGAACACCTTCTCCAGCTTCAGGCCCATGCCGACGACCATGCCGTCGACACCCTGCCCGATCGAAGCGCCGATCCGCTCGGCCCGTGCGCCGGTCGCCAGCACGCCGGCCAGCACCACGACGCCGGCGACGATCGAAATGACGACGGCGCGAGGCGACAGGTCCAGCTTGCCGATCGCCGCCATCTTGCCCGGTACGGCGGGCGCGTTGCGCGGGGCGCGGCCGCGCCCCTGGGATTTGGGAGCCGCGCCGCGTTTTGCAGGCTGGTTCGAACTCTGTCGCCGACCGCCGCGAACTACCGCGGGCATGAGGCGTCCTCCACCATCCACCGGACCAGGTCTTCGTATCCCATCCCGACATGGGCGGCCTGCTCGGGGACGAGCGAGGTCGGCGTCATGCCCGGCTGGGTGTTGACC
This sequence comes from Brevundimonas basaltis, assembly GCF_014202075.1. Taxonomy (GTDB): domain Bacteria; phylum Pseudomonadota; class Alphaproteobacteria; order Caulobacterales; family Caulobacteraceae; genus Brevundimonas; species Brevundimonas basaltis. The sequence goes on along the minus strand of NZ_JACHFZ010000005.1, from coordinate 62,576 downwards.
TCCAGAAGAACGAGAACGTCGTTAAGATCGTCATAACGAAAGTCCGATCGTGAAACCCCCCGGCAACCAAGAGCAACGTGCGCCAGCTCCGATTGACGCAGCGCCGCCTCGAACACGGCCGGCGGCAGATCGGCGGGCAGTTTATGGATCGAGCCGCCCGGCGCATATTTGGCTTCGTAGTCGTAGAAGCCCTTGACCGGGGTGATGTCGGTGACCGTCAGCGCGCGCGGCCCGGTCGTCTCCCCGATCACCGCCACCGCCAGTTCCTTGCCCGGAATGAAGGGCTCGACCAGCACCTGTTCGCCATAGGTCCAGTCGTCCGCGCCGACCTCGGCTTGCGGTCCGTTGGCGCCCTCGGGCACCAGATAGACGCCGACCGACGAACCCTCGGCGTTCGGCTTGATGATGTAGGGCGGCGGCATCACATGGCGCCGGGCCACCTCGCGCCGGTCATACAGGCCTCCACCGGGCACGGTGACGCCGGCGGCGCGCAGGATCGCCTTGGACTTGTCCTTGTCCATGGTGATGGCCGAGGCGAGCAGGCCGGAGTGGGTGTAGGGAATCTGCAGCGTCTCGAGGATGCCCTGGACGCAGCCATCCTCGCCCCATTCGCCATGCAGGGCGTTCAGCACGACATCGGGCTTCAGCTCGGCCAGCACCTGGGCCAGGTCGCGCCCGGCGTCGATCCGGCTGACCCGCGCCACCTGCCCTTCCAGCGCGTCCGCGCAGCCCTTACCCGAGCTCAGCGACACTTCGCGCTCCGACGACAACCCGCCCATCAGGACGGCGACGTGAAGGTCTGCGAAGGGGCGGGTCATGCGAAGCTCCGGAACAATCACCGCAATGCGGCAACCGTCCTTAACAGCCCGTCAACCAATCGGGTTGGAGCCGCTTTTCTCTCTTCTCCGTCATGGCCGGGCTTGTCCCGGCCATCCATGATCGCGGAGGCCGCACGGTCGCGCGCGGACAGCGCATTCGGTGTTCTTGGATCCCCGGGACACGCCCCGGGATGACGCATCAAGAAAGGTAGCTGCTAGGCCGCCCGTCCGATCCGCCTGATCTCCCAGTCGAGCTGAACCCCGGTCTTCGCCCGCACGTCCGCCCGCACCGCCTCGCCCAGCCCCTCGATGTCGGCCGCGGTTGCCTCGCCCGGGTTGATCACGAAGTTGGAATGCAGCTCGCTGAACATCGCCCCGCCGCCGGTGGCCTGAAACAGCTTCCCGCGCCACCCCGCCTCGTCGACCAGCTTCCACGACGAATGCCCCGGCGGGTTCTTGAAGGTCGAGCCGCCGGTCTTCTCGCGGATCGGCTGGGTCTGTTCGCGGCGCGAGGTGATCTCGGCGATCTTCGCCGACACGGCCTCCGGATCGGCGGGCGTCCCGCGATAGGTCGCCTCGATCCAGATGATGTCCGCCGGCGCTTCCGAGTGGCGGTAGGTGTAGCCGAAGTCGGCCAGCGCAAAGTCGACCCGCTCGCCCTTCCGGTTCAGCCCCCAGGCCGACATCAGAATATCCTTCGTCTCCGCCCCGTAGCACCCCGCATTCATGGTCAGGGCGCCCCCGATGGTGCCCGGAATCCCCGCATAGAACTCCAGTCCCGCCAACCCGGCCTTCGCCGAAGCCCGGGCGACCATCGAGTCCAGCGCGCCCGCGCCTGCGGTGATGGTGTCCCCCTCGGTCGTGATCCCGGCGAACGGCCGCCCGGCCAGCCGGATCACCACACCCTCGACCCCGCCGTCGCGGACGATGACGTTGGAGCCGACGCCCAGCACCGAAACCGGCACGGCCGGGTCCAGCGCCTTCAGGAAATCGGCGAGATCGTCGGCGTCGGCCGGGATGAACAGGGCGTCGGCGTTGCCGCCCACCCGGAACCAGGTGAACGGCCCCAAGGGCTCGTCCCGCAGCAGCTTGCCGCGGACTTCAGGCAACGGCTTCAACCCAGCGCCTCCAGCTGACCCGGCAGCGCATACGCCCACTGCGTAATGTCCCCCGCCCCCAGCAGCACCACCAGATCGCCGTCCTTGGCCTCCGCCGCGATCACGCCGGGCAGGGCCTCCCGCCCCTCCAGCGCCTGCACCGAGCGGTGGCCGAAGCGGCGGATGCCCTCGACCAGCGCGTCCTTGTCGACGCCCTCGATCGGCTGTTCCCCGGCCGCATAGACGTCGGTCACGATCACCACGTCGGCGTCCGAGAAACAGGTCGAGAACTCCTCCATCAGCGATTCCAGCCGGGTGTAGCGGTGCGGCTGCACCACGGCGACGACCCGGCCCGCCGCCACCTGCCGCGCCGCCTTCAGCACCGCCGCGATCTCCACCGGGTGATGGCCATAGTCGTCGACGATCCGCACCCCGCCGACCACGCCGGTGGTGGTGAAGCGCCGCCGCACCCCGCCGAACCCGGCCAGGCCCGCGCGAATGTCCTCGTCCGACACGTCCAGCTCGCGCGCCACGGCGATGGCCGCCAGCGCGTTCGAGACATTGTGCCAGCCGGCCATCGGCAGGTGCAGGCCCTTGATCCGCGCCGGCTCGTCCAGCGCCGCCAGTCCGCGCCCCTGGATGACGACGTCGAAGCGGCAACCGTCGGCCCCCATCTCGCAACCCTCGGCCCGCACCATGGCCTGCGGATTGATCCCGTAGGTCACCAGCCGCCGGTTATCGATCGAGGCCACCAGCCGCTGCACCTCGGGATGATCGAGGCAGACGGCGGCGAAACCGTAGAAGGGGATGTTCTCGACGAAGTCCACGAACGCCTTTCGCACCCCGTCAAAGTCGCCGTAGTGGTCCAGATGCTCGGGGTCGATGTTGGTCACGATGGCCACCGTCGACTTCAGGCGCAGGAAGCTGCCGTCGCTTTCGTCGGCCTCGACCACGATCCAGTCGCCGTCGCCGACCTTGGCGTTGGTCCCGTAGGCGTTGATGATGCCGCCGTTGACCACCGTCGGGTCCAGCCCGCCGGCGTCCAGAATGGCCGCCACCATCGAGGTCGTCGTGGTCTTGCCGTGCGTCCCGCCGACCGCGACCGAGAACTGCAGCCGCATCAGCTCGGCCAGCATCTCGGCCCGGCGCACCAGCGGGATGCGCCGTTCGCGCGCCGCCGTCATCTCGGGATTGGTCGCCTTGACCGCGGTCGAATAGACCACCGCAGACACGCTGTCGCCGATGTGGCCCGCGTCATGGCCGATGAAGATTTTCGCGCCCAGCTTCTCCAGCCGCTCGGTATTGGCGCTGGCCCGGGCGTCCGAGCCCTGCACGGAATAGCCGATCTTGAGCATGATCTCGGCGATGCCGCTCATGCCGATGCCGCCTATGCCGACAAAATGGACGGGACCGAGGTCGAAGGGAACGGGACGGAGGCGTGCGATCATCGCAGCGTCATAGCGAGGGTTTGGCGGGATTGCATCACCCCTCCACCGCTTCGCGGTCCCCGTCTCCATCAAGATGGGGAGGAGACACATCCACCGTCCCCTCCCCGTCGCGTAGCGATGGGGAGGGGGACCCCAAAGGGGTGGAGGGGTCCGGCCGGAAGCTCAGTCCTCGCTGACGAAATCCTGCGCGAACTCCGGCCCGTCTTCCTCGCCCGGCAGCAGGGGCGTCTCGTCCTCGTCGTCGCCGGCCCGCGACGGGTCCGGCACCTCGAAACCGACCGGGATCGACAGGTCCAGCAGCCCCGCCGCCTTCATCTCGGCCACGCCCGGCAGGTCGTACAGGCTCGACAGGCTGAAATGCTCCAGGAACTTGTCCGCCGTGGCATAGGTCACCGGCCGTCCCGGCGTCCGCCGGCGCCCCTTCAGCCGCACGAAACCCATCTCCAGCAGCAGGTCCAGCGTCCCCTTGGACAGCGACACCCCGCGCACGCTCTCGATCTCGGCGCGGGTGCAGGGCTGGTGGTAGGCGATGATAGCCAGGGTCTCCAGCGCCGCCTTCGACAGCCGCCGCGGTTCCTCGCGCTCCTCCGTCATCATGAAGCTCAGGTCCGGCGCGGTGCGGAACCGCCAGCGGTCGGCGACGCATTCCAGCTCCACCCCCCGCCCCTGATACCGCTCGCGCAGCGCCGAGATGGCCCCGCCCACATCCGCCCCCTCGGGCAGCCGCCGCGCGATCTCCGCCGCGGACAGCGGCCCCGCCGCCGCGAACAGCAGGGCCTCGACCCGGCGCTCGATTTCGAGATGATCCGGGGCGAACTGGATCACGGAACCAGCTCCAGCGCCTGCCCGATCCCGCGCCGCTTCAGATAAAGGTCGGCGAAGGCGTCGGCCTGTTTCACGTCCATGGCCCCCTCCTTGACCAGCTCCAGGCTGGCCGACAGGGTCGAGGCGGTGAAACTGGCCTGCGACGGCCCCGCCTCCCCCTGCTTCTCCGGCGCCACCCGCTCCAGCGGCGTCCATTCCTCCAGCCGCGGCAGCACGTCTCGCAGCCAGTCCCGCGCCGCCTCCAGCGCGAAGGCCTCGACCCGCTGGCCGGGATTGTAGTGGCGCTGCTCCTCGCGCCGCCGCTGCGTCACATAGGCGGCCATCAGCTCGTACAGACTGGCGTCGATCCGGTCCGACGGAACGATCACCGTCGCCTCCGGATCGCCGCGGGTGAACACGTCGCGCTTCAGCCGCGGCCGGGCCGTGATCGCCTCCACCGCCTTCCGCATCGCCTCCAGCTTCTGCAGCCGGAAGGCCAGCGCCGCCGCCAACTCCTCGGCCGGCGCCTCCTCGCCCTTCTTGTCAGTGCGCGGCAGCAGCAGGCGGGACTTCAGATAGGCCAGCCACGAGGCCATCACCAGATAGTCCGCCGCCAGCGAGAAATTGCGCCGTCGCGCCTCCTGCACGAAGGCCAGATACTGTTCCGCCAGCCGGGTGATCGACAGCTTCAGCAAATCGACCTTCTGCGTCCGCGCCAAGGCCAACAGGACATGCAGCGGCCCTTCATACCCCTCCAGGTCGACGACGAAGGCCTCGTGCGCGTCGGCCTGTTCGACGGCCGCGAAGTTCAGATTGGGTTGAAAGGCGTCGGTCACGCCTGCGCCTCCCCCACGTCCGGCCCCTTCGCCGCCTCCAGCCGCCCGGCCATCAGGGCGTCGAACCGGTCCCGCGTGGCGAAGGCGTCCAGCGGCTCCGGCTCGCGCACGATCCGCGCCAGCGCCGCCGCCGCCCGTTTCCCGGCCTTGCCCTTCAGCTTGCCCACGCCCTCTGCGACCGACCGCATCTCGTCCAGCTCGCCGTTGCAGTGCAGGACCACGTCGCAGCCCGCCTTCAGCGCAGCCTCGGCCCGCTCGCGCAGCGACCCCGACAGCGCCTTCATCGACAGGTCGTCGGTCATGATCAATCCGGAAAAGCTCAGCTCGCCCCGCATCAGCTTCAGAACCTTCTTCGACGTCGTCGCCGGCTGTTTCGGATCGACGGCGTCGAACACCACATGCGCCGTCATCGCCAGCGGCATGTCCGACAGCGCCCTGAACGGCGCGAAATCCCAGTCCCCCAGCGTCGCCAGATCGGCGTGCACCACCGGCAGGGCCTTGTGGCTGTCGGCGAAGGCCCGGCCATGCCCCGGCATGTGCTTGATCACCGGCAGGACGCCGCCGGCCAACAGACCCTCCGCCGCCGCCCGGCCCAGCAGCGAGACGATCGCCGGATCGCCCGCGTAGGCCCGGTCGCCGACGATCTCATGAGAGCCGGGCACGGGCGTGTCCAGCACCGGAGCGCAGTCGACAGTGATCCCCACCGCCCTCAGGTCGTTGGCCATCAGCCGCGCGCCCAGCCGCACCAGCTCCCGCGCCCGGAGCAGGTCTTCGGCCGCCTCCAGATAGGCCGCCGCCGGCGGATATCTGGCCCAGTGCGGCGGCCCCATCCGCTGCACCCGGCCGCCCTCCTGGTCGATCAGCACGGGCGCATCAGCGTCGCCGACGCAGTCGCGCATCTCGTCGGTCAGGGCCCGCATCTGGTCGGGGCTGTCGACATTGCGGCGGAAGAGGATGAAGCCCCACGGCCGAACCTCGGCGAAGAAGGCCTTTTCGTCCTCCGTCAGCCGATGGCCGCTACAGCCGTAGATCGCCGCCGAGCGCGTCACCGGACGATGCAGTCCCCGCCCGCGCCCTTGATGGCGTTGCACAGACCGGTCGCCTGCTCGCGGCTCAGCCCGTTGACGGTGGTGCGATAGACGGTCGAGCCGTTCGAGGCCGTGACCTCCTGCACCCGGCGGCTGCCGCCCTCGGTGAACTGCGGATAGCGGCCGACCACGGCGTTGTATTCCCGTTCGGCGATGTTCGGGGTCGAGAAGGCGCCGATCTGCACTGTCGAGGTCCCACCGGTCGCGACGGGCGCCGGCTCGGCCTTCCTGGCGGGCGGCGGCGCGGCGGCCGGGGGCGTCTCGACGGCCGCCGGCGCGGGCCGCGGCTGCGCCTCTTCGGGGGGCGGCACGAAGGTCGGGGCGGTCCCGGGGGCCTCGGTTTCCGCATACACCTCGATGCCGGCGGTCGGGTCGACCGGCTGGGCCTCCAGCGGGACCTCGCCCTTCATCTCGCCGACCGGCGTGCCCACGGCGGGCGGGGCGTCGCCCGAGGCGCGCGGCCCGGCCCGGTAATAGACCACCACGGCGATGATCAGCGCCAGCAGCACCACCGCCGATATGATCAGCGTCATCGGCGGAGCCTTGCCGCCGCCTCCGCCGCCGCCCCCGCCGGCCCGGCGCGGGTCATAGCCCTGGCGGTTGAACGGCAGGTCGTCGTCGGTGGGCGGCGTATAGGCGCCGCGGTCACGGCCCGGATTGGGGCGATAGGGATCTTCGTGTGACATGGCCGCGCCTTCCGTCTGCCGCGCGAATCGTGACGCGGAACCTGCACTCTATCCCGGTCGGAGTCCTTTTTCAGGCCGTGTGTTCCCTCTCTCGCCGTCACCCTCGGGCTTGACCCGAGGGCCACACCGTCCGGTGCTCCGTCGAAGGTCGCGTGGACACCGTCATCGAGGCCGTCTCCACCGCGCAGCCCCGCCATGCCCCTGAACTTCGGGGCAAGCCCGAGGATGACGGTCTACAAATCCAGCGCCAGATCGAGGCTGAACAGCTTCCTGTGCTCCTCGATCGCGTAGCGGTCGGTCATGCCGGCGATGTAGTCGCACACCGCCCGCGCCCGCCGCGCCTCGTCCGCCGTCCCCGCCTTGCCCGACCATTCCGGCGGCAGCGTCCCCGGGTCGGCCATGAACAGCTGGAACATCTCGGCCAGGATACGCCGCGCCTGGCTGCGGGTGCGGTTGACGCGATAGTGGCGGTACATCCGCTCGAACAGGAACGACCTCAGCACCCCCAGATCGGCCAGCATCCCGTGCGAAAACGCCACCAGCGTCCGCCCCGCCGTGCGCACATTCTCGCTCGAGCGGACGTCGGCCGCCTCGATCCGAGCCTCGGTCTCGGCCAGGACGTCCTCGACCATGACCCCGATCATTCGCCGCACCGCCTCGATCCGCACCATCCGGTCGTCGATGTCCGGCCAGTCCTTGCGCACCCCGTGCAGCACCGGCCCGATCAGCGGCACGTCGGCCAGATCGTCCAGCGTGAACAATCCCGCCTGCACCCCGTCCTCGACGTCATGATTGTTGTAGGCGATGTCGTCCGCGATCGCGGCCGCCTGCGCCTCCAGCGAGGCGAAACTGTCCAGCCGCAGGTCCCATCCGGGGGCATAGTCGGCGATGGCCCGCCACGCCGGCTCGTCCAGACGGTGCGACACCGGCCCGTTGTGCTTGACCACCCCCTCGACCGTCTCCCAGCTCAGGTTCAAGCCGTCGAACTGCGGATAGCGTTCCTCCAGCCGGGTCACCACGCGGAAGGTCTGGACGTTGTGGTCGAACCCGCCCCACGGCTGCATCTGGGCCTGCAGTTCGTCCTCGCCGGCGTGGCCGAACGGCGGATGGCCCAGGTCGTGGGCCAGCGCCACCGTCTCGGCCAGATCGGTGTCCAGCCGCAGCGCATGGGCCAGCGACCGCGCGATCTGCGCCACCTCCAGAGAATGCGTCAGTCGGGTGCGGTAGTGGTCGCCCTCATGCGCCACGAACACCTGGGTCTTCTCCTTCAGCCGGCGGAAGGCGGTGGCGTGGATGATCCGGTCGCGGTCGCGGGCGTAGGCGTTGCGCGTGCGGCTGATCGGCTCGGGCGTCAGCCGGCCGCGGCTGTGCTCGGGATATTCGGCGTAGGGCGCGCGTTCAGGGATCAACACGGCGGCTCATTCTCCGGCCGGGCCTTTGCGAACGCCCGCTCGCGCCTCATATAGGCCCCTGTGAGCACCGTCCAATCAGCCCCCGCCTTCGAGATTTCGCCCCACGCCGGCGGCCACGGCCTGACCCTGTCCGACAGCGCCGCCGCCCGTCTGTCGAAACTGGCCGAGGCCGAGGGCCATCCCGTCCTGCTCCGCGTCGCCGTCGACGGCGGCGGCTGCTCCGGTTTCCAGTACCGTTTCGAACTGGTCGAGACCGCCGAACCCGACGACCTGCGCATCGAGACCGCCGGTCAGGCCGCCCTGGTGGACCCGGTCTCACTGCCCTTCCTCAAGAACTCCGAGATCGCCTTCGTCGACGACCTCGCCGGCGCCCAATTCGTGGTGCGCAACCCGAACGCGGCGTCGAGCTGCGGGTGCGGGGTCAGTTTCTCGATCTGAGAGGCGGCCGCTGGGGGTGTTCAGCGGTCGTAGCAGAACGCCGGGCCCAGCCGTTTGGCCGAGATCACTCTGTGCACCGTCACCTTGCCGGGGTGCAATCCCATGTGGCCCGCGCCGCCGATCGGGTAGTGGGTCCGCCGACCGACAAAGGTGATCAGGATCGGCTGGACCGTGTAGCAATTCCCGTCGCCCAGACGCTCCTCCAGCAGGTCTTCCAGACGCGGCTGATCTATCCACTCCAGCGAGTCTGTCTCCTTATAGCCCGGGCGCTCCGCCGGAATCGCGGTCGCGCCCTCGACAAAGGTCGACCCCTCGAACTCGTGCAGATAGACGCCCGAAAACTGCCGCGTGGAGCCGGTCAATCCCCCGTCTGAACATGACGAGAGCGCCAAGGCGATCGCGAGCAAGCTGACCCATCTGGATGCCATGACCGACCTAACCACGTTCCTGAACCCCCGCTAAGAGCGGTCCCTCTCCTTTCGTCATCCTCCGGCAAGCCGCCGCAGGCGGCGCAGACCGGGGGACCCAGCGGCGCCGAAGGCGATCTGTTCAGGCAGGCTGTCGTGAGCAGCGGCGCTCCCGACGGCTTCGCGCTCGCGCGCGCCGCTGGGTCCCCCGGTCTCGCTGCGCTCGCCGAAGGATGACGAAAGTGGATTGCTGCGCTGCAAATCCGCCGCCAGCCATCACACTTTCAACGATCAACCGCCTGTATTTCCCACACAACGTCCCGGGGTCAGCGTCATGAACCCGCCTGAGGAGCCGGCGGGCGGATAATGCCCGGATGTCCGTGACGCGATCCCTGACAATCGAACCCCGAGCCGCCGCCAAAGGAATCTCCCAGGCCGGCGATGTCGACCCTGTCGACTCCGCCACTGCGATTTCCTGCGTCGGAGATGTCGACTCTGCCGACTCCGCCAAACCGAATTTTCCGGATCGCCCCCGGATGGAACGACCGTCCGCCCGAATCCGCTTGCTATTAGTCTTTTTCCTAATTAGACTCTTCCCTATGAACGCCCTGTTCAAGGCCCTGTCCCATCCCGTCCGGCGCAGCATCATCGACATGCTGCGCAAGGGCCCGATGGCGTCCGGCGACATCGCCGCCGCCTTCGACATGAGCTGGCCGACCATCACCGGCCATCTCAACGCCCTCAAGGAGGCCGGCCTGGTCTCGCCCGAGCGCGACGGGGCCTCGATCCGCTACCGGCTGGAGATATCGGCCGTCGAGGAGGCCCTCGCCTTTCTGCTGCAGATGACCGGCGCGGGCCGCAAAGACCCCGGAGACGAACCATGACCGCCCCGAACAAATCCACCCCGGCGCTCGACGCCGCCACCGTCGGCCTCGCCCTGATCGTCGGCGGTCTCGGCGTCTGGACCATCCTCGCCGGCCCGACCGAACTGCTGCCGGTCCATTACAGCGCTTCCGGCCAGGTCGACGGCTGGGGCACGCGGGAGCAGCTGGGCGGCCTGCTCGTCGGCCTGGCCGTGCTGACCCTCCTGCTCGGCGGAGGCATGGGCGTCGCCGCCCGCCGCGCCGACGATCCCGCCCGGGTCCGCGCCCTGCGCTACGCCCAGTTAGTCGTGGTGCTCAGCATCCCTCTCGTCAGCCTGCTGATCGCCTCCGCCAGCCTCTCGGGCCTGACCGATATCGCCGGCGCGCTGCCGGTCGCTCTGATCAGCCTCGTCCTGCTCCTCATCGGCGCCTTCCTCGGCCGCGTGGGGCCCAACCCCTTCGTCGGCGTCCGCACCCCTTGGGCCTTCAAGAGCCGCCTCGCCTGGGACCGCTCCAACCGCCTCGCCGGCCGGCTGTTCTTCGTCATCGGCCTCGCCGGCCTGCTCACCGCCCCCTTCGCCCCGCGCCCGCTCAACCTCTACGCCATCCTGACCGCCGTCGTCCTCGCCGCCCTCTGGTCCGTCCTCGAAAGCTGGCGCGTCTGGCGCTCCGACCCCGACCGCCAGCCCTTCTAGGCGCGCCTTTCCATTTTGGAAACTTGTGACTTGACGTTCCGGAAAGTCGTCTTCACTTTCCAGATCGGAAACAAAAGGAACCGCCATGCTGACCGCCTTCGCCCTCGCCGCCGCCCTCGTGTCCGATCCCGTCGCTGCGCCGGTCGTTCTCCCGTCCGAGCCCGCGCCCCTGCACGGAACGCTGCTGACGCCGGGCGGAGGGACCCGCGCCGCGGCCCTGATCATCGCCGGCTCCGGCCCCACGGACCGCGACGGCAACAGCCCGCTGGGCGTCTCCGCCGCCAGCTACCGCCTTCTGGCCGAGGGGCTGGCCGCGCACGGCGTCGCCACCGTCCGCACCGACAAGCGCGGCGTGGGGGCCAGCGCCTTCGCGGCGGGCCGGGAGGAGGATCTGCGCTTCACCACCTACGCCGACGACACCCGCGCCTGGGCCGCCGAGACCGCGCGGCTGACCGGCCAGCCCTGCGCCTGGCTGATCGGTCACAGCGAGGGGGCGCTGGTGGCGCTGGCCGCCGTGGCCCGGGACGACACGGCCGTCTGCGGTCTGGTGCTGCTGTCCGGGGCCGGGCGACCCGCCGGCGTCGTGCTGCGCGAGCAGCTGGCCAACGTCCCCGAACCCTGGCTCGGCCAGTCCCTCGCCATCCTGTCTGAGCTTGAGGCCGGCCGGACCGTGGCCGAGGTGCCCCCGCAGCTGGCGGCGCTGTTCCGGCCTTCGGTCCAGCCCTACATGATATCGTGGCTGCCGCTCGACCCGGCCGAACTGGTCGCGGCGTATGACGGCCCGGTGATGATCGGCCAGGGCACGACGGACATTCAGGTCGGCGTCGTCGACGCCGAGGCGATGGCGGCCGCCCGGCCGGACGCCGCCCTGAAGATTTGGGAAGGCGTCAACCACCTCCTCAAGGTCGCGCCTGCCGACCGCGCCGCCAACGCTGCGACCTACGCCGACCCGAACCTGCCGCTGGCCGCGGGCGTCGTCGACGACGTCGCCGGGTTCATCCTGGGTCGGCGCTAGTCGCGCCGGTCGCCGCGGTCGCCCTGGCCCTTCGGCGCATCGTTCTCGGCCTCCCGCCGCTGATCCTGGGCCAGTGAGCGGCCGACATCGACCATCTCGGAGAATTGGCCTTCATCGTCCCGCCGCGCATAGCGCTTGTCGCCGGGGGTCGGCTCGATCAGTTCACGTTTGCTCATGGCTTAACTCCTTCCACCCCAAGGGAATCGGCGGGAGTCCGGGAAGTTCCCGTCAGCCGAGGGTTTCCTGGAACCGCACCGGCCGCCCGTGGGCCGACCCGATCAGTTCGCCGTCCTTCATCACCACCCGGCCGCGCACGATCGTGGCCATGGCCTTGCCGGTGCATTCCATGCCGTCGAACGGCGTCCAGCCCGAGCGGGTCGCCATGTCCTCGTGCTTCAGCACATGCTTCGCCTTCAGGTCGACGATGGTCAGGTCGGCGTCATAGCCCTCGGCCATCCGCCCCTTGCCGGCGATGCCGAACACCCGGTTGGCCCCATGGCTGGTCAGGTCGATGAACCGGTCCAGCGTCAGCCGCCCGTTGGCCACATGGGTCAGCATCACCGGCACCAGGGTCTGCACCCCCGGCATGCCCGACGGCGACGCCGGATAGGGCCGGGCCTTCTCCTCCAGCGTATGCGGTGCGTGGTCCGAGCCCAGCACATCCGCCACGCCCTGCTCGATCCCCCGCCACAGGCCGGCGATATGGTAGTTGTTGCGGATCGGCGGGTTCATCTGCGCCAGCCCCTTGAGCCGGTCGTAGGCCTCGTCGCCGTCCAGCGTCAGGTGCTGCGGCGTCAGTTCCATCGTCGCCACATCCTTGTGGTCGGCCAGGAACTCGACCTCCTCGGCCGTGGTCACGTGCAGCACATGGATGCGCGCCCCGGTCTCTCGCGCCAGCCCGACCAGCCGGCGAGTGCTCATGATGGCGCTCTCGGGATCGCGCACTTCCGGGTGGCTGGTCCAGTCCCCCGTCCGGGCCAGCGGCCGTCGCTCGACCAACCGGTATTCGTCCTCGGAGTGGAAGGTCGCCCGCCGCTTCACATGGCGCAGCACCTCGCGCACCCCGTCGTCGTCGGCGACCAGCAGCGTCCCGGTCGAGGCCCCCATGAACACCTTGACCCCGCAGCACCCGGGCAGCCGCTCCAGATCACCAAGGTATCGGGCGTTCTCATGGGTGCCGCCGATATAGAAGGCGTGGTCGGTCCACATCCGGTCCCGCGCCCGCTCCAGCTTGTCGGCGAGGGTGTCCGGATCTGTCGTATTGGGCTCGGTGTTCGGCATCTCGAACACGGCCGTGACCCCGCCCAGCGCCGCCGCGCGGCTGCCGGTCTCGAGGTCTTCCTTCCATTCCAGCCCCGGCTCCCGGAAATGCACCTGGGTGTCGATGACGCCGGGCAGGATGGTCAGGCCGGTCGCGTCGAACACCTCGCCGGCCGAGGCCTGCGACAGGTCGCCCACATCGGCGATCCGGCCGTTTCTGACGCCGACGTCGGCCCGCCCGCGCCCCGCGTGGTTGGCCACCTCGCCGCCGCGGACGATCAAATCATAGGTCTGGGTCATGGCCCGGCCCTATACCTGTTCGGCCAGCGCCTTGCGAGCGGCCTTCAGCACACGATCAGCCGGCAGGTCGTTCATATGCTCGATGGCCTGGTCGAGCCTCGGGTCAATTTTGCGGTATTCGTCGACCGAGCGCGGCCCGCGCACCGCCACGCCGCCCCAGGGTCCCCGCTCCACCTCATCCGACGGCCCATAGGCCGCCACCACCGGCGTGCCGGAAGTCACCGCCAGATCGGTCCACAGCGAGTCCCCGCCCAGATACAACTGCGACCGCTGAACGGCGGCCACCACCTGAACCGGAGTCAGCCGGCCATGCAGCTCGATGGTCCGGTGACGCGGCAGCGCCAGCCGGAGGGTGTGAGCGGCGTCTCGATCACTGTCGTCGCCGACGACCAGCACCCGCCCGCCCGCCAACGGACCGCCGTCCCCGACGAGAGCCGAAGCCACCTTGGCGTAGCGTTCCGCGGGCCATCGTCGCCCCATCCAGGCGGCTCCGGGTCCAACGGCCAGAATGGGTCCGTCGCCCGCCGGGATCAGGGCTTCGACCGACGCCCGGGTGTCCTCCGACACGAACAGCCGCGGAGGCGGTATCTCGTCCAGTTGCAGCACCCGCGCCGCCAGTTCGACCGCGTGAACCCCCGCCTCGCCCTTCCCGCGCACCGCCCGCTTCTGCCGCTTCAGCTTGCCGGACAGGGTCGAGCCGCGCATGTCGACCACCAGCCCCCAGCTGGTCGACCGCACCTGGTTCCATAGTCCCACCCAGTCCAGCCGGCTTTCACGCTCCAGCACGATCAGCCGGTCGAGTCGCGGCGTGTCGGCGAACAGGGGCGCGCTGGCCGGCGATCCCACCACCGTAAAACCGGCCTGCGGCATGGCCTCGACCAGCCAGGCCAGCACCCCGCACGACAGCGCCGCGTCCTGCGCGCCCGCCTCGGCGATATAGAGGATGGGGAAGCGGCCCGGCATGATTGCACCGTATACGGATTCTCACCGTCCAGCAGCGGCCAACAGGTGTGGTCCACAGGCGCGCGACGCCCTATCTGGGGCGGATGACCACCCGTATCGCCCGCCTCGACAGTCGCGCCCTGATCCGGGTCGCCGGCTCCGACGCCAAACCCTTCCTGCACACCCTGTTGACCCAGGATGTGGAGACCCTCGCGCCGGGCGAGCTGCGCTTCGGCGCCCTGCTCTCCCCGCCGGGGCGGCTGCTGTTCGACCTGTTCCTGTGGGGCGAGGCGAACGACGTGTTGGTGGACGTCGCCGCCGGGCGCCGCGACGCGCTGCTGCAGCGCCTGTCGATGTACAAACTCCGCGCCCGGGTCACGGTCGAAGCGGAGGAGGGCGCCGTCTTCGCCTCATGGCCCGGAGTCGCCGCCGGCTTCACCGCCGACCCCCGCGTGCCCGGCCTCGGCGGCCGAGGCCATGGCCGCAAACTCGAGCCCGATGCCACGGAGGCCGACTGGCAAGCGCATCGCCTGACCGTCGGCGTCCCCGATCCGTCCGCCGACGCGCCGGCCGACAGGACCTATCCGATCGAGGCCGACTTCGACCTGCTGAACGGCATCGACTTCTCCAAGGGCTGTTTCGTCGGTCAGGAGACCACCTCGCGCATGAAGCGCCGGGGTTCGATCAAGACCCGCATGCTGCCCATTGCCTTCGACGGCCCGCCTCCGCCCTTCGGCGCCGAGGTGTTGAACGGCGACCTCCGCGCCGGAGAGGTGCTGAGCGGCATGAACGGCGGCGCCATGGCCCTGCTCCGGCTCGACCGGCTCGAAGGCGCCCTGACCGTCGACGGTCGTCCCGTCAGCGTCCGCCGACCCGACTGGACCGGCCTCTAGAACGAAAAACGCGCCCGGAGCGGCCCCCCGGGCGCGTCTTTCGATAGCGAGCCGCCGGATTTAGTGGGCGGGCGTCTCGACGGCGGCGTCGACGTTCTCGGCCCCTTCGTTGGCCGCGGCGGCCGTGTTGTCGACCGCGGCGTCAACGTTCTCGGCCGTGTCGTCGGCGGCCGAAGCAACCGTGTCGCCGGCCTCGTTGGCGGTGGCGGCGGCGTTGTCCTCGGTCTGCTCCGAGCAGGCGGCCAGGGCCAGAGCGGTGGCCGCGATGGCGACAAAAGCGATACGCATGGGTGTTCCTCCTTGAATGGAAGCCGCCATCATCGCGCTGCGGCGGCGCTTGTCCACCCCAGGCCGGTCCACGGGGATCTCACCTGTGGATCACCATCGGCCTTTGACGCCGTTGGCCGGGGCCGCCATCCTTCAGCGCGCTTCGGAGACGGCCCATGCCCCTGATCGACCTCAGCCACACCATTGAGGCCGGTATGGTGACCTACAAGGGCCTGCCCGCGCCGCTGATCTGCGACCACATGAGCCGCGAGGCGTCGCGGGCGAACTACGACGGCGACACCGAATTCCAGATCGGCCGGATCGAGATGGTCGGCAACACCGGCACCTATCTTGACTGTCCCTTCCACCGCTACGCCGACGGCGAGGATCTCAGCGACGTCGGCCTCGACCGCGTCGCCGCCCTGCCGGGCCTGGTGGTCCGTGTGCCCGGCGTCCAGGGCGTCGACGCCAACCGCCTTGCGGGCCTCGATGTGTGCGGCAAGGCGGTGCTGGTCCACACCGGCTGGGCCCGCCATTGGCGCACCGACGCCTATTTCGAGGACCATCCCTTCTTGACCGAAGCCGCCGCCGCCCTGCTGGTCGAGGCCGGAGCCGCCCTCGTCGGCATCGATTCCCACAACATCGACGACACCCGCACCCGATTGAGGCCCGTCCACACTCTCCTGCTCGGCGCGGGCATCCCGATCTGCGAGCACATGCGCGGGCTGGAGCTGCTGCCGGACGTTGGCTTCCGCTTCACCGCAGCGCCGCCGAAGGTGAAGGCGTTCGGGACGTTTCCAGTCAGGGCGTTCGCGGAGGTGGGGTAAGCAGAATCGCTCTGCGCAAAGCGCGAACTACCCGCGGGATTCAGGGAACGAGACCTTGAAGCAGGGGCTGCCGTCGGATCGGCGGCTGACCGCCAGCGCGCCCCCGAGCTGTTCCGCGAGCAGGCGCACCACCCGCATCCCCAGCCCCGTGCTGGCGCAGTCAGGATCGAAGTCATCGGGTAGCCGGCCTTCGTCGCAAACACTCAGGGCGTACCCGTCTTCGCTCGCCTCATAGAGGACGTCGATGCGCCCGGACCCGTGCTTGGCGGCATTGGTCACCAGCTCGTTCATGATCAGTCCGAGGGGTTGGATCCAGCTGTTAGGCACGTCCTCCTCGACACCGTCGACCCGGATCGAACGGTCGAGGATCGCCGCGAGGTCCCCAGCCAATCGCTTGAGGAAGGCGATGCACGAGGTCGTTTCGCTCTCGTGGGCGTAAAAATGGCGATGCACCTGCGCGACAGCCGCGACACGATTGGCGGCGAGCTGCAGATGCGCTCCCGCCTCTCCGACATCCGGCGAACGCGCCTGCATGGTCAACAGTCCCGACACGAACTGGAGGCTGTTCATGACCCGATGGTCGATCTCCTTGGCCATCAACTCGGCCCGGGAGATTGCGGTGCGCGCGGCCAGCTGAAGTTCCAGTTGGTCCATGACGACCGTGGCGAGGTCCTTGAGATCCTCGATCTGACTTTCGTCGATCGGACGGGGATGTTTGTCGATGATGCACAGCGTGCCGAGGTTGTGGCCGTCGCTCGTGGTCAGCGGCGCCCCTGCATAGAAACGCAGGCCGAAATCGCCTGCCACCAAGGGGTTGGCCAGGGACCGGGGGTCGACGCTGGCGTCGTTCAGTATGTGGGGATCGCTGGACATGATCGCCGACGCGCACAGGCCCGGTTCACGGCCGATCTCCTTCACCGGCAGGCCATGGTGTGACTTGAACCAGATCCGATCTTCGTCGACCACGCTGATGATCGAAATCGGAACGCTGAAACGGCGGGCTGCAAGCGCGGTGATGCGGTCGAACGCGCCGTCCGGCGGGGTGTCGAGGATATCGTAACGTCGCACCGCCTCCATGCGCCGGAGCTCGGTCTCCGACGTGGTCGTGTCAGCCGCCATTTACAAAAATTTTCTCTTGAACCGATGGTTAAAGCTCAGTCTTTCCGCTCAACGGAGCACATTACCCGGCGGAAAGATACGATTGAGTGGGACGGAGGGGCCCCGCCGCCGACATCCTTCCGCCGCCCTCCCGCGTATCTCTTGCATCCGCAGTCGCTGGACGAGAGGCCGCATGCCGCAAGTGAGATCTCTGGCCGTCGTCGTCGGCGCCGGCGGCGGCATCGGCGGCGCGCTGGTCCGACGCCTGGCCGCCCAGGACCGCTACGACGCGGTCGTCGGCGTGGCGCGGCGGCGGCCCAAGGACTGGCCCCACGACCCGGCGTTCGCCTTTGTCGGCGCCGACGTCACGGACGAGGCCCAGGTTTCCGCGGCCGCGAGCACCATCGACGAACTCGGAAGCCCGGTTCGCATCGTCGTCGCCACCGGCCTGCTCCACGCCGACGGCGTCACGCCCGAAAAGAGCCTGCGCGCGCTGGATCCCGAGGCGCTGATCACCCTGTTCCGCGTCAACGCTGTCGCGCCCGCCCTGATCGCCAAACACCTGCTGCCGCTGACGCCGCGCGACCGGATCAGTCTGTTCGCCGCTCTCTCCGCCCGGGTCGGAAGCATTTCCGACAATCGCCTTGGCGGCTGGCACGGCTACCGCGCCTCGAAGGCAGCCCTCAACATGCTGATCGCCACCCTCGCCATCGAGCACCGCCGCAGCCGCAAGATGGGCATTTGCGTCGCCCTCCATCCCGGCACGGTCGAGACCCGATTGAGCGCGCCGTTCCAGCAGGGCGCGGCGGCGGTCCCGAAACGCCTGACCCCGGATCAGTCCGCCGCCGCCCTGATCGAGGTGATGGACCGGCTTGGCCCAGAGCACACCGGGCGCTTCTTCGCGTGGGACGGCCAACCGATCCCATGGTGACGGCTTTCCCCAGCTGACCGACCCGCTACCCTCCCCCCATGTCCGACTCACTCCAACGCTGCGCCTGGTGCTGGACCGATCCGCTCTACGTCGCCTATCACGATGAGGAGTGGGGCGTGCCCGAGTACGACGCCCGCGCCCTGTGGGAGAAGCTGGTGCTGGACGGCATGCAGGCCGGGCTGGCGTGGATCACCATCCTGAGGAAGCGCGAGGGCATCCGCGAGGCCTTCGACGGCTTCGACCCGGTCAAGGTGGCCGCCTATGGCGAGGCCGATATCGAGCGGCTGCTCGGTGACGCGCGCATCATCCGCTCGCGGGCCAAGATCAACAGCGCCATCAACGGCGCGAAGATCTGGCTGGAGATGCAGGAGAAGGGTGAGGACTTCAGCGGGTGGCTCTGGTCGTTCGTCGGCGGCGCGCCGATCCAGAACGAATGGCCCGACAGCCACGGCCGACCGGTCGCGACGCCGGAGTCCGAAGCCATGGCCAAGGCCCTGAAGAAGCGTGGCTTCACCTTCTGCGGCCCTGTGATCGTCTACGCCTTCATGCAGGCTGTGGGCATGGTCAACGATCACGGCGTCGAGTGCTTCCGTCACCGGCAGGTTCGTGCGATGGCCGACCGGTGAAGACCCCCGCGACATCCTCCGCGAAGAAGAAGCCCGCCGCCAGGGCGCCGGCGGTGAAGGCCGTTCGCGCCTTCCCGACGATGGCGCTCGAAGCGGTCCTGATCCAATCCGTGAACGGCCCCGTTTGTGGCGTCGACGAGGCGGGACGCGGGCCGTGGGCCGGGCCGGTCTCGGCGGGGGCGGTGATTCTCGATCCCCGCGACCTGCCCGCCGGCATCAATGACTCCAAGGCCCTGACCCACGCCCGCCGCGAGTCGCTGGAGATCGAGATCAAGGCCCGCTCCGTGGCCTGGGGCGTCGGCTTCGCCTCGGTCGAGGAGATCGAGGCGCACAACATTCTGCACGCCACAGGCCTGGCCATGTGCCGCGCGATCGAGGCGATGTCGGTGCAGCCGGTCGCGGCGCTCGTGGATGGAAACTACCGGTTCAAACTGCCCTGCGACGTGCAGACCGTGGTGGGCGGCGACGGCCTGTCGCTGTCGATCGCGGCGGCCTCGATCCTCGCCAAGACAGCCCGGGACCGGTTGATGGTCGAACTGGACGCCGAATATCCCGGCTACGGCTTCGCGGGGCACAAGGGTTACAACGCTCCGGCGCACCAGGAAGCGCTCCGGACGCTCGGCCCCTGCCCGGCCCACCGGCGGGGCTGGGCGCCGATACGGGCATTGCTGGAAACAGTCTCCTCCCCGTCCGCGGCGGGCAGCAGATCAGATGTGCAGGGCGCCGCCCAATAGAGCGCCCATCAAAGCCGCGATCACGCCGCCGCCCGCGATTGTCACCCACGCCGGAAGATTGGCGAGTTCCTCCTTCAGCGTCGGTGCCGGGCGGTAGGGGCGATACCCGTCGTTGGCCGGACGCGGGTCGAACCGCTGCGCCGTTGGCGCGCGCCAGGCCACGGTTTCGAAGGCGTCCGCCGTCCGGTCATAGGCCCGGCGCGCTTCCAGACGCCGCGAGGGGGAGAGGCTCATCTGTTCCATGGCCGACACAACGGCCCGGACTCCGTCCCGTTCCCGATCAGGCCGCGTCGGCGAGGTTCACCCGCCGATCCGAGACCACGAACAGATATTCGACGTTCCTCAGCCGGCCGATCGCCCCGACCTTCTCCCCCTTGGGATTGTGGATGCCGATGCGGGCCCCGACGTAGCGCGGGTGCTGGATTGCGATCACCTGCACCTCGCCCCGGGCCGACAGCATCTGCACCAGCTGATCCCGCGACAGATAGCCCTCATCGTTGAACGACACGATCAGGTTGGGCGTCTTAACCCCCTCGATCACCGCCGCCAGCGCCGGGGCGATGCCGGGCTTGCTGTTGAAGGGGCTCTTGCGGGTGCGCACATCGATCCGCTTGTTGGCCACGCCATAGGTCTCGGGCTTGTCCCACAGCACCAGGCTCTCCCAACAGTGGTAGTTGCCGAGGTAGGAATGCTGGTTATAGGGCGGGTCCAGATAGACGAGGTCGGCCTCGACCGAGGTGGCCAGTTCGACGGCGTCGGCCCGGGTCGCCCGGCACGGCCCCGCCGCCACGCCCGCCAGGATGTCGGGCATCCGCAGCTCCAGCGGCTTCAGCGCCCGGCTGGCCCAGGACTTCATATAGGCCATCTGCAGACCCGCCGTGGAATCCACCCTGTCGGCCGCCTCCATCAGGCTGACCAGGGCGATGGCCTCCAGTTCGGGCTCCAGCCCCATGCCCGCGATCCGGTCGCGCAGGGCGTCGATCCGGGCCCCGTTTTCCGGCGTGAAATACCGCGCGTCCTCGCAGAAGGTGCGGGTGAACCAGCCGGCCTCCGGCGCGACCGCACGTAACTCCGTGAGCACCGCCTCGGCCCGGTCCAGCCAACGCTCGCGGTCAGCCTGCACATAGGCCATGGCCAGCACATGGGCGTAGGCGTTGTGATCGTTCGACCAGACCCGGAAGCCCTGCTTTTTCAGCGCGTGGCCCACCCGCGCCGTGCCCGAGAACAGATCGCACACCGTCCCGCCCTCGGGCAGGACCGCCGAAACCGTCGCCGCGATCTGCGTCAGCAGCGCCCGCTTCGAGCCGATGTACTTGATCATGCCGAACCGTCTCCTCCCCCTCAGCAGGAGGGGGACTGCGAAGCGGTGGAGGGGCCTCCGTTAGCGCTTCGCCTTCTTCATCGGAACATGCGCCAGTCGCAGCAGATTCGCAGCCCCCGGCGCGCCGAACGGCGTGCCCGCGAGGATCAGCAGCCGCTGGCCCGGCTCGGCCAGCCCGAACTCGACCGCCTTCTGGACCGCGTCGTCGGTAACCTCCTCCAGCGAGGCGGGCTCCCGGCTCAGGCGGGGCTCGAGACCCCAGACCAGCGCCAACCGCCGCGCCGTCTCCGGCCTCGGCGTCAGGGCCAGCACCGTCTGTAGCGGCCGTTCGCGCGACATCCGCCGGGCCGTGCCGCCCAGCGTCGTGAACACCACCACGCAGGCCGTCGACTGGGCCTCGCCCGCCTTGCGCGCGGCGGCGACCAGGGCGTCGACGTCGTGCTCGTCCATGCCGGCGTGTTCGGCGTCCATCAGTCCCGGCCACAGGGGATCATTCTCCACCCGCTCCATGATCCGGTTCATGATCGCGACGGACTCCAGCGGATAGTCGCCGGACGCCGTCTCCGCCGACAGCATCAGGGCGTCGGCGCCTTCATAGACCGCATTGGCCACGTCCGAGGCCTCGGCCCGGGTCGGGGCTGGCGCCGAGGTCATCGACTCCAGCATCTGGGTCGCCACGATCACCGGCACGCCGCGCTGGCGGGCGGCGCGGATGATCCGCTTCTGGGCCACCGGCACCTCTTCAGGATCCAGTTCCACGCCCAGATCGCCGCGCGCCACCATCACCCCGTCGCAATAGTCGAGGATGCTCTCCAGCTCGTTCAGCGCCTGCGGCTTCTCGATCTTGGCCAGGCAGGCGGCGCGGCCCTTCACGATCTGCTTCAGCTCGGCCATGTCCTCGGCCTTCTGGACGAAACTGAGCGCCACCCAGTCGACGCCGATGCGCAGGGCGAAGGCCAGGTCCTCGCGGTCCTTGGGCGTCAGGGCCGAGACCGGCACCACCGCCTCGGGCACGGCGACGCCCTTGCGGTCCGACAGTTTCGAGCCGCTCTCGACCGTCACGTCGGCCCATTTGTCGGTGCGTTCGCCGACCCGCAGCCGCACGCGCCCGTCGTCGAGCAACAGCAGCATGCCGGTGCGCAGCGCCTTGAAGATTTCCGGATGCGGCATCTGCACCCGCGTCGCGTCGCCCGGCGCCGGGTCGAGGTCGAAGCGCATCTGGTGCCCCGGCTTGACGTCGATCTCGACATTGGCGAACCGCCCCAGCCGCAGCTTCGGCCCCTGCAGGTCGGCCAGCACCCCCAGCGGCCGCTTCAGCGCCAGCTCCGCCCCGCGCACCGCCTTCAGCGCCGCCGCGTGGTCGTCATGCGAGCCGTGGCTGAAGTTGAGGCGGAACACGTCCACCCCGGCCTGGGCGAGCGCCTTGACCTCGCGGGGCGCGCGGCTGGCGGGTCCGAGGGTCGCGACGATGCGGGCGCGCCGGGCTCTTTTCATCGAATATCCATACGGCCTGAAAGGGGAAGCGCCCCCTTGTGCCACGAAAGCGCGCGTCGTTAAGGCCGGTTCTCCGCCGGAAACACGAAGTTATGCGCCGGACGGGCCGTGGTGCGAGCGGCGGGGGTCGAACCCGCATGACCGAAGTCGAGGGATTTTAAGTCCCTTGCGTCTACCAGTTTCGCCACGCTCGCGGCCGAGGTCGTCTACCAGCGCGGCGGAGCTTCGGCCATGCGGTCCGTGGATCAGGCGGCCGAGCCGGCCGCCGCCGCAACGCCGATCAGCACGACCCAGCCGATGCAGCCCAGCAGGCCAATGCCCGAACAGATCGAACCGGCGATGGCCATACCCCTGCCGAATGGTTGTTTCAGCGCAACCAGCCCAAGCACGAGCCCGATCGGCGCAAGAATCCACGACACCAGACCGACGAACGGGATCCAGACGAACAGAATCGACAGGATACCGAGCACCAGCGACGCCACGGCCATGCCGTTGCTCTGCACCTGGACGTAGCCGCTCTGGTTGATGTTGTTCTCGGTCATGGTCCCCTCCACCGGCCTCACCCGCAACGAAGTCAGCGTGGCACGAAACGCGGGCCGGTCAAGCTACAACCGTCAGTTGGCAGAGCTCGCCGGCCTCAGCGCCCGGAAGTCCACGTCGGAGTTGGCCAGGAGCCAAAGGAAGCTGGCCCAGGCGGCGACGTTCTGATCGAGGTTCTCGGGATCGATCCGGTCCAGCACGTCATCGGCGGTGTGATGGGTGTCAAAATAATCGGTGCCGTCCTGGTTGAGCCGGAAGGCCGGAACCCCCGCCGCCACCGTCGGTCCGGTGTCCGGCCCGCCGCCGGTCGCGGGCGAGCCGTCGAACAACACGCCCAGCGGCGTCAGCACCGCCTGGGCCGCGCGGCGGAAATCGGTGTCGGCGGCCCCCGCGGGCAGGGTCAGGCTGTAAATCGGCCCGGCCCCGAAATCGCTCTCGCTGATGGCCACATGGGTCGCCATCTCGCCGGCGCGACTCGCGGCGTAGAAGCGGGCTCCGGCCAAGCCTTGGGACGGCGGCGGCTGGCTGACCTCCTCCGAGCCCCACCAGACCACGCGGATGGTGCGGCGCGGCTTGCGCGGCATGTCCTCGATCAGCTTCAGGGCGGCGGCGGTGATCGCCACCCCGGCCCCGTCGTCGATCGCCCCCGTGCCGAGGTCCCAGCTGTCCAGATGGCCGCCGATGACGATGACCTCGTCCGCGGCGCCGGAGCCGCGGACCTCGCCGATGACGTTCTGGCTGTGGCTGTCCGCGGTGAAGCCCGCGCTTGAGAACAGCCGCATCCGCACCGGCTGGTCGCTCAGGCGGATCATGCGGCGCAGCTGGTCGGCGTCCGGCGGGCTCATGGCGAAGGAGGGGACCGTCCCCTCGCCGACCCGGGTGGCCCCGGTGTGGGCGAAGCGATGGTCGTGGGTGCCCAGCGAGCGCAGCACATAGCCGACCGCGCCGCGCTTCGCCGCCTCGGTCGGGCCGTTGCCCCGGATCGGCGAAGTGGCGCCGTAGCCGCGTCCGTCCTGGGCCTGCACCGTGTCCTGCAGCACGACGGCGATCTTGCCGCTCAACGCGCCTTCCGGCTGGTCGAGCAGTTGCTGGTAGGTCTCGAAGATAGCGGCCTCGCCCTCGACCCCCTCGGGCGGAGTGGCGTGTGAGCCGCCCAGCGCGACGACCTCAAGCGGCTGTGGGAAGGGCGACAGGATCTCGGCCCGCGCCTCGCCGCGGGTCCACAGCGCCAGCGGGAACTCCTCGATCGAAACATTGTCGAAGCCCATCTGGCGGAACGTGTCCGCGCCCCAGCGGGCCGAAGCCTGCTCCGAAGCCGATCCGCCCAGACGCGGCCCGAAGCGGGTGGTCAGCTCCGAGACCAGTTCGTACGCCACGTTGTCCTGCAGCGCCCGGTCGCGCAGCTGTTCGGCCTCACGAATGGTGCGGGCGTCCTGCGCAGCGGCGGGCGCGACGACGAGGCTGAGCGCGAGGGCGCTGGCGGCGAGAAGGCGGGCGGACAGGCGCATGAACGGCTCCGGGAGTCGGGCGAGGGACGGGAACCTAGACCGGGTGCGCCGGGGGGAGAAGCGTCCTTGCCCCGGTTTTGCCCGCCGCCGCATGAGCGCGACCGGCGTCCCGTCCTCCTCCGCCATGAAACCGCCGCCTCGTTGGTTCGCTCTGTCCTCATGCGCGTCGTGCTCCTCGCCCTGTGTGTCGCCGCCTGCAGCCCGGCCCCGCCGCCCATCGACGCGCGGCCGCCCGCATCGCCGCCCTCGCCCCCAGAGGCCCCCGGGCCGGTCGACATGCGCGGAGAATGGCGGCTGACCGCCATGAACGGCCGCCCGGCTCCGGCGCCTGACGATGCCGACACTCACCACCCGATCACGATGACGGTCGGCGACTTCACCTTCCGGGCGCGCTCCCAGTGCATCGCCTTCTGGCGTCGTTACGACTGGCAAGGCCGTCGTCTGCTCGTCGCCCCGGCCAATCCGGCGCGATCTGCGCGCGCGGTCTGACGGATTGGGAGACGGAGTTCAGCCGCACCCTTTCAGCCGTGACGGGGGCCGGGCTTCGCGACGGAACCCTGCGCCTGACCGGCCCCGGGGCCGAACTGACCTTTGAGAGCGCCCCACCTGTGCCCGACGTCGACATCACCGGCCGCTGGCGGTTGCGCTTCTTCCACGGGGCCGCGCCGCCGGCTGGCGAGGAACCGGTCGAGATCACGATCCTGGACGGCCGCATCGAGGCCAACGCCTGCGTGCACGGCGGCTGGCGCTACCGTCAGGACGGGCCGCTGCTGGAGGTCACCCCGGCGCAGGGCCCCGTCTGCGAGCGCATGACCACCCCCTTCGAGGATCGCTTCGCCGGCTTCATGGACACGATCACCCGCGCGTCGATCATCCAGAACGGCGCGCTCATCCTCGACAGCCCCGGGGCCCAGGTCGAGTTCCGCCGTGCCCGATAAGGCCTATTCGCCCTTGATATAGGGCTCCACCGGGCCCTGCAGCTTGACCGTCAGCGCCTTGCCGCGACGATCGACGCGGTTGCCGACGGCGAGCCGGACCCAGTTCTCGGACACGCAGTATTCCTCGACATTGGTCTTGTCCTCGCCCTTGAAGCGGACGCCGATCCCCTTCGCCAGCAAGTCGGCGTCGTGAAACGGGCTGTCAGGATCGACGGACAGGCGGTCGGGAAGGTCGGTCATGGTCAGGCGCTCTGGCGAAGGACAGGCCGCGCCTTTAGCCGAGGACGGCGCCCACTCCAAGAGCGGCCGACGGCGAAGCGTTGACGATCGTTAAGTTGACCGGTCGGGCCCGACGGTCCCTCCTGCCATCCGGGAGGACATCATGATCCACGCCATTCTGCTCGCGGCCCTGCTGCAGGCCGCCCCGCCCGCGCCTGTCGACTGCACCGACGCCGACCACAGCGCCTTCAACTTCTGGGTCGGCGACTGGGACGTCAGCCCGACGGGGACCGACACGATCGTCGCCCGCAGCGTCATCTCCGCGACCGCCGGCGGCTGCGCCATCGAGGAGGATTACCACCAGACCCTCGGCCCCGGCGGCGTCGCCACCACCTACCACGGTGTCAGCTTCAGCACCTTCGACCAGAGGCATGGCGGCGTCTGGCGTCAGTTCTACATGGACAGCAACGGGGCGGTGACCGTGTTCGAGGGCGGCCTGTCGGATGGCGGGGCCATGGTGCTGGAAGCGGCGGGCGGGCCCGGCCCGATCCAGCGCATGACCGTCTCGCCCGAGCCCGACGGATCGGTGCGTCAGCGCGGCGAATCCTCGACCGACGGCGGCGTGACCTGGACCCCGGGGTATGATTTTAGCTACCGCAGGCGTTGAACCCGGCGGGCGGCGGCATAGGTAAGCGCTCCCTTCCCGGAGCCCGCCATGACCGACCAGCCTGTGATCACCGTCGACGGAAACGCCATTCCCCTGCTCGGCTTCGGCACCTGGAACCTGACGCCGGAGGACGCCCGCCGCATGGTCGCCGAGGCCCTGCGCATCGGCTATCGCCACATCGACACGGCCTGGATCTATCACAACGAGGCGGCGGTCGGAGACGGCATCCGCGACGCCGTCGAGGCGGGGCATGTCGCCCGCGACGATGTCTGGCTGACGACCAAGATCTGGGTCCAGCATTTCGACCGCGACGGTCTGCTGAAGCAGGCTCGGGAAAGCGCCGCCAGCCTCGGCTTCACCCCCGATCTCCTGCTGCTGCACTGGCCCAAGACCGATCCGTCGTTCGAGGAGACGCTGGGCGCGCTGAATGAGGCGAAGGATCAGGGTCTGACCCGGACCATCGGCCTGTCCAACTTCCCTTCGGCCGAGTTCCGCAAGGCGCAGGCGATCTCGAAGGCCGCGCTGGTCACCAACCAGGTCGAATACCACCCCTACCTCAAGCTCTCGAAATTGATCGAGACGGCGAAGGAGCTCGGCTCGTCGATCACCGCCTGGTCGCCGTTGGCCCAAGGCCAGATCGCCGACGACGCCACCCTGATCGAGATCGGCCAGGTGCACGGCAAGACGCCGGGCCAGGTGACCCTGCGCTGGCTGATCCAGCAGAACGTCATCGCCATCCCGCGCACCTCGAAGGAATCCCGCGCCGCCGAGAATTTCGACATCTTCGATTTCGAACTCTCCGCCGAGGAGATGGACCGCGTCCACGCCCTCGCCCGCCCCGACGGTCGCCTCGGCGACTGGATCGACCCGGCCTTCCAGTGGGATCGCGAGTGGTGAGCGTCTTGCCGCACCATCCCGCCGGCGGGTGACAGCGGCGCTTCGTCCGCCTAATCCAGCGGTTCGTCTGGAGCGATCGATGGCCTATAAATCCCTGCGCGATTTCATCTCGATGCTCGAGGCCGAGGGCGAGCTGGTCCGCGTCTCCGAACCCGTCTCGACCCATCTCGAGATGACCGAGATCCAGACCCGGCTGCTGCGCAACGGCGGCCCCGCCGTGCTGTTCGAGAAGCCGGTCATGCCGGACGGATCGATCAGCCCGATTCCCTGCCTCGCCAACCTCTTCGGCACGGTGAAGCGCGTGGCCATGGGCGTGACGCTGGAGAAGAAGCAGCGGACCACCGCCGCAGAGCTGCGCGAGGTCGGCGAACTGCTGGCCTTCCTCAAGAACCCGACCCCGCCGCGCGGCCTGTCCGACGCCATGGACATGTTGCCGCTGGCGCAAACCGTGATGTCGATGCGGCCCAAGGTCGTGAAGTCCGCCCCGGTGCAGCAGGTGGTGCTCAAGGGCGATCAGATCGACCTGACCGCCCTGCCCGTTCAGGGCTGCTGGCCCGGCGAGCCGGCCCCGCTGATCACTTGGGGCCTGGTCGTGACCAAGGGCCCGTCCGACGACCGCGAGGACGACTTCAACCTCGGCATCTACCGCATGCAGGTGCTCGGCAAGGACAGGGCCATCATGCGCTGGCTGGCCCACCGCGGCGGGGCCCAGCACTACGCCCGGCACAAGAAACGCAGCAAGGAGCCCCTGCCCTGCGCCGTCGTGCTCGGCGCTGACCCGGGCACCATCCTCGCCGCCGTCACGCCGGTGCCCGACACCCTGTCGGAATACCAGTTCGCCGGCCTGCTGCGCGGGGCCAAGGCCGAGTTGGTCCCCTGCAAGACCGTGCCCCTGATGGTCCCCGCCCAGGCCGAGATCGTGCTGGAGGGCCACGTCCTGCTCGACGAGCACGCGCCCGAAGGCCCCTACGGCGACCACACCGGCTATTACAATTCGGTCGAGACCTTCCCGGTCTTCCAGGTCAGCGCCATCACCATGCGCAAGGACCCGATCTACCTGACCACCTTCACCGGCCGTCCGCCGGACGAGCCCTCGGTGCTGGGCGAGGCGCTGAACGAGGTCTTCATCCCCCTGCTGCGCCAGCAGTTCCCCGAGATCACCGACTTCTGGCTGCCGCCCGAGGGCTGCTCCTACCGCATCGCCGTGGTGTCGATGAAGAAGGCCTACCCCGGCCACGCCAAGCGGGTGATGCTCGGCGTGTGGAGCTATCTGCGCCAGTTCATGTACACCAAATGGGTGATCGTCGTGGACGACGACATCGACGCCCGCGACTGGAAACAGGTGATGTGGGCCATCTCGACCAAGATGGACCCGGCGCGGGACATCACCGTCATCGAGAACACCCCGATCGACTATCTCGACTTCGCCAGCCCCGAGAGCGGCCTCGGGTCCAAGATCGGACTCGACGCCACCGACAAATGGCCGCCCGAGACCAATCGCGAATGGGGCGAGGAAATCCGCATGGACGAGGCCGTGGTCGAGCGCGTGTCGGCGATATGGGACCGCCTCGGGCTGCCGGGCGACGGCGCGCCGATCTGGAAACCGCAGGGCTGACACGGGTCCGCGATCAATGCTCGGCCGATTGTGTCCTAAAAGCGCTTTTCAGATGACGAAACTGTAATACACATTAGGGCTGTCCTTCCCGGAGTCGCTCCATGAAACACAGCCTCGTCATCGCCCTGTCCGCCGCCCTGGCCCTGCCGGCGCTCACTCTCCCGGTCACTTCCGCCGATGCCCAGGTGATGACCGGCCGCAACGCGCCGCGCAACGCCGCCCCGCCCCGGCCCGCCCTCACCGAGCGCGAGGAGAACCGCCTGTTCGAGGCCGAAGACCAGGTCTTTGAGATCGACAGCCAGCTGGCCGATCTCCAGGCTGCGGGCGAGGCCGCCGGCGGCCTGACCGAAGCCCAGCAGGCCCAGGTCAACGTCCTGACCCGCCGCCGCGAGGAAGCCCAGCGCACCATCGACCGGCTTGAGGCCAAGCGGAACCGCTAGGGAGGCGGCCCACCCGGTTTTCGCCGCGCCGGCGGGCGACCCCCGTCGGTCGGCCGCTGACACCGTCCGCGGATGGAGGGGCGCTTGAGCGCGTTCGAGTTCTTCTTCAGCTTCTACGGCCTCTTGCTCGGCCTTTCGCTCGCGGTGATCGCCACCGGCGCCGCCACGGCCATCCAGCACCGACGCAAGTTGCGCATCGGGTGGCTGACGCCCCTGCTGGCCGTCTTCGTCGCTCTCGATGTCGCCAGCTTCTGGGACTTCGCCTGGACGATGTTCCGCGATGTGCCTTTCAGCTACGGTCTGCTGGTCGCCAGCCTGATCGTGGCTGTCGTCTACTTCATAGCCGCCTCGCTGGTGTTTCCGCACGAAATCGAGGACGGGATGTCGCTGGACGACCACTTCTGGGCCAACCGCAAAGTCGTCCTGCTTCTCACCATCGCGGCCAATGCCCTGGCCTTCCTGACCGCCCTCCCGGTCATCCTCGCCAAGCCGGCGGCGACCCTGTTGGTGATCAACTACGCCGTCGGGATCGCGGTTTATGTGGGGCTGGTCGTTCCCGCGGCCCTGTCGCGCAACAAGACCGTCTTCGCCTCCCTGACCGGGATCCACATCGCTCTCTATCTTTTCTCCGCCGTGGTCACCGCGGCCCTTCCCGGCCTGACGGATGTGGTCACGCCGACGCCGCCCCACGCCGCCGGACAGTCCTGACCCCGTTTTGCCGCCGGAGCCAAATGGCGCTACCTGTGCGCCCCGCTTTGCCCCGAGGTTCCATGCGCCCGTTGTTCGCCGTCCTCGCCCTGCTTTCTTTGGGAGCTCCCGCCATGGCCCAGACGCCGTCCTCCGTCCCCAACGCCGCCCCGTGGGATCAACCCTTCCTGCCGCCCGCTCCCGCCTGGGATGGCGCCAGCCGCGCCCTTCTCCGCGACGCCTCGGATCCCTGGGTTACGCCGTTCGAGGCCGACCCGGCACATGACTTCAGCCCGACCTACGCCGACACCCGGGCCTGGTTCGACCGCCTCGACGCCGCCTCCGACCTGATCCGCATCGAACAGTTCGGCGTCTCGCCGGAAGGCCGTCCGATCTACGCCGTCATCGCCTCGAAGGACGGCGCCGCCTTCGATCCGGCCAAGCCGGTGCTGCTGGCCCAGGCCGGCATTCACCCCGGCGAGATTGACGGCAAGGACGCGGGCATGATGCTGCTCCGCGACATCGCCTTCTACGGCAAGTCCGACCTTCTCGACCGGGTCAACCTGATCCTCATTCCCATCCTGTCGGTCGATGGTCATGAGCGGACCAGCGCCTACAGCCGCCCCAATCAGCGCGGCCCCCGCATCCAGGGCTGGCGCAACACGGCGACCAACCAGAACCTCAACCGCGACTATCTGAAGCTGGACCAGGCCGAGATGCGGGCGGTGCGCGGCCTGATCGTCAAATACCGGCCGGACCTCTACGTCGACATCCACGTCACCGACGGCATGGATTACCAGTACGACGTCACCTACGGTTACAACGGCGAGAACGGCATCTACTCGCGTTCGCCGTCGACGGCGCGGTGGCTGGATTCCGCCTTCAAGCCGGCGATGAACACCGCGCTGGAGGCCGAGGGTCATATCCCCGGCGAACTGGTCTTCGGCATGGACGACGACCCCCGGGCCGGCCTTTCCGACGGCGGCCTCGGCGAGCGGTTCTCCAACGGCTGGGGCTCGGCCGCCCACGTCCCGACCATTCTGATCGAAAACCACAGCCTGAAGCCGCACGAGCAGCGCGTGCTCGGCACCTATGTCTTCCTCGAGGAAGCCATGCGCCTTCTGGCCGCCGAGGGCCGCGGCCTGCGCGCCGCCGTCGAGGCCGACCGCGCCCTGCGCCCGGCCGAAATCCCCGCCAACTTCGTCCAGGACGAGGAGCCCGCGACGACCCGCGCCTTCAAGGGCATTCGCTACGAGATGTACGACAGTCCTGCCTCGGGCCGGCAAGAAATCCGCTGGCTCGGCGAGCCGGACCCCGACCTGTGGCAGATGCCGTTCTATTCGTCGCATCCGACGCTGACGCTCAAGCGGCCCGAAGCCTACTGGGTGCCGGCGCACCGGGCCGACATCATCGAGCGCCTGCGCATCCACGGCATGGCCATGGAGACCCTCGACGCGCCGCGCACCGTCTCCGTCGACATGCTGCGCCTCGACGATCCGAAGCTCGCCGCCCGTCCGAACGAGGGTCATGTGCCGGTCACCGTCACCTCGGTCACGCCCGAGCGCCGCGACTGGACCTTCCCCGCCGGCTCGGTCCGCGTGCCGACCGACCAGCCGCTGGGCGACGTCGTCGTCCTGTTGCTGGAACCGCAGTCGTCCGAGAGCTTCTTCGCCTGGGGCCTGTTCCCCGAGGTGCTCAGCCGCGTCGAATACATCGAGGGCTACGCCATCGCCCCGCTGGCCGAGCGCATGATGGCCGCCGATCCCGCCCTCAAGGCCGAGTTCGAGGCCAAGCTGGCGGCCGAGCCCGAGTTCGCCGCCAGCCCCGGCGCGCGTTTGCAGTGGTTTTACGAACGAACGCCGTTCTATGATGATCGCTTCCGCCTCTATCCGGTGGCCCGCGAGACCTGACCGATGACCGAGATGACCACGGGCATGAGCCCGATCCAGACTGCCGCCTTCTGGAGCGGCCTTCTGGTCCTGCTGCTGGTCATCCTTTCAATCCGGGTCGTGCTCGCGCGCCAGAAGCACCGGGTGGTGCTGGGCGACGGCGGCGTGCCCCAGGTCAATGTGGCCTGCCGGGTGTTCGGCAACGCCGCTGAATATATCCCGGTCGGCGTCGCGGCCCTGACCGTTCTGGCGATGCTGGGCCTGCCGCCGCTTGCGATCCACGGGGTCGGCGCCGCCCTGTTCGCCGGACGTCTGGCCCATGCCGTCGGGCTCAACGACACCCGGCCGACGGCGGGCCGGCTTCTGGGCATGGTCCTGACCTATCTGGCCCTGCTCGGCGCCGGCGGGATGCTGCTGGTCCACGCCTTCGTTTGAAGGTGACGTGCGCGGTTGCGGCCCGGCGTCCGTCCGGCCATATCGGGGCATGTCCGACAGCCTGCCGACGTCCGCCCCTTCCGACATCCTGCCCGAACTGGTCGCCGCCGCCCTGAAGGCCGGGGCCGACGCCGCCGAGGCCGTCTCGGCCGAGCGCGCCGCCCTGTCCGTCGGAGTCCGCAACGGCGCGCTGGAGGACGTCGAGCGCGAGGAGAGCCGCGATCTCGGCCTGCGCGTCTTCATCGGCCGGCGCCAGGCCACCGTCTCCGCCTCCGACCTGTCCGACGCCACCCGCGCCCGTCTTGTCGAGCGCGCCGTGGCCATGGCCCGCCTCGCCCCCGAGGACCCTTACGCCGGGCTCGCGCCTGAAGACCGCCTCGCCCGCGGCCCCTTCCGTGACCTCGACCTGTTCGACCCGACGGAGCGTGGCGCCGCGGACCTGGAAGGCGCCGCCGCCGCCGCCGAAGCCGTCGCCCTCGCCGTGCCCGGCGTGGTCCGCTCCGAGGGCGGCCACGCCTCAGCCTCCGCCAGCCGCTGGCGTCTGGTCACCTCGCACGGTTTCGACGGGGCCTATCACGGCTCGGCCTTCTCGCTCGGGGTCGGCGTCATCGCCGAGAAGGACGGAGCCATGGAGCGGGGCGGCGAGCAGCGCGCCGCGCGCCACCTGTCCGACCTGCCCTCCGCCGAGGACATCGGCGCCGAGGCCGGCCGCCGCGCCGTGGCCCGCACCGGCCCGCGCAAGATCGCCTCGACCACGGCCCCGGTGATCTTCGAGAACCGCCTGGCCATGCAGATCCTGTCGCCCCTGATCGGCGCCATCTCCGGCCCGTCGATCGCCCGCGGCACCTCCTTCCTCAAGGATCGGCTGGGTCAGCCGGTCCTGCCCGCGGGCGTCGATCTGATCGACGACCCGTTCCGCCGCCGTGGTCTCGGCTCGACCCCGTTCGACGACGAGGGCGTGGCGGTCGCCCGTCAATCAATCATTGACGACGGCCGACTGACCACCTGGCTGCTGAACAGCGCCGCCGCCGCCCAGCTCGGCCTCGCCTCGACCGGCCACGCCGCGCGCGGTCTCGCCGGTCCGCCCGGCGTCTCGACCCACAGCCTGCATCTGCAACCCGGCGAACGCGACCTCCACGGTCTGATGGCCGACGCAGGCGCCGGTCTTCTGGTCACTTCGATGTTCGGTCCGTCGCTGAATCCGAACACCGGCGACTGGTCGGCCGGCGTGTCCGGCTTCTGGTTCGAGAACGGCGCCATCGCCTACCCGGTCAGCGAAGTCACCGTCGCCGGCAGGCTGCCCGACCTCTACGCCCGGTTGCAGCGCGGCTCGGACCTCGAGTTCCGGGGCGCCAACAACAGCCCGTCGCTGATGTTCGACGCGGTGGCTATCGCCGGCAAATGAGCGAGGCAAACCAGGACCTCGGGGCCGACCTCGCGCTGATCCAGGACGCCGCGGTGGCGGCCGGCGAGCTGGCGCTGTCCGAACGCGAAGCCGGACTGAAGATCTGGTCAAAGCCGGGCGGCTCCCCGGTCACCTCGGCCGACATGGCCGTCGACCGCCTGCTCCACGCCGCCCTGATTGGCGCGCGCCCGGACTACGGCTGGCTGTCCGAGGAAACCGCCGACGGGGCCGGGCGTCTGACCCGCCGCCGCATCTTCGTGGTCGATCCCATCGACGGCACCGTCGCCTATATGAAGGGCAAGCCGTGGTGGTGCATACCGATCGCCGTGGTCGAGGACGGCCGCCCCGTCGCCGCTGTGATCCACGCACCGGCCCTGGGCGAGACCTTCACCGCCGTGCTCGGCGGCGGGGCCTTCCTGAACGGACGACCGATCACCGCCTCGGACACCGCCGACCTCGACGACGCCTCGGTGCTCGCCGACGCCCGGTTGATGGAGGGCCCGCACTGGCCCGAGCCGTGGCCGGCCATGCGCTACGAGAAGCGCAACGCCATCGCCTACCGCATGGCCCTCGTCGCCGCCGGGGCCTTCGACGCCGCCATCGCCCTGACGCCGAAATGGGACTGGGACGTCTGCGCCGGCGCCCTGATTGTCGAGGAGGCGGGTGGCCGGGTCAGCGACCATCACGGCGGCGCCTGGCGTTTCAACCAGCCCGATCCGCGCCAGGGCAGCCTCGTCTGCAGCGCCGCCGCCCTTCACCCGTTGATCGTGCGGCGTACAGCGCCTATTCCCCTCGCGGCCCGTTAAGCCCTCCTCCCGTCCGGACGATCCCATGACCCAGCCCGCCGAAACCGAACCCCAACAGCTTCTGCACCTCGTCATCGGCGGCGAGTTGCGCCACCTCGACGCGCCTGTGTTCCGCGATCTGTCGAAGGTCGAGTTCGTCGGCGCCTTCCCGAACTACGCCGAGGCCCGCAAGGCCTGGAAGGCCCGCGCCCAGGCCACGGTGGACAATGCCCACATGCGGTTCTTCATCCTTCACGCCCACCGCATGATCGATCCGCGCGGCGACGCCCACGAGCACTGAGTCCGGGAACTCCCTCACCCGCTGGCGCGCTTTTGCATTATACTGCGACGCCTGCCCGGGAGAGAGCCATGCTGACCACCGCCCTGATCGTCCTCGGCCTGCTGGCGCTGGGCACCGGCATCGTCATCTGGGCCACCCGACGCAAGCCCGACCAGCCGACCGCCGGACCGCAGGAAACCGACACCGCCTGGAACGATCCCGTCACGCCCGGCCCGGCGCCGACCCCGCGCGACACCTTCACCCACGACGACCCGCAGGCCGCGTCATCGCAGGAACCCCGCCCTTGAACCTGTTCGGCCGCACCATCGGCGCCGAGGAAATCGCCAGCCTCGCCTTCCTGCTGATGGCCCTGGTCATCTGGGGCGCGGCGTGGCGCGGCGAGCGCAATTGGTCCCGCTGGTTCCGGCGCTGGGAGGCCGACCGCAAGGCCCGGCGCGAGGCCGAGATGGCCGGCGATCAGGGCCGCGACCCGCCCGGCGCGCCGCGCGGCCCGTGGGGCTGACTACTCCCGCCTGAGCAGCTTTTCGGTCAGCAGCGTCCCCCACCACTGCGCCTTGAACTCCGCCCGGATCGCCTTGGGGTCGTAGACGTCGCTGTCGATCCAGTCGACGAAGCTCACCCCCGTCGGCTCGACCTCCGTCAGGTATTTCTCCAGCGTGTAGTCCAGCACCCCGGTCAGACCCTCACGGTGGTGCAGATATTTCTTGTCCAGCTGCTTGATCGCCTCGGCGATCGGCTCGCCCAGATGAAAATGCCGGTACAGCACCGCCATCATCCCGGCCCGGTCCGCCCCCGACTTGCAGTGGATCAGCACCGGATACTCGATCGTCCGGAACAACTCGCGCGCCCGGTGAATCCGCTCCGGTTGCGGCGGATCGCGGCTGTCCAGCGGCGCGCTGATCAGGGTCAGGCCCAACCGTTCGCAGGCGTCCTTCTCCAGCGCGAACCAGGCCTCGTCCCGCTCGCTGCCGCGCAGGTTGATGACCGTCCTGATGCCTTGCGACTTCCAGTAGGCGAGCTGCCGCGGCGACGGCTGATTGGTCCGCACCAGATCCGGCCCCAGCCAGTGCGCGTTCATGAACCACCGCCTCAGAAAGGCGTGATCCTTCCAGAGATAGTCCCACTTGGCGCGAAACCGGCCGCCTGGGGTGGTGAGGTTGTAGCGGGACATGGGAGGGGGAGATAGCGGGTCGGACCGCCTCCGTCATCTACGTCGGGGATCGCACTCTTCTGGAGGCGTGCTAGCCTCAGGACATGGCCGTTGCTGAAAAGACAACTGAGGAAAAGCTGCGCGAGCTGGATCGCGCCATAGCCGGGAAAGAGGCGGCCATCGCAGTCCCGACTGCGAGACCAAAGCCGTCCAGGGTGACCGCCGCGCCCCTCAGCCCGCGTGCCCGACTCGTACGCCGAATCTTGGCGTGGATCATCGGCCTGTGGTGCGCCCTGTGCTTCCTCGTGATGGCGGCGGATGAGCGAGTTTGGGCCGACCCGATGATGCTCCTTGGGATGGCCGTGTTCACCGTCTTCGTCGCCGGCATGCTTTACCAAGGCTACCTCTGGCAATGGGAGTTGGCCAAGGCGATCGCCAACTGGTCCCGTCGCGCCTTGAAAGGAAACCGCGCGCCTGACTGACCGTCGGCCTGTCCAGTCCGGCTCACCTCCCCGCTTGACTTCCCCCCCGTCCCGTCCGACCTCGGACCGATGACGACGCCCGCGCCCGCCGCTGACGAACCAGAGCCGCTGCGGCCGTTGCTGGCCCGCATCTGGCGCGACTACCTCTCGCACCACCGAACGCCGCTGTTCCTGTCGATCCTCTGCGCCGCCGTGGTCGGCGTCATGGCCGCCACGGTGCTGCAGCTGCTCGAGCCGGCCATCGACGGCCTGTTCCTCGGCCGGGCGGTGACCATCTGGGGCGTCTTCACCGTGCCGCCGGGTGAGGCGCTGCTGGCCATCCCGCTGATCATCATCGGCGCGGGCCTGATCTGGACCGCCGCCGCCCTCGGTCAGGCGGCGCTGGTCAACCGGCTCGGTCACGGCATCGTCGGCGACATCCAGATCAAGCTGTTCGGGGCCATGATCCGCGCCGACCTCGCCCGGCTGCGCAGCCAGCACTCCGGCGGCTTCGTCTCCTCCGTGCTGTTCGACGCCAATCTGGTGCGCGAGGCCTTCACCCAGGGCGTAGTCAACTACACCCAGCACGCCCTGACCCTATTCGCCGTGCTGGCCTATATGGCGTGGATCGACTGGCGGCTGACCCTGATCGTCCTGCTCGGCGCGCCCCTGATCGCCTTCGTCATCCGCCGCTTCGGCAAGCGGATGCGCAAGGCCACCACCGGGGCCATGGTCGAGACCTCCAACCTCTCCACCGCCCTGATGGAGAACCTCGACGGCGTCCGCCTGATCAAGATCGAGAACCGCGAGGCGGCCGAGGAGGCCCGCGTCGGCGAGGTCGTCGGCCGGCGTCAGCGGCACGTTATCAAATCCGCCGACAGCCGCGCCTTCGCCGGGCCGCTGAGCAATCTGATGGCCATGTTCGTGGTCGCCGCCGTCATGGCCTACGCCGGCTGGCAGGCCCGCGGCGGCGAGATGAGCGTCGGCGCCTTCGCCGCCTATATCGGCCTGCTGATGGCCGCCGGCCAGTCCCTGCGTCAGGTCACCAACCTGCAGACCGTGATGGCCGAGGGCCTGACCGCCGCCCGCCGCCTGTTCGCCGCCCTCGACATCCAGCCCGAGATCCGCGAGGCCCCCGACGCCGCCGCCCTGCCCGACGGTCCCGTCACCATCGGCCTCGACCGCGTCTCCTTCGCCTACGCCCCGGCCGCCGAAAACGTCGCCCCGACGCTGTCCGACATCTCGCTGACCGTGGCCCCCGGCGAGACCGTCGCCCTCGTCGGCCCGTCCGGCGGCGGCAAGAGCACGATCTTGAGCCTGCTGCCACGCTTCTACGACGTCACCGCCGGGGCGGTGACCATCAACGGCCGCGACATCCGCGAACTGAAGCTGCACGACCTGCGCGCCCATATCGCCCTGGTGACCCAGGAGCCCTTCCTGTTCGACGACACCCTCGCCGCCAACATCGCCTATGGCCGCCCCGGCGCCTCGCAGGCCGAGATCGAGGCCGCCGCCGCCAGCGCCGCCGCCCACGACTTCATCACCGCCTTGCCCGAGGGCTATCGGACCCGTGCCGGCGAGGCGGGCCTGCGCCTGTCGGGCGGCCAGCGTCAGCGCATCGCCATCGCCCGCGCCTTCCTCAAGGACGCCCCCATCCTGCTGCTCGACGAGGCCACCTCGGCGCTGGACACCGAGAGCGAGGCCCTCGTCCAGGCCGCGCTGGACCGGCTGATGACCGGCCGCGCCACCCTGATGATCGCCCACCGCCTGTCCACCGTCCGCAACGCCGACCGCATCTATGTCGTCGAGGCCGGTCGCATCGTCGAGACCGGCTCCCACGCCGGTCTCGTGAAGAAGGGCGGCCTCTACGCCCGTCTCGCGAAGCAGCAGTCGCTGGACGGCGATCCCGTGACGGTGGCTTCGGTCGCATGAAGCCGCTCCGGAATCCCGCGGTCCAGGGCGCCCTCGGCTGGATCATGGCCGGCTGGCTGCGCTTCTGCTACGCCACCATTCGCTGGGAGCACCGCAACCCCGACCTGGCCGAAGCGGTCTGGGATCAGGGTGGCGGGGTTCTGACTGTCTTCTGGCATTCCCGCACCTCGTTGGCCCCGGCCGCCTGGCCGCTGGATCGCGCCCAGCCGATCAAGGGCATGATCTCGCGCAGCGCCGACGGGGAACTGTTCGCCCGCTCGATGGCCCGCCTCGGCATTCCCGCCGTGCGCGGTTCCTCCGCCAACAAGGACAAGGGCGAGACCGACAAGGGCGGCGCCCAGGCCCTGCGCGACGGCCTGCGCCAACTCAAGGTCGGCGGCCTCGCCATCACGCCCGACGGCCCGCGCGGCCCCAGACACAGCATGGCCGAGGGCCTGCCGGTCCTGGCGAAACTGTCGAAGGTTCCGGTGCTGTTCGTCGGCCTGTCCTGCAACCCGGCCATCCGCCTCGACAACTGGGACCACACCATCATACCCCTTCCCTTCGGCCGGGGCGCCGTGGTCTGGGACCGGACCGATTTCCCCGCGGGGGCTCAGCCGGTCGACGTCGTCGCCGACTGGACCGCGCGCATCACCGCCGTCGAGGCCGCCGCCGACGCCATCACCGGGCTGGAGCGTCTCTAGGTGAGCCCCGCCCTGATCGCCTACCGGCTGCTGACCCGCCTGCTGGAACCGCTGGCCCCGCGCCTGCTCGACGCCCGCGCCAAACAGGGCAAGGAGGACCCGGCCCG
The DNA here is from genome assembly GCF_014202075.1 of Brevundimonas basaltis. Classification (GTDB taxonomy): domain Bacteria; phylum Pseudomonadota; class Alphaproteobacteria; order Caulobacterales; family Caulobacteraceae; genus Brevundimonas; species Brevundimonas basaltis. Next base: position 23,617 of record NZ_JACHFZ010000005.1, on the reverse strand, counting down.
GGTCGACGAACGTCTCGGTCTCGCCTCCGTCGCCCGCCCCGCCGGCGGTCTGGTCTGGCTGCACGGCGTCAGCGTCGGCGAGACCCTGTCCCTGCTGCCCGTAGTCGAGCGCCTGCGCCAGAAGCGCCCCGACCTGACCGTGCTGGTCACCTCCGGCACCCTGACCTCGGCGACCCTGCTGGCCAAGCGGCTGCCGCCCGGCGTCATCCACCAGTTCGCCCCCGTCGACACGCCCGGCGCCGTCTGCGCCTTCCTCGACCACTGGCGGCCCGCCGCCGCCGTCTTCGTCGAGAGCGAACTGTGGCCCAACCTGATCCTCGAGGCGCGCCGCCGCGAGGTGAAGCTGGTCCTCGCCAGCGCCCGCATCACCGGGAAGACCGCCGACGGCTGGCGCCGCTTCCCCGGCCTCGCCCGGCGCCTGCTGTCCGCCTTCGACCGCATCCTGCCGCAGGACGCCACTTCGGCCGACCGGCTCGAGGGCCTCGGCGCCCGCATCGACGGCCATGTGAACCTCAAGCTGGCCGGAGCCGCGCCGCCGCACGATCCGGGCGCCTTCACCCGCCTCAGCGCCGCCATCGGCGACCGGCCGGTGGTCGTCGCCGCCAGCACCCATGACGGCGAGGAGATCGCCCTCGTCCGCGCCCTCGACAAACTGGCCGACCGCCTGTGCCTGATCCTGGTGCCCCGCCACCCGGAACGGAGCGCCGCCATCGCCGCCGCCCTGAGCCGCGACGGCTACCGTTTCGCCCTTCGCTCCGCCGGTCGCGAGCCGGACCGCGACACGGACCTCTACGTCGCCGACACCCTCGGCGAGATGGGCCTGTTCCTGCGCCTCGCCGACGTCGTGGTCATGGGCGGCAGCTTCTCCGCCGCCCTGGAGAAGCCGCCGGTGGGCGGCCACAATCCGCTCGAACCGGCCCGCCTCGGCAAGCCCGCCGTCACCGGCCCGGACATGTCGAACTGGGCCGCGGTCACCGACGCACTCGTGGCCGCGGGCGGTCTGGCCGTGGTCGAGGCCCCCTGGGACCTGCCCGCCGTTCTCGCGCCCCTGCTGGCCGACGAGGCCGAGGCCAAACGCATGGGCGAGCGCGGCCGCCGCGCCGCCGCCGAGGCCGGCTCGGGCCTCGACCGGCTGTGGGACAGCCTGACGCCCCTGCTGCCGCCGGCTCCGATCAGGGGGCGCGGATGAAGCTCAACACCCCCCGCTGGTGGTACGCCCGCGATCCGCGCCACGCCTCGGTGCTGCGGTTCGCGCTCAAGCCGCTGTCGTGGGTCTGGGCCGCCGCCACCGCCCGCCGCATCGCCAACGCCTCGCCCGTCGATCCCGGCGTGCCGGTCATCTCGGTCGGCAACCTGACCGTCGGCGGCTCGGGCAAGACCCCGGTCGCCCGCGAGGTGCTGCGCCTGCTCCGCGCCGGCGGCATCGACGCCCACGCCCTGTCGCGCGGCTACGGCGGATCGCTGGAGGGGCCCCTCCGGGTCGATCCCGCCGTCCACACCGCCGCTGAGGTCGGCGACGAACCGCTGATGCTGGCGCTTGACAGCCCCGCCTGGATCGCCCGCGACCGCGTCGCCGGGGCCCGCGCCGCCGCCAACGCGGGCGCGCAATCCATCGTGCTGGACGACGCCCACCAGAACCCCGCCCTGAAGAAGACCCTCAGCCTCGTCGTCGTCGACGGCGAGACCCGCGGCGACGAATGGCCGTTCGGCGACGGCTCGGTCTTCCCCTCCGGCCCGATGCGCGAACCGCTGAAGGCCGGCCTCGCCCGCGCCGACGCCGTCGTCGTCCTCCTCCCCGCCGACGCCCCCGACGCCGACCCCGACCTGCTTGAGGTCTTCGGCGCCCTGCCGATCTTCATCGCCCGGCTCCAGCCCGCCGCCCCGCCGCCGCCCGGCCCGCTGGTCGGCCTCGCCGGCATCGCCAAGCCGTGGAAGGTCGAGCGCGCCCTGATCGCCGCCGGCGCCGACCTCGCCGACTTCGCCCCCTTCCCCGACCACGCCGCCTTCCGCGAACAGGACCTGCGCTTCCTCGCCGACCGCGCCGACCAGTTCGGGGCGAAATTGATCACCACCGAAAAGGACTGGTTGCGCCTGCCGCCGGAATGGCGGACGCGGGTGGTCAGTTGGCCGGTGAAGGCGGTGTTCGAGAACGAGGCGGGGTTCCAGCGATTGCTACTCCCCCGGTTGAGGTCCTCCCCCCTTGGGGGAGGGGGACCGCGAAGGGGTGGAGGGGGCTAACCCCATGCGCCAGCGTCCGGATCAGGCCCCCTCCACCATCCTTCGGATGGTCCCCCTCCCCCGAAGGGGAGGATTTCTACTCGTCCCGGTAAACTACCCCACCCTTCATCACGAACCGCACCCGCTCCAGCTCGGTCACGTCGGCCAGCGGATCGCCCGCCACCGCGATCAGATCCGCCGGCATCCCCGCCGCGATCCGCCCCGCCTCCTGCGAAATCCGCAGATGCGCCGCGGCACTGACCGTCGCCGTCTGGATCGCCTCCAGCGGCGTCAGCCCGGCCCGCACCAGCAGGGCGAACTCCTGCGCATTGTCGCCGTGCGCCGAGACGCCGCTGTCCGTTCCATAGGCGATCCGAACCCCGCCCTCGTGGGCCCGCCCCGCCATGGCCAGCATCAGCGGTCCGGCCTGCATCGCCTTGGCCGTCTGCGCGGGGGTGAAGAAATTGTCCGGCCCAGAGGCGACCCGCGCCACGAAATCCCCGGCCATCAGCGTCGGCACCAGATAGACGCCCTCGCGCCGCATCAGCCGGATCGACTCGGCGTCCAGATAGGTCCCGTGTTCGATCGAGTCGCCGCCCGCGCGCAGGAAGCTGTTGATGCCGTCGGCACCGTGAGCATGCGCCGTGACCTGCCGTCCCATCCGGTGCCCGGCCTCGACGATGGCGGCCAGCTCGGCCTCGGAGAACTGCTGGCCCAGCCCCGCCGCCGTGTTCGACAGCACCCCGCCGGTGGCGGTGATCTTGATGATGTCGGCGCCCGACCGCACCTGGGTCCGCACCGCCCGCATGCAGTCCTCGACGCCCGAGCAGACGCTTTCCGACGACAGCAGATGCATGACGTCCTCGCGGTAGCCGTTGGCGTCGCCGTGGCCACCGTGGATCGACACCGAACTGCCCGCGGCGATGACCCGCGGACCCGGCACGTCGCCGCGCCGGATCGCGTCGCGCAGGGCGAAGACCGCCTCGTTCTGCCCGCCCAGATCGGCCACCGTGGTGAAGCCGGCCATCAGCGTCCGCCGGGCGTGTCGGGCCCCGACGAAGCCGCGGTCCACGCTCGACAGCGTCACCGCCTCCAGCCGCCCGTTCGGGTTCTGCTGGCTGGTCAGATGCACATGGCTGTCGATCAGCCCGGGCAGCACAAAGGCGTCGCGCAGGTCGACGATCCGGCCCTCGCCGACAAAGCCGTCGCGCACCGCGACGACCCGCCCGCCCTCGATCACGAGAGTTTTATCGCGCTGAACGGAACCGTTCGCCGGATTGGCCAGAAGCCGCCCCACTTGCACGAACGTGGTTCCCTCTGACGGCGAAAGCGGAGCGACGGCGGGCGTTTGCGCCGCGGCCCCGCCGGCCAGAAATATGGCGGTCGCCGCCAGCACCGATGCGATCGACTTCACGAAACCCTCCCGAAACCCATCGTTCACCCTAGACCGGATACGCTCCATGCCAAGGCTCAGGTTGCTGCGCGTGGTGATTTGAAACAACCTGTCGCCTCCTGTGAACATGCGAGGGGCGTCGCATGCGGCTTGCGAGACGTGGATTCATCCTTGGCGGCGCGGCGCTGGTGTCGGGCTGCGCCACCGCGGCCGCCCGTCCGGTCGTCACCGCGGCCGGCCAGCAGGTGCCGCCGACCATCCCGGTCGAGCGCCCGCCCGAGGTCATCACCGCCCAGCTCAACTCCACCCGCCCGCTCGATCCGCGCGGCTCGGTGCGCAAGGAGCTGATGGACCGCGCCCTCGCCGCCCTCGATATCCACGAAGGCAAGATCACCCAACGCGACCGCATGTATCTGGTCGATTTCCAGAAATTCTCGGGCGACGAGCGGCTCTACGAGGTCGATCTGCACGGCGGCGCCGTCACCCTGATGCGCACCACCCACGGCCGCGGCTCCGACCCGTCGCACACGGGTTTCGCGACGACCTTCTCCAACACCCCCGACAGCTACATGTCCTCGGTCGGCGCCTACGCCACCGCCGGCGCCGGCCACGGCCCCCAGCAGGGCCCCAACGTCCTGCTGGACGGGCTGGAGTACACCAACAACCTGGCCCGCGAGCGCGCCATCATCGTCCACGGCGCCGACTACGCCGACCCGGCCTTCCTCGCCCGCGAGGGCAAGCTGGGCCGCAGCTACGGCTGCTTCTCCGTCGCCCACCACGACCTCCCCGCCCTGCGCGAACGCATGGGCGAAGGCCGGCTGCTGTTCGCCTGGGCCTAGGGTTCCGGCCGCCGGGCCGTGTGGCGGATCGCGATGATCCGCACTTCGGTTTTCAGCACTTCATACCTGAGGAGGTAAGGCGGAAAACTCGTCAGTTCGCGCAAGCCAGGCCGGACCTGTCTCCCGCGATTTGGGAACTCGTGCAGACTTTCGCCGAGCGCTAGCAGCCTGGCGGCCACTTTCCGGGCCGCGTTGGGGCTGAACCCTTCAATATATTGTCCGATGGCCATCAGGTCTCTGACGGCCTGATCCGTCCATGCTACTCGCCGCATTTCGGCGGAGGCAGCGGATTCTCGGTCCCCCATGAAAGCAGCCAGCGCTTCACCGCCTCATGGCTGACGAAGCGCCCTGCCTCGGCATCAGCCAAGCCGCGATCCGTCGCCGCATCGAATGCCGCGTCGGCTGCAGCTTCGGCTTCGGCGTCAAAGACGGCCGCTTCTTCATCGAAATCATTCGGGGGGCCGTTCATATCCCGACGATAACACACCGGGCGCCGACCCTCACGCGGCTTCAACCTGACCGGTCAGGGCGCCACGGCCTTCAACCGGCGCTCCCCGCTTCCCGCTCCATGGCCCGCCAGCCGATGTCGGTACGGTGGAATCCCCCCGGCCAGTCGATCTTCCTCACCGCCGCATAGGCCCGCTGGCGCGCCTCGGCGATGTCCTTGCCACGAGCGCAGACGTTCAGCACCCGCCCGCCGGCCGCCGCCAGCTGGCCGTCGTCACGCCGCCGGGTGCCGGCATGGAAGACCTGCACGTGCGGGCCGAAATTCTGGTCGGCGCCGCGGATGATCGAGCCTTCCAGCGGGCTGTCGGGATAGCCGGTGGCCGCCAGCACCACGCAGATCACCGTCTCGGGCCGGAACTCCGGCGGATCGACCCGGGTCAGGTCCCCGCGCGCGCAGGCCAGCAGCAGGGGCACGATGTCCCCGTCGATCCGCATCATCAGCACCTGGCACTCCGGGTCGCCGAAGCGGGCGTTGAACTCGACCACCCGGGGCCCGTCCGTCGTCGCCATCAGACCTGCGTAGAGCACGCCGCGATAGGGCATGCCCTCCCGCGCCATACCGGCGATGACCGGCGCGACGATATTCCGCTCGGCCGCCTCGACCAGCTCCGGCGTGAACACCGGGGCCGGCGAATAGCTGCCCATGCCGCCCGTGTTCGGCCCGAGGTCGCCGTCATAGGCCCGCTTGTGGTCCTGCGCACCGCCCAGCAGCAGCGCCCGCTGCCCGTCGCAGACGGCGAACAGCGAGCCTTCCTCGCCGTCCATGAATTCCTCGATCACCACCCGCGCCCCGGCCGTGCCGAAGCGACCGCCCAGCATCCGCTCGATCTCGCCCTCGGCCTCGCGCTTCGTGGGGCTGATGGCCACGCCCTTGCCCGCCGCCAGCCCGTCGGCCTTGATCACATAGGGCGGCTTGAACACCGTCAGCGCCTGCCGCGCCTCGTGCAGCCGCTCATAGACACCGTATCCCGCCGTCGGAATCTCGTGCCGCTCCATGAAGGCCTTGGAGAAGGCCTTGGAGGTCTCCAGCTGGGCCGCCTTCTTCGTCGGCCCGAAACAGGGGATGCCGGCGGTGGCCAGCCGGTCGGCCAGCCCGGCCTCCAGCGTGGTTTCCGGGCCGACCACCACCAGATCGGCCTTCATCTCCCGCGCCAGGGCGGCGAGGCCGTCGGCGTCTGTGGCCTTCAGCGCCACGCGCTCGCCCAGCTTGTCCATCCCCGGATTGCCGGGTGCGATGACCAGCCGCTTGAGCAGCGGGGACTGGGCGATCTTCCACGCCAGGGCGTGCTCGCGCCCGCCTGAGCCGACCAGCAGGATATTCATACCCGCGCAATGACCGCACCTGCGAAGGCGGTCAAGCGCCAGCGGGCTCTCGCGTCTATTCCGACGCTCTCGCGGATGTGAGACGCGGGCCCGGCCTCTCCTGTTGCGCTTCCGGCGCGATTATGGATCACTGCGGTCATCCAACCCTGATCGACGGGGCGTGCCATGGGCGTGTTTCTGCAGTCGCTGAGGGACGGGGGGCCGTCCCACGCGGTGGAAAAATCAGATGACGGCTTCGTCGTACTGCCCCGGCGAAGAACGGATCGCGCCGCCTTCAACGCCCTCGCGCGCGAGGTCATGGAGCACGCCGGGGACGACTACGTGGCCCTGCCCCGCTACGACGGGCCGGCCAACTACGACCGCGTCTTCATCATTCCGATCGAAGGCTGAGCGCCTCCGCGCTTCAGGCGCGCCGTTCAGCGCGCCCCGATCCCGGTCGCCCGGATCGTCTCGCGAAGGCTGTCCTGGGTGAACGGCTTGGACAGCACCGGGCAGCTCTGCAGGTCCACAGGCAGGCCGGCGGCCCCGTAACCGGTGCTGAACACCACCGGCGTGCGTCCGCCGACCAGCGATCTCGCCAGGTCGAAAGAGGTTTCCCCCCCGAGGTTCACGTCGAGGACGGCGAGATCGAACGCCCGCGCCTCGATAGCCTCGAAGGCCCTGCCCACCCGCGCCACGGAAGCCGCGACCTCGAACCCGAGGTCCTCGAGCATGGTCTCCAGCAACAGGGCGACCCCGCCCTCGTCTTCGACCAGCAACACGCTGAGGCCCGAAAACTCAGTCATCCAGACGGATCACCGCGAGAGGAATCCGCACTTCGGCGCGCAGGCCCGCCGGGTCGAACGCCATGTCCAGCTCGCCCTCCATGTCGCGTTCGACGCAGCGCCGTATAAGTCGCGTCCCGAACCCGCGGCGCGCGGGTTCCCGCGCCTCCGGTCCGCCGTCCTCCGTCCAGTTGAAGATCAGGGTGGGGGCCGGATCCGACACAACCCGCCAGCTGACCGCCAGCGTGCCGGCCGCCCGACTCAGCGCCCCGTATTTGGCGGCGTTCGTGGCCAGTTCGCTCAGCACCATGGTCAGTGCCAGCGCGGCGCGCGAGTTGGTCTCGACCGGCTCGCCGTCGATGCGCAGCCGGTCGGCTCCGGTGCTGTACGGAGCGACGATGTCCTCGACGAGCCCGGACAACGGCGCGCTCATCCAGTTGCGTTTGGTCAGCAGGTCGTGCGCCTTGGCCAGCGCCATCAGCCGCGCCTCGAAGGTGGTGGCGAAATCCTCCAGCCCATCCGCGTGCTGGACTGTCTGCAGCGCGAGGGATTGCACGGTCGCCAGACTGTTCTTCACCCGGTGGTTCAGTTCGTCGATCATCACCTTCTGACGCGCCTCGGCCGCCTTCCGGTCGCTGATATCGACCAGCATGTTGATGGCCCCGACCACATTCCCCTCCGCGTCCCTCAGGGGGGTCGGATAGGGCATGAACGGGACCCGGCTTCCGTCCGGCCGCTCGGCCAAGGCCTCTCCGCCGCGAATGGGGCGGTTTTCCCTCAGGGCCACCGCCATCGGGCACTCGTCGTGGGCCATCGGCGTTCCGTCGGGCCAGAACAGCTTCCAGGAGACACACCAGGTGTCGCTGCCCAACACCGGCTCACGACCGGCCAGCTCGACCGCCGCATCGTTGTAGAAGGTGATCCGACCCTCGGCGTCTGTGGTGTAGATCGCCGCCGGGAGGTACTCCAGCAATTCGCGAAGCCGGGTCTCGTTCGCCTCGATCTCCCGCTGCATCCGGCGGCTCTCGGTCACGTCCTGCATGACGCGGACGCCATAGGCGAACCGGCCGTCGTCGCCCCTCACCGAGGAACTCGAGACCTCGACGTGCGCGATCGCGCCGTCTGGACGGAGCACCCGCTTGGTCGTGACATAGCCCGAGGCGCCCCCGCGGACCTGACGCCCGTATTGTTCGATCTCGGCGTCGCGGTCATCGGGGTGGGTCGTCTCGAACAGACTTGTCTGGAGCATCTGCTCGCGCGACCGGCCGAGGATTTCGCACAGCGCGTCGTTGACCCGGACATAGCGGCCCGCCTCATCCACCTCCGCGATGCCGACCGTGGCCGCCTGGTAAGTCGCCGCCAGCCGCTCGTCACTCTCGCGCCGGGCCTCCTCCGAGCGCTGCAGTTCCGTGACGTCGACGGTGAAACAGCGCGTGCCGACGAACTCGCCATTCTCGAAACGGCTGTTAGAGGTGATCAGAACGTGGCGGATCGATCCGTCCTTGGCCAGCAGGCGCGCGGGTTCGCGCTCCAGCCTGTCGTTGCTGGACAGGCGAACGAGGATGCGGTCGATGGTGTCCTGGTCGGCGTGGAATTCCGCGATGTGGCGGCCGATGTACTCGTCCGCCGCATAGCCCAGCAGATCGAGCTCGGCCTTGTTGGCGCGCAGGATGATGCCGTCGCCGCCGACGATGTGAAGCCCGACGGCGCTGTTCTCGAAAAAGTCCTCAAGGTCGCGATGGGTCTGGACCATCGCCTGCTCCAGCGCCTTCTGCTCGCTGATGTCCTGAAAACAGTTGATCGCGCCCTGGATTGCACCGGCGGGATCACGCAGCGGGCGGATGTTGACCAGGGCCGTGAACCGCGACCCATCCGGCCGCTCCATCACCACCTCGCCGTTGCGCGTCACCTTGCCGGTCTGGACCGCCTCCGCCATCGGACAGGCCTCGGGGTCCAGGGCCCGGCCGTCCATCTGATAGAGTTTGGCGGAGCCGCAGAAGCGGGCCCCCGGAGGCGGAGCCCGGCCCCAGAGTTCGACCGCTTCGGCGTTGTAGCGCAGCAGGTCGCCTTCGGCGTCGCACAGGTAGACGGCGCCTGGAATGGCGTCCAGAACGCCCGCCGGGGCGGAAACAAGAGCGTCGAACTCGCTCAACTCGACCCGCTGTTGCACCGGCAGCGCTGTCACAGCCCGCACCCGTCTACACGGCGTGGCGCCGCGAAGGCTCCCGACTTCCTTGATCCTCGCCCCATCGCGCATCCCCCTCTCCGGACGGGAGCGGCTGCTTTCTCTGGCAGCCTCGACTCATCCCCTCAGGTTTGCACCCAACGCGCTCAGGCCGGGTCCGGTTCCGTACAAATCCGCCGGGTCAGCCTTCAACCTGGCGAGGCGTTCATCCGGCCGAACACCGACCAGCCGGTGCGCATCGCCAGCCGCTCCAGCGCCAGGGTGCCGAGTTGGGAGTTGCCCTGCGCATTCAGGCCCGGCGACCAGACGGCGATCGAGGCCCGGCCCGGGGCCACGGCCAGAATCCCGCCGCCCACTCCCGACTTGCCCGGCAGGCCGACGCGGAAGGCGAAGTCGCCGCTGGCGTCATAGTGGCCGCAGGTCAGCATCAGCGCATTAATCCGCCGCGCCCGCGCCGCCGAGACGACGCGGTGGCCCCCGACCGGATTGACGCCGCCGGCCATCAGGTAGCGGCCGGCCATGGCCAGTTGCCGGCAACTCATCGCCACCGCGCACTGGCCAAAATACAGCGCCAGCACATCCTCGACCGGACCGCGCAGATTACCGAACGACTTCATGTAGTTGGCCAGCGCCACATTGCGGAAGCCGGTCTCGGATTCGCTGCGGGCCACCTCGGCGTCGACCGCGATGCTGTCGTCGTCGGCGAGGGAGCGGATGAAGCGCACCAGTTCGCCGACCGACTCCCTCGGCCGTCCCCGGCCCAGGTTCACATCCGCCACCACGATCGCCCCGGCGTTGATGAAGGGATTGCGCGGGATGCCCCTTTCCGACTCCAGCTGGACGATCGAGTTGAAGGCGCTGCCCGACGGCTCGCGCCCGACGCGGTCCCACAGCTGATCCCCGACCCGGCCCAGCGCCATCGTCAGGGCGAAGACCTTGGACACGCTCTGCACCGAGAAGGCCTCGTCGGCCGCACCGCCGGTGAACACGTCCCCGTCCGCCGTCACCACCGCCATGCCGAACTGGCCGACGTCGACCCGCGCCAGCGGCGGAATATAGCTCGCCGGCCGTCCCCGATCCGGGGCCGCCGCCATCTCTTCGGTGATCTCGGCGACGATCGCCCTCAGGTCGGTCATGCGGAAGGATTCGCTCAACGGTGTCCGGCGATCTCCTACCATGCGGCCGCACGCGATGGGCGACCTTCGCGCGCCGGCATGTCCTCCCTCTGGTTTGCCTCGATGAGTGACGGTGACCTAGGCTCGCCCAATGGGACTCCTGACCTTCAGCCTCAACCTCACCCTCGACGGCTGCGTCGACCACGAGGAGGGTATCGCCGACGACGAGACCCACGCCTTCTTCACCCGCCTGATGGACGAGCACGGGCCGATGCTCTGGGGCCGCGTCACCTACGAGATGATGGAGAGCTATTGGCCCGCCGTCGCGCGCGGCGACATCGATGCGCCGCCCGCGATCCGCGAATGGGCGGTCAAGCTGGAGGCCAAGCCGAAATACGTCGTGTCGTCGACGCGCACCGCCTTCCCGTGGACCAACAGTAACCACCTCGCCGGCGATCTGCGCGCGGGCGTGCAGCGGCTCAAGGACGCGACCCCGGCCGGCGTCCTCCTCGGCAGCGGAAAGCTGGCGACCGCGCTGGACCGGATGGATCTGATCGACGAATACCGCTTCCTCCTCCACCCCCGCATCGCCGGCCACGGCCCGACCCTTCACCAGGGCGGCCTGCCCGACACACGGCGGCTCGAACTGATCTCGGCGACGCCGCTCCGCAACGGCGCGGTCGCCCTGCATTACCGGAGGGCGGGCTGACGGGGAGCGATCACCGCTGCCCGGCCATCGGCTGCGTTTCACCCCCTCGCTCCCGCGCCTTCCCCCCGCTAGTCTCCCCCGCATGAGCGACGACTCCTACGTCTTCGGGGGCCCGGCCGACGAACCGGCGGCGCCCCGCGACAACAATCCGCCCCTGTCGATCTCCGAGCTGTCGTTCGCGCTGAAGCGGACGCTCGAGGACCGCTTCGGCCATGTCCGGCTGCGCGGCGAGATCTCCAAGGTCACCCGCCATGCCTCGGGCCACGTCTATCTGACCCTCAAGGACGACAAGGCCTGTATCGACGGCGTGGTGTGGAAGGGTCAGGCGCGCGGTCTCGGCGTCCAGCCCGAGCTCGGGCTCGAGGTCATCGTCACCGGCAAGATCACCTCCTATCCGGCCCGCTCGTCCTACCAGATCGTCATCGAGACCATGGAGGCCGCCGGCGCCGGCGCCCTGCTGGCCCAGCTCGAACGGCTCAAGGTCAGGCTGCAGGGCGAGGGCCTGTTCGATCCGGCCCGCAAACAGCCGATCCCGACCTTCCCCGTCGTCATCGGCGTCATCACCAGCCCGACCGGGGCGGTGATCCGCGACATCCTGCACCGCATCGCCGAGCGCTGGCCGTGCCGCGTCATCGTCTGGCCCGTGGTGGTCCAGGGCGACGCCGCCTGCGGCCAGGTGTCCAACGCCATCCGCGGCTTCGACGCCCTGACGCCCGGCGGCCCGATCCCCCGTCCCGACCTGCTGATCGTCGCGCGCGGCGGCGGCTCGGTCGAGGATCTGTGGTGCTTCAACGACGAGGGGCTGGCCCGCGCGGTCGCCGCCGCCCGCATCCCGATCATCTCGGCCGTCGGACACGAGACCGACACCACCCTGATCGACTTCGTCTCGGACCGCCGCGCCCCGACCCCGACCGGCGCGGCCGAGATCGCCACCCCGGTGCTGGCCGACCTGCGCGCCGCCGTGCTCGACCTCGACCGCCGTCTGGTCCGCGCCGGCGGCCGCCTGATCGAGGAGCGCCGCACCCGGCTGCGCGCCGTCGAGCGCGGCCTGCCCGTCCGGCCCGAGGACCTGCTGGCCCTGCCCCGCCAGCGCCTCGATCACGCCGGCAGCCGCCTTGGCTCGGCCCTGCACCGCAACACCGCCGTGCACGAGCGCCGGCTGATCAGTGTCGCCGGCCGGCTGTCGCGCGGCGTGCTCGACCGGGCGTTGGAACGCCGCCGGGACCGGCTCGGCGCGACCGCCGCCCGCTACGCTCCGACGATGGAGCGCCGTCTCGATCAGGAGGGCGCGCGGCTCGCCGCCCTCGTCCGCGCCCTGTCCAGCCTGAACCCGGCAACGCCCAAGCCCGGCTTCGCCCGCGTCGAGAGCGCGGACGGCGCCATGATCGCCGCCGCCGCCGCCCTCCAGCCGGGCCAGGCGGTCCGCCTCGTCTTCGCCGACGGCGCCCGCGGGGCTCATGTCGACGGCGACGCCCCGCCCGCCCCGCGCCCGAAGCCCGCCCCGAAGCCCGCCCCGAAGCCCAGGGTCCCGCCGCCCGGCCAGGGCGACCTGTTCTGACGGGGCCTGACTTTCCGGGCCCGGACTTGGTTCATCACAACGGCCACGACGGATTCACAACGAACACGATGGGACCCCGGCAGCCTCGCCTCCTGCGGGCCGTCAGGCCCACATTCATCGTCACGGCGCGCCCTGACGGGCGCGAACAGTCCTCCGGCCCCGTCGTGTCCTTCGTGCCTTTGTTGTGTCCGTTGTGAAGAACCCTCCCTTGTAAGCCGGACCGCCAGTCCATCGGAGATTCGACTCGACCGGCTAACCGGCTAGGCTGACGCCATGACCGAGACCGACGCCGGACCCGCCACCCTCCATTTCACCGACGGCGAGTTCGTCGTGCTCAAGGCCGGCCGCTTCGTCGCCTGCGCCGTCAGCGGCAAACCGATCCCGCTCGAGATTTTGCGCTACTGGTCCGCGCAGCATCAGGAAGCCTACGCCGGCCCCGGCGAGGCGCTGCAGCGGATGGCCGCGCGATGATTCCCGACCGCCGCGCCCTCCTCGTCGGAGCCGCGGCGCTGGCCGCCACCGGCCCCGCGCGGGCCCGCGCCGCCGGGGACCTCGACCTCACCGGCCGCTTCGTCCAGGGCGGCCACGCGCTCGGACGCACCTGGCCGCGGGCCCTGATCTTCGTCGACGGCGAGGCCCTCGCCGCCGCCTCGTCCAGCGGCCGGTTCATCGTCGGTTTCGACCGCGACGCGCCGTCCAGCGTCCGGATCGAGGCCCGTCTCGACGGGCGCTCCGCGGGCCGCACGCTCGACATCGCGCCGGGCGACTTCCCGGTCACCCGCGTCGACGGCCTGCCGTCCTCCACGGTGACGCCGTCCGATCCCGCCCTGCTGGCGCGCATCGCCCGCGAGGTTGAGCTCAAGACCGAGGGCTTCGCCAGCCGCCTCGACGCGGACCATTTCCACGACGGCTTCGACTGGCCCGTCACCGGCTTCCGCGTCAGCAGCCGCTGGGGGGCCCAGCGCGTCCTCAACGGCACGCCGGCCCGGCCCCACTACGGCATCGACCTCGCCGTGCCGGCCGGGACCGTGATCCGCGCCCCCGCCGCCGGACGCGTCACCCTGGCCGAGCCCGGTCTGCACTTCGAAGGCGGTCTGGTGCTGATCGATCATGGCCAGGGCCTGATCACCGCCTACCTGCACCAGTCGCGCCTCGACGTGCGCGCCGGGCAGGACGTACGTCGGGGTGATTCGCTCGGCCGGGTCGGCATGACAGGCCGCGCCACCGGCCCTCACCTGTGCTGGCGCATGAAATGGCGCAACCGGAACATGGACCCGTCGCTGCTGACCAGAACCTGAGCGGGAGTAAGCGATTACGCCGGCCCGAGAACGCCGGTCGGTCATGGACGGGTAAGGTTTCGACCCCTAGACTCCCGGCATTCCTTCACCACAGGCGCCCCTGACAGGGGCATCCGCCATGCCTTCGCTAGCCGCGCTTCAAATCCTGCTCATCGACGACAACCCGCATATGCGAACCATCGCCTCGGCGGTGTTGCAATGCGCCGGCATCCGCAAGGTGCTGGAGGCGGGCGACGGCGGAACCGGTCTGCAGATGCTGCGCGACCACGCCATCGACCTGGCCATCGTCGACTACAACATGTTCCCGCTGGACGGCGTCGAGTTCACCCGCCTGGTCCGCAACAGCCCCGACAGCGCCAATCCCTATCTGCCGATCATCATGATGACCGGCCACTCGGGCAAGCAGCGCGTCTACGCGGCGCGTGACGCCGGCGTCACCGAATTCGTCGTCAAGCCGATCACCGCCAAGGCCGTTCTCGACCGCATCCAGTCGGTGATCTGGAAGCCCCGCCCCTTCGTCAAAACCGACGGCTATTTCGGCCCCGACCGCCGTCGCGTGTCCCGGCCCCAGTTCCGGGGCCCGTTCCGCCGCGCCACCGACGCCGACCGCGAACCGGCGACCGAGGCCGCCGCCCGGGCCTAGGCCTTGTCCGCCTTCAGCGCCGCATAGACCCGGTCGGGCCACCGTTTGTGCACCCAGAACCAGTCGACCGGGCTCTCGCGAACCCGATCCTCGATGAAGCTGGTGATCGCCTGCACCCCGCGCGCGATGTCGGCCTGACGGTCGCCGGTCTTCTCCAGCTCGATCGGCTCATAGACGGTCAGCCGGAACCGCACCCCCGGCAGCCGCACCACCGACATCGGCTGCAGCACCGTGCCGAAGCGCAGCGCCAGCCGGCTCGGCCCGGGCGCCGCATTGACCGGCTGACCGAAGAACTCGACCTCCGGCCCCTCCGAGAATTTCTGGTCGTTCATCAGGGCCACCGACTCGCCGCGCGCCATCCCGGCCAGCAGCTCCCGCGCCCCGTCGCCGCCCTTCGGCGCGAACAGTCTGACGCCGTAGCGCGCCCGGGCGGCCCGGATCTGGGCGTCGACATACGGGTTGTTGGCCGCGCGATAGGTGATCTGGCACGGCACGCCCGCGCCGACGATGGTCGCCGCCAGCGTCTCGATATTGGCGAAATGCCCGCCGACGAAGACCACCGGCCGGCCGCTGTCGCGGATGGCGTGCAGTCGCTCCATCCCGACCACCTCGATGCGGTTCTGCTTGACCAGAATGTCCATCACCGCCGTCTCGGCGAAGGCGCGCCCGGTCTGTTCCCATTGCGCCAGCGCCAGCGCCTCGCGCTCGGCCTGCGGCATGTCGGGGAAGGCGATGCGCAGATTGCGCATCACCGTCTTCTGCGTCCCCGTCTTCGGGCCCAGGGCGCGCAGCAGCCGTCCGCCCAGCCCCGACGCCCGCTCGACCCCCAGCAGCCGCATGAAGCCGATGAAGCCGGCGAACGCCACCGCCTCCAGCCGCCAGATCATATCCTGACGGAAGCCGGCGCGCCCGCTGTCGTCACCAGGCAATGGTGATCCCGCCGTCCACCACCAGCGTCTGGCCGGTCATATAGGCCGACGCCGGTGCCGCCAGATAGACCGCCGCCCCGGCGATCTCGTCCGGCTGGCCGATCCGCTTCAGCGGGGCCGGGTCGGTAACCTGTTTCAGCAGCTCCGGGTTCTCCCACAGATACCGGGCGAAATCGGTCTGCACGAGGCCCGGGGCGATGCAGTTGACCCGCACGTTCGACGGCCCCCACTCCACCGCCAGATTGCGCGCCAGCTGCATGTCGGCCGCCTTGGAGATGTTGTAGGCCCCGATCAGGGCGTTGCCGCGCAGCCCGCCGATCGACGACACGATGATCACCGATCCGGCCTTCCGCTCCAGCATCTGCGGCGCGACCATCTGGATCAGCCAGTGATTGGAGACCACATTGTTCTGCAAAATCTTGCCGAACTGCTCGTCATTGATCCCCGCCATCGGCCCGGCATAGGGATTGGTCGCCGCGTTGCAGACCAGAATGTCGATCTGGCCGAACGCCGCATTGGTGTCGTCGACCAGCCGCTGCAGATCCTCCTTCGAGGCGATGTTGGCCGGCACGGCGATGGCCCGGCCTTCACCGTGCTTGGCGTTGATCTCGCTGGCCACCTCGTCGCACGGCCCGGGCTTGCGCGAACTGATCACCACCTTGGCCCCGTGTTCGGCCATACGCTCGGCGATGGCCTTGCCGATGCCCCGCGACGAGCCGGTGATGACCGCGACCTGGCCGGTCAGATCGAACAATTGCATCGTTTACCTCGAAGCTTGGGGAGAATCCGTGCACGAACCCTAGGCGAACCGACGTGATACCCCGATACTCGGGCGATTCCATCCGGGAAGGCGGAACAACCGTTTCCATGCGCGCCCTCACTCAAGGCTTCCTGTTCTTCTGCTACCTGTTCCTGTCTCTGACGGCGGGCGCCTTCGTATGGCGCTCGGGCCTCGGGGCCGGGGCGGGGGTCGCCGCAGCCATCGCCACACTCGGCCTGCTCGCCGCCGTCCACATCGGCATTTCCGGCAAGGCCGAGCGCCTCGCCCTCAAGAAAGAGATCGATCAGGTCCGCGACGCCCACCGCCTGCTCGCCGACGCCATGGAGTCCACCCAGGGCGCTCTGACCGAACTGGCCCAGGCCATCGAGACCGGCGCCCTGTCCTCGACCGAACAGTTGTCCGGCGAGGTCCGCATGCTGGAATCGCTGATCCAGCAGATGAGCGAGTCGATCGACCAGCGCATCTCCCAGCCGGCCCCGACCAACACCTTCGAGGCCCGCCACCGGGAACAGTCGAACGTCCTGCTGCAGACCATCCACGAGGCGCTCAGCGAGAACCGCGTCGACCTCTACCTGCAGCCGATCGTTTCCCTGCCCCAGCGCCGGACCATCTTCTACGAGAGCTTCACCCGCCTGCGCGCCGCCGACGACCGCGTCATGATGCCGGCCGAATACCTGTCGGTGGCCGAGGGCGAGGGTCTGGTCCCGGCCATCGACAACCTGCTGCTGTTCCGCTGCGCCCAGATCGTCCGCCGCCTGGCCAAACAGGACCGCAAGGTCGGCGTCTTCTGCAACGTCGCCCTGACCTCGCTCGGCGACGAGACCTTCTTCCCCCAGTTCCTCGACTTCCTCAGCGAGAACCGCGACCTCAACCAGGCCCTGATCTTCGAACTGGGTCAGGCCACCTTCGACGCCCGCGGCGCGGTCGAGGCCCGCAACATGGCCAAGCTGGCCGACCTCGGCTTCCGCTTCTCGATCGACAAGGTCCAGACTCTCGACCTCGACTTCGCGGATCTTCAGAGGTCGGACGTCAAGTTCATGAAGGTCGGCGCCGACCTGCTGATCGAGACCCTGCTCGACACGGACTCCGCCTCGGCCCTGCCGGCCCTGCGCGACATCTCGGCCGCCGATTTCGCCGGCGTCACCCGCCGCTACGGCATCGAGCTGATCGCCGAGAAATGCGAGACCGAGCGCCAGATCGTCGACATCCTCGAGCTCGACATCTCCGTCGGCCAGGGCCACCTGTTCGGCGAGCCCCGCGCCATCAAGGAAGCCGTGCTGGCCGAAACCGACCCCCCCGCCGACTTCATCCGCTCCACCCTGCTCAGCGCCGACCACCGGCGGCGGTTCGGGTAGGGGACGATCATGGCCCGGTCCGGGCCCCCTGCGTCCTCGTCATTTTCCAGTCACGCTGAAACTGTCCCGTTTTCCACGGGTTACCCTCGCATGACACAGCCTGTTTCAGCCCAACTCTGTCGCCAAATGATCGCCCGGCTCGTCCGGTCGGCGGTGCCGGAGCCCGATGATCAGCGCCGTCAGGCCCTGCTGGTCATGGCCGATCACTGGAGCGAACTGCTGCGCCTGCGCACCCGCGCCGGGACCGTTCACCAGCCCCGCCCGCAGTAACCAAGACTTCGCCATTTCCTGCGCATCTGGCCTGAGCGGGAGAGATCATGGCGACGACATCAGAAGCCGAACGACTGGCCGCCCTCCAGGGCTATCAGGCCCTGGACACAAGCGCAGAGGATCGCTTCGACCGCATCTCGGCCATGGCCGCCGCCCAGTTCCAGGCCCCGATCGCCCTGGTGTCCCTGATCGACACCGAACGGCAATGGTTCAAGTCCTGCATCGGTCTGGGTGTCAGCGAGACCCCGCGGGAGTTCGCTTTCTGCGATCACGCTATTCGCCTCGAGGACCATGCGGTCCTGGTTGTCGAGGACGCCAGGGCGGATCCCCGATTCGCCGACAACCCCCTGGTCACCGGGGACCCGTTCATCCGCTTCTACTGCGGCGCTGTTCTGACCACCGCCGAAGGCTGCAATCTCGGCACCCTCTGCGTCATCGACACCGAGCCGCGACCCCAGCCCTCCGCGGCGGAGATCGGTCATCTGCAGTCCCTCGCCCGGCTGGTTGTCGATCAACTCGAACTCACCCGGGCGCGGGCGGAGTTCGCCGAACAGCGCCGCCTGCTCGAATTCGCGGCCACCATGTCCCAGGTCGGCCACTGGAAATTCGACTTCATAACCGGAAAGGTCACCTGGTCGGATGAGGTGTTCCGCATCCACGGTCTGCCGAGTGACGAACCGGTACCACCCTATGAAGTGCTGCAGACCTTCTATGTCGAGGAAGACCGTCCGGTTCTGACCGCCCTCGTCGACCGCGCCATCGCCACGGGCGAGGGCTATGAGTTCAAACTCAGGATACGCAACACGCGCGGGGAGATTCGCCACACCTCGGCCAAGGCCGAATGCATCCGTGACGGGTCCGGCAAGCCGGTGGCCATGTTCGGCGTCTTCCAGGACATCACCGACCAGCACAACGCCGAAACGGTCATCCGCGAAAGCGAGCGACGCTACCGACTGCTGGCGGAGAACGCCAGCGACGTCATCGCCACCTACAGCCCCGACGGGGCCTTTCGCTATGTCTCCCCCTCGATCACGGAAATGCTCGGCTACCTGCCGGAAGATCTGATCGGGCGGGAGCCCTATGAGATCATCCTGCCGGAAGACCACGCCCGCGTCGCCGCCGAGTTCATTCGCGCATCGACCGCCCATGAGTCCTTCACCGTGGAGTATCGCGCCCTGACCAGCTCCGGCGAGGTGCGCTGGCTCGAGGCCCGTCCCCGGTTCCAGCGCGATAAGGCGGGGCGGATCATCGAGATCAACGATTCCGTGCGCGACGTGACCGACCGGCACGAGCGCGAGGCCGCCCTCGCCGAGGCCCGCGCCGCGGCCGAGAGTGCGGTCCGGGCCAAGGCCGAGTTTCTCGCCAATATGAGCCACGAGATCCGTACGCCGCTCAACGGGGTGTTGGGCTTCACCGATCTGCTGGCCGGCACCGAACTGACCGGGGAGCAGGCCCGTTTCGTCAGCCGCATCCGCTCCGCCGGCCGCGGCCTGTCGGCGCTCATCGACGACATTCTCGACCTGTCCAAGGTCGAGGCCGGCAAGATGACGGTCGCCCGCCGCGGCTTCGATCTTCACGCCCTGACCGACGACGTCATCCAGCTCGCCCGCCGGGGCACGGAAAAGCCCCTCACCTTCACCCTGGTCTATCCCGCTGACGCACCGCGCTGGATCATCGGCGACGAGCAGCGGACCCGGCAGGTGCTGTTCAACCTGCTCGGCAACGCCGCCAAATTCACCGAAGAGGGCGAGGTTCGGCTCGATGTCGACTTTTCGGGCGCCCGGCTCGAACTGCGGGTGACCGATACCGGCATCGGCATCGCGCCCGAGGACCTGCTCCGGTTGTTTCAGGGCTTCACCCAGGCCGACGCCAGTATCGGCCGACAGTTCGGCGGCACAGGCCTCGGCCTTTCGATCAGCCGGAACCTCGCCCGTCTGATGGGCGGCGATGTCGAGCTGGAGAGCAAGCCCGGCAAGGGCACGATCGCGCGCTTCACCCTGCCGGCGGAGGTGACCACCGCCCCGGAACTTCCCGTCCAGCCCGCCGGGGCGCCCGCCAATCCGCCCCGGGCGTTGCGGATTCTGGCCGTCGACGACGTCGACACCAACGTCGAGCTCATCACCCTGATCCTGCAGTCCGAGGGTCACGACGTGGTTGGAGCTCGCTCGGGCGAACGTGCCCTGGACATTCTGGCGGACGATCCCCGCTTCGATCTCATCCTGATGGACGTCCAGATGCCCGGAATGGACGGGCTCAAGGCCACCCGGGCCATCCGCGAACTCGGCGGGGCCGCCGCGACCGTGCCGGTCGTCGCCCTGACCGCGAACGTCATGTCCGAACAGATCGCCGACTGCCGGGCCGCCGGCATGGACGACCATCTGGCCAAGCCGATTCAGCGCGAATCGCTTGCCGACGTTCTCGACCGGGTCCGGGGCGGCGGTTGGGATCCGGCCCCGCCGGCCTCCGATCCCATTGCCGAGTTGGGCGCCCGCTATCGCGTTCATCTGGGCGACCTGGCCGGACAATTCACCGCCCTCCTCGAACGGGCTGAGCCCGAGCGGCGCACCTCCATCGCTTCCCTGGCCCATTCCATTGCCGGAACGGCGGGCAGTTTCGGGTTCGACGCCGTGTCCACGGCCGCCTTCGAGCTGGAGTCCGCAACCAGAATCGGCGCCGAACGAAACGGCTCGCCCGATCGGATCGCTAGCCTGGTGAGCCAGCTACAACGGGCGATTTTCTCGTGTCAGGAAGACGCTTGATGCAGGTCTGTACTTTCATTCCCGCCAATTACACAAAACCCCGGTCCGCCATTGCCTGAACACCCGGCAGATCGACCGGCCAGGTCTGGCTCGAAGGGCGTCGACACCCTCGCCGGTTCCGGTCAGGCCGCCGACGTCGGCGCCAAGGCTGAGCTTGCCAAACCCCGTTGCGGCAAGCCATTGCTGGATCAATGGAATCGGTTGGCGGCATGACGGACACGGTGAGCAGGATGACCGACCGGGCGCGAATCCTTGTGATCGACGACGATCCCTTCATGCGGCAGCTGACCGAGATTCATTTCGCCTCGGCCGGCTGGATCGTCGACCTGGCCGGCGGCGGCGCCGAGGGACTCGCCCGGGCCCGGTCCGTGAAGCCCGACGCTATCGTTCTCGACTTCGCCATGCCCGACCTCTCCGGCGAGGAGGTTCTGGCCCAACTGCGCAACGATCCGCGGACCGCCGGCATCCCCGTCGTCGTCGTCACCGCGTGGACCTCTGATGAGCAGCGCAAACGGACCCGGGCCCTCGGGGCCGCCTGGCTCGAAAAGCCGGTCCAGGGCCCCACGCTCGTCGACGTGCTGGGGCGGCTGGTTCGCGCCGGCCGTCGACCCGATCCCGTCACCACCGCGGTGGTGGAGCCATGAGCGGCCGGGTTCTGATTGTCGAGGATGATCCCTTCATGGGGGCCTTGGCCGAAACCCTGGTGCGCAGCACGGGCCGCACCGCCAGGCTGGTCCCGACCGGCGCCGAGGCGCTTGCGCAGCTGGCCGAATTCCCACCGGATCTCATCTTGCTGGATTTGGGTCTGCCGGATCTGTCCGGGCTCGAGGTCCTGCGTCTGTTGCGGGCAGCCAAGGGCTGGGGATCAGTGCGGATTCTGGTGCTGACGGCGTCGCACAGGACCGAGGACATTATCGCCGCCAAGAAGGCCGGCGCATCAGGTTACATCTGCAAGCCGGTCCAGCCCGACACGCTGTCGGAGATGATCTGCGATCTGCTGGAACAGCCGAACCTGACCTGGATTGACGACTACACCCGAGCTCACCGCCTGGGCTGACACTTCGAGACCTGCTTTCACCACCCCGGCCGCGGATGCCGGACAGACGGCGGCCAAAGGCGCGCCCGAGAAGCCCATGAAGCCACTGCACGTTCTGATCGCCGAGGATGATCGCCATCTGGCGGCTTTGCTGCGGCAAACCCTCGAGGCTGAAGGCTTCCGGGTCACCGCGGCCGAGGACGGCGACGAGGCCGTCGCGAAGGCCGACATCTACGCGCCCGATCTGATCATTCTCGACGCCATGATGCCCGTTCTGGACGGTTTCGCGGTTCTCAAGCATCTGCGCTCGGCATCCCGCCACCGCCGGATCCCGATCCTGATGCTGACGGCGATGCGGGGCGAGGCCGATGTTCGTCGGGCCCTCGCCGGTGGCGCGTCCGACTATCTGGCCAAGCCGTTCCGGCCCGACCAGCTCGTCCAGCGGGTCCGTCGCCTCGCCGAGGCACGCAGCGGCCCGGTCCGCGACCTGCCCTGACCCCGCGGCCTCGGCCGGCGGACTGCCCGCGCCGGCCGTTGTCGCGCCAATAGACCGCGCGCGGCCATGTTCGGACTCTCGACCTCTACTTCGCCGACCTGTCCAAACGATATCGCCGGTGCGTGCCGGCCATCGCTCCCCGCCCCGATAGAGGAGGAAACTCCGGACCGACCCGCGGCGGCGCGGCCCCTCGCGCGCCACCTCAACGGGCTGAGAGGGCCCCGTCCGGGAAGATCACATCCGCCGCCAACCAGCCCGTCAGCGCGGCGATCAACACCAGCTGAACGACCACCGCCACGAACGGCCAGTTCCGTTTCATCACACGCAGCAGCGACAACTCAGACCCCCGCCGACCCGCACCCGCGGGCGGCGACACCCACACACGAAAACAGCAAACGCCTCAGTAGGCCGGCGCCGGTTCCGGCTGCGGCTCGACGCCCGGCGTCTCCACCCCGGCCGCGCGTTCGTCGGCGGCGGTGTCGCTGCGGTCAGGCGTCTCGGGCATGGCCTCGGCCACGGTCTCGTTGGCCGGTTCGGGCGCCGACTGCGGATTGCTGCAGGCGGCGGCGGACGCGGCCAGGGCGGCGGCGGCCAGAACGGTGATCATAGAGCGCATCGGTTCCTCCAGGGTCAGACCGGACAAACCGTCCGCGCCGCCGTCCGTTCCCTCACCAGCGCCGGCCGCCGTCGCGCCAGTAGACCCGCTCGCGGCCATAGCGATAGTCGCGGTTGTAACCGCCGAAGCCGTAGCCGCACGGATCCTCTTCCTTCGACAGTTCGCGTCCGGCCAGATAGCCGGCCGCCGCGCCGATGGCCGCGCCGGTTTCCCGATCTTCTGGACCCGCCACGGCCGCGCCGATGGCGGCGCCCAGCGCGGTCCCGGCCGCCATGGCCCGGTTGCGGTTCTCCGCATAGTCGCGTTCGCAGGCCGAGGCGTAGTTATCGGTGCTGGCGCAGCCGGCCATCACGAGGCCGCAGGCGCCCAGCGCCGTCATGGTCAACAGGTGTCGCATCGCGTCTCTCCCTCAGCCCCCGACCCGGAGAGAACACGCCGGCGGACGGCTGCGTTCCCCCGACGCCGCCCCCCTTCGTCATCCCGGGGCCAGCGGTGCGGACCACGCCCCCGGCGCGGGTTCATCACAACGACCACCACGAAGGGCACAACGGGCACGACGGGACCCGGCCCCGCTTCGCCTTTGCGGGCCCTTGCCCGCCATCAATCTGGTGCGCCTCTGACGGAAGCCGCCACCCCTCCGGCCCCGTCGTGTTCGTTGTGTGCCATTGTGCCCGTTGTGATGAACCTCGGCTCCCAAAACCCCAATTGCTGCGCTGCAAGTTAATGTGTAATCCGCCTATCGAAAACGCCCAACCCGTTGTTTTCCTTG
Source organism: Brevundimonas basaltis (assembly GCF_014202075.1). Taxonomy (GTDB): domain Bacteria; phylum Pseudomonadota; class Alphaproteobacteria; order Caulobacterales; family Caulobacteraceae; genus Brevundimonas; species Brevundimonas basaltis. The sequence goes on along the minus strand of NZ_JACHFZ010000005.1, from coordinate 55 downwards.
CTCCCGGTTCGTGATCGAGCGTCCTGAACCCGCCTGAGGGCGGAGGGGGTTTAGG
>NZ_JACHFZ010000004.1 GCF_014202075.1 Brevundimonas basaltis | reverse complement strand
TCGACCCTGCGGCCGTTCGTGGGTATGGGCGCCGGCATCAACCGGGTGAACACCGAGTTCCTCGGCACCCTGGCGTCCAACCGGACGATCGCCGTGGGCGCAGACGACAGCTCGGCCAAGCTGGCGGCGCAGGCCATCGCCGGCCTGACCTGGGCGCTGAGCAATCGGGCCAGCCTGGACCTGACCTATCGCTACCTGATGTCGAACATGGAGTTCGACACCTTCGATTCCTCGCCGGTGGTCGACTTCGGTACGGTCGAAGGTCGCTACCGTGACCATTCGGTGAGCCTGGGCCTGCGCTATGCGTTCGGCGCCGACGAGGTGATCTACGCGCCGCCGCCGCCGCCGCCGCCGCCGCCGCCGCCGCCCCCGCCGCCTCCCCCGCCGCCGCCGCCGCCGGCTCCGGTCGCGCGTGAGTTCGTGGTCTACTTCGACTGGGATCGCTCGGACCTCACCGCCGAAGCCCAGTCGGTGGTCACGCAAGCCGCCAACTACGCCAAGTCGGGTCGTCCGACCCGCATCCTGGTCGTCGGCCACGCCGACACCTCGGGCTCGGCCGCCTACAACGTCGGCCTGTCCAACCGCCGCGCCCGCACCGTTGCGGACGCGCTGGTCGCCCAGGGCGTCAACGGCGGCGTGATCTCGCTGGACGGCAAGGGCGAAACCGCCCTGGCCCGCCCGACCGCCGACGGCGTTCGCGAGCCTCTGAACCGCCGCGCCACCATCGGCATCAACTTCTAGGTTGATATCGACCGTTCCGACCTTCGGGTCGGCACGGGCACGGCGAATGACAGAGCCGCCGGTCCCTCTCACGGGGCCGGCGGTTTTGTTTTGTCCGGCCATCGGGTGAAACCATTCCGGACCGGCGTCCGTATGCAGGGACAGTTCGCCCGCCTGGAGGGCCCGATGCCCAACCGTCCGACACTCAGCCTGGTCATTCTCGCCCTCTCCGCCTGCTCGCCCGGAGAACCGGCCGCGAGCGCGCCGGCCGTCGGTCAGGCCAGCGATAGCGGCCGGCGCGAAACGGCCATCTTCGCCGGCGGCTGCTTCTGGTCGGTGGAAGCCAATTTCGAGGCCATCCCGGGCGTGGTGGCGGCGGTGTCGGGTTTCGCCGGCGGCGCCACGAGCCGTCCGACCTACGAACAGGTCGTGCGCGGCCGGACGGGCCATCTTGAAGCCGTGCAGGTGACCTATGATCCGAGCCGGATCAGCTACCGGCAGCTGGTCGACCGATTCTGGCTGACCATCGATCCGACCGATCCGGATGGGCAGTTCTGCGATCAGGGTCCTTCCTATGCGACCGCCGTGTTCGCCAGTCCCGCGCAGAGACCGGCGGCAGAGGCCTCCCGCCGGGCCGCGGCCGCTCGGCTTGGGGCAGCGCGTTTCGTCACCCCGGTCCGGGACGCGGCCCGGTTCTGGCCCGCCGAGGTCTCCCACCAGGACTTCGCCCGGCGCAATCCGGTCCGGTATGCCGCTTACAGCCGGTTCTGCGGGCGGGCTGAGCGTTTGAGGGCTGTCTGGGGCGGCGCGCCGGCCTAGAGTCGGTCAAGCTATCCACAGTCTTGCCACCCACAGCACTGTGTCTCCCGCGCCACCGGGTCGGGCTGTCATATCACTGTCACATGAATGTCGTCCCACTTTCCGACGGGGCCCGTAGAGGGAGCGGGATTTTTCCAGCCGGCCCAGGCCGGTCGCCGAGCGCACGCGCTCTTTCTTCATCGGGGATAGATGACAATGACGAACCGCAAACGCGTGTTCTGGGCGACGACCGCCCTGTTTACCGGCTTCCTGGCGGCTGGCGCCGCTTCCGCCCAATCGTCCGGCACGGTCGCGACGGAAGCCACGGAAGTCGAATCCATCGTCGTCACCGGCGCGCGGGGCCCGTTCACCATCGAGGGCACGATCGCCGCCGAAACGGTCGCCAAGACCCGCTCGACGATCACCCAGGAATACATCGAGACCCAAAGCCCCGGTCAGACGATCCTTCAGACCCTGAACCTCGTCCCGGGCCTGAACTTCGTCAACGCCGACCCGTACGGCAACTCGGGCGGCAACATCCGCATGCGTGGCTTTGACGGCAACCGCGTCTCGCTGACCTTCGACGGCGTGCCGCTGAACGACACCGGCAACTACGCCACCTACACCAACCAGCAGCTGGATCCGGAACTGATCTCGCGCGCCTCGGTCAACCAGGGCACCACCGACGTCGACAGCCCGACCGCCTCGGCCACCGGCGGCACCATCAACTACACCTCGGCCCGTCCGCTCGAGGACCCCGGCTTCCAGTTCAACATCTCGGCCGGCGAGTTCAACTACCGTCGCGTCTTCGCCCGCGCCGACGTAGGCGCCTTCGGCCCGTGGGGCACCACCGGCTATGTGACCGCCTCCTACACCGGCTACGACAAGTTCAAGGGCCCGGGCGAGCTTGAGAAGAAGCAGTTCAACGGCAAGCTGCACCAGGACCTCGGCGACGGCGACTTCGCCAGCGTGGCGTTCAACTGGAACGTCAACCGCAACGATTTCTACAACAACTTCATCAACAAGGCCCAGTTCGAGAGCGGCAACTACCTCGAGAACGACATCGCCTGCATCCGTCCGGTCGGCGTCAACGGCACGACCCAGAACGAAGCCACCCAGTCGACCCGCATCCTGTCGGACGGGACCGTGGCGATGGGAAGCTGCACCAACTATCACGGCTTGCGCATCAACCCGTCGAACACGGGCAACATTCGCGGCCAGTTCAGCTACGGCCTGACCGACAGCCTGCGTTTCACCTTCGACCCCTCGTTCCAGTACGTGGTCGCGAACGGCGGCGGCTTCACCCTCGTGCAGGAACGTGACGACCGTCTCGATCTGGCCGGCGGCAACACCGGCGGGCCGGGTGTGGACCTGAACGGCGACGGCGACGTGCTCGACAACGTCGGCCTCTATACGCCCAACACCACCAATACCCACCGCTACGGCATCATCAGCTCGCTGATCTGGGACCTGAACGACGACCATCGCCTGCGCGCCGCCTACACCCTCGACTACGGCCGTCATCGCCAGACCGGCGAGGCGACCCGCTTCGATCGCACCAGCGAGCCGCTGAATGTGTTTGGCGGACAGGAGCGCTGGGGCAGCCCGGACGATCGCGTCTACGGCGTGGACGGCTCCTGGTACCGCGGCCGTGACCGGTTCTCGATCGCCCAGCTGAACCAGATCGCCCTCGAGTACCGCGGTGACTTCTTCGAAGACGCCGTCACCGTCAACATCGGCGCCCGCGCGCCGTTCTTCGTTCGCGAGCTGAACCAGTACTGCTACTCGCAGAACGGTCGTTCGACGGTGCGCTGCACCACCGAAACTCCGACGCCGGATCCGGTGATCACCGGCAACTTCCGCTTCCCGTCGACCGGCACGACGTCGTGGATCGCGCCCTATTCGGCCGAGATCAAGTACGAGGACGTCCTGCCGAACGCGGGCGTCGTGTACCGCTTCGCCCAAGGCCACAGCGTCTACGCCAGCTATGCCGAGGGCATCTCGGTTCCGCGGACCGACAACCTCTATCAACCGATCCGCGACAGGACGACCGGCGAGCTCGACTTCTCGACCGTCCAGCCGGAAACCACCAAGTCGACCGACCTCGGCTACCGCTTCCGCAACGACCGGACCGTGGCCTCGATCGCGCTGTGGTGGACGGACTACGACAATCGCATCGTGTCCTCGCGGGATAACGATCCGCTGTCGCCCTTCTTTGGCGAGTTCATCGACCGCAACCTTGGCGCGGTGGAGCAGAGCGGCGTCGACGCCCAAATCGGCTACGAGGTGTCGGAACAGCTGACGGTCTACGCTTCGGCCTCGTACAACACGAGCGAGGTTCAGGACGATCTGGAAACCGCCCCCGGCGTCTTCCTGCCGACCGCCGGCAAGAAGCTGGTCGAGACGCCGATGTGGACCTATTCGGGCCGCATCGACTGGCAGCCGACGCAGGACCTGTCGATTGGCTTCCAGGGCAAGTTCGTCGATGACCGCTTCACTAACGACGTGAACAGCGAATCTTTCGACAGCTACACGGTGTTTGACATCGACGCCCGCTACGACCTGACGCGCACGTTCGGCATTCGCAACGCCTATGTCCAACTGAACGTCACCAACATCTTCGAGGAAGAATACCTCGGCAACATCTCGACCAGCACCACCGGCAACCGCACCGGCTCGCTGGGCGCGCCGCGCACCGCGGTGATCTCGCTGGGCACCAGCTTCTAAGCCGGTTCCCATCACAAACGCCGGGAAGGGCGGTCCGGAGACGGGCCGCCCTTTCTGCGTCCGGGGCCTTCACGGCCCGGGCGTGTTGAAGTCGAGGCGTCCCGTGTCTATCTGGCGCGGTTCCCCCGCCGCCGTCCGAGGACATCCCACCGATGACCACCCCCGTCCCCGCCGAATGGGCGCCGCACCGCGCCATGTGGGTCGGCTGGCCAAGCCATGGCGAGCTGTGGGAGGAGAATCTCGACCCGGCCCAGGCCGAGGTCGAGGCGCTGGTGCGCGCCCTGGCCGGTCCCGGCCGCGAACTGGTGAGGCTGCTGGTCGGCAAGGACGAGGCGCTCGCCGACGCCCGCGCCCGCTTCGCCGGCGTCGACGGGGTCGAGGTCGTTGATGGCCGGTTCGGAGACATCTGGCTGCGCGACACAGGACCGATCTTCGGCGCGGGTTCGGCCCGGGCGGCCGCCTTCCGCTTCAACGGCTGGGGCGGCAAATTCGAACTCGAGCATGACGACACGGTCGCGACCCAGATCGGCGCGGCGTCGGCCACGCCGCTGGACCGCCACGACTTCATTCTCGAGGGCGGGGCGCTGGACCATGACGGGCAGGGCACGATCCTGACCACCCGACAGTGCCTGCTCAACCCGAACCGCAACCCCGACTGGACGGAAGACAAGGCCGAGGCCGCGCTGGCGGACTCGCTCGGCGCCCGCAAGGTGCTGTGGCTGGGCGACGGCCTGCTCAACGACCATACCGACGGCCATGTCGACAACCTGGCGCGCTTCGTCGCGCCGGGCGTTGTCGCCTGTCCAGTCGCCTGGGGCCGCGGCGATCCGAATGACGACGTCTATGCGGAGGTGGCTCGCGCCTTGTCGGAGATGACTGATGCGGGAGGCCGCCCGATCCGCGTCCTGCCCCTGCCGTCGCCGGGACTGGTGCTGGACGAGGACGAGAAGCCGATCCCCGCCAGCCACATGAATTTCCTCATCGCCAACGGGGCGGTCATCGTGCCGACCTACGGCGACGAACGGGCCGCCGACCTCGTCTGCCAAGGTCTGAAGACGGTCTTGCCCGACCGTGAGATCATTTCTCTTCCCTCGCTCGCCATCCTCTCCGGCGGCGGATCCTTCCACTGCATCTCCCAGCAGGAGCCTGCCTGATGGCCCGCACGATCTCCGTCGCCGCGCTCCAGACCTCATATGGCTCCGAGGACGTCCAGGCCAACATCGACAAGACGATCGCTTTGATCCGCGACGCCGCCGGCAAGGGCGCACAGGTGATCCTGCCGTCGGAGCTGTTCCAAGGCCCCTATTTCTGCGTCAGCCAGGAAGAGAAGTGGTTCGCCACCGCTCATCCGTGGCGGGAACACCCCTGCGTCACCGCCCTCCAGCCGGTCGCCGCCGAACTGGGCGTGGCCATTCCTGTTTCGATCTTCGAGCGCGAGGGGCCGCACTATTTCAACTCGATGGTGATGCTCGACGCCGACGGCTCGGCCCTCGGCGTCTACCGCAAGAGCCACATCCCCGACGGCCCCGGCTATCAGGAGAAATATTATTTCCGGCCCGGCGACACCGGCTTCAAGGTCTGGAACACGCGCCACGGCCGGGTCGGCGTCGGCATCTGCTGGGACCAGTGGTACCCCGAAACGGCGCGGGCGATGATGCTGCAGGGCGCCGAGGTGCTGTTCTACCCGACCGCCATCGGCTCGGAGCCGCACGACAAGGAACTGGACACCGCTGACCCGTGGCGCCGCGCCATGCAGGGCCACGCCGTGTCCAATGTCGTGCCGGTCGTCGGGGCCAACCGCATCGGCGCCGAACACGCCACCGAGGTCGGGCAGGTGTTCTACGGCTCGTCCTTCATCGCCGACCATCGCGGCGATCTGGTCGAGAGCTTCGGTCGCGAGGACGAGGGGGTGCTGGTCCACTCCTTCGACCTCGACTACATCGACCGGCACCGTGCCGCCTGGGGCTTCTTCCGCGATCGGCGCACCGACCTGTACGGCGCGCTGGTCAGCCCCCGTCCGGCATAGGTCCGAGGGCCCGCCGTTCGGCCGCGCACGAGGGATTCGTCAGACCCTCCGCGCGGGCGGCGGCGACCTCGGCGCGGGCGGCTTCGAGATCGGCCTGGAATTCGGCCGAGGTGACGATCAACGAGTATAGTTCACGGCCCCCCCGCTCGCCGGCGTGGACGTCCTGTTCGCTGTTCATCCGGCAGACGATGCGGCTGGAGCCGATCTCCCGCCCGATGCGCCGTGTCTGGCCGGCACGGTCCGGCGCGAGAGCGGCGAAGGTCTCGCCGTAGAGGGTCCCCGCCACGGCGCCGGCGGCCGGGTAGGAGGGACTGTCGCGCACCTCCGGGCTGACCCGCTGGCACGGTTCAAGCCCCCGGTGGACGGCGATCGGGCGCGGATGGGGGCCGTGCAGTCTGGACGCCTCTCGCGTCAGGGAATCGGCGTCGGCCAGCAGGCGGCCCATGAGACGCCGCAGCGCCGGCCGGGGGCGGGCCGCCAGCCGCGTTCCAAGGGCGCAGTCGAAATGTTGGGCGGCCTCGGGCGGGCGGATCTCGGCGTGAGCGATGGCCATCCACCAACGGTCAGTGCCGGGTTCGACCGGATTTCCTGCGCCGTCGATCAGGATCGTGTCCGGGATGAGGGTCGCGACGCGCGCGATCTGTTCGCCGGTCAGATAGCCCTGCGGTGTCGGGGCCGGCGACGGAACCCCGGCGGTCGCGCAGGCCGTCAGGAGGGCGCAGGCGGCCAGGGCCGCCGCCGGCCTCACCGCCCGGTCGTCCAGTCCAGCTGGACGTCGGTCGGCCCGCCTTCGATCCGGGTGGCTATGACCTGCATCAGCTGGCCGCGACCGTTGGCGCCGTCGCCGGCCGAATAGGCCTGGGCGTCGCCGCGGTTCATGGACGTGATCTGTTTCAGCCCGGCCGCCTCGGCGCGTTTGCGGTAGAAGGCGATGACCGTCTCCGGATCGGCCTCGGTGGTGAACTCGACGATCCCGCCCGGTCCCGAGGGGCCCTGGGCCAGGGTGGCGGGTCCCTTCAGTTCTGCGCCCGGATAGATCACGGCGAAGGACGGAGCCCCGGCGGCGGCGGGCACGGCGCTTGCGGCTATGCCCGGGGGCGTCACTTCCGACCCGGATGCGGGCCCGGCCGCCGGGGCCGCGACGTCGGTCGCAACCTCTCTGGCGGCCGGGGCATCACTGGCTGGCTCCTGGTCGCCGCACCCCGCCAGAACCATGGCCGCCACGATGGCGGTGGCCGCAAGACTACGCTTCATCCCTTGGTCGTCCCCGAATAAGACTGTGTGGTTGGCTTCACCGTGGCGCATGCATGCGGCAGCCGCAAGGCGGGCCTGCGCCGGGGGCAGGGCGGATTGCCGCGGCTTCAGCCGGTCGCCGCGTCCGCCTCGTCGCCCCCGCCCGGGCGACCGTCTGCCGGCTCGTCCGCGCCGGTGTTGTTGATCGATCGAGCATTCCCCCCGGCCGGCTCCCGCGGCGCGGCCGAGCGCATCCCTTCGGTAGCCAGGCTCTCGTTGATCCGGTCCTGATCCGGGTCGATCTCCGATCCGGTCGCCGCCCCACCCTGAAGCGAGCCCGCGCGGGTGTCCGACCCCATGCCGCTGCCCGACAGGGCCTCGCCCAGCGCGTCTGGCGTCCGGCCCAGATCGGGCTTTTCACCCATGTTGTCGGCCTCCCGGGCGTCCCCGGCCTGCTGCGGCTGCTGTTGCTGCGTCATGGCGAGCTCCTTCACCCGCTAAGCGAACCGGCCGGTGAGGGGTTCCCGCGTCCCCGACAGCGAAAAGGCCGGGATTCGCATCCCGGCCTCTCCGTGACCTGTCTGGGTCCTACTTGCCGAACAGCTTGGCCCATCGGCGCTTGTCGCGGTTCTTCCAGGCCCCCCGGTGGTAGGCGTCCGAACCGATCAGCGGCACCACTGTGGTCGCTTCGGCGAAGACCATCTGCTCGTGGGTCGTCTGCACCTTGCCCCACGACGCCGCTTCCTTGAGCGTCGAGGACGAGCAAGCCCCGTCGCGCACGTCGGCGACGGTGATCTGCACCGCATATTTGTGCATCTCGGCCTCGATGCCGAGGATTTCGGCGCAGACGACCGTGTCCTGGGCGAAATTCTTGGGCACGCCGCCGCCGACCATGAACAGGCCGGTGACGCCGGCGGCGATCTTGATATCGGTCAGTTCGCGGAAGTCGGCCACCGCGTCGATCATCAGATAGGGCTTGCCTTCGGCCATGCGCTCTTTCTGGTGCTTGACCAGACCGAAGCCGGCCGAGCTGTCGACGAAGGCCGGGCAGAAGATCGGCACGCCCTCTTCATAGGCGGTCTGGATCAGCGAGCCGGGCTTCTTGGCGTTCCCCTCCGACAGCCACTTGCCCATCTCCCAGATGAATTCGCGCGAGGAATAGCCGCGCGGCTCCAGCCGGTTGCAGATCTCCAGGATGGTGTGGTCGCAGGCCTGGAGCTCTTCTTCATCGATATAGGTGTCGTAGATCCGGTCGATGTAGTTGTCGCGCAGGACGTTGTCGTCCACCTCGCCGGCGGCCTGGTAGTGTTTGAAGCCGAGCGCCTCGAAGAAATCCATGTCGACGATCGAGGCGCCGGTGGCGACCACGGCGTCGATCATGCCGAATTTCACCATGTCGCGGTACACGTGCATGCAGCCGCCGGCCGAGGTCGAGCCGGCCAGGATCAGCCACGGCGAGCAGTCCTTGTCCTCCAGCGCCATGTTGAAGATGTCGGCGGCGCGGGCCGTGTCGCGGCTCGAGAACGACATCTTGCGCATGCTGTCGATGATCGGACGGGCGTCGAAGGAGGTGATGTCCACGTGCTCCACCGTATTCTGGAGCAGTTGGGCCTTCTGGTTCGATTGAACAGGAGCGTTCATTGCAAGGGTTTCCCTTTGATTTGAGCGCCCGTCGTCAAGAGAAACAGCGGCCCGGACGGAGCGACGGGCCGCTGCTGATTACAACGCGAAAGCGACGGATTAGCGCCGTGACTTCTTCCGCTGGCCGGCCTTGCCCTTGGGACGCGACAGGCGAACCACCTTGCGGGCCTGCTCCTCCGCCGAGGTGCGCACCGTCGGGATTGACCGGGGGGCGAGGCCGTAGAGAGAGGCCATGGGGGCGTCCCCGACCGCGGCCAGTTCATGCTCGCCATAGCCGTTGAAGCCGGTCGACATCGCGACCCCATAGGCGCCGAGCATGCCGATCTCGATAAAATCGCCTTCCTGCACATCAGCCGGCAGCCAGAACGGGCCCGGCATGTGGTCGATGCTGTCGCACGTCGGTCCGTAGAACCGGAACGGCTTCAGATCGTTCGACGCCGCGCCGTCCCGGACCAGCTTGGTCGGGAAGGGCCAGCGTGAGTGGGTGGCGTCGAACAGCGAGCCGTACGACCCGTCGTTCAGATACAGGGCGTCGCCCTTGCGCAGATCGACCCGGCACAGCACCGACGAGGACTCGGCCACCAGCGCACGGCCGGGTTCGCACCACAGCTCGGTGGTTTCCGATACCGGCATCTCGTTGAAGCCGCGATGGATGGCGTCGGCGTATTCCTGCATGTCCGGCGGGACCATGCCCGGATAGACCGAGGGAAAGCCGCCGCCGACGTCGACGATGTCCACGAACACGCCGGCGCGCGAAATGGCGCGGCCGACCTGGGCCATGGCGGCCTCGTAGGCGGACGGGCGCATGCACTGCGAACCGACATGGAAGCAGACGCCCATCAGCCCGTCCTTCACCGCCTGGCGGGTGGCCAGCAGCAGGGACGGGGCCTGGTCCGGCGACACGCCGAACTTGCCCGACAGGGAATAGGCTGCGCCGTCGGCCGACACGGCCATGCGAACCAGCAGGTTCAGGTCCGCGGCGCCGCCGGTGGCGTCGATGATCTTGGCCAGCTCGTCATGGCTGTCGAGCGAGAAGGTGCGGACGCCGAACTCGAAATAGGCCCGGGTGATCGCGCCGCGGCTCTTGACCGGGTGCATGAAGGCCAGCCGCGCTTCGGCGCTGACCGAACGCACCAGTTCGACCTCGGCGAGGGATGCAACGTCGAAGGCGGTCACGCCTGCGTCGATCAGGGTCTCGATGACCCAGCGCGACGGATTGGCCTTCACCGCATAGAAGACGTCAGCCTTTAGATTTTCCTGGAACCAGCGCGCCGCTACGGAAACCGAACGCGGTCGCACGAGGGCGACGGGACGCTCAGGGGACCGCTCACGGACCAGGTCCAGGGGAAACTGGTACGTGCGCAATTCACGTAACCCCCTGCAAATTGTGAAACCCAGACCGGCGTTAGCAGCGCTTAACGGTTAGACCACGGGGTCCGCCGGAAGGCGCGATATGGGGGCATAGGCCTGTCATGTAAAGCGGTTTTTTCGTGACGCAGCCGTAACTTGAACCGCGTTCGGCGACGCGTAGTCTCCCCCATCGCAGTTGGGGGACTTGTCATGCGCCACACCGCCTTCGCCGCCGTTCTCGCCCTGGCCCTTGCCGCGGGGGCCCCGCCGGTTCTGGCCCAAAGCGGCGGACCGGTCCCGGCTTCCGAGCTGGCCCGCAGCGTCGACATCCCGTTCGAGGCCTTCACCCTCGACAACGGCCTGCGCGTCGTCGTCCATACCGACCGCAAGGCGCCGGTGGTTGCGGTCGCGGCCTGGTACAACGTCGGATCCAAGGACGAGCCCGTGGGCCAGACCGGCTTCGCCCACCTGTTCGAACACATCGGCCTGTTCAATCCGACCGAGAACCTGCCCGGCGGCCTGATGGAGCCGCTCAGGGCCATCGGCGCCACCGATTGGAACGGCACCACCTGGTTCGACCGCACCAACTTCTTCCAGACCGTCCCGACCTCGGCCCTCGACCAGGCGCTCTATATGGAGAGCGACCGGATGGGTCACCTGCTGGGCGCGCTCAATCAGGAGCGGCTCGATAACCAGCGTGGCGTGGTGCAGAACGAGAAGCGCCAGGGCGACAACCAGCCGTACGGACTGGTCTACTATTCGCAGCTCGAGGCCCTGTTCCCGCCCGGCCACCCCTACCGCCACTCCACGATCGGCTCGATGGCCGATCTGGACGCCGCCAGCCTCGAAGATCTGCGTCAGTGGCACCGCGACAACTACGGCCCGAACAACGCCGTGCTGGTCCTCGCCGGCGACATCGACGCGGCTGCCGCCCGCCGGAAGGTCCAGCAGTATTTCGGCCATATCCCGCGCGGCGCAACGAACGGGCCGGCCCAGGCCGATATCCCGACCCTGGCGGCGCGCATCGACCAGCAGATGCAGGACCGGGTCCCGAACACCCGCCTGTATCGCACCTGGATCGTGCCCGGCTTGCTCGCCGACGAGGCCGCCGATCTGCAGGTCGCCGCCTCGGTGCTGGGCGGACTGGCCAGCTCCCGCCTGGACAATGAACTGGTGCGCGGCGAAGAGACCGCGACCTCGGTCGGAACCGGCTATCAACCCTTCCACCGCATCGGCATGTTTACCGTGACGGTCGACGTAAAACCGGGCCAGGACGCCGACGCCGTGTCCCGCAGGCTCGACGCTCTGATCGCCGACTACATCGCCAACGGCCCGACCGAAGACGAGATCGCCCGGACGGTGACCAGCACCTTGTCGGGCCAAATTCAGGCGCTGGAGCCCGTCGGCGGCTTTGGCGGCAAGGCGGTGGTGCTGGCCGAGGGCGAGCTCTACGCCGACGATCCCGGCTTCTACCGCAAGGAATTGGCCGATCTCGGCGCCGTCACCCCTGCATCGGTGAAGGGCGTGATGGGGCGCTGGCTGACCCGTCCGGTGCTGGCCACCCGGGTCGATCCCGGCGAGCGCGAGCCCTACGTCGAGGCTGCGGATAGCCGTCCGGCTCCGGCTCCCGCCGAACCGCTTGCCTTCACGCCACGCGAACCCATGCCCGGCGTCGGCCCGATGAAGGCGCTGGACTTTCCGGACGTCGAGCGCGCCCGGCTGTCGAACGGCATGGAGGTGATCTACGCCCGCTCGACCACCGTGCCGGTCACCCGGGTGGCGGTGGAGTTCGACGCCGGCGTCGCCGCCGATCCGGCCGCGGCCCCCGGCACGCAGCGGATGATGCTCGACCTGCTGACCGAAGGCACCACCAGCAAGACCGCCGTGCAGATCGCCGAGGAGGAAGAGCGGCTGGGCGCCAACGTCGCGGCCTTCGCCAGCATCGACCGCACCACCGTGGGCCTGACCGCCGTGACCCCGAACCTCGAGCCCTCTCTCGACCTGCTGGCGGACGTGGTCCGCAACCCGGCTTTCCGAACCGCCGACATTGAGCGGCGTCGCAACCAGCAGCTGGCCGCCATCGCCCAGGAGAAGAGTTCGCCCAACGGTGTCGGCGGCCGCGCCCTGCCGATCGTCCTGTACGGCCCCGATCATCCCTACGGTCGCGCCTGGTCGGGTCTCGGGTCGACCGAGGCGGTGCAGGGCCTCGGTCGCGACGATCTGACGGGATTTCACCAGCGCTGGATCCGGCCTGACAACGCCCAGCTGTTCATTGTGTCGGACCGGCCGCTGGCTGAGCTGACGCCACTGCTGGAGGCCCGCTTCGGCTCGTGGGGTCCCCCTGCGGCGGCGAAAGGCTCCAAGGCCTTCGACGCGCCCATACCGGCTCCGCGGTCCCGCATTGTCCTGATCGACCGGCCGCAGTCGCCCCAATCCCTGATCCTCGGCGGCCTCGTGCTTCCGGTGACCGGTCAGGACGACCTCGTCACCCTGAACGCCGCCAACGAAGTCATCGGCGCCGGCTTTCTGTCGCGCATTAATCAGGACATCCGCGAAACCCGCGGCTGGTCCTACGGCCTCAGCGGCCGCGTCAATCCGCTGGAGCGCCAGACGCCCTACATCGTCACCGCTCCGGTGCAATCGGACCGCACAGGCGAATCGATCGCCGTTCTGATCGAACAGTACCGGTCCTTCCTCTCCGACCGGGGCGTCACCGCCGCCGAGCGCGAGCGCACCGTCAACGGCAATGTCCGCCAGTTGCCCGGTAGCTTCGAAAGCTCGGCCAATGTCCTCAACGCCTTGCGCACCAACGCCCTCTACGGCCGCCCGGACAACTACTGGGAGACGCTGGCCCCGCGCTACGAGGCCCTGACCGCTGGGCAGATGGACGCCGAGGCCCGCCGCGTGCTCGGCGAGGCGCGAATGGTTTGGGTGGTGGTCGGCGACGCTTCGGTGGTCCGGCCACAACTGGAGGCGCTCGGCATGGAGGTCGAGGTCCGGGAGGCTCGCTGAGCCCCTGACCGAACCTTTGCCGGATACCAGGCGTTGACGTCATGCGCCGGATGGACCGGCAGAGGGGCGTCTGACCGATGAACCGTTGGCAGTTCCTGCTTCGGCGACTGGGGCGCAAGCTCTGGGTCCGGGCGAGTCTCTATGCGCTGCTCGGTGTGATGACCGCCATCGCGGCCACCCTGGCCACGGGGATTGTGCCAGAGGACTTCGCAACCCGTTTCGGCGGCGACTCGGTGGTCTCGGTCCTGACGATCCTCGCCTCCAGCATGCTGGCTGTGGCGACCTTTTCACTTGGCGCCATGGTCACCGCCTACACCTCGGTTTCCCAGCAGGCGACGCCGCGGGTCGCCGAACTGATCACCGGCGATGCGACCACCCAGAAATCCCTCTCGACCTTCGTGGGCGCCTTTCTCTACGCCATCGTCGGGGTGACCGCGATCAATGCCGGCTACTACGGCGCCGAGGGGCGGGCGGTGGTCTTCGTCATCACACTCGTCATCGTCGGCCTCGTCGCCTTCCGCCTGTTGGCCTGGGTGAGCCGTCTGTCCAGCCTGGCCCGTGTGGGGCACATGATCGAGCGCGTCGAAGGTCTGACCCGCGAGGCCATGGCCCAACGGATCGGCGACCGCCATCACCCGTCGGGACCGCTCGACGGGCCATCCTTCATCATCGCCAGCGAACAGACCGGCTATGTTCAGAACGTGGACCGCGACCACCTCCAGGGCATCGCGGAGACGGCGGATGTGATGATCGAAGTGGTCGCCGGCCCCGGCAAACTGGTCCGTCGGGGCGACACCCTGATCCGCACCAGCGGCGGCATCGAGGACCTGGAAGGCGTCCGGGCGGCCTTCGCCATCGGCCCCACCCGCTCGTTCGAACAGGACCCCCGCTACGGACTGGTGGTGCTGGGCGAGATCGCCGGCAAGGCTCTGTCCCCGGGGGTCAACGACCCCGGCACGGCCGTGCAGGTGATCGTCACCGGCCTCCGCCTGATGGAGGAATGGGACCGCGACCCCGCGGGCGCCCGGGTGGTCCATGACCGGCTGCTGGTTCAGCCGATCGAGGAGGCCGACCTGCTCGATGATCTGTTCGGATCGTCGGCTCGCTACGGGGCCGGGGACTTCGTGGTGGCGACCCGGCTGCAGACGGTGCTGCGGTCTCTCGGCGACCTGCCCGGCCGTGTCGGACCAGCCGCGCGAGACTACGCCCGGGATGCCCGCTCGCGATCGATGAAGGCGCTCGCCGAGGGCGCCGACCGGAAGCGATTCAGCACCGCGTTTCGTTAGACGCCCAAGCCCCCTCCGCTGGACGGGATCGCCGCAGCCGTGCCATTAAGACTTGCCTCGCGGCCCTGTTCGGGTCATGCGGCGCGCCCCTGCAACCGTCGACAGTCCGTCCATGACCGCATCCGCCGCCGCCGTCGCGTCCGTTCGGGACGTGTCCAAGACCTTCGGCGCCCGCAAGGCGCTGAACGGCGTTTCCATCGAGGTCGCGGCCGGCGAGATGGTCGCCCTGATCGGCCCCTCCGGCTCGGGCAAGTCGACCCTGCTGCGTTCGATCACTGGCCTTCAGAACATTGATTCCGGCGCGGGCGTGATCGAGGTCTTCGGCCAGACAGTGCAGAAAAACGGCCGCATCACCGGCCAGGTCCGCGCCGCCCGCCAGAAGCTCGGCATGATCTTCCAGCAGTTCAATCTCGTGGGACGGCTGTCGCTGTTCTCCAACGTCATGCTCGGCGCCCTCGGCCGCATTCCCGGCTGGCAGGGCGTCCTCGGCGTCTGGCCCTCCGCCGACAAGCGGCAGGCCATGGAGGCCCTGCACCGCGTCGGGGTCTCGGAATACGCGGCCCAGCGCGCCAACACCTTGTCCGGCGGCCAGCAGCAGCGCGGCGCCATCGCCCGCGCCCTGGTGCAGGGGGCCCAGGCCATCCTCGCCGACGAGCCCGTCGCCTCGCTTGATCCCGTCTCGGCCCGCAAGGTGATGGAGTTGCTCGTCGAGCTGAACAAACGTGACGGCCTCGGCGTCATAGTGACCCTGCACCAGGTCGACTACGCCATCCGCTACTGCGACCGCGTCATTGCCCTCAAGGCCGGCCAGGTCGTCTATGACGGTCCCTCGACCGCGCTCGACACCAAACAGCTGATCGACATCTACGGGCCGGAGTTCGAGGACGCGTTCTGGGAAACCAAGACGTGACCTTGTTCAGCCCGGTCCGGCTTGTCGGCGTCGGCCTTGTCGCCGCCGTCCTCGGCCTGTCCGGCTGTGACCGGCGGGCCGACGCCCCGGCCCCGGCGGGTCCCGCCGAAATCACCTTTTCGATCCTGTCGGCCCGCGGCGAAGCGTCGGCCGGTCCACTCTGGCAGCCCCTGCTGGCCGATATGTCGAAAGCCGTCGGCATTCCGGTGGAGCCCCATTTCGCCTCGGACTACGCCACGCTGATCGAGGATATGAAGGCGGGCCGGGCCCAGGCCGCCTGGCTCTCGGCCCAGCCGGCCATCGCCGCCATCGAGGAGGCCGACGCCGAGATGATCGCGCGCACCGTCGATCCGGGCGGCGCCGACAGCTACCGCTCGACCCTGATCGTAAAGCGGGGCTCCGGGATCACGCTCGACGACACGCTGGCGTGCGGCCAACGCTACAGGTTCGGCGCGGGCGACCCTCGCTCGACCTCCGGCACGCTGGTCCCGATGACCTTCCTGTTCAACCCCCGCGGCATCCAGCCCGAAGTTTGTTTCCGCACGGTTCGGCCGGGCAGTCACGAAACCAACGCCTTCGAGGTGGCGTCGGGAATGGTCGATGTGGCCACGTCCAACAGCGTCACGGCCAGCGATCTGCGCCGCCGGAACCCGGCCATCGCCGACCAGATCGAGGAGATCTGGCGCTCGCCGCCGATTCCCGAGGGGGGCATCGTCGTCCGCGGCGATCTGGATCCGGTCCTGAAGGAGAAGATCCGCAGCTTCTTCCTGACCTACGGACAGGGCTCGGGGAGCGAGGCCGAGCGTCAGCGGCGGGTGCTGGCCGCCCTGAACTATTCGCGCTTCAGCGCCGCCGAGGACGACTATCTCGACCCGGTGCGCGAGATGATGGCCGACCAGGCCCTGACCGTCGCCCGAACCAGCGGGGACGCCGCCGCCGTCGAGGCTGCCCAGCGGGAACTGCAACGGCTGCGGGCCAAGCGTGAGGTCCAGCCATGATCCCCGGCCAGTCCACACCCCTGATGCATCTGACCCTTCGCATGGGCGCCGCCGGCGGCCCGGATATTCAAGTATGAGCCGTCTTCGCACCCTGATCACCGCCGGCCTGGCGTTTGCCGTCGTCCTGTGCGGCTTCCTCGCCCCGGCCAGCACCGCCGTCGCCCAGACCGAGCGTCCGGCGAAGATCGTCTTCACGGTCCTGTCCGCCGAAGGCCAGGCGTCCTCCGGTCCCCTGTGGCAGCCGCTGCTCGACGACCTCGAGCGCGAGCTGGGGCTGCCTGTCGAGCCCATCTTCGGTTCGAACTACAGCGTGCTGGTCGAGGCCATGCGCGCCAACCAGGCCCAGATCGGCTGGTTCTCCGCCCTGCCGGCCGTTCAGGCCATCGACCGATCGAACGGCGAGGTCATCGCCCGCACCGTCGATGTCGAGGGGAAGGATTCCTACGTCTCGACCCTGATCGTAAAAAAGGGCTCGGGCATCACCGCCGAGGACGTCGCCCAGTGCGGCAAGCGCTACACCTTCGGCATCGGCGACGCCCAGTCCACCTCGGGCACCCTGGCCCCGATGACCTATTTCTTCGGTCCCCGCGGCATCGACCCGACCCAGTGTTTCTCGACCGTCCGCTCCGCCAACCACCAGGCCAACGCCTTCTCGGTCGCCAACGGCCAGGTCGACGTGGCGACCTCGAACTCGGTCAATACCGTCTTCCTGCGCCGCCAGAACCCCCAGGTCGCCGACCAGATCGAGGAGATCTGGCAATCGCCGCCGATCCCGGAATCCGGCATCGTCATCCGCTCGGACCTGCCGGCTGATCTCAAGGCCCGCATCAAGCGCTTCTTCATCACCTACGGCCAGGGCTTTGGCCCCAACGCCGACCGGCAGCGCCAGGTGATGGAGGGGCTGAACTACTCCCAGTTCCGCGCCGCCGATAACAGCTATCTCGACCCGATCCGCGAGATGAAGGCGGATCAGGCGCGGCGCGAAGGCCGCCCGCCGGAAGTCGCGCCCCCGGCCAGCGCGGGGACCTTGGCCGGGCGCTGGTGGCCCTTCGCCCTGATCGGCGTGCTGGCCCTGATTGCGATCGCCCTCAACGCCGTGCGGCGTCCGGCCCAGGCCACTGCCGATCCGACGAGGGTGCCCGAGCCTCCGAAGAAGTCGCCGGCCGCGTGGTCGCTGGACATCCTGCTGTGGGGCGGCTTCGCCATCATGCTGCTGGCAGCCTTCAACCGGGTCGATCTGCCCAACATCGTCAACCTGTTCTCGAGCCCCGAAAAGATGCGGGACTATGGCAGCGATTTTCTGAATCCTGATTTCTCGAACTGGCGGGCGCTGGTCAGTCTGATGTGGCTGACGGTGCAGATCGCCCTGTGGGGCACCTTCCTGGCCGTCTTCCTGGCCGTGCCGCTCAGCCTGATGGCGTCGCGCAACCTGTCGCCGTCCTGGCTGGTCTGGCCGATCCGGCGCGTCATGGACCTGATGCGCTCGATCCCGGACCTGGTCATCGCCACCCTGTTCATCGTCGCCGTGGGCCTCGGTCCGCTCGCCGGGGTGCTGGCCATCGCCCTGAACACCGCCGGCGTCCTCGCCAAACTGTTCTCGGAGGCCGTCGAGTCGATCGACAAGGGCCCCATCGAGGGGGTCAAGGCGACCGGCGCGGGCCGGCTGCACGAAATCATGTGGGGCGTCATCCCGCAGGTCGCGCCACTGTGGACCAGCTTCGCCCTCTATCGTTTCGAATCGAACAGCCGCGCCGCCACCGTGCTCGGCCTGATCGGGGCCGGCGGCATCGGTCAGGCCCTGTTCGAAAACCTGCAGGCGTTCGAGTACCGGACCGTCTCAACCATCGCGATCATCATCGTCGTGGCCGTGACCCTGATCGACATGCTCAGCCAGGCCATGCGCAAGCGGCTGCTGTAACCTCGCCCCGGCTGGTCAACGAAAAAGCCCGCCCCTGCATCGCAAGGGCGGGCTTTCTGTTTCGTCCCGCGCCGATCAGCCCCGACGCAGATCCGGCGGCGTCGCCTCTTCGGTGAGAAGACGGATGGCCTCCTCGACGGTGACCACCTCCTGCGCTTGCGACCCGAGGCGGCGGATGGCGACCTTGCCTTCTTCCGCCTCCTTCTTGCCGACCACGGCGATGACCGGGACCTTGGCGACCGAGTGCTCGCGCACCTTGTAGCCGACCTTTTCGTTGCGCAGGTCGATCTCGGTGCGCAGGCCGGCGGCCTTGAACTTCGCCACCACTTCGCGGGCGTAGTCGTCGGCTTCCGAGACGATGGTCGCCACCACCGCCTGCGTGGGTGCCAGCCATAGCGGGAAGGCCCCGGCGTAGTTCTCGATCATGATGCCGATGAAGCGCTCGAAACTGCCGAGGATGGCCCGGTGCAGCATCACCGGCCGGTGCTTCTGGCCGTCCTGGCCGATGTATTCGGCGCCCAGACGTTCGGGCAGGACATAGTCCAGCTGGATGGTGCCGCAGGTCCACTCGCGGCCGATCGCGTCCTTGACCACGAAGTCGAGCTTGGGCGCATAGAAGGCCCCGTCGCCCTCGGTGACGACCGGCTCGGTCCCGGCGGCGCGGGCAGCCTCGGCCATCAGCGCCTCGGCCTTGTCCCAGAACTCGTCCGACCCGGCGCGGATTTCCGGCCGCGTGCCGAGGCTGATATAGGCCGTCTCCATGCCCAGGTCGGCGTGGACCGACCGCGCCAGTTCGATGAAACGGGCCGTCTCATCGACGATCTGGTCCTCGCGGCAGAAGATGTGGGCGTCGTCCTGGGTGAAGCCGCGCACGCGCATCAGGCCGTGCAGGGCGCCCGACGGTTCATAGCGGTGGCAGGCCCCGAACTCGGCCATACGCAGCGGCAGCTCGCGATACGAGCGCTGGCCCTGATCGAAGATCTGCACGTGGCCGGGGCAGTTCATCGGCTTGAGGGACAGGGTCTCGCCTTCGACCGTCTCGCAGACGAACATGTTGGGCCGGTATTTTTCCCAGTGGCCCGAGGCCTCCCAGAATTTCCGGTCGAGCACCTGCGGCGTCTTCACCTCGACATAGCCGGCGGCGTCGAGACGGCGGCGCATATAGGCCTCGATGACCTGCCACAGCATCCAGCCTTTGGGGTGCCAGAAGACCATGCCCCGGCCCTCTTCCTGCATGTGGAAGAGCTCCATGGCCCGGCCGATCTTGCGGTGATCGCGCTTCTCGGCCTCCTCGACCCGCTGCAGATAGGCGTCGAGGTCCTCCTTCGAGGCCCACGCCGTGGCGTAGATGCGCTGCAGCTGCGGATTGCGGTGGTCGCCACGCCAGTAGGCGCCCGCCAGCTTGGTCAGCTTGAAGGCCTTGCCCACGAACTTCGTCGACGGGAAATGCGGCCCGCGGCACAGGTCGACCCAGTCGCCCGTCGCATAGGTCGTGATCGTCTCATCGGCCGGCAGGTCGCGGATCAGTTCGGCCTTGAAGGTCTCGCCCTTCGACTCGAACAGTTTGATGGCCTCGTCGCGGTCCCAGACCTGACGGACCAGCTTCTCGTCGCGGTCGACGATCTCGGCCATCTTCTTCTCGATGGCGGCGAAGTCGTCGGTCGAGAAGGGCTCGTCGCGGGCGAAATCGTAATAAAACCCGTCGTCGATGGCCGGGCCGATGGTCACCTGGGTGCCGGGGAACAGTTCCTGCACCGCCTGCGCCAGCACATGCGCCGCGTCGTGGCGGATGGTTTCAAGCGCCGCGGGATCGTCGCGCATGATCAGGCGGAAGGCGCCGCCGCTCTCCAGCGGGCGGTCCAGATCCCATTGCTGGCCGTTGATCTCGACCAGGGCAGCGCGCTTGGCCAGCGACGGCGAGATGGAGGCGGCGACGTCGCGGCCCGTGGCGCCGTCGGGATATTCGCGGCTGGCGCCGTCGGGGAATTTCAATTCGATCATCGTTCAGTCTTTGCAGGGCGGAACAGGGTCATAGCCCGATTTGCCGAAGGGGTGGCATTTGCAGAGGCGGCGGACGGTGAGCCATCCCCCCTTGATCGGGCCGTGCTGGATCAGCGCGTCCCGGCCATAGTCGGAGCAGGTCGGCAGGAACCGGCACTGCTGCCCGATCAGGGGAGACAGCGTCAGCTTGTAGCCGCGATGGGCCAGCCGGACGCCGCGTTCGTAGAGATTACCGCCGGGTGCCATGTCGCCGCGCTTATCCCCCGAGGCAGGCTCCGGGGCAACGGGGCTTCAGGCCGCGCCGGCGAGGCTAGTTCGGTCGCCGGGCGATTTGCGGGCGAGCGCCTGCTTCATAGCGTCCAGCGTCGCCTCGATGGCGACCATGGTCGAGGCGTGCCGGGCCGGGTAGTCGGCGACTAGTTTCAGGGCGCGCAGCCCTTCGAACCGGCCCTCGGGGCCTTCGCCTCCGGATTTGAGCATGGCGGTCACGCCGTCGCGGGCGGCCTCGATCTCATGCACCGACGCGCCGATGACGGCCTCGCCGAGCACGCCCGCCGCCGCCTGCCCGAGGGCGCAGGCCTTCACATCCTGGGCGAAGGCGGCCACCCCGCCTTCGGCATCCAGCCTGACGTCGACGATGGCTTTCGAGCCGCACAGCTTGGCCACCCGTTCGCCCGTGCCATGCGGTGCGGCCAGCCGCCCGCTATGCGGCAGGTTGGCCGCCAGCTTGAGGATGCGCGCGCTGTAGAGCTCGTCGATCATGGCGGGAAGATAGGCGGGGCGGGCCCGAACGTGAAGAGCGGCTCTCAGCCGCCCTGCAGCGAGCCCCAGGTCCGCGCCTGATCCGCCGCGGCGGATCCGGCCCGCGCCCTGAGCCATGCCAAATTCCGATCGGCGGCGTCCGGCGGCAGGTCGCGGCGCATCATCTGCTCCGCTTCGGCCATCTTGCCGTTCAGCCCCAGCGCCATGGCCAGGTTCAGCCGCACCTTCAGCGAGGCGCCCGGCTGGGCCGCGGCGCGCCGCAGCAGCGGCTCGGCGGCGGCGGTGTCGCCGCGGGTCATCGCCGAGATCGCCATATTGGTCAGCACGTCCGGATTGTCCGGCGACACGGCCAGGGCCTGCGCCCAGGCCATCTGCGCATCCTGCGACCGGCGCACCTGCTCATAGGCCGTGCCCAGCAGGGACCAGGCCCGCCAGTCCCGTGGATTGGCGTCTCGCGCCTTTTCCAGCGCCGCAACGCCGTAAAAGGCGTGGCCCCGGGCGATGTGACCCCGGCCGACCTCCAGCATGGCCTCGACATTGGCCGGCTGGACCAGCAGCACCCGCTCGGCCATATCGGCGGCTTCCTGATAGCGGCCCAGTTCGCGCATCGCCTGCGCCGCCTTCACGCCGGCGACGGGATCCAGCGGATTGATCTCGGCCTGTTCGGTCCAGAATACCGACCGGCTCAGCGGATCGGCCCGGTCATAGGCGGCGCGCGCCTCGGCGCTGGCCGGGGCGCGGGGCGTCGCGGCCTGCGCCGGGGCGGCGGCCTGCTGCGCGACGGCGGGCGCGGCCAGACCGAACAGCGGCGCGGCGAACAGGGCGATGGTTGCGATACGGGCGGTCGTGCGCGACATGGAGGGCGCTCCGGAAGGTTCGGGCTCCAGACTCGGCCCTTCGCGTCAATCCTTGGTTAAGATCGGCCGGAAAGGTCCCCCTCGATGTCCGCCCTCCACCCCGACCTTCTGACACCCGACGCCGGGGGCGCTCTGCCGGTCCGCATCGTCCGCAAGGATGAGCCCGTCGAGGGCGTCTGGGGGGCCTGGGCGCGGTCAAACGACTTCACCGGCAAGGCCGGCCAGCTGCTGCTCCTCCCCTGTTCCGACGACGGGCTCTCCGGCGCCCTGTTCGGCGTCGGCGAGGCCTTCGATCCCATGAGCGTCCGCGCCCTCTCGGCGAAACTGCCGGAAGGCCTGTGGCGGCTGGAGGGGATCGAGGACGAAGACGCCGCCGCCGCGGCCCTGGCCTTCGCCCTCGGGGCCTACCGTTTCGACCGCTACAAGACGCGTCCGGCTAGCCCGGCCCGTCTCGCCGTGGGCTCCGACGTGGACGCCGCCGCCGTCCTGCGCATCGCCGCCGCCTG
Organism: Brevundimonas basaltis; assembly: GCF_014202075.1. Lineage (GTDB taxonomy): Bacteria > Pseudomonadota > Alphaproteobacteria > Caulobacterales > Caulobacteraceae > Brevundimonas > Brevundimonas basaltis. The sequence continues at coordinate 376,937 of NZ_JACHFZ010000004.1, read as the reverse complement.
CGCCCTGGTCCGCGAGATGGTCGACACCCCCGCCGCCGACATGGGCCCGCTGCAGATCGAATCCATCGCCCGCGAGATCGCCGAGGCGTCCGGAGCCGCCGTCACCGTCACCACCGGCGACGCCCTGATGGAGGAGAACTACCCCGCCGTCCACGCCGTCGGCCGGGCCGCCGCCCCGCACAGGGCGCCCCGCGTCATCGAGATCGGCTGGAACCTCGACCGGACCGACCGGCCGCTCGTCGCTCTCGTCGGCAAGGGCGTGGTCTTCGACACCGGCGGCCTGAACATCAAGGGCGGTGCGGGCATGCGCAACATGAAAAAGGACATGGGCGGCTCGGCCCACGCCCTCGCGCTGGGGCGGCTGGTCATGCAGGCCGACCTGCCGGTGCGGCTTGTGGTCCTGGTCGCCGCGGTCGAGAACGCGATTGCCGCCGACGCCTTCCGCCCCGGCGACATTCTGTCCAGCCGCAAGGGCCTGACCATCGAGATCGGCAACACCGACGCGGAGGGGCGGCTGATCCTCGCCGACATCCTGACCCGGGCCGGCGAGCACGCGCCCGACCTGACCCTCGACTTCGCCACCCTGACCGGCGCCGCCCGCATCGCCCTCGGCCCCGAACTGCCGCCGCTCTATTCCGAAGACGAGGCCCTCGTCGCCGACCTGCTTGAGGCCTCCCGCGCCGTCGGCGACCCCCTGTGGCCGATGCCGCTGTGGCCCGGCTACCGCGCCGCCCTCGACAGCGAGGTCGCCGACCTGCGCAACGACTCCGCCGCCTGGGCCCAGGCCGGTTCGGTCACCGCCGCCCTGTTCCTGCAGAAGTTCGCCCCGACGACGGGCGCCTGGGCGCATATGGACATCTTCGCCTGGAACCCGCGGGCCCAGCCCGGCCGGCCCGAGGGCGGCGAGGCGCAGGGCCTCCGCGCCTGTTTCGAAATGCTGTCCCGACGCTTTCCGGCCTCCGCCTGACAACCGGCGCCACAAGAAAGCCTCCGTTCGTTAACGGCCCTTTCGGCATATGCAGCCATCCTGGCGGTTCAACCGGACGAGCCTGATTGACTCCAGACGCCGCCACCGTTGACCCTCGCACCACGCTCGCGCGGCCTGACCTGGCCGAGCAGGCGCTGGAAGGGCTCGTGCGCGCCGACACCTACCGCGCGGTCCAGCCGATGCAGGCCGCCGTTCCCTTCGCCGACATCCACGCCGACGCCGACCCGGCCTCCGAGCGCATCGACCAGCTGATCTTCGGCGAAGCCTTCGACGTCCTCGACCGGCAGGGCGATCGCCTGTGGGGCCGGGCCCGCCGCGACGGCCTCGTCGGCTGGATCGCGGCTTCGGCCCTTCAGCCCGGCAGCCGCCTGCCGACCCATCGCGTCGCCGCCGTCGCCGCCGGCCTGCCGCTCAACGCCCTCGTCGTCGAGGCGGCGGACGTTTCGCCCGACGACCTCGCCCCCATCGGCGCCTTCGAGAGCGACCCGGTCGCGGTGGCTGAACGCCTGATCGGCGTCCCCCACAGCCTCGGGGCTCGTTCCTCGGCCGCCACCGACTGTTCAGGCCTGATCCAGCAGGCGCTCTACGCCTGCGGCCTCGCCGGCCCGCGCCATGCAGACCAGCAGGCCGAACTCGGCCGCGCCATCGACCGCGCCGACGCCCGCCGCGGCGACCTCGTCGTCTGGCTGGCCCGGCCCGGAGACTACAGCTGGACCGGCCATTCGGCCTTCATGCTGGACGCCGACCAGGTCATCCACGCCACCGGCCATCACGGCGCCGTCGTCATTGAGGCCTTCGCCGAGGCCGACGCCCGCTGCCGCGCCGAAGGCTTCCGCGCCCCGGTGTTCCGCCGCCTCTAGAGAGCAGCGCCCGTCCACTCCGCCTGCACCGAGGCGTCCGCCTCCGCCGCCAGCCGCTCAGCCCGCAGCGCCGCGAACGCCGTCCCGTCCATCAGCCGCGACAGGGCCCACACCGCCGCGCCCCGCACCACCGGCGCCGGCTCGTCCAGCAGCGCCCGCGCTGCCCCGATCAGGCCCGAATCTCCGCTGTTGCCGATGGCGTAGAGGACGTTGCGCACGAACCGGTCGCGCCCGATCCGCTTGACCGGGCTCTTCGCGAACAGCGCCCGGAAGGCCGCATCGTCCAGCCCCGCCAGATCGGCCAGCCGCGGCGACACCAGCGCCTCGCGCGCCTGCACCCGGCTCTCCTGCGAGGCCACAGCGAACTTGTTCCACGGACAGACCGCCAGACAGTCGTCGCAGCCGTAGATCCGCGACCCCGTCGCCCCCCGGAACTCCACCGGCCACGGCCCGGCGAATTCAATGGTCAGATAGGACAGGCAGCGCCGGGCATCCAGCTGGAACGGCGCCGGGAACGCCTGCGTCGGACAGACGTCGAGACAGGTGGTGCAGGCTCCGCAATGCTCCCCCTCCGCCGGGTCCGGCTCGAACTCGGCCGCGCTCAGTATCACCCCCAGGAACAGCCAGTTGCCCCGCGTCCGCGACAGCAGATTGGTGTGCTTGCCCTGCCAGCCCACGCCCGCCCGCTGCGCCAGCGGCTTTTCCATCAGCGGCGCGGTGTCGACGAACACCTTGACGTCCTCGCCCGTCCTCGCGGCGACCTGCCCCGCCAGCGTCTTCAGCCGGCCCTTGATCACGTCGTGATAGTCGTCGCCTCGCGCGTAGACCGAGATATAGCCGGCCGAACGGTCCGCCATCTCCGGCAGCGGATCATGGCCCGGCCCGTAGTTGAGCCCAAGCACGATCGCCGTCTTCGCCTCGGCCCACATGGTGGTCGGATGCGCCCGCCGCTCCAGCGTCGTCTCCATCCAGCTCATGTCGCCGTGCCGCCCGGCCCCGACGAAATGCGCCAGCCGCTCCCCCGCGCTCCACGGCTCCGAGGCCGAGGCGAAGCGGCAGACGTCGAAGCCGAGGGCTGACGCACTGTCTCTTATGAATTTGCGGGGATCGGCCGCCATCCGCGTCGTCTGACGCCTCGGCGCTCAGAAGTCGAGATCGTGATACCAGGCTGAGGGTTGCACCCCCGGGAAGCGATCACCCAGCAGGGGCCGGAAACACGGCCGCGACTTCAGCTTCATGTACCAGGTCTTCAGGCCCGGATACGCCGCCCACCCCACCTCGCCGAAATAGTCCAGCACCGACAGATGCGCAGCGGCGACCATGTCCGCCCGGCTGATCCGCCGCCCGGCCAGCGCGTCCCGCGTCGCGAGCAGCCCTTCCAGCATCGTCAGATGCGCCTTCAGCGCCTCTCGGCCGGCCCGCAGCGCCCGCGCCTCGGGCGGGCCCAGCCGCAGCAACGGCTTCTCCATCCGCTCGTGCAGCAGCACCGCGTTGACCTCGTCGTTGAAGCGACGGTCGAACCAGGCCGTCAGCCGCCGCGTTTCGGCCCGCTCCGCCGGATCGACCGGCATCAGGAACGGCTCCTTCGACCGGTCTTCCAGCCAGCCGAGGATGGCGGCGGGCTCGCAAAGGGTCAGGGCCCGTCCGGCCTCGGTGACCTGCAGCACCGGCGGCATGCCCGAGGGGTTCAGCGCGGCGACGGGGCAGCCGTCCTCCCACGGCCGCACCACCGTTTCGGCGAACTCGACCCGCGCCTCGCCCAGGGCCAGCCGCGCCGTGCGGGATCCGGGATCGAAGGCGAAATGGTACAGGACGCAGGCCGACATCATCGATCCATGCGCCAGAGGGCGTTAAGTCCGCGTTAGCTATGGAGATCGGGGCGCCGTCGCCGTCAGGCGCTTTCGCACGACTCTTCGCCCGACTCTTCGCCCGGCTCCGCATGGACCTCGGCCCGGCCCCGCGGGTCGGCGTGAATCAGGATGTCGGCGCGCGGGAACGCCTCGAGAATCCGCTGTTCGGCCCCCACGACGATGTCGTGGGCCTGTTCGAGAGTCAGGCTCGGCTCCAGATCGACGTGCATCTGGACCGACATCACCGACCCGGCCATCCGGCTGCGCAGCTGGTGGACGCCGGAGATCCGGGGGTCGGCCAGCACGGCGGTGGTGATGGCGATGCGGTCGGTATCCGGCACGGCGCGGTCCAGAAGATGATCCGCCGCCTCCTTCAGCAGCGTCAGCGCCCCCCAGAACAGCCAGACGGCGACGATCAGCCCAGCCGCCGCGTCGAGGCCGGGCGCCGCCAGGAAAGCCCCGGAGGCAACCCCGATCAGCACCACCACCCCGGCCGCCAGATCGGCGGCGTAGTGCGCCCGGTCGGCCTTCACCGCCATCGAACCGCTGCGCTTGATGGCCCGGTCCTGCATCCAAACCAGCCAGCCGGTCAGGGCGATCGAGATCAGCACCACCATCACCGCCCAGTAGCCCGCGCTCACCGGGCGCGGATCGAAGATGCGCAGCACCGCCTCCCAGCCGATGAACAGGGCCGAGGCGAAGATCAGTCCCGACTGCACCAGGGCGGCCATCGCCTCGCCCTTGCCGTGTCCGTGACGGTGCTGGGCGTCCGGCGGCGCGGCCGCCCAGCGCACGGCGAAGAAGGTTGTCAGCGAGGCGATCAGGTCCAGCGCCGAATCCGTCAGCGAAGCCATGATCGCCACCGAGCCGGAGGCGCCAAGGGCAAAGGCCTTCAGCGCGATCAGGACGACCGCCACTCCGACGGACAGCCGCGTCACGCTGCGGGTGGCCAGTTGGACGTCGTCGGAGGCGGGCGGGGTCATCGCCGCCTTGTCGCGGAAAGCGCGCGCGGCGCCAAGGCTTGCGGCGTTAGCGGCATCGTCACGAAATGGCCCCATGCTGGGCGCGCCATGGGGCGAAAGGGTCCCAGGTCTTCGGAGGCGAGATGCAGACGGCAGGGACGGCGACGCAAGCCGACCGCTGGATCGGACGCAGCGAGGCTCTGGCCCGGTTGGGGGTCAAGGCCCAGACCCTCTATGCCTATGTCAGCCGTGGCCGTATCGCCGCCCGACCCGACCCCGACGATCCGCGCCGCAGCCTCTACGCCGTCGCCGACGTCGTCCGGCTCAGCGGCGACGAGCCCGAAGCCGATATCGGCCAATGGCTGCCGCCTCCGCAGGAATCGGAGTCGCCGGACCCCGAAATCCGCTCTTCAGTCTCCTTCAGCGACGGCCGGCGTCTGTTCTATCGCGGCCTGGACGCGGCTCAGCTGGCGGAGAGCGCGACTCTTGAGGACGTGGCGCGGCTGGTCTGGGATGCGCGGCCGGGTAATCCGTTCGCCGAGGTCCGCCCGCGCGTCGGCGCCATGCCGGGTCATTCCGCCCGCGGCCGCCTGTTCGCGGCCCTCGCCCGCCGCGCCGAGGAGGACGCCGAGCTCAAACCCCGATCGCCGGAATCGTTGCGGGTCGAATGCGCCCGCGTCCTCGACGAAGCGGTCGACGCCGTGGCCGGCCCCGGCCCGCGTCTGTTCCTGCATCAACGGCTGGCGCGGACATGGAAGGTGCGGGAGCCGGACGCCCATCTGGTTCGCCGCGCCCTGGTTTTGGCCGTCGATCAAGGACTCGACGCACCCGCCCTCGCTGTTCGCGCCGCTTCTGCGGGCGGAGCCTCGCCCTCCGGCGCGGCTCTCGCGGGCCTCGCGACCCTGGCCGGAACCGGGACCATTATCGATCTGATGAAGGAATCGGCCTGGGTCGTCGCCGTCCGGCGCCAGGCCGTCGACGCCGCCCGCCGCGCCCACGAGGCCGGCGGCCTGTCTGGTTTCGGCGACGCCGCCTGGCCCGCCGGCGACCCCCGCGCGGCCGCGCTGTTGGCCGCCACCGACCTGCCGCAGGATATCGCCCGGGCCATGCGCGAGGGCGAGCAGATGACCGGTCGGCCGCCGACCTTCGGCCTCGCGCTGGTCGCCCTCGCCCGCCGGCTGGAGTTGCCGCGCGACGCCGCCGCCGACCTTCTGATGATCGGGCGCCTCGCCGGTCTTCTGGCCCATGCGCTCGATCAGACGACGAACGGCTCGCCTATCCGGGCGCGGCTGCGCTATGTGGGGCCCGAACCGGGCGCGAACTGATCCGCCTGACCTGTTTCGGGGATGCGAATGGCGGATTGGCTGGCGGCGATCATTCTTGGTCTGGTCGAGGGACTGACCGAGTTCATCCCGGTGTCGTCGACCGGCCATCTGCTGCTCCTCGGTCACTTCCTCGGCTTCGAGAGCACCGGCAAGACGTTCGAGATCGTCATTCAGCTCGGCGCCCTGCTGGCCATCGTCAGCGTCTATTTCAAACGGCTGTGGACGCTCGCCACCCGCTGGCACACCGATCGGGAGGCGCGTCGCTTCCTCATCGGCCTCGCCGTCGCCTTCGCACCCGCCGTGGTGATCGGCTTCCTGGCCTACGACTTCATCAAGACCATCCTGTTTGAGACCCCGCTGGTCATTTGCATCGCCTTGATCGTGGGCGGCGTGCTGCTGCTGTGGCTGGATCGGATGAAGAAGGTCCCGATCTTGCTCGAGGCCGACCGCTATCCGCTGCGGGTCTATTTCCTGATCGGTCTGTTCCAGTGTCTGGCCATGGTGCCCGGCGTCTCCCGGTCCGGCGCCACCATCGCCGGCGGCCTGCTGCTTGGAACGGACAAGCGTTCAGCCGCCGAATTCAGCTTCTTCCTCGCCCTGCCGACGATGGGCAGCGCGGTGGCTTATGACCTGTTCAAGAACTGGGACAGACTCGATTTCAGCGACGCCGGGCTGATCGTGCTCGGATTCATGGTCGCCTTCCTGACTGCCTTGGCGGTTGTTCGCCTGCTGCTCGATTTCGTCAGCCGGCACGGTTTCGGGCCGTTCGCCTGGTGGCGGATCGCAGTCGGCCTCGCTGGCTTGGCCGGTCTGGCGGCGACGGGCGGTCTCTGAAGCCTCAGGCCTGGACGGTGGCGGCGGTGTCGGCCGGCCGCTCCGAGAACTGCCCGCCGCGCCGGTAGCGCCACAGGTAAGAGGGCGCGATGGCCTCGATGCCCGTCGGCTCGACGCCCAGCTCGGCCAGGCCCTCGGCGCCGTCTGCAACGACGTTGTCGGTCTCGAGCAGCACGACCTGATCGCGCGTCAACACGGGCGGGATGCCGACGAAGGCGGTCAGCTGGGCCATGGAGCCGATCATCCGGGCGGCGAAGAAGGGCAGGGGGATCAGGCCGTTGCTTCGCCGCGTCTCGCGCAGCACCAGCTTCAGCACCGCCTCGAAGGTCATCACCGCCGGCCCGCCCAGTTCGAAGGTGCGGCCCGCCGCCTCGCGCAACTCCACGGCGCGGGCGATGGCCTCGGCGACATCGCCCACATAGACCGGCTGGAACCGGGTGCGGCCGAATCCGATCAGCGGCAGGGCGGGGGCCATGGTCGCCATGGCGGCGAAGCGGTTGAGGAAGTCATCGCCCGCGCCGAAAACGACGGACGGGCGGATGATCACCGCGTCGGGCTTGGCCTCGCGAACGGCCATCTCCGCGGCGGCCTTCGACCGGGCGTAGTCCGAAGCGCTGTCGGGGCTCGCCCCGATGGCCGACATCTGCACCAGCCGGGCCACCCCGGCGGCGGCGCAGGCTTCGGCGATGGTGCGCGAGACCCCGACATGCAGGGCGTCGAAAGTGCGACGGCCCTGCTCGTACAGTATGCCGATGAGATTGACGGCCGCGTCGGCGCCCTGAAGGGCGGCCGCCACATCCTCGGGCCGGTTGGCATCGCAACGCACCGCCTGGATCTGGCCGACGGCGCCCGAGGTCTGCAGCTTGAAGGCGCGATCGGGCCGGCGCACGGCCACCCGGATGCGCCAGCCGCGCCGGGCGAGGTCCTGCACCACCTGGCTGCCGACGAAACCGGAACCGCCGAAAACGGTGATCAGGCCGGGGGCGACTTCGCTCATGACAGGCTCCAAAGGCGGGCGGCCGGAGCGAGCCCGGCCTCGGCGCGGGGATTAGACGATGGCCCCGACGGCTGCAACGCAAACAGGATAAAAGCCTGTTGACCCGCCCATGGGGCTGCCTTAAGGGTCCGCGCCTTCCGGACGGAACGCGTGCGAACGCGAAATCGTCTGGGCCCAGATGGCGGAATTGGTAGACGCGCTGGCTTCAGGTGCCAGTGATCGAAAGGTCGTGGAGGTTCGAGTCCTCTTCTGGGCACCATTATTCGAAACGGCGTCGCATCCCTGATGCGGCGCCGTTTCTGTTTGGGCCCTATCGCCTCTCGCGCGGCGAGCGGCTACTTGAGGGCCTGATGATTTCGCCGGGATCGACCGCATGACCATCCATTTCCACGAGGGCGACCTGCCCGACGGCCTCGACCTCGGCCCCGAGGTCGCGATCGATTCCGAGACCATGGGCCTGCGCTTCCGGCGAGATCCGTTGTGCGTGGTCCAGTTGTCGGCCGGCGACGGCGACGCCCACGTCGTGCGCATGGACCGCCCCGGCTATGATTGCCCGAACCTGAAGCGGCTTCTGGGCGATCCGGCGGTGCTCAAGCTGTTCCACTTCGGCCGCTTCGACATCGGCATGTTCCAGCTCCACCTCGGGGTCGAGACCCGCCCGGTTTACTGCACCAAGATCGCCTCGAAACTGGCCCGCACCTACACCGACCGCCACGGCCTCAAGGACGTGGTCCGCGAGCTGGCCGGCATCGACCTGTCCAAGGCCCAGCAGAGTTCGGACTGGGGCGCGGCCGAGCTAAGCCCCGCCCAGCTGGAGTACGCCGCCTCCGACGTCCTCCACCTCCACGCCGTCAAGGCTCGGCTGGACGAGATGCTGGAACGCGAGGGTCGCGCCGAACTGGCCCGCAAATGCTTCGACTTCCTGCCGACCCGGTCCGCCCTGGACCTCGCCGGCTGGGACGAGATGGACATCTTCGCGCACGCCTGATGACCGACCCCGCCGACACGCGCGAACAGGCGGACGAGGCCCGCATCGCCGCCACGGCGAAGGCCTTCCGCGCCCGTTCCCGCCGCGTGCAGCTGCTGCGCCGGGTCCTGCCGGTGTTGATCGTGGTGCTGGCGGGCGGGACGATCAGCTGGATCGTGCTGCGCAGCGTCATCTCCGACGTCGAGCGCAAGGCCGGCGCCTCGCGCGAGGTCACCCTCGAGAAATCCCGCTTCCTTGGCCAGGACGCCCAAGGCCGCAGCTTCGTGGTCGGCTTCGAGCGGGCCGTTCGCGACGGCGAGACCGGCCGGTTCCGCCTCGTCGGCCCGGCCCTGCGGCTCAACCTCGGCGGCCGCAAGGTCACCACCCTGACCGCCGACGGCGGCGTCTACGACGAGGCCGCGAAGACCGTCACCATCGGCCCCAATGTTCGGATTTCCGACGGCGGCTCCGGTTTCACCCTCGTCACGCCCGAGGCGGTGGTCGACACGGACACCGGCATCGTCACCGGCTCGAAGGGCGTTCAGGGCTCCGGCCCTCTTGGAACCGTCAACGCTTCGTCCTATGCCATTTATGAACAGGGCGAACGGGTCGTGTTCAGCGGTTCGGGCGATAACAAGGTGCGCGGGACCATCAACCCCGCGAGGTCGGACAGATGAGCATGACCAGACTCCTGAGCGCGGCGGCGATCGCCCTGGCCCTCGCGGCCCTGCCCGGCGTGGGCGGAACGCAGAGCCTTCAGGGCGGCCAGCCGATCATGTGGGGCGCCGACGAAGGGTCGGTCACACCGACGGCCATCTCCCTGCGCGGCCGGGCCGAGCTGACCCAGGGCCGGAACCGCATCCGCGCCGACCGGATCGAAGGCTCGATCAGCAATGGCGACCTGACCCGCGTCGAGGCCACCGGCGGCGTCTATTTCGTCACGCCCGACCAGACCATCCGCGGCGACCGCGCGATCTACACCCCGGCCAACGACACCATCGTGCTGAGCGGCGACGTCATCCTGACCCAGGGTGAGAACGTCATGACCGGCGGCCGGTTGACCTACAATATCCGCACCGAGGCGGCCCGCATGGACGGCGCCGGTCAGAACGGCCGGGTGCAGGGCGTCTTCTATCCCGAACGCGGCGGGAACTGAGCCCCGGCTCGGACTGACCTTTGGCCCGCAAGGAACTCTCCGCCCTCAACGTTCATGACGCCGCCCCGGAACCGGCGGCGGCCGGGGCCCCGCGCCCGACCGGCCTGCGCGTCGAGCACATCGCCCGCGCCTTCGGCCAGCGTCAGGTGGTGCGCGACGTCTCCCTGAACGTCCAGCGCGGCCAGGTCGCCGGCCTGCTCGGCCCCAACGGCGCCGGCAAGACCACCTGTTTCTACATGATCACCGGCTTGATCCCGCCGGACAGCGGCCGGATCTTCCTCGACGGCGAGGACATCACCGGCCAGCCGATGTACCAGCGCGCCCGCATGGGCCTTGGCTATCTGGCCCAGGAGGCCTCGATCTTCCGCGGCATGACGGTCGAGCAGAACGTCCGCGCCGTGGTCGAACTGCACCACACCGGACGCCAGGTCATCGCCGATGAGACCTCGCGCCTGCTGGACGAGCTGCGTATCGACCACCTGCGCCACGCCCCCGCCTCGGGCCTGTCGGGCGGCGAGCGGCGCCGCTGCGAGATCGCCCGCGCGCTGGCCGGCCGACCCAGCTTCATGCTGCTCGACGAGCCCTTCGCCGGCATCGACCCCCTGGCCATCGCCGACATCCGCCAGGTCATCCGCTATCTGGCCGGTCAGGGCATCGGCGTGCTGATCACCGACCACAATGTCCGCGAGACGCTCGAAATCATCGACCACGCCTCGATCATCTCGGGCGGCGCCGTCCTGTTCGAGGGCAAGGCCGACGACGTCATCCGCGACCCTGAAGTGCGCCGCGTCTATCTCGGCGACATGTACGGCTGAGGCGTCAGTCCAGCATCTCGGCACCGTAGATGTCGAGGTCGAGGCAAAGTCCGCGAGATCCCATCGCCAGAACGGTCTCCGGTTTCAGGGTCGCGCCTTCGTTCCCTGCCTTCAGGAACAGGCCGCAAAACAGTCGTCCGCGAAACCGGCTCGCGAGATCGTTCCAGACAGCGAGATCGTCAGTCAGGGTTGAGAGCAGGCCAGCGATCTGACCGTCCAGGTCGCCGGGGGGCGACCGTTGCGCGACCACCCGCCATGACCCTGTTCGTGCAACCTTCTCCGCACCGAACTCCGTAACCCAGGTCTGACCCTTGCGCACACCCACCGTGGGCCGGGCACCCAGCGCTATGGTGATCTCATCGGGATCGAGATCATCACCGTAGAAGCCCAGACTTGCCGATGTTTCGTGGATACCGCCCATAGTTGATCAGTAGCGACGGGCAGGACCGCAGGCCACCCTTCCTTTGCCGGCCGTTTTCACTCCCCCAAACTCAACCGGCTGATCAGCACCGCCGCCCGTTGCGACTGACGCACCAGACTGTCCAGATCGACCCATTCCCCCTCCGCATGGGCCCCGCCGCCGGCGATGCCCAGCCCACCCAGCGTATCCACGTCCGCCGCCACGAAGCCGCTGTCGGCCGCGCCGCGCCGGGCCGGGTCGAACTCGGCCATCTCCGACAGGCCGAGGTCGCGGTTCACCGCATTCAGCCGCGCCAGCAGCGCCCGGTTGCCCTCGCTCGGCGCCATCGGCGGATAGCCGGTGTCCGCGAAGGTCAGCTCGGCCTCGGTGTGCGGCAGGTGGTCGTCGACGATGGCCAGCATCCGGCCGCGGACCCGTTCGTCCTGCTCTGGCGTCAGGGTGCGCAGGTCGCCCCGCGCCACCGCGGTCGAGGCGACGATATTGGTCTTGCCCGAGGCGGTGACGCTGAATCCCTCGGCGTCGATCGCCGCCGGCGTTCCCCCCGCGATCACCCCGACATTGTAGGTCAGGTTCGGCTCCGGCAGCTCGCGCCGGAAGGCGTCGAGGATCCGCGCCGTCTCATAGATGGCGCCATAGCCCAGCCCCTCGCTGAACACCCCGCTGGAATGCCCGGTCCGGCCGGTCGCGGTCAGGGTCCAGTTGGTCGAGCTGCGCCGCGCCACCGTGCCGAACTCGGCCCCGTCGTCCATGGCCAGGTTCTCGAACTCCAGCGCATAATCCGCCGCCCGCCCGGCCTCGATCAGGTCGCGCCGCGCGATCCCGATGGGCGACCCGACCCGCTCCTCGTCCCCGGTCAGGACCACGGTCACATTGGCGTCCGCCAGCGTTCCGGCCGCCTGCATGGCGCGCAGGGCGGCGACGATGACCACCACCCCGCCCTTGTCGTCGCCGATCCCCGGCCCGGTCGCCCGCGCGCCCTCGCCGCGCGCGAACGTCTGGAACGGGCTGTCGACCTCGAACACCGTGTCCAGATGTCCGATCAGCAGCACATTCCGGCCCGGCCCCGGATGCGTCGCCACCAGATGCCCCGCCCGTCCGGTCTCGCTCATGTCGACCCAGCGCACCGCGAACCCCAGCGGCTCCAGCTCGGCCCGCGTCATCTCGCCGACGGCCCGCACACCGGCCAGGTTCAGCGTCCCGCTGTTCTGGTTCACCATCCGCTCCAGCAGGGCCACGTGCCGGTCGTGCTCGGCCTCGACCGTCCGCATCATCGTCTGTTCGGCCGGCGAGGCCTGGGCCAGGGCGGCGCCGGGCAGGGCCAGGCAGAGCAGGGCGATCAGGATCAGGCGCATGGGGCGGTCTCTCGTGCGGAAGGCCGAGGCTTGCCGATCCATTCGACGGAGTAAAGGACCGCTCCGGGTCCAGTGAGCCAAAGGACTTCGACTGCACCCGACCCATTGCGTATGCTGTTGAGAGTGATGAAGGTCACCTGATGATCCACCCGAACGCCATTTTGCTGATCGTCGCCATAGGATTGGCTGGGTGCCAAGTTCTGCCGAGCCGCCCTCAGGAGGCGTTGCCAGATAGCTCCGCTGCCCCCATCGACCAGGCGAACAGCCCATCCGAAGCGTCTGGTCGAAACGCGTCGCTCGAGGATTTCATCGGAGTGGTGAGGATCTTCGAGTTCGCTTCATTTCATTCGGCTGGGGGCGAGGTCTTTTCAGCCCGGGTCGAGGGAGCTGAAGCGCAGCGCCGGCTCGCCGGGGAGATGCGAGTGCACGACAAGTCCGAACCTCTGTGTTTACGGGTTGCTTTCAGCGGACGCCGGCTGGCTGAAAGGGATTTTACCGGAAGGCCGATCGTCGCAATCGAGAATCTACGCCTTCTTGAGGCTGCTGATTGTCAATAACGGCGAAGGCGAAGCGGCGGCAGCAACGCGACGCAAGCGTAGCCAGCCAGATCCGGTCCCACCGCCCCCGCTTAGACCCCCGTTAACCCTTCCGGCCACACAGTGGCCGTAGCAAGTTCCGGGCCACTTCGCCCCGGATACGTCGACGGGGTCATCGGTGCTCGGACAAAGGCTGGAGATACGGCAAGGGCAGGGGCTGGTCATCACGCCCCAGCTGCAGCAGGCGATCAAGCTGCTGCAACTGTCGAACCTCGAGCTCGACGCCTTCGTCGAGGCCGAACTGGAAAAGAACCCCCTGCTCCAGCGCGAGGACGCCGAACCGGGCGGCGAGGCCGAGGCCCCCGCCGCGGCCGCCGAAACCACCGACGCCGCCGAGATGAGCTTCGACGACGGCCGCGTTTCCGACGCCGACCGCACCCTCGACGCCCGCTCCGACGACGTCTACGGCGACGCCAGCCCGGGCGAGCGCACCTCCGACCGGATGGAGGACGTCGGCGCCGGCGAGGCCCAGCCCGGCCTCAACGACTGGTCCCGGGCCGGGACCGGCGGCGGCCTGCCCGACGGCGAGGGCCGCGAACAGCCCGACACCCGCGACGCCACCCTGTGGGAGCATCTGCAGGCCCAGGCCTCCCAGGCCGGCTTCAGCCCCGCCGACCACGCCATCGCCCTCAGCCTGATCGACGCCGTCGACGAGGGCGGCTACCTGCGCGGCGAACTGGACGAGATCGCCGACCGGCTCGGCGTCGCCCTCGACCGCGTCGAGGCGGTGCTGGCGACCTGCCACGGCTTCGAGCCGACCGGCATCATGGCCCGCTCCGTGCCCGAATGCCTGAAGCTGCAGCTGATCGAGCGCAACCGCTTCGATCCGGCCATCCAGTGCCTGCTCGACAACCTCGACCTGTTGGCCAAGCGCGACCTGACCGCCCTGAAGAAGGCCTGCGGCGTCGACGGCGAGGACATGGCCGAGATGATCGCCGAGCTGAAGGCCCTGACGCCGCGCCCCGGCGCCGGCTTCGGCGGGGAACCGGCCCAGACCGTCATCCCCGACGTCCATGTCCGCCCCGATCCCGCCGGCGGCTGGAAGGTCGAGCTCAATGCCGACACCCTGCCGCGCCTGATCATGGACAAGCGCTATCACGGCGTGGTCGCCGCCGGCGCGCGCTCCGACGTGGAAAAGACCTTCGTCGCCGACTGCGCCGCCCAGGCCAGCTGGCTGGTCAAGTCGCTGGATCAGCGCGCCAAGACCATCCTCAAGGTGTCGTCCGAGATCGTCCGCCAGCAGGACGCCTTCCTCGCCTTCGGCGTCGAATTCCTGCGCCCCCTGAACCTCAAGACCGTCGCCGACGCCATCGGCATGCACGAATCCACGGTCAGCCGCGTCACCTCGAACAAATACGTCTCCACCCCGCGCGGCGTGTTCGAGCTGAAATTCTTCTTCACGGCGGCGATTCAGTCCTCCGATGGCGGCGCGACCCATTCGGCCGAGGCCGTGCGCCACCGTATCAAGTCGATGATCGACAGCGAGGCCCGCGACGGCGACGTGCTCAGCGACGACCGAATCGTCGAGATTCTCAACGAGACCGGAATCGACATCGCCCGCCGCACCGTGGCGAAATACCGGGAGGCCCTGCGCATCCCCTCCTCGGTCCAGCGCAAACGCCTGCTCCGCACCGGCTGATTGGAGTCGGAGCACATCGATATCCAGTCAGTCGCTGACGCCAGACACCAACACCGTCATTCCGGGGCCGCGCAGCGGAACCCGGAACCCAGGAGGCTGGCTCGACTCCCGTAGCGGCTTTCCGGCCGGCCTCGATCCCCTGGGTTCCGGGTTCCGCGACGGGCTCGCGCCCGTCACGACCCCGGAATGACGGAGAATCATCAGCCCCGCGCACGGATTCCCGAGTTGGATTGGGCCAAGTCCCCGAAGTCTCTCAATTATCACCCGGCCGTCGCCGAAGTCCCTGTCGGGCCGTCCCCGAATTCCTCACCACATTTCAGTGATCGGCGTTGACACCAAACGCCAACGGTCGCGTTCTACAGACATGCAAATCCAGGTCAGCGGTAAACACGTGGATGTCGGCGAAGCGTTAGGCTCCCGCATCTCCCAGGAACTTCAGGACGGGATCGGCAAATATTTCGAACGAGGGGCCCAGGACGCCGAGGTGATCGTCGCCAAGGAGGGTCACAACTTCAAGGTCGACTGCTGGGTGCGGCTGGCCTCGGGCCAGGTCGTGGTCACCTCGGGGCAGGGCGGCGACGCCCATTCGGCCTTCACCGAGAGCCTCGACAAGCTCGAGAAGCGGGTCCGGCGCTACAAGCGCCGCCTCAAGGACCACCACGCCGGTCCCAAGGGGCTCTCGCCCGAAAAGACCGAGAACGCGGCCCGCGAGGTCGCCCGCAGCATGGTTCTGCGCGATCCTGACAGCGTCGAGGACGCCGATTTCGGTGACGCCGGCGCCCAGGACGGCCCGCCGCCGGTCGGCATGGTCATCGCCGAGACCGAGGCCGAGATCCGCACCGTCACCGTCGGCCGCGCCGTGCTCGAGCTCGACATGACCGGTTATCCGGTCGTGGTGTTCCGTAACGCCGCCCATGGCGGCCTGTCCGTGGTTTACCGCCGCCCGGACGGCAATGTCGGCTGGATCGATCCCGAGCGGACTTCGAAAACGCTCAATGGACACGGTTCGGTAAACGGTGGTGCGTCATAGTGCTTCCCACAACGAGGCGGGTCGTCTACACGGCGCCCGCCCAGCGGGAATGTTTGGGTAGAGTCGGGATAGCTTATGGACATCGGGGAATTGCTGGCGGAGGGCGGTGTCGTCCTGCGCGGCGGCGCGTCGTCGAAACGTCAGGCGCTGTATACGGTGGCGGAAGCGGGCGCCCAGGCGCTCGGCCTGCCGGAGTCCCGGGTCATGGAGGCCCTTCTCGAGCGTGAGGCTCTCGGCTCGACCGGGCTCGGCTCCGGCGTGGCCGTACCCCACGCCCGCATCGAAGGCATTGACCGGGTGACGGCGGTGTTCGTGCGCCTCGACACGCCCGTGGCCTACGATTCCGTCGACGATCGTCCCGTGGACCTGCTCTTCGCCCTGTTCGCGCCCCCCAGCGACGGCGCGGAGCACCTGCGCGCGCTGGCGGCGGTCTCGCGCGCCCTGCGCTCGTCGGAAATGCGGGAACACCTGCGCCAGGCCCGGACCACCGACGCCATCCGCGCTCTCTTCGTCCGCGACCAGGTCCCGGCCACGGCGGCGTAGCCGAACTACCTTCAACGACGTCATTCCGGGGCCGCGCAGCGGAACCCGGAACCCAGGAGTCTGGCCCGGGTCGGGAAGCAGCTTTCGCAGCAGGGACGATCCCTTGGGTTCCGGGTTCCGCTACCGGCTCGCGACCGCCACGGCCCCGGAATGACGGGTGAAATCAGACCGCTACCAGACCTGAAAGTCGATTGAATCTAGTGAACCGAAACCGGCTCCAGTTCGTGCGCCACGGCGGCGGCGAAGGCGGTTTCGCGGTCCATCATCACGGCCAGCCGCTCGCCGTCGGCCCCGTGCACCGCATACAGAACCGCCTCGGGATCGATCGACAGACCCTTGGTATCCGGCAGCGGCGCATCGGCCAGCACATCGGCGGCGCGGATCTCGCGCACATACACCAGGTCCGGGGCGCCCAGGCCCTTGAAGTCTTCCTTGGTCATCGTCATCGGCGTCATCGCGACCGCCTCCTTACTCTCAACTAACCCCCGAAGGGCGGTGTGGTTCGGCCTCCATTTGGACAGCCGGTGACATGGCGGCTGGATCAGCCCGCCGTGATCGGTATGCGCCGGACCGTGGGCAGGTCCTCGGGCCGGCTCAGTTCGACGTGCAGCAGGCCGTGTTCCAGCCGGGCCTGATCGACCTCCAGCCCGTCCGCCAGCACGAAACTGCGCACGAAGCCCCGCCCGGCGATGCCGCGATGCAGGAAGGCCTGTTCGCCCTTGCCGGCGTCCTCGCGCTTGCCGGCGATGGTCAGCTGGCGCCCCTCGATAGTCACCGTCAGGTCGTCGGGGCCGAAGCCCGCCACCGCCAGGGTGATGCGCACCGAATGCTCGCCCAGCTGCTCGACGTTGTAGGGCGGATAGCTGTCTCCCGCCGCCCGCGCCGCCCGGTCGATCAGGGCTCGCGTATGGTCGAAGCCGAGCAGGAAGGGGCTGTCGAACAAAATGGTGCGCGTGGTCATGGTCTCGCCCCCGAAGCAGGCCTGCGACCGTCCACGCCCCCCGGGATCGGCGAGGCGTCGGCCGCTGTCTCCAAGATGGGAGGACGGGCTCGCCAGATCAACGGCCGGGGGCCACAAAGGACGAAGGCCCCGCGGTCTCCCGCAGGGCCTTCGATGGTGGAGCTTAGCGGAGTCGAACCGCTGACCTCTTGCATGCCATGCAAGCGCTCTACCAACTGAGCTAAAGCCCCGAACCCTTTCGGATCGGATCGCCGGGAGAAAACCGCCCCCGGCGAGGCGGCGGAACCTATGTCAGGGCCTGATCCTGATCAAGCCCGGTTCCGCCATTTATTTTCGGCCCCCGGAGAGGCCGGAAAATCAGTCCTCGTCCTTGCCCTTCTTGACGATCTCCTCGCCGAACGAGTCGTCGTCCTCGTCCTCGATGAAGGGCACCGAGTCATCGTCATCGTCGTCGGCCAGCACGTCGTCGTCATCGTCGCCGGCCTCGCCCATGCCGGGCTCCTCCGAGGCGTCGGCGGCCGAGTCATCATCGTCGTCGTCCGGGGTCAGGATCGGCTCATGGCCCTCCTGGTCGATCTCCGGCGTGGCGACCGTTTCGTCCTCGTCGTCATCGTCAGACGCGGGCTTCTTCTTGTCGACCTGATCGTCCGTATCCTCTTCGGTCGTCTCCTCGGCGGCGTAACCGGCCGGACGGCCGCGGCGGTTGCGCAGCTTCAGCGCCTCCTCCGGATCGAATTCGGTGTCGCATTTCGGGCAGTGCGCCGGGCGGCGCGTCAGGTCGTAGAATTTGGCCTGGCAGTTCGGGCAGACCTGCTTCTGGCCCAGTTCGGGATTGGCCACGGTTGAAGACCTTTGGCGGGAGTTTGAAATCGGGCGCGTCCCTTGCCACCATGGGGGGCCGCTGTCAAAAGCCATCTCTCGCGCCGCCCGGGCCGCCTGACCAATTCGGAGACCGCCGGGTGACGATCCCCTCGACCTTGACCGCCCGCAGCGCCCCGGCGCTGGCCGGCGTGGTCCGCGCCCCGGGCGACAAGTCCATCTCCCACCGCGCCCTGATCCTCGGGGCCATGGCGTCCGGCGTCACCGACATCGACGGCCTGCTCGAGGGCGACGACATCCTCGCCACCGCCCGCGCGGTCGCGGCGCTCGGCGCCGGCGTCGAACGGCTGGGACCGGGCCGCTGGCGGGTCACCGGCCACGGCGGCTTCAAACAGCCGGCTGGCGTCATCGACTGCGGCAACGCCGGCACCGGCGTTCGCCTGCTGATGGGCGCGGCGGCGGGTTATCCGATCACCGTCACCTTCGACGGCGACGCCAGCCTGCGCAAACGACCGATGAAGCGGGTGACGGGCCCGCTCGCCGACATGGCCGCGCGCCTCGCATGGTCCGGCGAAGAGGACCGGCTGCCGGTCACGATCACCGGCGGCCGCCTCGCGGCCATCAACTATCGCCAGACCGTCGCCTCGGCCCAGATCAAGTCCGCCATCCTGCTGGCCGGCCTCAACGCGGACGGCGTCACCGCCGTCACGGAACCCGAGCCCAGCCGCGACCACACCGAGCGGATGTTGCGCGCCTTCGGAGCCGAGGTCGGCGTCCTGCCGGACGGCGCCGGGTGGCGCGTCACCTTCAGGGGCGGTCAGACCCTGACCGCCGCCCCCGTCACAGTCCCCGGCGACCCGTCGTCGGCCGCCTTCCCGCTCGCCGCCGCCCTGATCGTCCCGGGCTCGGCGGTCACCGTCGAAGGCGTCATGCTCAATCCCCTGCGCACCGGCCTGTTCGAGACCTGGCGCGAGATGGGCGCCGACCTGACCGTCTCGAACCGCCGCACGGCCGGCGGCGAGGAGATCGGCGACATCACCGCCCGCCACTCGGCCCTCAAGGGCGTCGTCGTGCCCCCCGAGCGCGCCGCCTCGATGATCGACGAATACCCCATCCTCGCCGCCACGGCCGCCTTCGCCGACGGCGACACCGTCATGCGGGGCATTGGCGAGATGCGGCTCAAGGAAAGCGACCGCATCGCCCTGATGGCCGCCGGACTGCAGGCCTGCGGCGTCGCGGTCGAGGAGGAGGCGGAGGGCTTCACCGTCACCGGCGGTTCCAAAAACGGATCGGTCCGCGGCGGCGCTGCAGTGACCACCCACGGCGATCACCGCATCGCCATGAGCCATCTGATCCTCGGCCTCGCCGCCGCCGACCCCGTCACCGTCGACCAGCCCGCAATGATCGCCACCAGCTTCCCCGGCTTTGTCGAGTTGATGCGCGGGCTCGGGGCAGATATCGGCTCCGCATGAGCCAGGCCCTGATCATCGCCGTCGACGGACCCGCCGCCTCGGGCAAGGGCACCATCGCCGCCCGGCTGGCGAAGGCCTACGGCCTGCCGTTCCTCGACACCGGCCTGCTCTACCGCGCCGTGGGCCTCGGTCTGCTCGACACCGGCGGCTCGCTCGACGACGCCGCCGCCGCCGAAGCCGTGGCCCGCGCCCTCGACGCCAGCCACCTGACCGACACCGACCGGCTGACCGATCGCGGGGCGGGCGAGGCCGCCAGCCGGGTGGCCGGCTATCCCGGCGTGCGCGCCGCCCTGCTCGCCTTCCAGAAAACTTTCGCCAGCCAGCCCGGGGGCGCCGTCCTCGACGGGCGCGACATCGGCACCGTCATCGCCCCCGAGGCCCCGGCCAAGCTGTTCGTCACCGCCACCGCCGAGGTCCGCGCCACGCGCCGCTGGAAACAGCTGACCGGCCGGGGCGAGGTCATCGCCTTCGAGGACATGCTGGCCGACATCGTCCGCCGCGACGAGCGCGATGCCGGACGCGGCGCCGCCCCCATGGTCCAGGCCGAAGACGCCGTCTTGCTGGATACGACCGATATGGATATAGAGACCGCCTTCGATGCGGCCCGCCGTATCGTCGAGGCGGCGCGCGCGAAACACGGTCTCTGACCCGTTCCGCAAATCCAACGCTCCCATCCTCGGCTTCCGCGGGCGACCTGGCTTCATTTGCCTCGCATCCCGACGACCTGCTTTCACCCTTCAATCCACCTCGCGCGGGGCCGTCCGGTCACGCGCCACAACCGTTAGAAACCCATTGACCGATACCCAAAGCTTCTCCCCCTCGCGTGACGACTTCGCCGCGCTGCTCGACGAAACCCTTCAGGGCCGTGACCTCGGCGAAGGCCAGGTCGTCCACGGCCGCGTCGTCGGCATGGAAAAGGACATCCTGATCATCGACGTCGGTCTGAAGACCGAAGGCCGCATCCCGGCCCGCGAGTTCGGCGTCGGCGAAGGCGCCGTGATCCCGAAAGTCGGCGACAACGTCGAAGTCTACCTTGAGCGCGTCGAGAACGCCCTGGGTGAAGCCGTCATCAGCCGCGACAAGGCCCGCCGCGAGGAAGCCTGGACCCGTCTGGAAGTGGTCTTCGCCGAAGGCCAGCCGGTCAACGGCGCCATCATCGGCCGCGTCAAGGGCGGCTTCACCGTCGACCTCGGCGGCGCCTCGGCCTTCCTGCCGGGCTCGCAGGTCGACATCCGTCCGGTGCGCGACGTCGCCCCGCTGATGGGCAAGGAACAGCCCTTCGCCATCCTCAAGATGGACCGTCCGCGCGGCAACATCGTGGTCTCGCGTCGCGCCATCCTGGAAGAAGCCCGCGCCGAACAGCGCACCGAGCTGGTCGGCCAGCTGCAAGAGGGTGAAGTCCGCGAAGGCGTGGTCAAGAATATCACCGACTACGGCGCGTTCGTGGACCTCGGCGGCATCGACGGCCTGCTGCACGTCACCGACATGTCGTGGAAGCGCGTCTCGCACCCGTCGCAGGTCCTCGCCGTCGGCGACACCGTCAAGGTCCAGATCGTCAAGATCAACCCGGACACCCAGCGCATCTCGCTCGGCATGAAGCAGCTCCAGGCCGATCCGTGGGACGGCGTGGAAGCCAAATATCCGGTCGGCGCCAAGATGTCGGGCCGCATCACCAACATCACCGACTACGGCGCCTTCGTGGAGCTGGAAGCCGGCGTCGAGGGTCTGGTGCACGTCTCGGAAATGTCGTGGACCAAGAAGAACGTCCACCCCGGCAAGATCGTCTCGACCTCGCAGGAAGTCGACGTGGTCGTGCTGGACGTCGACGCCTCCAAGCGCCGCATCTCGCTGGGCCTGAAGCAGGCCCAGGACAACCCGTGGGACGCCTTCGTGGCCAACAACCCGATCGGCTCGACCGTCGAGGGCGAGGTCAAGAACGCCACCGAGTTCGGCCTGTTCATCGGCCTCGACAACGACATCGACGGCATGGTCCACCTGTCGGACCTCGACTGGAACGTCTCGGGCGAGGAAGCCATCCAGCGCTACCGCAAGGGCGAAACCGTCAAGGCCAAGGTGCTGGACGTCGACGTCGAGAAAGAGCGCGTCTCGCTGGGCATCAAGCAGCTCGGCGGCGATCCGATGGAAGGCGACACCTTCAAGAAGGGCCAGCAGGTCACCGTCACCGTCACGGCGGTGGAGACCGGCGGCATCGAGGTCAAGTTCGGTGAGGACGACGCCCCGGCGACCGCCTTCATCCGCAAGTCGGACCTGTCCCGCGACCGCGCCGAACAGCGCACTGAGCGCTTCTCGGTCGGCGACCGCGTCGACGCCATGGTCACCGGCATGGACAAGGCCTCGCGCCGCGTCTCCGTCTCGATCAAGGCGCTCGAGATGAAGGACGAGAAGGAAGCCGTCGAACAGTTCGGGTCCTCGGACTCGGGCGCCTCGCTGGGCGACATCCTCGGCGCCGCCCTGCGCGAAAAGGCCGGCTCCAAGGAGTAAGGCCTTCGCTGCAGAGCGAATGATTGGGGCGGCCAGAGCGATCTGGCCGCCCTTTTTCATGCCTCCGGCCCGGATGGTGAAGGTCCAGTAACCGACATTTCCGGGCGTCGGGTCTTTTGCCTCCGGCCTCCGGTCGCTAAGGTAGGGATTGCATTCGGGTTTCGGATGCACCCGTATGGTCCTGGGAAGGGCGTTGGAGGGCGGGGGCCTGACATGATCAAATCCGAACTGATCGAGAAACTGGCGGCCGAGAACACCCATCTGACCCACGCCGAGGTCGAGCGGGTGGTCAACATCGTCCTCGGCCGGATGGTCGAGGCGCTCGGCGAGGGCGGCCGGGTCGAGCTGCGCGGCTTCGGGGCCTTTTCGGTTCGCGGACGGCCGGCGCGGGCCGGACGCAATCCGCGCACCGGCGAGACCGTCGACGTACCCGCCAAGGCGGTGCCCTTCTTCAAGAGCGGCAAGGAGCTTCGTGAGCGTCTAAACGCTACCGACTGATGGGATTGCTCGCCGAATTCAAGGAGTTCGCCGCGCGCGGCAACGTCATCGACCTCGCCGTCGGGGTCATCATCGGCGCTTCCTTCGGCAAGATCGTCACCAGCCTGGTCGATCAGGTGATCATGCCGCCGATCGGCTTGGCGCTCGGCAATGTCGACTTCTCGAAGCTGCAGTGGGTTCTGAAACCCGAGGACCCGACGACCGAGGCGGTCGAAAAGGTGGCCATCCAGTACGGTGCCTTCATCAACACCCTGATCCAGTTCCTGATCGTCGCCTTCGTGGTCTTCCTGCTGGTCAAGGCGATCAACCAGATGCGCCGCAAGCAGGCGGCCGAGCCCGCCGCCGTCCCGCCGGCCCCCACCCCGACCGAAACCCTGCTGACCGAAATCCGCGACGCACTGAAGGCGCGGCGGTAGGACGACCTTTCCACCACCATCGTCACCCTCGGGCTTGACCCGAGGGTCAGACCAACCGGTGCTGCGTCGAGGATCATGCAGCCCGCGCCCTCAGGGCCGTCCTTTGCGCACAGCCCAGTCTGACATCTGATCCTCAGGTCAAGCCCGAGGATGACGGTCGATCGAAGCGAAGAGGGGCAGGAATTTATTCCTGTCCCGCCCTTGATCCCCGCCCGCGCCGCCCCATGTCAGTCCAGCCAGGCCTCACCGCCGGCCGGTCTTTGAAATCGTGTTGTTGAGACGCGGCGGCTGCAGCGGCGTCTATGGATGCTTCGGGCGATGTAGACTCTGTCGACTCCGCCACACCGAATTTCGGCGCCGACTCTGCCGACTCCGCCACACCGTTTTTTTGGTTTCACTCAGGAGTGAAAATCCCCGGCCCGGACGAATCCGATTCCACGTTTGACTCTCCGTCCCATGCGGAACAAAGAATGAACATTCAGCGTCTGAATGATCATGAACCCGTCGCCCGCCCTGTCACAGGACCCGTTCCCGCAAACGCCCGCCCCGCTCGAGGAGGCGTGCGCGCCCACGCCGCGCGACGTGGCCGCGGCGGTGGCGTTCGCCCTGTCGCGACGGCGCGCGGACGACACCCGGCCGGTGCTGGTCACCGCGCCCAGGGCCTGGTTCGTCGAATACGGCCGCCCCTACGGCCCCGGGATGGCGGGGGTCCCCTTGATCCTCGCTTCCGCCGCCTCCCTGGCCGAGGCCCTGTGGGTCATGGAGCAGGGGCTTCGCTCCGGGGCGGTGGCGCTCGGTCTCGGCGCGGTCGAGGGCGCGACCCTGGCCCAGACCCGCCGGCTCGATTTCGCGGCGAAACAGGGCGAGGCCGTCGGCCTGATCCTGTCGCGCGGACTGGACGGGCTCAGCGCGGCCCGGCGGCGCTGGCGGATTTCGACGCAGGCCAGCGCAGTGGACCCCGAGGACGACCGCGCCCCCGGCCGGGCCCGCCTTCTCGCCGAACTGACGCGCGGCCGGGGCGAGCGGCCCGGCGCCTGGATGCTGGAGCAGGATGATGAGACGCATCGTCTCCGTCTGGCTGATCGACTGGCCGATTTCGGTTCGCCGTCGATCGCTGGAACGGGCGCGCCGTCCGGCCTCGCCGCCTGAGCCCGCTCTCGACCCCCGCAACCCGTTCGCCCTGATCCTCAAGAACAGTCGGGGCGCGGCGGTGATCCACGCCCTGAATCCGGCCGCCCGGGCCGCGGGCCTTCGGCGCGGCCAGACCCAGGCCGACGCCCGGGCCATGGTCCCGCACCTGATCGGTCAGGCCGCCGATCCCGCCGCCGACGCCCGGGCCCTGACGGCGCTGGCGCAATGGGCCGAGCGCTGGTCGCCCTCGGTCAGCGTCGATCCGTCTGAGGAAGGGCTGGAGGGCCTGTTCCTCGACGTCACCGGCGCCGCCCACCTGTTCGGCGGCGAGGCGGCGCTGGCGGAACAGATCCGGCAGCGACTGGCCGAAGCGGGGATCAAGGCCCGCGTCGCCGTCGCCCCCACCCCCGGCGCGGCCTGGGCCCTGGCCCGCTGGGGCGAGGACGAGGCCGGGGCGGCCCCGATCGCCACGCAGGACGACGCCCGCGACCGGCTGGCCCCCCTGCCGGTGGAGGCCCTGCGCATCGCCGACCGCACCTTGGCCCAGGCCCGCCGCTTCGGCCTCAAGCGGATCGGCGACCTCTACCCCATGCCCCGCGCCGGCCTTGCCCGCCGCTTCCGCAACGACGGCGGCGTCGATCTGGTCCGCCGGCTGGATCAGGCGCTTGGCCACGTCGGCGAGGCCCTCGTCCCCGTCCGCCCCCCGCCCCGCTACCGGTCGTGGGAGACCTGGATGGAGCCGGTCGCCGATCTGGAGGGGGTGGAGACGCGGTTGTCCGGACTGGCCGCCGACCTCGCCGCCCCGCTGGAGCGCGACGGTCAGGGCGCGCGGGCCCTGACCCTGACCGGTTTCCGCTCCGACGGCCGGACCACTTCGCTGTCCGTCCGCATGGGCCGCCCCGGCCGCGACGCCTCCGTCTGGCTGCGCCTGTTCCGCGAGGCCGGGCTGGGCAAGCTGGAGCTGGGTTTCGGCCTCGACGCCCTGATGCTGACCGCCGATGTGGTCGAGCCGATGGCGGCCCGGCAGGCGGCGCTGGAGCGCGAGGCTGAGGCGAAACAGGCCGAAAGCCTGACCGCCCTGATCGACCGGCTGACGGCGCGGCTGGGCGAGGCCCGCATGCTGGCGCCCGAAGCGCTCGACAGCTGGCTCCCCGAACGGGCCGAACGGTTACGCCCCGCCCTCGGCCGCCGCATCGAGGCCGCTCCCTGCGAGGCCGTCCGCCGCCCGATCCTGCTGCTCGACCCGCCCGAGCCGATCAGGGACCCGCTGTTCGACCTGCCCGACGGCGCTCCGGCCCGCTTCACCTGGCGCCGCGCCTCCCGCCGCGTCGTCCGGTCGGAAGGCCCCGAACGCGTGGCGCCCGAATGGTGGCGGACCGCCCGCGCCCGGACCCGCGACTACTACTGCCTCGAGGACGCCGAGGGCGGCCGCTACTGGGTCTTCCGCGAAGGCCTCTACGGCCGCGAATACGCCGGCGGCCCCGATGAGCGGCCTCCCAGCTGGTGGATGCACGGGGTGCTGGCGTGAACGGCTGGGACGGCGCCTACGCCGAGCTCGGCGTCATGAGCAATTTCAGCTTCCTCGAGGGGGCCTCCCACCCCGCCGAGCTGATGCTGCAGGCCAGGGCGCTCGGCCTGGCCGCCGTCGGCGTCGCCGACCGCAACACCCTCGCCGGCATCGTCCGGGCCTTGATGGGCGCCGAGCAGGCGGACATCCGGCTGGTCATCGGTTCGCGCCTGACCTTCACCGACGGAAACGAGCTGATCGTCTTCCCCCGCGACCGCGCCGCCTACGGCCGCCTCTGCCGCCTGCTGTCGCTGGGCAAGAGCGAGGTGGTGCCGCAGCCGGGCGCCGATCCCGACGGCGACCGCATCGAAAAGGCCGAAACCCGCCTGACCTTCGACCAGGCGGCGCAACGGGGCGAAGGCATGATCGCCCTTGTCCCGGCGCCGGCAAGCCCGGACGCGGCGTTCGAGACCCGGCTGACGGCGTGGCGGCGCGCCTGGCCCGACACCCTTCATCTGGCGGCTTCGCCCCTGTGGCGCGGCGACGACCGGCGCCGTCTCGCTCGTCTGGCGGCCATGGCCCGGCGCACCGGCGCACCGATGATCGCCACCAACGCCGTCCTTTACCACCACCCCGACCGGCGCCGGCTGCAGGACGTCCTGACCTGCATCCGCGAGGGAACCACCATCGACAAGGCCGGTCGCCGCCTGCAGGCCAACGCCGAGCGGTTCCTCAAATCGCCGCAGCAGATGGCGCGCATGTTCCGCGGCCATGAGGTGGCGCTGGCCCGGACCATGGACGTTGTGAGGGCCTGCACCTTCTCCCTGCGCGAACTCAGCTACCAATACCCCGACGAACCCGTGCCCGACGGCTGGACCGCCCAGCGCCGGCTGATCCGCCTGACCTTCGAGGGCGCGCGGGAACGGTGGCCGGAGGGCGTGTCGCCGCGCATCCGGCAGACCATCGTCAAGGAATTGAGGCTGATCAAACAACTGAAGTATCCCAACTACTTCCTGACCGTGCACGACATCGTCGCCTGGGCCCGGCGCCAGGACGATCCGATCCTGTGCCAGGGACGCGGCTCGGCGGCCAACTCCGTGGTCTGCTACTGCCTCGGCGTCACCAATGTGAACCCGGCCGAACAGGATGTTCTGATCGAGCGCTTCATGTCCGCCGACCGCGCCGAGCCGCCGGACATCGACGTCGACTTCGAGCACGAGCGGCGCGAGCAGGTCATGCAGTACGTCTACCGCCGCTACGGCCGTGACCGCGCGGCCATCGTGGCCACCATCATCCACTATCGCCCCCGCTCGGCGATCCGCGACGTCGGCAAGGCGCTGGGCCTGACCGAGGACGTCACCGCCCGCATGGCCGACACCGTCTGGGGCTCGTGGGGCGACGGCGTGAAGGGCGAACACATCGACCGGACGGGCCTGAGCCGCGACGACGAGCGAATGCGGCTGGCGCTGGACCTGACCGCCGAGCTGATCAAATTTCCGCGCCACCTGAGCCAGCACGTCGGCGGTTATGTGCTCAGCCAGACTCCGCTGTTGGAGATCGTACCCATCGGCAACGCGGCGATGCCGGATCGGACCTTCATCGAATGGGACAAGGACGACATCGACCACCTCAGGCTGATGAAGGTCGACGTGCTGGCCCTGGGCATGCTGACCGCCCTGAAGCGCGCCTTCCGGATGATCGAACAGAGCTACGGTCGGGCGCTAGAGCTGCACACCGTCCCGATGGGCGAGAAGCCGGTCTACGAAATGCTTCAGAACGGGGACTCGATCGGCGTCTTTCAGGTCGAGAGCCGGGCGCAGATGGCCATGCTGCCGAGGCTGCGGCCCGAGACCTTCTACGACCTGGTCGTCGAGGTCGCGATCGTCAGGCCGGGCCCGATCCAGGGCGGGATGGTCCACCCCTATCTGAAGCGGCGAAAGGAAAGACGGGAGGCCGAGGAAGAGGGTCGACCCTACCGGATCGACTATCCTGCCCCGTCGCCGGACCACGGACCGGCCGACGAGCTCAGGCAAGTCCTGCACAAGACGCTGGGCGTGCCCCTGTTCCAGGAGCAGGCCATGCGCATCGCCATGGACGCGGCGAAATTCAGTCCGGCCGAGGCCAATGGCCTGAGGCGCGCCATGGCCACCTTCCGGCACATGGGCACCATCCACGAGTACGAGGGCCTGTTTGTCGGGCGGATGATCGAGCGGGGTTATCCGCCCGACTTCGCCAAAAGCTGCTTCCAGCAGATCAAGGGCTTCGGGGAATACGGGTTCCCGGAGAGCCACGCCTGCGCCTTCGCCCTGCTGGTCTACATCTCCGCCTGGGTGAAGTGCGTCTATCCGGAGGTGTTCACGGCGGCGCTGCTGAACAGCCAGCCGATGGGGTTCTACGCCCCCGCGCAGCTGGTCAGGGACGCGCGGGAGCACGGCGTCGAGGTCAGGCATCCGGACGTCAACGCCAGCGGCTGGGACGCCTCGCTGGAGCCGCGCGAGGGCGAGGCGCGGCACGCGCTGCGGCTGGGTTTGCGGTCGATCGACGGGTTCCGGGAAGCGTGGGCGGAGCGGATCGTGGCCGAGCGGCCGTTCGCGGATCTGGAGGATCTGCGGGTGCGGGCGAAGCTGCCGCCGGCGGCGCTGGACCGGCTGGCCGAGGCCGACGCCTACGGCTCGCTGGACCTGACGCGGCGCCAGGGCCTGTGGGCGGCCAGGGGCGCCCCGTCGGCGGCGGCGCCGGCCCCGCTGTTCGAGGCCATGGGGCTGGTCGAGGGCGACGGCCGACCGCCGGAGGCGCTGCCGGCGCTGGCCCCCTCGGAGGAGGTGGTGGGCGACTACCAGACCCTCCGGCTGTCGCTGAAGGGGCACCCGCTGAGCTTCCTGCGCGAGCGGCTGGCGGCGGCGGGGGCGGTGACGGCCCAGGCCTGCGCCGAGGTGGCGAACCACAAACGAATCCGGGTCGGCGGCGTGGTGCTGGTGCGGCAGCGGCCGGGCACGGCCAAGGGCGTCTGCTTCATGACCATCGAGGACGAGACCGGGGTGACCAATCTGGTGCTGTGGCCGGATGTGTTCGAACGGTTCCGGCCGACGGCGATGGGGGCCCGGATGGTGCTGGCGACCGGCAAGGTCCAGAGCGCCGAGGGGGTGACCCATCTGGTCGTCGAGCAGCTCGACGACTGGACCCCCATGCTGGGCCATCTGACGCCGGACCGGGCCCCGGGATCGGGGCACGAGCCGGCCCGGGGACGGCACCCGAGAGCGGTGCGGGTGCTGCCGGGGTCACGGGACTTCCACTAGCCCTTGCGGCGGTGGGTCCAGCGCCACAGGGCGTTGCCGAGGATGGGCAGGAAGCCGCCGATCAGGGCCGCCGCCAGCACCGTCCCGAAATCCCCGTCGAGGCCGTATTCCCCGACCGCCGCCCCGATCCCCGCCGCCACGAGGGGGCCGAGCCAGGGCAGCCAGCCGGGCGGCCCGAGGCGAAACTCAGGCATCCACCTTGATGACGCCGCGCCGGATCTGGTCCAGCTCGATGGAGTCGAACAGGGCCTGGAAATTGCCCTCGCCGAAGGCCTGGTTGCCCTTGCGCTGGATGATCTCGAAGAAGATCGGGCCGAAGGTGTCCTGGGTGAAGATCTGCAGCAGCAGGCCGTCCTCGACCGAGCCGTCGATCAGGATGCGGTTCTCGCGCATGCGGGCCACGTCCTCGCCGTGGCCCGGCAGGCGTTTGTCGATCAGGTCGAAATAGGTCTCGATGGTGTCCTGGAAGGGGATGCCGCGGCGCTTCATCTCCTCGACCGTCTCGAAGATGTTGTCGGTGTGCAGGGCGATGTGCTGGATGCCCTCGCCGTTGTAGCGGCGCAGGAATTCCTCGATCTGGCTGTTCTCGTCCTGGCTCTCGTTGAGCGGGATGCGGATGGCGCGGTCGGGCGCGATCATCGCCTGGGACAAGAGGCCGGTCGCCTTGCCCTTGATGTTGAAATATTTCTGCTCCTCGAAGGCGAAGACGTCGCCGTAGAAGCCCGACCAGGTGCGCATCTGGCCGCGTTTGACGTTGTGGGTCAGGTGGTCGAGGCAATACAGGCCGACCGAATTCTTGCGCTCGGCCTCCTCCCAGCCCTCGATCTCGTCCCAGCCGTCGTAGAGCGAACCGGCGTCGCCGTATTTGTCGACGATGTAGAGCAGCGAGCCGCCGATGCCCTGCAGGATGTAGGGATAGCCGCCGCCCAGCGCGCCGCCGTCGGCACCTTCGGCCGGTTTGGCGCCGCGCGACACCGCGCCTTCGTAGGCGGCCCTGGCGTCCTTGACCCGGAAGGCCATGCCGTTGGCCGAGGGGCCGTGGTCGTCGGCGAACTGTTTCGCCTGACCGGCCGGCGACTGGTTGACCAGCATGGTGATGTCGCCCTGCTTCAGGCGCACGACCTTGTTGGCCGGGTTCACATGGGTGCGGGTGAAGCCCATCAGCTCGAGCCGGGCGATCATGGCCTCGGGCTCGGGACCGGTGAACTCGACGAATTCGAAGCCGTCGACGCCGAGCGGGTTTTCCTTGTCGAGGCGGGCGGCCGCGTCGGATTGGGGCGCGTCATGCATGGGGCGTCTCCTGAAAGGGTCGCGGCGGGTCCGCCGTCGTTGCGGCGGAACCTAGTGGCGGGGAGGCGGGAAGCCAAGGTTTGCGGCGGTCACAGGCGCGGGAGGCGCGGGGATCACCCATCCTTCCCGGCCTCCGCCCGGTCCGGAAATTTGGGTATGGCAGAGTCGGCAGAGTCGGCATCGGCCGCCGCCAGAAAGCCCGGCGTCGGGCGCAGCCAGTCGGCGCCGTCGGCCGCCTCGGCCAGCCGGGCGCTGTTGAGCGCCTCTTCCTGACAGAGGTAGCGGCGCATCTCGGCCTCTTCCGCCTCCAGCGCCTTGCCGACCCGGCCCCAGCGCAGGGCCCCGGCGGCGTCGCCGCGCAGCACGCAACGCAGCATCCGGCGGTGGGCGACGAAGATCAGTTCGCCAGTGTCGATGCGGTCGAGGTCGCCCTCGCTGCGCTGCTCCAGCTGGACGCCTTCGTCGGCCGGGTCGAGGGCGTTGGCCGGCGTCCACGGCTGGTCGATGCGCCGCCAGCCGTTGCGCGCGGCGCGGGAGCGCAGGGCCGCGATGGTCACCCCGTGGCGCCGGCAGCACTCATGCGCCGGCAGCCCGGCCATATAGTCGGCGCGGACCGCCTCCCAGACGGTCTTCGGGGCGGGCCGGCGGGCGCCGTCCCGCCGCGTTCGGGGGGCGGTGAGGGGTCTGGCGTCGGGCATGGGCGTGGCGTCCTTTGTTGCTGGCGGAGGAAAGTCTACGCGCGGTTTTTCATGGGGCGGGAAGATCGCGTTTAGATTCAGCCAAGGCGCTGAAAAGGCCAGAAATCGTCCGCATAACCCGACTATAATTTCCCGGATTGTCAGCACAGCGTCATGGGGTTTGGGCGGCTGTGGAGAGCCGAGGTTCTTCACAACGAGCACAACGATTTCACAACGGACACGACGGGGCCGGTGCCCGCGGCTCCCGTCAGGGAGACGCCATTGATGGAATTGCGGGCAAGGGCCCGCGAAGGGCGAGGACAGGTGGGCTCCCGTTGTGTTCGTCGTGTCTCGTTGTGCCCGTTGTGATGAACCCGACGGCCCCGAGCCCTATATGAAGGGCCCGCCCGGAGATCGACCCATGCCCAAGTCCCTGCACATCGACTTCGTCTCCGACATCGTCTGCCCCTGGTGCGTGGTGGGGCTGGGCGGGCTGGAGGCGGCGCTGGAGACGCTGAAGGGGGAGGGGATCGAGGCGCAGGTGCGCTTCCAGCCGTTCGAGCTGAACCCGCAGATGCCGCCCGAGGGGCAGAACATCGTCGAACATGTGGCCGGGAAATACGGTGCGACGCCGGAGCAGTCGGCGCGGAACCGGGTGATGATCGCCGAGCGGGCGGCCGAGGCCTGGCCGGGGTTCGAGATGCGGATGGGCGAGACGAGCCGGATCTGGAACACCTTCGACGCCCACCGGCTGCTGCACTGGGCGGGGACGATCGGGATGGCGGAACAGAGGGCGCTGAAGGGGGCGCTGTTCACGGCCCATTTCACCGAGGGCCGGACGATGACGGACGCCGATGTGCTGGCCGACGCGGCGGCGGCGGCGGGGCTGGACCGGGGGGAGGCCGAGGCGGTGCTGGCGGAGGGGCGCTATGCCGAGGAGGTGCGGGCGGCGGAGGCGCTGTGGGTCTCGCGCGGGATCAGCGGCGTGCCGGCCGTGGTGGTGGAGGGGAAGTGGCTGATCTCGGGTGGGCAGCCGGCGGCGGTGTTCGAGGAGGCGTTGCGGGGGATGGCGGGTGAGTGAGCGCTGCTAAAGTCGATATGTCCGCTTTTGACGCATCGCAGGTATAAAATCCCTTCGATGGCACGGCTCCCCGTTCACCTACCCGACGTCGTCGACATCTCCCGGTGGGAATTGGACGAGGACAACCCCTTCGGGCCGCAAGGCGCGAAGCCGAAGAGGTTTGTGATCTCTCCCAATCCGACGGCCCGACCGGATCTCGTGAGCGCGCATCGCTATGTATTCAAGGAACCCACGGGCAATCGGGCAATGCAGATCTGGTCGGAGGTCATTGCCTATAGGTTGGCCCGGGAAATGGGGCTGCCGGTCCCGCCAGCCTTCTTGGCGACCGATGCCATTGGACGCCCCGGAGTGCTGGTTGAGTTCTTCTTCGGCCACCCTGGTCACGAGCCCCTCAGGTTCGTTCACGCCATCGAGCGGTTTCAGGGCCTCGGCAGAACAACCGATTTCCGGCGCGGCAGCATGAGGGAAAACATCTGGCTGACACGAAGCCACCAAGTGGTGGACTGGCATTCTTGGTGGGCCGAGGCGATCGCGTTCGACGCCGTCATCGGGAATACGGATCGGCATTCGGAGAACTGGGGCTTTCTGGTTCGCGTCTCTACGGATGGTCAAGTGACGCACTCGTTGGCGCCGATATTCGACAATGGGACCAGCCTCGGCTTTTCGATCAGAGATGAGGACATGGGACGGCTAACTACAGGGGCCGCATTCGACCGTTTTGTCGCGCGAGGGATGCACCATTGCGGTTGGCTGGCGGGAAATGACGAAAGCGCGAGGCACGCCGAACTGTGCCGCCGGTTTATGGAAGTTCACGGCAGGGATGGAACGAAGATGGATCGTGTGATTCACTTGCGTGATTCTACGATCGATGACGTTGTTCATGCCTGCTCGGCGACTGAGTTCCCGATCCGCTTCACGGAGCGGCGAGCGGACTTTGTCACCCGTCTTTTGAAAGCGAAGCGCGACGCGGTCATCGCTGCGATTGGAGCTTAAAGATGTCGCAGTGGATTGAATACTTGAGTGAACCCAAGCGGCTTACGCTGACGTGGGAACCTCCTCTCACAGTGCCGGGGAGGACGCGATGGATCGTGGGAGAAGTGCGGCGCACTTCGGACGGCGTGGAGTTTCGCTATCTGAAAGGTGCAGAGTTCTCGATGGAGAACAACGGGCGCACAGAGAGCGAACTTAGGGCGACAGGATACCTAGGGTACCCGGCGTTCGATTCCCGCGGAAGCGACAAGACGATCTTCGATGACCATGTCTTGGAAGCCTTCCTCAGGCGCCTTCCGCCGCCGACGCGTTCCGACTTTGGCGCCTATCTTGAGCACTTTCGCATTCAGACCACTGACCGCGTGAGCCCTATGGCGTTGTTGGGCGCAACTGAGGCTCGTTTGCCTGGCGATGGCTTCTCCTTGATCGATCCATTCGATCCCGAGCAGGCGTTTTGTGATGCGGTGATAGAAGTGGCGGGCCACCGCCACTATCCAGACAGCCGTGCAGCACTCGTCCCGGGAGGGGTGCTGGAACTCACGCCGGAACCGGATCATCCTCATGATCCCAATGCCGTCCGAATTTCTGCTGATGGCATCACAGTTGGGTATGTGAATCGGGTCCAAGCGCCTTCTGTCTCGGCTTGGATAAGCACGAGGCAAGTCGAGGCCACGCTGCTGCGCCTCAACGGGTCTACCACCAAGCCCAGAGCCTTTGTGTTTCTGAAGGTGCGGCCGTTGGCGGGACTGAAGGCGGCCTAGCCCCTCACACCTTCACCTCCACCACCCCGCCCCCGGCCCGGAATTTCGCGCTCATCTCCGCCATCCCGGCCTCGGCCTCGGCCAGCGAACCGCCCGCGTCGTTCTGCGCCTGGGCGTCCCTCCGGATGTCCTGGCTGATCTTCATCGAGCAGAATTTCGGGCCGCACATGCTGCAGAAATGGGCGGTCTTGTGGGCCTCTTTCGGCAGGGTGGCGTCGTGGTATTTGCGGGCCGTTTCGGGGTCGAGGCCGAGGTTGAACTGGTCTTCCCAGCGGAACTCGAACCGGGCGCGGCTGAGGGCGTCGTCGTGGGCGCGGGCGGCCGGGTGGCCCTTGGCCAGGTCGGCGGCGTGGGCGGCGATCTTGTAGGTGATGACGCCGTCCTTGACGTCCTGACGGTCGGGCAGGCCGAGGTGCTCCTTGGGCGTGACGTAGCAGAGCATGGCCGTGCCGAACCAGCCGATCATGGCCGCTCCAATCGCGGATGTGATGTGGTCGTAGCCGGGGGCGATGTCGGTGGTCAGCGGCCCCAGCGTATAGAAGGGCGCCTCGTGGCAGTGTTTCAGCTGCTCATCCATATTGGCCTTGATCTTGTGCATCGGCACGTGGCCGGGGCCCTCGATCATCACCTGGCAGCCGTGGTCCCAGGCGATTTTGGTCAGCTCGCCGAGGGTGCGCAGCTCGGCGAACTGGGCCTCGTCGTTGGCGTCGGCGATGGAGCCGGGGCGCAGGCCGTCGCCGAGGCTGAACGACACGTCATAGGCGCGCATGATCTCGCAGATCTCGGCGAAATGCTCGTAGAGGAAGGACTCCTTGTGGTGGCTGAGGCACCACTTGGCCATGATCGAGCCGCCGCGTGAGACGATGCCGGTGACGCGGTTCGCGGTCAGCGGCACGAAGGGCAGGCGGACGCCGGCGTGGATGGTGAAATAGTCGACGCCCTGCTCGGCCTGTTCGATCAGGGTGTCGCGATAGACCTCCCAGGTCAGGTCCTCGGCCACGCCGCCGACCTTCTCCAGCGCCTGGTAGATGGGCACGGTGCCGATGGGGACGCTGGCGTTGCGGATGATCCAGTCGCGGATGTTGTGGATGTTGCGGCCGGTCGACAGATCCATGACGTTGTCGGCCCCCCAGCGGGTGGCCCAGACCAGCTTGTCGACCTCGTCGTCGACGGAGCTGAGGACGGCCGAGTTGCCGATGTTGGCGTTGATCTTCACCAGGAAGTTGCGGCCGATGATCATCGGCTCGACCTCGGGGTGGTTGATGTTGTGCGGGATGATGGCGCGGCCGCGGGCGATCTCCTGACGCACGAACTCGGGGGTGACGAAGTCGGGGATGGCGGCGCCGAAATCCTCGCCGTCGCGGATGCAGGGCGCGGTCTGCTCGCGGCGCAGGTTCTCGCGGATGGCGACGTATTCCATCTCGGGGGTGATGATGCCGGCCTTCGCGTATTCGTACTGGGTGACGGGGCGGCCCTCGACGCCCCTGAAGACGCGGTGGCGACTGGTGTCGAAGCGGGGGGCGAGGTTCTTGCCGGAGGCGTGGCCGTTGTCTTCGGGCTTGACCTCGCGCGGGGTCTCGACGGGGGCGATGTCGCCGCGGTCGAGCTGCCAGCTGGATTTGACGAGGGGCAGGCCCTTCTTGATGTCGATGGTCACCGAAGGGTCGGTGTAGGGGCCCGACGAGTCGTAGATGGTGACGGGCGGCTCGTTGGCGCTGGGGTGGACGGCGACCTCGCGGAAGGGGACGCGGATGTCGGGGAACAGCTCGCCGGCGACGTAGACCTTGCGGCTGCCCGCGCGCTCGCCGGTCGGGATGGAGCCGGTCTCCTTCATCACCTGCTCGCGGGCGTCTTTCAGAGCCAGATCGACGTTGGGCTCTTCGGGGGTGACGGGCGGGGTGACGGCGATGTTCATGGCGGCCTCGGTGTTGAGGGCGCCGGCGTCGGGCGAGGGTCCTGTGGCGTTCGGACCGCGCGTTACTCATCCCTTCGCCGGCATGACCCGGATCAGGTTCGACGGGTCAGGCGGTCACGCCAATCTCAGCCGCTCAGGCGCGGCTCCCCGGAGAACGGCTTCAGCCTAGGCCGAAGGGGCGAGGGGTTCAACGGCTCAGGGCTCCGACCAGCCGGCGACGGAGACCCGGGCGGCGCGGGGGTCGGCGTCGAAGGCGAGGGTGACGCGATGCTTTCCGTGGGCGGGGACGTAGTCGACGGTGGCCTCGGCGGTCTCGGCGCCGAGGCGGCCCTCGATCCCGACGGCGGCGGCGGTCTCGCCTCCGAGGTTGCGGACTTCGACGTCGGCCAGCCAGCCGGCGCCGGCGGGGCGGGTCCCAATCAGGCGGGCCTCGAGCCGGGCCGGTTCGCCGGCGCGCAGGGCTTCGAAGACGATCACGGCCAAGGCGGCGAGCACCAGCAACAGGCCGAGCCCGCCCATGGCCCATTCGAGCAGGGCGGGGGCGGGCGGCGCGGACTTGCGGCGGGCGGCCATCAGACCAGCAGCCGGGCGGCGGCGGCGCCGATCGCGCCGGGGAAGGACAGGACCACCACGGCGTCGACAAGCTCGGCCAGGCCGTGGCCCTGCGTCCGTCCGAACACCCACAGCACATACAGGCTGGTCAGCAGCACGAGGCCGTAGCCGGCCAGGGTGTAGTGGACGAAGGCGGCGAAGGGGCGGGTGTGCGCTTCCTGGCCCGGAAAGCCGATGTTGTAGACGATGGCGTGCATGACGGTGAGAGAGACGAGGATCAGGGCGATGACCTGGACTGCGCTCATCCGGTAGGCGATCAGGATCATCTCCTCGGTCGGGGCCATGTTGAGGGCGAGGAACAGGGCCCCGGCGACCATCAGGAACAGCTCGCCGGGATAGGCGGCCTGATCCTCATCGCCGATGTCCTCCTCGCCGGCGCTGAGCTGGCGGCCGGCGAGCAGGGCCCCCATGGCGCCGGCGACGGCCTGCAGGGTCAGCTGACCGACGATCTGGCCTGGCGGGGCGCCGGGCTCGAGCACGCCGAACAGGGCCAGGACGGCGGCGGCGGTGATGGCCCCGACGGCGAGGGCGACAAGGGTGTCGAGCAGGGCGTGGCCGAGGCCGCGATGTTGGGCGCTGAAGCCGGCGTAGAAGGCCAGGCCGAACAGCAGCGGCAGGGCGACGAGCAGGAAGACCGCGAGGCGGAGCGGCTCGAGGATGAAGCCGAACCACCACATTTCCATGGTCATCAGCAGCGGCAGGCTGAACAGCAGGGCGCCGCCGAAGGCGCGGGCCAGATCGCGGGCGTAGGCGAGCTCGCGGCGGCGGTCGAGGGCGAGGCTGGCGCTCATGGAAGCGGCAACGCCTGAAAAGGGAGGGTGGCTCCCGCTATTCCGGGAAGGCCACCAGCAGGGCGTCCAGCGCGGTCTCGATGCGGGCCCAGCCGGCGTCGTCGAGGGCGACGCCGCCGACGCCGGGGCGGGCGCCGCCGCTGAGGGCGAGGTGCTGGACGGCGGCCAGCAGAACGGCGTTGACGGCCACGGCGTCGCCGGCGGGCGGCGTGCGCAGTCGCGGACGGCGCTCGCGCATCCAGGCCTGCAGCACAGCCGAGCGCTCGGCCTCGATACGGTTGAGCAGGGGCGAGGATTCGACCAGGGCCCAGGCCATCAGCCGCAGGGTCAGGGGGCTGGCGCGCAGGGCGCCGAGCCAGGCCGACAGGCTCTCGCGGGCAAAGGCGCGCAGGGACTCGGTCCCGGAGGCGGGGGCGGCGTCGAGCGACCGGACCAGGTCGGCGTGGGCGCGGGCGGCGATGCGGGCCACGACCCCAT
Source organism: Brevundimonas basaltis (assembly GCF_014202075.1). Classification (GTDB taxonomy): domain Bacteria; phylum Pseudomonadota; class Alphaproteobacteria; order Caulobacterales; family Caulobacteraceae; genus Brevundimonas; species Brevundimonas basaltis. The sequence goes on along the minus strand of NZ_JACHFZ010000004.1, from coordinate 339,406 downwards.
CGGCGCCGTCGAAATAGCGATAGACCAGCTTGCGGTCGCATCCCGCCTCGCCAGCCAGGGTCTGGACGTTGAGACCGGGGAAGCCGTCGCGCAGGAGGATCCGCTCGCCGGCCTCGACGATGAGAGCCTCGGTGGCGGCGCGGTCGCGCAGGCGGGCGGACGATTCGGCCATGGGGACAGCATCGGGCCGCCCGGGATTCGGAGCAAGGGAGGGCTTGGGGCTTAGGGCTTAGGGCTTAGGACTTAGGAGGAGCAGACTCTCGAAGCCCTGGGCCCGGGCACGGGATTCCGGACCTTGATCTCTACGACCTAAGCCCTAAGCCCGATCACCTATGTCCTGAGAAGGTAGCGGCCCGGCCTGCGTCGGGGGGGCGTGGCAGAGGCCGGGCCGCTGGTGGACTAGTCGAGCGCGCATCGCCGCTTGGTCCGATCGATAAACAGCAATCGGCGGGATCGGTTCCGGGGCTCCCGCCGATTTCCCGGAAAAATGCGCCCGGTCAACCTCGGCGGGCGATGCCGAATGTCCGGCTCCGGACATAACCGATTATCTTCAAGGACTTGTAGACCCGTCGGTGAATCCCTCTACCTTGACCGTGGCTGTGGGGAGGGATCATGCCGACACGACTGGACCGACTGGTTTACCGCAGCGTCGCCGTGATGCCGACGGAGGCGCTGGCGCCGCTGGCCGAGTTGCTGGGCGAGGCACAGCGCAACAATGCTCGCGATGGCCTGACCGGGGCGCTGGCGGCCCATGACGGCCGCTTTCTGCAGGTGGTCGAGGGGGACTCCGGCTATCTGGATCAATTGCAGCGCCGGCTGGGCCGGGACCGGCGGCATCGGGAGATCGAGGTGCTGGACCGTCGGCCGATCGAGCGCCGCGCTTTCGACGCCTGGACCATGGCGAGCGCGCGGATCACGCCATCGCTGGCCCCGGAACTCGACGCCCTGATGACGGAGGCGACGCCCTCGGGGGATCGCATCGTCGGCCTGATGCTGGAGGCGGTGGCGCCGACCTGACGGTTGGAGGCGGCGCTTGGGCCGGAGCCGGGTCCGCGCTAGGACGGACACCCAGCCGGAGTCTCCCCATGCACCTCGCCCGTTTCCCCCGCGTCCGCCTCGCCCATCTGCCGACGCCGCTGGAGCCGCTGCCGCGGCTGAGCGAGGAACTGGGCGTCGATCTGTGGGTCAAGCGCGACGACTGCACCGGTCTGGCCGGCGGCGGCAACAAGACGCGCAAGCTCGAATTCCTGCTCGGCGAGGCCTTCGAACAGGAGGCGGATACGCTGGTGACCCAGGGGGCGGTGCAATCCAACCATGTGCGCCAGACGGCAGCCGCCGCCGCCGCCCACGGCCTGGCCTGTGAGGTCATTCTGGAGGAGCGGACCGGGTCGAAGGCGCACGACTATGTGGCCAACGGAAACGTGCTGCTGGACCGGCTGTTCGGGGCGGGGGTGCGGTTCGTGGCGGGCGGCTCGGACATGCCGGCCGAGCTGGAGAAGACGGCGGCCGAGGTGCGGGCGCGCGGTGGGCGGCCCTATGTCATTCCCGGCGGCGGCTCGAACCCGGTCGGGGCGCTGGGCTATGTCGACTGCGCCCGCGAGATCGTGGTCGGCGCCGACGAGCTGGACCTGCGGGTCGACCGGATCGTGACGGCGACCGGCAGCGCCGGGACACACGCCGGACTGGTCGCCGGGCTGGCGGTGATGGGGGCGGATATCCCGGTGCTGGGCATCGGGGTGCGTGCGCCGAAGCCGAAGCAGGAAGAGAATGTGCTGAAGCTGGCGCGCGAGACGGCGGCCCTGCTGGGGCGTCCGGACGCGGTGACGGCGGAGATGGTCAAAGCCGACTGCGACTATGTCGGCGAGGGCTATGGCCTGGTCGACGACGGGGTGATCGAGGCGCTGAAACTGGCGGCGCGGACCGACGGCATCGTGCTGGACCCGGTCTATTCCGCCAAGGCGATGAAGGGGCTGATCGCCCTGGCGCGCAAGGGCTCCTTCAAGGGGGAGACGGTGGTCTTCCTGCACACCGGCGGGGCGCAGGGGCTGTTCGGCTATGAAAGCGTGGTGGGGGCGGGGCTGTAGCGCGCCAGTCCGGCCGCGGCGCGGCCGGCCGCCGCGCCGTCCTGCAGCTCCAGCAGGGTCGAGACGAGCCGCCGGGCGTCGATCGGCTTGGACAGGTGGCGATCCGCTCCCGCCGCGAGCGCCGCCTCGACGTGCTCAGGCAGGGCGTTGGCCGTCAGCATGATGATTCCGGTGCGGGCCCGGCCGGTTTCAGACTCGAACGCGCGGATGGCGCGGGTCGCCGCGAGCCCGTCCATCACCGGCATCTGCATATCCATCAGCACGGCGTCGAAATCGCCCGTCCCGAACGCCTCTACCGCCGCGGCGCCATCTTCGACCAGCGCGAGGTCGACGTTCATCGGGCCGAGAACCAGTTCAATGACCTTCCGGTTGGTCGGGTGGTCATCAGCGGCGAGAATACGAAGCGGCCGATCGATGACGGATTCTTCCACGCGCGGCGGCATGGCGGGAACCGCGGCGGCGTCCGGCAAGGTCAGGCTGAAGTGGAAGACGGAACCCTGGCCGGGCGTGCTGTCGCAGTCCAGGTCCCCGCCCATCAGTTCCGTGAGTTGCCGACAGATGGCCAGCCCGAGGCCGGAACCGCCGAACCGGCGCGTCACGGATCCGTCGGCCTGTTCGAAGCGATGGAACAGGCGCTCCTTGTGCTCCGCATCGAAGCCGAGCCCGGTATCCTCGATCGTAAAGAAGTAGCGCGCCGCGCCATCCGCCACCGCGACGCGGGACGCGGTCAGGCCGACGTGCCCCTGATCGGTGAATTTCACCGCGTTCGAGACGAGGTTCGTCAGCACCTGTTTGAATCGCACGACGTCGCCCACGACCCGCCCCGCAATGTCGGGCGCGACGTCGAGCCGGACCCGCAGACCCTTGGCCTCGGCCGCCGGTGCGTGGAGCTGGAAGGTTTCGTGGACCGTCTCGCGCAGGTCGAAGTCGACCGGGTGAAGTTCGAGCTGCGCCGTTTCGATGCGCGCCATGTCGAGGATGTCGGACAACAGTTGCTGCAGCGACACCCCGGACGAGGTGACGAGCGCCAGCATGTCGCGCTGGGCGGGTGTCAGTTCAGTATGGGACAGCGCCTCGGCGACCCCGAGGACGCCATTGAGCGGGGTCCGGATTTCGTGGCTCATATTGGCGAGAAACGCGCTCTTGGCCCGATTGGCGTCCTCGGCCTTGCGGGTCTGGTCCTTGAGGTCCACCGCCGACCGGGTCAGTTTCAGATGGTTCTTCCATCCGTGGGCCGCGGAACTGACCGCAAATCCGACAAGCACGGCCAGGGCAGCCGCGAGCTGGACGCGGTTCCAGGGGCCGGCGTCGTACAGGAAGGGCAGGGCCAGGAGGCAGAGCGCGGGCGGGATTCCGCAGACCAGCAGATGGATCGGGGTCCGGTAACAGGCCTTGATGATGTAGATCGATACGCCGGACAGCAGCGCCACGGCCATCACCATGCTGGTAAGCGTGCCGTGAAACCACAGAAGCAGACCGCCGAGCACCCAGCCGCAACTCGCCATGCAGGAGGCGAAGAGGCGCAGCGCCCGCGCCGGGACAGGCGATCGCCGGACCAGACCCGGACTGGTGGATGTCCACAGTATGGCTTCGGCCGCGAGGGCGAACAGCCACCAGGCGGACGCAGCCGCCAAGCCGATCGAGGGGGCGCACAGCAGCAGAACGAGCACCGACAGCCCCACGCGCTCGCGTGCCTTGGCGCGGGTTGAGGCGGCGGTGATGTCGAATTCGGCGTTGAAGCCGAGCGCGTCCAACCTTTCCAAGGGCCTTCTCCGTGCCCCGCAGTTCTAACGCCGATAGGTGAGCCCGCCGTTAATCCGCTTCCGAACGGTTCCGGGGGCCGGGCGGCTCAGCCCACCCCCGCCGCGATCTGCATCATCACCAGGCCGGTGAACCAGGCGGCGGCGGTGCCGACGATATAGCCGACCACGGCCAGCAGCACGCCGACCGGGGCCAGGGAGGGGTGGAAGGCGGCGGCGGCGACCGGGGCGCTGGCGGCGCCGCCGATGTTGGCCATGGAGCCGACTCCGAGGAAGAAACTGGGCGAGCGGATCAGGAAGGCCATGCCGAACATCAGGGCCACGTGGACCAGCATCCAGACGCCGCCGATCAGGAAATAGACGGGCGAATCGAGGATGGCGCCGATGTTCATGTTGAGGCCGACGGTGGCGACCAGCACATAGACGAAGACCGAACCGACCTTGGACGCGCCCGGTCCCTGCAGCTTGCGGGCGCCGGTGAAGGACAGCAGCACGCCGATGACGGTGGCGGTCAGCACCAGCCAGAAGAAGCTGGAGTCGAACGACAGCCGCTGGGCCCATTCGAAGGTTTCACCGAACCAGGCCGACAGCGGGTCGGCGATGGCGTGCGACAGGCCGACGGCCCCGAAGCCGACGGCGAGAATGAACATCAGGTCCTTCAGCGACGGGATGCGGGCGTGCTCGGCCTCATAGGCCTCGGCCTTGTCGCGGACCCGGTCGACGGCGGTGGCGTCGGCGCGGAACAGTTTGTCGAACCGGCGCTGGTTGGCGGCGATGAACAGGACTACGGCCATCCAGATGTTGGCGACCACCACGTCGACGGCGATCCAGATGGAGAAGGTGTCGGGGCCGGCCCCGTAGATCTCATACAGGGCGGTCTGGTTGGCCGAGCCGCCGATCCAGCTGCCGGCGACGGTGGCCATGCCGCGCCAGATGGCCTCGGGGCCCGCGCCCATCAGCTCGGGCGCGACCCAGCTGGTGAGCAGCAGGGCGACCGGGCCGCCGATCATCACCCCCAGGGTGCCGGTGGCGAACATGATCAGCGCCTTGGGTCCGAGACCGACCACCGCCGGCAGGTCGGCCGAGACGGTCAGCAGCACAAGGGCGGCGGGCAGCAGGAAGCGCGAGGCGATGAAATAGAGGCGCGAGGTCTCGGGATCGACGACGCCGAAGGTGGTCAGCAGCGAGGGCAGGAAATAGCACAACAGCAGCGCCGGGATGATGGTGAAGAAACGCTTCACCCACGGGTGGCTGAGGTTCGAGGCCCAGAACACGGCCCCCAGGATGACGGCCAGCAGGCCCAGGACGACGGCGTCGTTGGTGATCAGGGCCGTCGCGGCCTCGGTCTCGGTCTGCATTGGCGTTTCCCGGTTGTTTTGTCGCATAAGGGCGGCTGAACGACCGGTTGGCAAGACGCAGTCGGGACGGGAGGCGAGATGGCCAGACGAACTCTGGGCGTATTGGGCGGCATGGGACCGGCGGCGACGACGGCTTTTCTGGCGCGGGTGCAGGCGCTGACCGGCGCGGCGCGGGACGCGGATCACATTCGCATGCTGGTCGACATCAATCCGCAGGTGCCGGACCGGCAGCGGGCCGCGGACGCGGCCGAGGCGGTGCTGGGGCAGATGGCGATGCGGCTGCGCGACGCCGGGGCCCAGGTGCTGGCCATGCCCTGCAACACCGCCCACGCCCTGACCGGATCGATCCGCAAGGTCGGTCTGCCGTTCATCGACATGATCGAGGAGACGACCGCGGTGGCCACCAGCGCCGGGGCGAAGAAGGTCGGGGTGCTGGCCACGCCCGGCGGCGAGGCGCTCTACACCCGCGCCCTCCAGGCGAGGGGAGCGAAGATCGAGCGCCTGACCGGGGCCGACCGGCAGGCCATCATGGGCTGTATCAATGCGGTCAAGGCCGGCGATACGGGCGAGGCGCCGCGGGCGGAGATGCGGCGGCTGGCGGCGGCGCTGGTCGGGGCCGGGGCCGAGGTGGTCATCGCCGGCTGCACCGAGGTGCCGTTGCTGCTGGAGTCGGGCGACGTGTCGGTCCCGCTGGTGGATTCGGCCGAGGTGCTGGCGGCGGCGTGCGTGAAGGCGTGCGTTTGAGCGCGTGACGGAGCGCTTGCGGGCGGGCGCGGCGCGCGGCAGTGATGCCGGGTGAACAGACAGTCCCTCATCATCGATTGCGACCCCGGCGTGGACGACGCCGTGGGCTTGATGCTGGCCTTCGGCTCGCCGGAGCTGGAGTTGCTGGCGATCACCGCCGTGGGCGGCAATGTGCCCGTCGAGAAGACGGCGCGGAACGCGCGGATGCTGCGCCAGATCGCCGGGCGCGAGGACGTGCCGGTATTCATGGGAGCGGCGCGTCCGCTGCGGCGCGAGCCGGCGGGGGCTGGAGAGTTTCACGGGGCCGAGGGACTGGGCGACCTGACCCCGTTCGAGCCGGAGGCTCCGTGCGCGGAGGGGCATGCGGCCGACGCCATCGTCGCGTTGGTCATGGCGCGGCCGGAGCGGTCGGTGGCGCTGGCCGTGATGGGGCCGCTGACCAATGTGGCGCTGGCGCTGCGGCGGGAGCCGGGACTGGCGGAGCGGCTGGGGCCGGTGGCGGTGATGGGCGGGGCCCGCGCCGAGGGCGGCAACATCACGGCATCGGCGGAATTCAACATCTGGGCCGATCCGGAGGCGGCGGCCGAGGTGCTGGCCAGCGGCTGCGACGTGGTGCTGTTCGGGCTGGACGCGACGCATCAGGTGCGGGCGACGGAACAGCGGATCGCCGCGCTGGAGGCGATCGGCACGGCGCGGGCGGACACATCGGCGGCGATGATGCGCTTTTCGCAGCGGATCGAGCGCAAGATCGTCGGCTGGGACGCGCCGCCGGTGCATGATCCCTGCCCCGTGGCGTGGCTGCTCAAGCCAGGCCTGTTCGAACTGGCGCCGTGCCGGATCGCGGTGGAGACGGAGAGCGAGCTGACGCGGGGGCATACGGCGGTGGAGTTCCGCGAGGCCGTGGCCGGGAGGCTGCCGCATCGCTGGGCGACGACGGCGGATGCGGACGGGGTGTTCGCGCTGATCGGGGAGGCCTGCGCGTGAGGATCACTGTCATCGGCTCGATCAATCTCGATATCGTGGCCTCGGCGCCGAAGCTGCCGCGGGCGGGCGAAACGGTGACGGGGGCGGCGCTGGCGCGGCATCCGGGCGGCAAGGGGGCCAATCAGGCGCTGGCGGCGCGGCGGCTGGGGGCCGAGGTCTGTCTGATGGGGCGGGTCGGGGACGACGCCATGGCCGGGGAGGCGCTGGCCCTGCTGGACGTCGGCGGCGTGGATCTGTCGGCGGTCGAGATCGATCCGACGGCGCCGACCGGCGTGGCCCTGATCGCCGTCGATCCCGGGGGCGAGAACCAGATCGTGGTGGCGGCGGGAGCCAATCATCTGGTCACCCCCGAACAGCTGCCGGCGCGGATCGAGGGGCCGCTGATCGCCCAACTGGAGCTGCCGGTCGAGACGGTGGAAGCGGCGGTGGGCCGGGCCACGGACTTCGTCTGCGTCAACCTGGCCCCGGCGGCGCCGGTGTCGGACCAGTTGTTGCGGCGGGCCGATCTGATCGTCGTCAACGAGACCGAGGCGGCTTTCTACGGTGATCTGCTGCACCACGGCGGCGGCCGGGTGGTGGTGACCAAGGGCGCCAAGGGGGCGACCATGTACCAGCGCGGCGTGCAGATGGCGTGGGCCACGCCGCCCCACGTAACAGCGGTGGACGCCACGGGTGCGGGCGACACCTTCGTGGGGGCCATCACCGTGGCCCTGCTGGAGGGGATGGAGCCGGAGGCGGCGCTGACGTTCGCCTGTGCGGCCGGGGCGCTGGCGGCGACGAAGGCCGGGGCGCAGCCGTCCCTGCCGACGCGGGCCGAGGTCGAGGCGATCATTACAGGGCTGTAACTATCTCTCCCCCGATCGGCTGATAGGGTCACGGTTCCTGTTCAGACCTGATCCTTGGGGGATCCACGCCATGACCCGCACCGCCGCGCTTCTGGGGGCCTCGCTGCTGGCCTTCGCCCCGCTGGCCTCCGGGCCCGCCTTCGCCCAGACCGATCCGGCGTCGATCGTCGTGCCGCCGCTGGAATACACCCACCGGGAGCTGGCCAACGGGCTGGACGTCTACGCCATGCCGGACCCGAGCGCGGGCACGGTGACGGTGACCCTGTGGTACGACGTCGGCGGCAAGGACGATCCGGAAGGCCGCTCGGGCTTCGCCCACCTGTTCGAACACATCCTGAGCCGCAAGACGGTCAATCTGCCATACGGCCAGATCTCGACCATGGTCGAGAATGCGGGCGGCAGCCGCAACGCCTCGACCGGGCAGGATTTCACCAACTACTACGAGACGGTGCCGCCGCAGTATCTGGAGACGATGCTGTGGACCCATGCCGAGCGGATGGCGCGGCCGGTGGTCGACCAGGAGGTGTTCGACACCGAGCGTTCGATCGTCCAGGAGGAGCTGCGCCAGCGGGTTCTCGCCCCGCCCTACGGCCGCTTCCAGCGCTTCGTGATCGGCGACAACAGTTACGACGAAAGCATCTACCGGCGCAGCGTGATCGGCTCGCTGGAGGAGTTGAACTCGGCGCGGATAGAGGACGCGCGGGCCTTCCACGAGGCCTATTACCGTCCGGCCACGGCGACGATGATCGTGTCGGGCAATTTCGATCCGGCTGAGCTGGACCGGCTGGTCGACCAGTATTTCGCCGACATCCGCAATCCGGACCGCCCGGTGCCGGTGTTCGACCGGCCGGTGGAGACGCCGCGCACGGCGCCGCGTCTGGTCGACGCCTATGCGCCGAACGTACCTCTGCCGGCGGTCGGGGTGATCTATCCGGGCGTCCCGGCCAACCATCCGGACTCGTCGGCGCTGGAGGTGATGTCGGGAATCCTGTCCCGCGGCGACAGTTCCCGGCTGCACCAGGCGCTGGTCTATCGCACCCAGCTGGCCGCCAACGCCGGACTGGGCGTGGGCAGCAACGAGGAGGACGGCGTCATCGTGGCCACGGCGACCGTGGCGCGGGGCAAGGCCATGGCCGACGTCGAGGCGGCCCTGCACGCTGAACTGGCGCGGATGCGCGACGAGCCGGTGACGGCGGCGGAACTGGCCGAGGCCAAGATGGAGATTGTGGCCAGCGAGCTGCGCCAGCGCGAGACGGCCTCGGGCCGGGCCTTCATCCTCGGTCGGGCCATCGTCAGCGAGAACGATCCAGGGGCGCCGGACCGAAACCTGGCCGCCGTGCAGGCGGTGACGGCGGCGGACGTGCAGCGCGTGGCGCGGACGTATCTGAACGATCAGGCGCGGGTGTCGCTGCGCTATCAGGACGAGAGCGCGCGGCCGGAGGGCGTGCCGGAGGACAGCTGGCGCAATCCGGCCCCGGTCCCGACCTTCGTCACCGTGCCGCCGGCGATCCTGCCGCCGAACGAACTGCTGCCCGAAGGCCAGCGCATGGCGCCGCCGGCGCTGGGCGAGGCGCGGGCCATGGCGACGCCGCAGGTGGTCGAGCGCCGGCTGCCGAACGGCCTCAGGGTCATCGCGGCGAAGTCGACCGACCTGCCGATCATGAACGCGCGGCTGGTCATCGCCGGCGGCGCGGCGGCCGATCCGGAGGACCGGGCCGGTCTGGCCTCGATGACGGCCAATCTGGCGTCGCAGGGCGCCGGGGGTCGCTCGGCCCCGGAGATCGCCCGGACGTTGGAGGCGCTGGGCGCCAATGTCGGGGGCGGCGCCGACGCCGACGGCACGACCCTGTTCGTTTCCGCGCCGATCGCCTCGGCCGATGCGGTGGCCGAGGTGGTCGCCGACATCGTCATGTCGCCGGCCTTCGCGACCGAGGAGTTGGAGAGGGCCCGGACCCAGACGATCAACGGCCTGACCGTCAACCTGCGTCAGCCCGGGCCGCTGGCCTCGCTGGTTCTGAACCGGTTGGCCTATGGCGGCAGCGCTTACGGCCGCCCGTCAAGCGGTACGCCGGAGAGCGTGGCGCGTCTGACCCGGGACGATGTGGCCGGGTTCCACGAGCGCTGGTGGCGGCCGGACAACGCCACCCTGATCGTCACCGGCGGCATGGATCCCGAGGCGGCCTTCGCCTTCGCAGAGTCGATGTTCGATGGATGGACGGCCCCGGGCGGAGCCGTTCCGGCGTTGCCCGTGCGGGCGGGCGCCGTCCTGCCGCCGCGCGTGGTGGTGGTCGACCTGCCGGGCGCCGGTCAGGCGGCGGTGACGGCGGGGGTGCGCGGACCGCGCCGCTCGGACGACGCCTGGTATCCGCTGGCGGTGGCCAACAGCATCATGGGCTCGGGTCAGAACGGCCACCTGTTCCAGGAAATCCGGGCCAAGCGGGGCCTGTCCTACGGGGCCTATTCGTCGCTGGGGGCGCGGGTCGACGGCGGCCTGCTGAGCGCCACCACCCAGACCAAGAACGAGAGCGCCGCCGAGGTGGTCGGTCTGGTGCTGGCCGAGTTCGACCGGCTGCGCACCGAGGCCGTGCCGGACCAGGAGGTCACCGACCGGGAGACCTATCTGACCGGGGGCTTCTCGCGCTCGCTGGAGACCACCGGGGGGCTGGGCGGAGTGCTGGCCGACGCGGTGACCTACGGCCTGCCGCTGGGCGAGATCGAGGCCTATCCGGGCAAGATCCGCGCGACAACGCCGGAGACCCTGATGGCGGCGGCGCAGGCGGTCAGTTCGGAACAGGCCTATGTCGTGGTGGTCGGTCAGGCCGAGATGTTCATCGACGACCTGAGGGCGGCGCATCCGGACGTGGTGGTGATTCCGGCCGCGGAGCTGGACTTGAACAGCGCGACGCTGGGGCTTTCTTCCCCCGGAGCGTAGAGCGACGGGGAGCGGGACCACCAAGCGTTGGAGGGGGGCGGACCTAGACATTGGTGGACGGGGTTGGCCCCCTCCACCGCTTCGCGGTCCCCCTCCCCCAGCGGGGGAGGACTTAGTTCCTCCGGAACGCCGCGATGGCGTCGACGGTCTTCTTCACCTGCGCCTCGATGGCCGCCCAGTCGCCGGCCCTGACCGCCGCGTCGGTGATCAGCTTTGAGCCCATCCCGGCGGCGACGATGCCGGAGCCGAACCATTTGCCGATCGAGTCCTCGTCGGGGTCGACGCCGCCGGTGGGCATGATTTTCGTCCACGGCATGGGGCCGAGCACCGCCTTGACGAAGTCGGGACCGCCGACGCTGGCGCCGGGGAAGAGTTTGACGATGTCGCAGCCCAGTTCGTGGGCCTGGCCGATCTCGGTGACCGAACCGCAGCCGGGGAAATAGGCCGTTATGCGCCGGTTGCAGACGCGGGCCACCTCGGGGACGAGGCAGGGACTGACCACGAAGCGGGCACCGCGATTGAGGAACTGGGCGGCGGTCGGGGCGTCGATGACCGAGCCGATGCCCAGGATGATGTCGGGGTCGGTCGTCTGCAGTTCGCGGGCGAGGTCGCCAAACAGATCGACGGCGAAGTCGCCGCGGTTGGTGAACTCGATGGCCTTGGCGCCGCCGCGGGCGCAGGCGCGGATGATCTCAAGGCAAACGTCCGGATCGGCGTGATAGAAGACGGGGGCGACGCCCTGGGCCTCGAGGGCGGTGAGGACGGCGAGGCGGTCGTGACGCATGGGAGGCTCCGGGTTCGATCCTGACTGGAACCCCCGGGCGGGAGCGTCAAGAGAGCGGGACTTCAATCCGTGTGAACGGTTGACGGAACCGAACCGGCCCGCCGGCGCTTCTTCCGGCCATGATCGCCACCTTGTCGACACTTTTGCTGAGCCTGGCGCCGCAGGACGCGCCGGCTGCGGCGCCCCCGACCGAGCCCGACATCAGCCTGTCAATCACGGCGCGGGCCGACGAGGTGCGCTGGCGGCAGGTGGGCAGCGTATCGGTGCGGGCGTGGAGCGAGCCCGACGGCGCCGTCATCGAAGAGAATTTGAGCACCGGACTGCCGCGGCCGATTCCCGGTCAGCGGACGTTCCGCGATGTCGAATGGCGGCTGCGGGGAGAGGCGACCATCGCCGCTCCGACGCCGCAGATTGAAGTCGAGGCCGGCCCGGCCCCGGACACACCCGAGGGAGACCCAGAATGAAGTTGTTGTTGACGGGCGGCGCCGCCGCCGCGCTGTTGTTCGCCGCCAGCGGAGCCGCGGCCCAGTCGAGCGCGCCGTCGCAGGTCCCGCCGGTCGAGCCGGTCTCGAGCCAGTCCTATTCCGCTCCGAGTGATCCGTCGGCTGAGCCCGACGTGCTGCTGGACGTGCCCAATCTGTCGGTCGAGGAGATCACCGTCGAGGTCGAAAACCTCGAGGCGAGGCTCAATCTCGAGGCCCGGCTGGCCAATCTGCTGCACCTGAACGCCGGGGTCGACGTGTCGATCGACAAGGTCAAGATCACCATCAAGGGCGTCGAGGCCCAGGTTCTGCTCAAGGTCCGCCTCGACAATGTGAAGGAGATTATCGACCGCACCCTGACCACGATCGACCGCAATCCCGAGATCCTCGAGCGGCTGCTGACGACTGTCGACAACACGGTCGATACGGTTGGCGGGGTCGCCAACACCACGCTTCAGCCCGGCGGGGTGGTCGACAATACGGTCGGCACGGTCGGTCAGGTGGCCGGACAGGCGACGCGGCGCTAGGCGTCAACAAGCCGGTGACGCGGATCGGGCGTCGCCTCGGGCGAGGCCGACGATCCGCGTCACCATCGCGCTGTTCGCTTCGAACAGCGGATCCAGCACGGTGAAGTGGTTGAGGCCTGCGAGGGCGTCGTAGCGGGTGTCGACGCCCTTCGATCCCCAGAGCTCGGCCATCATTTTCGACTGGCGGCGGAATTCGGAGCTCTCGTCGGCGCCGACGAGGCAGTCGAGGATCGTGCCTCCGGGGGTAGAGCCGTCGGGGACGGGCCAGTGGATGGGCGACAGGGCGGCGGCCTCGGCGGCGTCGAGGCGCAGGGCGACGTTGAGCGAAGTCGGGATCAGGGGGGCGAGGTCGAAGACGCCGCTGATGGCGATGGCGGCGGAGGCGCGGGCCTCGGACAGCATGCAGGCCGCCATATGGCCGCCGGCGGAATGGCCGAGGACCACGGGGCGTCTTCCGCCGTTGCGATCGCGGACCAGGTCGACGGCAGCACGGACCTGTTTGAGGATGGTCCCGAGGCGGACGGCGGGGGCGAGGTCGTAGGAGGGGACGGCGAGGCTGACGCCATGGGCCAGGAGCGCCGGGGCAAGGCCGGAGAACCATCCCTTGTCCAGCGCCTGCCAGTAGCCGCCGTGCAGGAAGACAACGACGGGGGCGTCATCTCCGGCGGAGAACAGGTCCATGACCTCGCGCTCGCCGGGACCATAGGCGATCTCCGTCGGCGGATGGGCGACGCGGGCGGCGTCGGCGGTTTCGCGCCAACGCTGCATCACCGCCGGATGGTCGGGCACGCGGGCGCGGTTGTTGTATGCGGCTTCGAGATCCAAGGGCTTCGCTTGGGGCTTGGGGCTTGGGGCTTGGGGCTTGGGGCTTGGGAATTCGGGATCGGGTTGCGTCGGTGGTGGCTGGCTCGCGGTCGAACTAAGCCCTAAGACCTAAGCCCTAAGACCTCGAATCCGGAGCCGCCGCCATGATGACCGCCATCTTCGTCTTCATCAAATGCGAGCTGGGCCACGCCAACGACGTGGCGGCCGATGTAGTGGACAATGTCGAACACGTCTCGGAGGTCTATTCGACCTCGGGCCAGTACGACCTGCTGGCCAAGTTCCAGCTGCCCAAGGAAATGGACATCGGGACGTTCGTGACGAAGTCGGTGCAGACGCGGGCGCACATTCGCGACACCTTCACGGTGATCACCTTCTCGCCGTTCCTGCCGACGAAGTGAGCGTCGGCTGACGCTACGTCAGCGCTGAATCGCTGCTATCGTCCGGGGACGGAGGCGCGAATGACCGATCTGGAGACCTTCCGCGCGGAGACGCGGACGTGGCTGGAGGCGAACTGCCCGGCCGAATGCCGCGGGCCGGTGAAGAGCGACGAGGACCGGGTGTGGGGCGGGCGCAACGCCGTCTATCCCACGCCGGCGCACAAGACCTGGCTGGAACGGATGGGCGCGCGTGGCTGGACCGCGCCGGAGTGGCCCACCGAATACGGCGGCGGCGGGCTGAGCCGGGAACAGGCCAAGGTGCTGGCCTCGGAGATGCGCCGCATCGACGCCCAGGCGCCGCTGGCCAGTTTCGGCGTGTGGATGCTGGGGCCGGCGCTGCTGCAGTTCGGCACCGAGGAACAGAAGCAGCGCTTCCTGCCGGAGATCGTGCGGGGCGAGATCCGCTGGTGCCAGGGCTATTCCGAGCCGGGCGCGGGGTCGGACCTGGCCTCGATCCAGACCCGGGCCGAGGACCGCGGCGACCACTGGATCGTCAACGGCCAGAAGGTGTGGACCTCCTACGCCGACAAGGCGGATTGGATCTTCTGTCTGGTGCGCACCGACCCGGAGGCGCCCAAGCATCTGGGCATTTCCTTCGTGCTGTTCGACATGGCGACCAAGGGGGTCAGCACGCGGCCGATCACGCTGATCTCGGGCAAGAGCCCGTTCTGCGAGACCTTCTTCGACGACGTCCGGGTGGAGAAGGAAAACCTCGTCGGGACGCTGAACCGCGGCTGGGACGTGGCCAAGGCGCTGCTGGCGCATGAGCGGACCATGATCGGGGCCATGGGCGAGGTCGGCGGCGGGCGGCCGCTGGGCCAGGTGGCGACGGACTCGCTCGGGCTGGACGACGACGGGCGGCTGGACGAACCGATGCTCCGTGGACGGATCGCCGAACTGGAGGTCGACGCGGCGGCGTTCCGGCTGGCGATGGAGCGAACCGGCGACCTGCACAAGGCGGGGCAGGCGCATCCGGCCATCGCCTCGATGCTGAAATACTACGGGTCCGAACTGAACAAGCGGCGGCACGAGCTGCTGATGGCGGCGGGCGGTTCGGACGCGCTGGAGTGGGAGGGCGAGCGATCGCGCGACGGCGCCACGGCCCGCGACTGGCTGCGGACCAAGGCCAATTCCATCGAGGGCGGGACCTCGGAGGTCCAACTCAACATCATCGCCAAACATCTGCTGCAGCTGCCGGGGGCCTGACGAATGCCGCTGATCCTGACCGAAGAGCAGGCGATGCTGAAGGCGGCCGCGGACGGCTTCCTGAGCGAACACGCGCCGATCGCGCATCTGCGGAAGCTGCGGGACAGCCGCGACGCCGATGGGGTGTCGCGCGACCTGTGGCGGGCGTTCGGGGAGATGGGGTTCGCGGGGGTGGTGATCCCCGAGGCGCACGGCGGCTCGGGCCTCGGCGCGGTCGAGGCCGGGGTGGTGGCCGAGGCGCTGGGGCGGACGTTGACGCCGTCGCCCTTCATGGGCTCGGGGGTGCTGGCGGCGACGGTGCTGAAGGGCGGGTCGGGCGAGCAGCAGGCGGCCTGGCTGCCCCGGATCGCGGCGGGCGAGGCGATCGTTTCGCTGGCCGTGGACGAGGGGCCGAAGCATGCGCCGGCGCGGATGACGACCATGGCCGAGCGGTCGGGCAATGGCTTCAGGCTGAACGGGGCCAAGGGTTTCGTGCTCGACGGCCATGTGGCGGACGCGCTGATCGTTGCGGCACGGACGGACGAGGGGATCGGCCTGTTCCTGATCGATCCGTCCACGGACGGTGTCGCCGTCGAGCGAACGGTTATGGTCGATGCGCATAATGCGGCGCGGGTGACGCTGACCGATGTCGAGGTCGACGCCGACGCCCTGATCGGGTCGGTCGAGGGCGGCGAAGCGCTGCTGGAGGGGGCGCTGAATCTGGGCCGGGCCTGCGCGGCGGCGTCGCTGACCGGAGCGGGGGATCAGGCCTTCCAGACCACGCTGGAGTATCTGCGGACGCGCAAACAGTTCGGCAAGCTGATCGGCGAGTTCCAGGCCCTGCAGCACCGGGCGGCGCATCTGTTCAGCGAGATCGAGATCGCCCGGGCGGCGACGATGGGGGCGCTGCAGGCGCTGGACGCCGGCAAGGAGAGCGCGCCGCTGGCCGTCTCGGTGGCCAAGGCCAAGGCCGGGCGTGTGGCCGAGCTGGCGGTGCAGGAGGCGGTGCAGATGCACGGCGGCGTCGGCATGACCGACGATTTCGACGTCGGCCTGTTCATGAAGCGGGTGCGGGTGCTGAACGAACTGCTGGGCGACGCCGGGTTCCATCAGGAACGGATGGCGCGCGCGCAGGGATTCTAGCCCCGATCCTTCTCCCGCAGGGCGAGAAGGGTTAAGTCAGGGGCACGGGAGACGACGCACCATGACCACTCGCGCCAACGCGCCTGCCTATATGCCGGGGTTCGGCAATCATTTCTCGACCGAGGCCGTGGCCGGGGCTCTGCCCGAGGGGCGGAATTCGCCGCAGCGGGCGCCGATGGGGCTGTATGCGGAACAGCTGTCGGGGACGGCGTTCACCGCCCCGCGGACCGAGAACCGGCGGTCGTGGCTGTACCGGCTGAGACCGTCGGCGCAGCACCCGGCCTACAAGCCGTTCGATCAGGGAAGGGTGCGCTCGGGGCCGTTCCATGAGGCGCCGCCGTCGCCGAACCGGATGCGTTGGGATCCGCTGCCGATGCCGAAGCAGCCGACCGACTGGGTCGAGGGGCTGGTCACCTATGGGGGCAACGGCGATCCGGAGACACTGTCGGGGACCGGTATCCATCTGTACGCCGCCAACCGGTCTATGGTCGACCGGGTGTTTTACTGCGCCGACGGGGAGTTGCTGATCGTCCCGCAGGCGGGACAACAGGTTTTTGTCACGGAGATGGGACGGGTCGACGCACGGCCCGGCGAGGTCGTCCTGATCCCGCGGGGGGTGCGCTTCCGGGTCGAGTGCGACGGCGAGATCCGCGGCTATGTCTGCGAGAACTACGGGGCGCTGTTCCGCCTGCCGGACCTCGGGCCGATCGGCTCCAACGGCCTGGCCAATCCGCGCGATTTCGAGACACCGGTGGCGGCCTTCGAGGACGTCGACCGACCGACGGAGTGCGTGCAGAAATTCGGCGGGCGGCTGTACGCGACGACCTTCGATCACAGCCCGCTGGACGTGGTCGGCTGGCACGGCAACTACGCGCCCTGCAAGTACGACACGGCGAAATTCAATACGATCGGGACGGTCAGTTTCGACCATCCGGACCCGTCGATCTTCACGGTCCTGACCTCGCCCAGCGAGACGCCGGGGACGGCCAACTGCGATTTCGTGATCTTCCCGCCGCGCTGGATGGTGGCCGAGGACACCTTCCGCCCGCCGTGGTTCCACCGGAATGTGATGAGCGAGTTCATGGGGCTGGTGATCGGCGAATACGACGCCAAGGAGGGCGGGTTCGCGCCGGGCGGGGCCAGCCTGCACAACTGCATGAGCGGGCACGGGCCGGACCAGGCCAGCTACGACAAGGCGGTGGTGGCGGACCTCAAACCGGTGAAGATCGAGAACACCCTGGCCTTCATGTTCGAGACACGCATGCCGATCCGCACCACGCAATGGGCGCAAACCAGCCCGACCATGCAGCTGGACTACGACGACGTCTGGACCGGATTTGAAAAGGGCCGCGTAAAATGAAGCGTTTGATGATCATTGCGGCCCTTCTGGCCGCCGCGTGCCAACCGCTGCCGGCGGACGACAGCCCCACTGGTCCGGCGGAGCGGCCTGCGGATCGGGTCGTGGACGAGGTCGGTACGACCGACGTGCCGCCGCCGGTCCGGGTCCCGGAAAACGCCGCAGCTGCAGACTGCCTGGCCAGGGGCGGCAAGATGCTGCCGCAGGGGCGGATGCAGACGCTACAGTGCGTGATCTCCTATTCGGACGGCGGAACCCGCTGCACCGACGGCGATCAGTGCCAGGGCAGCTGCCGGATTCCGGACGCGGCCGCGGCACCGCGTGCAGGGGCAGCCGCGGTTGGCCAGTGCCAGCCGACCAGCAGCGCATTCGGCTGCTACACCACGGTCGAGGACGGCAAGGCCCAAGCCACGATCTGCGTCGACTGACGGGATGCATCCGGCTTCCGGCGGCGGCGGTCCCGCGACATGACCCTGGCCGAGACCAGCGGCCTGCTGGCGCTGAACCTTATCCTGTCGCTGGCGGCCATGGCCGGGCTGTGGGCGCTGTCGCGGCGCTGGACGGGGATCGGCTTCATCGACGCGGCCTGGCCGACGACGATGGCGGCGCTGGCGGGGGCGAGCTTTCTGCTCACCGACGGCGACCCGGTGCGCAAGGGCCTGCTGCTGTGGCTGGTGGTGATCTGGGCCGCGCCGCAGGCATGGCGTCGGCTGTCCGGCGGGGCGCGGCGCGAGGCTGACGGACGCTACAGCGCCGTGGCCCGCCGGGTCGCGACGGAGCGGGGCTGGAGCCGGGACAGGACTGAACTGCTGCTGTTCTTTCTGCCGCAGGGGGCGCTGGCATGGCTGGTGGCCCTGCCGGTGCAATTGGGTCCGGTCGCGTTTTCACCGGCGGTCGGCTGGCTCGGCTGGGCCGGGGCGGTGCTGGCGGTGGCGGGGATCGGCCTGGAGGGCGTGGGCAGCCTGAAGACCCATTCGCCGCTCGCGGCCGCTCCGGCCGGGAGGGTGCGCCGCTGGCTGAGGCGGCCGGAATACCTCGGTGATCTCGCCGTTTGGTGGGGTCTGTTCCTGATCGCCGCCGAAACTGGACCGGGGCGGGCCTCGCTCATGGGCCCGATCTTCCTGACGTTCGTACTGGCTCACTGGGCGCAGACGGAAAACCCCCGCCGCGAGCGCGACGGGGGCTGACCGTTCGAAGGTTCACGCGGGCGTCATGAGCGCCTGCGGTCGTCCGTCTTACTGACCCGGGTTCGCCATCGACGGCGAGGTGTTCGGGGTGTTCTCGGTGGTCAGGCCGCCGTCAGCGTTGCCGGCTTGCTGTTCGATGCGGTCGGCTTCGGCGTTGAGGGCGGTTTCCTCGGCCTCGGTCGGGGCGGCGGCGGCCTGTTCTTCCAGGGCGTCGGCCTTCTCCTCGGCGGCATTGTCGGCCGGGCTGTTGCAGGCGGCGAGGCCGGCCATGGCGAAGGTGGCGGCGGCGGCGATGATCAGTTTACGCATGGGTATGGCTTCCTTCCACAGTGGAGCCTCCATAACGCCGTCCCTCACGATGGGTTCACGCCCCCGTGATAGTTTTTTTGGAATTGGTCATCCGGCCTCGGCGAAGGCCACCCGGGCCGCGCCCAGAAGGGCCGCGTGTTTGTGCAGGATGACGTGGGTCGGAATGGCCGCCATGTAATCGGTGAACCGGCCCTTGCGCTCGAACCGCTCGCGGAAGGGGCTGGCCTGAAGGAAGGGCAGGATGCGCGGGGCGATGCCGCCGGCGATATAGACACCGCCGCGTGCGCCGGTGGTCAGGGCGATGTCGCCGGCCACGGCCCCGAGGATGGCGCAGAATCGGGCGAGGGTGGCGCCGCACGGACTGCGCGGATCGGCCATCGCCGCGTCGGTGATCTCGGCCGGGTCGTCGATATGGCTCTCGCGGCCGTCGATCTCGGCCAGGGCGCGGTGCATGTTGAGCAGGCCGGGGCCGCAGATCAGCCGCTCGATCGAAACGCGGTCGTAGCGGCGGCGCAGGATGCGCAGGATCTCGTCCTCGACCGGATCGCCGGGCGCGAAACAGGCGTGGCCGCCCTCGGACGGCATGGCCATTTCGTTGCCGTGGAAATCCCTGATCAGGGCCGAGACGCCGAAGCCGGTGCCGGGCCCAAGCACGGCGATGGCGGAGGCCGGGTCGCCCTCCCCGGGGCCGCCGAGCGACGCCAGCTCGTCACGGGGTACGACCGGCGCGCCCCAGGCGAGAGCCTCGAAATCGTTGATCAGGCGCACGGGATTGAGCCCAAGCGCGCCGAGCTCCGCTTCCGACACGCGCCAGGGCGAGTTGGTCAGGTCGATGGCGCCGTCGGTGACCGGGCCGGCGACGGCGATGACGCCGGAGGTGGGCTTGACCGCGCAGCCGTCGATGAAGGCCTTCACGCCGCCGAGGAAGGTCGGATGGTCCGCGCCCTTGAAGCTCTGGTGGTGTTCGAGCACCGGCTTGCCGTCGGCCATGTGGGCGATGGCGAAGCGGGCGTTGGTGCCGCCCACGTCTCCGACCAGCAGCGTCTTGTCCCAGGCGATGGTCATTGGGAGGTCTCCCTGTCGTTGGCCGCGCGGCGGCTTTCTGTCTGAGGGAGCGTCATGCATCGACCGCCCGGTCGAGGACATTCGGATCCGGCTGGGTGTCGCTCCAGGTGGCGCCGCCGCCGGCGGGGGCGGCGAAGCAGACGGAGGCGCCTTCCTCGGCCGTCGAGACGACGTGGCGGAAGGCGCCGAACAGTTCGCGGCCATAGCCCCACGACGAACCGCTGGCATGGTCGGGCGAGCGGCTCGCGGGCGCGCGGCTCGACAGGTCGACGCCGACCGTGGTCAGAACGCCCGCCTCGGGATCGAGGCGGATGATGTCGCCGTCCTGAACACGCGAGAGCAGACCACCAGCCAGGGCTTCGGGCGACACGTGGATGGCGGCGGGGGTCTTGCCGGAGGCGCCGGACATGCGGCCGTCGGTGACGAAGGCGACCTTGAAACCCTTGTCCTGCAGCACGCCCAGCGCCGGCGACAGGCTGTGCAGTTCGGGCATGCCGTTGGCCTTGGGGCCCTGGAAGCGCAGCACCACGATGACGTCGCGGTCGAGCCTGCCGTCCTTGAAGGCCTGCAGGGCGTCTTCCTGGGTTTCGAAAACGGCGGCGGGGGCCTCGACGATGCGGTTTTCCGGCTTGACGGCGGACACCTTGATGACGGCGCGGCCCAGATCGCCCTGGACGAGGCGCAGGCCGCCTTCGCGGTCGAACGGGTCGGAGGCGGGGCGGAGAATATCCGTGTCCAGACTGTCCACGACGCCGTCGCGCCAGACCAGTTCGCCGTCGACCAGCGACGGCTCCTGGAAATAGTGGTGGATGCCGGGGCCCATGATGGTCTGCACGTCGGCGTGGATGTTGCCGGCGTTCGCCAGCTCGCGGGCCACGAAGGCGACGCCGCCGGCGGCCTGGAAGGCGTTCACATCGGCCGAGCCGTTGGGATAGACGCGGGCCAGCAGCGGGGTGACCGAACTGAGCTGGTCCATGTCGGTCCAGTCGATCAGCACTCCGGCCGAGCGGGCCATGGCGACCAGATGGATGGCGTGATTGGTCGAGCCGCCGGTGGCCAGCAGGGCGACGATCATGTTGACGATGGACTTCTCGTCGATGACGTCGGCCATCCGACCCTGACCGGTGCGGGCCAGTTCGACGGCGCGCTTCGCCGCCGCCGCCGTCAGGGCGTCGCGCAGGCCGGTCTCTGGGTGGACGAAGGCGGTCGAGGGCATGTGCAGCCCGGCTATTTCCATCATCATCTGATTGGAGTTGGCGGTGCCGTAGAAGGTGCAGGTGCCTGGCGAATGATAGCTGCCGATCTCGCTCTCCAGCAGCTCGGCCCGCCCGATCCTGTTCTGGGCGTAGAGGGCGCGTACCCGGGCCTTCTCCGCGTTCGGTATGCCTGACGGCATGGGCCCCGCCGGGGCGAAGATCACCGGCAGGTGGCCGAAGGCCAGCGAGCCCATGAACAGGCCGGGAACGATCTTGTCGCAGACGCCGAGGCAGATGACCGAGTCGAAGGCGTCATGGGTCAGGGCGACGCCGGTGGACATGGCGATGACGTCGCGGCTGAACAGCGACAGCTCCATGCCGGGGCGGCCCTGAGTGACGCCGTCGCACATGGCGGGGGTTCCGCCGGCGACCTGGGCGGTGGCCCCGGCCTCGCGCGCGGCCTCGCGGATCACGGCGGGGAAGCGTTCAAACGGCTGATGGGCCGAGAGCATGTCATTGTAGGCGGTGACGATGCCGATGTTGGGCTGTTTGCCGCCCATGGCGGTCAGCTTGTCGGCGACGGTCTGGCCGGCGAAGGCGTGGGCCCAGTTGGCGCAGGAAAGTTTGGCCCGGGCGACGCCGTGGTCGCGGGCGGCGTCCATGCGGCGCAGATAGTCGGCGCGGGTCTCGCGCGACCGCTCGACGATGCGGGCGGTGACCTCGGCGACGACGGGATTGAGTTTGGGCATCAGGCCTTCTCCGTCCAGATGACTTCGAGCGGCACATTGTTGGCCAGCAGGGCGGCGATGGGCTGGACGGCCGGATCGCCCGCGGCCTCGCGCTCGAACACCGCCCGCTTCTTCGCGCCGGTGAGGGCGAGGACGACGCGGCGCGCGGCCATCACATACGGCAGGTTGATCGACAGGCGTTCAAGGGACGGGGCGCGGCCGTTGCGGCCGGCGGGGACGCCCAGAACGGTCGGCGGCAGGGTCGGGGTGAGCAGGGTTTTCAGGGTCGGACTATCGGGGAACATCGAACAGATATGGCCATCCTCCCCCATGCCGAGAAGAACCGCGTCGAGACGGGGCGCTACCGCCGCCAGGGCGTGGGCGGCGAGGGCGGCGGCGCGGTCGACCGTCACGGCGGGCCGGTAGAGGGGCACGAAGCGCGCGGCGGCGGCGGGGCCGGTCATAAGGGTGCGCCGGATCAGGGCGGCGTTGGACTCGGGCGAGGACTCGGGAACGTAGCGTTCGTCGATGAGGGTGACGGCCACCCTCGACCAGTCGAGCGGCGCGGCGGCCATGCGGGCGTAGATGGGCGAGGGCGTCGAGCCGCCCGATCCCGCGAAAACGGCCTTGCCGGTTTCGGCGAGGGCGTCGGCCAGCGCGGCAGTCAGGCGGGCGGCGCAGGCCTCGGCCCAACCGGCGGAATCGGTGAAGGTCTCAATCTCAGGCATCGCCGGAATTCCAGGCCCGACCGGTGCGGGAAAGCAGATAGTCGGCCTCCGGAGGGCCCCAGGTGCCCGCTGCATAGTCGTGCGGCTTGAAGGCCGCGCCCCGCCAGGCCTCGGAGACTTCGTCGACCCATTTCCAGGCTTGCTCGGCCTCGTCGCGGCGGACGAACAGGGTGGAGTCGCCGTGAAGCGCGTCGAGCAGGAGGCGCTCGTAGGCGATACGGCGGCGCGGCGGGCTGGCCGACTTGTCGTTCTGGCCCCATGACAGGGACATCTGGATCGGCTGAAGGCGCATGCGCTGATCCAGCCCGGGCCTCTTGTTCATCACCGACAGGGAGATGTCTTCCTCGGGCTGGAGCGCGATGACCAGACGATTGGCCTGGACGGCGCCCGGATCTCCCCCGTGGAAGATGGAGTGGGGCACCGGCTTGAACTGGATGACGATCTCGGTGCGCTTCTCGGGCAGGCGTTTGCCGGTGCGCATGAAGAAGGGGACCCCGGCCCAGCGCCAATTGTCGATGTCGGCGCGGACGGCGATGAAGGTCTCGGTGTCGGAATCCTCGCCGCGCTCCTCGTCATAGCCGGCGACGGATTTCCCCTCGACGGTTCCGGCGACGTACTGGCCGCGCACCGTGACCCGCCCGGCCTCCTCATGGGTGACCGGGCGAAGGCTGCGCAGGACCTTGACCTTCTCGTTGCGGACCGAGTCCGGATCGAGGTCGGACGGGGGCTCCATGGCCACGAGGCAGAGCAGCTGGAGCATGTGGTTCTGGAGCATGTCACGCAACGCTCCGTACTCGTCGTAATAGGGCCAGCGGTCGCCGACTCCGACGGTCTCGCCGACCGTGATCTGGACGTGGTCGATCGACAGGTTGTTCCATAGCGGCTCGAAGATGGTGTTGCCGAAGCGCAGGGCGATGAGGTTCTGGACCGTCTCCTTGCCGAGGTAGTGGTCGATGCGGAACACCTGAGGCTCGGAGAAGGCGTCGGCCACGGCATCGTCGATCTCGCGGAAGGTCTCGAGGTCGCGGCCGACCGGCTTCTCCAGCACGACCCGGTCATCCGCCTCGGCCAGACCGGCGGCCCGCATGGCGGTGACGATGCGGGCGTAGAGCGACGGTGAGACGGCGAGGAAGGAGGTGCAGGCGCCGTCGCCGACCTTGTCCTTGAGCGGCTTCAGGCTCTCGGCCGAGGTGGCGTCGACGGCGAGGTAGTCGAGCCGGGCGGCCATGCGGTCCCAGGATGCGGTGGACCAGGCCTCGTCGGCTTTGGCCTTCGCCTCGACCGACTGCCGGACCTTGGCGACATACTCTTCGCGGGTCTCATCCGAGCGGGCCGCGCCAATGACCTTCAGGCCGTCGGGCAGCAGACCGTCGTGCTCGAGAAAATAGAGCGAGGGCAGGAGCATCCTCATCGCGAGGTCGCCGCCTCCGCCGAACAGCACCAGAGCCGCCATACGCTCTCCTCAGGTTCAGGTCCCCGCTTGACCGGGATCTGGTCTGGCCGCTTCCGCCCGCCGCGCCAAGACGTCGAGGACGTCCTGAAACACCATGTGACGGGCGCGCAGCAACACCAGCAGATGGTAGATCAAATCCGCGGCCTCGGAGGCGAGTTCCGAGTCTGGTCCGGCGGCGCCGGCCAGAGCCGTCTCGACGCCCTCCTCGCCAACCTTCTGGGCGGCGCGCTTTGGACCCTCGGCGAGGAGGCGGGCGGTCCAGCTTTCGGCCGGGTCGGCGGCGGCGCGGGCGGCAATGGTCTGCTCCAGCCGGGCGAGGCGGCCGAGACCGGGCGCGTCCTCGTCGCCGAAACAGCTGACGCGGTTCAGGTGACAGGCGTTTCCGACCGGGCGGACCTTGAGCACCAGGGTGTCGGCGTCACAGTCGGGGGTCATGGAGACGACATTCAGGCGGTCGCCCGAGGTTTCGCCCTTGCGCCAGCGGCCGCCGCGCGAACGGGAGAAGAAGGTGGCCTCGCCGGACGCGAGGGTCTCGTCGAGGGCGGCGCGGTCCATCCAGGCGAGGGTGAGCACCTGCAGCGTGGCGGCGTCCTGGACGACGACGGGGAGCAGGCCGTCGCCCTTGGCGAAGTCGAGGATGGCGGGATCGAAATCCCCCCCGACGGGGGAGGACTGGTTGGGATCGATCATGGTCTCACCTCAACGCCGGAATCGGCCAGGAAGGTCTTGAGTTCGGGGATGGCGAGCACGCCGCTGTGGAAGACGCTGGCGGCAAGGGCGCCGGAAACGCCGGCCTGTTCGAAGACGCCGAGGAAATGCGAGGCCGCGCCCGCGCCGCCCGAGGCGACCAGCGGAATGGTCAGCCGCGCCCGGGCTGCGCTCAACTGGTCGATGTCATAGCCGTTGCGCACGCCGTCCTCGTCCATGCAGTTGAGCACGATCTCGCCGGCGCCGAGGGCCTGGGCTTCGACGATCCAGTCGAGGGTGCGGCGGCCGGAGCCGCGGCTGGCGGTCGGGTCGCCGGTGTACTGGTGCACGAGCCAATCGTCGCCGGACCGTTTTGAATCGACGCCGACGACCACGCACTGCGCCCCGAAGCGGTCCGCCATGTCGGAGATCAACTCGGGGCGTTCGAGGGCCGGAGAGTTGATCGAGACCTTGTCGGCGCCGTTGTCGAGACAGCGGCGGGCCTGTTCGACCGAGCGGATGCCGCCGGCGACGCTGAACGGAATGTCGAGCAGTCTCGCGATGTCGCGAACCCATCCGTAGTCGAGGGTGCGGCCCTCCGGGCTGGCGGTGATGTCGTAGAAGACCAGTTCGTCGGCGCCCTGATCGCGATAGCGGGCGGCGAGATCGGCGGCGTCGCCCATGTCGACGTGGCCTTCGAAGCGCACGCCCTTGACCACGCGACCGTCCTTGACGTCGAGACAGGGAATAATGCGGCGCGCCGTCATGAGCGGGCGGTTTCCAGCGCCTGCTTGAGTGTGAAGCGGCCTTCGTAGAGGGCGCGGCCGACGATGGCGCCGGACGCGCCCACCGAGCGGGCGCCGGTCAGGTCGGTCAGATCGGCGACGCCGCCCGAAGCCTGCAGCCACAGATCGGGGCGGCGCTGGTGAATCTCGGCCAGCAGGTCGAGGTTGGGGCCGGTAAGGGCGCCGTCGCGGCCCACGTCGGTGACCAGCAGGTGTCTGGCCGATCCGGGCGGGTAGCGATCCAGCGCCGACCACAGATCGATGTCCGCGGCCTCGGTCCAACCCTTCAGGGCGGGGATCCAGCGGTCGCCGTCGGCCTTTACGTCGATGGCCAGGGTGATGCAGTCGGGGCCGAACCGCTCGAGCCAGGTGGAGACGACGTCCGGGTCAGAGACAGCGAGCGAGCCGACGACGACGCGGCGGACCCCGGCGTCGAGCAGGTTCTGGATGTCGTCGGCCGAGCGGACGCCGCCGCCAGACTGGATGCGGATGTCGATGGCGGCGGCCAGCTCGCCGATCAGGGCGTGCTGGACCGCCCGGCCGGCTTCGGCGCCGTCCAGGTCGACGATGTGCGCCCAGGTCGCGCCGGCGGCGCGGAAAGCGGCGAGCCGGGCGGCGGGGGCATCATCATAGCGGGTCACGGCGTCGAACCGCCCATGCATCAGGCGGACGCAGACGCCGTCCTTCAGGTCGATGGCCGGGTAGACGATCATGCGGGCAGTTCCAGAAAATTCTTGAGGATGCGGGCGCCGGCGGCGGCCGAGCGTTCAGGGTGGAATTGGCAACCCCAGCGGTTGGCCCGGCGGACCACCGCGGGAACCGGGCCGCCGTAGTCGGCGCGGGCGAGCGTGGCGTCGCCATCGGGGCAGGCGTAGCTGTGCACGAAATAGGCCCAGGCCTCATCGCCGACCCCATCGAGGAGCGGGTCGGGCCGGACGGTCGAAAGCCGCGACCAACCCATGTGCGGGATCGGCCGGTCGGGACCGGGCTCCAGCCGATGAACCACGCCCGGGATCAGACCGAGCAGGGGCGTGCCGCTCCCTTCCTCGCTGTGTTCGAACAGCAGTTGCTGGCCGAGGCAGACGCCGAGCAGGGGGCGCGCGAAAGCGCGGATCGGCGCGACGAGGCCGAGGTCCGACAGCCGGGCCATGGCGTAGCCGGCGGCGCCGACGCCGGGAAGGATCAACCGGTCGGCGTCCGCGATTTCGCCGGGATCGGCGTTCAGGCGGACGGTCGCGCCGAGTCGCTCCAAGGCGAACTGGACCGAGGCGACATTGCCCGCGCCGTAGGAGACGACGGTGACTGCGGTCATTGGTCCTCCCCCGTCGGGGGAGGGGGACCGTCCGAAGGATGGTGGAGGGGGCGCGAAGGACGAGCGGTGCGTGGGGCGGGCCCCCTCCACCGCTTCGCGGTCCCCCTCCCCCTGTGGGGGAGGAATGCCATCACAGCATCCCCTTGGTGCTGGGCACGGCGTCGCCCTCGACGCGAATGGCCTGACGCAGGGCGCGGCCGAAGGCCTTGTACACGGCCTCGGTCTTGTGGTGGTCGTCGTCGCCGGTGACCGAGACGTGGATGGCCGCCCCGAGGTGCTCTGCCAGCGAGCGGAAGACGTGGGCCGTCAGGTCGGTGCGGTAGTCGCCGATGAAGGGCGTGCCGAAGCTCCCGTCAAACACCGGGTAGGGACGGCCGGACAGGTCGATGGACACCGTCGCATTGGCCTCGTCCATGGGCAGGACGAAGCCGTAGCGGGCGATGCCGCGCCGCTCGCCGAGCGCCTGTTTCAGGGCCTGACCGAGAGCGATGGCCGAGTCCTCGATGGTGTGGTGCGGGTCGGTGTGCAGGTCGCCCTCGCACGACAGGCGCAGGGAGAAGCCGCCGTGGGCCGCGACCTGCTCCAGCATGTGGTCGAAGAAGCCGACGCCAGTGTGGATCGCGACCGGACCGGGGGCGTCGAGGTCGACGGCGCAGACTATGCGGGTCTCCCGGGTGTCCCGCACCGCCAACCCGGTGCGGGACGGGCGGGCCGGCGCCGTAGCGAGACCAAGGGCGGTCAGCAGGCGGTCGTTGACCTCGACCCGGGCGGCCACCGGCAGACGCAGGCGCTCTCCGGCCCGTTCCGCCGCGACGCCATAGCGCGCCAGGGCTGCCAGAACGGCGTCGGGATCGGCCGGACGGACCATGATGACGGGACCGAGGCCGGGCTCGACGGCCATTTCACGGCCGAGCGCCTTGATCAGCCGTTCGCGCTCGCGGCGGACGCCGGCGAGACGCCCGGCGCTTTCCATCATCCGCGACGGATCGAGCGCCTGCTGAGCCAGCCGCACCGAAGTTTCGGGCAGGGCGTAGGGCTCAAGCAGGGCGGACAGGCGGGCCAGCGTCGTCGGCTGCCCCAGGGCGGCGCCCACACGCGCGCCGGCAAGACCATACGCCAGAGACAGGCTGCGCAGAACGATCAGATTGGGGTTGGCGGGGATGACGGTGGCGGCTGACTCTCTGTCAGAGAACTCGGCCATGCCTTCGTCCACAACCAGCAGGGTCGGGTTCAGGCGCGCCGCCATTTCTCCGACGGCTTCGGGGGAACCGAGCGCGCGGACGATGGTGGCGGCGGGCGTCGCGTCGGGGGCCGGGGCGGCGTAGAGGGCAGCGAGCGCGCGATAGGGCTCAGCGTCGGGGGCCTCGACAGACTGTCTCTCGCGCGCCGCCAGCCGAAACACGAGCTCGAGCCCGTGGGTCAGGCCGCGCACCGGCAGGACATGGTCCGTCGGCACGCCGTAGACCTCGGCCATGCGTGCGGCGAGGGCGCGGGGTTCGGCCGGATAGCAGTCGAGACCGTCGTTGCCGGAGACGAGTGGTGCGAACGGGGCGGGGAGGTTGCTCAGGGTCATGCGCCGCTCCTCAGATCGGCCGCGCGGGCGTGAGCCTCCAGCCCCTCCATGCGGGCGAGGGCGGCGGCGACGGGGGCGAGGGCGCCAGCGCCGGCTTCGGTAACCGACTGAACCGACATCGAGGTCATGAAACTGGCGGTGGTGATGCCGCCGATGGTGCGGGCGGCGCCGTCGGTGGGCAGGACGTGGCTGGGCCCGGCGGCGTAGTCGCCCAGGGTCTCGGCGGCGAATGCGCCGACGAAGATCGCGCCGGCGGCGCTGATGCGGTTGACCAGACCGTCCGCGTCGACCGTCTGCAGGGCGAGGTGTTCGGGGCCGTAGAGATTGGCTACCTCACAGGCCTCGGCCATGTCGCGGACGCGGATGGCGCGGGCGGCGGCGAGGGAGGCGCGGGCGATGTCGGCGCGGGGCAGGGTTTCGAGCTGGCGCTCGACCCCGGCGCGGATGGCGTCGATGTTGGCGCGGCTCTCGGAGACGAGGATGACCTGGGCGTCGGCGTCGTGCTCGGCCTGGCTGAGCAGGTCGGCGGCGGCGATCTCCGGGTCGGCGTCGCGGTCAGCGATGACCATCAGCTCGGACGGGCCGGCGGGCATGTCGACAGCGGGACCGCCTGGCAGGGCGGCAGCCTGTTTCTTGGCCTCGGCGACCCAGGCGTTGCCGGGGCCGAACAGCTTGTCGACCGGCGCGATCTCGCCGTCCTCGAAAGCGGCACCGAAGGTCAGGGCGGCGATGGCCTGGGCGCCGCCGATGAGCCAGAGAGCATTTAGCCCGGCCTCGCCCGCTGCGTAGATCATGGCGGGGTGAACGCCGCCGTCCCGGGCCGGCGGGGTGACCACGACGCGTTCGCCGACCCCGGCCACGGCGGCCGGTATGGCCTGCATCAACAGGGAGGAGAACAGGGGCGCCGTGCCGCCGGGGACGTAGAGGCCGGCGGCGCGGATCGGCCGCCAGACGAGGCGGGAGCGGACGCCCGGCGTGGTCTCTATCCACGGCGAGTCCTCGGGCCGGGTGGCCTGATGGAAGACGCGAACGTTGTCGGCGGCGATGCGCAGGGCGCGGGTGGCCGTCGGCGGCAGGGCGTCGCGGGCGGCCGCGACCGCGTCCGGGGTAACGGCGATGCGGCGCGGCGCAAAACCGTCGAGCTTCACGGCCCAGTCGGTGACGGCGGCGCCGCCGCGCGCCCGGACGTCGTCGAAGATGTCGCGCACCCCCCCGCCGACGCGGGTCCCGGTGCGACGCGACGGACGGGCGAGAGCTTCGCGGCGGCTGGCGGCGTCGAGGGTGGTCCAATCGATCAGGCGCATCACATCATCTTCTCGATAGGAAGGACCAGAATGGCCGAGGCGCCCGCGGCCTTGAGCTTCTCCAGCGTCTCCCAGAAGACGGCCTCCTGACAGACGGCGTGGACGGCGACGGCGTCGTCGCGGCCGGACAGGGGCATGACCGTAGGCGAGCCGGCGCCGGGCAGGATGGCGGTGATCTGGTCCAGCGCCGAGCGGGGGGCGTTGAGCATGACGTATTTGGCGCCCTGCGAGGACACCACGCCGGCCATGCGCTCGATGATGCTGTCGAGGAGGTGTTGCAGGCCCGGTTCGGGGGCGACCGGCGATTTGATCAGCACAGCCTGACTTTCGAGCACGGTCTCACGGGCGCCGAGGCCGTTGGCCTCGAGCGTGGCGCCGGTGGAGACGAGATCGCAGATCGCCGAGGCCAGCTTGAGACGGGGGGCGACCTCGACGGCGCCGCGCATGGTGACGATGTCGGCGCGGACGTTCCGCTCGTCGAGGAAGCGACGCAGGATCCGGGGGTAGGAGGTGGCGATGCGCAGGCCGTCGAGCGAGGCCGGGCCGTCGTAGGCCAGGGTCGGGGGGACGGCGATCTTCAGGGTGCAGCGGCCGAAGCCGAGCGGCATGATCACCCCGGCGACCGGGCCGCCGTTGCGCGCCTCCTCGAGCACGTTCTCGCCGACGATGCCCAGATCGCAGACGCCGTCGGCAACGAAGGTCGGGATGTCGTCGTCGCGCACCCGCAGCAGGTCGATCGGATAATTCTCGACCCGATAGAGCAGGTCGTTGTTGCCCTTGACCACGCGCAGGCCGGCGTCGCGGACGAGGTCGAGGCTGCGGTCGGCCAGACGGCCGGATTTCTGGACGGCGATGCGAAGCCGCCCCTGAACGGTGCTCATGATTTTGCTCAGTCTTTGAGGCGGTCCAGCACGAGGCGGTAGCCCTGGTGCGGCATTTCCTTGAGGAAGCGGGCGACCCGCACGACCGTGGTCGGGCTGGCCTGGGCCTCGGCGGCGATGTCCCGATACGAGCGGCCCCCGGCGTCCAGCAGGCGGGCGACCTCCCATCGCTCGGCGAAGGCGCGCACCTCGGCCGGGGTGCACAGGTCGGCGAGGAAGGCGTCGACCTCGTCACGCGACTTCAGCGACAGCAGGGCGTCGTAGAGAGCGACGCGGCTGCGCGCCGTGGCGGCGGCGTTGCGGGGGAGGGTGTCAGTCATGACCGTTCCACTATGCTGTAACAGTGGAACGGTCAAGGGGCTCTCGACCCTCGCCCCTCGCCCCTCTATCTGCATCCCATGAGCAAGGTTCTGATCATCGGCGCGGGACACGCGGGCGGGACGGCGGCGGCCTTGCTGCGCCAGTACGGGCACGAGGGGCCGATCGTGCTCGCGGGCGAGGAGCCGGCGCCGCCCTATCAGCGGCCGCCGCTGTCGAAGGCGTGGCTGAAGGGCGAGGCCGATCTGGAGGCGCTGTTGCTGCGCCCGGAGAGTTTCTACGCTGAACAGGAGATCGAACTGCGGCTCGGCGTGACGGCCAGGGCGATAGACCCCGCAGCCAAGACCGTGACGTTCGCGAACGGGACGGTCGAGACCTACGACGCCCTGATCCTGGCCACCGGATCGACGGCGCGGAAGCTGAGCCTTCCAGGGGCCAACCGGCCGGATCTGCTGGAGCTGCGCACGCTGGCCGATGCGGAGCGGCTGAAGGCGGCGCTGGGGCCGGGGAAGCGGCTGGCGGTGGTCGGCGGCGGCTATGTCGGGCTGGAGGCGGCGGCCTCGGCGCGGGCGCTGGGGGCTGAAGCCGTCATCATCGAGCGGATGGACCGGGTGCTGGCGCGCGTGGCGTCGGAGGCCCTGTCGGATTTCTTCACCCGCTATCACCGGGAGCACGGCGTCGAGGTGCTGACCTCGGCCGAGGTGACGGCCTTCGAGGACGGCGGGGTGCGGTTGGGCGATGGGCGGCTGATCGAGGCGGAGGCGGTGCTGGTCGGGGTGGGCGCCCAGGCCTGCGATCAGCTGGCCCGATCGGCGGGCCTGACCTGCGAAAACGGCGTGATCGTCGATGAGGCGGCGCGGACTTCGGACGCGTCCATCTGGGCCGTCGGCGACGTGACCTTCCGGCCGATCCCGGCGCATGGCGGGCTGAGGCAGCGGCTCGAGAGCGTCCCCAATGCGCTGGAGCAGGCCAAACAGGCGGCGGCGTCCATCGCCGGGCGGCCAGCGCCGGCGCCTGAGGTCCCGTGGTTCTGGTCGGATCAGTATGACGTCAAGCTGCAGATCGCCGGCCTGCCGGCGGGGGCCGACCGACAGGTGCTGCGCGGCGATCCGGCGGCGGGGTCGTTCGCAGTCTTCCATCTGGCGGGAGAGCGGATCGTCTGCGTCGAGGCGGTCAACGCCCCCGCCGAGTTCATGGCCGGTCGGCAGATGATCGGCCGGGGGACAGCCGTGAATCCGTGCCGGCTGGCCGATCCGGCGGTGACAATGAAGGCGGTGGCGGCGGGTTAGGCCTCGACGCGGGCGGACCCTATGTCGTGACCGCCGTCAAGGCCGGCGCCGTGCCCTTCGCGGGCGCGGGAATGTTTGAGGCGTTTCACGGACAGGCCGGCGTCGATGGCATGCTGGACCGGTCGGTCTCGGATCCGCGCATCGCGGGAATCTTCGCGGCGACGGACATGGTCCGGCTGCGCCGGACGCTGAAGGAGCAGTTCTGCTATCTGCTGAATGGTCCGTGCGCCTATACGGGCCGGTCGATGCGGGACGCCCACGCCGATATCGGCCTGCAGCCCGCCGACATGGGCGCGCTGGTCGAGCATCTGCAGGCCGCGATGGACGAGGAGGGCGTGCCCTTCCACACCCAGAACCGGTTCCTGGCAAAGCTGGCGCCGATGCGGCGGGACGTCGTCACCCGCTGACATCTCGGAGGTCGGGGCCGGCCCCGGAGAGCTAGTAAACGTCGCGGCGGTAGCGGCCGGTCTCCGACAGCTCCAGCACCCGTTCGGCGCCGAGTGCGGCTTCAAGCGCCGCGTGGACCCCGGCCGACATGCCTTCGAGACTGCCGCAGACGAGGATGACGGCGCCCCGGTCGATCCAGGCGGCGAGTTCGTCCGCGTTCTGTTCGATCAATTTCTGGACGTAGCGACCGTCGCCGGGATCACGCGAGAAGGCACGGTCGAGGCGGGTCAGTTCGCCAGAAGCGAGTGCGGTTCGAAGCTCCGCGTCGAGGAAGGCGTCGTGGGCCGAGGTGCGCTCCCCGAACATCAGCCAGGCGCCGCCGTGCGCCGCGCCGGCCCGGGCGCGCCAGTGGGCGCGGAGGCCGGCCAGGCCGGTGCCGTTGCCGACCAGGATCAGCGGCGTCTCCGGCGGCGGGCCGTGGAAGCTGCGATTGGTGCGGACGCGCATGTCGACCGGCTCACCAAGGGCGAGGTCGCGCGTCAGCCAGCCGGAGGCGAGGCCGGGCGAGCCGTCCGGCCGTGTCATCAGACGGACGATGAACTCGACCCGGCCGTCGGAGGGCAGGGAGGCGACAGAGTACTCCCGGCTGCCGGAGGAGGGCGCGCCGGGCAGGCCGATCTCGGCGATGTCGCCGGCGACCCAGTCCGGCGTGTGCCCGACCGGCTCGAAAGCCAGCAGCCACGCCGCGCCGCCGGGGCTGCCGGGGTTGAGATGTTTGCGGTGCACCAGACGCCAGCGGTCGAAAGCCGGCGGGGTCCAGTCGGCCTGCACGGCGTGGCCGGTGACCACGCCCAGCTGGTGCTGCCAGTGGCGGATGGCGCCGGGGTCGCTGTTGTCGACCTCGACCCTGTCGAACAGGGGCGTCGCGCCCGAGCGCTGGAGCCAGCTGTCGAGCGCCCGGCCGAAACCGCAGAAGTCGGCGTAGGTGCGGTCGCCGAGGGCGAGCAGGGCGAAGGACAGGCCAGCGAGGTCGGCGGGCGCGGTCATGTATTGGCGGGAGAACCACGAGACGGCGTCCGGCCCGTCGCCCTCGCCAGTGGTCGAGGCGATGATCAGCACCCGCCCAGCGGCCCTGAGCTGCGCCGGCTCGAGATCGCCGAGCGGAACGACGCGGGCGGGAACGCCGGCTTCCGACAGGCTGGAGGCGGTCATCCAGGCCAGTTCCTCGGCCTGGCCGGTCTGGCTGGCGAAGGCGACGAGCAGGGCGTTCGCATCCCCGGCCGGAACGAGGGCGGCGGCCTGCTCCCGGGCGGAGCGGCGGGACTGCTCGCGGCGCCAGGCGACGACCGCGACGATCAGCATCCAGAGCACCACGGCGGCGGCAGCCCACAGCCAGCGGATCGGATCGGCGGTCACGCGCCCTCTGACAACATGGCGGAGAAGGCGGGGGTGACGGTCTCGGTCAGGCCGCTCTCGCCGCGTACGACGAAGGCGGCGGCGATGTTCATGGCCTCGGCGAAGGCCGGACCTTCCTCGGCGCCCATGACGGTCAGGGCCGTGGCCATGGCGTCGGCGTACATGGCCGTCTCGGCGAGGACGGTGACCGAGGCGACGCCGTTGTCGACCGGACGGCCGGTGCGACCGTCGAGGGTGTGGCTGTAGCGCTTGCCATAGACCTCGTAGTTTCTGACCCAATCGCCCGAGGTGGCTACGGCCATGTCGAAGAGGGCGGCGACGGTGCGGGGGCCGGGGGCGCCGGGCGCCTGTTGCAGGTCGGTCCACCACGGACGGGCGTCAGGCTTGACCCCGGCGCCACGCAGTTCGCCGCCGATCTCGACCAGATGGTGGGTCGCGTCCATCGAGGTCAGCCGCTCCGAGACCTTGTCGACGGCGTGGCCCTTGGCGATGCCCGACAAGTCGAGCTTGACCCCGCCGAGCTGCTGGACCGCCCGTGCGTCGCGGTTGAGGCGCAGCCGACCCCAGCCGGACAGGGCCCTGGCGGCGGCGATCTCCTCCTCGAAGGGGACGGTGTACCCCTTGCCGAAGGCGTCCAGCGGGCGCGGCCCGGGCGGGCCGAAGCCCCACAGGTTGACCAGGGCGCCGAGGGTCGGATCGACCGCCCCATTGGTGTCGTCCGCGAGATCGAGGGCGGCGTTGAGCAGGGTCCAGAACGGCTCGGACACGGCCCAGAAGCCGGGCGGCGCGGCGTTGAGGCGCGACAGTTCCGAGCGCGGCTCCCAATGGCTGAACAGCAGGATGATCCGGTTCAGCTCGTCCTCGATGGCCGACTGGAAGGCGGCGCGGGTGACGCCGGGCGGCGGCACGAGGCGCACCGCCCAGGTCGTGCCCATGGTCTCGCCGGCGAAATCCCAGATGAAGTCCTGGGGCGGGCGGACCGGGACCCTGCCATGGGTCGGGATCAGCACCCGGTTGGCCGCGCGTGGTCCTGCCTCGCCGATCACCACGGGCGGCGGGCCGGACCGGTTCGGTGCGGAAGGGTTGTCGGTCAGGGGAGGACTTCCATGACGGCGACGTACTGGGCGCTGGCGGCGATGGTCGCGCCCTCGGCCGGGGTGCGGACCGTGGCGTTGAGCCAGTACATGCCGGGCTCGGGCCAGGCGACGGTGAAGGCGCCGTCGGCCCCGGTGGTGACGGTCATCTCGTCCGGATTGTCGCGGTAGCGCGTGCCGCCGCGGGCGATTGTGACCTCGACGTCGGAAGCGGCGGCTCCGTCGATCGACAGCTTGAACGTCGCCGCCTCGCCCGCCGCCAGGTCGTTCGGGTGGGTGATCGGGATCAGCGCCAGGCCGTCGGCCGGGTTGGTGAAGACGCTGTCGGTCGGTGCGCCGAGGGTGACGAAGGTCTCGATCCGGTTCGAGGTGCGGGTGGCGACCACATCGGTGGCCCCGGCCGGGATGGCGCCGGGGAATTCCGCGACCTGGCCGCGCCAGCGCTTCTCTTCGCCGTCGAGTTTGTAGGTGGCTGTGACGCCGCTCGAGACATTGGCGACCTTCCAGGTGCCGGGCTGGGTCAGGTGCAGGTCGAAGGTCGAGCGGTAGCGCGACCGCATCATGTTCTCGGCCTGGGCGGTCGAGCCGTCCGGGGCGGTGATGACGAGACCCGCAAGGTTCATCGCGGCGTGATCGGGAATGAAGACGCCGTTGGACATGCCGGCGTCGAAGCCGACCCAGGCGTCCGCGCCGGACAGCACGGTTGCGGTTGGGGCCAGCCAGGCGCGGTGAGCCTGGGCCGACATCGGCAGGGCAAGGGCCGCGACGGCCGCGATCAGGGCGAGGGATTTCTTCATGGCGACGATCCTTAGCGGGTGACGGCGACGCTGACGGCGCCGAGTTCACTGGAGCCCGAGGCCCGGGCGGTGTTGGCGGCGCCCCAGCGGAAGGGCACGCGGACCGTCTCGCGGCCGCCGAGTTCGCGGGCCGCCTCGACGACCATCACATAGTCGCCGGCGGGCAGGCTGGAGAGGCGCGCGCCGGGAATGCTGACGGTGTGACGGCCCGGGGCCTTGGTGGCGCTGGAGACGCCGTCGGCGGGCAGGGTCATCGAGCGGCCGCCGCGACGCCACCAGGTGCGCATGTCCTTGAGCCAGTCCTTGCCCTCGGCGACGTTTGAGACCTCGTACCAGACGGCGAGGGTGCGGACGGCGGTGCTGTCCGGCCGCTCGATCCACACCGCGACATAGGGGCGATGGTAGGCGGCGACCGACAGGCGCGGGATTTCGACCGAAACATTGATGTCGGCGGCGAGGGCGGGCCCGGCGACGGAACCGGCAAGGGCGGTGGCGGCGAGGGTGAGCTTACGCATGGAACACTCGGGCGGGATCAGTGGATGAAGAGCAGGGCGATGAGAACGGGGATCAGCAGGCCAAGACCGAGCAATGGCCAGGTCGAGG
Organism: Brevundimonas basaltis; assembly: GCF_014202075.1. Classification (GTDB taxonomy): domain Bacteria; phylum Pseudomonadota; class Alphaproteobacteria; order Caulobacterales; family Caulobacteraceae; genus Brevundimonas; species Brevundimonas basaltis. Next base: position 302,847 of record NZ_JACHFZ010000004.1, on the reverse strand, counting down.
GGCGCTGGCGCGCGTGCATCCAGGTCAGGGCGAAGCCGGTGGCCGCGAAGACGATGCAGGCGACGGCGAAGACGTCGATGAACCAGTACCAGACCGGGCCGGTGTCGCGGCCCTTGTGCAGGTCGTTGAGCCAGGCGATCCAGCCGCGCGTGGTGCGTTCGCGCAGGGCCTCGCCGGTGGCCCGGTCGATGGTCAGCCAGCCGTCGCCGCCGGGCTCGGGCAGGGAGACGTAGATTTCCTCGGCGGTGGTCTCGGTGGGTCGGCCGGCGATCCGAACCTCGAGCGACCCAGAAGCCCAGCGGGCGACGGCGTCGGGGACCGGGTCGGTCGTCTCGTCGGGGAAGGCCGTCAGCCGCTCCAGCAACGGAGCGGGCAAGGTCGCGGTCCGCTCGACCGTGACCGGCTCTGCGGGGATGTCGGCGGCGTGGTTCAGGGTGATGCCGGTGACCGCGAACAGCAGCAGGCCGATCAGGCTCAGCGCGGCCGAAATCCAGTGCCACTGGTGCAGCTGTTTCAGCCAGAACGACCGTCTGGGGTTCAGGGCCTTGGGAGGCCGGGCGGGCGGGGCGGCGTCGGTCACCTCCGGCTTGTGCCGAACTTGCGAACGGTTTGCAATAGCGGTGGCGCCGGAGTCAGCGCGTCAGTCGGACGCCCACGCTGAGGGTTCGGGGCGGACCGTAGCCGGCGACGCCCGTGCCGGCCTCGGCCACCTCGACCTCCGCATCGAACAGGTTACGGGCGGCCAGCCAGGCGGTGGCCGAGGGCGTCAGACTCCAGTCGGCGCGAAGATCGACGGTGGCGGAGGCGGCGAGCACGCGGCTGTTCAGGTCGTCGTCGAAGCGGCGGCTTTCCCAACGTAGATCGGCGGCGAGGACCAGGCGGTCGAGGGGGCGCCAGTCCAGTCCGGCGACAGCGCTCCAGATCGGGGCCTGGGCGGGACGCAGGCCGGTCAACTGCGGGGCTGTAGCGCCGCCGTCGACCCGGGCGTCGGTTGCGGAGAGGGCGGCCCGGAGCGACAGGACCGGGGACAGGTCGAAGCGCCCGTCGATCTCCAGCCCGGTCGCCTCGATGGTCCCGGCGTTCATCCGCTGGCGCAGCACCCCGCCAGCCGGGACGAAGCCGGCGCGGGGAAAGACGCCGGGACCCTGGCCGATGGTGACGTTGACGATGGCGTCGTCGATCCGGTTCCAGAAGGCCGTGGCGGCCAGGGCGGCGCGGTCGCCGGTCCACGCCCAGCCGGTCTCGATCCCGGCGAGACGTTCCGGCTCCAGGGCGGCGTTGGCCTCGGTGATGTCGTTGCCGACGCGGAACGGGCGGTGCAGTTCGTTGAGGGTGGCGGGGCGGAAGCCGCTGTAGGCGGCGAGGCGCAGGGCCTGTCCGGCGGCGATCTCGTGGCGGACGGCGAGGCGGGCGCTGACCACCTCGTCCGATCGGTCGGGATCGCCTTCGTCGAGCGTCGGCAGGCCGGTGGCGAGATCGCGTTCAAGGCGGCGTCCCTCGCTGGTCGACCAGGCGTCCCAGCGCAGGCCGCCCGCGGCCAGCCACGAGCCGGAGCGCCAGGAGCCTTCCGCATAGACGCCCACAACCGAATTCTCGCCACCGGCGACGCGGCTTCGGGTGAAGCCGGCGCCAAGATTGCGAAAACGCTCGCGGGTCTCGCCCTCGTTGAAGCGGGCGTCTGCGCCCAGCTCCCATTCGAGGCGGGCGTCGCCGCGCGAGCTGACCCCGCGCACGGCGGCGTTGGCGCCCCAGCCGGTGGCCGGGGTCTCGTCCTGCGAGGCGGCGGGGCGGGCGGAAGACCGGTCGTCCGCCACGGCGACGAAGGTGTTGGACAGATCGCTCTCGCGTCGCCAGGTCTGAAGCCGCCAGCCGGGGCGTTCGGCACGCGGTCGAAGCGCGGCGGTCGCCGACAGGACGGCGCCGCTTGCCGAGGCGCGGCTGTTCTCCACGCCCGAGCCCCGCTCTTCCTCGAAAGCGGCGGCGCGGACGGACAGGGCGGCCTCGCCCAGCGGAACGTCGGCGCGCAGGGCGGCGGCGCGGACCTTCAGATCCAGAGGCTGGTCGGCGGCGCCGGCGTCGCGGCCACGCACGGGGACGTAGCCCTCGCTGGTCTCGTAGAGGCCTGAGGCGACGAGGCGGACGGGGCCGAAGTCTGTCACGCCGGACGCGCCGACGCGGGCGCCGCCGCGTTCCGAAACCGAGGCGTCCAGCACCGATCCCTGATCTCGTTCGCGCAGCTGGATGACCCCAGTCAGGGCTCCCGCACCGTAGGAGCCCGCGCCCGAGCCACGGATGAGGTCGAGGCCGGACAGGCTCTCGGTCGGAACCTGCGACCAGATCACCCAGCCGCCGAACGGATCGTTCAGAGGCACGCCGTCGAGGGTGACAAGCGTGCGGCCGGCGCCCGATGGCGCGATGGCGCGCAGGGATATCCCCTGCGTCGTCGGATTGGCTGCGAGGCTGGAGGTGCGGCGGAACAGGGAGACGGCGGGCACGGTCGCCAGGGCCTCGTCCAGGCGCTTCTGGTCTCGCAGGTCGGCGTCGTCGAGGCGGATGACGGAGAAGGCGGCCTCGCCGGCGGCGGGCGGCAGGCGAGCGCCGGTGACGACGACTTCGGGGAGGTCGGGCGGAACGTCCTGGATCATCCGGCCGAAGCGCGCAGACGCTCGATAAGCTCCGCCGCGAACTGCGACAGGGTGTCGTCCCTCGCGCCCATGACGACGATGCGGTCGCCGGGGCGGGCCAGTTCGATCAGGCGGTCGCCGCACGCCTCGCGCGTCGGGAGGGCTTCGGCGGCCCGGCCGGCGGCGCGCACGCCCGCGGCGATATCCTCGCTGCCGACGCTGCGGTCGGTGGTGCCGCCGAAGTATACGGGCTCGGGCATGAGCAGGACATCGTCGGCGCGGAGCAGGCCGGCGAAACCGTCGACGAACTCGCGCTTCATCAGCTTCAACGGGCCGAAGCCGTGCGGCTGGAACAGGACCAACAGGCGGCCGTCGAAGGCGTGCAGCGTCTTCAGGCTGGCGGCGATCTTGTCCGGGTTGTGGGCGAAGTCGTCGATGACGGTGACGCCGCTGGCCGTGCCGACCAGCTCCATCCGGCGTCGAATGCCGGAGAAGGTCTGGAGCGCCGCGACCGCCTGCTCGAGCGGGACGCCGACGGCGCCGACGGCGGCGAGGGCGGCGAGGGCGTTGGCGACATTGTGAGCGCCGGGGACCGGCAGGTTGGCCGAAAGAACTGTCCCAGAGGCGCGTTCGGTCAGCTGGAACTTCATTCCCGTCGGCAGCGGTTCGAGGTCGTGGGCGGACAGGTCGGCGGTCTCGTTTCCGAGGGCGAAGGTGACGACCGCGTCGCCGCGCCCCGCCTCGACCATCTGCTGGGCCAAGGCCGCTGTTTCAGCGTTGTCGAGATTGAGTACGGCGGTCGTCGCGCGGCCAGTGAAGCCGCCGAACAGGTCGCGCAGCTCCTCCATCGACTTGTGATCGAGCGAGATGTTGGAGACGACGGCGACGGTCGGGTCGTAGCGGGCGATGGAGCCGTCGGATTCGTCGACCTCGGAGACGAACAGGTCGCGCCCGCCGATCAGGGCGCTGGCGAAGGGGTGGTCGGCGTCAGCGAAATTCTTCATCACCGCACCGTTCATGACGGTCGGATCGCGGCCCGCCTGATGCAGGATCCACGCGATCATGCCGGTGATGGTCGACTTGCCGCTGGTGCCGGCGACGCCGATCGAGGTCGGGGCGGCGTTGAAGATCTGGCTGAGCAGTTCGGGCCGGGTGACGATGCGGGCGCCGCCGCGGCGGGCGGCGCCAATGTCGGGGACGGTGTCCTCGACGGCCCCGGTGGCGACGACGATCTGCTCGGGGCGGGTGACGCCGGATCCGTCCTGCGGATGCAGGGTGACGCCGTGGGCCTCCAGCCAGGCGAATTTCTCCGGTGTGCGGCCCTGATCGCGGGAGCGGTCGGAACCCTCGATGCGGTTCCCTTGCGCCTGCACGATCATCGCCAGCGGCAACATGCCGGAGCCGCCGATGCCGCAGAAGAAATAGTCGTTCGCCATGACGGTTGAGTAGTGGCAGGAGGCGGGAAGGGGAAGGGATTGGTTCACGCGCCCGGCGCAGACTATGAAGGGGGCGCACACTTCCGGGGACGCGTTTTGAAAATCGGCATCGTCAACGCCAGTTCGCGCTTCAGCCGGGAGCGGGCGGACGCCGTGCATGACTGGTTCGCGGCGAATGTTCCCGACGGCGCGGTCAAGGTCGTGTTCCACCCGGCCAGCTTCGGCAAGCATGGCCATTTCGGCGGCGACGACGCCAGCCGGGCGGCGGCCTTCGTCGAATACGCCAACGATCCGCGGCTGGACGCGGTGTGGTTCGCGCGGGGCGGTTACGGCTCGTGCCGGATCGCCGAGGCGGTGCTGCCGCAGCTCACCGACGTCGCGAGGAACAAGCGGTATCTCGGCTATTCCGACGCCGGGACCCTGCTGGCCGGGCTTTACAAGGCGGGTTTTCCGCAGGTGGCGCACGGGCCGATGGCCTCCGACGCGGTTCGCAATGACGCGACGGCGTGGCGGGCGCTGAACTGGCTGAAGCGGGGCGATCCGGCGTCGTGGGAGCCGTCCCTGAATGATGACCCGCGCCCGGCGGTGGCCTTCAACCTGAGCATCCTCGACGCCTTGGTCGGAACGGCGCTGGAGCCGGACCTGACCGGCCATGTGCTGATGCTGGAGGATGTGTCGGAGCCGCTGTACCGGGTTGACCGGATGATGTTCCACCTGACCGGCCAGGCCTCGATCCGCAAGGTGGCGGGTATCCGGCTGGGGCGGGTGTCGGACATTGTTGAGAACGACCCGGACTTCGGTCTGACCCCGGAGGAAATCGTCCGCTACTGGTGCCAGCGCTCGGGCATCCCCTACCTCGGCGCGGCCGACATCGGCCACGACCGCGAGAACAAGGTGGTGCCTTTCGGCGAGCGGTAGGGCCGCGACAGCGACGACGCTGGCGCCGGGGCGGGCGGCGCGCCATGTTCGAAGCGCATGAACCGTCGCAACCTCCTGATCCGGGCCGTGGGACTGGCCGCCGTCGTCGGCGGAGCCTGGTGGGCGCGCGAGACGCTGTTCTGGCCCGCGCCGGATCTGACCTTCGGCGAAGACGGGGCCACGCCCTGGCTGCCTTATGCACGGCAGGCCAATGTGCCGACGGTAAAACTGAGGGTCGAGGGACGCGAGGTCATCGCCCTGATTGACACCGGCGCCCAGTATTCCGTCATCGACCGGCGGCTGGTCGAGGCCCTGCCGCCGCAGCGGCGCTCGATCTTCGACATGCCGCTGATCGCCTATGGCGTCGGCGGCGGCAGCCAGATGGGGCGGGGCACGACGGTAGAGGCGAACCTGCCGGGTCTGGCCATCGGCAAGCTGAGGGCGGCGATCCTCGACCTGGGGCCGTTGGCCTCGGAAGAGGGGCTGAACACCCCGCTGATCCTCGGCCGCGACGTGCTGGAACATCTGGTGCTGGCGTTGGATCCGGCGCGGCGGCATGTGCGGCTGATCGCCCGCGACGCCTTCGTTCGCCCGCCCGATCTGGCTCCGGCCGAGGTGCGCCGCTCGGGCGGCGGCCTGATCGCCGAGGTCACGGTCGAGGGGGTGGTCGTCAAGGCGGTGGTCGACACCGGCGCCTCGTCCCTGCTGGCTCTCGACACGGCGACGGCGCAGGCGGCCGGCCTGCTGGACGGCCGTCCGCGGGAGAGCGGGACCAGTCTCGTCCTCGGGGGCGCCATGCAGGCGGCCGTGCTGGAAGCGCGCACGGTGACCTTCGCCGATCACCTGTACCGGCGGGTCCGGGTCGGCGTCTTCGACCAGCCGCCTCTGCCGAATTTCCCCGGGGCCCTCGTCGGGATGGAGGCGTTCGCCGGCCGCCGGGTGGCGCTCGATCTCGGGGCCGGTACCCTGCACCTGTCGCAGCCGCTCGACCTGACCGTCGGCTGAGCGTCAGAGCCCCGCGAAGGTGTCGCAGGCGGCCGGGTCGCCGGACTGGTAGCCGCGCCGCAGCCATTCCACGCGTTGCGCCGAGGAGCCGTGGGTGAAGCCCTCGGGGACCACACGGCCGCCCTGCCGGCGTTGCAGGGTATCGTCGCCGATGGCGGCGGCGGTGCGCATGCCTTCCTCGAGGTCTCCCGCCTCCAGCGCCACTGCGCCGTTGGAGACCGCCGCGGCGTTGGCGGCCCAGACGCCGGCGTAGCAGTCGGCCTGCAGCTCCAGGGCGACCGAATAGCGGTTGGCTTCGGCCTGGCCAGCGGCGCGCTGCTGGGCCCGCCGCACCTGCTGCGATGCGCCGGTCAAGGTCTGGACGTGGTGGCCGTATTCATGGGCGATGACGTAGGCGCGGGCGAAGTCGGCGGCCGAGGCGCCGAGTTGCGTCTCCATCTGCCGCCAGAACGAGAGGTCGAGATAAACGCTCTGGTCGCTGGGGCAGTAGAACGGCCCCATGGCGGCCTGGCCGAAGCCGCAGCCGGTCGATGTGCCTTGTTCGTAGAGGATGACGGTCGGCGGCTGATAGCCCTGAAGCCGGGTCATCCAGACGTCGTCGACGTTGGTGCCGATCACGTCGACGAAGGCGCCGGCCTGGTCCTCCGGGCTGCCTTGCGCGCCCTGCTCCGCGCTGCCGACGCCGCCGAGCTGGCTGGTGATCTGCTGGGTGGTTGAGGGGTCGATGCCGAAGAGGAAGTAGCCGATGGCCGCGAGGACCAGGGCGCCGATGCCGCCGCCCGCGATGCCCACACCACCTATGCCGCGGCGATCCTCGATGTTGCCGCCGCGTCGTCCGCCCTGCCAGCGCATGATCGGTTCCCTCGCCCCTCGGATTGAAGCCAAGCCGTAACGCGGCGCTCAGGGAAGGGATGCAGGCGAAGGGCCGCTAGCGGGCCGGGCGGTCGAGCCAGGCGTCAACTTGTTCGACGCCGGCGGTCGTGTCGCGGCGGCGTGCCGTGGCGGATTCCCGCAGCGCGCGCTCTTCCTCGGGCGATCGCAGCGCCCGGTACGGCGGCGGCAGGGCGAGGTCGGTCTGACGGGCGGCCTCGATCTCCAGCCGGCTCAGTCGCGTCTCGACCTCCAATCGCCGCGTGAAGGCCTCGCGCTGGTCCGCCCGGGCGCGCAGGCGGTCGATTTCCTGATGATGCTGGTCCGCCTGATAGCGAGGCGGATCGACGCCGGGTCCGACGTGCGGCGGCGCCACCTGGGCCTGCGCCGAAGCGGCGACCGCCGTGAAGGCGAGCGCCATAAGGGTCAGCCGTCGGATCATGCCTCCACGATGGGCCGTGACCGCATCGCCAGCAAGCGGAGCCGCAACTCCCGCCGCCCACGGCCGTTGTCGTGCTGACCCCCGAGACCGAGAGAGGCGCCGCCATGGAGCAGGCACTGTCCGGAACAGCCGTCGCCGCCCTAGCCACCGACGGCGTGGAGCAGGTGGAGCTGCGGCCAAACGCAATCCGCCGGCGAATGCCCGCGCCCGACCGCCAACTGAGGAGTTCCGACATGACCCGGCCTACCCCCGAAGATCCCGGCTACAGCCGTGATGAAGACCTCGAGGATACCCGTATCAAGGATCGGCCCGCCGAGGCCGATCTGGACGGTGACGCAGAGGCGGCGGCGGTGAAGCCGATCACCGTCTCGCCCGACCCGGACGATTCCGACGAGCGCTAGAGCGACCACACCCGGGTGCGTTTGACAGCGTCGTCTTCGAGTTCGCGCGTGGTCGGCACCGCGTATTCGGCCAGCAGATCGAGGCCGGATTTCGGGAAGTAGGTCCTGAGCGGATCGCCGACGAGGACGCGGGTTCCCCGGCTTGCGGCCGTCGTCAGCCATGCGAGGACCCGTCCGGCCATCGGTTGCTCATAGAAGACGTCGCCGGCGCAGATGACATCGACATCCGGCGGCGGGGCGTCGAGCAGATCGGCGTCTGTGAAGTCGAGTGCGACGGCGTTGGCTTCGGCGTTGAGGCTGACGGCGGCGGCGCAGAACGGGTCGATGTCGGCGCACAGGACAGAGGCGGCTCCGGCCTTCATCGCCGCGATCCCGACCAGGCCCGAGCCGGCGGCGAAGTCGAGCACCCGTCTGCCAGCGGCCTCGGCCGGGTTGTCCAGGAGCCAGCGCGCCAGCCCCTGCCCGCCCGCCCAGCCGAAGGCCCAGAAGGGCGGGGGCAGGCCGATCTCGCCGAGTTCCTCCTCCGTCAGCCGCCAGAGAGGGGTGATCTCGTCGGCCAGCCAGAGCGAAATCTCCGGCGCATGGGGGACGGGCTGGAGGCGGGTGTGGGCGAGGACGAAGGCGGCGGGGTCGTGGATCACGCGCGGCTGCTGGCCGATCGAAGCACCTCCATATAACCGCCGGCCACCTCCATCCGTTCGCCCTGCGGCTTGCCGCGGACCGCTCTGTGCAGGGCCGGCAGTTTCCAGCAGGGGACGTGCATGAAGAGGTGGTGCTCGGCGTGGAAATTGACCCAGTAGGGGGCGATGAAGGCGCGTTCCCACCACGCGGCGCGGGTGGTGCGGGCGGCCCTGAACGCGTCGGAAGCCGAGCCCGCGACGCAGGCGTGCTCGGCGATGTTGCGCAGACGGGTGACCATCGGGAACCACGTCGCCAGCGGCAGCAGCCAGAGCGCGAAATACGCCCACCAGACGTCGGCCAGGACCGCCGCCGTCAGCAGGCCGGCGTTGACCAGCAGGAAGGGGGCGACGCTCCGGCCCGTGACCGCCGCGCCTTCGGCCATGTCCTCGTCCCGGTCGCTTCGGAAGGCTCTGAAGAGATAGAGGATCCGCTGTTTGAAGAAGGTCTGGCCGGTCAGGTCGCGGACGATCTTGCGGCGCAGCGAGGCGCGGGTGACCGGGAAGGGGGCGGACAGGACGAGATCCGGATCCTCGACCTGCTGGGCGTATTTGTGGTGGCTGAGGTGGTAGGGCCGGTAGAGGGCCAGGGAGGCCCCGACGGGAACGGCGCACAGCCAGTGGCCGAGGAAGTCGTTGAGGCGGCGGTCGGGCGACAGGCCCCCGTGCGCCGCCTCGTGCATCAGGATGGCGAGGCCCAGCTGGCGCGTGCCGATGACGGCGACGCAGAGCGGGATCAGGATCGGCCACAGCACCCCGGCGCCGGCGGCGATCAGGATCACGCCCCAGCAGTGAAGCACCAGCAGCGGTCCGGCCCAGGCGCGGCGCGTCTGGAACGGCGCCCATTCCTCGGGGGTGAACAGATCGGCGGGTCGGGCGCGGGGCGCGGCGGGCATGGTCGCAGGATACGCCCGTCGCGCGAGGCTGCAACGCCGGCCGGCCTTGTCGCGACATCCTGACAAAAAGTCAGGTTGACATGACAAACACGCGGTGTAAGGTAAGCCTGACATCTCGTCAGGAGGACTTGTCATGCTGGATCTTGGAAAATCGAACTCGTCGGCGCACCGGCGCTATGTCGTTCGCACTTTGGCGTTCATGAGCGGCTATGTGGCGATCAATGTCGCCGCCATCTTCGGGGCCTTCGACGACATCGGCTCGCCGGTCGCCGCGTGGCTGCTGGCCCTGGCGGTTTCGGCCCCGGTGGTCGGCCAGATCTGGGCCACCCTGGCGCTGATGAATGAGTCGGACGAGTTCGTTCGGGCCCTGACCGCCAAACAGTTCATCCTGGCGGCGGGCGCGGCCATGGCCATCGCCAGCGTCTGGGGGTTCGGCGAGAGCTACGCCGGCGCCTATCACATTCCCGCCTGGATCATCTATCCGCTGTTTTGGGCCTGCTTCGGCGTCATCGCGCCCTTCGTCAGGAGCAGCCGATGAAGAACCGGCTGAAGCTGCTGCGCGTCGAGCGCGGCTGGACCCAGGAACAACTCGGTCAGGCGCTGGGCGTGTCCCGGCAGGCCGTGAATGCGCTGGAGACCGAGAAACACGATCCGTCTTTGGACCTCGCTTACCGGATCGCCGTGCTGTTCGCGCGGCCGGTGGAAGACATTTTCGACAACCCTCACGCCTGATCGATTCAGGACCTGCCAAAGGACATATCCCATGCTCCAACTTCGTCACTCCGTGGCGCGTTCGACCTTGCGCGCAGTTTGCCTCGCCTCTGCGTCATTATGGGTCGTAGGCTCCGGGGCCCTGACTGTCCGGGCCGAGGCGGCGCCGGTCCCGGTCGTTCAGGGCGCCTTCGCGTCGGACCGGCTGTCGGTCGAGGTCGTGGGCGACGGCCCCGACGTCGTCCTGATCCCGGGCCTGGCTTCGTCGCGGGAGGTGTGGCGGGCCGAGGCGGATCGGTTGCAGCCGACGCACCGCGTGCATCTGGTTCAGCTGGCCGGGTTCGCGGGCGCGCCGTGGACGCATGGCGACGGGCCGTTCGTTGAGCCGGTGGTCGGGGACCTGGCGCGCTACATCCGTGAGGCGGGGCTGGAGCGGCCGGCGGTGATCGGCCATTCGATGGGCGGGCTGAGCGCCCTGCTGCTGGCGCAGGGACATCCGGGTCTGGTCGGCAAGGTGATGAGCGTCGACAGCCTGCCCTTCTTCAGCGCCATGTTCGGGCCGCAGGTGACGCCGGAGAGCGCCCGGCCGTTCGCGGCCCAGGCGGCGGCGGGGATCCTCTCGGCGGACGAGGCCGGCTTCCGGACCCATCAGGCGCAGGGCGCGATCGGCCTGGCCCGCGATCCGGCGACGCGCGAGGCCATCGTCGACTGGTCGATGGCCACCGACCGGCGGGCGATGGCGACCGCCATGAGCGAGGTGATGACCACCGACGCCCGGCCGGGACTGGCGGCGATGACCACGCCGGTGTGGGCGGTCTACGCCTCGGACGCCGACGGCGGCGCGCCGGCGGCAATGGCCGACGCCGTGTGGGGCCGGGAGTATGCGGCCCTGCCGGGCGTCAGACTGATCCGCGTCGACGACGCCCGGCATTTCATCATGGCCGATCGGCCGGAGCGCTTCGCCGAACTGGTGGATCAGTTCCTGGCGGACTGAGCCGCCGGGGCCGCGGTCGGCGTCACGTCTCCGGTCCGGGTCGGCTGGCCGCCGAACTCCCCGGCATAGGCGGTGGCGAGCATCGACCGGAACGCGGTGGCGGGAACGGCGATCTCATAACCCCCTTCGGCATAGGAGCCGACCTGGTAGGGGCCGATCAGGAAGGTCAGGCCGGCCGCCTTGCCGGGGGCGTCGCCAGGGGTCAGGACGAAGGGGGTCGTCGCCACGCGCGGACAGGCGAACGGCTTGCTGTCGAAGGTGATCAAGGCGCCGTCGGGCACGCGGGCGCGCTTGGCGCTGTTGAGGGCGGAGCACAGGGCCTGGTCGAGCGCGGTCAGGTCAGCGCCTTTGCGGAACAGGTCGGCAAGGCCGATCTGGCGCTTCAACGCCTTGTCCCAGAGGATGCCGCTGGTCAGGGTGTTGGGGTGGGCGCCGCCCGAATAGTCGAACGACGTCCGCTTCAGGCTGAACAGCTTGGGCGTTTCCGCGGCGGCCTCGAGGGTGATGATGTTTTCGTATTTCGGGCGGTCGGTGGGGGCCCCGGCCTCGGTCAGCTCGCCCTGCGCCCCCTCGGCGAACTGGCGCAGCTTGCGCACCTCGTCGGCATAGAGGCGGGCGTGCAGGTCGGGGTGGGCCTTGAGCGCGTCGGGCAGGGTCAGCTTCACGTCAGCGTACTGCGTCTTCGCCTCATAGCCCGGAGGGGCGGCGGCGTCGGCCGGGGTGACGAGGGCCTCGGCGTCCGACGGGGCCGCCGGCGCCTTCGGCTCGTCCCGGTCGCGGTTGCAGGCGGCGAGGCTCGCGGCCGCGGCGGCGAAGATGACGAGGAGGCGGAGAGGGCGGGCCATGCGGGAGTCCTTCAAAGCGGAATCGGAACCGAGCCGAGAATGATGGCGACAAGCAGGATGAGTCCGGCGTCACGATTGGACCTGAACAGCCGGAGCGCAAGGGCGGGATCGTCGCGGCGGACGTCGCGGGCCTGGCGGAACAGGTGCGCCGCGAAGGGCAGCAGGGCGACGTAGAACAGCGGGCCGAGGCCGGCGGTCGCGCCGGCGCCGAAGGTCAGGATGACGGTCAGAAGGTAGAAGAAGGCGACGCCGTCCCGGACCTTGCCGCCGAGCCGGCGGGCCGAGGATCTGACCCCGACCATGGCGTCGTCCTCGATGTCCTGCAGGGCGTAGATTGTGTCGTAGCCGAGGGTCCAGAAGACGAGGGCGAGGTAGAGGAGGAGGGCGGGGAGACCTACCCCGGGAAAGACGGTCTCGAGCTGCGGATCGCAAGGTCCGATCGGTTGGCCCGACCCGGCGCAAACTTCCAGCGTCGTGGCGTCATGAAGCGCCGCAAAGAGGATCGGGCCGGCCAGCGCCGCCGCATAGCCCATCAGCGCGCCCCAGTTGAAGGTCAGGCCGAGCCAGGCCTGGGGCCACCAGGTGATCCGCTTCATGAAGGGATAGGCGGCGACGAGGGCGAGGGAGGCGAGGCCGAGCAGGACGGCGGTCAGGTTCAGGGTCAGCAGAACCAGCAGGCTGATCAGGCTGCAGCCGATGACGAAGGCCCAGGCCTGCTTGACCGAGATGCGGCCCGAGGGAATGGGGCGCAGGGCGGTGCGGGCCACCTTCGCGTCGATGTCGCGGTCGACGATGTCGTTGAAGGCGCAGCCGGCGGCGCGCATCAGACAGGCCCCGAGGGCGAAGCCGAGGACCAGCCAGGCGTCGTAGAGGTCTGGGGCTTTGCGGTATTGGCTCAGGGCCAGGGCGATGCCCTGCCAGCCGGGCAGGAGCAGCAGCCAGATGCCGATGGGGCGGTCGAAGCGGCCGAGCTTGAGCCACGGCTTGAGGCCCTCGGGCGCGTGACGGTCCACCCAGTTCGAACCGGCGTCGGGAAGCGGGGCGGAGGTCATGGCGGCGGTTGTATGCGGTCCGGGGTTGGGGGGGAAGGCGAGGGCGGGATAGCCCTTCTCCCCTCGGGGGAGAAGGCACGGCTCTTGGCCGCTTCCGGCGGAAGCGGTTGGGGAGGGCGCGGGACAGCCGGGCCTCGCCCGGTGCTGTTGTGTTGTTACCGTTTCGGCGGAGCAGACTGTCCCGCGCGGTCGTTTTCCACACGCCCTCCGACTGGCGGCCTTCCTGAGGGCCTTTGACGGATCGATCCGGCCGCATTGCTGAAACCGGATCGGGGCGGACATGGCGACCATTCGAGATGACGTCATCGGCCCGCCCACAAGGCGCGCGGCGAGCAAGGGGCGCCATCCATCGACGCCCGCGAGGACCCCCGAACTATCCTTCGCCCGGGCTTCATCGCTCGACCACAGCCCGCCGTCGTCGAGGAACGTGGATCCGACGCCCTCCCCACCGACGGGATGCCCCTATCCTAAACCCCCTCCGCCCTCAGGCGGGTTCAGAACGCTCAATCACGGATCGAGGGCAAGGAAAACAACGGGTTGGGCGTTTTCGATAGGCGGATTGCACATTAACTTGCAGCGCAGCAATTGGCGTTTTCCTTCTCCCCTCGAGGGAGAAGGTGGGCCGGAGGCCCGGATGAGGGGGCTGGGTCCGCCTTCCCGCCGCCGAAGGGTTGGCGACTTGCCGGACGGATGGGTGTCTCACCCCTCATCCGCCCCCTCCGGGGGCACCTTCTCCCTCAAGGGGAGAAGGGTGTTTAGTTGGGCCGCCCCACCACCGCATCGACGGAGTTGGTGGTGACCGGGTGATACCCCGGGCGGGCGCGGGCGTAGAGGGCGGTGGCGATGGGGCGGCCCCAGTCGCCTTCGGCCCACAGGCTGGTGAACAGCGGCAGGACGAATTTGCGCCGGCCCATGGTGGTGAGGAATTTCTCCAGCGTCGGCACGGCGGGCTGATAGCGGTGCTGCACGGCGATCTGCAGCCAGGCGAACAGCACCTCGGCGTTGCCCTCCTCGCGCAGGTTCAGGGTCGCCTCGAGATCGGCCAGCTGGGCGTCGGTCAGCCAGTCGGCCCCGCCGCTGTGATTGTCCGGCCGCCAGGCGAGGAAGCGCTGGCGCTCCTGCGTCGACCAGCCCGACCACGGGATGGCCGAGGCCGGACCCTTGTCCGCGAAGAAGGCGCGGGCGGCGGCGTCGACCGGGACGAAGGCGGTCGACACCGGCGGGACCCAGTTGGACGGCATGCCCGGCTGGTAGATCCAGGCGTCCATCATCAGCTGCCGCTCCAGGTCGGGCGTGGTCACCAGATGGGTGCGGATGTCCTCGAGGAAGCGTTCGGTGGTCATCGGCCGGAAGGCGTTGCGCTCGAAATAGCCCTTGAGCCAGGCGTCGAAACGTTCGCGGCCGACGATGCGCTCGATGGTGCGCAGGAAGGCGGCGCCCTTTTCGTAGGCGATGTCGGTGAGGCCCTCGTCCGGGTCGCGGCCGGCGAGGTCGAGCTTGAGCCGGGTGTCGGCGGGCGGCAGGTCGGCGAGGGTCGACTGCAGGTCGCCCCAGCCCAGCGACTGCAGCATCAGGGCGCGTTCGGGGCCGTAGACGGCCTCCATGATGCGGTTCTCGAAATAGACGGTGAAGCCCTCGTTGAGCCAGAAGTCGGCCCAGGTGGCGTTGGTCACCAGATTGCCGGACCAGCTGTGCGCCAGCTCATGCGCCACCAGCGAGACCAGCGAGCGGTCGCCGGCGATGATGGTCGGGGTGGCGAAGGTCAGGCGCGGGTTCTCCATGCCGCCGAACGGGAAGGAGGGCGGCAGGACGAGGATGTCGTAGCGGCCCCAGCGGTAGGGGCCGTACAGGCCCTCGGCCACGTCGACCATTTCGGCGGTGGGGATCAGTTCGTCGTGGGCGTCGTGCAGCATCGACGGCTCGGTCCAGACGCCGGTGCGCTCGTCGATGGCCCGGAAGGCGACGTCGCCGATGCCGATGGCGATCAGATAGGGCGGCACCGGATTGGGCTCGCGGAACGACCAGGCGCGCATGCCGCCGCCGACGTCTTCGCCGGTGGCGGTCAGGGCCTGGGCGCTCATCACCGGCTTGAGGCCGGACGGGGCGGTGATGCGGGCGTCCCAGGTCTGGCGGATGCCCGGGCTGTCCTGGGTCGGGATCCAGGTGCGGGTCAGGATCGCCTGGCCTTGGCTGAACATATAGGGCTTGTCGCCGCCGGCGGTCTGGGCCGGGTTGAGCCACTGCAGCGCCGCGGCGTCGGGGCGGGTGGCGTAGTGGATGACGATGCGGCGGCGCTCGCCGGCCGCGAGAGCCGGGAAATGGATGGTCAGGGGCTGGCCGAGAATCGGATCGGCGGCGCCGGTCTCGAACCGCAACGGCTGGCCGTCGCCGCCGCGGACGTCCTGGATGTCGAGGTTGCGGACGTCGAGGACGATCTCGTTGGCGCCCGGCTCGCCGGAGATGTCGAGAGCGGCGGCGCCCGACAGGGTCCGGGCCTCGAAGTCGGCGGCGAGGTCGAGCGAGACGTGGTTGACGCGGGCGATCTCGGGCCGGGCCCAGGAGTGAATGTCGCGGACGTAGTCGACGGGGGCGGTGGCGACGACGGGCGTGGCGGCGCCGTCGGAGCCCGGCAGGTTCAGGGCGGCGCAGCCTCCGAGGGCGGTCGTCAGGGCGAGGGCGGATACGAGGCCGAGCTTGCGGATCATCGGGAGCGTCCTTGTGCGAGTGTCGGCGGGAGAACGCCCCGGGCGGACGGAAAGATCAACCCCCGGCCCCTTCCTCCTCGTCATTCCGGGGCCGAGCGCAGCGAGGAACCCGGAACCCAGGGCCACGCCGCAGATGTCGCCGCACCTATGAGACCGATCTCCTGGGTTCCGGGTTCGCTCTTCGAGCGCCCCGGAATGACGAGGAAGCTCAGGCGCCGACTTCCGGGATCGCCGGGGCCGGCTTGACATGGCGCGCCCTGAACAGCCGTCCGTGCTCGGCGATCAGCACGAAGCCGAGGGCGGCGAGGCCCATGCCGGCCATGCCCAGCGCCATCGGCGTGGCCGTGCCGTTGAACTGCTGGCCGATCAGGAAGCCGAGGCTCGAGCCGATCGTGGTCGAGATGAAGCCCTGGGCCGAGGAGGCGGTGCCGGCGATATGGCCCATCGGCTCCATCGCCATTGAGCCGAAATTGCCGACGATCAGGCCGAAGCAGAACATGGTCAGCCCCTGCAGCAGGGCGAAGGTCCACAGGGTCTCGAGCCCGGCCAGGTTCACGGCGGAATGGATCGCGGCCATGACGATGAAGCCGAGCAGGGCGGTGTGGGAGATCAGCCGCGAGCCGAGTTTCTCGACCAGACGGGCGTTGAGCAGCGACGCCACGGCGATGCCGGCGGCGACCATGGCGAAGACGGTGGTGAACAGGCCGGGGGCCTCGAACACATCGAAGAAGATCTGCTGGCTGGAGTTGATGAAGCCGAACAGGGCCCCGGTCATGCAGGTCATGGCCAGGGTGTAGCCGATGGCCTGGCGGTGGGTGACGGCCTCGCGGAAGGCGGCGGCGATGCGGCCGACCCGGATCGGCATGCGGTTGTCCGGATGCAGGGTCTCGGGCAGGCGCAGGGCGGCCCACAGCATGAACGACCCGCCCGCGAGGGCGAGGACGCCGAAGATCCACGGCCACGGCGCGACGGTCAGCACCAGCTGGCCGAGGGTGGGGGCGACGATCGGCACGCCGAGGAAGACGAGGAAGCTGAGCGACATGACCCGCGCCATGGTCCGGCCGCTGTAGCGGTCGCGCACGATCGACACGGCCAGCACCCGAAGCGAGGCGGCGCCGAGGCCGGTTCCGACTCGGGCGGCGATCAGCAGGTCGAAGCTGGGGGCGAAGGCGGCCAGCACGCTGAACAGGACATAGAGCGACAGACCGATCATCAGGATCGGCTTGCGGCCGTAGCGGTCGGCGAGCGGGCCGTAGACGATCTGGGCCGCGCCGAAGCCGAGCAGATAGGCGGTGATGACCCACTGACGGCTGTTCTCCTCGATCACGCCGAGGGCGTCGCCGATGGCGGGCAGGGCCGGCAGCATGGCGTCGATGGCGAGCGCGTTCAGCGCCATCATCATGGCGATCAGGGCGACGAATTCAGGGAAACCGGGTCCCCTCCGGGCGGTCGGGACGGTATCGGCGGCGGGGGCGGTCATCGCGGCCAGATGCGGACGCGGGGGCGGCGGCGCAAGTTCCGGGGCTTGAAACGGCGCCGCTGAAACGCGAAGTGAGCGGCCAGCCCGAAGGAGCGAGCCATGTCCGACTTCCCCGTCACCGTGTTCCACAACCCGGCCTGCGGCACCTCGCGCAAGGTGGTGGGCATGGTCGAGGCGGCCGGCTATCGGCCCGAGGTGGTCGAATATCTGAAGGCCGGCTGGGGCGCGGAGCAGCTGCGGGACCTGTTCGCCCGGGCCGGGATCACGCCGCGGGAGGCGCTGAGGGAGCGGGGCTCGCCGGCGGCCGAACTGGGGCTGCTGGAGGCCGGCGTCAGCGACGAGGCCATCGTGGCGGCCATGGTCGAGCATCCGATCCTGGTCAACCGCCCGATCGTGTCGACGCCGAAGGGCGCGGCGCTGTGCCGGCCCGCGGAGAGGGCGTTTGATCTGCTGGAGCGGGGGGCCGAGGGGCGCCTGGCTACTTCGCCAGCGCCCTGAAGGACAGGCCGAGCACCAGGCCGAAGACGAGGTGCGAGACGATGGAGATGGTGTTCCGCGCCATGGCGAACCACGGGAAGACGGCGGTCATGCCGTAGAAGTTGACGACGTAGAGCGCCAGTCCGACGGCGCCGCCGACGGCGACGGCCATGATCCATCCGAGGCGTCGGGCGACCACGGCGAAGCCGACGCCGATGACGATCGACAGCAGGAAGTGAACGGCCATGGCGGCCATCATCACCATCAGGTCGAAGCTGGCCGGCGGCGGCAAGACGCCCTCGCCCATGACGATGGCGGCGATCATGCGCGGCGGCCCCCACGGGCTGTCTCCGGTCAGGGCGACGAGGCCCATCTCCATCATCATGAAGACGGCGCCGGCGATCAGGCCGGCCAGGGCTCCGGCCTTCAGGGGGGCGCGGCTCGGGGCGTCGGCGTGAGTCGGGGTGGCCATGGCATCCTCCAGGAGCGATCGGCGCAACGCCGATAGAACGCCATACGCCGCCACGGGGGCAGTGGTTACAGAGGCGTTCCGTTCCGATTCGACCGGGCACCCGCAGCCGCGGCCGTCTCGTCCGGGACAGGTTGATGGTGCGGGCGGTCGGGCTCGAACCGACACTCCTTTCGGAACCGGATTTTGAGTCCGGCGCGTCTACCAGTTCCACCACGCCCGCACAGGCCGTCAGGGATCATCCCGGCAGGCGCGACAGGTAGCGCGGGCGGGGCGGGGAGGCAATCGGGGAAGTCGGGCCCGCGGCCCCTCGAAGCCGGAACGGGCGCGAACCTGTCGAAAGCTTAATCGCCCGGGCGCATCCGCAGGGCGCCGGCGCCGCCTCCTGCCGGGCAAGGAGACGACGATGAAACTGCGACATCTGATGACGGCCGCTCTCGGGGCGCTGCTGCTGTCCTGCCAGGGGCCGGCCGCGGTGCTGGCCTGGGAGGCGGCGTCCCACGCGGCGATCACCGCGGCCCATCGCGAGCGGGCGCTGGACACCCTCGACCGGCGGCTGGCCCACTATGTGATGACGGAGCGGACGCCGGCGATCCGGGCGCGACTGGCGGAGCGGCGCGGGGCCTATATCGCGCTGACCGATCCGGAGGCGTTCCGGCAGGCGATCAACGCCGACCTGCTGGCCGTCTCGGGCGACAAACATCTGCAGGTCTGGATGGACGGACCTGGGGCCGTGGTTCACCGTCGTCATGCCGATCGGCGAGGCGCGGCATCCGGTGACGGGGACCAACTGGGAGGGCGTCGGCGTGCAGCCGGACGTGACCGTGCCGGTGGAGCGGGCGCTGGAGGCGGCGTTGCGACGGCTGGGCTAGTCGTGCCAGTTCAACGCTTGGTACCGCACCATGAAGGACACCCGCCGCCCGGCCATGTCGCCGGTCGAGCCGTCAACGAGAGCCACCTGTCCCGTGCGGTGGGCGCCGTAGGTCGCGGCGCGGCCAAACCCGCTGCCTTCCGGGAACTCGCTCTCGACCCGGCAATCTCGCAGCCGGCCGTTGTCGCGCACGCGACAGGTGATGCCGGCGAGACCGACGTCGTATGAGGCCCGGGACGGGAAGTCAGGTTCCGGCGTCCGGCGCCAGACGAGACCGCCGAGGTCCTCGCGGCTTGGCGCCGTGTCCGCGATCGCGGCCTCCAGATCGTGACCGCAGTTGCGGAAGACACGACTGATCGACGCGCCCGACGCCGGAAGGTCGACCGCATACTGCCGCGTCCCGTCCCCGTCGGGCACGCTCAAGGCAAGCCGACCGCCGCGGCTCATTCCCGCCGCGACGAAGCGCGGCCAGACGGTGAAGGCGGAGCTGCTGTCGCGCCCCGATATCCACTCGCCGTCGCTCTCTTCACCGTCGCCCATGCGATACCTGACCTTCCGCGTTCCCGTCGCCACCGGCAAGCCCGAGAGGACGACGCTCAGGTTCCCGTCCATGCAGCGCACGGCGACGCCGAAATTCTCGAAGCTGACGGCGGCGATCGAGAGCTTGCGTGCGGAGTCCTCGCCATAATCCCAGTCGTCGCCGGTGTCCTGGGCGAGGGCGGGCGCCGAGATCATGGCCAGAACGGCCGCGATGACGACGTCGCGCATCACGCAGGCGCCACCGTCTGTTCGATGGCGCCGAAGATGGAGTGGTGCTGGTCGTCGAGCATTTCGATGCGGACCGTGTCGCCGTGTTTGAGGAATTCGGTCTCGGCCTTGCCGTGCAGGATGGTCTCGACGGTGCGGACTTCGGCGATGCAGGAGTAGCCGAGGCCGCCTTCGCTGACCGGCTTGCCCGGACCGCCGTCGGCGTCGCGGTTGGAGACGGTGCCCGAGCCGATGATGGTGCCGGCGCACAGAGTCCGCGTCTTGGCCAGATGGGCGATCAGGGTGCCGAAGTCGAAGGTCATGTCGGTCCCGGCGTCGGCCTTGCCGAAGTCGGCGCCGTTCAGCTGGACGGTCAGTTCGCCCTTCAGCTTGCCGTCGGCCCAGCGGTCGCCGAGCGCATCCGGGGTGACGAAGACCGGCGACAGGGCCGAGGCCGGCTTGGACTGGACGAAGCCGAAGCCCTTGCCCAGCTCGGCCGGGATCAGGTTGCGCAGGCTGACGTCGTTGACGAGGCCGACGAGGCGGATGTGGGTCAAGGCCTCTTCGCGCGACACGCCCTGGGGCACATCGCCGGTGACCACCACGACCTCGGCCTCGAGGTCGCAGCCCCAGCTTTCGTCGGCCAGCGGGATCGGATCGCGCGGGGCGAGGAAGCCATCGGAGCCGCCCTGGTACATCAACGGGTCGGTCCAGAAGCTGGCGGGCATTTCGGCGCCGCGCGCCTTACGCACCAGTTCGACGTGGTTCACATAGGCCGAGCCGTCGGCCCACTGATAGGCGCGGGGCAGGGGCGAGGCGGCCTCGCGCTCGTGGAAGCGGCCGCGCGGCACGCCGCCGTGTTCGAGGCTTTCGGCCAGGGCGCGCAGGTCGGGCTCGACCCGCTCCCAGTCGTCCAGCGCCGCCTGCAGCGTCGGGGCGATCAGGAAGGCGTCGGTGAACCAGGCGAGGTCGTTGGAGACGAGGACGAGGCGGCCGTCGCGGCCGTGCTTGAGCGAGGCGAGTTTCATGCCTCTGGCTTAAGACGTTTCCGCGCCGGGGGGAACCGCCTGCGTCAGAGGTGGTCGCCGCCGTGGCTGAGGCGGGGGCGGGGCGGCCCGGGATGGCACAGTTCGGCGACGATGGCGCGCATGTCGTCCTCGCGGGCCGACCGGTGGCGCCAGTGGTCGTTGAAGTCCGCGACGGCGAGGCGCAGGGCGTCGTTGCGCTCCTTGGTCGTCATCGGTCGCTTGCCGTGGTCGGCCGGGTGCGACTGAGCGGCCCCCGGGGGGGCGTGGACGGAGACGATGGTCACGCTGGCGGCGTTGGAGGGGGCGGCCGCGTGATCGTCCTTGCCGGCGCCGTGGCCGTCGTGACCGTGTCCCGCCCCGGAATCGGGCGCGGGCGCGGCGGGGTGACGGGTCTTGTCCTCGCCCTCGCCGTCGAGGGCCTTGTCGAGCGCCGCCGCCCGTTTACCCAACTCGCCGCCGAAGGCGAGGGTCCGGCCGAGTCGCGCCCGCAGCACGCGACGCAGTTCCGAGGCGCGGGCCGGCAGGGCCTCGGTGTCCGCCTTCATGGCGGCCTTGGCGGCGTCGTCGACGGCCTGCCAGATGGCGTGGGCGGCGTCGTTCCGTCTCGACCGTGCGCCCTGTCCGATCAGCCAGCCCACCAGGGCCGCCACCACGAGGGCGAGCAGGATCGCGCCCCAAACCATCGGATCGGCGCCGATCATGATGGTCGGATCGAGGGGGGCGCCGGCCGTGTCGACGGCGGCGAAATCTTCGCTGTAGGACATGAGCGCCTCCGCCGGGCGACCGCCGTTCGCGGACGGCCCATCTTGCCCCGGCCATTCCGCTTGGCAACGGTAAAGGTTAACGGCGGCGCGGATTCGACCGCAGCGGCGCCCGGCTCAGTCGGGGGTGATCAGGGCCTTGGCCTCGGCCCCGGTGCGGGCCCCGACGTCGCGCACCTCGACCTCGACCGAGACGGCGCCTTCGGGGGCGTGGGCCCAGAGGTAGCGGCGCTCGACCTCGACCTCGCGGCCGGAGGGGGCGAAGCCGGTGAAGCTGTCGCCCCACGGCGTGATGGCCTTGATCTCGGGCCAGGCCAGGCCGCAGGCGGCGTCGAGCTCCTCCATCGCCATCAGGGAGAGCTCGTCGCGGGGGTCGGGGGCTACAGCCATCGCCGCACCCGGGCGCGGTAGGCCTCGTAATCGGCGCCGAATTTGGCGGTCAGATAGCGCTCCTCGCGCTGGATGACGAAGCGGTCGACGACGAACAGGCAGGGGATCAGAAGGAGGAGCGTCAGGACGCTGTCCATGGCGATGGCGAGACCGACATAGGTGATGGCGAAGCCCAGGTAGATCGGGTTGCGGCTGAAGCGAAAAAGGCCGTCGGTCGCCAGGACGGTGCTCGGCTTCCACGGCTCCACGGCGGTGCCGAGGCGGCGGAAATAGCCGGCGGCGGCGCCGTCCAGCAGCAGGCCGCCGATGATCAGCGCCAGGGAGACGTAGCGGCGCGTCTGGGTTTCCAGGCCGAAGCCGAGCTTCAGCCACAGGGCCGCCTCGCCCAGCACCTCGGGGTTGGCGAAGCGGAAGATCGCCCAGCCGACCAGCAGGAAGCCGATGTAGATCAGCGGCGGCGGCGCGATGACGCCGGGGATGTCGCGGTTGGCGATCACGGACGCAGCGCCTCGTCGCCGTAGATGGCCACGCGGGCGGGTTCATTCGCCGAGACGGCGCCGCGATACATGCCGGAGGTGTTCATGGCGAAGGCGGGCCGGCCGTCGCGGTTCATGACGATCACGCCGCCGCTGCCGCCCAATGCCTCGACCTGTTCGATCTCGGCTCTGGCCCATTGTGGGCCGGGACTAGCCGCGCAGATATCCGCAGGTTCGCCCCAAGCCTCGCACTCGATCGCGTCTGCTGCTCGCTCAGCAGAGTTCGGGAAATCCCAGTGGGCATAGGTTTGTCCCATGCCGGCGCAGATGTCCCGGGCGACCGAAGCGCGGATGAAATACTCGCCGTCGCCGGTGGCTGAGACGGCGCAACCGTCGCGGTTGGAGGCGTAGGTGCCGGCGCCGATCACCGGCACGTCGCCGACCCGGCCCCAGCGTTTGGCGGTCATGCCGCCGGTCGAGGTGCCGGCCGCGAGCCGGCCCTGGCTGTCGAGGGCCACGGCGCCGACGGTGCCGAATTTGCGCTCGTTGAGAGGCGGCTGGGGCAGGTCGGCTGAAGCCTGCGGGCCGGGCGCGCCGTCGGGACGAGCGGGGATCGGCTGGTTCTGACTGCGCAGGGCGCTTTCCAGCCCCCGCCAGCGACGCTCGGTGAAGAAGAAGGCGGGGTCGACCTGCTCCAGCCCGACCGAGGCGGCGAAGGTATCGGCGCCCTCGCCGATCAGCATGACGTGGGGCGACTGCTCCATCACGGCCCGGGCGGCGGCGATGGGGTGGCGGGTGACGGTGAGGCCGGCGACGGCTCCGGCCTGCAGGTTCGAGCCGTCCATGACGGCGGCGTCCAGTTCGTTGCGCCCGGCGGCGGTGAAGACGGCGCCGCGGCCGGCGTTGAACAGCGGATCGTCCTCCATCTGCTCGATGGCGGCCTGGATGGCGTCGAGGGCGGAGCCGCCGTCGGCGAGAACGGCCGAGCCGGCCTCAAGCGCCCGGTGCAGGGCGGCGCGGTAGGCGGCGTCCTGTTCGGGGGTCAGACTGTCGCGCTCGATCACCCCGGCCCCGCCGTGGATGGCGAAGGACCAGCGGGGGGCGTCCTGCGCGGCGGCGGGGCCGACTGTAAGGACCATCAGGGCGAGGGCAGCGAACCAGCGGTTCATTGGTGATTCTCCATTTTCACGCTATGTTCGCCCCATGTCCGAGGTGACCGAGATTGTCGTTCCGATGCTTCAGCGCATCCAGGAGGATATTTCAAACCTCAAGGAAGACATGCGCCATATGAGGACGCGCATGACCTCGATGGAAGAGAATTTCGTCTCGATGACCCGCCAGATGGATCATTTCGGTCAACGTCTCGATCGAATTGAGCGCCGACTGGATCTCGTCGAAGCCTGAATCCCACTCCTGATAATCAACTCAAGGCCTGACCGCAGCAGGGGCAGCCGGGAGTCTCGACGCCGAACAGGGCGCGGACGCGGTCGGGGCTGAGGGCGTGCGCCGGGGCGGCGGCCTCGATCCAGTCAGGGCCGATGGCCAGCACCCGGTCGGCGCGGGCGGCGAACGGGAGATGGTGGCTGGAGGCCAGCACGATGCGGCCCTCGGCGGCGAGGGCGCGGATGGCCGCCTCGACCGCCTGGGCGTGGGCCGGGTCGAGCAGGGCCAGCGGCTCGTCGAGCAGGCAGACGGCGGCGTCCTGGACAAACAGACGGGCGATCAGGACCAGCTGCTGCTGGCCGCTGGACAGGCGGTCGAACGGGCGGTCGGCGAGATCGGCGACCTCGAGCCGGGCGAGGGCGGCGCGGGCGGCTTCGATGTCCTCGGGGGCGAGCCCGGGTGACCAGCGACGGCGCCCGGCGCGGCCGAGCGCGGCCAGATGCAGGGCTGAGAAGCCGGCCGAGACGGCGCCGGGCGGCGGCAGGTAGGCGACCGGACCGGGGCGGCTGACGCGGCCGGCCAGCGGCGGGATCAGTCCGGCGACGGTCTTCAGCAGGGTGGTCTTGCCCGCGCCGTTGGGGCCGATCAGGGCGATGACCTCGCCGGGCCGGGCGGCCAGATCGAGCGGCGGCAGGCGGAAATCGGCGCCTCCGCGCGCGACGCGGCCGGCGACAAGGGCTTCGAGGACGAGCCCGCTCACGCCCGCCTCGAGGTGACGACGAACAGGATCAGGAAGGCGGGGGCGCCGACGGCGGCGGACAGCAGGCCGACGGGAATTTCGACCGGGCCGAAGGCGGTGGACAGCCGGTCGATGAGCAGGGCGAACAGGGCGCCGACGGCCATCGAGGCGGGGATCAGGGCGCCAGCCCGCTCGCCGACCACGCGCCGGGCGGCGTGTGGGGCAAGCAGGCCGATCCAGCCCACCACCCCGGCCACGGCGACCGCGGCCGAGGTCATCAGGGCGGCGGCGGCGAGGGCGAGCAGGCGCAGGGGCGTGGCGCGCAGGCCCAGCGAACGAGCCTGTTCGTCGCCGAGCGAGAGCACGTCGAGCCGGAAGCCGAGGGCGAGCAGGATCGCCGCGCCGAGGGCGACCGGGGCGAGGGCGAGGACGGCCTCGGCCCCCGTGGCGCGGGTGAAGGATCCGAGCAGCCACCAGGTGATCGAGGGCAGTTGCGAATAGGGCTCGGCGGCGATGACGACCACGCCGAGACCCGCCGTGGCCAGCGCCCCGACGACGATGCCGCACAGGATCAGGGCGAGGCGGCCGTCGCCGCTGCGGGTCAGGGCGGCGCAGGCCACGGCGAGGGCTCCGGCGTGGAGGCCGCCGGCGAAGGCGGCGCTCTGGGTCAGGAAGACGCCGGCGCCGAGCAGCAGGGCGAGGGCGGCGCCGAAGCCCGCCCCGGACGTCACGCCCAGCAGGTCGGGCGAGGCCAGCGGATTGCGGAACAGGATCTGAAAGCCGGCTCCGGCCCCGGCCAGGGCGGCGCCGCAGGTCATGGCGGCGAGCAGGCGCGGACCGCGCAGGGCCAGGGCCAGTTCGGCCTCGGGCGGGCCCTCGCCGAACAGGGCCGCGATCAGGGCTTCCGGCGGTGCGGCGAGGGGACCGGTGGCGAGCACCGTCGCCGCGCCGGCCAGCGCCAGCAAGGCAAGGACCAGCGAAGCGGCCGGGCCGCGCTGCCGGGTCAGGGGATCCACCGCGGTCGCGGGACTTCGCCTGGAGCGAGGCCGTAAAGGCTCCGGCTGAGGCGGGCCAACGCCATCCAGGCCGCCTCGGGATCCGCCAGCCAGGCGCAGCCGAGCAGGCGGTTGACCGAGGGTGGACGGTCGATCCAACCGAACGGAATTTCGGGCAGCAGCAGCAGACGGCGTCGGCTGCCGTCGCGCCGGCGGCGCCACAGGGGATCGTCGGCGGCGGCTCTGGCGAACGCCGGATCGAGGGTGACGATCGCCTCCGGGTCCCAGGCGACGACCTGTTCGCGGGTGACCCGCCCGATGTCGCGCGAGCCCTCGGCGACATTGGTCCAGCCGGCGCCCTCGAGGACTTCCGTGGCGAGCGCGCCGCGGAAGCCGGTCTCCAGCCCGTCGGCTCCGCGGGCATAGTAGAAGGCGGGCCCGGGCGGGGCTTGGCGCCAGCGTTCGATGACTTCGGCGGCCGCATCGGCCAGGTTCGCTCCCCGATCGACGGCGCCCAGCAGCCGGCCCGCCTCGCGGAAGGCGTCGGGGATGCGGGGCAGGGCGCCGTCGATCAATCGCCACTCGACGCCGAGTCGGGTCCGCATTCGCGCGGCGAGCCCCCGATGTTCGGAATCGGCGTCGCCATAGTCGATGATCAGTCGCGGTTTCAGGGCGGCGATGACCTCGGGCGAGGCGGGTCGGCCGCCGCCGCCGGCGAGAGCGCCGGTCTCGGGCAGGCCGGCGGCCGGCGCGGGCAGGGCGGCGAGGCAGGCGGCGTCAGGCTTGCGCGGCCATGCGGCCAGCCGCTCGCGCGCGACGGCCCAGATCAGCAAGGCGGCGGGCTGGCCGGCCGCGACGGCGTCGCCGGCCGGGGATCGCAGCGCGGGGGCGCAGGCCTGCGGGCCCAGACCGGCGGCCGCGGCGGACCCCAATCCCAGCAGCACGGACCGGCGCGGCGGCGTCCTCATGACCCGAATCCCCTGTTCCAGCCCATCCTGCCGTGTGCGGTCGTCCACCGCCACTCACGGCCAATTTACCCTTAACTCTTGTCCGGTCTTGCGCGCCGTGCTGCTTATGCGGCCTGGCGCGCCAGGTGGGGCGCAGCAATTCGGGAGTGAGCCGTTGATTAGAACGGATGGAGGGGGCGCCCTTGGCGTCTTTGTCGGGCTTCAAGCCTGGCGAGCGGTGGGAGAAACCGCATGAGTCTCAACATCGTAATCATGGCGGGGTTGATCGTCACCCTGCTGACGGGCGTGCCCGTCCTGATCCAGATCCTGAAGAACCACCCGAAAGGGCTGATCATCCTGTTCTTCGCCGAGATGTGGGAACGGTTCTCCTACTACGGGATGCGCGGCATCCTGATCTTCTTCCTGACCCAGCATTTCCTGTTCGATGACGCCATGGCGTCGTCGACCTACGGCTCCTACACCTCGCTGGTCTATCTGCTGCCGCTGATCGGCGGCATCATGGCCGACCGCTACATCGGCACCCGCAAGGCCATCGCCTTCGGGGCCGTCTTGCTGGTGGCCGGCCACGGCATGATGGCCTTCGAAGGCCGGCCCGCGACCGAGACCCTGACCTACGCCGGCGCCCAGTATGAAGTCGTCAGCGAGGGCCGTGGCGCGGCGCGCGATGTCGGCATCATGATCGACGGCGAACGCTACGGCTTCACGCCCGCCGAGGGCGGAGGCCTGGCGCTGACGGACCTGCCGGCCGGCGCCAGCCTGCCGCCGGTTCTCGCGGAAGGCTCCTACACTCTGGAGCAGACCCGCGACCAGAATGGCGTCAACGTCTTCTACCTCGCCATCTCGCTGATCATCATGGGGGTCGGCTTCTTGAAGCCGAACATTTCGACGATCGTCGGCCAGTTGTATCCGCAAGGTGATCCGCGCCGGGACTCCGGTTTCACCCTCTATTACTACGGCATCAACCTCGGGGCCTTCTGGGCCGCGGTGCTGTGCGGCCTTCTGGGGCAGACGGTGGGTTGGTGGGCCGGATTCGGCCTGGCCGGCGTCGGCATGCTGGCGGGCCTGATCGTCTTCGTGCTCGGCAAGCCGCTGCTGCAGGGCAACGGCGAGCCGCCGAACCCGGAGCTGATCAAGCGTCCGGTGTTCGGGCCGATCAACCGCGAGTGGCTGATCTATATCGCCGCCATCCTCGGGGTCGGAATCGTGTGGTTCATGGTCCAGCGCAACGCCCTCGTGGGCTGGGTTCTGGGCATCTCGACCGTGCTGTCCCTGGCGGCGATCATCTGGGTCATCGCCGGCGTCTGCAAGACCTGGGTTGAGCGCCAACGGATGATGCTGGCGCTGGTGCTGATCTTCGGCGCGGTGGTCTTCTTCACCCTGTTCGAACAGGCCGGCACCTCGCTGAACCTGTTCGCCGACCGGAACGTGGACCTGACCATCACCCCCGTGGCGATGCAGTTCCTCGGCCTCACCGTCGGCACGCCGGCCCAGCTGGCGGCGGCGGGCATCACGCCCTCCGGCTTCTGGATCGACGCCACCATCACGGCGGCGCAGGTACAGTCGTTCAACGCCGGCTTCATCCTGATCTTCGCCCCGATCTTCGCGGCGATGTGGGCCTTCCTCGCCTCGAAGAAGATGGATCCCAATCCGACGATGAAGTTCGGTCTCGGCCTCGTGCAGGTCGGTCTCGGCTTCCTGGTCGTGGTCTGGGCCGCCGGTTCGGGCATGGTCGACAGCGCCTTCCAGATGCCGTTGATCATGCTGGCCATGCTCTACATGCTGCACACGACGGGTGAGCTGTTCCTGTCGCCGGTCGGCCTGTCCGAAATCACCAAGTTGTCGCTGCCCTCCGTGGTCAGCTTCATGATGGCGGTGTGGTTCCTGGCCAGCTCGATCGCCCAGTTCGTCGGCGGCCAGATCGCCGGTCTGATGGGCACCGAAACGGTCGGCGGTCAGGTGCTGGACCCGCAGGGGGCTCTGGCCACCTCGCTGGACGGCTTCGGCAAGCTGGGTTGGTGGGGCGTCGGCATCGGCGTCGCCTTCATCCTGATCAGCTTCCTGATCAAGGGCTGGTCGCACGGCGCCAACGACGCCGGCAACCATCCGGGACCGACGGTCACGGATCGCGGCCAGGAGGACGGCAACGTCGCCCGGCCGGGAGCCAGCACCCCCGCCTGATCGGGCGACGGGATCCAGGAAAGAAGGGCGGGGCCTCGCGGCTCCGCCCTTTTTCTTGCCCGACTGTGGGGAGAGGACGTATCGCACGTCTCTGCTGTCCCACTCCGGTGTCCTCGAATTCGTCCTCGCGGCGTCTTCGAATTCCCTGCGCCCGCTCAGAAGGTCTTTCTGATCTGCAGGAACAGCCACGGGCTCATCTTCGAGCGCCGCACCTCGCGGAAGGCCAGCGGGGCGGTGTCGCGCGGGCCGGCGTAGATGTCGCGGTCATAGCCGCGCTCCCGGTCGGTGGCGTTGCCGACATCGAGGCGGACCGTCAGGTCCGACGAGGGCTTCCACTGGCCGTACAGGGTGACGAAGGGCTCGGCGTAGAGGGCGCGGACCTCGCGCACCCGGAAGATGCGGCCCTTGTCGACATTGCAGCCGTGGTCGAAGCCGTAGGCGTATTTGCCGCCCTGAAGGTCGTGGTTGAAGCTGACGCCGCAGCCGAAGGCCTGGTTGCCCTGGAAGCGGCGGGTCTCGCCGGTGACGGGGTCGACCACCTCGGTATGGACCCAGGTCGTCCGCGCCTCAAGGCGGGCGTTGGAGACGCCCAGCTTGTCCAGCGGCAGGGTCAGACGAACCTGGTAGACGTCGAACGAACCGTCGCCGACATTGCCGACGCCGTCGAAGCCGCCGGTCAGGGGGATGACGTCGATGACGTCCTCGACCTCGCCGTGTTCGTAGCTCAGGGTCAGCGCGCCCTCGCCCCAGAAGCGGCGTTCATAGACCGCTTCGAAGACCGTGGTCTTGTCCGGCTCGAGTTCGGGATTGCCGCCCTCGACCTGGCCGATGTCGATATCGGCCGAGGCGACGAAGTCGCCAAAGTCCAGCTGCCCAACCTCCCGCTCCGCCCGGAAGCGGAACTGATGGCCTTCCCACGGGGTCCAGGTCAGTTGCAGGCGTGGCTTGGGATAGACGAAGGACTTGGTCTCGTCGCTGTCGCCGGACTGGCTGATCTCGGAGACCTCGACGCGCAGGCCGCCCTCGATGGTCAGCTTGGGGCTCGGCCGCCAGGTGGCTTGGCTGAAAATCTCGCCGCGCAGCTCCTCGACCTTGACCGAAGAGGACGGCAGCGGAATGGGGACGCCGTTTTCCTCAAAGGCGGTGGCGCTGTCGAGGAAGTTGTAGGCGATCTCGCCGCCGCCCTCGAAGGCCCAGCGGTCATTCGGCCGGAAGCGCAGCACGGCGCGGGCGATCGACTCGCCCTGGGTCCCTTCGGCCGAGAAGGTGGCGGTGTTGCCGCCACCGCTGCTGGCGACGCCGACGTAATCCTCGGTTCCGTAGCGCTGCAAACCGACCAGTTCGAGACCCAAACGGGGCGAAAGGTCTCTGCTCCAGTTGAAGCCGAGTTCGCCGCTGACCGAGTCCGATTCTTCCTCGTTGAAATTGTCCGGACCGGGGCCGGAAACGATGCGAAGATCCTGGGTGCTTTCGCGGCCGAACCAGCCGAGCACGCCGTTCACGCGCAGCTTGCCGCCCGCGACCGGTCGCTGAATGGCGCCGGTGGCGCGCACGTTGCGGAAGCGATCCCACAGGATCAGGTCGGCGTCCTGAACAAGGGCGCCCGAGGCGTCATAGCGGCGGCGGAAGCCCTCGCCGGTGCCGTCGGTGCGGTCCGTGGTCGCGCTGATCGAACCCTCGATCGAGTTGTCGCCTTCGCGGCGGGAATACTGGCCGGCCAGGATCGGGCCCATATAGCCGTCGGGGTACATGTAGTTGCTGAACTCCAGCACCCGCTCGACGGTGACCGCGCGGCTCAGGACGACATTGGCGACGACCGACTGGCCCTGCATGTCGATGCCCGGCGCGCCGCCGCGGATCAGCTCGATGCGCTCGACGCTGTCGGCGGAAATACGGCGCAGCACCTGGTCGAGGCTGTCGCTCTTGGAGGAGGGGCGGTCGCCGTCGATCAGCACATTGCCGGCGGCGCCGGCGAAGCCGCGCGTGCCGCTGTTGCCGGTATTGAGGCCGAAGCCGGGCAGGCGGGCGATCATGTCAAGCGCCGTGTCCGGTCGCGAATCGGCGAAGAAGGCCGGTTCGAAGATCAGCACGCCCTGCTGCGCGGCGTCGACCTCGGGGGCGGACTGAAGCGGGCCGGTCGGCACCGGGGTCCGGGCGGCGCTGTCCGGGGTCGGAGACTGGCCCGGCGTGGTCTGCGCGAAGACGGGTCCCGCAAGCATGGAAACGGCGGCGGTCGCCAGCCAGATGGTCTTGGTCATGGTCCCTCTCCCTGTCGCGGGGACCCTGCGCGCACCGTTGGAGGGGCTCCAGTTACAAGCGGGACAGGTGGATTAATTCGCCGCAAGGCTGGGGGCCCCGGCGTGTCCGCTTTGAGGCGGGAATGGAGCGGCCGGCGGGAATCGAACCCGCGACATTCAGCTTGGGAAGCTGACGTTCTACCTCTGAACTACGGCCGCGACCGGGTCGCCGATCGGACGCGGACCATAGCCTCGCGCGGGCAAAAGGAAAGGCCCGGCGGGGCGGCCGGGCCTTCCAGTTCGTCACGGGGCGACGTCGACCTCGACGCCGCGCGCCTCGAGGATTTCCTGGACGCTGTCGTCGCCGACGAGGTGGGCGGAGCCGACGGCGATGAAGGCGGTGCCGGAGCCCTCCAGCATGGTCTGGATCTGGTCGGCCCAGTTGGTGTTCCGGCGGACCAGCAGCGCCTGGTAGAGTTCCTCGCCGCTCTCGCGCATCGGCTCGACGCCGAGGCTCTCGATGGCGTCGACGTCGCCGGCGGCCCAGGCGTCGACCAGCTTGTCCAGCTCGACGGTGGCGGTCTCATAGCCCTCGAGCGTGCTGCGCAGGAAGGCCAACTGATCCTCTTCGGGGAAGCCGGCGAGGATGCGGATCTGCTCGTCGATGGTCTCGAAGCCGGTGACCGGCTTGCCGGCAGCCTCGGCGCGGGCCTTGAGGATCAGCTCGACGCCGGAGGCCGGATCGTAGCCGGCCTTCTGCAGCGGCGCGACCGACAGGGTCAGGGCCGCTAACCACGGACGGAACGGGTCCATCTGGGCGGCGCTAAGGCCGATTTCCTTTGCAGCCGCGTCGAGAGCGGCCGCCTCGTCGGCGGTCAGCAGGCTGGAGAGAGGTGTGGCCGGGGACATGCCGTGCTGCATGACCAGCGGAACGAGAGCGGCCTGATCGTCGGGGTTGGAAATCTCCAGCACCAGCTGGTCGGCGCTGTTGAAGGCGTTGTCGATGCGGGCCGTGCCCCAGCCGGTGGTCGGGCGAAGCAGGTGGACGGTGCCGAACAGATAGAGGGTCGAGTCCTCGTCCTTGATCACCCACAGGGCCGGGCCGCGGCCCTCTGCGGGCGGGATGGCGCGGATGGCGGGGGTCTCGTCGGCGACCGGCGGGGTCACCATCTGGGCGTGGACCGGCGAGATGACGGCGGCGGCGAGGCCGAGGCCCAGCACGGCGCCGAGGGTGGCGCGGCCGAGGGTGGAGACGGTGGTCTTGAGGCGTTTCTTGAGCGTCATTTCAGGTCCTTGGGTCGGGAAGGGTTGGATGAGAGTCATTCGGCGTCGATGAAGATGGCTTCGATCGGCTGGCCGAAGACCCGGGCGATCTTGAAGGCGAGGGGCAGGGAGGGGTCGTAGCGACCGGTCTCCAGGGCGTTGACGGTCTGGCGCGAGACGCCGAGCTGTTCGGCCAGATGAGCCTGGCTCCAGTCGCGCTCGGCGCGCAGCACCTTGAGGCGGTTGTTCATCTGTCTGCCCTCACCGCGTCCGCAGCCACCAGACGGCCCAGGCGATGGCGTAGCCGGCGATCTGGAACAGCAGAATGGTCAGCATTCCGGCGGTGACCAGCTCCGGGACCGTCAGCCCGACCTGCAGCGGCGTGGCCTCGGCGTCGCGGAGGCTGAGAGTGGTCAGCAGGATGGCGCCGAGCGCCGTCCCGCCGGTCCCGCCCCACCACCACGCCCATTTGTGAGCTTCGCGGGCCGCTTCGTCGATTCCGCGCCACCACCAGATGCAGGCGGCGAAGGCGGCGGCCATGGTCGCGGTCATGGCGACGGCCGACACGACGGGGCCGATCGGATCCGGCGCCTCTTCGACGACGGCGGTGATCCCGCCCATGACGCCGGCGATAAGGCTGACACCGCCGATCAGGAGGAGATAGGCCCCGAGGCCGAACGGGCGTTTGGGCTTCTGGCCGGGGGTCATCGAAAGGCTCCGTATCGCGGTGACAAGGGTGTTTTACATCGCGACGGGGCTGTGTCAAGCAGCCTTGTCTAAATGTCCGCGAGTCTTGACCGACCTATTCGGCCGCGACGTCGTCGGCCGGGTCCTTGGGCGCGGCGATGAGCTCGGGCCGGGACAGGGAGCGGGGCGAGCCCTCGACCGGCGGCAGTTCGGGCAGGTCCTTGCCTTCGTGGTCGACGTGCAGATCCTCGAAGCGGCGCGCCGAGACCATGACCTGGCTCTCCAGCGAGCCGACGAACTGGTTGTATTTTCCGACGGCGGTGTCGAGGGCGCGGCCGACGGCGGCGGCGTGGCCGCCCATGACGGACAGGCGCTTGTACAGCTCCTTGCCCAGCTTCGCGACATGCTCGGCGTTCCTGGACTGCTCCTCGGCGCGCCAGCCGTAGGCGACCGCCTTGCACAGGGCGAACAGGGTGGTGGGGGTGGCGATCAGCACCCGGGCGTCCATGGCCTGGGTGATCAGGTCGGGCTCATGGTCGAGGGCGGCGGACAGGAAGGATTCGCCGGGCACGAACATGACCACCACGTCGGGGCTGGGCTTGAACTGGTCCTGATAGGCCTTGGACGACAGCTGGCGGACGTGGGTCTTCATGCTGGCGGCTGTGCGCATCGAGGCGGCGCGGCCCTGCGCTTCCTCGTCGCCGTCGGCGGCGTCGGGGAAGGCCAGCGGCACCTTGGCGTCGATGACGAACATACCGCCGCCGGGCATGCGGACGACGAAGTCGGGGCGTTGCTGGCGGCCCTGGTCGTCGGCGGTCGAGGTCTGTTCGGTGAAGTCGAAGCGCCCCGCCATGCCGGCGGCCTCGAGCACATTGCGGCAGGTCTGTTCGCCCCAGCGGCCGCGGCGTCCGGTGTTGCCCTTCAGCGCCTCGGTGAGGCGGCGCGCCTCGTCCCGGGTGGCGGTCGAAGCGGTCATCAGCAGCTGCAGCTGTTCCCTGAGCCCGCCGGTCTCCTCGGCGCGAACCTTTTCCAGCGCGGCGACGTGTTCCTGGAATTTGGCGAGAGTGTCGGCGACCGGCCTGAGCTGGGCCTCCATCCGCTCGCGGGCCATCAGCTCGCGGTTGCGGAAGGTCTCGTCGGTCCGTTTGAGAAGTTCCTCGGCGACCGTCGAAGCCGACTCCCTCGCCTGGGCGCGGAGCAGCTCCGCCGAGGTTGCCGCCTGATCCTCGAACAGCTTCATCCGCGCCTCGGTCTCTACGTGGCGTTCGCGGAGCTCCCAGTTTCGCGCCTCGGCCGCCGCGGCGCGACGGCGCTCCATCAGGGCCCAGCCGAGGGCGAGGACGGCGACGATAGCGGCGGCGAAAAAGGCGACGAGAGAAGCGTTCATGCTCCGTTCTTTAGAGAGAGTCGTGCGCCTTAGCCACGGGCCTCGCTGGCGCCTGACGCCCATTTCTGACCAGCCTTGACCCCTCGCCGGCCCGCTGCACGATCAGCGAATCGAAAGGACGCCCCATGACCCGACGACTGCTGATCGACCAGAAGCAGAACTATGCGGCCGCTTTCGGCCTGATTTTTCGGTCAGCCGCGATCTTTTGGGCGACAGCGCGAGATCATGAGACGACCACCCTCAGCTTTATGAACTACTGGCGGATCAAGCGGGGATTGGAGGTCGCCGTGGTCATCACCACCCGGCGCATGGACGGCTCTGTACTGGCGCGGCAAGCGATCGATTGGGCAGGTCGCGCGGTAATAAATCACCTTGTAGACCTGGGCGATGAGACCGAGGGGTCCGTCGAGGTCGAGGTCTTCTCCAACCGCAATCTCGTCATCCCCTACCCCGCCATCATGGCCATCTACGAGACTGCTGACGGCCTTTCCATGGTGCACAGCTACGGTCGCATCTACAGCCCGATGGAGGTCGAGAACGGCAAGACCATCGAGAGGGGCCGGGAGAGCGGCTTCACCCTGCGCGACCGGCCCGGCGTCCGATCGTTCTGCGTCTTTCACAATGGGTACGAGATCCAGCCGGCCCAGACGGTGAAGGTACGGATCGTCAACGCCGCCGGTGATGTTCGTCACGCCGACCTGCCTCTGGGCGAACTGCGCCCCTACCAAAGCGTCCGGTTGATGCCGGCTAATGTTTTTCCGGAGCTCGAGGCCTTCCTGGGAGGGCAACCCGGTAACGCCGCGCTGGAGTTCGTTCTGGCGCGGGCCTTCACCCGGATGCTGGTGGGCAATGAAACCACCGACGGCCGGGACCGTCAGGTCACCCACTCAAATTTCGACTATGCGGCGCACCAGACGGACATGGTCGAGGGCGCGCGCGATGCGGTGATGGCGCTGGCGCCGATGCCCGGTCGCCGACGGTCGGTGATCGTTTATCCGGACAGCGAACCGGGCGATTATCAGCTGGAGTTGCCAGCGGGCGTTCGGCCCTTCCGGTCGGGCGAGCGCGTTGAGGCGCCGGTCGACGGTATAGAGACCCTGCGGGTTTCGCGGACCGACGGGCCGATGCCCAGCCGGATCGTCACCGCTCAGGGCGTCGAGGTGCGCGGAGGCGCTAGCCTGCCGATCGAATGCTCGCTTGGGGTGATGCATCAGGGCCGGCCCGGCAAACACAGTCACTGGATGGTGCTGTCGGCCCGTGCCGGTGACCGGTCGACGGTTTATGGGACAGCCATGGAAAGCCTTTACGGACCGGCCCGGGGCGGTGGGACCCTTTCGCTGCACAGCCCCCTGTCGGCGGACGCGGTTTCAATATCCCTGGACGCGGCGGCGGTTGCGAGCCTGCTGTCGGGGGGAGATCCGCTGGCGCTGGCTGAAGGAGCGGGTTTCCAACCCGGCGAGGACTGGTTCTGGGCCTATCTGAACCTGGACTATCCGGGCTGGATGGTTTTTTCGGCGATCGAGACCGGCAGCGGCGCCGCAACGCTCGAGCACGCCTTTTAGGCCGGTCGTCTCTGCCGCAACGCCTGGATGATCGTCCCGTCGTCGAGCCAGTCGAGTTCGCCGCCGACGGGGACGCCGCGGGCGAGGGAGGTGATCTCGACGTCCGAGCCGGCGAGGCGTTCGGCAAGGTAGTGGGCGGTGGTCTGGCCGTCGACGGTGGCGGGCAGGGCCAGGACGACCTCCTTCGCCTCGCCGCCGCGCACCCGGCCGGTCAGTTCGGCGACCCGGAGCGCATCGGGGCCGACGCCGTCGAGGGCCGAAAGCAGGCCGCCGAGGACGTGGTATTTGCCGCGGAAGGCGCCGGAGCGCTCCATGGCCCACAGGGCGCCGGCCTCCTCGACCACGCAGATCAGCCCGTTGTCGCGAGCGGGATCGGAGCAGATCGAGCAGGGATCGCGGGTGTCGGGCGCGCCGCAGACGCTGCACGAGACGACCTTGTCGGCGGTCTCCTGCAGGGAGGCGGCGAGGGGGACCAGCAACTGATCGCGCTTCTTGAGCAGGGCGAGGGCGGCGCGCCGGGCCGAGCGCGGACCCATGCCGGGCAGTTTGGCGAGGAGCGAGATCAGCCGCTCGATTTCGGGCCCGGCGGAGGCGGCCACCTAGAACAGCTTGGGCATGCCGGGGATGTTCATCCCGGCCATGGGGCCGGCGGCCTCGCGCATCAGGGCGGAATTGGCCTCGTCCAGCTTGCGCTTGGCGTCGGCGTGGGCGGCGACGATCAGGTCGGCTAGGATTTCGGTCTCGCCGGGGACCATCAGGCTGTCGTCGATGACCACGCGGGTGACCTCGCCGGGACCCTTGAGGTCCAGGGTGACGAGGCCGCCGCCGGAGCTGCCGGAGGCGGTGGTTTCGGCCATTTTCGCCTGGGCGTCCTGCAGCTTCTGCTGCATCGCCTGGGCCTGCTGCATCAGGGCGTTGAGGTCTTTCATGGGCCCTAGATAGGCCTCGCGGTCGGGAGGCCGCAAGGGCGCGGCGGACGGTCGCGGGCGAAAATAGTAACAGAGGGTGTTCTTGAATGATCCGCCCGACCTCCTAATTCGTATTCGTAACTGTTGCGAATATAGATCAGGAGACTTCCCATGGCTTTCGACGCCGCCCCCGTCCGCGACCGTCCGCTGTCCGACGCCGCCCTCGCCCAGCTGTTCACCGAGGCGCGCACCCGCAACGCCTGGTCGGACCGACCGGTGCCGGAAGCGCTGCTGCACCAGCTGTACGACCTGACCAAATTCGGACCGACGGCGGTCAACGCGACGCCGGCGCGCTTCCTGTTCGTCACCTCGCCCGAGGCCAGGGCGCGGCTGATCCCGCTGATGGGCGAGGGCAACAGGGCCAAGACCGCGCAGGCGCCGGTGACGGTGATCATCGGCCAGGACATCGACTTCCACGACCAGCTGCCGAAGCTGTTTCCGCATGCGCCGGGCGCCAGGGACTGGTTCGCCGACGAGGCCGGACGGCGCGAGACGGCCTTCCGCAACGCCTCGCTGCAGGGCGGCTATTTCCTGCTGGCGGCGCGGGCGTTGGGGCTGGACGTCGGGCCGATGTCGGGCTTCGACGCCGAGGGGGTGAAGGCGGAATTCTTCGCCGGCACGACGGTGGAGCCGAACTTCATCGTCAACCTGGGCTACGGCACCGACGAGAACCTGTTCCCGCGGTCGCCGCGGCTGGCGTTCGAGGAGGCGGCGCGGATTCTGTAGGGCGCGGGATCGGGCGATTCCGGCGCCGGTCTGACGGAAAATGATTTCCGACGGAATCAGGCGTGGCGTGGTGGTCGCCATCCCTTCACGCCTTATCTTCCAAGTCGCGACACGCGGGAGGGACGGGCATGGAAGCGGCGGATATCGGGATCCTGGGTATCGCCGGGATTCTTCTGGCGGCGGCGGCCGCGTCGGCAGCGGTCCTGTCCGGCTGCCGCCGACGCCAAAAGCTGCTGAGCATTCTCCGTTCCGAGACACTCGGGCTGAGCCGAGAGGTGGCGGAACTGGCGGAAGCGATCTGCAGCCGCCAGGCCGACGGTCGAATCATCGATCAGGACGTACTTGACCGCTATTCGCTGACGGAACCCCAGACCTATCCGGGCCTCATCCCGTCACTGTGGCGATTGCCGACGGACCTCGCCGGGCGCGCGGTCGAATTCCACGGTCAATTGTGCCTGGCGCGGTCGCGGTTGGCCGCCTGGCGCCGGGGCGAGCGAGGCTCGATCAGCACCTACCTTCTCGTTTCGGCCTTGACGCGTTCGGCCAACAGCGGTGACGGAATCCTTCGGGAAAGCACCCGTCGGTTGGGTTGGCCGACCGGATGGAAGCCCGAAATGCCGTTGGCGAGCGCTCTTGTCGAAGGGATCGAGCGCACAAATCCGGAGCTCCTGGACGGGGGCTACTGGAGCCCGCCCGCCTAGCGATCCGACCAGCGCCGGGGTCCCCGGGACGAGCGGGCCGCCCTAGTCCTCCGCCGCCTCGTCCGGGATGACCGGCAGTTCGACCGGCGCGGCGACCGTCTTGATCTCGCCGATTTTCGCGCCCGGGAAGGCCTCCATGACGGCGACGATGAAGGGGTCGGCCTCGACCTGGGCGCGTTCTTCGGCGCGCTTGCGGCGGTCGATCTCGATCATGGTCTCGCCGCCGCCCTGGCCGTTGGCGGCGATCAGCCAGGTGCGGCCGGTCCATTCCCGCAGCCGCGAGGCGAGCCGGCGGGCGAGGTCGATCGGCGCGCCCTCGATGCTTTCGTAGGTGATGGCGCCGGGCTTGAAGGCGACGGGGCGGACGTAGCGTTGGACGTCCATCTGCAGGCCGACCTCGCGCTTCTCGCCGATGAGGGCGACGACCTGTTCGAAGGACTGGGGGTCGGGCAGGGCAGGCGCGGCGACCGGGCGGGCCGCGAGCTGGGCCGAGGCGCCGCCGCCGCCGCCGGACGGGCCGCGCGGGGCCGAGCCGCCGCCGGGCATGGGTTCGCCGTCGCGCAGGGCCTTGAGCGCCTCTTCCGGCCCGGGCAGGTCGGCGGCGTAGGCGAGGCGGACGATGGCCATTTCGACGGCGTCGGCCGGATTGGGCGCACGGCGGACCTCGTCGAGGGCCTTGAGCAGCATCTGCCAGACGCGGGCCAGGGTGCCGGCCGAGATGACGGCGCCGAGGGCGGTGAGCTTCTGGGCCTGGTCGTTGGGCAGGCGGGTGGCCTGGGGGCCGAGCATCTTGGCCACCGAGGCGGCGTGGCAGTGTTCGAGCAGGTCGTTGGTCACCTGCACGGGATCGGCGCCATAGCCGTAGAGGGTGCGGAACAGTTCGAGCGCCTCGGGGGTGCGGCCGGCCATGACCGCTTCGAACAGGGCGATGGTCTGGCTGCGGTCGGCGAGGCCGAGCATGTCGCGGACGACGGTGGTCGGGACGGTCTCGCCTTTTTCACCCTGGACCAGGGCCTGATCCAGCAGCGACAGGCCGTCGCGGACCGAGCCCTCGGCGGCGCGGGCGATCAGGGCGAGGGCGTCCTGCTCGATCTTCATGCCCTCGCGGTCGGCGATGCGGGCGAGGTGTTCGACGAGGATCTCGGGCTCGACGCGGCGCAGGTCGAAGCGCTGGCAGCGGCTGAGGATGGTCACCGGCACCTTGCGGATCTCGGTGGTGGCGAAGATGAATTTGGCGTGGGGCGGCGGCTCTTCCAGCGTCTTCAGCAGGGCGTTGAAGGCCTGGTTCGACAGCATGTGCACTTCGTCGAGGACATAGACCTTGTAGCGCGCCTCGACCGGGGCGTAGCGGACGCTGTCGATGATGTCGCGGATGCCGTCGATGCCGGTGTGGGACGCGGCGTCCATCTCGACCACGTCCATGTGCTGGCCGGCCATGATGGCGGCGTCGTGCCGGCCGTGGGCGGTGAGCTCGAGCGACGGCCGGTCGATGACGTCGGTCTCGTTGTTGAGGGCGCGGGCCAGCAAACGGGCGGTGGTGGTCTTGCCGACGCCGCGGACGCCGGTGAGCATGAAGGCGTGGGCGATGCGGCCGGTCGAGAAGGCGTTGGTCAGGGTGCGGACCATGGCCTCCTGACCGATCAGGTCGCCGAAGGTGCGCGGCCGGTATTTGCGGGCCAGGACGGTGTAGGCTTCGCCGTCGTCGGCGTGGGCGGCGGGACCGTCGTCGGCGGGCGCGGTTTTCGCGGCTTTCGGCCCGGGCTTCGCCGGGGCCTTGTCAGCGGGCGGGGCTTCGGGTCCGGGCGCGGCGGCGGCTTCGGCCTCGCGCATGCCGGCGGGCTCGGGCGCACCGAACATGTCGTCGGTGTTGGGGTCGCGCTCCTCCGCTTCGGGCGCGTCCTCCTCCCACGGAGGCCCTTCGAGACTCGGTTCCACGTCGCTCATGGAATGGTCATAGCGCGGGGGCGCGCAGGGGCGAAGGGGTTGAGGGAAGGGAGTTGTGGGTGGGTCTGTCGGACGCCGGTGCGGCCGCTTCGCCCCTCCACCCCTTCGGGGTCCCCCTCCCCACTGCGTGGGGAGGAGACAGGCGCGCACCCGCTCAAGCAGCGAGCGACCGCGTCGCGAGCGTTAGCGCACGAAAGAGGGAGGAGGGTGGAGACCGCGACCCGAAGGGGAATTCGTTGTGGCTGCTGCCTTCCGGCCCTGACCAGGTTGGCGAAGCCTTCGCCCGCGATCTCCGAGACCGGATATGACGATTCCGGGTCGCGGATGCAAGCGGCGCCTTGCTAGACAGGCCCCATGCCCCTCCCCGCCCTGAACACCTTCGCCGGCAATCCGCTCGATCGGGCGGGGGAGCGGCGGAACGATCCGGACTGGCTGGCGGCGCAGGGGGCGAACCCGGAGGCGCTGGCGATGGTGCTGTGGGAAGGGCGGCCGCTGCTGGAGGCGGGGGGCGAGCCCCGGCTGGCCTGGCTGCCGATGGCGCAGGCAAGGGCGACGGCGCTGGACCGGGAGCTGTTCCTCGGGCTGTGGAAGGGCGCGCCGGTGTTCGCGGTCGAGATCGAGGGCTCGGTCGATCCGACGGCGGGACCGCTGCGGGGCGTCGGACAGTTTCACGAGATGCGCGAGGCGGCGATGCTGCTGCCGGGCCCGGACGCGGCCATGGCGGGGACGGCCAAGTCGCTGTTCGACTGGCGGCGGCGGCACGGCTTCTGCGCGGCGTGCGGGATCGAGAGCCAGGACGCCTGCGGCGGCTGGAAACGGGTCTGCCCGGCCTGCGGGAGCGAGCATTTCCCGCGCGTCGATCCGGTGACTATCATGCTGGCGGTCTATCTGGGCGGAAACGAGCCGCGCTGCCTGCTGGGGCGGCAGGCGAGCTGGCCCGAGGGGCGGATGTCAGCGCTGGCGGGATTTCTCGAGCCGGGCGAGACCATCGAGGAGGCCTGCGCGCGCGAGATCGCGGAGGAGGCGGGGCTGACGGTGACGGCGGTGCGCTACCACTCCAGTCAGCCTTGGCCGTTCCCGTCGCAGCTGATGATCGGCCTGGTCTGCGAGGTCGATTCGGAGGACGCCGCGCCGGACCAGACGGAGCTGGAGGCGGTAGCGTGGCTGACGCGGGACGAGGCCCGGGCCTGTCTGGCGGGGACGCATCCGACCATCAAGGCGCCGCCGCCGATCGCCATCGCGCGGACGCTGATGCAGGCGTGGGCGGACGGGTTCGAGGTCTAGCGGAAGACGCCGACGCCCCAGTCGCATTGCCCGGTGCAGGCCTCCATCAAGACCTCCACGGAGTAGCGCCCGGCCGCCGCTTCCTCGATCACCACCATGGGTATGTCGTCCATTTCGACATCCCGACCGAGTTCACGGCCCGAGGCGTCGCGAACGATGAGGTCGAGATCGCTGCAGCCGCCATCGCACACGCCGACGAATATGGCCTGGCCGCCGGACACGTCGAGACGGGCCGTATGCTTGCCGCCCGTAGCGAGCCGGCCCGCGAGCCGCGGGACGACTTCCGAGACCCCGAACTCGCCGGGAATGGCGTCAAGCTGGGCCTTCACCAAGCCGCCGCCCGATCTGTCCTGCGCGACAGCGGGGGCGCCGAGCATCGCCAAGGTGACGGTCGCGACCGCAAGGAATTTCATCATCGGAGCCCCCCATTGGGCGAAAAGGTTCGGGAAATCGGATGGATATCGGTTCTGGCCGATGCCTGTCGCCGACAATGTCGCAGAGACCAATGCCCCGCAACTGACAAAACCTCGCGGCGGAGGCGAGGTCAGGTCCGGGCCCGCGCCGCCACCAGATCGGCCGGATTGTCGATCGACAGGGGGGCTTCGTCGATAACGGCGGCCCAGATCTGCAGGCCCATTTCGAGGGCGCGGAGTTGCTCCAGCTTCTCGCGGCGCTCGAGCGGCGAGGGCGGGGCGGCGCAGAAGCGTTCGAGGGCGGCCCGGCGATAGCCGTAGAGGCCCACGTG
The DNA here is from genome assembly GCF_014202075.1 of Brevundimonas basaltis. Classification (GTDB taxonomy): domain Bacteria; phylum Pseudomonadota; class Alphaproteobacteria; order Caulobacterales; family Caulobacteraceae; genus Brevundimonas; species Brevundimonas basaltis. The sequence goes on along the minus strand of NZ_JACHFZ010000004.1, from coordinate 260,805 downwards.
GCGCCAGACGGGGCCGTCGCCGTACAGGGTCGAGCGGGTGAAATAGAGGGCGCGGCCGTGGCGGGCGCCCTCGGGCAGGGCCAGCACCGCCTTGACCACGTCAGGATTGGCCCGGTCGGACAGGTCGGCTTCCGAAGCGACGAGGGTGGCGATGTCGCAGTCCGGTTCGGCCTCGAGCAGTCCGGCGCAGGCGACGGCGAGGTCGGGGTCCGCGAAGGGCATGTCGCCCTGCAGGTTGATGACCGCGTCGTGGCGGCCGTCCGGATCGAGGGCGTCCAAGGCCGCGCGGATGCGGTCCGACCCGGACGGCAGATCGGGATCGGTGAGGACGGCGACGCCCCCTGCGGCCTCGACGGCCTCGACGATCTCGGGGTCGCCGGCGGCGACGGCGACGGGCAGGCCGGAGGCCGCGGCCTGGCGCCAGGCGCGGACGATCATCGGCTGCCCGCCGATGTCGGCCAGAGGCTTGCCGGGCAGGCGGGTCGCGGCCATCCGCGCGGGGATCAGAACAAGGGGGTTCATCGATGCATTCCTGCCTGCGACGCCCCGACGCCGCCACGGGCGTTCGGGGCCGGTTGCGAAGGCCGCGCTAGCGTGTAAGAGACGCCCACGCAAGAATTCGCCCGACCGCCCTCGTGGCCGGGCCTCAGGAACGGGATGCGACGACGCGCATGAGCGGCGATCTGAACGGAAACAAGATTCTGGGCGCCGTGCTGGCCACCGCCTTCGTCATCGTCGGCGTGCAGCAGGTCACGGGCGCGATTTATCATAGCGAAGCGCCTGAAAAGATGGGCTATTTCGTCGACGCGCCGGAAGAGGCCGCCGGCGGAGCCGCCGAGGCCGTGCTGCCGCCCGACTGGGGCACGGTGCTGCCGACCGCCGATCTGGCCGCGGGCGAGGCTGCCTTCGCGCGCTGCGTGGCCTGCCACACCATCAACGCCGGCGGCGCCAGCGGCACCGGACCGAATCTGAATGGCATCGTTGGCGGGGCCGTCGCCGCGCGAGGCGGATTCGCCTATTCCGACGCGATGAAGACCCACGCGGCCGAAGCGCCGACCTGGACCTACGACCAGCTGGACCAGTTCCTGACCGCCCCGGGCCGCCACGTGCCGGGTACCAAGATGTCGTTCGCCGGCATCCGCGACACCCAGACCCGGGTCAATCTGATCGCCTGGCTGCGTTCGCAGGGCTCGGGCGGCTACGCCGTGCCGGCGCCCGACCCGGCCCGTCAGCCGGGCGCGGCTCCGGCTGAAGGCGAGACGCCGGAGGGCGCGGCCGTCGAGGCCGGCACGCCGACCAGCGGCCTCGGTCCGCAGGTTCCGGTCACCGGCGCGGCCGGACAGTCGACCGTCCAGGAGTCGCCCGCGGCCCCATCGGCGGCGACCAGCGGAACCGCCAGCCCGCGCTGAGCGCGAAAGCAAGGCTGAAAGACGTCCAGCGGGGGCCCGTGATCGCGGGCCCCCGTTTTTTGTCGGTGGTCGCCTCTGCGCCCCGCTGCCGCCGCCTCCAGACGCTCGGGCCGTCGTCGTATTTCAACGCCGCTTCATCCAGGCCGCGGCACGGGCGGAACGGCGCTGCAGCGGGCAAGGCATGCCGCGCTTCTCATATATCCCGCCAGCCAGGCTGATGAGCGGAGGTGGAGAGACGCTAATTGCGCAAGGAAATTCCGCGAGTCTTCGCAGCTGCGAAGCCGCGCGGCGTCCGGCTGCGTCGATCCGGTCTGATTCCGCCCTTGCCAAGTCACCGCCGGGCGCCGCCACTATGCGGTTCGCGCCGCCGGGCGCCGGTCCTTCAAGGGGGTTTTCTCATGCGCACCAATCGTCTCGCCTTGCTCGGAGGGGTGGCCTCGGCCGTCCTGCTGGCCACCGGGGCACAGGCCCAGACCCCGGCCCTCGCCGGCGAGGTCGCGGCCGCGCCGGCCGTGGCCGCGCCGCAGTCGCGTCAGCAGCTGGCGCCGCTGCCCGACGTCGACATCCCCTTCACGAAATTCACCCTCGACAACGGCCTGACCGTGATCGTCCACGAGGACCACAAGGCTCCGATCGTGGCGGTGAATATCTGGTACCACGTCGGCTCGAAGAACGAGCCCGCGGGCCGCTCCGGCTTCGCCCACCTGTTCGAGCACCTGATGTTCAACGGGTCGGAGAACTACAACACCGACTTCTTCAAGGGCACGGAACTGCTCGGCGCGACCGACCTGAACGGCACCACCAACAGCGACCGCACCAACTATTTCCAGAACGTGCCGACCACGGCGCTGGATTCCATCCTGTGGCTGGAAAGCGACCGCATGGGCCACCTGCTCGGGGCCATCGACCAGGCCCGGCTGGATGAGCAGCGCGGCGTCGTCCAGAACGAGAAGCGCCAGGGCGAAAACCAGCCCTATGGCCGCGTCTTCAACGCCGTCACCGCCGCCACCTGGCCCGATGAGCACCCCTACGGCCACACCGTCATCGGCTCGATGGAGGATCTGAACGCCGCTGACCTGGAGACGGTGCAGCAGTGGTTCCGCGACTACTACGGCGCGGCCAACGCCGTCATCGTGCTCGCCGGCGACATCACCCCGGAGGTGGCGCGCGAGAAGGTTCAGCGCTATTTCGGCGACATTCCTTCGGGACCGCCGGTGACCCAGCCGCGCCGCATGGTGCACCGGATGCAGGGCGAGCAGCGCGAGGTCATGTACGACCGCGTCGGCCAGCCGCGTCTCTACAAGGTGTGGAACATAACACCGACCGGCGAGGCGGACACCGACTACCTTGGCATGGTGGCGGACGTGCTGTCCTCGGGCCGCTCGTCGCGCCTCTACAAGCGGCTGGTCATCGACGAACAACTGGCGACCTCGGTTCAGGCCAGCGCCAGCGGCCGCGAGCTCGCCGGCCAGTTCTTCGTGATCGCGACGGCCAAGGCGGGCGGCGACCTGGGCCGCATCGAAGCCATCGTCGACGAGGAGATGGCGCGCCTGCTGCGCGACGGGCCGACGGCCGAGGAGCTCGAGCGGGTTCGCACCCAGACGGCGGCCGGCTATATCCGCGGCCTGGAGCGCATCGGCGGCTTCGGCGGCAAGTCGGACCGGCTGGCGGCGTCGGAGGTGTTCCTCGGCGACCCCGGCGCGTGGCGCGAGAGCTATCAGCGCGTGGTGGCGGCGACGCCCCGTAACCTGACCGACGCCGGCCGCCGTTGGCTGACCGACGGCAGCTACAGCCTCGAGGTGCTGCCCTTCCCCGACTACACCACCACGGCGGGCGTCGACCGCAGCGCGGGTCTGCCGGCGCCCGGTCCCGCCCCGCTGGCCGAATTCCCGGCGATCCAGAGCGGCACGCTGTCCAACGGAATGAAGGTGATGCTGGTCCAACGCGAAAGCGTGCCGACCGTCTCGATGAATCTGATCCTCGACGCCGGGGCGGTGGTCGATCCGGACGACAAGGCCGGCCTCGGCCAGCTGGCGCCGCAGGTGATGACCAACGGTACGGACAGCCTCAACGCGCTCCAGATCAGCGACCGGTTGCAGCTGCTGGGCGCCACCCTTGGGGCCGGGTCGGGGACAAACTCCACCAGCGTTTCGATGACCGCCCTGACGGCTCGGCTCGACCCATCGCTCGACCTCTACGCCGATGTGATCCTGAACCCGGCCTTCCGGGCCGATGACTTCCAGCGAGTCCAGGCCCAGCAGATCGCCGGCATCCAGCAGGCGCGGCGCAACCCGGGGGCCATCGCCCGGATGACGCTGAACCGCGAACTCTACGGGCCGGGCAATCCCTATGGCCGTCCGAGCTCGGGCACCGAGGCGACGGTGAGCTCGATCACGCCCGCCGACGCCGAAGCCTGGCACAGCACCTGGTTCCGGCCCGACAACGCCACCCTGGTGGTGGTCGGCGACGTCAGCCTGGCCGAACTGACGCCCCGGCTCGAGCGGGCCTTCTCACGCTGGCAGGCCCCGTCGACGCCGATGCCCGCGAAACCGGGACCGGCCGACGCGCCGGACGCGGCCGGGCCGCCGCGCATCCTGATCGTGGATCGCGCGGGACCGCAGTCGACCATCCTCGGCGGCCGGGTGGTCGATGCCTTCGATCCGGCCCGCGAGCCGGCCATTGAGACCATGAACACGGCGCTCGGCGGTTCCTTCACCAGCCGCATCAACATGAACCTGCGCGAGGACAAGGGCTGGTCCTACGGTGCCGGCGGCGGCGTACCCTTCGGCCGGGGCGAGCGGATCTATTCCGTCAGCGCCGGAGTCCAGTCGGACAAGACGGCCGAGAGCCTGGCCGAACTGCGCCGGGAGTTGACCGAGGTGGTCGGCTCTCGCCCGCTGACCGGCGAGGAGATCGCGGCGGCCCGCGCCAATATGGTGCAGGGCATGGCCGGCAACTGGGAAACCAACGCCGCCATCGCCGGAGAGCTTCAGAACATGGTCGTCTGGGGCGTGCCGCAAAACTACTACGACAGCTACGCCGAAATCGTCTCGGCCATGGACGCGCAGCGGGCGACCGAGGCGGCGCGGGAAATCGTCGGGACGGGGCCGACAACCTGGGTCGTGGTCGGCGACCGCGCCACTATCGAGCCGAAGATCCGGGCCCTGAACATCGGCGAGGTGCAGGTCGTCGACGTGGACGGCAATCCCGTCCCCTAGGCCGGCATGGACGACATGGACGGGCGGGGCCGGCGACGGCTCCGCCCTTTCGTGTGCCTAGACGCCGTAGAAGTCGCGGTACCAGTCCACGAAACGCTTCACCCCGACCTCGATCGAGGTCGAGGGGGCGTAGCCGAGGGCGGCCCGGGTCTCGGTCACGTCTGCCTCTGTGCGGGCGACGTCGCCGTCCTGGACCGGCATCAGATTCAGCTCGGCCTTCATGCCCAGCGCCTCCTCCAGTACGGCGATGTAGCGCATCAGCTGTTCGCGGCGACCGGCGCCGAGATTGAGGATGCGCCACGGGGCGACGCCGCTGGTCGAGGGGTCGGGCATGGCCGCGTCCCAGTCGGGGTCGGCCGCGGCGGGACGATCCAGCGCGGCGATCACGCCATCGACGATGTCGTCGACATAGGTGAAGTCGCGCTCCATTTCGCCATGGCCGTAGACGTCGATGGGACGGCCTTCGAGGATGGCCCTGGTGAACTTGAACAGGGCCATGTCGGGCCGGCCCCACGGCCCGTAGACGGTGAAGAAGCGCAGGCCCGTCGAGGGGAAGCCGAACAGGTGGGAGTAGCTGTGCGCCATCGCCTCGTTGGCGATCTTGGTGGCGGCGTAGACGGTCATCGGATGGGCCACGCCCTGACGCACCGAGAAGGGCAGGGCGCCGTTAGCCCCAAAGGCGGAGCTGGTCGAGGCGAAGACCAGATGCTCGGCCTGCACCGCCCGCGCGCCCTCGAGCACAGTCAGGAAGCCGACAACGTTCGAATCGACGTAGCTCTCCGGATGTTCGAGGCTGTAGCGCACGCCGGCCTGGGCCCCGAGATGGACGATGCGGCGCGGCGCGTGTCCGGCGAACACGGCCGTCATGCCCGGGCGGTCGGCGAGATCGAGGGTGTGGTGGATGTAGCCGGGCTCGGCCTGCAGCCGCTCGAGCCGGGCCTGTTTAAGCGCCGGGTCGTAGTAGCTGTTCAGATTGTCAACGCCGATGACGGTCTCGCCGCGGGCCAGCAGGCGCCGGGCGGTGTGGAAGCCGATGAAGCCGGCCGAACCGGTAAGGAGGACGGGGCCCTTGCTCATCCGTCCTCGTTACCGCCCGCGGCGAAGAACTGCCAGCGCCGGCGCGTTTCGATTCAGCGCCGCACCCGGCCGAGCGGGACGAAGCGGATGGCCTGGCCGCCGCCGGGGGCGAGGCGCAGGGTCAGGACGTCGGCCGAGGTCACCTCGCGGGTCGAGATGTCGATGGCCGTGCGGTGGGTGGTGTAGTTCGCGCCCGGTCCGTCGGCATAGATCTCGGCCCGGTAGCGGCGGCCCGGGTCGAGGAAGGCCAAGGGGGCGGTGAGGATGCGCGGGTTCTCGTCGGTGATGGAGCCGAGGAACCATGCGTCGGAGTTCCGGTCCTTGCGGACGATGGTGACGAAGTCGCCGACCTCGCCGCTCAGCACCCGGGTCTCGTGCCAGTCGACGGCCACGTCCTTGATGAACTGGAACGGGGCGGGGTTGGCCTCGTAATTCTCCAGCAGGTCGGCGGCCATCTGGATCGGACTGTAGATGACGACATAGAGGGCCAGTTGCTTGGCCCAGGTGGTGGCGACGCCGGCGGGGACCCGGGTCTCCATGCCGAAGATTCCGGGGGTGAAGTCCATCGGCCCGGCCAGCAGGCGGGTGAAGACGAGGTTGGGCTCGTGCTCCGGCGGATTGGCCGGCTGGCCCCAGGCGGCGTACTCCATGCCGCGCGCGCCCTCGCGGGTGATGGTGTTGGGCCAGGTGCGGCGCAGGCCGGTGTCCTTGATCGGCTCGTGGGCGTTGACCGCCACCTGGTATTTCGCCGCCGTCTCGACGACCGTCTGATGATGCCGGGCCATGGCCTGGCTCTCGTGCCAGGCGAGGGCGGACTGACCGTCAGCGGTGGCGACTCGGGCCCCGCCGGCGTCGGCGACATAGCCTGTCTTGACCGTGTGCCAGCCGAAGCGCCGCATCAGGGCGAAGGCGTCCTCGAGCTGCTGTTCGTAGAAGAAGGCGTTGCCGCCAGTCTCGTGGTGGCCGACGATCTCGACGCCCTTCGAGCGGGCGTAGGCGGCGACGCGCTCGATGTCGAAGTCGGGGTAGGGCTGGGTGAAGCTGTAGCCCCAGCCGGTTCCGAACCATTCGCCGTCCCAGCCCACGTTCCAGCCCTCGACCAGCACCCCGCCGAAGCCGTGCTCGGCTGCGAAGTCGATGTGGCGCAGGGTGTATTCGGTGGTGGCGCCGTGCTTCGGACCCGAGTTCCAGCTGCGGGTGTCGAGGTGCATGTCCCACCAGATGCCGATGTATTTCATCGGCTTGAACCAGCTGACGTCGCCCAGTCTGTTGGGCTCGTTGAGGTTCAGGATCAGGCTGGATTCGACGAGGCCGCCGGCCTGGTCGGCGATCTGGAGCGTGCGCCACGGCGTGTGGAACGGCGCCTCGCGCACCACGGCGGCGCTGGTCAGACCGGGGGTCAACATGGCGCGGAACTTGCCGCCCTCGACCCGGCGCAGGTTCATGCCGGAATAGTCGACCAGCGCCGCCTCGTGGATCGACAGATGCGTGCCGTCCTCGAGCCGCATGGTCAGCGGCGTTTGGCTGACCCCGACCGCCGAGATCGGGGTCTTGTTGTACAGATATTCCGCGCGGTTGTACTCGAAGGCGGGCAGCCACCAGGCCGTGCCGGCGTCGACGATGTTGAACTCGGTCAGCTCGGCGCCGATGCGGACGGTCTCCAGATTGTCCTGCTCGGGGAATTCGTAGCGGAAGCTGAGGCCGTCGTCGTACAGGCGGAAGACTACGTCCATCCGCCGCATCAGGCCCCAGCGCTCCTGAAACTGGAGGCGCAACTCGGTGTAGCGGTTGCGGATGAAGCGCCGTTCGCCCCACGGCTGCTCCCAGGTGTCGTCGTGACCGGTGACGGTCTGGTCGAGGATGCCGAAGGCGCGCTCGAGCTTGCGGGCGTCGGTGAGCAGGAAGCCCAACCGCGAGGGCGCGATAACAGGCTTGCCGAGGCGGTTGACGGAATAGGCGACGAAGCCGTCCTTGTCGGCCGTCACCTCGACGGAGAGGACGCCCCCGGGTGAGGCGGCGGTGGCGGAGCCCGGCTGGGGCCCGGCCGTGGCGGCGTCCTGGGCGGCGGCGGGGGCGGGAAGAGCGGCCACGGCCGCGCCGGCTGTGATCAGTGAACGACGGTCCAGCATCGGGGGCGAACTCCACGCAAACGGTCTGGCCGGACGCCGCGAAGCGGCGCGGGCGGCCATCGTTTGGCGGATATTCCCCGGCCTTGCCATGCGCGGGAAACCAAACGTGAGAGGATCAGGGCGCGCCGGAGAGGACCAGGCCGGCCATCGGCGGCGTGGCGGCGGCGCCCGCGGCCTCGACATTCACCGCCTCTACGAAGCGCCAGCCGGCCGGGGGCTTCCAGTCGACAGGCCGGTCGCCCAGGTTGAACACGCACAGAAGGCGTTCGCCGCCGAGGGTGCGCTCGAAAGCCAGCAGGCCGGGCGCCGCATCCACCAGCCGCATCTCGCCACGGGTCAGGGCCGGATGAGCCTTGCGCAGGGCGATGAGCCGTCGGGTCAGCTGCAGCATCGAGGCCGGGTCGGCCTCCTGCCGGTCGACGGCAAGGGGGAGGTGACGCGGATCGACCGGCAGCCACGGATCGGCGGTCGAAAAGCCGGCATGGGGCCGGTCGCCGCTCCAGGGCATTGGTGTGCGCGCGCCGTCGCGTCCCAGCGTCTCCGGCCAGTTGGCGATGGCCTCCGGATCCTTGAGCCGTTCGAACGGCACCTCGGCCTGGGGCAGGGCCAGCTCCTCGCCCTGGTAGATGAAGACGTTGCCGCGCAGGCACATCAGCAGCAGCATGGCCATGCCGGCGAAGGCGGCTGGATCGCGATCCCCTGCCCAACGCGAGACGGCCCTGGGCGCGTCGTGATTGGAGAAGGCCCAGGAGGGCCAGCCCTGCCCGTCGCGGCCATCCCAGGTGTCCGCAGCGTCGCGCACAAGCCGGGCCTCGAGCGCCGGGGCGTAGAGGTAGAGGAAGCCGTAGGCGGTGTTCAGATGGTCGTCGCCGGCGGTGAAGGCCTGCATTTCGGCGTCGGGCCGATCGCCCGGCACCTCCGCCACGGTAAAGCGGCCGCCGTATTCGTCGGTCAGGGCGCGGACCCGCTTGAGGAAGTCGACGATCCGAGGGTGCGACTGGTTGAAGATCTTGTCCTGAAAGTCGAACGGCCGGGTCCGTTTTCCGCCCGGCGGCAGAGGCGGGTTGTCGCGCAGCAGGGGATCGTGCATCGCGAAATTAAGGGCGTCGAAGCGGAAGCCGTCGACGCCGCGGTCCAACCAGAACCGCGCCACGTCGAGCAGGGCGTCCTGCACCGCCGGCCGGTGCAGGTTCAGCTGCGGCTGCTCCGGCAGGAAATTGTGCATGTAGTACTGGCCACGCCGGGCGTCCCAGGTCCAGGCCGGGCCGCCGAACACCGACTGCCAGTTCGACGGTGGCGTGCCGTCCGGCCGGGCGTCGGCCCAGACGTACCAGTCGGCCTTCGGGTTGCTGCGTGACTGGCGGCTTTCCCGGAACCAGGCGTGCAGGTCGGAGGTGTGGGCGACGACCAGATCGGTGATGACGCGCAGACCCAGCCGGTGCGCCTTGTCGACCAGGGCGTCGAAATCGGCCAGCCTCCCGAAGATTGGATCGACGTCGCAGTAGTCGGCCACGTCGTAGCCGAAATCCTTCATCGGCGAGGTGAAGAAGGGCGACAGCCAAACGGCGTCGACGCCCAGCGAGGCGATATGGTCGAGATGATCGACGATCCCCTTGAGGTCGCCGACGCCGTCGCCATTCGAGTCGGCGAAACTGCGCGGATAGACCTGGTAGATGACCGCGCCGCGCCACCAGTCAGCGGCGTCGGACTCTGTGTGCGGTGCTTCGGGATTCCGGACGGTCAAGCATTCCTCTCCACGGCCCGGCGACGGACCACCGATGTTGAACACCACGCGGGCGCCGCCGTCATCCCCTCAAACCGAGGGATGGACCGCCCGCGACAGGAGATCGCGCGGCCACTTTTCGTTACGGCGCCCGAAAACGGCTGGACGCGGACCATTCGATGATGAAACCGTTTCCACCAAACACTGCGCGCGTGGGACGCACGGCCACCTTGGGGAGAGAGATGACCGATACGCAAACGCCGGCGGGCCGCGGGACCACCCTCGCCTTCGCCTATGTGACCACCCTGTTCTTCGCTTGGGGCTTCGCCACCTCGTTGATCGACCCGTTGATCGCGGCGGTGCGCAAGGTGTTCGATCTCAGCACCGCCGAGGCCATGCTGACCGCCTCCGCCTGGTTCATCGCCTATGCCGTGGTGTCCGTGCCGGCGGCCGCCGTGCTCAGCAAGCTGGGCTACAGCCGCTCCATCATTTCCGCCCTCGCCGTGATGGTGCTGGGCTGCCTGATCGTCCCGGTGGCGACGATCATGGACTGGTACCCCGGCGTGCTGATCGCCCTGTTCGTCATCGCCTCGGGGGTGACGCTGCTGCAGGTGGCGGCCAATCCGCTGGTCGCGGCGCTTGGCTCCAGGAAGAGCTCGCACGCGCGGCTGAATTTCTCGCAGTTCTTCAACTCGCTCGGCACCACGGTGGGACCCTATCTCGGCTCGACCGTGCTGCTGACCGGCGGCGTCTTCGCCGCCGGTGCGGTGGTCACCACCGCGACCCGCGCCGAGTCGCTGCGCAGCATCGACATCGCCTTCCTCGGTCTCGGCGCATTTTTCGCCGTGGTCGCCTTCTTCATCTTCACCGCCCGCAAGAAGATCAATGCGGCGGCCGCAGGCGCCGAAGAGGCCGGCGGCGTGGCCTCGCCGCTGAAGGCCTTCACCTCGCCCTGGGCCCTGTTCGGAGCGCTGGCGATCTTCATCTATGTGGGATCCGAGGTGACGATCGGCGGCCTGCTGACCAACTTCCTCGCCAGCCCGACCATCCTCGACATCCCGGAGGCGGACGCCGGGCGCATGGTCAGCCTCTACTGGGGCGGCGCCATGGTCGGCCGGTTCATCGGGGCCCTGCTTCTGACGCGCGTCCGCGCCGGGGTGCTGCTGACGGTCAACACCGCCGCGGCCGCCATCCTGTGCCTGGTCGTGACGCAGACTTCGGGCGAGACGGCCGCCTATGCGGCGATCGCCGTGGGCTTCTTCAACTCGATCATGTTCCCGACCATCTTCACCCTGACGCTGGAGCGTTCGGGAGCTCCTGCGTCCGCGACGTCGGGCCTGCTGTGCACCGCCATCGTCGGCGGGGCCGTGCTGCCCTATATCGCTGGCCGGATCGTCGACGACGCAGCCGCCTACTTCAACCCGGCCTTTTATGTGCCGCTGATCGGCTACGTCCTTCTGACGGTGTTCGCCATCGCCTGCGCCCGTTCCCGTACGTCGGAAGCCGATGTGGTGGCCAAACCTGCGCCGCACTGATCTTCAACGATCAAGCGTTGTGAGGGCCGTCGGGGCATCCCCGGCGGCCCTTGCACGTTCAGCCCGGCGCGTTCCACAGTGCGCCTGTCCGGAGACCACATGACCCGCAGCCTGTTCCGCTCGCTCGCTCCCGCCCTGTTGCTGGCTCTGATCGCTGGCCACGCCTGGGCCGAGGTGACCGTCACCTTCTACGCCCACCCCGGGGCGCGAATCCGCGGCGGCGATCTGCTGTTCCCGCACGCCTATGTGCATGCCGAAGGGACGGTCGACGCTACGGGCGAGCCGGTCGACTGGGCGGCCGGTTTCACGGCGAAGAGTCCCGGACCGCAACTGCTGTTCACTCGCGGCGACGGCGTGGTGGCCAGCCCGGACGCCCGCTACGTCGACGAGGGCCGGCCGTTCCTGACCCTGACCCTCGATGACGCCACATGGTACGCCCTGAAGGCTCGCGCCGAGTGGTGGAACACGCCCGAGGGGTCGGTCTACGATCTGAGGCGGCGCAACTGCATCACCTTCATCGCCGACCTGGCGCGGTTGGTCGGGCTGCGCACCGCGCCCGAGCCGTCGATGAAGCCGGGGACGTTTCTGGAGGCCACGGCGGCCCTGAACCCCGCGGCGGCGTGGCGACCTGAGCCGGTCGGCCCCGTTCAGGCTCCCGCCACGCCGGGCGTCGGCGCCTCCGGGTGAGGCGCGCCGTGCCCGGCGACCCGCGCGAAAGCCTGCCCGTCGGCGATCTCATGAAAATGATTGCAGATTTCACGTCTGCGCCCCTAGAGTTTTGGAACAGGGCGTGGATTTGAGGTGTGGTTCGATGCGTAGTCGTCGTTTGGGGTCTGTTTCGGGATTGCTGTTGCTCGCCGCACTGGCCTTGCCTCTCACGGCTTGCGGCGGCGGTGGCGGCGGCGGTAGCGGAACTGTGGTCACGCCGGTTCCTCCGCCTCCTCCGCCGCCGCCGCCGCCTCCTCCTCCTCCTCCTCCTCCTCCTCCTCCGCCTCCGCCCCCGCCCCCGCCCCCGCCCCCTCCGCCGCCGCCCTCGGCGACCTCGGCCGAGTATCTACGGAACTATGGGTCGGCGAATTCAGGGGCCATCACCGCCTGGAACGCCGGCGCAACCGGCGCAGGAATCAACATCGCCGTGGTCGATTCCGGCATCGACTTCGCCCAGGCCGATCTCCAGGGCCGCATCTCATCGCTGTCGACCGACGTTGTCGTGGGCCGCAACACGCCGGCAGGCCCTCCGACGGCCAACGGCGCCCCCTCGCACGGGACCTTGGTCTCGGGGATCATCGCGTCGAATTTCAACGGTTTCGGCACCATCGGAATCGCCTATGAATCGACCATTGTGTCGATCCGGGCGGATGTCAGCACCTGCAGCAAACCGGAAGACACCGTCTGTTTCCAATCGGCAGACCTGGTGCGGGCGATCGACTACGCCATCGCAAACAACCTGCGGATCGTGAACATGTCGCTGGGGGGCGAAGGCCCGCTCGGTGCGGCGTTCGAGGCGGCCTTGCAACGCGCCGTCAACGCCGGCATCGTGTTCACCATCGCCGCCGGGAACGCGGGTGAGGAAGCGACGGGCGGAAACCCCGAATGGCCCGGGCGGTACGCCACCGACCCAAGGTTCGCCGGCAGCATCATCGTCGTCGGCGCGCACGACGCCACCAACACGCTCGCCGGCTTCTCGAACAGGGCCGGGGTCTCCGCCGCAAGTTATATCAGCGCCGCAGGTGCTGACGTCATCACCGGATGTAACGGAACTTCCTGCTGGCGGATAAACGGGACCTCCTTCTCGGCCCCTGCGGTGGCCGGCGCCTTGGCCCTCCTGCTTGACGCCTTCCCTAACCTGACCGGCCGGGAGGCCGTCCAGATATTGCTGACGACGGCCCGCGAGGCGGGCGACCCGGGCGTGGACGTGGTCTACGGACGCGGCCTGCTCGACATCGCGCGCGCCTTCCAGCCCGTCGGCTCGACCAGTGTGCCGATGGGGTCGGGATCCACCGTGACGGTGACCAGCCAGAGGTTCGCCTGGTCCAGCGCCGCCTTCGGCGACGCCTTCCGCAACTCGGCTGGACTGCAGACGGTCGGGCACGACTCCTTCGACCGGCTGTTCCGCGTCAATCTCGCAGCCGCCTTCGCGCAGGCTCCGGCGGGAGATCGGAACCGGATGCCCCGGTTGGAACGGCAGCAGGCGACCCTGACCGTCGATGCGCCGATCGGCGGACAGCTGTCGCTCACGAGCAGCGCGGCCGTCGACGACAGCGCCTCCGATCCCGCGGCTCTTTCCCGCGCCCTGACGCCGTGGCTCGACGAGGAACGGCGCGAGGACGTCATGGTCCAGTTCTCCACGGACCGCGGCGGCGTTGCGATGTGGCAGGGGCGGAACGGCGCGCGCTCGCCGTTCGAATTGGGCGCCGGGGACGGGTTCGCCTCGCTGGCGCAGGTGGATCGCGCCTGGCTGGGCGCGGTCAAGGTGGGGGCCCTGACCTTCACCGCCGACGCAGGCGCCGGGGACCGGGCCATGCCCTTCCAGGCCACGGAAGAGGATGTGTCGCGCTACACCCGCTTCGCCATGAAGTGGGAGGCCTCGCCCGCGGCGCAGCTCACCTTCGCCGCCGGCGGCCTGAGTGAACGGATGGGACCGCTGGGGTCCTATGTGCCGATCGGCTCCGGGTTTGAAATGCCGAGCGAGAGCAGCTTCGCCGGCGTTTCGGGCCTGTTCGACCTCGGCTCCGGCCTCTGGCTGGACGCGGAGGCGGGCTGGGCCCGCACCGACCTGACAGGCCAGTTCCTCAACCTGTCGGAAACCGCGCTGAGCTCAAGCTGGCGGCTGGGCCTGACCTCGGTCTGCGAGGTCCTCGGTTTCGGCTGTCGCTCCCTGACCTGGTCAATCTCGCAGCCGCTGCGGGTCGAGAGCGGCGAGTTCAGCGCCTGGCTGGCGGACGCGCCGCTGGAGTATTTCGATCCGCTCACCTTCTCGGAGCGCCGCTTCTCGGCGACGCCGTCGGGTCGGCAGATCGACATGGCGCTGGGGACTCTGCACGCCCTGTCCGACGGCTCCGAGCTGGCGCTGCGCGCCGTGGTGACCCGGGACGACCGGCACGTGCGGACGGCGGCTCCTGTCTACGGGCTGATGGGCAATTGGCGCACGAGATTCTAGTGGGGTAAGCCCCGGGTGGGGCCCGACGCCGAAGACGGTGCGGGGCTCGGCGAGTAGCGGGGGGCGGTCATGGCGATCTATCCGGTGATCCTGTGCGGCGGCGCCGGGACGCGGCTCTGGCCCGCCTCGCGGGATCACCGGCCGAAGCAGTTCCTCAGCCTGGCCGGCGATCTGTCGCTGTTCCAGGAGACAATCGCGCGGGTGGCGCCGTTGACAGGTGCGCACGGCCGGATCGTCGTCGTGGCCGGCCGCGATCACGCCTCATCGATCGCCGATCAGCTGGACGACGCCGACGCGGTTCTGCTGATCGAGCCGGTCGGCCGGGATTCGGCGCCGGCCGTGACTGCGGCGGCGGAATGGATCGCCCGGCAGGACCCGGACGCCGTCGCCCTGTTCGTCGCTTCGGATCACCACATCCCCGACGCGGCGGGGTTCAGGGCCGCGGTGCTGGAGGGCGCGAAGGCGGCGGAGGAGGGACGGATCGTCACCTTCGGCGTGCGGCCCAGCGAGCCCTCTTCGGCCTATGGCTATATTCAGCCTGACGGTCCTGGCCTGGCGCCGGTCAAACGGTTCGTCGAAAAGCCGGATCGTCGTCGGGCGGAAACCTATGTGAAGGAGGGCTACCTCTGGAACAGTGGCAATTTCGTCGTGCGCGCGGACGTCCTGCTCACGGAACTGGAAGCCCATGCGCCCGAAGTCCTGCGGACCGTCAGACAGGCCTTCCCGGCTGGCGATGGCGGCTCCACCGCGCTGGACGAGACTTTCAGCGAAGCGCCGCGCATCTCGATCGACTACGCCGTAATGGAGAAGAGCGACCGCGTGTCCGTACTGCCGGTCGGTTTTGGTTGGTCGGACCTCGGCGCCTGGGACGCTGTCGCGGCTACGGGTGAGGCGGATCGCGGCCTGTGGATCGGCGGCGGCGGCGACGGGGCGAACCTCGTGCGCGCGGCCGAAGGCATGGTCATCGCCACCGCCGGCGTGAGCGATCTGGCCATCATCGCCGAACCCGACGCGGTCTTGGTCTGCCATCTCAGTCGGTCGCAGGAGGTCAAGGGACTGGTCGAGCGGCTCCGCAAGATTTCACCGCGGCATGTGCATGGGGCGGCCTCCGAAGAAGACGTGCTGGAAATTCGCGCGCGCGCGTTCGACGACTGGGTGCGGTTCAACGCCCTGCCGCTCTGGGCCACGACGGGCGTCGCCGGCGACGGCGGCTTTTACGAGGCC
The DNA here is from genome assembly GCF_014202075.1 of Brevundimonas basaltis. GTDB lineage: Bacteria > Pseudomonadota > Alphaproteobacteria > Caulobacterales > Caulobacteraceae > Brevundimonas > Brevundimonas basaltis. The sequence continues at coordinate 245,330 of NZ_JACHFZ010000004.1, read as the reverse complement.
ATCGACCGTACGGGCGCGCCCGTTGGCGACTTCCGCCGGGCGCGCGTGCAAGCGCGGCAGGCATATGTGTACAGCGCGGCGGGGCAGGCAGGCTGGGCGGGACCATGGCGCCGGCTGGTCACGGAGGGTCTCGAACGGTTCGAAACGACCAACCGGCGGCCGGACGGTCTCTATCGCACGCGGGTGTCGGTCCGGGGCGAGGTGCTGAACGACACGGCGTCACTCTACGATCAGGCCTTCGTTCTGCTTGCCATGGCGGCGGCGGCCTCGGCCGGCATCGAGCCCGGGCTGATGGGGTCGCGAGCACAGGCTCTTCGGGAGGCGCTTGAGGGGCTGGCCCATCCCGGAGGGGGCTGGCGCGAAGACGCCAGCCATCCCCACCAGGCCAATGCGCATATGCACCTGCTCGAAGCATGCCTGGCGTGGGAAGCGATAGAGCCGGGGGGCGCCTGGGCGGGCATGGCCGATACCATCGTTGGTTTGGCGGAGCGGGCGTTCATCGACCCCGACGGCGGATTCCTGCGCGAGTTCTTCGATGCCGACTGGCGCCCCGCGGCAGGGGAAGCCGGACGGTTGGTCGAGCCGGGTCACCAGTTCGAGTGGGCTTGGCTGCTGACGCGCTGGGGGCGGGCGAGGTCCGACGATTGGTCAGCCGGAGCGGCGCGCCGCCTGTATGATGCGGGCTTGCGTGGAATCAACAGCGCACGGGGCGTGGCCGTTGACGAGATGGACGACGGGCTGGCGGTACGCTCGGGCCGCGCGCGCCTGTGGCCCCAGACCGAGCGGCTGAAAGCGGCGCTGATCCTGGCGGAGGATCTGCCCGGGGGTCATGCCGGTCATGCGCTGAAAGGGTTGCAGGCCTATCTGGAGCCGACCGGCTTGTGGCGTGACAAACAGGAGCCGGATGGCTCCTTTGTCATCGAACCTGCCCCGGCCAGTTCCCTGTATCACATCGCGGCGGCCTGGCTTCAGCTGCGGGAGACGCTGAAGCTATGATGATCAGAGGAAGGTTTTAGGCTCGCCCAGCGGCGCCGTAGATGCCGGGCGCCCACTCGGCAGCACGACCACCTCGCCATACAGACCCGCGGACCGCGACCGGTCGACCGGGCTCATCGGCACGCGTTGGATCGGCTGCTCGCTTCGCTTCATCCCATCCTCCCCAGGAGCGGTGTGGACTTAACCCCCTGTTAGTTAGTCCGGTCAAGCTTGGCTATTATCAACCTGATCTGAGGCTTGACCTGATTCAGGGCACGAGGTTCTCGCCGGCGCGTTGCTTCAACTCGATTTCGTGACGAACCGCCTCGAGACTCCTCGCACGGGATTCGGCCGAGGCATGCACGATTTGCGGAAATCGCACCCGCCAGTTCGACGCGCCGAAACGGCGCCAGAACGGCGCGGCGACGGCGGGATCGTAACCGGCCCGGGCAGCCAGATAGAGCCCCACCCGATCCGCCTGCTGTTCCGCGCCGCCCTCTCCCCCCTCGGCACGCCAAACGCTCTCGTTCTCCCGCCGCGCCGCGCCGCCGGACTCGTTCCAGACCCGGTGGCGCAACACATGATGCGCCAGCTCGTGGCCGAGGATCACCGCCAGTTCGTCGTCCGTCTCCGCGAACCCGGCCAAGGCTGTGCTGATGAACAGCCGTCGACCATCGGCCCGGGCGTTCAGTTCGTCCGACGGGTTCAACTGCACCTCATAGCCGCAGGCGCGGCGGGGCGTGACGGTGATAGGTATTTCGGCGCCATTCCTGCGAACGGTCAGCTGCGTAGAGCCATTGGCCAGCGACCGGTCGATCACGGCGATGTTGGCAGCCAACCCCTCGAACGCAGCCTCTCTTCGGTCAGGTCCCCTCGCAAGCGCTCGGCCGTTCACGGCGAGGACAAGATCGCCCTCCTGGAGACCAGCGATGGCGGCCGGCGAACCGGCCGGCACCGTGAGCAAGCCCGGAAGATCGCCGTCCAGCCCGAAACGAGCTTGAGCGTAGGGTCGCAATTCTTCGCTATACTGTGAGGCCGCATGCAGCGCCCACCCGGCTGATTGCCGGATTGCAGGGCAAAGGGCGGCGTTCGCGTCCGACAAGCGGAACGCAACCCGGGCGACCCGGGCGTCGAGCGCGTTCAGGGCCGCTAACCGGAGAGGGGCCGCCGATCGGGGGGCGTCGGTGATCGCCGTTGAGATGGGGCCGCCGCAGCCGGCCAGAATCACCGCGCAGGCCGCCAGACCGATCTGGGCCGGCAGCCGATGCAACCAGGATGCCAAGAGATTTCTGTCCAAGCCGTTATTCGTTCAGCGGATCATAAACGCCGAAAGGGCCAACCGGAAATCCGATTGGCCCCTACAGCACAGTTAGACGAGAACCGAACAGAAGGCCGGTTGTCGTCGATCAGATTAGTCGCTCTCGCTGTCGTCGTCGCTGGCGACCACGACGGCGGCCACGAGAACGGCGGTGCCGATCAGCAGAACAGGAAGCGGCACGCCGGCGAATTCCGAAGATTCTCCGGCGACGGCGCCGACGCGATCGCCAACGCGAGTCACAGCGGAGTTGGAACCGGCAGCGGCCGCTTGGCCAGCAACCAGAAGCAGGCCGGCCGTAACGGCGGCGATGGTCTTGCGCATAATAATCCCCTTCAAAAAGCTTTTATCCCAAGGCGCAGTGGCCCCAGTCGGGGACTTCATAGCGTCGGACAGGGCCGGCAGGCAAGTAAAAACTCCACTTTGGGCTATTTCGCCGTCGCCGGCATCGCGGTGAAGCGATCCGGCTGCAGCGTATCTGACGGCGCGCGAATCGACCGATGATGGCGCGCGGCCGCCTTGGAGGCGGGCACATTTGACAGCCTTGACGGCGATGGCGGAATCTCCAATGCGACTGGATGGCAAACGCGTACTGGTCACCGGCGCGGACGGCTTCATCGGCTCGCACCTCACCGAGCGACTGGTCCGTCGCGGCTGCGAGGTCCGCGCCTTCGTTCAGTACAACAGCCTCGGGTCGTGGGGCTGGCTGGACGAGGCGCCGGCCGATCTCCGCCGGGACCTCGATGTCTTCGCCGGCGACATCCGCGACCCGCATGGCGTGCGCACGGCGATGACCGGCTGCGACGTGGCGCTGCATCTCGCCGCCCTGATCGCTATTCCCTACAGCTACCATTCGCCCCAGACCTACGTCGAAACCAATGTCATCGGCACGCTGAACGTTGTGCAGGCGGCGCGGGATCTGGGTGTCGAGCGGGTGGTCCACACCTCGACCAGCGAGGTCTATGGCACCGCCCGCTTCGTGCCGATCACCGAGGCCCACCCGCTACAGGGCCAGTCGCCCTATTCGGCGTCAAAGATCGGCGCTGACCAGATCGCCCTGAGCTTCCACGCCGCCTTCGGCACGCCGGTGACGGTGATCCGGCCGTTCAACACCTATGGGCCGCGCCAGTCCGCCCGCGCCGTCATCCCCACGGTGATCAGCCAGCTGGCCGCCGGCGCGCGCGAGATCAAGCTGGGCGCGGTGCATCCCACGCGGGACTTCACATTCGTCAGCGACACTGCCCGCGCCTTCGAGGCGCTGGCCGAATGCGACACGGCCATTGGCCAGACGGTCAACGCCGGCAGCGAGTTCGAAATCTCGATCGGCGACACCGCGCGGGCGATCATCGAGCTGATGGGGCGCGACGCGGCCATCGTCACCGACGAGGAGCGCCTGCGCCCCGAGGCCAGCGAGGTCGAGCGCCTGTGGGCGGACAGCGGTTTCATGCGGTCCCTGACCGGCTGGACGCCGGACTATGGGGGCGGAGACGGCTTCCGCCGCGGCCTTCAGCAGACCATCGACTGGTTCAGCGACCCGGTGAACCTGGGCCGCTACAAGACCGACCGGTACGTTCTGTGAGCGGCGATCTGCCCGGCCGGATCCTTGCTGCGGTCCGCGCCGCGCTCCCCGACGCCGCCTTGCCCGCCCCCCTCCACGCCCCGGAGTTCCGGGGTCGAGAATGGGACTATCTGAAGGACTGCCTCGACGCCGGCTGGGTCTCGTCGGTGGGCGGCTACGTCGACCGGATCGAGCGCGATCTGGAGCGTTTCACCGGAGTCCGGCATGCGGTCGCCGTGTCGAACGGCACGGCGGCGCTGGAGGTCTGTTTCCGCTTGGCGGGTGTCGAGCCCGGCGACGAGGTTCTGGCGCCGACCCTGACGTTCATCGCCACCATCAACGCCATCACCTACCGCGGCGCCACGCCTCATTTCGTCGACGCCGAAGAACGTACCCTGGGCGTCGATCCGGCCCGTCTGGACGCCTATCTGCAGTCGACGGCGAAGATTGAGGACGGCGTCTGCGTCAACACCCGCACCGGCCGGCCGATCCGGGCGTTGACGATCGTGCATGTTTTTGGCCATCCCGCCGATGTCGACGGCCTTGCCGAGGTCGCGGCGCGCTGGCGCCTGGCGCTGGTCGAGGACGCCGCCGAGGCGTTGGGGTCGCGCTGGAAGGGCCGGCACATGGGCGGCTTCGGCCGGCTGGCGGCGCTGAGCTTCAATGGCAACAAGATCGTCACCACGGGCGGCGGCGGGGCGGTCCTGACCGACGATCCCGAACTGGCCAGGCGGGCCAAGCACCTGACGACAACGGCCAAGGTCCCGCACCGCTGGGCCTTCGAGCACGACGAGGTCGGCTGGAACTACCGGATGCCCAACCTGAACGCCGCCCTCGGCTGCGCGCAGCTGGAACGGCTGCCCGACATGATGGCGCGCAAGGCGGCGCTGGCGGAGCGATATCGGCGGGCCTTTGACGGGATGGATGGCGTCCGGCTGCTGGAGCCGCGCGACGGCGCCGAAGTGAACCATTGGCTCAATGCCCTGATCCTGGACCGGCCCGACCGAGCGGCGCGTGACGCGGTGCTGGAAGCCCTCAATGAGGCCGGCTATCAGGCACGCCCGCTGTGGACGCTGATGCACCGCCTGCCGATGTACGCCGATGGCCCGCGCGACGCCCTGCGGATGGCCGAGGGGCTGGAGGATCGCGTGATCAACCTGCCCAGCAGCGCCGCCCTCGCGGACTAACGTTCCAGCGGTTTCGCCGGGTTGCCGACCACCACCGCGCCGGCCGGCACGTCCTTGGTGACCACCGCCCCCATGCCGATGACCGCGCCCTTGCCGATGCGCAGCGGCCTGTCCGGCGTGCCCTGTTTCAAAACCGCGCCGGTCCCGACATAGACGTCGTCCTCGATCACCGTATTGCCATTGACGCAGACGCGGGGGGCCAGGGTGACGAAGTCGCCGATGACGCAGTCGTGGGCCACATAGCTGTAGAGGTTGGCTTGGAAATGCCGGCCGATCACGACATTGGCGGTGATCACCACATGGTCGCACAGGATGGCGCCCTCGCCGATCCGGGAGGGACCCCGGAAGACGCAGGTGGGCGCCACGATGGAGACGAACGGCCGGCCCGCGGCCTGGAGTTCGGCGTCGATCCGGCGCCGTTGTCCGGCGTCGGCGATGGCGATGGCCATGGCGACGCCGGCGTCCGCCTCGTCCTGGACAAGGACCGGCAGACCGTTCACAGCAGGACCCCCGCCTTCCCGCGTCAGGAAGCAGACATCGTCCGCTCCGGCCTGGGCCATGGCCAGGGGCGCCACTTCCCGGGCGAAGCCGCCGGTTCCGCACAATCCGATTCGCATGCGATCCTCCCCGGACATGGTAGCAGGTTGCTAAGGCGCACGGCCTAGAGCTTCATCATGGAGGCGCGGTTGGCGAACAGGCGGATCTGTGTGGCGACCAGCGGACGGGCCGACTACGGCCTGCTGTGCTGGCCGATGCGGGATATCGCCGCCGCCGCCGGCCTGTCGCTGCAACTGCTGGTGACGGGAACCCACCTGGAACCGCGCTTTGGGACGACCGTCGAGCGGATCGAGGCCGACGGCTTCGTCATCGACGCCCGCGTGCCCATGGCCCTGACCGGCGACGATCCCGCCACCCTGGCCCGCGCCTCGGGCCTTGCGCTGACCGGAACCGTCGAGGCCCTGCAGCGGCTGCGTCCCGACGTCCTGTTGCTGCTCGGCGACCGGTTCGAGACCCTCGCCCTCGCCCAGGCGGCGATGCTCGTCGGCGTGCCCGTCGCCCACATCGGGGGAGGCGACGTCACCGAGGGAGCCTTCGATGAAGGCATTCGCCACGCCATCACCAAGCTCTCGCACCTCCACCTCGTCACCCACGCCGACGCGGCGCGGCGCGTGGTCCGGCTGGGCGAGCCGCCCGAGCGGGTTCACGTCGTCGGCAACCCCGGCCTCGACGCGCTGACGCGGGCGCCGACCCTGACGCGCGATGTGCTGGAGGCGACGCTTGGACGCCCCCTGGGGGCGAGGAATCTGCTGGTCACCTTCCACCCGGTGACCGTGCTGCCGGACGGCGGATGGGCGGAGTTCCAGGCCCTGCTGGGCGCGCTGGAGCCGCTGACCGACGTCACCCTGTGGATGACGAAGGCGAACGCCGACCCGGGCGGAGGGGCGATGAACGCCGCGCTCGAGGCCTTCGCCGACGGCCGGTCCAATGTCAGCCTGCACGACGCCCTCGGCCCCGCCTATCTGCCCCTGATGGCTGCCTGCGACGCGGTGGTCGGCAATTCGTCCAGCGGTCTGGCCGAGGCGCCGTCCGTGCGGACGCCGACCGTCGACATCGGCCTGCGCCAGCGCGGGCGGCTCGCCGGCCCCTCGGTTCTGCACTGCGCCGCCGAACCGGCCGCCATTTCGCAGGCGATCGGGAGGGCCATGGCCGGCGAGGCGGCGGACTTCGAAAATCCCTACGGCGACGGGCGCAGCTCGGCCCGCATCGTCCAGGCCCTCATCGCCGCGCCGTCGCGCGACCTCCTGCTGCGCAAGCGCTTCTTCGAAGACGAGCAACCTGATGACTGAGCCGGTCCTGATCATCGCCGAGGCGGGCGTGAACCACGACGGGTCGCTGGAAGACGCCGGCCGGATGATCGACGTCGCGGCCGAGGCCGGGGCGGACGTGGTCAAATTCCAGACCTTCGAGCCCGAGGCGGTGCTGACCGTCCGGGCCATGAAGGCGGCCTACCAGGCGACCAATACCGGCGAGGGCGGCACCCAGCTTGACATGGTCCGCCGGCTGGCGCTGAGCCGCGACGATCACCGTGCCCTGGCCGACCGCTGCGAGAAGCGGGGGGTGCGGTTCATGTCGACCGCCTTCGATATGGGCAGCCTGGAATTCCTGTCCGGGCTCGACATGCCCGCCGTCAAGATTCCGTCCGGCGATCTGACCTGGGGCGCCATGCTGCTGGCCGCCGCCCGGGTCGGCCCGCCGCTGATCGTCTCGACCGGAATGGCGACGCTGGCCGAGGTGCGGGCCGCGCTGGCGGTCATCGCCTTCGGCCTCACGCGGGACGGCGACCCCGGGGGAGCGGACGATCTGGATCAGGCGTTCGCCGACGGCCAGGCCGCCCTGCGCGAGCGGGTCACCCTGCTGCACTGCACGACCGAATACCCGGCCCCGCTGGAGGCGATCAACCTTCGCGCCATGACGACCATGGCCGAGACCTTCGGCCTGAGGGTCGGCTATTCCGACCACAGCCTCGGCCAGACCGTGGCGATCGCCGCCGTCGCGCGCGGCGCCTGCGTCATCGAAAAGCATTTCACCCTCAGCCGCGGCCGGCCGGGGCCGGATCATCCGGCCTCGCTGGAACCGGACGAACTGGCCGCCATGGTCCGGTCGATCCGCGACGTGGAGACCGCCCTCGGGCGGGCGGAGAAGCAGCCTGCGCCCGCCGAGCTGGGCAATCTCGCGATCGCCCGACGCGCCCTCGTCGCCGCCCGGTCCATCCGCAAGGGCGAGGTTCTGACCCCCGACGCCGTCACGGCGAAACGCCCAGCTGACGGACTGTCGCCCATGGATCAATGGCGCTTGATCGGTACGGTGGCGCAGCGCGACTATGCGCCGAACAACGCGCTGGAAGAGCCGGGCGAAGGGCAGGGAAGACCGTAATGCGGCAGTGGGAGAAGGCTCTGATAGGCCCGGGAGCGACGTTCCGCGACGCCTTGGTGTCGATCGATTCGACCGGCGCGGGTATCGCTTTGATTGTCGACTCCGAGCGGCGCCTCTTGGGAGCTCTGTCCGATGGTGATGTACGCCGCGCGCTGATCAAGGGGGCGGGCCTTGAAGATAGCGCCAGCGGGGCCGCCAATGCCAATCCTGTATGCGCCGACCTAGGCCAGGACAGGGCTACCACGTTGGCCACCCTGCGCGCTCACAGCCTCCGTCAACTGCCTGTCCTTGATGGCGAGCGGCGGGTGGTTGGCCTCGTCACCCCCGCAGACTTCCTTGACATTCCCGTGCGAACCAACTGGGTGGTTATCATGGCAGGCGGGAAGGGTGAGCGACTCGCCGAGCTGACGCGAGACACGCCCAAACCGATGCTCAAGGTCGGGCCTCGGCCGATCTTGGATACCATCGTCGGCAATCTGGCGGGGCAGGGATTCCGAAAATTCTGGCTGGCTGTAAATTACAAGGCCGAGCAGATCGAGAGACATTTCGGCGACGGCTCGAACCTGGAGCTCGACATCGGCTATCTCAGAGAGGCCAAACCGCTCGGCACCTGCGGTGCATTGGCGCTTATGCCTCGGCCTGAAGAGCCTTTCGTCGTCACCAATGGCGACGTTCTTGCGAAGGTGGACTACAGTCATGTGCTTGACTCCCACCTTCAAACGGATGCGGACGCAACCGTGGTGGTGCGCGACTACCAGATGCAGGTGCCGTTCGGCGTGGTTAACGCCGAGGGCGCACAGGTGACCCGCATCGATGAGAAGCCGACCCAGAATTACACCATCAGCGCCGGGGCCTACATCCTGTCGCCGTCGGTGCTCGATCTTGTACCGGCGGATACCTTTCTGGACATGCCAAGCCTTATTAGCGGGATGATCGCCGGGGGGCTGCGCGTTCGTCTGCAACGCGCCGAGGGGTATTGGATGGATATCGGGCGGATCAGCGACTATGAGCGTGCGAACGCTGATTTCAGCAGCACCTTCCAGTAGAGGTTGAGCCGTGGACTCGCGGCCCTACGGGGATTGTTTCGAGGGTCGCGGCAGGATCGCGCGGCTCTATCCGGCACTTGCCGCTCACTGTCCATAGGAACGCGGCCGATCCTCCAATGGACGGTCACTGATGGGCGAGGTAAGGTCAAAACGGTCGAAACCGACCGGTTATTCGTTTGAATTCATGATTCTGAAGCTGCTGAAATCCCGGCCCCGGACAGTCCTCACCCCGCCCGCTGTTCCTGTGGTCCCGCCGGGAATGCTGATATGGGCCATCGGCGACGTTCATGGCCGTCTGGACCTTCTCAAGCCGTTGGTCGAGGCGATCTTGATCGACGCGAGTGAAACACCCGCAGATCGCAAGATGGTGATCTTTCTCGGCGATTACGTCGATCGAGGCCCTGACAGCCGAGGCGTGCTGCAGTATCTCGTCGATCTCACCAGTTTTTCAGGAATAGAGTGGCGCTTCCTCAAAGGTAACCATGAGGAGGCCATGTTGAACTTCCTCGTCGATCCGACCACCGGCGGGCGCTGGTGTGAATACGGAGGTGATGCGACTCTCTTGTCGTACGGATTGCGGCCGCCCAACCTGAGACACCGAGCTGAGGGCTGGGCTCGCGTTTCTGCGGACCTGCATCATAAGATGACTGCTTCAGAGAGAGAGTTCTTGGAAAACCTGGAACTCAGTGTCTCTATAGGAGACTATTTCTTCGCCCATGCAGGAGCGCGACCGGGCCAGCCGCTTGATCGCCAGAGTCAGCGGGACCTGATGTGGATTAGAGGTAGCTTTCTCGATAGCGATGTTGCTTTCAATAAGGTGGTCGTCCACGGCCATACTCCCACCCCTGCTGTTTACGTGGATCAACGGCGCATCGGAGTGGACACCAAGGCGTATGACTCTGACATGCTGACCGCACTTAGATTGAAGGGCGAAAACCGGTCTGTCGTGCAGGCGATCCTGGAGGACAAAATCGTGCATACCCGCCGACAGATGCTGGCGGAGAAGACAGAGGCGGGAGCCGGGCGCTGAACGTCGACTCAAGACCTTATTCCCCAAATGGCACGCCGAAACACGACGCTTCGGGCTTGGAAGCGTAGGTACAATCTCCCGTACAAGGCGGTCCCGAACACAGGTGTGGACGTTTGCGACTGGCTATGCCCGCGCATCATACGGTCCAGGAATCGACAGGAACGAGCTGTGTAAGCCGCGGGATCTCCCATCCTCACAGCCCCCGGACCATTCAAGCACCAGCCGGTGTTATGCCTGCCGTCTATATGTCAGACCCGCATCCGCCTGCGCTGATCTCCGGCGTCCGACTCCGCTAGGCTCGCCATTTCGAGAAGTGCGCAACACATCGCAAAAGCGGTCGTAATCGCTACCGTTCGTAGCGGATAGTCACCGACAGAATGGACCAAGACCGTTCCGATTGCCACCGTAGCAGCTCGCTGTAAGTCTCTGGCGCCAGAGACCTTTCCGCGCCATGCGGCCCACGCTCGGCGCGCGAACCATACGAGGAACAGGGCAAGAGCGATTGCCCCAAGCCATCCGGCCTCAAGCCAGATCTCAAGGTAGTCGTTGTGCGCTTGGTTGAAGAACGTGTTGTCGAGCGTGGCCAAGGGTTCCACCGATCGGTAGACGGGGTCGAAGCTCCCTAGTCCAGCACCTGTGGGAAGGTAGCTTTCTGCGGCTTGGGCAACGATCGGCCAACGATCAAATCGACCCTCTGCTGCGGAAGTGCTGTCGAACCGAGCCAAGATGGGCGGCAGGGCGAGATACGCGATGGCAGCCAAGGCGCCGCCTGTGACGCCGATCATCATCAGAAATGCCGGAGCAATCCGTTTGCGACCGGTGGCAATCCAGGCGGCGACCAGACTGGCCAGAATGACCGGAGGAAAAAGGACGATGCCGGCCCGGGACCGGATCGCGCCGAGTGCGACAACGACCAGGCCGACGAAGATAGCCCCCAGCCAGATTGGCAAGGGGTTCGATCTGCTGCGCCGAAGACTGGCGGCAGACAGCACCAGTGCAAATGGCAACATGGCCAGCACAAAGGTCGCCAAGTGGTTTCGATTGGCGAAGAAGCCGTTCACGGAGCCGGCGCTTGTTGTCGCCCACGGATAGAGCTGCTCACCGCCACTCGCGAGCTGCGCTGCGCCCAAAAGAATACTTGTGACGGAAGCGATGAGGTAAAGGCCGACCAACCGTACCGCTAGTTTTTGGGGTGAACTCAACACCGCCAAAAACATCGCCACTGGTGGCAGGAGCGCCAACGCCGCGCCCAAGGTACGGTCTGGCGTCAAGCTAAGCGTTGCCCAGCCAGGCTGCAGACCGGCGAGCTGCAAGGCCAGGACCAGCGGTTCCCGGCCAGGTAGGTTGGTCCAGATCATCGGCGGCACGGGAGCGAGCTGAAGCAATGGAATCAACACCACAATGCTCAGGATCGCGAGTACGAACTGATGAGATCGCCACACACCGTTCTGGATCAAACGGCCACCAGCAATGACGAGGAGCGGCAGAGCGGTGAGCTCGACGAGCGCGAGCCGAACTTCATGCTGGCGACTTGCGCCCCCGAACAGGATGGAAACCACCAGCAGGACGGCCGCCGCAACGACGATCGTATCCCACTTGGTCGTCGAGACAATTTTTAGTGACCGTTCCAACGTACGGGCTCCATTCTAAGTCAGGGCTAGCCCGGGGCCTTGCCGACGGGAACAACTGATACCCGATCAAACCAGACGATCATCGGAGTGCGCCGATCTGCGGGTCGCCCCTCAAGCGCCAGCCATTGGCTGGAGCAACCTTGCGGGACAGAAAACTCCGCCGCGACAGTCTCCCAGCCTCGCTTACCCCTTTCCGGGACGGACAGAGTGGAAAGCAGTGGCTCCTGCCCATCACATCTGATGGTCCAAGACATGCGTCCGACTGCGTCGCCTTCTGCAATCTTGTAGTCGGCCTGGAAGCGGTAGCGGCCGGGTTCCAGCAACGTCAATTGCTTCGCAATCTCAGCAGAATTGTAGCCGTCATAGTCGACAAAGAGAGCGGCATCCCCTCGATCGTCGTCGTCATTGATGATTGACGCGACAGCGCCAGCCTTTTGGATCAGATCCCACTGGAAGGGTGCGGGGATCGTCAGATCATCGAACTCACCATTCGCAACAAAGCGGTTGCCCGGCGGACGGTTCAAACGGTTTCGGACGGCCTTGATCGCGTCGATCTGGCGATGGCTGAGCAAAGCCGCATAAAGTTGGTGAAGTTCGTTGTTCTTGAGCGGTGTACTAGTATCTTCGAGCAACACCGCCAAATTCAATGCAACCCTCAAACCTTTCAAGTCACCGTACAGACTGTTGAGATAATAGAGGCGCCATGGCGCGTCGCCGGCAAGAAGGTTGGCAATGACCGGCAGAGCCCGTGGCGGATCTTCTGTTGCGGCAACCGTAAACAGCTCGAACAATTGCGGCCAGAGGTCCTGGCGGCGTCGGGCTAGAGTGTCGGCGTGGGCAAACGCGGACACGTATTCGCCTCGCCGAAGGCGACGCTCAATCAGCCAGGCATGCGCCGGATCATCACGCAGGCTCCAGTTTCCCGCTAACGTAAGGAGATCGTTCGCCTGATCGGTACGGCCGGCCTGGGCCTCGGAGAGGCCGACAGTCCGCAGAGCGCGAACATCGAATGGTGCGCGCGCCAACGCCTCGCGTGCAAGCGCGGCCGCGTTGTCATTTCGTCCGGCAGCCAGCTCGGACTCGGCCGCGCGGCTGATTGCAAGCGGCGATCCAGGTGCTACCCGGATCGCTATTTCTACCGGTGCCCGCTTCACTAGCGGCTGGATGAGGATCTGCCACGCAAGAAACACAGCTCCGACGGTAAGGGCATGAGGCGCGAGGCTCACGAAATCGAACCGTCTGCCTTGGCTACCGCCACGAACCGCCTTGTTGCTCAAGGTCGCTTACTCTTCTTTGTCGCGCTCACCTCTTCCGGCTGCGCGGCACCGTAGTGATAGTCGTAGGCGTAGTCATAACCGCCGTAGGACGTGCTCTTGGCATTGAACTTGGTAAGGACAACCCCGAGAAGATGGGCGCGACCGACTTGGAGACGACGCAGAGCACCCCGCGCTTGGCCTCGGCGCGTACCGCGCGATTCAACCACGAACACTACGCCGCCCACTACCGCTGCGAGCAGGGGTGAGTCCGCGAAGCCCAATACGGGCGGGCCATCGATCACAACGTGATCGAAGCTTTCACCCGCTTCGCCCAGAAGAACTCTAACCCGGTCCCCGCCCCACAGCTCCGCCGGGTTGGGCGGCAGAGGACCGCAAGGCACGAACGAGAGATTTTCCTGTTTAGTCTCCTGAACGACCGATTTCAGATCCAAGGAGCCGGAAAGCACATTGCTCATGCCGCGTTCATTTTCGACGCCAATGACCCGGTGCATGGACGGGTTGCGAAGATCTCCGTCGATGAGAAGTACGCGTCGTCCGATGCGAGCGAGATTCAACGCCACAGCAAAGGCGGTTGTGGATTTGCCCTCCGCCGGACGGGCGCTTGAGACGAGAATGCTGTCCGGAGCACCGTTTGGGGTCGAAAACTGTAGCGCTGTAATAAGGGAGTAATACGCCTCCGAGAAGGCAGATCTCACATCGGCGAGTGCTGCAGCGGTCGTCTGACCCTTGTCCAGAAGCGGCACTACCCCGAGAACCGGTACGCCCAACTTGCTCTCGGCATCCTCTGGAGTAGCGACGGTTTCGTCCAACGCTTCAAGCACCACAGCGGCCACCACCCCCAACCCCAAGCCGAGAAGCGCCGCTAGCAGCACGTTCAGCATAAGATCCGGCTTTGAGGGCTCCTCCGGAGGGCTGGCCAGGTCCACGATCGAGATGTTGTTGGATGCGACTCCACCCGTGACGCTCACTTCCTTATAGCGCTGAAGGAGCCCTTCATAGAGGGTGCGGGTCGTATCGAGTTCGCGCTGGAGAATATTATACTGAATCGAGCGATCCCGGAGATCGAGGACATCGCCTTTCAACGCGTTGACCTGTGCCAGCAACGAGCGCTCTTGGTTGGCAGCGATCTGGTACTGGCGTTGAATGGAAGTGCGAACGTTGTTCGCGATAGCTTGAATTTGCCTGTCAGCCTCTTCGATCTGAGCGCTTAACCGAACCATCTCCGGATAGTCTGGCTTATAGAGGCCAAGCTTTTGCTGATACTCCGCGTCCAAAAGTGCGCGCTGTTCAGTAAGTCGCTGAATGCTTTGGTTTTGCAGGACTTCCGGCAGAGCCATCAGCGAGGAGCTGCGTGCCGACCGCCAGCGCTCCTCGGCGGCTACGCGCTCCGCACGAACGCTGGCGAGAGAGGCGTTCAGTGCCACGAGGTTGTTAGATGTGAGAGACTGCGATGAACCCGGTGCATCGCTGCCCTCGCTGGGCTCCCCCACATTGATGATCTGCTGATTGACCGCGTAGGCAACGAGTTGACGCTCGGTGTCTTCAAGTCTCAGCTTGGTCTGGGCGATGCGCTCTTCCAGAAATTGCCGCGCGTATTTGGAGCTTTCAAATTTCCGATCGAGATTAGCTTGAATAAAATTCTCGGCGAACCCGTTCGCAATTCTGGCCGCCACTACCGGGTCGGGATTGTCATAGCCCACGGCGACCAGGCGAGAACCGCGCACCGGAGAAACGCTCAGGTTCTCCTGAAGGGCATCAAGCGCAGCGGCGCGCCGCCGCGCCGCCCGTTCCACGGCGGTGCCTTCGGCAGGCGGCGGCTTGATGCCGACAGCTTGGAGAGAAGCGTCAGAGTTCGCGAGCCCAAGGCTCTGGATCACTCGCTCAGTCAGAGAGCGGCTGCGCAAGAGCCCATACTGGGTCTGGAAGAATTCCTCGCCTTGAACCAATCCCTCGTTCGGCAAGACCTCCTCGGTATTGAAGACCCGCGCCGCCTCGCGATCGATCTGCAGCGTTGCTTGCGCCGTATAGACCGGCGTCATCAGGAGCGTGAGGGCTATCCCAATTACGAGAACACCGAAGAAGCAACCGAGGATCAGAAAGCGGTGCTTGAGCGCGATCCGCCAGTATACTGCAAGATCCAGAACGGGCTGATCACCCCGATCGCTTCCCCAATTGGCAGCCGGGGGCTCATATGAGGTCTCGCGTGAAGCGCCAAGGGTTGTTCCTCGACCCGAGTTCCGATCCTCAACAAAATTGTCGCCCAGCATCTATGGCATCCGTCACGCTCGCGGCAAAAGCCGCATGAAAACCCTCTGGGCAGATATCGCAAAGCCCATCTCTACGCACATAAAATCGGTCTCGAACCTGTTGTGGTCTGGTTACCGGCGAATGAACGAACTCGTCCCCTCGGCGGCTGGATCAGTGGTTCGACAATCGCCAGTGCTCAATATGGCCTGAAGACCGAAAGAGCAGGCAAGGCACCAACGACGTCTCGCAAGATCGAGTTGAACCTCGAGGTATCGACCACGATGATGTCGTCGCCCAGAACTGCGGGATCCGCTGCCCGGCCTTGTCGGATAGCGGCGAGGTCGAACAGTGCTACAGAGCGCTGGCCCTCGATCGTCCTGAACACAGCCACCTTGGTCAAATCTGCGACGGCGTTAGGCCCTTCGGCCATCGCGATGGCCTGCAGCAATGAGGTCGAACCCCGCATCACATAAACACCAGGCTTGGAGACCGCCCCATCAACGGTGATCTTCTGATTGGCTGCCTCAACCACCGTTACGGTGACTTGGGGATTACGCAGGTATTGCCGCGCCAGGCGCTGGGCAATGTCAGCCGCGGCTTCCGCGGCGGTCCGATCCGCGACTGTAACCGACCCGATCAACGGCAGTTGGATGTTGCCGGACGAATCCACCACCATTTCCTTGAAGGACAGGTCCTCCACCTGAAACACGACCACGTTGATCTTGTCGCTAACGCCAATGCGATATTCCCCTTGGGTCGAGCTAGAGGTCTGGATCGACTGCAGATCCACCGTGCGAGCGGCCGTGACCTCGGCCAGGTCCATTCGCGGCCCTCCACAGCCGGAGAGCGCAGCGACCGCCAGGATAAGCAGGAGAGAAGGAGCGCGCATCATAGGTAGCAATACCTCGGAAAAATCGGGCCGCCGAAGGGCCGGGCGACAAGGAGGGCGCAATGGTTGAACTTTTCCGGCGGGTTGCCGGATCGGGTGACTTGTCGAGCACTACACGGGAGAGGTCAACATCGCCGACTATATTCCCTGCAGAGGCCGGCTTGGAAGGTACGGGCGTGGGTTTGCGGGAGCCGCCTTAGCGATGGTTCGCGGCCTCACCCGTCCGGCTCGCCTAGGTTCTTAGCAGATCAAAATACGACCGACCAACGATCTCCCAAGTATAGTGATCCGAGGCGATGCGCTTCATGATCGCTCCGCTTCCGAACCTCGAATCCGCGGCAGCCTGCGCAGTGAGGTTTTTTAGATCCGCGCCGTCGCGGAAATACAGGGCCTGATCGTGCGTTGTTCGACGATTGAACACGCAATCGAAAGCTGCGATCGGTTTGCCGAAATGCATCATCTCCACAAGCGAAGGGTTTGTGCCACCCGCTGAATGTCCATGGACATAGAGTGTGGCGCCTTCACGGATCGTCCTGAGCCGAGCAACGTCATAGATCGGATCGAGAAGATGCAGTGAATTTCCCCCTTCATAGCGCGCCTTGAGATCGCGTCCATATTCGCTGCGGGCCCAGTTACCGATAAACACCAGTGGAAGCGCAGGATTGTGCGAGAAGGCCTCGAGAATCGTATGCACATTGTTTTCGGGTTCGATGCGGCACAATGCCAGCGCGTATCGGGACGGCAGGCCGGCGTGGGGAGCGCCATTGACGGAGAGGGCGTGATCTCCGCCGTAGGTGATCAACGCACTGTCCACACTGTAGGTCTCCCGCACGTAGTCAACGATGGCGCTGTTGTCGGCGACGACGTGATGAGACCAGCGTACCGCAAGCCGTTCCGACAGCCGGAGGACGATCTTCGCAAGCCCCTGCCATTTGTCGCGGCGCCACTCGATGCCGTCGATATTCGTCACGATCTTGGCCCGGGAAAACAGCCGGACGAACGGCAGGGCGATCGCTCCCGAAACCCCGAGAAGCAAAATTGCGTCAACGCCGTGCTTCAAAGCGGACGCCATGGACACGGCGTCGTACAGGATGCTGGAGGCGTTGTTGGCGTCCAGCTCGAGATAGCGGAGTTCGGCGCCTCGATAGGAGGCTGGCCGTTCCTTGAAATGTCGTGCGCTGCAATAGACGACCAATTCAACGGGACAGCTAAGGCCCTCATTGTAGCGGACAAGGTGCTCGACCAAGGTTTCGAAGCCGCTGTAGGCAGCCGGCACGCCGAGGGTGCCGACGATCGCCACGCGGAGCTTTTTGCTTCTCTCAGCCACGAACGGCCTCGATCACGCTGAGAATGCCGCGGCGAAAATCTTCACGGCCGAATTGTGCGGCCCTGGCGCGGGCCGCCGCAGACATCTCGAGGCAGCGCGCCTCATCGTCCGCAAGTTGGCCAACGGCGGCCGCGAGCGCCGCTCCATTCCTGCTGTCGATCAAGAGGCCTTCCTTTCCATCTGTAACCAGTTCGGCCGGCCCTCCGACGGGCGGGGCGATCACCGGAATCCCGAAAGCCATCGCCTCGAGCAATGTGAGGCCAAAGGTTTCAACGCACAGGTCGGGTCGCGACAAGTTCAGCACGAGACTGGCCTGAGCATATTGATGTTCCGGGTTGTCGGTGGGCGGAAGCAGGGTCAAGTTTGATGGCTCGACCTGCTCCAAGCTGCCTCCATCGCTAACGACCAGGTTGAACCGAATATCCTTCCGATTCGAGAAGTGCCGCGCCAAAGAAAGCAGCTCAGAAATGCCTTTGTAGGAGCGCGCGTACGACAGCATCAGGACCGTGAATACGCCGCCTGTTCGATGCCGGTAGACGTGGTCCCGCGAGGGTTCAGCCAACGCGACGTCGATCGAATTGTAGACAGTTACAGCCTTCTCCGGCGCGATCGGCAGCAGAGTTCGATGCGCGTCGGACACATAGATCAATCGCGTCGCGGTGTACCGGGCGATTGCAACGAGGAAGCGCTGAAGGGCGGGTGGCGAGAGGGACATCTCGTGTATGTGATAGATGACTGGCCGGTTCGTCAGGCGGCCAAATAACCCGGCGCCAAACGGCAGCAGCGTGTTGACGTAGACGACCGCGTCCCTGGGGATGCCCGGACTGCACAGCAGGGACCAGAGCAGGTGAACCTGACTGGCGCAGAAGGTCAGCATGGTCAGGAGGCGATTGGGGGTCCTACGGTACCAGAATTTGCGCGTGTCGACCTCGACCGCTGCGAGGATACCGTCGCCATCGGACCCGATGTAGAGCCGCTTCTGTTCGTCGAAACCCAGGTCCTCGATGACCGATTTTAATACGCGTGGGCTGCCGCTCCGGTCGTTGAGCAGGTGGGCGAAAATGATCATCGAAGGTTTTTTATCTTCCTTGCCGGTACCCCCGCCAGCAAGGAGCCGGCCTCATAATCGCCAGCCAGCACGACGGCCCCCGCTGCGACGATTGAGTGATCGCCGATATTGGCGCCGTCGAGAATGGTCGCCTTGGCACCGATCCAACAGTTCCGACCGACACGGATTCCCCGGTGACTCACGCCCTGCAGACGGATGGGCAGATCCGCGTCCTCGAAATTATGGTTTTCCGAATGCATGCTGACGAGATTTCCCAAGATCGTGTCGCTGCCGATCGAGATACCACCCGCGCAACCGAGGAAGCTCGAAGAACCGATGCCGACATTGTCGCCTGCGGTGAAGCCGGCCCCCAAGGTCTTGAGTGACCCCGTGCATTCGATCGAGGCACCGCGGCCTAGAGAAAACCCCCGCCCCACCACAACGCCGTTTCGTGAGAGGGCATCGACGTAGCAATCCGCATTGAAGTTGGCGAAGCCGGAGATACGAATTTTGTCTGTGCATTTCAGACGCGCACCCTTGCCGATGAAGACCGTGGGGAAGGCGCCGAACCGGAGAATACCGCGCAGTCTGGCGAGCAGCTTCGCGGTCGCAAAAGCCAGCAGATAACCGGACGGAATGGCGGGGTCGATGTCGAATCGCTCTCCACGAAACCGGCTCGCAAGCAATGAGATGAGTCGGTTCATCGCACTGCCCGGCCAGACACTCGGGTGGCCGGAATGGGTCCGGCGGTCTCTCCGGTGATCCGGGTTCGGTCCTGTGCGACGTGCGCCGGCTGCCAGCGTGGTTCATGCGCCGCCTTGCCCAGCAACGCGCAGGCGATCCCAAGGAACGTCAGGTGACTCCATTCGGTCATTCCTTGAAGCGTGACGGCGGTGCCCAAAACAAAGAGCAGAATCCAAGTCCCACCGGTCAAAAGGGCGGGCACGCCTCCTCGGACGAGGTGAGCTCTCGTGAGTAGGACCCCGATGCTGACCAGGACCCAAGTAAGACCGACTGCGCCGAACTTCACCAAATAGGTCCAATAACTGTTGTGCAGGTGGGGAATCGTCGGGTTACCGGCGAAATCCACGATGCCGATAGGCAGAGGGACGCGAGCCCCCAGACCAAAACCGAACAGCCAGCGACGCCACCCGCCATCGCTCAGGTAGTTGGTCGCGGCGGTCTCTTCCATCGCCCGCCAGCCGAGCGACAGGTCGCCGGGACCCACGCCCGCCTGCACGCGTTGCTGCACTACGTCGAGCTGCCACAACTGCGGCAGTACGACCGCAGCTGCCACAGCTGCTGTGATAACCATCGCCATGCCGCGGGCGCTCAGCAACCAGTGCCGCGCATTAATCAGCAGTATGACCACACCGAACGTCCCCACCAGAAGAATGCCGGTCCGCGACAGCGAGAGCAGGAGCGCCAGAACGCACAGCCCGATCCGGAATGCGCTGACCCGGAAGTCCGCTCCACTTCGGCTA
Source organism: Brevundimonas basaltis (assembly GCF_014202075.1). Lineage (GTDB taxonomy): Bacteria > Pseudomonadota > Alphaproteobacteria > Caulobacterales > Caulobacteraceae > Brevundimonas > Brevundimonas basaltis. The sequence continues at coordinate 225,382 of NZ_JACHFZ010000004.1, read as the reverse complement.
CGGATGTACTCCGCGACAATCAGGTAGGGGAGCCACCCGTGAGCGAACGGGACGTAAACGCCGCGCCACTCATATGAGCCTGCGCCGGCGAGATAGGCAGCGACAGCGCCCAAAATTGTCCAGACTGAAATGACCATTGCCAACGCAGACAGGCCGGCGAAAAGAGGCCTTTCCCAGTCCTTCCCTAGGGCGCGGGGGATCACCACCAAGCCGAACAGAAACGACGCGATCGCGCCGCAGTCCCGGAACAGATCACGGAATGCGGGCTTGGCTAGAAGAGTGGTCAACAGAACCAGAGCGGCGAAAACGGCCCAGCCGAGCAGCACCGGACCCGATAAGGGGGGAGCGTTCTTGCGCGTGAGCAACTGGGTGCCGTATCCGGCGATGAAGACGCCGAAGGCAATGATGTAGCCGAAGTAGGCGGGTTCAAATATCCGGGTTGATGCGGCCATCGCGAGATAGAGCGCCACAAGCGGCAACGCGCGTTTGGTCAATCGGATCGCACTGCTCATTGAGCTGACGCAGCGTGATTGGTGTTCATGAGAGACTTCTGCGTACTCAACCGCCTGGCAATGATGTCAGCGAGATTAACGAGGGCTTCAGTATCGCCAAGAGAGCCGGTGAAACTGAAGCTGCCCGCATCGGTGAACTCAACGTAGGCCGTCATAGCGCTCAAGATGTCATCCGGATCGACGGCCTCATAATTCATCGCCCAATCGATCGCGCCTCGCAGATCGCCATAGTGGGTGATCATTCGCACATTCGGGAAATAGCCGTAAAGAACGTCTCCCAGACAGACGACGGGTTTGTTCAGGGCCGCAGCCTCGAACCCGAGCGTGCTGGTAACGCAAATGACGCCAATAGCCTGCCGCGCCAGTCGCTTGGCATTGGCTCCGGGCCCGATCAGTTCCACATTCGGCAGGGCGTCGAGCTGGCGATAGAATTCCAGAGGCTGCAGCGCCACCGCCGAGGGGTGTTCCTTCACCACCAGTTTGACGTGGGCCGGAAGACGGAAGGCGATGGCCTTGATCACTGTCAATTCGTCGATGAAATCTGGGGCCAGGACCGAGGTGCTCGCTTCCGGATGGAAATGCAGGGGATAGAGGAAATAGGACCCTCCTGACGGCCCTTCCCGATACAGTTTCGAGACCTGTTTAACCCGCAGCCTGCGCCGCCAGGAGCGCCGGAAGAGCGACCAGGAAATGACCAGGGGATCGCCAAACTGGTAGTTGAGCAACAGTTCGTCACGATGTTTGCGCCGATAGGCAAGAATGCGCTGAATGTGCCGGAGCTTTCCGAGATTGGCGTATTTGCTCCAGAGACCTGTGCGGGCGAGAATCTCACCATCTCCGCCGGCGCGCATATAGTCTGGCACCTGCTCTTCGACCGTCCGGATGTAGTGTGCCGCGATGGCGCGTGCTTCGACGCCTCCGCCTTCGCGCTTCACCCTGTCCCATATGCGGGCCACGGTGACGTGATCCCGCAGAGCGCCGGTGGGGCTGATCTCCACGCGCCCGGCGACGCGGGCCGGAGCAAGGCTGAAGAAGGGGACGTTCCGCGCCTTCGCAATCTCGTTGGCGGCCAGCGCGAAACTGTTGCTGGCTTGCTCGTAGAGGACGGCGACGGGCGCGACGGCGTCGAAGATGTCGGTGAAGAACCGTTCCAGCAAAACCGGAATCTGAGCGTAGGAGAGACGGTTGCTTTTTGCCAACGGCACCGGGATGTCGATCGTTAGCAGGCGGTCGAAATCAGACAGCATCAGATCCCAGCGCAGGTCGTTCCGGGCCAGATCCTCCGAGGTGGGCGGGGTCTGCGTAGCGCAGAAATCCGTGAAGTACCAAGCGTCCGCCAGGGCCTCTCCCTTTGCGTAGAGAATATCCGACAAGTGCGAATCTAGTGCGAACGCGACGTTGAAGCCCAGACCGATCAGGTGCGGTCGCAGCTCTTCAAAAAATGTGCGGCTGTAGGCTGCCGAATTGGCCAGGCAGAGGATGGTGGGACGTGGCGACGCCATCAGTTTTCAATGTGCTCGCAGCAGCCCGCATGAACCCGAACCATATTTTGTATCGTCCCTAGTCTCGAAGCGGAGGAAGAGAGCCTCGCCACTAACTTGCCGGTCGCAACTATGCGAGGAAAATTCCGCGCCTTGGCGTCCTCAGTCCTCAGCCGCGCCGACGGCGGAGATGAAGCAGGGAGTCCGCGCCGCAGGCTGCGACGGGTGCAGGGCGGTCGATCAATGTCCGAGAACAGAAGACAGAAGGCATGATTGAATAGCGGACCTGAACCAGCAGTCGCTTGCCCGCCTTCGGCAGCTGTCCTTTGTGGACGCCGAATGTGTCTTCCATGAAGGCGTCTCCTGGCCGCCCACGCATTGTCAGCATCCGTTCCGCGCCAAAGGCCTCCTCCACTTCCGCATCGGTCAGTCGGCGGCGATCGAGGACCCGCGGCTCGACATGCGAGCCGGAGACGAAGCGGTGCGGGCCGTCGTCGTCTCCCACATCCGTCAGGTACAGGAAGAATTTCAGAAAGCGGATGCTGTCATTGTCACGGTGAAAATTTTCCGCTTCCTCGGGCTCGGTGTTGCCGCTCAGGGACCACCAGGCCTGGACGCTATCGACGTAGGGCCGGCTCCCGAAGTAGCGCGCCGCCATGCGGAGAAGGCTGGGATCAAACGCGATGTCATGGAGAGCGCGCAAGGTGGGTGCCGCTGGAATATCCGCGACGTGGGTGTTGGGTGGCGCATCCTCGACCATGAACGCGCCGCGCTCCGGCTTCCATGGGTCCTCACACTCGAAGGTCTCAAGCAGATTGCGCAGGGACGTTGCGCCCGCCGGGGCCAGATAACCCGGAAAATGGGTGACGCCGTCGCGGCGCAGTTCGCGGTCCGCTTCGGTCTCATCGGGACATGCGAGCGGGCGGCCGAGCGCGACCAGCCGCGCCAGGTGCGCACGGTGCTCCGGGTGCCGGATCCGCTCCTGCAAACGGTGGAAAGCTCGTATCCAGTAACGCGGCGGAACGCCCCGCCTTCCGACTGGCAGTTGCTCGGTGGAGATAGGATGTCCGCGCATGTCAGCCCGCAATCGAAAAGATGATGCCTACGTTGGACACCCGATCAACCAGTCCTTCAGCCGAGTGGGATACCCGCCTCGGTGCGTCATGCTCAAAATATACGCGGTCAAGTTGGTTGGCGAACAGGGTCCGGAAGTCGGCCGTCGAATTGAGCCGTCGTCCGATTTTGTCGAACTCCTGAAGTTCGTAGCCCAACAACTGCATTTCGTCCTCCGGCCCCATGTTCGAATACTCGACGCCGATCGCGATGAGACCGGCCGGCCTCGTGACCCGCACCATTTCCTCAGCCGCGCGCGTCGGGTTGGTGCTGTAGCTTATGGTCCAGCCGCAAATCACAGCGTCAAAATGATCGTTCGGAAAGGGAATGTCGTGCATGTCTCCGAGCACGATCTTGGAGCTGTAGCTGATCAGATCGAGTCCAATCACATTCTCGCGCTTGAAACCCAAGCCGACGAGTGAAAGGAGGTCGTTCTCGTTGCGCGGTCCGATGATGAGGATTCGCGCATTGCGATCGAGCGTCTCGATTACAGATAGTGGATAAATCAGCAAGTTCATCCGGTTGTTGACGCCATAGATCGACTTCATGTTGTGCATAATGTTCGCCTTGACGACATCTGCACTTTCTAAGGTCTTTAATTTTCTCAGAACATTGATCCGAATCCATGCGCGCGCATAAACGACATAATGTCTGATTGTCGGCTCTATCAGCAAGTTTATCCGCGAGAGTGACTTTACAAACTTGACAATCATGGGCTTGTTTTCGATTTCCTATTTGGAATGACTTCGCAATTTTACGGCGCTTCCATACAACTTGTATGGTTAGATTGAATTTCTCTGAAGATAAAACCGAAACAGGCCTAGTCGGGCCGAAGCAATACCAAGCCCAGTGATCAACTGCGAAACCACAGCGCCGGTCATACCGAACATGGCGACAAGGACGATGCCTAAGAGCAGCGATAGTCCGAGAAGGGCAAGGGACATTCGCATCAAGGCCCTGTCCCTGTGAGCCCCATAAAGCGCAAGATGGACCGGTTGGGTCGCCATTTGAGCGATTTGGCCAGTAAGCAGGAACAGCAGAATCCATATCTGGGGCAAATACTCCAGGTGTGCGGTCAGGACCGACAGCCCAATCGAGCCGCCCAGGATTCCGACGCTGGTGAACAGGCTGACCGCGACAGCCCGCTTGACCACGCGCATTAGGATGGCGAAGCGCTCGGAGCGAACCTGACCGAAAACGCCCAGCAAATTGGGGAGCCATAGATTGAGTACCGCAGCCTGGACGAAGGCGGGCAAGGTGTTTGCAAGGTTCTGGAAGAAAGCGAAGATGCCGACCGCTTCGGGGCCCAGGAAGCTCTGGATGACAAAACGCTCCATGTTGCCCTGAAGGACCGAGGCGCTCGCCGTGATGTGATAGTTTCGGGCGACATTCAGGCCATGGAGCATATAGTTTGGTCTGATCCGGTGGGGCCTCCAGACTGCGCTACGCAGTACCCAGACACCTAGCAGGAGACTTAGAAATGCGGCGATCGCCCAACACAACAGAATCCACTGCAAAGGGCTAGCCAGCCCGACGAACAGCAGGGCGACAGGCATCCAAACGGCTTGGCGGACAAACCCCACGGCGATCGACATGACCGGGTTACGCGCCATGACTATAAAGCGCGTAAGATCCTGGACAATCGTGCCTGTCGCAATGACCACCATGAACGCCGCAAGTTCGAGCGCTGAAAGTCCGATATTAAGGGCCCAGGTCGCAGCGCCCGATCCGATCATAGCTAGGGGCACCGACAACAGCAGGAGCCGGCGGTGACCGGCCAGGCTGCGCCCAAGGCTCTCTTCACTTGGACGGCGGGCGTATCGTCGCGTAGTGAAGGTATGGAACTCGAACCCAGCCAAGTAGATGGCTACGACCTCGATCGACACCAGTAGTCCGTATTTGCCAAGGAGCGCGGGACCGCTCCACAACAAGACCGCGAACATGAAGCAGAGGCGGATTCCCAGACCCATCCCATGCAGCATCGCCGAGGGCAGTCCGGGCCATTTCCAGAGTGCGACGATCGTCAGACGCAGATTTGGAGATCTCATAGCTTCTACGCTAGGAGTCCCCAGCTCACCGGCGTCCCAGCGGGCGCGTCGCGCGCGGCACGACGACCGATCACCGAATCGATGAACTTCGGCGGCAACCCGAAGCCAGGACGAACAGCACGTACATTCGTATCGTCGAACAGATCGCCCTTCTTTACATCCATCGAGACATAGAGAGAGCGGCGGAAGGCCAGCGACTTCATTTCAGATGGCGTCGGACCATAGTTGACCTGACCTAATGCCTGCCTCGCGTTCTCCACCTCGGCGCAGAGTTGCTTCAGCTCATGCGGCTCCATGGAAAACGCGGAATCGACTCCCCCATCGGCTCGCGCGAGCGTGAAGTGTTTCTCGATCAGTGAAGCACCCAGAGCCACCGCGGCGACCGCGACTCCGGAACCCATTGTGTGGTCGGATAGGCCGACCTCGCATCCAAACATCTCGCGCATGTGCGGGATGGTCTGTATGTTGGTGTTTTCAGCTTTTGCCGGATAAGTGCTCGTGCACTTGAGTAGCATCAGATCTGCACAGCCGGCGCTGCGTGCGGCGCGTACTGCATCGTCAATCTCGGCTGCAGTCGCCATGCCTGTCGACACAATCATTGGCTTGCCAGTTGAGGCCACCTTGCGGATTAGCGGCAGATCGACAATCTCAAACGATGCGATCTTGTAGGCCGCGACCCCGAGGGAATCGAGAAAATCAACGGCTGTCGGATCGAAGGGTGAACTGAAGCAATCCAGCCCTTGGGCTGCGGCCCGCTCCATGATGGGCCTGTGCCAATCCCAAGGCGTGCAGCCTTGCTCATACAACTCATAAAGTTGGCGTCCGGCCCACAGGCTGGCTGGATCCTCGATTACAAACCCAGGCATCCGCACGTTCAGCGTCATCGTGTCGGCGGTGTAAGTCTGTAACTTGACCGCATCGGCGCCATTCGCAGCAGCGGCATCGACGATCTCGAGCGCGCGATCCAGCGATTGATTGTGGTTCCCCGACATTTCGGCGATGACGTACGGGCGATGCCCTCGCCCAATAGTGCGACTACCAATTTTCATGAACCTGAATTCCGCTGGTGGATGGGTTTATCGTAGCGGAGTGGACCTCCGGAGTATCCACAGTTGATAAACAGCCTTGCCGAGGCTTTGTTCTCGCGGAGAACGGACGCCGTAAATCGCTTGAGGCTTGGCCGCTCCGCTATCACGGCACGCTCCCCCGCGAGCAGGAGGTGCGGACCCAGACCCAAGCCGGTGCAATCAGGGTCGAGATAAAGGGAGACCTCAGCGTCCCCATTCCCCTGCTGGTCGAATCGTATGCAGCCGGCCGCAACTTCGCCCAGCATCGCGACAAAAATCCAGCAATCATCTGCCGCGATCTTCCGCTTCAGCCAGTCGATGTGACTGGTGAAGTCTATCAGCCCATCATTGTTTGAGAGCGCTCGGACAGTGGGATGGTTTCGCCATGCATGGAGCTGGTCGCCATCGGCCAGCTTGGCAGGCCTCAACGTTAGAGATTCGCCAAGCAAGCAGGCCGCTACACGATCAGCGCCGCGAGCATCAACCATACTCATCCCCAGTTCGGAAAGGGTCTGACGAGCGGCGGGGTCGGCGACGAGGTCGCGGACGACGTCGGCCAGCTCCGGGGCGGACTCGAGCAAACTGGTTACCGGCTTGCCGGTAAGCCGTGCCTCACGGTGAATCCCAAGCGCGGTCAATTTGGGGATGACGGCCAACTGGTTGGGCGCGACTGCGAGCGCAATTGCAGGGGCTCCCATGCAGCAACGCTCGTAGGTAGCCGTGCCGCCTGCACCCACATGCAGATCGTGGCGCGCATAGAAAGCACTCAGATTCTGAAGATCCAGCGACAAGGTGGTATTCGGCGACGCGATGCAGGCTTGTCGTAGAGCGGCGAGGTGCGGATTAGCTGAAATCGACACGACTTCGATCGGGCCGCCGAAACCGGCGTCATTGCGACATACCTGGAGGACGTCGGCGCTGATGCCGCCGGGATCTGTTCCGCCCATGAAGATGCCGATGCTGCGAACTTCAGGATGAAACTGATGACGAGGCGCCGTGCGGTAATCTGCAGCCAACAGCGCATACCGCGGCCCGGAGAGAACACGGCACTTGCCGGTCAGCCAATCGCTATATTTTTCTTTTCCGCTTTCGGCGAGGTTGGCATCCACAAGAACTTCGACGGACAGTGGGCGGTCGGCAAGATCGTCAATCGCCGCCACCTTGCAATCGAGCTCCCGTCGAACCCGGTCATGCCAGCGGGCATCGAAAGAGTAGTGATCGACAACTAGCCAGTCCGGTCGGAAGTCGCGCAGCGCACGGATTGTCTCGTCGGCGTCGACTTCCCAGCTTGTTCCGGCCCAGTGTGCGTGGGGGGAGGCTGAGGGTGAATGTTCGACGCTCTCTTCTGAACGCGGCCGGTCAAGCCACGAGGTAGAGTGAGCTTGTTCACCGAAAGCGATCTCGCTTACGCGGTCATGACGTCGGGCGACGAACTTTGCGTCAGCGCCCATGCATCTCAAGGCCGCTGCCAACGACATGCAGCGGCGCACATGTCCTGTACCGATCGCAAGCGACGCGTCTACCCGTAAGCCGACCCGCATCGCTAGGCATCCTGACTGGGCTGATAGCTCTTTCGAACGGGAATGCCCGCCGCAGCCAAGGCCGCCTTGGCTCCTGCCGGAGTCTGTTCGGTGAAGTGGAAGATGCTCGCCGCGGCCACAGCCGACGCCCCTGCCTGGGTCACGGCGGCCACCATGTGCTCATAATTACCCGCTCCGCCCGATGCGATGATGGGGATCCGCACCGCGCTGGCGAGGCTTTCGACAAGCGAGAGATCGTAACCTTCCATCGTGCCATCACGTTCAATCGAGGTGATGAGAATCTCACCAGCGCCTCGGTCCTCGAGCTCCCGCGCCCACTCGACGACATCGCGGCCGGTATCCTTGGCGCCAGCATGGCTGAAGCAGCGCCAGCCGCCACCCGGCCGCGCTTTCGCATCGATGCTGGCCACAACGCATTGGGTTCCGAAACGGGTCGCGATCTCGGTTATCAGGTTCGGATTATCGTAGCCGGCGGTGTTGATTCCGACCTTGTCCGCCCCTGCCCGTAAGAGGCGTTGGACCTGTAGCAGTTTGGTGATTCCGCCGCCCACGGTCAGCGGCACAAAACAGTCTTGGCCAAAGTCGTTGACGGACTCGAAGTCTGGATCGTCTCCGGTATCGTGGGCGACGATGTCGACGAGGATGAGTTCGTCCACCTCGCGCTGATTGTAGACCTTGATCGCTGGTAGCACCGGACCGACGCGGCGCCAGCTATCGAAACCGATCCCTTTCACCAAGCCGAAATTCTTCCAGAGCAAGGTGGGAATGACGCGGACCTTCAGCATTGGGGCCCGGCCAGGAAATTTTGAAGCAGCCGAAAGCCGGCCTTCGAGCTCTTCTCGGGGTGGAACTGGGTGCCCCAGACGTGACCGCGCCTCACCGCCGCAGTCACGGGCACCCCGTAGTCGGCAGTCGCGAGAACATCCTCCGGATGCTCGGCGACGAAGGCGTAGCTGTGCACGAAGTAGAAGTCCGTACCGTTCGGAATGCCGGCGAACAGGCTGTCCCCTGGAGCGGTGTTCATGATCCCGTTCCAGCCGACATGCGGCAGGCGCAACGAACAGCCGAGGGTGCCCAGATGTTCGACCCTGCCCGGCACAAAACCCAATCCCGGGGTGCCTTCCGGATTCTCCGGACCGGCGCCTTCGAGACCGACATCGGCCAGCAACTGCATCCCGACGCAGACGCCCAGAAGCGGACGGTTGTAGCCCAACACCTCCTCACGCAGCGCATCAATCCATCCGCCCTCTGCAAGGAGACGCGCGCAATCAACGAAATTGCCTACCCCCGGAAGGATTAGGCAATCGTTCTGGTGCATGTCCACGGCCCGGTCTACCAGAACTGGCGACACATCGAGCTCTTCCACGGCCCTGAGGACGGAGCCAAGGTTGCCTACGCCGTAATCGAGAACCCCTACCTTCATGGGTTATCAAAGTTCAACTTGCTTAGGTTGCCGTCGCGATCCTTTACCAGCGCACCCGAGACGTCGCGTTTGAATATCTTCTTGTTAGTGAACTTGTCACAGACACGGATAAACTCGTCGACGGTGATATCCAACGGCCTGAGAATTTCCTCGAGGGACTTCCCGAGGTATTCCCAAGGGAACAGCCCATCCAGCCGCCGGACCGCATCAAGACCGTCCTGACGCGTCAGTCGGCCGCGCCGAATGTGCAGGCAGGCCAAGTCGGTAGCGCGTCCAAACCCGAACTTGAGGTACTTGAAGTAGTCGTGGATGCCGGTCTGATAGTTGTCGAGGTTTTCGTAGTTCACCATCGACCCCTCGACCACCTTATCATATGAGTGGAAGCCGTTGGCGGTGGCAATGAGCGTGTTTGCCAGACCATCCCAAGGAATATAGTGGCCCAGGAACAGCCCCGTCACGCCGACGCGCGCAAGCTCCTCATCGCTCGGATACGAGTAGTTAATAAGATGCTTGCCTTCGATACCTTCCTGTCCGATCAGATCCGAGACACGCATACCAAGCAAGCCTCCAAACTCCTCCAGCCAGCGGCGCGTGAGGATGTTTCCTTCGGCCGCCGCCGCGGGCCCCCCGTATTCGTTCTGGGAATTCTCGCCCCAGACGATCAGCGGAACATTGAACTGCACGGCCGCCCTCACTGGAATGGTGAAGATGCCAACGTGCTCAGGCCAGGAGATGTCACCAACCTGCAGCAGACCCACCCGGTTCAGCTTGGCGCGGACGAGCGGGTTGGGAGAGACCTCGATATAGTCGACGCCGAGGTGCTTCAAATTCTCGATGTTCTTTCGTCCCAGGTCGCTGAGATCGCAGGTCGTCGAGGTAACGCAGAGAGGATTCAGCCCGTACTGCAGCATACGAACGACCTGGTAGGTGCTGTCCTTGCCGCCGCTGACAGGCACAATGCAGTCCCAGTTGTCGCCGTCGGGCCGACGATACTTGTCTAGCAGCTTGACCAGTTCCTCGTGCCGTCGATCCCAGTCGACGACCTTGCGGTTTTCGTAGCTGCGACAGGCATTGCAGACGCCTTCCTCGTCTAGATGTAAGTCCGGCTTGGTGTCCGGCATGACGCAACGTCGGCAGTAATTGAGCATCGCCTGCTTGTCCTAGAAGTTCAGTGCTTTTCCATCAGGAACCACGTGATGTCGTCCTGGGGGAAGTCGGGATCGCGCCTGTAAGCGAAGCCATAGTCCACGAGTTTCAGTGAAGGATGGCGCTCCATGATCTCACCGGCGAAGTCGCGCTTGAACAGCCGGTCGTCGTGACCACGGTACGGAATCGCGACGGGAGTGGGATTATAATACTCTGCGACCACCAGATACCGACCGGTCGTCGCCACAAGCCGGTCGTAGACCTCCGTCAGTACATCAGGGTTCAGGTGTATCAGGACGCCCTTGATCAGTGTCAGATCATAAGTCTTGGCGGGCTTGAAATCTAGTATGGACTGGTTGAACACTTGGTCTGCGGGAATGCTCTCCGCCAGTTGCCTTGCAGCATCGACGTTTATCTCTATCGCCGAAGCGTCGATCTCCGGGTAAAGGAGCTTTAGAGCTCTCAGGTTCATGCCGATGTTGGCCCCGAACTCAATGCAGCTATCCGGGTTGCGCGCACCGCGTAACACCTTCGCAAAGAAAGCCAGATTGGAGGCCAGCAGCCGGTCTCCCTGGTTTCTTGCGATGTAGTCCGAGCCGAACTCACCGGCCCAGAACGACTCTTGCTCAGTCCTGAAATGGTCTTGTTTCATGGCCTTAGGCATTTCCCTTTTTTGATCGCGCACGGAGAGCGTTGAAGATCAACTCAGCGCGGTCCCAGTCCTCGATTGTGTCGATGTCCTGCACACGCTGGCGCTCCAAGGCAAGCGCCACTGATCGCGGGCCGAAGATCGGCCGACCGGCCAGCCAGGCGTCCGCTCGGCCCCAATAGAATTGGCCTGCATCATGAAATGCCGGCTCAAGATCTTGGGAGCGCGTCAACATATGCTTCGGCTGAAACATCGAAACATGTCCCCGCCCGTCGATCCGAATTGCACGCTGGACCGGAAATTCGAATGTCGTCGCCGCAAAGGCGTAGTCGGCCGCCTCCTCAGCGAGCAGGGTAAGACCGGCGCGCAAATCTTCCGCTTGTATAAAGGGCGCGGTGGCGTAGATGCAGCACGCTCGTTCCACCGGTGCCGTCTGTTGTTGCCACCGGATCGCGTGCGCGACCACTGGAACCGTCGGAGTGAAGTCGTCCGAAAGATCGGGAGGTCGGCGAAATGGAACATCCGCGCCACAGCTGACGGCGACCTCGCGGATCTCGTCGTCGTCCGTCGAAACGATTACACGGTCGAAGCAGCCGCTTTTTAAAGCGGCGTCGATCGACCACGCGATCATCGGCCTCCCGCAAAAGTCCTTCACGTTTTTCCGAGGTACACGTTTGCTTCCGCCACGCGCCGGGATCACGGCGATGATCATGCGCTCACCGCAATCCTGAGAGCGGCCACGACTTGATCCTGCTGGGCGTCCGACATCGCTGGGAATAGAGGCAGGCTAATAGCTTCGGCGTAGTAGCGCTCCGCTTCGGGATAGTCGCCAAGTTCGAATCCCTTTGCCCGGTAGTAGGGCTGGAGGTGAACCGGAATATAATGAACGTTAACCCCGATCCCGGCCTCGCGGAGGCTCTCGAACACCGCTCGCCGGTCTGCCTCGGGCACGCGAACCGGGTAGAGATGATAGGCTGAGTAGGCCTCTATCGTCTGCATCGGTCTGACGATCGGCATATCCGCGAGAAGCGCATCGTAGCGGCGGGCGAGATCGTGCCGGCGAGCGACATAGGTCTCGATCCGGTTCATTTGACTCACACCGAGGGCCGCCTGCATCTCTGTCATTCTGTAATTGAAGCCGAGATCGGTCTGTTGATAGTACCAAGGCCCTTCGGAGGCGCCATCCATCAACGACGGGTCGCGGGTAATCCCGTGACTGCGCAGAAGAGCCATCTTCGCGGCTAACTCCCCGTCATTGGTCAACGCCATTCCGCCCTCGGCGGTTGTGACGATTTTTACCGGGTGGAAGCTGAAGATGGTTATGTCGCTGTATCGGCAGTTTCCAATCAGGCCATTCCGATACTTGCCGCCGATCGCGTGAGAGGCGTCCTCGATCACGCGGAAATGAAAACGCTTCGCCAAATGAGCGATCGCGGTCATGTCACATGACTGGCCGCACAGATGGACCGGCACGACGATTTTTGGAAGTCGACCCTCACGTTCGGCCGTCTCAAGTTTCCGCTCAAGACTTTCAACGCTGAGATTGTAGGTGTCCGGATCAATATCGACGAAGTCCACGCGCGCTCCACAATAGAGCGCGCAGTTTGCCGACGCGACGAAGGTAATAGGAGAGGTCCACAGCCAGTCACCGGGACCCAGGCCCAACGCTAGACAGGCGACGTGGAGAGCTGAGGTGGCGCTGTTCATCGCAACGGCGTGAGAGGCGCCGACGTGATCGCTGACCACTCTCTCGAAGCGTGGCACTGCCGGTCCTTGGGTGAGGAAATCGGACCGCAACGTCGCGACCACGGCTTCAATATCCTCCGCTGCTATGTCCTGACGGCCGTACGGGATCATGGATCAGATACTTCCGATCTTGTCATTATGGTCGACGATCCAGGCCTGCAGTTCCTCCGGTCGCATCCAGTGAGGGTTGTTGTCGCTCGTATAGCTGAAACCGGGCGCAACCTTCGCGCCGTCCTTGATCCGCTGCTCGTCGCTTCCCCAGTTGTTGATCGCCGGCAGGATCTTGAAATGCTCGGGGTATTCGTAGGTGAAGTAAGAGTCCTCTTCGCTGATCATCTGCTCATGCAGCTTCTCGCCCGGTCGAATCCCCACGATCTCCTGCTTCGCTTCAGGGGCTACCACGCGGGCCACATCCACCACCTTCATGGATGGGATTTTCTTCACATAGATTTCGCCGCCTTCCATGTCGGCGAACGCGTGCCAGACCAGTTCGACGCCCTGCTCCAGGGAAATCATGAACCGGGTCATGCGTTCATCGGTGATCGGCAGGGAGCCCTGATCCCGAATAGACATGAAGAACGGGATTACGGACCCTCGAGAGCCCATTACGTTGCCATAGCGGACCACGGCGAACCGGGGGCCGTCCCCCCCCGCATATGAGTTGCCGGCGATGAAGAGTTTGTCTGAAACCAGTTTGGTGGCACCATATAGGTTGGCGGGGCTGCTGGCCTTGTCAGTTGATAAGGCGATGACTCGCTTTACGCCGCTGTCGATACAGGCGTCCACGAGGTTCATTGCGCCGTTAATATTCGTCTTGACGCATTCGAACGGATTGTATTCTGCGGTGGGGACAATCTTGGTTGCTGCGGCATGGACTACATAGTCGACTCCGTCCAGCGCGCGGTACAGACGGTCCTTATCCCTCACGTCGCCGATGAAAAAGCGGACACGCTCATCACCTTGGAACTTCTTGGCCATCTCCCATTGCTTCATCTCATCTCGTGAGAGCACGACGATGCGTTTGGGATTATACCTAGCCAAGGTCATTGGCACGAAGGTGTGCCCAAAAGAGCCCGTGCCACCAGTCACCAAGATGCTGGAATTTTCTAACACTGCTCGACCCCATTGATAAGGCTGCTTCAGGCAGCCGGATGCGTTGCCAGCCGGCGATCACGCTGGATCGGAGAAGCTGCAAACCGGATTTGACCGAACGCTTAAAGGAGTTTGTCAGGCTGGGAAAGCGGTGACGAGTTGCTCAGAGCCAAACCCCTCGCGCCCCCCCCTCCGCGCGTTTGTCTATCTCGTGACCAGGTTGCGTCGAGGCCTTTGTGGGCTAGCGAGCGCCATTTCCCGTTACCAAGGTTATGATGGTTCGAAGCAGGATCTGCACATCCAGCGCAAACGAGAGATTCTTGATATAGAATAAATCGTATCCGACCTTGACCTTGGTTTCCTCGAGATCTCCCGCGTACCCTGATCGCACCTGCGCCCACCCCGTGATACCGGGTCTCACCAGATGTCGATACGCGTAAGCCGGGAAGTGCTTTTGATACTCCTCACTGAGCTTGGTCCACTCTGGTCGCGGACCTATGATGCTCATATCTCCCTTCAGCACGTTCCAGAGTTGGGGAAGCTCGTCGATCCGAAACCGCCGGAGCCACGCGCCGACCGCGGTCACACGAACATCTCCATGAGAAGTCGTCTGCGCTTTCTCGTCTGGGCGCAAGCCTCTCATCGTGCGTAGCTTGTATATCTGGAAGGGTTCTCCCGAGACGCCGGTGCGGCTTTGAACGAACATGACCGGCCGGCCCATGCTGACGAGGACCGCAACGACTCCGGCGAACGTGAGGACCAAGGTGATCGGCGCGGTGACGACGATGAGCAACACATCCAGTAGGCGTTTTCTCAATCGGTAGGACGTGAGCCCGCCCAAGGGAAGGTGATCGAGATCGAAATGCTCAATCGAGACGATCCCGTCCGCCTCTTCCAGAAACTCGGCGACATGTCGTACTGGGACACCGGACAGCATGGCTCTGGACACAAATGACGCCCAAGATGGCGTAAGCTCGGCCATACTTGGCGTGAGAATGAGGTCGCATCGCCGGACGTCGAGATGGGGGTCTTCGAGGACTTTAACGTTCCCCTTGTAGATTTCAGAAAGTCGACGATGTGCGCCGGTTCTGGGGCCGATGACAGCCACCTGAGGCTGCGCGGTTGTATGTTCGAAAACCATATAGAGTGGTGCGAGCAGGGCGGACACCAGAAACCCGGTTATCATCACATGGTTCGAGTGGACAAGATGCAGGAGCAAGATCGAGAACGCGAGGGACCCGTGAACAAGTAAAGCTCGGCTGAGAACCGCCGCAAGTTTTCGGTCAAGGCGACCTTTCAGATGCGCAGAGGTCATGAATACGGCAAAATTGGCCGCGCAATTCAATAGAACATGGTCCAGATAGGGGCCCGGAAAGGCCAGCATATACTGGGGTCCGAATGCTAGGCGCCCATACATTAGCGGCAGCACAAGAAAGCAAAAAACTGAAGTCGGAATAGCGAGCAGCCATAGCGGCACCCGTTTCGAGGAAGCGGCCGCTACAAAAGGATGAGCCGGGGCGAATTTTTCTCGGGTCGAGAGTTGCGTCATCGGGCTATTCCGGTGGCTTGGCCCTGCCCCAAAACACGCCCCCCAAAGCGCGTTTCCTTTATCTCCGATCCAAGTCCGATCAACCCGTGACCCCAAGAACGCTTTTGCGCAGGTAGGCGCTGTAGTCGGACTTGCCGTATGCCTCGATCAACCGTTCCAACTGGGAGCGGTCTATCCAACCCTGCAGGAAGGCTACCTCTTCCGGACATGCGATCTTGAAGCCTTGCCGACGCTCCAGCACACGAACCAGTTCCGCAGCCTCAAGGAGACTCTCCGGGGTCCCCGTGTCCAGCCAAGCATAGCCCCTGCCCATCAACTTCACATTCAATCCGCCACTGTCAAGGTAAGCCCGGTTGACGTCAGTGATCTCAAGTTCCCCTCGGGCTGAAGGCTTGAGTGCACGCGCAATCTCCACGACGCTGGCATCATAGAAATACAGTCCCGTAACGGCCCAGTTGGATCGAGGCCACTGCGGCTTCTCCTCAATGGAGAGAGCCCGCATTTCGGCGTCAAACTCGACCACCCCGTACCGCTCCGGATCACGAACCTGGTAGGCAAAGACGGTGGCTCCTTGCTGGGCTTGTTTCGCCGTACCCAGCAGTCCCTTGAGGTCGTGGCCGTGAAAGATGTTATCGCCGAGGATCAGCGCCGACGGCTCCGTGCCTACAAAATCCGCCCCGATGATATAAGCCTGCGCCAAGCCATCCGGACTCGGTTGTTCGGCGTACGAAATCTGCAGTCCCCAATCGGAGCCATTACCCAGTAGCGCACGGAAGTTTGGCAGATCGCGGGGAGTTGATATAACCAAAATTTCCCTGATTCCAGCGAACATCAGTGTGGTGAGCGGGTAATAAATCATCGGCTTGTCATAGACAGGCAGAAGTTGCTTAGACATCACCTTGGTCATGGGATGCAGGCGCGTCCCCGAGCCGCCGGCCAAAATTATCCCTTTCACCAGCCTCGCCCTCCATTCACGTCCGCAACGATGTCGCCTATCGCCTCCTGCCAAGGCCTTAACCGTATACCGAAACCATCCGCGATCTTGTCGGTTTCCATTCGCGAGTTTTTCGGCCGCGCGGCGGGCGTCGGATAGTCCGCCGTTGTGATCTCCTCAACGACCGCACTGGGACCGTTGCTTGCGGAGCTCGCGGTGAAAATCTCTCGCGCAAGACCAGCCCAGTTGGTGTAGCCCCGGTTCACAAGGTGATAGACGCCGGTTGGTGCGGCCGCATCTTCGTCGAGGCGAGACATCACCTTGACCACCGCCTCGGCGATATCTGACGCCGAGGTTGGGGACCCATACTGGTCAGCCACCACCCGCACCACGTCTTGATCTTTAGCCAGACGAAGCATGGTCTTGACGAAATTGGAGCGGTGGCGGCTAACGACCCAGGCCGTCCTCAAGACTACTGACCTAGGGTGGGCCATCAAAACGGCGCGTTCTCCCGAGAGTTTCGACAAACCGTATATGCTCAGGGGGTTTGGGGTATCGGCTTCCCGGTACGGGCGATCCAGCCGGCCGTCGAAGACGTAATCCGTCGAAAAATGGACCATCGGAACGCCTGCGTCATGAGCGATCTCGGCCAGTCTCGCAGGCGCCAAGGTATTTGCGAGGAACGAGGCGGAAACATCCGTTTCGGCTTTGTCGACCGCCGTGTAAGCAGCCGCGTTGATCACCCCCGCAAAGGGTTTGGATGCGAGCACTGTGGCGACTGCTCCACTGTCACTGATGTCCAGCTCTTCGCGCGTCAAGGCATGCAAAATATAGTCCGGCCCCCACGCCGCTTCGCGCAACGCCAGACCGATCTGTCCGTCAGCGCCAGTGAGGAGGAGGTGTCTCGGCTTCGGAATCACCTCACGCTACTCCCAGCCGCATTGTGCTGTATCGGGCGTCCAAGATCGATTGCCACCAATGTCGGTTAGCGAGGTACCAGCGAATCGTCAGGTCGATGCCCTCCTCAAAATCGACCGAGGGTTTCCAGCCCAGTTCGGTGCGAATCCGAGAGGAATCGATAGCGTACCTCTGGTCGTGCCCGGGTCGATCCTGCACAAACTCGATCTGGTCGAGATAGGAAGCGCTATCGTTTCTGGGCAGAAGTTGGTCCAGCAGGGTGCAGATCGTACGGACGACATCTAGGTTCGTCCGCTCCGCGTTTCCGCCGATGTTGTACGTTCGGCCAGACGTACCTTTTTCAAAGACAGTCAGCAGAGCGCGAGCGTGGTCATCGACGAACAACCAGTCGCGAATATTCGAACCGTCACCGTATATTGGCAGCGTTTCTCCGTTGATCGCGCGAATAATAATCAACGGAATCAGTTTTTCTGGGAAATGGAAAGGGCCATAGTTGTTGGAGCAGTTGGTCACAAGTACAGGGAGTCCGTATGTATGACCCCAAGCTCGCACCAGGTGGTCCGCCCCCGCCTTGGAAGCGGAGTAGGGAGAACGTGGATCATAGGGCGTGGTCTCGCTGAACAGCCCCTCGTCTCCCAACGACCCGAAGACTTCATCTGTAGAGACATGATGGAATCGGAACGCGTTCCGAGCCTCGTCCGATAGGCTCCGCCAGTGAGCCGTTACCTCCTGCAGAAGAACATAGGTGCCGACCAGATTAGTCTGAATGAATGCGCCGGGCCCGTCGATGGAGCGATCAACGTGGCTTTCCGCGGCTAGGTGCAGAACGCCGTGTGGCTGAAACGCGCGGAGCGACGCCCCCACCGCTTCGGCATCGCAAATATCAGCGTGCACAAACTGGTAGCGGGGGCTGTCGCTTACCGGGCCCAGTGAGCTGAGGACGCCAGCATAGGTGAGCTTGTCGAATACGAGGACTTCGTGGTCGGTATGGTCTATCAGGCGTCTGACGACAGCCGACCCAATAAAGCCGGCACCGCCAGTTACAAGGATGCGCATCGGAAGACCTCAGGCGGGAAGTAATGGACCAAGTAGGTGTCCGTCGTACATAAACGGGCTGGTGAGGTCCGTCAGCTTAGGGAGAAGCAAATCCTTTTGCGACAGCGCCGGCGAGAGGGCCTCCAACGGCCAGTCAATCGCGATCGTCGGATCGTTCCAGATGACACCCCCCTCGCATTCGGGGGCGTAGAAGTCTGATACCTTGTATGCGACCTCTACGTCCGGCTCAAGCGTGATAAAGCCGTGACCGAAACCAACTGGAACGTAGAGTTGCTCTCCGCCTCCGGCGGTCAGCTTTGCTGATACGTAGCCTCCATAAGTGGGCGATCCGCACCTCAGATCCACCGCGTAGTCCATTATCGATCCCCGGAGACACCGCACCAGCTTGGCCTGCGCATGGGGAGGGCGTTGGAAATGCAAGCCACGGACGGTGCCGGAGGCTGCGGAGAAAGACTGATTGTCCTGAACGAATCGGGTTGCTATGCCGATCTCCGCATGGTGGCGCTCGGAATAGGTTTCCGAAAACCAGCCCCGGTCGTCCCCGAAGCGGGGAGGCTGCAGCAGTCTTACGGGCGAGGTTGGGTCGTTCAGCGTGCCCATGTTTGTCCCATTGGTTTATACCCATTCATATGACCGAACACGGTACCAAGCGAGGTTCTTGCAGGAGAAGGATGATAACGCCAGGCAGTGATCGAGCAGGCGAGCAACCTCCGCTCCGGTTTCGGCGCTGCAACAAATAACGCCAGGATGTTCGGTAAAACGCTCGCGGCGTTCTCAATCATCGGCGAAAAGCGGGGCAGCTTCGGGAACCTCCGCAAGTCCCCTTCACAGCGGTGCGTCTCCGGGAGATAATACCTTTCTTGCCTCGTGCTCGGAGGCGATCCTTCAACACAGAGTAGACATGACGGTTCTGTTGCTTGCCCTGAACGAAGTCAACGTCGACTATGTCCGGGCCTATGTGGCGAAGGGCAAGCTTCCTGTCCTCGGCCGGCTCATTGATCAGTACGGCGTGGCGGAGACAACCTCTGAGAAAAGCTACCATGAACTTGAACCTTGGATTCAATGGGTCACAGCCCATACCGGAATGACCTTGGCGGAGCACGGCGTGTTCCGGCTGGGAGATATCGTCCGTACGGACCTTCCGCAGATATGGGAGGTCCTTGAATCTCAGGGGCTCACGGTAGGCGCCGTGAGCCCGATGAATGCCAAAAATAGCTGCTATTCGCCAGCGTTCTTTATCCCCGATCCTTGGACCGAGACACCCGTAACCGGCTCGCTGCTGATGCGGAAGTTCCATAGGGCTGTAGCCCGATCGGTGAATGAGAATGCGGCCGCCAAGCTTACGGCATCTTCCGCTTTCTGGTTGGCGGTTGGGATGGCGGTCTACGCGAGGCCGGCCAACTATCCGCGATACGGCTCTATGATCCTGTCGGCCCTGCGGGGAAGATCTTGGGCCAAGGCGTTAATTCTGGATCAGATTCTGGCCGACATTTTTGTGTCTCAGGTGAGGCGAAGTGGGGTGGGGTTCGCTTCTCTGTTTCTGAATGCGGCAGCACATATTCAACACCACTACATGTTCAACTCGAGCTGTTATGACGGGGTTCATGTAAACCCGGACTGGTATATTTCCCCGGAGGTCGACCCAATCCTGCAGGTTTACGAGATTTACGACGCTATAGTTGATCAAATTCAGAATCTTGTTCCAAGTGCGCGATTGATTCTGGCGACTGGATTGCATCAGGACCCCCATTCCGAAACAACTTATTACTGGCGACTGAGAGACCACGCCGGTTTCTTGAAGCGGATCGGCGTAGTGATGGATCGGGTTCACCCGCTGATGTCCCGTGACTTTGTGGTGGATTGCCCGGATGCCGAGGCGGCCGAGGCGGCTGAGCGCCTGTTGACGTCTGTCCGAAGCGCAGACGGGACGTCCCTTTTTGAGGTTGACAATCGCGGCCGCGATCTCTTCGTCATGCTAACTTGGCCGCATGATATCCCATTAGACTTTGTGTATTTCGTCGACGGCGTGCCGCATCATGGGCTGCGTGAAGAGGTAGGGTTCGTGGCCATTAAGAACGGCAAGCACAATGGAATGGGTTACTTGGTGGATACAGGCTCCCCGAAGGTGGCGAACGAAGTAATACCATTAACGGAACTGCCTGCGAGAATCGCTGCGGCCTGCGGAGTTTCTTGGTCCCTCCCAACCGCTGAACGTCTACACTCTGCGGCGTGATAACCCTTAACCCTACGTCCTTCGGCTCTCAGCGCCTTGAAGCCGATTTAGCGCACCGTGGTCAGGCTCCCGTTCCGGATTCACTGCTTCGTTGTCCTTTTCGGGGAGGTCGGTGAACAGCCCGTCTCCGTCCATCCATTCAAGGCTCAGCCCCGCGATGCCGCCAGCCGAAACCGGCCACGCCATCTGAAGCGTCCGGCACTTCCGGCAAAGTGGTCACAGTCGACGAGACCCCGCGCGGGACGTTACCCGGGGACAGCCCCCAGCCCGCGATTCCGTGCGCGAGAATAGCCAGCTTGGTGCCGGCGTCCGGTCTCCTCGGCCGACGGGGCATCATACGAATCGGCCTCTCGCCGGCCCCAAGCCACCTCAAAGGCCTGCCCCTCGGCCAAACGATTGGGAATGAAAGTGCAAGGTGCCCGTAGCCGCCTTTCATCTGGGCTGGCGTCTCGGCCAGCACATCACGCGTCGGATTGCCGATCGCACGCCGGTCGAAACTGGAGTTCGACGAACTCAACACTTCCGGCGCTCCAATCAAATCTATTGCAGGTGGGAAGACGGCCGGCTCACATCTCGCCGCCCCAACCCCCCGCCAGCGCCTTGAACAGGGCGATTTGATAGGTGGTGACCAGGGCGTCGGAGCCGGCCAGCTGAGCCTCGGTGGCAGCCAGGGTGCGTTCGGCGTCGATCACCGCGAACAGGCTGTCTTCCCCCGCGCCGAAACGCAGACGCGTCAGCCGCGCCGCCCGCGCCGCCTGGTCCCGCGCCTTCCGCAGGGCCGTGCGCCGGTCCAGCTCATTGGCGTAGTCAGCGAGCGCCGTCTCGGTCTCCTGCAGGGCGGCCAACACCGTCTGGTCGAAGGTCGCCAGCGCCGCGTCGGCTCCCGCCCCCGCCTGTTCGAGTCGCGCCCGCGCGGCGAAGACATTGGGGAAGGACCAGCTGATCAGCGGCCCGACCGCGAAGCGGAAATTCTCGCTGTTTCCCAGGCCGCCGGCGTCCAGCGCCGTCGCCCCCAACGAACCGCCCAGGGTGATGCGCGGATACAGGTCAGCTGTCGCTACATTCACCCGCGCCGCGGCGCTGGCGAGGTTGCGTTCGGCCTGACGCACGTCCGGACGCCGCGCCAGCAGGGCCGCGCCGTCGCCGATCGGGATCGGCTGCGACAGCTGCGGCGGACGCTGACAGGCGCGGGCCGCGTCGCTGACCTCGCCCGGGGTGCGCCCGGTCAGGGTGGCGAGACGGAACAGGGCCCTGTCACGCTGGGCCCGCAAGGGCGACAGCGCGGCGCGGGTCGTCTCCAGTGTCGAGCGGGCGCGCGCTGTATCCAGCCCATTGCCCGAACCGGCGTCCAGCAGGCGCTGGGTCAGGTCGACGGTCGACGTCTGCAGCTCAATGGTTCGCTCGGCGACCCCGATCGAGGCGTTGGCCGAACAGGCGTCGGCGTATGCCCGGGCCGTTTCGGCGGCGACGCTGACGCGCACTACATTCAGGGCTGCTTCGGCCGAGTCAGCGTCTGCGCGGGCGGCGCGGATGGTCGACCCGACACGGCCGAGCAGATCGACCTCATACGAGACGTCCAGCCCGGCGTCATAGACATCGGCCTCAGGCGCGTTCGTCCCGGCCGACAGGCTGCCCGCGGGCAGGGTGGCGGCCGACGGACGGCTGTTGGCGAAGCCGGCAGAGGTGGTTGTGGCGGGAAAGCGGCCGACACGGGCCTCGCCGAGGGCGGCGCGGACGCGGCGCAGATTGGCCGCCGCGGCCTCGAGCTCGTTGTTCTCGGCCAGGGCCTGGCCGACCAGGTCGTCCAGCACCGGATCGTCATAGAGGCGCCACCAGTCGCTTCGCGCCGCGAACGGTGAGACGGCCGGGGTCGCGGCCCCGATGAAGGCGCCCGATGCGAGGGGGGGGAGGGCGGCATCGGGCGCCTTCGGCCCGACCGCGCACGAGGCCAGCAGCAGGCTGGCGCCGGCGGTTGCGGTCAGGAACCGGACAGGGGATCGGGTCGTCATAAGGCGTCTCCCGGCCGCGGCGTGGCCGGCGCGGGCTTGGCGTCATGCGGCGGCAGGCCATGGGTGGTCGGAACGGCGGTCGGCTTCTCCGGCCGCTGCGGCATCTTCGAGGCGAGCCAGCGGCTGACGACGTAGAACACGGGGGTGAAGATCAGGCCGAACAGGGTCACGCCCAGCATGCCCGAGAACACCGCGGTGCCCAGCGACTGGCGCATCTCGGCGCCGGGACCGGTCGCCAGCATCAGCGGCACGACGCCGAAGATGAAGGCGAAGGAGGTCATCAGGATCGGACGCAGGCGGGTGCGGGCGGCCTGAACGGCCGCGTCCCACCGGTTCAGCCCCTGCTGCTCTTCGGCCTGTTTGGCGAACTCGACGATCAGGATGGCGTTCTTGGCCGCCAAAGCGATCAGCACCACCAGCCCGATCTGGACCAGGATGTTGTTGTCCAGACCGCGCAGATTGACCCCGATCATCGCCGCCAGCACGCACATCGGCACGATCAGGACGATGGCCAGCGGCAGGGTGAAGGCCTCGTACTGCGCCGCCAGCACCAGGAAGACGAAGACCACCGCCATCAGGAACACCAGGGTGGCGCCGCCGGACGACATCTTCTCCTGCAGCGCCAGCTCGGTCCATTCGTAGGAGAAGCCGGGCGGCAGGGTCTCCGCGGCCAGTTTCTCCATGGTGTCCAGCGCCTGGCCGGATGACACCCCCGGCGCGGCCTGACCCTGCAGCTCCGAGGACGGGAACAGGTTGTAGCGAACCACCCGGGCCGGGCCGGAATCGTCCCTCAGCGTCGCCACCGAGCCGATCGGGACCATGGCTCCCGAGGCCGCGCGGGTCTGCAGATTGGCGATGTCGGCGACGTCGTCGCGATAAGCCGGCTCCGCCTGCGCCGTGACCCGGAAGGTGCGGCCCAGGAAGTTGAAGTCGTTGATGTAGGCCGAGCCCAGATAGATGCCGAGCGTGTCGAACACGTCGTCCGGCTGGACGCCCATCATCAGCGCCTTGTCGCGATCCACGTCGGCGGAGATGCGCGGCGAGCCGGTGTTGTAGAGGGAGAACACCTGCTGCACCCGATCCGGCTGCTGCGCGGCGCCGCCCATCATCGCATAGGTCGCGCCCTCCAGGGCGCGATAGCCCTGACCGGTGCGGTCCTGCACCATCATCTTGAAGCCGTTGCCGTTGCCGAGACCCTGCACGGAGGGCGGGGCGATGACGAAGATGTTGGCGTCCTCGATGCCGAAGGTGGCGCCGGTGATGGCGCCGGCCAGCGATGCGGCGGCCGTCTCGCGGGCGGTCCGCTCGTCGAACGGGTCCAGCCTGACGAAAATCGTGGCCGCGTTGGAGCCGAACGAGAAGCTGGCCCCGTCCAGCCCGGCGAAGGCGACGGTGCCGTTGACGCCCTCGGTATCCGCGATGATCTTGCTGGCCCGGGCCATCACCGCCTCGGTGCGGTCCAGCGAGGCGCCGGCGGGTAGCTGGATGACCCCGATCAGGAAGCCCTGGTCCTGGTCCGGAATGAAGCCCGTGGGCGTCTCGACCACGCGCCAGGCCGTCGTGGCCAGCAGGGCGACATACACCGCCAGCACAATGCCCACCGTCCGCACCAGACGGGCGGTCAGCCGGCCGTACTTTTCCGACAGCCAGTCAAAGCCCTCGTTGAACCGGCGTCCGGCCCAGCCGCCATAGTAGGCCGCCGCGCCCAGCAGGCCCGGCTTGCGTTCCGGGGCGTGGCTCAGGTCGTGCGGCTTCAGCAGCATGGCGGCCATGGCCGGAGACAGCGTCAGCGACACCAGCAGCGAGATCACCGAGGCCGAAGCGATCGTCACCGCGAACTGTTGATAGAAGATGCCGGGGATGCCGGGCACGAAGGCGGTCGGCACGAACACCGCCACCAGCACCAGGCCGATGGCGATCAGCGCCCCGGAGACCTCCTTCATCGAGCGGTAGGCCGCCTCCTTGGGCGTCAGCCCCAGGCGGATGTAGCGCTCGACGTTCTCGACCACGACGATGGCGTCGTCGACCACGATGCCGATGGCCAGCACCAGTCCGAACAGCGACAGCGAGTTGATCGAATAGCCCAGCCCCAGCAGCACCGCGAAGGTGCCGACCAGGGACACGGGAATGGCCACAATCGGAATGATGGCGGCGCGCCAGGTCTGCAGGAAGACAATGACCACCAGGACCACGAGGATCATCGCCTCGAGCACCGTGTGCTCGACGGCCTTGACGGATTCGGCGACGAATTCGGTCGGATTGTAGGGGATCGAGATCGACATGCCTTGCGGCAGCTCGGCCCTGACCGCCTCGATCTCGGCCATGACGAGCCCGGCCGTTTCCAGGGCGTTGGCGCCCGGCTGCTGCTGGATCGCCAGACCCACGCCGCGCTCGCCCTCGAAATAGCCGCGGATGCCGTAATCCTGCGCGCCCAGCTCGACCCGGGCCACGTCGCGGACGCGGGTGGTCCGCCCCTCGACGTCAGTCTTGATGACGATGTCGCCGAACTGCTCGGGATCGCTCAGCCGCGATTGCACCTGGACCGGCAGCTGGAAGGCCGCTGCATTGGTCGGGAAGGGGGGTTGGCCGATGGCGCCGGCCGCCGACGAACTGTTCTGTCCGCGCAGCGCCGCGACGATCTCCTGGGCCGTCAGATTTCGGGCGGCCGCCTTGTTGGGGTCGATCCAGACCCGCATCGAATAGTTGCCGCCCCCGAACACCTGCACCGCCCCGACGCCGTCGATCCGCAGCAGCCGGTCACGCAGGATCGACTGGGCGTAGTTGCCGACATAGTCGTTGCTCAGCACCCCATTGGGCGATGTCAGGCCGGCGATCAGCAGGAAGTCCTGCTGCTGTTTGTTCACCGTCACGCCGATCTGGCGCACCGGCTCCGGCAGCCGGGGTTCGGCCAGCGACACCCGGTTCTGGACCAGCACCTGCGCGGCGTCGAGGTCGGTGCCCGGCTCGAAGGTGGCGGTGATCGTCGCCACCCCGTCCGAGGTCGAGGACGATGAGATGTAGAGCATGCGCTCGACGCCGTTGATCTCCTGCTCGATCGGCGCGGCCACGGTCTCGGCCATGGTCTCGGCCGAGGCGCCCGGATAGACGGCGGTTACCGCGATCGTCGGCGGCGCGATCTCCGGATACTGCGACAGCGGCAGCAGCGGATAGGCGAACGCCCCCAGCAGGGTGATGAACACCGAGATCACGGCCGCGAAGATCGGCCGGTCGATGAAGAAGCGCGAGATGTTCATGTCCGGCTCAGTCGCCCGAGGGCAGGCTGTTGGCGAGGGTCGCAGTCGAGGCCGGCGCCGCCTGGGTCACCGGGACTTGGGCTTCGCGGGCGACGGGGCGGATCTGGCCATTGCGGGGTTGCACCTTCATGCCCGGCTGCTGGATGCGCTGGACGCCGTTGATGATGACGCGATCGGTCGGTTCCAGGCCGGAGCGGACGACCCGCAGGCCGTCGACCAGCGGCCCCAGCTGCACCGGCTTCGGCATGACCGATCCGTCCCCGGCCACGACATAGACGATGCGGCGGGCCTGGTCGGTGGCGATGGCGGCGTCAGGCACCAGCATGGCGTCGTAGACGCCGGCGCCGGCCAGTCGAGCCTGACCGAACATGCCCGGCTTCAGGAAGCCGTCGGCGTTGGCGATCACAGCCCGCAGCCGCACCACGCCCGAGGCGGTGTCGACGGCGTTGTCAGTGAAGTCGAGCGTGCCCGAGCGGGTGAAGGTCGTCTCGTCCTGCAACCGCACCTGGATCGGCGCCGCGCTCCGCCGCGCCTGCCGCTGATATTTTAGCAGCACCGCCTCGGAGGCGTCGAAGACGAAGTGGATCGGCGCGCTGGAGACCACGGTGGTCAGCACGTCCGCCGCCGACGATCCGCCTGCCACCAGATTGCCAGCATCGACGCGGCGGTCCGAGACCCGGCCCGAGATCGGCGCCGTGACGCGAGTGAACTCCAGATCCAGCTGCCGCGCCCGCACATTGGCGTTGGCGGCGGCGATGGCCGCCTGCGCCGTCTGCAGGGCACCGCGCCGGGTATCGACCTCGGCCTGCGACACGGCCTGGGCCTCCAGCAGGGTCTCGGCCCGCTCCAGCTCGCTCTGCGCCAGCGTCAGCTGGGCCTGGGCCTGCGACAGTTGCGCGCGCGCCGAGGCCAGCGCCGCCTGCGCCGGGCGCGGATCGAGACTGAACAACAGCTGCCCGCGCCGCACATAGTCGCCGTCGCGGAAGTGGACCCCCGTGATGTAGCCGCCGACGCGCGCCCGCACCTCGACCGACTGGGTCGCCTCGAAGCGACCGGTGAACTCGTCCCAGTCCTGCACCGCCTGCACCAGCGGGACCGCGACCGTCACCGACGGCGCCGGCGGGGCCTGCGCCTCGCTCTTCGAGGAACAGCCATAGAGCGCGGCCGCCATGACGGCGCACGCGGCCACGATCTTCACCGTGCGCATGAATTCGGTCTCCGTAGGGGAGAAATCCCTGACTTTGTCGACGGCGGCGATCGGGGAGGAAGCCGGTAGTCAACGCCCGGTGACTTAATGGTGACCCACTCGGCGCTTGTCAACGGCCGATGACAAAGCCATATAGGCGCTGGGGCCTTTTCAGGAGCTATCCTGTTGTTTTGTCATGTCGCGCCTCGGCCGAGAAACGCCGAGGCGACCCGCGCCGCCATCCTCGAGGCCGCGCGCGAACGGTTTGCGCGTGAGAGCTACGACGACGTCGGCATGCGCGATATCGCCCGCGACGTGGGCGTCGACGCCGCCCTGGTGTCCCGGTATTTCGGCTCCAAGGAAGACCTGTTCATCGCCGTGCTCAACGCCTCCGGCGACAAGACCCGGATCATCGAGGGCGACCGCGCGACCTTCGGACAGCGCATGGCCCGCGAGGCCATCTACAAGGAGCAGGGCCCCGGAAAGCTCGAGCACATGCTCATCATGCTGCGCTCGATCGGCTCCACCAAAGCCGCGGAACTGGTGCAGCGCAACGGCCAGGACCGCTTCTTCGG
The DNA here is from genome assembly GCF_014202075.1 of Brevundimonas basaltis. Lineage (GTDB taxonomy): Bacteria > Pseudomonadota > Alphaproteobacteria > Caulobacterales > Caulobacteraceae > Brevundimonas > Brevundimonas basaltis. The sequence continues at coordinate 197,850 of NZ_JACHFZ010000004.1, read as the reverse complement.
TCCCTTCGAACAGTGGCTGGGCGGACCCGACGCGCCGGTGCGCGCGCGCCTCGCCGCCAGCATCATGATGGGCGTCTTCATCGGCAGCGAACTTTGCCCCGACGACCTGACGCCGGACCAGTGCGCGGCGATGGAGCAGCGTATGGCCGCCATCCTTCAGGCCCTCATCGACGGCTGAGCTTTAGTCCCGCGGCTGAAACTTCCGGATCACGCCCGAATAGGTCATCAGAATACGCGCGCCGGTGCAGATCTGGCCGCGCACGAAGATCAGGCTCTTGCCAGCCCGCACCACCTCGCCCGTCGCCTCGACCAGCTCGCCGACATAGGCGCCGTCGATGAAGGTCGAATCCAGCGACACCGTTACGCCCGACGCCCCCTCCATCTCCTGATAGGCGGTCTGGAACATGGCGATGTCGGCGAAGGTCATCAGGCACCCGCCATGCATCCGGTCGCCGGCGTTCATGTGCTTGGGCTCGGCCCGGAAGGCGCAGCGCATCCGCCCGTCCGGGTCCGGCCGGAAGTAGAACGGCCCGACCACCTGGTCGAAGGTGCCGTGGAGGTCGTACATCTGCCAGCCGGCGAATTCGCCCTCCGACACCGTGACTTTCGCGACCATGGAAAACTCCGCCTTCTTTCTGATCCCGCAATGCACCATACAGGCGCGATGAGCGACCCCATCGAAACCGCCATCCTCGAAAAACTGGCAAAACTGCCCGCCGGCAAGAGCATCGAGCCCGCCGAGGTGGCCAAGGATCTCCAGCCCGAACAATGGCAGCGCATGCTGCCCAAGGTGCGCGCCTGCGCCCTCGGCCTGATGCGCCAGGGCAAGCTGACCATCACCAAGAAGGGCAAGCCGGTCGACCCGACCGCCTTCAAGGGCGTCATCCGCCTGCGCCTGCCCACCGAGGCCGAGACCGCCGCGGCGTTGGCGGCGCTGCCGCCGAAGCCGGAGAGCGATGAGGACTGATCCGGCCGGACTGGAGGCGATCCTCGCCGACATCCGCGCCTGCCGGGCCTGTCTCGGCCGGCTGCCGCACACGCCGCGCCCGGTGGTCCACGTCTTCCCCGAGACCCGGCTGCTGATCTGCGGTCAGGCCCCCGGCCGCCGCGTGCACGAGAGCGGCCGGCCCTTCACCGACCCGTCCGGCGACCGCCTGCGCGACTGGATGGGCGTGGACTACGAAACCTTCTACGCCGACTGCCGCCTCGGCGTGGCCGCCCAGGCCTTCTGCTACCCCGGCACGGCCCCCAAGGGCGGCGACTATCCGCCGCCGCGCCGCTGCGCCGAGCTGTGGCGGCCGCAACTCCTCGCCGCACTGCCGCAGGTCGAGCTGACCCTGCTGGTCGGCGGTCATGCCCAGACATGGGCCCTCGGCGACCGGGCCGGGGCGAGCATGACAGACACCGTCCGCGCCTGGCGCGACCACGCGCCCGCCATCCTGCCCCTGCCGCATCCGTCATGGCGTAACACCGGCTGGCTGAAGCGCAATCCGTGGTTCGAGGAAGAGGTCGTGCCCTATCTCAAGGACCGGGTTCGGGGCATTCTGGGGTCATGACTGATCGCCGCAACGTCGTCCTTCTCCCCTCGGGGGAGAAGGTGGCCCGGAGGGCCGGATGAGGGGGATGCCCGATCCGGACCGTCTGGCGGCCGTTCCGCGTCGAACAGCCCCCTCATCCGGACGGCTCCGCCGCCCACCTTCTCCCCCGAGGGGAGAAGGATCGATCCTCGCCCTCCTGTTTGCCCTCCTCCTCGCCGCCTGCGCCACGCCCGCCATCCAGCCGCCGATGACCCCGCCGCCCGGTTTCACCGGCCCCGAACTCACCGCCAACCATGTCGTCATGGACGACGGCGCCCGCCTGCGCCTCGCGCGCTGGACCCCCGAGGCCGAGCCCTGGGCCGTCATCGTCGCCCTGCACGGCATGAACGATTCCCGCGCCGCCTTCCGTCTCGCCGGCCCGTGGTGGGCCGAGCAGGGCATCGAGACCTGGGCCATCGACCAGCGCGGCTTCGGCGAGTCCCCCGGCCGCGGCGTCTGGGCCGGCGAGGCCCGCATGGTCCAGGACCTGCGCACCACCGTCGCTCTCGCCCGCGCCCGCCACCCGAACGCGACCATCGCCGTCGCCGGAGAGAGCATGGGCGGGGCCGTCGCCGTCGCCGCCTTCGCCTCCGACGACCCGCCCGACGCCGACCGCGTCATCCTGCTGGCTCCCGCCGTCTGGGGCTGGACGGCGCAGGGGCCGATCAATTCCGCCGGCCTATGGTTCGCCGCCCGGACCATGGGCGCCCGCGCCGTCGAAGCCCCGAAATGGGCCGTCCGCGACCGCCTCGCCTCCGACAACCGGCTCGAGCTGTTCCGCAACTACCGCGACCCCAACAGCCTGATCTCGACCCGGTTCGACGCCCTCTACGGCCTCGTCGACCTGATGGAGACCGCCTCGCAGCGCCTCGGCGACGTCCGCGCCCCGACCCTGTTGCTCTACGGCGCCCACGACAACGTCATCCAGGACCAGCCGATGCGTCAGGCCCTCGCCCGCGCCGGCGCCCGCCCCAACCTGCGCACCGCCTTCTACCCCGACGGCTGGCACCTCCTGAACCGCGACCTGCAGGCGGAGAGAGTCTACGCGGATGTCGAAGCCTGGCTCCTCGACGCCGGGGCGCCGCTCCCCTCGGGGGCAAGGGAGGTCCTGCCGGAACTGGCGGGGCGGTAGCAGACCGCCGGCATTCCCCTCCCGTCATCCTCGGGCTTGACCCGAGGATCAGACCATCCGGTGCTCCGTCGACGATCGCACGGTTACGCTCTCCGGGCCGTCCGCACCGCAGAGCCCGCCTCTCGCCCCTGATCCTCGGATCAAGTCCGAGGATGACGCCGGGGTGAGATTGGCAGGCAAGTGCCGGGAGCAGGCCCTGTGAAGGTCCCGCAAGGGGTGGAAAGCGGACCCGCCCCCGACTAATAATCTGCGGCAGACGCAACTCCGAACGGCCTTGCTGCGTAACTTATTGGCGGATTTGAGCGAATGAGAGTTTGTCGTAAATCGCAACGATCCTTCGGACGACGAGATTGATGAACTGCCGTCGCCACAACCTGCTCGCTTTGACGGCTGGTGTTGTTGCGCTTCTGGCGACGTTTTTTGTGACGACCGCGACCCTGGCCTCAAGCTCACCGCATCAGGTCGGGCATGACGTAGCGATGTCGTCGGATATGCCCTGTGAGCCAGAGGCGACCGTCTGTGCGCCAGATTGCGCAGTTTTTTGTCAGGCTCTGGTGATGCAGCCGCCGATGACTGATCACATCGCGAGCCACCTCAGGGCCACCTACCGCGGCCGAACCACTGTGCTAGGATCGCTCAGCGTTGAGGCGGAAGACCCGCCGCCCCGATAATCGGCGGTGTATTGCCTGATTTCGAACTTCTTCCACTAACGAACTGGATTTCATCATGAAAAGAACTCTGACCATCGCGGGCCTGCTTCTGCTGGCCTCCGGCACTGCCGCTATGGCCGCCTCCCCTGAGGCTGTCGCTCAAGCTATCTGCGCCTGCTGCGAAGCGGTCGCTGCGGCTTGTTCCTGCTGCTAGGTTAGCCGTCGAGAAACGTGGAACGCCCGGTCGAAAGGCCGGGCGTTTTGCATTGCAGCAAGCCTCGCACCCTGAGTCCGCTTTGGGTCGAAGCAGTTTTTGGCTTCTGATCGACATCGGACATCGTCGCCCTCGCCGACCGGATTCCTCACCCTACGCCCGCCCCGTCTTCTCCCGATGCGGACATCCCGGCCAGCAGCACGGCCGGCGCTTGCCGTCCCTCAGGTTTTCCCGCGCCTGTTCCACGTGCTTCAGCCGCGTCTCCGGCTTCTTCACCGACTGGACCCAGCAGATCCATTCGTTGCGCGCCAGCGGGGTGATGTCCTCCCACGTCGCCCGCGCCGCCGGCTCGGCGACCAGCATCGCCTCGAGGTCGGCTGGCAGGTCGTGGACGACGCCGCCGCTGAGGGTCGTTCCGGTCATGGAAGCGGCTCCCTTCTGTCCGTCGAGGTTAGCGACCCCGCGCCGGCCTCCGCAATGGCCGCGACGCGAAGGGCGCCCTCTCCGGTCCGTCATTCCGGGGCCGCGTAGCGGAACCCGGAACTCAGGAGAGCGCACCGGCAGGGTCGAGACCTGCAAGGCCGGTTCCCGGACGCCTGGGTTCCGGGTTCTGGTCCCGGATGCGCCGGTTCCAGCCCCGGAATGACGGATGGAAGGTATCGGACCGGATTCGCCTGGCCCGCAGCCCCTGGCCCCTGGCTCGCCCCCAAACCGCCATGCTTGCCCTTCATCGCGCTCCGGCGTATCAGCCGCCGCAATAAAAAATACCCCGGGAGACGCCTGTCATGGGTAAGACGCTGTTTGATTCCCCGTCCTTCGCGAACCATGAAGGCGTCCACGCCGTCTTTGACGAAAAGACCGGCCTCCGCGGCATTATCGCTGTTCACTCGACCGCGCGCGGCCCGGCCGTCGGCGGAACCCGCATGTGGAACTACGCCTCCAGCGCCGAGGCGCTCGAGGACGTGCTGCGCCTGTCGAAGGGCATGAGCTACAAGAACGCGGTCGCCGATCTGGAGATGGGCGGCGGCAAGTCGGTCATCATCGGCGACAGCCGCACCCAGAAGTCCCCCGAACTGTTCCAGGCCTTCGGCCGCGCCGTCGACACCCTCGGCGGCCGCTACTACGCGGCCGAAGACGTCGGCGTCTCGGTCGCCGACATCGCCGAGGCCCGCAAGGTCACCCCCTATGTGCTCGGCCTCAACGACGGCCCCGAGGCCTCGGGCGACCCGTCGCCGGTCACCGCCGAGGGCGTGTTCCGCTCGACCCTGACCGTGGCCCGCCGTCTGTGGAAGCAAGACGACCTGACCGGCCTGACCGTGGCCCTGCAGGGCATCGGCCACGTCGGCGGCTACCTCGCCGACAAGCTGCACGCCGCCGGGGCGAAACTGGTCATGACCGACGTCAACGAGGCCCTGCTGTCGGAGGTCGCCGCCCGCACCAACGCCGAGATCGTCGCTCCCGACGTCATCTATGACGTCAAGGCCGACATCTACGCCCCCTGCGCCCTCGGCGCGACGCTGAACCCCCAGACCCTCGACCGTCTGTCGGCCAAGGCCGTCGTCGGCGCCGCCAACAACCAGCTGGCCACGCCCGACATCGGTCAGATGCTGTTCGAGCGCGGCGTGCTCTACGCCCCCGACTACGTCGTCAACGGCGGCGGCATCATCAACGTCGCCTCGGAACTGAACGCCCGCAACACCGGCGGCGCCTACGATCCCGCCTGGGTCGAGGCCAAGCTGTCCCGCCTGATGGAGACGCTCGAGGAAATCCTCGAACGCGCCGCCGCCGAGAAGCGCCCGACCCACCAGATCGCCGACGCCATCGCCGAAGCCCGCATCAACGCCGCCCGCGACCAGAAGGCCGAACAGCTCAAGGCGGCCTAGGGCTTCCGTCTCCTCCCCACGCAGTGGGGAGGGGGACCGCGAAGCGGTGGAGGGGCGAATCCGCCGCACAGTCGCGAAGCCGCTTCACCCCTCCACCATCCTCGCCTGCGGCTTCGGATGGTCCGCCTCCCCATCGCTGCGCGGCGGGGAGGAGATGGATTGCCCATGTCGCTCTGCTGGCAATCCGCGAATTTATAGTCGGGTTCAGCGGAAAACCTCCCGCCTTTCCAGCCACATCGCCGAATCTAAAGCCAATCTTCCATCCGGATAAGCCGGCGGGCGCATAATGCCGCCCGTTCTGTCGACCCGGCAGGCGCCGGTCTTTGAAAACCGCATCCCCGCCGCACCGCCCGAGGCGCGCCGATGTAGACTCTGGCGACTCTGCCACACCGAATTCCGGCGCCGACTCTGCCGACTCTGACACACCGTTCTTCGGAATTTCACCCGGGTGAAACCCGCCGCACCACCCGCCCCTCCGGCCAGGGCCGCGCCGGATTCGCACCCGGCGCGCATCCAGCCCACTATCGCCGGAAACGCCCCAATGATTCGGGCCGAGGCGACATGACCGCAACCGACCGCAAGGGCATCGATCCGCTGCTGATCATCATGGCGATCGGCTTCGTCGTGGCGGTCGGGGCCCTGGCCTATCCGGCCTTCCGCGCCGACCCGATGAGCGCGCCGGGGCTGGTGCTGATCTTCACCGTCGGGGCCGTGGCCCTGATCGGCCTGTTCGCCTTCGCCCGCGGCGAGAGCCGCAAGCCGGTGGGCGACGCCACCGTCGATCTCCTCGACGCCATGGCCGAGCCCGCCGCTCTGGTCTGGGCCTCCGGCCAGGTCCTCGCCTTCAACGCCGCCTGGGCTGAAAGCAACGGCGCCACCACCAGCCTGCCCAAGGGCCGCTCGGCTTCCGCCCTCTACATGGCCTTCGCCCAGGCCCGCGCCGGCGAACAGGGCCGCGCCATCGTCGTCATCGGCGAGCGCGAGCAGGAGGTGCTGATCGGTCTGGCCGGGGAGGGGCGCTTCCTCGTCCGCGCCGCGCCCGAGGCCGCCCTGCCCGTGGTCACCGGCGGTCCGCCGGCCCCGGGCTCCAACGCTGTCGAGAGTCGCGCCATGGCCGCCGGCGCCCCGTTCGGCTCGGCCGTCATCGCCGCCGACGACCTGTTCGCCGGCAAGGTCGAGGAGGCCAACGCCGCCCTCGCCATCCTGACCGGCCCCGCCGCCGCCCGCGACGCCGCCTTCGGCCACCTGTTCGATCCCGCCGGCGTGACCGAGGCCCGCGCCAAGCTGGCCGCCGGCTCCTCCGGCCCGATCGAGCTCGTCGCCCGGGCCTTCCCCGACAGGATGCTGCACCTCTACGTCGCGCCCGAGGGCGACAAACGGCGCATCTGGCTGTTCGACGTCTCGGCCCAGAAGTCGATGGAATTGCAGCTGTCGCAGGCGCAGAAGATGCAGGCGGTGGGCCAGCTGGCCGGCGGCGTGGCCCACGACTTCAACAATCTGTTGACCGCCATCCAGCTGCAGCTGTCCGGCCTGCTGGAACGCCACCCGGTCGGCGATCCCTCCTACGAGGGCCTCAACGAGATCCGCCAGACCGCCATCCGCGCCGCCGATCTGGTGCGCAAGTTGCTGGCCTTCTCGCGCAAGTCCACCGTTCGCAGGGAGCGGCTCGACCTCGGCGAACTGGTCGGCGAGTTCGCCGTCCTGCTGCGCCGCCTGCTGCGCGAGGACGTTCGGCTGGAAACCGACTACGGCCGCGACCTGCCGGTGGTCCTTGCCGACAAGAGCCAGCTCGAAACCGCGGTGATGAACCTCGCTGTCAACGCCCGTGACGCCATGCGCGGCGTGGTCGAGCCTGGCGCCGGCGTGGTCACTATCCGCACCGCCCGCCTCGGCGCCGACGAGGCCCGCGCCCTTGGTTGGGCCGCCCCGACCGCTGACGCCGTCGCCTTGATCGAGGTCTCGGACACCGGCCCCGGCGTCCCGCCCGAGATTCTCGGCAAGATCTTCGAGCCCTTCTTCACCACCAAGGCGGTGAACGAGGGCACCGGCATGGGCCTGGCCACGGTCTACGGCATCGTCGAACAGGCCGGCGGCCACATCAACGTCACCAATCTCGAGGGCGCCGGCGCCGCCTTCCGCATCTTCCTGCCCGAGGCCGCCGAGGCCGAACTGGCCGAGACGCCGGTGGTCGAGATCAAGCTCAAGGCGCCGCGGGACCTGTCGGGCGCCGGCCGCATCCTGTTCGTCGAAGACGAGGCGGCCGTGCGCGGCATCGCCGCCCGCCTTCTGCGCCAGCGCGGCTATGAGGTCATCGAGGCCGCCGACGGCGAAGAGGCGCTGGAACTGGCCGAGGAACACGCCGGGACCATCGACATGATGATCTCCGACGTCATCATGCCCGGCCTCGACGGCCCGTCCCTGCTCAAGAAGGCCCGCCCCTTCCTCGGCGACGCGCCCGTCATGTTCATCTCGGGCTACGCCGAAAGCGACTTCTCCGACCTGCTGCAGGACGAGGTCGGCGTCTCCTTCCTGCCCAAGCCGCTGGACATCAAGACCCTCGCCGAACGGGTCAAGCAGGAACTCCGCGCCTGAGCCTACCGCTTGCGGCTGTCGTGGCCGTGGTCCCGGTCGCGCCTGCGCTCCCGATGGCGGTCCCGGTGGTCGTGATCGCCCCGCCGCCGCCAGTAGGGCGAATCCGGCGGGATGTAGATGTCCCGATAGCCGTAGTCGCCCGGGCAATACCGCTGATTGGCCCCGTAGGGCAGGCCCGGCGGCGGGGCCCAGTAGCAGTAGGCGTTCTGGTATTCGAGGTCCGCCGCCGCCTGGTCCAGGCCCTTCGAGACCGCCTCCCAGAACTCGGGATCGGTGCTGCAGCCCCCCGCCGCCATCGCTGTCGCCAGCGCCAGCGCCGCCCGCGTTCGCCTGTTCATCGATCTGCTCCCGTTCGCCGAGCCATGTTGGCGGAGACCGGCGTTGCGGAAACCCACGAAAGCTGACGCTTGTCGAAGCGCCGCCGTTCGGCTCAATCTAGCGCCAAGACCGGAGACCGAGCCCATGATCGACCGCCGCCGCCTGCTTCAGACCGCCGCCGCCGGAGTCGGTCTCGCCGCCGCCGGGCCGGCCTTCGCCCGTAGCGATGCGGACGACCGCCTCGACGCCATGCTCTCCCGATGGTTCGACGCGGACATCGACAGTTCGCCCGAGACCGCCACCAACCTCGGCCTCGACCGCGGCGAGCGCGCACACCTGGCCTCGAAGCTGTCGGACCGTAGCGAGACGGCGTGGATGGCCGACCGGGCCGAGGCCAACGCCCGCCTGCAGGCGCTGGCCGACTTCGACCAGACCGGCTTGACCCGGCCCGGCACGATCAACCTCGCCGTCGCCGCGTTTCGCGCCCGGACCGCCTCGACCGGGGCCTCCTTCGACTACGGCGCGGCCATCGAGGGCGGCCGGATGGGCCCCTATCTCGTCAGCCAGATGACCGGGTCCTATTTCACCGTCCCCGACTTCATGGACAGCCAGCACCGGGTCGAGGACCGCGACGGCGCCGAGGCCTTCCTCGCCCGCCTGTCCGCCTTCGGCCCCAACATCGACGCCGAGACAGGCCGAATCGAACGCGATGCGGGCAAGGGCGTGGTTCCGCCGGACTTCGTCATCGACCTGACGCTCGGCCAGTTGAAGGCCCTGCGGGGCCAGCCCGCCGCCGACATGGCCATGATCCGCACGCTGGAGCGCAAGGCGGCGGCGCTCGGCCTGTCTGGCTACGGCGACCGCGGGGCCGCCCTCGTCGAGACCGGCGTAAAGCCGGCCCTCGATCGCCAGATCGCCGCCTTCGAACGCCTGCGCCCCGGTGCGGTCCACGACGCCGGCGTCTGGCGCCTGCCCGACGGCGAGCGCTTCTACGCCCACGGCCTGAAATACTGGACCACCACCGACATGACGCCCGACGAGGTTCATGCCGTCGGCCTCGAACAGGTCGCCTCGATCACTGCAGAGATCGACACCATCCTCAAGGCCCAGGGCATGACGCAGGGCACGGTCGGCGAACGCATCGACGCCCTGAACAAGGACCCGGCCCAGCTCTGGCCCAACACCGACGAAGGCAAGGCCGCCCTGATCGAGAGTCTGAATCGTCAGGTCGCCGCTCTCGACCCCCTGCTGCCCCGCCTGTTCGGCCGCCTGCCGCGCACCGGGGTCGAGGTCCGCCGCGTGCCTCCTGCCATCGAGGCCGGCGCTCCCGGCGGCTACTACCAGGGCCCGCCGCTCGATGGCTCCCGGCCGGGAGCCTACTACATCAACCTGCGCGACACCGCGAACTGGCCGAAATTCGCCCTGCCGACCCTGACCTATCACGAGGCCTCGCCCGGCCATCACCTGCAGGTCGCCCTGCAGCGCGAGACCGAGAGCCTGCCCGCCTGGCGCCGCGCCAACGGCTTTTCCGCCTACAACGAGGGCTGGGCGCTCTACGCCGAGGCGGTGGCCGCCGATGACCTCGGCGTCTACGCCGACGATCCGCTCGGTCGGGTCGGTTTCCTGATGTCCTACCTGTTCCGGGCGGTGCGGCTGGTCGTCGACACCGGCCTGCACCACAAGCGCTGGAGCCGCGAGCGGGCCGTCGACTACATGGTCGCTTCCGGGGCCAAACCGGTTGGCGCCGCCAATAGCGAGATCAACCGCTACTCCGTCATGCCGGGCCAGGCCTGCGCCTACAAGATCGGCCACACGGTCATCGCCCGCCTCCGGGCCGAGGCTGAGGCGAAGCCCGGCTTCAACCTGCGCCGCTTCCACGACGCCGTGCTGGTCAACGGCTCGACGCCGCTGTCGGTCCTCGAAGATCTGATGCGGACCTGACCGCTCGGATCACCCGGCCGAGCCATTCGCCTGGCGTCAGGCGATCATCTCGCCGTCGGCGCGGCGCAGTGCGTTGTGGATGGCGGTCGCGGCGATGGCGGCCTCGGCCCCGGCGACGGCGATCTGGTTCAGTCCGCGGACCACGTCTCCCGCCGCATAGAGGCGCGGGACCGTCGTGGCCTGATGATCGTCCACGACCAACCTCCCGTCGTCGCCCAGCGCCGCGCCCAGGTCCTTCGCCAGATCCGCATTCGGCGTTGTTCCGAGCGCGGAATAGACCAGGTCAAAGACCCGGAAAGCGCCGCCCCAGCTCAGGGCGGTGACCCGGTCGTCCTCCAGTCGCACATTGTCGATCGGCGCGCGCACCAGTTCGATGCCGAGACGGGCCAGTTCGTCCTCCTGCGTCAGGGCCTCCGGGTCACCGACGTGGATCAGCGTCACGCGGTCGGAATAGGTGCGCAGAAAACTCGCCTCACGCGCCCCGCTGTCGTCCCGGCCAATGACCGCGACCGCCCTGTTGATCGCCTCGTAGCCGTCGCAGATCGGGCAGATGCGCACCAGCGCCCGCTCGATGGCCTGCTCCACTCCTGGCAGGTGCGGGCGATGGTCGGTCACTCCCGTCGCCAGGAGTACGGCGCGGACCGGGACGTCCCGACCGTTCAGGCGCGCGGTGAAGCCGTCGCCCGTCCGGGCGACGCTCTCGACCCTTCCCGGCTCGACCACGGCCCCGTACTCCTCGGCCTGCTCGGTCATGCGTTGCAGGATGGCCTCGCCGGTGATGCCCACCGGAAATCCCGGCATATTGTGGCTGACCGGGATCCAGCAGGCCCGCGGCGCGCCTCCGTCGGCCACCAGCACCCGGCGACGGAACCGGGCCAGATAGGTCGCGGCCGTCAGCCCCGCCGGGCCCGCGCCGATGACCAGAACCTCGGCAGCCGTCACTGCGTCGACCATCGGTCAGCCCGACGCCCGGGCGGTTGACCGGAGCCGTCGGCCCAGGTGAGCGATCTGATGGTCATCGGGAGCTCCAGAGTGACGGCCAAATCGGGGGGTAAAGAGCGTTGCAGCTCGTCATCGCCGTCTCGCTCTGCAATTGGAAGCCGTCGTTCGTCCAGATCCAGGACTGAGCCCGCCCACAATGGCCCCATTTGTTGCCCCACTCTGTCTGGCTCAGCGTGCGCGTATCGGCGTCGTAGGCGGGATTTACGAAACGGCTGGTTTCTTCCAACGCCCCGCGAAGCTTCAGCCGGACGGGATCGCGTCCGCCGGGGCCGGTGAGATAGAGCAGGTAGCCGGCGTTGAAGGTGGTCAGGGAACAGGGCGCGCCCCAGAGCTCGGTTTCGGCGGTCAGGCGCGCCGAGATCACCTTCAGTGGCCTGTAGGTCTCGCCCCACTCCGCCTTGCAGGCGACGAGATCGGGCATTGCCGAGACCGTGGCCGGGAGGGCGGAGCCGACGCCGAAGCCGGCCTGGTCTACGGCGGGGGCCGGGCGGATCGCCGGCAGGGCCGGTACAGCGGGGATTGCTGTTGAGGGTTGATCCCCGCGATCTGACAAGGCCGTGGGCGTGTCGCTCCGGCCCTGACTACGGTCGATCCATTGTAGAGCCCGGACCAACCCCTCGACCGGAACGGGACCCGAAGCCGCGCCGTTCGAAACGTCCACCGAGCGGGCATCGGCGAGGGCCGTTATCAGGCGGCGGGCCGCCTGACCGTGCAGCCTTCCGAGTCCCTCGCGCATCAGCTCGGTCGACAGGTCCAGCGGATACCGGGCGCCGTCGACGTGCACTTCATACCCGGCGCCCGGCGTCGATCTGATCGTTCCGGCGAGGACCTCAGGGGCGGCGTCAGCATCGGCGGCCATCGCGATCCGGATCCAGCTGCCGGAGTCCGGTTGGGTATTCCAGGCGAAGCAGTCCCGCCGGTTGTTGCACGCCGCCCCCCAGTGCCCGAAGAGGCGCTCGGCGGGTGCGGCGGTTTCAACGGGGTTGAGGACAGGCTGAGCCTGTGCCTGCCAAGGGACGATTCCGCGCGTTCGCCACAGGGTGGGCCACAACTCCGGCGGCAGGCCCCAGCATTCGTCCATGCGCTTTTCCAGCGCCAGCTCGAATCCGCGCCGCGCCCAGCGCCATTGCTGGATCACGCCGCAGTCTCCCAGCCCGCGGGCGCGGACGGTGTTGGTGAGGGTGTACCCGGGCAAGACGTTGGTGAAGACCTCGATCGTCTCGTCGAGGCCGGCCAAGGTCAGGGGACGGACGCCTCCTCCAAGATGATCGGTCAGAAACAGGACGTGGCCGGTGTTGTAGGCGGCGAGGAAGCACCGCAGGCCCCAGAGCCGGGTCTCGGGGCCGAGTTCGGCGTAGAGCAGCCCGTCTTCATCCGCCCCGGCGTATCCCCAGTCTTCCCTGCAGGTTTTGATTTCGGGACGCGACGCGACGCTGTCGGGAAGGGGTGGCGGATTGTCCCGAGTGAACTGGCTGATGGACGCCGGCCGGGCGTCGATCTCCGGCAGCATCGCGGGCGGTGGGACGTTCGTGGCGGGGTGGTCGCCGCGGCGCAGCAAGGCCGTGACGGTCCCAAGGCGACCTTGGCGTTCGTCGATCCACAGCAGGGCGGCCGAGACGCCCGCCAAAGAAAGCGACCCGCTCGAGTCGTCGATCGACAGGACCAGGTCGCGCCCGGCGCCCATCGCCGTGATCAGGGCGCGCGCCGGCGTACCGCGCGTCCCGGCGATGCCAGCCCATTCGGACAGGGGGGTCATGGTGAGCCGATGGGCCGCCCCGTCAATGGAGAGCTCGAACCGCTCGGCCGTTTCCAGTCCCCAGGCTCCGGCCACCACTTCGGGCTCGGCGTCGGGGCCTGCGGGCATGCGGAGCCGTACGAAGGCGGCCGCGCCGATGTCGCCGCCGGTAAGTGCGATACAATCACCGCTGTTGTCACAGGCGACGCGCCAGTCGCGGAACGTTCGGACTTCAGGGGTCGCGTTGACGGGCGGGGGGCGCGTCTGTGGCGCGGGGGACGTCGCATCGGCGACGCCTCCGGCTGCTCCGGATCCGCCTCCACATACGGCGAGCAGGGCGGCTATGGTGATTGAACAGATCATGCGTGTCTTGCCTCCCGTCAGGCCCGACCGCGTGCCCGGTCGGGCCGCCACCCTAACGACCGATGTTCTCGCTGTCAGGTTTCGGCCTGCTCCGTCGTCTCTTCGACGTCGGCGAGCATGCGTCGCATCAGGACGGGATCGACCAGGACGGGGGCTTCGCAAAAGGCGATGATCCAGCGCTGGACCAGCGCGGCTGTCTCCTTGTCCAATCTGCTTCTCCCCGCTTGCGGAGCACGCGCTCCGCCACTGGAAACGAGGCGGGGTGGTTGGGGTTCAGCTTGGCCTTGGCAATCTTTTGGCAGGAAAGTTAACCCCGCGGCGCCTGCCCTTTGCGCCTGCGCCCCGCCGCCGCTATACCGCCCGCCACACTCCCCATCCGTAGACAGAGGCGCGAAACCGCATGGCCAAAATCAAGGTCGCCAACCCCATCGTGGACATCGACGGCGACGAGATGACCCGGATCATCTGGCAGATGATCAAGGACAAGCTGGTCTTCCCGTTCCTCGATCTGGAGCTGGACTACTACGACCTGGGCATGGAACATCGCGACGCCACCGACGATCAGGTGACGATCGACGCGGCCCACGCCATCCAGAAGCATGGCGTCGGCGTGAAATGCGCCACCATCACGCCGGACGAAGCCCGGGTCGCCGAATTCGGTCTCAAGAAGATGTGGAAGTCGCCGAACGGCACCATCCGCAACATCCTCGGCGGCGTGGTCTTCCGCGAGCCGATCATCTGCTCGAACGTGCCGCGTCTGGTGCCGGGCTGGACCCAGCCGATCGTGGTCGGCCGTCACGCCTTCGGCGACCAGTACAAGGCCACGGACTTCCTGTTCCCGGGCAAGGGGACGCTGACGATCAAGTTCGTCGGCGAGGACGGCAAGGTCATCGAGCACGAGGTCTACAAGGCGCCGGGCGCCGGCGTTGCCATGGGCATGTACAACCTCGATGAGTCGATCACCGAGTTCGCCCGCGCCAGCTTCTCGTTCGGCCTGCAGCGCAATTTCCCGGTCTATCTGTCGACCAAGAACACCATCCTCAAGGCCTACGACGGTCGCTTCAAGGACATCTTCCAGAAGGTGTTCGACGAGGAGTTCGCCGACCAGTTCAAGGCCGCCGGCCTGACCTATGAGCACCGCCTGATCGACGACATGGTGGCCGCGGCCATCAAATGGTCCGGCGGCTTCGTCTGGGCTTGCAAGAACTATGATGGCGACGTCCAGTCCGACGTGGTCGCCCAAGGCTTCGGCTCGCTGGGTCTGATGACCTCGGTGCTGATGACGCCGGACGGCAAGGTGCTGGAATCGGAAGCCGCCCACGGCACCGTCACGCGCCACTATCGCCAGCACCAGAAGGGCGAGGCGACCTCGACCAACTCGATCGCCTCGATCTTCGCCTGGACCCGCGGCTTCGCGCACCGGGCCAAGCTGGACGGCAACGACGATCTGGCGAACTTCGCCGCCACGCTCGAGCGCGTCGTGGTTGAGACCGTCGAGGCCGGCTACATGACCAAGGACCTGGCGCTTCTGGTCGGCGACCAGCAGAGCTGGCTGACCACCGAGGGCTTCCTCGACAAGGTGGCCGAGAACCTGACCAAGGCGATGGAAGCCTAGAAGGGCGCCAGCGCTAGCGGCGCGGCCACTCGCTGCTTGAGCGCATGGCCGCGCCAGGCGCCAGGCCGCGTCGGGTCGGGAGGTCCCGAAGGGCCGACGACCGCGGCCCAAAAACATGCCCCGCCGGATTCGCGTCCGGCGGGGCTTTCGTTGAGCCGAACCGGCGTTCGTGCATTGATGACGTTAACCGTGGAGACGCCGTCGTGAAGAAGCTGTTTGGCAATCTGCTGCTGCTGGCCGTCGTCGCGGCCGTGATCAGCTTCTTCGCCGCGCCGGCGGTGGCCTTCTTCGGAATCCGCTCGGCGGCGGACGCCAATGATGTCGCCGGCCTGTCGCGGCTGATCGATTTCGGGGCCGTGCGCCAGTCGCTGCGCCCTCAGCTGTCCGGCAACCCGGCGGCCATGGCCCCGGCGCCGACTTTCCTCGAGGATCCGATCGGCGCCGTTCGCCGGCAGTTCGAACCCGGTGACGGGGGCACGGCCGCCGACGCCGACGCTTATCTGTCGCCCGCGGCGCTGGCCGGCCTGACCCGCGGCGACGGGCGCTACGCCTCGCAACGGTCCAGCGTGGCCGAGGGGACGTCCAATCCCACGCCCACGCCGGTTTTCTGGGGCGTCAATCGCGCGCGGATGGCGGTGAGCGACGAGGGCGGCTCGCGCACCGTCTTCACCTTCGAGCGCAAGGGGCCGTTCGAATGGAAGCTGGTCCACATCGGCCTGCCCGACGGGGCCGCGCCCGCGCCCTCGCCTGAAGCCGCCGCCCCTGCGCCGGCCCCCAAACGCTAGGCGGACCCTTCGACTCGCGGCAACCGTAGCCGTGGGAAGGCGTTCCGACGCCGGAGGGTAGCATGAACAATAAACTCGTCGTCGGCCTGGTCATCACGGCCATCATGGCGTTGGCCATCGCCTGGGCCGCGGCCCCGGTGTTCGCCGCCCAGGCGCTTATCCGGGCGGCCAAGGCCGGCGATGCCGACCGGATTGAACAACTGGTCGACTTTCCGGCGCTGCGTCAGAGCCTCAAAGATGAACTGACCTCGGAGGTCGCCGCCGAGATGCGGCGCGACCCGCGCCTGGCCGACAGCACTCTCGGAGGGCTCGGTATGATGCTGGCCCCCATGCTGCTGTCGGGCGCCATTGACGCCACGGTCACCCCCGAGGTGGTGGCCCGGATGGTCACCACCGCCGAGGCGCCCGATCCGACCGTGCGCGACCAGCCGGAGCCGGGCGACGCGGCCGACAGCGACGACATTCATCAGGCCTGGGGCTATCGCGACCTGAACGCCTTCGCCGTGACCCTGACCGACCGCGACCATCCGGACCAGCGGCTGGCGCTGATCCTCGAGCGGCGGGGCCCGTTCACCTGGAAGCTGGCCGCCGTCGATATCCAGCGCGGCGGGTCGGCCTGATCAGCCGCCCAGCGCCGACCGCACCGCCGCCAGACCGTCCTCGGCCCGGGACCCGTCCGGCGCGCCGCCCTGGGCGAAGTCAGGCTTTCCGCCGGCCCCCTGACCGCCCATGGCCAGAACCGCGGCGCGGGCCAGATCGGCCGCATTGACCTTGCCGGTCATGTCCGCGGTCACGGCCACGGTCACCGCCGCCTTGCCCTCGGTGACTCCGATCAGGGCGACGACGCCCGAACCGACCTGTTTGCGGAAGTCCTCGGCCACGCCGCGCAGACCCTTGCCGTCGACGCCGTCGAGGACGCGGGCGATCAGTTTGACGTCGTTGATCTCCTCCGGCGCGGCGTTGGCGGAACCACCGCCGCCGAGGGCCAGCTGCTTCTTCAGCTCGGCGACCTGTTTCTCCAGCGCGCGCCGGTCGGCGGTCAGAGCCTCGACCCGGGCGGGCACGTCCGCGACCTGGACCTTGAACGACTGGGCCAGCGCCTTCGCTACCCCGGCCTGGGCCAGAAGATGCTGGCGCGCCGCCTCGCCCGTCAGGGCCTCGATGCGGCGCACGCCGGCGGCGATGCCGGTCTCGGAGACGATCTTGAACAGGGCGATGTCGCCGGTGCGGGCGACATGGGTGCCGCCGCACAGTTCGACCGAATAGGGTTTGTCCGCCTCGGTCAGCGACCGGCCCAGCGTCAGGACGCGGACCTCGTCGCCGTATTTCTCTCCGAACAGGGCCACGGCGCCGGCGTCGATGGCTTCCTGCGGGGCCATCATCCTGGTCTCGGCGGGCAGGTTCTGGCGGATAACCGCGTTGACCTCGTCCTCCATGGCCGCCAGCTCGTCCTCGGTGACCGGGGCGTTGTGGCTGAAGTCGAAGCGCAGGCGTTCGGCGTCGACCATCTGACCCTTCTGGGCGACGTGGCCGCCGAGCACATTGGACAGCGCCTTGTGCAGCAGGTGGGCGGCCGAGTGATTGGCACGGGTGGTCAGGCGGGCGTCGGCCGTGACACGCAACTGGACGCGGGCGCCGATGGCCAGCGTGCCCGAGGTGATCTCGACGCGGTGGGCGAACAGGTCGCCGGCGTGTTTCTGGACATCGAGAACAACGCCGGCGCCCTGCTGGCCGGTGGCGTCGGTCCATTCGATCTCGCCGCGGTCGCCGGCTTGGCCGCCGCCCTCGCCATAGAAGGGGGTCTGGTCGAACAACACTTCGGCGGTCTCGCCGGCCCCGAGTTCGTCGACTGACCGGCCGCCCTCGACGATGGCCAGGACTTCGCCGGAGCCGTCCACGGCGTCATAGCCGGTGAAGACGGTCGGGCCGAGCCGGTCGCGCAGGGCCAGCCACTCGCCGGCGGAGGCGGTCTGGCCGGATCCCGTCCAGTGCTCGCGCGAGCGAGCCTTCTGCTCGGCCATGGCGGCGTCGAAGGCGTCGGTGTCGACGGTGAAGCCGCGGCGGCGGGCCTCGTCCTGGGTCAGGTCGAGCGGGAAGCCGTAGGTGTCGTACAGGGTGAAGGCGGTCTGGCCCGACAGGACGCCGCCCTCGCCGAGGTCTTTGGCCGCGTCCTCAAGCAGACCCATGCCGCGGCCGAGGGTGGTGCGGAAGCGGATCTCCTCCTGCTTCAGCGTGTCCTCGATGAAGGCCTGGGCGCGCTTCAGTTCGGGATAGGCGTCGCCCATCTCGGCTACCAGCGTCGGCACCAGCCTGTGCATCAGCGGGTCGGCCGCGCCGAGCAGGTGGGCGTGGCGCATGGCCCGGCGCATGATGCGGCGCAACACATAGCCCCGGCCTTCGTTCGACGGTGTGACCCCGTCGGCGATCAGGAAGGACGAGCTGCGCAGGTGGTCGGCGATGACCCGGTGCGACGGGGCGCGGTCGCCCTCGGCCGCCGTGCTGGTCGCCTGCTCCGAGGCCGCGATCAGGGTGCGGAACAGGTCGGTCTCATAGTTGGAATGGACGCCCTGCAGCACGGCGGCGACGCGTTCCAGCCCCATGCCGGTGTCGATCGAGGGCTTGGGCAGCAGCGAGCGCGAGCCGTCGGCCTGCTGGTCGAACTGCATGAAGACCAGGTTCCAGATCTCGACCCAGCGGTCGCCGTCCTCCTCGGGCGTCCCGGGCGGGCCGCCCCAGATGTGATCGCCGTGGTCGTAGAAGATTTCGGTGCAGGGGCCGCACGGGCCGGTGTCGCCCATCGACCAGAAATTGTCAGAGCCGGCGATGCGGGTGATGCGGCTCTCGGGCAGGCCGGCGATCTTCTTCCACAGGTCGAAGGCCTCGTCGTCGTCGATGTAGACGGTGGCCATCAGCCGGTCGGCTGGGATGCCGAAATCCTTGGTGACCAGGTTCCAGGCCCGCTCGATGGCGTGTTCCTTGAAATAGTCGCCGAAGGAGAAATTCCCCATCATTTCGAAGAAGGTGTGGTGGCGGGCGGTGTAGCCGACGTTGTCGAGATCGTTGTGCTTGCCGCCGGCGCGCACGCATTTCTGGGCGCTGGCGGCGCGGCTGTAGGGGCGGCGCTCCTGGCCGGTGAAGACGTTCTTGAACGGCACCATGCCGGCGTTGACGAACAGCAGGGTCGGATCGTTCTGCGGCACGAGCGGCGCCGACTGGACCTTCTCGTGGCCGTCGGCCGCGAAATAGTCGAGGAAGGTCGAGCGGATCTGGTTCAGGCTGGACATGAAGAGGCGTCAATCGGGGCGGCGAAAAGGAACGGGCGTCATATAGGGCTTTCGGCCCGAAAGCATCACCCGGCCGTGATCGACGTCGCAGCTCGCCCGACGAAAAAAGGCCGCCCGACCCCGGGTGGGAGGTCGAGCGGCCGCTCCGTCCGGCCCGGCCCGTCGGGGTCGGTGGCGGGTCGGCGGACCCGGCCGGAGAAGTTTCGGGGGTTTTACCCGGGTAAAACCCGGAAAACAGAGTCCGCGGAGTCCACGGAGTCCGCCGGATCAGCCCTCGAGGTCCTGGCCCTCGTCGGGTTCGGGCGTGCCCAGCAGGTCCTCGGCGATCTTGTTGGTCGAGGCGCGCACGGCCTTCTCGATCGAGTCAGCGACGTCCGGATTGGCCTTGAGGAAGTTGCGCACGTTCTCGCGCCCCTGGCCGATCCGCTGGCTGTCATAGGAGAACCAGCTCCCCGACTTCTCGACGATGCCGGCCTTGACCCCCAGGTCGATGATCTCGCCCAGTTTGGAGATGCCCTCGCCGTACATGATGTCGAAGATGACCTCGCGGAACGGCGGCGCGACCTTGTTCTTGACCACCTTGACCCGGGTGGTGTTGCCGACGACCTCGTCGCGGTCCTTGATCGCGCCGGTGCGGCGGATGTCGAGACGGACCGAGGCGTAGAATTTCAGCGCGTTGCCGCCCGTCGTCGTCTCGGGCGAGCCGTACATGACGCCGATCTTGTGGCGGATCTGGTTGATGAACAGGACGATGCACTGCGACTTGTTGATCGAGCCGGTCAGCTTGCGCAGCGCCTGCGACATCAGCCGGGCCTGCAGGCCGGGCAGGCTGTCGCCCATCTCGCCCTCGATCTCGGCCCGCGGCGTCAGGGCGGCGACGGAATCGACCACCACGATGTCCACGGCGCCCGAGCGCACCAGGGTGTCGACGATCTCGAGCGCCTGTTCGCCCGTGTCGGGCTGCGACACCAGCAGGTCGTCGAGATTGACGCCCAGCTTCTGCGCGTAGCCCGGATCGAGCGCGTGTTCGGCGTCGACGAAGGCGGCGGTGCCGCCGGATTTCTGGATCTCGGCCACGGTGTGCAGGGCCAGGGTGGTCTTGCCCGAGCTCTCGGGCCCGAACACCTCGATCACCCGCCCGCGCGGCAGGCCGCCGATGCCCAGCGCCATGTCGAGACCCAGCGAGCCGGTCGACACCGAGGGGATGGCCTCGGTCACGCCGTTCTTGCCCAGCTTCATCACCGAGCCCTTGCCGAAGGCGCGGTCGATCTGGGCGATCGCCGCCTCGAGCGCGCGCTGCTTGTCGCCGTCGTCCTTGCCCACCAATTTCAATGCCGCCTGCGATGCCACCTTGCCACTCTCCCTTGCCATGATTCCCGTTCGGTACCCGGGGGAGAGGCCCGCCTTCGGCCCAATGACCGTGACCCGCTCCCTGTGAGACGACATATGTGCACGGTTTGTTCCGGTTGCCAATATGTTCTTTTCGGCCCGATCGACGGATACGACCGATTTTGACGTATGGAGCCTGACCCTTGGGCCTGCGTAGTCTAGGCGTCGAGCGGGTCGAGGCCGTCCATGACGGCGGTCAGGGCGATCACCGTCTGGCCCTCGAGCGCGCTGTGGCCGGCGTTTGTCTTGATGAAGGTGCGGACCGGCGATCCGGCCGCCTCGAGCGCCGCCACCAGGGTGGAGGCCTGGGCCAGCGGGGTGACCTGATCAAAGCGGCCGTGGACGATGTGGATATCGATGCCCGCCAGGCGGTGGACCTGATCCAGCACGTAGCCGGGCTCGATGAAGAGATCGTTGGCGAAATAGTGGGCCTCGATCTGCGCGAAGCTCAGGGCGAAATCCGCTTCGGCGTTCTGGCCGGGATCGGCGGTCGGCGGCACGGTGTAGGAGATGACGCCTTCCCAGACCGACCAGGCCAGCGCCGCCGCCAGTTGCGCGGCGCGCCCGGCCTCGCCGGGATTTCTGGCGTCGAAGATCGCCTTGTAGGCGGCCATCATGTCCCCCCGGTCCTCGGGCGGGATGACCTCGACAAAAGCCTTCCACTCGTCCGGATAGGCGACGTAGCTGCCCGGCCGCGTCAGGGCGAACGGCTGGTCCGCCCAGGTCCCGGCGTTGCCCTGATACATGTAGAGCAGGTCTTCGCGTTCGCCCAGGAAGATGCCCCGCAGGACCAGCGATGCGACCGCCTCCGGGTGGCGGATGGCGTAGACCAGCGCCAGGGTGCTGCCCCAGCTGCCGCCGAACACATGCATCTTCCCGGTGATGTCCAGGGCCTGCCGGAGGCGGTTGATGTCGGCGACCAGTTCATCCGTGGTGTTCTTCGCCAAGGCCGCGTCCGGCCCGTCGCGCGCGACATTCGGCCGGCTCTTGCCGCAGCCGCGCTGGTCGAACAGGACCACCCGGTAGCGCGCGGGATCGAAGAACCGCGACAGCACCGGCGAACAGCTGCCGCCCGGCCCGCCGTGCAGGAACATCACCGGCTCCCCGTCCGGATTGCCGTACTCCTCCCAGTAGAGCGTGTGATCCGGCTCCTGATCGACCGGCAGCATCCCCGATCGGCGCGGGTCTTTCTGGGGATAGCGCCACTCGTCAGTGACCTTGCTCGTGGTCTGGAGTCTGGCGAAATCCATGGCGTCGTCCTTCCTGGCGGAGCGTCGGGGGGGGGACCTGAAATGCGGAAAGAGTTTCAAAGCCCGGCGCCAAAGCGGTCGTTTCCCCCCGAACGCATGTCACCCTCTCCCATAAATGGAGACCTGACACGAATGAACCAGACCCGCCCCCATTGATCCCCAAGCGTCGCCGTGCGTTCTGCCCCCATGACCAAAACCTCAAAACCCGCCGTCCTCACCATTCGCAACGCCCGCCTGTCCGATGTGGACGCGATCACCGCCCTTGTCGCCAAGGTGTACAAGACCATGCCGGCCTATACGCCGGGAATGCTGAGGGGGCAGATCGCGGCGTTTCACGACGGGCAGTTCATCGTCGAATACGACGGCGAGGTCGTCGGCTACGCGGCCGGGTTCCGCATCGACGAGAAGACGGCCATGGCGCCGCACACCTGGACCCAGATCACCGGCGGCGGCTATGCGGCGCGGCACGACCCGGTGGGGGAGTGGTTCTACGGCATGGAGGTGTGCGTCGATCCGGACCGCCGCCGGCTGCGCATCGGCCAGCGCCTGTATGACGCCCGCCGGGACCTGTGCGAGGCGCAGAATTTGAAGGGCATCGTGTTCGGCGGGCGGATGCCCGGACTGGCGCGCAAGAAGTCCACCTATCCCACGGCGACCGAATATCTGGACGCGGTGACGGCGCGGAAGCTGAACGACCCGGTGATCGGGTTTCACCTGCGCTCGGGCTTCGAGCCGATCGGGGTGCTGGAAAACTATCTGACGTCGGACACGGCCTCGATGGGCCACGCGGCGCACATGGTGTGGCGCAATCCCTATTACGCCGAGGCGACCGGCAAGGGGGCGGCGTTCACGACCAAGGAGACGGTTCGGGTGGCGACGGTGCAGCTCCAGGCGCGCAAGGTGTCGAGCTTCGACGAGTTCATCCACAACGTGGAATATTTCGTCGACGTGACCTCGGACTACCGCTCCGACTTCGTGGTGTTCCCGGAGCTGTTCACGCTGCAGCTGCTGTCGCTGGAGAAGAAGAAGCTGACGCCGGCCGAGTCGATCGAGCACCTGACCCGCTACACGCCGCGCTTCGTCGAGGCCCTGCGGAAGATGGCGGTGTCGTACAACATCAACATCATCGGCGGCTCCCACCCGACCCAGACCGACGACGGCGACATCCAGAACGTGGCCTATGTCTTCCTGCGCGACGGCTCGGTGCATGCGCAGGAGAAGATCCATCCGACGCCGAACGAGCGGCACTGGTGGAACATCAAGGGCGGTGACATGGTCCACGCCATCCCGACCGACTGCGGGCCGATCGGGGTGCTGATCTGCTATGACTCGGAGTTCCCGGAACTGGCGCGGCGGCTGGTCGACGAGGGTGCGCGGATGCTGTTCGTGCCGTTCTGCACCGACAACCGGCAGGGCTATCTGAGGGTGCGGTACTGCTCGCACGCCCGGGCGATCGAGAACCAGTGCTATGTCGTGCTGTCGGGCAATGTCGGCAATCTGCCCAATGTCGAGAACATGGACATCCAGTACGCCCAGTCGTGCATCCTGACGCCGTGCGACTTTCCGTTCGCGCGGGACGGGGTGGCGGCCGAGGCGTCGGAGAACGTCGAGACGGTGACGGTGGCCGACATCGACCTGTCGGACCTGGCCTGGGCCAAGTCGCAGGGCACGGTGCGCAACCTGCGCGACCGCCGCTTCGACCTGTACAAGACGGTGTGGACCGACGGGGGGTGAGGCGTCAGGCGGCCGGGCGGCTCCAGGCGACGATGCCGAGGTTGGATATCTGAACGGGCTCGCCGTGCTGGTTGCGGGTCTCGTTGCGGGTGCGGACCATGCCGCGGTCCGGCCGCGACTTCGACGGGGTGATCGCCAGCACCTCGATGTGGACCGTCAGCGTGTCGCCGGGCCGGGTCGGGCGCGGCCATGTGGTCTCGCCGCCGACGCCGATCAGGCCGCCCGCGAACGGCAGGCCGTCGACCAGCAGCCGCATGCTCAGCGCCGCCGTATGCCAGCCGCTGGCCGCCAGCCCGCCGAACAGGCTGTCGCGGGCCGCCTCCTCGTCGAGGTGGAAAGGCTGGGGGTCGTAGTCGCGGGCGAAGGCCTTGATGGCCTCGGTGGTGACCGTGACCGATCCGGTGGTGAAGGTCTGACCGAGGTGGAGGTCTTCCAGATAGAGCCTGGCGATCACCCCGGGTTCCCTTCGGCGGCGGGCGGTTCGGCCGGCATGGGCTCGGCGATGCGGGCCCCGGCCGAAACCGCCGCGCCCAGCGCCAGCACCGCCAGCGCCGCCATCAGCCACGGGCGGGCCGCGCCGCGCTCCGGCGCCAGCGGCCTGACCAGCATCAGGCCCAGCAGGCCGAGCAGCACCAGCACGCCGGGCATGTCCATGCCGATGCCGAGAAAGACCGGGTGCGACAGGCCGACCAGCCAGGCGCCGCCGGCGGCCGCCGCGACGGCGATCGGGACCAGCGAGCGGACGCGGGTCAGGCCCGGGTCGACCAGGCTGGCCAGCGCCGCCGCGACGGCCGCCAGCAGCCCCGGCCACAGGAACAGGAAGGCGGTCTCGGGCGCGGCGGCCTGGGCCGCCAGGCCGAAGACCAGCACCAGGCCGATCAGGCCGATCCAGCCGCCCCAGACCGTCCGCGCCGCCAGCCCCGGAGCCAGCGACAGGCCGATGGCGACCAGCGCGGCGACGATAACGACCGGGTTGTTGAATCCGCCCAGGACGAGGGCGACGACCCCGCCCGCTGCGAGGGCGAGGGCGGTTATGCGCCGGTCGGGACGTGTCCGCCCGCCCAGTACGGCCATGGCGAGGGCGAGCACCGTCAGGGCCGCGCCGGCCTCCATCCACGGCAGGCGGCCCAGCAGGGTGTAGTAGGCCTCGGCGCTGTCGGCGCGGCCGGACATCGGCCCCGCCAGCGTCCGCACCGCCTGGGTCAGGACCAGACCGGCGGCGACGAACCACACGCCGTCCAGCGCGCCGCGCCCGGCGTCCGCCAGGGTCAGCCCGGCCCGCGCCTGCGCCCGCCACGCCGCCCCGCCGAGCAGGACCAGCGCCAGCGCCAGCAGGCCCCAGCCGGCGGCCGGCGGGTGGCTGATGATCGTTCGACCGAACAGATCGGCGTAGACGGTGTTGGCGGTTCGGGCCGGCAGGACCCCGGCGCGAAGCAGGGCGTCGGCGCTCTCCAGCGCCTGCGAGCCGATATGCTGGACCGCGCCCCGGTCCAGCATATCGGGCGGGGAGTCGCCATGGTACTGAGCCGGCCGGCCGATGAAGGCCAGGTTCAGTCCCTGGACGCCGCGATCCTTGGGAATGGTGAAGTCGGTGCCGTTGGGCATCCGCTCGTAGACGAAGCCGGCCAGAGAGTTGGCGGTGACGCCGCCGTCGGCGCGCGCGCCGGCCTCGCCGAAAAGGGCGATGGTCTCGGCGTTGCCGCGCCCGGTCTCGAACATCATGGCCCGCCCGCCGCCGCCCCGCGCCTCGAGATTGACGACGGCGCCGATGCGGTCGCGCAGGGGGTGGCCGCCCCAGAAGATCCGCGCCCCGTCGAGGCCGATCTCCTCGGCGTCGGTGAACAGGATCACCAGGGTTCGGTCCGCCGGGCCGCGGGCCTGGATGGCG
The DNA here is from genome assembly GCF_014202075.1 of Brevundimonas basaltis. Taxonomy (GTDB): domain Bacteria; phylum Pseudomonadota; class Alphaproteobacteria; order Caulobacterales; family Caulobacteraceae; genus Brevundimonas; species Brevundimonas basaltis. Next base: position 172,498 of record NZ_JACHFZ010000004.1, on the reverse strand, counting down.
CGGGCAGTCTCGAGAATCGCCGCCACCCCCGCGGAATCGTCCGCCGCCCCGGCCGACATCGGCACGGTGTCGTAATGGGCCATCAGGGCGACAGCAGGCAGGGCGGGATTGCGCCCCGGCAGCACGCCGATCAGATTGGTCGCGGTGAACGCCGCCGCCTCGGGGTCCCCGCCCATGCGGCGCAGATAGCGGGCCGAGCCGCGCGAGATCGGGCCGCTCTGGGTCGAGACCTGCAGCCCCAGGTCGCTCATCCGCTGCTGCAGATAGAGGCGGACCCGGCCGTGATCGGCCGAGCCGACCGGATGCGGCCTCTGGGCGATTGCGCGCACGTCGGCCATGGCCCGTTCGGCGGAAAAGGCCGTCGCGGGCGCGTTGACGCCGGCCGGCGCCGGAACCTGCAGGGACAGCACCCCGACCAGCAGCGCGAGCGCCAGCGATCCGACCAGCCAGAACAGCCGCATGAGACATCCTCCCCGATGACAGGGCGAGCCTAGCGGCGTCGGCGGTCCGCGTCACCCGGGCGGGGGGCTGGGTTTCGGGTCAAGGATTGGTTAGAGGCTGCATCCTGTGCGGAGATGCGTGAGGAGGGCGACCCGGTATGTTCAAGGCTCTGAAGGCGATCGTCCGTCAGTGGCGCTGCCGCCGACACCGCTGGCGTCCGGACCGGCGCCGGCCGGCTGGAGAGTGGTGCGATCTGTGCGGCGCACGTCGGAGAGCTTCTGAAGGTTGACGTCGACCGGCCGACGGCGGTGTCGGCCGGGGCTCATCGGTTCCAGAAGCGGGGCCGAGCCTAGGCCGCCCGACGCAGCGCCGGCGGAGACTTCACGAACAGGCCGGGGCGACCGGCGACCGGGCGGAAGGCGATGCTGTCGCCCTCGAGGACCTCTTCGACGCCGAGGAACAGGCAGCCGTCGTCGACCAGCCGGCGCTCGAGATTGTCGAGAACCTGACCGCGCCGCGCCGGCTCCATGTCGCCGAGCACATGGCGGCAAAAGATGACGTCGAAGCGGTGGTCGTCGGTGGGCGGATCCAGAAGATTGGCGCGGGCGAAATGGGCCACGGCGCGCAGCTGCGGCTTGGCGATCCAGTTCTCTTCCGTCTGGTCGAACCAGGTCAGCATGGTCCCGGCCTTCAGGCCGCGCTGGATTTCGAAGCCGGTATAGGCTCCGGAGCGAGCCTTCTCGAGCGCCCGCTGCGACAGGTCGGTCGCGACGATCTCGACCGGGAAACCGGCCTCGAGCGCGCCGATGGCCAGGGACCAGGCTTCCTGGCCGGTGGAACAGCCCGCCGACCAGACCTTGACCGGCGCTCCGCCGCGCGCCGCGGAAAGGGCTGGAAGCAACTCGCCGGCGAAGGTGTCGAAGGTCGGCCGGTCGCGGCGGAACCAGGTCTCGGGATTGAGCAGGGCCTCGATCACCGCCCAGGCCAGGGCCGCCACCGGCTTGGCCCACAGCGAGGCCAGCATGGCCTCGACGGTCTCATAGCCCTCGCGCCGCGCCAGCGGTCCCAGCCGGTGTTCGGCCAGCTTCATCCGGTCGCGGGTCAGCCGGAAGCCGGCGCGCGACGCCATCAGGGACTGCAGGCGGTCGAAGGCTTCCGGCGACATGGGTTCAGACGGCCCCCACCTCAGCGAGTTTCGATGTCAGGATCTCGCCGTCGAACGGCTTCATCACATAGTCGTCCGCGCCGGCGGACAGGGCCTCGGCGATGCGTTCGGCGCGGGTCTCGATGGTGCAGAACAACACCTTGGGGCCGGCCCCGCCGGCCAGGGTGCGCAGCCGGCGCAGGAAGGTCAGTCCGTCCATCACCGGCATCGACCAGTCCAGCAGGATGACCTCGGGCATGACGCCGCTGCAGAAGGTCAGGGCCTCGGAGCCGTCTGCGGCCTCGTCGACCTCGAAGCCGAGACCCTCGACGATGCGGCGCGCGACCTTGCGGATGATCCGGCTGTCGTCGACGATCAGGCAGGTTCTGGGGGTCAAGGACGGGTTCCAGCTACATACGGCGCCCGCGCGCACGTTATCCTTATCATCGCCGCGACCCGGTTAATGACTCCTTGGGAAACCGGCTTAAGCGTCAGTTAGGCATGTGGACCGTCAGGGCCACGCGGCCCTCGTCGGTCTCGACCGCGAGTGAGCCGCCGGCGTCTCGGGCGGTCAGCCACAGCCAGTAGGGCTGGATCCATTGCCCGGGCAGGCCCTCGCCCAGCGGCTGTCCCGCCATGCCGGCGATGGCCTCCGGCTTGAGGCGGGCCCGCGGGCCCTCAGCCACGCCCGAAATCCTCAGGCGCTCGCCCCGTTCGCTCGAGATCGTCGCCACGCCCCCTGAGGGCAGGGCGGCGACGGTCAGATAGGCCAGGTTCACCAACGCCCGGGCCTGGGCCTTGCTGTAGTCGCCGCCCTCGACCCGCCACTCCAGGGTGGCCCGCCCGCCTGCGGTCAGGCCGGCGACCAGGTCGCCCAGATCGGCGCCCGAGAACCGCTCGGCCGAGGTGGACGCTCCGAAGGCGACGCGGGCGAAGGCGACCAGCGCCACCATCTTCTCCGCGCTGGCCTCGATCAGCCCCATGGCGTCGTCGCGCATGTCCTGGGCGGTCGGGTCCTTGAGCAGGTCGAGGCCGGAGCTGATCGCCCCCGCCGGGCTGATGAAGTCGTGGCACAGCTTGCCGGCGACCAGCGCCGCGAGCGCCTGGCCGTCGGGGAGGGGGGAGAAGGCGGTGTCGGTCATCGGGCTCGAAAACAACAGGTGATCGGTTGCGCGGACGCTGCCCTGATTTGCCGGTTCTTCAAACCGTCGCGATGGTCTATCGGAGCGCCTATGAGCAGCCGACTGACTTCCGACCTCGCCTCGGGCGCATTGACCGAGGCGCTGGCCGACATCGCCGAGGACGCCGCCCGCGTCATCCTGCCCTACTGGCGCAATGGGGTCGTGGCCGAGGCCAAGGCCGACGACAGCCCCGTGACCCGCGCCGACCGGGAGGCCGAGGCCCTGATCCTGGAACGGCTGGAGGCCCTGTACCCCGGCGTGCAGACCGTGGCCGAGGAGGCCGCCGCCGCCGATGGGGTTCCGGCCGAGGCTGCCGACTGGTTCTGGCTGATCGATCCCCTGGACGGCACCCGCGGCTTCATCGAAGGACGCGAGAGCTACACCGTCAACATCGCCCTGGTGCGCCGGGGCGCCGTGGTCGCCGGCGTGGTCACCGCGCCGGCCACGGCCACCACCTGGCGCAGCGGCAAGCCCGGCGAGGGCGCCTTCCGGCGCCGCTTCGGCGAGGCCTGGCAGGCGGTCAAGGTGCGCAACCGCCCGGCCGCGCCGATGGCCCTGCTCAGCCATTCGATGACCGACGAGGAGGCTGATCGCCTCGCCTCGCGCCACGGCTGCGTGCAGTGGCAGGGCACGGATTCATCGCTGAAATTCTGCCTGATCGCCGAGGGTCGGTTCGACGCCTATCCGCGCACCGGCCCGACCTCGGAATGGGATACGGCAGCGGGCCAGGCGGTGCTCGAGGCCGCCGGCGGCCGGGTCATGGCCGAGGACGGCCAGCCGCTGCGCTACGGCAAGCCCTGTTTCGCCAACGGCGGGTTCGTGGCGCTGGGGGGGTAGGTCCTGGGGCTTAGGGCTTAGGGCTTAGGGAGTAGGGAGTAGGGAGTAGGGAGTAGGCAGAAAGGGTCAGGAATGTCTTGCCGCCTTCGCCGCCCGAGTTCAGCCAGCCAAGCCCTAAGCCCTAAGCCCTAAGCCCCAAGCCCCAAGCCCTAAGCCCTAAGCCCTAAGCCCTAAGCCCTACGCTCCAACCTCCGGCGTCGCCAGCACGGCGCGCCGCATCAGCGCCGGCGCGCCCCATTCGCGGGCGGTCTCGATGGCCTCGGCCAGCATCAGCCCGACGGCGCGCGGCTCCGTTCCGGTCAGACGGCCCCTGGCCATGGCCAGATGGGCCATGCCGATCTGGTCGGCGGCCCAGTCGAGCGGCTCGGTCCTGGTTCCGGCCGACAGCCGGCGGCGGATCACCGCCTCGAGACCGGTCAGCGCCTCCACGTCGCCGGTGGACTCGGCCAGAACGGCCTCGGCCGCCAGCCGCCGTTCGCGCGCCAGGGCGCCGAGGATCAGCCCCGGTTCGCGACCCAGGGCTTCGGCCTCGGCCAGCAGCAGCAGGGGCGTATCGCCCCCGGGTTCGGCGAGGCGCACGGCGATCCAGTCGAGCGGGCTGTGATCAGGCGTGAACTGGTCGGCGGCGGCCTCGAACAGCTCGCGGCCCTGCATCCGGGCCGCGTCGGAGCCGGCCAGATCGGCGAGGGCCATCAACCCGGCCCCGGCCAGCGCCAGGGCCCGCGCCCGGGTCAGGGGCCGATAATCGGGCGAGGCCGACTCGACCAGCGCCCGGAGGTCGCGCCCGGCCTGATCCAGCAAACGGGGATCCCGCCGCGCCACGCCCGCTTCCAGCGCCAGTCCGGCGCGGTCCAGCCGCAGCTCGTCTGCGGCGACGGGCGGCAGGACCTTCGCGCCGTGCAGTGCCGCGTCCAGCAGCGCCGCCGCGTCGAGCAGACTGGCGGGCAATCCCGACAGCCGGGCCCGCCGCGCGCACAGCCGCGCGTGCAGCGCCGCCGCCGCCGCCCGGGTGACGGGCCGCTCGGCCGTCAGGGACTGGGCGTCGGCCAGGGCGGCCGTCAGCGTCGCCGGCCCGCCGAACAGGTCGAAGCGCAGCAGATGGATCTCGCCGGACTCGATCGCGGCCGCCGCGGTCTGGTCGGGCGTTGTGGTGTGCCGGGTCGCTTCCGAAGCGCATTTCGCGGCCCGGTCGAGGCTCTCGCGCCGTCCGGTCCGCCGGGCGTGTTCGCGCCACAGGCCGGACGCCCTGAGCCAGCTGTCGAACGGCCGGGTGCAGGACACGCGGCCGGCGTCGATCGCCTCGCGGCGCGCCTCGGCCTCGACCAGGTCGGCGCCGATCAGCTCCAGCCAGCCGAGGTCGTCGCTCTCGCGCGCTTTGTCGAACAATTTCCTCAGGTCCCGGCCGAATTCAAACATGGGGTGACCCGCGCTCCGTCCCGCTTCGGGACTGACAGTGGTCCCTATCGCGTGCATTGCAAACGCAGCGCCGCGAGGGTGGTTCGGCTTGGCCGTGGGGGCGAGCCCTACCCCCGCTCCTTCGTCTTCGTGAAGGCCACGTTCGGGAAGCGCTCCATGACATAGCCGGTCTCCCAGCTCGACTTGGCGAGGAAGACCGGGTCGTCGTCGATGTCGCGGGCCATCTGGCCGCGGTATTTGCCCATGAAGTCTTCGAGGTCCCCCTTGGCCCCACCGATCCAGCGGGCCTCGGCCCAGGGCGAGGGTTCGAAGATGACCTCCAGCCCGTATTCCTCGCCCAGCCGGTCGGCCATGACCTCGAACTGCAGCTGGCCGACGGCGCCGACGATGAAGTCACTGCCCACCTCGGGCCGGAACAGCTGGGTCACGCCCTCCTCGGCCAAGCCGTCCAGCGCCTTCTTCAGGTGTTTGGCCTTGAGCGGATCCTTGACCCGCACGCGCTGGAGGATTTCGGGGGCGAAATTGGGCAGGCCGGCGAAGCGGATCAGGCCGCTCTCCGACAGGCTGTCGCCGACGCGCAGCACGCCGTGGTTGGGAATGCCGATGACGTCGCCGGCAAAGGCGTCTTCGGCCAGTTCGCGGTCCGAGGCGAAGAACATGATCGGGGCGTTGACCGACAGCTGCTTGCCGGTGTTCTGCACCTTCAGCTTCATGCCGCGCTGGAACTTGCCCGAGGCCATGCGGAACATGGCGATGCGGTCGCGGTGGTTGGGGTCCATATTGGCCTGGACCTTGAAGACGAAGCCGGTGACCTCGGTCGAGCCAGGTTCCACGGTGGTCGCGACCGGCTCGGCGGGGTTGCGGGTTCCGGCGGGCGGAGCCTTGTGCGCCTTCATGGTCTTCGGCGGCGGGGCCCATTCGCCGATGGCGGCGAGCAGTTCGTCGATGCCGAAATGGCGCAGGGCCGAACCCCACAGCACCGGCGTCATATGGCCCTCGAGGAAGGACTGGCGGTCGAAGGCCGGATAACCGCCCTCGACCAGTTCCCGCGCCTCGACCAGGGCGGCGTGCTCGCCCTCCTCGAAATATTGCGCGGCCTCGGCCAGCGGCAGGGCGTCCGGATGCGGCACGTCCTCCGCCGAACCGGCCGGCTTCTTCGCATAGGGCTGGAAACGGCCGGTGCCCATCTCGACCATGCCGCGCAGGCGATTGCCGCTCTCGGCCGGCCACCAGATCGGGGCGGGGTCGAGCTGTAGCCGGCTGGCGATCTCGTCCAGCAGGGCCATGGGGTCCTGGGCCTCGCGGTCCAGCTTGTTGATGAAGGTGATGATCGGAATGTCGCGCAGGCGGCAGACCTCGAACAGCTTCAGCGTCTGCGGCTCGATGCCCTTGGCGGCGTCCAGCACCATGATGGCGCAGTCGGCGGCGGTCAGGGTGCGGTAGGTGTCTTCCGAGAAGTCCTCGTGGCCCGGGGTGTCGAGCAGGTTGAACATCTTGTCGTTGTGCTCGAACGTCATCACCGACGCCGAGACCGAGATGCCGCGTTCCTTCTCGATCTTCATCCAGTCGGACTGGGTGCGGCGGTTTTCGCCGCGCGCGCGCACGGCCCCGGCCGCGCGGATGGCGCCGCCGGCCAGCAGGATGTGCTCGGTCAGCGTGGTCTTGCCGGCGTCCGGGTGCGCGATGATGGCGAAGGTCCTGCGGCGCAGGGCCTCCTGTTCGAGGGTCAGTTTCGACATGGTCAATCCCTTGGGCCGCGCGAACTAGCGCGGCTCCGCGGAAAAGTCACCGATGCGAGGGCGAAAGCCCTCGCGAGGGAGCGGCGGCAGTTAGCGTGTGCGCGCCCGGATGTCACCCGACGGGAATACGCCCTCGAGCCGAAAGGCTTTCAGAGTCAGGGTTCCCGCGAGCGGGACGGTCCGGTCACGCACCCGGTCGCCGCGTCCGGAGATACACGGACCGGCCATGGCTCACGACCATCCCGTCGACCCGCGGCTCCGAGGGGCGGCCCTCATCCCGCCATCAGCCTGATCGTCGGCTTCGGGCTGATCGCCTTGGGCGCGGCCCGTGTAGCATGGGGTGTTCAACGGGCTGGTCCAGGCGGCGGGGGGGGCGTCTCCTCGCCTTCGCCCTCAGGCTCGCCTTTGTCTTCGCCGGACCCCTCAGCGGAGGCGGCCTCAAGCTCTTCGGCGCTGAGCGGCTGCTGTCTATTCTCCGCGCGCTCCATCAATCCGGCGGCCATGTCGGCGGCCCGGCCGCCGTGGGCGGCGTTGGCCAGCGGCCGCAGCAGGATGACCGCCTCGTCGAACTCTTCGGCCTGCATCAGGGCGTTGGCGTATCCCAGGCGGATCGTGGCGAGCTGGGGGGCGAGCTGAAACGCCTGATCCCAAGTCAGGAGGTCGTTCTCGCTCGGATAGCTGTCATCAGCCTGCCGGGACTCTGCGAGCAGCTGCAGGGTGTAGTACTGGCCCGGATCGACGGTGTAGGCCCGGGCCAGGTAGCCGCGCGCCTGCCTCATCAGGGGAATCGTCTCTCCGGGTCGCTCGCGAGCGAGACGGGTGAAGCGGGTCGCCATCAGTTGCAGCGCCTCAACGTTCTCGGGTTCCCGCTCCAGAAGCCGGGTCAAGATGGCTTCACCGGCGTCGGGATCGCCGAAGTGCAGTTCGGCATGGCCGAGCTGAAGCAGGGCGAACGGATCGTCGGGGTGGCGGGCCGCGAGACGGCGCACGAGGTCGGCCGTCTCGGCCCGCTGGTCCTCGGAGACACCGACCTTGAGCCGCTGGCCGATGAGCAGGAGGTCATCCGCAGAACGGGGCAACCGGGTGACCGTCACCGGGGTTTCGGGGAAGTCGGCGGTATAGGTTTCGATCGTGAGACGCCGGTAGCGACGAAGCTGCTGCCGAAGCTGGTCCATCGTCAGACCGGTCGCCCTCTCCATGGCGGCGACGGACTCCTCGCCCTGCTGAATATCCATGATGTAGGCGGCAAGTTGGGCGCGGCGGATGTCGTCGCTCATGAACCAGTGCGTCATCAGCCACGCCACCGGATAATAGCTGGCCTGGTGGGTTCGGCGCACTTCGCCCACGCGTTTGGTCAGCAGGTCTTCCAGCGGCAACCAGGTCGCGTCGAATAGACCGTAGACACGGCCCTCGTTGTAGCCGCCGATCCTGACGCTCGTCTCCGAGATTTCCGCGGTCATGAAATACTCGGCGAGGCCTTCCAGCAGCCAGGCCGGGTAGCCCGCCGTCGACGCCAGCTGATAGCTGAAATGGTGAAAATACTCGTGGAACAGGTAATCCTGTTCACGATCATTGAAGGCCGCCGCGAAGATGTCCTCACCCACCGGAAAATAGGTCCCGGCCACGTTCGGGCCGGTGCGTGGATTGATCTGAAGAATTCCTGACCGACCATTCACCAGATAGATCGGCAGCTTTCGTCCGCCTGTGGCCGTCGGCAGGCCCATGCGCTGGCGCAGAAGGAAGTCGTAGATCTCCAGATTGCGCACGTAGCGGCGGAGATGGTGCTCGCTGCCCTGCGAGTAGACGATGAAACTGGGGCTTTCGGCCCGCCGCCAGTCGGCGTGAACAGGGCTCGCGGCGGACGTGAAGAGAATCGCGATCGCAAACAGGATCGCGCGCCTGAAGCCCGTGAACATCGTTACCCCTCCATCAGAAGGGACAACCTACCGTCGGCGCGCGGTGCGGTTCAAGCCTTGTGGTTGTTACGCCGCCAGACGCATCCACACCGCCTTGTCGGCGGCGACCGCGTCGAGCTTGCCCTTCGAGGCGCGGGTCTTCAGCTGGCGCATGACCGGCTCGGGCAGGGCGCAGAACTGCGGCTCGACCAGATCGGGATCGCAGGCCGCGGCCGGGGCGGCGAACAGGGCGGCGTTGATCTCGGGCGAGCGGTCGTGAATCATCCACGCCAGACGGCGCGCCCGTTGCGGGTCGTTGTGATGCAGCAGCGGGTCCTCGGCGAACAGCTCGCAGCCCAGCGTCAGCACATAGTCGAAGCCCAGCTTCTCGAAACGGCGCGCGTCGCCGGGCGTGACCGGGCAGGCCTCGTCCAGGTCGAACACAACGTCGTTCAGAAGAAAGAGCATCGAGGAAACCCACCATCATGTCGGGCTCATTGCGGCCCGTTGCATGTGACCATAGGCGCCCACGCTTGCGGTTCCGTTCCCGAACGCAGTTAAGGATTTCGCACTGGCCGGAGCGCCGTTAACCCCCCGGTTTGATCTCGGGCTCTGACACCTTCTCCGTAATGAAATGCCGCCCCTCGCGGTCTTCGATCTCGATGATCCAGAGGTCGGGGTCGTAGCGGATCTGGCGCTGGAGATAGTCGTCGAGCTCGCTCTCGAACTCGCTCTCGACCGGCTGCATCCAGAGCCGTTCGCCGTCGGGTCCGAAAGCCTCACTATAGAGTCTGGCGCGGCGGTTCGACGTGTCGAAGGTCTTGACGATGACCGTTCCGGCCCGCGCGTCGCCCTTTCGCGCCACCGTGGCGAAGGCCCCGGCCAGTTCGGCGCGGCGGATCAGGGCGGCGGCCCACAGGTCGGTGGAAAGAAGCAATTCGCTAACCCTGATCGGAAACCGGACCGGAACGCGTGATGCGTAGGGTGCGGTGCATGACGATAGGCCAGAACGCCGCCGCCGCCAAAGCCGTCCTCCTCGCCGCCGCCGTGCTGGCGACGTCGGCCCCGGCGTGGGCGGGGCCCGCCGACACCTATTACGAGCGCGCCTTTGTGGTCGCCGCCGACGCCCGCTGCGACCTGTTCGACGACCGCGTCGACGCCGCCCTGACCGCCGCCACGGCCCAGGCGCGCGGCGCGGCCCTGCGTTCGGGCGCGGCCGAGGCCGAGCTCAAGGCCGTGGCCGCCCGCGCCGTCGCCCGCGCCGGCGCCGTATCCTGCCGCGATCCGCAGCTGGCTGTTGTCCGCGAGCGCGTCGACGGCGCCTTCTCGGGCTGGGCCCGCACCCCGCGCATGAGCTTCCCCGGCAAGGCCCGCCCGTGGGTCGCCGACCGGAACGCCTGGAGCCGGCCGGGCTGGCGGCTGATGCAGGCCTCCCGCGTCGGCGCCTCGCCGGTGACCTTCGGCTACGGGAGTGAGAGTGAGGCGCCCAGCCTGACAGCCGTGGTCTCCTTCGTCGGCCGCTCGCGGCCGAATGCGGCGCGGATCGTATTTCGCGACGAGGCCAAGGCCCCGCGCGCCTGGCTGACCGGCAATGGTCTGGCCCCCGCTCCCTCGCGCGCCAGCGTGTGGGCCACGGGCGTCGCCGCCGCCGACGTCGCCCTGCTGGCCGAGGGCCGGCGCGCCGGCGACGCCTGGCGATTCCCGGCCGCCGCCGCCGACCGCCTGGCCGGCCTCGACCCGCGCGAAACCTTCCTGATCGAATTCCATTTCCGCGACGGCAGCGTGGCCCGGGCGCCGTTCGAGGCGGGCGACTTCGCCGCCGGCCGCGCCTTCATGGCCATGGGGCCGCTCTAGGGCTGCGCCGGATCGCGCCAGCGCCGCCATACAAAACCGCCGCTCGCCCTGACTCTTAACCGCTCGTTTACTACGCAGGCGGCAGTTTCTGCCTAGCGGGCGTGTTCGGTCTCCCGCGAGTATCGGGGCGGAACGCGTGGGCGGCTTCACGGCGGCGTTGCAGAGATTCGGGATCGGTCGCCTGACCGTGGTGCTGGGCGTCGCCGCCGGCGTCGCGGCGGTGCTGGTCGCGGTCATGCTGCGTATCGGCCAGGCTCCCGACGCCCTGCTCTATTCCAACCTCGATCTGCGCGAGGCTTCCGAGATCACCACCGCGCTGGACAGCGCCGGCATCAAATACTCCTCCAGGGGCGATGGCTCGACCATCTTCGTCAGCCGCGATCAGGTCGGCGAAGCCCGGCTGCTGGTCGCCGGCAAGGGTCTCGTGACCTCGGGCAGCGTCGGTTACGAGATCTTCGACAACCAGTCGGTGCTGGGCCAGACCGAATTTCAGCAGAACCTCAACGAAAAGCGCGCCCTCGAAGGCGAACTGGCCCGCACCATCATGAATATGCGGGGCATCACCTCGGCCCGGGTGCTGATCGCCCTGCCGTCGCGCCAGCTGTTCCAGACGGCCTCGGCCCCACCGACCGCCTCGGTGGTGGTGGGCGTCACCGGCGGCGGCCTGACCGGCGCCCAGGTCCAGGCCATTCGCAACGTCGTGGCCTCGGCCGTGCCCAATCTGAAGCCCGAGAAGGTCACCCTGACCGATACGGCCAACCGAACCCTGGCCGCGGGCTCGGACGACGCCGGCTTCAGCGCCGCTTCGGCCGATGAGGCGAAATCGTCGACCGAGGCCCAGCTGCAGGCGCGCATCAAGGACATCGTCGAGGGCGTCGTCGGCGTCGGCGCGGCCCGGGTTCAGGTCACCGCCGACATCGATCACAGCCGCTCGACCACCCAGGAGCAGCGTTACGACCCCGACGGCCAGGTCGTCCGCTCGACCTCGACCAACGGCTCCGAGAGCGCCGACACCACCGGCGTCAACGACGGCGGGGCGACGGCGACCAACAACATCCCGGGCGGGGCCGAGGCCGGCGCCACCCCGATCGGTTCGCGCGACACCCAGAACACCGAGACCACCAACTACGAGATCTCCAGCACCACCACGACCACCATCAAGGAGGCCGGCGAGGTCAAGAAGCTGGCCGTGGCCGTGGCCGTCGACGGCAAATACGCCCCGCCCGCCGAGGCCGGCGGCGAGCCGGTCTATACCCCGGTGTCGGAAGAGGACCGCGCCAAGATCGAGGCCCTGGTCAAGGCGGCCGTCGGCTTCGACGCCGAGCGCGGCGACGTGGTCCAGGTCACCGCCCTGCGCTTCAACCGCGATCTCGCCGCCGTCGGCGGGGCGGAGGCCGGATCGTCGCTGTTCGACTTCACCAAGAACGACCTGATGCGCGGCGTCGAACTGCTGGTGCTGCTGATCACCGGCGTGCTGCTGATCTTCTTCGTGCTGCGCCCGCTGCTGAAGAGCGCGACCGGCGGTGGGGCCCAGGCCGCGTTGGCCGGGCCCGCCGGACCCGCCGTGACGCCGCTGCAGGCCACCATGATGGCCGCCGGCGGCGGGCAGATGGCCCAGCTGGCCGGTCCCGCGCTCTCCGAAATGGAGCAGCGGCTCGACATCGCCCGCATCGAGGGTCAGGTGAAGGCCTCCTCGGTCAAGAAGGTCGCCGACTTCGTCGAGAAACATCCTGACGAGTCGACCTCCATCCTGCGCAGCTGGGTGCACGAAGGCTGATGTCGCCGCGGCTCGTCACCAAGAAACCGGCGGTCGAGGACATCAGGAAACTGACGGGCCCCGAGAAGGCCGCCGTCATCCTGCTGTCGCTCGGCGAGGACCACACCCGGCTTTGGCAGAGCCTCGACGAGGACGAGATCAAGGAGATCTCGCAGGCGATGGCCTCGCTCGGCACCGTCGCGGCGCACGTGGTCGAGGAACTGATGGTAGAGTTCGTCTCGGGCATGAGCGGCTCGGGCGCGGTGATGGGCAGCTACGAGCAAACCCAGCGCCTGCTCGCCGCCTTCATGCCGGCCGAGCGGGTCGAAGGCCTGATGGAGGAGATCCGCGGTCCCGCCGGCCGCACCATGTGGGACAAGCTCGGCAATGTGAACGAGGCCGTCCTCGCCAATTATCTGAAGAACGAATACCCGCAGACCGTCGCCGTGGTCCTGTCCAAGATCAAGGCCGACCACGCCGCCCGCGTCCTGACCAGCCTGCCCGAGGATTTCGCCCTCGAATGCGTCCAGCGCATGCTGCGCATGGAGCCGGTGCAGCGCGAAATCCTCGACAAGATCGAGCAGACCCTGCGCACCGAATTCATGTCCAATCTGGCCCGCACCTCCAAGCGCGACAGCCACGAGATGATGGCCGATATCTTCAACAGCTTCGACCGCCAGACCGAGGCCCGCTTCATCGGCGCCCTGGAAGAGCGCAACCGCGAGGCGGCCGAGCGCATCCGCGCCCTGATGTTCGTGTTCGAGGACCTCTCCAAGCTCGATCCCGGCGGCATCCAGACCCTGCTGCGCGCCGTCGAGAAGGATTCGCTCGGCCTGGCGCTGAAGGGCGCCTCGGAATCCCTGCGCGACCTGTTCTTCTCGAACATGTCGGAGCGCGCCTCCAAGATCATGCGCGAGGACATGGAGACCATGGGGCCGGTGCGTCTGAAGGACGTCGACCAGGCCCAGATGGCCATGGTCCAGGTCGCCAAGGACCTCGCCGCCAAGGGCGAGATCATGCTGGCCGGCCAGGGCGCGGACGACGAGTTGATCTACTGACATGACCGCTCAACCCGTCAGCACCCCGTTCGTCTTCGACACCGAGTTCGACGCCTCGGGCGTCGTCGTCCAGGCGTCGGCCTTCCGCCCGACGAAGCGCGCCTGGAGTCCGGAGGAAGTCGAGGCCCTGCTGGCCGACGCCCGGCTGGAGGCGCGCAACGCCGCCCTCGCCGAGGCCGCCAGCCTTCAGGCCATGGCCCTGTCGGCGATCGGCGAGGCCCTGACCGCCGCCGTGCCGTCCCTGACCCGGATCGCCATCGCCCACCGCGAGCAGTCAGCCGAGCTGGCGCTGGCCGCCGCCCGCGTCGTCGCCGCCGCGGCGTTGGACCGGTTCCCGACCGGGCCGCTGCAGGCGGCGCTGGAGGCGCTCGGTCAGGAAATCGACGCCGCGCCCCGCCTCGTTATCCGCTCGGGCCCGCTTGACGACGCCAGCCGCGCCCACGTCGAACGGCTGTGCGCCGACGCCGGCTTCACCGGCGTGGTGGCCTTCCGCGAGGACGCCGATCTGCCGGTCGCCGCCTTCCAGCTGGAGTGGGCCGACGGCCGCGCTGAATTCGAACCCGGGGCCGCCTTCGCCCGCATGCGCGAGGCGCTCGACTCCGCCCTCGCAGCCGAGGCCGGCCACGCTGAAATCCTCACCCCCGAACCGACAACGGAAGGGAGGCCGTAATGGCGTCCGACACCATGGCCCTGGAGGAGTTCGCCGACTCCACCGCGATCACCGTCAACGACGAGGCGACCGACAAGACCGCCAGCGACCTGGCGCCGGTCTTTGACGTGCCCGTCAACATCTCCGCCGTGCTCGGCAAGGCGCACATGTCGGTGGCCCAGCTGCTCAAGCTGAACCGCGGTTCGGTGCTGGAGCTGGACCGCAAGGTCGGCGAGGCCATCGACATCTTCGTCAACAACCGGCTGGTCGCTCGCGGCGAGGTCGTGGTGGTCGAGGACCGTCTCGGCGTGACCATGACGGAGATCATCAAGACGGAAGATTCCGGCGCCTGATCGGCAGCCGGTTGTAGAGATTAGAGGAGAAGACCGATGCGGCTTCTGGTGGTTGGCAGGCTCAGCGGACAGCTGGCGACGGCGGTGAAGATGGCCATGGCGCACGGCGCCAAGGTCAGCCACGTCGAGCGCGGCGACCAGGCGACGGAACAGCTCCGGCGCGGGCAGGGAGCCGACCTGCTGATGGTCGACTATCGGGTCGATATCGCGGCCCTGATCGCGGCCAACGAGAACGAGCGCATCCATGTGCCGGTGGTCGCCTGCGGGGTCGACGCCGACGCCACGGACGCCGCCAACGCCATCCGGGCCGGCGCCAAGGAGTTCATCCCCCTGCCGCCCGAGGCCGATCTGATCGCCGCCGTCCTGTCGGCCGTCGCCGACGACGAGCGCCCCATGATCTCGGCCGATCCGTCGATGAAGGCCGTCCTGCAACTGGCCGATCAGGTGGCGCGGTCCGAGGCCTCGATCCTGATCACCGGCGAAAGCGGCGTCGGCAAGGAGGTCATGGCCCGCTACCTCCACGCCGGATCGAAGCGGTCGGAGCGCCCCTTCATCAGCGTCAACTGCGCCGCCATCCCCGACAACCTGCTGGAATCCGAGCTGTTCGGCCACGAGAAGGGGGCCTTCACCGGCGCCATGGCCCGCCGCATCGGCAAGTTCGAGGAGGCCGACGGCGGCACCCTGCTGCTTGACGAAATCTCCGAGATGGACGTCCGCCTGCAGGCCAAGCTGCTGCGCGCGATCCAGGAGCGGGTCATCGACCGCGTCGGCGGGACCAGGCCGGTGTCGGTCGACATTCGCATCATCGCCACCTCGAACCGCGACCTGGCCAAGTCGGTCGCCGAGGGGAGCTTCCGCGAGGACCTGCTCTACCGCCTCAACGTCGTGAACCTGCGCCTGCCGGCCCTGCGCGAGCGGCCGGGCGACATCGCGGTGTTGGCCGACCACTTCGTCAAGAAATACGCCGCCGCCAACGGCGTGCCGGTCAAGCCGATCTCGGCCGACGCGAAGCGCGCCCTCGTCTCGCACCGCTGGAACGGCAACGTCCGCGAGCTGGAGAACGCCATGCACCGCGCCGTGCTGCTGGCGGTCGGGCCGGAGATCGACGTCGACGCCATCCGCCTGCCGGATGGCCAGCCGCTCAGCGCGGGCGCGCACGGCGCCGCGGTCCATGACGCCGGCCCCGCCGGCCGCGCCGCCCATGTCGCCGACGCCGTCACCCGCGCCCACGTCGGCCAGACGGTGGCGCAGATGGAGAAGACGCTGATCCTCGACACCCTGTCGCACTGCCTCGGCAACCGCACCCACGCGGCCAACATCCTCGGCATCTCGATCCGCACCCTGCGCAACAAGCTGAACGAATACGCCGACGACGGGACCTCGATCCCGGCGCCCCAGTCCGGCGTCGCCGCCTCCGGCTACGCGGCCGCCTGACCATGATCCGCGCGGACCGCAGAAGCGTCCTGACCGGCATGGGTGCGCTCGCGCTGGCAGGATGCGACCTCGCGCCTGCCTCGCCCGTTTCGGAGGTCCGTCAGACCCCCGGGGCGTGGGAGGTGGATCTCAGCGCTCTGGAAGCCGCCGACGGGGGCCGCATCGGTCT
The DNA here is from genome assembly GCF_014202075.1 of Brevundimonas basaltis. Lineage (GTDB taxonomy): Bacteria > Pseudomonadota > Alphaproteobacteria > Caulobacterales > Caulobacteraceae > Brevundimonas > Brevundimonas basaltis. The sequence goes on along the minus strand of NZ_JACHFZ010000004.1, from coordinate 156,572 downwards.
GCAGGCATCCGACTGGAATATGGCGTTTTGGCGCGCCCACGAGCGCTTCAACTACTGCTCGACGTTCAAGACCTTCCTCGCGACGGCCACACTGGAACGCGTTCAACGCGGCGAGGAACGGCTCGACCGCGCTATCCCAATCACCGCCGCCGACATGGTCTCCCACGCGCCGGTCACCGAGCCCGCCATCGGCTCGACGTTGACGATCGAACAGCTGTGCAAGGGAACGGTCGAAATCAGCGACAATCCGGCCGCCAACATTCTGATCCGCGAGCTTGGGGGCATCGACGCCTTTCGCGCCTGGTACCGGTCGATTGGCGACCAGAGCACCACCGTCGACCGGCTTGAGCCGATGATGAACCGCAAGGACGGCGACAAGGACACGATCACGCCGTCCCAGGCGGTCGCCAATCTGGGCCGTGTATTTGGCGCTGGCGTCATGGAGCCGCGACTCGAAGAGCCGATGCTGACGCGCCTGCGTCGCTGGATGATCGACAGCCCGACCGGCGCGAACCGGATCAAGGGCGGAGTTCCGTCCGGCTGGACCGTCGCCCACAAGACGGGGACGGGTGGAACCGGTCAGACCAACGACATCGGCGTCATCAACCCGCCTTCGGGCGACCCGATCCACATCGCAATCTACTACGACGCGCCCTCCGACCTCTCCGCAAGCCGCCGCGACGCCGTAATTGCTGAGGCCACGCGTCTCGCGCTGAAGACGCTCGGCCGCGCATGACCGACGTTCCCGCCTCCACCATGATGAAGGACGGCATGGCCCGTCCGACCGGCCGCGACATGATGGGCTGGGTCGCGCGCGGCGAGGTCGGCATGGCCGTCGGCGTCATCGGCGTCATCCTGCTGCTGATCCTGCCCATCCCCGCCTTCCTGATGGACGTGCTGCTGGCGATCTCGCTGGTCTCCAGCGTGCTGATCCTGATGACCGCGGTGATGATGAAGAAGCCGCTGGACTTCGCCATCTTCCCGACCGTCCTGCTGGTCTCGACCCTGTTCCGCCTCGGCCTGAACCTCGCCTCGACCCGGCTGGTTCTGACCCATGGCAACGAGGGCACGGGCGGCGCCGGTCAGGTCATCGAGGCCTTCGGGGCCCTGATGATGGGCGGCAGCTTCATCATCGGCATCATCATCTTCGCCATCATCCTGGTGGTGAATTTCGTGGTCATCACCAAGGGTTCGACCCGCATCGCCGAGGTTTCGGCCCGCTTCACCCTCGACTCCATGCCGGGCAAGCAGATGGCCATCGACGCCGACCTGTCCTCGGGTCTGGTCGACGAGGAGGGGGCCAAGCGCCGGCGCAAGGAGCTGGAGCAGGAATCGACCTTCTTCGGGGCCATGGACGGTGCCTCGAAATTCGTCCGCGGCGACGCCGTCGCTGGCCTGATCATCGTCTTCATCAACGTCATCGGCGGCATTCTGATCGGCGTCGTCCAGCACCAGATGCCGATCGGCGAAGCGGCCAACGCCTACGTCACCCTGACCATCGGCGACGGTCTGGTGACCCAGGTCCCGGCCATCATCATCTCGATCGCCGCCGGCTTCCTCGTGTCCAAGGCGGGCGTCGAGGGCACGGCAGACAAGGCCCTCGTCGCCCAGCTGGCCACCAACCCCGTCAGCCTCGGCGTCGTCTCCGGCGCCGCCGGCCTGATCGGCCTGATCCCCGGCATGCCGCTGCTGCCCTTCGCCGCCCTCGCCATCGGGACCGGCTTCATGGCCTGGCGCCTCGGCCGTCAGCGGCTCAGGCCCCAGCCGTCCGAAGCCGATCTGACCGCCGCCGCCGCCAGCCCCAAGGAAGACGTCGAGGAGCCGATCGGCACCGCCCTGACCATCGACGAGGTCAAGATCGAGCTCGGTTATTCCTTGCTGTCGCTGATCAATGATCTCGAGGGCCGCCGCCTGACCGATCAGGTCCGGGCCCTGCGCCGTTCGCTGGCCCAGGAGTACGGCTTCGTCATGCCATCGGTGCGCATCCTCGACAACATGCGCCTCGGCACCCAGGGCTACGCCATCCGCATCAAGGAGATGGAGGCCGGCTCGGGCGAGGTCCGTCTCGGCTCGTTGATGGCCATGGATCCCGCCGGGCGCCAGGTCGAGCTGCCCGGCGAACACACCAAGGAGCCCGCCTTCGGCCTGCCCGCCACCTGGATCGACGAGAGCCTGCGCGAGGAGGCCACCTTCCGGGGCTACACCATCGTCGACCCGTCGACGGTGCTGACCACCCATTTGACCGAAATCCTCAAGGAGAACATGGCCGAACTGCTCTCCTACGCCGAGGTCCAGAAGCTGCTGCGTGAGCTGGGGCCGGAAGAGAAGAAGCTGGTCGAGGAGCTGATCCCCACGGTCGTCACCGTCACCACCCTGCAGCGCGTGCTCCAGTCGTTGCTGCGCGAGAAGGTCTCGATCCGCGATCTCGGGGCCATCCTCGAGGGTCTGGCCGAGGCGGCGCCGCACACCTCGTCGGTGACCTCGCTGGTCGAACACGTCCGTTCGCGGCTGGCGCGTCAGCTGTGCTGGCAGCACAAGGGCGACGACGGCGCCTTGCCCATCGTCACCCTGTCGCCCGATTGGGAGCAGGCCTTCGCCGAGGCCCTGGTGGGGCAGGGCGAGGACAAGCAGCTGGCCATGGCCCCGTCACGGTTGCAGGACTTCATTCGCGCCGTTCGCGACGTGTTCGAGCGCGCCGCCATGTCCGGCGATACGGCCGTCCTGCTGACCGGCCCGCAGGTCCGCCCCTACGTCCGCTCGATCATCGAACGCTTCCGCGGCCAGACCGTCGTCATGAGCCAGAACGAGGTCCACCCCAAGGCGCGTCTGCGGACCATCGGGACGGTCTGATCCCCAAGTCTACGGCTGCGTCCAGCCGCCCGCCGAGGCCGCCCGCGCCGCATCGTTGGCGGGGCGGGCGATCAGGCCGGACTGGGTGATCCACACCTCATACTTCGCCCCGTCGGCCATCGGCATATAGGCGCCGCCGCCGTACAGGGTGTCGACCGCATCGACGCGGCCCCGGTATTTCCGCGCCATGTCCCAGGCGCTGACCTTCCAGGGCAGCCAGTCGGGCGTGGCGTCGCCGCCGGTCAGCGGATGCACGCTGCGCGCCCCGGCGATCTCCTGCTCGATCGAGCTGTAGCGCCCCGACAGCCGGTCCAGCCGGTACTGGGTGTTCAGGCCGAGCACATTGGCCCACGGCTTCCATTTCAGGACCTGGGCCTCGATCCGCCATTCGTCGCCGTGCAGGGGATACAGGTCGCTGACAGCCGGGGCGTCCTCGCCGGAGCCGGGCTGCATCACCGTGGCCTCGAAGTACTGCGGGCCGAGCTGGCGGGTCTCTATGGTCGCCACGGGCCGCTCATAGGTCAGGCGGGAATAGGTCTGCACATCCAGGCCCAGCAGGGCCGCGATCATGGCCGCCGCGAGAAAGCCGGCGCCGCCGACGCCGCCCAGAAGACCGCCGAAAAACCGCCCCCTGAACAGCGCCGCGACGCCGCGAAACAGCAGCACCAGCCCGATGAGCCCGACCAGCGCCGGCGCGATCCACCACCACCAAACCATATTTCTGCTCCCACCCGTGTCTCGACGACCTTTACCTTAATTCCGCAAAACGGGGACGGTTTCCCCCCTCACGCGACTGGACAGGGCAAAACGCGCCGCTAATGCTCGCGCCCGATGTTTTCGGCCGTTCGCCCGTCCCTGCCCGCCCTGCTCCGGTTCGCGCGGACGCCCAGCATCGGGCGCTCCATCGTCGCCCTGCTGACCGGCGCCATCCTGCTGCTGCTGGCGGCGAACGTGACCACCTTCGTCATGATCCAGCGCACCGCCGACCTGAGCGAGCAGGTCGAGCGCTCGCAGCAGGTCCGCCGCGCCGCTGGCGTGCTGCTGCTCTCCCTGGTCGACGCCGAGACCGGGCAGAGGGGGTTCCTGCTGTCCGGCGATCCCGCCTTCCTCGCCCCCTACAACGGCGCCGCCACCTCCGTTCCGGACCAGATGGACGAACTGGAGCGGCTGACCGCCGACGACCCCCAGCTGGAGGCGCAGGTCTCCGTCATGCTCGAGGCAGCGCGCGACAAGCTGGCGGAACTGGAGCGGTCGGTCACCCTGTCCCGCACCGGGCGCACCGGCGAGGCCGTCCAGCTGGTCCGTTCGGGCCGGGGTCAGGAGCTGATGACCACCATCCGAGCCGGGATCGGCGCCGTCGACGAAATCGAGATGGTCCGGCTCGACTCCCGTTCGCGTCAGTCGGAGCACGGCTCGCGCCTGACCCTGTGGGCCAACGCCCTCAGCGGACTGCTGGTGCTGGTGTTGGCCGGGATCATGGTCTGGCTGGTGCGCCGCTACATCGGCGAGATCCAACTCGCCCGCGACACCCTCGACCGGATGAACGCCGGGCTCGAGACCCAGGTCCGCGACCGCACCGCCCAGCTGACCCTCGCCCGCGACCGCGCGGAGGCCATGCTGCGCGAGGTCAACCACCGCGTCGGCAACTCCCTGCAGCTGGTCTCCAGCTTCATGTCGATGCAGCAGCGCCATCTGGCGGACGACGGGGCCCGGTCCGCGCTCAAGGAGTCCCAGGCCCGGATCGAGGCCGTGGCCCATGTCCACCGCCGCCTCTACACCTCCGACGACATGTCTTCGGTGGCCATGGACGACTATCTCGAAGGCCTGATCGCCGAGCTCGGCAAGTCTCTCGCCCCGGGGGCCGGATCGCCGACCCTGACCCTGAAGGCGCAGCCCCTGGCGGTCTCGACCGACCAGGCCGTGTCGATCGGGGTCATCGTCACCGAGCTGGTCACCAACGCGGTCAAGTACGCCTACGGCCCGGAACAGGGCGGCGAAATTCGCATCGTCCTCGAGCCCGACCCCGACAACGGCCGGGCCCTGCTGACGGTCGAGGACGACGGCCCCGGCCTCGGCGACGCCAAACCGAAGGGCACCGGCCTCGGCGGCAAGATCATCACCGCCATGGCTTCCGGTCTGCGCTCGAAGGTCGAATACGATCCGGCCCACCCGGGCGTGCGCGCCCGGCTCGCATTCGACCTCTGACCGTCGCGCGCCGGAGTCCCGACCATGCTTCAATTCGGCCAGCCCGACCCCGGCCTCGATTACGCCGCCCGGCCCACCGCGTTCGGTCTCGTCTTCCATGACGGCAAGCTGGCCTGCGTCCGGGTCGACCGCGGCGAGGGCAGCTATTTCGACCTGCCCGGCGGCGCGCTCGACGGCGACGAGACCGAGGAACAGGCCCTGACCCGCGAATTCGTCGAGGAGACGGGCATGACGGTTCGCCCCGGCCGGAGGATCGCCGAGGCGGCCCAGTATTTTCGCAGGTCGGACGGGACCCCGGTCAACAACATCGCCGGCTTCTGGGTCGCCGAGCGGCTGTCGCTCGACCCCGCCGCCAGGGTCGAGGCAGACCACGAACTGGTCTGGCTGGAACCGCACACGGCCCTGAACGAACTGCGCCACGACGCCCATGCCTGGGCTGTGGCGGTGTGGCTTCGGCGCGGGCGCTGAAGCCGGTCGCGGCCCGGCGCCGCGATCGTGACCAAGCCATTGACCCCGCAAGGGAACGTCCGGCCCGCCCAATGGTTGATTCCCCATGCGCGGCCGCTCCCGCCGCGAGCTTCAGGAGATTCACAGATGCCCCATCATGATCGAGTTGAAGGCGCTGCCAAGAACATGGGCGGCAAGGCCAAGGAAGCGGCCGGCGACCTCACCGGCGATGAAAAGCTGAAGGCCGAAGGCAAGGCCGATCAGGTCGAAGGCAAGGTCCAGAACACGGTCGGCGGCATGAAGGACAGCCTCCGCGACGACAAGCGGCACTAATCCGCTTTACAACAACCGACGCCGCGCTCCCTCCCCGGGGCGCGGCGTTTGCCTGTCTGCCAGGTCCAATCGATCTTCAGCGCTGCTGAGGTCCCCCCAACTACCGTCATTCCGGGGCCGCGTAGCGGAACCCGGAACCCAGGAGTTTTGGCTCGGGCTCTGGAAGCAGCTTTGGGACCGGGAGGCGATCCCCTGGGTTCCGGGTTCCGAGACGGGCTCACGCCCGCCACAGCCCCGGAATGACGGGGAAGGTCGAGCGCCACGGAGCCTGAATGTCGATGCGTCCTAGTCGTCGCCGCCCAGCCGGATGCGCAGCCCGTCGTCCGCCGGCTTGCTGCCGTCGGCGGGCCGGCATTCTTCGGTCCAGACCACGCCGCCCTCGGGCTGGACGCGCGGCCGCGTCTCGCAGGCCCGGTCGACCAGCCGCGGACCGCCAGGCGCCGCCCGGCTCGGCGCGCCGCACTGCAAGGCGTAGCGGTCGCCCGCCGCCTCCTGCCGGCACTGCTCCGCGGCCGCGCCGCCGGCCAGCCCGGGCGGCAGGTCGGCGCCGAGATCGAGCGCCAGCGCCGTACGGACGCGCGCCTGACAGGCCTCCAGGCTCTCGTTCGCCTTGCGCATCAGGGGGCTGCACTCGGACCGCTCGTAACCGTAAGGGTCGGCCCGGGCCCAGTCGGGCAGGGCGGGCGCGGCCGGCGTCTCGGCGATGATCGGCTGCGGCGCGGCGGCTTCCCGCCACACCACCGGCCCGGTGGCGGCCTGCTGCAGGACCATGGCGACGGCGACGGCGGCGAGCATGACGGACCTCCTGAAACCAGCCCGTGCAGACTAACCTATTTGGCGAGCGCCCGCATCGCCTTCTCCAGACCGTCCAGCGTCAACGGGTACATCCGCTCATCGACCAGTTCGCGGATCATCCCCACCGAGGCGGAATAGCCCCAGTAGCGCTCGGGCGACGGGTTCAGCCAGGCGACCTTGTCCCACTGCTGCGTGGCCCGCTTCATCCAGACGGCCCCGGCCTCCTCGTTCCAGTGCTCGACCGAGCCTCCGGGCATGGTGACCTCATAGGGGCTCATGGTGGCGTCGCCGACGAAGATGGCGCGCCAGTCGCCCGGATATTTGTGCAGCAGCTCCCAGGTCGGGATCTTCTCGCTGTGCCGGCGCCGGTTGTCCTTCCACACACCCTCGTAGAGGCAGTTGTGGAAGTAGAAGAATTCCAGATGCTTGAACTCGGTTTTCGCGGCCGAGAACAGCTCCTCGCACATCTTCACATGGGCATCCATCGAGCCGCCGATGTCGAGGAACAGCAGCACCTTGATCGTATTGCGCCGCTCGGGCCGCATATGGATGTCGAGCCAGCCCTGCCGCGCCGTGCCGTCGATGGTGGCGTCCATGTCCAGCTCGTCCGGAGCGCCCTGGCGCGCGAACCGGCGCAGCCGGCGCAGCGCCACCTTGATGTTGCGCGTGCCCAGTTCGACCTGGTCGTCGAGGTTCCGGTATTCGCGCTTCTCCCACACCTTCACGGCGCGGCCGTGCCGCCCGGGCCCGCCGATGCGCACACCCTCGGGATTGTAGCCGCCGTGGCCGAAGGGGCTGGTCCCCCCGGTGCCGATCCAGCGGTTGCCACCCTCGTGCCGACCCTGCTGCTCCTCCAGACGCTGCCTCAGCGTCTCCATCAGCTTGTCGAACCCGCCCAGCGCCTCGATCTGCGCCTTCTCCTCGTCGGTCAGGAACTTCTCGGTCAGCAGCTTCAGCCAGTCCTCGGGGATGTCGGTGGTCAGATCCTCGCCCGCCCCGACGGTCTCGACGCCGGCGAACACCTTGCCGAACACCTGATCGAAGCGGTCGTAATGCTTCTCGTCCTTGACCAGCACCGCCCGCGACAGATGGTAGAAATCCTCCACCCGCCGCCCGGCCACGTCCCCGTCCATGGCCTCCATCAGATGCAGCCATTCCTTCATCGACACGGGCACTTTCGCGTCGCGCAGGGCGGTGAAGAAGGGGAGGAGCATCAGAGGCTGTCCAGCGCTTTCGTCAGCGCGGGAACATCGCCGGTCGCCACAGCCCAGAGGATACGCGTGTCCGCTGACGGGTAATCGTGCGCCAATCGGTGCCGCAAACTGACCATCCCACGCCAATCGACTTGGGGAAGGCGGGTCTTGACGCTTTCTGGAAGATGCGAAGCCGCCTCCCCAATCATTAGCAGGCGGAAGGCCGTCGCGTCCCGGCGCATGGTGTCTGCGTGGAAATCGGTCAGCTCCATGCCATGGATGTAGCTCTCAATCAGCCGGATGCAGTCCCGGATCTCGGCGAGGAGCGCGAATTCGAAACGATCAGACCGCAATGCAGTCTCTCAGGGCTGTCGCGCGCATATAAGGGTTCCGCAGGGCGTCGTCCGTGACGAGGTCCACTTCACGGCCCAGTTCGTCCTCCAGTTCGTCCGCCAGACTGAAGAACCGCAGCCCGAGCGGCTTGCCCAGATCCACCAGCAGATCCACGTCGCTGTCCGGTCCCGCCTCGTCACGCGCGTAGCTGCCGAACAGGCGCACGTTGACGATGCCCTGCTCCTCGAGCCAGGGCTTCAGGTCGCGCAGCTTGGCCAGCAGTTCATCGCGGGTCATGGCCCAACATAGCGCGTCCGCCCCGTAATCGGAACGGGCGTCGACAACCGCTCCCGAGCCCGCGCCCCCAGCCGCCGCGTTCGCCGGTCAGTCCTTGGGCCGCTCGATCAATGCGGCCTCGAACAGGACGCCCGCGACCAGGGCCACGCCCATGGGCTCGTCGTAGGGACCCGTGGCGCGGGCCTTGAAGCTCCACTCGCCGCGGTGCGAAACAAGGACCATGGTCAGCTTCTGACCGCCGTCCAGCTCGACCTTGTAGGCCGCGCTCGATGTCGGCGGCTGACCTTCCAGGGTCATCGATGGCAGGCCCGCGGTATAGGGTTCGGCGTTCGGCCAGCGGTTCTCGATCGCCTGCCGCGCGCCGGCCAGAACCGCCGCCTGGCTGGGCATCGGCCGATGGCGGGTCGCATAGAGGGTGGGGTCGATATCCGTGGCCTCGTCCAGCGAAATGCAGCCGACGTCGTCGCCGCGCGGCGTTCCGGGGAAGATGTGAATCCGGTCTTCCGGACCGCCGTCGAAACTGCAGGTCATGCCGCTGGCGACGTGGGTCGCGCGGGCCAGGCCGTCGTCCCGGGTCGCATTGACGAAGATGCCGGCCGCGTCGGCGTCGGCGATCAGCCGGTCGGCGCGCGCCCTGGACTCGGCGATCTCCTGCGGCGTCGCCTTCGGCTCCTGAGCCGCCGCGACCCCCGTCGCCAGCAGCCAGATCGCCGTCCCCATGATGATCCGCTTCATCGTCGTCTCCCCCGTTGCCCTCACGACGGTTCGCGACGGTCGGGCGATCAAGTCACGGTTGCCCGGTTTCGTCCACCCGGCGTCAGCTTCGGTCAGTCAGCCGCGCCTCAGGATGAACTCGTCGTCCAGCCAGGCGCCCACCGGGTACTGATACTCGCCCGCCTTCTCGAACCCGTACGCCGCATACAGCCTTTGCGCCTTCAGATTGCCGCTCCACACGCCGATCCACAGCGGCCCGTCGCTGTGGGCCTCCATCCACGCCAGCGCCACGGCCAGCAGCTTGGTCCCGAGACCCAGCCCCTGCGCCGCCTTCGCCACATACAGCCGCCGCAGTTCGGCATGGCCGGAACGGGCCTCCGGATGGGGCAGGGTGTTGGGCCCGGCGTTGGCGAAGGCCAGCAGGTCGCCGTTCGCCGCTTCCGCTACCCACCACGCTGCGCCCGGTTCCCGGAGCTTCGTCCGGATCGTCTCGGGGCTGAAGCTGGCGTCGAGGAAGGCGGTCAGGTCGTCGGCGGGGTAGGGGATGCCGAACCTCTCCACGAAGGTGTCGACGAAGGTCTCCCGGCCCAGCGCGCCCAAGGCTTCGGCGTCGGCCTCGACGGCGGGGCGGATCACGGCTTCGGTCATCCCCGGCGCCTACAGGCTCGATCCGGGCGCGACAAGTGCGGCGCGCGCGCCTATCCTCGCTTCGTGAGCGTCGCCCTCTTCACCCACCCCGACATGATCGAGCACCGGCCCGGCGCCGGCCACCCGGAGCGGCCGGAGCGGCTGCGCGCGGTGCTCGATGCGCTCGACGACGCCGGTCTGTCGCGCGACGGCCGCGCCGCGACCGAGGCCTCGGTCGCCGACCTCGAGCGCCTGCACCCGTCGGACTACGTCGCCCGTCTGCTCAACGCCTCTCCCCGCGACGGCCTGAATCAGCTCGACGCCGACACCATCCTGTCGCCCGGCAGCGTCCGCGCCGCCCGTCTCGCCGGCGGCGCCGTGATCGACGCCGTCCGCGCCGTGGCCCGGGGCGAGACCGCCCGCGCCTTCGCCGCCGTGCGCCCGCCCGGCCACCACGCCGAGCCGGATCGCGCCATGGGCTTCTGCCTGTTTTCCAACGTCGCCGTCGCCGCCCGCGTGGCCCAGGCCGAGGGCATGGCCCGCGTCGCCGTGATCGATTTCGACGTCCACCACGGCAACGGCACCCAGGCCGCCTTCGAGACGGATGGCAGCCTGTTTCTCGGCTCGATCCACCAGATGCCCCTCTATCCCGGCACCGGCGCCGCCTCCGAGACCGGGGTCGGCAACATCGTCAACGTCCCGGTCGGTCCTCACGCGGCCCGCGAGGCATGGCGCGCGGCCTTCGCCGACGGCCTGATGCCCGCCCTCGAATCGTTCCGGCCCGACCTCATTCTGATCTCGGCTGGATTTGACGCCCACCGCCGCGATCCGCTGGCGCACCAGAGCCTTGAGGCCGGGGACTTCGCCTGGGCGACCCGCGCCGTGGTCGAGGTCGCGCGATCGTGCTGCGCCGGCAAGGTTGTTTCCTCGCTCGAGGGCGGCTACGACCTGGAAGGGCTTGGTCGTTCGGCGGCCGCCCATGTCCAGGCTTTGGGGGAGGACTAGGGGGCCGGATCGCAATCGCTGTTCCGCCCGTCGCTCATGTCAGCTCCCGCCCGAGAACCCTCCGTCGATCAGGCCGCTCCGGCGCCCGTGCAGCGCCCTGCCGCGCTCGTCGCCGTCCGGCCCGGCGCCATTATCCTGGCCCGCCACGGCGAGCCGGCCCTGTCACGCAAATGCCTGCTCACCTCCGACCAGTACCGCGACTGGTGGGCGAAGTATGAGGTGGGCGGCCTGCGCGCCGGCCAGACCCCGCCGCCCGAACTGCTGGCCACGGCCGAGGGCGCGGGCGCCATCTACGCCTCGACCCGACCCCGCGCCCAGGAAACCGCCGCCGCCATCGCCGCCGGCCGGGAGGTCATGTCGGACGCCCTGTTCATCGAGGCGCCCCTGCCGCCGCCCCGCTTCCCGTCCTGGTTCAAGCTGCCGCCGAAATACTGGGGCGCGGTGGCCCGCATCTGGTGGCACGCCTTCAACCATCACGAGGGGCAGGAGACCCGCGCCGAGGCCGAGGTCCGCGCCGGACAGGCCGCCCAGGCCCTGATCGCCCGCGCCGAGTCGGGTCAGGACGTGCTGGTCCTCGCCCACGGCTATTTCAACCATATGGTCGGCCGCCGCCTGCGCGCCGACGGCTGGAAACTGGTTCAGAACCAGGGCTTCAGATACTGGTCCCAACGCCGCTACGAGCGCCGCTGACCCCCTTCCCCGTTGAAGCGCGCATCCGGCCCCTCTAGGGTCGCCGCCGATGACCGACGCCGCCGCCCCCCTTTCCGCCGACCTCAGCTTCGAGGACGCCCTGCAGCGCCTCGAACAGATCGTCTCCCGTCTCGAGTCCGGGCAGGCCCCGCTCGAGGAATCGATCTCGCTCTACGAGGAAGGCGCCCGCCTCAAGGCCCACTGCGAGGACCGGCTCAAGGCCGCCCAGCTGCGCGTCGAGAAGATCGTCGTCGGCCCCGACGGCCAGGCGAAGGGCGCCGAGCCGGCGGACTTCGGCTGATGTCCGGCCCGGCCGCCGCCGCGGGTCCGACCCCGACCATCGGCTTCGACGACTTCCTGAAGGTCGACATCCGCGTCGGGCAGGTGATTTCCGCCGATCCCTTCCCCGAGGCCCGCAAGCCGGCCTTCAAACTGACCATCGACTTCGGCCCGGAGATCGGTGTCAGGAAGTCCTCGGCCCAGATCACCGTCCACTACACGCCGGACCAGCTCGTCGGCCGCAAGGTCGCCGCCGTGGTCAACTTCCCGCCGCGCCAGATCGGCCCCTTCATGTCCGAGGTGCTGACCCTCGGCTTCCCCGATGCGGCGGGCGAGGTCGTCCTCGTCGGCGTCGACCGCGAGGTCCCGGTGGGCGGGAGGCTGTTCTGACCGTCCTCGCCGCCAACTCCCCGGAACAGAACGTCATCGACCGCGTGGCCGAGACCGCCGATCTCGTCACCGTAGCCCTCGACGAACTGCTGCCCCGCGCCGATGGTCCCGAATCGCGCCTGACCGAGGCCATGCGCTACGCCGCCCTCGGCCCCGGCAAGCGGCTGCGGCCCTTCTTCGCGCTCGAAGCGGCCAATCTGTTCGACATCGAGGAGCGGCCGGTGCTGCGCGCCGCCTGCGCCCTCGAATGCGTCCACGCCTACAGCCTCGTCCACGACGACCTGCCGTGCATGGACGACGACGACATGCGTCGCGGCCGCCCGACCGTGCACCGCGCCTATGACGAGGCCACCGCCGTCCTCGCCGGCGACGCCCTGCAGACCGCCGCCTTCGACATCCTGCTGCACCCCGACACCCACGAGAGCCCGGCGGTGCGCTGCGAGCTCGCCGCCCGGCTGTCGCTGGCGTCCGGCGCGCGCGGCATGGCCGGCGGCCAGATGATCGACCTGCTCGGCGTGCGCGACGACCTCGGCGGCGTGGCCCGCATGCAGCGGCTCAAGACCGGCGCCCTGTTCAGCTATGCCTTCGAAATTCCGCTGATTATCGCCGACGCCCGCGATGTCCACCGCCAGGCCCTGACCAGCTTCGCCCACGACATCGGCCTCGCCTACCAGATCGTCGACGACCTGCTCGATGTCGAGGGCGACGAGGACATCCTCGGCAAGGCGGCGCGCAAGGACCACGCCCAGGGCAAGACCAATTTCGTCACCCTGCTGGGCCTCGACGCGGCGCGGCACAGGGTCGCGCACCTCGCCGACCAGGCCCGCGCCCATCTCGATGTGTTCGGCCCCGACGCCGACATCCTCAAGGCCAGCGTGGACTACGTTCTCCAGCGCCGGTCATAGCCCTGCTCCGTCATCGCAGGGCGCCAATCACCAACGCCTCAGGAATCCCTCACTGGCGTTCGCCGTGCTAGGCGTTCATGGAATAGCCTCCTCGTCCCGCCCGCTTCGGGCGCCGTTCAAGTTGCCTCGATGCCCGACACCCCGCTGCTCGACCAGGTCACGCTTCCCGCCGACACCCGGGATTTCGACATCCCGCAGCTGAAGCAGCTGGCCGACGAACTGCGCACCGAGACCATCGACGCCGTCTCGGTCACCGGCGGGCACCTCGGGGCGGGGTTGGGCGTGGTCGAGCTGACCGTCGCCATCCACCACGTCTTCGAGACGCCGAAGGACATCCTGATCTGGGACGTCGGTCATCAGTGCTATCCGCACAAGATCCTGACCGGCCGCCGCGACCGCATCCGCACCCTGCGCCAGCCCGGCGGCCTCTCCGGCTTCACCAAGCGTTCGGAGAGCGAATACGACCCGTTCGGCGCGGCCCACGCCTCGACCTCGATCAGCGCCGCGCTCGGCTTCGCCGCTGCCCGTGACCAGAAGGGCGAGAGCAACCGCGTCGTGGCCGTCATCGGCGACGGCTCGATGTCCGCCGGCATGGCCTATGAGGCGATGAACAACGCGGCCGAGACCACCCAGGGCCAGCTGATGGTCATTCTCAACGACAACGACATGTCGATCGCCCCGCCCGTCGGCGGCATGAGCGCCTATCTGGCCAAACAGGTCTCGGGCGGCGCCTATCGCAATTTCCGCCGCTTCGGGAAGTCGGTGGCCGAGCACCTGCCTCGCCCGTTCCGCAACGCCGCCCGCAAGGCCGAGGAATACGCCCGCGGCATGATCGTCGGCGGCACCTTCTTCGAGGAGCTGGGCTTCTACTACATCGGCCCGATCGACGGGCACGACATGGACAACCTCGTCCCCATCCTCAAGAACGCCGCCGCCATCACCGACCGCCCGGTGATCGTCCACGTCGTCACGCAAAAAGGTAAGGGCTACGCCCCCGCCGAATCCAGCGCCGACAAACTGCACGCGGTCGCCAAATTCGACGTCGTCTCGGGCAAGCAGTCCAAATCGGTCTCCAACGCCCCCAGCTACACCAAGGTGTTCGGGACCGAGCTGATCAAGCGGGCCGAACGCGATCCCACCATCGTCGCCATCACCGCCGCCATGCCGTCGGGCACCGGTCTGGATCTGTTCGGCCAGGCCTTCCCCGAACGCACCTACGACGTCGGCATCGCCGAACAACACGCCGTCACCTTCGCCGCCGGCCTCGCCGCCGACGGCATGAAGCCGGTTTGCGCCATCTATTCCACCTTCCTCCAGCGCGGCTATGACCAGGTCGTCCACGACGTCGCCATCCAGAAGCTGCCGGTCCGTTTCGCCATGGACCGGGCCGGTCTGGTCGGCGCCGACGGGGCCACCCACGCGGGCAGCTTCGACATCGGCTTCATGGGCGCCCTGCCGGGCATGGTGCTGATGGCCGCCGCCGACGAAGCTGAACTGGCGGCCATGATCGCCACCTCGCTCGAGATCGACGACCGGCCTTCGGCGTTCAGATATCCGCGCGGCGACGGCGTCGGCGTCGAAATCCCCGAACTTGCCGCGCCGCTTGAGATCGGCCGGGGCCGAATCGTGCGCGAGGGGACCGCTGTCGCCATCCTGTCGCTCGGCACCCGGCTGCAGGAATCGCTCAAGGCCGCCGAGGCCCTGGCCGCGCGCGGCGTCTCGGCCACGGTCGCCGACGCCCGCTTCGCCAAGCCGCTCGACGAGGACCTGATCCTGCGTCTGGCCCGCGAGCACGAATGCCTGATCACGGTGGAGGAGGGGGCCATGGGCGGCTTCGGCGGCTTCGTGCTGCAGATGCTGGCCGAGCGGGGCGCGCTCGACGCCGGCCTCAAGGTCCGCACCCTGCACCTGCCCGACGTCTTCCAGGATCAGGACGCGCCCGCCGCCATGTACGCCACGGCGGGCCTCAACGCCGACCATATCGCCGCCGCCGCGCTGCAGGCCCTCGGCGTCGAGGCCTCGCGCGCCGTCCGCGCCTGACGACGCCCACGCAACCGGACTCCCTCTACCGCCGTTCTGTCCCGGACGGGGTTCAGGGAGTACCGATTGTGAAAGTTCATGTTTTGCTGGCCGCCGTGATGATCTGCGGCGGCTGCGCCACGCAGCCCTCGGGCGACGCCGTGCCGGTGAACCGGGCCGGCGACGCCAATCTGACCTGCCGCCAGATCGCCGACGAGGCGGCCACGCTCAGCGAGCGTATGGGCGGAACGCCGACCGGCGGCGCGCTCGGCGGCGTGGCCCGGGCTGGCGCCGCGGCCCTGATCCCCGGGGCCGGACTGGTCATGGCCGGCGTCGACGCCCTCAAGGGTCCCGAGCGCGCCCGCCGCGAGGCCGACGAGAACCGCTGGCACTACCTCAACGGCCTCTACACCGCCCGCAACTGCCTCCAGGGCGGACGGTAGGCCCCGGCTGGCTGGTTCGTCACAACGACCACGACGAAGAGACGCCACAACGGACACGACGGGACCGCGCCCGCTTCGCCTTCGCGGGCCCTTGCCCGCAACCCATCGATTGCGTCTCCCTGACGGTCGCCGCGATCCCTCCGGCCCCGTCGTGTCCGTTGTGACCGTCGTTGTGCCCGTTGTGACGAACCTCGGCTCCCAAAGCCGCCGCCGACGCCATGTCGCTGTGCTGACTATTCCGGAAATTATAGTCGGGTTCAGCGGACGATCTCCCGTCTTTTCAGTCACATGGTCGAAACTAAAACCAATCTTCCATCCGCATAAACGGGCGGCTGTATGATCCTGGCTGTCCCGTCGCGGGGGAGGGCGTCTGGCGCCAGGGCCATCGCGTGCGGCGGGGTGTGATCGTTGCGGGACGCCGTACGGCTCTTCGGAGCCGCGCGGCGGAACCGGACCCTGCTGGAGGACGGGTTGCGCCCCCCTCCGCGCAGGCGAAGGAACTGTCCTCCGGGTTTGAAACGGAGGAGTCCGGGGGCCCTGGAGGCTCCCGCCCGTCCGGGCTTAGTTTCGAAAGGGCCTAAAGGCGAAACGGACCGGGTGCTGAAATTGGCGAAGCCCGGTCTCGCCTGTGATGCCCGCCCCGAAGCGCTCGGAGCCGCGATCACGGCGGAGCAAGGACGTTCAGCCGAAAACAGCACAGGCTCCCTACGGCGAAAGCACGGGAGCACCCATCACGGTTCCGGGCTGACGTCCGCGCGCCGCCGACCTCCCCACCTTTGCGCCGCCCGCGCCGCAAAGCGCAGACTCATGCCCCGAATCCGGCCCCGCGACAGCGACCGTTCGCCACGCCGCCAAATCTGGGAAACAAACGTGCGGAAAATCAACGATCTAATGCCGTTCCGCACCGCCTTGACCTGCGGAGGTCGCGCCTATAGGTTCCGCGCCGAATTCAGACCCCCTCCGGCATCCGTGCCGGAGTGCTGAGGCCGCCCATGTCAACCCCGCCGGAATCGCGTCAGGAGGCGATCGCTCGTCTCTCTAGGAGCGCATCTGATCTGGAGGCGCGCACGACCCGCCAGCTCTCTCACGAGGCGGCGGGCCAGAAGGCGGCGGGCCAGGCCTGGAAGATCATCGCCGACCTGTTCGGCGGCGTCTTCGTCGGCCTCGCGCTCGGCTTCGGGATCGACTACTTCGCCGGCACGACGCCGGTGGGAATCATCGGTGGAGTCCTTCTGGGTTTCGCCGTCTCGGTGTGGATGGCGTGGCGCACGGCGCAACGCCTGATGGCCGAGGCCAAACAGCATGGGGAGCCGCAGTCGGTTCCCTTCGACGACGACGAAGACCAGGGAGCCTGATCGCCCGATGGCCGATCCGCTACATCAGTTTCAGGTAAAGCCGCTGACGCCGGCCCTCGATTTCGGCGAGGTGACGCTGCCCGTCGTCGGCCAGGTGCATCTGGCCTTCACCAACTCGCACCTCGCCATGACCATCGGCTTCCTGCTCGTGGTCGGCTTCCTGACGTTGGTCACCTCGGGCGCCAAGGTGGTGCCGGGGCGGACCCAGGCGGTCGGAGAGACCCTTTTCGGCATGATCGACGGCCTGACCGACTCGATCATCGGCCATGACGGCAAGAAATATTTCCCGTTCGTCTTCACGGTCTTCACCTTCATCCTCGGCATGAACCTGCTGGGCATGTTCCTCAGCTTCACCGCCACCTCGCAGCTGGCCGTGACCGCCACCTTCGGCATGATCACCTTCCTGCTGGTCGTGATCATCGGCATCCGGAAGAACGGTCTTCGCTTCCTCAAGCTGTTCTGGCCCACGGGCGCGCCGCTGGTTATGCGTCCGATCGTCGGCCTGATCGAGTTCTTCTCCTTCCTGCTTCGCCCGTTGACCCTGACGCTTCGTCTGTTCGGCAACATGATGGGCGGGCACATCGCCCTAAAGGTCTTCGCCGGCTTCGTCGCCACGGCGGTGATCGGCGCCGCCGGCTGGTTCGGCGTGCTGATCTTCCCGCTGGCGCTGGGTATGACCATCGGCCTGACCGCGCTCGAGTTCCTCGTGGCCTTCCTTCAGGCCTTCGTCTTCGCCGTTCTGACCTGCATCTACCTCAATGATGTGGTCAACCTGGACCACGCCCACTAAGGGCTGCCCAGTTCCTTCCAACCAACCCAACCCAAACAGGATCTAGACACCATGGAAGCAGAAGCCGCCAAGCTCATCGGCGCCGGCATCGCGATGTCCGGCATGATCGGCGCCGGCATCGGCGTCGGCAACATCTTCGGCCAGTTCCTGGCGGGCGCCCTGCGCAACCCGTCGGCCGCCGGCTCGCAGATCGGCAACCTGTTCGTCGGCGCGGCCCTGGCCGAAGCCCTCGGCATCCTCGCCTTCGTCATGGGCATCCTGATCTGGATCTCGTAATCGGCTTCGGCGGCGCGGACCCGGTCCGCGCCGCCGGCTGACGACCTTCCAGACCTCTCCCTCAGGCGATCGATGACCGTTCAAGACACATCCGTGCCGTATGCCGACGCGCCCGCTCCGGTCGCGCTCGAGGACACGCACGCCACGACCGAGGCCGCCCACGGCGGCGAGCATGAGTCCGGCGGCCTGCCCCAGTTCGAATTCCAGCACTGGTTCGGTCAGATCGTCTATCTGATCTTCCTGTTCGCCATCCTCTACTGGCTGATCGCCAAGGTTTTCGCGCCGCGCATGCGCCGCGTCTTCGATGAGCGCGCCTCGACCATTTCGACCGCGGTCGAGACCGCCCGCCAGGTGCAGGCCGAGGCCGCGGGCCAGGCCGAGGCCGCCAAGGCCGAGGTCGAACAGGCCCGCGCCTCTTCCCGCGCCACCGCGGCCGCCGCCAAGGCCCGCGTCACCGACGAGGCCAACGCCCGCGCCGCGGCGGAAGAAGCCGTGGTCGCCGCTCGCATCGCCGAGGCCGAAACCGCCATCGGCAAGACCCGTGACGCCGCCATGACCAACGTCTCGGCGATCGCCTCCGACACCGCGGCGGCCATCGTCGAACGTCTCACCGGCAAGGGGCCGACGGCCGCCGAAGCCGCCGCCGCCGTGAAGGGCGCTGCCTGATGGAATTCTTCAATCCCCACCTCTACGACCTGTCGAACGCGGAACTTTGGGTCGCGGTCGGCCTGATCGCCTTCTTCGTCATCGTGGTTCTCGCCGGGGTGCCGAAGCTGGTCGCCGGCCAGCTCGACGCCAGGGCCGCCAGGATCCAGTCCGAGCTCGACGAGGCCGCCCGTCTGCGCGCTGAGGCCGAGGCCCTGCTGGCCCAGATTCGTCAGGAGAAGGCCGAGGCCGAGGCCCAGGCCGCCGCCATGCTCGAGGCCGCCGAGGCCGACGCCCGCGTCATGGAGGCCGAGGCCCGGGCGAAACTGGAAGAGACACTGAAGCGCCGTCAGGACCTGGCCGAGCGCCGCATCGCCCAGGCCGAGGTTCAGGCCACGGCCGAGGTCAAGGCCGCCGCGGCCGATCTCGCGGCCCGCGCCGCCGAGCAGATTCTCGCCGCCCGCTTGGCCGGCCAGAAGACCGATCCCCTGCTGGACGACGCCATCGCCCAGATCGGCTCGCGCCTCAACTAGGCCGTCGACCGGTCCGGAAACGACAAGGCCCCGCCGGCGTACCGGCGGGGCCTTTCGCTTTCGGGCGATGCGCGCCCGTCAGTGCGCGGTGGCGCCGTTGGTCACATGGTGGGCGTGCCGGTCCCGGGCGACGAGGCGCCCGTACACATTACCCAGCACGATGCCGTAGACCGCGTGTGTCGCGATCATCCAGACCAGGGTGCCGAACCCGGCCTGCATGAAGAACAGCCCCACGGGCCGTCCGCCCAGGGCGCCGACGGCCGGCGCGATGGTCAGGCCCATGACGATAAAGGCCCCGACCGCGAAGAGGATGCCCTTCGATTCCGGCGTCTCCGTCGGCAGCTTCGGACACAGGACGCCGAAGGCGGCGCCCAGCACGACCGTGCCGACGAGGAAGTGGGCGATCCAGCCGACGACGATCAGATCGGGCACCTGCAGCATGACCGACAACAGCCGGGGGAAACTCGCCGCCCAGGGCTCGATGCCCAACATGGGCGCCCCGTAGATGTTGGCCAGTTCCAGCGCCGACACCGCGACGGTGGCCGCGAAACCCGAGACCAAACCCTTTTGTACGCGTGACATCATGACCTGTGCGCCTCCCAACGCTCGTTCCTGGTTCTGATTACGCAGACCCAAGCATACGCCTGTCAGGGAGACCGTCGTTCACTTTACCGTGCGCACCTATTCGGCCGCGATGTTCGACCCCTCCGGCGCCGTCCAGCGCAGCACCGGCTGACGCGCGGCGCGGGTTTCGTCCAGCCGCTTCAGCGGCGCATGGAAGGGCGCCCCCTTGAAGCGGTCGACGTCCCCGGCCTTCGCCGCATTCGCCAGCGCCCGCATCGCCTCGATGAACCGGTCCAGCTCCTGCTTCGACTCCGTCTCGGTCGGTTCGATCAGCATCGCCCCGTGCACGACCAGCGGGAAATACATGGTCATCGGGTGGAAGCCCTCGTCGATCATCGCCTTGGCGAAGTCGAGCGTGGTCACGTCCGTGCCCTTCAGCCATTCGTCGTCGAACAGGGCCTCGTGCATGCACGGCCCCTCCGGGAAGGCCACGCTCATCACGTCCGACAGCCGGGCCTTGATGTAGTTGGCGTTCAGCACCGCGTCCTCGGCCACCTGCCGCAACCCGTCCGAACCGTGGCTCATCATGTAGCTGAGGGCGCGGACATACATGCCCATCTGGCCCTGGAAGGCGCACAGGCGGCCGAAGGCCTGCTCGGCCTCGTCCTCGGCGAACTCGACCAGGTTGAAGCCGTCCTCGCCCGAGACCACCCACGGCGCCGGCGCGAACGGAGCGAGGGCTTCTGACAGCACCACCGGCCCCGCGCCCGGCCCGCCGCCGCCGTGCGGCGTCGAGAAGGTCTTGTGCAGATTGATGTGCATCGCGTCCACACCCAGGTCGCCTGGCCGCACCCGCCCGACGATGGCGTTGAAATTGGCCCCGTCGCAGTAGAAATAGGCTCCCGCCTCATGCGTCAGCCGGCTGATCTCGAGGATGTCGCGCTCGAACAGGCCGCAGGTGTTCGGATTGGTCACCATGATGGCGGCCACGTCCGGCCCCAGTTTCGACGCCAGATCGGCGACGTCGACGCGACCGTCCTCGGTCTGGGCCACTTCCACCACGGTATAGCCGACGAAGGCGGCGGTGGCCGGGTTGGTGCCGTGGGCCGAGGTCGGCACAAGCACCTTGTTGCGCGGCGTGTCCGACCGCAGCCCGTTGCCCGCGGCCCGGTGGGCGGCGCGAATGGCCATCAGGCCGCACAGCTCGCCATGGGCGCCCGCCTTGGGCGACAGGGCCACCGCCGGCATGCCGGTCAGGGTCTTCAGCCAGTGGGCCAGCTGGTCCATCAGCTCCAGCGCCCCCTGGACCGTCGATTGCGGCTGCAGCGGGTGGATGTCCGAGAAGCCGGGCAGACGCGCCATCTTCTCGTTGAGGCGCGGATTGTGCTTCATCGTGCACGAGCCCAGCGGATAGATGGCCAGGTCGATGGCGTGGTTCTTCTGGCTCAGCCGCACATAGTGGCGCATCGCCTCGGGCTCCGAGAGGCCCGGCAGGCCGATCGGGTCCTTGCGCACCAGATCGCCCAGATCGGAACCGCTGGTCTTCGGTTCCGGCAGATCGACGCCGGTCTTGCCCCAGCCGTCGCTCTCGAAGATCAGGTGCTCGTCCTGCAGCAGGCCGCGCCCGCCGGTCAGGGTGGCGGGCTTGCTCTCGACCTTGTTCGGCGTGGTCGGACGGCCGACGGTGTTCATGGTGCTCATTACAGAACCTCCGCCAGGGCGGTCTTGAGGGCGGCGATATGGGCCTCGGTCGTGGTCTCGGTGGCGGCGACCAGCAGGACGTCGTCCATGCCGGCGGCGGGGGCGAGGCGGCCGTAGGGCACGCCGGCCAGCACGCCCTGCTTCGCCAGCGTGTCGACCACCTCGACGGCGTTCTTCGGCAGCTTCACGGCGAACTCGTTGAAGAAGCGCGGGGTCAGCACCTCGACGCCGGGAATGGCCGCCAGGGCGTCGCGCGTCGCCACCGCCGTCTCATGATTGAGCAGCGCCATCCGCCGCAGCCCCGTCTCGCCCAGCAGGCTCATGTGAATGGTGAAGGCCAGGGTACACAGGCCCGAGTTGGTGCAGATGTTCGAGGTCGCCTTGTCGCGGCGGATGTGCTGTTCGCGGGTCGACAGGGTCAGGACGAAGCCCCGCGCCCCGTCCGCGTCCACCGTCTCGCCGCACAGGCGGCCGGGCATCTGGCGGATCAGCTTTTCGCGGCAGGCGAACAGGCCGACGTAGGGCCCGCCGAAATTCAGCGCATTGCCGATCGACTGGCCCTCGGCCGCAACGATGTCGGCCCCCATCTCGCCCGGCGACTTCAGCAGGCCCATCGACACGGCCTCGGTCACCACCACGATCAGCAGGGCGCCGGCGGCGTGGGCGGCTTCGGCGATCTTCGTCACGTCGGTCGCCGTGCCGAACACGTTCGGGGTCTGGACCACGACACAGGCGGTGTCCGGCCCGATCTGGTCGATGACGGCGGCCTCGGCATCCACCGCGGCCGTCAGCACCTCGGTCTCGACGCCGACGGCGTGGACCACGGTCTCCGTCGCCGCCACATAGTGCGGATGCACCCCGCCCGAGATCACCGCCTTGTTGCGGCGGGTCACCCGGGTGGCCATCAGCACGCCCTCGGCCATGGCGGTCGACCCGTCATAGAGGCTGGCGTTGGCCACCGGCATGCCGGTCAGGTTCGCGACCTGGGTCTGGAATTCGTACAGATACTGCAGCGTGCCCTGGGCGATCTCGGGCTGGTAGGGCGTATAGCTGGTCAGGAACTCCGAGCGCTGGATCACATGATCCACCGTCGCCGGCACATGGTGGCGATAGGCTCCGGCCCCGCAGAAGAACGGAACCGACCCGGCCGCCGTGTTCCTCGCCGCCATGGCGCCCAGGGTCCGCTCGACCTCCAGCTCGCCGGCCACGCGCGGCAGGTCCACGAAGCCCTCCCGCCGCGCCGCCTGCGGCACATCCACGAACAGGTCGTCGATCGTCTTGGCCCCGATCGCCGCCAGCATGGCGGAGCGGTCGTCGGGCGTCAGGGGGAGGTAGCGCATGGTTCGTATCCAATTCCGTCATTCCGGGGCCGCGCAGCGGAGCCCGGAACCCAGGGGAGCAGCCGCCCCGGGTCCCGGATCGTCGCTACGCGTCGTCCGGGATGACGGATCAAAAAATCAGAGCGTGCTCAGGAATTGATCGTAGGCGGCGCGGTCCATCAGGGCGTCCAGCTGCGACGCGTCGGACACCTTGATCTTCGCGAACCAGCCGTCGCCTTCCGGATCGGCGTTGACCGTCTCGGGGGCCGAGGCGAGGGCGGCGTTGCCCTCGATCACCTCGCCTGAGACCGGGGCGTAGACGTCCGAGGCCGCCTTGACGCTCTCGACGACGGCGAAGCTGTCGCCCTTGGCGACCGACTTGCCGGCTTCCGGCGTCTCGACGAACACCACGTCGCCCAGGGCGTCGGCGGCGTGCTTCGAAATACCGACGGTGGCGACGTCTCCGTCGACCTTGACCCACTCGTGATCCTTGGTGAAGCGCATCTCAGTTCTCCGGGTAGCCGTCAGGCGGTCTTGGGTTTGCGGTAATAGCGTTGAGCGACGAAGGGCATGGCCACGACCTCGGCGGCGGCGGGTTTGCCGCGCACGAGAACCTTCAGCTCCGTGCCCAGCTCGGCGAACTTTGGCGGCACATAGCCCATGGCGATGTTGCAGCCCAGCGTCGGCGAGGGGCCGCCCGAGGTGACATTGCCGATGATGTTTCCGTCCATGTCGGCGATCTCGGCGCCCTCGCGGGCCGGGGCGCCTTCCTTGACGCTGAGGCCGACGCGGACCCGGGCCGGGCCTTCGGCCAATTCCTTCAGGATGCGGTCGGCTCCGTTGAAATCGGCGCGCTCCTTGCGCGACTTCGACAGGGCGAAGGTCAGGGCGCCCTCGACCGGCGATGTCGAGGCGTCGACGTCGTGGCCGTGCAGCGGCAGGCCGGCCTCGAGGCGCAGGCTGTCGCGGGCGCCGAGGCCGATCGGCTTGACCCGGGCGTCCTTCAGGATTTCGCTCCAGATGCGTTCGGCGTCGGCGGCCGGGACCGAAATCTCGTAGCCGTCCTCGCCGGTGTAACCCGAACGCGAGACGAAGCAGTCGACCCCGAACAGCACCAGCCGGGCGCAGTCCATGAAGCCGAACTCGGCCAGCACCGGCTCGTGGGCCTCCATGACCTCGGCCGCTTCCGGTCCCTGGATCGCGATCAGGGCGCGGTCGTCGAGCACGGTCAGCCTGGCGTCGCCCGACAGATTGTCGCGCAGGAAGGCGAAGTCGGCGTCCTTGTTGCCGGCGTTGACCACCACATAGAGGCCATCGTGATCGGGCTTGCCGGCCATCAGGTCGTCGAGGATGCCGCCCTCGGCGT
Organism: Brevundimonas basaltis; assembly: GCF_014202075.1. Lineage (GTDB taxonomy): Bacteria > Pseudomonadota > Alphaproteobacteria > Caulobacterales > Caulobacteraceae > Brevundimonas > Brevundimonas basaltis. The sequence goes on along the minus strand of NZ_JACHFZ010000004.1, from coordinate 132,498 downwards.
TGAGCAGCAGGCTGTATTTCTGTCGGCCGGCCTTGAGGATCGCATAGTCGCCGGGAACGAAGCGTTCGAACTGGGCGATGGCGTCGGCGCCGGTGATCTTGCATTGGCCCATGTGCGACACGTCGAACAGGCCGGCGTGCTCGCGGGTCCAGCGGTGCTCGGCCAGCACGCCTTCGTACTGCACGGGCATGTCATAGCCGCCGAAGCCGACCATGCGGGCGCCGGCGGCGCGATGCGCGGCGTTGAGAGGGGTGGTCTTCAGCTGATCGTCGGTCATCGGAATCCTGCGGTCGCGTGTTCTGGCGGAAGCTCCGCCGGTCTCGCGCCCCCGCTGTCCTGAAGCCTGAGAGATTCCGGCGCCGGAGGAGATCCGTCGCCTTGCTCCGTCGGCGAGCCTTGCGGCTGCTTTCCAGCGTCCGTGCGCCTTCGCGGTCCTTTTGCCTGAGCGTTTCCGGGGCGGTTGCGCCTTCGGCTCCGGGTCCAGAGAGCGGCCCGGTCTCTCCCGCGAGAGCGCGCGACCTAGGCCCCGACTCCAGCCGCAAGTCAAGCGCCACGGGGTCTCACACGCGGCGAATCCGATCGCCGCCCCGCGCCGCCGTCAGCGCTCGGCCTGGCCCTGTTTCCAGACTTCCGCGTTCAGGCGCGCTCGTTCCCAGACGCCCGGCAAGGCGGCGTCCGGCACGTGGAAGGTCGCGTAGTCATAGCCTGTGCCCGAATAACGATGGACGACGAACGGCCCCTGGACGTTCAACCAGTCGCCATAGCCCCCGATCCGGTAGGGCAGGTTTTCCGGAATGTCGGTCTGCGCCGGCAGAACGATCGTGCTGGCCCGGGCCATCGGGGGCCCGCTGGCCTGCACATCCACCATGCCGTCGCGCCAGCAGTGTCGGCCCTCCTCGCCCTCGCTGATCGCAGTGCGGCAAGGGTCGATGGTGATCCGGGCGCGCCCCGGTTCTGGCCAGGGCTGGTCGGGAAACTCTGAAAGGTCGCGGCTACAGAGCCCCGCGCCTGCATCCGCCTCGATCACCGCGTCCAGGTAGACCACCTCGCCGTCATGGGCCTCCGCGAAGGCCAGAAGGTCCATGATCCCCTCGGCCTCGGCCGCCGTCGTATCGGCGCCGTTGTCGAAGCAGTGGAGCCGCAGGGTCGCGGATGGCAGGGCGGTCTGCGCCTGGGTTCCCGTTGGCGCCAACCCCCACGCCACCGCCCCGGCGACCATGCACGCCGTCCACTGATACCTCATGCCGTTCTCCTTCGAGTCCGATGGGCGGGAATCGATCGGTCAGTCCGACGAATTTCGCCTGCCGCGCCGACCGCGTCGCCGCGCAACCGGAGGCCAAGGCCGCCCGACGGTCGACATATCACTGGTGTGTGCGCAGTCTGCAACCCTGTCCAAGGCGCCCGAAACCACTCAAGGAGGGGTCAATATGGTCCGTCGTCCCGTTATTGCAGCCCTGATCGCCGCCGCCCTCACGGTCTCCGCCGCCGGATGCGAGCGGCGGGCCAACCCTGACTTCACCCCGATCGAGCCCCCTGCCGTGGGCGGTCCGGCCGTCCGTATACGTCCAGGGGGCATGACGTCGGAGGTCGACCTGGTCGTCGGTCAGACCCTGGCCGTGGAACTCGACACCCACTTCAACTGGCGGGAGGAATCCGCGCCGACCTTGCTCCGGCAGATCGACACGCTCTGGGGACCGGCCGACCGGGCGACCCGCGACGAGGGTGTAACCGGTGGTCGATACTGGACGGTCTTCGTGTACCGGGCTGAACGCGAAGGAGAGGAGACCCTGCGGCTGATCGAGGCCCGCGAATGGGAGCCCGAGACCATTACGGACCGGCACACGCTGAGCGTCCGGGTGCGAGCACGCGCCGACGAGGCTCAGCCGCCAGCGCCGTAGGCCTCGACCTCGGCGATCCGCGCGGCCCGCTCTCCCCCGCTGAGGAACGACCCCTCGAAGCTGTTCTTCGCCATGCGCGTGACCTGCTCCCGGGTCAGCCCCACGGCCTCGGCCAGACGGCGGTAGTTGTCGTTCATATAGCCGCCGAAATAGGCCGGGTCGTCGGAGTTCAGGGTCACGTGCAGCCCCCGGCGCAGCATCTCCGGCACGGGATGGTCCTTCAGGTCCTTCACGACGCAGAGCTTCAGGTTCGACAGCGGGCACACGGTCAGCGTCATCTGCGACGCCGCCAGACGCTCGATTAGCGCTTCGTCCTCCATCGACCGATTGCCGTGATCCATCCGGTCGATGTGCAGCAGGTCCAGCGCCTCGCTCACATACTCCGGCGGGCCTTCCTCACCGGCGTGGGCGACCCGCTTCAGACCCATCTGCCCGGCGCGTTCAAAGATCCGCTGGAATTTCGACGGCGGATGGCCGATCTCGGACGAGTCCAGCCCCACCCCCTCGATCCGGTCCAGCCACGGCTCCGCCTGATGCAGGGTGTCGAACGCCGCGTGCTCGTCGAGATGGCGCAGGAAACACAGGATCAGCTTCGAGGTGACGCCCAGCTCCCGTTCGGCCCGCTTCATCCCGGCAAGCAGCCCCTCGGCCACCACGCCGAACGGAACGCCCCGGTCGGTGTGGGTCTGCGGGTCGAAGAAGATTTCGGCGTGGCGCACATTGTCCGCCGCGGCGCGCCGGAAATAGGCGAGGGCCAGATCGTGGAAATCCTCTTCCGTCAGCAGGACCCTGGCCCCGGCGTAATAGATGTCGAGGAAGTCCTGCAGGTTGGAGAAGTCATAGGCCGCCCGCACCGCCTCGACGCTGTCGAACGGGATGGCGACCTTGTTGCGCCGCGCCAGCTCGAACATCAGCTCGGGCTCCAGCGACCCTTCGATGTGCAGGTGCAGCTCCGCCTTGGGCAGGCCGGCGATATAGGCGTCCAGCGACATGACGAGCTCCCCGGTGACGGAGCCAGTCTAGCCTACATCTGCTCAGGCGTGTCGATGCCAAGCAGGTCCAGCGCCCGCTCCAGCTGGTCCAGCACCGCTCTCGACAGGGTGAGGCGCGAGCTCCGTGTCGCCTCGTCCGGCGCCACGAGCACCGGGCAGGCGGCGTAGAATTTCGAGAACGACTGGGCCAGCCGGTAGGCGTGCTCCGAGATCAGGTGTGGCATTCGCTTGTCGTAGGCCTCGGCCACCGCCTGCGAGAAGGCGTCCAGGGTGAGGGCCAGATCGCGCTCGGCCGGCTCGCCGATCGCAACTGGCCCGGCCGCCACGCCTTGGTCGGCCGCCTTGCGCAGCAGGGATTTGATCCGCACCGCCTGGTACAGCAGGTACGGCCCGGTCTTGCCCTCGAAGCTCATGAAGCGGTCGAGGTCGAAGACGTAGCTGGTGGTCCGGCTGTTCGACAGGTCGGCGAACTTCAGCGCCGCCACCGCCACCTTGCGGGCGATGTCATCGAACTCCGCCTCGGGCAGGTCGGCCCCCAGCTTCGCCTCGCGCAGCCGCTCGCGGGCCTTGTCGGTGGCCATGGTGATCAGGTCGTGCAGCTTCAGCACGCCGCCCGCGCGGGTCTTGAAGGGCTTGCCGTCCGGCCCGTTCATGGTGCCGAAGCCGAGATGCTCCAGCGAGCCCTCGTCCGCATAGCCGGCCAGACAGGCCGCCCGGAACACCTGTTCGAAATGCTCGGCCTGCCGTTCGTCCACGACATAGAGGATCAGGTCCGGGTCGATCGCCTTCCGACGATCGAGAATGGTCGCCAGATCGGTCGTGCCGTACATGGCCGAGCCTTCCGACGAGATGACCAGCAAGGGCGGCGGGCTTGGCGCTTCGACGACGCTGCCGTCGGCCAGCTTGCGCTTGCGCGTCTCGCCGGGCCGGGCGACGTGCACGACCCGCGCGCCGTCGTCCTCGACCAGAAGTCCGGTTTCCTCGAGATGGGCGATCATCTCGGGCATCAGCGGGTCGGCGTCGCTCTCCCCGTTCCACAGGTCGAAGGTGACGCCCAGAGCCGCGAACTCACGCTGAAGGCCGCTCATCGAAACGTCGTGCATGTGGCGCCACAGGGCGCGGTAGCCGGGACGCCCAGCCTGCAGCTCCGCCGTCGCCTTGCGGGCGCGGTCGCGGAAGTCCGGGTCCTCCTTGGCACGGGCGGCGGCGGCCGGATAGAGCCGCTCCAGGTCCTCCAGCGTCACCGGGCTTTCGGTCGGGAACGGTCCGTCACCGTCTGCCAGGAAGGCGTCGGCCCCGCCCTCGTCGGCGACGGCGCCAATCAAGAGGCCCATCTGGAAGCCCCAGTCGCCGAAATGGGCGTCCCCCCAAACCGTGTCGCCGCGGAAGCGGAACAGCCGCTTCAGGCTTTCGCCGATGATGGAGCTGCGAAGGTGACCGACATGCATCGGCTTGGCCACGTTCGGCCCGGCGTAGTCGATCACCACCTTGCGCGGCGAGGCGACCAGCGAGGCGCCGGCGTGCGCGGCGTCCGCCGCCACCTCGGTCGCCCGGGCCGCCAGCGCGGCGTCGGCGACCTTCAGATTGATGAAGCCAGGTCCGGCGACCTCTACCGACGCCAGCCTCTCATCCGCCTTCAGCCGCTCGGCCACCCGGCCCGCCAACTCGCGCGGATTGGCTTTCAGGGCCTTGGCCGCCGCCAGGGCCCCGTTCGACTGGAAATCGGCCAGGTCGGGCCGGTCCGAAGCGGTCACGCGGGCGAGGGCGGGGTCCACGCCTTCGGCGGCGAAGGCGGCCCCGACCGCCTCGCCAAGAACAGTCCTGAGATCGGTCATTACTGGTCGGTCGACGGCGCCGGGACGCCCGCGTTGACGCGGAAACGGCTGCCCGTGCGGTTGAACTCGGCCATCTCGGGAGTCACGTCAAAGCCGACCAGAATCTCGAAATTGTCGCCGCTGGTGGTCGCCTCGGCGCGCGGAATGACCACGACCTGATCGTGCGTGACGGAGGCCGTCAGCTGCCCTTCGCCGAAATTGACCGGCAGATCGAAATATTCCTTGGCCAGAACGGCCTTGTTCCGCTCGGTTACCGCGATCCAGTAGCGGTAGGTGCGGCCCTGGCCCTCGGCCTGCGGCCCCCGGCCCAGGTCGAACTGGACCCGGGTGTAGACAGTGATCGGTTCATCGTTCTGATAGGCGCAGTCCGAGACCAGACCCTGGATTTCGCCCGTGTAGGCGACATTCGACGCGGCCACACGGTCGCCGGTCAATTCGACATAGCGGGCGGCGTCATAGAGGATCTTCACATAGGGGCAGGGGCCGGCAGCCGCGGTGCGGCGCAGCGGCGCGATGCGCGGCGCGCGCTGGCGCTGGTTGACCGGCGAACCGTCGGCGTTCTGGCCGCGGTCCGAGCCTCCCTGGGGTTGTCGCGGGCGCGACTGGGCATCGGCCGTCAACGGAACCAGAACAGTCGAGAGCATCGCGGCCGAGGCGACCGAAACCAGGGAAATCTTGAAGACGCGACGCATCAAAGGCTCTTCCACAAACGAGGAGGCGCGCGACAGCCCGGCGCCGGGCGTAACGCTCGTTGCTGATAGCGGCTAAAGCGAGGCGCGGCAAACCCGCGCTGGCGCAAACCGTGGTGGCGGCGCGGGGACCAAACGACTAGGTTCCGGGCATGACCCTGCACGCGCCCATCCCGGCTTCCGATAAGCGCCCGCTGACCGTCCGGCTGGCCACGCCGCGCGGCTTCTGCGCCGGCGTCGACCGGGCCATCCAGATCGTCGAGCGGGCCATCGGCAAATACGGCGCTCCGGTCTATGTGCGCCACGAGATCGTCCACAATCGCCACGTCGTCGACCGGCTCAAGGCCATGGGCGCGGTATTCGTCAAGGAGCTGGACGAGTGCCCGGATGACCGGCCGGTGGTCTTCTCCGCCCACGGGGTGCCCAAGTCGGTGCCGGAGGGCGCGCGAGCCCGCGAGCTGCTGTTCCTCGACGCCACCTGCCCGCTGGTGTCCAAGGTTCACGTCGAGGCCGAGCGCCACCACGCGGCCGGCCGCCACATCATCCTGATCGGCCACGCCGGCCACCCCGAGGTCGTCGGCACCATGGGCCAACTGCCGCCTGGGGCCATCAGCCTGGTCGAGACGGTCGAGGACGCCGAGGTCTTCCAGCGCCCCGGCGAGGCCCCCCTGGCCTACGCCACCCAGACGACCCTGTCGGTCGACGACACAAGCGAAATCCTCGCCGTGCTGAAGCGGCGGTTCCCCGAATTGCCCGACCCGCACAAGGAAGACATCTGCTACGCCACCACCAACCGGCAGGAGGCGGTCAAACGCTTGGGCGCGGGCTGCGATCTGGTTCTGGTGGTCGGCTCGAAGAACTCGTCCAACTCGGTGCGGCTGGTCGAGGTGGCGCTCCGGGCGGGCGCCCGCGACGCCCGGCTGGTCGACGACGCGACCCAGGTCGACTGGTCCTGGCTGGAGGGCGTCTCCACCCTCGGAATCACCGCCGGCGCTTCGGCCCCGGAGCCGCTGATCGAAGCCCTGGTCGAGGCCGTCCGCGTCCGTTTCGACGCCGAGGTGATCGAGGACGCGGGCGAACGCGAGACGGTGACTTTCAAGCTGCCGCGGCTGCTGACCGCCTGAGCGCGGCCCGCCGCCCTTGCGCGGCCGGAGCCTTTGCCCTTGGCTGTCGTTCAGCTACCGTTCCTTCGGGGGAAATCATCATGCGGCGGTTTCGGTTTCTCGGCATCGGCCTGTCGGCTCTGGGCGTGGCGGTTCTCGCGGGTTGCGGGCAGCCCGAAGCGCCCGTCACCCCGCCCCCCGAGCCCGCCACCCCGATTGAAGCCGCCGCGCCGGTGTCCGCGACTTTCGTCTGCGACAGCGGGCTGACGGTGGCGGTGGCCTACCCCGATCCGCAGTCGGCCCAGGTCACCTACAAGGACCGTACCTGGGTCATGCGTCTCGCCCCGGCCGCCTCGGGCGCCCGCTACATCAACGCCGAGGTGGAGTGGCGGGTTGTGACGCGGGAGGGCGAGGAAACCGCCACGCTCAGCCGTCTCGGTCCGACCGACGAGGCGGGCGTCGTCATCCTCGAGCGTTGCCGCCGCCCGGCGGTCAGCGCCCTCCCGGTCACGCCGGAGCCGGCGGTCGAGCCTACGCCGGCCGGCTCCATCCAGGTCTCCGCGCCCTGCAAGGGGCCGCAGCTCAAGCTCAGCCGCGTCGGCGGGGATGCAGGCGCGGGCAATCGCATCGCCATCCTCGGCGTTCAGAACGTCGGGGCGCGTCCCTGCAGCCTGACCGGCTATCCGTCGGTCACGCTCGAGGATCAGAAGGGCGACGCCCTCGGTTCCGTCCGCGCCGATCGGACGTTGGGGCGCTATTTCCGGCCGGGCCAGGTGCCGGGACCCGTTGAGCTCGCCCCCCAGGGACAGGGTTTCTTCGATATCGCCTGGACCGCCATCCCGAATGAGGGTGCCGGCCAAACGACCTGCCCGTCGGCCGCCCGCATTCGCATGACCGCCCCGGGCGACACCTCTCCCGTCTCCCTCGCCCAGACGCTCGATCCCTGCGGCGGCCGCATAAGGGTCAGCCCCTTCCGGACGATGGCCGAACCCGAGCCGGCGACCTGACGCGCGAGGGCTTCAAACCGGATCGAAAACGGCGTAGCGGAGCGCGCATGACAGCGACCTTCTACGACCGCGTCTCCGCGGAACTCTCCGACATCGACGCCCAGGGGCTGACCAAGCCCGAGCGGGTCATCGCCTCCCGTCAGGGACCGGTCATCAAGGTCGGCGGGCGCGACGTCCTTAATTTCTGCGCCAACAACTACCTCGGCCTCGCCGGCGACGAGCGGGTGACCCGGGCGGGAATCGAGGCCCAGGAAAAATGGGGCGCCGGCACGGCCTCGGTCCGCTTCATCTGCGGCACGCTGGAGATCCACAAGGAGCTCGAACGGGCCATCGCCGACTATCTCGGCTTTGAGGACACCATCCTGTTCGCCGCCGCCTTTGACGCCAACGGCGGCATCTTCGAACCCCTGTTCGGTGCCGACGACGCCATCGTCTCGGACAGCCTGAACCACGCCTCGATCATCGACGGCGTGCGTCTGTGCAAGGCCAAACGCTACCGCTTCGCCAACTCCGAAATGGACGATCTCGAGGCCCAGCTGAAACAGGCCCGGGCCGACGGCGCCAAGGAGATCATCATCGCCACCGACGGCGTTTTCTCGATGGACGGTTATGTCGCGAAGCTGAAGGACATCCGGGCGCTGGCCGACAAATACGACGCCCTGATCATGGTCGACGACTGCCACGCCACCGGCTTCCTCGGGCCGAAAGGGCGGGGCTCCTACGCCCACCACGGCGTCGAGGTCGACTTCGTCACCGGCACCTTCGGCAAGGCGCTGGGCGGGGCCATGGGCGGCTTCATCTGCGCGAGGGCCAAGGTCGTCGCCCTGCTCAAGCAGCGGGCCCGGCCCTATCTCTTCTCCAACGCCCTGGCCCCCGCGGTGTGCGGCTCCAGCCTGGAGGCCATCCGCATCGCCGGCGGCTCCGAGGGCGACGTCCTGCGTAAGCAGCTGTTCGCCAACGCCGCCCGCTATCGCGGCGCCATGGCCGAGGCCGGCTTCACCCTGCTGCCGGGCGAGCACCCGATCATTCCGGTGATGCTGGGCGACGCCAAACTGGCACAGGATTTTGCCGCCCGGGCGCTGGAGCTCGGCGTCTACGTCATCGGCTTCTCGTTCCCGGTGGTCCCCCGCGGCCAGGCCCGCATCCGCACCCAGATGTCGGCGGCGCACACCTTCGAACAGATTGATCAAACGGTCGCGGCGTTCACGACGGCCGGCAGGGAATTGGGAGTGATCTGATGACCGACACAATGAAGGCCCTGGCCAAGACGAAACCCGAGGTCGGCCTCGAGCTGATCGATGCCCCGATCCCCGTGGCCGGCGACGAGGACGTGCTGATCAGGGTCAAGCGCACCGCCGTCTGCGGCACCGACATCCACATCTGGAACTGGGACGAGTGGAGCCAGAAGAACGTTCCCGTCCCCATGATCACCGGCCATGAGTTCGCCGGCGAGATCGTCGCCATCGGCAAGGACGTCGACCGCCGCCTCAAGGTCGGCCAGCGCGTCTCGGCCGAGGGCCATGTCATCGACCTGAACTCCGAGGCGGCCCGCGCCGGGCATTTCCACCTCGACCCCGACACCCGCGGCATCGGCGTCAATCGTCAGGGCGCCTTCGCCGAATACGTCGTGGCCCCGGCCTTCAACGTCATCGAACTGCCCGACGACGTGCCCTATGAGATCGGCTCGATCCTCGATCCGTTCGGCAACGCCGTGCACACGGCCCAGCAGTTCGACCTGCTCGGCGAGGACGTGCTGGTCACCGGCGCGGGCCCTATCGGTATGATGGCCGCCGCGGTCGCCCGCCACGCCGGCGCGCGCACCGTTGTCCTGACCGACATCAACGATTTCCGTCTCGAGCTGGCGCAGAAGGTCGCGCCGGGCGTGCGCACCGTGAACACCACCAAGGAAGACCTGCACGACGTCATCCACGAGCTGGGCATGAAGGTCGGCTTTGACGTGGCGCTGGAAATGTCGGGCTCGCCGATCGCCTTCAAACAGTGCGTCGACACCCTGATCATGGGCGGCGGCATGGCCATGCTGGGTATCCCGTCGAAGCCGATGGAGACCGACTGGGGCGCCATCATCCTCAAGGCCCTGACCATCAAGGGCGTCTACGGCCGTGAGATGTTCACCACCTGGCGCAAGATGCTGGGTCTGCTCAAGGCCGGTCTCGATCTGACCCCGCTGATCACCCACCAGATGAGCTACGAACGGTTCGAGGAAGGCTTCGAGGCGATGCGCTCGGGCCAGTCGGGCAAGGTCGTGCTGAACTGGGACAAGGCGGCCTGAGGCTGACGGCGTCATGACCGCCGGTCCCATCCTGGCCTTTCTGGAAGGCGAGGGGCCGGACGGTCGCGGCCGGACCCTGTTCGAGGTGCTGGCGTTCAACGACGTCGCCCTCGAACAGACCCACGACTTCATCCAGTGGCTGTTCCCGCTGCCGGAGCCATCGGGCGCCATCCCTGACGCCCCGGTCCTGAGCGGGGTCGATATCCAGGCGATCCGCGACTCGACGCTGGCCCAGTGCGCGTTGGCGGCGGCGACCGACCGGATGGTGGCCTTCTACCGCGCCACCCATGACTGGTTGATGCCGAACGACCACAACCACCTGCGGATCACCCGGATCATCCGGTCGCTGCGGATGCTCGTTGGTGATGAACAGGCGGACGCGTTCAAGGCCGCCATCCTCGCCCGGGTCGAAGAGACCCGGGCGCCCGTCAGCGCCCGCAGCCGCGGCTACTGGCAGACGGCCTGAACTCAGGCCGTGGTCGCGTAGTCCTTTTTCATCGTCGCCATGAACACGATGATGACGAACAGCAGCATCGACCCGACCAGCATGATCTCCGAGGCGATCATGAGCGGCAGGACGAACGGCTTCTGCAACAGCATCAGCGCCAGAGACGGCATCAGGATCAGGAAGCCAAGCACCGACAGGATGAAGTGAGCCATCGGCAGCCAGCCCCGACCCGCCGCCGGGAAGGCGCGGTAGAACAGGCCGAACAGCATCATCGAGGCGAAGCCCAGCAGGTTGATGTGGGCGTGGACGGGACGGAGGACGAAGTCCTCGTTCGCGCCCATCCACACGCCGAGCGACATGCCGACCAGCGCCGACAGGACGCCCAGGCGAAGGAAGTTATTTGAAACGAACATCACGGTCCCTCCAATGGACGGCGGCGTAAAGCGCCGTTCTCCCAAGGGATCAAGTTACATACCGTTCAGCTTGCGGGCGCAATCGGGACCGGCTCAGGGCGGCTAGCGGCGGGACCGGCCACGCCATTGTTCTGGCCGGTCGAACGATCCGTTCCAGGCCCCTGCCGCGCTTGCCTGAGCGACCCGTTCGTCATCGACATAGTCCCGGCTGTAGCGGCGATACGCCAGAGCCAGACCCTCGACCACCAGCGCGCGGGCGACATCCACGCCGGCCTGTTCGCAGCGGCTGACCTTGCGGCCATACCGGTCGATGTCCATCACGTCGCAGACCAGTCCCCGGCCGTCGGCCCGGGCCTTCAGCGCCTGCGTCGCGGCGGCGCCGCACGCCCAGGGCCCACCCGGACCGTCGCAGGTCTGGTTGCGCTCAAAGGCGTCAATGCCATGCAGGCGGACGCGCACCCCGCCGACGTCGAGCGTATCGCCGTCGATCACTCGACCGACACCTACCACCCGGTCCCCCCGCGCCTCGACGCTTTCCGGCTCGACCTCAGCGTACGCGGCGTCCGTTCCGGGCCGCAGGCTTATCGTCACCGCCAGCACCATGACCGCCAGCAGCAGGCCGTTGGTCAAGCGGCCGACGGGCCTCCGTGCCCGAAACCAAGGGCTTTGCGCCCCGCGGGGATGCCTACGTCCAGCCATTCCGGCAGGATCGTCGATCAACCTTTCCTGATCGTTGCCCTCAGTCCGCGAGGAGCTTGGCGAGGGCGCGCTCGAACGACGCCGCCTCGGGTCCGGGCAGAGCCTCGCACAGCCGACCGTCCTGATAGAGCTCGAACACCTTCGGATGAACGTAGGACGACCGGCACACCGTCGGCGTATTGCCCAGCAGACCCGCCACCGCCTTGACGCAGACGGTGATCCGCCGTTTCGCCTCGGTCGGCGAGGCCGGCGGCTCCAGTTCGCGCAGGGCCCGGGCTGTCGACACTGTTCCGGCCCAGGTGCGGAAGTCCTTGGCGGAGAACTGCCCGCCCATCGCCTCGCGGATGTAGGCGTTCACGTCGTCGGAAGTGACGGCGCACAGGTCTCCCTCCGCGTCGCGATATTTGAACAACTGCTGGCCCGGCAGTTCGCGCAGGTTCCGCACCACGGTCGCCAGCCGGCGGTCGCGAACCCTGACCTCGTGCTCGACGCCGCTCTTGCCCTTGAAGGCGAAGGTCAGGGCCGCGCCATCGACGTCGAGGTGGCGCTTGTGCAGGGTGGTCAGACCGTAGGAACGGTTCTGCTTCGCATATTGCGCATTGCCGACCCGGATCAGGGTGATCTCCAGCAGCCGCACGGCGGTGGCCAGCACCTTCTCGCGGGACACGCCGCGGCGGTCGAGGTCCGCCTCGATCCGGCGCCGCAGTTTCGGCAGGGCGCGGGCGAACTCGGGCAGCCGATCGAATTTGGTTTCGGCGGCGTGGGCGCTCCAGTCCGGGTGGTAGCGGTACTGTTTGCGGCCCTTCACGTCGCGCCCCACCGCCTGGATGTGGCCGGAGGCGCGCGGGCAAATCCATACGTCGGTCCAGGCGGGGGGGATGGCCAGGGCGCGGATGCGGGCCAGCACCTTCTCGTCGGTGATCCGGCGTCCCTGCCGGTCATGGTAGGCGAATCCCTTGCCGGACGCCGTCCGCTTCAGCCCCGGCTGCTCGTCGCTGCACCAGGTCAGGCCGGCGGGGATGTCGGCGGGATCGGCGAACGTCACGCCCCGGCCTCGTCGCCGAACGGGGGGCGGTCGTCGGTCGGGGCGGCGGGGTCGATCATGGCGCGGCTCTCGGTGGCCTGCGCAAACGACGGGGGCGGCCCCCGGTTCCTGCGCCCTTGACCGCGCCGACGCCGCGGGGGAACAGCGATGATGAATTATCGCCACAGCTTCCATGCCGGAAACTTCGCCGACCTCGTCAAGCACGCCCTGGTGCTGTGGCTGCTGGAGCGCCGGCAAGGCTCGGGGCCGGTGACGGTGATCGACAGCCACGCCGGGGCCGGTCTCTACAACCTGACCGGCGACGCCGCCCGCTCGAGGGAGGCCGAGGCGGGGATCGCCCGGTTGATGGCCGCCGCCGACCGCCCGCCGCTGATCGAGGCTCTGGCGGCCGAGGTGGCGCGGCTCAATCCGGAGGGCGGGGCGGACCTCTATCCGGGCTCGCCGGTGCTGGTCGCCGGCCGGCTCCGCCCCACCGATCGCTATGTCGGCTTCGAACTGAATCCGCCGGTCCTGACCCTGCTGGAGCAGGCGCTGGAGCCGTTCCCCCAGGCCGTCGGCATGGGCGGTGACGGCTATGACCAGGCCATCGGCTGGGCGGCGCGGGCGCAGGGCCCCTTCGTGCTGATCGACCCGCCGTTCGAGCGCCCGGACGACTACCACCGCGCCGCCGACGCCGGGTCGGAGATCGCCCTCGCCGATCCGCGCGCTATCGTCGCCATCTGGACGCCGCTCAAGGACATGGAGACCTTCGACGGCTTCCTGCGCCGGCTGGACAAGTCGGGACTCAAGCGGGTTCTGGTGGCCGAGGCCCGGCTGCGCCCCCTGACCAATCCGATGACGATGAACGGCTGCGCGTTGGTGGTGCTGAACCCGCCGGCGGGGACCGAGGCCGCCGCGTCGCAAGTCTGCGGCTGGGTCGCCGACCGTCTGGGCGAGACCGGAGCCCGATCCGAAGTGTGGATGACCGGCGCGGGCCCGGCATGAGGCGGATCGCCATTCTCGAAACCGGAACCCCTCCGCCGGCCCTGGCCGACCGGCACGGCGACTATCCGGCCATGTTCCGCACCCTGCTGGGCGAGGGTCACGAGATCGAGGTGTTCCGGTCGCAGGCCGGCGAATGGCCGGACCCGGCCGACTTCGATGCGGCCATCATCACCGGCTCGGCGGCCGGGGTCTACGAGGATCAGCCGTGGATCGCCGATCTGCTCGACTGGGTTCGCGGCGCCAAGGGCCGGACCGGGCTGATCGGCGTCTGCTTCGGGCATCAGGCCATGGCCGAGGCGCTCGGCGGGCGGGTCGAAAAGTCGGAGCGCGGCTGGGGCGTCGGCCTGCATCGCTACGAGGTCGCCTCGACGGAGCCGTGGATGAGCCCACCCGCCGGGACCGTCGCCATCCCGGCGTCGCATCAGGACCAGGTGGTCGAGAAACCGGCGGAAGCGCGGGTCATTCTGCGCAGCGCCTTCACGCCGTTCGCGGGACTGGCCTGGGACGATGACGCCATCAGTCTGCAAGGCCATCCGGAGTTCAGCCCCGCCTACGCCGCCGATCTCACCGCCGGTCGCCGCGAGCGGATCGGTGCGGCGGTCACCGATGCGGCGCTGGACAGTCTGGCGCGGCCGGACGACCGGGCGGTCATTGGTCAATGGCTGCGCCGGTTCATCGCGTCCCGTCCCCGGCGACAGGCCGTGCAGTCCCGCGCTCGATAAAGCTTGGGCAACGAATGTGTGCGACGACGACCGGACAGGTCGGGATGTTCATGTCGCTTTTTCGTTTTCTTGCGGCGAGCGTTGTTCTGCTCGTTGTGCTTGCCGGAGCACCGCGCGGCGTGGCGCAATCCGCGGCCGCCGCGGAGGGCGCCGCCGATGCGCTGGCTCTCGCCCGCTTCGTCGAGCGGCGGGCCGCCTCCACCGATTTCGCCGCGCTCGAGCGCTTCGGCCTCGCCGCGGCCGAGCGCCGGAACCGGGAAGGCCTGAACCGGCTCTATCATGTCACCTGGACCATTCTGAACCAGGGCGAGTTCGAGCGCGCAGCGGTGTGGAACCGACGTCTGGCCGAGGCCGCGCGGCGCCAGAACGACGCGCGCTACATCGACATCGCCGCCCTGAACGATCTGACCGTCCGCTATGACCAGGGCGAGATCGGCGTAGCCGCGGAGATGGAGCGGACGGCCCGCGAGGGCCGCGACTGGTTCGTCCGGGCCCACGCCGCTCGTCTCGCCGCCCTGGCGCTGATGGACGAGGGCCACGTCGGCGCCGGACTCGAACTGCTGACCCGGGCGCAAGCGGACATTCCCGAGGACGAACCGTTCGCCGCAACGGCCCAGGCGGGGATCTGGGAAGTCGCGGGCATGGGCCTGAAGGACCTCAATGACGTGGAGGGCGCGACGGCCGCCTTCCGCAAATTCGAGATCGAATATTCCAATCCGGCCTATCCGCGGCCCGATTTCGACAGCCTCTACAATCTGACCATGATGGCGGTGAAGGTGGGCGATCAGGCCCGGGCCGCCGAATATTACGCGGCCCACCACCGGCTGGCTGCGCGTTCGGACCTGCCGACGCTGGCGATCTACGACGCCAATCTGTGCGCCACCGTGGCCGATGCACGCCGGGCCCCCCGGTCGGTGCTGGCCTGCGTCGCGCCCTATGGCGAAAGCCTCGGATCGGCCGCCTTCCTCGCCCGGGACCTGCTGCCGCTGCGGGCCATCGCGCGGGCCCAGACGGGGCAGACCGCGGCCGCGCGCCGCGACCTTGAGGCCCTGCGGCGTCTCGAGGCCGACGGGGTCGGCACGGAGGTCGATCACGTCGAGGCCGAGGTGCTGTTCGCCGAAGGCCGGACGGCGGAGGCGTTCCGGCTGCTGCGCGCGCATATGCAGGAGAGCGAGATCGCCTCGGCGCGCAGCTTCAGCGCGGGCATCCATCAGGTCACCGGCGACATGCAGCAGCAACTGGCGGAGCGCCGCAGCCAGCTGGAGACGGCGCGGGCCAACACCAATCTGCAGTGGGCCGTCATCGCCATCGGCATCATCTTCCTGCTGTGCGCCGTCGCCACCGTGGTGTGGCTGTCGCGCCAGGCCGACCAGCTGCGGGGCGCGCGTCGCCGGGCGGAGGAGGCCAACCGGACCAAGAGCGAGTTCCTGGCCAATATGAGCCACGAGATCCGCACGCCGCTGAACGGGGTGGTGTCGATGGCCGACGCGCTGACGCGCAGGCCGCTGGGCCAGCCGGAGCGGGAGATGGTCGAGCTGATCCGCTCGTCAGGCGTGACGCTGGAACGGCTGCTGTCCGACATTCTGGACAGCGCCCGGATGGAGTCCGGCCAGGTGGCGATCGAGCCCGCGCCCTTCGATCTGGAGCAGGCGGTCAGCGATATCGGCGCCCTGTGGCGGGTCAAGGCCGAGGACAAGGGCGTGGCCCTGGAGGTGGCGTTCGATCCCGACCTGACGGGCCAGTTCGAGGGCGACGCGGTGCGGCTGCGCCAGATCCTGACCAACCTCGTCAACAATGCGCTGAAATTCACCAGCCATGGCCACGTCCGCCTCAGCGTCGCGGCGGCGGGGGACGACCGGGTCGCCTTCCGGGTCAGCGACACCGGCGTGGGGTTCGACAGGGAGCAGCGCAGCCGTATCTTCCGGCGCTTCCAGCAGGCGGACGGATCGATCACGCGGCGCTACGGCGGCACCGGCCTCGGCCTCGCCATCTCGACCAGTCTGGTCGAGCTGATGGGCGGGGCGCTGGACTGCGAAAGCACGCCGGGCGAGGGGTCGACCTTCTGGTTCGAGATTCCGCTGCCGCGTGCCGAACAGCCGGCGGCGCAGACGGCCGCGGCGGCGCAACCGGCGACGCGGGATGTCGAAGGCGCCGCGCTGCGCATCCTGCTGGCCGACGACCATCCGGCCAACCGCAAGGTGGTCGAGATCATGGTGGGCGGGACCGGGATGGAGCTGGTCACGGTCGAGAACGGTCAGGAAGCGGTCGAGGCCTTCGTCGGGGGCGGCTTCGACCTGGTGCTGATGGACATGCAGATGCCGGTCATGGACGGGCTCAGCGCCACCGCCGCCATCCGGGCGCACGAAGCCGATCACGGCCTGAGGCGAACCCCGGTGCTGATGCTGACGGCCAACGCCATGTCCGAACACGTCGAGGCGGGACGCGCTGCCGGCGCGGACGGCCACCTGACCAAGCCGGTGACCATGGCCGGGCTGTTCGACGCTATCGGCACGGCGCTGGAGCCGGGTCGGGAGCCCCAGGCCGAAGCGCTCGAAACGGCCTGACCGCTGTCGGTCAGGGCCACTTCACAAGCGGAGGCATCGAGCTGAGGATCGACTCGACGTTGCCGCCGGTCTTCAGCCCGAACATGGTGCCGCGGTCGTAGAGCAGGTTGAACTCGACGTAGCGGCCGCGCCGGACCAGCTGTTCCTCGCGCTCATCAGCTGTCCAGGACTCGGCCATGCGACCCCGCACGATCTCCGGATAGACCTGGAGGAAGGCCTCGCCGACGTCGCGGGTGAAGGCGAAATCGCGGGCGCGATCGCCGCTGTCGAGATGGTCGTAGAAGATGCCGCCGGTGCCGCGCGGCTCGTTGCGGTGCGGCAGGAAGAAATATTCGTCGCACCACGCCTTGAACCGGGCATGCCATTCCGGATCGTGGGCGTCGCAGGCCGCCTTCATGGCGGCGTGGAAGGCGACGGTGGCGGGATGGTCGTCGCGCCGGTCGGCGTCGAGCACGGGCGTCAGATCGGCGCCGCCGCCGAACCAGCCCTTCGTCGTGGCGATGAAGCGGGTGTTCATGTGCACCGCCGGCACGCGCGGGCTGACCGGATGGGCGATCAGGCTGATGCCGGTGGCGAAGAAGCGCGGGTCCTCGGCCGCGCCGGGCACGCCCTTCGCATAGTCGGCGGGGAAGGTCCCGTGCACCGTCGAGACATGCACTCCGACCTTTTCGAACAGCCGGCCGTGCATCATCCCCATGACCCCGCCGCCGCCGTCCTTGCGGTCCCATGGCGTGCGGACGAAGCGGCCGGCTTCGCCGGGGAAGAGGTCGACCGGGGCCTGATCCTCCAGCGCCTCGAACGCCGAATGAATGCGGTCGCGCAGGGTCTCGAACCAGGCGCGGGCTTCGGTCTTCTGTCGGGCGAGCGGGTCAGGCGTGGCGGTCATGGGGTTGGCTTGTAGGCGGTCGGGAGGAACCGGTGAAGCGGACCGTTCCGCTTTCTTCCTCTCGTCATCCTCCGCCCGCCGGCTTCCTCCGGGCGGCTCCGCCGCCCACCTTCTACCTCGAGGAAAGAAGGGAAACCGCGATTGCTGCGCTGCAAGTTAATGTGCAATCCGCACACTTCGAACAGCCAACCAACTGATTTTCCTGCACATCACCTCTCCAGGAGCGTCCTGAACCCGCCTGAGGGCCGACCCGTGGGACAATCGGTCCGTCCCGTCGCTCGGGGAGGCGCAGAGGCCTTGCGTGTTCTGGCGGCGGGATGTGGAGAAGCGGGAGCCCGGATCCCGGTCGTCTTCGTCATCCCGGACTTGATCCGGGAGCAAGGCGACCAACGCCCGGGGTCTGTCCGGCTGAGGAAAAGGCCGGATGCGATGTCAGGGGCGAGGGGGATACTCGCCCGGTCCGGGGCCCGTGTCGCAAGCACGGCCCGCCCGCCGGAGGCGCTGCGGTAAGGCGATAAGACCGCCACCCGACGCAAGCTTCCGCCCAATCTCCGCGCGGAGCGTCAGTACGGAGTCGAAACGGTTAGTTGAAATTGTCTCCGGGCTCCGGCCCGGCGCTCCGCCGCCTTCCCATCACCGACGGCTCATCGGCTGGCGGCGTTGACGTTCGGCTGCGCTCTGCCACTGTCCGCGTCGCCGTTTCCGGGAGCCTGCAATGATCCGCGCCGTCCTGCTGTCCACCGCCGCCCTTCTCGCGACGGCCGTCCCCGCCGCCGCCCAGGACGAGGCCGCGGCGCGGCGGATCCTGGAGCGGACGCCGCTGATCGACGGGCACAACGACCTGCCGTGGGCGCTGCGTCAGGCCTTCGGCAACGACCCGCACGCGGTCGACCTGAGCGCCAACCTCGACGCCTCGACCCAGCTTCACACCGACATCCCGCGGCTGCGCGCCGGCGGCGTCGGCGGCCAGTTCTGGTCGGTCTATGTCCCCGCCAGCCTGACCCCGGTGGAGGCGGCCAAGGCCACCTTCGAACAGATCGATACGGTCAAGCGGATCGTCGCCGCCCACCCCGAAGTGTTCGAGCTGGCCACGACCGCAGACGACATCCAGCGCATCCACCGGCGGGGCAGGATCGCCTCGCTGATCGGCATGGAGGGCGGTTATTCGATCGCCGATTCGCTCGGCCTGCTGCGCGAGTTCCACGACGCCGGGGCTCGCTACATGACACTGACCCATTCGGCCACGACCAGCTGGGCCGACAGCGCCACCGACGCGCCGAAATGGGGCGGCCTCAACGCCTTCGGCGAGGAGGTGGTCCGCGAGATGAACCGGCTCGGCATGATGGTCGACCTGAGCCACGTCTCGGAAGAGACGATGATGGACGCCATGCGGGTGTCCGAGGCGCCGGTGATCTTCTCCCACTCCTCGGCGCGCGGGGTGACCGGCCATGCGCGCAATGTGCCGGACAGCGTGCTGCGCATGATGCCGGAGGACGGCGGGGTGGTGATGGTCACCTTCGTGCCGGGCTTCGTCAACGAGGCGGTGCGGAGCTGGGGCGCGGCCCGCTCGGCCGAGGAGGCGCGCCTTAAGTCGCTGAACCCGGGCGATCCGGGCGCCGTGACGGCCGGGATGCAGGCGTGGATGGCGGCCAACCCCGCGCCGCGCGCCGGGATCGCCGACGTCGTGGCCCATATCCAGCACGTCCGCGGTCTGGCCGGGATCGACCACGTCGGCCTCGGCGGCGACTTCGACGGCGTCGGCAGCCTGCCCGACGGGCTGGAAGGGGTCGACGCCTACCCCCGCCTGCTGGCGGCCCTGATGGCTGAGGGCTGGAGCGAGGCTGACATCCGCAAACTGGCCGGCGAGAACGTGCTCAGGGTCATGCGGCGGGTCGAGGCGGTTGCCGCCAGCAAGAGCGGCGAGCGCCCGAACCTGGCGAAGCTGCCGGAAGCGGGGGCGCCGGAGTAGGCTTCCCAATTGCCGACCATTTCTCGTCATGCGAGCATCCGATGTCGGAGCCGCCGTTGGAGCATGCCATGACCCGTTCGGAACCCAAGACGTCGCCGGCGCCGAAACGGGGGTGCTGTCCGAACTGCGGCCTCCGAATTTCGCTCTGGCAGTCGGCCCTGTCCCTCAGGGAAATGGAATGTCGGAGATGCGGCTACGGCCTTGATCGAGGACTTTCCAGCAGCTTGGTCGCACTTCCACTTGTTCTGCTAAATTTGCGGATGTTTTCCGAAATGAGCTTTGCCGCTTGGGAGCCGTGGGCAGCCTTCACGGTCTCGGCTGCCGTTCTGAGCGTCTGGCCAATGCTCTTTGCCCGGATCAAGCTCAGCAGCCACTCCTCCTGATTGTCGCAGGAGTGGCGCGGTGCGACCCCTGATCCCCCCCGCTTCGCGAGGCCACCTTCTCCCGCAAGGGGAGAAGGGCGGTGGAGCGCAACCCCTCCCACAGGGCGATCCCCGCGCTGACCGACAGGTTCAGCGACCGTGCCTCGGGCTGGAGGGGGATCACCACCCGCGCGTCCGCCGCCTCATGCACGAAATCCGGCGCGCCGGAGGATTCGCTGCCGAACAGCAGGGTGTCATCCGGCCGGAAGGCGAAATCGTTCAGCGGCGTCGCGCCCTTCGTCGTGAACAGGATCAGGCGTCCGGGGCCGCAGTCGCGCCGGAATTCGTCCCAGCCGGCGTGCCGCGTCATGTGGCCGAGGGGGCCGTAGTCCAGCGCGGCGCGCTTCATCGCCCGGTCGTCGAAACGGAAACCGGTCGGCTCGATGACGTGCAGTTCCACCCCGAAACAGGCGCTCAGCCTGATGCAGGCGCCGACGTTCTGCGGAATGGCCGGTTGAAAAAGGGCGAGACGCATTCTAAGGCCCTCATACGCGTGGCCCGGGGGCTTGTCGCGGCTCGAATTGCGACCGTTTCTCAGGAGGCGGCAGCGACTTGCGGCGATGCGCCGCAAAGCCGGGCCGGGTCAGCCTCAAGGGATTTCGCTAAGGAACGACAGCGTTGAAACGGCGCGCCGCGGGGCGACGCCGCCAACGGCTCAGGAGACGAATCGGTGGCTGCAGACCAGGGCGATCCGAACCATCAGGATCCCAATCGTAGAGACTTCATCCACATCGCGGCCGGCGCGGCCGCGGTGGGAGCCGGAGCCATGGCCGCTTGGCCGCTGATCAATTCGATGAACCCGGCCGCCGACACCCTGGCGCTGTCGACCATCGAGTTCGACCTGACCAAGGTTCAGGAAGGCCAGCAGGTCGTCATCAAGTGGCAGGGCAAGCCGGTGTTCGTGCGCTACCGCACCCCGGCCGAGATCGAGCAGGCCCGTTCCGTGTCGATGGGCGCCCTGAAGGACCCGCAGTCGGACGCCGAGCGCGTCAAGGACGGCCACCAACAGTATCTCGTGGTCATCGGCTCCTGCACCCACCTGGGCTGCGTGCCGACCTTCGGCTCGGGCGATTTCGGCGGCTGGTTCTGCCCCTGCCACGGCTCGCACTACGACACCTCGGGCCGCATCCGGAAGGGTCCGGCGCCGATCAATCTGGTCGTGCCGACCTATGAATACGTGTCCGACACCCGCGTGAAAATCGGCTGAGGACGGGCGAGAGAACGATGAGCGATCACGAATCCACCTACGTCCCCAAGACCGGCATCGAGAAGTGGTTTGACAGCCGCCTGCCGATCATCCGCTTCGGCGCGGACTACATGTCGCTGCCGACCCCGAAGAACCTGAACTACTGGTGGACCTTCGGCGGCATCCTGGCCCTCTGCTTGGTCATCCAGATCGCCACCGGCGTGATCCTGGCCATGCACTATGTGCCGAACACGGAACTCGCCTTCGCCTCGGTCGAGCGCATCATGCGCGACGTCAACGGCGGCGACCTGATCCGCTACACCCACGCCAACGGGGCCTCGATGTTCTTCATCGCGGTCTATCTGCACATGCTGCGCGGGCTGTACTACGGCTCGTACAAGGCCCCGCGCGAGATGATCTGGATCATCGGCTGCGTGATCTTCTTCCTGATGATCGCCACCGCCTTCCTCGGCTATGTGCTGCCGTGGGGCCAGATGTCGTTCTGGGGCGCGGAGGTGATCACCAATCTGATCGGCGCGGTCCCCGTCGTCGGCGAGCCGATCCTGATCTGGCTGCGCGGCGGTCCGGCCATCGACAACGCCACCCTGAACCGCTTCTTCTCGCTGCACTATCTGCTGCCGTTCGTCATCGCCGGCTGCGTGGTGCTGCACCTGTGGGCCCTGCACCACGCCGGTCAGAACAACCCGGTCGGCATCCTGATTCCGAAGGACCGGCAGAAGAAGGACACGGTGCCGTTCCACCCGTATTTCACGGTCAAGGACGGCTTCGCCATCATCCTGTTCCTGATCATGTTCGCCTGGTTCGTCTTCTTCATGCCGAACGCCCTGGGCCACGCCGACAACTACATTCCGGCCAACGCCCTGCAGACCCCGGCGCACATCGTGCCCGAGTGGTACATGCTGCCGTTCTACGCGATCCTGCGCGCCATCCCCGACAAGTTCGGCGGCGTGGTGGCGATGTTCGCGGCGATCGGGGTGCTGTTCGTCCTGCCGTGGCTGGATACGTCCAAGGTGCGCTCGATGCGCTACCGGCCGACCATGCGGACCTTCTTCATCATCTTCGTGCTGGTCGGCATGGGCCTCGGCTGGTGCGGCGCCCAGCTGCCGGACGCGCAGGTGGTGCCGGGCATGCCGAGCTTCACCCTCTTCGACGGCCAGCTGAACAGCTATCTGTGGCTGACCCGCCTGCTGACGGCCTACTATTTCCTGTTCTTCCTGGTGCTGATGCCGCTGGTCGGCCTGCGAGAGACTCCCCGGCCTATCCCGGCGACCATCTCGGAGCCGGTCCTGCCCACCGTCGACGACCCGCTCGGCGCGGGCTCTTCCGAGCAGAAGGGCTGAGACCGACCATGACCCTCGAGACTTCGATGCGTTCGATGAAAAAGACCCTGGTCCTGATCGCCGTCGCGGCCGGCCTGGCCGTTTCGGCCCAGCCCGCGCTGGCCGAGGGCGGGGCCAAGCACCCGCGCAGCGGCGGCTTCAGCTTCGAGGGCCCGTTCGGGACCTTCGACCAGGGCCAGCTGCAGCGCGGCTACAAGGTCTATCGCGAGGTCTGCGCCTCATGCCACGGCATGGACCTGATGTATTTCCGCACCCTGGCCGAGCCGGGCGGACCCTTCTACGACCCGCATCAGGAAAACCCGGCCGCCAACCGCTTCGTCAAGGTGCTAGCCGCCGAGGCCCAGGTGCCGGACATCGACAGCGAGACCGGCGAGGCGATCATGCGCGACGGCGTGCCGGCCGACCGCTTCCCCAACCCCTATCCGAACGCCACGGCCGCGGCCGCGGGCAACGGCGGGGCGATGCCGCCCGACCTCTCGGTCATGGCCAAGGCGCGTCATGACGGGGCCAACTACATCTACTCCCTGCTGGCCGGCTATCGCGCGCCGCCCGCCGGGCTGAAGGTCGGTCCGGGCCAGTACTACAACCCCTATATGGCCGGGGACCTGAGCTCCTACTGGGAGGGCGACGCGCACCATGTGCCGGTGGGCGGCTTCATCGCCATGCCGCCGCCGCTTCAGAACGGCCAGGTGACCTATGACGACGGCGCGGCCGAGACGGTCGACCAGTATTCCAAGGACGTCGCCGCCTTCATCGCCTGGGCCTCCGATCCGAAGCAGGTCCAGCGCAAGCAGTCGGGCCTGGGGGTGATGATCTTCCTGTTCCTGTTCGCCGGCGTGACCTATCTGAGCTACCGCCGCATCTGGAAGGGTGTCGCCCACTAGGGAGGCCCGCCTTTCGAACGCCGATCAACCCGCCGGGGCCTCAGCGCCGGCGGGTTTTTCGTGTGCGCTTGCGGCCTAACGAAAAGTGCTTTATGAAGTAAAGTCAGATTAGGAGGTTGTCATGACGCGCAGTCTTTCTCTGCTTTCCGCCGCCGCCGCGGCGATCCTGCTGGTCACGCCGGTGGCGGCCGCGGCCCAGATGCCGGTCCAGCCCGCCGGGACGCCGGCCCAGCGCGAAGCGATCGGCGCGCTCGACTTCATGGATGGCGAATGGCGCGGCACGGCCGTGATCATGGGACCGGGCGGCGCGACGACCCTGACGCAGACCGAGCGGGTCGGCCCGATGCTGGGCGGCTCTATCAAGGTGATTGAGGGGCGGGGCTACACCGCCGACGGCTCGACCGAATTCAACGCCATGGCGGTGCTGTCGTGGAACGCCGAGGCCGGCCGCTATGTGTTCCGGTCGTGGGCCAACGGCTTCACCGGCGAGTACCCGTTCGAGCGCACCGCCGACGGTTTCCGCTGGGAGGTGCCCGCCGGACCGAACGCGAAGATCGAATATGTCGCCACCGTGCGGGACGGGCGCTGGCGCGAGGTCGGGACCTATGTCGCCGAGGGCCGGTCCCGGCGGCCGTTCATCGAGATGAACCTGACCCGCCTCGGCGACAGCAACTGGCCGGCGGGCGGGGCGGTGTCGCCGCGCTGAGGCGGCGCATCGACAGCCCGGCGGGCGCGCACTAGGGTCGCGGCCTGTTCAAGGCTGAGGGTGTTTCGTCCATGCGTCTCCTGTCCACCGCCGCCGCGCTCGCCGCCGGCGCCCTGATCTCCGCCTGCGCCAGCACGGGCGCCGCGCCGCCGGCGCCCATCGGTTTCGACGCCGCGCGGCTGTCGGAGCATGCGCGGGTGCTGTCCGATGACAGCTTCGAGGGCCGGGGCATCGGCACGGCGGGCGAGACGAAGACGGTCGCCTATCTCACGGAGCAGTACGCCGCCGCCGGCTTCCAGCCGGGCGGCGAGAACGGCGGCTGGACCCAGGACGTGACCCTGAACCGGTTCAGCGTTTCGGATGCGCAGGCGGCTTTCAAGGTCGGCGGGGAGACCATGCGCCTGACCCCGGGGCAGGAGATCGTGATCTCGACCCGGCTGCCGGGTCGGCATGTGATGCTGACCGACACGCCGCTGGTCTTCGTCGGCTACGGCATCAAGGCGCCCGAGCGGAACTG
Source organism: Brevundimonas basaltis (assembly GCF_014202075.1). Taxonomy (GTDB): domain Bacteria; phylum Pseudomonadota; class Alphaproteobacteria; order Caulobacterales; family Caulobacteraceae; genus Brevundimonas; species Brevundimonas basaltis. The sequence continues at coordinate 107,878 of NZ_JACHFZ010000004.1, read as the reverse complement.
GGACGACTTCAAGGACGTCGACGTGCGCGGCAAGATCATTGTCGTGCTGGTCAATGACGCCGACTTCGAACAGCCGGAGCTGAACACCTTCAACGGCCGGGCCATGACCTACTACGGCCGCTGGACCTACAAATACGAGGAGGCGGCGCGGCAGGGCGCGGCGGGCGTCATCATCGTCCACGAGACCGCGCCGGCGTCCTACGGCTGGCCCACGGTGGCCAACAGCTGGTCGGGGCCGCAGTTCGATATCGTGCGCCAGAACGCCGCCTCGGAACGGGTCAAGATGGAGAGCTGGATCCAGCGCGACGTCGCGGTCGATCTGTTCCGCAAGGCGGGGCTCGATTTCGAGGCGCTGAAGACGCAGGCGCGCAGCCGCGACTTCCGCCCCGTGACGCTGCCGGGCGCGAGCTTCAGCGGCATGTTCGACGTGGCCACCAGCCAGGTGACGACGCAGAACGTGCTGGCCCGCCTGCCGGGCACGACGCACCCGGACGAGACCATCCTCTACACCGCCCACTGGGATCACATCGGCGTGGGCGAGCCCGACGCCAACGGCGACGCCATCTTCAACGGCGCGGTCGACAACGCCACCGGCACCGCCGCCCTGCTGGAGCTGGCCCGGGTCTGGGCCGCCGGCCCGCGACCGGAGCGGTCGATCGTGATGATCAGCTTCACCGCCGAGGAAAGCGGCCTGCTGGGGTCTGAATTCTACGCCGCCAATCCGATCTACTCGCTCGAGAAGACGGTGGCGGGGTTCAACATGGACGCCATGAACGTCTATGGCCGCGTCGCCGATCTGGGCGTGGTCGGCTACGGCCAGTCGGAGCTGGACGAGCGGCTGGCCGCCGCCGCCGCCCGTCAGGGCCGCGCCATCGCGCCCGACGCCAACCCGGCCGCCGGCAGCTATTTCCGCAGCGATCACTTCCCGCTGGCCAAGCGCGGCGTGCCCATGGCCTACGCCGAGGGCAGCGGCGAATTCCGCGACCCGCCGGTCGGACCGCGCGAGGCCGCCCGCGACGAATACGGCGCCAAACGCTACCACCAGGCCGACGACGAATGGTCGGCCGACTGGGATCTGGGCGGCCAGATCGAGGACATGGAAGTGGCCCTGTGGATCGGTCGCGACTTGGCCAACAGCCGCGACTGGCCGGGCTGGAAGCCGGGCTCGGAGTTCGGGCCCGCCCGCGCCGCCAGCGCCGCCGCGCGGGACTGAGCCGCCGACGCAGCACATGACGAAAACTTAACGGGCGGTCCTTCGGGGCCGCCCTAGAGTGCGTCCAAAATAGGGATGGAGCCTTCCTGCATGTTTCGCGCACTCACCAGCGGCGTCGCCGCCGCCGCGCTGTTGTTCGCCGCCGGATCGGCCATGGCGCAGGACTTTTCGGCCGAGCGGATCAGCAACGACATCCGCACCATCAGCGCCGACGAATTCCAGGGCCGCTACCCCGGCACCGAGGGCGAGCGGATGACGCTGGCCTGGCTGCAGACGCAGTACGAGTCCATGGGGCTGCAGCCCGGCGGGCCGAACGGCCAGTGGCTGCAGGCGGTGCATCTGAAGCGGTTCACCCCGGTCGAAGGGGCCGCCAGCGCCAGCTGGACCGGGCCGGACGGCGTCAGCCATCCGCTGGCCGTCGGCAGCGACGTCACCCTGCGCGCCGTCAGCAACGACGGTCGCGCCTCGATCGCCGGCGCGCCGCTGGTCTTCGCCGGTTACGGCATCACGGCGCCCGAGCGGAACTGGGACGACTACGGCGACATCGACGTGCGCGGCAAGGTCGTGGTGGTGATGGGCGGCGAGCCGGACGGTGAGCTGTTCAACGGCGAATACAGCACCAATTACGAGTCCGGGGCCTACAAGGCCGACGAGGCCTTCCGCCGCGGCGCGGTCGGCATCGTCACCCTGGTGCCGCAGCCGGCGGATTCGCCGATGTGGCAGCGCGCGGCCCGGTTCTCGAACCGCACCCGGACCCTGACGCCGGGCGCCGCCGATCTTGAATTCTCGATGGCCATCAACCACGACGTCGCCGCGCAATGGGCCGCCGCCGCCGGCCTCGACGTCACCGCCCTTGGCCGGATCGGGTCCGGCGCCTTCAAGGCCGTGCCGCTGAACGGCGTCACCCTGTCGGTTGAGACGGCGGAGACCAGCGAAACCCTGGTCACCCACAATCTGCTGGCCCGCATTCCGGGGACCCAGCGGCCGCACGAGACCATCGTCTATTCGGCCCACTGGGATCACGTCGGCGGCGAGGCCCAGCACCCGGAAACCCCCGGCGACGACAAGATTTTCAACGGCGCCTGGGACAATGCTTCGGGCACCGCCGGCGTGGTCGAGATGGCCCGCCAGATCAGCCGCGCCCCGCGGCCCGAACGCTCGATCGTCTTCGCCCATATGGCGGCCGAGGAGATGGGGCTGCTGGGGGCCTATGGCTACGCCGCCGATCCGGTCTGGCCGCTGGAGACGACGGTCGCCGACATCAACATCGACATGCTGCCGCTGTCGGGTTCGACGAAGGACATCCCGATCTTCGGCAAGGGACAGAACGATCTGGAAGACCGGCTGCAGGCGCTGGCCGAGCCGCTGGGCCGCTATGTCTCGGACGACGGCATGCCGGAGCAGGGCTTCTACTACCGCTCCGACCACTTCCCCTTCGCCCGCGCGGGCGTGCCGGCCATCATGCCGTGGCACGGCTGGGACTGGGTCGAGGGCGGCCGGGAGGCGGGCGAGGCGGCGTGGAAGGCTAAATTCGGGGCCGACTATCACAAGCCGTCGGACGAATGGTCGGCGGACTGGGACCTGACCTCGGCGACCGAAAACCTGACCCTGCTGTACCACTTGGGTCTGGACCTCGCGAACAGCGAAGACTGGCCGGGCTGGAAGCCGACGTCGGAGTTCGCCCAGGTGCGCGCGCGCTCGGACGCCGCGCGCCAGTGACAGCCCGGATACGGCCCCTGACCGGCGACGGCTCGCCGCCGGTCGAGGGCGCATATCCGCAGGCGGTGGAAGTGGCGAGCCCGGACCGCTGGCTCTACCTGTCCGGCCAGATTCCGGTCGCGCCCGACGGCTCGCTGGCCGCCGACTTCACCGGCCAGTGCGACCAGGTCTGGGACAATATCGAGACCCAGTTGGCCGCCGCCGGGATGACCCTCGACAATCTGGTCAAGGTGACGACCTTTCTGTCGGACCGCCGCTACGCCCTCGAGAACCGCGAAGTCCGGGTGCGGCGGCTGGCCGGGCGGCAGCCCGCCCTGACCGTGATCGTCACCGGCATCTTCGACGAGGCCTGGCTGGTCGAGATCGAGGCGGTGGCGGCGGCGTAGCGCCTCGGTCCATCACCGTTTGCGCACGAACACCGTGCCGGCCGAATAGCCCGCGCCGAAGCTGCAGATCAGGCCTGTGTCGCCGGGGGCGAGGCCGTCCTGGTGCAGGTGGAAGGCGATGATCGAGCCGGCCGAGGAGGTGTTGGCGTAGTCGTCAAGGATGATGACGTTCTCGTCCGGCGATGGCTCGCGGCCCAGCACCTTGCGACCGATGAACTGGTTCATGTTGATGTTGGCCTGGTGCAGCCACAGCCGCTTCAGGGCGGCCGGGTCGAGGCCGAGATCGGCGGCGTGGTCGACGATCATGTCCGAGACCATCGGCACCACGTCCTTGAACACCTTGCGGCCCTGCTGGACGAACATCTTGTCGGTCAGGCCGTTGGCGGGAACGGATTCGACCTCGCCCGTCGGCAGGGCGGCCTTGTTCAGGAAGCCGAAATTATTGCGGATGTTGTTCGACATCACCGTCTTCAGCCGCGTGCCGAGCACGTCCCAGCCGCCGGGGCCGGCCTGGTCCGAGGCCTCGACGATGACGGCGGTGGCGACATCGCCGAAGATGAAGTGGCTGTCGCGGTCCCTGAAGTTCAGGTGGGCCGAGCAGATCTCCGGATTGACCATCAACACCGCCTTGACCGAACCCGAGGCGATGAAGTCGGCGGCGGTCTTGATGCCGAAGGTGGCCGAGGAGCAGGCCACGTTCATGTCGAAGGCGAAGCCGTCGATGCCCAGAGCCTGCTGCACCTCGATGGCCATGGCGGGGTAGGGGCGCTGCATGTTGGAGGCGGCGCAGAGAACGGCGCCGATCTCCGAAACCGGCTTGCCCCAGGCGGCGATGGCGTCCTGCGCGGCCTTCACGGCCATTTCGGCGAGAACCGACAACTCGTCGTTGGATCGCTCGGGGATGTTCGGGACCATGCGGGTCGGGTCGAGCACCCCGGCCTTGTCGATGACGAAGCGGGACTTGATGCCCGAGGCCTTCTCGATGAACTCCACGGAAGAGGGTGTCAGGGCCTCCAGGTCGCCGGCGGCGATGCCGGCGGCGTGCTGTTCGTTGAAGCGCTCGGCGAAGGCGTTGTAGGCGGCGACCAGTTCCTCGTTGGAGATGGAATGCTCCGGCGTGAACAGGCCGGTGGCGGCGATGACGGCGGTGGTCATGGAAGAGGGAGCCCTGTCGCTCGGGGCGCGGCCGCTCGCTGTTTGAGGGCCCGCTGGGTTCTGTTTCTGGACGGACTAGATAGGCGTGTCCTGTGGCGGGGTCGAGGCGGCGTCGTGCCGGGCCAGCAGACGGTGAGCGGCGTCGAGGTGCAGGCGCTCGACCATGCGGTAGCCGACGCGAATGGCGCCCTTGCCCTCGGCCCCGGCCGCGGCGAAGGCGGCGACGATCTCGCGGGCCCTCGCCACTTCTTCCGGCGAGGGGGAGAAGGCGGCGTTGGCGGCGGCGATCTGGTTCGGATGGATCAGGCTCTTGCCGTCGAAGCCGAAAGCGCGGCCCTGGCGGCATTCGGCCTCGAGCTGATCGGCGTCGTCGGTGGCGTTGACGACGCCGTCGATGGCCAACAGGCCGTGCCCGCGCGCGGCGGCGACAAGGGCGGCCAGCCAGGGCTTGAGCGGATCGCGGTCGGGGCCCGGCACCAGATTCATCTGCTCGCCGAAATCGTTGAGGCCCAGCATCAGCGCGGCCAGCGGGGCGCCCGCGCCGGCGATCCGGTCAAGGCGCAGGACGGCCAGGGGGGTCTCGATCATGATCCACATGGCGACGCCGTCGGACAGGCGGTCGGCGACGGCGCGCACGGCCTCGGGGCTTTCGATCTTGGGCGCGACCACGAAGGCGGGTTGCAGGCCGGACAGGGCCGTGAGGTCGTCGGCGCCCCATGCGGTGTCGAGACCGTTGACGCGCACCCCGACGCGGGGACGGAAGCCGCCGGCCGAAAGCGCCTCGACGGCGGCGGCGCGGGCTTCGGTCTTGGCGTCCGGCGCGACGGCGTCCTCCAGATCGAGGATCACGGCGTCGCAATCGAGGCCGCGCGCCTTCTCGATCGCCCGGGCATTGCTGGCGGGGAGGTAGAGGACCGAGCGGAACAGATCCATCAGACCCGGCCCGTGACCGGGATCAGGGCCCCGGTCATGGCGCGGCTCTCCGGCGAGGCGAGGAACAGGATGACGCGGGCGAGGTCGGCGGGCTGGACCCATGTCGCGGGGTCGGCGTCGGGCATGTCCATGCGGTTCTGTTCGGTGTCGAGGATGGACGGCAGGACGGCGTTGACCGTGACGGAGGTCGATTTCAGCTCTTCGGCGAGGCTCTCGGTCAGTCGGTGGACGCCGGACTTGGCGGCGGCGTAGGCGCCCATGCCCGCCGCGCTCTTCAGCGCTCCGGCGGCGCCGACGTTGACGATGCGACCCTCGTCCGAGCGTTTCAGCGCCGGCAGGGCGGCGCGGGCGGCGTTGAGGGCGGTCTTCACATTGAGGGCGTACATCCGGTCCCAGGCGGGCTCGGCGTCGTCGGTCGTCTGCCAGACGAAGCCGCCGGCGATGTTGAGCAGGGCGTCCAGCCGACCGAAGCGCTCGATCACGGCGCTCACCGCCCTGTCGGCCGCGGCGCCGTCGGTGAGGTCGACGGCGGCCAGCTCGAGCACGCCGTCCGGCACGGACCGGCCCCGGGCGTGATCGATGACGGCGACGCCCAGACCTTCGGCCACGGCCGCCTCGAGAACGGCGCGGCCGAGCACGCCGTGGCCGCCGGTGATGGCGATGACCCGATCCGACATGACATCCTCCCTGTGTGGCGGACGGCTTAGCAGATGATCAGGCCGCGAACACCCGGCCGAGCAGTCGCTCGAGCGCCCCGGCGTCGACGGCGTCGAAGGCGGCCTTTTCGGTCGCGTCGATGTCGAACACGGCGATCAGGTTTCCGGCGGCGTCGATGACCGGCACGACGATCTCGCTGGCCGAGCGGCTGTCGCAGGCAATGTGGCCGGGGAAGGCGTGGACGTCCTCGACGACTTGGGTCGTGCGGTCCCGCGCCGCCGCGCCGCAGACCCCTCGGCCGAAGGGAATGCGCAGGCAGCCGAGGGTCCCCTGATACGGGCCCACCACCAGTTCGGCGGCCTTGTCGGGATCGACGACGTAGAACCCGGTCCAGAAGAAGGCGGGAAAGGCGTCGGCCAGCATCGAGCACACCGTCGCCATGCGCGCCACGAGGTTCGGTTCGCCGTCGAGGACGGCGAGGATCTCCTGCTCCACCTCGGCGTAGCGGGCGGCCTTGTCGGCGGGGCGATCGTCGCGGGCGAGGTAGGACATCGAGGCGGCACTCCAAGGGCAACGGCAGCCATATAGGGGTCCCCGTCCGGACAGGCGAGGGGGGCGTTTTCGCCTGACAGGGGAATCGCAAGCGACTGATTATTGGAGATAAGTACGGAGGCGAACACAAAACGGCCGGGCTGCGGCAACGCTTTGTCGCAAACCAGCGTTAACCTTGACAGACAGTTAACTGGACCGGACTGTCCCGGTCGCGCAAAGCTTAACGGGTGGGCCGGGGGGACGCCCGCTCCAGTGGTGCGAGGGTTCATGGGCGAGGGCGAGGGGAACAAGACCGACCATGGCCGGTCCGGCCGGTCGCGCGGCCCCGTCGCCATCGCTGCGATCGCGGGGGCGCTGGCGCTGGCGGCGCTGGGCATGGCCTCGTGCGGCGACCGGGGCGAAGGCCTCAGATTCTGGCAGCGCACGGATACGGCGTCCAACGCCTGCCCGCGCCCGGCCTCGCTGACCGGTTCCGAATTCAACGCCCAGGAGACGGGGCTGCGCGCCCTGCGCCGGGCCGCCTTCCGCGGCGACTTCTTCGCCCAGCTGGAGCTGGGGTCACGCTACGCCGCCATCCGCGCCACCGACAAGAACATCGAGGACCCGATCGAGAGCGCCACCTGGTACGCCATGGCGCTGGCCAACGACGAGGGTTACGCCCCGATCAACCGCGTCGACCGCGGCGGCTTCGGCGGTTGGCGACCGCTGTCGAAATACGACGACTGCCGGGCCTTCGAGCGGCATATGGCTTACCAGCGGCTGGATCGTCAGCTGGGTCAGATGACCCGGGAAGAACAGGAGTCGGTGCGCGACCGCGTCGTCTATGTGCTGTCGACCCAGGACGCCGAAGGCTTCCGCACCCTGGCGCGGCTTCACGACGGGCTTTACGGCCCCTTCGGCGAGCCGGAGGACAACCGCGAGGCCCGCGAGGCCTGGGGACGCGGTGGCGGCGACGAACGCGATCGCCGGCGGCGCGGCTATCTGGCCGCGACCAGCCTGTTCCCCCGCAACGACGTGGACGCCTACCTCTACAACTATCTCGCGGTGCAGACCGGCGACGTCGGCGCCTATGTGCTGATGAAGGATTTCGAGAAGTCGGCCCCGCGGCGGGACCAGTACAGCCGTTTCGTCGAGGCCAAGGCCCGGCAGTGGACGCCGCCATTCGAATTCTACCCGAACGAGGCGCCGGCCTCGGGCGTGCCGTTCTCCGACGAGAGCCGTCCGCGCGGCGACGCCTATGAATACGCCCTGACCCGGATGGGGACGGAGCTGCCGTTCATCCATGTCGGCCGGGCCCTTCGCTACCTCGGCATCACCGAGACGGCGGCGACGCGACCGGAGGATCTGTCGAAGCGCCAGATCGAGACGCTGGAGGCCATGCTGGGCCATCCGATGGAAAGCCGGCTGTCGTATCTGGAGCGGGTGCGGGCGATCCAGCTGGCCGCCGTCAACGGCTCGTCCGAGGCGCAGCTGGTGCTGGCGGTGATGTACGCCGAGGGCATCGGCCTGCCCGCCGACTACGCCCGCGCCTTCAAATGGTTCGACGAAGCCGCGCGTCAGGGCAGCCCCGAGGCCAAGTTCGCGATGTCGAGCTATTTCGCGCTCGGCGTCTCGGGGGTGGCGGATCAGGACAAGGCCCAGGCCGTGGCCCTGAGGATCGATTCCGCCCTGTCCGGCTTCGGCCCCTCGGCCGCCCGCCTGCAGGCCGTGCTGGCCCAAGTCTCCCGTTCGCAGCAGCGCCGTTAAGGAGGGCGTGGAACCATGACGATCCGTCTCCCCTTCGGTGGTTTCTGCGGCACGGTCGCCGGCGCCGCCGCGATCGCCGCCACCGTCGCCGTCGCAGCGCTGGCCCAGGGCCCCCAGGCCCACGCCCAGGTCGCCGCCAAGGTCGAGAGCCAGACGCGGCCCAACTTCGGCCTGCTGCTCGACCCGCCGACGCGCAGCTACCGCAATCGCGGCTCCAGCCACCGCCGCTACGACTATCGCCGTCACCGGCCTGACTGGCGACCAGACTATCCGACGCATCGGCCGGGCGGCGAGGAGATCGTGCTGGTCGACTGCGGCGGCAATCCTGGCACCGGCGCGGTTGAGGACGCCGTTCGCCGGGTGCGGCCGGGCGGCACCCTGGTCATCCGGGCCCGCGGCGGCGCCTGCGTCGGCTGGCTGAACATCGACAAGCCGATGACCGTCATCGGCGAGAGCGGCTTCGATCCGCGCCGCTGGGCGAACAATCCCAATCCGACGCTGCAGGCGCCGGATGGGCTTCCCTGCATCACCGTGGCCCAGGGAGTCCGGGTCGAAATCCGCGACATGGTGTTCGCCTCGCCGCGCGCCGGAGACGCCGCCTGCATCGTCGGCTACGGCGCCGAGATCATCACGAACCGGGTCGGCTTCCGCCACGCCGGCGACGAGGCGGCCATCTACGCCGACGGCGGGCTGCTATATCTGCGCGACACCATTATCGACGCCCAGACCATCGCCCCGGCCGTCGTCGCCGACGGCGCCGTGCTGGACGCCTGGGAGGTGGTGGTGAGCGGGGCCCAGTCCGGCATGGAGCTGATCCCGGGCGCCGGCCAGACCTCACGCATCGTTTCGACCACGCTGAAGGGAACGAATGCGCCGAACGCCTTCGGTCCGCGTTCGATCGGCATGATCGTGCGCTCGGGCCGGGACTACGGCCGGGTCGAGATCGAGAACACCGCCATCGTCGGCTACGTCGAGGGCGTGGCCATCGAAGGCGCGTCGGTCGACATCAGCAACAGCCGCATCGGCCGCTCGGAAAAGGGCGTGGTGCTCTACAACGGCGAGCTGCGTCTGACCGACAGCCGGATCCGCGCCACGACGGTGGGCGTCGCCGCCGCCTCGGGCAGCGCGGTGATCGTCAACAACGTCTTCTCGAGCGTGCGCGAGGTGATCTACGCCGAGGATCGCGCCAATGTTCAGGCGCGCGGCAACCGGGTCTATTCGGAATACGTCTGCCGGCCCCAGTTCCGCGACCGCTACCGCGGCCGCTACGAGCCCTACTGGCGTCCGGGTCAGGGCTGGGAGTGCGCCCTGGGCTCCTATCCGCGCGACTGGTGGGATGAGGAGGATGGCCTGCTGGGCGTCGAATACTACGACGACGGCTATTCGCTCGACGGCTACGACCGGTATCAGCGCGGCCAGGGCTGGTACGACCGCGACGGCCGCTACGTCTACGACGAGCGCTATCGCGGCGAGGACCGGTGGAGCCGGGGCGGAGGTTTCTGGGGCCGGTAGGCGCGGAGGGACTCGAACCCCCAACCAGACCGTTATGAGCGGTCGGCTCTAACCATTGAGCTACGCGCCCTCCGTGGCGTGCCCGTGGCCTAGCAGGCGGCGCGGCGGCTTGCCAAGCATCATGCGCAGTCGCCTGACAAAGCCTGATTTCCGACCGATGAATGGAACCTGCCGATGGCCCCGGGGCGTTCATTCAGGCACGAACGGCCAAGGTGTCGCCCATGGTCCGCGATCCTCTTCAGACGGACCGCCCCGCATCAGGAGACTGCTCGATGAACAGACCCGTTCCCAGGACCCGCGTCGCCGCCGCGCCGGCCGTGTCCAACCGTATCCTGCTGGTGAGCGGAAGCCTGGTCGCCGCGGCCGCCATGGCCTTCGCGGTCCCGGCCGCCTTCGCGCAGAGCCAGCCCGGCGACGGTGCGCCCCTGACCATCCAGGCGGTGACCGAGCGTCCGTCGCTGAACCTGTCGGCCTATGGCGAGGTCAAGACCGCGCCGGACATGGCCACGATCAGTTTCGGCGTGGTGACGGAAGCCCCGACCGCCGCCGAGGCGATGAGTCAGAACGCCGCGCGGATGAACCAGGTCATGGCCGCGCTGCGCCGGGCGGGGGTCTCCGAACGCGACGTGCAGACCTCGGGCCTGAACCTGTCCGCCCAATACGACTACGTCCAGAACGAACCGCCCCGGCTGCGCGGCTATCAGGCCAGCAATCAGGTGACGGTGATCATCAACGACCTGACCCGGGTGGGCTCGACGGCCGACGCCGTGGTCGCGGCCGGGGTCAACCAGATCAACGGCATCTCGTTCGGCCTCAAGGACCCCACCGCAGCGGAAAATCAGGCCCGCCAGATCGCCGTGCGCAATCTGCAGGCCAAGGCGGCGCTGTATTCGCAGGCCTTGGGGGTCCCGCTGGGCGGCATCCGTTCGCTGACCGAGGGCGGCGGCTACAGCCCGCGTCCGCCGCAGCCGATGTACGCGCGCGCCGAGATGGCCATGGACGGGGGCTCGACCCCGGTGGCCGCCGGCGAGTTGACGGTGCGGATCGACATCACCGGCGTGTATGATCTGAACCGCTAGGTCAGCTCTTCCCGCTCCACTGGCCCTTCCTGCCCTGCGGGAGAGGCCGCTTGCCGTCAGCAGACTACTCCGCCCGAACCAGCACCAAGCCGATGCCGAGGTTGAGGATGTAGCCGACGCCGAGGATGGCCAGGGCGGTGGCGGCGCCGTCGTCGTGGACCAGCAGGGCGAGGCTCCACAGCAGGGCGAGCAAGCGGGCCGGCAGGAAGGTGAGCTGGTCGATCGACTGGCCGAGCAGTTTCAGGCCCGCGGGCGTGGCCATCAACAGGGCCACGGCCCCCGCCACGGCGTAGCCCCCGTACAGGAGCCATTTGATCCAGGACATGCTGCGGGCCATCGGCGCCTCCCTGTGGTCAAGGAAGGCCCGGGCGGAGCGGGCGTCAAGCCGCGCGCTTGATCTCGTTGCGGTCGTCGAGCAGCACCACGGTCGGCGACCACTGGCGGGCTTCTTCCTGCGGCAGCTGGCCGTAGGTCACGACGATGACCTTGTCGTTCTTCTGCACCAGGCGGGCGGCCGCGCCGTTGACGCCGACGACGCGCGAACCGCGCGGGGCCTCGATGGCGTAGGTGGTGAAGCGCTGGCCGTTGGTGATGTTCAGCACATCGACCTGCTCGTGCGGAAAGATGCCCGCGGCGTCGAGCAGGTCGGCGTCGATGGCGATCGAGCCCTCGTAGTCGAGATCGGCTTGGGTCACCGTCGCGCGGTGCAGCTTGGCCTTCATCAGGGTGACCAGCATGGGGAGTGCGGTCCGGGATGACGCGGGGCGATCGGCCCCCGCTCGCAGACCGCTCATATAGGGGGTCCGCCCGCCGTCATCAATCACCCCTGTTGCGGCGCAGCATCGGATATTGCGGCGCCGCTCGCTTGTTACGGGCAGTTCATTTGACCGAAAGGCCAGCCGCCCTATGGTAAAATGTGGCCATCGCCCGGCCCACGCCCTGGACGACTCCCCTCGCCATGAAGCAGTTTTTCCTGACCGTGCTCGGTGTGTTCACCGGCCTGTTCCTCTTTCTCGTGGTGGTGCCGTTCATCCTGATCGCGATTGCGGTCGGTTCGGCGACGTCGAAGGAACCGACGCCGGCGAATACGGTGCTGGAGCTGGATCTGCGCGAGGGCATCACCGACCAGGCCCCGACCAATCCGTTCGCCCTGTTCGGCGGCGGGGGGCTGTCGACCCTGCAGATCGTCGACACCCTGGCCCAGGCCGAGGACGACGGGCGGGTGAAGGTGCTGCTGGTCCGTCTGCCCGAGGCTGGGATCACGCCCGCCGCCGCCGATGAAATCCGTCAGGCCATCCGTCGTTTCCGCGCCTCGGGCAAGCGGGTCATCGCCCACGCCCAGGGCTTCCAGCCCGTCGGCGCGGCCGTCTCCAGCTATATGATCGGGGCGTCGTCCTCGGAGCTGTGGATGCAGAACACATCCAGCTTCCAGCTGGCCGGGCTCTCGGCCGAGTCGGTGTTCCTCGGCCGGGCCTTCGAAAAATACGGCGTCAACGCCCAATTCGAGCAGCGCTACGAGTACAAGAACGCCGTCAACGAATTCACCGAGAGCGACTACACCCCGGCGCATCGTGAGGCGATGGGGGCGTGGATGACCTCGATCTACACCTCGGCCCTGGCCAATGCGGCGCAGGACCGCAAGGTGACGCCGCAGGCGCTGCGCGCCAACATCGAGGCGGGCCCGCACAGCTCGGCCGAGGCGCTGCGGCGTCGTCTGATCGACAAGGTCGGCCAGGTCGAGGAGGCCGAGGCCGAGGCCAAGCGCCGGGCCGGCAAGGGCGCCGAGATCATCGAGTTCGGCGACTACGCCGCGTCGAAGGGCGCCCGCAACGGCGCCGGCAAGAACGCCATCGCCATCGTCGGCGGCGAGGGCGCCATCATGACCGGCACGGGCGGCGGCGCCGATCCGTTCGGCGGCGGCTCGTCGATCATGTCCGACGATCTGGCCGAGGCCATCTACGACGCTATCGAGGACGACGCGGTGAAGGCCATCGTGTTCCGGGTGTCGTCGCCCGGCGGTTCGCCCGACGCATCCGAGCAGATCCTGGCGGCGGTGCGGGCGGCCAGGGCGGCGGGCAAGCCGGTGGTCATTTCGATGGGCGACTATGCGGCGTCTGGCGGCTACTGGATCAGTTCGGAAGCCGACTGGATTGTGGCCCAGCCCTCGACCCTGACCGGATCGATCGGCGTGTATGGCGGCAAGTTGGTGCTGGCCGACGCCCTCGGCCGCTTCGGCATCGACATGCGCAATCTGACCGTCGGCGGCGAATACGCCGACGCCTTCTCGCCGTCCGAGCCGTTCGACACCGCCGACCGCGCCGCCTTCGCGGCCTCCATCGACCGGACCTATGAGGAGTTCATCGCCCGCGTGTCCCGCGGCCGCAAGTTGCCGCCCGCCCGGGTGCGCGAGATCGCCCGCGGCCGCGTCTGGACCGGCGCCCAGGCGCGCTCCATCGGTCTGGTGGACCAGCTCGGGGGCATCGAGGAGGCCATCGCCAAGGCCCGCCAGCTGGCCGAGATCCCGAACGACGAATCGGTGCGTTTCAAACGCTATCCGGAATCGAAGTCGCCGTTCGCGGCCCTGTCAGAGATGTTCGGCGTCTCGGGCGAGGCGGCGCGGGTTCTGGTCGGCATCGGCGCGATCATGAACGATCCGGAAGCGGAGGCGGCGGTGCGCCGGCTGCAGACCGAGCGGGCGCGGGCCTCCGGCGCCTCCGTCCTGGCCGATCAGCCCTACTGAACAGCGACAATCGGACACTCGCCTGTGAAGCGGCGGGACATTGACCGTTTACTGTGATGGACCGACAGTCGGAGTTCGGCGTTGTTCGCAACGTCCCAGAGGTAAAGCCATGACCCAGCCCGACCGCCTGATCTTCGGCTCCGGCCCTTCCGCCCGCCGCCCCGCCAACGGCTTCGTCGCCTCGGTGATGTGGCTCGGCGGCGTGATCGCCACCCTGGCCGCCATGACCATCGGCGCCGTGCTGGCCGTATTCACCGCCGCCGCCGTGGCCGTGATCGCCCTGTTCGCCGGCGCCCTGGTGTTCTTCGCCAGCCTGGCCGTCCGGGCCCGCCGCCGGATGACCGCCCGCAACCGCCGCGGCGACGACGTCATCGAGGCGCGCAAGGTCGACGGGGCCTGGGTCGCCTACGGGTGGGAGCGCCCGGGCCGCTAGGATGCTGGTCGTCCGGGACGCGCCGTCGCCCAATTTCGATCATCGGCGGGGTCCGCCCGACATGCTGGTATTGCACTATACCGGCATGCAGACGGCCGAGGCGGCCGTCGCGCGCCTGTGTGACCCGGACGCCAGGGTCTCCGCCCACTATGTCGTCGACGAGGACGGGTCGATCCTGCGGCTGGTCGCCGAGGAACGTCGCGCCTGGCACGCGGGCAAGGGCGTTTGGCAGGGCGAAACCGACTGCAACACCGCCTCGATCGGCGTCGAGCTCGTCAATCCGGGCCACGAATTCGGCTACCGCGACTTTCCGGAGGCCCAGATCGGGGCCGTCATCAGCCTGGTCAGCGACATCCGCAGCCGCTGGACCATCCCCGACGCCCGCATCATCGGCCATTCCGATCTGGCCCCCGACCGCAAGCAGGACCCCGGCGAGCGATTTCCGTGGAAACGGCTGGCCTCGGTCGGCCACGGCCTGTGGTTCGAGCCCGCCCGGGAGCGGATCGCCGCCCTCGGCGCGCCGCTGGCCGTCGGCGACGAGGGGTTGGGCGTCATCGTGCTGCGCGCCGGCCTGCACCGGCTCGGCTACGGCCTCCAGCCCGGCGGCGACTATGACGAGGCGACCCGCCTGACCGTCGAGGCTTTCCAGCGCCACTGGCGGCCGGGGCAGGTGGACGGCGTCGCGGACGGCGAGACGCGGGCGACCCTGATGGGGGTGCTGCAGCTGGCCGCGGCGGAGAGCCCGACCGGGGTGCTGCAGTGACCGGCAAGCAGCCGACCCGCTCCGAACGAACCGCGAGGCGGGATGCGGATCTCGCCGCGCTCCAGACGCACTGGAATGAGGTGGCGCTGCCCCGGCTCAAGGCGGCGGTGCGGGCCGAAGTCGAACGACGCGGCCTCACCTCTTTCATGAACCGGACCCGCTGGCAGGCCTTGCGGGACGCCGTCGTCGCCGAACTGCCCTTCCGGCCGGCCTTTCAGATCCAGAATGTGCTGGGGCCGCGAGAGACGCCGTGGCGGGTGGATGGGGTGGACTGGCAGGGGACCTGGATCGACGAGGATCTCGAACCTCTGTTCGGAATCGAATGGATACGGGTCGTGCCGCGCTATCGAACCCGGCCCGGCGCCCTGGTCGAGGGGCCGGTCGAGGACTGCACCGATGCGTTTCGCGATCTTCTGGGGGGACTGAACATCCCGTTTCGCGAGGACGAGGCGCAGACCTTCTGGATTTACGGTTATGCCCCTGCCGACCCGGCGACATTGACCTCGCCGCCGGAAGGGGCCACCTAGCCCCCGTCAGACGGCCGGGCGGTCGCGACGGGGCTTGCCCCGTCGAGGAAAGTCCGGGCTCCACGGTGAAATGGCGGCGGATAACTTCCGCCCGGGGCGACCCGAGGGATAGCGCCACAGAAAGCAAACCTCCGGCCTTGCGAGGCCGGTAAGGGTGAAAGGGTGGGGTAAGAGCCCACCGCGTCGCTGGCAACAGGGACGGCATGGCAAGCCCCGCCTGGAGCAAGACCGAATAGGGACGTCGCGCGGGCTTGCCCGCAGGGTTCACCGCCCGAGGCGTCCGGGTAGGTCGCGAGAACCGGTCAGCAATGGCCGGTCCAGAGGAATGATCGTCGCCCGCTTCGGCGGGAACAGAACCCGGCTTACAGGCCGTCTGACCTTTTCTTCCTGGGTGGCCTCACGCCGCGCTGCGGGCACCGGGCTGTCCAAGGCGCTGCGCGCTGCCGGGCGCGATGCCGTTAACCTCTTCGGCCTGATTGCGGCGCAGATTGATCCACAGCCCTGTGTATACTTCGATGTTCTGTTTTCGTTCGCGCCGTGTGGGCGATTTTCTGCCTTCTTGAGGTTAACCGCCGTCAACTAATCCCATTGAGACCCATTTCATCCCATGCTATCCCATAGGCTTAGTCGGGGTTCGGTGGGTGCGGGGATGCGCCCGAGACGCAGAGGGGCGGATCGAAGGGTCCGAGTTGGGGCTGGGCGTGTTTCTCTCGACCTATGAGAAACAACTGGACGGCAAGCGCCGTCTGCTGATCCCTCAGGAATTCCGCACGGCCGACAACGGCGCCGAGCACGGCGTGTTCTGCTTCTTCTCGATCGAGAACGACTGCCTCGAGGCCGGTGGCGACAAGCTGATGGCCGAATACGTCTCGATGATCGAGGAGTTGCCGTTCGGCGACGACGTCCGCACCGCCCTGGAAGAGACCTTTTACGCCGGCCAGCGGCCGCTGGCCTATGACGGCGGCGGGCGCATCACCCTGCCGGAGCATCTGTGCCAGGACGCCGGGCTCGGCGAGGACGTGGTCATCGTCGGTCTCGGCTCGCGCTTCCAGATCTGGGATCGCGCCCGCTGGAATGCGCGTCGCGACGAACGCCGGGCCCTCGCCCGTCAGGCGGTGCGCGAGCGCGGCGAGGCCGGGCGCAAGGCGCTGCTGGCCGGTCGCCGCCCTGGCGGAGAGGGCGCATGAGCCCGCACGCCCCTGTCCTGCTGGCCGAGGTTCTGGAGGCGCTGGCCCCCGGGCCGGGCGACGTGATCATTGACGCCACCTTCGGCGCCGGCGGCTATACCCGCGCCATCCTTGCCATGGGCGCGACCGTCATCGCCCTCGACCGCGATCCGACGGTCCAGCCGCACGCCGACGACGTGGCCAACGACTTTCCGGGCCGGTTCCAGCTGATCCGCACCCCCTTCTCGGGTCTGGCCGGGGCCTTCGCCGAGAGCGGGGAGGCGAAGCTGGATGGCGTGGTGTTCGACATCGGCGTGTCGTCGATGCAGCTGGATCAGGCCGAGCGCGGCTTTTCCTTCATGCGTGACGGGCCGCTGGACATGCGCATGTCCGACGAGGGTGAGACCGCCGCGGACATCGTCAACGAATGGGACCACGGGCCGCTCGCCCATATCTTCAAGCTCTATGGCGACGAGCGGCAGTCGGGACGGGTCGCCACGGCCATTCTGCGCCGCCGGACCGAGAAGCCGTTCACCCGCACGCTGGATCTGGCCGAGGTCGTGGAGAAGGCGCTGGGGGGGCGGCGGGGCGCGCCCATCCATCCCGCCACGCGCGTGTTTCAGGCCCTGCGCATCGCCGTCAACGACGAGCTGGGCGAGCTGCGCGCCGGGCTGGAGGCGGCCGAGGCGACGCTTTCGCCCGGCGGGCGGCTGGCTGTCGTCACCTTCCATTCGCTGGAGGACCGCATCGTCAAGGCGTTCCTGACCGAGCGTACCGGCAACGCCCCCGGAGGATCGCGTCACGCGCCGCTCGCCGTGGAGACCCGCAAGCCCAGCTTCGCGCTGCGCTTCAAGGGTGCTCGCGAAGCCGAGGAGGCGGAGCGCACAGCCAACCCCCGGGCTCGCTCGGCCAAGCTGCGCGCCGCCGTCCGCACCGAGGCCCCGGCCTGGGGGAGGGTCGCGGCATGAGGGCGGCTGCCACCCTGAAGCGGGTGTTCGACTGGAAGGTCCGCGGCGTCCGCTGGATCGAGATCATCGGCCTGCTGCTGGTCGCGGCGATGATCTTCTCGGTCTATCTGGCCAAGGCCGCGGCGGCGAGCGAGAGCGCCCGCATCGCCAGCCTCGAACGCCAGATCACCCAGAACGGCCAGCGCGTCCGCTTGCTGCGCGCCGAGGCGGCCCGGCTGGAACAGCCGGCCCGGCTGGAGGCCCTGTCGAGGAGCGCCGGTCTCGGCCCCGTCGACGTCCACCGGCAGGCGACCGAAGCGAGCCTGCCGGAGCTGGCGCCGGTCCCCGCTCCCCAGCCGGTGGTGATCGTCGCTCCGACGGTTCCGGCCGCGTCCGCCGACGCCGACGTCAACGTCGCGGAGGTCGCGCAATGAGCGTGCACGACGATCCGCGCGCCTGGAACCGTCCCGCACCCGGCCGCCCGCGCGGCGGCGTCTCCATGCCCTCATGGCGCTGGCTGACCGAGATCATGTGGCGGATCGAACATTCGTTCGGTCGCGCCCGCGCCGACGCCCGACCCGAGGAGGATACCCGGGTCCGCATCTTCGTCATCCTGTGCCTGTTTTCGGCGGTGTTCGTCTGCCTGGCGCTGGGAGCCGTGAACGCGGCCCTGTTGGCTCCAAAGGGCGGAATCTGGTCGGGCGGTCAGCCGAACGCCGTGGACCGGGCCGACGTGGTCGACCGCAACGGCGCATTGCTGGCCACCAACATCGTCCACTACGGCTTCTATATCGACCCGGCCCAGGTGTGGGACCGCGGGGCCGCCGCCGCGCAGATCAAGCGGGCGCTGCCCCGGGTTTCGATGAGCCGGCTGAACAAGGTCCTGTCTGGCGACCGGCGGCTGATCGTCATGCCCGGCCTGACCCCCGGGGAGAAGGCGGCCGTGCACGGCCTCGCGCTCGGCGGGGTGACGTTCGAGCCGGAAGACCGACGGGTCTATCCGTTGGGCGTCTCGGCCACCCATGTGCTGGGCGTCACGGACACGGGCGGGCAGGGCCTGACCGGGGCCGAGCTGGCCTTCAATCGCGAAATCCGAGACGCCGGCGCGCGCGGCGAAAACTTCCCGCTGTCGATCGACCTGAGGGTTCAGGGCGTGCTGGAGAACGAACTGGCCCGCGCCGTCGAGGAGAGCCAGGCCAAGGGCGCTGTCGGCATCATCGCCGACGTCCAGACCGGTGAAATCCTCGGCATGGCCAGCTGGCCGACCGGCGACCGGCTCAACCGCGCCACCTCGGCCCATTACGAGATGGGTTCGGTGTTCAAGACCTTCACCGTCGCCGCCGGCCTCGACACCGGACGGGCGGACATGAACACCCGGTTCGACGCCTCCGAAGCCTTCATGATCGGCAAGCGGCGCATCACCGACTTCCACGCCACCAACCAGGTGCTGACGCTGGAGGAGGTTTACCTCCACTCGTCCAACATCGGCACCTCTCGCCTCGCCGTCGAGATGGGACCGAACACGATGCGGGATTATTTCACCCGCTTCGGCCTGCTGGACGCCGCCCCGATCGAGCTGCACGAATCCGCCCGGCCCCGGCGCCCGACCAAGTGGGACGACTCCACCCTGGCCTCGCTGTCGTTCGGCTACGGCATCATGATCACCCCGCTGCAGATGTCGGCGGCGATGGGCGCGCTGACCAACGGCGGACGGTTCGTGCCTCTGACCCTGCGCAAGGGCGGCCGGCCGAACGCCGAAGTCCGGCAGGTGGTCAGCCCCGAGACATCGCTGACCCTGCTCGACCTGCTGCGCCGTAATGTGGTGCGCGGGTCCGGCGGCCGCGCCGATGCGCCGGGCCTGCGGGTCGGCGGCAAGACCGGCTCGGCCAACAAGCTGGTCAACGGCCGCTATGATCCGACCCACGCCGTCGGCACCTTCGCGGCGGTCTTCCCCGCCGACGGGCCGCTGAACGCGCGTCGCTATTCGATCCTGATCCTGATCGACGAGCCGGGCAGCTATCCGCGCACCGGCGGCTTCGTGGCCGCGCCCGCCGTGGGCCGGATCGCCGACCGCATCGCGCCCTTCCTCGGCGTCGAGCGCCGCGCCGACCCGTACCGCACGGCCCTCGGCGAGAAGATCCCCGCCTTCGAGGATGTCGGGGGGGACGGACGATGACCGCCGCCGCCTCGATCAAGCTGTCCGACCTGCTGCGCCGGGACGTGCCGGCCGATCCGATGATCACCGGGGTCACCGCCGACAGCCGCAAGGTCGCGCCCGGCGCCCTGTTCGTGGCCCTGCCCGGCAGCGCCGCCGACGGCCGCGCCTTCATTCCGCAGGCCCTGTCGCAAGGGGCGGCGGCGGTGCTGGCCCCGGTCGACACCGACGCGGCCATGGCCCCGGTGCTGGTCACCTCCGGCGATGTGCGGCGCAGCTACGCGATCGCCGCGCGCAGCTTCTACGGGACCCAGCCGGCCACCTGCGTCGCCATAACCGGCACCAACGGCAAGACCTCGGTGGCCGCCTTCTGCCGCCAGATCTGGGCCTCGCTCGGACTGTCGGCCGCGAGCATGGGGACCCTCGGGGTTTTGCAACAGACGGGTAACGTTAATCAGGTCTTGACCGGGCCCGGCCTGACCAGTCCGGACGCCGCCGACGCCGCGCGGATGCTGTCGGAACTGGCCGCCGGGGGCGTAACCCATCTGGCCCTGGAGGCTTCGTCGCACGGCATCGATCAACGCCGGCTGGACGGGGTGTCGCTGAAGGCGGCGGCCTTCACCAACCTGACCCAGGACCATCTCGACTACCACGGCGACATGGAGGCCTATCGGGCCGCCAAGCTGCGCCTGTTCGACACCCTGCTGCCGCGCGGGCGGACGGCGGTGCTGAACGCCGACAGCGACGCCTATTCCAGCTTCGCCGCCGCCTCGATCATGTCGGGGCTGGGCGTCATGGGCGTGGGCGAGCGGGGGCGGGACCTGACCCTGGTCGCCAGGCAGGCCGTGCCCGAGGGGCAGCGGCTGACGCTGGACGTGCGCGGGACGCTGCACGAGGTGCTGCTGCCGCTGGCCGGGGCCTTCCAGGCCTCGAACGCCCTGGTCGCCGCCGGCCTGTGCATCGCCGCCGGAGAGACGCCCGAGCGGGTACTGGCCGGGCTCGAACACATCACCGGCGCTCAGGGACGGCTGCAGCGCATCCCGGGAGCCGGGCGGGGCGAGGTCTATGTCGACTACGCCCATACCCCGGACGGACTGGAAACGGTGCTGAAGGCGCTGCGTCCGCACGCGACCGGCCGGTTGATCGTGGTCTTCGGCGCCGGCGGCGACCGCGACCGGGCCAAGCGGCCGCTGATGGGCGGGATCGCGGCGCGGCTGGCCGACGTGGCCATCGTCACCGACGACAATCCCCGCACGGAAGACCCGGCCGCCATCCGCAAGGCGGTGCGCGAGGGCTGCCCGGACGCGCAGGAGATCGGCGACCGCCGCGCCGCCATTCGCCATGCCATCGAACAGATGCGCGACGGAGATGTGGTGGTGATCGCCGGAAAAGGGCATGAGCAGGGACAGATCGTCGGCGAGGTCACCCATCCGTTCGACGACGCCACCGAAGCCGCCGAAGCCCTGGGCCTCCATGCCTGACCAGCCCACTGATTTCCCGCCGCTGTGGACCTCCGCCGAGATCGAGGCCGCGACCGGCGGCAAGCTCTCGGGGCCGTCATTCGAGGCGGTCGGCGTCACCTACAACAGCCGCGAAATCGCGCCAGGCGACCTGTTTCTGGCGCTGAGAGGCGCCCGCGACGGACACGACTTCGCCGCCGCCGCCTTCTCCGCCGGGGCTGCGGGCGCGATCACCGAACACCCGGTCGAGGGTGGATCAGCGGTGGTGGTGTCGGACACCCTGCGCGCGCTGGAAGCCCTCGGCGCCGCCTCCCGCGAGCGCAGCCCGCACGTCCGCCGGGGCGCGGTCACCGGATCGGTCGGCAAGACCAGCGTCACCCAGGCGATCAAGGCCGGGCTCGATCTGGCGGGACCCGCCCACGCCTCGATCAGGAGCTACAACAACCATATCGGCGTGCCGCTGACGCTGGCGCGGATGCCGCGGACGACAACCCGCGCCGTGTTCGAGATCGGCATGAACGCCCCGGGGGAGATCGCGCCGCTGTCGAAGCTGGTCCGGCCGCACGCCGCCTGCGTCACCACCGTCGGGCCGGTGCATATCGAAGCCTTCGCCGACGGCGAGGCGGGGGTGGCGGCGGAAAAGGCGTCGATCTTCGAAGGGCTCGCGCCGGACGGGGTCGCCGTGCTGAACGGCGACGTCGGCTACGCCGCCGTGCTGGACGCCGCCGCCCGGACGGCGGGCGCGCGGCGGGTCACCTTCGGGGCGGAAGCCGGGCATGACGCCCGCCTGCTCGACTTCCAGCCCGGGCCGGAGGGGGCGCGAGTCCGGGCCGAACTGTTCGGCAAGCCGATCGACTTCGCCCTGCGCCAGTCCGGCTTCCACTGGGGCCTCAACAGCCTGTGCGTGCTGCTGATGCTCGAGGCGCTGGAGGTGCCGGTGGAGACCGGCCTCGCGGCGCTGGCCGACTTCGAGCCGCTGGCGGGCCGGGGCCAGACCAGGGTCGTAGCGGCGGCGGG
Source organism: Brevundimonas basaltis (assembly GCF_014202075.1). Classification (GTDB taxonomy): domain Bacteria; phylum Pseudomonadota; class Alphaproteobacteria; order Caulobacterales; family Caulobacteraceae; genus Brevundimonas; species Brevundimonas basaltis. Next base: position 85,718 of record NZ_JACHFZ010000004.1, on the reverse strand, counting down.
CGGGACCTTCACCCTGATCGACGAGAGCTACAACGCCAATCCGCTGTCGATGGCCGCCGGCTTCCGCAGCCTCGGGGCCAGGCCGGTCGCGCCGGGGGCGCGCCGCATCGTGGTGCTGACCGACATGCTGGAGCTCGGCGACCAGTCCCGCGCCCTGCACGAGGGGCTCGCCACGCCGATCAACCTCGCCGATCTCGATCTGGTTCACACGGCGGGGCCGGAGATGAAGCGGCTGCACGACGTCCTGCCGCCGGACCGGCGCGGACTGTGGCGCGAGACCGCCGCCGAACTGGCCGAAGAGGCCGCCGAACTGGTTGCGCCGGGCGACGTCGTCATGGTCAAGGGATCGAACGGGTCGAAGGCGTCGCTGGTCGCCAAGGCCCTCGCCGCGCTCGGAGGAGCCGCCTGATGTTCTATCTGCTCTATCTTCACTACGCCGACATCGCGCAGGACTATCCGCTGCTCAATCTGGTCCAGTACCAGACGGTGCGAGTCGCTCTGGCCATGGCTACGGCGATGATCGTGGCGGTGACCATGGGCAGTCGCTTCATCGCCTGGATGCGGGTCAAACAGGGCAAGGGTCAGCCGATCCGCGCCGATGGCCCGGTGTCGCACCTGTCCAAGGTCGGCACCCCGACCATGGGCGGTCTGATGATCCTCGCCGGCATCGCCGTGGCGGTGCTGCTGTGGGGCGACCTGACCAATCCCTACATCTGGATTGTCAGCTTCGTGACCGCCGCCTTCGGCGTGCTCGGCTTCATCGACGACTACGCCAAGGTGTCGAAACAGACCTCGGCCGGGCTGACCTCCAAACAGAAGCTGGTGGCCCAGATCATCGTCTCCCTGATCGCCGGCGTGCTGACCGTGCTGTGGATGACGGCCTCGCCAACCACGCCCAACCTCGAGACCTCGATCGCCTTCCCGTTCTTCAAGGCTGTTTTGCTCAACGTCGGCTGGTTCTACGTCGCCTTCGCCGCCTTCACCCTCGTGGGCTTCTCCAATGCGGTGAATCTGACCGACGGCCTCGACGGCCTGGCCATCGTGCCGGTGATGATGGCGGCGGCGGCCTTCGGCCTCATCAGCTATCTGGTCGGCAACTTCATCTTCTCCAACTACCTGGGCGTCCACCACGTGCCGGGGTCGGGCGAGCTGGCGGTCTTCTGCGCCGCCATCATCGGCGGGGGCGTCGGCTTCCTCTGGTACAACGCCCCGCCGGCCAAGATCTTCATGGGCGACACCGGCTCGCTGGCCCTGGGCGGCGCCCTCGGCGCCATCGCCGTGGCCACCAAGCACGAACTGGTGCTGGGCATCGTCGGCGGCCTGTTCGTCATCGAGGCCGCTTCGGTGATGATCCAGGTCGCCTACTTCAAGGCCACGAAGAAGCGCATCTTCCTGATGGCCCCGATCCACCACCACTTCGAGAAGATGGGCTGGCCGGAGTCGACGGTGGTGATCCGTTTCTGGATCGTCTCGGCCATGCTGGCGCTGGCCGGCCTCGCCACCCTGAAGCTGCGATAGCGCCATGATCCGGGTCCCCGGCTTCGAAGGACGGAGGGTCGCGGTCTTCGGCCTCGGCAGGTCGGGACTGACGGCGGCGCGCGCCCTGAAGGCGGGAGGGGCCCTGCCGGTGCTGTGGGACGACAGCGTGTCCAGCCGCATGCAGGCGGAAGCCGAGGGGGTCGCGGTCGAGGACCTGACCGCCGCCGACTGGTCGGGGTTCGCGGCGCTGGTGCTGTCGCCCGGCGCGCCGCTGACCCATCCGGAGCCGCACTGGACGGTGGGCAAGGCCCGCGAGGCGGGGATCGAGATCATCGGCGACATCGAACTGTTCGCCCGGGCCGTCGCCGCCCTTCCGCAGGCAGGGCGTCCCAGGGTCGTCGCCATCACCGGCACCAACGGCAAGTCGACCACCACCGCCCTGCTCGGCTGGGTGCTGAAACAGGCCGGGATGACCGTCCACGTCGGCGGCAACATCGGCATCGGCGTGCTGGCCCTGCCAGCGCCGACGCGGGAGGCGGTCTATGTGATCGAGGTGTCGAGCTATCAGCTGGACCTGACCACGACGTTTTCACCGGACGTGGCCATCCTGACCAATATCTCGCCGGATCATCTGGAACGGCATGGCGGCATGGAGGGGTATGTCGCTGCGAAGGCCCGTATATTTACGCACGCTGGCCTGGCCCTCGTCGGGATTGATGAGCGCTGGGGCCGTCAGGTCGCCGCCGCCGTGAGCCGGGCGCGAACCGTATCCACTTCCCAGGGGCCCGCCGATATCAGGGCGGCCGACGGCCATCTCACGACAGGGGAGGGCCACGAGGTCGATCTCACCCCCGCCCGCTGTCTGCCCGGGAGGCATAACGCCCAGAACGCGGCCTTCGCCTACGCGGCCGCGCGAGCGCTGGGAGTGCCGCATGACAAGGCCGTCGGCGGCCTGCTCTCCTTCCCCGGCCTCGCTCACCGCATGGAGCATGTCGGCACACTCGGCCGTGTGCGCTTCATCAACGATTCCAAGGCCACCAACGCCGACGCGGCGCGGCAGGCGCTCTCCTCGTACGACCGCAGCTGGTGGATCGCCGGCGGACGGGCCAAGGGGGGCGGGATCGATGATCTGGAGGACCTGTTCCCCCGCGTGGCCGAGGCGTTTCTGATCGGCGAGGCGGCGGGGCCATTCGCCGCGCGGCTGGGCGATACCCCGCATCGGATCAGCGGCGACATGGCCTCGGCCGTGCGGGCCGCCGCCGAGGCGGCCGCCGCCACCGGCCGCGACGAGGTGGTGCTGCTGTCGCCAGCCGCCGCCAGCTTCGATCAGTATCCCGACTTCGAGGCGCGGGGGGAGGCTTTCCGCGCCGCCGTCCTCGCTCTTGGCGCAACTCCGGCGGGCGCGTCATGACCGAGAGCTACAGCCCCGCCTTTTCGCGCAACGACCAGAGCCCGATCGCCAAATGGTTCTGGACGGTCGACCGCGGCATGCTGGCGGCGGCCCTGACCCTGATCGCGCTGGGCGTGGCGTTGAGTTTCGCCTCCAGCCCCGCGGCCATCAACGCCGACCAGTCGATCGGCGACCCGTTCCACTACTCGTGGCGGATGCTGGTCTGGGCATCCGGCGGGGTAGGCGTCATGCTGATCACCTCACTGTTGTCGCCGCGGGGCGTGCGCCGCATCGCCGTGCTGGCGCTGGCGGGAGCCATCGTCACCATGATGGCCCTGCCGATCATCGGCGACGAGGTGAAGGGGGCGGCGCGCTGGATCAACCTCGGTCCGTTCAGCCTGCAGCCGTCCGAGTTCGCCAAGCCAAGCCTGATCGTCTTCGCGGCCTGGATGTTCGCCGAGGCGCAGAAGGGGCAGGGGGTGCCCGGCGTCTCCATCGCCTTCGCCTTCTGGGCCCTGACCGTCGGCCTGCTGCTGATCCAGCCGGACATCGGCCAGACCCTGCTGGTCACCACCACCTTCATGGCGGTTTTCTTCATGGCCGGGGTGCCGCTGAAATGGGTTGCGGCGCTGGCCGCGGCGGGGATGGCGGGTCTGGTGTCGCTGTATTTCGCCTTCGGCCACATGCGCGACCGCCTTAGCCGCTTCCTGTCGCCCGAGAGCACCGACACCCATCAGATCGACCGCGCCTCCGAGGCCATCCGCGCCGGCGGCCTGGTCGGGCGCGGGGTGGGCGAGGGGGTGATGAAGCGGCACGTCCCCGACCTGCACACCGACTTCATCTATTCGGTCGGGGCCGAGGAATTCGGCCTCGTGTTGTCGCTGGCCATGATCGGTCTCTACGCCTTCATCGTCGTGCGCGGCATGAAGCGGGCGATGAAGCTGAACGACGCCTATGAACAGACCGCCGCGGCCGGGCTGTTCATGCTGATCGGCCTGCAGGCCTGCATCAATATCGCGGTCAACCTGAACCTGATCCCGACCAAGGGGATGACCCTGCCCTTCATCAGTTATGGCGGCTCGTCAATGCTGGCCATGGGGCTGACCATGGGCCTGGCCCTGGCCCTGACCCGCCGCCGTCCCGGCGCATACGAACCCGGTGCCAGCCTGCCGCAGCGGCGGCGGATATTGCCGTAGGAGCCGTGATGTCGAGAGTCTGCTTCGTCGCCGCCGGGGGCACCGGCGGGCATATGTTTCCCGCCGAGGCGCTGGCGCGCGAACTGTCGGCGCGGGGCTGGCGCGTCGTGCTGGCCACCGACCATCGCGGCGAACAGTACGCCCACAGCTTCCCGGCCGAGGAGCGGATCGCGCTGGACGCCGCCACCGGGCGCGGACCGATCGGCCTGGTCAGGGCCGGACTGACCATCGTGCGCGGCGTGTTCCAGGCCCGGGCGGCGCTGAAACGGCGGGACGCGGCGGTGGTGGTCGGCTTCGGCGGCTATCCCTCCGCGCCGGCCCTGTTGGCCGCGCTCAGTCAGGGGCGGCCGACGCTGTTGCATGAGCAGAACGCGGTGCTGGGCCGAACCAACCGATGGCTGGCGCCCTATGTCGGCGCCGTCGCCTCATCCTTTCCCGATCTTCAGAAAGTCCCGCAGGGCGTCGGCGCACGGGTGACCCTGATCGGCAACCCGGTCCGTGCGGACATCCGCGCGCTGCACGACCGCGCGTTCACCGCTCCGGCGCCGGGCCAGCCGATCCATGTGCTGATCACTGGCGGCAGCCAGGGCGCCCGCATCCTTTCTGAAACCGCGCCCCGGGCGCTGGCGGCCCTGCCGGACGCAATCCGCAGCCGCCTGAAGGTGCAGCAACAGTCGCGGCCCGAAACGCTGGAGGCGGCGCGCCAGATCTATCTCGACGCCGCCATCGACGCCGAGGTCGCCTCCTTCTTCCGCGACATGGCCCAGCAACTGTCGGCGGCGCATCTGGTCATAGGCCGGGCCGGGGCCTCGACCTGTTCCGAACTGGCGGTGGCCGGCGTGCCGTCGGTGCTGATCCCGCTGAAGATCGCCATGGACGACCATCAGCGCTTCAACGCCGCCGCCCTCGCCGACGCCGGCGGGGCCGCGGTGATGCTCGAGGACGAGGTCACCGTCGAGCGGCTGACGACCCTGCTGACCGCCGTCCTCGGCGATCCCGCGCGGCTGGAGGCGATGAGCCGGGGGGCGCGCGCGGCGGCGCTGCCGGACGCGACCCGTTCGCTGGCCGACATGGTCGAGGCAGCGGCCCGGCCGGCCTGAGCCTATCGGCGTGCTTGCTGGGGCGGCGCGGCGAACAGGGCGTGGGCGGCGGTCCGGGCGGCGGCGGCGTTCGCCACCGGCGTGGTGCGCGCCTGGGCCGGCGGCGCGCAGGCCGCCGCCAGGGTGATCGCGCCCGGCGATCCGGCGGCGGGTGCCGAGCGCTCGGCGGGCCCAGCGTCGGTCTTCATGTGCGCGGCGCCGGTGTAGAGGGCGGTGCGGACGGTCCGCGCCGTCCCCGCCGCGCAGTCGATCTCCCACTCCATCGCCAGGGTGTCCGCCCCGTTCGGAATGGCGTCCTTGAGGAACAGCCAGGTCCAGGTGCGCTTCAGCGGTCCGTCGTCGGTCGGCAAGGTCATGTAGCCGGCCGCCGCCGGGGAAGCGAACACCTGCCGCATCGGGCCGTCCAGACCCCCGGACGCGTCCTGGGTCAGACCGGGCGTCGCGGCAAACAGGCACGCGGCCGAGAGCGCAACCTTAAGTGCTGTATTCATGGAACAAATCCCCTCCAGATCCCATCCGTACTATCCGGGCAAATCGGGGTTATGCAAACCTTGGCCGCAGATTCGATTATGGATAAGTCGGTTCGCCGCTTCGGAAAGGACTCATGCCCCCGTTCGTCACCGATCTGACCCGCGAGGTCTTTCGCCTCTGGCGGGAGTTCTGGTGGCTGCCCGAGTGGGCGGTGATCGCCATCATCGTGGTCGGTTTCGTGTTCGCAGGCTGGGCCGCCAACCAGGTCGTGTTCGCCCTGCTGAAGTTCGCCGCGCGCAAGCGGGACATCTTTTGGCAAGGCGTCGTCGGGCGAGCGCGGCTGAAGGTGCGAATAGCGGTGATGATCGTCGCCCTGGCCCTGGCGGTGACGGTGTCGCCGCTCGACCCCGCGCCGTCGGAGTTCATCCGCCAGGCGCTGGTCTTTCTGTTCATCCTCACCATCGGCTGGATGGCGATCGGCGCTTCCGACATGTGGGCCGTGGTCTATCTGCGCCGCTTCAACATGGCGACGGAAGACAATCTGATCGCCCGCAAACACGTCACCCAGGCTCGAATCCTGCAGCGCGTCGCCTCCCTGCTGATCGGCGCCGTCACCCTCGGTCTGGCGCTGCTGACCATCGCAGAGGTCCGGCAGTGGGGCATGAGCCTGCTGGCCTCGGCCGGCGTGGTCGGCATCATCGCCGGCTTCGCCCTGCAGCCGCTGCTGACCAATCTGATCGCCGGCGTGCAGATCGCCACCGACCAGCCGGTCCGGCTGGACGACGCCGTCGTCGTCGAGGGCGAATTCGGCACGGTCGAGGAGATCACCTCGACCTACGTCGTGGTCAAGCTGTGGGACTGGCGGCGGATGATCCTGCCGCTGACCTATTTCATCCAGAAGCCCTTCCAGAATTGGACCCGCGAGACGTCGCGGCTGATCGGGGCGGCCTTCCTCTATGTCGACTACGAGGCGCCGATCGAGCGGCTGAGGGCCGAATTGGAACGTATCTGCCGCGAGAGCCCGCACTGGGACGGCGACGTGGTCAGCCTGCAGGTCACCGACATCACCGACCGGGTGGCCGAGGTACGCTGCCTCGCCAGCGCCGGCAGCGGCGCGGCGGCCTTCGACCTGCGCTGCGAAATACGCGAACGGATGCTGGCCTTCATGCGGGACGAATGCCCCGAAGCCCTGCCGCGGGACCGGATCGACCTGAACCGGTTCAGTTCGCCAGACGGAGGGCCGCCCGCCCGACCCTGACGGCGTCGGCCAGGTTGTCGGCGTCCGCCTCTCCGGCCATGGCCGGGTCGCAGGCGACGGCCAGCAACTCGGCTGCATCGCCGCCCGGGGCGGCGGGATAGGCGGGAGCCGTATCCAGCGTGGCTGGCCCTTCCGCGCCGCCGGCCCGCACCGAGGCGAAATCCAGTCGATCGGCCGTGCCTGCCCGGCAGTCGAAGGACCACCATGACCAACCGCCCCAGTAGGTCTCGCCCCCCACCTCGAAATCCTTCTCGGTCACCTGAAGCGAGCGCATCCGGGCCGTGTTCCCGTCGCGACCGATGGCCGACACGTCAGCGAACACCGCGAACCGGCCGACGCCAGTCAGCACCAGACGCGGGCCATCCCGCGGCGGCTTCGGCTCCGCGAAGGCGGGGGTCGACAGCATAAGTCCGATCAGGGCCGCATTCATCGCCGTTCTCATGCGCCAGTCGTAACCGCCCGTTGACCCGCTGGCGAGTAGGCTCGGCCGATGACGCGCTTCATGACGCTCGACTTCGCGGACGGAGACAGGGTCGCGCTGCTGGCCGGGGTGGTCGCCATGGCGCGCGGGCCGTACGGCTATGTCGTCACGCCCAACGTCGACCATGTCATCAAGCTGATGGACGGCCGGGTCGAGGCCGAGGTCTACGACGGCGCGGCGCTGAAGGTCTGCGACAGCCGCATCCTCGCGCATCTGGCGCGGCTGAAGGGCAAGCGGCTTTCAGTCTATCCCGGCTCCGACCTGACCGCCGACCTGCTGGTTTCTCCAGTGGCGGAGGAGCTGACGATCGGGGTGTTCGGTCCCGACCGGGCGGCCTTCGACGATCTCGCCGCCCGCTATCCGAACCGCCGCCTGAGTTTCATAGAGGCGCCGATGCTGACGCCGGGAACGCCGGGCTGGATCGCCGCCGTCGACGCCGCCGCCCGCGCCGACTGGGACGTGCTGCTGGCCTGCGTCTCCTTCCCCAAACAGGAACGGTTCGCCCATGCACTGGCCGCTGCGGGTCGGAAGCAGGGGGTGGCCCTCTGCGTCGGCGCCTCGGTTGATTTTCTGACCGGCCGTCAGCAGCGGGCGCCGCGCATCTTCCAGCAGCTGTCGCTGGAATGGCTGCACCGCCTGTTGAGCCAGCCCCGCCGCATGTTCCGCCGCTACGTGATCGAGGGTCCGGCTATCCTCGGCTGGTTCATGCGGACGGAAGTGCTCGGTCGCCCATCCCGTCAGGTTCCGTGACTGGACACGGGCCGGCCCCTGACCGATCCTGACCCGGGATTGGAAGGGGACCAGCCATGAAATTCAACCTCACAGCGGCGTTCGCAGCCGTTTGCCTCGCCCTGGCGTCGGCTCCCGCCGCCGCGCAGGAGATCGACTGGGGCAGCGAGACCAACCGCACGTGGTGGAACGGCGTCACTGAGGCCGAACTTCGTGAACTCGTCGCCGAGGCGGGCGGAGTCTGGACCGATCTGCCGGACGAGGAAGACCTTCGCGAGAGCCGCATCGATTGGCCGGATCTCAGGGACGTCCGGGTCCGGGAGGGCAGCTGTCCGGCCCCGGAACGCCCGATGGCGGCGCGAAACTGCGCCGCCATGCTTGTCTACGTTCGGGTCGATTATCCGAACGACATCGAAAGCTGGTGGCTCTCGGACGACGGCTGGCTGGCTTTTGGCACGGTCGACGCCGAACCGGCCCTCTACCGCCTCGAGCATCACGGCTACGGGACCACGCGCGGTCATGTGCTGGCCAACCTGATGATGTTCCGGGTGGCGGCAAGGACCGAGATAGCGCGGCTGAAGGACGGCGGGGCCTAGATCCGCCTCACGCCACCAACGTCTCGGCCTGCTGCAGATCCACGCTGACCAATTGCGACACGCCCCGCTCGGGCATGGTCACGCCGTAGAGCCGGTCCATCCGGCTCATGGTCACCGGGTTGTGGGTGATGACGATGAAGCGGGTGTCCGTCCGCTTGCGCATCTCGTCCAGCATCCGGCAGAAGCGATCGACATTGGCGTCGTCCAGCGGGGCGTCGACCTCATCGAGGACGCAGACCGGGGCCGGATTGGCGAGGAAGACGGCGAAGATCAGCGCCGCCGCCGTCAGGGCCTGCTCGCCGCCCGACATCAGACTCATCACCGACAGCCGCTTGCCCGGCGGACAGGCGTAGATCTCAAGTCCGGCCTCCAGCGGATCGTCGCTCTCGACCAGCTTCAACTCGGCCTGACCGCCGCCGAACAGGGCCTCGAACAGGGCCTTGAAGTTGTCGTTGATGATGTCGAACGCCGCCACCAGCCGCTCGCGGCCCTCGGCGTTCAGCTCGTCGATGCCGTCGCGCAGCCTGGCGATGGCGTTGGTGAGGTCCGAGCGTTCGACCTTCATGGTCTGTAGCCGGTCGCCGTATTCGTTGGCCTCGTCCTCGGCCAGCAGATTGACCGCGCCCAGGGCCTCGCGCTCGCGCTCCAGGCCGTACAGCAGGCTCTCGGCCCCGGCGGCGTCGGGCGGCCGGGCGATAGCGTCGTCCTGCAGCTTCTGGCCCAGTTCTTCCGGCGACATCTGCGCCGTCTCGCGGACATTGGCCTCGGTCTCGGCCAGCTTCTCGGCGGCGGCTTCGGACCGGGCCGCCAGTCCGGCCCGCGCCTCCCGGGCCGACGAGGCTGTCGCCTCCGCCGCGCGGGCTGTCCGGTCGGCCTCGGCCGCCTGGCCCTCCGCAAGGGCCAGGGCGTCGGCCGCCGACTTGCGCCGGGTTTCGGCGGTGGTCAGGGAGTCGAGCAGGGCGGAGCGCTGGGCCGCCAGCCGTTCGGGGGCGTCGGCCGCCGCCTTGAGCCGGGCCGCGGTCTTCTCCGCATCCTTCTCCAGCGCCCCGATCCGTGTCCGGGCGTCCTTCGCCCGCCCGGCCCAGCCGTTGCGTTCCCGGGTCAGGCCCTCCAGCCGCGCCTCGCGGCCCGCGACCTCGCGCGCCTCGGCGTCGCGTTCGACCCGCGCCGTCGCCGCCGCGCCGCGGGCCGTATCCGCCGCCGCTCGCGCCGTCGTCAGTTCGGCGCGGAGGGCCTCCAGCGTCTCGGGCGGAGCCTCGCCCCCTTGCGCCTCGGCCAAGGTTTCATGGGCCGCCTCGACCTCCGTGGTCAGTCGCGCCAGGGTTTCGTCCAGCGCCTGGGCCCGCGCCTCCTTGCGCGCCTGCTCGCGGGCCAGCGCCTCGACCCGGTCGCGCGCCGCCGTCACGGCCCTGTCGAGCGGGAAGGGCGCGGCCCGGGCGCGCTTCACCGCCTCTTCGGCCGCCCGGAAGGCCTCGGTCGCCGCCCTGAGCGCGGCTTGCGCCCCTTCCAGCGCCGGCTTGCCGGCATCGATGTCGGCTTCCAGCTCCGCCAGCCGGGTGCGTTGCGCCAGCCGCACGGCCGCCGGGCGCGGCGCCTCGGCCCGCTGGACGAAGCCGTCCCAGCGCCACAAATCGCCCTCGCGCGTGACGAGCCGAGCCCCGACGGGAAGCCCCCTGGCCAGATCGCCGATCTCGCTCCGGGCGGCCACGCCGCACAGCGCCAGCCGGGCCGCAAGCTGGTCCGGCGCGGACACATGGCCGGCCAGCGGCTCGACGCCCTCGGGCCACGACGGGGCAGGGGCCCGCGCCCCGGCCCAGTAGGCCGCCGCCCGTTCATCCAGCGCCGCGTCGAGATCGTCGCCCAGCGCCGCCGCCAGCGCCGCCTCGTAGCCCTTGTCCGCCTGCACGCGGTCGAGAGCGGGCGGATGCTCGCGCTTGCCTTGCACCAGCAGCTGGGCGAGCCCGCGCGCCTCGGTCTGCAACCGGCCGAGCCGGTCCTCCGCCGCGCGCGCCGCCTGCCGTGCGTCCTGTTCGAGCCGGGCCTTGTCGCCGCGATCGGCCTCGGCGGCCTCGACCGCCGCCCGCGCCTCCGCCAGATCGCCCTGGGCCGCGTTCAGCGCGGCCTTTGCGGTCTCGATCTCCGGCGTTTCCAGAGGGCCCAGCGCCTCGCGCTCGGACGTCGCCGCCGCCAGCTGCGCCTCGGCCCGCGCCACCCGCGCCTCGGCGTCGCGCTTGCGGGCGTTCTCCGCCGAGACCCGCGCCTCGACCGCCGCCACGGCCCCGGCCACGCGCTCGACCTCGGCGTCGGCGGCCTTGCGCGCGTCCTCCGCCGCCGCGAGCGCCGCCTCCAGTTCCGGTCCGCGCGCGGGAGCGGCGGCCATCTCGGCCTGCAAGGTCTCGACCGCGGTCGCGAGCCGCGTCAGTTCGACCTCGGCGTCCCCGGCCATGGCGGTTTCCCGCTCAATGTCGCCCGCGATGCGGGCGGCTTCGGCGGTCAGCCGCTCGACCTCCGAGCGCGCCGCCTGCTCGGCCATGTCCAGCCGGTCGCGTTCCAGCGAGGCCCGGTGCAGCAGCGCGCCGGCCACCGCATCCTCCTCCCGGGCCGGCTTCAGCGCCTCCTGGGCGTTCAGCGACGCCGTCTGGGCCCGGCCCGACGCCGTGGTCGCCTCCAGCACGGCCCCGTCGGCCTCGGCCAGCTCCCGGGCGGCCGCCTCCGCCGCCGCCCGGGCGTCGTTCCAGCGCACGAACAGCAGGGCCGCCTGCAGGGCGCGGATTTCGGCCGAGATCTTCTTGTATTTCTCCGCCTGCCGCGCCTCACGCTTCAGCCGGGTCAGGGTGGTCTCCAGCTCGCGGCCGATGTCGTCCAACCGTTCCAGATTGGTCTCCGCCGCCTTCAGCCGCAGCTCGGCCTCATGCCGCCGGGTATGCAGACCCGCCACGCCGCCCGCCTCTTCCAGAATGCGGCGGCGGTTCTGCGGCTTGGCGGCGATCAGTTCGCTGATCTGTCCCTGCCGGACCAGCGCCGGGCTGTTGGCGCCGGTCGAGGCGTCGGCGAACAGCAGCTGGACGTCGCGGGCCCGGACCTCCTTGCCGTTGATCCGGTAGGTCGAGCCCTGGCCGCGGTCGATGCGGCGCGACACCTCGATCATGGCGCTGTCGGTGAAGGGTTGGGGCGCCTTGCGCTGGGCGTTGTCGATGGTCAGCGACACCTCGGCGTGGCTGCGCGGCGGGCGGTTGGCGGCGCCGGCGAAGATCACGTCCTCCATGCCCTGACCGCGCATGGCCTTGGCCGAGTTGGCGCCCATGACCCAGCGCAGGCTTTCCAGCACGTTCGACTTGCCGCAGCCGTTGGGGCCGACCACCCCGGTCAGGCCCGGCTCGATATGCACCTCGGCGGGATCGACGAAGGACTTGAAACCGACGAGCCGGAGGCGCTGGAACTGCATCCTGCTAGCGGGTCACCGGCCGTCGAGCAGCGGCTGGATGAGGGGTTCGAAGGCGTCCACCCCGCGCGACATCATGATCGCGGCATCAGGCACCCGCTCGCCGTTGATCAGGAAGCTGGGCGTGCTGTTGACGCCGTCGGCGTTGGACTGTTCCGCCCGGTTCTCGATCTCGACGAAGGAGGCTTCGTCCGAGAAGCAGGCGTTCATCTGGTCCCGTGTCAGGCCACCCGCGGCGCCCCCGGCGGCGAGCCAGTTGATCACCGTCTGCTGCGCCGGCGGACCGTCGTGACTGTGCAGTCGCCCCTGGCCGCGGAACAGGGTGTCGAGCACCACGTGGAACTTCTCGGCCGGAGCGCAGCGCGCCATGACGGCGCCGGCGATGGCGGCCTCTTGCGGCGGCGTCGGCAGATCGCGGAACACCACCCGAACCTTGCCGGCATCGACCCACCGCGCCTTGATGGCCGGGAAGTCGTTGGTATGCCAGTCGGCGCAGTGGCTGCAGGTCGTCGACAGATAGACCGTCAGCGTCACCGGGGCCGAAGCCGCGCCGAGCGTGCGGTCGTCCGACCGGACGGGCTCAACGGTCTGGGCGAGCGCCGTCGCCGGCGCGGCGATCGCGATCAGAAGCGTCAGCAGGAATCGCGAAAGCCGCTTCACCGGACGATCAGCCCTTGGCCAGCTCGGCGTCGATCGCCTTGGAGAGGTCTTCCATGGTCGGCCCCGACTGGGAGCCCGGCGAGATCACCTTGGTTCCGTTGACGAGGAAGGTCGGGGTGCTGCTGTGTCCGGCGGACAGGGCGGCCTGGGCGCGATCCTCGGCGGCGGCCATGGCGGCCTCGTCGGTGACGCACTGCTGGACCTGCTCATTGCTGAGACCCGCGCCGTTGCCGACCCGGAACAGGGTCGCGCGGGGATCGCTGACCAGTTGCTGCCGGCTGGCGAGCAGTTCATGGACGACGTCGAAATATTTGTCCTCACCGGCGCAGCGCGCGACGAGGAAGCCGGCCACCGCGATCTCGCTGGGCGGGGTGGGGACTTCGCGGAACACGTAGCGCACCTTGTTGGTGTCGACATAGGCGGTCTTGAACGCCTCCCAGTTCTCCTTCTGCCAGGCCTCGCAGACGTGGCAGGTGACCGAGGCGTATTCGATCACCGTGACCTTGGCTCCCTCGGGCGCGCCCATGGCCATGTCGCCTTCCGCCGGCGCGCTGGCGCCGCTGTTGCAGCCGGCCAGGGCGACCATGGCGGTCAGGGCGGCGGCGGTGATGGCCGCCCGGCGGCTCATCGCGGCGAAACGGGTGGTGGCGCTCATCGGCGAATCCTCATCGGCACGGGGAGGGGGAGCATCGCGCGATTCCCCGGAGTCGCGCGTGGCGGTGCTGGCGGACCAGTCTATCGCTGAACAACCGATCTAGCCAAAGAAGTTCGACGGCGCCAGCCGCGCCGCGCCGTCGCACCCACCCTTCTGTCAAGGCGCTTCTGTGACCGCCACGCCTCGCGCCCGAAGGATTTCCTGAACGCTGTCGTCGCCGGCCAGATGCATGGCCCCGACAGCGATGAAGACCGTGCCCGATCCCTCCATCAGCGTCTCGACCTGGTCGGCCCGGTTGGTGTCCTGCCGCACCAGCAGCGCTTCGCAGGCGACCGGCGTGGCGTGCAGCGAGCGGATGCCCCGGGGCGCGCGAGGCCGGCTCGTGAGGCAGAGGCGGCGCGCCGGCGCGTGCCGGGTTTGCGGGAGGTGTGGGTTAGCGGTCGGTTGTCGCAGCGTCGGCCCTGCGGCAGGCGGCGAAGGCCCACACGGCGTATCCGACCGTCACCACCATGGCGCCGGCGACGACCGCCATGCCCGCCAGATCGGCGATCTCCAGCGGGGCGAAGGCCCAAAGCGCGGCATAGGCGATCCCCGCCAGGGCGAGGGACCAGCCACCAATCCGGACCGCCGCCTGGGCCGCGGCCTCCGCCCGGGCGGAGGCGCGGGCCGGGCCCAGTCGTTTGGGCATCAGATTGGCGTAGCCGGCCAGCACCAGGCCGATCAGAACCTGCACCCCCCGTTTCGCGGTGTCGGCCCCGATCATGCCCTGGCCTTCCGCGTAGCGAAGGGCGAAGGCGGAGCCGAGCATCAGGGCGGCGAGGGCGATGGCCCATCCAAGGCGTTTGGTCATGGTTGTGTCCCCTTTCCGGGCGTGTCTGTTTTATCGGCGGAAGCGGCGGCGCCGAAGCCGAAGGCCTGGCTGAAGCCGAGGAGCGCGTCCTCGAGCACCGACAGCTTCAGCCGGTAGGTGATGGTCGTGCCCTGTTTGCTGGCGTCGACCAGGTCGGCCTCCCGCAGGACGGCGAAATGAGCCGACATGGTCGGCTTCGAGACCTCGAAATGCTCGCTCAGCTCGCCGGCCGTCATCGCGCGCTGGCGCAGCAGCTCCAGCACCTTGCGGCGGGTGGGGTCGGCCAGAGCCTTGAAGACCTTGTTCATGCCTCGTTATTTAGCTAACCATCGAAACAAGGTCAAGCGACGATGTGACGGCGATGCGGAACCGCCCTCGCCGGACCTATTCGCCGGCGCGCTCGCGGCCCTTGGTGGGATCGCTCATCACGGCGCGGCCCAGTCGTTCCAGCGGGTCCTTGAGCGGATCGGGGGCATCGGCGACGGAGGCCTTCAACTCGGCCTCCTGATGCGCGGGCAGGGGGCGCGGCGCGGTCCCGGTTCTCACCGGCGGGGCCAGACCGACCGGCGGCTTCACCGGTCCCTGGGCGATGCGCAGCTTGTCGACGCTGCCGGCCCCGAGGAACAGATTGACGCGCTGCAGGATCTCCTCCGACTGGTGCTGGACCAGCAGGGCGGCCGGACCCGCGACGCGCAACTCCAGCGTCCCGCCCGCGCCGCCGCGACCCTTGCTCAGCTTCTGCGGCCGCGTCACCCGGGCCAGCCGCTCGCCGACGATCTCGGTCCAGCGCGGCTCCAGCGCCGAAGCCCCGCGCCCGAATCTGGCGTCCAGTTCCTTGATCAGCCCCTGCAGCGCCCGTCCGGCCTTGGCCGCCGGGCGGGACGCGGGGCGGGTGCGTCGACGCGACAGGATTTCGCGGGCTTCGGCGTCGGTGGGCAGCGGGCGGCGCATTTCCGGTTTATAGCGCGTGGAATGCCCGCCGTCCCCGCACAAGTCGCCGACCTCCGCGCCGCCCTGCTGGCCTGGTACGACGATCACAGGCGCACGCTCGCGTGGCGGTCCGACCCGGGCGCGGCCCCGGACCCCTACCGTGTCTGGCTGTCCGAGGTGATGCTGCAGCAGACCACCACCGCGCACGCCACGCCCTATTTCCGCGCCTTCACCACGCGCTGGCCGACCGTGTCCGACCTGGCGGCGGCGGAGGACGGCGAGGTCATGGCGGCTTGGGCGGGGCTCGGCTACTACGCCCGCGCCCGTAACCTTCTGGCCTGCGCCCGCGCCGTGGCCGACGGGCACGACGGCGTCTTCCCCGACACCGAGACCGGTCTGCTGGCCTTGCCGGGGGTCGGCGCCTATACCGCCGCCGCCGTCGCCGCCATCGCCTTCGAACGCCCCGCCAATGTCGTCGACGGCAATGTGGAGCGCGTCATGGCCCGGCTGTTCGCCGTGGAGGTCCCGCTGCCCGCCGCGAAACCCGAACTGTGGCGGCTGGCCGGTTCGCTCGTCGCCGGCGACCGCCCCGGCGATTGGGCCCAGGCCCTGATGGATCTCGGCGCTACCGTCTGCCGACCGGGGAGGCCCCTGTGCGAGCGCTGCCCGCTGACCGAATGGTGCGCGGGCTTTCAGTCCGGCCAACCGGACCGCTATCCGCTGAAGGCGGCGAAAGTCGAACGTCCCCGGCGCCGCGGCGTCGCCTGGGTCCTGCGCGACGACCAGGGCCGCGTCGCCCTTGTCCGCCGTCCCGCTAAGGGCCTGCTGGGCGGCATGCTGGGCCTCCCGACCAGCGAATGGTCGGCAAACCCCGACCACATGCCCCCCGCCACCGCCGAATGGCGCGATGCGGGGTCGGTCGACCACGTCTTCACCCACTTCGCGCTGACGCTTGATGTGCGGGCCGGCGAGGGCGGCGGCGAGTTCGTCTGGACGGTGGTGGATGATGCGCTGGCGTCCCTGCCCACTGTATTCCGCAAGGCGCTCGAGCGAGGCCTGGCCTAGCCCAGCGTCCGCACCGAGACCGGTCCGTCCCTGCGTCGCGGCATGACCACTGTATCGGCGCCGATCTGCTGGAAGGTCAGGTCGACCTCGCCCTCGCCGACGCGCAGCCGGTTCAGGTTCAGGCGGTCGATACCCGAGGGCAGCAAGGGCCGGTCGATCTCGACCACCCGCTCGATGGCGTCGATCCGGACCCCGAGCGCGGCCTGCAGCATCAGGAACACCGAGCCCGCCGCCCAGGCCTGCGGCAGGCAGGCCACCGGATAGGCGATCGGCGGTTCGCCCGGATTGCGCTCGAAGCCGCAGAACAATTCGGGCAAGCGCATCTCGAAATGCGTGGCGGCGGCGTAGATCTCGCCCAGCAGCAAGGCCACCGCCCGGCGTTCGCCGTACTGCGCCATCCCCGCCGCCGCCATGGCGGTGTCGTGCGGCCAGACCGAACCGTTGTGGTAGCTCATTGGATTGAACCGCGCCTGACCGGTCGCGAGCGTCCGCAGCCCCCAGCCGGAGCGGAACTCGGCCCCCAGCATCCGCTTCGTCACCGCGCGCGCCCGCTCCCGTGACGGCAGGCCGGTGAACAGCAGATGGCCCGCGTTCGACCCGATCGAGCGGCATTGTTTCCCGTCGCCGTCGAGGGCGATGGCGTAGAACTGCTCGTCCTCCATCCAGAACCGCTCCTCGACCAAGGCCCGCGTGTCGCCGGCCCGCGCGGCCCATTCGGCCTGCCGCTCATCGCCGATCAGACGCGCCATGTCGGCCATCGCCTCCCAGGCGGCGAAGGCGTAGCCCTGCACCTCCAGCAACGCCACCGGCCCCTTCGGGAACCGGCCGTCGCGGTGGAATATGGAATCTTCCGAATCCTTCCAGCCCTGATTGGACAGACCGGTTTCGGCCGCACGCTGATAGCTGATCAGGCCGTCGCCGTTGATGTCGCCATGGTCCTTCATCCAGCCGACGGCGGCGAGAAGATTGGGCCACAAGGCGCGGATCGTCGTCAGGTCGCCCGTGCGCTTCAGATAGGCCCCGGCCAGGGCCACGAACAGACAGGTGGTGTCGACCCCGCCGTAGTAGAGGCCGAACGGCACCTCCCCGAGCGCCGACATCTCGCCGGCGCGGGTCTCATGCATGATTTTCCCGGGCGCGGAGTCCTGGAAAGCCGAGAACTCCGTCGCCTGCCGCGCGGCCAGATAGGTCAGCACGCCCTTGGCCAGGCTCGGGTCCAGCCACAGCATCTGCCAGGCGGTGATGATCCCGTCGCGCCCGAACGGGGTCGAGAACCACGGCACACCGGCATAGGGATAGGGCCCGGTCGGCAGGTCGGTTGTCAGCAGGGCCACATCGGCCCGCGACTGATCCAGCCAGTCGTTGAATCGCGGATTGCGCGGCCCCCGGATTGAGGCCCCCCGCCGGCGCCGGGTCCGCATGGCCACCCGCGCCTGCACAGCGTACAGCCGGAACCGGGCCTCGTCCGGCGCCTCGCAGGGACCGACCCCGCATTCGATATAGAGGTCGCAGGTCCGACCCTTGGGCAGGCTGAACATGAACTCGGCCCGCGAGGCGGTCAGCCGGGCCGGGGGCTCCGAGAAGGCGAGGCAGCTGCTTCGGCTCTTCCCGTCCACGCCGTGATACTCGAACGTCACCCGCCGCCCGTCCGCCGTCGGCGGCTCCTGCGTCCCCCGTTTCCCGCGGGGCGAGCCGCGCACCTCGAAGATGTCGGCGAAATCGGCCGCGAAGTCGAAGGCCACGGGCAGCAGGACGTCCTCCACGCCGTGGTTGACCATGCGGACGCGTTCGAACATTCGCCGGTCGCGCACAAATCGCCGCCGTTCGATGTGGATCACCCCGGCCGGGGCCGACCGCCCGCCCATCGGCGGCAGCGGTCGGTTGGTCGAGTGGGCGGTGAAGAAGACGTTGTCCTGGCTGATTCCGGAACTCAGCCGGGACGGCCGCGCCAGCCCGGCCGTCATCACGAAGCGCGACAGCAGCCGGGTGTCCCGGTCGAACAGGCCGTCGGCCCCGCCCTTCATGTCGCCCCAGATGTCGGCGACGACGAAGGTGTCCGCCTCCTTCAGCGCCATCATCTGTTCAAGACCATCGACGTCCTGCGACTCTCCGGCCGTGACCTGAACGTTATAGGCGTCGTCCATGCGGAACCCCGGATCGGTTGCGGTTGGCCCGACAGGGTCGCGGCGGAATGCGGACCCCTGATGACGGCAATGGTACGCTAATGGACAACTTGGCCGGAGGTTCAGGCCGCCGGGCTGGCGAAGTTTCGGTCCTCGTGCGGGCGAAGCGGGGTCACCACCTCATCGAGGGGCTC
Organism: Brevundimonas basaltis; assembly: GCF_014202075.1. Lineage (GTDB taxonomy): Bacteria > Pseudomonadota > Alphaproteobacteria > Caulobacterales > Caulobacteraceae > Brevundimonas > Brevundimonas basaltis. The sequence continues at coordinate 67,099 of NZ_JACHFZ010000004.1, read as the reverse complement.
CTCCGCGAACGGGCGGCGCGCCAGCAGATCGCCGTAGACATCCAGATAGCGGCGGGCCATGGCTGTAGCCGAGAAGCGCAGCTCGAAGCGCGCCCGGATCGCCTCGCGGTCCAGCCGGTGCGCCCGGCCTGCGGCGGCGACGGCCTGTTCCACCGTGTCGACTAGATAGCCGGTGGCGCCGTCCTCGACGATCTCCGGGGTCGATCCGCACCGGAACGCCACGACAGGAGTCCCGCAGGCCATCGCCTCGATCATCACCAGGCCGAACGGCTCGGGCCAGTCGATGGGAAACAGCAGCGCCTCCGCGCCGCCGAGAAACGCCGACTTCTGGTGGTCGCCGATTTCGCCGATGAACTCGACCAGCGGATTGGCCTCGACCATCGGCCGGATCACCGTCTCCCAATAGACCTTGTCCTGGGCGTCGACCTTGGCCGCGATTTTCAGCGGCTTGTTCAGCTTGGTCGCGATCTCTATCGCCCGGTCGGGCCGCTTCTCGGGCGATATCCGCCCGAGGAAGGCGAGATAGCCCCCGGCCGCCGGCGAGAAGCGGTAGGTCTCGCCGGGCATGCCGTGGTGCACCGTCGCGGTCCAGTTGGCCAGCGGCAGCGGGCGGCGTTGATCGTCCGAGATCGACACCAGCGGGAAATCGCTCCACCGCGCGTAGACCTCCGGGAGGTCCTTCAGGTCCAGCCGCCCATGCAGGGTCGTCAGGGTCTTGTCCGCGTGGCGGGCGAAGAAGGGGAAGTGGATCATGTCGGTATGGAAGTGGATCACGTCGAACTCGTCGACGCGCGTCAGCACCTCCGACAGCATCGCCATGTGGGCGGCCAGATCGGACTTCAGCGGGTTTGGGTCGAGCCGGATCGCCTGGTCGCGAACCGGAACCAGTCGGGCGCGGGTTTCGGCGTCGGCCGAGGCGAACAGGGTGACCTCGTGCCCGAGGTCGACGAGGGCCTCGGTCAGGTGGGCGACGACCCGCTCGGTGCCGCCATACAGCTTGGGCGGAACCGCCTCGTAGAGGGGCGTGACCTGGGCGATTTTCATGACTGACGTTCTCCGGGCGGCCTCGGGAGGCGGCGCCAACCGCAAAACATCCCGGTCCCGGCTAAGTTCCAGAAACGCTGGTTTTCGTCTGAAAAGTTGGGTGCTTACAGGGTCACAACCAGATCGTCACTGCATCCCGGCGCGGACTTCGGCGCGCAGCGTATCGATCGAACGCAGGCCCTGGTCCGACTTGAAGCGCCAATAGGTCCAGCCGTTGCAGGCCGGGGCGTTTTCGAACAGCGCGCCCAGTTTATGGATGGACCCGCTGAGCGATCCCGAGACCAGCGAACCGTCGGCCCGGACGCGCGCCTCGCGCTCTCCCCTGGGACAGTACAGCCGATCCCCCGGCCGCAGCAGACCCGCCTCGACCAGCGCCCCGAACGGCACCTTGGGTTCGGCGCGCTTGGAGCCCATCACCGCCAGGTCCTCCGGCGCCGCCGGGATCACCGCCTTGATCCGCTTCTCGGCCACCTTGGCGTAGCCTTCGTCGCGCTCGATGCCGATGAATTGGCGGCCCAGCCGCTTCGCCGCCGCGCCCGTCGTCCCGGTGCCGAAGAACGGGTCCAGGACCACGTCGCCCGGTCTGGTCGCGGCCAGCAACACCCGGTGCAGCAGGGCCTCGGGCTTCTGGGTCGGATGCGCCTTCTTGCCGTCGGCGTCCTTGATCCGCTCCTCGCCGGTGCACAGGGCGAAGGTCCAGTCGGAGCGCATCTGGGTGTCTTCGTTGAAGGCCTTCAGGGCGTCGTAGTTGAAAGTGTAGCGCTTCTGCTCGCGGCTGCGCGCGGCCCAGATCAGCGTCTCATGGGCGTTGGTGAAGCGCGTGCCCTTGAAGTTCGGCATGGGGTTCGACTTGCGCCAGATGATGTCGTTCAGCACCCAGAACCCCAGATCCTGGATCGCCGAGCCGAGGCGGAACACGTTGTGATAGCTGCCGATCACCCAGATCGAACCTTCCGGCTTCAGCACCCGGCGGCATTCCGTCAGCCAGGCGCGGGTGAAGGCGTCATAGCTGGCGAAGCTGTCGAACTTGTCCCAGTCGTCGTCGACCGCGTCGACCAGGCTGTTGTCCGGCCGCAGCAGGTCGCCGCCCAGCTGCAGATTATAGGGCGGATCGGCGAAGACCATGTCGACGCTGGCGTCGGGCAGGCCCTTCAGCACTTCGATGCAGTCGCCCCTCAGAACGACATCGGTCTTCAACCCGGACATTTTTACTCGGCCCCGCACAGCTTGGAGATCGAGTGGTGAATCATCGCGGTTAAGGGCGGGTAACCGAGGCTTGTTTTGGCCCGGGTCAGACTGAACCCGAATGGGCCGAGCTCGACGCTTGAGAAACAGACGAGCCCGGGCGCATAAGGACAGCCATGCCGTTCGAACTCGTTCAGCTTCAACCCCTGGAACGCGGCTACCTCCGGGTCTTGCGCATACGCTCCGCCATCGGCTGGACGATCCTCTCGGCGATCGCGGCGGCGGCCGACGCGATCCTGCACGTCCGCACCGGCGTGTCGCCCGGCGTCGTCGCCGGACCCGTCGTGCTGCTGGGCGTCCTGGCGACCATTGTCCTGGTTCCGCGTCGCTGGCGTCGGTGGGGCTATGCCTTCACCGACAGCGAGTTGCACGTCGCCCGCGGCTGGCTCACGCGGGTGCACACCGTCGTCCCGGTCTCGCGCGTCCAGCATATCGACGTGAGCCAGGGGCCCATCGAGCGGGGCGCGGGGGTGGCGGTTCTCAGTCTCCACACCGCCGGCACCGAGAACAGCCTGGTGGTGCTGCCGGGCATCAGCCGGTTGCGGGCCGAGGCCATTCGCGACGCGATCCGCGGTCGCATCAGCGACGCGCCCTGGTGAACGCGCCCGACGTTTCGACCGCCGGTGAGGACCGGGCGCCGCGGCGGCTCGACCCGCGCACCATCCTCATCCGGTCGTTGCAGGGCTCGCCCTCCCTTGTCCTCGGGTTGCCGGTTTTCGTGGCGTGGTCGCGGGGCGAAGGTTTTCCCCTGGGACTCCTGCTCGCCGGGACGGGGCTGCTGCTCACCGTCACGCTGTTCGTCAGCTGGCTGCGATGGCGCGCCTTCACCTACCGGATTCTTCCCGGCCAGCTGGTCATCGCCCACGGTCTGATCAAGCGGACCCGGCGCTCGATTCCGGCCGAACGCATTCAGGACGTGTCGATCAAACAGGGCCTGCTGGCCCGGTTGTTCGGCCTGGCCGAGGTGCGCATCGAAACCGGCGGCGGGGAGGCCGACGAGGGCCAGCTGGATAGCGTCAGTCTGTCCGAGGCGCATCGGCTTCGCCAGGTGCTCAGGAGTATTCGAACACATGGCGGCGTCGCCCGGGCCGAAGGCGGAGAGGAGGAGGCTGCCGAAACGCTGCTCTTCCGCATGGAGCTTCCCCGACTGGTCTACTCGGGAGTCTTCCGTTTCTCGATGGTCTGGATCGCCGCCATTTTCGGCCTTCTTCAGTACGCCGACCAGGCGCTCGGTTATGGTTGGGACCGTTGGCTGGAGATGCTGGGGCTCGCAGAGCAGGCGTTGCAGTCGAGGCTCGACATCACGGTCGTGATGGGCCTCTCCGGCTTCGCCCTTGCGTTTGGATTGTTGGCCGGGATCGTCAGAACCGTGCTGCGCAATTTCGGCTTTGAGCTCACCCATGCCGAGGCGCGGTTTCGCTACAGGCGCGGCCTGTTTACGAGAACCGAGGTGGTTGTGGCGAAGCGGCAGATCCAGCTGGGACTGGTGGAGCGCGGCGCCGTCAGCGGCCGAATGGGCTGGCGCGCGTTCAAGGTGCAGACCCTGGGCGGTGGCGACCACGTTTCGGGCCGCCAGGAATTGGCCCCCTTCGCCCGGCCCGACGAGCTCGCACCCATCATCGCCCTTGCCGGACTGCCGCCGTCCGAGCCTTCGCGGCTGCGGTCGGTCTCTCCCTGGCATATCGTCAGCGGCGTGATCGGCTTCGTGGCGACTCCCGCCGTGACCCTGCTGGCGGCGACCGCCTTCTTCCCTCTGGCCGGCTTGCTTCTGGCGACCCTGCCTGTCTTCCTCGCGGTCGCGTTGCTGCGGCGTCGCTGTCACCGGTACGGACTTGCCTCGACCAGCGTTCAGGTAAGGCGCGGGGTGCTGACGCGGCGCGACTGGACCATCCCCTATGGCAATGTGCAGGCCGTCTCGGTGACTCGCGGACCGGTGCAGCGACTGCTCGGCGTCTGCACGGTGCGGATCGACACCGCCGGCGGGCGCGGGCTCAACCGTCCGCACGTTCACGATATCGATGAAGCGGACGCGGCGGCGTTCGTCGGCGACCTCATCCAGCGCGTGGAGAGCTTTCGACGCGGAACATCCCTGAGCGCGACATGACCCGCCAGCCATGGGTGAAGGTCTCCACAAGGCCCTGTCCAGCGAGGGGAATGAGGTCCGGCTTCATGGCCCCATGTGCCGGTCCTAACCTCGCGGGGCTATCTGCGGTTTGGCGGCCTGCCATCCAATACCCTGCCATCCCGGTCATTCCCGGTCAGAACCCTGCCATCCCGGATCGCAGTTCCAGCCTTTCGACCCCGATCCGACCGCGTTTGACGCAGGCGGATGCTTTCATGACGGGGACAAGGGGAACGGCCTGCCGGCGTCGTCGCCAGGGCCGATCCGCGGCTCCATCTTGCGATGAAGGCAATGGACGGGAGTGTCGGGATGACAGGGTTTCGCAATTTTTCAGCTGACAGGGCGCTCCGTCCGCGCCGCGGCGGAACCCTCGCGGAGGCTCACGTTTTGTTACACCCTCGGCCTCGCCTTGCCGCCGCACGCGCGGTAAGCCGTGGCCATGCACTGCGAGGGATGCGAGTCCCCGCGACCGATCACGGCTCAGGGGCTGTCATATGACTCAGTGGGTGTACGGCTTCGGCGGCGGTTCCGCCGACGGCGACGCATCGATGAAGAACCTTCTCGGCGGCAAGGGCGCGAACCTGGCCGAGATGTCCTCGCTGGGCCTGCCGGTGCCACCGGGGTTCACGATCACCACCGAGGCCTGCGTCCACTACTTCTCCAACGGCCAGAGCTATCCCGCCGAGCTAGAGGCCCAGGTCGCCGCCGGGCTCAAGACGGTCGAGGGCGTGGTCGGCAAGACCTTCGGCGATGCGAAGAACCCATTGCTGGTCTCGGTCCGCTCGGGCGCCCGCGCCTCGATGCCGGGGATGATGGACACCGTCCTCAACCTCGGCCTCAACGACGAAACCGTCGAAGGGCTGGCGGCGCTCAGCGGCGACCGGCGCTTCGCCTTCGACAGCTATCGCCGCTTCATCACCATGTACTCGAATGTCGTGCTCGGCCTGACCCATGACGACTTCGAGGGCGTGCTGGACGACCACAAGGACCGGCTCGGCGTCACCATCGACACCGACCTGTCGGCCGCCGACTGGGAGAAGGTCGTCGTCGACTACAAGGCCGTGGTCGAGGAGCGCCTCGGCCGGCCCTTCCCGCAGGATCCCAACGACCAGCTGTGGGGCGCGGTCGGCGCCGTCTTCGACAGCTGGATGAACGACCGCGCCAAATTCTATCGCCGCATGCACGACATCCCCGAAAGCTGGGGCACGGCCGTGAACATCCAGTCGATGGTGTTCGGCAACATGGGCGAGACCTCGGCCACCGGCGTCGCCTTCACCCGCAACCCGTCGACCGGCGAGGCGCGGCTGTACGGCGAGTTCCTGATCAACGCCCAGGGCGAGGACGTCGTGGCCGGCATCCGCACGCCCCAGTCCCTGACGAAGGCGGGCCGCGAGGAGATGAACGAGACGGCCCTCTCGATGGAAGAGGCCATGCCCGAGGTGTTCGCCGAGTTCGTGGACGTCGTGGGCAAGCTCGAGACCCACTATCGCGACATGCAGGACATCGAATTCACGGTCGAGCAGGGCCGGCTGTGGATGCTGCAGACCCGCAACGGCAAGCGCACCGCCAGGTCGGCGCTGAAGGTCGCAGTGGACCTGGCCGCCGAGGGCGTGATCTCCGAGGAGGAGGCGGTTTCGCGGGTGGACCCGTCGGCGCTGGATCAGCTGCTGCACCCCACGCTCGATCCGAAGGCCGAACGCAGGGTCGTCGCCGCCGGCCTGCCGGCCTCGCCGGGCGCCGCGACCGGAAAGGTGGTGTTCGACGCCGACGAGGCCGAACGCCTGTCGCAGCTCGGCGACGCGGTCATTCTGGTGCGCGAGGAGACCAGCCCCGAAGACATCCACGGTATGCACGCGGCGCGCGGCATCGTCACGGCGCGTGGCGGCATGACCAGCCACGCGGCCGTGGTCGCGCGCGGCATGGGGCGGCCCTGCGTCTCCGGCGCAGGCGAGATCCACATCGACGAGAAGGCCGGAACCTTCACCGCCCGCGGCCGGACCTTTACGGCCGGCGAGGTCATCACCATCGACGGCTCCAAGGGCGAGGTGCTGGACGGCGCCGTGGCCATGATCGAGCCCGAGCTGACCGGCGACTTCCAGACCCTGATGGGCTGGGCCGACAAGGTGCGACGCCTCAAGGTCCGGGCCAACGCCGAGACGCCGCTGGACGCGAAGACGGCGCGCGGCTTCGGAGCCGAGGGCATCGGCCTGTGCCGCACCGAGCATATGTTCTTCGACGACGCCCGTATCGCCGCGGTGCGCGAGATGATCCTCGCCGACGACGAAAAGGGCCGCCGGGCCGCGCTGGACAAGATCGCCCCGTTCCAGAAATCGGACTTCGTCGAATTGTTCGAGATCATGGCCGGCCTGCCGGTCACCGTCCGTCTGCTTGACCCGCCGCTGCACGAGTTCATTCCGCACAGCGAGGCCGAGATCGACGCCCTCGCCGAAACCCAGGGCCTCGACGCCGCCAAGCTGAAGCGCCGGGCCAAGGACCTGCACGAGACCAATCCGATGCTCGGTCACCGCGGCTGCCGTCTCGGCGTCGCCTATCCCGAGATTTATGAGATGCAGGTCCGCGCCATCCTCGAGGCGGCGCTGGAGGTCCAGGCGACATCGGGTCAGGCGCCCCTGCCCGAGATCATGCACCCGCTGGTCGCCCTCGGTCTGGAGATGAAATACCTGCGCGAGCTGACCGACCGGGTCGCCCGCGAGGTCTTCGCCCAGACCGGCCAGTCGATCGCCTATCTGGTCGGCACCATGATCGAACTGCCCCGCGCGGCCCTGCGCGCCGCCGATCTGGCCGAATACGCCGAGTTCTTCTCGTTCGGCACCAACGACCTGACCCAGACGACCTTCGGCATCAGCCGCGACGACTCCGGTCGTTTCCTGCAGGCCTATATGGACAAGGGCATCTTCGAGACCGACCCGTTCGTTCGCCTCGATCAGGACGGGGTCGGCGACCTGATCCGCATCGCCGCCGAACGCGGCGGCGCGGCCCGCCGGGACATCAAGATGGGCATATGCGGCGAACACGGGGGCGACCCGGCCTCGATCGACTTCTGCGAACGGGTCGGCCTCGACTACGTCAGCTGCTCGCCCTACCGCGTCCCCATTGCGCGGCTCGCCGCCGCCCAGGCCGCGTTGAACGCCCGGACCGGGACCGATCGCGAAAAGGATCGCTAAGCAACGAGCTGACAGAATGAGAACACGATAAGGTCCGGATTGGCGTATCGGTGTCTGTGCCATGTTGTGCACAGTCGGAACCAGTCTTCGGACGCCTCTGGAACGCTGCAATCGTCCACCCATTTGTGTCTCCGCTGGATGGGGCTGGTCACCGCAGACGTGACCACATCTAGAGGATACAGAAACAATGCGTAACGTTCTTCTCTCCGCCGCTGCTCTTTCTCTTCTTGCCGCGCCGGCGATGGCTCAAAGCTTCTCCGATCCGCAGTGGACCGGTTCGGTCGGCTATACCCACCTCGACAGCGGCGACAACAGCCTCGGGGGGGTGACCGGCCGGGTCGGCGCCAGGCTGTCGCCCTACATTGGCGTCGAGGGCGAGGCCTCGTTTGGCGTCAAGGACGAGGACATCACCATCGGCGGCGTCAGCGGAACCGTCGAACATGAATACGACGCCGCTCTCTATGCCGTCGGCACCGTGCCGGTCAGCGAGAATTTCGAACTGTTCGGCCGCGTTGGCTATGGCACGACCTCGATCAAGGCCGACGTGGCCGGCGTCTCCACCACCGAGGACGGCGAGAGCCTGAACTATGGCGCCGGCGTGAACTGGTTCTTCGACGGCCAGAACGGCGTCCGCGCCGACTGGACCCGCCGCGATTTCACCGACGATGCGGGCGGCGAGGTCGACACCTACGGCCTCAGCTATGTGCGCCGCTTCTAGGACCGGAACGACGAAGGCCCGCGGCGATCGCCGCGGGCCTTTCACCATCGGGCCGGAAAGGTCAGGCCACGCCCGGCTGCAACGCCCAGCGGAGCGAACCTTCGCCGAACGGGCGGAAGAACAGGTCGCGGTATCGCTCGAATACTTCGACCACCCTGTTGGCCAGGTCTTGGGCGACGGTCTCGCCGCGCTGCCGCTTCATCGCCGCGACGCACTGGACCACGTCCTTCTGATGCGCCGAACCACCCATGCGCCTGAGCACCGCGGCGACATCCTGCGCCAGCGGGTCCATCTGCGTTGCCCATGGATTGGTGTTCTGAGTCATCCGGGACACCCCCTTGTTCTCGACACAGAAGAACGGGTCGCAAATACTGGCGAGGGATGCAAGCGTGACCGCGAATTCGTGATCGAGGCGAGCAGCCGGGATCCGACCGCCTGCCCCGGCGTTTTCGTCCCATGACCCGCACCTGTCTCAGCCTGCTCGCCGTCCTCGCGGTCGCCGCCTGCGGCCCCGGTGAACCCAACCCCCCGACCGAACCGGCCGAGCCCGTCGATACGCCAGAGGCCGCCGTCGATCCCGCCCTCCAGCCGCCCGGGCCGGGTGGCGGACTTCCCGGAACCGGGCCGCGAAACTTCGTCGGCCGCTGGGCCGCCGATGTGTCCTGGTGTCCGAACAGGACCGGCCCGGAGCGGCCGATCGAGATCACCACCACCCGTTTCGAAGGCTATGAGAACAGCTGCGCGGTGGCCTCGATCAGTCAGGTCGCCGATGGCTACGAAGCCCTGCTGACCTGCACCGCCGAAGGGGCGGTCGCGAACGAGCGGGTGCGGATGAACGTCACCGGCCAGAGCCTGCGCCTGACCTGGCTGAACCGGGACAACGCCGCGGTCAACCTGACCAAATGCACGACGCTGGAGGACACCCCTGGGGGGTAGGCGTCAGCCGCTGAACAGGAAGTTCATCACGTCGCCGTCCTTGACCACGTAGCTCTTGCCTTCGGCGCGGAGCTTGCCGGCCTCCCGCGCCTTCGCCTCGCCTTTGAGAGCGACGAAGTCGTCGTAGGCGATGGTTTCGGCGCGGATGAAACCCTTCTCGAAATCGGTATGGATTACGCCCGCCGCCTGGGGAGCCGTGTCGCCGATATGGATGGTCCAGGCGCGGGCTTCCTTGGGCCCGACGGTGAAGTAGGACTGCAGGCCCAGGAGGGCGTAGGCCTCCCGGATCAGCCGGTTCAGACCGGGCTCGACGAGACCGAGGCTCTCGAGGAACTCGGCCTGTTCGTCGGGGTCTAGCACCGCGAGTTCCGAGTCGATCTTGGCCGAGATGACCACGGCCTTGGCGTTGTCCTCGGCCGCCCGCTTGGCGACCAGATCGGAGAGTTCATTGCCCTTGTCGGCCGAGTTCTCGTCGACGTTGGAGACGTAGAGGGCCGGCAGGGAGGTCAGCAGCTGCAGCATTTGCCAGGCCTTCTGATCTTCCTTGGATACCTCGACGACGCGGGCGGGCTTGCCGGCGCGCAGCGGGGTCAGGGCCATGTTGATCAGACGCAGGGTGGTCTGGGCTTCCTTATCGCCACCCTTGGCCTTCTTCTCGACATTGACCACCCGCTTCTCAAGACTCTCGAGGTCGGCCAGCATCAGCTCGGTCTCGATGATCTCCAGGTCGGAGATCGGATCGATGCGGTTTTCGACATGGGTGATGTCGTCATCGACGAAGCAGCGCGCGACGAAGGCGATGGCGTCGCAATCGCGAATGTTCGCGAGGAACTGGTTGCCGAGGCCCTCGCCTTTCGACGCGCCGCGCACCAGGCCGGCGATGTCCACGAAGGTGATGCGCGAGGGAATGATCTCCTTCGAGCCGGCGATGGCCGCCAGCACGTCGAGGCGCGGCTCTGGCACCGCCACATCTCCGGTATTCGGCTCGATGGTGCAGAACGGATAGTTGGCCGCCTGGGCCGCGGCCGTCTTGGTGAGGGCGTTGAACAGGGTGGACTTGCCGACGTTGGGCAGGCCGACGATCGCGACTTTCAGAGCCATGGGGGCGGGGTGTTCCTTGCTGAACGCGAGCCCATAGCGGGTCGCGGCCGGTTTGTCAGGCGGCGGTGCGTCAGTGCGCGGCGTCGCCGGCCTTGGTGAGGGCCGGCTGGCCAACCGGCGCCGTGATCTCGACGGGCGCGGCCGTAGCGAAGGTCAGGGTCAGGGGCACGGAGTCGCCCGCTTTCAGCGGTTCGGTGACGGCCAGCAGCATAATGTGGCTGCCGCCCGGCTTGAGTTCGACAGCCTGACCGGCGGGGAGCGCAAGGCCGTCCCGGAGCTCGTACATGATCATCATATTGTTCTCGATCCGGCTCTCGTGGATCTCGGCCCGCCCCGCCACCGGGCTGGAGACGCTTATCAGCCGATCATCGGCCGGAGCCGTCACCGTCACGTAGCAGCCCGTCATCTGGCGGCCGGTCGGCGTCGGCCGGCATACGGCGCCGGACGCCTGCACCGTCGCGGCGGCATCGCCTTGCTGCGCCGGCTGGCCGGGCGTGCAGGCCGCCAGGGCGAGGGCGGCCAAGACGAGGTAAAGGGCGCGGGACATTTGGAGAACCTTGTGAGGGTGGGGCGGTCTATCGGCTGGCGTCCGAGCGGGAAGGCGGCGGCCGGTCGCGGGTCAATCCTCGCCGCGGGCGGCCTGTCGGGGACTGTATTTCGGGGCCGGCGCCAGCCGCATGACTTCGGCCTGATAGCGGTCGTCGTCGCCGGTCAGGGCGAAAGGCAGCGCGTCGGCGCAGGCGTTCAGCAGGGCCTCGAGCCACGGCTGGTCGGCCTTGTGGAAATCGCTCAGCACATGGGCATGGACCAACTGCGGGTCGCCCGGATGGCCGACGCCCATCCGCGCGCGCCGGAAATCCGGCCCGAGCTGGCTGATCAGGGAGCGAACGCCGTTCTGACCGGCCGCGCCGCCGCCCTGCTTCATGCGAAAGCGGCCGGGGGCCAGATCGATCTCGTCGTGGAAGGCGATGATATCGGCAGGGGCCAGTTTGTAGAAGCGCGCCGCCTCGCCGACCGCCCGGCCGCTCTCGTTCATGAAGGTCTGGGGCTTCATCAGCAGCACCTTGACCGGCCCCTTGGTCGTCTCGACCTCGCCTTCCCGGATGACCGACTGGAACTTGGCGCGCTCGGGGCCGAACGACCAGCGCCGCGCGATCTCGTCAGCGGCCATGAAACCGATGTTGTGGCGGTTGCCTTGGTATTTCGGCCCCGGATTTCCGAGGCCGGCGAGGATGATCATGGCGGGTTCCAGATAAGGAAACGGCCCCGTCCGTTGCCGGATGGGGCCGTTCCAGTAGCAGTTTGTCGCGAGAGGATCAGCCCTCGGTCGTCTCTTCGGCGCCGGCCTCGGCGGCGTCGTCGGCCTGTTCCGTGGCCGGAACGTCGGCGGCAGCGGTTTCGGCTTCGGCGGCGGCTTCAGCGTCGGCGGCTTCGTCGGCGGCGGCCGAGATGGCGGCGGACGAGGTCTTGATCGAAGCGATCACGAAGTCGCGGTCGGTAATGGTCGGCTCGACGTCCTTCGTGCCCTTCAGATCCGTCCAGCGGATGGTGTCGCCCAGCTTGTGACCGGCCAGGTCGACGATCAGGTCTTCCGGAATGTGATCGGCGCGGACCTTGACCTCGACCGAGTGGCGGACGACTTCCAGCGAACCGCCCTGACGGAAGGCTTCGCACTGGTCCTGGTTGATGAAGTGGACCGGGATGTCGATCTTGATGGTCTGCTTCGCATCAACGCGCATCAGGTCGAAATGCATCGGACGGTCCGACACAGGGTCGAATTGCACGTCGCGGGCGATGACCGGCTGGGTTTCCTTGCCGTACTTCAGGGTCACCAGGTGGCCCAGCAGTTTGCCGGTGTAGAGCGACTTGCGGAAGTCCTTCTCGTTCACCGCGATGGCCACGGGGGCCTTGTCGCCGCCGTAAAGCACGCCGGGGACCATGCCCGCACGACGCGCGGCGCGGGCGCCGCCGGTGCCAACGCCGTCACGGACGTCTACGTTCAGAATGATCTCGGCCATCTGGCTCGCCTCAACAACAGAAACGCCGCGCTGACGTAATCGCCCGCGCGGCGGGGTCCTCGAACCCTCGAATTCAAGAGCGCGGGCTATTACACGCAGACGCCGGGGGACGCAACCGTCTGGAGGCCCTGATTCCGCCGCGGCTCAGCCTTCTCTGTTCAAGGCCGCCGTCGCCGAGGCCGAGGCGGCGGCCGCGCCGGCTGCTACCGGGGTCTGGCCCGCAGGCTCGGAGCCGGCCACGACAGTGGAGGGGGAGGCGATGGGCGCGGACTTGACAGTCTGGGCCGTGCAGGTCGCCAGGTCTCGCGCGACGTGGCGACCGATGCAGAACATGTCCTCGTAGCTGGGGCGTGACGCCGCCAGGCACTGGAACAGCATCAGCTTGGACATGTTGAGGCAAAACTCGCTGTTCTGCTCGACCGTCAGGGCCTCGGTGTTGGCCCGGGCGTCCTCGCCCCCGGCCCCAAGCGCGGCCAGCGCGGCCAGGGCGAGCGAACGCACCACGGCCGCCGTATAAGGTGGACCCGAGCGGGCCGACGTCACCTCAAGCCCCGAACCGGCGTTGGCGGCGGCGAACAGCCGGGCGGAGTCGTCGGCCGACGGCAGCATCTGAACCGCCGATAGCGCCTTGGCGCCCTGCAGTCGGGTATCCCGGTCCGCGATATTGACGACCGCCCAGCGGCGACGGGGATCAGACCGGCCCTGGATGGTGTAGGCGTCTTCCTCCACGGCGTCGGCGATCGCCAGCATGGCGGCCGAATCACGCCCGATGGCTTCGACAATCAGGCCCGCGGCCGCGTCGGCGCCGGGCAGGGTGGCGGCGTAGGCCGGATCGGCGATGATCCGGGCGACCATTTCCTGCCGGATGGCCGGATCAACCGCATAGGTGCGGACGCCGTCGACGAATTCCGGGGATTGGAGCGCGAGGATCGAACCGTAGGCGATCATGCCGCGCGAGATCTGCGCGGGCTCGTACGACGCGCCCTTCCGGATCGCCGCCTGGATAGCTTCGGCGTTCTGGAAACCAGCCTCGATGGTGCTGACCTCGCGCATGAAGGCCACATAGATGGAAGCGGCCTGCGCCACTCCTTCGTTCAGGCTGACGGCCGGCGGTGGCGGCGGGGCCGGCTCAGGCTCCGGTTCCGGCGTAGCGCAGGCGGCGAGCACGGTCATCGCGGCAATAGCGGCCAGCGACAGGCCACGGCGAATACGAGCCTCAAGCATACGAAATCCCCACCCTTGGACGTGCGGCGCCGCTCGTGGCGCCGGAACTTCGGAGCCGGTTATAACGCGGTCAAAACCGTTCCACGAGCGTTAATGCCAGCTTGGCCGCACATCGGAGGTCGGGAGGGATCGATCAGTCAGGCGAGGCGCGGCCCGGCTGAGCGTTCAATCTTTCCGTTATCGACGGGTCGCGCCGCGGAGCAGGGGGTTCCGGCGTGGCCGGCGGTGGCGCGGGGCTGATCACGATCGGCTCGACCGTCCGGGGCGGCGGATCGGTAGGGGTGACATCCGACACGGTCACGATCGGGGCCGGCATGGCCGCACCGCGCGAACACGTCGCGAGGTCGCGGACGACATGGCGACCGAGGCAGAACATGTCCTCGTAGTTCGGCCGCGAGGCCGCGAGGCATTGGTAGAGGTTCAGCTTGGACATGCCCAGGCATCCCTGGCTGAACCGGTCGAACTGCAGCGCGTCCGTGTTGGCGCGGGCGTTTTCCCCCGCATAGCCAAGGGCGGCCAGCGCCGCCAGGGCGAGGGCGTTCACCACGGCCGGGGGATAGGGAGGTTTGCGAGGCTCGCCGTCGACGTGTAGCGCGCCGCCGCCGCTGTGAGCGGCCGCGAACAGATTCGCGGCCTCCTGCGCCGACGGCAGCATGGTCTGGGCCGAGCGGGCTTTGACCGTTTCCAGGCGCCCGACCCGGTCCCTGACCTCGGAGACGGCCCATGCGCGCCGCGGGTCGTACCGCGCCTGGATTGCATAGGCGTCGTTCTCGATCGAGGTCGCGGCGCGCCCGAGGCTGTTGATATCGGCGGAGAGCGTGGCCATCACGAGACCCGCCGCCGCCTCGGCCCCCGGGAGCGTCGAGGCGCGGCCGGGATCGGCCACGATGTCGGCGACGAGTCGCTCGCGCGAGGCCCGGTCGTTCGTCATCGACCTGACGCCGGAAACGAACTCGGGCGACTGCAGGGCGAGGATCGCGCCGTACGCCACCAGGCCGCGAGAAATCTGGCCCGGGTCATAGGCGGCGCCCCGCCGCAAGGCGTCCTGAATCTGCTCGGGGCGGGTGAAGCCGCCCTCGAGCGCCGCCATGTCCCGACTGAAGCTCATATAGACCGCCGCCGCGTCGGCGACGCTCTGATTCAAGGCGATTGGCGGGCCGGATCGGGCGGCGATCTCGGCTGCGACACGGGCGGCCTCGGCCTCGGTGGCGGCGTTGTCGGAGGCGCAACCGGCCAGGAAGGCGGCGGCGGCGAGGGCGGCGATGGACAGGCCGCGGCTTTGATTACCCGGACGCATCAGGACTCCTCCAATTACCGGCGTCCAGCAACGCCCAACCTCACGGCGCAAATGGGGCAGGCGGTGGTCGGGTTCCGAGATTCTAGTCGAACAGCTTGGAGACGGATTCCTCATTGGCGATACGCCGGATCGCCTCGCCGATCAGCGGAGCCACGGAAACACAACGGATTTTCGGACAGGTCAGAACTTCGTGGGGCCGTTCGATGGAGTCGGTGATGACCAGCTCCTTCAACGGCCCGTCGGTCACCCGCTGCACAGCCGGGCCGGACAGGACTCCGTGGCTGATGTAGGCCGAAACCTCCGTGGCGCCCTTGTCGATCAAAGCCTGGGCCGCGTTGACCAAGGTGCCGCCGGAATCGACGATGTCGTCGAACAGGATGCATCGGCGTCCCTCGACATCTCCGATGATGTTCATGACTTCGCTTTCGCCCGCCTTGGGCCGGCGCTTGTCGACGATGGCCAGGTCCGCATCCAGCCGCTTGGCCAGTGAGCGCGCCCGGACCACGCCGCCAACGTCGGGCGAGACGATCATCAGGTCGTCGCCCTTGCGGTAGTGTTCCTTGATGTCCTGGGCCAGCACCGGAGTGGCCACGAGGTTATCCGTCGGGATGTCGAAGAAGCCCTGGATCTGGCCGGCGTGCAGATCCATCGTCAGGACCCGGTGGGCGCCCGCCCGGGTGATCATATTGGCCACCAGCTTGGCCGAAATGGGAGTGCGGCCTCCGGTCTTCCGGTCCTGCCGGGCGTAGCCGAAGTAGGGCATGACGGCCGTGATCCGCTTCGCCGACGCCCGCACCAGGGCATCGGTCATGATCAGCAATTCCATCAGATTGTCGTTGGCCGGGTAGCTGGTCGACTGGACGATAAAGACGTCCTCGCCCCGCACATTCTCCTCGATGACAGCGAAGACCTCGTTGTCGGCGAATCGCTTCACCTGGGCCTTGGTGAGGGGCATGTCGAGATGGGCCGCGATGGCTTGCGACAGCGTCCGGTTGGAGTTGCCAGAGAGCAGCTTCATGTCCGGTCATCCTTTCGCCGTCATCGCCCGGCTGAAAATACGGCCGCCGCGCTGGCGCGCTTCATATCAGGGGACGGCTCAGCCACAAGCGCCGAGCGTTCTTTTTGGTCGACTTCTTCTCGCATTGGCGTGGCGTTGTCGGCTGGTGTAGAGATCGCGTCACGTTTCCGGGGGCGCCGACGGGTGGATGCCCGCCGGCCTGTCATGTTGAGGTCGTCCTTGCCTTCTTCCAAGTTTCGCGCCGGTCTGATCCTGACGGTCGTGGCCGTCTCGGCCCTGACGATTTCCGCCTGCGGCAACCGCGGCAATCGGCCCAAGCTCGCCTATGAAGAACGCCCCGTCGAGGCGCTCTACACCACCGGCTACGATCGGCTGCAGAGCCGGCGCTGGGGCGATGCGATCGACTATTTCCAGGAGGTCGAGCGCCAGCATCCGTATTCGGAATGGTCGCGCCGCGCGATCCTGATGCAGATTTACGCCCACTACCAGAGCAACGACTACGCCGAGGCGATCGCGGCGTCGGACCGATTCATCCAGCTGTTTCCCGGCAATCCGAGCGCGTCCTACGCCTTCTACATGAAGGCGCTGTGCAACTTCGAGCAGATCACCGACGTGGGCCGCGACCAGGGCTACGCCCAGGCGGCGCTGGACGGGCTGCGCGACGTCGCCCGCCGTTATCCCGGGACCTCCTACGCCATCGACGCCACGGTCAAGATTGACATGGTCAACGACCAGTTGGCGGGCAAGGAGATGACAATCGGCCGCTACTACCAGCGGGCCGGCCAGCCGCTGGCGGCGCTCAACCGCTACAAGGCGGTGATCGAGAACGAGGCCTACCAGCGCACCTCGCACACGCCCGAGGCCCTGTACCGGCTGGTCGAGGTCAATCTGCAGCTCGGCCTCAAGGAAGAGGCGACGCGCAACGGCGCGGTGCTCGGCTTCAACTATCCGGGCAGCCCCTGGTACGCCGAGGCCTACGCCCTGCTGACCGAGGACGGCCGGCGTCCTGACATCGCCCCCGAAGGGCAGCGCGAAAGCTGGCTGCGTCGCATCATTCCGGGCTGACGTCCGTTTCTGACGCATGGGGCGGTCATGACGGACGATCATCGCTAGACTGAGCGCCATGGCGAATCAGACCCGGACCCCCGCGCCCTCATGCTGACCGCCCTTTCCATCCGCGACATCGTCTTGGTCGAGGCGCTCGATCTCGAGGTCGATAGCGGGCTGACGGTGCTGACCGGCGAGACCGGCGCGGGCAAGTCGATCATTCTGGATGCGCTGGGCCTTGCACTGGGCGCGCGCGCCGACGCCGGCCTGGTGCGCAGCGGCGCGAGACAGGCCTCCGCAACGGCCGTGTTCACCGCGCCGGATGATCCGGCCCTGATCGAAATGATCTCGGACAAGGGTTTCGAGATCGCCCCGGGCGAAGAGTTGATCCTGCGCCGCATCCTCTCGGCCGATGGTCGCAGCCGCGCCTTCGTCAATGATCAACCGGCCGGGGTGACGGCGCTGCGTGAGATCGGCCACGCCCTGGTCGAGGTTCACGGCCAGCATGAAACCGTCGGCCTGCTCGACTGGAAGACCCATCGTGCCCTGCTCGACGCCTACGGGGGTCTGCAGCCGCAACTGGGGGGCGTCGCCGCCGCGGCCGACCGCCTCAAGGCCGCCGAACGCGCCGTCGCCGATCTGAAAGCCGCCGCCGCCGAGGCCGCGGCCCACCGGGAGGAGCTGGAACAAAACCTCGCCGATCTCGATGCGCTCGACCCGAAGGCCGACGAGGAGACGGAACTGGCGGGCGAGCGCGCCCTGCTCGGGGCGGCCGAGAAGGCCATCGCCGATCTGGCCGACGCCCGCGCCTCGCTGGGCGGCGACAAGCTGTCGCGCAACCTCTCGGCCGCATTGCGAGCTGTGGAACATGCGCGCCAACGCGCCGGACAGGCGGGCACGGACCCCGAACATCCGCTGCTGCAGAAGCTGACTACCGCGGCCGAGGCCATCGACCGGACGCTCGTTGAGGCCGAGGAGGCCATCGCCTGCGTCGATGCGGCGGCGAACGCCTTCGACTTCGAGCCCGGCCGCCTCGACAAGGCGGAGGAGCGGCTGTTCGCTCTGCGCGCCGCCGCCCGCAAACTGAACGCCTCGGTGGAGCTGTTGCCGACGCTCCGGGGCCGTTTCCGCGAACAGCTGAGGCTGATCGAGGACGGGGCGGAGGCGATCACGGTCGCGGAGCGCGCGGCCTCAGCCGCCCGAGAGGCCTATGACGTGGCCGCCATGCTGCTGACCTCGGCCCGGGAGGCGGCGGCGGAGCGGCTGACCGCCTCCGTGATGGGCGAACTGGGTCCGTTGAAGCTGGACCGCGCCCGCTTCCGGGTCGCCTTCGAGCCGGTCGGCGAGGGGCGGCGCGGGCCGCTGGGCGTCGAGACGGTACGGTTCGAGATCGCGACCAATGCGGGCACGGACTTCGGGCCGCTGGACGCCATCGCCTCCGGCGGGGAGCTGGCCCGCTTCGCCCTCGCCATGAAGGCAGCCCTGGCCGGACGGGAGGACCAGCGCCAGCCGGTGATGATCTTCGACGAGGTGGATCAGGGCGTCGGCGGCGCCGTGGCCTCGGCCGTGGGCGCGCGCCTGCAGCGTTTGTCGCAGGGCGCCCAGGTGCTGGTGGTGACCCACAGTCCGCAGGTCGCGGCTCGTGGCCATGCCCATTGGAAGGTCCGCAAGGCCGATGCGGGCGGATTGACCACGACGACGGTCGATGCGTTGGACGAGGCGGCGCGCCGCGAGGAAATCGCCCGCATGCTGTCCGGCGCGCAGATCACCGACGAGGCGCGGGCGGCGGCCCGGGCGCTGATCGGCTAGGCCCCCAGGATCCAGCCCTCTTCCTGCTCGACCCGGGCGATCAGGGCCTCGTCAGCGCCTTTCGGCGGGGCGAAGGCCTTCGACAGGGCGCCGGTCTCGTCCATCTTCGCCAAGGCCTCGGCGGTGGCCCGGACCTGCGCCTGGTCCCTGAACTCGCCGAGGTTGGGCTTGCCGTCGAACATCGAGGGCCAGACCTCGACCACCAGGGCCGACAACGGCTCGATGTCCGCAGCCTCGAGCGCACGCCAGCCGGTTCCGAAGGGCCAGACGGCGCCGGACGGACCCAGCTTTTCCAGCAAGCGACGCACGGCCGGGATGCCGACAAGGGTCTGGCCGCCGACCGCGCCCGCGCCATGCATCTGCCAGACGCTCTTGGGCTGCAGCTTGCCCTTGCGGACGGCGTCCTCGGTGGCGCGGAATTCCGGGATGTCCGCGCCCGAGCCCGCAGGCGGTTTGGTCGTGGTCAGCCAGCGCTGGGCCTGGCTTGCGGGCGCGCCCCACATCGGCCAGGCGTTGTCGGTCATCAGCCGGTTGATCTTGGCCGCGACCTGATAGCGGTTGTTGCTGTTGTCCGCCCTGTCGACGACGTTGGAGGCGAGGAATTTCCACATCGCCGCCCATGGCGTGCCGCTCAGCTTCAGCCGTTCGGCCGTGCCGGTCGGGAAGCCGAGGTTGAAGTCGAACCCGACCAACACCCGGTCGCCGCGCTTGCGGTGGTCCGCCAGCAGGGATCCGAGCAGGGCTTCGCCCTCGGCCCGGGTCGCGACGTTGTGGGTCTCGCTGTACAGCCGGAAACGCACGTCGCGCTTGGCCACGCCGATCCAGATCGACTGATCGCCCAGCTTCTTGCCTTCCGCGGCGGTCCAGTCGGCGATGATGTAGGCGTCAAACAGGCGGGCCACGGGGGCGCTCCGGATAGTGGTGGGCAGGAACTGGGGGCTTCTAGCCCTCCGGCGGCGCAGGCGGAAGGGCGATCAGCCCTTCAGCAGCGCCTCGAGATGCGACAGCCAGCGGCGGCCCAGACGCAAGGCCTCACCGGGCGAACTGGTCTGGACCGGGAGGGTGGCGTCCCACAAGGCCAGCTCGAACTCGGGATGGCGGGCGTCGCCGAACATCAGCCGCAGCACCACCTGTTCGGCATCGGGGGCGAGAATGTCGAGAGACTTGCGGGTTTCGCCACGGCGGACCCGCGCGACCACATGGCCGTCGACGATGATCTCGCCGCCGTCGATCTCCTCGAAGGCGTAGACCAGGCCGCTGGCGCCGCGGTTCCACAGCACGGCGATCTGGGCGCCGTCGAAGTCCAGTCCCGCGGCCCGCCCCTCGGCGGGCGACAGGGCCTCGGCCTCGGGGATTACGCCGAGCGATTTCAGCAGGGCCCGGCGCATCCGGCGAACGGGCTCCATCCACCAGGCCAGCACAAGGGCGGCCGTGGTCAGGGCCGCCGCCGCCAGCGCCACGAGCAGGATGACCCGGAGCGCCTCGGCCATCTCTAGTCTTCCAGTTCGACCACGACCGGGACGTGGTCAGAGGGCTTGTCCATGTCGCGGGCGTCGCGATGCGTCTCGACCGCCCGGAAGCGATCAGCGGCTTGCGGCGACAGCAGATGAAAGTCGATGCGGATGCCGTGATCCCGCTGCCATGCGCCGGCCTGATAGTCCCAGAAGGTGAAGGTCCCCGGCGGCTGTCCGCCCAGATCGCCCGCGTCCGAGAGGCCGAGATGCCGCAGGGCCTGGAAGGCGGCGCGGCTCTCGGGCTGGAACAGGGCGTCGCCGGTCCACGCCGCCGGGTTCTTCGCGTCGTCCGGCGTCGGGATGACGTTGTAATCGCCGCACAGGGTGAAGGGCTCCTCCAGCGCCAGCAGGTCGCGGGCATGGGCCTGCAACCGCTCGAACCAGGCCAGCTTGTAGGCGAACTTCCCGGTCCCAAGCGGATTGCCGTTGGGCAGATAGATGCAGCCGACCCGGACCGGGCGCGGGGCCTCGATCACGGCCTCGATGTAGCGGGACTGTTCGGCGTCGGCCTCATAGCGGGACTCATCCGCGCCCGGCAGGCCGCGCCGGACATCCGACAGCGGGTGTTTCGAAAGAATGGCGACGCCGTTGTAGCTCTTCTGGCCGTGGGTCTCGACGTTATAGCCAAGGCTCTCGAAGGGCTCGCGCGGGAATTTTTCGTCCACGCATTTGATTTCCTGAAGGCAGGCCACGTCCGGCTGGGCCGCTTCCAGCCAGGCCAGCACGGTCGGCAGGCGGGCGTTGACCGAGTTCACGTTCCAGGTGGCGATGCGCATCGGTCATGATTACGGCGCGTCGGGGGCGTCTGTGAAGCGCCGATCGCGCAAACGAAAAACGCCCCGGGGTCGGAGCCCGGGGCGCTGTTCTCGACCAAAGACGTCGGGATTACTGTTCGCTGGTCGCCGGCGCGGCCGCGGTCAGCGAGCATCCGCCGGCGATCGTGGCGGCCTCGATGCAGTTGTGGACCCGCTGGGCGGTGAACGTCGCGCCGACGCGGGCGAAGAAGCCGTTGCCGCCGCCGCACTTCACTTCATAGACCGTCAGCCCCTGGGCGTCGCGACCGACCCGGCGGGCCTGCTGCACGTCGCAGTCGGCGGCGTCGGTTCCGGCGAGGACGGTCTTCCACGCGCCGAGGCTCTCGGCGGCGGTGGAGTAGCGGCAGCTTTCCTGCTCGAGGGCGAGATCCCAGCAAGGCGTGGCCTTCCAGCCGTCCTCGGCGTTCTCCAGCCAGTAACCGTCACGGTCGGCGCAGCCGATCTCGAAGATGAGGTTGCCGGCGGTGCTCTTGCCGATGGCGACGCCCTGATCGACCGTGCAGTCGATGCCGGCGGCGCGGGTATAGGCCGACAGCACCGGCACCGGGTTCAAATTCACCGGCAGGGTGCATTGCTGACCGACGTCGGCGGTCGGGTCGCGCAGGCGGCTGGTCTCGGCCTGTCCGGCCAGTTCGAGGCAGTTGAAGGACTGCGGCGGCGTCGAGCTGACGACGAGATAGCCGGGGCCTTCGGCGCAGACCGCCTCATAGGTGGAGTGCTGCTCGGCGGTGACGCCCAGCAGGGTCGCCTCGGACACCTGGCAGGTGACGCCGGCGGCGGTCAGCACGACCTGGGCAGCGGCCCTGTTCTCCTCCGGCGTCGCGGCCGGCTTGGCTTCGGCGCCTTCCTGCTCCTGATTGCGGCGATCCCGACGATCACGGGCGCCGTCGCTCATCCGGCCCGGCAGGACGCGGTCGCCGCGGACGTTTCCGCTGGCACGGTCAGAGGTTTCTGCGTCTCTGCGGTCTTCCTGGGCCATGACCGGCTGGGCCGAAAGCAGCGCCAAAGCCATGACGCCGCCGATCAGCGCGAGCAACTTTTTGTGGAACACGGTGAAACTCCGGGTGGGAAATTGTCACGGAACCCTTGGCTGTCGCATGTGGCAGGGTCAAGGCGCCAGACTCGCCTGCTCTGGACGCGCCTCCCGGCTTCGGCCTATTCTGCCCTAAGTTTCGTTTGGAGACTGACTTGGCGGACGGACTGGCCCTGACCGATCTGGAGACGGCGGCGCGCGAGGCGCGCGGGCTGAGCTATCCGTTCGGGCCGCCGCCCGGACCGGGCGAGGCCGTCGAGATCGGCGCCGACGTGCTGTGGATGCGTCTGGCGATGCCGATGGCCCTGAACCACATCAATGTCTACGCGATCCGCGACGGCGACGGCTGGGCTTTGATCGATACCGGCCTGGACCTGCCGGGCAGCCGGGACGAGTGGGAACAGCTGTTGGCCGGGCCGCTGGGTGGCGCGACCGTGACCCGCGTCATCTGCACCCACATGCATCCGGACCACATCGGCCTGGCCGGCTGGCTGTGCGGGCGCTTCGGGGCGCCGCTGGTGATGACGCGGCTCGAGTACGTCACCGCTCGGATGTTGGTCTCCGACACCGGCCAGCCCGCCCCCGAGGAAGGCGCGGACTTCTATCGGGCCGCCGGCTGGGACGATGCGCAACTGGAGGGCTACCGGACGGGCTACGGCCAGTTCGGCAAGGTCGTCTCGCCGTTGCCCCACGGCTTTATCCGCGTGCGTGAGGGCGACCGGCTGTTGATCGGCGGTCAGGGGTGGCGTGTCGTCGTGGGTGAAGGTCACAGTCCCGAGCATGCCTGCCTGTGGCGCGAGAGCGACGGTATCGTGCTGGGCGGCGACCAGATTCTGCCGAAAATTTCGTCGAACGTCTCGATCTGGCCGACGGAGCCGCACGCCGACCCGCTGGGAGACTGGCTGGACTCACTGCGGCGCATGAAGACGGTGTTCCCCGACGATGTGCTGGTTCTGCCGTCCCATGGTGAGCCGTTCCGCGGCGTCCATACCAGGCTGGACGCGCTGATTCGCGGTCACCAGACCGCGCTCAAACGACTGGAAAAGACCTTGCGCACGCCCTGTCGGGCCGTCGATGTCTTTCCGGCCCTGTTCGCGCGCCCTGTCGGCGACGGCGTCCGCGGCATGGCCACCGGCGAGAGCCTCGCCCATCTCAACTACCTGCTCCACCGGGGCCGTGCGGCGCGCACCCGCGACGCCGACGGCGTGGATTGGTGGACCGCGACAGAACAAGGAACAGCGGCGTGACGGAACACATCAGAACTGGGCTCGTCGACGGCGTGCTGACCGTGACGCTGGCGCGGCCGGACAAGAAGAACGCCATCACCCAGGCGATGTACGCGGCGCTGTCGGATGCGACCGAACAGGCCCGGAGCGACGACGCTGTCCGCGTGCTGATGTTCCGGAGCGAGGGCGACAGCTTCTCGGCGGGCAACGACATCGCCGACTTCATCGCCCTGGGATCGCAGGGCCAGCAGCCGCTCGATATGTCGGTGTTCCGCTTCCTCAAGGCCCTGGCCGAGCTCGACAAGCCGGCGGTGGCGGCGGTGCGCGGGCGGGCGGTCGGCATCGGCCTGACCCTGCTGCTTCACTGCGACATGGTGGTGGTGGCCGAGGACGCCCTGTTGTCGGCGCCGTTCATCAACCTCGCCCTCGCGCCCGAGGCGGCGTCCTCGATGCTGCTGCCGGCGGCGATCGGTCACCAGCGGGCCTTCGAGATGTTCGCGCTCGGCGAGCCGATCGACGGGCGGACGGCCCTGGCTTGGGGTCTCGCCAATCGCGCTGTCCCGGTCGATCAGGTCGAGGCCACGGCAGCCGGGCTGGCCGCGAAACTGGCCGCTCGCGCGCCCAACTCGATCCGCAAGACCAAGGGGTTGATGCGCGACGCGGATGCCCTGTGGGCGCTGATGCAGCGGGAGGGCGAGGCCTTCGGCAGCCAGATGTCGAGCCCGGAGGCGATGGAGGCCTTCATGGCCTTCAGCCAGAAGCGGGCGCCGGATTTCTCGAAAGCCGGCTGATAAATTCCGTTGCTTTGGGGGCGCGCGGCCCTTAGGTGCGCGCGCCCATGTCCGCCACGCCCATCCTTTCCACTGTTCCGCACATAGAGGTGGAGACCGCCGCCGACGCCGCCGCCGTCGAGGCGCTGGTGCTGGCCGCCTTCGGCCCGGGCCGGTTCGCCAAGACCGCCGAACGCCTGCGCGAGCGGGCCGCGGTCGCCGCAGGCTTCGTGGCGCGGGAAGGGGGCGTTTTGCTGGGGTCGGTGCGGCTGTGGTCGATCACGGTCGGCGGAACGCCCGCCCTGTTCCTGGGCCCGATCGCCGTCGCCGCCGACAACCGGCGAGCCGGACTGGGGGCGGAACTGGTCCAGGCCTGCCTGGCCCGCGCGGCGGAGACGGGGCAGGGCGTCCTGCTGGTCGGCGACGCCCCCTATTTCGGCCGCTTCGGCTTCGTCGTCGCTCCGGAGGTTCGCCTGACCGGCCCGGTCGATCCGCGCCGGGTCTTGTGGCGCGGAGAGGGTCTGCCCGCCGGCCTCGTCCTACCCGCCTGACCGCGCTTCGCCGGGATAGGCATTGCCAGCGCCGCCGGGCGCCTTAAGTCTGCATCCATGTCCGTCCCCGCCGACAGCAAGACCGGACTGGCCGCCGTGGCCGAAGCGGCGACCCAGGCGCCGGGCCTAGGCCTGCCGCCGGTTCACCTTTGGAACCCGTCCCACTGCGGCGACATCGACATCGTCATCCGCCGCGACGGCGTCTGGATGCACGAGAACTCCCCCATCGGGCGGCCGGAACTGGTCCGACTTTTCTCGACGGTGCTGCGCAAGGATACCGACGGGTATTGCCTGGTCACGCCGGTCGAGAAGCTCTCGATCCGGGTCGAGGACCTGCCGTTCCGCGCGGTGGCCATGACGGAGGCTGAGGGTGCACTGACCTTCACCACCGACGTCGGCGACAGGGTCGAGGCCGGGGCCGAGCATCCGATCCGGGTCGACACCGATCCGGACAGCGGCGAGCCCTCGCCCGCCCTGCATGTCCGCGCCGACCTGTGGGCCCGTATCGCCCGGCCGGTATTCTACGAACTGGTCGAGCGGGGGACGGTCGAGGACGGCCGGCTGATGGTCCGCTCCCGCGATGAAGCCTTTTCGCTCGGACCGGTCGGAGCCGGCGCCGCATGAGCCTGACCTCTCTGCGCGAAAGGCTGGTCGAGCGGCTGGCCCCGGCCTCGGCCTGGCGACCGGACGGGCCGCCGATGCGATCCGACTTCGATCTCAACCCCGGTGCGCCGCGCCCGGGCCGGACGCTGCGTCCCGCCGCCGTGCTGGTGCCGATCATCGCCCGGCCCGAGGGCGCGACGGTGCTGATGACCCGGCGCTCCGACAGCCTCGCCAGCCATACCGGCCAGATCGCCTTCCCCGGCGGTCGCCTGGACCCCGGCGAAGATGCCGTGCAAGCCGCCCTGCGCGAGGCCCAGGAAGAAGTGGCGCTGGACTCCGCGGCGGTCGAGGTGCTGGGCGTCGCCGACGGCTACGAGACCGTCACCGGCTTCATGGTCACGCCGGTGGTCGGCTGGCTGGTCGAGCCGCCGGTGGTCTCGCCCTCTCCAGACGAGGTCGCCGAGGTGTTCGAGGTCCCGTGGGACTTTCTGATGGACCCGACCAACCACCGCCGCGACTTCTACGATCCGGAGACCGGCCCGCGCCGCTGGTTCTGGGCCATGCCGTGGCGCGAGCGCTATATCTGGGGCGCCACGGCCGCCATTGTTCGGGCCCTCCGCGCCCGCCTCTATGGCGACGAGGCCGAGCCCGCCGCCGCCGTCGACGAGGACGCGGCGTGACCGCCCGCCTGTCGGATCAACCTTGGCTGACCGCACCCTCGACCCGGGCGGTGATGGCCGCGCTGGAGGCCGCCGGCGGTATCGGCTGCGCCCGCTTCGTCGGCGGCTGCGTGCGCAACGCCCTGATCGGCCAGCCGGTCGCCGACATCGACATCGCCACGACCCTGACCCCGCAGGAGACCGACCGGGCCATTCGCGCCGCCGGGCTGAAGTCCGTCCCGACCGGCATCGCCCACGGCACCGTCACCGCCGTGGCCGAACGGACGCCGTTCGAGATCACCACTCTGCGTCGTGACGTCTCCACCGACGGCCGCAGCGCCACGGTAGCCTTCACCGACGACTGGGCCGAGGACGCGGCGCGCCGCGACTTCCGCCTCAACGCCCTCTACGCCGACGCCGAGGGACTGGTGTTCGATCCCACCGGCGAGGGCGTTGCCGACGCGCTGGCGGGACGGATCGTCTTCGTCGGCGAGCCCCGGACCCGCATTCGGGAGGACTTTCTGCGCATCCTGCGCTTCTTCCGCTTCCACGCCTGGTACGGGCGCGGCGAGCCGGACGCGGCTGCGTTGGCGGCGTGCCGCTCTCTCGCGGCCGGAATGACGCGTCTGTCGGCCGAGCGGGTCTCCAGCGAGCTGATGAAACTCCTCTCGGCCCCCGATCCTCGAACGGCCGTGCGCGCCATGGCTGGCGCCGGCGTGCTGGAACAGATTCTGCCCGAGGCGGAGCTGACGCCGCTTTTCGGCGCCGTCGTGGAACAGGGGGGCGACGCCATCGCGCGGCTGATGATGTTGCTCCCACCCGAAGAGGCCGTGGTTCGCGATGCGACCACTCGTCTGCGTTTTCCCAACGCCGCCCGCGACCGGCTGGCCTTCGCGGCGCTGGCCCTTCCGGCCGTGCGCCTGTCTATGAGCGATCGTCAAGCGCGGGAGGCCCTCTACCGCCATGGCGCGCGGGCGGTGGCGGACGCCGTCTGGCGTCGTTGGGCGGCGGCTCCCGACAAGGGTGACCACGCTCGTCGCCTGCTGGCGCTGGCGGATGGCTGGAGACGTCCGCCGCTGCCGGTCGGCGGGCGGGATATCGCCCGTCTGGGGGTCGAACCCGGCCCCGAGACGGGTCGCCTGCTCAAGGCCTTCGAGGAGGCGTGGATCGCCGACGACTTCCCCGCCGCCGGGCACGCCGAGCGGCTGGCGGCCCTCGTCAACGCGCCGCGCGGGTGAACTCCGTCACCACCGGACGATGGTCCGAGCCGTTCGGTCTGCCCAACCGCCGGCTGAGAAAGGCCAGATCGGGCGAGGCGTAGACCTGGTCGATGGTCACGCCCAGCGGCGCCGGCACGTCCGAGGGCCAGGTGCCGGGAAAGCCCGGCGCCGGGTGCAGGTCGAGGTCGCGCCGCACCTGCTTGCCGATGCGGGCGCTGGACACGCTGTTGAAATCTCCCGCCACCACGACCGGGCCGTTCAGGTCCACGACAACGTCCTGCAGGGCCATGGTCTGGCTGATCTGGCCCCACTGCTCCTGGAACGGCCAGGGGCGGGTCAGGTGGACCCCGACGATGTTGAGCCGACCCAGCGGCGTACGGGCCACCGTCGCGACCGCGTGCAGACCGTCCGGATGGTCGGGCAGGGCGGTCAGGGGCCAGCGCGAGCCGATCACCGACCGCGAGGGGCCGCGCGTCTGGTCCAGCCGTATCGAGGCTGCGCGGTGGGGATAGCCTTCCAGCACCTCGTCGATTCGGCCGGCGGCGTCTTGGCCCAATTCGATCAACACCACCACGTCAGCGTTCGCCGCCTCGATCGAGGCCCGGATCGCGGCGACGTCGTCATTCAGGTAATAGAGGTTCGCGGAATACAGCCGGACCATCGGGGCGTCGGGCTCTGGCTCTGGCCCGCCCGGGAACCATTGCGGGGCGGCCGCGGCCAGCAGGGCCAGACAGGCCGCGAGACCGTGCAGCGCCGCCGTCTTCAGCCGGGTCAGAGCGAGCACCGTAGTTGCGACCACCGTCACCACGAACGCCGGCCCCGTGAACTGGGCGAGGATGTCGAACCAGCGATGGCCGATCCCGCTGAGGGCGATCAGGGCCAGTCCAAGCGGCGCCGCGAGGGCCAGCCGGACCACGGCGTCCAGGGCCGATGCAGGGGCCCAGCGCCGGCGGCAGGATCGCAGAGCCTGTCTGATTTGTTGAACGGGCGGCGTCATGGCGCGTTACGGTCTCGCTTCGGAGGGGCGGCATGGCCAGACGGACCATCGGCGATATCGAGAAAATCTGGACCGATGTCGAGGGCATGAAGAAGCTCTCCGACAAGGTCATCGGGATCGGGCCGTTCGGCATTGGCCTCGACGGATTGCTGACGTGGGTGCCCGTGGTCGGGACGGTCTACTCCGTCGGCGGAGCGGGCTGGCTGCTGGTGCAGGCGGCGAAGGTGAAGGCGTCTCCGGGCACCTTCGCGCGAATGATCGCCTATCTCGGCCTCGACAGCGTCACCACCATGGTCGGCGAAATTCCGTTTCTCGATTTCGTGCCGAGCATCGCCGACGTCCTGTTCCGGGGACACCTGATGGCGGCGACGGCGCTGCAGAAGGATATTCAGACCACCCACTGGGTCGAGGCCAGCGAGCGGGACGCCAGGGCGAGCGGCGAGCATGTAAGTCACGTCGCCGAGATGCGGCGCAGGGGTGGGCTGAGGCGCGTTGTCTATCTGCATGACTGAACGCCGATCAGTTATGCTGACATTTCGGCTCCAGCCATCATATTTTTTCGGATCAAGCCATTGATCTGAAACGATCTGGCTCACGATTCAGGGTCCTGAACCCGCCCCATGAGCGGGCGGGCGCAGACTGATCTCCGACAGTTTTTCGGAGACCTATCGATGAGTGACGACCAGACCGCCCGTCTCGGCCTTCCCTATCTGGCGGCGGGCCAGATGCAGAAGCATGTGACCCTGAACGAGGCCCTGACCCGGCTGGACGCCGTGGTTCAGACCGCCGTGGTCAGCCGGACAGAATCCATGCAGCCCCCGGGGCCTCCCGACGGCGCCCTGTACATCCTGCCGCCGGGCGCGACCGGGTCCGCCTGGACCGGGCGGCCAGAGGGTTCGTTGCTGCGCGCCGAGGGCGGGGGCTGGAGTCTCGTCGAGGCCTCTGATGGTCTGGTGGCCCTGGTGCTCGACGCCGACGAATTGGTGATCCGGGCCGGTGGCGGCTGGGTTGCGCTCGGCGAGCGGCTGGACGTGATCCAGAATCTGACGCGCGTGGGTCTCGGGACCACGGCCGACGCGGCCAATCCCTTCGCGGCCCGACTCAACAAGGCTTTGTGGACCGCGCTTGCGTCCAGCGACGGCGGCGACGGCGATCTGCGCCTGACCTTCAACAAGGAAGGCCCGACCGACGTTCTGTCGCTGCTGTTCCAGAGCGGCTGGGAGGGCCGCGCCGAACTGGGCCTGATCGGTGACGATGACCTGAGACTGAAGGTCAGCGCTGACGGCTCGACCTGGCGGGATGTCTGGTCGGTCGATCGCACCTCGGGCCATGTCAGCTTTGAACGGGGCGCCGTCCGGCGCGCGGTGACCGCCTTTGGCGCAGGGGGAGCCTACGCCGTCCCGACGTGGGCGCGGACGATCGAGGCGGTCGCGGTGGGCGGCGGGGGCGGTGGCGGCGCCGGGGCCTTCGGCGCATCGGGCTCCCGCTTCGGCGGCGGCGGCGGCGGTGCGGGCGGCGTCAGCCGGGCGACATGGCCGGCGGACCAGCTGACGGCCGGGTTGTCGGTGGTCGTGGGGTCCGGAGGCGCGGGCGGCGTCGCGTCGGCCGGATCTTCGGGCAGCGGTTCGGCCGTCTATCTCGGCTCGACGGTGTTGCTCCTCGCCACGGGTGGCGGGGGCGGCGGCCTCGGGGGCGGCTCCGGCGGAGCTGCGGGCGTGGCGGGCGCGGGTGCGCCCGACTCCAACGGCGGCGGAGAGTCCAGCGTCACGGCGACCGGCGCGGCGGGCAAGAGCTTCGATCGTCCGGACGCTCCCGGCGGAGGCGGGGCGGGCGGGGGACTGGACGAGTCTGCAACGGCGCGGTCCGGCGGTCCGGGGGGCGACGGCGGCGTCCTGGCGGTCAAGGCCGTCGGTGGGGCCGGCGGGACCGGGGCCCCGGGCGTAACCGGTTCAGCCTCACCCCAGCCGGAGCTGTACTGGGCGGGAGGCGGCGGTGGCGGAGGCGGGGCCTCGGCCTCGGGTGTCGGCCATGACGGCGCGGGCGGCGGGTCCGCCGGTGGGGGCGGAGGCGGCGGTGGAGCCGGGGAGACCGCCGGCGGCGGAGGCGGAGCTGGAGCGACCGGCCGTGTCTGGCTGATCGCCGAGGGGTGAGAGCAATGATCAGAACTCGCAAGCCACCCGAACCGACCGTGCTCGACACCGAGGCATGGGACGCCCCGTTTCAGCTCTCCGTCGACGACCTTTATCGTCAGGCTGGAGCCGACCGTCGGGCCGCGCTTCACGGCGCCGATGACCGGGAGGACGATCGATGATTGATCCGACCTGTCGTCACGCCGAGCCGTCGCCGCTGGCCGAGGGCCGCTGGCTCTGGCGTCGCCTCTATGTGTTCGCCAGCACCGGGGCCGCCTGGCTGCTGCTGGACCGTTTGATCGCGTTAACGCCGCCTGAGGCCGCGCTTCCGCTCGCCAAAGGGCTGATGGGCCTGCTGGCCCTGACCATGATCCTGTATCTGGTCGCTCCGACGGCCCAGCAGCTGATCGCCAGTCTTCGTTCGCTGCGGCCGCCGCTAGGCGGGGAGGGACGCTGATGGGCGTTCGTCTCTCCGAACGGTCGATGAAGCGGCTCGTCGGGGTGCATCCCCGCTTGGTCGCTCTGGCGCGCGAGGCTGTCGCGCTCAGCCCCGTCGACTTCATGATCACCGAGGGCCTGCGCACCAGGGAGCGGCAGCGCGCCCTCATCCGCGCCGGGGCCAGCCGCACGAAACACTCCCGGCACCTGACCGGTCACGCCATCGACGTGGCGGCCATGGTCGACGGGCAGGTGCGTTGGGACTGGCCGCTCTATCCGCGCATCGCGGCGGCCTTCAAGGCGGCGGCGGTGCGTCAGGGCACCGCCATAGTCTGGGGCGGCGACTGGCCGACGCTGCGGGACGGACCGCATTTCGAGCTCGACCGGGCGGTGTTCCCGTGACCGCCCCGTCCATCCTGCGCGCCTTGGCGCCGGCGCGATGGCTGCTGCTCGTGATCGCGCTTGCGGTCGCGCTGATAGGGTTGGGCCGGGGGCTCGGCTTCGGCTGGGACCCCTTCGGTCTCGCAGCCCGTCGTCTGGAAGCCGCCGAACGGCGGGCGGATAGCGCCGCAGCCGACGCCGCCGCCCGCCGTCTCGAGGTCGAGGGCGCGGCGTCTCTCGCGCGCCGGCTCGAGCGCCAACATCAACAATCCGTAGAACTGGCGCGGGCAACCGCTGTCATCGACACAGAGGCGAGGAACGCCCATGACGCCCTCATTCCGCTGGATCCGGATCGCGTGGCCCGCCTGCGGGCTCATGATCGCGAACTGTGCCGGCGCGCCCCCGCCCTCTGCGCCCCCGCCGCGGCTGGTTCTCCCGGATATGGCCCAGATGCCATGCCGGCTGGACCGGTTGCCGGAGGCGCCGACGGTCGGTGACCTCGAGTCGTCCTATCTCGCCCGGGGCCTGGCCCTGGCCGAGTGCGACGCCGCCCGGCGGCTGGCGGTCGAAACCCTGCTGGCCGAACGCGCGCTTCTGGACCGCTGGCGGACGGCGTCGCCCTGATTCGTCATCGAAGTGTCCGAAAGTGTCCCACGTTTACGACGGACATTCAGTCACTTCGGCAGTTTCTGCAGTGTCGCCCGGCAAAAACTGCCGGGGACCCGGCAAGTCCTGCCGTCCCTCCGATGTCCTTAACAGGAACTAACGCAGCAAAATCAATAACCGGCGGTCTGGCATGACCGAAAAGAGACTGGTCCCGTCCTTGCTCGTGGCACTGCCGAGCAAAACGCTCCCGGCAGCCAAAATGGCGTCGGACACCTTGAAAGAAGGACTACGTGCC
The DNA here is from genome assembly GCF_014202075.1 of Brevundimonas basaltis. GTDB lineage: Bacteria > Pseudomonadota > Alphaproteobacteria > Caulobacterales > Caulobacteraceae > Brevundimonas > Brevundimonas basaltis. The sequence goes on along the minus strand of NZ_JACHFZ010000004.1, from coordinate 35,098 downwards.
ATGGCGCTGAACAGCGTTAACACGAACATGGGCGCAATGATCGCCCTCCAGAACCTGCAGGTCACGAACAATGAACTGTCCACGGTTCAAAATCGCATCAACACCGGCAAAATGGTTTCGTCCGCCAAGGACAATGGCGCCATCTTCGCCATCGCCCAGGGCCAACGTGCCGAACTGGGCGCGCTGAATGCGGTCAAGGACAGCCTGAACCGCGGCCAGTCGGCCGTGGACGTCGCTCTTTCGGCCGGTGAGTCGGTCTCCGACCTGCTCGCCCAACTGAAGGAGAAGGCCCTGTCCGCCACGGACAAGAGCCTGACCACTTCTGCTCGCTCGGCCCTGAACGAAGACTTCAAGGCCATCCGCGACCAGATCGCCACCGTCGTGGCCAACGCCAAGTTCAACGGCGTGAACCTGCTCGACAACTCGACCACGACGAACGGCTTCAAGGCCCTGTCCAACACGGCGGGTTCGACCATCAAGGTGGCGGGTGAAAACCTGTTGCTCGGCGGTACGAACGTGACCGTCACGGCCACGACCACCATCGGCACCTCGACGCTGGCCGCTACGGCCCTGACCGCGGTCAACGCCTCGATCGACAAGGTCTCGGCTTCCCTGGCTCGCCTGGGCACCGGCTCCAAGTCGTTCGCGACCCACCTGACCTTCGTCGGCAAGCTGCAAGACAGCATCGAGTCCGGCATCGGCAATCTGGTGGACGCCGATCTGGCCAAGGAAAGCGCCCGACTGCAGGCTCTGCAAACCAAGCAACAGCTGGGTGTGCAGGCGCTGTCGATCGCCAACTCCTCGACCTCCATCCTGCTCGGACTGTTCCGCTAAGGATCGACCGGAAGGGCGGGATCTGCGGATCCCGCCCGACCGATCCGGGCCGTTTCACGGAGACGTCGGCTGAACGCCGACGGAAGGAGAGATGCAAAGCAATGCCAAGATAAGTCCGATCGGCGTCGTCGCCGTTCAGCCCGCCGCCGCGTCCACCGCGAGCGGCGATTTCCAGGATTCCCGGTTCGCCGAGGAGGCCGAGCGCGCCGCGCGCTACCGGCTGGTCATCGAGGAGGGGCCGCAGTCGGGGTCCTTTGTCTACAAGACGCTCGACCGGGTCACCGGCGAGGTCGTCAAACAGCTTCCGCGTGAACAGGTCCTCGATCTGATGCAGGCCGCCCAGTACAGCGCCGGTTCGGTGTTCGACACCAAGGCCTGACGCCACAGCGTATTCGCAAGACCCGCCGCGCAGGAGCGATCCGCGCGGTTAAAACGCGTGGTTAGCGGTCGTTAACCATGTGTGCACGGTTCGCCCTCTAGCCTTGGCCAAACCTGAAAGGCCGAGTCGGATGACGAACAGCGTCCACACCAACACTTCCGCCGCCATCGCGCTGCAGAACCTGTCGCAGACCAATACGCGCCTCGGTGACGTGCAGAGCCGCATTTCGACCGGCCTGAAGGTGCAGGGCGCCAAGGACAACGCCGCCATCTGGGCTATCGCTCAACAGCAGCGCGCGGATGTCGGCGCCCTCAGCGCAGTCAAGCAGAGCCTCGACCGCGCGACCTCGATCGCCGACGTGGCCCTGTCCGCCGGCGAATCGGTGTCCGACCTGCTCAACCAGCTCAAAGAGAAAGTCGTCGCGGCCAAAGACTCCTCGCTGAAGACTCAATCGCGCGAACTGCTCAACGCCGACTTCAAGGCCCTTCTGAAGGCCATCGCCTCGGCGGTGGACAACGCCGCCTTCGATGGCGGCAACATCCTCAACGGCACTCTGAGCACAGGCATCCGCTTCCTCGCCAACGCCGACGCGACCTCCTTCGTCACTCTGTCGGCCAAGAACCTCACCCTGGGCGGAGGCATCATCGACCTGACGCTGTCGGACAGCCTGCTGACCCTGACCGGCGCCACGCAGGCCCTGACCCGTCTGGACGACTCGATCACCCAGCTCAACGCATCCCTCGGCGAAATCGGCGCTCAAGCCAAACAGATCGAAGCCCACAACAGTTTCGTGACCAAGCTGGTGGACACGCTGGAGTCGGGAATCGGCAACCTTGTCGACGCCGACCTAGCCAAGGAGAGCGCCCGGCTGCAGGCCCTGCAGGTTCAGCAACAACTGGGCGCGCAGTCGCTTTCGATCGCCAATCAGGCGCCGCAGATCATCCTGTCGCTGTTCCGCGGCGGCTGAGCCTCAGATACGCCCGGTCCCCGGACGGCCGATATAGACTGGCGCCGGTCGTCGCCGTTGGGCGCGATGACCCAAGCCGTACAGGGCTAGCAGCGATCTCAGGGCTTCAACGAAGGCAGACATGACGCACGTCTCCTGCTTCAGAGGCGACCGCATAACAGTCGCCACCTGACATTGTTCCCTGAGTCGCGTTCGGAGTCCCTCCCCGGCCGGACGTTAAGACCTCCTTACGCTCGTCCCGTCACACTGGCGGCCGGGAGTTCGGCGTGATCAACAACAGCTATCTTCTGGGTCTTTTCGGAGGGACGGCGTCTTTCGCACCCGCCCCCACGACGACGGCCGCCCTGAGTCAGGCCGCCCGCAAGCAGCCGACGCCCCCCTGGTCCACCACGGTCGAGGCCCCGAAGGCGGACGCCCTCGTCCGCGCGGCGCTGGGCGGACGCAAGTTCATCAACGAGGACGCCGCCCGTCTGGACGTCAAGACGGCGTCCGCGGACTACAAGAAGCTGTTCGCGCTCTACCAGGGGCTGGATACGCTGAACGCCCTGGTGAACCGGTCCGGAACGAAGGGGGTCGGGGCCCTCGAGCTGGCGCAGCTGGACAAACGCTTCTCCGCCGGCCTGACCGAGATCGGCGCGTGGCTGTCCACGTCCGAGTTCGCCGACATCCGGATGGTGCAGGGCACGTCGAAGATGACGAGCAAGACGACGGCCGCCGTGCTTCGCGACAGCGCCAACTCCATCACCGGCCCGATCCATGAGGGTTCGGTCGACACGCCGGTGGCCGCCTTCCAGGGCGACACCCGTTTCAGCATCACAATCAAGGTCCCGGTCGGAATCGCCGACTCCCAGACCACGGCGGTGCCGATCGACCTCGCCGACATGGGCGCGACGCCCCGGACGCTTGACAACGTCCTCCTCCATATCAACGGCAAGCTCGATGCAGCGGGATTCCAGACCCGCGTCGGGCGCGAGCAGATCAAGGCCGAGGCGAAGATCATCCAGGTGAACGGCAAGCCCGTGACCTTGCCCGCCGGGCCCGACAAATGGGCCCTCGCCATCCGTGGAACCTCGACTGAAACGGTCGGTTTCACCGCTCCCGAGACCTCGGACGCCGTCTATGTCGTGCAGTCGGCCGGGACCGCCGGCGGGACCCAGCTGCTGAAGTTCCAGAGCGACGGCGGCACGGCGACCCAGCCCACCGGCGGCGGTATCGGCGAGACGCACTGGGTCGACGGTCGCCTGTCACAGGACGCCCTGCCGCCGGGCGTCGAGAATGTTCGCGCCAGCGCGACCGGGCCTGACGGCTCGCTGTGGATCGTGGCGGACGTCACGGCCGGCCCGGACACCCAGCCGATCAAGGGCGTTCGGGACGTCGCCCTGATGAAATACGATACGGCCGGGCGTCTGGTAGCGACCCGGACCCTCGGCGCGGCCTCCACCGCCAGCGGATACGCCATCGCCATCGACGCCAACGGCGACGTCGCCGTGGCCGGATCCGTGACCGGCGCGCTCGGCACGAGCTCGACCGACGCGGGCAAGACCGGGGCCGTCGCCGATGTCGCCGACAGTTTCGTCACGGTTTTCGACCGGGAGGGCAAGGAGCTCTGGACGCAACGGCGGGGCGCCCGCGCCGCCGATGAGGCGACCTCGGTCAGTTTCGGCGCCGACGGCGTGGTCTATATCGGCGGCCGCGCCAAATCGGCGATACCGGGCGCCGCCGCGCTCGGAGGCTGGGACGGCTACGTGCAGGCCTTCAAGGCCGGGGAACCCTATCCGACCGCCGGCATAACCGTCACGGCCACGGCGACGGCGCAGTTCGGGACGGGCAGCGACGACAGCGTCGACGCCATGACCATCGAGGGCTCGAACCTCTACACCGCGGGCGTGGAGAACGGCCGCGCCGTCGTGCGCCACTTCACCCTCGGCGCAGCGGGCGCGCCGACGCTGGCCTCGACCCGCGATCTCGGCGCGATCACGGGCGAGATCCGGGGCGTAACCGTCTCGGGCGGCCAAATCATCCTGACCGGCACAAGCCGCGACAGCGGGCTGGCGGCCGGAACGGTCACCCGCGCCCACTCCGGCGGAAAGGACGTCTTCATCGCCACCCTGAGCGGCGACCTGACGGCCTCGACCGGCGACCGGATGACCTGGTATGGCGGCGGGGGCGATGACAGCGCCGCCGACGTCAAGGTGCATAACGGCAAGGTCTGGATCACCGGTATCGCTGATCGTGACCCGGTGGCGAACGACGACGACCCGACGCGGGGCTATCTGGCGCGCATCGATCCCGCCAGCGGCGTCGTCGAATACGAGCGGAGCTGGTCCGGCGACGGTGATCAGGCCCGTCCCCTGGCCTTGGCGGTGGCGTCGGGCGGCGCCAGCGTGCTGGACCGACTGGGCCTGCCCCAGGGCGAAATCGATCAAAGCGATTCGAAGCGTCTGGTCGACGCCACCTCGCTGCGTGTCGGGGACCGATTCTACATCAGTCCGGCGGACGGCGGCCGTTCGGTTTCAGTCACCATCGCCGCCAAGGACACCCTCGCCACCCTGGCCCGGAAGATCGAGATCGCGTCCAACGGCAAGCTGAAGGTGACCGTCGCCTCCGAGGGCGGATCGGTGACGGGCAAGGACGGCGAGATCACCACCACCACGGGCGGTTTCCAGCGCCTGTCGATGATGGCGCGCGACGGCAAGTCGGGTGCGGTGCTGACCCCCGGCGAGACGGGGCGCGACGCGTTGGCGGGACTCGGCCTGTCGTCCGGCTATATCGGGGCGTCCGCAGGCGACGACGTGCGCAAGACGTTCGGTTTGGACCTGCCGGGTAATCTCCGACTGGGGGATGCGGCCGCGGTCAAGACAGCCGGCGAGCGCATCCAGGCGGCGATGAAGGCGGTGCGCGACGCCTACCGCTCGCTGAACCCCGCCAACAAGGCGCCGGCCGGCTCCAACGGCCCTGTGCCGGCCTATCTGACCAACCAGCTCGCCAACTATCAGGCCGCTCTCGCGCGCCTCGGCGGCTAGACGCACAGTCGACGAAGGGCGTTGACGCGGCATGGCCCGGCGGGGTTATTGGACTCCCCAGCCGCGCGAGCCATTCATGCCCCAGGACAACCGCATCCTCATCGCCATCGGCGCCGGCCTGGCGATTGTGGCCGCCGTGGTGATCGCGTTGGTTCTTTCGGCCGGTCGGGATCGTAATCCCGCGCCGCCGCCGGCGGCGCAGGGCGGACTGACGGTCGCTGTGGCCGATGCGCCTGAGCTGAACACCACCCGCGAGTTACGTTGCTACGTCGACGGGCAGTTCGTCGGCATGGCGACGCTGGCGGACTGCGCGCGACGCAACGGCGTGGCGACGGACGCCCTCGACGTGGGCGTCGATGAGACCGGCGCGCTGGTCGCCCTGCCGGCCGCGCCGGTGATCGAGCCGCCGGTCGAAGTGGCGGCGGCCGAGCCTCAGCCGTCGTCAGCCGCCCCCGAGCCCGCGCGGCCCGACCAGCCGCAGGTGCAGACGGCGGCCGCGGGGGCCCAGTGCCTGCGTCACACCGGTTCAGACTGGCGCGCACTGTCGTCCAACATGAGCCTGAACGCCTGCGTTCAGGCGCTTTACTCCGGCACCTGCGTCCGGCCGGGCGACGCCCTCTATGGTCGTTGGGGCAATACGACCCTGCGCCTCGTGCCTCGCCGCGTGGAGCAATCGCCCGACAACAACCGCTTCCGCACCCTGGTCGAACAGGATCGCAGCTGCCAATTCCCGGACCTTCGCTGATGACACGCCCGGCCCTTGTTGTCGCCGCCGGCCTCGCCGCCGTCGCTCTCACCGCCTGCGGCGGCGGCGTCGATGCGCCGTACGAACCCGGCGTCTGCTTCAGCGTGGAGACCCGGGAAGGCGGCGAGACGCCCGCCTTCCACAAACTGGCCGAGGACCAGCCGCAGATCGAGCACTGCGCCGCGCGGCTCGAGGAGATGCGCGTGCGCTTCCTGCGTCAGGGCGGCAGCCGCCAGGAGGTCACGGGCGCCTATCAGGGTCAATTCATCTTCATTGACCGGGAGGGCGTATGGATCGGCAAGTCGCTGGACGGCTCCCGCTTCTTCCTCCTCGCGAGGACGGGGGATGGCCGCCTTGCCATGCCAGGGGCGATCACACGGGATGAAAGCGGTCGCCCGGTCGGCGTCGCGGCGCCGGTCGATACGCCGACTGAACCCTCCCCGGGACAATAGCGAACAAAACTGGAACATCGGTTCGCGATCGGCTAGATTGCGGCCCACGTAAAAACCGGCCGGCGTGTAGGCGCTTCAGGCCCATGAAAAGGAATCGGTGATGGCGGGCAGCGTCAACAAGGTCATTTTGGTCGGCAATCTGGGCAAGGATCCGGAAATCCGCACCCTCAACTCGGGCGAACGCGTCGCCAACCTGTCGCTGGCGACCTCCGAACAGTGGCGCGACAAGGCCACGGGCGAGCGCAAGGAAAAGACCGAGTGGCACCGCGTGGTCATCTTCAACGAGAACATCGTCAAGGTGGCCGAAAACTACCTGAAGAAGGGCTCGACGGTTTATGTCGAAGGCTCGTTGCAGACCCGCAAGTACGAGCAGAACGGGGTCGAGAAATATTCGACCGAGATCGTGCTGCAGAAGTTCCGCGGCGAACTGACCATGCTGGGCGGTCGCGGCGACGGCGGCGGCGCCTCGCGAGGCGGCGATGACGACTACTCCTCCGGCTTCTCGACCGGTGGCGCCAACAAGCCGAGCGGTCCCAAGGAAAGTTACGACCTGAACGACGACATCCCGTTCTAGGCGCGGGGTCGACCTTGGAAACGGTCGGTTACCGGCTTTGACGGGCGGATCACGGCGGCGCGTGGCATAGGCTTCCCGTGATCACACCCGACAAGCCCCACAGCCCGCTCTCCCTGATCGAGATCGCCGCCATCGTGGCGGTGGTGGTGATCTGGGGCGTCAACAACGCAGCCGCCAAACTGGCCACCGAGACCCTGCCGCCGCTGATGGTCGGGGCGATGCGGTTTGGTCTGGCGGCGGCCTGTCTGATCCCCTTCGTGCGACCGCCCTTCCCGAACTGGAAGAGCTTGCTGATCATCATGATCGTGGGCGGGCCGATCCACTACGGCCTGATCTATCTGGCCTTCTGGCTGGCGCGGGATGTCAGTCCCGTTGCGGTGGCCACGCAACTGTGGGTGCCGTTCACGGCCCTGTTCGCCTTCCTGCTGCTGCGAGAGCGAATCTCGCGATACGCCCTGATCGGCATGGGCGTGGCCTTCGCCGGGATCGCGTGGATGACGCTCGACCCGCACGCAATCGAGGACTGGGGGGCCATTCTCGTCGGGATCGCCGGAAGCGCCGCCTGGGCCGTGACCACGGTCATAGCCCGACGGACGACGTCCATCCCGCCGCTCAAGATGCAGGGACTGCTGGCGCTGACCGCCTTGCCGAGCCTCGCCTTCGCCTCGGCCGCGTTCGAGCGCGGTCATCTGGAAGCCGTGCAGGCGGCGACGCCCCTCGTCTGGGGCGCGGTGGCATGGGCCGGGCTGGTGTCGTCGGTGCTGGCGACCACCCTGGTGTTCTGGTTGGTGCAGAAGCGGGAAGCGGGGCGGGTGACGCCCTACCTGCTGGCCACACCGGTGGTCTCCATCCTGATCGGATGGCTGTGGATGGGCGACGTTCTGACGCCGCAGATCCTGACCGGAGCGGCCTTGAGCATCGCCGGGGTGGCCGTCGTCGCGCTCGCCGAGCGCGGCCTCAGGGCTGGCGCCGCCAAGGCATGACCGTCAGCGGGGTCGCGGTTGTCCCCGGTGTCTCGGAAAATGTCGCGGTTGTCGCGGCCGACGAGTCGCGCTTGTCCCGCCCGCAATGTCTCGGGTCATTGTCGCGGATGTCTCGCGACGTCCGAACCTAGAGGCCGGGGAGTTTGAAGCCGGTGTCGCGACGCGGGGCGATGACGATGCCGGCCTGACCGCCGGTCAGGGCCTGCAACCGCGCGTATTCGCTCTGGGCGTCGATGGTGATCGCTCCATTGGCGGTCTGCGACGTCGTCGGCGCCTGTGATGCGGCGTCGTCGCGGCGCCAGAACAGGATCCGGTTGGCCCAGCCCTCTTCCTTGTGGGCCAGGTCGCCGAACTCGTCGTCGATGACATAGCGGGCGAGGGGGTCGGCCCGATCCCCGCCGGCCTGGGCGACCAGCACCTGCTCACCCGGCGAACGGGTCACGGCCTGCCGTTGACCCAGAAGAATCTGACGGGCGGCCGACTCCGGCGCCAGTTCCTGCGGACGCGGCTGGCCCGGGGCCGGCGGACGCAGGCCGTATTCCGGCGGCACTGTCAGCGGCGCGGTGGAAACGGTCAGGAACTCGTCCGGAGTGATCTTGGTCAGCCCTACGCTCTGGCGCAGCGAGCCGCAGCCGCCCAGCACGAGGGCCGATGCGGCGAGGGTCAGGACGGCGGTGCGGGTAAGGCGCATGGACAATCTCGGCTGGGCGCGCCCGGGGCGCGCGCGTAGACCTTGGAAGGAAGCGGCTGATTACGACTTTTCGGCGGCGACGCCAACCTTGGCGGCGCGCTCCGACAGGATGCTGTCGAGGATGAGCAGGACCACGCCGACGGTGATGGCGCTGTCGGCGACGTTGAACACCCAGGGGAAGACGCCCGTCCCCGAGAAATCGAGAAAATCGACCACGAAGCCGAAGCGGATGCGATCAACGACGTTGCCGATGGCGCCGCCCATGATCAGACCAATGGCGCTGACCAGCAGCCGGCGGTCGGCCTTGAGGGCCCACCAGCCCAGAATGCCCGCGACCACAATCGAGAAGGCGCTGAGCATCCAGCGTGCCGATCCGTCGCCGAACAGACCAAAGCTGACGCCCCGGTTCTCGACCCAGGTGAAGTTGAAGACAGGCGGCCACACAACAACCCGGCCCACCTCCCGCAGATCCAGGCCGGAAATCACCCAGGCCTTGGTCAGCTGGTCGATGACGATGATCAGGAGGGCGAAGCCGTAGGCGGCCAGGGCGATGCGTGGGATTTTCATTCGGGTCGCTGAAATAGGGGACAGTCCGGTTAGCAGCCCGGACGGCGGACGCGAAGTGGCAATCGTGTCGCGCGGCGCGCCGGGCGGGCGTCGCAGCTTGCGCCAACGCGTGGCAGCCCTCAAATGTCGCGCTTCCCCATCGAGGAACTTCCCGCCCGCCCAAAGGAGCGCCGATGCCGCATGCCGACAACCTGATCCTCACCCTGGTCAGCGGTTTCGTGCTGGCCTTCGCGTTCGGGATGTTGGCTAACCGGCTGAAATTGTCTCCGCTGGTGGGCTACCTCGTCGCGGGGGTTGTCGTCGGGCCGTACACGATCGGATTCGTCGCGGACACCGAACTGGCGCCGCAGCTGGCTGAGATCGGCGTCATCCTGCTGATGTTCGGCGTCGGGCTGCATTTCTCGCTCGCGGACCTGATGAGGGTGCGCAGGATCGCCATTCCCGGCGCCCTGGCGCAGATCACGGTGGCGACCGGGCTCGGCTGGGGCATGGGCCGCCTTATGGGCATGGACGATCTCGAAGCCGTGTTGATGGGCTTCGCCCTGTCCGTCGCGTCAACCGTCGTGCTGCTGAGGGCGCTCGAGGAACGGAAGCAGGTCAAGGCCGAGGTCGGCCGGATCGCCATGGGATGGCTGATTGTCGAAGACCTCGTGATCGTCCTTGCGCTGGTGGTCCTCCCTCTGCTGGTGGCGGGCGCAGGCGAAGCGGCGAGCGTGGTCGCGATGGGACAGTCAATTGGCTGGACCCTGATGAAGGTGGCCTTCTTCGTGGTGTTCATGCTGGTGGTCGGCACCCGGGTCCTGCCGTGGCTGCTGATCCGGATCGCCCATACCCGCTCGCGGGAGCTGTTCACCCTCGGCGTGCTGGCCATCGCCCTTGGCATCGCATGGCTGGCCTATCAGCTGTTCCATTCTTTCGCCCTGGGGGCGTTCCTCGCGGGTTTGGTGCTGAACAGCTCACCGCTGGGCCATAATGCGGCGGAACGCTCCCTGCCGCTTCGGGATGCCTTCGCCGTCCTGTTCTTTGTTTCGGTGGGGATGCTGTTCGACCCCACCATCCTCCTGCGCGAACCGTTGGCGGTGCTGGGGGTCCTCGGCATTGTCATCGTCGGCAAGTCCATCGCCGCGTTGGGCATCACGACACTGTTCAAGCTGGACCGGGCGACAAGCCTGACGGTCGCTGCGGCGCTCGCGCAGATCGGTGAGTTTTCCTTCATCCTCGCCGCCCTGAGCGTCAGCCTCGGGGGAATGAGCCAAGAGACCCACGACCTGATTCTGGCCGCCGCCCTTTTGTCGATTTCGCTGAATCCGTTCGTCTTCGCGATGATCGATCGCCTGGGGGCGCGGCCGAAGCCGCCAGCAAACGGATCTCCGGAGGCCATCGCATTGGCGAAGGAAGAGGCCGCCGCACCCAATCCTGCGACGGCCTGATCCCCTCTCCCCTCAGAGCACGCCGATCATACTGGCCACCAGCGGGTGGCGGACGATGTCGCGCTCGGCCAGTTTGACCACGGCGATGTCCGGCACCGGCGCGAGCCGCTCGGCGATGTCCGACAGGCCCGAGATGCCAGGCAGCAGATCCGACTGCTGCGGGTCGCCCGTGACAACCATGGTCGAATGCCAGCCCAGCCGGGTCAGCAGCATCTTGAGCTGGACATAGGTGCAGTTCTGGGCCTCGTCGACGACGATGAAGGCGTTGTTCAGGGTCCGGCCGCGCATGTAGCCGATGGGGGCGATCTCGATCAGTCCCTCGGCCATCAACGCCTTGACCCGCTTCATCGACAGCCGGTCCGACAGGGCGTCGTAGAGCGGCCGCAGATAGGGGGCCAGCTTGTCCTCCATATCGCCCGGCAGGAAGCCGATCGACTCGCCCGCCTCGACCGCCGGCCGGGACAGGACGATACGGCCGACCTTGCCGGCTTCCAGCGCCTCGACCGCCTTGGCGACGGCGAGATAGGTCTTGCCGGTGCCGGCCGGGCCGAGGGCGAGGATCATGTTGTGGTGATCAATGGCCGTCATCAGTTCGGCCTGGCCGTCCGATTTCGGCTTCAGGGTCTTCAGATAGGCCTGGTCCCGGTCATCGTTGGACGGGTAGGGCGACCAGCCGGCGTGGGTGGGAAGCCGCCGAACCTTGGCGTCCTCCATGAACTGGCGTGAGTCCAGAATCCCGTGCTCACGGGACATTTCACGGGTCTGACGCTTGATTGCCGCACGCTTGGTCATCGACGCCTCCAGGGCATGAAAAAAGGCGATGCCGCAAAGCATCGCCTCGAACGAAGGTAGTGGTGGAAAGGGGAGGGGACGCGACGCATCCGCCCGGGTCGGAGGAAGGACCAACTTCCAGCGGGAATACCCGCCGACCGGAACGCTGCACGCGCGCTCTCCTGGGTCTGACCGGACCGGGCTTGATCCGGCTTCGGATCCGGGGCCGAAATGGCGGCCTCGAATCGCATCTACACTATGATGCTAGCGTGGTTTACGAGAGCTTAAAGCCCTTGTTTTGTTCAGAAATGGCGGTGTTCTGATGAATGTTTACGGTCTCGGAGACAAGAATCCACAGCTTCCACCTCAAGGCGAATACTGGATCGCACCGACTGCAACCGTCGTAGGAGACGTGATTCTCAAGCCGGGCGCCAGCATCTGGTTCGGCGCGGTGGTCCGCGGCGACAACGATCCGATCACGATCGGCCGGGACACCAATATTCAGGACGGCAGCGTGCTGCACTCCGACCCCGGCGAGCCCCTGATCATCGGCGACGGGGTTACCGTCGGCCACATGGTGATGCTGCACAGCTGCGAGATCGGCGACAACAGCCTGATCGGCATCGGCGCCGTGGTGCTGGGGCGGGCGAAGATCGGAAAGAACTGCCTGATCGGCGCCAACACCCTGATCACCGAAGGCAAGGAGATTCCGGACGGCTCGCTGGTGATGGGCCAGCCAGGCAAGGTCGTCCGGCAGCTTGAGCCGGGGCAGACAGAGGCGCTCAAGGCCTCCGCCGCTCATTATGTGCAGAACTGGAAGCGGTATGCGACGGGTCTCAAGCCGTCATGAGGTCGATCACGCGATCCGCCGGCCATCCACGGCGGCAAGGCTGAGCGGGGCGCGGGCCGGGGCGCCGACGCCAATGCAGACGCGGGCGGTAAGCAGGCGCGGCTCGTCGGCGGCCAGGGTCAGCGTCGCCGCAGGCGCATAGAGGCCCAGCAGGCGGTCTGGCCGTCCCGACGGCCCTCTCAGCGGCGCCAGGGCGATCTCGACCTGGGCGGCGATCTTGCCGGCGAGAGCCACGATCACAACGGGACGCCCCTCGCGGACGGCCTGGCTGAGGGCCGACGTGACCAGCGGTCGCGAGGCTTCGCGCCAGACGGACAACAGGTCCTGATCCTTCAGCGCGTCACCATGAAATCCTTCGATCCAGCTTCCGGCGACACGAATGACCGTATCATCGCCTTTGCGGTGCGCTACGAAGGCGCGGGGCAGGCGCAGGCCCAAGGCGTCAGGCTCCACTGCCGCCCGGCGGGGGATGCCCGCGCGCGAATCCGGCCGCCGCGACAGCGACATCCAGTGGTCGACCAGGAATTGCGTATCAGGGTGAAACATCGCCTCGATCTCCGCCGCCGACGCCGCAAGGAGCGGGCCGGGCGAAAAGCAACGGAAACGAAAGGCTTTTGCGGTTCAGATGCAGGCTGGAGCGGTCCGGGTCTTGCATCGGTCGCAGTTGTTTTTTGACGGGAGGTCGGCCCATGAGGGTGCGGATCATGAACTGGACGCCTGCGGTGGCGACTTTCGTCGTCGTGACGGCGGTCGCCGGAACCGCCGCGGCGCAGTGCGGGCCCGTCTGCCCGCCACCGCCGCCGCCGCCGTGCTGCGAGCCGCCGCCGCCGCCGCCTCCGCCTCCGCCTCCTCCGCCGTGCTGCGATCAGCCGCCCCCTCCGCCGTGCTGCGGCGGCGGCGGCGACTTCAACGTCAATGTGAACGTCAACGCCAACGCCAACGCCGGGGCGGATGCCAGCGCCCGCAGCCGGACCGGCCTGAACGCTCGCGCGGGGGGCAGCGTCTGGGTTTCTGGCGGAGGGTCCGCCTATGTGACCGTCGACCAGCCCTATCCCACCACCATCAACGGCCTGACCGTCGAGGGCGCCCGGGTGCGCCAGGTCATCCGCGTGCCCTATGAGGCCCGCCGCCGCTGGGAGAAGCGGGTCGTCATCCGCGCCTTCTGCATCGATGACCGCGCCGTTCCGCACCCGGCGTCGCAGGTGCGCCCCGACCGGGACGTCCATGGCGACTATGAAGGCGAACTCTACCGTTGCCTGGCGGGAACCTGGCTGCAGTACACTTGGGCCGAGTATCAGGGCGACGTCGATTTCGAGCGTGGCGAAACGATCAACTGCCGCAAGGGCGAGGCCCTGTGGCACGGCCGGGGTGGTCGGGTTGAATGCCGGTCCCAGAAGGCGGAACGCGAGTGCAACGAGCGGTCGCTGCTGCGTCGCTACGGCGCCGGGGTCAAGATCCTGACCATGGTTCGCGAGGAGATCTACACCGAATACCGCGAGGAAGTGGTGGAACAGGCCGGCGTGGCCGTGTCGGGCGCCTCCATGACCCTCGACGGCGGCGTCGGCGGCCGGGTTTTCTGACGCAGACCTGAACATCGGCGTTCAGCCGAGCGTCATGGCGCCTCCGTTAGAGTGCCCATTGTCGGCTCTGTCGACATCCTGAGAAGCGACTGGCCCCGATCCGCAAGGACCGGGGCCTTTTTTTCGAGCCGCTATTCGGCGGGGCTCGCCCCGGCATTGGCCGACACGACCCGCACCCGCACCGCCGTTGAGTCGGTCAGATATTTCTGAGCCAGTCGTTGGACGTCCTGCGGGGTGACGGCCTCCAACACCGCGATGTGGTTGACCGTCTGCTCGACTTCGGACGGGTCTTCCGCGACATCGGCCAGTTGGCCAAGCCAGTATTCATTCGTGGCCTGGCTGAGACGCAGTCGTTCGATCGCCGGAAGCTTGGCCCGGTTCAGTTCATCCGCTTCCGGCGGCGCGTCCCTGAGCGAGGCGGCGATCGCGTCGACGGCGTCATAGAAGGCCGGGATGGTTCCCAGCGCGGTCTCGCCCTGAACGAGCATGAAGCCGTAGTCGGGGAAGACATCCGAGGACTGGGCGCCGACGCCCGGCGAATAGGCCAGAGCCTGTTTTTCGCGAATCTCCTCCAGCACCCGCAGGCGCAGAACCTGGCTGAGGACCGACAGCTGACGGGCTTCGGCGCGATCGCCGACGGCGTCGGTCGTCGGCCACGCGACGATGGCCAGCGCCTGATCCGCCGGCCCCGTGTGGATCAGCTGCATGGGCTCGTCGGTCGGAGCGGGGAAGCGCTTCTGATCCGAGCCGGGAAGGGGCCGGGCATCCGGGCCGCGAGGCGGCAGGGCGCCGAAGGTCGATGCAACGGACGCGATCGCGTCCTCGACGGTCAGGTCGCCCACCATCGTGATGTTGACGGGCCCGTTGGCGAGGCCGCGGGTGAGCTCGGCCTTCAACTGTTCGTTGGTCCAGGCCTCGAGCGCCTGCGGACGAGGCAGGGCGTCGCGCGCGTCGCCGCTGCTGAGCAGGGACCCGCCATCGACGGCGAAGGCCCCGCCCGGCGTGGCGCGCGCCTGGTCGAGTTGCTGGGCATAGGCCGACTTGAGCAGTTGGAAGGGCGCCGGACGGATGCCCGGGTCGGTCAGGTAGGCGGCCAGAACCTGCATCTGCAGGGTCAGGTCCGCAGGGCGGGTCGAGCCGCTGAGGGTGTAGCGATCGTCGCCCGTTCCGAAGCCGGCGGAATAGACCCGGCCGTTCAGGACGCGGCTCATTTCGTCGGCGGTGAGCTTGCCGAGGCCGCCAGCGGTCAGGAGATTGGCGCCCAGCCCGGACACCGTCGGACGGTCGGTCGGCAGCCCCAGATCGCCTATGCCCGTGTGGACGCGCACGAGAATCTGTTCGTCGCGGAAATCGGTCGGCTTGACCGTCAGGGTGGCGCCATTGGCGAAAGTGACGACCGTCGCGCCGAGTTCGGCGATCTCGCGACGCTCCGTCACGGTCCCCGGCGCGCCGAACGCGTCATAGGGCCATTCCAGTTCGGCCTGGGCGGCGGGTGCCGCCACCGGAGTAGCGCGCGAGGCTTCGAGAGCGGCTGTGACCGCAGCCTCTCCACCCTCGATCGGCACGGGGGTCACGACGAGAGCCAGCGGCCCTTCGCCCTGGAAGACCTGGGGAAGGATCGTGTTGACGGTCTCGGCGGTCAGGCCCTCGACGGAGGCGTTGAACAGGTCGAGGCTGGTCTGCGGGGTGTTGAACACCCTCTTGCTGTTGACGGATCCCGCCAGGGCGTTGGCGAGCTGCGGGGTCCGGCGGGTCGCGGCGCCGGCCACGGCGTTTTCGAGAGCCGTGCGAACCGCCGTGATCTCGCGCTGCAGTTCCGCGTCGGAGACGCCGTACTGTACGAGGCGGCGCTGCTCCTGCTCGATCGCCTCGAGCGCGCGCTTCCACTCGCCGACATTGTACTGGGCCGACACCGAGGCGGCGCCGAAGCTGTCGGCGAGGTCGAATTCGCCGCCGCCGGCGCCGGTGAAGGGCGGATTGTCGCTGCGCGCGATCTCACCGAGGCGGCGGTTCAGGACGGCGACGCCGAGACTGCGATACAGGTCCTCCCGGCGCTCGCCGACGCTGTCGGGGTCGCGGTCCGGATTGCGGATGAAGCCCAGTTCGATCGTGGACTGGATACCGGGTTCGACCAGAATGCGGGTCTCCGGCCCGCGCGGGGCCACCGTGCCGAGATCGGGTTCCGGACCGGCCGGGCCCTTGCCCTCCCAGCTTTCGAACGCCGACCGGATCTTGCCCTCCATATCGTCGACGTTGAAGTCGCCGACGGCCACGAACGTCGCCCGTTCGGGACGGTAGTAGCCTTCGTAGAAGTCGACGAAGCGCTGCCGCGGCGCCGTGCGGATGATGTCCAGGTCTCCGATGGGCAGGCGGTCGGAAATCCGCTGACCCGGTGCATACAGCGCCAGTCGAGCCTTGATCGAACGCAGGCCGGGGGTGTTCCGAAGGCGTTCCTCGCCGACGATGACGTTGCGTTCGGCTTCGACCGCGTCCTCTGCCATCAGCGCTTCCGACATCTGCTCGCGCAGGATGCGCAGGGCGTCATCGACGGTGCCTTCGTCGGCGTTCGGAATCTCGAGCATGTAGATGGTCTCGTCGAACCCGGTCGAGGCGTTGGTGTCCGCGCCGAACGCCAGCCCGCGCCGCTCGAGGATGCGCAGCAGTTCGTTCTCCGGAATGTTGGTCGTTCCGTTGAACGCCATATGCTCCATGAAGTGGGCCAGGCCGAGCTGGTCCTCATTCTCCATCAGCGAGCCGGCGTCGATCCGCAGCCGGAACGAGGCTTGGTTCGGCGGCGTGGCGTTGCGCAGGATCGCGTACTGCATGCCGTTCGGCAGCACGCCAAAGCGGACGGCGGAGTCGGCGGGAATGTCGCTGGTTGCATGGACCCACGGATCGGAAGGCTGGACCTGCGCCTGGGCGAGCGCGGGCGAGGCCGCGGTCAGCACCGCGACGGAGGCGGCGGCGAGAAGGAGCAGACGACGGTGGGAACGCATGGAGGGCAATCTTTCCGTTGGGCGCGAGGGCTCCCGGTCGGGGCCGCGCCGGACAAGTTTCAGGGGCGCACGGTCTTCGACCGCCGACGCCCCCATCAACCTTTCGGCGACTGGGAATGGCCGCTCAAGTTACGGAAGATTAATGTGACGGCCGCGAGACGTGGAAAGTCGCGGAATTTCCGACAGAATTGGCGCCGGTGATCACCGCCCGGGTCGAGCCCGCGACGGTGGTGTCGGCTCTGGCCGAGACGTCGCCGTCGTTGGTCTGGCTGTTGCGCGCTTCCAGATAGCCGCCGCAATCCGAGCAGGAATAGCCGATAACGCTGTTCCCCACGGCGTCGGCGCCGACATAAACGTCGTAGCCGTTGGCGCCGGAGAAGGTGGCGGTGACGTCGACCCCGCCCGAGTTGAACTGGCTGTTGTCGATCTCGACGTAGATGTCGTTGTTGCCGATCGACAGTTCGTTCGCCGCCCCCCGGGCGTGCGCCTCGGCGCGGCCGAAGTCGAAGGCGGTGGTTGTGGCGGCGGCGCGGACGAAGGCGGTGTTGTCCTGACGGGAGTCCGCCACGACCGAGCCGCCCTCGTTGTAGAGCACCGCCTGGTTGGCGGTGGCGCGGGCGCGGCCGGCCAGGTCCCAGGCATTGCCCGAGTTGGCGCTGGACTCGGCCTCGACGAAGGCGCCGGTCGAGGTCTGGACGATGGCGAGGTTCTGGCCCGACGTCTGGCCGCTCGTCACCTGCACCGCATTGACGATGGCCTGGCTGTCGATGACGGCCTCGGCGGGAATGTATTGCGTCTCGATCCGGTTGTAGGCCCGCACCGTAGCCGAGGAGGACTGATCGATCGTTCCGCCGACGAACGAGCCTTCGCCGTACATGGCGACGGTGTTGGAGATGGCCGAGGCGTTGATATAGGCGCCGCCCAGCAGGCGGGCGTCATCGTCGCCCAGCTGCGAGGTCGCGCTGACCAGACTTCCCGTGTTGGACTGGGTCGCGTCGACCGTCAGATCCGAATCATAGGCGCTGACCGCCAGATAGTTGCCCTGGGCCTGGGTCGTGGCGTTGACGACGCCCCAGGTGTCGCCCCCAAAGGTCATGTCCGTGCCGGCCACGGCGTCGCCGCGCATGTCCTGATCGGACTGGACGGTGATCGATCCGTTCTCGACCGCACCCGAGGCGCTGTTGCCCTGGGCCGAGGTGCTGACGGTGACCTGTTCCTGCGCGTCGACCACGTTCAGCGTCTGGTGCGAGAAGACGTCGCCCAGCTGGAGTTGCTGGTTCAGGACGATGCTGTCGTCCGGGGGGGTCTGTGCGGCAGCCTCAGTAGCGGCTGCGGCGCACAGCGCCGTCGCGGCGATCGTGCCAGCGAGACGGATCCGCGCGGGTTTCGCCATTGTTCGTTCCCGTGTTGGGGTAAGCCGGATAGTAGCCGCCGGTCGGACCGGTGGTGCCTCCGAGGGGATCGGGACCCGCCGACAGGCAGATCTCGGGGCCGGGCGCTCCGTAGAGGTTGGCCATGAACTCGACCGTGGCGCGCTCGATGAGGGCCCGCACGGCCAGCTGGACAGGCTCCAGCCCGCCTTCGCCGGCGGAGATGTCGAACACGTTGCCGTTCAGGAAATCGAACACGCCGGCCGAGATTTCCCGGCCGATGATCTGCTTCTGATAGGACACGACGTCGACGACCTCGAGCGTGGTGGTCTGAACCAGCCGCAGATCGATGGCGATGTTCATCACGAAGGCCTTGCCCGCGAAGGCGGTTGACAGGGGTGTCTGTGAGGTGGCCTGGCCGGCGGCGAAGTCAAAGCCGCCCGAGCGGATATTGTAGTTCACCTCGGTGATGCCGCCGATGATGTAGAAGTCCGAACCGGGCACCGAGCCGGCCAGGATGCGGCGATACTGGACGTCGTCATCGCCCCCGGGGCCGGCGTCGCCGATCAGCCGGTTGTTGGCGTAACGCAACTCCATCTCGGAGACCGAGGTGTCGTAACGCTCAATCATGCGCGCGCCGGACTTGGCGAGGGCGGACATGGCCATCAGCGAGGCGCCGCCGGTGATCTGACGGCCGCCGTCGGCCGACACCGTGCCGGTGTAGTCGGCGATCCGGCCCACCGCCATGCGGGGCGAGGGCAGGTTATAGCGCCGGGCGTAGTCGGCCATGCAGTAGAGGGCGGCGGAGTAGGGGGTCGGATTCGCCGTCACTGGCGCGTTGCCGATCGGCGTCGCGTAGGTTCCGTTCGGCCCCGCCGACGCGGAGATGCAGCCGCCGAGAAGCGCGGCGATGGCGCCGACGGCGACAGCCGCCTTCAGACGCCGGGCGAACTGACTGGAAATCATGGAAGCCTCAGCGTGCCGTTCAGGCTGGTTCCGGCGGTGACGTTGCCGTTGTTGACCTGGCGGGAATTGACGATGACGGTGTTGTGGTTGCCCTGGACGACGACGTTCAGGCTGTTGCCGATGGCGGTCGAACCGCCGATGGCCGTGCCGCCGTTAGTGCCGCCCACGCCGGAGAAGCTCGAGGAGACCCCGCCGCTGGCGCTGGAATAGCTGTTCGCGCCGGCCTGGATGATGCCGTCCACGATCAGGCGGTTGCCATTCTGGTCCCGGGTCGAGCCGGTCTGGGGGCGGGCTGTGGTGTAACGTGAACCGCCGTAGCCGGCCTGGTAGGCGCCCATCCCGGACGAACCGGCCGACTGCGCCGCCGCCACCGCGGGCGTCACGATCAGGGCGGCGCCGAGGAGGGCGGAGACGGTCTTCAGACGGATGGTCACGAGAACCTCCACACGCGGACATGGTTTATGGGTCGGCAAGCAACCCGCGTCCCAATCTGGATCATGGTTATTAAGAACCGCTTGCCATGCTTCACCGTATGCCGCTGTCATTCCTGCAACCCCGGAGCCAGCCCTGACCGATAATCCCCCCGCCGAACCCGTCTTCAAAGCTCCGCTGGTTGTGGTGCTGCTGGCCGCCTCGCTGCCGGTTCTGTTCTGGCTGCAGACGAATCTGCCTGACGGCGGCCTGTCGCTGGCTTTTCAGCCGGCCGTCCTGATGCAAGGCGAGGCGTGGTCTACCCTGTTCACCTCGATGTTCATGCACCACGGATGGACCCACGTGCTCATGAACGCCGTTGCGGCTTTCGCTTTCGGCCCCCCGGTCGCCCGACTGATGCGGGGCCCGGAGGGCGCGGCCAGTTTTCTCGGCTTCTATATAGTGACCGGACTGGTGGGGGCGGTCGGCTACGCCCTGGTCCATCCGGACAGCTTCGACGCCGTCGGCGGGGCGTCGGCGGCGGTGTTCGGACTGATGGGGGCGGCTTTCAGGCTGCTCGGGCGGCGGGACGGAACGCTGCGTCCCCTGACCGACCGGCGCTTCCTGCTGATGGCCGCCGTCATCATGGCGGTCAACATAGGCGTCGGCCTCATCGGCCTGGTGCCCGGCGCGGCGGGCGCGCGGGTGGCGTGGGAGGCCCATGCCTTTGGCTTTGTAGCCGGCGCGCTGCTGATCGGTCCGTGGCTCCGGCTTTTGGGTCCGCGCCGACGGCCATTTGATTCCCCGCCCAATCTGGGCGACCCTCCGGCCTGAAGCGGTCCATCCGCGGCCGCGCTCTATAAAGAAGAGGAGCCGCGATGCTGGTCGCCGAAATTCTCAAGGAAAAGGGCGACGCCGTATTCAGCATCCGCCCGGATATGCGGTTGGGCGAAGCCTGCGGCGAGCTGGACCGGCTCAAGGTTGGCGCCCTGATCGTCTGTGACGCGGACCGGGTCGTCGGCGTCCTCTCGGAACGCGATGTCGTGCGGGCCGTCGCCCGGGGCGGCGCCGGCGCGCTGGAGAAGCCCGTCTCGGATTACATGACGGCGGACGTCGTATTCGCCGAGCCGGCCGAAACCGTCGCCATTCTGATGGGCCGGATGACCGACCGCCGGATTCGCCACCTGCCGGTCCTCCGCGACTCCCGTCTGGCGGGGGTCATCTCGATCGGCGACGTGGTGAAATGCCAGATCGCCGAGGCGACGCGGGAAGCGGAATCGCTGCGGACCTATATCGCGGCGGGCTGAGCGCAAGGCGGACCAGGCCGCATACTCCCCTGGCCGCGGGCTCAGCGGATGCCGAACGTCGCCCGGCGACCGGGACTCCGCGAGAAAGTTCAGGAATCCGTCGGAATCGGGTTGCGGTCTAAATGGCCGCTGCGTATATCGCCGCCTCGCTCGGAAACGGGCCGGCCACCGGGGCCACGGAGACGAAAGTCTCCAGGGGTTCCCCGGGAAGAAAGTCGCGAAAAGCGGGTTGCTTCCTTAAGGTGTTTCGGTTAGGTTCCGCGCTCCAATCGAATCGTCGGACGAGACAGGGGCAAGCCTCTCGGCTTTCCAGACGGTTTTTTGCGGCCCGAAGTCTTCGGATTTCAGTTCCCGCAAAATGGCTGAAAAAGCCCGGTTGACACGGAGAACGGCCTTCCTTAGAGAGCCGCCTCCGCCGTCCTCCGGGGCGGTTTGCAGACAGAGGTTCTTCTTTAAAAAGAACCGCTTGACGCAGAAAAATGAGGCGCTAAACAGCGCCTCCCTCGCTTCCGGGCGGGGCCGCTGAAAAGAGATTGTTCTTCTGAATGATCGCTTGACACCGGAAAGCGAGGCGACTACATCGCCGCCTCCGCCGCAACCGGGCGACAAACGGTGGGATCGGTTCTCCGGTTCCTGGGTCTTTGAAATCGTTGATCTGGAAAGAGAAACGCAGGCGGCGGTGTCCTGGCGACAATCCTTGAGATTGTCTCGACACTGACAACTGCGGTCTTTTTGAAAAGACACCATGACGTCGCTCTTCGGAGAGACGTTCGTGGGATCTCGTCAAGAATACGTAGAACTAATGCCAACCGGCCTTCGGGTCGGTCTGCTTAGGTCAGATAGTCAACTCAACCTGAGAGTTTGATCCTGGCTCAGAGCGAACGCTGGCGGCAGGCCTAACACATGCAAGTCGAACGGACCCTTCGGGGTTAGTGGCGGACGGGTGAGTAACACGTGGGAACGTGCCTTTAGGTTCGGAATAGCTCCTGGAAACGGGTGGTAATGCCGAATGTGCCCTTCGGGGGAAAGATTTATCGCCTTTAGAGCGGCCCGCGTCTGATTAGCTTGTTGGTGGGGTAATGGCCCACCAAGGCTACGATCAGTAGCTGGTCTGAGAGGATGACCAGCCACATTGGGACTGAGACACGGCCCAAACTCCTACGGGAGGCAGCAGTGGGGAATCTTGCGCAATGGGCGAAAGCCTGACGCAGCCATGCCGCGTGTATGATGAAGGTCTTAGGATTGTAAAATACTTTCACCGGTGAAGATAATGACTGTAGCCGGAGAAGAAGCCCCGGCTAACTTCGTGCCAGCAGCCGCGGTAATACGAAGGGGGCTAGCGTTGCTCGGAATTACTGGGCGTAAAGGGAGCGTAGGCGGACATTTAAGTCAGGGGTGAAATCCCGGAGCTCAACTCCGGAACTGCCCTTGATACTGGGTGTCTTGAGTGTGAGAGAGGTATGTGGAACTCCGAGTGTAGAGGTGAAATTCGTAGATATTCGGAAGAACACCAGTGGCGAAGGCGACATACTGGCTCATTACTGACGCTGAGGCTCGAAAGCGTGGGGAGCAAACAGGATTAGATACCCTGGTAGTCCACGCCGTAAACGATGATTGCTAGTTGTCGGGGAGTTTACTTCTCGGTGACGCAGCTAACGCATTAAGCAATCCGCCTGGGGAGTACGGTCGCAAGATTAAAACTCAAAGGAATTGACGGGGGCCCGCACAAGCGGTGGAGCATGTGGTTTAATTCGAAGCAACGCGCAGAACCTTACCACCTTTTGACATGCCCGGACCGCCAGAGAGATCTGGCTTTCCCTTCGGGGACTGGGACACAGGTGCTGCATGGCTGTCGTCAGCTCGTGTCGTGAGATGTTGGGTTAAGTCCCGCAACGAGCGCAACCCTCGCCATTAGTTGCCATCATTTAGTTGGGAACTCTAATGGGACTGCCGGTGCTAAGCCGGAGGAAGGTGGGGATGACGTCAAGTCCTCATGGCCCTTACAGGGTGGGCTACACACGTGCTACAATGGCGACTACAGAGGGTTAATCCTTAAAAGTCGTCTCAGTTCGGATTGTCCTCTGCAACTCGAGGGCATGAAGTTGGAATCGCTAGTAATCGCGGATCAGCATGCCGCGGTGAATACGTTCCCGGGCCTTGTACACACCGCCCGTCACACCATGGGAGTTGGTTCTACCCGAAGGCGCTGCGCTAACCGCAAGGGGGCAGGCGACCACGGTAGGGTCAGCGACTGGGGTGAAGTCGTAACAAGGTAGCCGTAGGGGAACCTGCGGCTGGATCACCTCCTTTCTAAGGATGCGTCTCCAGAGGCTCTCTCACGAGGGTCACTATTGACGCTCCAATAAAATGCGGGGCGCCGCCGTCTCCGTTTCTCTTTCCTCTTTCGCCTTCATCGGCGTCCGGCATTCGGCCGGCGGTGATGAGGGTGCGATCGCGAGCCTGGGCTTCCGCCTGGCTGTCGTGCCGCCATAGGCCCGTAGCTCAGGTGGTTAGAGCGTACGCCTGATAAGCGTAAGGTCGGCAGTTCGAGTCTGCCCGGGCCTACCAGCCTCGCTGGACCGGCTACGACACTCGCCGACGGCTCTCCTGGGCTTCGCAACGTTCACTGGAACGGGGCCATAGCTCAGTTGGTAGAGCGCCTGCTTTGCAAGCAGGATGTCGTCGGTTCGACTCCGTCTGGCTCCACCAGGAACCTTGTGATCGCAAATCGAGATTGCCCCGGCCGCATCGGCCGTCGGCATTGAAATTGTAAAGGAAGAGCGTGTCCGGCCCCTCATAGGCTTTCAGGACAGGTTCGAGAGAAGACATTGTCTGACAAAAATCAGGCATGGACCCCCGGCATTTCTTTCCAGTCGGCGGGAACATCCATGCATGAGTTTTGCTGAGAAACGATCAAGCGTTGAAGGGCTTCTGACGGATGCCTTGGCGTAGAGAGGCGATGAAGGACGTGGCAAGCTGCGATAAGAACCGGGGAGGCGCTAGCACCCTTTGATCCGGTTATTTCCGAATGGGGAAACCCACCTTTGCAGTCTTCCAATTCATGTCCGGTCTTCGGACCGGGCGCGGATTGGCGGATTGCTTAAAGGTATAATGACCTGAATACATAGGGTTCATTAAGCGAACCCGGGGAACTGAAACATCTCAGTACCCGGAGGAAAGGACATCAACCGAGACTCCCGTAGTAGTGGCGAGCGAACCGGGACCAGGCCAGTGCTCTTGTGAAATAAAGTCGAACGATCTGGAAAGGTCGGCCATAGCGGGTGACAGCCCCGTAGACGTCAAACAGCAAGAGACTCGAGTAGGGCGGGACACGTGAAATCCTGTCTGAACATGGGGGGACCACCCTCCAAGCCTAAGTACTCCTCTACGACCGATAGTGAACAAGTACCGTGAGGGAAAGGTGAAAAGCACCCCAACGAGGGGAGTGAAACAGATCCTGAAATCGGAAGCCTACAAGCAGTCGGAGCCCCCATGCGGGGTGACGGCGTACCTTTTGTATAATGGGTCAGCGACTTCATGTGTCGAGCAAGCTTAAGCCGTTAGGTGTAGGCGCAGCGAAAGCGAGTCTGAATAGGGCGCCAAGTTCGACGTATGACGACCCGAAACCAGGTGATCTATCCATGAGCAGGATGAAGGTTGGGTAACACCAACTGGAGGTCCGAACCCGTGAATGTTGAAAAATTCTGGGATGACTTGTGGATAGGGGTGAAAGGCCAATCAAACCTGGACATAGCTGGTTCTCCGCGAAATCTATTTAGGTAGAGCGTCCGACGAATTCCTTGGGGGGTAGAGCACTGGATGGTTGCGGGCTGCGCGAGCGGTACCAATACTAACCAAACTCCGAATACCCAAGAGAACTATCGGGCAGACACACGGCGGGTGCTAACGTCCGTCGTGAAAAGGGAAACAACCCTAACCATCATCTAAGGCCCCCAAGTACTGGCTAAGTGGGAAACGATGTGGGATTGCTTTGACAATCAGGAGGTTGGCTTAGAAGCAGCCATCCTTTAAAGAAAGCGTAACAGCTCACTGATCAAGCGATCCTGCGCGGAAAATGTAACGGGGCTCAAGCCAGTCGCCGAAGGTATGGGTGTGCACTTATGTGCATGCGGTAGCGGAGCGTTCCGTAAGCCGGTGAAGGTCAACTGTGAGGTTGGCTGGAGGTATCGGAAGTGAGAATGCTGACATGAGTAACGATAAACAGTGTGAGAAACACTGTCGCCGAAAGACCAAGGGTTCCTGCGTAAAGCTAATCTGCGCAGGGTTAGTCGGCCCCTAAGGCGAGGCTGAAAAGCGTAGTCGATGGGAAGCAGGTAAATATTCCTGCACCAGCTGGAAGTGACGGATGGTGTAAGTTGTCAGGGCTTATTGGATTGTCCTGGCAGCGAAGCTGTCCCTGGAAATAACTCCAGCAGAGACCGTACCCGAAACCGACACAGGTGGTCAGGTAGAGTATACCAAGGCGCTTGAGAGAACTGTGCTGAAGGAACTCGGCAAATTGCACGCGTAACTTCGGAATAAGCGTGACTCACCTCGGGCAACCGAGACTGAGTGGCACAAGCCAGGGGGTAGCGACTGTTTAGCAAAAACACAGGGCTCTGCGAAGCAGCAATGCGACGTATAGGGTCTGACGCCTGCCCGGTGCCTGAAGGTTAAAGGGAGATGTGAAAGCGTCGAACTGAAGCCCAGGTAAACGGCGGCCGTAACTATAACGGTCCTAAGGTAGCGAAATTCCTTGTCGGGTAAGTTCCGACCTGCACGAATGGCGTAACGACTTCCCCACTGTCTCCAGCACAGGCTCAGTGAAATTGAATTCCCCGTGAAGATGCGGGGTTCCCGCGGTCAGACGGAAAGACCCTATGAACCTTTACTATAGCTTCGCCTTGGCGTTAGCGACCGTATGTGTAGGATAGGTGGGAGGCTATGAAGCCGGGGCGCCAGCTCTGGTGGAGCCATCCTTGAAATACCACCCTTACTGTCGTTGACGTCTAACCGAGGGCCGTTATCCGGTCCCGGGACATGGCGTGGTGGGTAGTTTGACTGGGGCGGTCGCCTCCTAAAGTGTAACGGAGGCGCGCGATGGTGGGCTCAGACCGGTCGGAAATCGGTCGTCGAGTGCAATGGCATAAGCCCGCCTGACTGCGAGACTGACAAGTCGAGCAGAGACGAAAGTCGGCCATAGTGATCCGGTGGTCCCGCGTGGAAGGGCCATCGCTCAACGGATAAAAGGTACTCTAGGGATAACAGGCTGATTTTGCCCAAGAGTCCATATCGACGGCAAAGTTTGGCACCTCGATGTCGGCTCATCACATCCTGGGGCTGGAGCAGGTCCCAAGGGTATGGCTGTTCGCCATTTAAAGTGGTACGTGAGCTGGGTTCAGAACGTCGTGAGACAGTTTGGTCCCTATCTGCCGTGGGTGTTCGAAGCTTGAGAGGATCTGTCCCTAGTACGAGAGGACCGGGATGGACGTACCTCTGGTGGACCTGTCGTGGCGCCAGCTGCGCAGCAGGGTAGCTATGTACGGAATAGATAACCGCTGAAAGCATCTAAGCGGGAAACTAACCTCAAAACAAGGCTTCGCTGAGGATCGTGGAAGACTACCACGTTGATAGGCCAGGTGTGGAAGTGGGGCGACCCATGAAGCTTACTGGTACTAATAATCCGATCGGCTTGATCGTTTCTCAGCAAAACTCATTCGATTACTTCGGCTAGGCCGAAGCTGACAATGTCTTCTCACAATCGTCTATCCGCCTGGTTGACCTGGTGGCTATGTCGGAGGTTCCCCACCCGATCCCATTCCGAACTCGGTCGTTAAGCCCTCCAGAGCCGATGGTACTTCGTCTTAAGGCGCGGGAGAGTAGGTCGCCGCCGGGTCTACCAGTCGGATAGATGATTGTATTTGCGGGCCGTCGCCCGTTCTCTCGAACCGTTCTTCCTTTTCACTACCGTTTGCCGCGGGATGGAGCAGCCCGGTAGCTCGTCAGGCTCATAACCTGAAGGTCGCAGGTTCAAATCCTGCTCCCGCACCCAAGATCCGAAACCCCGCTGGCTCCGCCGGCGGGGTTTTTCATTGTGGGCCTCTGTGAGGTCGGACTCGCCTTACCGCGAGTTCATCGTGCCGCCGCATTGCTGACTTTATCCGCTACAAATGTAGCGCTACGAATGTAGCGTCGCTGTTGTCGGAGATGTCATGATCGAAACCCTGCCGCGCCGCGAGCGAGAGGTCTTCGAGACCCTGTGCCGGCTGCAGACCGGTGCCACCAGCGCCGTGCGGGCTGCGATGGGCGGTTCGCTGAGCGACTCGGCCGTTCGCACCCTGCTGGCCCGGCTTGAGGCCAAGGGACTGGTGTCACGGGAGTCTCACTCCGACGGCGTCCTGTTCCGGCCTTCGCCGCGCCCCGAGACGATCGCCGCCAGCGCCCTGCGCCGGACGGTCGACACCTTCTTCGCGGGATCCGCTGCCAGCGCCGCCACCGCCCTGCTCGGCCTGACGCAGACGTTGCAGCCGGAGGAGCTTGAGGCCCTGGAGCGCGCCATCGGCGAGGCGCGGGAGCGCGGATCATGACCATCGAACTGATCGTCGGACTATTGTGCAAATCCGGCGTCATCGCCGGCGCGGGGCTGCTGCTCTCTAGCTTGTCCGAATTCCGCGCGGCCAGCGATCGCGTGGACGTGCTCAGGGCGGCTGTCTGCGTTCTGCTGGTCCTGCCCTTGCTGACGGCCTTTGGGCCGAGCGTCCAGCTTCAGGTTCTCCCTGCCGCGGTCGAGCCGGCCATGACACCCGCCCCGGTCTGGCAGGGCTCCGTGACCCCGGTGGAAGGGCTGTCGCTGTCCAGCACGCTCCGGACGCCTTCGCCGGCGGAGATATTCGCCGGCGTCTGGATCGCCGGGGCGCTGGTGGTGCTCGGCCGTTTCGCCCTCGGGGTGCTGGCCCTCTGGCGCTGGACCCGGACGGGCGTCCCCGTGACCGATCGGGCCTGGACCAGGCCGTTGGAGACCTTGGCTCCGCGCCGCCGTCCCCGGCTGATCGCCGTGAGCGCAATCGGGTCGCCGCTCAGCTGGGGCCTGCCCCCCGGCGTCGTGCTCGTCAGCCGGTCCTGCCTGTCGAAGCCAGAGGCCGCCGGCGCGGTGCTGGCTCATGAGTTGGCCCACATTCGCCGGGGCGACTGGCTGTTCCTCGCCCTGTCGCGGCTGGCCCTGGCCCTGTTCTGGTTCAATCCGCTGGTCTGGCGCCTGCACAACACTTTGGCGAGCCGGACCGAGGACGCCGCCGACGCGGCTGCGCTCGCCATCGTGGATCGGCAGACCTACGCCCGCGCCCTCGTTGGCCTCGCCGCCGACTTCCGTCCGTCCGCCGCCGTCGGCATGGCGGCGGACGCCCAATCCCTGACCAGAAGGATCAACCGCATCATGATCGACCGCACCGCACGCTCTCGTCCGATGGCCATGGCGTTGGCTATTGGCGCACTGATGGCCGTCGCCACGCCGATCGCAGCGCTGGAAGTAACCCGGCAGTCACCGCTTGCCCCGCCCGCGCCGCCGCCAGCCCCCCAGGCTGCCCCGGCCCCGCCCGCGCCACCCGCGCCGCCGGCCCTGAGCTCGCTCTTGGCCATGCCCGCCCCACCGGCTCTATCGGTCCGGCCTGCTCCTCCTCCTGTCCCGCCTGCTCCTCCCGCGCCGCTGCGCTTGCAGGACGGCTCGCGCATCACGATCACGAACGGCGGGCGGACTCATGTCTACCGATCGGTGGAGGAGATGGATCCGGAGATCCGTCGCGCTTACGAACGGGGCCGGGAGGAGGCGGCCGTGGCTCGTCTGCACGCCGCCGAAGCGAGGGAGCACGCGCGCGCCGCACGAGCCGAGGCCGCTCGCGCCCGGTCCGAGGCCCGCGTCCACCACGCCGCGGTCAGGGAGCAGGCCAGAGCCGCGACCGCCGGGGCGTGGGCCGCGGCCGCCGAAGCCCGGGTCCAGGCCGACGCCGCCCGGGCGGAAGGTCGCCGCGCCATGGCTCGCGCCCGGGTCGAAATGCGTCAGGGCGCGGACGAGATGGACCGGGGCGCGAACGAGATGCGGGAAGAAGCCCGCCGTCTGCGCGATCCCGCCTATAGGGCGCGGCAGATCGAGGAGAACCGGGCGCGGGGCAGCACGGTCACCGATGCCGAACTGGTCGCCCTCTCGCGCCGGCTGCCGGAGCAGGCCGACCAGATGGAGCGGCAGGCGCAGCGGATGCGGGAGCGATCCGCGGACCAGACCTGAGGTCTGTAAGGCCCCGCTTTGGCGGGGCCTTTTGGTTATGCCCGGCGCGCGTCCCAGGCCCGAACCGCGTCGGCGTCGCGGGCGCTCAGTTCCGGGTGGTCAGGGTCCGAGCCGACGTCCGGCACGCGCCGCCATGAGCGGGCGCATTTCGGATGATCGGCCAGCCGGATTTCGACGGTTACGGCGTCGCCAGCGACCTTCAGTTCTGCGCCCGAGGTGCGGAACACCTCGGCGGGGTCGAGTCCCGCGAACGGCGCGAACGCGGCCGCAGGGCCGGTGACCACGGGCCAGGCGTCGAGCGCGCCGCCGATGATCTTGTCGCGGCGGGCGGCTTCCAGCGCCTCGTTGACGATCTCGAGCACGGTTTCGATGCCCGCCCAACGCTCCGCCTCGTCCGGATTGCGCCAGTCGTCGGGCGTGTCCGGGATGACCCGGGCGCAGTTCGACCCGGCGTCGGGGAAGCGGGTGGTCCAGGCTTCCTCCATGGTGAAGGGAGTCAGCGGCGCCAGCCAGGCGGTGAGGCGCATGAAGACCTCGTGCATCACCGTGCGTGCGGCGCGGCGGCGGACCGCATCGGGGCGGTCGCAGTAGAGGCTGTCCTTGCGGATGTCGAAATAGAGGGCCGAGAGGTCGCCGGAGCAGAACTCGATCACCGGGCGGACCACGTCCTGGAAGTCATAGTTGGCGTAAGCCTTGCGGACCTGGCCGTCGAGCTCCCACAGGCGATGAAGGATGAATCGCTCCAGCGGCGGCATCTGGTCCAGCGGCAGGCGTTCGACCTCGTCGAAATCGGCGAGGGCTCCGAGCAGGTAGCGGACCGTATTACGCAACTTGCGATAGGCGTCGACCGTGGTCTGCAGGATCTGCTTCCCGATCCGCTGGTCCTCGGCGTAGTCCACAAGGGCGACCCACAGGCGCAGGATGTCGGCGCCCGACTCCTTGATGACCACGGCGGGGTCCGTGGTGTTGCCCTTCGACTTGGACATCTTCTCCCCGTTCTCATCCTGGGTGAAGCCATGGGTGAGAACGGCATCGTAAGGCGCGCGGCCGCGGGTGCCCGCGCCTTCGAGCAGGTTGGACTGGAACCAGCCGCGGTGCTGGTCGGAGCCCTCGAGATAGAGGTCGGCGGGCCAGTGCGACGGGCGGTCGCCGGTATAGCCGTGGGCCGGGTCGCGGCTCTCGAGGGTGAAGGCGTGGGTGCAGCCGCTGTCGAACCAGACGTCGAGGATGTCGGTGATCTTCTCGTAGCGCTCCGGGGCGTGGGCGCCGAGGAAGTCTGCGTCGGGGCGGTCGAACCAGGCGTCGGCGCCGCCGTCGCGGACCGCGGCCAGTATGCGGGCGTCGACCTCGGGGTCGTGCAGCGGCTGGCCGGTTTCCTTGTCCACGAACATAGCCAGCGGCGTGCCCCAGGCCCGTTGCCGGCTGATCAGCCAGTCGGGGCGACTTTCGACCATGGTGCGGATGCGGTTCTTGCCGGCGGCCGGGTGGAAGGCGGTGGCGTCGATCGCTGACAGCGCGCGCTCGCGCAGGGTGCCGTCGTCCTCGAGCGGCTTGTCCATGCGGATGAACCACTGCGGCGTGTTGCGGAAGATGACCGGGGCCTTGGAGCGCCAGCTGTGCGGATAGGAATGCTCCATCCGGCCACGGGCCAGCAGGTTGCCGGTCTCGATCAGCTTTTCCATCACCGCGCCGTTGGCGGGGCCGAACTTGCCTGTCTTCTTGCCCTCGGTCTCGATGACCTTGAGGCCGGCGAAAAGGGGAACGTGCGGGTAGTAGGCGCCGTCGGGGTCGACGGTGTCGGGCACTTCGTGATGACCGTGCGCCTTCCAGACCTCGAAGTCGTCGGCGCCGTGGCCCGGGGCGGTGTGAACGAAGCCCGTGCCGGCGTCGTCGGTGACATGGTCTCCGGCGAGCAGGGGCACCGAGTAGCCGTAGCCCGATGACAGGGCCGCCAGCGGATGGGCGCATTCGAGGCCGGAGGGATTCAGGTCGTCGATGCGGGTCCACGTTGCGATCTTCGCGGCCTTGAAGACTTCCTCGGCCAGCTTGTCGGCGAGGATCAGCCGGTCGCCGGGCCTGGCCCAGGGCTCGAACTCCAGCCCGGTCTCCATCGCCGTGACCTCGTAGAGGCCGTATGCGATCTCGGGGCCGTAGCTGATGGCGCGGTTGGCCGGGATGGTCCACGGCGTCGTGGTCCAGATCACCACCGACGGATTGGCGTGGCGGAAGGCCAGCAGGTCGTCGGGATGATCGTCGGTCGCGCCGGTCACCGGGAATTTGACCCAGACCGTCGGGCTGACGTGGTCGTGGTATTCGATCTCGGCGTCGGCGAGGGCGGTGCGCTCGACCGGAGACCACATCACCGGCTTGGAGCCGCGGTAGAGCTGGCCCGAGTTCTTGAACTTGTGGAACTCGGCGACGATGGCGGCCTCGGTGGCGAAGTCCATCGTGGCGTAGCGGTTGTCCCAGTCGCCGAGGATGCCGAGGCGTTTGAACTGGTCACGTTGCACGTCGATCCAGCCGGCGGCGTATTCACGGCAGGCCTGACGGAACTCGGCCTTGGAGACCTCGTCCTTGCGGCGCCCCCTGGCCCGGTACTGTTCCTCGATCTTCCACTCGATCGGCAGGCCGTGGCAGTCCCACCCGGGGACGTAGTCGACGTCGTTGCCGAGCAGGAAGCGGCTGCGGACGACGAAGTCCTTCAGCGTCTTGTTCAGGGCGTGACCGATGTGGATGTCGCCGTTGGCGTAGGGCGGGCCGTCGTGGAGGACGTAGAGGGGCGCGCCCTCGGCCTGACGCTGTTTGCGCAGGGCGGCGTAGAGGTCGCCCCACTGCTCGAGGATCAGCGGCTCCTTCTGGGGCAGGCCGCCGCGCATGGGGAAGGGCGTCTCCGGCAGGAAGACGGTTTCGCGATAGTCGCGCGAAGTAGCAGGGGTGTCGCCGGCGTCAGCCATGAAGTCTCGTCTCGTCGTGTTGATCGTTCGCGTGGATTTCGAAGCCCCCGGCGTGCGCGGGGCCAGAGCCCAGCAGCGCTACGCCGGGCGGATAATCGAAATCAGGCGAAACACGCGGACGGTCATGGTCCGTTCGGTCTAGCAGGCGGTTCATGAGGGCGCCAGCCGCAGAGCGGCGCGGGCCGCGTCGGCGTCGGCGTCGATCTGGACCTTGAGGGCGTCCAGGCCGTCGAAGGTCCTCTCGCCGCGGAGGAAGGCTATCAGGTCGGTCTCGACGGTCTGGCCGTAGAGGTCGCCGTCGAAGTCGAACAGCCAGACCTCGAGCAGCGGCTCGTCGAGGGCGTACATGGGGCGCAGGCCAAGGCTGGAGACGCCGTCGACGACACGGCCGTCGGGGAGGCGGCTGCGGGTGGCGTAGACGCCGAAGGCGGGGCGCATGTAGTCGCCGAGGCGGATGTTGGCGGTCGGGACGCCGATGGTGCGGCCGCGCTTGTCGCCGTGGACGACCTCGCCCTCGATGGCGAAGGGGCGGCCGAGGATGGCGGCGGCCCGCTGCATGTCGCCGGCCCGGACGGCCTCGCGGACGGCCGAGGAGGACAGCTTCAGGCCGTCGGGATCATCGACGCGATCGGCGACGCTGACGGTGAATCCGAGCGTCTCGCCGTGGCGGCGCAGGCCCTCGGGGGAGCCGGTGCGGCCCTTGCCGTAGGTGAAGTCGAAGCCGACGGCGGCGTGGCGAACGCCCAGGCCCGCCGCCAGAACGTCCCGCGCAAAGCTCTCGTCGGACATGGCGGCCATGTCGGCGTCGAAGGGCAGCAAGTAGAGACGGTCGACGCCAAGGGGTTCGAGGGCCCGGACCATCTGGGCCGGGGTCATCAGGCGGAAGGGGGCGGCGTCAGGCTGGAACCAGCGGCGCGGATGCGGATCGAAACTGACCACGCCGAGCGGGGCGCTGAGGGCGCGGGCCGCCTCGCGCGCGGTGGCGATGACCGCCTGATGGCCGCGATGCACGCCGTCGAAGGCGCCGATGGCCACCGCCGCGCCCTTGAGGTCGTCGGTCAGGCCGCGCCAGTCGGAGACGATCTGAACCAAGTCAGTCCTTCGCGGGGCGCCGGCGGCGGGGAACGCGGACCAGGGCGACGCCATCCATGACAAGCTTGCCGTCGACGAAGCCCTCGCAGTCCAGTTCGACCCGGGCGCTCTCCTGATCGACGGATTTTACGCTGACCCGGACCAGCACCTCCTCGCCGATGCGCACCGGCATGTGGAAGCCGAGGGTCTGGGACAGGTAGATGGCCCCGGCTCCCGGCAGGATGGTGCCGACCACGGCCGAGCCGAACGAGGCCGTCAGCAGGCCGTGGGCGATGCGGCCGCGATAGGCGGTCTTGGACGCGAAGGCCTCGTCCATATGGACCGGGTTGAAGTCGTCGGAGGCCTCGGCGAACTGTTGGATGCGCTGTTCGGTGACAAGGATATTGGTCTCCGCCGTCATGCCGACGTGGAGTTCTTCGAGGATGTAGCCGCCGGAGGGGTGTTGCGTGACGATTTCCATGGCGGGGGCTTAGCCTGAATTGAGGCCGCTCACCACGTCAGATCGAGCATGGCGTAGCGGGCGTACGTCGTTTCAGCCTTGAGCAGGCCGGCGGCGCGGGCGGGGTCGAGGCGGCCGTCGGAGCCGCGGGCGGCGTCGCCGTGGATGCCCTGGGCGATGAACAGGCAGTCCAGCGCCTGGCGGTTGGCGCCGAGCACGTCGGTGACGACGCCGTCGCCGATGCACAGCACGCGCGAGCGGTCGACGGGCTTGCCGAGCAGGTCAGCGGCTTCCCTGAGGGCCAGGTCGTAGATCGGGCCGAAAGGCTTGCCGGCCATGGTCACGCGGCCGCCGAGGCTTTCGTAGAGGTCGGCGAGGGAGCCGCCGCAGTAGATCAGCCTGTCGCCGCGCTGGACCACGCGGTCGGGGTTGGCGCAGATCAGTTCGAGGTCGCGGGCGACGCCGGCGGCGAGGCGGTCGCGATAGTCCTCGGGGGTTTCGTTCTCGTCGTCGACCGGGCCGGTGACCGAGATGAAGGCGGCGTCGGCGGCGCCGTGGGCGCTGTCGAGGCCGAGACCTTCGTAGAGCGGCCAGTCGCGGTCCGGGCCGATGACCCAGGCGGGGCCGGGCGCGCGTTTGGCGAGTTCGGCGCGGGTGGCGTCGCCGGAGGTGACGAAGGCCTTCCAGCTGTCGCGCGGCACGCCGAGACGGTCGAGCTGGGCCACCACGTCGGAGGACGGGCGCGGCGAGTTGGAGATCAGCACGACATGACCGCCCTGCTCGTTGAAGCGCGTCAGGGCGGCGCAGGCGTCGGGCCAGCTCTCGCGGCCGTTGTGGATCACGCCCCAGACGTCGCAGAGCAGGATGTCGTAGTCGGCGGCGACAGCGCCGAGGCCGGAGAGGGCGTGGGGGAGGGTCATGGGGGGCTGATAGCGGTTTCGCGGGAGGGGGTGAAGGGCGGTACAGGAACGGGCGACATCGGCGGGGGCGCGTCGAAGGGCAGGTTCAGCCGCTCGGCCATGAACAGCAGGCCGGGCACGATGAAGTCGTGCAGATTGGCCCTGCCGCGCGCCTCGAGGGTCCAGAGCAACAGGTGTTCGCGCTCGAAATGCGGCTGCAGCCGGCCGGCGGCGATCTCCTGGAGGCGCCAGTGCTGGGCATGCCACGACAGTCGGTCCTTGCAGCGCGGGCGGGAGGGGCGGCGGGGTTTCATAGGCGACTCCGGGCTTTCGAGGGGGAAGGCGAGGCAGCAGGCAGCAGGCAGCAGGCAGCAGGCAGGATTCTGCGCCGCTTCGGGAAAAGCGGTTGGGGAGGGCGCGGGACAGCCGGGCCTCGCCCGGTTGAGATGTGAATACCGTTTCGACGAGACAGACTGTCCCGCGCGGTCGTTATCCACGCGCCCTCCGGCTGGCGGCCCTGTCATTCGAGCCTTGCCGGAT
>NZ_JACHFZ010000003.1 GCF_014202075.1 Brevundimonas basaltis | reverse complement strand
GGGCGACGGAGAGTCCGGGGGTCCTCGTCGGGCAGGGATGGATCCTGCCCGCTTGCTCGCCGCGCGCTAATGGAAGCGGGCTGCTGACGTCAGCACCATGCCGTCATGTCCGCCCCGCGTCGGGTTCAGCAATGGTCCTGGCGGTGATCCGGCAAGGCTCGAATGACAGGGCCGCCAGCCGGAGGGCGCGTGGAAAACGGCTACGCGGGACAGTCTGTCTCGTCGAAACGGTATTCAAACCTCAACCGGGCGAGGCCCGGCTGTCCCGCGCCCTCCCCAACCGCTTTTCCCGAAGCGGCGAAGGTCCCGTTGGAAAAACAAGTTTGCATCTCAAACAAGTCTATCGTAGATCGGCGTTCTCAACCACCGGGAGGGCGTCATGTCGTCATCTGAACTCCAGCCGGTCGACCGGCTTCACGGGCTCGACGCCCTGCGCGGGATCGCCCTGCTGCTGGGCGTGGTCCTGCACGCATCCATGTCCTATTTCCCGGTCCCGATCTGGATCGCGGCGGACACCGACAGCTCGCCGGTTGCCAGCGCCCTCTTCTTCGCCATCCACCTGTTCCGGATGACGACCTTCTTCCTGATCGCCGGCCTGTTCGCCCACATGATGCTGGGACGGCGCGGAACGTCGGGCTTCATCAGGGACCGGCTCAGCCGCATCGCCGGCCCGCTCGCGGTCTTCTGGACCCCCGTTCTCGCCGCCATCATCGGCGGGCTGATCTGGATGGCGGCGATCCGCAACGGGGGAACCATTCCGACCGATGGGCCGCCCCCGCCGCCGCTGACGCTCGAGACCTTCCCCCTGACCCATCTGTGGTTCCTGTGGGTCCTGCTGATCCTCTACGTCGCTACCCTGATCCTGCGCGCGCCGTTCGCGATCGCGGATCGTGACGGCCGCTGGGGCCGGTCCGTCGACCGCATCACCGGCGCCCTGATCGGGCCCTGGACGCCGCTGGTCCTCGCCGCTCCGCTGGCGGTCGCCCTGTGGATGGCGCCGAACTGGATGCCCTTCTTCGGCATCCCGACTCCGGACACGGGACTGGTCCCGAACGCGGCGGCAATGACGGCCTTCGGGTCCGCCTTCGGCCTCGGCTTCCTGCTCGACCGCCGCCGCGACCTGCTCGCCCGCATCGAAGGGCTGTGGCCGGTCTTCACGGTGGTGGCGCTCGGC
The DNA here is from genome assembly GCF_014202075.1 of Brevundimonas basaltis. Lineage (GTDB taxonomy): Bacteria > Pseudomonadota > Alphaproteobacteria > Caulobacterales > Caulobacteraceae > Brevundimonas > Brevundimonas basaltis. The sequence continues at coordinate 427,761 of NZ_JACHFZ010000003.1, read as the reverse complement.
GTCGGGAGCGCGGCCATGGTCATGGTCGGCGGACCGGTTCCGGAGCTTGCGCCGGTCACCGATCCCGAGCTGAAGGCCCCGCTGGCGGCCATCATGGCCCTGGCGGTCTTCACCTCCACCTTCGCGGCCCTGTCGCTGGCCCTGCGCTTCGCCTCCGGCTACAGCGCCGTGCGCCGCTACCTCGCCGACTCCTCCTACTGGGTCTACATCGTGCATCTGCCGCTGGTCCTGGTCGGGCAGATTCTGGTGATCAACGAGACCTGGCCCTGGTTCGTCAAATTCGGCGTGGTGCTCGGCGGCACGCTGGCGATCAGCCTGCTCAGCTATGAACTGCTGATCCGCCACAGCTTCATGGGCCGCTGGCTGAACGGCTGCCGCATCCCGTGGCGCCGCAAGGCCTCACCGGCCCTCGCGCCCGCCGAATAGCTTGCCAATCCCCCCCGGCCCGTCCACTTCGGACGGGCCGACAAGGAGAGTCGTCATGACCGAGACATCCCGCAAAATGCCTCCCGGCACGGCCGAAGCCGATCTCGCCTTCCTGCGCCGCATCGTCGAGGGCGGCCCCGGCCGGGGCCAGGTCCCCATGGGCGTGCTCTTTCTGGCGGGGGGGCTGTTGTACGGGTTCCAATGTCTGTTTCACCTCGGCCAGGCCGCCGGGATCATCCGCATCTCCGGCCTGGCCAGTCTGATCTTCGTCGTATCGGTCACCCTCGCCATGCTGGCGGTGGTCGCCTGGGCCGTGCGCTATGACCGGAAATCGGGCCAGAAATCGAATGTGGGACCGACCGCCAGCCGGGCCATGAACGGCGTTTTCAGCGCCACCGGGGCCGCCAATCTGGCGATCATCATCGTCTTCGGCCTCGGTGCGGTTCGCGACAGCGACTTCGCCATCTGGCTCTACTATCCGGCCATCGTCTTCGCCTTTCAGGCCATCGCCTGGTTCGTGGCCTGGACCTTGAAGCGCAAGCCCTGGATGGGACTGGTGGCCGTCGGGCACTGGACCACGACGGTGGCCCTCGGCCTGCTGGTGCGCGATCCCGTCGCCTACACCTGGGTCGCGACCGCCGCCCTGTTCCTGCTCTTCGCCCTGCCGGGCTGGATCATCCTGCGCGAGGCCCGGGCCGCCCAGGCGGCGGCCTGACCCATGGGCCTGGCCGATCTCGGACGCATTGACGAGGTCATCCACGGCCGCCTGCGGCTGGGGATCATGGTCTATCTGGCCGACGCCGAGGTGGCGGATTTCACCGAGCTCAAGACCGTGCTCGAGGCCACCCAGGGCAACCTCTCGGTCCATCTGAAAAAGCTGGAGGAGGCGGGCTACGTCGCCATCGCCAAGAGCTTCGTCAACAACAAGCCCCTGACCCGGGTCTCGATCACCCTCGAGGGCCGCCAGGCCTTCGCGGCCTATCTCAAGGCCATCAGCGCCCTGATCGGAGGCGGGGATGCGTGAGACTTCGTCGCTCTCGGGGCTGCTGGACCTGCTCTTCGGCAAGAAGGTTCCGCAGTCCGGCCCGGCGGCGCCCGCCGCGACGGAACCCGTCCGCGTTATGGGCATCGTCAACGTCACCCCGGACAGCTTCTCCGACGGCGGCCGGTTGGCGACCGTCGACGCCGCCGTCGCCCACGGCCTGACCCTGGTCGAACAGGGGGCGGACCTCCTCGACATCGGCGGTGAAAGCACCCGGCCCGGCGCGGACCCCGCCTCCGAAGCCGAGGAGATCGCCCGCGTCATCCCTGTCATCGAGGGCCTGCGCGACGCCTGGTCCGGCCCGCTCAGCGTCGACACCATGAAGCCCGCCGTGGCCCGCACCGCCGTCGCCGCCGGCGCCACGATGTGGAACGACGTCACCGCCCTCGGCCACACGCCGGAGAGCCTCGAGACGGCTGCCCGTCTGGGCTGCGACATCGTCCTGATGCACATGCGGGGCGAGCCGCGCACCATGCAGGCCGATCCGCGCTACGGCGACGTGATCGCCGAGGTCTCGGACTGGCTCCTCGCCCGCGCCGAGGCGGCCATGGCCGCCGGCGTCGCCCGCGAGCGCATCTGGCTCGATCCGGGCGTCGGCTTCGGCAAGACGCCGGATCACAACCTGGTCCTGACCGCCCGGCTGGGCGAACTCGCCGCCCGCGGCTTCCCCGTCCTCTACGGAGCCAGCCGCAAGCGCACCATCCAGTCGATCGACCCGACCGCGACCGACCCTGCCGACCGCCTCGGGGGCTCGCTGGCCCTGGCGCTGGCGGCGGCGCGGAACGGCGCGGCGATCCTTCGCGTCCACGACGTCCGCGAAACGGTGCAGGCGCTGGCGGTCCAGGCGGCGATCCGGCGGTGGGAAGGATGAGGCCGGGCTTGCCGAGTCGGACCGGATTGGTCATCCCGTGCGCATGACCTCGCCCGCTGGACGCGTCCTGATCATCGCCGGCTCCGATTCCGGGGGCGGGGCGGGAATCCAGGCCGACATCAAGGCCGTGACCGCCCTGGGCGGATATGCGGCCACCGCCATCACCGCCGTCACCGTCCAGAACACCCTCGGCGTTCATGGCGTCCACCCCCTGCCGCTCGACCTCATCGAGGCCCAGGCCCGGGCCGTGCTCGATGATATCGGCGCCGACGCCCTCAAGACCGGCATGCTCGGCGGGGTCGAGGTGGTCGAACGCGTCGCCGCCATTCTCGACACGTCCGGTGCCCCCGCCGTCGTCGACCCGGTGATGATCGCCAAGGGCGGCGCGCCCCTGCTCCCCGACGAGGCGGTGCAAGCGGTGCGGAGCCTGATGGTCCCCCGCGCCGCCCTGCTGACCCCCAACGCCCCCGAGGCCGAGGCCCTGACCGGCGTCGCCGTCGCCGATCTCGACGGCCAGCGCCGCGCCGGCGAGGCTCTGCTGGCCCTCGGCGCCCGGGCGGTGCTGATGAAGGGCGGCCATGTCCCCGGCGGGACCGTGATCGACCTGCTGCTGACACCGAGCGGCGAGACCCTGCTGGAAGGCCCCCGCCTCGACACCCGCCACACCCACGGCACCGGCTGCACCCTGGCCAGCGCCTGCGCCGCCGGGCTGGCTAAGGGCATGCCGCTGGAAGCCGCCGTGGCCGAGGCCTGGGCCTATGTCGCCGAGGCCATCCGCCGCGCGCCCGGGCTGGGGCAGGGGCACGGGCCGCTCGACCACGGCTGGCCGCTGAGGGACGCGCGGTGAGCGATCTCGAAGCCCGCCTCGCCGCCATCGTCCGCGCCGACCCCGGCCTGATGCACGTCCTGACCACCATGCGGGACCTCAGCCTCAACGACTGGCGCGTCTTTTCCGGCGCCGTCTATCAAAGCGTCTGGAACGCCGTCACCGGCCGGCCCGCCGGCTACGGCGTCCGCGACTACGACCTCGGCTATTTCGACCCTGACACCTCCTGGGACGCCGAGGACGCCGTCATCCAGCGCGTCGCCGCCGCCTTCGACCCGCCCGTCCGCGACATGGTCGAGGTCCGCAACCAGGCCCGCGTCCACCTCTGGTTCGAAGGCAAATTCGGCGAGCCCTACGAAGCCCTGACCGGCACGGACGAGGCGCTCACCCGCTTCGTCGCCCCCGCCTTCGCCGTGGGGGTGCGGCTGGAAGAGGACGACACGATCAGCGTGGCCGCGCCGTTCGGGCTGGACGACGTGTTCTCGCTCACAATTCGGCCCAATCCGCAGCGTCCTCTGGCGAAGGGGTGGGACAAGGCGGTCGCCAATGCGGTGACGCGCTGGCCCGAGCTGACCATCATCGAACCGGAGACCGCCTGATGCGCCAGTGGACCGTCGACGCCTTCGCTTCCGCCCCCTTCCGGGGCAATCCCGCCTGCGTGGTCGAGCCGTTCGACCGCTGGCCCGCCGACGACTGGATGCAGGCGCTGGCGCGGGAGAACAATCAGGCCGAGACCGCCTTCCTGCTGCGCACCGCCGACCCCGCCCGCTTCGGCCTGCGCTGGTTCACGCCGGGGCGGGAGGTCGACCTGTGCGGCCACGCCACCCTCGGCTCGGCCCACGTCCTGATGGCCGAGCTCGGTTCCGAGGCGGCCGCCCTGACCTTCGACACCCGCTCCGGTCCGCTGATCGTGCGCCGCGCCGGGGACGGCTACGAGATGGACTTTCCGGCCGATCCGCCGCGCCAGACCGGTCCCGTCGCCGGACTGGCCGAGGCTCTCGGCGTCGCGCCGGTCGAGGTCTGGGCCGGCCGCTATCTGGTCGCCGTGCTGGCCGACGCGGCCGCCGTGCGGGCCCTGCGGCCCGCCATCGCCGCCCTGTCGGCCCTGCAGGGCGAGGCCGGGGAGGCGGGCGAGGTGATCGTCTGCGCCCTTGCCGACCCGGACGACGACGTCGATGTGGTCGACCGCTTCTTCGCCCCGGGCTGCGGCGTCGACGAGGATCCCGCGACCGGCTCGGCCCACTGCATTCTCGGCCCGCTCTACGCCGACCGGCTCGGGCGGCCGACCGTGCGTTTCCGCCAGGTCTTTCCCGGTCGCGGCGGCGATCTCGAGACCGAGGCGCGCGGCGACCGGGTCCTGCTGCGCGGCCGGGCGGTCACCGTCATCGAGAGCCGGCTGCGGGTGACCTCATAAGAAAGGGGCGCCGTCTTTGCGGACGACGCCCCTCGGGCCTTTCGGGGAGGAAAGGTCAGGCCTTACCAGCGACGGTTGTCGCGGTCGCGGCGCTCGATGCGGATCTGCACGGCCAGGCGGTCATAGCGGCGGTCCAGATCGTTGCGCTCCCAGCGGGTCAGGCCGCCGCGCATGTAGTTGCGCTCCAGCCGGACCAGGGCGTTGAGCTGGCTTTGCAGCCCGTAGGCCTCCCGGCGGCTCAGCGAGCCGTTGCGGAGACCGCGATCGATGCGGCGGTCCAGCTGGTATTTGCGTTGGGCGATCGACTGCCAGCGGCCGTGGTTCTGATAGCGGTCGTCGCGGTCGTAACGATCATCGCGGTCGTACCGATCGTCCCGGTCGTACCGGTCATCGCGGTCACGACGATCATACCGGTCGTGGCGATCATTGCGCTCGTACCGGTCATGCCGGTCATGGTTCTGGGCGGCGGCGGGAACCGCGACGGACGCCGCGGCGATGGCCAGCACGGGGATGAGGGCTTTCTTCATCATCGTCTAAGTCCTTCGCGTTCACGCAGGCCGAACTGGCTACGTTGACGCCACAAGACGCCCTTCGATCTGAGCCCGATCTGAACGGCCTGCGTCAGCTTGCGTTCATGTCGATGACGACGCATCCATGCGGATGCGTCCATTCGGGGTCGCGGGGCGCGCACACGGTGAAATATGTCTACACTCGCCGTTCAGCCGTCGTTCAGAGGCTGGGGCCTAGACCGTCGCTCATGACCCGGATGACCGCCTACATCCTCGCCGCCCTGCTCGCCGCCGCGCCCCTGTCCGTGGCGGCGCAGGATCGTGGCGACCGCCTGGAGGCGCTGCGGGAAAGTCGCGCCGCGGCCGGCGGCGGAGGCGGCGGGTCCCAGGATCGCGGCTCCCGCCCGGAACGCGATGACCGCGGCCAGTCCGGCGATCAACGCGAGCGGCCCTCCCGCGAACAGGCGGAGCCGCCGCGGGTCAGCGTCGGCGCGGCGGTTCAGCGCGCATCCTCCGGACGCCCGGGACGTTTCCTCGGCGCGAGCAATCGTGGCGACACCATCGTGGTCCGCTGGGAGTATCCCGGCGGCCGGGTCGCCGACATCATGGTGGACGGCCGCACCGGCCGGGTGATCGGAGAACGCTGAATGCGCGTGCTGCTTGTCGAGGACGACGCCGACCTGTCGCGCCAGTTGAAGGGCGCGTTGTCCGACGCCGGCTATGCGGTGGATCACGCGGCCGATGGCGAGGAGGCTCATTTCCTCGGCGACACCGAGCCCTATGACGTGATCGTGCTCGACCTCGGCCTGCCCAAGATCGACGGGGTCTCGGTGCTCGAGCGCTGGCGGCGCGAGGGCAAGACCGCGCCCGTTCTGATCCTGACCGCGCGCGGCGCCTGGTCCGACAAGGTCTCGGGTTTCGACGCCGGCGCGGACGACTATCTGACCAAGCCCTTCCACACGGAGGAGCTTCTGGCCCGGCTGCGGGCCCTGCTGCGCCGCTCCGCCGGCATCGCCTCCTCGACCCTGGCCTGCGGCGGTCTCCGCCTCGACCCTCGGGCTGCGCGGGCCAGCGTCAACGGCGAGCCCCTGCGCCTGACCTCGCTCGAATACCGGCTGTTGCACTATCTGATGATGCACCAAGGCCGGGTGATCAGCCGCACCGAACTCGTCGAACACCTCTACGATCAGGACTTCGACCGGGATTCCAACACCATCGAAGTCTTCGTCGGCCGTCTGCGCAAGAAGATCGGGCCCGACCGGATCGAGACGGTGCGCGGTCTCGGCTATCGACTGACATCCCTGCCCGGGGAGAGCGACGAGACGTGACGGACGGCGCGGGGGGCTCAGTCGACGACACAGCGTCCGGCGAGCCGCGGACCTGGGGTCGCTGGTTCGGCCGTCCCGGACGCAGTTTGACCCGCCGCCTGATCTGGCTCGCCTCGGCCTGGATCATCCTCGCCCTCGTCCTGACCGGCTGGACCCTGACCAACCAGTATCAGGAATCCGCCCTGCGCCGGCTCGGCCACGTGCTCTCGGACACCATCGACGAAGTGGTCGTCTCGACCAATGCGGCGGCGGACGGTTCGATCACCGTGGACGAGGTCCGGGACGAGGCCTCCTTGCGGGCCCTTTCCGGGAAATACTGGGCGGTGGCCGAACCCGGGCCCCGCGGTCACCTGCGCATCCTCGTGCGGTCCCCGTCGCTGGCGGGCGAGAGCCTGACCATCCCCGACGATTTGCCCGCCCGTCTGGCCGCCGCCCGTGGCGCCACCATCAGCTACAATGACCCCGACGGCCTCCGCCGGGGCGGGGAAGGGCCGCTGGGCGTCCCGCTGCGCGTCGCCGCCAGCATGAAACAGCTGCCGGGCCGGACCGAGCCTGTGGTCTTCCTCGCCGGCGTTGACCGCTCGAACATCGACAGCGACACCCGCCAGTTCGCCACCTTCACTTGGACCGCCCTGCTGAGCCTCGGCCTCGGCCTGGTCATCGCCGTCTTCCTGCAGGTGCGGATCGGCCTGCGTCCCCTCTACGCCCTCCGGAACGAGATCGCCGATGTCCGCAAGGGGCGGGCGGCGCGGATCGCCCACGGCTATCCCCTCGAAATCCAGCCGCTCGCCGAACAGGTCAATCGCCTGCTCGACCACAATCAGGAAACCGTCGAGCGCCAGCGCACCCACGTCGGCAATCTGGCCCACGCCCTCAAGACGCCGTTGTCGGTGATGCTGGCCGAGGCGGGCGCGCACGAAGGCCCCTTGCCCGACCTTGTGCGCCGCCAGACCGAGGTGATGAAGGCCCAGGTCGACCATCACCTGCGCCGCGCCCGCGCCGCCGCCCGCGCCCAGATGCTCGGCGAGATCACCCTCATCGAGCCGGTCCTCGACGAGATGGCGGTGATGCTGGAGCGGGTGTTCGAGGACAAGGGCGTCATCATCGACTGGCGCGCGCCCGACGGCCTGGCCTTTCGGGGTGAGCGTCAGGATCTGCAGGAACTGCTCGGCAATCTGATGGAAAACGCCTGCAAATGGGCGAAGCGCCGCGTCCGGATTTCGGCCGGGGCCACCGGGCTGGGTCAGATGGTGGTGGTGGTCGAGGACGACGGTCCCGGCCTGCCCGAAGACCAGCGGGAGGCGGCCTTGGAACGCGGCGCTCGCATGGACGAGAGCACCCCCGGCTCCGGTCTCGGTCTGTCCATCGTCGTCGAGCTGACCCGCGCCTATGGCGGCCGCATCTCGCTTTCGGACAGCGAAATGGGCGGACTGAAGGCTGTACTGGAACTTCCCGCCGCCCAGTCCTGAGCCGGTTTTCAGATAGCGAATATTAACCCCGATGCTGGCAGGTTGCGTTGGTTCGGGATTTTCAACCGGCAACGAAGGTAGCTGAATGTCGGGCCTGTCCGTCGCCCATCGCACTGCGCTGGCAGCTCTGATTGAGCAGGTGCCCGATGCTGCCTTGACGAAGCTCTCCGATCTCTCCCGGGGGCTCCCGGGGGGACGGGCCCTGGAATTGGCCGACATGCTGGCGGAAGAAATCCAGGACCGCGCCCGCCGGCGTGTGGTGTTGGGGCCGCTGATGCGGATGTTCCGACCTCGCGCCGACGGCATCGAAGCCGTCACATTCCCCGCCGCCGTCCTGCCGCGACTGTGGAAAGCGGCGGTGGCTCGTGAACCCGCCTTGGTGCGACGGCTCGACAGGGACGACGACAACGCGGCCGCCGTCGCCGATCGCATCTGCCTGGCTGCGGCCGCCGCCGTACGCGATCGCCCCGAAGCGATCTGGCCCGCCGATCTGGAGCCGGGTCGCCGCGAGCGCGGGCTGATCGATCTCGCCGCCTCTCTCGATCTCGCCCATCTGGCCCGGCGGGGACTGCCCTCGCTGGATGTCTGGCTGAAGCGCCCCGACGGCGATCAGGTCGCCGAGTTGCGCCTGATGCTCAAGGACTGCGCCGAAATTCACCAGGACGGCACTCAACGCATACTGGAAATCCTGTTCTCGCATCTTGATGACGCGGTGCTGATCTTGCGCGTGCTTACCCAGAGCTCGGGTGCGGCCGAGCGCGAGGGTTTCCTCAGCGCCTCCGAGCTGTCTGGGTTTATCGAACGGTTGATTATCGGCGTGGATGCGCGCGTGGCCCGCATCTCAGCCTTCCGGCCCGGGTCTGAAGTGGCCTCGGTCGAGCCGGTCATCGAGGATCTTATCTGGTGCGCCAACGTCCATAGTGAGCTCGACGCGACCCTGACCCTCAGTCCGCTCAGCGTCTGGGGCAAGTCAGTGCGCGACGCCCGTGTCACCATCGCCGGCCAGTTGTCATCCTTCATGCGCGCTGCAGACCGGGCTGTAGATAAGGCGCTGCCACTCGAGCAGGTCCAGATTACCGGGCGAATGACCCGCCAACAGCCGCAGCTGACGGCGCCGGTGCAGGGCGAAACGGTTCAGGCTGTGCGAAACCTGCTCAAATTGGTCGGCGCTGTGCGCGGACCCGCCTCAATCTTCGGCGCGGAATCTGACCGCAAAAAGCTCGTCGATGCCTTGACCACGCGTGTGTTCGAATACGCTGATCAGGCGGTGACGGTGATCAATGACGGGGAGGTCGAAGATGAGACCAATGCCCTTCGCCTTGTCGAGTTGGCCGCGCGCTGCCTTGATTTGATCGACGCCCGTGGTGCGGCCCGCACCGTGCGTCGCCGCGCCGCAGTGGCCGGAGCGGCCAAACGCCGGTCGAGCCCCTCGTCGCGAGCCGCCTGATCGGCTACATCGCCCGGCGATGACGGTGTTCTGGATCATGACGGCGCTGATGGCGGCGCTCGCGGGCCTGCTGGTGCTGGCCGGCGCGCGGCGCGGCGACGCGGAGGGCGAACTGGTGACGCCCGCTGTCGCCTCGGCTGAGCTCTCGGAGCTGGATCGCCTCAAGGCTCGCGGCCTGCTGGACGAGGCCGGCTGGACCGTCGCCCGGGCCGAAGCCGGACGCCGCATCCTGTCGGCCCGGCGCGACACGGCTCCGGTCGTCGCCGGCGGGCGCGACCGGGTCTGGGTGCTGGGTGGCGTCATGACTGCGGTCGCCGCCGCGCTCGGCCTCTATCTGCTGATCGCCGCGCCGGGCCTGCCCGACCAATCGTATGAGCGCCGCGTCGAGGAATGGGCGACGCGGCTCGACACCCTCCAGCCGCCGCAGATCGCAGCGGTGGTGGCGCGTGAAGTGGAGCAACGTCCGGACGACTATCAGGCCCTGACCATGCTCGGGGTGGCCCGCTCCGGGGCCGGCGATCCGATCGGCGCCGTCTCCGCCTTCCGCCGCGCGGCCGCGCTTCAGCCCGACGACGCCGGCGCCTCGTCGCGGCTGGGACAGAGCCTGGTGCGGGTCAACGGCGGGGCGGTCGGCGCCGATGCCGAAGCCGCCTTCCGCCGCGCGTTGGAGATCGATCCCGGTCAGGGCAGCGCCCGCTATTTCCTCGGCGAGGCGGCCCTGGCGCGGGGCGAGCTCGCGATGGCCCGCGAGATGTGGGCCCCCCTGATCGCGGCCCTGCCGGCCGGCGACCCGGACCGGGCCGGGCTTGAGGCCCGACTGGCCGGAGCGGGATCGTGAGCTGGCTGCCCAAATCCCCCAAGGCCCGCCGCCGCCTGTGGGTCGTGGCCGCCGTCGCCCCAGTGCTGGCGCTGGCCGTTGGCCTGTCCCTGTATGCGATGCGCGACAGCGTGACCTTCTTCTTCTCCCCGTCCGAAGCCACGCCTGAGAACGCCCCGGCGGGTCGCGTCGTGCGGCTGGGCGGCCTCGTCGAGACCGGCAGCGTCGTCCGCGACGGCTCGGGTCAGGTCGCTTTCGCGGTCACCGACAACGTCGCCACCACTCGCGTCGTCTACCAGGGCGACCTGCCCGACCTGTTCGCGGAAGGGGAGGGCGTGGTGGCGCAAGGGGCCTTCCTGCCCGACCGCAGCTTCCGCGCCACCCAGGTGCTGGCCAAACACGACGAAACCTACATGCCGCGCGAGGTCGCCGACCGCCTCAAGGCCAAGGGCGAATGGCGTCCGGTCGACAGTTCCCCGGCCACTCCGTGATCGTCGAAACGGGCGCCTTCGCCCTCATCCTCGCCTTCGCCTTGGCGGCGCTGCAAACCGGACTGGCCGTCGCCGGGAGGGTGCGCCGCAGCCCGGTGCTGGCCGGGGCCGCCGCCGGCGCCGCCATCGGCTCGGCCGTGGCCGTGGCCGTCGCCTTCGCCGTCCTGATCCACGCCTTCGCCGGCTCGGACTTCTCGGTCGCCAACGTCGCCGCCAACAGCCACACCGACAAGCCGATGCTCTACAAGGTGGCCGGCGCCTGGGGCAGTCACGAGGGCTCTCTGGTGCTGTGGTGCCTGGTCCTGACCGCGTTCGGCGCGGCCCTGGCCCGGGCGCGGGACCTGCCGTTCGGGCTGAAGACCTCGGCGGTGGCGGCGCAGGGGTTCCTCGGCGTGCTGTTCCTCGCCTTCGCCGTCTTCACCTCCAACCCGTTCGCGCGGCTCGACCCGGCCCCGTTCCAGGGCGCGTCCCTGAACCCGTTGCTGCAGGACCCGGCGCTCGCCTTCCACCCGCCGCTGCTTTACGCGGGCTACGTCGGCTTTTCGGTCTGTTTCTCGCTGGCGGTCGCCGCCCTCATCGAGGGCCGCGCCAACTCGGCCTTCTGGCCCGCCTGGGGCCGCTGGGTGCGGCCGTGGGCCTTGGCCAGCTGGGCCTTCCTGACCGTCGGCATCGCCCTCGGCAGCTTCTGGGCCTATTACGAACTCGGCTGGGGCGGCTGGTGGTTCTGGGACCCGGTCGAGAACGCCAGCTTCATGCCGTGGCTGGCCGGCACGGCCCTGCTGCACTCGGCCGTGGTCACCGAGCGGCGCGGAGCCTTGGCCGGATGGACCACCTTCCTCGCCCTGCTGGCCTTCACCTTCTCGATGCTCGGCGCCTTCCTGGTCCGCTCGGGCGTGCTGACCAGCGTCCACGCCTTCGCCGTCGATCCCGAGCGCGGTCTGATGCTGCTGGCTATTCTCGGCCTGACCGGCGGTCTGGCCTTCGGCCTGTTCGCCTGGCGCGCGCCTCAACTGAAGGGCGGCGGGATGTTCGCCCCGGTCAGCCGCGAAGGCGCGCTGGTGCTCAACAACCTGTTCCTGACCGCCGCCTGCGCCACCGTCCTGCTCGGCACCCTCTATCCGCTGATCCTCGAGGCCGTGAACGGTTCGACCATCTCGGTCGGCCCGCCCTATTTCGCCCTGACCTTCACGCCGCTGATGGCCGTCGCCTTTCTGATACTGCCGGCCGGGCCGTTGCTGGCGTGGAAGCGGGGCGACCTGCCCGGCGTGATGCAGCGGCTCGCCGTCGCCGCCGGCCTCGCCGTCCTGCTGGCGCTGGCCGGCCTCGCCGTGTTCGAGCCGCGCAAGGCGCTGGCGGCGGCCGGGATCGGCCTCGGCGCCTGGCTGATCCTCGGGGCGCTGTCCGAAACCGGTGAGCGCATCCGCCTGTTCCGCGCCCCCGTCGCAGAGAGTTTGCGCCGCGCGCGGGGCCTGCCGCTGGGAGCCTGGGGCATGACCGTGGCTCATGCCGGCCTCGGCGTCTTCGTGCTCGGGGCCGTGGTCGAGACCGGCTATCGCGCCGAGGCCGCCCGCCCGATCGCCATCGGCGAGGTGGTCGAGGCGGGTCCCTGGACCGTGCGCCTCGACGACGTCCGGGTGGTCGAGGGCCCCAACTATCTCGCCGAACGCGGCCGGTTGACGGTCTCCCTTCGCTCCGGCGCCGCGCCGCGCGAGATCACCGCCGAACGCCGCTTCTTCCCGGCCGGCGGCCAGACCACCACCGAGGTCGGCCTCGACTTCCGCGGTCTCGACGACGTCTATGTGGTGCTCGGCGAACGCGGCCGGACCGAGGCCGGAGAACCCGCCTGGAGCGTCCGCGTGTGGTGGAACCCGTGGGCGCGGCTGATCTTCCTCGGCCCGGCCCTGATGGCGCTCGGCGGGGGGCTGTCGCTGATGGATCGCCGCCTGCGGCTCGGCGTCAGCCGGCGGGAGGCCAGGGCATGAAGCGCATCCTGCTGATCGCCATGGCCTCGCTGTCCGTGACCGCCGCGGCGGCCCAGGAACCGCCGCCCACGCCGGACCGGCCGCTGCCGGACGCCGCCCAGGAAGCCCGGGCCCAGGCCCTGTTCGACGACATCCGCTGCGTCGTCTGCCAGCACGAGGCCATCGCCGACAGCCCCGCCGTCATCGCCGCCGACATGCGCCAGCTGGTCCGCGACCAGATCGCCGCCGGCCGCACCGACGCCGAGATCGAGCAGGATCTGGTCCGCCGCTACGGCGATTTCGTGCTGTTCCAGCCGCCGGTCCGCCTCGGGACCTGGCTCTTGTGGTTCGGTCCGGTGGTCCTGATGGCCGCCGTCTTCGCCCTGCTTCTGCTGCGGTCGCGCCGCCGCCGCGTCGAGGTCGCGCCCCTCACCGCGGACGAAGAGGCCCGGCTGGCCGATATCGTGGCCGGGGACGAGCTTCGCCGTGATCCTGACGCAAAGCCGTCTGACGACTAGGGGCCGGACGGACCCATCCTCGCGTCCCGGCGTTGGCGATAGCGGCCGGCGCCCTATATTGACGGAACTGACCGGGCCTCCGCGCCCGACGAAAGGATCGTACGAAACCCGATGATGAAGCGTAAGGAATTCATGCTGGGGGCCACGTTCGGCCTGGTTCTCGCGGCCGGCGCCACCGCCGGGGGCGTCATCGACTGGCCCACCGCCGAGGCCGGCCCCGTCGCCGGCGCGTCCGGCCGTCTGGCCCCGAACGCCGGTCCCGCCGGCCTCTTCGCCCCCCCGCAAGGCGCCCCCCTCAGCTTCGCCGACATCTTCCAGCAGGTCGCCCCGGCGGTGGTGCAGATCGACGTCGAAGCACCGATCGAGCGTCCGCCTGGCGGTGTGCTCCGCATCCCGGGAATCCCCTTCGGCGTCCCGGTGCCTGAGCTTGAGGAGGGCGAGGAAGCTCCGACCTCCGTTGGTGCAGGGTCCGGCTTCTTCATTTCCGGCGACGGCTACATCGTCACCAACTCCCACGTCGTCGCGAACGCGACCAAGATCACTGTGCGGCTCGCCGACCAGCGCGAGCTTCAGGCCCGATTGGTTGGACGGGATGAGGACACGGACCTGGCTGTTATCAAGGTGGACGGCGCCGGCTATCCGTTCGTGACATTCGAGGAGCAGGCACAGCCCCGGGTCGGCGACTGGGTGATCGCCGTGGGAAACCCGTTCGGACTCGGCGGAACCGCGACGGCGGGCATCGTGTCGGCGCAGGGGCGCGGCGGCATCGACGCGGATACGCCCTACACCGACTATCTTCAGATCGACGCCGCCATCAACCGCGGCAATTCCGGCGGGCCGACCTTCGACATCTATGGCCGGGTCATCGGCGTGAACTCCGCCATCTATTCGCCGACGGGCAACTCCGTCGGGATCGGCTTCGCCATTCCGGCCTCGACCGCCAAGCCGATCACCGATCGGCTGATGCGCGGCGAAACTATCGAGCGCGGCTACATCGGCGTCACCATCGGCAATGCTGATGGGGAGACGCTGAAGGCGCTCGGGCTGCCTGCAGACACCAAGGGCGCCTTGGTGAACACGGCCGAGCCGGGCGGCCCGGCCGCCGCCGCCGGGCTCCAGTTCGGCGACGTGATCGTCGCCCTGAACGGCCGGCCCGTGGTAGATTCTAACGATCTGACCCGCCGGGTCGGCGCGCTCCAGCCGGGGCAGACCGCACGGTTGGAATACTTGCGGGACGGGAACCGGCGCACGGCCAATCTGAGACTCGGCGTTCGGCCATCGGCCAGCGAACGCAACAGCGGACAGGGCGACGGCCGCGGGTCGTCCGCGCAACCCGAGGTTCCGACGCCCTCCACCGCCACGGTGCTTGGGCTTAACGTCACGCCCCTGACCGCAGCCATGCGCGAGCAGATCGGCGCGCCGGCCCGGGTGGAAGGCGTTCTTGTCACCGGGATCGGGCGCGGCGGGGATCGCCGCTTCCAGTCCGGCGGCGTTGTCATCCAGCGAGTCGGCAGCGTGCCGGTACGGACGGTGGCCGAACTCCGGGCTGCCGTGGAGGCTGTCCGGCGCGCTGGCCGCGACAGCGTCTTGCTCATGGTGTGGACACCCGGGAATGGCAGCGTGCCGGTGGTCGTGGACCTTCCCGATCCTGAATAAGCGGTAACTGCCCCCATCGCCGCCGATGCGCTAACATCGGCGGCGATTCCGCATCTGAGGGGCTGATTCCATGCGCATCCTGGTGGTCGAAGACGACGCCGAAGCCGCGACCGCCATGGTCCGCGGGCTGACCGAGGCGGGTCACGAGCCGACCCACGCCGTCGACGGCGCCTTCGGTCTGCTGGAGGCCCAGAAGGGCGGCTACGACGTCTATGTCGTCGACCGCATGATGCCCCGCCTCGACGGCATCGGCATGGTCGAGACCCTGCGCAAGGACGGCGACCAGACCCCGGTGCTGTTCCTCTCAGCCATGGGCGAGGTCGACGACCGTGTCGCGGGCCTCAAGGCCGGCGCCGACGACTATCTGGTCAAGCCCTACGCCTTCTCGGAGCTGATCGCCCGGGTCGAGGCCCTGTCCCGCCGCCGCGAGACCGGCTCGGTCGCCACCATGCTCAAGGTCGGCGACCTCGAGATGAACCTGATCGCCCGCACCGTTCACCGCGGCGATCAGGAGATCGACCTGCAGCCGCGCGAGTTCCAGCTGCTCGAATTCCTGATGCGCCACGCCGGCCAGTCGGTCACCCGCACCATGCTGCTGGAGAAGGTCTGGGAATACCATTTCGACCCCCAGACCAACGTCATCGACGTCCACATCAGCCGCCTGCGCGCCAAGATCGACAAGGGCTTCGACCACGCCATGCTGCAGACGGTCCGCGGCGCGGGGTACCGGCTGGAGGCCTGACGCCTCCCGATGAAGCTCCCCTCCCTCCTTCGCCGCACGCCCTTCCGGCTGACGCTGCTGTTCCTCGCCCTGTTCGCGGCGGCGGCCAGCGCCATCCTCGCCTGGGTCTATTTCGCCTCCGCCGCCGAGGCCCGGGTCAACGCCGAGCGCGAGGTGCGCGGCGAGATGCAGGTGCTGGCCGGCGTCTATGACGCCCGCGGCTTCGACGCCCTGAACAAGGCCCTGATCGACCGCTCCCTGACCCAGAGCGCCTTCGTCTATCTGCTGCTCGACGAAGACGGCGGCACCGTCACCGGCAGTCTCAACCAGTCGCCGATCGAGACGATGGAGAGCGACCGCCAGTGGATCACCTTCCCGTTCACCGAAACCGACGCCGAGGGGCGGGTGCGCCGGCCCCAGGTGCGCGCCGTCCAGGTCCGTCTCTCGGGCGGGGAGATGCTGCTGGTCGGCCGCTCGCTCGGCGACACCGAGGCCTATCTGGCCCGCCTGACCCAGGCCCTTTGGGGCGCCATGGGCATCGTCCTGCTGCTCGGCCTCGCCGGCGGGGTGCTGGTCAGCCGCAATCTCGAGAAGTCGATGGGCCGGCTCAACAAGGTCGTCCTGGCGGTGCAGGAGGGAAACCTGAAGGCCCGCGCCCCGGTGCGCAACTCCGGTGACGAGCTCGACGAGCTGGGGGCCGGGCTGAACACCATGCTCGACCGGCTCGAGGCGTCGATGGCTTCGATCCGCCACGCCGGCGACGCCATCGCCCACGATCTGCGCTCGCCCCTGACCCGCATGCGGGCCAAGCTGGAGGTGTCGCTGATCGACGCCGAGGCCGGCAAGATCGACGGCGTCGACGCCCTGCAGCTGGCGCTCGACGAAGCCGACAACCTGCTCAAGACCTTCAACACCGTTCTCGCCATCGCCCGTCTGCAGGCGGCGGCCGGCCGCACCCCCGACCCCCAGCGCTTTGACGCCGCCGAGCTCGCCGCCGACATGGCCGAGCTCTACGAGCCCGCCTCCGAGGACAAGGGGCTGGAGTTCTCGGCCGAGATCGAGCGCGGCCTGATGGTCGAGGCCAACCGGCCCTTCCTCGCCCAGGCGATCGCGAACGTCATCGACAACGCCATCAAATACACGCCGACCGGCGGCGCCGTGATGCTTCGCGCCCGCCGCCGCAGCTCGGGCGAGATCGAATTCTCGGTCACCGACACCGGCCCCGGCGTGCCCGAGGGTGACCGCGAGCGGGTCATCCAGCGCTTCGTCCGCCTCGACAACAGCCGCACCGAGCCCGGCTCCGGTCTCGGCCTGTCGCTGGTCGGCGCCGTGCTCGAGGCCCACGGAGGTCGTGTCCAGCTGGACGAAGGACCCGGCGAATACGGCGGCTTCGGCCCCGGCCTGCGCGTCGCCCTCGTCCTGCCGCCGGCGGACGCGGCGTGAGCGAGGGGCTGGCCGCGGCCCTGACGGCGTGCGGCCCCGTCGTCGACCCTGAAGCCGCCGATCGCGCCCGCGAGCGCCTGGCCGGGGAGGCGTCCGGGGCGGGCTGGCTCGAAGTTCTCGACACCGCCTGGCCGGTCCTCGCGCCGGCCTTCGCCGCCTCGCCCTATCTGTTCGGTCTGGCGCGGCGCTGGCCGGATCGGCTTCGGACCACCCTGGAGGAGCCGTCGGCCTTCCGCCTCGCCGCCATCCTCGCCGCCACCGACGCCCTCGCCGGCGGCGCCGACGACCTGCGCGCCCCCCTGCGCCGGCTCAAGGGCGAACTGCATCTGCTGACCGCCCTCGCCGATCTCGGGGGCGTCTGGAACCTCGATCAGGTGACCGACGCCCTCAGCCGCTTCGCCGATGCGTCGGTCGCCGCCGCCCTGCGCGCCGTCGCCCACGATCAGCGCGAACGGGGCAAACTGGTCAGCTCCGCCGACGATCTGCGCGGACCCGTCCCCGGCCTCTTCGGCCTCGCCATGGGCAAGCACGGCGCCTTCGAGCTCAACTATTCCTCCGACATCGACATCAGCCTGTTCTGGGAGCCGGAGGCCCTGATCCCCGCTCTGGCCGAGGGGGTGGAGCCGCAGCGTTTCGTCGACCGCCTGGCCCAGTCTCTGGCGGTCCTGATGCAGGAGCGTACCGGCGACGGCTATGTTTTCCGCGTCGACCTGCGCCTGCGTCCGGACCCATCCTCGACACCGCCCGTGGTCGCCGCCCCGACGGCCCTGGCCTATTACGAGAGCGTCGGTCAGAACTGGGAGCGGGCCGCCTTCATCAAGGCCCGGCCGGTGCTCGGCGATCCCGGGGCTGGAGCCGACTTTCTGAAGGCGCTTCGCCCCTTCATCTGGCGCCGCAGCCTCGACTACCCCGCCATACTCGACATCCAGTCGATCAAGCGGCAGATCCATGTCCACAAGACCGGCGACGGCCTTGAGGCGGCGGGCGCCAATCTCAAGCTGGGCCGGGGCGGCATCCGCGAGATCGAGTTCTTCGCCCAGACCCAGCAGCTGATCCTCGGCGGCCGCGATCCCGGCCTGCGCGCGCCGCGCACCGTCGACGCCCTGGCGGCCCTGCGCGACGCGGGACATGTCGCCGTCGACGCCTGCGCCGAACTGACCGACGCCTATGTCGCCCTGCGCCGGCTGGAGCACCGGGTGCAGATGCTGGACGACGAGCAGACCCACAGCCTGCCGGAAGACCCCGCCGCCCGTCGCCGCGTCGCCGCCCTGGCCGGGGTCGCAGACCTGTCTGGCTTCGACGCCGGTGTCGAAGCCCTGTTGGTCGGGGTCAACCGGCGCTACGGCGAGCTGTTCGAGGGCGAGGAGGAACTGTCGTCCCCCTATGGCTCGCTCGTCTTCACCGGCGTCGACAACGATCCCGAGACGCTGAAGACGCTCGACCGCATGGGCTTCTCCGACCCGGTCATGGTCGCCGAGACCATCCGCGGCTGGCACCACGGCCGCATTCCGGCGACGCGCACCGCCCGCGGCCGCGAGCTGTTCACCCGCCTCGCCCCGCGCCTGTTGACGGCGCTGGCGGACACCGGCGCCGCCGACGCGGCGTTCCGCCGGTTCGCCGTGTTCTTCTCCGGCCTCAGCGGCGGCGTGCAGGTCCAGGCCCTGTTCCTGGCCCAGCCGAAGCTGTTCGACCTCGTCGTCGGCGTCATGGCCTTCGCCCCGCGGCTGGCCCGCACCCTCGGCCGCTATCCGGCGGCGCTGGACAGCATGCTGGACGCCCGCTTCGCCCGCAGCATCGAGGAGGACACGGGCGTCGTCGCCCAGATGGGAGCCGATACCGCCGCCGCGCCCGATTTCGAGATCGCCATGAACGTGGTGCGCCGCGTCCATCGCGAGCAGATGTTCCGCATCGGCGTCCAGACCCTGACCGGCCGGGTCGGACCCGAGGAGGCCGGGCGCGCCTACACCACCTTGGCCGACGCCTGCCTCAGCGCTCTCGCGTCCGCGGCCATGGCCGAGACCGTCCGTCAGGGCGGGGCCTTGCCCGGCGGCGCCGTGGCCGTCGTCGCCCTCGGCAAGGCCGGTTCGCGCGAGATGACCGCGACTTCGGACCTCGACCTGATGACGGTTTATGACGCGCCCGGGGATGCGGTGTCGGACCGCAAGGACTGGGCGCCGGGCGTGTTCTATTCGCGCTTCACCCAGCGGCTGATCGCGGCCCTGTCGGCGCACACGGCCGAGGGCGGGCTCTACGAGGTCGACATGCGGCTCCGTCCCGGCGCGTCCAAGGGACCGGTGTCCCTGCGCCTGTCGGCGGTCGAGGACTATTATGCGACCGAGGCCGACACCTGGGAGTTCATGGCCCTGACCCGCGCTCGCGTCGTCTGGGCCGACGACGAGGCCTTCGGCGCGCGGGTGACCGCGGCGCTCGACACTATCCTGCGCCGGCCGCGTCCGGATATCAGCTTCGCAGCCGACGCCCGCCGCATGCGCGACCGCATGGAGCGCCAGCGCCCGGCGCAGGGCCACTGGGACGTCAAACTGGCCCCCGGCGGACAGGTCGACGCGGAGTTCGTCGCCCAGGTGCGTCAGCTCCGCCAGGCGCGAGCGGGCGAGCCCCTGACCGTCTCCACCCTCGAGGCTCTGTCCGAAGATCCGGAACTGGCCGAGGCCTGGCGGCTGCAGCAGGCTCTCAGCCAGATTCTCGGCGCCGCCTTCGACGACCGCCCCGACCCGGATCAGGAGCCGGAAGGCTTCCGGGAGCGGCTGGCCAAGGCCGCCGGCTTTCCGGACTACGGCGCCCTGAAGGCCGGGCTGGCCAGGGCGCGCGCCGCCGCCCGCGCCGCCTTCGAGGCGGCCCTGCCGCCGGCCGGCGACGGAGACTGACGCCAGCCGCGTTTCACTCTCCAGACAGGGATGCGCGGCCGCGTCGGGCGGCCATGGAGAGATCGAGATGAACAAGACCCTTCTGGCGGGCGCTCTGGCCGCCCTGACCCTCGCGGCAGGCGGCATGGCCGTCGCCCAGCAATCCCCGGACCGTCCGCAGGCCCGCGCCTTCCGCGCCGACGCCGACGGCGACCAGCGCCTCAGCCGCGCTGAAGTCGTCGACACGCGCATTCAGCGCCTCACGGCCGCCGACTCCGATGAGGACGGCTCGGTCACCCGCGACGAGATGCGCGCCGCCCGTCAGGCCCGCCGCGCAGAGCGCGCGGACGCCCGCTTCGACCGCCTCGACGCCGACGATGACGGCGCCATCAGCAAGGCCGAGTTCGACGCCCGTCGCGAGCGCCGGAGCGAAGACCGCGCCGAGCGCGCGCCGCGTCACCTCCGTCGCGGCCAGAACCGCGCCGCCGCCCCCCGCGCCGGACGGATGGCCGACCGCGGCCCGGTGGTCATCGCCGAGGCCCGGGCCCGCGCCGAAGCCGGCTTCGCGCGCATGGACGCCGACAGCGACGGCTACATCACCGCCGCCGAACGTCAGGCGGCCCGGGCCGATCGCCGGCAGCACCGGCGCGAGCGCATGATGGAGCGCCGCGAGGCCCGCCGCTCGCAACAGGCGTCGCCTTCGACGCCCGCTTCGGAGTAAGCAGATGGCGGGCGCGGCGGTCCTCGACCTCACCGGCCTCGGAGCAACCTTTCCACGAGGCCGGATGGCGACATTCGCCGACCCCGACGAGGATCTGGTGCGCCGCGTGGGTCAGGGCGATCCAGCGGCCATCCAGGCCATGGTCGCGCGCAAGCTGCCGCGCATGCTGGCGCTTGCCCAACGCATGCTCGGCGACCCGGTCGAGGCCGAGGATGTCGCCCAGGAGGCCATGGTGCGGGCCTGGCGTCAGGCGCCGCGCTGGGTGTCCGGCAAGGCCAGGTTCGACACCTGGCTGCATCGGGTCGCCTTGAACCTCTGCTACGACCGCCTCAGGCGGCGCCGCGAGGTTCCGACCGACATCATGCCGGATCGGCGCGACGACGGCCCGGCGCCGGACCGCGGCTTGCACGCCGCCGACATCGGCTTCGCGGTGAACGACGCCCTCGCCCGCTTGCCCGATCGGCAGCGCGAGGCCATCGTGCTGTGTCATTATCAGGAACTGTCGAACATCGAGGCCGCGGGACTGATGGAGATCAGCGTCGAGGCACTGGAAAGCCTGCTGTCGCGTGGACGGCGAGCGTTGAGACTGGCGCTGGCCGGGCATCGCCCCGGCGCCGAAGGAGTATGAACGTGATGACGGCGGAACGCTTCCTCGCTCTCGTGGCCGCCTACGGC
This sequence comes from Brevundimonas basaltis, assembly GCF_014202075.1. Lineage (GTDB taxonomy): Bacteria > Pseudomonadota > Alphaproteobacteria > Caulobacterales > Caulobacteraceae > Brevundimonas > Brevundimonas basaltis. The sequence goes on along the minus strand of NZ_JACHFZ010000003.1, from coordinate 406,562 downwards.
GCGGACCGTCGGCGCTGGCCGGAAGGCGAACGCGCGGCTGCGGACGCCTTCGCGGCGACCCGGGCGGATATTTCGGCGCCGGCGCTCGCCGAGGCCGACGCGGTCGACGCCCTGCTGCACCGTTCGCCGGCGCCGCAGGTGTCGGCGGCGCTGCGCGACCGGGTGTTGACCGCCGCCGCCTCGGCCGGAGGCAGGGCGGGTCGCGCCGGCCGGATGTGGATCGATCGCCTGTCGCTGGCCTTCGGGGCGGGCTGGGCCGTGGCCACCTGCGCGGGCGTGGTCGCGGGCGTGATGCTGACCAGTCATGTGACCGCCGACGCCCAGGCCGACGCTGTTCTCTACCAATCCTCCCTGCTCGGCGTGGATGATACGGAGGTGCTCGGTTGAGCCCCAGGACGCTGAAGATCGCGCTCGCCGCCTCGGTGGCGCTGAACCTCTTTGCTGTGGCGGCGGGGGCGACCCTGCTCGTGGGCCGCGCCGACGTCGAACGCCGCATCGAGGCCCAGCACCGCGCGCCCCGCGACCGGTCGTTCATGACTGTCGTCGAAGGGCTCGATCCGGCGGTGCGCGAGAACGTGCGCGAGACCCTGCGCGCCTCCGCTCGCGCGGCCCGTCCCGACTTCGAGGAGACCCGGCTCAAGCGGCGTCAGGCGACGGCCCTGGTCCGCTCGGGCGATTTCGATCCCGAGCGGGTCTCCGCCCTGCTCGAGGAATCCCGCGCGGCGGAACTGCGCGGCCGGGCCCGGCTCGAGGCCGACGCCGTGGCGGTGCTGGCGACGCTGGAGCCCGATGATCGGGCGGCCCTCTCGGAAATCCTCACCCGGCGGGGTCGGGTCGTGGTCCGCAACAAGGGTGACCGCAAGGCCCGCGAGGCCCCGCCTCGCGCAGCGGAGTGAACGGCCTCAGGCGGCCCGCGCCTGAGGCTCGACCGTCTGACCCGGACGGCGGATGGGCAGGTCGAAACTGACCGTCGTGCCGCGCCCGGGCTCGCTCTCCAGCGTCAGGGTCCCGCCGTGCAGCTCGATCAGCGACTTGGTCAGCGCCAGACCGAGGCCAGTGCCCTGGGTGGTCTTGGAATGTTGGCCCTCGACCTGTTCGAACGGCCGCGCCAGCCGGTTCAGATCTTCAGCGGCGATGCCGATTCCGGTATCGGTCACGGCCACACGAACCCGGCCGTCGTCGCCGCGCGACAGGGCCACGACGATGTCGCCGCCCTCGGGCGTAAATTTCACGGCGTTGGACAGCAGGTTCAGCATCACCTGCTTCAGGCCGCGATGATCGGCCTCGATGGTCGGCATGTCCGGCGCGTCGACCAGCAACTTCAGCCCCGATTCCTCGATCCGTCCGCGCATCAGACGCGCCGCGTCCTCGACGATCTCCTTCAGCGACACCGGTTCATAATGCAGCGTCAGCTTGCCGGCCTCGATCTTGGCCATGTCGAGGATGTCGTTGATCAGGCTGAGCAGATGCTGGCCTGACTTCAGAATGTCGGCCGCATAGCCCTTGTATTTGGGATCGCCGAGCGGTCCGAACATCTCGCCGGCCATGATCTCCGAGAAGCCGTTGATGGCGTTCAGCGGCGTGCGCAGCTCGTGGCTCATATTGGCGAGGAATTCCGATTTGGCCTGGTTCGCGGCCTCGGCCCGGGTCATGGCGATCTCGTACTTACGGGCCAGCAGCGACAGCTTCTCCTCTCGATCCTCCAGCTCGGCTATGGTGGCGTGCAACCGCTCGGATGCCCGCTGACGCTCCGCCTCCTTCTCCTTGATGGCGGTGATGTCCGCCGCCGAGACGACCGAGCCGCCGTCGGAGGTGAAGCGTTCCACCAGCTGCAGCCAACGGCCGTCGTGCAACTCGACCTCGCGTGCCCCGGCGCGTCCCCCGGCGGCGGGCTGTTCCGACTTTATCGCCAGGGCGGCGATACGGTTCAGGTCGGTCTTCATGGCGCCCTTGCGAAGCACGCCAGGCGCGAAACTGAAGGCGTCCTGGAAGGCCTGGTTCGACAGGATCAATCGGCCCTGCCGATCGAACAGCACGAAGGCGTCCGACACGCTCTCGATGCCGTCGCGCAGACGTCCCTCGGCGGCCTGGGCGTGAGCCTTGGCCCGGCGCGCCTCGGTGGTGTCCAGGGCGATGCCGAGGATCGAGGAGAAGCCGTCCTCGCCGCGTTCGCCGCGTGCCTGGCCGCGAGCGTCGATCCAGCGGGCGCGACCGTGGGGATCCGGCACGGGGAAGCTGACCTCGAACGTCCCGAACGTCTCGGCCTGACGCAGCGCGTGGTTCACGGCCTCGCGGTAGCGCGGATGAATCCGCTCCATCATCGCCTCGACTGACACGGCGCCGGTGCGTTCCAGGCCCATCAGGTCGGCCATATAATCGGACAGCAGAAGCTGGCCGGTCTCCAGGTCCCAGTCCCAGACCCCGCACCGAGCCGCCTCGACCGCGCCGCGGAAGCGCCGCTCAGACGCCGCCCACTGCCGGCTGATCCCGACCTGTTTCCGCTGTTGCAACAGGGTCAGGAGCAGCACCAGAACGCCTACGGCGAACGGCGCCGTCAGCACCACAGCGTCGTCCAGCAGAGCGCCCGCGCCAACGCTGACCCGCGTCGAGGCGACGGCGATCAGGCCGCTGTCGCCGACCGCCACCGTCGTCCGCCGCACCGCGCCGTCGGACAGCGTCAGGGTCACGCCATCGCCCCGACCATCGGCCGGCAGCGCTTCCAGCCCCGGCGCCGCCTTCGCCGATCCGCCCACCAGGAGCGTACTCGGGTCGGAAAGCAGCCACAGATCCACCCCGTCGGTGGTCCTCAGCGAGGGCAGGGGCGCCCGGCCGACCAGACGGAGACCATCCGTCATCGGGCGTGAGACCAGCAGGGCGGCGCCATCGGCCGCCAGAGACGGTTTGCCCGGCGTGGCCGCGAAATCCGCGCCGGCGGCGCCCGCGACCGCGACGACGTCGTCAGCGCTCGAGACCACCGCGAAGGCCTGGCTCGGCGCAGCGGCCCGTGCCTGCCGGATCGTTTCGGCGGGGCTCCGCGCCTCGGCGGTAGCGGCCCGGACCGCAGCCTCGACCGGCGCGATGCGGGTTTCGGTCTCCAGCGCCAGCAGCCGCGCCTCGCGATCCACCGCCACCATGCGCAGGGCGTCCGCCTCCTGGCCCGGACGCGCGACTTCGCGAGCAAACAGAAGCACATAGGCGGCGATCGCCAGGGTGACGGCGAGAATGGCGATCCGCACCCATGCGGGTGGGCCCTTGCGCCGGTCCTGGGCGCGCCGTCCTTGCGGGGTTATGCGGCGCTCACTGCCCCGCAAGGCGCTCTCCCGGACGATTCGGCGACGATGGCTGAATCTAGGCTGCGTCGCGGATTCCTGTCGAGGCCTGGCCGGCCGCGGCAGTGGATCAATTGCGTGGGCGTGTCATCTCAGGCGGCGCGCGAGGGCGCCGGAGCCGCCGCGGACGCCTCCGTGGGCGCGGCCAGAACGTCGGTGACGCTCTTCAGCACCGTGCGGGCGTCGCGGGCCATGGCCAGCATCTCGGGCGGCGCATCCTCCGGAGAGTCGTCCACCGCCGCCACCATCCGCTCGGCCAACGCCATCAGCTTGGGCGCCGCCGCTATCAGTCGGGCCTGGAATTCGATCTGCTCCGGATCGCGGTCGTATTCCGCCCCCGGCACGCGCCAACCGCCCCAGTCCGCCTTGTCCGTGACCACCACGGGGTAGGTGCCGGGGTAGGGATGGTGCGGGGTGTCGTCGGCGGTCTGCCACTTGTTCCGCGCGCGCATCAGCCGCCAGCTTTCGCCGCCGTTGGCGGCCGGGTCCTCGGCGGGCAGCAGCAACTCGTGGCCGAGGAACTCCCGGCCCAAGCCCACGTCGTAGGTGACCCGCACCGGCTCCTCGAAGCCCTTGGCCCAGACCGGCTGGACCTTCTCGATCTGGGCCCAGGCGCCGACACATTCGACCCAGACCTTCTGACCCTTCTGGAACTGCGCGCGCGCCATCGGCGTCTCCCGTCATGAGCGACAAGCATCGCCCGTGCGGGTGAACACGTGGTTTGGCGAAAGGGTTAACGCCGCCGGCCGGTCACGGGCGCGAGATGTCCTCCAGCGCCTCGCCGGCGTACTTCTCCTTCACCCGGATTGAAAGGTCGCCCAGCGACACGACGCCGACCAGCCGCTCGTCCTTGTCCAGCACCGGCAGGCGGCGGATCTGCTTGTCGCCCATGGCGTCCAGCACCGTCCTCAGATCGTCGTCGGCGTAGGCGGTCCGCGCATCCCGGCTGATATATTCGACCACCGGCGAGGTGCAGGCGGCGCCGCCGGCCACCGCGCGGATGACGATGTCCCGGTCGGTGATCGTGCCGATCAACCGGTCGCCGTCGGCCACCGGCATGAAGCCGAAATCACCACTGGCCATGCGCGAGGCCACGTCTTGCAGGGTGTCTCCGGGACGGGCGACCTGCACGTCCTTGCTCATCACGTCGCGAACTTTCATCGGGCTCTCTCCTGTTTTCCGGTCTGGCCAATCAACCCGTCGGCTCCGCGCCGGTTCCTGACTGTGAGACAACGAACCCCTCAGGCGAGGGTCAGGGGCGACCTGCCATTATGTGTTCATCAACCGGGATGATCCCGGACACGAAAGGACACGCAATGAAGACCGCCATGATCAGGAAAGCCCTGCTTCCCGTGCTGGCGGCGTCCGCGGTCATGGTATCGACCCCGGCGCTGGCCCAGAATTTCGGGGTGACCCTCAGCTTCGGCTCGCCCGGCTATAGCCAGGGCTACGGCTACGGCCACCGCGGCTACGGCTACGACGCCCGAGGCTACGGCTACGCCTCGCGCGACCTCGACTATCGCGCCCGCGTGCTGTCGCAGCATATCGAGCGCCTCGCCTGGAGCGGCGCGATCCATCGCGGCGAAGCCCGGGACCTGGCCCGCGAGATGCACCAGTATCAGCGGCTCGAGCGCCGCTACGCCCGCCACGGGCTGAGCCGGGCCGAGTACTACGATCTGGACCGCCGTCTGGACCGGATCCAGTACAAGCTCCAGCGCGCATCGCACCGCGGCCGCTGGTAATCGACCACGAACCACAGGGGCCGCTCTGGCGACGGGGCGGCCCTTTCGTTCGTCGGCCGGGGAGTCTAAGCGCTGCTGCATCGGCAGGAGCGTGATCATGACGGCGGCGAACGAGGCGAAGGCCATTCTTCAACGACTGGGCGTGGCCGAGGCCGCCTGGGGCGGGGTCATGCCGACGCGCTCGCCCATCGACGGCTCCAGCGCCGGAACGCTCGTCGCCACCGCCGATCTCGACGCCGTCGTGGCTCGCTCGGCCCGGGCATTCCACGCCTGGAAGCGCGTGCCCGCCCCGCGCCGCGGCGAACTGGTCCGCCTGCTCGGCGAGGAGTTGCGCGCCTCCAAGGACGACCTTGCCCGCCTCGTCACCCTCGAAGCCGGCAAGATCGTCTCCGAGGGCCTCGGCGAGGTTCAGGAGATGATCGACGTCTGCGACTTCGCCGTCGGCCTGTCGCGCCAGCTCTATGGCCTGACCCTGCCGAGCGAACGCCCCGGCCATCACATGCGCGAGACCTGGCAGCCGCTGGGGCCGGTGCTGGTCATTTCCGCCTTCAACTTCCCGGTCGCGGTCTGGGCCTGGAACGCCTCTCTCGCCCTCGTCTGCGGCGATCCGGTGATCTGGAAGCCGTCCGAAAAGACGCCCCTGACCGCCCTCGCCACCCAGGCCGTCCTCGATCGCGCCCTCGCCCGCTTCGGCGATGCCCCGGAGGGTCTGTCTCAGGTCGTCATCGGCGGCCACGACACCGGCCAGACCCTCGCGGCCGACGTCCGCATCCCGCTTGTCTCCGCCACCGGCTCCACCCGGATGGGCCGGGCGGTCGCCCAGACTGTCGCCGCCCGCCTCGGTCGCTCGCTGCTCGAGCTGGGCGGCAACAACGCCATGATCGTCGCCCCATCGGCCGATCTCGACATGGCGGTGCGGGCCGTCGCCTTCTCCGCCGTCGGCACCTGCGGCCAGCGCTGCACCTCCCTGCGCCGCCTGCTGGTGCACGACAGCATCGCGGACGGCCTGATCGAGCGCTTGGCGAAGGCCTACGCCACCCAGCCGGTGGGCGATCCGCGCGAGGACGGCGTCCTGGTCGGCCCCCTGATCGACGAGGCGTCGGCGCAGGGCTTCGAGACCGCCCTGCGTCAGGCGGTCGAGCAGGGCGGCGAGATCGTCGTCGGCGGCGACCGCGTGGATCGCGACGGCTGCTACGTCCGCCCCGCCATCGTCCGCATGCCGGCCCAGACCGCCGTGGTCGAGCATGAGACCTTCGCCCCCATCCTCTACGTCATGACCTGGTCGGACTTCGACGAGGCCGTCGCCATGCAGAACGCCGTCCCACAGGGCCTGTCGTCCTGCGTCTTCACCGACAGCGTCCGCGAGGCCGAGGCCTTCCTCTCGGCCTGGGGGTCGGACTGCGGCATCGCCAACGTCAACATCGGCCCCTCGGGCGCCGAGATCGGCGGGGCCTTCGGCGGCGAGAAGGACACCGGCGGCGGCCGCGAATCCGGCTCGGACGCCTGGAAGGCCTATATGCGCCGCCAGACCCAGACGGTGAATTTCAGTAGCGACCTGCCGCTCGCCCAGGGCGTGAAGTTCGACGTCTGAAGACCGCGCCAACGGCCCGGATAGCTCCGGCTGTCCCGGCCGTATCCGTCGTCCCCGAATTCTTCATCGGCGGTCGTCGAATTCCTCGCGATTCCGTCGTCGAATTCCTCACGCTGGCGAGACCCTCTTCAGAGCCTCCGCCAGGTCCCCTTTTCCGGCGACCTCGACCCCCTCGAGTCCCAGCCATCCGGCCATCCGCCGCAGCTCCGCCGCCAATCGTTCCGCCGTCTCCGCCGTCGCGTCCGGCTCCCGCCACGCCGCCTGCACCCGCAGCACGCCCGCCTGCCGGTCCGATTTCAGATCGACCCGCGCCGTGATCGCCTCGTCCTCGAGGAAGGGCAGGACGTAATAGCCGTGCGTGCGCTTGTGCGCCGGGGTGTAGATCTCCAGCCGCACCCGCGTACCGAACAGCCGCTCGGTTCGGTCGCGGGTCCAGATCAGGTTGTCGAACGGAGAGAGCAGGGCGCTGGCCGCGACCTTGCGCGGCGTCCGCGCCCCCGCCGCCAGATACGCCGGCTGCCGCCAGCCCTTGACCGAGACCGGCGTCAGTTCCCCCGCCTCGACCAGTTCGGCGACCCGCGCCTTCGCGTCCGCCAGCGGCAGCCGGAAATAATCCCGCAGGTCCGCCGCCGTCGCCACGCCCAATGCCCGCGCCGCGATTCGCACCAGTTCGCGCTGCGCGTCCGCCTCGTCGGGCGTCGGCAGCTCGACGATCCGCGCCGGCAGGACCCGCTCGGTCAGGTCATAGACCCGCTCGAAGCCGCGCCGCGTCTTCGTGGTGATCCGCCCGGCCCAGAACAGCCACTCCAGCGCCCGCTTGCCGTCCGACCATTCCCACCAGCCCGGCGCCCCGCGCGGCGCGTCGTTGAAGTCGGCGCCGGTCACCGGCCCGCGCCGTTCGATCTTCGTCAGCACCCCGTCGATATAGTCGCGCCGCTCGCACCCGAAGCGCGACAGACCGGTCCACATCTCGCCCGCCTCGGCCCGCGCCATGCGCCAGCGCAGCAGCGGCTGCAGCTCTATCGGCAGCAGCGACGCTTCGTGCCCCCAGTATTCGAATAGTCCGCGCCGGCTGCCCCAGGCCTCGGCCTCCAGCGCCTCGCGCGGATAGTCTCCCAGTCGCGAGAAGGCGGGCAGATAGTGGGTCCGCGTCACCACATTGACGCTGTCGATCTGCACCACGCCCAGTTTGCGGACGAGGTCCCGGACATGCTTGCGGCCGGGCGCCGCGGGGGGTGTCCGGCCGAAGCCTTGCGCCGCGAGCGCGATGCGGCGGGCGGTCTTGGGGGTGATGTGTTGCGTCACCCCCCAGCCTTACTACGGCCGCGCTTGCGCCTCCATCGCCCCCGCCGCGCGGATCAGCTGCACGAAGTCCGCCCGTTGGCCGTAGGGGTCGTCGCCGCGCGCGCCCTGGGCCTGTTCCAGGATATCGTCCCAGCCGTAGTCGGCGCCCATCCACGGATCGTTGCGCAGCTTCTGGCCGAAGGCGGCGACGGCCAGGGCCCAGCGGGTGCTTTCCGGCGGCTGGGCCGAAACACGACCGGAGCCGGTGCTGTTCGACAGCACCCTCTGCATCAGCCGCGAGTCCCGCTCGCCCGGCAGCTTGTAGCGGACCTGGACGAAGCCGACCTCGCCGCTCGGGTCGCCGCCGCCGACGCCGGGACGGTTCTGGTCGTAGCGCCGCTCGGGGATCTGGCTCGGTCCGCCGACCGGGGTGATTTCATACAGCGCCGTCACCGAGGCGCCCGAGCCGACCTCGCCCGCGTCGACGCGATCGTTGTTGAAGTCCGCCTCGTTCAGCATCCGGGTCTCGTAACCGATCAGCCGGTATTCGCTGACCCGGGCGGGGTTGAACTCGACCTGGATCTTGACGTCGTCGGCGATCGGGAAAGCCCCGCGGTTGAAGGCCGGGCCGAACAGGCGGCGCGCCTCCTCGAGGTTGTTTACATAGGCCGCCGTGCCGTTGCCGGCCTGGGCGATGGTCTGCATCCGGGCGTCCTGGTAGTTGCCGCGTCCATAGCCGTAGACCGACAGATAGATGCCCGTCTCCCGCTTGGCGGCGACATAGTCCTCCAGCCGCTGGTCGTTGGTCACGCCGACGTTGAAGTCGCCGTCGGTGAACATCAGGATGCGGTTGACCTTGTCGCGTCCGAAGGCGGCCTCGGCCTGGCTGTAGGCGTTGACCATGCCCTGCGCCCCGGCGGTCGAGCCGCCCGCGTTAAGCGCCTCCACGGCGCAGCGCAGCTTCAGCTTCTGGTCGCCCGGCGTCGGTCCCACGGCCGTGCCGACGTCAGAGGCGTAATAGGTGACCGCCACCCGGTCCTGCGGCCGGAGCCGGTCGATGATCAGGTTCATCGACTTCTTGGCCATGTCCAGCTTGTCCGGCGAATGCATCGAGCCGGACACGTCGACCATGAACGTCAAATTCAGCGGCCGCCGCTGGCTCTCGGGCAGCTCATAACCCTGCAGCGCCACATGCACGATCTGCCGGCCCGGCGACCACGGCGAGGCCGCCACCGCCGTGGTGATGGCGAACGGCTCGGACGCTGACCGCGGCCGCTCATAGCCATAGTCGAAAAAGTTGATCATCTCCTCGACCCGCACCGCGTCAGGCGGGGGCAGCCGGCCCTCGTCGATGAACCGGCGCACGTTGGAATAGCTGGCGGTGTCGACGTCGATCGAGAAAGTGGAAACCGGCTCGTCCGCCACGCGCCGGACCGGGTTTGGTGTGGCGTCGGGATAGCGCTCGGTATCGGGTGCGACGGTTGGAGCGGGCATCCCCGGAGGCGGCACATAGGCGGCGGCGTCGGCGCGCTGCACCCGCGAGCCGGTGACCACGATCTCCTGCGCCGGCGCGTGCGCTACCGGGGGCGGAGGAGGCGGCGGAGGGGGCGGCGGCGGCGGCATCGGAGACGCCGTGGCCACGCCGGCGCTGGTCGGCCCTACGCGGCCTGCACGGTATTCCGGCCGGGCGGGCGCCAGTTCGATGCCCACCGCGCGGCAGTTATCGGGTGAGACGACACCGTCCCGGGCCTGGCCAGGGACAGCGGCCGTCACGGGCGCGGAGGCCAGCGGGGCTGCGAGGGAGGCCGCGAGCACGGCCGCCAGGCTGCGTTTCAGCGAATGGGTCGTCATGGGGCGCTCCTCCTGTGCCAGTCTGCACGCGATCACACTCCACGCAAACGAATGCCGCGTCGTCTGACGAAGCCTGACGCCGACCGCGGGCGCGCACTGGCGCCCGCCCGCACCCGCCCCCACTATCAACCGCACAGCTGACGGGACACGGACATGGCGGAAGCGGCGGGCGGACTCGGACTCGGCCATGTGGCGGCCCTGCTGGCGGCGGGGGTGGTGGCGGTGCCGGTGTTCCGCCGCCTCGGCCTCGGCTCCGTTCTGGGCTATCTCGCCGCCGGCCTCGCCATCGGCCCATGGGGCATCGGCCTGTTCGACGAGCCCGAGGTCATCCTCCACGTCGCCGAGTTCGGCGTGGTCATCTTCCTGTTCATCATCGGCCTCGAGATGCGGCCGTCCCGGTTGTGGAAGCTCAAGCGCGACATCTTCGGGCTCGGCGCGGCCCAGGTCGCCGCCGCCGGCCTGCTGCTGACCCTGACCGGCATGGCCGCCGGCCTGTCCGTCCCGGTGGCCTTCGTCGCGGCCATGGGCTTCGTCCTCAGCTCCACCGCCGTCATCATGCAGACGCTGGAAGAGCGCGGCGAACTGGCCACCTCAAAGGGTCAGCGCGGCGTCTCCATCCTGCTGCTTGAGGACATCGCCATCGTCCCGCTGCTGGCCGCCGTGGCGGTGATCGCCGGCGCCATGGACCTCGGCGGCGGAACCGTGCCTCCGATCTGGCAGACCATCGGCCTGGCGCTCGGCGCCGTGGCCGTGGTCTTCTTCGCCGGCCGTTACCTGATGAATCCGGTGTTCCGCGTCCTCGCCCGGTACGGCGGCCGTGAAGTGATGACCGCCGCCGCGCTGCTGGTCGTGGCGGGCGCCGCCTGGCTGATGGACATGGGCGGACTGTCGATGGCCATGGGCGCCTTTCTCGCCGGCGTCCTGCTGTCGGAGTCGGTGTTCCGTCACCAACTGGAGGCTGACGTCGAGCCCTTCCGCGCCATCCTGCTGGGCCTGTTCTTCCTCAGCGTGGGCATGTCGCTGGACGTCGGGGTGGTGATCGCCCGGTGGGAAGTCATTCTCGGCGGCGTCATCGCCTTCATGGCCGTCAAGGCGGTGGCGATTTACGCTGTGGCCCGGCTGTTCGGGCACGGCGAGCGCGAGGCGGTCGAGCGCGCAGCCCTGTTCGCCCAGGGCGGCGAGTTCGCCTTCGTCCTCTTCGCCGCCGCCCTGTCGGCGGGCATCTTCGACGCCCAGGTTTCGGCATCGATGACGGCCATCGTCATCCTGTCGATGGTGCTGACGCCTCTGACCACCATGGCGGTCGGTCGATTCATGCCCGCCTCGACGCTGGACCCTGATGCGGCCGAGGGCGTCGATCACGCGGACGGGCTGCGCGAGCGGGTGCTGATCATCGGCTTCGGCCGTTTCGCCCAGGTGGTGTCCCAGCCCCTGCTCGCCCGCAACGTCGACGTCTCGATCATCGATACCGATGTCGAGATGATCCAGGCCGCCGGCGACTTCGGCTTCAAGGTCTATTACGGCGACGGCGCGCGCCTCGACGTCCTCCACGCCTCCGGCGCCGGCGAGGCCGAAACCATCCTCGTCTGCGTCGACAAGCAGGAAACCGCCGACCGCATCGTCGAGCTGGTCAAGTCCGAGTTCCCGCTGACCAAATTGTTTGTCCGCGCCTACGACCGCGGCCACGCTATCCGCCTCGTCCAGGCGGGCGTCGAGTTTCAGCTACGTGAAACCTTTGAATCCGCGCTGCTTTTCGGCGAGCAGGTGCTGATCGACCTCGGCTTCACGGACGAGGAGGCGCGCGAGACCATCGAGGATGTCCGTCGCCGCGACGAGCAGCGCCTGTCGATCCAGCTGGTCGAGGGCATCATGGGCGGTCGCTCGCTGATGCGCGGCAACATCGCCACCACCCGCCCCGAGCCCTACGTCAAACCCCGCCGCGAGGGTACGGCGCTCAACGAGGGGGCGGCTGAGGCGCTGGAGGAGGACGACGAACGCGAAAAGGGCCGGCGTCTGATCGACGCCGGCCTCGTTCAGCCAGAAGAGCGGCGGATTACATCGCCGTCTTGATCTCCTCGGCCCGGCGCAGATGCATCTCGATCTTCGGAAGCACCGTCCGGGCGTGCTCAGCGAGTTGCGGGGCGTCCGCCTTGTCCGAGAAGCCACGGTGCAGGGTGATCGCCTCGTTGTGGGCGGCGATCTGCTGGTCGAGCCAGGTGGCGTTGAAATTCTCGGCCGACGCCGAGCGCAGATTGTCGAGCAGCCCCTGGCGCCGTTCGTCCAGCTTGGTTGGCAGGGTGACGTCGGGCGCGGCCTGCGGCAGCAGTCCGTTCATGACGTTCGACGCCGCGGTGTGATCCGCCTTGATCGTCTGCGCGAGTTCCCGGACCTGGGCGTTCTGGGACCGCTCCAGCGCGATGTCCGCGGCCATGATTTCATACAAGTCGCCTTCGGCGGCGTTCGAGACATAGCCCCCGACGGTGTTGGCGCCGAGGGTCGCGGCCGACATCTGGCCCACCGGACCGGCCGCCATGTCCTGGGCCTTGTCGACCGGCTCCGGGCTGCGTTCCTGGTTGCAGGCGGCGAGCAGGGCGACGCAGGCAGCTCCGGCGAGTAGTGGTCTGATCATGATTTCCTCCTTCGAGACCCGCAAAACCGATCCGGGGCGGCCACGGTTCCCGTGGTCGCGTCGGGGCCGACTTCAGTGTATGGAGCGCGCCCGATGGACCGCCGCCTCTCGATCGCCCCGATGATGGACTGGACCGACCGGCACTGCCGCGCGTTCCATCGCGCCCTCACGTCCCGCGCCCTGCTTTACACCGAGATGGTCACCGCCCCGGCCGTGATCCACGGCGACCGCCAGCGGCTGCTGGGCTTCGACCCGGTCGAACACCCGGTCGCCCTGCAACTCGGCGGCTCCGATCCCGACCAACTCGCCGAAGCCGCCCGGATCGGCGAAGCCTTCGGCTATGACGAGATCAATCTGAACGTCGGTTGCCCCTCCGATCGGGTCCAGTCCGGTCGTTTCGGCGCCTGTCTGATGCGCGAGCCGTCGCTGGTCGCCGACTGCATGGCCGCGATCAAGGCCGCGGTTGCGGTGCCCGGCACCGTCAAATGCCGCATCGGCGTCGATGACCAGGATCCCTTGGTTTCCCTGTTCGAGACCGTAGACGCCTGCGCGGCGGTGGGCGTCGAGGTCTTCATCGTTCACGCCCGCAAGGCCTGGCTGCAGGGCCTGTCGCCCAAGGAAAATCGCGATGTGCCGCCGCTGGACTACGGTCTCGTGCGACGACTGAAGCGCGAGCGGCCGCACCTTTCGATCAGCATCAACGGCGGGATCGCCTCGCTGGATGAGGCCGAGGCCCACCTCGACGCTTCGGACGGGGTGCGGTTGGACGGAGTCATGCTGGGCCGCGCCGCCTATCACGAGCCCGCCATTCTGGGTCAGGCCGACCGGCGTCTGTTCGGAACCGGTACGCCGGATGTCGACGCCTTCACGGCCATCGACCGCTACCGCCCCTATATGGCTGCGCGGCTGGCCGAAGGCGTGCATCTGCCGGCGATGACCCGGCACATGCTGGGACTGATGCATGGCCGACCCGGGGCGCGCACCTTCCGCCGCATCCTGACCGTCGAAGCGGCCGGGCCGGGCGCGGGCCTCGAAGTCGTCGATCGCGCCGTCGAGGCCGTGCGCGAAGCCGAGGCCCGCATGGGCCCGCGCACGGAAGCGGCCTGACCCTCGCCGCCGGTACGGCGCCGATTTCGTGATGCAACGGAAGCACACCGGCATCGGTTGTCGCGCCTTCACCTTGCCCGGCGGGAACATTGCCCCGCAGCTTCGCATTGGCTTGGCAGGAGTCCGCAAATGCCCAAGAACCCGACTGCCAAGCCTGACCTGCGCCTCGTCCCCGGGGATGCGGAAATCTATGACCTGATGCGCAAGCCCGAGACCACCTCGGAACGCGTCAAGCGGCTTCAGATGGAGGCCCGGGCCCTGGCCGTCGAACAGGTCGAAGCCCTCGAACGGGTGCTGCTGGAGGCCTCGCGCATGGCCAGGGAAATCGCCGACGGCGGCGAGGCCTATCCGGTCGGGGCGCGGGAACTGGCCGGGCGGCTGTCAGCCGATCTGCCGACCAAGGCCGAAACCCTGAAGGCCATCGTCAGCCGCAGTCTCTAGGCCGGCCGCGCCGCCCGTCGATCGCGAATGCGACGCGCCAGCCGGAAGACCACGACCGCGAGCACGAGCAGAACCAGCGGAACGAGGATCGGCGCCAGGAAGGCCACGATCACCGTCAAAACGGCCAGCACGTCCTCGATCAGCGACACGACGGGATTGCCCAGTCCGCCCGTGGTCGTGGTCGAACCAACCCGCACCCCGGTCTGGGCCGCATTGAAGGCCAGGGCCGCCGGTGCGCCGACGATCAGACCCGCCAGCGCAGCCATGGCCGGATCGACCGCCCAGAACACGCTGCCCGCCGCTATCGCGCCGGCCACCGGCCGGGTGACGTAGCCGATCACGTTGAGGCCGTGGTCGATAGCCGGGACCTTGTCGCCCAGGAACTCGGCCGTGGTCGCCACGCCCAGCGCCGCGATGGCGGGCCAGGAAATCAGCCATTCCATCTGCTCGATCAGCCGGACGTCGAACATCTCGAACCGCGCCGCCAGCGCCAGCATCAGCAGCGGCAGGAAGGTTCGCAGCCCCGTCGCCGACGCCAACCCCAGGCCGAGCAGGGCCGGAAGGATCCACGTCTGCATCGGTCCGGCCGCCGCGCCCAGCGTTTCCAGATCGATCTCGGGCATCGCCCTCTCCTCCATCCGCGCCGGTACAATGCCCGGGAACACCCGGCCGCTCCATCGACTTTGTCTTCGACCCCCGAGACAGGAGCCGACCATGGACGACCGCTTCGAACAACGCGCCGAAACCATCGCCGATCAGGAACGGAAGATTCAGGCCGGAATCGACGCCAAGGGTTCCGATGGGGGCGATACGGGCGGCGAGGGCGCGGTGCAGGCGGGCGCCCGTAAATATCCCGAGCCGCCCTTCGCGGAGCAGCACCAGCGCAAACCCGGCGACGAGGCCGCCCTGGACCCGGCCCCGATGTACGACGCGCCGTTCTGGAAGGGATCCGGCAAGCTCGAAGGCATGGCCGCCATCATCACGGGCGGCGATTCCGGCATCGGGCGCGCCGTGGCCGTGCTGTTCGCGCGCGAGGGCTGCGACATCGCCATCTGCCACCTCGACGAGGAAGGCGACGCCGAGGATACAAAGAGGGCCGTCGAGGCCGAGGGCCGCAAGGCGATCGT
The DNA here is from genome assembly GCF_014202075.1 of Brevundimonas basaltis. Taxonomy (GTDB): domain Bacteria; phylum Pseudomonadota; class Alphaproteobacteria; order Caulobacterales; family Caulobacteraceae; genus Brevundimonas; species Brevundimonas basaltis. The sequence continues at coordinate 391,461 of NZ_JACHFZ010000003.1, read as the reverse complement.
GCTCAAGGGCGACGTCGCGGATCCCGCTTTCTCCGAAGCCGCGGTCAAGGCCACCCTGGACGCGTTCGGGCGGCTGGATGTTGTGGTCCCCAACGCGGCCTTTCAGGAGCACGTCGAGGCGCTCGAAGACCTGACCCTCGAACATTTCGACCGCACGCTGAAGACCAATCTCTACGGTTATTTCAACCTGGTTAAGGCGTCCGTCCCACACATCAAGCCCGGTGGCGCCATCGTGATGACCGGGTCTGTGACCGGCATCAGAGGCAATGACAGCCTGCTCGACTATTCGATGACCAAAGGCGGCATCCACGCCTTCGGCCGCTCGCTGGGGACGCACCTCGCCCCGAGGGGCATCCGCGTCAACGTGGTGGCGCCCGGACCGGTCTGGACCCCGCTTAACCCCGCCGATCAGCCGGCGGAGAAGGTGGCGAAATTTGGCTCCGGCACGGTGATGAAGCGCCCCGCCCAGCCTGAGGAACTGGCGCCCGCCTACGTCTTCCTCGCCTCGCCGCAGTGCTCCAGCTACATCACCGGCGAGATCCTGCCGGTCATCGGCGGCTACGGCGGCTGACCGCCGTCAGGCGGCGATGTCGTCGTACTCCCCGTGCCGCTTGAGCCAGGCCACGGCGTAGCTGCACCGAGGGGCCAGCTTCAGACCTTCCGCGCGGGCATGTTCGGCCAGCGCCTGCATGAACGTCCCGGCGGCGCCGGAGCCCCGGAGCGCGGGGTCGGCCTCGACGTGCAGGATGACCCGTATATTCCCCTGGACGGCGTAGTCGGCGAACACCGTCCGCGTCTGCCCGTCGGCGTCGGTGAAGCCCTGTTCAAACCGCTGGTCGGCGGTGACATCGCGTAGATCGGTCATGGGGAATGGACTCCGTCACTGCGTCGGCGACCCGACGCAGGGCCAACTCCGGCGTCGGCCGTCTGTTCCCCGCCGGCTGCGACCGCGATGAATCCGCTGTCGTGGTCGCCCGCAGACCCTCAGGGCGCCCGGTCGCCCAGCAGGTTGATCAGGCCGAAGATGCTCTTCACCGTGAACCAGACACTGATCAGGAACCACAGCAACGCAAACACGATCAGGAACGGAATGCCGATCAGGATCACGCTGGCGACGACGCTGACGGCGATCGCGATCCAGCAGGCGATGGTCCACCAGAATACCGACCAGAACAGACGAATCTGGGCGTTGAGGTGCTCCAGGGCCAGCCCCGTCGCGGAGCTGCGTCCGGCATATGCCACGACGAGACCCACCAGCACCAGGATGTTCGCGCTCGGGATTGACAGAATATACAGCGCCCAGGCGACGAGAGCGGCGACCTTGCCGTCTCCATGTCCGCCGCTGCGGAAGACGGGTTCGTCCCGGGGAGGGGTGGAAGTCATGGCGAGCTCCTTCAGATCCACCAGCTACGGGGGTCGGCGATCGGCCGCACCGCCTTCAATGTCCACACCCCGGCGGCCCCACGAGCGACCAGCCACAGCGCGGCGATGAACATGATGGCCGGTCCCAGTCCGAACGGAACCAGGAAGAAAATCAGCCCTATCATCACCGCCACGGCGGCGGCCCACAGGGTGCGCTGCTGATAGATGAAGTGTGATTGCGCCAGCGGCTCCTCCGGGCCGGGGCGGCCGGTGACGGCGAGCAGGCCGATGATCGCCGAGACTCCCAGCGTGGGGACGGCGAAGAGGATTAGGGAATAGACAGCGTACAAGCCCATGCCGCCTCCTGGAATGGCCGGAGGCTCGCGTCGCCGCTGGCGGGCCGAGAACTCGGGCGAGGGTTCGAAGATGGAAGCGGCTGCGACCGGCGCCGGTTCTGCTGGCGGGGTTTCAACCGGGGACGGCGGCTCAGCGGGGTCGGGTTCCGGCTCTACCGGGGTGGTGGCTGCGGCGGGAGCGGTGAACAGGTCGGGTTCGGTCTCGGACCCGGGGGAGCTGATTTCCGACCCGGCCACGGCTTCGGACCCGGCCCCGACCGGCGTCTCCGACGAACGGGCGCGGCCCTGCAGCGACGCGGGCGACGCGAAGCCGATCAGGTCGTCGTGATCATCGGGCGCGTTCGGATCGCCGGGTTCGGCCATGGGGGTCTTTCGTGTTCTCGTATCAGAATGACGGTCCGCCGTCGGGGGCGCAACCGGTTCAGCGCGCCAGAATTACCTCGCACCCGGGAGCAGCAGCGCCGTCCAGCGCGCCCGGCTTCTCGATCCGCACCGTGCAGCGCCGTACCCGGCCGTCCGCCAACATGGCGAGAGCCAGCCGCTCGGCGAAGGTCTCCACCAGGCCGACATGGCCCTCGGCCACGATGACTCGAGCCGCCTCGACCACCGCTTCGTAGTTGATGGTGTCCGCCAACCGCTCGATCGCCGCCGGGGCCAGTTCCAGCGTCACGTCGATGACCAGCCGCTGCAGTCGGCCCAACTCGTGGTCGTGCACGCCGATGCCCGCCGCCACCTCCAGCCCGCGCACGAAGACGTTCAGGCCTTCGCGGCGAATACCCGGCGCGGCGTCGGCGCCCGGGAAGGGCAGGGGGGATGAGGCGGCCACGGGCTACTCCACGATGTCCGGGGTCTTCCAGGCCAGGTGCTGGCCCCCGTCGACGGCGATCATCTGACCCGTCACCAGCGCCGCGTCCACCAGCCATCGCACGGCGGCCGCGACGGCCTCGGGATTACCGGCGCGTTGCAGCGGCACCGCCGCAGCCTCGGCGGCGAATTCCTCGCCGGTCTGGTGCACCGACGGCAGGGTCGGCCCCGGTCCCACGCCATTGACGCGGATGCGCGGCGCCAGCGCCTGGGCCATGGTGCGGGTGGCGTGCCACAGGGCCGCTTTCGACAATGCGTAGGAGAAGAAGCGCGGGTCCGGCTTCAGCACTCGCTGATCGAGGATGTTGACGATCGCCGCCCCTTCCGGCGCCTGACGTGCGAAAACCTGGGCCAGCAACACCGGCGCCCGCAGATTGGTGTCCAGATGCGCGTTCCAGCTATCGCCGGTGATGGTGTCCAGCCGGTCGTCCTCGAACACCGAGGCGTTGTTGACCAGCACCGACAGCGGTCCCAACGCCTCCGACGCGCGGCCCACCAGTTCGTGGGTCGCGACAACATCCGTCAGATCCGCGGACAGGGCGACAGCCCGGCGTCCGAGGCCTTCAATATCGCGGACCAGCTCGGCGGCCTCGTCATCCGAGGTGTGATGGTGGACAGCGATGTCGAAACCGGCGACGGCCAGTTCCAGACAGATGGCGCGCCCGATCCGTTTCGCCCCGCCGGTGACGAGGACGGCCCCGGTCCGGGCCGACGGCTCAGTCAACCCGGCCGAACTCGATGAAATTGATCGCGGCGAGGACGGCCACGAAGCCGAGGATGATGTAGAGGGCCAGCATGCGATGCTCCTGTGCTGCGCCGCCAATAAAGCGCGCGGCCCGGCTGTTCAAGCCGACGGCAGGCCCTATCGTTCTCTCCATGACGACGTGGCGCACGCGGATCGAGCCCCTCACCCGTCCGCTGTTCTTCGCCTGGTCGCGGATCAGCCGGGGCATGACGCTGGGCGTGCGCGGCGTGACGGTGGACGGCGAGGCCGCGTCCTGCTGGTCAAACACACCTATCTGCACGGCTGGTGGTTGCCGGGCGGCGGCGTCGAGCGCGGGCAAACCTGCGAGGCGGCCCTGGTCCGGGAGATGCGCGAGGAGGCTGGCGTCATAATCGAGGGCCGCCCGGTGCTGGTCAGCGTCCACTCCAACGAGCGCTTCTTTCGCGGCGATCACGTCCTCGTCTACCGCATCGACCGCTTCACCCTGACCGACCGCTCCAGCCGTGGCGAGATCGCCGAGATCGGCTGGTTCGACCCCCGCGCCCTGCCAGACGACACCCACCGCGCGACCCGGGACCGGCTGGTCGAGATTTTCGGCGATGCGGAGAGCGCCACAAGCTGGTAGCGAAACCCGATGAACCCTTCGCTCCTCGCCATCCTGGCCGTCGTTCTGGGCGGCGCCGCCACTGCGCTGCAGGCCCCGACGAACGCCAGGATGATGGGGGCGGTCGGATCACCGGTGAACGCGGCCTTCGTGTCGTTCGCGGTCGGGACGGCGGCCTTGGGCGTCCTCGCGGTCGTCCTGCAGGTCCGGCCGGATATCGCCGCCTCGCGGGCGCTGCCCTGGTATGCTTGGATAGGTGGACTTTATGGCGCGATCTTCGTGGTGGCGGCGGCTTGGGGCGTGCCCCGGCTGGGCGTGGCGACCACCATCATACTGATGGTCGCGGGCCAGTTACTGCTCAGCCTGGTGCTCGACCATTTCGGGGCGATGGGGATGCCGAAGCATCCGATCAGCCTCGGCCGCGTCGCCGGTATCGGCCTCGTAATCGCCGGTGTTCTTATGGTCCGGAAATTCTAGGCCTATATCGGTCCCGATGACCGAGGAGAGCCTGCCCGCCGATTCGCCGCCCTCGCTGGTCGCCGCCGACCTGATCCGCGACGAGGCCCGGCGTGCGCCCGACAAGCCGGGCGTCTATCGCATGTATGGCGAGGATGGCGCCTGCCTCTATGTCGGTAAGGCGCGGTCGCTGAAGAAGCGCATCCTCCAGTATGCGCAGGGGCGCTTCCACACCCAGCGCATCGGCCTGATGGTGTCGCTGACCCGCTCGATGGAGCTCGTGGTCACGGCCTCCGAGACCGAGGCCCTGCTGCTCGAATCCAACTTCATCAAGAAGCTCAAGCCCCGTTTCAATGTGGTGCTGCGCGACGACAAGTCGTTCGCCGAGCTGATGATCCGCCGCGACCACCGCGCGCCCCAGGTCCGCAAGCATCGTGGGGCCCACACCCTGAAGGGTGACTATTTCGGCCCCTTCGCTTCGACCTGGGCCGTAAACCGCACCCTGACCACCCTGCAGAAGGCCTTCCTGCTGCGCTCCTGTTCGGACAGCGTCTACGAGACCCGCACACGGCCGTGCATGCTGCACCAGATCAAGCGCTGTTCGGCCCCCTGCACGGGCCTGATCTCGCTGGACGACTACGGCGCCCTGGTCGACGAGGCCGAAGCCTTCCTGCGCGGCAAGTCGCGCGCCGTCATCGGCCGGTTGTCCAGGGAAATGCAGGCGGCCTCCGACGCCATGGATTTCGAGCAGGCCGCCCGCGTCCGCGACCGCATCCGCGCCTTGTCGGCCATCGCCATGGAGAACTCGGTCACCGCCGAGAGCGTGGCGGAGGCTGACGTTTTCGCCCTGCACTCCGACGGCGGTCAGGCCTGCGTGCAGGTCTTCTTCTACCGCGCCGGCCAGAACTGGGGCGGCCGCGCCTACTTCCCGCGCGTCGACCGCAGCGACACCGATCCGGAAATCCTCGCCGCCTTCCTCGGTCAGTTCTACGAGGACAAGCCGGTCCCTCGGCAGATACTGTCCAACGTCGTCCCGCACGAGAAGGATCTACTCGAGGAGGCCTTCTCGATGAAGGCGAAGGTGGCCGACGGCCGCCGCGTCGTCAGCGTCGAACGGCCGCAGAGAGGCGACCGAAAAGCCCTGGTCGACCACGCCCTGACCAACGCCCGCGAAGCGCTCGGCCGCAAGATGGCCGAGACCTCGGCCCAGTCGAAAATCCTCGACGAGGTCTGCGAGGCCTTCGGTCTGGACAGTCGTCCGGAGCGGATCGAGATCTACGACAACGCCCACATCTCGGGCAGCAACGCGGTCGGCGGCATGGTCGTGGCCGGGCCGGAGGGTTTCCGCAAGAACCAGTACCGCAAGTTCAACATCCGCGGCGAGGTTCTGACTCCCGGCGACGACTACGGCATGATGCGCGAAGTCATGCGCCGCCGCTTCACCCGGCTGGTCAAGGACGAGGACGAGGGCGAGGCGGTCGAGCGCCCTGATCTGCTGCTGATCGACGGCGGGGCCGGCCAATTGGCCGAAGTCCAGGCGGTGCTGGCCGATCTGGGCCTCGACGACATCCTCGCCGTCGGCGTCGCCAAGGGCCCCGACCGCGACGCCGGCAAGGAGCATTTCTTCATGCCCGGCAAGCCGCCCTTCATGCTGCCGCTCAAGTCGCCGGCGCTTTACTACATCCAGCGTCTGCGCGACGAGGCGCACCGCTTCGCCAACGGCGCCCACGCCAAGCGCCGCTCGATGGACATCAAGCGCAATCCGCTCGATGAGATCGAGGGCGTCGGTCCCGGCCGCAAGAAGGCCCTGTTGCACGCTTTCGGCTCGGCCAAGGGCGTCAGCCGCGCTGCGGTGGTCGATCTGGAAAAAGTCGAGGGCGTCAGCCACGCCCTCGCCGAGCGCATCCACGCCTTCTTCAGGAAGGCGTAAGGTTCAAAGGGGCGGGCGGAGCTAGAAATGCTCGTCGCGGACCACTTCGACATCCGACACCACAACGATCCCAGCATAGTGTTCCAGCAGGGGCTGGGACTGGTCGACAATGCGGTGCGCGATGTCCTCGGCGGCGATGACGATGATCATCACATTTCGGAACACGTCGGAGAGATGGGCGTCGTCGCGCACTCCGCGATTACCCTTGCCGGATACCTGGGGAACCACTGTGTAGCCGTGGGCGCCCGCCTTCTCGACCATCTCGATGATGGCGCGCGAGCGGGCCGCCTCGACGATGATCTCGAGCTTCTTCTTCTTGTAGAGCTGCATCGGGGAAGGGTCCTTTCGCGCTACATCGCGGCGAGGAGCCGCGCCGCCGCGTTATAGAGTGGAATGCCGACAATCAGATTGAACGGGAAGGTTACGGCCAGGGACAGGGTGACATAGACCGCCGGATTGGCCTTGGGCAGCGCCATCCTCATGGCCGCGGGCACCACGATGTAGGAGGCGCTCGCGGCGAGCACGGCGACGAGCGTCACGCCGCCCGGGGACAGGCCGATGGCATGGGCGGACAGCAGGCCGATCGTCCCGCCAATGACCGGCATGTAGAGGCCGAAGGCCATGACGCGCCATCCGACTGCCCGGAAGTCGGGCAGTCGACGCCCGACCAGAAGACCCATGTCGAGCAGGAAGACGGCGATGACGGCCTTGAAGGGGTCGACGATCGCCGGGGCCATGATCGCCAGGCCCTTTTCGCCGGTGGCCCAGCCAATGGCGAAACTTCCGACCAGCAGGACGACGCTGCCGCTGAGGAAGACCTCGCGGGCCACATCCCTGGAGAACAGCGGGGTGCGGAGCGCCGCCGCCTCGGCGCCGGCGGCGCTCCGGGCGCGTCGGGCGAGCAGCAGGCCGGTGACGATGGCTGGCGTCTCCATCAGCGCCATCATGGCCACGACGTAGCCTTCGAACGGAATGCCCCGGTTACCCAGAAAGCCGGTGGCGGCGACGAAGGTCACAACGCTGACGGAGCCGTAGTGCGCCGCGATGGCCGCTGCGTTGGTGACGTCAAGTCGCCCAAGGGACCGGAGCAGCCCGTAGGCAAGCACGGGGAGAGTGAAGCTGAGCGCTATAGCCAGAACCAGGGCGACTGCGATCGTCCCGGTCAGGCCGCTGGCCGCGAGTTCGGCTCCGCCCTTGAAGCCGATCGCCAGCATCAGATAGAGCGACAGCCCCTTGCTGACCGCTTCGGGCAGGGCGAGGTCGGACTTCAGCCAGCCGGCCGTCACGCCCAAGGCGAAAAACAGCACCATCGGCGATAGAAGATTGCCCGCAGCGAGCTGAAGAAATTCGTTCACAGGGGTTTCCCGGATGTGCTGAATCGCGGAAGCAGGGCTGGTTTCTTGGGCCTAGCCGGTTCTGGAGAGGGTTGCCAAGCCCGATCTCCGGTCAACGGCCCCGGGAGGCTGGTTGTCGATCACACCCGTCGTCTGGATCCGCCTTTCGGACCGGGGACGCGTGACTGTTGAGGCAGGCTCGGACCCGGCAATCGCCGGGCGGCCGCAAATTATCGGGATGAGACGAGTGCAGATGTCCGGGGACGCAGGAAACGCCTTGATCGCGGGCTACCGCCGCTTCCGCGAGGGCCACTGGGCGGAGGCGAAGGCCGAGTACGAAGCCCTCGCTGCCGAGGGGCAGAAGCCGCACACCCTGGTCGTCGCCTGCTCCGACAGCCGCGCCGACCCCGCCCTTATCTTCGACGCCGCGCCGGGCCAGTTGTTCGTCGTGCGTAACGTCGCCAACCTCGTCCCGCCCTATGAACCCGACGGCCATCTGCACGGCGTCTCGGCCGCGCTGGAGTTCGGTGTGATGGTGCTCGGCGTCTCCCGCATCGTGGTCATGGGTCATGCCCACTGCGGGGGCGTCTCGGCCATGCGCAGCGGAGCGCCTGACAGCGTTCAGGACTTCGTCGCCCCGTGGATCGCCCAAGGCACGCCGGTGGTGCGCCGCGTGGCTGAAGCGGTAGAACCGGATGAGGTGGAACAGGCGTCGGAAGAAGCCATCGTCCGCCTGTCGCTCGACAACCTGCGCACCTTTCCGTGGATCGCCGAACGGGAAGCCGCGGGCACGCTGGTGCTCAGCGGCCTGCATTTCGGCATCGCTGACGGCATCCTGCGCGCCCTGAACGGGCCGGGTCCGTTCGAGGCGCTGGACTGAACGGCTCACCTGACCGCTCGCTTCATGCAGCGAAGCGTGGCAGATCGGCGTTGAACACGGATGTCGTCGATGACCCCCACCCAACCCGCCAATCCCATCCCCAACATCCTGACGGGCCTGCGCCTGATCGCGGGGGTGGTGATGTTCCTGATCCTGGCCGGCGCCGCGCCGCAGGGGCTGCCTTTCCTGCCGGCTGATCTGCTCAGCCCGAGCGACCAGTTCCGGTTTGCGCGCACGGCTTTCGTGATCTTCATCGTGGCCGCGTCGACGGACTGGGTGGATGGTTTCCTGGCCCGCCGCTGGCACGCCACGACACGCTGGGGCGCCATCCTCGACCCTATCGCCGACAAGGTGCTGATCACCGGGGCCATCCTCGGCGTGCTCGCCTGGGGCTCGGTCCCGCAGGCCGCCATTCCCTGCGGCCTGATCCTGTTCCGTGAGTTCGCCGTGTCAGCCCTGCGCGAGACGGTGGCCGGCAAGGTCAAGCTGCCGGTCACGCTTCTGGCCAAGTGGAAGACGGTTCTCCAGATGGTGGCGCTGGCCGCTCTGCAACTGGCCCTGGCCCCTCTGTGGGAAGGTTTCGGCCTCCCGTTCGAGTGGCTGCCGGCGTTCCAGACCTTCGCCTACATCCTGCTGTGGATCGCCGCCCTCGTCACCCTCTGGACGGGCTGGCAGTACTTCGCCAAGGCCCGCCAGAAGATGAGCCAGATCTAGGTCGTAGGTCTTAGGGCTTGGGTTCCGGTAGTCCTCCCTAAGCCCTAAGCCCTAAGCCCTAAGCCCTAAGCCCCAAGCCCCAAGCCCCAAGCCCCAAGCCCCAAGCCCCAAGCCCTCACTCGACCCCCATTTCCTCGACCAGCCGCTCCATCCCATAGACGTCGCGCAGCGCCGCCGTCACCGCCGCGGTGGTCACGATCACCGAGCGGTTGACGTTGCGGTCGTAGCCATAGGCGTTGCGCTGCGTCAGGACGGTGGAATCGAAATTGGCCCCCACGATCTCGCCCGCCGCGGTGACCACGGGCGAGCCCGACGAGCCGCCGATGGTATCGGACGACACGGCCATGTTCATCACCGTGTCCGGATCGATCCGGTCCTTCGCCGCCAGAAGCTTCGGCGCGACATCAAACGGCGGCGCGCCCGTGGCCCGGTCCCACAGTCCGCCGAAGGTGGTGAAGGCGCCCCAGCGCTGGCCCGGTACGTCCGAGCCCTCGATCTTGCCATAGGTCAGCCGCAGCGTGCCGGTTGCGTCCGGATAGACGCTTTCGCCATAGGCCGCGAACCGCGCCGCGGCCAGACGTTCGGAGGCCCGGCTGGTCGGAGCCTCGACCCGGGCCTCCCAGTCGGCGCGGACCGCGCGCGTTTCGTCCTGGATCGACAACAGATATTTGATCATCGGATCGTCGGACGCCTCGATCGCCGCCAGGCCGCCCTCCCACAGAGCCCGGCGCACCGCCGGATCGGCCAGGCTCGTGCCCTCGACGAGCCGCTCCGACAGACCCTCCGGCGACTCCCGGCCAAGCAGGGCCCGCACGCGGGGATCGTCGACGGTCAGCCATTCGCGGGTCTTCGACAGCCACCACTCCAGCCGCAGCTGCTCCAGCGACGGATAGACCGGCCGCTCGGCGAACAGGCTGGACTGAACCGCCGCCAGCCGGCTGTCCGCATATTCCGGCAGGCGCTCGGCCGACGGCTTCTCCCGCTCCTGGGCGCCACGCACCAGCGTCCGCGCCCAGCTGAACAGCTGCGAGCCGCCGCCGGCGCCTGTGGTGCCGACCCCGGTGCCGCCTTCCAGCAGGGCCATCGCGGGATAGAGCTCGCGCATCACCGGCTGGATCGCCGCCAGGTCACCCCACGGATCGCCAACCTGCGCGGCCAGGGCGGCGTTGGCCGCCACGCGCCGGCGGAAGTCCGCCTCCGCCTCGGCCCGCCCGGCCATGAAGGCGGGGTCGGTCAGCGCCGCCATCCGGCCGCGCCCGCGCTTGTAGGTGTTCTCCACGCTCGAGAGCGGGTCCATGGCGATGAAGGCGTTCTCCTCGCTCTCTTCCGAGAAGCGGATCATCCGCCCGCGCAGCTCCGAGGCGATCAGCTGGTCCAGCGGCAGGACGACGTCCCGCACCGTCATCAACTGGTCCTGGGTCAGCAGACGCTGGGTCGAGCCCGGGCTGCCGGACACGAACACCGGCGTGCCCTCGACCGGCTTGTCGGACTTCCACGTAAAGTGGGTCGGCGTCGCCACCGGCTGGCCGTTCTCGTACAGCCGGATGAAGGCCGCATCGATGGCGAAGCGGGGGAAGCTGAAATTGTCCAGATCGCCGCCGAAGGTCGCGGCCCGGTCTTCCGGCGCCCAGGCCAGACGCACGTCGGTGTAGCGGCGGAATTTGTAAAGCTTGAACTGACCGCCCCGGTAGAGGCTGACCACCTGACAGCGGAAGCTGGCGTCGCCGGCGCAGGCCTCCTGCTCGATCCGGCCGGCCTCGGCGTCGCGCGCGCGGGTGAAGGCCTGGCCGTCCAGCCCCTCGCCGGCGGCGTGCATTCGCGCCGTCACATCGGAAATCTCCGTCAGGATCTCGGCCGAGCCGCCGGGGCATTTCAGCTCGTCCTCGCGGGCCCGGGGCGCGAAGCCGGTCTCGGCGTAGTTCACCGCCTGGGTCGACAGATTGGCGACGCAACTGGAGACGCAGTGGTTGTTGGTCATTACGAGACCTTCGCCCGAGACGATCCCCGCCGAGCAGCCGCCGAACTTGACCGATGACAGCCGCACCCGGTCCAGCCAGGCCTGGTCGATGCTGGTGCCCAGGGTCTGGTTGGCCCGCGCGATGGGGAAGTTGTCGAAAGTCCACATGCCCTCTTCGGCCTTTGCAGCCGTCCCGGCGGCGAGGGTCATCAGGGCGGCGGCGAAGGCGGGGGTGAGGCGCATGGTTCTTGTCTCCTGCCCATCCCTCGACGGGGAGGGGGACCACGACGTGGTGGAGGGGCCGACGCTTTGCGCAGACCCCTCCGGTTGGTTGCTGTGTTCACGCTAGCTCACGAACCGGCGGCGGGGAACCAGCCCCTCCGCTACTTCGCGGTCTTCCTCCCCTTCGGCTTGGCCGTCGGGGAGACGACGGGTTACCGAACGCCCAGCTCCGCGAGGATGCGCGGGTTCGGATAGACGTTGCGCAGCGCCTCGGTGATGGCCGCCGTCGATACCGAGACCGTCCGGTTCAGGTCCCCGTCGTAACCGAACGATCCGCCCAGCGAGTGGATGTTGCCGTCAAAAGCCGCGCCGATGACCTCGCCGTCGGCGTTGATCACCGGTGAACCGGAGTTGCCGCCGATGATGTCGTTCGTCGAGACGAAGTCGTAGACGACCGCCTTGTTCACCCGCGCCTCGTTGTCGGCAAAGGCCTGGGCCAGGTTGAAGGGCTCCGAACCGGTCGCCCGCTCGTACAGGCCGCCGATGTAGGTGAACGGCGGCACGGTCACGCCGCGATAGGTCCAGCCCTTCACCTCGCCGTACGACAGCCGCAGGCTGAAGGTGGCGTCGGGATACTGGTTGGTGCCGTAGACGGCGAAGCGGGCCTGGGCGACCTTCTCGGCGGCGCGGGCGGTCGGGGCGTTGACCTCGGCGGCCCAGCGGCCGGCGATCGCCTGCGCCGCCTCGTCATTGGCGGCCACGAAGGCCAGCAGGGGGTCGGCGGCCTTCATTTGCTCCAGCGTCATGCCGGCCGCCTGGCGGCGGAAGTCGGCGTCGGCCATCCGCGTGCCGTCGATCAGGCGCCCGGCCAGGGCTTCCGGGCTCTCGCGGCCCAGCATCGCCTTCACCTGGGGATTGTCGACGGTCAGGTATTCCCGGGTCTTCGACAGCCAGTAGCGCAGCCGGAGCTCTTCCATGTCGGTCGAGATCGGCGTCTCCTCGCCGACCGTGGCGGCCAGACGCGCGCGCCGGGCCTCGTCCGCCCCGGCCGAGCGCACGATGGCGCGGGCCATGGCGTAGAGCTGGGAACCGCCGCCCGCCGCCTGTTCGAGCTGGCGGTAGGGCAGGTAGAGGTCGCGGGCCACGCCCTGTACGGCCTCAAGTTCGGTCCATGGGTCGCCGATTTGCTGCTTCAGGTTCGGGTCGGCGGCGACGCGCGTGCGCAACTCGGCTTCGGCCTCACGCTTGGCCTGCATGAAGGCCGGGTCGGTCAGGGCGCCCTGCTGGCCGTAGTAGACCTTGAAGCTGTTCTCGAGGCCGAAGATCGGATCGAAAGAGGTCCGCTTGGCCTCATCGCCGGTCAGCGAATACTCCAGCAGCCGGCCGCGCAGCTCCGACGTCTGGATCAGCATGATCGGCAGTTGCTGGTCGCGCAGCCGCTCCAGCTGGCTCATGGTCAGCAGGCGCGAGGTCGAGCCCGGATTGCCGGACACGAAGGTCACGTCGCCCTCGCTGGGCGCCTCGGGGTTCCACTTCAGGAAGTTCGGCGACTCGACCGGCTTGCCGTCCTCGTAGGCGCGCAGGAAGCCGGCATCGAGGGCGTAGCGCGGGAAGTTGAAATTGTCGGGGTCGCCGCCGAAGAAGGCCGCCTGGTTCTCCGGGGCGAAGACCAGTCGGACGTCGTCGTACTTGCGGAATTTGTGCAGGCTGTACTGGCCGCCCCGATACAGGCTGATCACCTGGCAGTTGAACTTCGCATCGCCCGCGCAGGCCTCGGTCTGGATCTGGTTGACCGCCGCCTGGCGCGCGGTGTTGAAGGCGGCGCCTTCCAGCCCTTCACCGGCCGCGATCACGCGGTCGGTTACGTCGGTGATCTCTGTCAGCACCTCGGCGGTCTGGCCCGGGCACTGCACTTCTTCCTCACGGGTTCCCGCCGTGAACCCGTTCTTCACATAGTCCCGCTGGGCGTCGGAAAGCTCCTGGACGCAGCCGACCACGCAATGCCAGTTCGTCAGGATCAGTCCTTCGTCGGAAACGAATGAGGCGGAACAGCCCTGGATGCGCACCGAGGCGTTGCGCACCCGGTCCAGCCAAGCCTGGTCGATCCGTGTGCCGTATTTCTGGTTCACAGTCTGGATCGGGAAATTGTCGAAGGTCCACATCCCCTCGTCGGCCTGGGCGGCGGACGGCGCGGCCATGATGGCCACGGCTCCACCGACGGCGGCGATTGAGGCGGTCGCGGCCATGGCGGCGCGGAGTGAACGAAGGATCATGGGTGATGACTCCAGGGCGGCCGGGGCTTCGGCCAGTCAGTCGAAAACCCATGCATACCGCCGATGAACGAACCCCGTCCACATGGCCTTAACCCGATTTAACTTGGCCCTCACCCTCGGGGCCGTCAGATAACAGGGAACTGGGGGGCTGTTCACTTCGATGTCGCTTGCACTTTCAACCCTGCTCTATGAGTGGCGCCGCTACATGGCGGCGGTGATGGCGCTGGCGCTGTCGGGCCTGCTGGTGCTGGCCATGACCGGGGTCTTCATCGGCATCGGCAAGGGCTTCACCGCCACCATCGAGCGGTCCAGCGCCGACATCATCATCATGCAGCCGGGCGCGACCAGCCTGATCGGCGGGCCCTCGGGCGTGCCGCGCCGCTTCATCCCCCTGGCCTACCGCAACCCGCAGGTGGTTGAGGTCCAGCCGCTGGACGGCGCCGGCGGCTCGTTCCAGAGCGTCAAGAACGTCGACCCGACCATGTCCCAGGCCGACCGCGCCCGCCAGCGCGCCCCGAAACAGCAGTTCGTCCAGGCCAGCATCATCGACACGACGCCCGGCGCCGTGACCATCCCCACCGACTATTCGCAGGAACTCGTCGACGCCCTGCGCCAGCCCTATACCGTCGCCATCGACGAGACGGCCGTGACCAAGCTGGGCGTCAAGCTCGGGGACAAGGCGCTGTACAACGGCCAGACCGTGACCGTCGTCGGCATCACCCGCGGCTATCCCAACATGATGCAGGCCAACATCGTCATGTCGCGCGACACCCTGCGGATGCTCGGCCAGGCCGACACCGGCCCCCGCGTCGGCCCGCTGATGGTCAAGCTGCGCGACCCGGCCCAGGCCGAGCGGGTCGCCGCCCAGCTGAACGTCCTCGGCGACGGTCAGTGGAAGGCCTGGACCCGCCAGGAACTGGCCGACGCCAACGCCGGGGCGATGTTCGAGGAAGGCATCCTCGTCATCATCATCGGCGGCTGCGTGGTGCTGGGCACCATCATCGGCGTGGCCATCACCTGGCAGACCCTGCGCGGCGCCATCATGGCCAACATCAAGGAGTTCGCCTCGCTGCGCGCCCTCGGCGTCGGCATGGGCTCGCTGAACCGCATCGTCATGGAGCTCAGCTTCTGGGTCGGCCTGGTCGGCGTCGCCGCCGCCATCGGCCTCACCTGGCTGGTCCAGATGCTGGCCATGGCCAACGCCGTGATCATCGCCCTGCCGCCGGTCCTGCTGCTCATCGTCGGCGGCGGTCTGGTCGTCATCGCCATGCTGTCGGGCCTGTTGTCCCTCGGCATCCTCAAGAACAGCCAACCGGCGGACCTGCTGCGATGAGCCCGACGAAGACTCACGGCAAGCATGGCGACTTCGCCATCGAGGCCAAGGGCCTGGTGAAGCGCTTCAAGTCCGGCAAGGCCTTCATCGAGGTGCTGAAGGGCGTGGACTTCGACGCCCGGCACGGCGATCTGACCATGGTCATGGGGCCGTCCGGTTCGGGCAAGTCGACCCTGATCGCCGCCCTGTCCGGCCTGCTCCGGCCGGAGGAAGGCCGGGTCGACACCCTCGACATCGACAATCTGTGGAAGCTGTCATCCGGGCGGATCGACCGCTTCCGCCTCGACAACTGCGGCTTCATCTTCCAGGGCTTCAACCTGTTCCCGGCCCTGACCGCCCTGCAACAGGTCGAGGTGGTGCTGAAATTCCAGGGCATGCCCAAGGGCGACGCCAAACGGCAGGCGACCGAGACGCTCAAGGAGGTCGGCCTCGGGGCCCGCCTCAACCAGCGGCCCTCGGCGCTGTCCGGCGGCGAGAAGCAACGCGTCGCCATCGCCCGCTGCCTGGCCAAGAACCCGCAGATCCTGTTCGCCGATGAACCGACCTCGGCCCTCGACGGCGAGAACGGCCAGGTCGTCATCCGGCTTCTGCGCCGCGCCGCCACCGAACACGGCGCCGCGGTCATCTGCGTGACGCACGACCCCCGACTCGAGGAATGGGCCGACCGCGTCATCAAGATCGAGGACGGCGTGATCATCGACGACCAGCGCCGCACGCCCAACCCCGACGCCACCCTCGCTTCGCACTGACCGATCCCAAGGACTGACTCCATGCCCCGATTGCTGAAAAACAAATGGCTCTGGATCGGCCTGGTCGTGATCATTCTCGCGATCGTGGGCTTCAACGTGATGCAGGCGGGCGCTGCAAAGAAGAAGGCCGAGGACGAGCAGGCCGCGGCCCGCAAGGTCGAGAGCCCGTACGCGGCCATCGCCAACGGCAAGGTGGATGTCGAGGGCGGCATTATCCAGATCGCGGCCCGCCGCGGCGGCGTGGTCCGCGAGGTCCTGGTGCAGGAAGGCGACCGCGTCGTCGCCGGCCAGATCCTCGCCCGCCAGGAAGACGAAGAGCCCCGTCTGGCCCTGCAAAGCGCCGCCGCCGATGTGGCCCAGGCCGAGAGCCAGCTGCGCTCGCTGCAGGTCGACATCCGCACCGCCCAGCGCGAGCATGACCGCCTTGCCGCCCTCGTCGATTCCAACTTCGTCGCCGCCGCCCGCATGGACGCGGCCCGCGACGCCATCGCCACCGCCCAGGCCCGTCTCGCCTCACAGCAGGCCGCGGTTCAAACCGCCCGCGCCCGCCGCGACCAGGCCGCCTACAATGTCGAACTGACGGTGATCCGCGCGCCCCAGTCGGGCCGCATCGTGCGCCGCTACGCCAACCCCGGCGCCGGCGCCTCGACCCTGAACGTGTCCAATATGTTCGACCTCGAGCCCGACGCCCCGCGCATCGCCCGGGCCGAGATCGTCGAGAGCGACATCCCCAACATCACGCCCGGTCAGGCCGTCGAGATTACGCCCGAGGGCGATCCCTCCAAGGTCTATGTCGGGTCGGTCCTGCGCCGCGCCGCCGTCTTCGGCGCCCGCAAGCTGGCCTCGGACGACCCGTCGCAGCGCTCGGATGAGCGGGTGGTTGAGGTGGTCGTCACCGCCGGCGACGCCCCGCTGCTGATCGGCCAGCGGGTGCTGGTGAAATTCATGAAGCCCGGCGAGACCGCCGGCGCGCCCCGCACCGTCGCCGCCGGCGTCCCCGCCGACCGTTCGATGCAGACCTCGGCACGGGCGGGGTAGGGAACGACGACCGGCACCGCCGATCACGCCCCGACCTCAGGTCCCGTCGAACACCGCCGGCCGCTTCTCCAGCACGGCGGCCACGCCCTCGTCGTGATCCCCGGTCAGGTGAGCCAGCGCCTGCATGGCGGCGGTCATCTCCAGCATCTGGTCGAAATTCACGTCCCGCCCCTGGCGCAACAGGGTCTTGGCCATGCGCAGCGCCTGGGGGCCGTGCGCCGCGACCTTGCCGGCGACCGTCAGCGCCTCCTCCATCAGCGCATCCGGCGGGACGACGCGATTGACCAGACCCCACCGTTCCGCCGTCGCCGAATCGATCGCATCTCCCGTGAACAGCATCTCCGCCGCCCGCGCATAGCCGACGTTTCGCGGCAGCAGCCAGGCCCCGCCGTCGCCGGGCAACAGGCCCAGCTTCAGGAACGGCACGCCGAACGTCGCCTCGCTCGAGGCCAGCCGGATGTCCGCCAGTCCGGCGATGTCGCAGCCCAGCCCCATGGCCGGGCCGTTCACCGCCGCCACCAGCGGAACCTCCAGCCCGTACAGCGACCGGACAATGCGGTGCACCACCCGGCGATAGCGGTCGCGGATTTCGGCCCCCGACCCGGCGAACAGCTCGCGCCGGTCGCGCATCGCCTTCAGGTCGCCGCCCGCGGAAAAGGCCCGGCCCTCGCCCGTGATCACCACGCAGCGCACCGCGGCGTCGGCGTTGACGGCCGCGCAGGCCGCCGCGAAGGCCTCGCCGTCTTCGAGGTCGGGCAGGGCGTTCAGCCGCTCGGGCCGGGACAGCGTCCATATTTCGATCGCGCCGCGTCGTTCCGTCTGGATCAGGGTCATGCGCCAGCAGTGCCCCATCCGGCCGCCGCCGACAATTCCCCGCGCGCCTTCGAGCGGCTACTGGTCCCTCATGTCCGCTCCGCCGTCGCTCCCCGGCCCGCCCCGCTCGATCGCCACGCCCTGCGTCAAGGTCTGCATCGTCGATGGCGCCTCGGGCCTCTGCCTCGGGTGCTGGCGCACCCTGTCCGAGATCGGCGGCTGGAGCAGCCTGTCAGACGCCGAGCGGGCCCGGATCATGGCGGAGCTCCCGGCGAGGGAGGCGACAGGCGGCAGGCAGCAGGCAACGGAGGATTCGAAATAGCCGACTGGCTGCAGCCTCCGGACGCTCTCTCCTGCTGCCTGCTGCCTGCTGCGCGTTTAACCCTCCGCCAACCATCCCTCTTCACCGCATACCAACGGCGCCGTGCGACAACACGGCCATGCGGTTCGACCTCTCCTCCGCGGCCGTCATGGCCCTCGCCGTCGCCTCGGCCCTGACCACCGCCTGGTGGATGGATCAGGCGGGGCTGCGCAGTCAGGCCCAGGCCGCCGTGCCGGTCGCCGCCGCGCCCGCCACCGGCGGTCCCGCCCAGGTGCTCAAGGCCGCCGACGGCCACTACTGGGCCGACGCCCTGATCGAGGGCCGCGCGGTCCGCGTGATGGTCGACACCGGCGCCAGCGTCGTGGCCCTGACCCGCGACGACGCCGCCCGCCTCGGTCTCAGGCTTGAGGCAGAGGACTTTTCCGGCACGGTGATCACCGCCTCCGGACCCGTGCGCGCCGCCCCGGTCCAGCTTCTCGACGTCGCCGTCGCCGGCGCCCGCGTCGAAAGTGTCGAGGCCCTGGTCGTCGAGGCCGGTTTGCCGCACTCCCTGCTCGGGATGAGCTACCTCGGCCGCCTGTCCTCGTTCAGCGCCACCCCGGTCGAAATCACGCTGCGCCCCTAGGGCCAGGCCTCACACCGCCTTGGCGACCACCAGCGCTGCGGCGACCAGCAGGTACAGCGCGAACGCCTTGCGCAGCACGCGCCGGTCCAGAGAATGCGCCAGCTTCGCTCCCCACGGCGCCACCGCCGTGGTCAGCACCGCCATCACCACCGCGCCCGGGACGTTGACGTAGCCGAGCGACAGCGGCGGACGCCCGCCGGCGTCCCAGCCGAACACGACGAAGCCAAGCGTCGCCGCCGTCCCGATGGCCACCCCGAAGCCCGAGGCGGTCGCCACCGCCTGGTGGATCGGCCGCCCGCACAGCGACATCAGCATGCCGCCGAAGCTGCCGCCGCCGATGCCCATCATCGCCGACAGCCCGCCGATCACGGTCCCCAGACCCCGTCGCCCCCAGCCCGTCGGCAGGTCCTTGCGCAGCGCATGACCCTCCGGCATCAGCCCCATCTGAGCCGCCACCGCCGCCAGGCAGACGGCATAGACGAGGGCCAGCCCCGCCATCGAGGTGACGCCCGCGACGGCGGCCCCGACCAGCGCCCCGACCGCGACCCAAGGCGTCCAGGTCTTCAGCACCCCCTCGTCGACCGCTCCGTGGGTCCGGTGCGCCCTCAGCGACCGCCACGAGGTGGCGACGATCGTTAGCAGCGAGGTCCCGATCGCGGTGTGCAGATTGCCTTCGCCGCCGATCCCCAGCACCTCGAAGGCGTAGAACACCGCCGGCACGATCACCGTGCCGCCCCCGACCCCGAACAGGCCGGCGATCACGCCGCCCGCCAGCCCCGCCGCCACCAGGGCGGCGAGGAGCATCAGGACCTCGTTGAGGGGCAGGGCGGTCATCAGCAAGCACTAGCGGAGCCGGAGGGGCGAAGGGAGGGGCGCCGCGGATCGGGGGCAACCTTCCGCTCCGAACGCCGTTCTTCCCGCTCCTGACTTATCGCCGGAAAGGCCTCACATGACCGCGACTTACACCCTGTCGGCTCTCGCGGCTGGCGCGCTGGTTCTGACCGCCGCTGGCGCCGCCGAAGCCCAAACCCCTTATACCAGCTACCAGACCGGCCCCGGGGCCGTTCCCTCGTCGTGCCGCAATGTCGAGCAACTCGCCAACGGCTACGTCTCGGCCGAATGCCAGACCAACGGCGGCTACCGCTGGAGCTCCATCCGCAGCGTCGACTGCCGCAGCGCTCTGACCAATCGGGACGGCGTGCTCAGCTGCAACGGCGCCTCCGCCACCGTCGGACCGCTCTATCCCGACGATCCCTACGGCGCGGGCCAGGACTATGGCCAAACAAGGCGGGATCAGCCGGGCGATGTATTCGGCGCCCTGCTCGGGGCCCTGTTTGGCGTCCAGACCGCAGATCAGGATCGCGTTCTGGACGAGGACTGGGGCCGGGGTCGTCGCCCGCTCTATCAGCGCCGCGCCGACCTCGACGCCCGCATCAACGCCGGGGTCCGCGACGGCTCGATCAGCCGGTACGAGGCCGATCGACTGCGGGACGACTACGACGCCCTCGTCCAGCTCGAGACCCGCTACGCCGCCGATGGTCGCATGACTACCAGCGAGCGCCGGGACCTGCGCGACCGCTACCGCGTCCTGTCGCAGCGCGTGGGGGACGAGCGCCGCGACGACGACGACATGAGCTACGGCTGGCGGCCGCTGGCGGACCAGCGGGTCGCCTTCTTCAGCCGGATCGACGCCGGCGTTCGCGAACGCTCGCTGTCGAGGAGCGAAGGCGCCCGCCTGCGCGCCGACTTCGACGCCCTGGTCAGGCTGGAGGCCGACTACCGCCGCGACGGCCTCAGCACTCGTGAACAGCAGGACCTGACAGTCCGGCTTGCCGACCTCAATCGCCGCGTCGGCGATGTCGGTTGGGACGATGGCGGATACGGCTACGATCCCCGCGCGGCCGAGATCGAGGCCCGCATCGTCGCTGGCGAGCGCAGTGGTCGGATCAGCCGGTCTGAGGCCATGCGTCTGCGCGACGAACTGCGCGACCTGACCCGGCGATGGGCCGATCTGGAAGCTCGGGTCGACATCAGGCGCTAGCACGGACGGGCCCTCGTGGGCCGGGACAAGCGGCATCGGCTGCGGCTAAGCTCCTCGCACAGGAGCCCCGCCGCATGACCGATGCCCCCGCCCCCACGACTCCGTCCGCTGGTTCCCACTGGCGGCTGATCGGTCCCGGGATCGTCGCCGCCGCCACCGGCGTCGGGGCCGGCGATCTGGTGGCCACCCTCGTGGCCGGCTCCATGTTCGGCTACGCCCTGCTATGGGCGGCGGTGGTCGGAACCCTGCTGAAGATCTCGCTGGCCGAGGGCGTCGGCCGCTGGTCGCTGGCCTCCGGTCGGACCATCTTCGAGGGCTGGTCCAGTCTCGGGCCGGGCTGGTTCGGCGGCCGGCTCAACTGGGCCAGCGCCTATTTCGGCGTCTATGTGGCCGTCTGGGGTT
The DNA here is from genome assembly GCF_014202075.1 of Brevundimonas basaltis. Lineage (GTDB taxonomy): Bacteria > Pseudomonadota > Alphaproteobacteria > Caulobacterales > Caulobacteraceae > Brevundimonas > Brevundimonas basaltis. The sequence goes on along the minus strand of NZ_JACHFZ010000003.1, from coordinate 370,462 downwards.
TCGTCTATGGAGCCACGGCCATGACCGCCTCGGCCCTGCCGCTGGCCGCCTTGCTGGACGGCACGGCCCTCGCCCTCGATCTCAAGGGCTGGGCCATGATCTGCGGCGTCGTCGGCCTGATCCTCGTCTGGTTCAACCGCTATCCGGTGTTCGAGAAACTGATGACCGCACTGGTCGCGGTGATGTTCGTCACCGTGGTCGGCCTCGCCGTCATCGTCGCCCCCGACCTGCCGGCCATGGCGCGCGGCCTGGTCCCGACCCTGCCCGAGGGGTCGACCTTCTACACCCTCGGCCTGATCGGAGGAGTGGGCGGCACCATCACCCTGGCCGCCTACGGCTACTGGATCGGCGAGAAGGGCTGGCGCGGCCCGGCCTGGATGCGGGTCATGCGGCTCGACAACCGGGTCGGTTACGCCGTCACCGGCGTCTTCGTCGTGGCCATGCTGATCGTCGGCGCCGAGTTGCTTTACGCTTCGAACATTGCCCTGGCTCGGGGCGACCGGGGCCTGCTCGACCTCGACGGCGTGCTGCGCGAGCGGTTCGGCGACGTCGTCGGGGTGATGTTCCTCGTCGGCTTCTTCGCCGCCAGCTTCTCGTCCCTGATCGGCGTCTGGCACGGGGTCAGCCTGATGTTCGCCGACTTCTGGGCCCATCTGCGCGGTCGCGCCGCCGACCCGACCGCCAGGGGCGAGGGCAGCCCCGCCTTCCGCGGCTATCTGCTGTGGCTCACCGTCCCGCCGATGGCCCTGCTGTTCATGGACCGGCCGTTCGGTCTGATCGTCGCCTATGGCGCGCTCGGGGCCCTGTTCATGCCCTTCCTCGCCCTGACCCTGATCTGGCTGCTCAACTCATCGCGAACGCCGGCCGGGTGGCGCAGCGGCTGGCTTTCCAACAGCATGCTGATCGCGGGCGGCCTGCTGTTCTGCGTGCTGGCCGGGCGAGAGCTGATCGGTCTGTTCAGCTAAATCAGGTGCGGCGCTCATCTCAATGCGAACAATGAAAATTCTGCAGCCTCTCTTCGCTTCGGTCTGTCTCGTCGCCGTTTCGGGCTGTCAGACCATGTCGACGGAAGAGGCCTGCCGCGCCCGTGCGGCCGCAAGCGGTGTCCAGTTGGACGGGCCGGCCGTCGTACAGACCGTGCCGGGAACCGAACAGGTGATCTATGGCTGGGAACCCGTTCACAACGGTCGATCGGGTGTCCAGTGCACGACCCAACGCGGACACGTCCAGGACGTCACAATCTTCGGCTGGAACACCTAGATCAGCAGCGCGCCCTCGTGCCTTAGCAGCCAGCCCTTGCGCTCCAGCCCGCCGCCGAAGCCGACCAGCGCCCCATCGGCGCCGACCACCCGGTGGCAGACCAGCACCAGCGGAATGGGATTGCGGTTCAGGGCTGTGCCCGCCGCCTGCGCCGCCCCGGGCTCTCCGGCGCGCTTCGCCATCTCGCCGTAGCTGATGGTGACGCCCGCCGGCACCTCGGCCAGCGCCCGCCATACCCGGGCGTGGAAACCGTCGCCAGCGACCGCACCGTCCAGCGACCATGGCGCGCGGCCCAGCGCCTCGCGGTCACCGTCGAAATAAGCGCCCAGGGTTCGAACCAGCGCCGCCGGGGCCGCGCCGTCGGCCAGCGCGGCCATCGGATACTCGCGCTTCATCGCCTTGATCAGCCCGTCACCGCCCGGACCCGAGAACGACAGCCCGCGCAGCACACCCGCGTCGTCGCAGGCCAGGGCCAGCGGTCCGATCGGGCTGTCCACCCACGACAGGGTCAGGGCAGAGGGCGGCGAGCATGAAGGGGCGGCATCGGCGCGGGACATGGGGCCAGTCTGCCCCGGCGCGGGCGCGGATGCTCGCGCTATTCGGCTCTGATCGCTCGCAACACACGACCGCCGCGACCTCTGGCGGAACCGCCGGGGGCGCCATACGCTGACGCTTGATGCCGAACCTCAGTGAAATCGACCAGGAACAGCTGTTCCGTATCGGCGGCGCGTCGATCACGATCGGAGGGCTGATCGCCGCCCTTGTCGTGCTGGTGGCGGCCTGGGCGCTGTCGTGGGTGGCCACCCGGGCGTTGCGACGCCTGCGCGAGCGCTCGACCCGCAGCGCCGGCGCCCTTTATGTGCTGGAAAAGCTGGCCAGCTACGGGCTGATCCTGTTCGGCGTCTTCGCCGCCCTGTCGACGGCGGGGCTGAACCTGTCGTCGCTGGCGGTCTTCGCCGGTGCCATCGGCATCGGTGTCGGCCTCGGCCTGCAGGGGGTGGTCAAGGAATTCGTCTCGGGTCTCTTTCTGATCTTCGACCGCATGGTTTCGGTCGGCGACTTCATCGAACTGGAGGACGGCGTGCGCGGCGTCATCGCCGAGGTCGGGCCGCGCGCCACCCGCATCCGCACCAACGACAACCTCAATATCGTCGTGCCCAACTCGCATTTGATCGAGGGCTCGGTCACCAACTGGACGCTCAAGGGCGATACCCGCCGCATCCATATTCCGTTCGGCGTCGCCTATGGCGCCGACCGGGCCGCGGTGCGCGAAGCGGTGCTGGAAGCGGCCCGCAACAGCCCCTTCACCTTGCCCGAAACCGACACCCGCAAGAGCCAGGTCTGGCTGACCGGCTTCGGCGACTCCAGCCTGAATTTCGAGCTGCTGGTCTGGCCGACGCGCGAGGCGGTCAAACGGCCCGGCGCCATGCACGCCGCCTACACCTGGGCCATCGCCGACGCCCTCGACAAGGCCGGGGTCGAGATCCCCTTCCCGCAGACCGACCTGCGTCTGCGCAGCGTCTTCGGCCGCGAGGGCGACGACGCCTTGAAGACCCTGGGCCTGGCGGTCAACGCCGGCGCGCCGTCGGAGCCGAAGCCCGCCGCGCCGGCGCCGCGCGCGCCTCCGGTCAACGACGCCGCCGAGGATCTGATGACGCCCGAAGAGGAGACGGCCAACGGCGAGGAGCCGGGGCCCGCGACGCGCTAGATCCGGCTGTCAGCCGCTGTCGGCCGTCGCCATCCGCATCCCCCGCGCGCGCCGGACGTTGTGGCGAAACCCCGTTCCCCGCCCTAGATTGCGTTCATGGCCCGTTCTCCCCGGAAATCGACCCAGACCACGCCCCAGGGCACGCGCAAGCCCGAACACACCCCGGGCGTGGCCGAGGCCCCGGTCTCCTTCCTCCACGATCCGGCCGCGGCGACCAGCCGGATGCCGATGTTCGCGCCCGTCACCGGCCCGCGTCTGACGCCCGAGGAAGCTCCCGGCAAGCCCGCCGACTGGACCCCGCACCGGCCCGACCGGCCCTCCGGCCGCAAGCACATCCCGTTCCGGCTCGAGACCAAATACACCCCCGCCGGAGACCAGCCCGCCGCCATCGCCGAACTGGTCGAGACCGCGAAGGCCGGCGAGCGCGATCAGGTCCTGCTCGGCGTCACCGGCTCGGGCAAGACCTTCACCATGGCCAAGGTCATCGAACAGACCCAGCGCCCGGCCCTGATCCTCGCCCACAACAAGACCCTCGCCGCCCAGCTCTACTCCGAGTTCAAGTCGTTCTTCCCTGACAACGCCGTTGAATACTTCGTATCCTATTACGACTATTATCAACCGGAAGCCTACGTCCCGCGCACCGACACCTATATCGAGAAGGACAGCTCGATCAACGAGCAGATCGACCGCATGCGCCACTCCGCCACCCGGGCGATACTCGAGCGGGACGATGTGATCGTGGTCGCCTCGGTCTCCTGCATCTACGGCATCGGCTCGGTCGAGACCTATACCGCCATGACCTTCACCCTGAAGGTCGGCGACCAGATCGACGAGGCCAAGCTGCGCGCCGACCTCATCGCCCTGCAGTACAAGCGCAACGACGCCGCCTTCGAGCGCGGCATGTTCCGCAAGCGCGGCGACACCCTGGAGGTCTTCCCCGTCCACATGGAGGACCGCGCCTGGCGCATCCAGCTGTTCGGGGACGAGCTGGAATCCATCCAGGAGTTCGACCCCCTCACCGGCAAGAAGACCGCCGACCTCGACGAGATCACCGTCTACGCCGCCAGCCACTACGTCACCCCGCGGCCGTCGCTGAACCAGGCCATCACCGGCATCAAGGCCGAGCTCAAGGAGACGCTCGACTGGATGGTCGAGAACGGCAAGCTGCTCGAGGCCCAGCGCCTCGAACAACGGGTGCGCTTCGATCTGGAGATGATGGAGGCCACCGGCTCCTGCGCCGGCATCGAGAACTACAGCCGCTGGCTGACCGGCCGCGCCCCGGGCGAGCCGCCGCCCACCTTCTTCGAATACATCCCCGACAACGCCCTGCTGTTCGTCGACGAGAGCCACGTCACCGTCGGCCAGATCAGCGCCATGTACCGCGGCGACTACCGCCGCAAATCCACCCTGGCCGAATACGGCTTCCGCCTGCCCAGCGCCATCGACAACCGCCCGCTGAAGTTCGACGAATGGGACGCCATGCGCCCCCAGACCGTCTTCGTCTCCGCCACCCCCGGCCCGTGGGAGATGGAGAAGACCGGCGGCGTCTTCACCGAACAGGTCATCCGTCCCACCGGCCTGATCGACCCCCCGGTCGAAATCCGCCCGGTCAGCGGCCAGACCCGCAACCAGGTCGACGACGTCATCGATGAGGTAAAGAACGTCGCTCGTCTCGGGTACAGGTCTTTGGTCACCGTCCTGACCAAGAAGATGGCTGAGGACCTGACCGAATACATGCACGAGCAGGGCGTCCGCGTCCGCTACATGCACTCCGACGTCGACACCCTGGAACGGATCGAGATCCTGCGCGACCTGCGCATGGGCGCCTTCGACGTCCTGATCGGCATCAACCTGCTGCGCGAGGGCCTCGACATCCCCGAGTGCGGCCTGGTCGCCATCCTCGACGCCGACAAGGAGGGCTTCCTGCGCTCCGAGACCTCGCTGATCCAGACCATCGGCCGCGCCGCCCGCAACGTCGACGGCCGCGTCATCCTCTACGCCGACCGCATGACCGGCTCGATGGAGCGCGCCATCGCCGAGACCAATCGCCGCCGCGAGAAGCAGGAGGCCTACAACGCCGAACACGGCATCACGCCCGAGTCGGTCAAGCGCGACATCAAGGAGATCATGGCCTCGCCCTATGAGAGCCGCGAGATGGACCGCCTGACCTCGCCCGGCGTGGCCGAGGCCTCCAAACCCTTCGTCGGCACCAACTTCCAGGCCGCCCTCAAGGACCTCGAAGGCCGCATGCGCGAGGCCGCCGCCAACCTCGAGTTCGAGGAGGCCGCCCGCCTGCGCGACGAGATCAAGCGCATGAAGCTGCTGGATCTGGAGTTCGCCAATGAGGTGCTGACCGCCGAGGGGGAGCAGGTGGACAAGAGCGCGCCGAAGCGGTGGCGGGCCGACGCGGCGGCGGAGAAGGCGGAGGCGTTCCGGAAGGGGCGGTAGGGGGGGGGGGCGGAGTGCGGTGGAGGCCGGTCGACCCGGGTCAGGCCAAGCAGATGACGCCGGTAGACTGAGGACCAGACCGGTTTGATGCGGCGAAGGCGTGACGTGAGGAATATGATTGACGAGACTCAAGGCGTTCGCCCACGTTGGGCGCTAAACCGTCGCGGCAGATAAAATGAAGCTTAAACCTTGGGAGCCTGATCTCCAGTCACTCGTGGCGCGCATGTCCTCCGGCGCGGTTGACCTTCAACCGGAATTCCAGCGGCAGGAGGTCTGGTCTTCGCCAAAGAAGAAGCGGCTTGTCGATACCATCCTTAGGGGCTGGTCTATTCCCCCGATCCACCTCGTCGAAACCGCAGGGTCGCGTTTCGAGGTTCTTGATGGGCAGCAACGTCTCGTCTCAATCCGTGATTTCTTCGAGGATAAATTCTCTATAGATGGAAACATAACTCCTGAGGACCCTTATGTCAGATCGTTGCACCGTAAGGTGTATTCAAAACTGGACATTGACGTCGTCAGAAGCATAAATAATTACTCTTTGCGCTGCTTCATTATATTCGATTATCAACCCGAAGAACCGAGCGAACTATTCTATAGGCTGAACCAGCCAACAATGCTCACCGCTGGGGAGCAGCGCAACGCCCTGTACGGCCCGGCACGGGCGCAACTGAAAGAGTTGGTGAATTATTTCGTTTCGTCCGGAAACACATCCTCTTCACTAGGATTCTCAAACACGCGGCTGGCATATGACGATATTATCGCGAGGCTATTATTCTTCTTGGAGAACGGTAGCTTCGCCATCAAGGGAACGGAAAGTCGGATTTCCGAGCGCTTCAGGAGCCGGCATGGGTTTCCTGATGACGTAGTGCAGCGCGCGTGGCGAACAATAGAGCATTTTTCAGGTGCGATGCGGCAGTCCCCGCATTATCGCCTCAACAAGGCTAGCTTAATCTCATGGTTGCTGTTTTTTTCCCGTTTTGAGGAGTCGGATCCACATCCCGGCATTGTGTCAGCGTTTTCTGCTGCGAGGAATGGCCAATATACAGCCCACTATATCACTGAGGCGGCCGCTGTTTTCGAGGACAGGGCAAGTCTCCGTGTAACGGACGTATCGTCAGTCGTCCTTAGAGATATTGTCCTTTGGTACATTTACTGTTTTGCCTTGAACGAAGTTCCTCCTGCCCCGGTAGAGCCTTCCCTATTGCGCTCGCTCGAGGACGCCGTTTCGCAGCGCGATGATGTGACGTTTGAGCATGCTGCCTTGCAGGTATTTGACTTGGAGCACTGGGGTGGGCTGCTGTGAAAGCCGCCCGGGCAGCAGACCTCAGACGGGGTCTCAAGAAGCGGGCGGCAACCTGGCCGGTACGTATAGAGCACTTCGCTTTTGACAATTTGCTTGGCCTGGGCTCGGGAGAAGTCGCGTTCTATTCTCCTATCACTTTCATTTCGGGCGCGAATGGCGCAGGCAAGAGCACGCTCTTGCAGGCTTTATGGGGAGCCTTGGCGCCGGAGGGCGCTCGGCGCTCGGACTTTATTGCGCGAAGACTGGCTACTGGAACCGCATCCGTCCTTCTAAAGGTCGTAGATGTTGAACATACATGTTCCGCTTCCTTCGTGGCTTCTGAGACGAGTAGCGATGCCTCGCATGGTCTCGACGTGATACACTTGGACACCTCTCAGGAGGTGGATATCGTTCTTTCCATGCTAGCGGACCTTCAAGCGGATGAGGGAATAACGAGCGGGATCGGCGAGTACAAACTAACGGACGATGAGTTAGGAGAAGTAGAGTTCATTACCAGAAGAGGGTACCGCTCTGTTTCGTTATTTGAGATCGAAGAGTTTGACCGAGTCATACCATTTTTCGAAGTGTCATATGGGGAGGATCGATATGACAGTCGGTCTATGGGCGCAGGTGAGCTGGCGGCCTTTCTAATCTGGTGGACTCTGTTCCGAGCGAAAGAGAATTCGATCATTCTCCTCGAAGAACCGGAGACGTTTCTATCTCAAGCCTCACAAGAGGCTGTCGGCTCTCACATACTATCTAAAGTGACTGAGAAGAAGCTGTGCGCCGTGGTGGCCACTCACTCTGGTCCGATGATAGCTCCGATGCCAGATGAAGCGCTTGTGTTCCTCATACGCACACGAGAGGGGGTCTCATTCGATGCTTCCGCACCACCTTCACTGCTGACCCAATTAGGCATCGATCCGCCAATCTCAGCGATCGTCTTGGTTGAAGATATGGCAGGGGCGGAGTTCTGCCGGTGGATCCTTGAAAAGTATGATCCAAGGCTAGCCCGTCGCATTGATGTGACCGTGCGGAACGGCGAGGGAAACATCGCGGCTAGCTTGGCTCAGATGGCTGACACGCGCCGTATTAAGATCGTGGGGCTGTTCGATGGGGATGTGAGGACCACGACCGCAGAGGAGCCCCGCGCGCGCTCGACCTTTCTGCCTGGCGACATCCCGATCGAGCGAACATTTCGCACTCTAGTCACGGAAAATCCTGGGGCGTTCGGTGCCATTGTCGGTCGGGAGGACATCCCCCGGCTGTTGGCTACGCTAGAAGGCAAAGAGGCGCACGACTGGTACCACGACTTATCGGTCGAACTCGGTTTGTCGCGGACCCAGCTTTTCCCACCGATGTTTAGACTTTGGAACGATCAGGACGGGAGTGAGGAGGCTGCGCGAGCGGTAGCTAAGGCGCTCTCCGAGTTGATCGACGGACTAGACGAGTAAGAAGAGCGCACCCACCATTTTTTAATAGTGAGATCGCTGGAGGTGGTCTCTGACCCACCACCCACTACGGTGGTTGGATGGGGGACGATACCAACTCGTGGTGCAGTCTCGGCTTCGCCGAGCCGAGCGCCGTCTACACCAGCGCGACCCAGCAGGCGCGCCATCTGACCGAGGGCTGGATGGCCGGGCACGGCTTCTGCCCCGCTTGTCCGGCCGACCGGCCGCCCCGCCCACCAACACCCGTGCGGGCGCTTGTCATCCCGGACGCCGCGCAGCGGTGATCCGGGACGCCTGGCCGCCCAACCCCACCCTCCCGGAAGCGGCGCGAGCCGCTATCCGGGAGACGGGTGACCGGGCTCGCCGCCGCCTGTCTCCCGGACAATCGCGCTGCGATTTCCGGGAGCGGGCCTGAGGGGAGCGCCGCCGTCCCGGCTCTCCCCCCGGCCTGCGCCGGGGTCCGGCCGGGATGACAAAACGCCCTCTCTCTTGGCTCATCCGCCCCTGCGGGGCGCCCGTCGGGCGTCGCCCCTCCACCCGCATGGGAGAAGGACAGGCAGAAGCCCCCGCCTCAGCCCCCCTTGGTCGCGGTCTTTCCGCCGGCGCCGGCCCCTCCCTTGACCGGAAAGGCTATCTCCCGCGCCACGGCGACGGTCTGGAGAAAGGTCTCGAACATGCCGCGCATGCGGCCGCGGGTCATGCCGGACAGATAGTCCATGCGCCAGACCTTGAGCTCATTGCCGACCGCCACGTCGGACAGCCAGGCGATGTCGATCTCATGCTCCCGGGCGAGGGCCTCGGCCTCGCTGTCCAGTTCGAACCAGACGTAGAGGATGAACTCGGCGCAGCGCTTGGCCTCGCCGTCGCCGGTGCAGCTCCAGCCCTCGAAATGAACCCACAGGTCGTCGGGGTAGAGGATCTCCATCCGGTACTCGTTGTCCTCCAGATGCTCGACCGCCCCCGGCGTCCCGCCGGTCTCGATGGCCAGGGCGCGGACTTCGGCCGGGCCGAGCGTCGTCACCGGCTTGTCGTCCGGCGTCTGCGCCCACGCCTCACCGCCCCCGGCCAGCAGGGCCACGCCCGCCGCCCATCCCGCCCATCTCCGCATCGGCCCCTCCACGATTCTACTGCAACGAGTGACAGCAGATCGCCGGCCTGCCAACCCCGACCCTGCCAACCCGGCCAATCCCGGTCGTCAAGCCGCCAACCCGACCGCCCTGCGTCCGATTCTGACGGGTCCAACCGCTACCATCCGCTCCAGTATTGGGAGGGGACTCCAACATGAACGCGCGCCTGCCGACCACCCGCTACGTCACCGCCAGCGCCGAGACCTGGAGCCTGATCCGCGGGGCCTATTTGTCCGGCCTGTCGGCCCCCACCGTCGCCGCCCGCTTCGGGGTGTCGGAGACGGCCCTGCGCCGCCGGGCCCGGCGCGAGGGCTGGACCAAGCGCGACTTCGCCGCGCGGTCGACGCCGTGGCCGCTGGGGCGCGTCCCGCCGAGCGGCCCTTCCGGCGTCCTCGCCGCGCCCGGCCTGCCGCCCGATCCCGACGCCCCCCTGACCGAGGACGAGGTGGTCGCCGCCTGGACGTCGCCGATCCAGATCCGCCCGGGCGACCTGGCCCGGCGCACCCTCGCCGCCGCCGCCGAGGCGGTGAAGGGCGGGCGCGGGCTGACGGCCCTGCGGCTGGCCCGGGCGGCCAATGAGATCGCCCGCCTCGACGCCCTGTTCGAATGGGTCGAATACGATCCGGCCGAGCAGGAGCGCGACCGCGAGGCCGGCCAGGCCCTGACCCTGCGCTGGGTCCGCGAACGCGCCCTGCGCCTCGCCGAGGATATCGCCGCCGGCCGACCCCTGCCGCCCGAATACGCCGACCTCCCGCCCCGCGACGAGGGTCCGGGAGTGTCGGAATGACAGGGTTTGGGGATTTTCCGGTGACCGCATCGATCCCTTCTCACCACCGGGGGTGGAGGGCGACGCCCGACGGGCGCCGCGGAGGGGCGGATGAGGGGGAAGCCCGCTTCGGATCGGCGGGCGGCCGGTTCGCATCGGGCCCCCCCTCATCCGGCCCTGCCGGGCCACCTTCTCCCCCGAGGGGAGAAGGCCGTATACGCATTTGATGACCGCCTCCCGCGCCGCCCCCCTGCTGATCCTCCTCGCCTCGGCGGCGGTGCTGGGGCTGGCCCCGATCCTGGTGCGGCTGGCCGACACCGGGCCGGCGGCGGCGGGGATGTGGCGGTTCGCCTTCGCCCTGCCGTGGCTGCTGCTGCTGGTCTGGCGGCCCGGGCAGGCGGCCGGGGCGGGCGGGATCGGCCGGCCGTCGCCGCTGATGGGGCTGGCGGCGCTGTTCTTCGTGCTCGACCTGGCCTTCTGGCACTATTCGATCCGCTTCACCTCGGTGGCCAACGCCACCACCCTGACCAACCTCACCCCGGTGATCGTGACGGCCGTGGTCTGGCTGATGTTCCGCGAGCGGCCGCGGGCCCTGTTCCTCGCGGCCCTGGCCCTGGCCCTGTTCGGGGCGTGGACGATGTCGGCGGGGGCGGACGGCCGCCAGGGCTCGGACCCGCGGCTGGGCGACCTGTTCGCCGCCGTGACGGCGCTCTGGTACGCCGGCTATTTCCTGACCGTGAAGGTGTTGCGCGGGCGGGTCTCCGCGTCGCGGATCATGCTGTGGACCACCGGGCTGGGGTTGCCGCTGCTGCTCGGCGTGGCCGTGGTCCTGGGCGAGCCGCTGACGCCGGCCTCGACCGCGGGCTGGCTGGCCTGCGCCGGGCTGGGGCTGGTCCATGTGGCCGGGCAGGGCGGGGTGGCCTGGGCGCTGGGCCGGCTGCCCGCCGCCCTGACGGCGGTGACGGTGCTGATCCAGCCGGTGGTCGCGGCCCTGCTCGGCTGGATGCTGTTCGCCGAGACCATGACGGCGGCCCAGCTCGGCGGCGCGGCGGCCCTGCTGGCCGGAGTGGTGCTGGCCCAGTGGTCGGCCCGGGTGAAGCCGGGGCCCGCCGCGCCGTTGGCCGGTCCCGAAAACAAGAAAGGCGCGGAAGCCGAAACTTCCGCGCCCGTCCCGTAGAAGAAGGAGGTGTCAGCTCAGAGGAGCTTGAGGTCCACCGCCGAGGTCTTGCCGCGCTGGGATTCCAGCTCGTATTCGACCTTGGCGTTCTCATCGAGGCCTTGCAGGCCCGCCTTCTGGACGGCGGTGATGTGGACGAACACGTCCTGGCCGCCGCCGTCGGGTTGAATGAAGCCGAAGCCCTTGGTGGGGTTGAACCACTTGACCGTGCCGGTCGCCATATTGCGTCTCCTGAACGCGCTTTCCAGGCGGACGCCCCTAAGGGGACGCCCGACAGCCCATCTGGACGAGCTCATTCAGCGAAGGAGCGAGCACGGGTGTGGACGCCGCGCGAAATCCGGACTGCGGGGGCATTTCTCTCCCGAAAAACCGGAGACGGTCAACCGCAAACCGATTCGCCCGGGCGGCGAACAGGGTTAGCGGCGGCTAGGCGCACAGCCCGCGCTCGGCCCCGTCGAGATGCAGGTGGTTGGCGTGGGCCTCGTTATAGTCCGGGGTCAGGACGGTGGAGAAGACCCGGCAGGCCCCGTCGCGGACGCGCGTCAGGAACGACCGGCCCTCAGGCCCGCGGGGACCCTCGCCGTCCCAGTCGTCCAGCACCGAGATCCGGCGGCCGTCCTCCAGCGTCATGCCGCCGAGGTCCAGCGCATTGGCCCGGGCATGCTCGCTGGGCCGCGCATTGGGATCGGTCTGGCCGTAGATGCGGCGGCAGCTGTAGGTGCCCGCGTCGTTCATCCTGGCGACCCGGCTGCCGAAGCTCCGCTCCGCCGCCGGCTGCAGCACCTGGCGCTCCCAGATGACGTAGCGCACCGCCAGCGGGCACTGCATGACGGGGTTTCCGGGCAGGAGGGTGACGGCCCCGCCGGTGATGCGGACCGCCCCGCGCACAACGCAGAAGCCGCCGTCGTCGCGATCCTCGGCCCGCTCGACCTCGACGCCGGCCTCGCGCAGGACCTGGATGCAGGCGTCGGTGACGGCCTTGGTCTCCTCGGGGGCGGCGGTGCGGGTCAGCTCGAAATCGGCCACCTTGGCCGCCGTCGCCTGGCCGATCGGCCGGTTCAGGTCCAGCGGCTTCCACGGCAGGTCCTGGTGCGGCGCGAAGATGTTGAGCAGGGCGAAGGCCGCGCACAGGCCGAGCCCGGCTTCCCACAGCAGGTTCCAGAAATCTGCGAAATCGCGGTCCATCGACGGCCAGCCTTACGCGGCGGCGCTGCCCTCCGCCACCGGCATTGCTCCAGCGGCAGGTTCGGCGCATCCTGCCCCGTGGCCAGAAAAAGCGACAAATACCAAGCCGAGCTGGAGCGACTCCAGATCCTGCTGGTCGAGACCCAGGCCTGGACGATCGACAAGGGCCGGAAGACGGTGATCGTCTTCGAGGGGCGGGACACGGCCGGCAAGGACGGCGCCATCAAGCGCATCACCGAGCACATGGCCCTGCGGCAGACGCGTGTCGTGGCGCTGCCGAAGCCGACCGACCGGGAAACCAGCCAGTGGTATTTCCAGCGTTATGTGACGCACCTGCCGGCCGCGGGCGAAACCGTGCTGTTCAACCGCTCATGGTACAACCGGGCCGGGGTCGAGCGGGTCATGGGCTTCTGCGAGCCCGGTCAGTACGCCCGGTTCCTGGAAGACGCGCCGCACTTCGAGCGGATGCTGGCCGACGGCGGGCTGAAGATCATCAAGCTCTGGCTGGACATCTCCAGGGCCGAGCAGGCCGAGCGCCTGGCCTCCCGGGTCGCTGACCCTCTGAAGCGGTTCAAGGTTTCGTCGCTCGATGCTGAGGCGCAGGACCGCTGGGACGATTACACCGCCGCCCGCGACCGCATGCTGGACCAAACCGACCATCCCGCCGCCCCCTGGACGGTGGTCGCCACCGATCGAAAAAAGACGGCGCGACTCAACATCATGCGTTACATCCTGAAAGCGATAGGCGGGCCGGGAGAGGCTGGTCCGGAGCCTGATCCGGGCGTGGTCTTCCCCGCCGCGAAGTCGGACGGACGGCTCGCCGCCTGATCAGAATCCCAGGTCCGCGCGCAACGTCTCCGGGCTTGCACCTTCCGCCCTCAGTTGCGCCAGCGTCACCGAGCCGTCCCGCTTGGCGAAACGCCTTCCGTCGGGCCCGGTCATTAACCGATGGTGCCGATAGACCGGCGTTGGCCAGCCCATCAGCGCCTGGATCAGCACCTGGATGTGGGTGGCCTCGAACAGGTCCTCGCCGCGGATGACGTGGCTGACCTCTTGCAGGGCGTCGTCGTGGGTCACGGCAAGATGGTAGGCGGTCCCGGCATCCTTGCGGGCCAGAACCACGTCCCCTGCCGTCTCCGGCCGGGCCGGGATGATCCCCGATTCGCCCCTGGGGCCCTGTCCTTCCTCTGTGAAGGTCAGGCTGCCCCAAACCTCCTGTCCCAAGGCTTCACGGGCGCGGTCCAACGAAAGCCGCCACGCAAATCGTCGACCCTCCGCCAGCAGCCGCGCCTCTTCGTCCGCCGGGTGCGGCCCCGGGCTCACCGCCTCTGCCGGGCCATGAGGCGCGTCGCCGATGGTGTCGAGAATCTCCCTACGGGTGCGGAAGCACCGATACAGCAGACCGCGCCGGTTCAGCGTATTCACGACGGCGGCGTATTCCGCCAAATGGTGGGACTGACGTCGGACCGGCTGTTCCCAGTCCAGACCAAGCCAGGCCAGATCCTCGAGGATGGCCGCGTCGAACTCCGGCCGGCGCCGCGTCGGGTCGATGTCCTCCATGCGCAGAAGGAAACGGCCGCCGGCCACGCGCGCCGCCTGCCACGCCGTCAGGGCCGAGAAGGCATGGCCCTTGTGCAGGCGGCCGGTCGGCGAGGGCGCGAAGCGGGTGACGAACATCGAACGACGATAGCGGCAAGCGGACACGATCACATCCGGCGACTTGCCGCTTTCCGGTCGCCCGCTACGGTCTTCCGATGCAGACCCCCTATTGGCAGGACGATATCGGGGCGGCGCGCCGGGCGGTCGTCGCAATCGATCCGGCGCTGGCCCGCGCCCACGAACAAACGCCGGCCTTCGAGTGGCGGCGCCGGGTCGGCGGGTTCGAGGGTCTGTTCCACATGATCGTCGACCAGCAGGTATCGTTGGCGTCGGCCGCCGCCATCTGGACAAGGGTCGAGGCGGGGCTAGGCGGCGAGGTGACTCCCGAACGCACGCTGGCGACGGATATCGAGACCCTGCGCGGCTTCGGGCTTTCGATCCAGAAGGCGACCTATGGTCACGAGATCGCCCGCGCCCACGTCGACGGGCGGATCGATTTCGACCATCTGGAGACGCTGTCGGACGAGGAGGCCGTGGCGCGGCTGACCGCCATCAAGGGCGTCGGCAAGTGGACGGCCGAGACCTTTCTGATGTTCTGCGAGGGCCGGCGGGACATCTTTCCCGCCGGCGACATCGCCCTGCAGGAAGCCATCCGCTGGGCCGACGGCGCGGCCCTTCGACCCCGCGAGAAGGAGGCCTGCGCCCGCGCCGAAATCTGGCGTCCGCACCGAAGCGTGGCGGCGCATCTCCTTTGGGGATGGTATGGAGCGGTCAAGCGCGGCGAGATCGCGCTGGAGGAGACGCCCCGTTGATCGACCCGCCGACGTTGGAAGCCCTGTCCGAGCCGATCCTGCCCACCCTCTATGTGGTCGACTACGCAGGCGTGGCGGTTTTCGCGGCTACGGGCGCCCTCGCGGCGGCACGCGAGAAACACGACCTGGTGACGCTGGCGTTCTTCGCGGCGATCACCGGGGTCGGCGGCGGCACCTTGCGCGACCTGCTGATCGACGCCCCCGTGTTCTGGGTCCATGACTGGAAATACATCGGCGTCTGCCTGGCCGCTGCGTTGGGCGTCTGGTTCCTGGGCCGGCAGGACTGGCGTTTCCGCGCCCTGCTGTGGCTCGATGCCATCGGTCTGGCAGCCTATGGAGTGATGGGCGCCGCCAAGGCCGAGGCCCTCGGTTTCGCGCCCCTGATCTGCATCGTCATGGGCGCGTTGACTGCCTGTTTCGGCGGGGTGGTGCGCGATCTTCTGGCGGGCCAGCCATCTATCCTGCTGCGTCGCGAGATCACCGTCTCGGCGGCCATTCTGGCGGCGGTCGTATACACGGCCCTCAAGGGCCTGGGCCTGTCGAATGTCGAGGCCGCCCTGATCGCCGCTCCGTGCGGATTCATTCTTCGGGCCGGCTCGCTCCGCTGGGGCTGGCGACTGCCTTCCTTCCCGGGTGCTCCTTCGCGCAACTGAGCGTCGCGCAGGCGTCTTCCCGTGGTCATCGCCAAGCTGTCGAATCAGGCGTAGGATTCGCGGACAGCCAGGGAAGGAGACGTGTCTTCAGTCCGGTCGCGTCGTTAAACCTCGTTCGCACGGCGAGGGCCTGATGCAGGTCCTGGACCGCCCCCCGTCCGGCTGGCCCGCGCTGGTGCTCAACGCCGACTTCCGCCCGCTGTCCTACTACCCGCTGTCGATCTGGCCATGGGAAGAGGTGATCAAGGCGGTGTACCAGGATCGCGTCGATGTGGTCTCGACCTATGACAAGGTCGTGCGCAGCCCCTCGATGGAGATCGTTCTGCCCAGCGTGATCGCGCTGAAAAACTACGTCGATCAGGACCGGCAGCCGGCTTTCACCCGGTTCAATGTCTTCCTGCGCGACGGTTTCGCCTGCCAGTACTGCAGCGCCACGACGGAGCTGACCTTCGACCATGTGATTCCGCGCAGCCGCGGGGGCCGTACGACCTGGGAGAACATCGTTGCGGCCTGCAGCCCCTGCAATCTGCGGAAGGGCGGCCGCACGCCGCAGCAGGCAGGTATGCCGATGCGCCGGGCCCCGCACCGTCCCAGCGCCTGGCAACTGCAGGAGTTCGGCCGACGTTTCCCGCCGCACTATCTGCACCAGAGCTGGCTGGACTACCTCTACTGGGACATCGAGCTGGAACCCTGAATCGATTTACCCACCCGCGTTACGGGAACGGACACGCGCTGCGCGGGTTATCTGGGCGAGTTGATCGGGAGATATCCATGAAGAAGACACTTGCCGCCCTCGCCGCCGGTTCGCTGCTGGTCGCGGGGCAAGCCGTAGCCGCTGGTCAAAGCGGAGTTGCCCGCGTGGGCGACCGCGTCGGGGCCCAATCTGAAGCCTCCAGCGACTTCGCCGGGGTTCCCCTGATCGGTCTTCTGGCCATAGCCGGCGTGATCGCCGCGGCTGTCGTGGTCGTCTCGGACGACGCTTCCGACAGCGATTGACTCGCGTTCCCGACGGGTTGACGAAACCATGGGGCTGGCTCAGGCCGGCCCCATGAAAATCCGTGTTCGCGCCGATCTCGTCTACCGCTTCGATCCACCCACTGACGCCATCTACAAGATTCAAGTGGCGCACTGGCCGGGCCAGAGCATCCTGGAGGAGCGGCTGACGACCCACCCCACAGTCGATTTCAATGAGAGCCGGGACGAAGAGTTCGGGGCCCGAACTTTGCGCGCCCACCTGTCTGGCGAGGTGGCGCTGACCTATGAAGCGTTGGTCGAGAACGGCACGCTCAAGGGGTTGCCGCCGGTCACCATCCAGCACGACTGGAACGACCTGCCCGCCGAGGTCCTGCCCTATCTAAACGCCAGCCGTTACTGCCCGTCCGACCAGTTCGGACGGTTCGCCGAGCGAACCTTCGGAGGGACGGTCGGCGGCGACCGGGTGCTGAAAATCCTCGACTGGATCAAGGCCGAGATCGACTACGAAGCAGGGGTTTCGGATACCGAAACCACCGCCGCCCGCACTTTCATCGACCGGGCCGGGGTGTGCCGCGACTTCACCCACATGGGCATCACACTGTGCCGCGCCTCGGGCATTCCGGCGCGCGCGGTCAGCGCCTATGCCCACCAGCTGTCCCCGCCGGACTTCCACGCCATCTTTGAGGTCTGGCTGTCGAATGGCTGGTGGCTGGTCGATCCCACGGGCCTGGCCCCGGTCGAGGGCCTTGTACGGATCGCCTGCGGGCGCGACGCCGCCGACATCGCCTTTCTGACCACGCAAGGCAGCTGCCGGTTGGTGCGTCAGTCGGTGACAGCCGAAGCCGTCTGACCGGAGCCGGCGACCGGCAATACGATCACGAATCGGGCTCCGCCACCCACAGCATCCTCCACGCGGACGTCGCCTCCGGCGCGGGTCGCCATGTCCTGAACCTGAGCGAGGCCCAGACCCGTCCCCTGATCCTCGGGCTTGGTGGTGAAGAACGGGTCGAACAGCCGTCCGCGCGCCTCGGCGGGCACGCCGGGTCCTGAATCCTCCACCGCGATCTCGACCCACCGACCTTGCAGAGAGGTTTCGACGGTCAGGGATCCCTGGCCGGCCATCGCGTCGCGGGCATTGAGAGCCAGGTTCAGGATCGCCAACTCCAACTGGTCGCGGTTCGCGTGCGCCAGGTTGGCGTGGGGATCGGCCCGCACCGTCACCGCGACCCCGCCGCCAACGGACTGGCGAACCAGTTCGCTGACGTCGTTCAGTAACTCGATGACATCCACAGGGCCGGCGTCTGCATGGCCGTCACGGGCGAAACCGAGAAGCTGGTTCGAAAGACGGGCGCCGCGCTGGGCCGCTTCGAGCGCCATCCCGGCGCGGCGCGTGATGTCCGGGGCCGCCTGCGCGTCGGAACGGATTTGCTCGAGGTTGCCGATGACCACCGTGAGCAGGTTGTTGAAGTCGTGGGCCACCCCGCTGGCGAACTGTCCGATCGCTTCACTCTTCTGCAGTCGTAGCATCCGGGCGTCGGCCTGGCGCCGGGCGTTCAGATCGATCAGCCCGTAGACGAGAACGCCGCCCGCGGCCATGAGCGCCAGCCACGCTCCGCCGACAATAACGAAAAACAGCCAGAAGCGCGGGGAATCGATCAGTTTCCGGTTCACCGCGACATGCGCGGACCACCCGCTCAGGTCCGAGGTGACATAGGCGGTGTAGTTCTCCAGACCCTCGTAGGTGCGGCCGCGATAGAAGCCCTTGCCGCCCCTCTGGACGGCCGAGCGGACATACTGCGTCGCCGGGCGGCCGACCCGGGCCGGATAGTCGAGCGACCGGGCGACGAACCGGCCTTCCGCGTCGACCAGGGCGGTTACGCGTCCGTCGTCGGCGGCCGCCATGGCCATCGGTTGGAAGGTTCCGGGATCAATGAGGGCGACGACGTCGTGATCGGGCGTCGCCGCGATGGGCTGCCGCAGCACGACGCAGGGGCAGCCAGTTCCGTCGCGCACCACATCAAATGGAGCCGCACCCGACACGGCGGGATCAGGCCCGTCGGCCGCGCCGGCCCGCATCACGACCTCTCCCGTGCTTCGGCGGACGACCAACACGGCCTTCCATCCCGGGTTCACCTCGACCACGGTCGAGGCGCGGGTCGCGGCGGCCTCCCAGTTTCGCTGGGCGAGGGCCGTGGATGTCGCAAAGGTGCGCAGAGCGCCGAGATCGACGGCCAACTGATTGTCCGCCGCATTGCGCATGGTTTCGGCGCGGACCAGCGCCCCGTTCTCGACGGAGGACTGCGCTCGCGACAGGCCAAGCACCAGTGCCCACGATAGCAGCAGGATGGCGGGCATGAGCAGGATGCCGCCGATGATGATGAGCAGCCGCCCTCTCGAGCCGATCCGGATTCGTCGCTTCAGTTGCCGCTCTCCCGCATCAGTCGGCACCTAAAGCTCGATTAAGGCAAAGGTTGCGCGTGATTGCCCGCCGCCTTCCATTCCTCAATGAAGTCCAAGCGGCGCAGCACCTTGTTGTCCGGATCGATCAGCACATGGGCGCCGGGAGGGGCGGCGATGCGGCCGCGGCCTCCGTCCATCGAAACGGTGCGGCGGCGACCATCGACCTCGACCTCGACCGGCATGGGGAAGACGCCGCCGTTCCCCGTCACCCATTCCAGCACCAGCTCGCCGCCCGCCCGGGTCTGGCGCAGGTCGGGCAGGGCCGCCTGGTAGAGATAGCCCTGGAAGAACCAGGTGAGGTCCTGTCCCGTCTCCTCGTGGACGATGGACAGGAATTCGTCGGTCGTGCCGTAGCGCGGCTGGAACTCGCCTGGCCGCGGCGTCGCTGTGCCGTAAACCAGCCGCGTGACCGAGCGGAAGAAGGCCTCGTCGCCGATCAGCAGGCGCAGGCTGTGCGCGATCAGCGATCCCTTGTTGTAGATGTCGAGCCCGGGGCCGCGGTCGCTCTGGTAGACTTCGTCCTCGGACTTCTCTTCGCCGGACACGACCGGGAATTTGTTGATCAGCCCGCGCCGCTGGTCGAGCAGCGAGGCTTCCATGAAGCGGTCGCCGTGCAGCCAGCGGTCGTAGAGCGGCTGCATGTAGCTGCCCAATCCCTCGTGCAGCCACATGTCGTCGGCGTTGCGGTTGGTCAGCTGGTTGCCGAACCACTCGTGCGACAACTCGTGGTGCAGCAGCCAGTCGAAGCCGCGGCCGTCCAGCTTGTACTCGTTGCCGTAGGCGTTGATCGTCTGGTGCTCCATTCCGAGGTACGGCGTCTCGACCACGCCCATCTTCTCGTCGCCGAACGGATAGGGACCGACCGTCGCCTCGTAGAAGTCCATCATCGGCGCGAACTGGGCGAACAGCGCCGCCACCTTGGCCGGATCGTCGGACCGCAGGTGCCAGTAGGACATCGGAACGACGTTGCCGAAACGGCTGCGGTAATCGGCGGAGACCTCCGCGTACGGCCCGATATTGAGCGCGATGGCGTAGGTGTTCGGATTGGCCGCTGACCAGTTCCACGTCGTCCAGCCGTCGCCGTGATCCACCGTGCCGAGGAATTTGCCGTTCGAGGGCGCGGACAGGTTGGACGGCACGGTGATGTGCAGGTCGACGCGGCCCGGCTCGGCCAGCGGATGATCGATGCAGGGCCAGAAGATGTCGCAGCCCTCGGGCTGCACCGCCGTGGCGATCCACGGCTCGCCCGACGGGGCCGTGGCCCAGACGAAGCCGCCATCCCACGGAGCGTGGGGGGCCACCCGCGGCCGGCCCGAATAGGCTATGCGCAGCCGCGCCGTCTCGCCGGCGGCGAGGGTGCGACCCAACTCGACCGACATCCGGCCCTCAGGGTTCGACCAGCGGTCGGGGGGAACCGGGACGCCGTCCACGTCGACCTCCGAAACCGTCAGTATGGTGTCCAGCTCGACCACCAGCCGCTCGACCGGCGCGGT
Organism: Brevundimonas basaltis; assembly: GCF_014202075.1. GTDB lineage: Bacteria > Pseudomonadota > Alphaproteobacteria > Caulobacterales > Caulobacteraceae > Brevundimonas > Brevundimonas basaltis. Next base: position 350,066 of record NZ_JACHFZ010000003.1, on the reverse strand, counting down.
GGCGGTGAAGTCCAGCACGGCGACGGCGTCGATGGCCCTGTCGTCCGGGATCACCTTGATCGACAGGTCGGCCTTGTCGAAGATCACCGCCAGTTGCTCGGGGGCCCGGGGTTGATCGGTGCCGAGGGTGAAGGCGGTCGACTGACGGGCGGGAACCGGACCGGCGAGCGGAGCCTCGCGGGCCGGGCGCGGCGTGTCAGCCATGGCATGGCCGCCGTTGGACGCGCAGGCGGCGAGGGCGAACAGGGTTGCGCCCATCAGGGCGGCGCGACAGGCGATCACGGACACGGAGGACTCCCGACGATGGACCGCCGTCAACCTAAAGACCGCCACCGCCGGCGCAACCGCTAAGCGGGGTCGCTCCGGTGCGCCTCCGTCGCCCCGGCACGGGCGCTGCAAACAAGAAAAAGGCCGGTGTTTCCACCGGCCCCTTCAATCTGGGTGTCCTCGCCGATCAGGCGGCGGCGGCCTGTTCGGCCAGCTTGGCCTTGACCTGGCGCTTGATGCGCTGGGCCGCGACCGACAGCTGCTCGTCCTTGGCCTTGACGATGAACGGATCGAGGCCGCCCTTGTAGTCGAGGGTGCGCAGCGCGGCGTTGGAGATGCGCAGCGAGAAGGTCTGACCGAGGGCCTCCGAGGTCACCTTGACGGCCTTCAGCGACGGCAGGAACCGGCGCTTGGTCTTGATGTTCGAGTGGCTCACGCTATGGCCGACCATCGGGCCGATACCGGTGAGTTCGCAACGACGCGACATCTGACTATCCTTCGGAGCGGTCCGCGGGACGAAGCGGACGCATGAAACAGGTGCGCGCGGGAGGTCATCCCGCGCGAGAGGGGGGCGTATAGAGGAGGAGTCCTCGTCCCGTCAAGACTTGGAGCGCGCGGCGGCGCTGTTCAGCCGCCGTTCAATTGCCGCCATATATCCCCTCTAGTCATGAGACCGAATTTCAGATCGGGGACCTTGATGAAGCCTTCCGCCCTCCTCCGTGTCGCCGCTGTCGCCGCCCCTGTCGTCGCCGGCGCCCTGTTCCTCGGCGCGCCCGCCCAGCCGCAGGCCGCGATGACCGCTCAGTCGAGCGCCGACACCGTCCTGCCCGGCTACTGGGAATACACCACCAGCGCCGTCGGCGTGCGCGACACGGAGACCAAATGCGTTCGCCCCAGCGAGATCAACCGTTTCTTCGGCGGTCTCTCGACCCGCCGTTGGCGCTGCACCTATCCGGTGCGTCAGGTCGGCAACGGCAGTGCCCGGTTCGAGGGCACCTGCACCGACCACAAGAACCGCCGGGTCAATGTGCGTCTGAACGGCACCTACCAGCAGGAGAGCTTCACCTTTCGCGGCGGCGCCCAACTGGCGCGCGGCACGCCCTATCTGCCGGCCTCCATCACCGCCCGTCGCATCAGCGCCCAGTGTCCGGCCAACGCCGAGTATTTCTGAGTCGGGCGCGCGTCAGGCGCCCATCGGGCAGATGCGGATCTCGACTCGCCGGTTCCGCGGCTCCCGGCCTGAGGCGACGCGCGCGGGGGCTGTGTCGTCCATACTGCTGACCGTAAAGGTCCACGGCGCGTCGCTTCCGGCGCGGCGGGTCTCAAGGCGGCTCCAGACGGCTGTCACACGTTCCTCATCGAGGGCGGTCAGGCCGCGAGCCCGCTCGTCGCCATCGATATGACCGACGATTGTCGCAGTCGCGCCCGGGTCTTCTATCAGTGTGAACGTATGGTAGGTACTATCAACGAGACTCTCCGCTCCGGGGGTCAGGTTGGCATCGCCGGTTTCGAAGTAAACTTTCACGTTTGTGCAGTCCGGCGACGGTTGCGCGGCTCCTGACAGAGCGATGACCAACGCGGCCGTAACCATGTTCAGCATGATCAAATCCTCCCGACGGCCAGTCTGAACAGCAAAACGCCCGCCGTAAAGGCGGGCGTTTCTGGTCCATCGAGGGATTAAGCTCGATCAGGCGGCTTCGGCTTCCTCAGCCTCGGCTTCGGCGGCTTCAGCAGCGGCGATGACGGCCTTCTTGGCGCTCAGCGACTTGCCGAGCAGCTCGACGGCGGCGTCCTTGTCGATGCGGTTGGCCGCGGCGACTTCGCGGGCCATGCGATCCAGAGCCGATTCATAGAGCTGGCGCTCCGAATAGGACTGTTCCGGCTGGCTGTCGGCGCGGTGCAGATCGCGGACCACCTCGGCGATCGAGATCAGGTCGCCCGAGTTGATCTTGGCTTCGTACTCCTGGGCGCGACGCGACCACATGGTGCGCTTGATGCGGGCGCGGCCTTTCAGGGTCGTCAGGGCCTTGGACACGACGTCATCGGCGGCCAGCGAGCGCAGGCCGGCGGTCTTGGCCTTCTTGGTCGGCACCCGCAGGGTCATCTTCTCGTGGTCGAAGGTCACGACATAGACCTCCAGCGACATCCCCGCGACTTCCTGGGTCTCGACAGCCGCCACCTTGCCGACGCCGTGCGCCGGGTAGACGACCGCGTCGCCAACCTTGAATTCCAGACCAGTCTTGTTCGTCATGTCATTCCTTTCCCGGCGCGGAAGACAGGCAAAACGGATCCGTTAAAACGACAGGGGCTCGTCCCGCGGCAGCAGCCGCCGGCGCGGAACGTCAGTCGTCAATACGGAATCGGATCACCAAACCTCTGGCCGATCCCGCCTGCATGGACGGGATTCTGTCGCAAACTCGGGCGGCGCGAAGAAATCGCAGACCGCCCGACCCAATGACAGTAACCTATCACAAATCTGCGGAATTTCAAAACGTCCACAGCGTCACCGCACCAAAGGATGTAAATCCTCTCCGGAGAGTGTGCGGCCGAGGCCTGGCGGGGAGTCCGGCGTCTCAGGAGCCCTTGCCGGGCTGCGGCGAGAAGTATTTTTCGAACTTGCCCGTTTCCCGCTCAAATTGTTCGGCGTCGGCGGGCGGCGCGCCCTTCACCGTGATGTTTGGCCACACCTTGGCGTATTCGGCGTTGACCATCAGCCATTTGCCATCCGGCTCGTCCTCGGTGTCCGGCTTGATGGCGTCGACCGGGCATTCCGGCTCGCAGACGCCGCAGTCGATGCATTCGTCCGGCGCGATGACGAGAAAGTTCTCGCCCTCGTAGAAGCAGTCGACCGGGCACACCTCGACGCAGTCCATGAACTTACATTTCACGCAGGCGTCGGTGACGATGTAGGTCATTGAGCGGAAAGCGGTCGCGGTTGCTGGGGACGGGCTGCGCAGATGACCCCGGCGGGGGGCGGTGTCAACCGGGCCCCGCGTCGCGGAGGGCGTAGAGGCTCCGCGCCTCCTCGGGCGGACCCCGCCGCGAACCCAGTCCCCGCACCGTCAGGTCGATCAGCCGACCGCCCAGCGCGAAGACCAATCCATCGCCGACATGGACGCTGCGGCTGGGCTTGTCGAGCCGGGTCTGCATCCCGTTATGCGTCAGCCGGATCGCGCCCCGTTCCACGAGGGCCGCGGCCAGGGAGCGGGTCCTGGCGAAACGCGCCCGCCATAGCCAGACGTCGATGCGGCAGACGGCCTCGTTCATGCGGGCTTCCGGCGCCGGGGCCGTTTGCGGCGGGCGGGGACGGGCGGCGCCGTCAGCGCCGACAGGGCCGCGAAGGGCGAATCCTTGACCGGTTTCGGCTTGCGGTCGGGGCGATCCGGTTGCCGGGCCCGGGTCGTCTTCAGCGCGCCCGCGAGCGCCTTCGCCTGTTCCACGGTGATCCCCAGTTCCGCCAGATCGGTCTCGCTCAACACGCCCTTGGTCCGCGCCCGCCGCTCGGCGAGGGATTCCAGCATGTCGACGCCGACCGCGAACCGCCCTGCCGCGCGCAGGCCGAAGGCAGACAACAGCCGGGCGGACGGGGGCGGGTCCGGCAACAGGGTCAGGGCCGCCGCGCCCGGCCGGAACGGCTCGCTTGCGACAAAAGCCTGCGCCACCGCGGGACTCCGCCCCTTCAGCAAGGCCGGGAGCCACACCGAATGCGCGCCGAGGCGGACGCCGAAGGTCTTCAGCGTCCGCCGCTCGACCTGGCTCAGCGCGGCCAGGTCGCGCTCCACCTCGCGCCGGCCGACGATGCCGCCCGCCTCGACCAGCCGGTAGGCCAGCCCCCGCGGCAGGCCCTTCAGGGCGCCGCTCTCCACGGCGGACCTCAGCCGCCGCAGCGGCCGCAGCGCCCGCCCGGCCTCGGCCGCCAGCCAAGCCTCGAGCCGCCGTTGGGCCCGCTCGCGCGCCGCCGTCGGGCCGAGGTCTCCCAGCAGCCGGACGCGGGGCGCGAACCAGTCGCCGCCCACGATCTGACCGGCCTGCGCGCCGCGCCACAGCACGGCCCCGGCCGGCGTCACCGAAAAGGCCTCGTCGCCGTCGGCCGCCAGCCGGCCGAGACGCCGGGCGATCTCGGGCGTCACCGCCTGCCGCGCGGCATGCCGCAGCGCCTTGTCCTCCAGCGCACTGCCGCCCTTGTCGATCTGGAAGTCGACACCGGTCAGACGCCCGACCGCGTGTCCCTCGACCACCACCGCGCCGTCGGGGTTGACGTCCGCCACCGCATCCTCCCGCACGTTGAGCGCCCGCATCAGGGCGGTGGTGCGACGATCCACGAAGCGCGCCGTCAACCGCTCGTGGAGCACGTCGGACAGCCGCTCCTCCAGCGCCCTGGTCCGGTCACGCCAGCCTTGGGCCTGATCCAGCCAGTCCGGGCGGTTGGCGATGTAGCTCAGGGTCCTGACCCCACTCAGTCGGGCCGACAGTTGATCGATCTGGCCGTCGTCGCGGTCGAGGTCGGCGAAGCGGGGCGCGACCCAGTCCGCGGTCAGCCGCCCCCGCTTTCCCGTCAACGCCTCGAAAATCTCCCTGGCCAGCCGCGCGTGCTCGTCCAGCGTCGTTTTCTGGAAGTCGGGCAGCTGGCAGGCCTCCCACAGTCTCATGATGGCCCCGCGCGAGCGACCGATCCGGGCCACGTCCTCGTCCTTGATCAGCCGCCGCAGCAGGGTCTCGTCCAGCGCCGGCTGGGTCAGGTTCAGACCGCGCACGCCGGGCGTCACCGTCAGCGAACGCAACAGGCCGGGTAGGGTGTCGAAGTCCAGCCGGGCGTTGCGCCACTCCGCCGCCTCGACCGGGTCGAACCGGTGCTCGACCACCTGCTCGACCAGATCGTGGTCCAGATCCAGCGCCTCGCCGGTCACGCCGAAGGTCCCGTCTCTCAGGTGCCGACCCGCCCGCCCGGCGATCTGGCCGATCTCATGGGCGTGCAGCCAGCGCGTGCGCCGCCCGTCGAACTTCCTCAGGCCGGCGAAGGCGACGTGGTCGACCTCCATGTTCAGCCCCATGCCGATGGCGTCGGTGGCGACCAGAAAATCGACCTCGCCCGACTGAAACAGCTCGACCTGGGCGTTGCGGGTGCGGGGCGACAGCGAGCCCATCACCACCGCCGCCCCGCCGCGCTGTCGCCGGATCAGTTCGGCGATGGCGTAGACCTGCTCGGTGCTGAAGGCGACGATCGCGCTGCGGGCGGGCAGGCGGGTCAGTTTCTTCGATCCGGCGTAGGACAGGGTCGACAGCCGCTCGCGCGACACGATCTCCACATCGGGGACCAGCGACCGGATCAGCGGGGCCATGGTCCCGGCGCCCAGGAACATCGTCTCGAACCGGCCGCGCGCGTGCAGCAGCCGCTGGGTGAAGACGTGGCCCCGCTCGGGATCGGCGACCAGCTGGATCTCGTCCACCGCCAGGAACTCGACCGACCGTTCCATCGGCATGGCCTCGACGGTGCAGACGAAATAGACGGCGCGCGGCGGGACGATCTTCTCCTCGCCGGTGACCAGGGCCACCGCCGCCGCCCCGCGCCGCTTGACGATCCGGTCGTAGATCTCGCGCGCCAGCAGCCGCAGCGGCAGGCCGATCATACCCGAGGCGTGACCCAGCATCCGCTCGACCGCCAGATGGGTCTTGCCGGTGTTGGTGGGCCCCAGCACCGCGATGACGCGCGAGGGGGCCAGGCCGGTGGCGCGGTCGCTCATGATGCTGAAAAGGTGGCTCTTCCCGCCCGGTTCCTCAAGCGCCGCCGGAGCGATTCCGTCGGGCGTAAACGGCGGGCGTAAACGGCGAAGCTCATGCCAGCGGAACAGGGGCGAAACGAATCAGGACCGAATCGCCGACACGGCCCGATTCGGGGTTTGTTCACCCCAAGATATTGTATCTCAACGGCGATTAACCACAATGCAAAGCCGCATCTCCGGGGCGGCGGGGGCGACCGGCCACAGAGGCCGGCGCGATTTTCCATTTTCGGCCGCTTCCCCCCCGCGCCGCGAGCCGCTAGGTCAGCCGGCGATGGCCCCGTAGCTCAGCTGCATAGAGCAAGGCTTTCCTAAAGCCGAGGTCGCAGGTTGGAGTCCTGCCGGGGTCGCCATCCATCCCTCAGTCAAGCTTCAGCAGGCGGTCGAGGCTCGCCGCGCCGGGGCCGCGCGCGATCAGGTAGATCAGCGGCCCGGCCCAGAGCAGATGCGTGGGCCAGCCTCCGGGCACGACGAACACCTGGATCACCAAGGTCATCGCCAGAAGGCCAAGGGCCGCAGACCGGGTGGCGAGACCCAGAACCAGCAGGGCCGGCAGCAGGTGCTCGGCGTACGTCGCCATCAGGGCGGCCGTCTCGGGCGGGAGCAGGGGCACGCGATATTCTTCAGCAAACAGGTACTGCGTCGACGGTGAAATGGTCAGCAGGCCGTCCACCTTGGTCCGACCCGACAGGAAGAAGGGCGCGGCGACGCCGATGCGCAGCAGCAGGGCCAGCGGCCACTCCGGGATGGCGCCGGTGACGCGGTCGTGGAAGCGGGCGATGGCGGTCATGGCTTTAAGCTCCGGAGGCAGATGGAATCGAAGGCGCCGGCCGCCAGCAGCCCGGCGAACACTGCGGAGGCATCGACGGCGGGCTGCGCGGCCCGGGCGGAAAGGGCGGCGGCCCCGAACGGGCGGCCGTCGCGGGCGGCGTCGAGGAAGGCCCATTCGGCGCGGCTCAGGCGGCGGGCGATCACCTCGGCGCCGGGCCTGTGGATCAGCAGGCCCTCGGCGTCGGGCCGCCAAGGGAGGTCCTCGAATCCCTCGGGCTCGCGGTGAGCCAGCCACAGGGACGGAGCCGTCCAGTCGAACCAGAAAAGCCGGGCGGACGGGTGCAAGCGCGCCGGGGCGGCGGTCAGGGCCAGCCCGGCCGCGGCCGCTCGCGCCGGCGTCAGCGGGTCGGCGTCGGGCGCCACATGCGCCTCCGTCCACGCGCGATCCAACCGCGCCATTGGCGAGAGATAGGGGAGACCCAGCGCCGGCTCGAAGGCGGCCAACCAGGCGGGGAAGCCCTCGCCGAAGCCGGCCAGCGCGGGATCATCGCCGGGATTGTCCTCGACGAACTCGCGCGCGGCAGCCCGAAACCAGTCGTCGCCGACCAGTCGGGAGACCGTGGGAAAATTGGCCTCCAGAGCGTCGATCCGCGCCTTGATCGCGGTATTCCGGTAGACAGCGATCGCCCCGAGCGTCCGGTCGTCCGGGTCGAGGTGGGGCCAAAGGTCGTCGAAATGGCCCTCCAGCGCCTGCGAAAAGGCGTGGTGGAATGCGGTCATGCCGGCGTCCTCGTCGAGGCGAGGGCGCCGGCCGCCCGCGCCTGCTCTTCCAGCAGCCGGTCGAAGGCGGGCACCTGGCCGTCGCGCTCGATCAGGGTGGGACGCGGTCCGATGCGGGCCAGCAACCGCTCGTGCAGGCGCCAGACCGTCTCGCTGACCGGCGCGTCGTGACTGTCGATCAGCAGATCCTCGCCCCAGACCGGGTCCGGCCGATGACCGGCCAGATGGATTTCGCCGACCAGCGCCGCCGGTACGCGGTCGAGCCAGTCCTCGGCCGACTGGCCGAGATTGCAGGCGCTGACGTGGACGTTGTTCACGTCGATCAGCAGGCCGCAGCCGGTGCGCCGCGCGATCTCGGCCAGAAAATCCACCTCGTCCCAGTCGTGGCCGGCCATCCGCAGGTAGGCGGCCGGGTTCTCGATCAGCAGGGTCCGCCCCAGCGCGGACTGGGCCTCGTCGACGTGGGCGCAGATCAGGGTCAGCATCTCGCGGCTCCGGGGAACCGGCAGCAGGTCGGGATGATAGACTCCGCTCCGCCGCGACCAGGCCAGGTGCTCTGAAACCAGAAAGGGTTGAAAGCGATCGATCAGGGCCCGGAAGCGGGCGAGATGGTCACGGTCTGGCCGCTCGTCGCCGGCGAGGGACAGGCCGACGCCGTGAAGGGACAAGGGGCGCACCGCCCGAACCCGGTCAAGCCAGTGCAGGCGAGGTCCACCGGCGACCATATAGTTCTCGGGGTGGACCTCGAACCACAGGCCGCGACGGGGGCCGACCGCCGGACACGCCTCAGCCTCCGCGAAATGCTGCGGCTTCAGGCTCACGCCGGCGGTCGGAAGGCTCGTCATCAGCGGTTCGCGATCGGGGTCAGCGAACCGTTGCCGCGGGGCGTGGTGATGCTGGTGCAGGTGCCCTTGGGAACCAGCTTCCAGGCGTTGCCCTGATAGTCGCGGGTGGAGGTGCCGGCGCAGCTGGTGCCCGGACCCGCGGCGCAGTCGTTCTTGCCCGCGAGGGCGACGCCGTAGCATTTCTCCATCTCTCTCTCGGGAGCCTGGGCGGGCCGCTCCTGGGCGGTGGCGGCGTGGGCGCCGAGCGCGAGCAGGGCGCCGGCGCCGAGGAGGAGTTGGGTAGGGGTGGTCATGAGTCGTCTCCTGAGCTGGGCCGGGTCCGTTGTGGCGCGGCCTGACAGGAGAGGGTTCGACGCCGCCTCCGCCCCGGTTACGGCCCCAGGAAAAATTTTTGCTGGTGAGGCCGGGGGTGTAACCTTCACCCGGTTCCGCGCGAACAGGAGAGCGTGGTGGACAGGGAAGCCGAGCTGAAGCGCCTGATGCTGCGGGGCCTCGATGGAGACCCTGTCGCCTGGCGCGCCCTGTTGACCGAACTGCGCGGCGCCCTGACCCCGTTTTTCAGGCGTCGGCTAACCGGTCTTGAGGCCGATGTTGAGGACCTTGTGCAGGACTGTCTGATCGCCATTCATGCCAAGCGGGCGACCTACGACCGGTCCTTGGCCTTCACGGCCTGGGCCTATGCCATCGCGCGCTACAAGCTGATCGACCACTACCGGCGCCAGGGGCGACGGGTGCACGTCCCGCTGGAGGATGCGGAAGTGCTGCTGGCGGAACATTCGGTCGAGGACGGCGTGGTGCGGCGGGATCTGGCCAAGGTGCTGTCGATCCTGCCCCTGCGCCAGCGCCGCCTGATCGAGGATGTCCGCATCGGCGGCTACAGCCTGGCCGAGGCGGCGGCTCGCAACGGCTGCACCGAGGGGGCGGCCAAGGTCAGCGTCCATCGTTCAATGAAGGCCCTGGCGGCCAGCGTGTCCCATGAAAACTGACGACCTGATCGACGCCCTCGCCGCCGGCCTGCAGCCCGCACGCCCGGCCCGGCTGAACCCGTGGCTGTTGTCCGCTGCGGGGATCGCCTCGATCGCGGCCGTGACCGTCCTGCTCGGAGTTCAACACCAACTTGCCGAGGTGCTGTCGTCCCCCGCGCTCATGTTCAAGGGGCTATACACGGCCGCGCTCGCCGCCGCGGCGCTGTGGCTCGGTCTCAGGGCCGGTCGGCCGGGCGCTGACACCCGCACTCCGCTACTGACCCTGCTGGGCGTGGTCGCGATCGCCGCCGTGTGGGGCGCGATCGAGCTGGCGCTTGCCCCGTCGGGCCAGCGCATGGCCGTCTGGCTGGGCCAGACCTGGACGGTCTGCGGTCCCAATATCCTGATGGTGTCGGCGGCGGCGGCGCTCCCTGTCTTCCTCGCGGCGCGCTCCCTGGCCCCGACCCGTCCTGCCTTTGCGGGCATGGCGCTCGGTGTAGCGGCCGGCGCCGTGGCCGCGACCGCCTATGGCGTGCTGCACTGCCCGGAATCGACCGCCGCGTTCGTAGCGACCTGGTACACCCTCGGCATCGCCGCGGCGGGCGTCATCGGCGCGGTGGCAGGCCGGTTCGCGCTGCGCTGGTAGGTCCGGAGCCGGCGCTCAGCGCCATTTCGAACCCTCGCCGTGCTTGCCGACGCTGCTGAACTCCGGCGGGGCGGCCTTGTGGACGTATTGCTCGGCGACCAGCCAGCCCTTCAGCGGCCGCAGCACGCCGAGGCAGGCGAGGGCGAGGAGCGGCATGGTCACCACCATATGCACCCAGACCGGCGGGTGGACGCTGAACTCGAACCACATGAACAGGGCCATCCCGACCACCCCGACCAGGCTCATGCCGAAAAAGGCCGGACCGTCCGCCGGCTCAGCGAACCCATAGTCGAGGCCACACGCCGGGCAGGCATCGCGGATGGTCAGATAGCCTTCCAGCAGCGGCCCCTCGCCGCAGCGCGGACAGCGGCAGGGCAGGCCGGTCGAGAGGGTCTTCAGGGGCGGATAGTCGGGCTTGGTCACGGCGGCGTCCTGACGTCTGGAGGCCCTGATGTCGGCCCGGAGAGGGGGCGGGACAACCGGCCGGATTGTCGCGGGGAACACGGCGGCGAGCGTGGCCGTTGCGCGTTCATGACCGAAACCCTCAGCCCCGCTCTTCCCGACGACGTCGAGGCCCTGATCGACCGGGTGTTGAAGGAAGCCTGCGACCGGGGCCTGACCCTGGCCACGGCCGAGAGCTGCACTGGCGGGCTGATCGCCTCGGTCCTGACCGATGTCGAGGGCCGTTCCCACGCCTTCGAGCGCGGCTACGTCGTCTACACCAACGAGGCCAAGGCCGAGGAGGTCGCCGTGCCGTCGCGCCTGATCGAACAGAACGGCGCGGTGTCCGAGCCGGTGGCGCGAGCCATGGCCGAGGGGGCGCTGAGGAGTTCCGGCGCCGGCGTGGCCGTGGCCGTGACCGGCTTCGCGGGGGCCGCGGGACCGGGCGACGAACCGGGCCTTGTCCATTTCGCCGTCGCCGCCGTCGGCGCCCCCACGGTGCTCGAGGAACACCATTTCGGCGACATCGGCCGCGGCCCGGTGCGGCTGGAATGCCTGCGGGTCGCCCTGCGGATGATGGAGCGCGCGGTCACCAACCGTTAACCGCGTTGAAAGGCGACGCGCGCGAGGGTGCGCGCGCATGTCCGGGGCCCCGTCAAAGCGCATACTGCGAACCACCGTCGTCGCCGCCGCGGCCGGCGCGGTCGCGTTCGCGCCCCTGGCGCCTCTGGCCCAGGAAACCAGCGCCGCCCTGGATCCGATCACCATTCGGATCGGCGCCAACTCCGAGTTCACCCGGATTGAATTCGCCGGCGTCATCGGCGCCCGGTCCCGGGTGCGACGCGAGGGCGACCAGATCATCGTCCGCATCGGTTCGACCGCCGCCCCCGATGTGTCGCGCCTCAAGGTCGACCCGCCCAAGGGAGTCGAGAAGGTCGAGACCCGCGCAGTTCAGGGCGCCACCGAACTGGTCCTCACGCTCGCCGAAGGCGCCGACGCCCGTTCAGGCAGCGCCGACGGGGCGGTCTATCTCAACCTCTACGCCGGAGCCCCGGCGGTCGCGCCCGCGGCGCAGGCCGCCACCGCCAGCACCCCGGTGCCAGTGGTCGCCCAAACCTCGGCCGGGAAGGTCAGCCTGTCCTTTGAGTGGCCCGCCCCCGTCGGCGCCGCCGTGTTCCGTCGCGGCGAGGCTGTGTGGATCGTCTTCGATACGCCCGCCCGGCTCGACATGTCCGGTGCCGCCGACCTCGGACCCGCTTCGGACGCGCACTGGACAGCCGGACCCGACCATGTCGCCGTCCGCCTCGCCGCGCCAGCCGGAACGCCTGTTTCCGCCACCGCCGACGGGTCGACCTGGACCGTCACCATCGGTGGTCCTCCGATCGCTGTCGCGGGGGTGCGGATTGACCGCGACGACACTGGCAAGCCGGCCTTGGTCGCCCGCATGGCCGGCGCCACCCGGGCCGTCTGGCTGACCGACCCGCTGGTCGGGGATCGCTTCGCCGCCGTTACGGCCCTGGCGCCCGGCAAGGGCTTCGCGGATCGTCGCAAGACTGTGGATCTGGCCCTGCTCCCGACCGCCCACGGCCTCGCCGTCGAGACGGCGGCTACCGACCTCGCCGTCCATGCCGACGGCGACCTCGTCACCTTCAGCCGCCCCGGCGGCCTGACCCTGTCGTCTCCCTCCGCGGGTCTGGACGCGGCGCCCGCCGCCGCCGGCGCACCGGTTCGCGCCCGTCATCCCGGCCTGATCCTCGGCGAGTGGGCTGATGTCGGCCATGCCGGCTTCCCGGCCCGCTATCGTCAGATGCAGAACGCCGCCGCCGCCGAAGCGATGGCCGCCGGCGACGATCCCCGCGCCCCGGTCGAGGCGCGTCTGGCCTTCGCCCGCTTCCTCGTCGGTTCGGGCCTCGGTTATGAGGCGGTCGGCGTCCTCAACGCCATCGTCGCCAAGGCGCCGAACATGGGGGGCGAGCCCGAGGTGCGTGGCCTGCGCGGGGCCGCGCGCGCCTCCATCGGCCGCTTCGACGAGGCCCAGGGCGATTTCGCCTCTGCCGCCGTCGCCGGAGATCCCGCCTCCGCCGTGTGGCGCGGCTATATGGCGTCGGCCCGGGGTGATCACGTCGCCGCCCGCCAGGCTTTCGCCGCGGGGGCCAAGGCCGTCGACGCTTTCCCGCAGGCCTGGCGCGCCCGTTTCGGCGCCGCCCACGCCCTGTCGGCGCTGGAGACCGGCGACCTCGACGCGGCACGCGCCCTGCTCGCCTACAGCTTCAGCCAGGAGGCTCCGGCCGCCGATCAGCTGACCGCGCGGCTGGTTCAGGCAAAACTGTTCGAACTCGACGGCCAGTCCGATCGCGCCCTGGCGATCTACACCGTCATCGGCCGGGCCCCTGTGGACGCCATTGCGGTGCCGGCGAAATTGGCCGTCGTGCGCCTGTCGCTGGCCAAGGGAGCGATGAAGCCCGCCGACGGCGCCGCCGCCCTGGAGAGCCTGCGCTGGCGCTGGCGCGGGGACGCCACCGAACTCGCCGTGATCCGCCAACTGGGCCAGCTCTACCTGTCTCAAGGGCTCTATCGGGAAGCCTTGACCGCGCTCAAGGGAGCCGGGCCCAGCCTAAGCCGCCTGGAGGGCGCCGCCGACATTCAGGCCGACCTCGGTCAGGCCTTCCGGATGCTGTTCCTTGAGGGCGGCGCCGACGGTCTGCAGCCAGTGCAGGCGCTGGGACTGTTCTACGATTTCCGCGAACTGACGCCCATCGGCGCGGACGGCGACGAGATGGTTCGGCGTCTGGCGCGGCGTCTGGTCGATGTCGATCTGCTCGACCAGGCCGCCGAACTGCTGAAATACCAGGTCGACAATCGCCTTGAGGGTGTCGCCAAGGCCCAGGTCGCCACCGATCTCGCCACCGTCTATCTGATGGACCGTCAACCAGAGGCCGCCCTGCAGGCCCTCTGGTCCTCGCGCACCACCCTGCTGCCGGCACCGCTCAACGCCGAGCGCCGGGCGCTGGAGGCGCGGGCGCTGGCCGGTCTCGGCCGTTACGATCACGCGCTTGAGGTGCTGGGCTCGGACTCGAGCGCCGAGGCCCGTGAGGTCCGCGCCGAGGTGCTGTGGAAACAGGAGAAATGGGCCGAGTCGGCCGCCCTCTACGAGGCCCGGCTCGGCGAACGCTTCAGGGATCCGGCCGCGCTGACTGCGGCCGAAGAGGCCCGGTTGATCCGCGCCGGCGTCGGCTATTCCCTCGGGAAAGATCAGGCTGCGTTGACGCGACTGTCGCGCAATTACCAGCCGTTTGTAGCGGGCGCGCGAGCCAGGCCAGCCCTGTCGGTGGCGCTCGACCCGGGGACGGGTGAGGGGGCCTCCGCCGCCGACTTCGCCGCCCTGGCGGCGTCGGCCGACACGTTCGCCGGCTGGGTCGCGACCATGAAGGCCGAGATGAGACGCAAAACGGGCGGAGACCGACCCGCGGCCCCCGCCCGTCCTCAAGTTGCGGCGGCGACGGGGCCTGATCGGCCCGCCGCCTGATCCTGCTTACTTGTTGACCGCGTCCTTGAGCGGCTTCGACACGCGGAAGCGCACGGCCTTGGAGGCGGCGATCTTGATCGTCGCGCCGGTGGCCGGATTGCGGCCTTCCCGGGCGGCGCGGGCGGCGGTGTCGAACACGCCCAGATTCGAGATGCGCACGTCGCCGCCCGACTTCAGGGACTTGTGAATGTTCTCGACGATGGCGGTCAGAACCTTGCCGGCGTCGGCTTGCGAGACGCCCGCGTCCTTGGCGACGGCGGCGATGAGTTCGGCTTGAGTGGTCATTGTGGGTCGTTTCCCGATTGAAGCTCGCCCCCCAATTCAAGGGCGATGACGGACGGATTGACGCCGCTTTTGTGGCCCTTGGCAAGCGCCTTTGCCGTCCAAACCCCCATGGGGTGGGGATTTATCCGCTGCCCGAAGCCCGCTGGAAGCTCTCCACAAGGCTGCCTGCGACCAGTCTCCAGCCGTCAACGAGCACGAAAAAGATAAGCTTGAACGGGAGGGAAATTACTACCGGAGGGAGCATCATCATGCCCATCGACATGAGCACGCTCGCGACCACCAGATCGATCACAAGGAACGGAACAAAAAGGAGAAATCCGATTTCGAACGCCCGCTTCAACTCACTGATCATGAAGGCCGGAGTGACCACCCGGAGAGGCAGGTCGGCGACGGGGGTTTCCGCCTCCACATTGGACAGTCGAGTGAACAGGGCGAGGTCGTCGCGGCCGACCTGACCGAGCATGAAAGTCTTCACAGGTTCCGACGCCGCGTCGAAGGCCTGGGGCAGCTCCATCTGCTGATCCAGCAGGGGTCGGATGCCCGAATCATAGGCGTCCTGCCATGTCGGAGCCATGACGATGGCGCTCAAAAACAGGGCCAGGGACACCAGAACGGCGTTAGGCGGCGCCTGCTGCATGCCCAGCGCTGTGCGCAGCAGCGACAGCACCACGACGATGCGGACGAAGCTGGTGGTCATGATCACGATCGACGGCGCCAGCGACAGCACCGTCATCAGCCCGACCAGTTGCACCACGCGCTCGGTCAGTCCCGCGCCGGTGCCGAGATCGACATTGATGGCCGCTCCGGGGCCGCCCGCCGCGGCCACATCCTGGGCCAGCGCGGCCAGCGGCCACAGCAGGCAGAGGGCTGTGGTGACCAGCGACAGCATCGCCGCGCGCTTCAGTTCCGCGCGACTGGGGAGGACGAAGACGCCCTTGAGTGCGCTTCCCGCCCTCACCCGTCTGCTCCGGGGCCGCGCGGTTCGATCAACTCCCGGCCCTCGCCGAGGATCAGCAGGCGCTCCTCGTCGTCGATTCTGACCAGGACCAGCCGGCGCGCCGGGTCCAGCACCAGGGTCTCGACCACGGTCATCCGCCGCTCGCCGCGTTCGGCGCTGAGCTTTGCCAGCAACTGGGGCGCATAGCGGCGCGCCGCCCAGGCCGCCAGGCCGATGATGCCGAGGGTGAAGGCCAGGGCGAACAACGCCCGCAGCAGATCGAGGAAATTCATGCGACAGCCCAGCCGGCGCAGCATGTCCGGCGCCGACAGCCTTTCCGATCATGGTTAACGAGCCGTTGAGATAACCTCCCATTAACCATGCGGGCGGCAGTTTCTGCCCATCGAACCGTGGGCGAATCGCGCCCGACCGCAGAGGGGAGGAGACGCCCTTGGCCATCACCGACCTGCCGTTGCTCAGCCAGATCAAGGGACGTCTGACCTGGCTCGACGAACGCCAGCGCGTCATCGCCGAGAACGTCGCCAACGCCGACACGCCCGGCTACGTCGGTCGCGACCTCAACCAGCCCGCCGATTTCGCTTCGGGCCTGCGCGGCGGCGGCGGGGTGCGGATGACGCGCACCAGCGCCCTGCACATCTCACCGGCCGCTCCGGCCGCCCGTTTCGACGCGCACAAGGCTCCCGATTCCGAGACCACGCTCGACGGCAACTCGGTGGTGGTCGAGGAGCAGATGCTGAAGATGGCCGAGAGCCGCATGGCCTACGACGCCGCCATCGGCCTTTACCAGAAGTCGATGCAGATGCTGCGCATGGCCGCGCGGGCCCCCGGGCGCTGAGGGGCTGCTGACGCTGTGAGGAAGAACCGATGACCGATCCCGTACCGCCCCGGAACAGCGCCATGGCCGTCGCCGCCAGCGCGCTCAAGGCCCAGCAGTCCCGCATGCGGGTCATCGCCGAAAACATCGCCAACGCCCAGTCCACAGCCGACGTCGCGGGCGGCCAGCCGTACCGGCGCCAGATTCCGGTCTTTCAGGCGCGAGAGATCGATGGCGCCACCGGGGTGACCTTGGCCGAGGTCCGGCCCGACATGGGTAACTTCCGCTCCGAATACGATCCGTCCCATCCCGCCGCCAACGCCGAGGGCTACGTCCTGCGGCCGAATGTCGACACCCTCGTCGAGGCGATGGACATGCGCGAGGCCCAGCGGGCCTATGAGGCCAATCTGAATGTCATCGAGACGGCGCGCTCGATGGACTCCCGCACCCTCGACATTCTCAAGAAGTAGGGCTGACCGATGAACCCCTTGATGGCCGCCAAGGCTTACCAGGCGATCCAGGGCGGGGCCATGCCCGCTTCGCCGACGGCGGCTCCAGCCCAGTCCGGTTTCGCCGACCTGCTGAGCAATGTCATGGGCGACATGACGCAAACCTCGAAGGCCGCCGAGACCCAGATGACCGCCATGGTCCAGGGCCAGGGCAGTCTGATCGACGTCGTCACCGCCGTGTCCTCGGCTGAAGCTTCGCTGGAAACCGTCATGGCCGTCCGCGACCAGGTCATCTCCGCCTATCAGGAGATCATGCGGATGCCGATCTGACGATCGTTCGGCGGAACCGCCCGGCGCGGCGTCCGCTCCCTCCGTCACACCGTCCGGAGGTTCCGATGCTCAAGGCCCATAACTCGTCCGCCATCATCGCTGTTAGCGACCTCGACCGGGCCCGGGAATTCTATGGCGAAACCCTTGGCCTGCAGCAGTCCGGCGGCGGCGATGACCAGCCTCTGACGTTCAGTACCGGCGACACGACACTGGTCGTCTATCCGTCGGAGTTCGCCGGGACCAACAAGGCCAATGCAGTAGTCTGGGGCGTCGGGTGTGAACTGCGGTCGATCGTCGCCGACCTGCGCGCCAAGGGCGTGACCTTCGAGCGCTACGAGATGGAGGGCGCGACTTTTGCCGATGGCGTACACTGGTTCGGCGACTTCGGCGCCGCCTGGTTCAAGGACCCCGACGGCAACCTCCTGCACCTGAACAGCGGCGACTAGCCTTCCAGCGAGACGACGGGCTGGGTGACCCCCGAGGGACGCCGCGACCGCCCCTTCAGCCAGGCCCGGATGCGCGACTGGATCGGGCTGTCGATCACGAAATGGAAAGCGAAGGCGAAGACGAAGGCCGCTACGACCCCGCCGACCCACAACGCCCACTGCGCGCCGACCGGCAGGGCGAAGCGGGCGATGGCGACATTGGCCACGCCGAACCAGGCGATCCGCACCACCTCATTGGTGATGAACATCGAGAACGAGACCTGGGCGGCCTTTTCGACCCATTTCGACGGACGCGGCGTTGGCGTGGCGCCGGCGGCGAGGATGATCGTCGAGATGCAGGCCAGAGAGATGAGGGCGTGTTTGTCGAAATACTGCACGAAGGCCAGCGCCAACGCCGCGCCGATCCCGGCCCAGCCGGCCAGTTTCGGACTGATCCAGACCTTCTGCGCGAACCAGGCCAGCGCCATCCCCAGCCCGAACAGCGGCAGGGCGCGGATGAAGCCGTAACCCATCGGCATCTGGTAGACCGGATAGCCGAGCAGGGCCCACGTCAGCTGGTTGGCCAGCAGATAGCCGCCGACGCCGAGCGCCAGCACGCTCCACGGCCCCAAGCGGGCGATACCCTTCAGCAGCCACGGGAAGGCCAGGTAGCAGCCGATCAGGGCCGAAATCGACCAGCTCGGCGCGTTCCAGCCGAGTCCGCCCGGGACGCCGAACGCCTGGGTCAGGGTCAGCTGGGCTGGCAACTGGTCCCAGCGGAACCATTCAGGCGCCCGGGGCGCGAAGCCCAGCGCGCCGCCGCCGACGATCAGAACGACGAGGCCGAGAACCATCAACAGGTGCACCGGCAGGACCCGCAGGTACCGCTTGAGGAAGAAGTCGCCCGCCGACATCCGGCCGCTGCCCACCGAGGCGCCGTAGACCCGCATCAGCACATAGCCGCTGTCGATCAGGAAGAAGTTGGTCAGCAGGAAACCGCCCCGCTCGAACACCGGATGCCAGCTCTCGGCCAGCGCCACCGGCCCAGCGCCCTGGAAGTGATGCAGGATGATCAACCCGGCCACGATGAAACGCAGGGCGTCAAGCCACCCGCCCCGAACGATGGGGACTGTTTCATTTCGGGTCGAAATCGCCGTCCAGGCCATCGGAAAAGCCTCCTTTGAGGCGAATTCCGCAAGGACCGGGCCGCGCGGTTGGGGTCTGTCTAGCCCCGCACCAGCCGCAGGAACTCCTCGCGCGTCCGGGCATCGTCGCGGATGACTCCGCTCAGATGGCTGGTGGTCAGGCTGGACCCGGCGGTGTTGACGCCGCGCAGGGTCATGCAGCTGTGCTCCGCCTCGACCACCACACCGACGCCCTGCGGTCGCAGCACTTCCTGGATCGCGCGGGCGATCTCCGAGGTCATCTTCTCCTGGATCTGCAGCCGTCGCGCGAAGCCGTGCACCACTCGCGCCAGTTTCGAGATGCCGACGACCCGGTCCGTCGGCAGATAACCGACGTGGGCCCGACCGACGACCGGCAGCATGTGATGTTCGCAGAAGCTGACGAAGCGGATGTCCTTCAGCACCACCAGCTCGTCATAGCCGCCGACCTCCTCGAAGGTTCGTTCCAGGTACTCTCGCGGGTCGGTATCATAGCCGGCGAAGAGCTCGCGATAGCTCCGCGCCACGCGGGCAGGGGTATCGAGCACCCCTTCCCGGTCCGGATCGTCCCCGGCCCAGCGGATGAGGGTGCGGACGGCGGCTTCGGCTTCGGACTGGGAGACGGTTTCATCGGTCATTCCCCGCTTTACGCCGGGCGAGGGGAATTGATCCAGTCTCCGTTCCCTAACCTCCCGTTAACCACGCTCCCGGCATTTTCTGCCCGGTGTCAGTAGGGCCCGACGGGGCCGCGTAATCTCCCGGGGTGTAGCATGAACGGCGCGGAAGTGATGGATGTGGGGCGCGACGCCCTGTGGCTGACCATCCAGTTGGCCGCTCCCATCCTGCTCGTCGGCCTCGTCGTCGGCGTGGTCATCGGCCTGTTTCAGGCCCTGACCCAGATCCAGGAACAGACCCTGATCTACGCGCCCAAGATCATCGCCATCTTCGTTTCGCTGCTGCTGTTTCTGCCGCTGATGGGAGCCCTGCTGGGCGGCTTCATGCAGAGCATCGCCGTGCGCATCGCCGGCATGTAGCCGGGTGGAACCCTACGCCACCGCCGACCAGGTCTGGCAGGGCGCCATGATCTTCGCCCGCATCGGCGCCGTGTTGCTGATGCTGCCCGGCGTAGGCGAGAGTTACGTCCCTCCACGGATCCGCCTTTCCCTGGCGCTGGTGGTGTCGCTGGCTCTCTGGCCGGTGGTGTCCGCCAGCCTTCCGGCGCTTCCCGTCACGCTTGGCGGCATGGCCGGCTGGATCATTCGCGAGGTTTTGGTCGGTCTCGCGATCGGGGCCCTGCTGCGCATGTTTCTGACCGCGCTGGCCACCGCCGGCGAGGTCGTCGCGCTGCAGACCACCCTGGCCTTCGCCCAGACAGCCAATCCGACCCAGGCCTCGCCCGGAAGCACCCTGTCGGCGTTCCTGATGATCCTCGGCACGACCCTGATCTTCGCAACCAACACCCACCACCTGTTCATCGCCGGGCTGGTGGGATCCTACGAATTGATCGCGCCGGTGCGGCCTCTGGTCACCGGCGACTTCACCGCCATGGCTGTGCGCACCGTGGCCGACGCCTTCACGCTCGGCGTCCAGCTGGCCGCGCCGGTGCTCGTTTTCGCCATTATCTTCAACGTTGCGTCCGGACTCGTCGGCCGGGTGATGCCGGCCTTCCAGGTCTATTTCGCCGCCGCCCCGCTCAGCATCATCCTGGGCCTGTCGGTTTTCACGCTCAGCATCGGCGTGCTCGGCACGGTCTTCATCGACCGCTACCGCGCCATGGCCGGAGTGTTCGCGGGAGGCGCCGGTGGCTGACGCGCCCGATCCCGAGTCGAAAACAGAAGAGGCGACACCGCGAAAACTCGCAGACGCCCGCAAGAAGGGAGATGTCGCCAAGTCGCCCGATGTCGCCTCGGCGCTGTCGCTGCTCGGCGCGGCCACGGTCATCCTGATGTCGGGCGGATGGTTCGCCAATTCGATGGCCGAGCAACTGCTGCCCTTCATCGCCAGCCCGCACGCCATGATGGGTGGTCTCGACGCAGGCGCGGGGGTCGAGATCGGCGCCCAGGCTCTCTGGGCCATCGCCCCCTTCCTCGGCGCGGTCATGCTGGCGACCATCGTCGGCGGGGCGGGCGGCAATCTGGCCCAGTCCGGACTGATATTCTCTGGCCAGAAGCTCAAGCCCGACTGGTCCCGGCTCAGCCCGTTGAAAGGCGTCAAGCGCATCTTCGGCCCCGACGGTCTGGTCCAGTTCCTCAAGACCTTCCTCAAGCTGTCAGCCGTAGTTCTGATCTGCTGGCTGGTTCTGCGCCCGCACCTTCGCGAGTTCGAGAACATGGCCGCCATGCCGCCGTCGATGATCCTGCCGATGGCCCGAGATCTGGTCGTCGCCCTGATGGTCTCGGCGATCGTCTTTCTCGGCTTCACCGCCGGCGCGGACTACCTCTGGCAGCGCTACCGCTTCGCTGAGCGGATGAAGATGACCAAGGAAGAGCTCAAGGAGGACTACAAGCAGGCCGAGGGCGATCCGCACGTCAAGGCCAAGCTGAAGCAGATTCGAGCCCAGCGCAGCCGTCAGCGGATGATGCAGAATGTGCCGAAAGCCACGGTCATCGTCACCAACCCGACCCACTATTCGGTGGCCTTGCGCTACGAGCCCGGCGAAGGCGATCCGGCTCCGGTCTGTGTCGCCAAGGGCGTCGACGCCCTCGCCCTGCGCATCCGGGAAGTAGCGCGCGAGCACGACGTTCCGATCGTCGAGAACGTGCCCCTGGCCCGCGCCCTCTACGCCGCCGTCGATGTCGACGAAACCATCCCGCGCGAGCATTTCGAGGCCGCAGCCAAGGTCATCGGCTTCGTCATGCAGCGGCGGAAGGGGCGTTGACGGGGGAGGAGGCTATTTCCCGCCCGCCACCGGCAGGGGGATGATCTCTGCTCCGCCTTCCGGAGCCGCCCGCGTCACCTGCGTCACCGGGAGCCTCACGGTCACGGCCGTCCCCTCGCCGAGGGTGCTGTCGATGCTCATCCGGCCGCCATGCAGTTCGGCGAAGGCGCGGACAAGGGAAAGTCCCAGTCCGGTCCCCTGGCGGCGCTGCTCTATGGCCCCAGCCTGCTCGAACGGGCGGCCGAGGCGCCGCACGTCCTCCGGCGCGATGCCGACGCCCGTGTCGGAAACCACTATTTCCAGATAGGGGCCGACCGCCTCGACTGTGACGGTGACGGTTCCACCCGGCTGGGTGAATTTCACCGCGTTCGACATCAGGTTCAGCGCGATCTGCCTGACCGCTCGCTTGTCGGCCGAGACATCGACGGATTCGGCCGGCAGCATGGCGGTCAGGGCGACACCCTTGTCTTCGGCCGTGACCCGCACGAGGGCGATGGCGGCGGATACCAGTTCGCGGGCATCGAACCGCTCCAGCGTCAGCACATAGCGCTCGGCCTCGATCTTCGAGACGTCGAGCACGTCGTTGATCAGGTCCAGCAGATGACCGCCCGCTTCGTGGATGTTGTCGACGTAGGCGGCGTAGCGGTCCGGCATCGGCCCGAACAATTTTTGGCGCATGATGTCCGAGAAGCCGAGCACGGCGTTCAACGGCGTGCGCAGTTCGTGGCTCATATTCGCGAGGAAGCGGCTCTTGCCGGCCTCGCGGGCCTCGGCCTCTGAGCGTGCCGCCTCAAGAGCCAGTTCCCGGGCGTACTGGCCGGTGCCGTCGAAGGCCTGCGCGATGAGGCGGGGCGCCTCGCGGAGAGGGCCGTCCAGCCGTCGCAGGATCAGTTGCACCCTCCGGTCCAGCGCTAGTCGGGGCGCGAAGACCGTCGCCGCGTCATGGCCCTGCAGGGCCCGGTCGATGGCGGCCAGCAGGCGAGGTCGGTCAGGCGCGTGCACGGCCGCGATCAGCCCGTGTTCGAACAGGGGATCGACGGTCAGCGCAGGCGGCGGCGCCCCATAGGCGGCCAGCACCCGCCCTGATCGTTCGATCACCAGGGTCAGGCCCGGCTGCGCCGCCAGCAATCGCTCGACCTTGCCCGTCTCGCTCTCGGCGGCTTTCAGCCGAGCCTCGTTCTGCCGCCAGGACAGCCGCACGGCCAGGGCGGCGGCGCCCGCCGTCAGCACGGCGGAGATCGCCGCCAGTCCCGGCAAGTGGGCGCCGCCCCCGGCCAACCAGGCCGAAAACATGCCCGCCACCGCCGCCATGCCGACGCCCAGCGCACCCGCCTGCACCGGCCGCACCCCGCCGAGCGCCAGTCCCGCCGTCAGCGGCAGGAAAACGAACCCGGCCAGGGGCCCGGTCAGTCCGCCCGACAGGCTCGCGGCAACCACGGCGGCCAGGCCCCAGAGACCGAGCAGCGTCATTCGCTCCCTCGGAGCGTCCCGGTAAAGCAGGCCCAATCCCGCGACGCCCGGCACGACCATTGCCAGCACACCGTAGAAGACCGGAGCCTCGACGTCGCCCAGCCAGCGGGTCCCGAGCGCGAGCAGCGCCGCCGTCACGGCCAAACCGGCATGCCAGGCGGCCAGGGCGGGGCGGTCGCCCTGGCCGCGGCGGCCGGTCGGCATGGTCCTCGCAGCGATGTCGGCGGGTGGGGTCAAGACGGTTGCGCACGGGATGAAGGGGCGGTGAGTCTAGCCGCGCGGGCGAGTCGTCCAAAGCCCACACCCTTCAGAGGAGAGCGCCCGGACCTCCGCCCGCCGGATTTCTGGGGAGCGAAGGTCCGGTTGTCGTTAACGCCGGGGCGGCTTATCTGGCCTCGATGACCCCTGACGCCTCCATCGACGCCGTCCTTGCCGAACTGGTCGAGGAGTTCGACCTCCTCGGCGACTGGGAGGGGCGGATCGAATATGTCATCGAGCTCGGCAAAGACTTGGCGCCCCTGGCCGAAGCGGACCGCACGGAGGCCAACAAGGTGCCCGGCTGCGCTGCGCAGGTCTGGCTGGCGGTTCGCCGCGACGGCGATCGGCTGCATTTCCTGGCCGACAGCGACAGCGCCCTGTCCAAAGGCAATATCGCCTTGCTGCTCCGGCTCTATTCAGGGCGCGTCCCGGCCGAGATCCTGGCCTTCGACGCCCGCGCCGCCCTTGATCGCCTTGGACTGCCGTCGGCGCTCACCCGTCAGCGCGCCAACGGCCTCAACGCCATGGTCGGCCGCATTCGCGAGGCCGCCTTGGCTGCCGCATCCGGCGCGGAGCGTCAGAAATAATGGCCGCGCGCCGCCAGCACGGGCCGCTCGCCCGGCGCCTGGGTCACGTCGATGCGCAGCGAGTACTCGTGGGACCGTGTCGTGCGCCGGTCCCAGCGCCACGGCGTATCCGGGCCCTGCGTCCAGAGCGGACTGGTTCCCACCATTCGCCGCGCCTGCTGCGCCAGCGTCCGATGGCCGACCAGGTTCGACGAGACGCCGCAGGTCAGGAAATAGGCCTCGACGCCGTCTTCCTCGACGGTGCCTTCCTCGATCCGCAGCCGCCAACGACCGTCCCTCGACACCATCTCCACCTCTGAGGCCCAGTCCTCCAGAGGGGCGCGGTCCCCGACGGGACGACGGAACTCCATGTCGCGGGCGGCGCGGATGGCGGCTTCAAAGCTCTTGGCCCGGCTCGCGTAGGGCAGGCAGACGCGCGCCACGACGAAGCCGGCGAAATTCTCCTGCGCACGCACAGGGGCGGGCGCCGCGGTGACGGCGAGGACAGCCGCCAGAACGGAAACCATGACTGACTTCAACACTGTACCCCAATCGCCGGGTGGCCGCTCGCCGGCTCTTTCCCAAGTCCGGAACGTAGGGCCGAACCCCACCCATATAAAGTTACGAGCCTGTAACGTAAGGCGGGGCGGCGTTCCGTCGCTCAACCGATGCGATAGTGCTCAGCCAGAGCCCGCAGCCCCTGTTTCAGCAGGGCCCTGCCGTCCCGGCGGCGCAGGCCTAGCGTCTGCTCGGCGGCCTGCAGGCTAGAGGCGTGGATGCAGACGTGTTCGACCATTCGCCGCGCCGGCCCGCAGGCGGCCAGCGCCGCCTCGACCCGTCGCGCCGCCGCTATCGACCGGTCTTCCGGCTCGAACCACGTCGCCGAGCCGCCGCCGCATCGGGGCAGGGCGTCCCAGCGCATGGTCAGCGACGGACCGGTCAGGGCGACCTCGGCCTCGGCGCCGAGTCGCTCGGCCGCGGCCCTCTCGACCCGTTCGATCCAGGGCCGCCCTTCCGGATCGCACCGCGCCGACAGCCAGGCGATGGCCGATACCGTAAGGTTGGCCTTGTGAGTTCGCATCCTGCCGTCCGCGTCCATCACGTCTCGCCGACCGTCGACCCGTCCCGGCCGGCCCGGCGACGGCGCCCGCTCCGGAGCCTCTCCGGTCGGCAGGGCCCTCCACCCGCCGCCCTGGCGCGCCTTCAGACCAGGGTCAATGATCAGGGCCCGGAAGTCCGCTTCGGCCAGCCTCGCCTGCACCCGCGACCGCCGATCGGCTCCGACCCGCACGGCATAGCCGCCGCCCGCCTCGGCCTCGATCCAGCCGCGCGGCCGCATCAACAGCCGCCGCGCCCGCGCCCACTCGCCGCTCATGCCGGCAATTCGCATCTCGGCGCCTCCAGAACAGCCCTGGCGCAGCGCTCCAGCCGGTCCAGCAGGTCGTCCATCGCCGGCCGGTCGCGACCGTCCTCGGCCCAGCGGCAGGCCGCCGCCGCCGTCGCCCGGTTCAGACCGAAGGCGTGGGCGACCCGGTCCATCGGCCAGCCGAAAGTCACATAGGACAGATACATGGCCAGCCAGCGGGCCCGGCAGGCCCGGCCTTCCAGCCGTTTGCGCTCTTCCATCGTCTCCTTGGGCACCCCGGTGGAGGCGGCCACCAGCTCCAGCGCCAGCCCGACCCTGACCCTGTCCTCCCGCCGCACCGGTGTCCGGTATCGTTCCATCATCCCGTCTCCGAGGTCCGCCGCGCTCGCATGCGCAGCCAGAGATAGGAATATATGTCTACAATCTGTCGAAATCGGTCGTATTGGCGGCGGTCGCCCTTAAAAGGTTAAAAAATGCCGGTTGGTTGACTCGGAAGTCTCGACGCCGATTCGCAAATCAGCCTACGATTCGTTTTGGGACAGGCGTTAACCCTTCTTAAGTTTTTCCACCGTTAACGTCCGAACAAGGTTACCCCGAAACGGGGCGGTTACATTTATAGTCAAGCTCTGCCTGGAGGGGCATCAATGCGCGTCCTGCTAATCGAAGATGATCACGCGACCGCGCAGAGCATCGAGCTTATGCTGAAGTCGGAAGGCTTCAACGTCTACACGACGGACCTCGGTGAGGAAGGCATCGATCTGGGCAAGATCTACGACTACGACCTGATCCTGCTGGACTTGAACCTGCCTGACATGAACGGCCTTGAGGTCCTCCGCCAACTGCGCGTCGGCAAGGTCAACACGCCGGTGATGATCCTCTCGGGCACCTCCGAGATCGAGACCAAGGTCAAGACCTTCGGCGGCGGCGCCGACGACTACATGACCAAGCCCTTCCACAAGGACGAGCTGATCGCGCGCACCCATGCCGTGGTCCGCCGCTCCAAGGGTCACGCCCAGGCCATCATCCACACCGGCGAGATCGCCGTGAACCTGGACGGCAAGACGGTCGAGGTGAACGGTCACCGCGTCCATCTGACGGGCAAGGAATACCAGATGCTGGAGCTGCTCTCGCTCCGCAAGGGCACCACCCTGACCAAGGAAATGTTCCTCAACCACCTGTACGGCGGCATGGACGAGCCCGAACTGAAGATCATCGACGTCTTCATCTGCAAGCTGCGCAAGAAGCT
Source organism: Brevundimonas basaltis (assembly GCF_014202075.1). Taxonomy (GTDB): domain Bacteria; phylum Pseudomonadota; class Alphaproteobacteria; order Caulobacterales; family Caulobacteraceae; genus Brevundimonas; species Brevundimonas basaltis. Next base: position 323,840 of record NZ_JACHFZ010000003.1, on the reverse strand, counting down.
GGCGACGGCGGCGGGCGGCAAGCATTATATCGAGACCGTCTGGGGCCGCGGCTACGTCCTGCGCGACCCGTCGGAATCGAGCGCGCCGGTGACCGCCGCCGCCTGATCGGCTCCACAAGCGAACATCGAAACGCCCGCCGGATCACTCCGGCGGGCGTTTTCGTATCGCGGCCCGCGGAAGGCGGGGAGTCAGTCGGACGCGGCTGCCTTTCGGCGCGCGCCGCACAGGTCGCAAAACTCCCAGCCGGGTCTTTTCCGCACAGGCCGCCACCGGTGGTGCCGACAGGTCAGTCTTTTAACAAGCTTGCGAACCCAGCGCACTCAAGGGGCTCCAGAGCCGGCGACGGCCTGTGAATTCGATTGATGGAGGGCGGGCTGAGAGCCGCGGGCGTCCAGACAGCAAAAAGCCCTCGCCGTGTGCACGACGAGGGCTCTTTTGGACCTTAGTCGCTTTCGCTGTCGTCCGTGGCGGCGACGAAGCCGGCGACGAGGATGGCGGCGCCCACAATCAGAACCGGGAGCGGAACGCCCGCGAAGTCGCTGGCGGCGTCGGCGTCAGCGCCGATACGGTCGCCAACGCGCGCGGTCGCCGAGGTGTTGGCGGCGGCGGCCTGACCAGCGATGAGCAGCAGGCCCGCAGTCACGGCAGCAATAGTCTTCTTCATGGGGTCCCCCAAAACCAAGTTGTAACCTGCGATCTCGCTACAACCTTCAGCGTGCAATCGTCACCACAAACTTTCGCATCCGCGGCGGATCGTCGAAAATTGTGGCGGATATGCCATGCCGCCGGATCGCTCCGGCTGGCAGTCAATCCATAGGATTTTTCGGCATCACGCCTTGGCCGCATATCCCTTGCCGCCGTTCGACGGGCGGCGGCGGCGCGGGCGGCGCTTCAGTTCGCCGACGGGGCGGGGCTCGCTTGACGGAGCCGCGCCGCGGGGATCGCTGTTGACCTGACGGGGGCGTTCGCCGGACATCGGGTCGTAGGCGCGTTCCGGGGTCGGGCGGGCGTCGCGCGCCCCGCCCTTGCGGACGCGGTGGGGTTGGCCGCCACCCTCCAGCTTGACCCCGTCGCGGCGCGGGTTGCGCCGGCCCCGGCCGCCGTCGTTGCGGTCACCGCCCTCACGCTCGGGCAGGGTCGCCTTCTTGCCGACGCCGGAGGCCATGATCGAGGCGTCCAGCTGGGCCAGCTGTTTGTCGTTGCGGCGGTCGATAGCCGGGATTTTCTGGCGGGTGACCTTTTCGATGTCGCGGAGCAGCTTCATCTCGTCGCCGGCGACGAAGCTGATCGCCGTGCCGTCGGCGCCGGCGCGGGCGGTGCGGCCGATCCGGTGCACATAGGCTTCCGGCACGAAGGGGAGTTCAAAGTTCACGACGTGGGAGACGCCGTCGACGTCGATGCCGCGGGCGGCGATGTCGGTGGCCACGAGAACGCGCAGCTTGCCCTTCTTGAAGGCCTCGAGGGTGCGCTCGCGCTGTGGCTGGCTCTTGTTGCCGTGGATGGCTCCGGCCTCGACGCCGCCGGCTTCCAGATAGGCCGCGACCTTGTCGGCGCCGTGCTTGGTCTTGGTGAAGACGAGGCAGCGAGTGTAGCCCGGATCAGAGAACATCTCGGTCAGCAGGGCGCGCTTGCGGCCTTGTTCAATGTGCACGATCGATTGCTGGATGCGCTGCACCGTGGTCGATTGCGGGGTCACCTGGACCTTGACCGGATCCTTGAGCAGTTCGCCGGCCAGCTTGCCGATTTCGCTCGGCATGGTGGCAGAGAAGAACAGGTTCTGGCGCTTGGCGGGGATGCGGCTGACGATCTGGCGGATCGGCTTGACGAATCCGAGGTCCAGCATCTGGTCAGCCTCGTCGAGAACGAAAATCTCGGTGCGGCTCAGGTCCAGCGTCTTCTGCTGCATATGGTCCAGCAGGCGGCCGGGTGTGGCCACCAGGACGTCGAGACCCTGTTGCAGGGCGCGTTCCTGCGGCCCGTACTTCACGCCGCCGAAGATGACGGCGACGCGGAAGCCGAGGTGCCGGCCGTAGGTCTTGAAGCTCTCGGCTATCTGGCTGGCCAGTTCGCGGGTCGGCGACAGGATCAGCACCCGCGACGTGCGGGGCACCGGAGCGATGCGGTTCTCGGCCAGACGGTGCAGGATCGGCAGGGCGAAGGCCGCGGTCTTGCCGGTGCCGGTCTGGGCGATGCCGAGCAGGTCCTTGCCGGCCATGACGTCGGGGATGGCCTGGGTCTGGATCGGTGTGGGGGTGGTGTAGCCTTCGGACGCCAGCGCCTGCAGCAGGGCCGGGTTGAGGTTCATGGATTCAAAGGTCTTGTTGCTCACGGAGCGGCTTCTTTCGCGTGCGGCGGCGCGCAACAGCCATGGCTCAACGCCGAAAAGGCCGCGCACCGCCAGTCCCGATTGAGCCTCACATGAGGCCGACGGGGTGGATCGGGCGCCGCCCCGCGTGTCCGGGCAGCGAATGAATTCTTGAGGGGCCGGCCCCTGCTACAGTCAGGTCTTCGTTTCTGAAGACCCACACGCGCTGGAGGCGCCGGACATCGCGATTGTGCGATGCAGCGCAGATGGGCGATCAATGCGGCCAAGTCAAGGCGCGGTGGGGGTTCAGCCCTGTTTGGCGCGTTGCCTGAAGCGGTGCAGCAATGGTTCGGTGTAGCCGTTGGGTTGCGCCGTCCCCTCGAAGACCAGCGCGCGGGCCGCCTGGAAGGCGAGGCTGTTCGACGGATCGGGGCCCATGGGGCGGTAGAGCGGATCGGCGGCGTTCTGGGCGTCGACCCTGGTGACCATGCGGAGGAGGGCGGCGTCGACCTGTTCGGGGGTGCAGACGCCGTGCAGCAGCCAGTTGGCCATGTGCTGCGAGGAGATGCGCAAGGTGGCGCGGTCTTCCATCAGGCCGACGTCATGGATGTCGGGCACCTTGGAACAGCCGACGCCCTGATCGATCCAGCGGACGACGTAGCCGAGCAGGCCCTGGGCGTTGTTGTCGAGCTCTTCGGCGATCACGGCCTCCGACCAGTTGCGCCCTTCCGCCAGGGGCGGTGTCAGCAGGGCGTCGAGGCCGGGGAGGGGGCGGTCGGCGATGGCGGGCCGGAGGGCGAAGACGTCGGTCTGGTGGTAGTGGAGGACGTGGAGGGTGGCGGCGGTGGGGCTGGGGACCCAGGCGGTGTTGGCGCCGGTCTTCGGATGGCCCGCCTTCTGGTCGAGCATCTCGGCCATGCGGTCGGGGGCGGCCCACATGCCCTTGCCGATCTGGGCCTTGCCGTCGAGGCCGCAGGCCAGGCCGATGGCCACGTTGCGGGCCTCATAGGCGGCGATCCAGTCCGACGACTTGATGTCGCCCTTGCGGACCACGGGGCCGGCCTGCATCGCCGTGTGAATCTCGTCGCCGGTGCGGTCGAGGAAGCCGGTGTTGATGAAGACGATCCGGTTCCGGACGGCGTGGATGCAGGCCGCGAGGTTGGCCGACGTGCGGCGCTCCTCGTCCATGACACCGACCTTGAGGCTGTGGCGCGGGAGGGCGAGCAGGTCCTCGACCGCGTCGAAAAGGGCGTTGGTGAAGGCGCATTCCTCCGGCCCGTGCATCTTGGGTTTGACGATGTAGATGGAGCCGGCCCGGCTGTTGCGGAGAGGCCCGGTCCCCTTAAGGTCGTGCAGCGCGATCAGGCTGGTGACGATGGCGTCGAGGATGCCTTCAGGGGCCTCGGAGCCGTCGGGCAGGACGACCGCCGGGGTGGTCATCAGGTGGCCGACGTTGCGGACGAACAGCAGGGACCGGCCCGGCAGGGCGACGGTCGAGCCGTCCGGAGCGGAGAACTGGCGGTCGGGGGCGAGGGTGCGGGTCAGCGACCGGCCGCCCTTGTCGAAGGTCTCGGCCAGATCGCCCTTCATCAGGCCGAGCCAGTTGCGGTAGGCGGCGGTCTTGTCGGCGGCGTCGACGGCGGCGACCGAGTCCTCGAGATCGACAATGGTCGACAGGGCGGCTTCGAGGACGACGTCGGAGATGCCGGCCGGGTCGTCGCGGCCGATCGGGTGGTCGGGGTCGAAGATCACCTCGATGTGCAGGCCGTGGTGGCGGAACAGGCGCGAGCGGTCAGAGCGGCCGACGTACTGGGCCGGGTCGCGGACGGCGATGCCTCTGTGCGGGTCGGTCAAAGCGGCCCAGGAACCTTCGGCCAGGGGCACGGCCTCGTCGAGGAAGGCCTTCGCCCGGGCGACGACGCGGGCGCCGCGTTCAGGGTCGTAGCCGCCGCCGGGCGGCAGTTCGCCGAGTGCGTCGGTGCCGTAGAGGGCGTCATAGAGGCTGCCCCAGCGGGCGTTGGCGGCGTTGAGCACGAAGCGGGCGTTGAGGCTGGGGACGACCAACTGCGGACCGGCCAGGGTGGCGACCTCGGGATCGACGCCCAGCGTGCCGATGGCGAAGGGGGCGGGCTCTTCGACGAGGTAACCGATGTCGCGCAGAAAAGCCGCTGTGGCGGCCGGGTCATGGGGCCGGCCGCGTCGGGCCTCATGCCAGGCGTCGATGCGGCTCTGGAGATCATCGCGGATCGCCAGCAGGAGGCGGTTCTCGGGGGCGAAGCGGGCGAAGACGTCGGCGGCGCCAGTCCAGAAGCGGTCCGCGTCGAGATCGAGACCCGGCAGGACTTCGGTTTCGATGAAGGCAGCGAGGTGCTCGTCGACCTGCAATCCGGCGCGCGGCGTCATCGGCATGGGCGTCTCCTCGGGGCGGGCCTGTAACATTCCGTGATGACCCCGCGGAAGTCGAGCCGATTTTCGCGCTGCGGCAGGACCGGATTTTACGCGGGTAAAATCCGAAAACAGAGTCCACGGAGTCCACAGAGTCCCGATCGGCGTTCCGCGGGCGGTGCGGCGGGGATGCGCTTGTCAAAGACCGGAGGCGGAAACCAGGCATTGTGGGCTCGCTGGATTCCAGGGCGGGAACATTCATCTGAGAAAAGCGGAAGTGACTGGAAAGCCGGTATTTCGTCCGCTGAACCCGACCATATTTTTCGGAATAGCCAGCACAGCGTCACGGACGGCCGCCGTCGCTCCTTGCGCCGAAGGTGGCCGGGCTGAGCAAGGTCGGGTGGGGGTCTCTTCAGCGGCCAAGGTTGGCGGCGGCGTCATGGTTGACTCGGTCATACAGTATGCGGCATACACTGTATGGCGCACACTATGTGGCAAGCAGGAAAGCCGATGATCGTCGATCCGGATCTTTTTGAATCGATGCGTATGGAGCTGCGGCGGGGGTCGCTGGTGCTGGCCGTGCTCGCCCGGCTGCGAGAGGAGCGCTACGGCTACACCCTGCGCCAGGCGCTGGCCTCTGACGGGCTCGAGATGGAGGAGAGCACCCTCTATCCGCTGCTGCGCCGGCTGGAGAGCCAGGGGCTGCTGACCAGCGAATGGCGCGAGGAGGAGAAGCGCAAGAAGCGCTTCTACCGGCTGTCGCCGATGGGCGAGGCGATGCTGTCGGCGCTGGCCGACGAATGGCGGGGCATCAACGCCTCGCTCGACAAGATTCTCTGAAACCCGGGGTGGGAGAAAACGCCGTGGACCTGATCGACCGCTATCTCAACGCCGTCGCCGCCCAGCTGCCGCTGGACGAGCGCGACGACATCGTCGCCGAACTGCGCGACCTGATCCTGAGCCGTTTCGAGGCCGGGGAAGATGAGCTGGGACGCGCCCTGACCGACGCGGAGAAGGAGGCCATCCTGCAGGAGATCGGCCATCCGCTGGTCGTGGCGGCGCGTTATCGCAAGGGGCCGGACGCGCTGGTCGGGCCGGAGCTGTTTCCCTACTGGCTGTTCGGGGTGAAGGCGGGGCTGCTGGTCCTGCTGGCCGTTCACGCCATCGGCCTGTTCATCAACCTGATCGGCGGGCCGGCAGACGCCGGGCGCGCCATCGCCCAGGCCTTCCACAGCTTCTTCGGCGCCGGGCTGACCCTGATCGGGGCCGCGACGCTGGCGGCGGCGATCTTCGAACACTACGGCATCCGCCCGACATGGCTGACGAAATGGCGGGTGAAGGATCTTGGGGCCTTCGGCCTGTCGGATCCGGCGGCGTGGGGCGCGTCGGTCGCGGCGACGGACAAGGCCAAACAGACCTGGATGCCGCGGCCCCGAAAGGGCTGGCCCGGCGGGGAGTATCTGTTCTCCTTCCTGGCCACGGGCGTCTTCGTGCTGTGGTGGGTCGGCGCGATCCACTTCCCGGGGCTGTTCCACGTCGGGCTGCGCGGCGAGGACGCGGTGGCGACCGGGGCGCCGATCTGGACCACCCTCTACGGCGCCATCCTGTTCTACGCCGTGGCCCAGATGGCCGTCGATCTGGCCAGTCTGGTGCGGCCCTATGCGGTGCGGATGCGGGCCGCGGCCCAGGCCGTTCTCGCCGGGATCGGTCTGTGGCTGACGTGGACGATCTTCGAGGCCGGCCACTGGTTCACCCTGACCCGTGATGGAGAAACGGCGCGGATCGCCGGGGACTGGGTGCTGCTCGATTTCGACCGGCTGCGGGCGATCGGCGACGGCGGGCGGGATCTCGTCGGGGTGGCCAGCACCCTGTCGCTGGTCATGAGCTGGGCCATAGCGATCGTGGCGATCAGTCTGATGTTCAACGCGGTCGCCAACCTGTGGCGACTGGTTCAGCCGGAGCGGCGGTCCGCGACCTGACCGAACCGCAGGCGGCGGGCCTGCCTATTGACCCGCGCGCGGTTTGAGCGGAGCCGTTGTCGGGGTCGGGCGTTGACGCCCGGCGGCGGACAGGCCGCGACAGGGGCTGAACGGCGTGACACTGCAGCAAGGGCTGGCCTTCGGGCTGGTGGGACTGACCATCATCGCCTTCATCTGGGGGCGGTTCCGCTATGACCTCGTGGCGCTCGCGGCCCTGGTCGCGGGGCTGTTGCTCGGGATCATCCCGGCCGAGGCGGCCTTCGACGGCTTCCGCAACGACATCACCATCATCATCGCCGCCGCCCTCGTGGTGTCCGCCGCCTTCTCGCGCTCCGGCATCGTCGAGTGGCTGCTGGGCCGGGTGATCCACCGGCTGGAGACCGAGCGCAGCCAGGTGCCGTTCCTGACGGTGGTGGTCACCCTGCTGTCGATGGTCACCAAGAACGTCGGCGCCCTGGCGATCATGCTGCCGGTGGCGCTGAGAGTGTCCCGCAAGACCGGCACGCCGCCGTCGCGCCTGCTGATGCCGATGGCCTTCGGGGCCATGGCGGGCGGGATGGTGACCCTGGTCGGCACCTCGCCCAACATCATCGTCGCGGGGGTGCGCGAGGAGCTGATCGGCCGACCGTTCCAGATGTTCGACTATGCGCCCGTCGGTCTGGCGCTGACCGCCGGGATCCTGATCTTCCTCGCCTTCGGCTATCGCCTGCTGCCGAAAGATCGCAGGGGCGCCGCCAGCATGTCGGCCGCCCTGGCCGCCAACGCCTACAGCACCGACGCGCGCGCCCCCGAAGACTGGCCGTTGGAGAAGATGACGGTCAGCGCCCTGGCCGAACTGGGCGGCGGCGAGGTCGATATCCTGACCGTCATCCGCGATGGCAAACGAATCCCACGCCCGCGCGGCAATGTCGTGGTCCGGCGCAGCGACCTGATCGTCATCGAGGGCACCGCCGAGGCGTTGGCGGAGTTCGTGTCCCGCACCAAGCTGATCCTCGCCGGCGAGCGCCGGGCCGTCGCCACGGGCGAACCCGGCGAGGACATCGGGGTGGTCGAAGCGGTCGTCGGCGCCAACTCCCCGCTGCAGGACGGCACCATCGCCTCGTCCAATCTGCACGGCACCTATGGCGTCAATCTGCTCGGGGTTTCGCGCAGCGGTTTTCAGGTCACCCAGCGCCTGCGCAATGCGCGGCTGCGGCAGGGCGACATCATCCTGTTGCAGGGGGCGGAAAGCCGCCTGCCCGAGGCGTTGGGCGAACTGGATCTGCTGCCTCTCGCCGAGCGCCAGGTCGGGCTGGGCGGCGTGCGCAAAAGGTTCATGCCGGCCCTGACTCTGGCGGCGGCGATGCTGCTGGTCGGATTCCAGCTCGTGCCGGTGGCCGCCGCCTTCTTCGGGGCCGCGGTCATCATCGTCATGCTGGGCGGGCTGAAGATGCGTGAGGCCTATCAGGCGCTGGACGGGCCCCTGCTGGTGCTGATCGCCGCCCTGATCCCGGTCTCGGCCGCAATCCAGCAGACCGGCGGCGCCGACCTGATCGCCACAGCCCTGAGCGGCCTGTTCGGCGGAATCCCCGGACTGGCGGCCGTGGCGGCCCTGATGTTCGCGGCCATGGCCGTGACGCCGTTCCTGAACAACGCCGCGACGGTGCTGATCCTGGCCCCCATCGGCGCGACGCTGGCCACCCAGCTCGGCTATCGGCCCGACGCCTTCCTGATGGCGGTGGCCGTGGGCGCGGCGTGCGACTTCCTGACCCCCATCGGACACCAGTGCAATACGCTGGTGATGCAGCCCGCGGGGTACAAGTTCGCCGACTATCCCCGGTTGGGCGCGCCGCTGAGCCTGCTGGTGCTGCTGGCGGGACCGCCGCTGATCCTCCTCTTCTGGCCGCTGTAGGGCGTCCACGCCCATGTCCGAAAACCGCGAGCGTTTGGCGTCACTTCCGCCTATCTTCCGCCCATGGAAAGCGCCCGCGAACTGGATCAGGAGGCCTGCTACCGCGCCGTGCTGACCCGCGACGCGCGGTTCGACGGGCGGTTCTTCGGCTGCGTCAAGACGACGGGCATATACTGCCGTCCCGTCTGTCCGGCCCGGACGCCGAAGCGGGAGAACATGTTCTTCGTGCCGACGGCCGCCGCGGCCGAGGAGGCCGGCTTTCGCGCCTGCCTGCGTTGCCGGCCCGAGGCGGCGCCGGACATGGGCGCCTGGCGCGGCACCTCCAACACCGTCAGCCGGGCGCTAGCCCTGATCGAGGCGGGGGCGCTGGATGAGGGCGACGTCGATGCGCTGGCGGGCCGGCTCGGGGTCGGCGAACGACACCTGAGGCGGCTGTTCCGCCAGCATCTGGGCGCGGCCCCGGTCAGCGTCGCCCAGACCCGCCGGGTGCTGCTGGCCAAGGCTCTGATCCACCAGACCGACCTGTCGATGGCCCAGGTGGCCCTGGCCTCGGGCTTCGGCAGCGTGCGGCGGTTCAACGAGACCTTTCAGACCCTGTACGAGCGCCCGCCGTCGGCGCTGCGCCGGCGCGGAGAGAAGGTCCATGAGGGCGGGGTGCGGCTGAGCCTGTCCTACCGGCCGCCCTATGACTGGGATGCGATGTTCGCGGCGCTGGAGGCGCGGGGCGACGTGGTCGTGGGCCGGCGATGGTCCCGGGCCCTGACAAAGGCGATCGACGGAGCGGACGGGTTCGTGACCGTCGAGCCGGGGGAGGCCGGGCGGGTCTCGGTCTGCGTCGAGGCCGACGACCTGAAGGCCCTGCCCGGGGTTTTGGCGCGGGTGCGGCGGGTGTTTGACCTGTCGGCGGACCCGGACGCGATCGCGCGTGACCTGTCGGCCGATCCGGCGTTGAAGCCGCTGATCGCGGCGCGGCCCGGCCTGCGCCTGCCCGGCGACTGGATGGACGAAGGGGCGGAGCCGCCCAACGACCGTCTGATTGACGACGCCCTGACCGCGCGCGCCGAAGGCTGGCGGCCGTGGCGCGCCTATGGCGCCCTGCACCTGGCGATGGCCGGGATCACGGGCGCGGACCTGATGGAGACGACCGATGCGAAACACGCCGCCTGAAACCCTGACCCTCGATCGCGTCGCCACCCCGGTCGGCGAGGTGCTGCTGGTCACCGACGGCGAGGGCGCCGTGCGGGCGCTGGATTTCGCCGATTACGAGGCGCGGATGCGGCACCTGCTCGGTCGGCACAGTCCCGGCTCGGTCCTGACCCCGGGGCGGGCGCCGGAGGGCGTGCGCCGGGCTGTGGAGGCCTATTTCTCGGGCGAGGTGCGGGCGCTCGACGGCGTCGCGGTGAAGACCGGCGGCACCGCCTTCCAGAAGGCTGTCTGGGCCGCCTTGCGCGCCATTCCAGCGGGCGAAACGCGCAGCTACGGCCAGCTGGCGGCGGCGATCGGCTCACCCAAGGCGGTGCGGGCGGCGGGGCTGGCCAACGGGCAGAACCCCGTGGCGGTGATTGTGCCGTGCCACCGGGTAATCGGGGCGAACGGGACGCTGACCGGTTACGCCGGCGGGCTGGAGCGCAAGCGTTGGCTGCTGGCGCATGAAGGGGTGGCGGTCGTCTGATGTCCTTCTCCCGCAAGGGAGAGGGGCGCGACTTTGGCCCCTTGCATTTCCCGCCCATCGGCCTAGATTATGCTCACTTATGCTGAAAGTGAGCATAAGTCGGCGGCGGACCCTTGAGGCCACCGCCGTTCTTCGGACCCATGATTTGCTCAAATCGAGCAAAAGGGGATTGGAAATGGCCGACGGCGCCTTCGGACTGAGCAGGGAACTGGAGCTGGCGACCGCGCCGGTCTGGGCCAAGGTGCGCGATCATGTGACGCCGCTGGAGTGGCCGGCGCAGGCGGCGCTGATCCACGAGATCAACCAGCTGAAGCGCGAGCGCGACGCCGTCATCCTCGCCCACAACTATATGACGCCGGAAATCTTCCACGGCGTCGGCGACTATGTCGGCGACAGCCTCGGCCTGGCCAAGGAAGCGGCGCGGTCGGACGCCAGGGTGATCGTCCAGGCCGGCGTGCATTTCATGGCCGAGACCTCGAAGATCCTGTCGCCCGAAAAGACCGTGCTGATCCCCGATCTGCGCGCCGGCTGCTCGCTGGCGGCCTCGATCACGGGCGCCGACGTGCGGCTGATCAAGCAGCGCTATCCGGGCCTGCCGGTGGTGACCTACGTCAACACCACCGCCGACGTGAAGGCCGAGACCGATATCTGCTGCACCAGCGCCAACGCCGTGCAGGTGGTGGAGTGGGCGGCGAAGGAGTGGGGCGTCGACCGCGTCATCCTGATCCCCGACGAATATCTGGCGCGCAACGTCGCGGCCCAGACGACGGTGGGCATCGTCGCCTGGAAGGGCCGCTGCGAGGTGCACGAGCGGTTCACCGCGCAGGACATCGAAGAGATGCGCGCGGCCTATCCGGGCGCGGAAATCCTCGCCCACCCGGAATGCCCCGAGGACGTGCTGGCGGCCTCGGACTTCGCCGGATCGACGGCGGCGATGATAGACCACGTCACGGCGCGCAAGCCGAAGCAGGTGGTGATGATCACCGAATGCTCGATGGCCTCCAACGTGGCCGGGGACCTGCCCGGCGTGCAGTTCATCGGCCCCTGCAACCTGTGCCCGTACATGAAGCGGATCACGCTGGAGAACATCCGCGACTGCCTGGTCAACATGCAGTTCGAGGTGACCGTGCCGGACGAGATCGCTGAACCGGCGCGTCTGGCGGTGCAGCGGATGGTCGACCTGCCGCCGCCGGCAATCCCGGCGCGCTACGACCTGGTCAAGGCGCGGCATCATGTGGCGGTGGAGCTGATCTGATGCACTACGTCGCGCCTGTCCGCGCCGTCGCCACCGTCGACCGCAAGACGCTGCGGCTTCTCGCCGTCCCGGCCTTGTGGCTCCGGTCGGACAAGTCCACTTCAAGGGCATGAAAGACAGCGACACCCCCCGCCGCCCGGGCCCCTGGGACCCGCGGCCTGAAGACCTCGCCGTGAAGCCGGCCGCGGCGGAACCTGTCCGCGTGCAGGCCGCAGAAGCGCCGCTGGACAAGGGGCAGAACCCGGTCTGGGCGGTGATCTCCACGGCCTTGCTGGGCGGCTTCATCTGGTGGATCACCGGCAGCTGGGTCATCGCCGTGGCGCTGATCTGGGGCCTGTTGGTGCACGAGTTCGGCCATGTGCTGGCCATGAACCGGCTCGGCATGGGACCGGCCCGCATCTACATCATTCCTTTCCTCGGCGGCGTGGCGAAGAGCCAACGGCTGCCGCAGAGCGAGTGGCACGGGGTGCTGGTCTCGCTGGCCGGGCCGGCCTTCGGCCTGCTGGCGGCGATCCCGTTCTTCGCGGGCTTCATCGCCACCGGGCATGGCGCGTGGCTGCTGGGCGCGGCGGTGATCGCGGCGGTCAACCTGATCAACCTTGCGCCGGCGCCGCCGCTGGACGGGTCCAAGGCGCTGGGACCGGTGCTGGCGGGCATCCATCCGATGGTCGAACGCGTCGCCATGATGGCCATGGGCGGCCTCGTGGTCTGGTGGGGCTTCACGACCGGGCGGTGGATCCTCGCCGCGTTCCTGGCCATCGCCCTGATCGGCCATCTGAAGCGCGGGACCTGGCGTCCGGACGGACGGCCGCTGACGCGCCGCGAGTCAGTGTTCAGCGTCGGCCTGTTCGTCGTCACGGCGGCGGCCTGCGCCGGGGTCGGGGTGGCCGCCCTGATGCCGCTCGGCAATGGATCGCTGCCGGCCGCGCTCGACATCGCCGGCCGCTATCTCGGCATGGGCGGGTGAGCCGCATCGAACATGACGGGCCGCTGATCATCGGCGGCGGGCTGGCGGGGCTGTCGACCGCGCTGGAAGCCGCGCCGCGCAAGGTGCTGGTGGCGACGCCCGCGCCGCTGCTGCAGGCCTGCTCATCCGCATGGGCGCAGGGCGGGGTGGCGGCGGCGCTGTCGCCCTCCGATGCGCCGGCCCTGCACGCCGCCGACACCGAGGCCGCGGGGGCTGGCTTGGTGGAGACCACCGCGGCGCAACTGCTGACCGCCGACGGGCGCGAGACGGTGGAGTGGCTGGCCGCGCTGGGCGCGCCGTTCGACCGGGACGCGGCGGGCGACTTCGCCGTCAGCCTCGAGGCCGCCCATTCGCGGGCGCGCGTAGCCCGCGTCGGCGGCGACGGGGCGGGGCGGGCCATCCTGTCGGCGCTGGTCGCGGCGGCGCGGGCCGCGCCCCACATCGAGATCTGGGAGGACGGACGGCTGCGCGGCCTGATCCAGGACGAGGCCGGGCGGGTTCGCGGCGCGCTGGTCGAACGCGGCGGGCGTCTGCTCGAGGTGCTGGCCCCGGCGGTGGTGCTGGCCACCGGCGGCGCGGGCGGGCTCTACGCCCAGACGACGACGCCGGCCGCCCTGCTCGGCGAGGGCATGGCGCTGGCGCACCGGGCGGGCGCCGAGATTCTGGACCCCGAATTCGTCCAGTTCCACCCCACCGCCATGGACGTCGGCCTCGATCCCATGCCGCTGGCCACCGAGGCGTTGCGGGGCGAGGGGGCGCGGCTGATCGACGGCGAGGGCGGATTCTTGCTGGGCGAGGCCGCCGACGCCGATCTGCAGCCGCGCGACGTCGTGGCCCGGGCGGTGCATGCGGCGCGCGCGGCGGGCCGGGGCGCGTTTCTGGATGCGCGGGCGATCGGCTGGGACTTCCCCCATGCGTTCCCGGCCGTCTTCGCCGCCTGCATGCGGGCCGGGCTGGACCCGCGCGAGTCGCCGATCCCTGTGGCCGCCGCGGCGCACTACCACATGGGCGGGATCGCCGCCGGGCCGGACGGGCGCACCACGCTGGAGGGCCTGTTCGCGGTCGGCGAATGCGCCGCCACCGGCGTGCATGGGGCCAACCGGCTGGCGTCCAACTCCCTGCTGGAAGCCGCCGCCTTCGGGCGCCGCACGGGCCGGAGGGCGGCGCGGGTCACCATGGCCGCGGGACCCGTGGCGGCGCCGGTTGCGGCCCCCGATCTGCCGCCCGAGGGCCTGAAGCGGCTCCGCCGGACGATGAGCGCCGACGCGGGAGTGGTCCGCAGCGCGGCCGGTCTGAGCCGCGCCCTGACGGTGCTGGACCAGCTGGAAGCCCGGACGCCCGGCGCCCTGCCGACCGCCGCGGCCCGGCTGATCGTCCTGGCGGCCCTGGCGCGGCGCGAGAGCCGGGGCGGGCACTGGCGCGGCGACTTCCCCGAGGCGGCCGCCGAGGCGCGACACACCCGGCTGCGGGCCCCGGTCCCGGCGATGGCGGAATGAGCGACATGACCCTGACCCGGCGCCTGCCTGACCTGCTGATCGAACCGGTGGTGCGGATGGCCCTCGCCGAGGATCTCGGCCGCGCCGGCGATCTGACCGGACAGGCCTGCATTCCCGAGGGCGCGCGGATGCGGGCGGTGTTCGCGGCGCGGCGGCCGGGCGTGCTGGGCGGGGTCGACTGCGTGCGGCTGGCGCTGCTGGCCCTGGACCCGGCGGCGACAATCGAACTGAAGGCCCGCGACGGCGCGGCGTTCGAGGCCGGAGCGGCGCTGGTCGAGGCCGAGGCCGACGCCCGCGCCTTCCTCGCCGCTGAGCGAACGGCGCTGAACCTGCTCGGCCGGCTGTGCGGGGTGGCGACCCTGACCCGGGCCTATGTCGGTGCGGTCGAGGGCACGGGCGCCCGTATCGCCGACACCCGCAAGACCACGCCCGGCCTGCGCGCGCTCGAGAAGCACGCCGTGGCCTGCGGCGGCGGGGTCAATCACCGGTTCGGCCTGGATGACGCCATCCTCATCAAGGACAACCATGTCGCCGTCTGCGGCGGAGTCGGGCCGGCGATCCGGCGAGCACGGGCCGCGGCCGGCCATCTGGTCAAGATCGAGATCGAGGTCGACGGGCTGGATCAACTGGACGAGGCGCTGGTCGAACGGCCGGACGTGGTCATGCTCGACAACTTCAGCGTCGGGATGCTGCGCGAGGCGGTGGCGCGGGTGAAGGCGTCATCGTTCGCCCCCCGGATCGAGGCCTCGGGCGGGGTGTCGCTCGATACCGTGCGGGCCATGGCGGAGACCGGCGTCGACGTCATCTCGGTCGGCGCCCTGACCCATTCAGCGCCGTCGCTGGATATCGGCCTCGACGCCCTTTGAAAGCGCGGCCGTAAGGAACAGCCGCGGCCGCCCCCCGTTTTCCTGAGCACACCGTTGCAAGGAGCGAGATCATGACCAAGGCGCCGAAAATCCCGCCGGAACAACAAAGCTTTGCGGACCAGAAGCCCGACATCGAGGGTGACAGCGGCGACCGCCGCGACCGTCGGACCGACGTGCGCACCGGCCAGCCGGGCGACGCGGGCCTCAACAAGGCCCAGGAAGGCCGCTTCGGCGACATCCATCAGAACACCCACAACGTCGGCTATCAGCAGGACCGTTGATGGCGCGCGACGGGGTTTCGCCGACGACTGAGACCAGACCCGCAGAGGGTCAGCCGGGCGCCGATCAGCGACGGGCGCAGGACTTTGGTCCGCTGCACGGCGGAGCCCTTATTCACTGGCAGGTGGAGGAGCGGCGGCTCTGAGAGACGCCTCTCTCGAGGATGCTCAGGCCGAGGGCGTCGCCGAGGCGGGCGTAGCCACCGAGGCCGAGGCGCCGACGGGTTGCGCGACCTTGGCGGCCGGAGCGGGCGAGGTCGGCGTGGTCGCCGCCGGTGCGGCCGGAGCCGGGGTCGCCGCAGCGGCCTCGGCGGGCGCGGACGGCGTCCGCCCTTCCTGGGCCAGCAACAGATTGTAGGCGATGGCGCCCGCGTCGCGCACGGCGCCCGATGGGTCGAGGCTGGCCTGGACCAGCTGCGGGGCGCTCACGTCCGCATCCGTCGACGGACGGGCGGCGTAGGTGAAGGCGGCGCCGGACCCCGAACGTCCGCCGAAGCGGTAGAACAGGTGGTCGCCGACCTGGCTGACCCGCACCAGCGAGTGGCGCCAGCGCGGCGAAACACCGGTGGTGTGGAAATGGGTGGCGTTGCCGACGCGGGCCTCGACGGCGCCGGACAGGGCGGCGGAGGCGACGTCACGGGCCCGGTTCCAGGCGGCGCGGTTGACGGGGCCGCGCATCGAACCGTTGCAGGTGAAGCTGAACTGGCAACCGGTGCGCCGTCCGGCGCCCTGGAACACCACACCGCAGACGCTGTTCGGGAAGGCCCGGTGGCGGGCGCGGTTGAGGACGACCTGGGCTACGGCCCTCATGCCGTCGCGGCCCTCGCCGCGGGCTTCATAATAGGCCGCCTGGGTCAGGCATTCGAGATCGCGCGAGGCGTCCAGCGCCCCACCGAGACGGAAGGGCTGGGCCGCCAGCGGGCCCGTCAGGCTGACCTGGCGCAGGCCGCTGTCCGAAGACTGGCCGCGGAGCTGTTCAAGGCGCGCGGTGAGCAGGGCGGACTGCCGGTCGCGCTGGGCCGAGCCGGCGACGGTGTAGGGATCATGGCGGCGCGCGATGGCGAGGGCGCTCTCGTCGAGCCCCCCGGCGGCGGCGGCCAAAGCCTCTTCAGTGAAGCCGGCGGCGGTGGCGCTGTCGATGCGCTCCGCCTGGGCGCGAACCGTCGTCGCCTTCGCCGCCGCGCCGCCCAGCCAGGCGCAGCCGATCGCCAGGCCCACTACCGCGCCGAACGTCGCCGCCGCCACGCCGGGCCGAATCTGGGCCTTGCGGTCGGCAGGAGAAATCGCACGCGGATGCGAGGGCTTCGACAAAGGCTCAGTCCTGTTCAGCAGGGCGCAGCGCCGCCCCCGGTTAGTCTCGCGGCGGGGGCGACCCAACGGTCGCGGCCCGGCTGCGGTAGATCGACGGTCGGCGAACGGGCCGGCTGTCGGGGACGCGCCTTAAGCCAGCCGTTTATGGCCGCAATGTGGTTGATTCGCAAGATTCACGGTCGCCGTAACATCGGCGCGACCGTCGCCGGTATGTCATCAGGTGCCGGTTCGTCGCAGTTTGTACAGAGCTCCAGTGGAACTCAGCAATACTGTAATTAACGACGTTGCATCAACCGGATCATATCATACGTGCGCTCTGCGGGATTGGGGATCGCTCAAGATATTGTCTTCGCGATGTGAAAATCTGGCCCGTCGTCTTGAGTCAACGCCACAGGAACGGCTTCGGCCTGATCGCGTTCAGGCTCCACCAGAACAGGAGCCCGTCATGAAACGTATCGCGCCGCTACTCGCCGCGGCCATCGCCGCCACCAGCCTCGCCGCCTGCGGCCAGACGATCGAACAGAAGGCCGCCACCGGCGCGGTCGCCGGCGCCCTCGTGGCCGGGCCCGTCGGTGCGGCCGTGGGCGGCGCGGCCGGCACAGCCGTCGGACAGGCCGAGAAGCCCAACTGACACAGTCGCGGACTCGAATGCGGAGGCGGAGCGGCGACTCCGCCTCGCAACCTTGATTTCCGCGACTATATGGGCTTAGCCCACCCGGCGTTGGCTGAGCGCCGCTCGCCGCGCCCTTCACGCGCCTGCCAAAACAATCAAGGACATCGACGACCGCTCGCATGAGAGATCTGAAACAAACCGGCTTCACCGACCGCCTGACCGCCCAGCAGGAGGCCAAGAAGGCCTTGCTCGCCCGCTTCAAACCGAAGCCCGCCGCCCCGGACCCCGAGTTCGACAAGCTGCAAGCCAGGCGCGATGCCGAGAAGGAAGCCCTGCGTCAGCAGCGCGAGCTGGAGAAGGCCGAGATCCGTCGCCAGAAGGCGGAGGCCGAGGCCGCCCGTCTCGCGGCCGAGCGCGAGGCGCAGGAAGCCGTCGAGGCCGAGAAGCGCGCCGCTCGCAAGGAGCGCAAACAGCTCACCAAGGAGGAGCAAAAGGCCGCCCGCGACGCCCGCTACGCGGCCCGCAAGGCGCGCCAGCGCTAGACTCGCCTCAGGTCTCGCCGGAGGGCGGATCGCCCAGCACGGCGGCGAGCTGCTCTCCGGAATAAGGTTTTCTGACAAACGGCCAGGGCGCGTCCGCGAGGGCGGCGTCGACGTCGTCGCCGGCGTAGCCGGAGGTCAGGACGATCCGCATCGCCGGCCATATCCGCGCACTCTCGCGTGCGAGTTCGATGCCGGTCATGCCGCCTGGCATGACGACGTCCGTCAGCATGATGTCGAAGCGCTGCTTGTGAAGCAGTTCGAGCGCCTGTGGGGCGTTCTCGGCCGACAGTACCTCGAGGCCGAGGCTCTCAAGGAGCTCCTGGGCCACCGAGGCCACACCCGGATCATCCTCTACCAGCAGCAAACGGCGTCCGGCGGTGACGGCGCGAAGCTCGGCCGTGGCCGCGGCCGGGTCGGCCTTTTGAGACGCGCCCAATGGCGGCAGGTAGAGGCGGATCTCGGTCCCGCGGCCGACGGTCGAGGTGATCCGGACGCCGCCGCCGCTCTGTCGGGCGAAGCCATAGACCTGGCTCAACCCGAGGCCCGTGCCCTTGCCGACCGGTTTGGTCGTGAAGAACGGCTCGAACACCCGCTCGATGATGTCGGCGGGCATGCCGGCGCCGTTGTCGGAAACCGTGACGCAGACGTAGTCGCCGGGCGGCAGCTCGGCGATGTCTCCCGCCTCGACCCTGCAGCTCAAGGTCTGGACCATAACCTTGCCGCGGTCGCCGAGGGCGTCGCGGGCGTTGACCACCAGATTGAGCAAGGCGGCTTCGAACTGGGCCGGATCGACGCTGACCCGGGCCCCGCCGCGCCGCAGCTTCAGCTTGAATTCGACGGCCTCGCCGAGCGCCCGGCGCAGCAGGGGCTCGCTCTCGCGGATCAGGCCGTTCAGGTCGGTGGGTTCGGGCCGCAGCGCCTGACGCCGCGAGAAGGCCAACAGTTGATGAGTCAGGCGCTCGCCGCGCCGCGCCGCCGACAGCGCCGCCTCGCCCAGCTTCTTCTGACGTGCGGCGTTGTCCGGCGAGCGCAGCATCATGTCCAGCGCACCGATCACGACCGTCAGCAGGTTGTTGAAGTCGTGCGCCACGCCGCCGGTCAGCCGCCCGACCGCCTCCATCCGCTGGGCGTGCATCAGATCCGCCTCGGCCTTGGCCTTTTCCGCCAGCGCCTCGCCGACGCGTTCCTCGAGCAGTTCGTTGATGCGTTTCAGGTCGTCTTCGGCCCGCTTGGCCTCCGTGACATCGATATTGGCGCCGACATAGCCCTGGAACTGGCCCGACCCGTCGAAGCGCGGCACCCCCTCGCAACGCAGCCAGCGCAGACCGAGCTGGGGGTGATTGACTCTCACCACCCCTTCGAAACGGTCACGATCGTCGACGGCCCGCCGGTAGGCCGCGTCGAAGTCCGCGAGGTCGTCGGCATGGACCAGTTGGCTCCAGGCGTCGTCTATGGCCTCGTCTGTCTCGACCCCGAAGAAGGTCCGGAAGCGGCGGTTGATAAAGGTCAGGCGGGCGTCCTCGTCGGTCATCCAGATCAGCGCCGGCGCGCTGTCGGCGACGGTTCTGAAACGGGTCTCCGATTCCTGCAGCCGCGCCTGCGCCTCGCGGATGTCGGTGACGTCGAAGGCCACGCCCACGAAACCGACGACCTCGCCACCCGCGGCGAACCGCGGACGGGAGAAAGACTTCAGCCAACGGTATTCGCCGTCGTGGCGGAGATATCGCGCCTCGAGCGAGAAGGGCTGTCCGGCGGCTTCACCGGCGAGCGAATCCGCCAGAACCTGTTCCTGATCGTCCGGATGGATGACGGCGCGCCAGTCCAGCAGCCGCGCCTCCTCGTAGGAGCCGCCGTGGTAGGCGACATAGGCCTGGTTGACGAAGGCGCGAGTGCGGTCCTGCCGGGTTACCCAGATCAGCACGGGCGCGGTGTCCGCGATGGCGCGGAAGCGCTCCTCGCTTTCCCGGACCTCGGCCTCGGCCCGGGTGCGTTCGATCTCGGTCCAGGTGCGGGTGGCGACTTCCTGGAGCAGCTCCAGCTCTTCGTCGGTCCATTCCCGGACGCGGGAATCGTGCACGTAGAGGAAGGCGCGCAGACGGCCGCTCCGGATCAGCGGCGCCCGCATCAGCGAGCGGGTCTCCAGTCGTTTGAATACCTCGCCGGCCTTGCGGGTGCGGGGGTCCTTGCGCACGTCGGCGATGCGGATGGACCGGCCGGCGGCAAGGTCCGAGATCAGTTCGGCGCCCAGGTCCTCCAGCTGGAACTGACCGTGGGCGCTGGCCACGTCGGCTGTCCAGTCGCGGCTCATCGTGATCTGGCGGCGCTCCTGGTCGACCTCGCCGTAGCCGACCCGCTGGGCCTGCAGTTCCGAACCGAGCGCCCGTTCCACCTCGGCCATGATTTCGTCCGATGAGTTCAGGTCCCGAAGCGTGTCGGTCAGGGCGAGCAGGAACGACTGCCGACGTTCCTGCCGCGCCAGCGCGTCGATGGCGTCGCGGGTGTCGCTGACGTCGAACGACATGCCGACATAGCCCTTGAAGGCCCCTTCGGCGTCGAACCGGGGATTCACTGCGATCCGCAACCACCGCCAGGCCCCGTCGGCGCGTCGAAAGCGCGCTTCGAAGCCATAGGGCTGTCGGTTCGGCCGGGCCTCGGCCTGGGCGACGTTGACGCTCTCGACATCGTCGGGGTGGATCGCCTCGCGCCAGACGTGCCCCAGAACTTCATCGGCCGGCCGCCCTATGAAGTCGACGAGCGCGGCGTTCACGAACTCCACCTCAGCGTCCGCATTGGTCAGCCAGACCGGCGACGGGGCGGTATCGGCGAGAAGGCGGAAACGCGCCTCGCTTTCCCGCAGGGCGGCCTCGGCCGCCTTGGCGCCGGAGATGTCGACCACGACGGCGATGAAGCCCTCGACCGCGCCGTCGCTGCCGGTGAGCGCCCGCAGGCTGATGACCACCCAGACGGTCGAGCCGTCGGGCCGAATGTAGCGCTTCTCGAGTTGCGCCCCGCCTTCCCTGAGCGCTTGGTCGAGGGCGCGTCGGGTCGGTTCGATGTCGTCCGGGTGGCTGACCTGTTCGGTGCTCAGGCCGACGACGCTCCCCGGCGGCACGCCGAGGATTTCGGCGAAGCGGGCGTTGGCGTTGACGATCGCCCCGTCGAGCCCGACCTGGGTGATCCCGGCGGACGCCTGATCGATCATGGCCTTGAGCTGGGCTTCCCGCTCCAGCAGGGCGGATTCCGCCGCTCGCGCATCGGTGACGTCGACGTTGACGCCGATCATACCCCGGAACCGGCCGTCGGCGTCGATCCGCGGACGGGCCTCCGTGCTCAGAATCCGCCATTCGCCGTCGGCCCGGCGATACCGGGCCTCCACTTTCATCGGCGATCTCAGCTCGATGGCGGACATGGTCGTCGCCGCGACGCGGTCGCGATCGTCCTCGTGCAGCACCGAGAAGAAATTGAAGCCGGATCCGTATTCCACGACCCCCCAGAACTCGCGGAGCGCCTGGTTAAGCAACAGGCAGCGGCCCTCTTCGTCGCTCATCCAGAGCATGACGGGGGCCTGTTCGCTGATGAGGTGCAGGCGGTGTTCGCTCTCGCTGGCCCGATCCGCCGACACGCGCAGGGCGTCGATGGAGGCGTCGAGCTTGCCGACGACCTTGCGCAGCGAGGCGGCGACAATGGTGGCGAACAGACCGACGATGACGAAGTTCGATGTGGCGATCACGCCCATCCGGTTGGACACGCCCGCCCCGATGGCGTCGATGCCGAGGAGGGTCCAGCCCCCGAACAGGCAGGCGACGACCGCAACAAGGCCCGCCGTCCGGCCGCCGGCGAGCGCGGCCACGATCACCGCCGGCAGCAGGATCATGAAGCCGGTGATCTCGCCGTAGAACGGCGTAAGGGCCCATCGGACCGTCAGCGCGACGACGGCCGCGCCGACCCCGAGCAGCATTGATCCCCGCCAGTCGCGCGGACGCACCCGCGCCAGGCGCGTGACGCCCGCGTCGATGTCGAATACCCGTCGAAGCACCCCGACCGCGCCCAAATGATCCCCCGCTCGCGCGTACGCGACCTCCCGCAACGTATTGGTTCGGTTTGCGTTCCGGCAAGCGGTGCGATTGGCGCCAAACGCCCGGCGAGGCGCATCCTGGTGCGTCGATCCTCGCTTGGAAGACGCCCAGCCTTGACCGGACGGCGTTTTTCCGCCTGAAAACAGCCTCGCTCAGGGCCTATGACAGGCCTGTCCGGCGCGGTCGCCGGAAAGCGGGAGCTGGATTTGGCCAGGACAGACTGGACATCGATGCTGAAGCGGACGCGCCGGCTCGCCGCCGCCGCGCCCGCCGCCCTGGCCGCCGTCGGCGTGGCCATGGCCGCCAGTTCGACCGTCCGTCCCGAGATCGACCGCCGGGCCGAGGCCGTGCGGCAACTGACCCGGGGCGACCTGACCGACCGGGGTCTCGGCGCCATCACCGCGCGCATGACGCCTTCGCAACTGGCGATCGCCATGCGGCACGACCCGAACGATCGCCGCGCCGCCCTCTACGGGCTGACGCCCGGATGGGAGAGCCTGTCGCTCGGCGGCAAGCCGTCGCTGGATTTCGGCGCCTCCGGCCTTGAGGCGCAGAAGCTGAACGCCGCCATGCCCGCGTCCGGCCTGCTGCGCCCGGCCCAGCCCTTCGCCTTCAAGCCGGCGACCGCCGAGGACCGCCGCCGCGCCGTCCGCTGCCTGACCCAGGCCATCTATTACGAAGCCGCGCTGGAGCCGACCGAGGGTCAGGAGGCGGTGGCGCAGGTGATCCTGAACCGCGTCCGCGACCCCAACTACCCCAACTCGGTCTGCGGCGTGGTCTACGAAGGGGCCGAACGGGTCACGGGCTGTCAGTTCAGCTTCACCTGCGACGGTTCGCTGGCCCAGGGGCCGGCCGCCTGGGCCTGGACCCGCGCCGCCCGCGTCGCCGAGCGGGCTCTCGCCGGCCATGTCGCCGGGAAGGTCGGCACCGCGACCCATTACCACGCCAACTACGTCTATCCGTGGTGGGCCCCCACGCTGAACAAACTGACCCAGATCGGGGCGCATATCTTCTATCGCTGGAAGGGCGTCTACGGCGAACCGGCGGCCTTCCGTCAGACCTATTCGGGACGCGAGCCGCGCATCGACGAGGCCCGCTTCGCCCGCCCCCGTCTCCAGGTCGTCTCGGCCGACGCCGCGGAGGTCGCGCTGGCCGAGGCCGCGGCGGCGGGCGAGCCGGCCACGCGCACCGTCGTCATCGACGGGCAGACCCGCACCGTCGGCGTCATTTCTCTCGGCGGGCGGCGGCAGCCGACGGCGGAGGACATTGCCGGCATCAACGAGCGCCTGGCCGCGTTCGAGGCGCCTTCGCCCAAAGCCGCTCCGGCCGCTCCGCCGCCGCCCGGCGTGACGGTGATGGACGTCGAGGAAGTGGGCCGGCCAGCACGCTGACAAATCCCGCGTCCGCCATTGCAACGCTTTTTGGCCCCCGGCATTCATGAGGGCCGCGCCCGTGCGCATTCCAGAGGTCCGCTTGAGCGCCACCACAGACAAGCCCGCGTGGAACGAGGCCGACCGGCTTGGCGCCCTTCGCGCCTATGAAATCCTCGACACGCCCCGGGAAGCCGCCTTTGACGAGATCGTCAATCTGGTCGCCCAGGTCTTTGACGCCCCGATCGCGGTGGTCAATCTGATCG
This sequence comes from Brevundimonas basaltis, assembly GCF_014202075.1. Taxonomy (GTDB): domain Bacteria; phylum Pseudomonadota; class Alphaproteobacteria; order Caulobacterales; family Caulobacteraceae; genus Brevundimonas; species Brevundimonas basaltis. The sequence goes on along the minus strand of NZ_JACHFZ010000003.1, from coordinate 300,567 downwards.
ACGAGGGGCGGCAGTGGTTCAAGGCCGAGACCGGCCTTGGCGTCCGTGAAACCCCGCTTGAAACCTCATTCTGCGCCCACGCCATCCTGATGCAGGACAGCATGGTGGTGCCGGACGCCACGAGAGACGATCGCTTCTCCTGCAACCCGCTGGTGACCGGAGAACCGGGCCTGCGCTTCTATGCGGGCCGGTTGCTGAAGTCCGCCGAGGGGCTGCCCATCGGCACCCTTTGCGTGCTGAGCGACAAGCCGCGCCCCGAGGGCCCGACGGCCCTGCAGATGCAGACCCTTCAGGTCCTCGCCGCCCAGGTGATGACGCTTCTCGACCTGCGCCGCGCCCTGGCGGCGCAGCGCCAGTCGGAGGCCCAGTTCCGCGCCATCGCGGACTCCATGCCGCAGATGGTGTGGTCGACCCTCCCGGATGGATTCCACGACTATTACAATGCCCGTTGGTACGAATACACCGGGGTGCCCGAGGGCTCGACGGACGGCGAGGCCTGGAACGGCATGTTCCATCCCGAGGATCAGGCGCGGGCCATGTCAGCCTGGACCCATTCGCTTGAGACCGGCGATCCCTACGAGATCGAATACCGACTACGACGCCACGACGGGGTCTATCGCTGGACCCTCGGCCGGGCCCGGCCGATCCGCGACGAGGCGGGCGAGATCACCCGCTGGTTCGGCACCTGCACCGACATCGACGACCTGAAGCGGTCCGATCAGGCCAAGGAACTGCTCAGCCAGGAACTGAGCCACCGCATCAAGAACATCTTCGCCGTCGTCTCGGCGCTGATCGCGCTTTCGGCCCGTCAGCATCCTGAGGCCAAGGCTTTCGCCAGCGCGGTCCGCACCCGCATCAGCGCCCTGGCCAGGGCCCACGAGTTCGTCCGCCCGCACACGGAAACCTCCAGGCCGACCGTCGGCTCGATGACCCTGCACGCCTTCCTGGCGGATCTGTTCAAGGCCTACAGCGACCTGAAGGGCGAACCCCGCATCCTGCTCGACGGCGACGACGCGACCTTCGACGATCAGGCCGCGACCTCGGTGGCCCTGCTGTTCCACGAATTGGCCACCAATGCGGCGAAATACGGGGCCCTGTCGCGCGAGGACGGCCGGGTGACGCTCGACACCCGGCGCGCCGGGGACCGCTTCATTCTGACCTGGACGGAAACCGGCGGACCCGCGGTCAGCGGGCCTCCGACCCACACCGGTTTCGGCTCGTCGCTGGCCAGTCTTTCGGTCGAGGGTCAACTGGGCGGCCGGCTGGAACGGAACTGGCTCAGGGATGGTTTGCAGGTTGTCGCCGACCTTCCGGCGACCGCCCTGTCCCGTCGTCGCGCCGCGCAAAACGTCGCATGAAGGAACAAGGGTGGTTACCGGGCGCTAACCCGGACCTGATATAAACCCTGCGTACGAAGCCGTACCAAAAGCCGACTGAACGACCGAAATGACCGCCCGCATCCTGATCATCGAAGACGAGGCCCTGGTGGCCATGGAGCTTCGCTTCGTCCTCGAGGACCTTGGTCATCGGGTCGTCGATACGGTCGCGGATGCGAAGTCGGCGCGCGATGTGGTGCGCGAGAACGACATCGATCTCGCGCTGGTCGACATTCATTTGTCGGACGGCCCCACCGGCGTCGCCCTCGGCCGCGAGCTGGGGCAGGAGATGGGCGTCACCGTCCTGTTCATGACCGCCAATCCGGGCATGGTGCGAAACGGCGTCGCCGGCACGATCGGCGTCCTGTCCAAGCCGACCGACGAGCGTGCGGTGCAGACCGCCGTCGACTACGCCCTGCGCCGCCGCCAGGGCGAGCCGGTGATGTACGCCCCGCCCGAGCTTCAGCTGTTCGGCTGAAGCGGCCGGCTCACCAGACGCCGATCTTTTCGGCTTCCTTGTGCGAAATCGGGTCGCCGGCTGCCTTGTGGTCCTGTTCGGCCAGGAACCGCACCGCCTCCAGCGCCGCCATGCAGCCCATCCCCGCCGCCGTGACCGCCTGGCGGTAGATGTCGTCGGTCACGTCTCCGGCGGCCCAGACGCCCTCGATGGCCGTCGCGGCCGTGCCCGGCTTGACCACCAGATAACCACCCTGCTTGGTTTCCAACTGGCCGGCGAACAGTTCCGACGACGGCGCGTGGCCGATGGCGATGAACACCCCGTCCGCCGTGATCTCGCGGGTCTCACCGGTCTTGACGTTCTTCACGCGCGCGCCGGTGACATTGACCCCGCCCATGTCGGTGGTCTCGCCGAGAATCTCGTCAATGGCGTGATCCCAGACCACCTCGACCTTCGGATTGGAGAACAGCCGGTCCTGCAGGATGCGCTCGGCCCGGAACTCGTCGCGGCGGTGTACGACGGTCACCTTCGAGGCGAAATTGGTCAGGAACAGCGCCTCCTCGACGGCGGTGTTGCCGCCTCCCACCACGATCACCTCCTTGCCCCGGTAGAAGAAGCCGTCGCAGGTGGCGCAGGCGGAGACGCCGAAGCCCTGGTATTTGGCCTCGCTCTCAAGCCCCAGCCATTTGGCCTGGGCGCCGGTCGAGATGATCACGGTCTCGGCCAGCATCTCGGTCCCGCTATCGAGCGTCAGGCGGAACGGCCGTTGCGACAGGTCGGCCTTGACCACGATGTCCTCGATCACCTCGGTTCCGACGTGCTCGGCCTGGGCCCGCATCTGCTCCATCAGCCAGGGGCCCTGGATGACGTCGGCGAAGCCGGGATAGTTCTCGACATCCGTGGTGATGGTCAGCTGGCCGCCGGGCTGCAGGCCGGCGATGACGACGGGGCTCAGCAGGGCGCGGGCGGCGTAGATGGCGGCGGTCCAGCCGGCGGGGCCGGACCCGATGATGGCGACGCGGACGGTGCGGGGAGTGGTCATGCGCCTATTTAGGCGTTGATTCCGTCCGATGCGATGGCAGGTTGCCATCCATTCACAGCGAAACGGGAGCGGCGACCATGGAAGGGCGCAGTCATCTGGGCATCGGCATAGCGCTGGGCGTCGCGATCGGGGCCGGTTTCGGCGTGGCCACGGATAACCTCGGGGTCGGCATCGGCGTGGGCGTCGCCATCGGCGTGGCCCTGGGGCTCGCGATGGACGCGAGGAAAGGCCGCAAGGATGGATCAGCGGACGCGGGCGCGGCGGGTCCTGCGGACACGGATGCCGATTGACGGCGTAGTCTTGTCCGTTCAGAGGCCGTTGCCATGACCGAGACAGCCAGAACGGCCCGCGAGACCCGCAACATCGCCCGCCGGTTCATGGCCAACGTCCGGCGCGGGGTCGAGCACGAAGACGTCGCCGACGCGGTCTACGAGAACGGCGGCCTGACCGGCCGCTACCTCATCATGACCTTCATCTCGGCCGCGATCGCGATTCTCGGCCTGATGCTGTCGTCCCCGGCCGTGGTCATCGGGGCCATGCTGATGTCGCCGATGATGGGGCCGATCGTGGCCCTCGGCTTCTCGCTGACCCTGCTCGACTGGGCCGAGCTCAAACAGTCGCTGACCGCGCTCGGCATCGGCTTCGGTCTGGCCCTGCTGGTGGCGATCCTCCTTACCGTGCTGTCGCCGCTCAAGGAGCCGACGGCCGAAATTCTCGCCCGCACCCGGCCCAACTTCTTCGACCTGCTGATCGCCGTTTTCTCGGGCGTCGCCGGCGCCTATGCGGTGATCAAGCAGCGAGGCGAGACGATCATCGGCGTGGCCATCGCCACCGCCTTGATGCCGCCGGTCGCCACCGTCGGGTTCGGGCTCGGCACGGGCGATCTGCTGATCGCGGGCGGGGCCTTCTTCCTGTTCATGACCAACCTCGTGGCCATCGCCCTGGCCGCGACCCTGACCGCGACCTTTTACGGCTTTCGGCCCCGGATCCTCGAACGGCCCCAGCCGTGGCGGGCGGTTGCGGTGGTTATGGTCTTCGCCCTGCTGTCGGCCCCGCTGGCCCTGTCCCTTCAGGCCATCGGCCGCGAGAGCCGGGCCACCGCCGAGACCCGGCTGGCGGTCAGCGAAATCTTCGCGGGCGCCGATTCCCGCGTCACCCTGCTGGATGTACGCAGCGAGGGCGACCGCATTTCGGTCTCCGCCCTGGTCAGCACCCGCGCGCTGGTGGCCGACGCCCAGGCCCGCCTGCGCGAACGTCTCGACGCCGCTCTGCACACCTCGGTCGACGTTGTGCTGGATCAGATCGTGGTGGCCGATCCGCAGGCCGCCGCCCGCGCCGTCCAGGCCAGCCAGATCTCCGCGCCGGACCCGATCGCGGCCCTGCGCAACCGCCTGACCGAGGCCGTCCCGTTCGCCACTGACGCCATCATGCTGGACGGGCAGGGGCAACGCGCCCTGATCCTGCTGCGCCCCGACGCCGGGCTCGACCTCGCCAGCGCCTTCGCCCTTGAAAAGGCGTTGCAGGGTCGGTTCGAGGGCGTCGACGTCTGGGTCACGCCACCCGTGCAACCCTTCGACAGCGTCGCTCTGGGCGATCCCGACGCCGTGGCCCGCTCGGCCTGGGCCCTGTCCCGCTGGCGGGCAAGTCCCGCTGTTCGCTTCTGCCGCCCCGAGCCCGCGCCGGAGCCGATCGAGGGCCAGACGCCCCAGCCCGGCGCGCAGGAACAGTTCGTCGCCGCTCTCGCGACGGCGGGCGTGGCGATTTCGGGAGATGACGGGCCCGCCTGTCGCCGCGGCGACAGCAACCTCGCCCGGATCGCGCTGGACTGACGCGGAGGGAGAGGGCTCTCCCTCCCCCTCGGGGGAGGGTGGTTGGCGCGCAGCGCCGACCGGGTGGGGGCGGCCCCTTGCACTCCTCGCGACAGGCGCGCAATCTATGGGTGCGCGAGGAACTGACAATGCCTGTCGTCGCCAAGGCTCGAGCGATGCGCAAGAGGATGAGTCCTCCGGAGGCTCGTCTAGGGGTAGCACTGCGGCGCCTGCGAGCGCGGGGCTATCACTTCCGTCGCCAGCATCCGATGCTCGGCTTTTATCTCGACTTCGTCTGCCTCGACCGGCGGCTGATCGTCGAGGTCGACGGAGCCGGACACGATTGGCGTGTCGAGCAGGATCGGAGGCGGGACGCCGCCTTTGCGCGGGAAGGGTTTACGACGCTCCGCTATGGCAACGCTTCCGTCCGGGACAATCTCGACGGCGTCGTGGCTGGGATATTGGCGCATCTCGAAGCCGCCGTCCCCACCCGGCCGCTCCGCGGCCACCCTCCCCGGGGCGGGGAGGGAGACGGCTGACGCGCCGGCCGGGTGGGGGCGGCTACTCTACGCGCGCCCCAGCCGTTCCAGCACCACCCGCGCGGCCCGGTCGGTTTCGTTCAGCGGCTCATAGGTCCACGGCGTCAGCGTGCCGTCGAACAGCCGCGCCGCGCCGCGTTCGCGGAGATCGGCGTGCAGCCGGGCGAACTTGCCGGCGGGCTTCAGCGGGATCATCGGCAGGATGTGCACCGGGGCGCCGGTCGAGGCGGCCTCGGCGGCCATGTTGGCGCTGTCCTCGGTGACCAGCACATGGTCGGCGAAATGCAGGAAGGCGAAATAGGGGTTCGGGCCGGTCCCGTCCCAGATCATACCCGGCAGGCCCGCCAGCCTCGCCGTCATCACCTGTTTCGCCGCCTCCGGCGTGCGCCGCGAGAAGGTCAGCATCAGCGACCCGCCGGCGTCGGCGATGCTGGCCGCGATCCGGTCGGCCAGGTCGGCGGCGTGTCCCTCGGGCAGGTCGAAGGCCATCGAACGCCCGCCGATCAGCGTCGCCACACGCGGGCGGGGCAGGGCGGACAGGGCCGCCTCGAACGCCGCCGCGCCCCCTGACAGCGCCGCCCTCGTCACCCGATGCGGCGAGCCGGTGATCGGCAGCACATTGGCGCCCTCCGTCCGGTCATGCGCCGGAGCCACGACGAGATCGAAGGCCGCCGTGCGCCACCGCGGGTCCTGGGTCTGGACCACGAGGGTCTGGCGGCCCGACCGCTCGCGAACCCGCAGCGACAGCGGCAAGGTGGCGCGTCCGGTGGCGATCCACAGGTCCGGCCAGGCCTCTCCCGGGCCGGGCGCGGCCGGGTCGGATGACGGGTCGAGCATCCAGTCGGTCTTCAGCGCCGACGGCAGTTTGTCGAAGATCCTGCGCCAGCGGACGCGTTTGACGGTGATGTCGGCGGGGGTCAGCCGCTGCACGGCCTCTGCCAGCCCCAGCGCCTGATTCTCCATGCCGGCCCGGCCGTCGGACACGACCCATATCGACAGGGGCCGGGTCACGCGTCGTCGGCGCGCGCGATCCAGCACATGGCCTCGACCTTGTTGCCGTCGGGGTCGCGCAGGAAGGCGGCATAATAGCCGGGGGCGTACTCCGGGCGCGGGCCAGGGGCGCCGTCGCTGTAACCGCCCGCCGCCAGTCCGGCCTCGTGGAAGGCCACCACGGTCTCGGGGTCGGCGGCGCTGAAGCAGACGTGGGCGCCCGCGCCGGACGCCACTACGCCCCGGCTCTCGCGCGGCAGATTGGCCCAGAATTCGGGGAAGGTCCGGCCGTAGCCGATGCCGGCGCCGTGCTCCATGATCCGGCGCGCGCCGACGACCGCCAGCACGGCGTCGTAGAAGACGCCGGCGCGGTGCAGGTCCGTGACGCCGACCGAAACGTGCGACACCAGCGGAGCGCGCGTTTCGGAGGGCTGGGTCATCGGCCTATTTCCACTCGACCTTGAGGATCTCGTAGGCCTTGACCCCGCCGGGGGTGTTGACCTCGACCACGTCGCCGACTTCCTTGGAGATCATGGCGCGGGCGATCGGCGAGGCGACGGAGATCTTGCCCTGTTTCACGTCGGCTTCGTGCTCGCCCACGATCTGATAGGTGCCTTCCTCCTCGGTGTCCTCGTCGACCACGGTGACCGTGGCGCCGAACTTCACCTGGTCGCCGTCCAGCTTGGAGACGTCGATGACCTGGGCCCGGCTGATCTTGTCCTCGATCTCGGCGATCTGGCCCTCGATCCAGCCCTGCCGTTCCTTGGCCGCGTGATACTCGGCGTTTTCAGACAGGTCGCCGTGTTCGCGCGCCTCCGAAATGGCCGCGATGACGCTCGGCCTCTCGACCGACTTCAATTGCTTCAACTGATCGTCGAGGGCGCGATAGCCCTCGGCCGTCATCGGCACTTTTTCCATATGTCGTGATTTCTTGGTTAGCCCGACTGACAACGTACTCGGCACAGAGGTCGCTGGGCGCACGCGACCGGCCCGAGAGGGTAGGGCGCCACCGCCCCCGGTTCAAGGCTCGATTTAAACCGACCGGGACACCGTCCGGTTTCGGGCGCGTCGCGGGATCTGCCGGATCAGGCTCCAGGCCAGCCAGGCCACGGCCCCGAGGCCCACGGCCATGAACAGACCGGAGAGGATCAGCACGCCGGCGGCCATGAAGGCCAGAATGAAGGCCACGGCGGCGGCGAGGGCCGCGATGACCTGTATGGTTTTCAATCGCATGGCCCGTTAACGGCTGCGGCCCGTCAGGGTTGCGGCCCGGCGTGCTCCGGCAATTCAACAGCTTGTGTATGTGGCTTCGGCGCCGCGCTTCAGGCGTAGCTGTAGGGCCCGCCCCGTTCCAGCGCGCGTTGATAGGCCGGTCGGGCGTGGATGCGCGCCAGAAACGCTTTCAGCCGCGGCTTGTCGGCGCCGTAGCCGACCCGGCTGCCCGCCGCCTCGACCGGGAAACTCATCATGATGTCGGCGGCCGAGAAGGCGTCGCCGGCGAACCACTCCGACCGGGCCAGTTCGGCCTCCCAGTACGCCGTATGCGCCGCCAACTGCGGATCGATCATGCGGTCGTTCATCCCGCGGGCGATTCCCTTGGCCACCGGTCGCGCCAGCAGCGGGGCCCGCTTCGGAATCTGGCTGAAGATCAGCTTGAGCAGCAGCGGCGTCATCGCGGACCCCTCGGCGTAGTGCAGCCAGTAGGTGAAGCGCCGCCCCTCCGCCGTGCCCCGCGCGGGGCGCAGCGCCGACCCGCCGTGTGTGTCCAGCAGGTGTTCGACGATCGCTCCGGTCTCGGCCAGCCGGGCCTCGCCGTCATCGACCACGGGCGACTTGCCCAAAGGGTGGATGGCCCTCAGTTCGGGCGGCGCGAGCATGGTCTTCGCGTCGCGCTGATACCGTATCACCTCATAGACCAGCCCCAGCTCCTCCAGCAGCCACAGCACCCGCTGCGAGCGGGAATCGTTCAGGTGGTGGACGGTGATCATGGCGGGGCTCCGAGGGGTCATCGGGCGGATATACGAACCGTAGCGCATCGGGGATCAGCTGTGCAGTTTCGAATGACTCCATCCACGTCCGACGGCATGGTGACTCAACCGAACGTGGAGTGACGGTGTGATCCAGTCTCTTGCCGCCTTGATGACCGTCTTCCTCCTGGCCGGTCCGCAGGACCCGCCCCTTCCGACCGCCCAGCTCGAGGATGTCGAGGTGATGGCGCGGGCGCGGGCCGAGCGGGCGCGGGAATTCGTCGGGGAGGTGGCGGCGCCGGCGCGGGGGCGCGGCCTCGGCCGCTGGCTGAACGTCTGTCCCGGCATCGCCAACCTCGAACGGGCCGTGGCCCAGCCGATCGTCGACCGGCTGGCCGCCCGGGCCGGCGAACTGGGCATCGAGGTCGAGGGGCCGGGCTGCGAGGCCAATATCATCGTCGTCTTCACCGCCGACGCCGGCGACCTGACCCGCGCCCTGGTGCAGGCCGAGCCGCGCGTGTTCCGCGGCCAGGGCGGCGGCATCGACCGGGGCGGCGCCGCCCTGCGTGCCTTTCAGACCGGCGAGCGGCCGGTGCGCTGGTGGTCGCTGAGCGTGCCGATCAACAGCGAGACGGGCCAACGCGCCGTGCGCGTCCCCGGCGACCGCTCTGGCGGTACGGTCGATCCGCGGGTCGCAGACCTCCTGCAGTGCAACCCTGCTGACTGCGTCGGCGCCGGCGTCCCGGTCGTCCAGTCGCACGGCGGCGCCTCGCGGCTGAACAGCCAGATCGTCGACCAGATCTACAAGTCCATCGTCATCGTCGACATCGACGCGGTCGCCGGGTTGAACGCGGACCAGCTGGGCGACTACCTCGCCATGGTCACCTTGGCCCAGGTCGATCTTGAGGCCGACACCGTTCCTTTCGATACCGTGCTCAATCTGTTCGAGGACCCGCGGGGGGTGACCGGCCTTACCGAATGGGACTGGTCCTATCTTCAGGCCCTCTACAGTTCCACCTCGCGCCGGCGCAGCGCGGGCGCCCAGGCCACCGCCGTCGCCGCCATCATTGCACGCACCCCGCCCCCCGAGCCGGAGGAGTAGGGACTCGCCGCCCCGCCTGTTGAGTTTCGCGCCGGTTTGGCCCTAAGCCGGAGCATGACCGCGCCAGAGTCCTCGCCCGACGAACCCCGCCTGACCTCCCTCGCCCACGGCGGCGGCTGCGGCTGCAAGATCGCCCCGGCGGTCTTGCAGGACATCCTCAAGGGTATGCCGCAGGCCGCGCCCTTCGCGAACCTGATGGTCGGGACCGAGACCAGCGACGACGCCGCTGTCTGGCGCCTCAACGACGAGCAGGCGCTGGTGGCCACCACCGACTTCTTCATGCCGGTGGTCGACGACCCGTTCCACTTCGGCCAGATCGCCGCCACCAACGCCCTCAGCGACGTCTACGCCATGGGCGGCATGCCGATCCTCGCCCTCGCCCTCGTCGGCATGCCGGTCAATGTGCTGTCGACCCGGACCATCGGCCGCATCCTGCAGGGCGGGGCCTCGGTCTGCACCGCGGCGGGCATTCCGGTGGCCGGCGGCCATTCCATCGACAGCGTCGAGCCGATCTACGGCCTCGTCGCCCTCGGCCTGGTGCATCCGGATCAGGTGCTGACCAACCGGGGCGCGCGGCCGGGCGACGCGCTGCTCCTGACCAAGCCGCTCGGCGTCGGCGTGCTCAGCGCCGCCTTCAAGCAGGAGCGGCTCGGCAAGGACGGCTACCGGACGCTGATGGCCTCCACCACCCGGCTCAACGCCCTCGGCGCCAGGCTCCCCGGCCGCCCCGGCGTGCACGCGGTCACCGATGTCACCGGTTTCGGCCTTGCGGGTCATGCGCTGGAGATGGCGCAGGGCGCCCAGGCCACGGTCGAGATCACCGCCGATCCGCCGATGCTGTCCGGCGTCCGCGACCTTCTGGAGGCCGGGGTCCGCACCGGCGCCTCGGGCCGCAACTGGGCCAGCTACGGCGAGGCGGTCGACCTGCCCGACGGCCTCGAGCCCTGGCGCCGCGACCTGCTCACCGATCCCCAGACCTCCGGCGGCCTGCTGATCGCCGTGGCCGGCGCCGAGGCGTCCGCCCTGCGCGACTTCGCCCGCACCGAGGGCTTCGACACCCGGGTTGTCGGCCGCGTCGTCGAGGGCCCGGCCCGGGTCCGCGTCACCCGATGATCCGCCGCACGTCCGATCTGTCGCCCGCCGCCCGCGACGGCTTCGACGCCCTGATCGACGTGCGCAGCCCGGCCGAGTTCGATCTCGACCACCTGCCCGGAGCGATCAACCTGCCCGTGCTCGACGACGAACAGCGGGCCGCGGTCGGGACGGAATATGTGCAGGGCTCCAAATTCCTCGCCCGCCGCACCGGTGCGGCGCTGGTGGCCCGCAACATCGCCGCCCATCTGGAAGGCGCGCTCGGCGACCGCGACGGCTCGTTCCGGCCGCTGGTCTATTGCTGGCGCGGCGGCCAGCGATCGGGGGCCATGGTCACGGTGATGGATCAGGTCGGCTGGCCGGTCGCCGTGCTGGAGGGCGGCTACCAGACCTGGCGGCGGCGGGTGAAGGCGGCCCTCTACGACACGCCGTCGCCACACCGGCTGGTGCTGCTCGACGGCCCGACCGGCGCCGGCAAGACGGCCGTGCTCGCCGCCGTCGCCGCGCGCGGGGTGCAGACCCTCGACCTCGAGGCTCTCGCCGCCCATCGCGGCTCCCTGTTCGGCGCCATGCCCGGCGGCCAGCCGTCGCAGAAGGCCTTCGAGAGCGGACTGCACGACGCCCTGTCGCGCCTCGACCCCGCCCGTCCGGTGCTGGTCGAGGCCGAGAGTTCGAAGATCGGCGCCCGGATCGTCCCGCCGTCGCTGTGGGCCGCCATGACCGCCGCCCCGGCGGTTCGGCTCGAGTCTCCCGTCGCGGTCCGCGCCGCCCGCACCGTGCGCGACTACGCCGCCATCGCCGCCGACCCGGCCGCGCTGGACCGGGCGCTGACCCGGCTGCCGCGCCACATCGGCAAGCAGACGGTGACCGCCTGGCGCGCCCTCGCCGCGGCGGGAGAGGTCGAGGCGCTGGCGACCGAACTGATCGTCCAGCACTACGACCCGGCCTATCGCCGGCAGGGCGGGGCCGAGGGCCGCGTCCACCAGGCCGTGGTGGTGCTTGACTCGCTCGAGCACGCCGCGCTTGAGCAGGCCGCCGATCAGGTCGCCGCCGCCGTGAACGACCTCGACCGGGCCTGACGCCGCCCGGCGGCGCGGGAATCGTCCCCGGGCGCTTCACGACGGATGGTAAAAATCCCCGGCGGCGCCTAGCTTCGCCGGATGGCCGTTTCCCGACTTCGCTCCACCCTGACGTCCCTCAGCCTGTGGGTGCTCGTCGCCCTGCTGGCGGGCCTGTTCGCGGGGGCCGCGGCCCAGGCCTGGGGCCTGCCCGGCGGCGCCGCCACGGCCGAGCTGATCGGCGCGATCGGGACCCTGTGGCTCAACGCCCTGAAGATGACCATCATTCCGCTGGTCTTCAGCCTGCTGGTGACCGGCATCGCCTCCATCGCCGACGCGGCGGCGACCGGCCGTCGGGCCCTGAAGGCGCTGATGGTCTTCGCCGTGCTGCTGTTCGGCGCCACCGTCTACGCCCTCTTCGCCAATGAGGCCTTGCATCTGCTGTGGCCGATCGACCCGGCCGGCGCCGCCGCCCTGCTGGCCGGCGCGCCCGACGCCTCTGTGGTGCGCGACAGCGCGGCCGGGGGCGGCGTCCCGGCCTTCCTCGCCAATCTGGCCCCCGGCAATCCGGTCCGCGCCGCGGTCGAGGACAACATCCTCGGCCTCGTGGTCTTCGCCATCGCCTTCGGTTTCGCCGTCACCCGCCTCGCGGCCGCCCGCCGCGAACCGCTGGTGGCCTTCTTCGAGGCCGTGTCCGCGACGATGATCACCATCGTCCACTGGGTCCTGCTGGCGGCGCCCGTCGGGGTCTTCGCCCTGTCGATGGGCGTGGGGCTGAACGCCGGCCTCGGGGCCCTGGGCACCCTCGGTCACTATGTCTCGATGATCGTCCTGGCCCAGGTCGGCCTCATCCTGCTGATCTACGCCGTCGCCGTTCCCTGGGGGCGCATTGGTCTGGCCCGGTTCGCCCAGGGCATCATTCCGGCCCAGGTGGTCGCCTTCTCGACCCAGTCATCGTTGGCCAGCCTGCCCGCCATGGTCGAGCAGGCCCGCCTGGCGCTGGGCGTCTCGACCCCGACGGCGGGCCTCGTCCTGCCGCTGGCGGTGGCGGTGTTCCGCATCACCAGCCCGGTCGCCAACCTGGGGGTGGTCATCTACGTCGCCCATCTGCACGGCGTCGATCTGGGTCCCGCCGCGTGGATCGCCGGCGGACTGACCGCCATCGCCATCTCCATCGGCTCGGTCGGCCTGCCGGGCCAGGTCAGCTTCTTCGTCTCCATCGCGCCGATCTGCCTGGCCATGGGCGTGCCGATCCAGGTCCTGCCCCTGCTGCTGGCGGTCGAGGTCATCCCCGACATCTTCCGCACCATTGGCAATGTCACCGCCGATCTGGCGGCGGCGCGAATCGTCGAAGGCGGGGATGCGGCGGCCGATCCGGACGCGATGGCGGGGGTCTAAGCCGCGAGCAGGAGATAGAACAGGCCTGCGACTCCGGCGAGGTGCAGGGTGATCGCGACGCCCAGCAGGGTCCTGAACGGCTCCTTCCGCGTCTTGTGCCGCAAGATGTGCTGGCCCATCCATGCGCCGAGGCCGCCCGCGAGGCTGAACATCAGCAGCATGCGTTCAGGGACCCGTGACCCGTGAGCGCGCGCCTGAACCTTGTCGAACCAGAACAGGCCGAAGTTCAGCAGGTTGGTCGTCGCGAGGACGGCCAGCGCCCTGTCGGTGTCCGAGACTTCGATCACTGTGCGTCTCCCGGTCCCGCCGTGAACATGGCGGCGAAAGACTGACCGTTCGTTGATGGAGCAGGGCTCGTCGCCAACGCCGTCATCGCGTCCGCAGCGTCTCTCCCGCCCACATCCGCTCCAGCGCCTCGACCGCCTTCGCCAGCGCCCGCGCCTCCGCCGCTCGGCCTTCGCTGACCAGCCAGGTGACCCGCCGCAAGGCCCGCCCGATGGCCAGTTCCGGATCGACCCACGGCGGTTCGGGCAGCGTCTCCAGCACGGCCAGCGGGGCGATGGCCACCGGCGCCGGGTCCGCCCCGCCGCGAACCGGCCTCAGGTCCAGCTGTTCGGCGATGCGGCTGCGGGTCCAGCCCTCGGCCATCGCCCGCCGCCTGAGGTTCGAGAGCCCGACATCGAACCGCCGCGCCACCGAGGGCGCGGACTCGCCGGCGATATAGGCCTCGCGGACCCGCGCCCACGTCTCCGGCCCCCGATATTTGCGCAGACGGTGGTGTTCCATCGGGGAAGGATGGCAGGCGCCTGCGTCAGAAACGGACGTATCGTGTTTCCGCCGTCATCCTCGGGCCTGACCCGAGGATCAGACCGTCCGGTACTCCGTCAGGCGCGCACGGTCCCGTCCACCGGGCCGTCTTCATCGCACAGACCGCCTCCCGCCTCTGATCCTCGGGTCAAGCCCGAGGATGACGGAGAGGGGAAGCGGATGTCTCATGAGTCACCGATGTAGCCGCCGGTGTCGCGGCGATGTCGGCCCTTTGTCTCGTTCGGGTCGAGCCCGTGTCCAGCCAATGTCGCGCCCGTGTCCCGGAATCCACTGGCCAGACTGTCCGGTCCGCCCTCGTTGTCAGGCGCGCCGGACTGGTCGAAATCGCCACGAGCTGGTCAGCCGTGCGCGTAGTCCTGGATCGGGCGCACGTCGAGGTCGCCGGCCTTGATCGCGCCGATCGCCTGGGCCGCCGCCAGCGCGCCGGCGGTGGTGGTGTAGTAGGGGATCTTCATCATCAGGGCGGTGCGGCGCAGGCTGAAGCTGTCCTGCAGCGACTGTTTGCCCTCGGTGGTGTTGAAGACCAGCTGGACCTCGCCGTTCTTCATCGCATCGACGATGTGCGGACGGCCCTCCAGCACCTTCTTCACAAGGCCGACCTCGAAGCCCCGGCCGGTCAGATAGGCGTGCGTCCCGCCGGTGGCGATGATCGAAAAGCCCTCGTCGATCAGCGTCTTCACCGCATCGACGATGAAGGGCTTGTCGTCCTCCTTGACCGAGACGAAGGCGCAGCCCTGCGTCGGCAGTTTCGTGCCGCCGCCGATCTGGCTCTTGGCGAAGGCGCGGGCGAAGGCGGGGGCCATGTCGGCCTCGCCGTCGCGCTTCCAGTCCAGACCCATGACCTCGCCGGTCGAGCGCATCTCGGGGCCCAGCACCGTGTCGACGCCGGCGAAGCGGGCGAACGGGAAGACGGCTTCCTTGACCGCGATATGGTCGTACGGCTTGTCCGTCAGGCCGAACGACTTCAGCGGCACGCCGGCCATCACCTTGGCGGCGATCGAGGCGATCGGCTGGCCGATGGTCTTGGCCACGAAGGGCGCGGTGCGGCTGGCGCGTGGATTGACCTCCAGCACGAAGATGCGCGGGTTCTCGGAGTGCGGCTCCTCGATCGCGAACTGCACGTTCATCAGGCCACGCACCTTCAGGGCCCGGGCCATGGCCTCGGTCTGGCGCTTCAGCTCGGCCACCGTCTCCGCCGACAGTGAGTGGGGCGGCATGGAGCAGGCGCTGTCGCCGGAATGGACCCCCGCCTCCTCGATATGCTCCAAAACGCCGGCCACGAACACCGTCTCGTCGTCGCACAGGGCGTCGACGTCGACCTCGGTGGCGCGGTTCAGATAGTGGTCGATCAGCACGGGGTCGTCGCCCGAGACCCGCATGGCCTCGCCGACGTAGCGGTCCAGCTGTTCGCGGTCGTGGACGATCATCATGCCGCGACCACCCAGCACATAGGAGGGGCGCAGCACGACCGGATAGCCGACCTCGTCCGCCTTGGCGGCCGCTTCATCGGCGCTGCGGGCCAGGCCGTTGGGCGGCTGCATCAGGCCGATGTCGTGCAGCATGACCTGGAAGCGCTCGCGGTCCTCGGCCAGGTCGATGGAATCGAGGCTGGTGCCGAGGATCGGCACGCCGTCCTCGTGCAGGGCATGGGCCAGCTTCAGCGGCGTCTGGCCGCCGAACTGGACGACGACGCCGATCAGCTCGCCCTTCGCTCGCTCGACCTCGATCAGCTCCAGCACATCCTCGGCCGTCAGCGGCTCGAAATAGAGGCGATCCGAGGTGTCGTAGTCGGTCGAGACGGTCTCGGGGTTGCAGTTGACCATGATCGACTCGACGCCGATGTCGTCGAAGGCGAAGGCCGCGTGACAGCAGCAGTAATCGAACTCGATGCCCTGCCCGATCCGGTTCGGCCCGCCGCCGAGAATAATCGCCTTCCTGCGGTCGGTCGGGTTGGATTCACAGTCCGGGACCTGACCCAGGGCGCCGGTCTCATAGGTCGAATACATATAGGCCGTGGCGCTGGCGAACTCGGCCGCGCAGGTGTCGATCCGCTTGAACACGGGACGAACGTCGAGCGCGCGACGGGCCTTACGGACGGTGGCTTCGGTCTGGCCGGTCAGCTCCGCCAGACGGGCGTCGGAGAAGCCCTTGGCCTTTAGCCTGCGGAAGTCGGTCGGCTCGGTCGGCAGTCCCTGCACGCGGATGTGACCCTCGGTGCGCACGATGTCGGCGATCTGGCGCAGGAACCACGGCTCGTAGAAGCAGGCCGCGTTGACCTCCTCGATCGACAGGCCGTGGCGGAAGGCCTGGGCGATGACGCGAATGCGATCCGGCGTCGGCTGGCCGAGGGCGCGAACCACGGCGGCGCGGGCCGAGGCCTCGTCGTCGACATCGGCCGTGCCCTCGATCTCGATCTCGTTGAAGCCGGTCAGGCCGGTTTCCAGCCCACGCAGGGCCTTCTGCATCGACTCCTGGAAAGTCCGGCCGATGGCCATGACCTCGCCGACCGACTTCATCGAGGTCGACAGGCTGGCCTCGGCGCCGGGATATTTCTCGAAGGCGAAGCGCGGGATCTTGGTGACGACATAGTCGATGCTCGGCTCGAATGAGGCCGGCGTGACCTGGGTGATATCGTTGGTCAGCTCGTCCAGGGTGTAGCCGACGGCCAGACGCGCCGCGACCTTGGCGATCGGGAAGCCGGTGGCCTTGGAGGCCAGCGCCGAGGAGCGCGACACGCGCGGGTTCATCTCGATCACGACCATGCGGCCGTCGGCGGGGTTGATGGCCCACTGGACATTCGAACCGCCGGTCTCGACGCCGATCTCGCGCAGCACGTCGATCGAGCCGGTGCGCATCCGCTGATATTCCTTGTCGGTCAGCGTCAGGGCGGGGGCGACGGTGATGCTGTCCCCGGTGTGAACCCCCATCGGGTCGATGTTCTCGATCGAGCAGATGATGATGCAGTTGTCCGCCTTGTCGCGGACGACCTCCATCTCATACTCCTTCCAGCCCAGCACCGACTCCTCGATCAGCACTTCGGTGGTCGGCGAAAGGTCGAGACCGCGTTCGACGATCTCCTTGAATTCCTCGACATTGTAAGCGATGCCGCCGCCGGTGCCGGCGAGGGTGAAGCTGGGCCGGACGATGGCCGGCAGGCCGACGAACTCCAGCGCGTCGTCGGCCTCGTCGATGTGGTGGATGGCCTTGGACCGCGGGCTCTCGAGGCCCAGCTTGTCCATGGCGTCGCGGAATTTCTGGCGATCCTCGGCCTTGTCGATGACGTCGGCCCGGGCCCCGATCATCTCGACGCCGTATTTCTTCAGCGCACCGCTCGCGTCCAGCGCCAGGGCCGTGTTCAGGGCCGTCTGCCCGCCCATGGTCGGCAGCAGGGCGTCGGGCTTTTCTCTGGCGATGATCTTCTCGACCATCTCCGGCGTGATTGGCTCGATATAGGTGGCGTCGGCCACCTCCGGGTCGGTCATGATCGTGGCCGGGTTGGAATTGACCAGGATGACCCTATATCCCTCGGCCTTCAGCGCCTTGCACGCCTGGACGCCGGAATAGTCGAACTCGCACGCCTGTCCGATCACAATGGGCCCCGCCCCGATGATCAGTACAGATTTGATGTCCGTGCGCTTGGGCATTGTTTCTACAGAGCTTTCAGTTCGTCACGACCGCGCATTCCCAGCCGTCGTAGTCCAGCTGGAAGGCCGCGGCCCAGGATTGCATCATGGTGGAGACGGGCGAGAACGAGGCCTCGTCCACCGCCATCGTGGTTTCGAGGATCGTGCAGTCGTCCTGCCCCCGGGTCAGGAAGCCGGCCCGCCGGGCCACCTCGTTCAGGTCGTCGTGCGCCCCGTCCCCATAGAAGTAGAACAGGGTGTGCCGCGGCGTAATTCCGCTGTCCCCGTGCTCCGCGAGGGTCGCCCGGATCATGGCGTCGCGCTCCTCGTGAGGGACGTCGTCATCGGTCAAGGCGAGCTCCTCTCGTGGCGCGCGCGGACCCGGCGCGGGCGTCGTCGCCTGCGCGGGCCGGTCGGGTTGTCGGTTAAGCGGCCGGTCTAAAGAGGGCGCGGCGCGGGAGCAAGCGCTTATCCGTCCGACCGCGCATCGATCCAGTCGGGCAGGGCGTCGATGCGGTCGAGGGCGCCGTAACGGGCGTGGCCGTCCGGGGCGTCCGCCAGCTCGTGGGCCCAGGTGACGACGTAGGGAATGTGCACGGCGAAGGCGCCGGCCTCGAGCGCCGGCAGCACGTCCGACTTCATCGAGTTTCCAGCCATGACCGCCTCACCCGGTCCCGTGCCGTGCCGCGCGAAGACCCGCTCGTAGGTCGTCTGGTCCTTTTCGGAGACGATTTCGACGGCGGCGAACAGGTCGCCGAGCCCGGACGCCGCCAGCTTGCGCTCCTGATCCAGCAGATCGCCCTTGGTGACCAGCACCAGCCGGTACCGCTCCGACAACCGGGCCAGCGCCTCGTCCACCCCGGGCAGGGTCTCGACCGGGTGGGCCAGCATCTCGCGTCCGGCCGCGAGGATTTCGCGGATCGCGCCCGGGGGCGGATCGCCGCCGCACATCTCCATCGCCGTCTCGATCATCGACAGGGTGAAACCCTTCACCCCGTAACCATACAGGCGCAGATTCCGCCGCTCGATCTCGGCCAGCCGCGCCTCGATTTCGGCGTTGTCGTGATCGGTCAGCAGGTCGAGAAACCGCGCCTGCGTCAGTCGGAAGACGGTCTCGTTGTGCCAGAGCGTGTCGTCGGCATCGAGGCCTACGGTGGTGATGGTCATGGGCTCTCCTGACGCGCGGCGGCGGCCCGGTCAACGCCCCATACCCTGCGGAGTCCCGCGCCGGGAATCGGCTTGGTCAACGCGCCTTGACCACGTTCAGCAGGGATATCTTTTCACCTTGGGCGTCTGCTTCTCGCGGGGGACCGTCTTTTCGACCGGCAGGAGAGAACGGTCATGAGAAACGACCCAGGCTATCTCGCACCGACTGCGCCGCCGTCGGCCGCCGACGCGTCCGGGGACGGCCTGCAGGAAGCGATCGCCCGTATCGGAGAGCGCCGGTCGTACGCCGCACCCTATGAAAGCCTGACCTTCACCCTGCTGACGCGGGCGCGGCGGGAGCTGGTCGTGACCCTCGCGGCGCAACCGGTCTTTGACCTGATCCGCTCCGCTCCGGTCGCCCGGCGCATCCGGCGCAACGTGCGCCATCGGGGCGGTGAGAGCGCTCTGATCGGCCTTGGGCGGCGCACCCTGGAACCGGCCGACCTGATCCGCATCGACACCCAGACTCTGAGAAACGGGCTCGATCTGTTGCGGTTGGGGCGGGACGACAGCGGCGTTCTG
This sequence comes from Brevundimonas basaltis, assembly GCF_014202075.1. GTDB lineage: Bacteria > Pseudomonadota > Alphaproteobacteria > Caulobacterales > Caulobacteraceae > Brevundimonas > Brevundimonas basaltis. The sequence goes on along the minus strand of NZ_JACHFZ010000003.1, from coordinate 281,559 downwards.
CCGGCCTTTTGGCGAACCGTGGCTTCGAGCGGCGGCCGGTTCGACCTGCTGTGCGCGGAGATGCAACACGGGTCCGCGCCGGGGATCCTGCTGATCGAGATCATGGGCGGTCTGGAACAGGCGCCGACCGACGCCATCCAGGAGGCGATCCAGCATTTCGAGACCGGATCGCTCGGGCTGATCCTGCACGTCGCCCCGGACGCGGACGCGGCGAAGCGGCTGTCGCAGGTTCGCGCCCAGTGTCTGGCCATCGATTTCGCCGGCGTCGAGCACGAGAGCGCCCGCGACTGGCAGGCGGCGATCCCGCTGATCCAGACCGCCCGCAAGGCCTGCCCGCAGGTCATGCTGCTCAACCTGCGTCCCGACCGCGGACTGGCCGCCCAGGCCGCCGGGGCCACCCACGCCGTGTTCGCGGGGATGGACACCATCGTGGTCTGACGGCGGTTGACGCGGGGACGGCCCCGGGACTTGATTGACCATGCAGATCACGCTCCCCGCCCGCCTTTACGGCTGCCCCGAGGCTTGGGCCCGCGAACGAGTGGGCGTGTTCGGGCGCAGCTGGCTGTTCGTCGGACACGAGTCCGAGGCCCGGGACCCCGGGGACTGGATCGCCGCGGACATCGCCGGTCACCGGCTGTTTATGGTGCGAGGGAAGGACGGGGCGCTGCGAGCCTTCCACAACGTCTGCCGCCACCGCGCGGGCCCGCTCGTGCAGGGTGCGGCCGGCCATTGCGACGGCGAACTGGTCTGCGTCTATCATGGCTGGCGCTATGCGCTGGACGGTCGGCTGCGTGCCGCCACGGATTTCGGCGCCGCGGAGGGGTTCGACCCGCGCGTGTTCGGCTTGCTGGGGCTGCGGCTGGAGACCTGGCGAGGGCTGGTGTTCGTGAACCTCGACCCAGAAGCGCGGCCTTTGAAAGACCACATTGCCCGATTGGACGCCTTGCTGACCGAGCGGGGGCTGGAGATGGCCGCGCCAGCGCTCCGCCGGAGCCATGCTCTGGCCTGCGACTGGAAGGTCTACGCCGAGAACTACCTGGAGGGTTATCACATCGGAGCGGTCCACCCCGTGCTGGCGGAGGAGCTTGGTTCCGCGGAGTATCGGGTTCGCGTCGACGGCGATCTGGTCGTGCAGGAGGCGGTGGGAGCCAGCGACGGGCCGCAGGCGGGCGTCTGGGGCTGGCTGTGGCCGAACCTCGGGATCAACGTCTATCGCGACGGGGCCATGATCGAACGGATGACGCCGGTCGGACCGGGTCGGACGCGACTTGACTACCTGTTCCTCCACGATGTTGGAGAGGCCGCGCTGACCGATGCTTTGGCGGCGTCAGACCGGCTGACCGCAGAGGATGCCGGAATCTGCGAGGCGGTCCAGGCCAACCTTTCCGCCGGAGCCTATGATACAGGGGTGCTCAGCCCCCGGCACGAGGCTGCCGTGGCCTGGTTCCAATCCCGTCTTGCCGAGGTCCATGGATGATCGACACGTCGCGCCGGATGCCGCTCGCCGAGGAGCCTCTGTCGGACCGCCACAAGTTGGGCTGGGGGCTGGCGGCGCTGGTCGTGGCGGGCAACATGATCGGCTCCGGCCTCTATCTGCTGCCCGTTAGCCTTGCTTCGGTCGGCAGCTCCAGCCTGATCGGCTGGCTGGCTGCCGGCGCGGGAGCGGTGACGCTGGCGCTGGTGTTCGGGGCGCTGGGCCGACTGCAACCGGACGCGGACGGCCTGCCGGGTTTCGCTGAGCGGGGGCTGGGGCGGTTTTTCGGCTATCAGACAGCACTGGCCTTCTGGACCGCCTGTCTCGTCGGCAACGTCGCCATCGCCGTGGCCGCCACGGGCTATCTCGGCTTCTTCTGGCCGGTGCTGAGAGACCCTGTGGCGGCGACCTTCTGCAACCTCGGCATCATCTGGCTGGCGACCTTCGCCTACATCATCGGGGCGCGGACGGCGTCGGGGCTCGCGGCGGTGGCGCTGGCCGTGGGACTGGCGCCGATCGTGATCGCGGTGGCGGCGGGGGTCGTGGCCTTCGATCCACAGATCTTTGCGGCTTCGTGGAGTCCGGCGGAGACGCCGCTCCTGCAGAGCGTGCCGGCGTCGCTCGCTATCATCTTCTGGGCTTTCCTCGGGGTCGAGAGCGCGGCGGCCCTGTCGCTGAGAGTCAAGCGCCCCGCCCGCGACGTCGGCCGGGCCTCGGTGGCGGGCGTGCTGCTTGCGACCGCCGTCTATATCGCCGCGACCGTGGCGGTGTTCGGGGTCATTCCGGCCGATGTGCTGGCGAATTCGACCAGCCCTTACGCGGACCTTGCGTCGCGGGTGTTCGGGGCCTCGATCGCCGGGGTGGTGGCGGTCTGCGCCGTCGTCAAGACGATCGGCACCGTCGGCGGCTGGGTCATGCTGGGCGGAGAGACAGCGCGGTCGGCGGCGCGGAAGGGCTATCTGCCGAGCGGGTTCGGCGCCGGCGAACGCACGCCGGTCGCCAATCCGCTGCTGGGCGGCGCGATCATGAGCGTAGTGGCGGTGATCTCGGGGCAGCCGACGCTCGGCGGGCAGTTCGGCATGCTGGTCGGCGTGACGGCGGTGCTCAGCCTCGCGGTCTACGCCATCTGCTCGGCCGCACTGTTTCAGATGACGCGTCGATCCAAGGCGCGGATCGTGGCCGTCGTCGGCTTCCTGTTCGCCACGGCCGCGGTGGCCGCGGCGGCGCCGGGATATATCCTGCCGACTGTCGGGTTCTTCGTCGTGACGAGCCTCGCATGGCTGGCGTTCCTGAGAAAGTCGCCGCCGCGCGTTGACCCGGCGGCGGGCGACGCCTAACCACCGCGCCGTTTGCTCGCCGGGATTCGGTGATACGGAGGTCGCCATGAACACCAAGCTTCTTCCCGGCGTCACCGGCGTGCTGGCGCTGGCGGACGGAACCATCCTGCAGGGCCTCGGCTGCGGCGCGACCGGCTCGGCCCTCGGCGAGGTCGTCTTCAACACCGCCATGACGGGGTATCAGGAGATCCTGACCGACCCGTCGTACATGAGCCAGATCCTCGCCTTCACCTTCCCGCACGTCGGAAACACGGGGGTGAATGTGGAGGACGTGGAGCAGATCGGCGGGGGGGCGGACACCTCGGCGCGCGGCGCGATCTTCCGCGACGTGCCGACCGACCCGGCCAACTGGCGCAGCGAGAGCGATTTCGACGCCTGGATGAAGCGGCGCGGCGTGGTCGGGCTGGCGGGGGTCGACACCCGCTCGCTGACCGCCCGTATTCGCGACGCGGGCGCGCCGCACGCGGTCATCGCCCACGATCCGGAGGGCCGCTTCGATCTGGACGCCCTCGTGGCGCAGGCGAAGGCGTGGTCCGGGCTGGTCGGGCTGGACCTGGCCAAGGACGCCTCGACCCTGCAGTCGTTCGACTGGGACGAGGGGCTGTGGGACTGGCCGGAAGGCCATCCGCGTGTTGACGCCGGCGACAAGTCGGTGGTGGTTGTCGACTACGGCGTTAAGCGCAATATCCTGCGGGCGTTGGCCTCAACGGGGGCGAAGATCACCGTGGTGCCGGCCGATACGACGGCCGAGGCCATTCTGGCGCGCAAGCCCGACGGGGTGGTGCTGTCGAACGGACCGGGCGATCCGGCCGCGACCGGCGCCTATGCGGTGCCGGAAATCCGCAAGCTGGTCGACAGCGGCAAGCCGGTGTTCGGCATTTGCCTCGGCCACCAGATGCTGGCGCTGGCGCTGGGCGCCCGAACCGTCAAGATGGATCAGGGCCACCACGGGGCCAATCACCCGGTCAAGGACCTGACCACCGGCAAGGTCGAGATCGTGTCGATGAACCATGGTTTCACCGTGGACCGCGACAGCCTGCCGGACGCCGTGGTCGAGACCCACGTCAGCCTGTTCGACGGCACCAACTGCGGCATCGCCCTGAAGGACAAGCCGGTGTTCAGCGTGCAGCATCACCCGGAGGCGTCGCCGGGGCCGACCGACAGCCTGTATCTGTTCCAGCGCTTCGCCGACTCGATGAAGGGCTGAAGCCGCCCAGGGTGACCGGGATGGCAGGGCGCCACTGAAAAAGTGTGATGTACGAGTCCGGTTGATTGGACTCGAACGTCCGGTTGGGCGGAAACCGGGCCTGGAAGCGGCGCCGGCGGGGGGCAGGGCTGTCAAAGACCAGGCCTGGTGGGGCTTTGAGCATTGAAGCACAGGCTTGCGTCAGGATCGGACGCAGGCGAGGGGCGTGCGCTTCCGGGCCTCGGAAAAGAGGGGGCGGGATGACCGGGAAGTGGTCGGAAGTGTCGGGATGACAGGGTATCGGTTGGTAGGGTTTTGGCCACGCCCTTCATCCCGGGACCAGGCCCCGGGATAACGGCGGCTCAGGGCTGGACCGGGGTCAGGCCGGCGGAGTCTTCGGTTCGGCCTGGAACATCTTGTTGACGATGACCCAGCGTCCGTCGATCCGGGACAGGGCCATGTAGTCGGTAAAGCGGACGGCCGGATAGTCGAGGATGATCTTGGCCACGGCGGTGTCGCCGGTGATGTCGATGCTCTCGATCCAGCGCTGGCGTTGAGCCTCGTCGGCCGGCGGGGCGCCGGAGGCGCGGCCGATATAGTCCTCGGCGGTCATGCGTATCAGGGTTCCACCACGCATGCCCCACAGCTCGGCGTCTGGATGGAAGGCAGGGCGGAATTCGTCGGCCGAGCCCGTGGCGTGGCCGCGCAGATAGGCCTCGAGCGGGGCGCGGACGGCGGCGTCGACGGTCTCGACTTCGGGCGAATGGGCGCGCCAGGCGCCCTGGGCCAGAACGGGAGAACCCGCCAGGGCGGCGGCGAGAGCGGCGGCGATGATCAGTGGTTTCATGACGGTCTCCGGCCCCGGTCCCCGACCGCAGCCAAGCACGGTCACGGGCGCAGGTGAAGGCCGGCTGTGCGGCCGGATGTCCGGGCATTGGCTCAGGGCAGCGGCGCGAAGCTCTTTTCTTCGCGCAAGGCGCTGGCCTTGCGGACGGCCACTGGCGCGGCGTTGAGCCAGTAGTCGGCGTCCTCCATGCGGTTGCTGCGGCGTCGCTCGAGCCCGCGCCGGCGGCGCAGGGCGGCGTTCTCGAGCAGCCGCGCGTGCAGGGCGCGGGGCGGCAGTTCAGCGATGGCGGGGGAGCCGGGGACGGCGACGGCGTCGGGGCCTTGAGGCTCCACCGCCGGACGGGCGATGGCGATGAACATGGGTGACTTTCAATCTCGGGGCGGCTTCCCGATCTTCGTCGGGACGCCGCGGATCGCCGTCGGCTTCTTCGACGGCACACATGGTTAATCCACAGGCTTGTGGATTGTTCCGAGATGCTCACAAAAATGAGTGTTGAATCAGGCGGTTATGGTCCCGGTTTCGCCTTTGTAGTTAACAAAAGGTAAAAACGCCCACTCAGCGAGTCGCGCGCTATAAGGCGCTGTGCGCTTTGACGAACGCTTCCTTGAAGAATTGAAGGCTCGCCTTCGCCCGTCCGACATCATCGGGCGGACGGTGAAGCTCAAGCGGCAGGGCCGTGAGTATGTCGGCCTGTCTCCGTTCACCAAGGAGAAGTCGCCGTCGTTCTTCGTCAACGACGACAAGGGCTTCTTCCACGACTTCTCGTCCGGCAAGCATGGGGACGTCATCAGCTTCCTGCAGGAGACCGAGCGGCTGAGCTTCGTCGAGGCGGTGCAGCGGTTGGCGGGGGAGGCGGGCATGGCCCTGCCGGCCGAGGACCCGCAGGCGGCCGAGCGCGAGCAGAAGCGGCAGGGTCTGACCGACTGGATGGACCTGGCCCAGAAGTGGTTCGCGGCCAATCTGCGCCGTTCGCCGGGCAAGGCGGCGCGGGAGTATCTGGAAAAGCGGGGCCTGCCCGAGGACCAGTGGGAACGGTTCGGTCTCGGCTATGCGCCCAACGACCGTGAAGGGTTGAAGAGCGCCCTGGTCCAGCGCGGAGCCAAGCCGGGCGAACTTGTCGAGGCCGGAATGCTGATCGCGCCGGAGGGCGGCGGGTCGCCCTACGACCGGTTCCGCGACCGGCTGATGTTCCCGATCCTCGACGCGCGGGGCCGGATCGTCAGCTTCGGCGGCCGGGGGATGAACCCCGACGACCGGGCGAAATATCTGAACGGGCCGGAAAGCCCGCTCTTTCACAAGGGCGCGACCCTGTACGGCCTGCCAGAGGCGCGGCGCATCCTCGGGGCCGAGAGCAAGTCCGATCAGGCCATCGTGGTCGTGGAGGGCTATATGGACGTCATCGCTTGCCAGAGGGCCGGCATCCCGGCGGTGGCGCCGATGGGCACGGCCGTGACCGAGGAACAGATGGAGCGGCTGTGGCGGGTGTCGTCGGAGCCGGTGCTGTGTTTCGACGGCGACGCGGCGGGACGGCGGGCGGCCTATCGCGCCATCGATCGGGCCTTGCCGCAGCTGAAATCGGGCCGGTCGTTCCGCTTCGCCCTGCTGGAGGCCGGCCAGGACCCGGACGACATCCTGCGCGACAAGGGGGCGCCGGCCTTGCGCCAGGCCCTGTCGGCGACGCGGCCGTTTGCCGAGGTGCTGTTCCAGAAGGAGGCCGAGCTGGAGCCGCTGGACACGCCGGAGCGCCGCGCCGGATTGAAGGGGCGACTGCGCCAGGCCGCCTCGGCGGTGCAGGACAAGGATCTGGCGGAACAATACAGACGCGAGCTGTTCGACCGGTTCGAGGCTATGTTTCCGTCCCGGCGTGCGCTGACTGGCTCGGCCCCAACCGGTCCGGGTGGTCGGTGGCGGGCCGGGCCGCCGCCCGTGCTGGGTCAGACCGCCGAGGGAGCGCGGGCCATGCAGTCGCTGTCGCGGTCGATCGAGCCGGTCGCCGCGGCCCTGGCCCACGGCGCCGTCGACGATCCGGAACGGATGGATGATCATCTCGAGGCGATCGCCGCGCACGGGTTCGGTGATCCGGCCCTCGACGGCCTGGCGCAAGAGATGGTCCGGTTGCGCTTCTCGGGGCAAGACCTTGACTCAGCGGCCCTGCGACGCCATCTGGCGCAATCGGGTCATGGCGTTTTGATGCACGAGGTCGAGAAGGCGGCGGCAAAGTCCGGCGCGCCCTTCCTGGCCGCAGACAAGCCCCTCGGCGAGGCGCGGATCCGATGGTCGCAGGCGTTCGACGCGCTCACCCGCGTGGCGGCGCTGGAAGACGCCCTGACTTCGGCGCGTGGCGTGCCGGGGCAGGACGAGGCGTTCCGCCGGCTGAAGGCCGAGCGCGATGTCCTGCGTCGCGCGATCAAAACCGGCGAGATTTGGGAAGACAGCGCGGGCTCGTAACAAACGGACCCGCCACACGTTGTATTGGCGGACGGCCTGATCAGCCCTCCACCGCGGAGACAGATTGAATGAGTGCGCAGACCGAGACGCAGGAAGCCGAAGCCCAGAGCGACGGTCCGCTGCTCGACCTCACCGACGCCGGCGTCAAGAAATTCATCAAACAGGCGAAGGCGCGCGGCTATGTGACGATGGAGGATCTGAACAAGGTCCTGCCGTCGGAAGAAGTCACGCCGGACGCCATTGAGGACACGCTGGCGATGCTGTCCGAAATGGGCGTCAACGTCGTCGAGGCCGAAGAGGACGCCGAGCAGAAGGAAGGCGAGGGTGGCGAGGTCGCCGCGACCGCCGAGACCGCCGTCGCCGAGACGCCCGCGAAAGCCGCCTACGACCGGACGGACGACCCGGTCCGCATGTATCTGCGCGAGATGGGCAGTGTCGAGCTGCTCAGCCGCGAGGGCGAGATCGCCATCGCCAAGCGCATCGAGGCCGGTCGCGACGCGATGATCTCGGGTCTGTGCGAAAGCGCGCTGACCTTCGAAGCCATCATGGTGTGGCGCGACGAGCTGGCCAACAACCGCATCCTGCTGCGCGAGGTCATCGACCTGGACGCCACCTACGGCGTGCTCAATCCGTCGTCCCTGCCGCACAACCAGCCGCCGCAGCCGGTGCCGGGCTCGCCCGAGGCCAAGGAAGCGGCGATCTCGCAGGAATCCGACGCCGACAAGGCGGAGGAGGACGAGGAGGACGAGGACTTCGACGACGGCGGCGGGATGTCGATCTCGGCGCTGGAGGCGGAGCTGCGCGACGGCGTCATGGAGGTGCTGGACGCGATCGCGGCGGACTTCGGCGGGTTCCGGAAGCTGCAGGACAAGCTGGTCGAGGCGCGGCTGAAGGGCGAGACCCTGAGCGCCAAGGACCAGAAGGCCTACGACCAGCTGACGGCGGACATCTCGGGCCGCCTGAAGACGATGAAGCTGAACAACAACCGCATCGAGGCGCTGGTCGAGCAGCTCTATGCGATCAACAAGCGGCTGATGGGTCTGGAAGGCCGGCTGCTGCGCCTGGCCGACAGCTACGGCATCTCGCGGCCGGAGTTCCTCAAGGCCTATTTCGGCAAGGAGCTGGACCCCAACTGGGCCGAGGGCGTCAAGGACATGGGCGTCCGCTGGACCAAGTTCAGCGAGAACGAATCCGCCCAGATCGCCCAGATCCGCGGCGACGTCGCGGCCGTGGCCACCGAGGCCGGCCTGCCCATCGACGACTACCGCCGCATCGTCCAGACGGTGCAGAAGGGCGAGCGCGAGGCCCGTCAGGCCAAGAAGGAAATGGTCGAGGCCAACCTGCGCCTGGTCATCTCCATCGCCAAGAAATACACCAACCGCGGCCTGCAGTTCCTGGACCTGATCCAGGAGGGGAACATCGGCCTGATGAAGGCGGTCGACAAGTTCGAATACCGCCGCGGCTACAAGTTCTCGACCTATGCGACGTGGTGGATCCGTCAGGCCATCACCCGCTCGATCGCCGACCAGGCCCGCACCATCCGCATCCCGGTGCATATGATCGAGACGATCAACAAGATCGTCCGCACCAGCCGCCAGATGCTGCACGAGATCGGCCGCGAGCCGACCCCGGAGGAGCTGGCCGAGAAGCTGGCCATGCCGCTGGAGAAGGTCCGCAAGGTCCTCAAGATCGCCAAGGAGCCGATCAGCCTCGAGACCCCGATCGGCGACGAGGAGGATTCGCATCTCGGCGACTTCATCGAGGACAAGAACGCCATCCTGCCCATCGACGCGGCCATCCAGTCCAACCTGCGCGAGACCACCACCCGCGTGCTGGCCTCGCTGACGCCGCGCGAGGAGCGGGTGCTGCGCATGCGCTTCGGCATCGGCATGAACACCGACCACACCCTGGAAGAGGTCGGCCAGCAGTTCTCGGTGACCCGCGAACGCATCCGCCAGATCGAGGCCAAGGCGCTGCGCAAGCTGAAGCATCCGTCGCGGAGCCGGAAGCTGCGGAGCTTCCTGGACAGTTAGGGCTTAGGGCTTAGGGCTTAGGGCTTAGGGCTTAGCTTGGTGAGCAGGGCCCTGAGCATCCGTCCCAGTTCATCCGCATCGGCGAGGATCGGGTCGGTGGAGCCGGCTTTCGCCGCTCCGACGCGCTCGGCGAGGATCAGGTGGGTCTCCAGCTCCTTCAGAGAGCCTTGGGCGATGCGGACGAAGCTGGCGTAGGACGGTCGCGTGCCCCGGCCGTAGCCCTCGGCGATATTCGCAGCCACCGACACGGCGGCTCGCCGCGCCTGTGAAGTCAGGCCGAATTGCTCATCCCTCGGGAAGGCGCGGCTGAGCAGATAGGTCTGTTCCGCAATCGCCATGGCGCGCTGCCAGATCAGCAAGTCGCGGTACCCTCGAATGCGGTCGCCCACGCCTCCCTCCCCGGATCCAGATCCCGATGCGAAGACGTAGCCCTAAAGTTGTCCGACCTTCAACAGCGCTCAACCCTAAGCCCTAAGCCCTAAGCCCCAAGCCCCAAGCCCTAAGCCCTCCGACAGGGAATTCGACCACCGCCCGGCGACGACTTCGGCGACTTCCGCCGGAGAATTGCGGGACAACGGCTACCGCCACGACCGTTTTTGACGCCCCCGCGTGCTCCCGTGCCCGCATGGACCACTACCGGATGCGGAAATATCGCGGCCCGGACACCTGGCGGCGGGTGCGCGAGGCCTACGTCGCCGGGGAGTCGGGGCCGTCGCTGGCGCGGCGCTTCGATGTCGGCCTGCACAATCTGAGGAAGAAGGCCAGCCGCGAGGGCTGGACCCGCGCGGCCGTCGCGGCCGGGCTGGACCGCGAGCTACCGGACGCCGTGGAGGCCGTCGCCGGGGCCGCGCCGGTCGACCGCCACGCCGCGCTGGAAGCCTGCCTTGACCACGCGGCGGCGGCCATGGCGCGCGGCGACGGCCAGAAGGCGCTGGCCGGGCTGAAGGCGGCCCTCGCCTTCACCGACCTGACCCGCCGGCTGGATGACCCGGGCTTCGTCGACCCGCAGGAGCCGGGCCGGCAGGCCGCGCTGGCCTTCCTTCGGGCGGAGGCGCTGAGGGATTATCCGGAGGGGTGAGGAGGGGCCGGGCCGACCGCTAATGGAACGAGGCCGGCGACCTGTGGCCGCCGCGGCCGCCGGAGAGCCCGGCGGGATACATGCAGCGGCAGTGCGCGTGGCGGCGAGGGCGGGGGATGGACTGGGCGGAGGAGGTTTGAGGGGGCGACGCGACCGGGAGGCGGGGTGACGCCGCGGGAGGGCGGTCCCCGGACCCGCTCGCCATGTCGTGAACCCCGGACCCGGGCGGGAATCAGCTAGCGTCGCGCGGATGAGCTCGCCCCGCCGCCTTCCCCGATCCGCCGTTCTGGCCGGACTGTTGTCGATCCTCGCCGGGTGCAGCCCGATGCTGCCCGAGCGTCCGCCCTACGGCCCCACGCCCGCGGCGCCCGGACGACCGGAGGCGGCGCTGGTCGGCGGGCTGATCGACCGGCCGATCGACGGGGCGACGGGGTCGGCCGTCCTGCGCGAAAGCACCGACCTGAACCGCTGCGTGGCCGAACTGACCGCGGCGCGCGTGCGCTTCAGCCCGACGCCGGACCGGGTCGACAGCGCCGCCTGCGGCCAGGTGCAGGCGGGGCTGCTGGGGGCCGACATGGGCACGGTGGCGCGGATGAACCCCGGCGACGTCAGGATGACCTGCCGCCTCGCCCTGGCCGTCAGCGTCTGGCGGCGCCAGTCGCTGGAGCCGGCGGCGCGCGAGATCCTCGGCTCGGACGTGGTCCAGATCGACCACATGGGGGCCTACGCTTGCCGCAATGTGAACAACGGGGCCGGCAGCACCCGCATCAGCGCCCATGCCCAGGCGGCGGCGCTGGACGTGTCGGGGGTGCGGCTGCGCGACGGGCGGCGCATCACCCTGACGGCGGACTGGCGCGGCGACGGCCCGGAGGCGCGCTTCCTGCGGCGGGTGCGCGACGACGCCTGCCGGATTTTCGGGACGGTGCTGAGCCCGGACTACAATGCGGTGCACCATGACCACCTGCATCTGGAGGCGACGGAGACGCGGTTCTGCCGGTGAGGGGGGGCGCGTTTGCGGTCCCCGTTACGCCGCCCTTCGCGCCGCGAAGGTTCCGTCGGGCAGGGCGGTGATCTCGGCGTAGCGGACGAGGGTGTTGAGCGCCTGCACCACGCGTTGCTCGATCTTCTTGCCGCCGCCCTTGAAGGCGCGAGACACGGCGGCGGCGTCCATGGGCCGACCCGCCGACTGGAGCACGGCGCGGATGGCCATGACCTGTTCGCCCTTGTCTTTCGGGAAGGCCGGCAGCCCCTTGTCGATCGCCACCACGGCGCCGAGGTCGAGCTCGCCGGACTTCGGCGCGGCGGCCCCCTTGGCGAAACGGGGGATCTGGTAGTCGGGGCGCAGCCAGCGCACGTGCCCGGCGGCCTCTTCCTTCGCGCGTTCGGCGTTCAGGGCGACCAGCTTCTCCAGAATCTGCTCGTCGGTCAGGTCGTGGGGCCAGCCGTAGGCGTCGGCGGTCGCCCGGTCGATCTGGTCGTGCAATTCCTTGAGGATCAGCACCCGGCCGCGCGCCTTCACATCGGTCTCGGCCTCGCTGAGGTCGGCCCCGGCGCGGACCTTCTCCAGCACATTGTACAGGCCGGTCAGGGTCAGGTCCGGATGCTCGGCCTGCACCGTCTTGCGGGTGGCGTCGAGCTCCTCGCCGAGAGCGCGGAGGGTGGCGCGGATGGCTTCGGACGGGTCGGGGAAGGGGAAGGGGTCGAAGCAGCGGGATTTTACCCAGACCGCTTCCTGATCGTACACGCCCAGCATCGCGGAGTTCGCAATGTACCAGCGGAAGTGAATCCGAGACGAAAGGACGGCTAGGTGTTCTCCCTCGTGTGAGGCGATCGCCAGAAGTTTATTGTCCGGCAGGATGCTTGTCTCCAGGAACAGAAACACCCGGTGCTTTGTGGTCTCAACTGTAGTGATTATCCGTGGAAGGGCCGACCACGCTTCCCGTGCTCGCGGGTTGTTTTCTCCGAAAAGCCACCAGTTTTCTCTCCGATACGCTCGCGCGTTCGTATCCCTTTCCGGCTTCACGGTTTCAAGCAGGTGCTGATAAACCTCGGGATACGCCTGCCTCACCTCTTCTGCACTTAATCCGAAAAGATCGATCACCATAACGCCTCGGGATCGGCCCATGAGGTCTCGCCCGTTTCGATAGTGCCGAAGATGTGCCTCCAGTCCCGGTCGTCGACCTAGCCCCAAATGGGCAGCATGCTCGGGGCTAACGATGAACCCGGCACCGTGCAGCTTCACACCCGGTGAACAAAGACCTTCATTTGCTGTAATCGGCTGAGCGGACGTAACATCGACACCGAGCGATAGGTCAGAGTTGATATTTCCCTGATCTGAGGCGAACGAAAGTCTCGGTTCGTCTGTGTCCAGCCCAGCTTCTGCGGTGATGTCCAGCAACGTGCCGTCGTGCTGTCCAGCCCGCGCAACGGTCATAGCGATCCGCACCGCCGCGCTGTCTTTCGTCGCCTTGGTCCACGGATGGTCCGGCACGGCGAAGATGACCGACACCGGAGCCTTGGCTTTCAGGTGGCGCTCCATCACCCGGCGCTGGAACACTTGGCTGATGGAGTTTGTGGTGACGAGGCCGAAGCGGCGCAGGGGTGTCTTCTTGCGGGTCAGCAGTTCGGCGGCGTGGTCCCACCAGTACATGACGAAATCGGCGCTCTCGTTCATGTGCGGATGCGCCGTCCACAGCGCCTCGGCATAGCCGGGCATCATCCTTGAGCGCAGGTCCTTGCCGCCGATGAACGGTGGGTTGCCGACGATGAACTCGGCGTCGGGCCAGTCGGGGCGGCGGGCCTTGGGATAGGTCTGGACGGTTGCCTGCGGGCTCTGTGCGGCCGCTTGCCCCTCCACCGCTTCGCGGTCCCCCTCCCCACGTTGTGGGGAGGAGACGGGGGGCTGCATCTCGAACTGCAGCTCGGGATAACCGTCCCAGGTCAGGACCGCGTCCTTCTGCTGGATGTTGCCGAAGGCCTTGAGGATGGGTTCAGCGGGGTGTTCGCGGCTGTTGCGGTAGTGTTGTTGCAGATAGCCGATCCACAGCACCAGTTCGGCGATGGCGGCGGCGCGGACGTTGAGCTCGATGCCCAGGAACTGGTGCGGATCGACGGTCTCGAAACCGATGCCCTCGGTCTGGCCCAGTTCGGCCAGGGCCTCCAGCACCTCGCCCTCCAGCCGTTTCATCAGCTCCAGCGCGACATAGAGGAAGTTGCCGGTGCCGCAGGCCGGGTCGAGCACGCGGGTGGTGCAGAGCTGGTGATGGAAGGCGCGGATGGTGGCCACCGCCCCCTTGAGGTCGTCGTAGTCGCGGGCATCTCCGGCCTTCAGCAGGGCCGTGTTCCAGTCGGTGCGCAGCGGCTCCATCACCGTCACCTCGACCAGCCGTTCGACATAGGATCGGGGCGTGTAATGGGCCCCGAGAGAGCGTCGCTCGCCCGGTTCCAGTGCTTGTTCCAGCAGGGTGCCGAAGATGGCCGGTTCGACAAAACGCCAGTCGTGGGTCGAGGCGGCCAGCAGTTCGCCGATCTCTTCCCGATCCATCGGGAAGGCACGGGCGTCCTTGAACAGGCTGCCGTTGAAGTGGCGCAGATGGGTCTTGAAGCCCGAGAAGAAGCGGTTCTCGTAGACCGGGTCGTCCATCCGCTTCCACAGGTCGCGCAGCAGGGGGGCGAAGCTGTCGGGGCCGTCGAGGCAGTCGCGCAGCAGGGCGGTGAACTGACCCTTGGGCAGCAGGTCGGTGTCCTCGGCGAACATGGTGAAGATGCAACGCATAAGGAAATGCGCCACCTCTTCCGGCGGGTGTTTGGCTTCCAGTCGTTTGGACACGGCGGCGAGGCGTTCGGCGATCTCGCGCGTGACGCGGGCGGCGTGGCGCGACGGGTCGAGCGTCTGCGGCTCGGTCCAGATGGCCCTGAGCCGGTCGACGATTTCGGGACGGCGCAGGTCCTCCAGCCGGATGCGGAAGCCCTTGCGGTCGGGGAAATGGCCATAGGCCCGGCCCGAGCCGGAGAAATCGGCATAGACCTCGAACACATAGCCGACGTCGCAGACGATGATGAAGGGCGGGGCCGGGTGGTCGGCGGGCAGGCGGAAGGCATAGTCCTCGGCCTGACGGCGGGCGCTGCGCATCAGCACGTCCCAACGACCCTCGCTGGCGGCGGTCGAGGCGGTCTCGTCGGCCTTGAAGCGGGAGGGCTGGTCGTCCCGCTGGCTGGCGCGCGACTGTTTGGCTTCGAGGATGAAACAGCCGCGCTTGTAGAGGTCGATGCGCAGGGTCGAGGCGACGCCCTCGGATTCGCGCCGTTTCACGCCGCGCTCGAAGACGTAGTCGTTGCTGCGGGTGTCGTCGCTGGCCGGGTCGGGGCGCGGCAGGTCCAACGCCTCGCACAGTTCCGACAGGAACATCTGATAGTTGGCGCGTTCCGCCCCGCCGCGGGCCTCGCTCCAGCGCGTGATGAAGGTATCGATATCCAAGCGCGGCTCTCCCCGCCGCGCACTTGGCCCGGTTCGCGGGGGCGTTGCAAGCGGGGAGCCGGGGGCTTGCCTCCCGGAACCCCTCCACCCCTTCGGGGTCCCCCTCCCCATCGCTGCGCGACGGGGAGGAGACGGCGCGTCTCCCTGCTCGACCGCCCTCAGGCGGCTTCGGCGGCGGGGGGCGGGTCGGAGCGGGCGAGGACGGCGCGGACGATGTCGGCGGCGCCGAGGATGGGCAGGGGCTCTCCGAAGCGCTCGCGCCACAGGGCGTCGAGCTCGCGGTCTTCATCGGTCATGGCGGCGGCAGGCATGCCGGAGGTATCGCACGCCGGGGGGCAAGGGTTCCCTGTCAAAGAGGGTAAACGGCGGCGGAAGGTGGGGATGGGGAGGCCGAACGGACCTTCTCCCCCCGGGGGAGAAGGGAGTCTCGGCTGGCTAGCGGCCCTCGAAGATCGGCTCGAAGCCGCCCCACATCATGCGTTTGCCGTCGAAGGGCATGTCCATGTTCTGGAAGTCGGGGTCGTCCTGCATTTGGGCCCAGCATTTGTCGGCGGTCGCCTTGTCGGGCCAGCGGAGCCAGGAGAAGACCGGGACCTCGCCGTCCTCGAGCTTCACGGCCAGGTCGAAGCCGGTGACCTTGCCGGGCCGAATGTCGTCGCCCCAGTTTTCGACCTGTTCCAGCGCGCCGTACTTCTGGAACGCCGGCCAGGATTTGCGGGCGGACTCGATGTAGCGCGCCTTGTCGGCGGCTTTCACGGGGGTCAGGAAGCCGGTGATGTAGGACATGGGGGGGGCTCCGGGGGCTGGGGGTTAGGGGTTAGGGCTTAGGGCTTAGGGCTTAGGGGTTAGGGCTTAGGGCTTAGGGCTTAGGGATTGGGCGGTAGGGACAAGACCCTACACCCGACACCCGACACCCTGAACCCCGACCGCCGTTCGGCCAATGGACAGCGCCGTCGGAGAGGGGCACTCTGGCCCCATGGTCAGTCTGGCCCATCTGAAACGCCGGCTCGGGCAATACGCCGCCGTGTGGGTGGCGGGGTTTCTGCTGTCGGGGACGGCGATCCTGGCGGCGCTGTTCGTCACCGACCTGATGACGGCGGCGGATTGGGCGTTGCCGGCGGGGCTTCTGCTGGTCGGGCTGACGCTGGGGGCGGGGGTGGTCGCCAGCCTGGCCGGGCGCGAGACGGTGGGGACCAGGCTGGTCGTGCTGCTGCTGGCGGGGTTGCTGGCGCTGCCGTTGCTGTGGGCGCCAGTGTCGGCGGCGGTGGTCATCGCCTTCTTCGCTGACCGCTCGATCGAATATTCCGAGGCCTATGCGGCGTTCCAGATCGGCGTGTCGCGGGTGCTGTTCCCGATCGGCCAGTGGATCGGCGGCGGCGATCTGTTCGGCTGGGTCTGGACGGCGTTCCAGTGGGTGTCGACGGTGGTCGGCTTCATCTCGGCGGTGGTCAGGGCCTGGCCGTGGATCCGGCGGCTGCTGGGGCCGGAGCCGGTCGCGGAGGCCTGACGGATCAGGCGAGGATGTCGAGCAGGGCGCCGGTCATCTCATCGGCGGTGCGCAGGACCGAGGCGTTGGCCTTGAGCGCGACCTCGGCGCCGAGGCGCTCGACCGTTTCATCCGCCAGATTGGCGAGGGGATCGGCGGCGGTGCGGCGGACGCTGGCCTCGAAACGGGCGGTGGCCGAGGCGATGCCGGCGGCGGCGATGGCGTGGGCCTGCATGGGCGGCTCCCGGGAGGATGCGGCGAGCATGGCGCTGGAGGCTGAAGAGAGCGGCAACGAACAGGGTGAACGCGGCGGCTTGCGGCGCGGCCGGGACGGTTGCATCGTCGGGCCATGAGCATGCAGGAGCCGGCGGGCGGACGCTTCGAGAGCTTCGAGGCCTTCTATCCGCACTACATTCACGAACATTCGAACCGGACGTGCCGGCGCATCCATGTGGTCGGATCGGCGCTGGTGCTGGTCGTGCTGGCCGTGGCGGTCGTGACGTTGAACCCGTGGTGGCTGCTGGCCATGCCGGTGGTCGGCTACGGCTTCGCCTGGGTCGGGCATTTCTTCTTCGAGAAGAACCGGCCGGCGACGTTCCGCTATCCGCTGTGGAGCCTGATGGGCGACTGGCGGATGTTCTTCGAGGTGGTCGCCGGCAAGCGGAAATTCTAGCGCGAGCCGACGTTGGTCGCGGCGCTGGCCATGAGGGTCGGCTGGCGATCCCACGAGGGCGGGCAGCCGTCGAACCGGCCGGCGTCGATCAGGGTCAGGCGGCGCTGGTTGAAGCGCATGGCGGGCTGCATCGAGCCACGGCCGTGGCCGGTGTAGAGATCGATCTTCTGCCCCTTGATCGCGCCGCCGGTGTCAGAGGCGTACCAGTAGCCGTCGTGGACCGTGCCGTCGGGCATGCGCATGCCGACCGTCTCGGGGATGAACAGGCGGGTGCGGCGCGGGATGTAGCGCGGGTCGACGGCCATGGTGCGCATCGGGATGGGGCGGCAGCCGAGGCTGTCGTTGCCCGTCGCTCCGCCGCCGCCGGCATGGTAGAGATTGACCCGGGCGGTCCAGTCGGCGTCGGCCTCCATCAGGGCCTGCTGCTCGGCGGTCAGGGCCATGCCGCTGTCGGAACCTTCGTCGGAGGATCCCGTTTCTTCCTCGCCCAGCCCGGTCGCGACCGCGGCTTCGTAGGTGACGGGTTCGCCCTGTTCCGCGCCAAGCGCGGGGAAGGCCATCGCCCAGACGAGGGCGAGCGCAGCGGCGGTGCCGAGCATGAATGCGACTCACGAAAACACCGGCCCCTGACGCGTCCGGCGGCGGGCTTGTCGTCAATAATTGCGGCGAAAGCCAGACATCGCGCCCAGACTGCGACGTCCTGTCAGGTCGAGTTGTGGATAAGCGCGGCTTGTGACGGTCGCGGGGAATCCCTCTTGGTTCAGCGTCTGAAACCTGTCAGCTGTATTCGCAGATCAGAAACACCTTGCTGAGGGCGGATGCTTACAGTCTTTGGAGATATTCGGTCGGGCAACTGTTTGAAGGTCAAGTGGTTGCTCGACAGCCTCGGCCATGATTATCGCTGGGTCGAAACCGACGTCATGGCGGGTGCGACACGATCCCCAGATTTTCTGGCGCGGAACCCGGCCGGGCAGGTTCCCGCGGTGGTGCTGGATGACGGGCGGACGCTGGCGCAGTCGAACGCCATCATCGGTTTCTTCGGCGAGGGAACGCCCTGGCTGCCGACTGACCCGTGGGCGCGGGCCAAGGTCTACGAGTGGCTGTTCTGGGAGCAGTACAGCCACGAGCCCTACATCGCCGTGGCGCGCTTTCAGCGGGCGCTGCTGGGCAAGCCGGCGGACGAGATCGAGCCGCGGTTGATGGAGCGCGGGCGGGCGGCGCTGGAGCGAATGGAGGCGGCGCTGACGGCGGCCGAGTGGCTGGTCGGCGACGGGCCGACGCTGGCTGATCTGGCGCTGGTCGCCTACACGCGGACGGCGCCCGACGGCGGGTTCGACCTGGCGCCGTTTCCGGCGATCCGGGCGTGGATCGGGCGGGTGGAGGCGGCTTTCGGGATAGGCTAAGCCTGGGGCGAAGCCGGAGGCCCCATGCGCGATCATCCCTGCCAGCCGCTGACCGGCTATGACCCCGTCGACGACGCGACCCGCCTGGAGCGGGCGACGGCGTTCCGGCGGCTGATGGCGGGGCGGCGGACGGTGCGCGAGTTCTCGGACCGGCCGGTGGCGCGGGCGGTGGTCGAACAAGCGCTGCTGACGGCGGGATCGGCGCCGTCGGGGGCCAATCACCAGCCGTGGTTCTTCAGCGTCATCGAGAGCCCCGGCGCCCGCGCCCGCATCCGGGCGGCGGCGGAGGCCGAGGAGCGGGAATTCTACGAGAGCAAGGCACCGCAGGAGTGGCTGGACGCCCTGGCCCCGCTGGGCACCGACCCGGACAAAAGCTTCCTGGAGGTGGCGCCGGTGCTGATCGCCATCTTCGGCCAGAAGCGGGGCGGACCGAGACCGGGCGACGACAAGAAGAACTATTACGTCACAGAAAGCGTCGGCATCGCCACCGGCCTGCTGATCGCCGCCCTGCACCAGGCGGGATTGGCGACCCTGACCCACACCCCGGCGCCGATGAGCTTCCTCGCCGACATCTGCGGCCGTCCCGCCGGCGAGAAGCCGTTCCTGCTGCTGGTGGCGGGGCATCCGGCCGAGGATGCGACCGTGCCGACGGCGGCGCTGGACAAGAAGCCGCTGGACGCCATCGCGGCGTGGATTTAACCCGGCGGCAGTCCCGCACCCGGAGCTCGCCATGAAGCGCCTCGTCGTCGCCCTGTCCGCCCTGACGCTTGGCGTCGCCGCCCTCGCCGCGCCCGCTGTGGTGTCGGCCTGGGGCAATACCGGCCACCGGCTGATCGGCGTGGCCGCCGTGCGCGCCCTGCCCGACGAGATGCCGGCCTTCCTGCGCACGCCCGGCGCGGCCGCCGAGGTCGGGGAGCTGTCGCGCGAGCCGGACCGGACCAAGGGGGCGGGGCAACCGCACGACCGCGAGCGGGACACGGCCCATTTCGTCGACATGATGGAGGACGGCCGGATCATGACGGCGCAGGGGATGTCGATCGACGCCCTGCCGCGGCTGAAGTCGGAATATGACGCGGCGCTGCTCGCGGCGGGGATCAAGGTCGATGACGCCGGCTACCTGCCCTACGCCATCATGGACGGCTATCAGCAGCTGGTGCGCGACTTCGCCACCTGGCGGGTGCTGCACGCCGCCGAGGCGCGCGAGAGCGATCCCGGGAAGCGGGCCTGGTATCGGGAGGACCGGCTGCGGCGCGAGGCGCTGATCCTGCGCGACATGGGCTATCTGGGGCACTACGTCGGCGACGGGGCGCAGCCGCACCATACGACGATCCACTACAACGGCTGGGACCGCGACACGCCCAACCCCGAGGGTTTCACCACCTCGCGCCAGACGCACGGCCTGTTCGAGGGGGCGTTCACGGCGCGGGTGGCGCGGCTGGACGCCATCGAGGCGGCGATGGGCGCGCCGGCGCTGGATAGTTTCGATCTGCGCGCGCGGGTCCCGGCCTATCTGAAGACGACGCTGGCCGAGGTGGTCCCCTTCTACCGGCTGGAGAAGGCCGGGGCCTTCCGCGACGCCGAGCCCCGGGCCGGGATGTTCGTCATCGAACGGCTGGCGGCGGGAGCGTCCGAGCTGCGCGACCTGTATGTGCTGGCGTGGCGGGATTCGGCGGACGAGGAGATCGGCTGGCCCAAGGTGAAGGTGGCCGAGGTCGAGGCCGGGACGGCCGATCCGTGGCTGGCCATGTACGGCGACGACTGAGTTCCGACCCTTGAGCGACCTGACCCCGCCCGTCGTCATCCTCGACAAGCCGCAGCTGGCCGACAACATCGGCGCGGTGGCGCGGGTGATGGCCAATTTCGGCCTCAGTGAACTGCGCCTCGTCAGCCCGCGCGACGGCTGGCCGCAGGACCGGGCCTGGGCCACGGCCTCGGGGGCCGACTGGGTGCTGGACGGGGTGCGGGTGTTCGACAGCGTGGCCGAGGCGGTCGCTGACCTGAACACCGTATTCTCGACCACCGCCCGGCCGCGCGAGACGCGGATGCCGGTGCGGACGCCGCGCGAGTCGATGCGGCTGCTGTACGACGACCGGGCCTCGGGGCTGACCGTCGGCCTGCTGTTCGGCGGCGAGCGGGCCGGGCTGGAAACGACGGACATCGCCCTGACCCAGGGCATTGTCACCATCCCGATCGATCCGAAGCACCATTCGCTGAACCTCGCGCAGGCGGTGGCGATCAACGCCTATGAGTGGCGCACCCTGATCCTCGACGCCCCGCCGCCGCGCTTCCGCGCGGGCGATCCGCCGGCGTCGAATGACCTGCTGGTCGGGATGTACGAGCATCTGGAGAAGGAGCTGGACGAGGGCGGCTTCTTCCATCCGCCGGAGAAGAAGCCGTCGATGAGCCAGAACCTGCGGGTCATGCTGGGCCGGGCGGGGTTCAGCGAGCAGGAGGTGGCCACCTTTCGGGGCGTGATCCATGCGCTGGCGAAAGGGCGGGGAAGAGTGCTGGCGAAGTTGGCGGCGAAGCGGGGGGGCGAGGGGTAGCAATACCTTTTCCGTCATTCCGGGGCGCTCGCAGAGCGAACCCGGAACCCAGGAGTGTCGTACGGGCCGTCGCCGAGGCCGGGGCTTGAGCGTGGTCCCCTGGGTTCCGGGTTCTTCGCTGCGCGAAGCCCCGGAATGACGCTTTTAGAATTCGCTGCAAAACCCCGGCACAACCTCCGTCGCGGGGCCGTAGACGCCCTCGTCGAACAGGCGGCTGCCGAACGAGGGTTCAAGGTTGAGCTCGACGGTGCGGGCGCCGGCGTGGTTGGCGATCTGAACGAAGCCGGCGGCCGGCCAGACGGCGCCGGAGGTGCCGATGGAGACAAACAGGTCGCACCGGGCCAGCGCCGTCTCGATGCGGTCCATGTGTAGCGGAATCTCGCCGAACCAGACGATGTGCGGGCGCAGGACGCCCCGCGGGTGGAAAGGCGAGGGCTGGTCCGGGGCGAGATCGCCGGGGCAGTCGATGACCCGGCCCGTCGCCGTGCAGTGCGCCTTGAGCAGTTCGCCGTGCATGTGGACCAGCTCGAAGCCGGCGGCGGGCGGCGTCTCGGCGTGGGCGCGGTCGTGCAGGTCGTCGACGTTCTGGGTGACCAGCAGGAAGTCGCCGTCCCAGCGGGCGGCGAGGTCGGCGAGGGCGCGGTGGGCGGCGTTGGGCTGGACATCGGCCAGTTGGGCGCGGCGGCGGTTGTAGAAATCCTGCACGAGGGCCGGGTCGCGGGCGAAGGCCTCGGGCGTGGCGACGTCCTCGACGCGATGACCCATCCACAGGCCGTCGGCGGCGCGGAAGGTGGGCACGCCGGACTCGGCGGAGATGCCGGAGCCGGTGAGGATGACGAGGTTTTGCATCATCCCGCTCTTCTAGCCGTCATTCCGGGGCGCTCGAAGAGCGAACCCGGAACCCAGGGGCCCTGGATACCGACTCCGGTTCAGCGGTTGAGCCGCACCGGCCGACTGTGCTTGATCCCCCTGGGTTCCGGGTTCTTCGCTGCGCGAATCCCCGGAATGACGATGAAAGAAGAGGACCCTGAGATGAAAACCCGCGCCGCCGTCGCCTTCGAGGCCAAACGTCCGCTGGAGATCGTCGAGGTCGATCTGGAGGGGCCGCGGGCCGGGGAGGTGCTGGTCGAGATCAAGGCGACGGGCATCTGTCACACCGACGCCTATACGCTGGACGGGCTGGACAGCGAGGGCATCTTCCCGAGCATCCTCGGCCATGAGGGCGCCGGCGTGGTGGTCGAGCTCGGCGCAGGGGTGACCTCGGTCGAGGTCGGCGACCATGTGATCCCGCTGTACACGCCGGAATGCCGGCAATGTAAAAGCTGCCTGAGCCGCAAGACCAATCTGTGCACGGCCATTCGCGGCACCCAGGGCAAGGGGCTGATGCCCGACGGGACCAGCCGGTTCAGCTACAAGGGCCAGGCGATCCACCACTATATGGGCTGTTCGACCTTCTCGAACTTCACCGTCCTGCCCGAGATCGCAGTGGCGAAAATCCGCAAGGACGCGCCGTTCGACAAGGCCTGTTACGTCGGCTGCGGCGTGACCACGGGCGTCGGGGCAGTGGTCAATACGGCCAGGGTCGAGCCGGGCGCCAACTGCGTGGTGTTCGGCCTGGGCGGTATCGGGCTGAACGTCATCCAGGGGCTGAAGATGGTCGGGGCCGACATGATCGTCGGCGTCGACATCAATCCGGCCAAGGAAGAGTGGGGCCGGCGCTTCGGCATGACCCATTTCGTCAATCCGAAAGAGGTGACGGACGTGGTGGCGCATCTGGTCGAGCTGACCGGAGGCGGGGCGGACTACACCTTCGACTGCACCGGCAACACCACGGTGATGCGTCAGGCGCTGGAGGCCTGCCACCGCGGCTGGGGCGAGAGCGTGATCATCGGCGTGGCCGAGGCGGGCAAGGAGATCGCCACCCGGCCGTTCCAGCTGGTCACCGGCCGGGTGTGGCGCGGCTCGGCCTTCGGCGGCGCGCGCGGGCGGACGGACACGCCCAAGGTGGTCGACTGGTACATGGACGGCAAGATCGAGATCGACCCGATGATCACCCACACCCTGCCGCTGGAGCGGATCAACGAGGCGTTCGATCTGATGCATGCGGGGGAGAGCATCCGGAGCGTGGTGGTGTTTTGAGACTTGCTTGATCTGGACAGTTGTTTAAAAAAACTGTCTGAAACAGGAGCCAGGCCATGTTCACTCATGTCACCCTTGGGGCCGACGACGTCGAGGCGTCGCGGAAATTCTACGACGCGGCGCTGGGCGCGCTGGGGCTTGGACCGGCGCAGGGGCCGGACCCCAAGGGGCGCTACTGGTGGCGGACGGAGCGGGGGGCGTTCGCGGTCGGCAAGCCGATCGACGGGGCGCCGGCCAGCTGCGCCAACGGCGGGACGCTGGGCTTCGCGGCGAAGACGGCCGAGATGGTGCAGGCCTTCCACGACGCCGGCGTGGCCGCGGGCGGGACCTCGATCGAGGATCCGCCCGGCGAGCGCAACGGGCCGTTCGGCAAGCTGGTGCTGGCCTATCTGCGCGATCCGGCGGGCAACAAGGTGTGCGCGCTGCACAGGCCGGGATAGTCGCTGCGCGGCCCGGGGTGTTAAGCGGGCGGCATGGAAACCCTGAAGACCCACGTCGTCCACGGCGGCACGCTCCGTTATCTGAAGCATGACAGCCCGACCACCGGCACGCCGATGACGCTGTCGGTGTTCGTCCCGCCGGGGGAGGGGCCGTTTCCGGTGCTGATCTGGCTGAGCGGCCTGACCTGCACCGAGGACAATTTCACCACCAAGGCCGGGGCCTATGCGGCGGCGGCGGAGCATGGGATCATCGTGGTCGCTCCGGACACCTCGCCGCGCGGCGAGGGCGTAGCCGATGACGACGCCTGGGATCTGGGGCAGGGGGCGGGCTTCTACGTCGACGCGACCGAGGCCCCGTGGGCGAAGCATTTCCGCATGGAGAGCTATCTCACGGGCGAGCTGATCGCGCTGGTCGATGCGGCGTTTCCGACGACGAAGGTGCGCGGGATCAGCGGCCATTCAATGGGCGGGCACGGGGCGCTGACGCTGGCGCTGAACCATCCCGAACTGTTCCAGAGCGTCTCGGCCTTCGCGCCGATCGCCTCGCCGACGCGGTGTCCGTGGGGCGAGAAGGCCCTGGGGGCCTATCTGGGCGACGACCAGAGGGCCTGGGCGCGGCATGACGCGGCGCGGCTGATCGAGGCGGGGACCGCGCACGGGGTCTATGACGAAATCCTGATCGATCAGGGCGACGCCGACCCGTTCCTGGCCGAGCAGCTGAAACCTGAGTTGCTGGTCGAGGCGGCGAAGGCGTCGGGGCAGAAGATCACCCTGCGGATGCAGCCGGGCTACGACCATTCGTATTTCTTCATGGCCAGTTTCATCGCGGATCACGTGGCCTTCCACGCCCGTCGTCTGAAGGGCTGAAGCGAATGTGTTAGCGTGTCGCTCAAACGGAGGGATCCCGATGAGACTGATCGCCCTGGCCCTGAGCCTGACCGTTCTGACCGTCGCCGCCGGGCCGGCGCTGGCGCAGGAGCAGATGAGCGACCCGGACTTCGCGCCAACGGTGTCCAACCCGGCCTATGCGGGGACGGGCCGAAGGTCGTGATCGACGGCGCGCACCACAATTTCCATACCGTCGACGGACGCTATGCGCCGTTCGCTGCCCTGTTGCGGGCCGACGGCTATCAGGTGCGCGGCGGGACGGCGGCGTTTGACGCGGGCGGGCTGGACGGCGTGGACGTGATGGTCATCGCCAACGCCGGGGCTGTGCGCGAGCCGACCGGGCCGATCTTCACGGCACAAGAGATCGCGACGCTCGAGGCCTGGGTCAGGGCCGGAGGGCGGCTGCTGCTGATCGCCGATCATTCCCCGTTCGGCTCGGCGGCCGAGGCGCTGGCGGCGCGGTTCGGGGTGACGATGGGGACGGGTTACGCCTTCACCCTGACCGACGATAATCTGAGGACCACCCTGGTCTATCCGGGGGAGGCGCTTGGGGATCATCCGATCATTGCGGGCCGCAGCGCCGACGAGCGGGTGGCGAGCGTCACGGCCTACACCGGCCAGTCGCTGGCAGGGCCGCCGGGGGCGGCGGTGCTGCTGCCGACGACCAACGGCGCGCGCGAATCCCGGGACCTGCCGACCTTGCAGGCGCTGGCCGACCGGCTGAACGACGGAGCGGCGGCCGAGGCGACTCTGGCGGAGTTTTCGGCGCCCGCCCTGCCGGCGCAGGGACTGGCGTTCATGCACGGCGAGGGACGGGTGGTGGTGCTGGGCGAGGCCGGGATGCTGTCGGCGCAACTGGTGCGGTATCCGCCGGAGAGCGGCCAGCCAGACCGGCGCTTCGGCATGAACGCCGCGCCGGGCAACGCCCGGTTCGGGTTGAACATCCTGCACTGGCTGACGGGGCTGCTGCCGTAGTATCAGAGGGCCATGACCGACGCCGCCGCCCATGACGAGATGTTCGCCGCCCTGTGCAGGGAGGTGGGGTTCTGCCTGCATCCGAAGGGCGAGAAGCGGGTGCTGGCCGCCATTCCGAACGGGCTGGACGCGGCGACGCGGGCGGTGTTCGAGGCCGAGGGCGTGGATTTCGCCTCGGCCTCCGGCGACCTGAGGCGGGCCGTGCGGGATTGTCTGAAGGCCAATCTGCCGGAGCTCTGAGACGCGGCTCTAGTCGTCGGTCGGCGGCGTCGCGGCGGGGGCGGCGGCGGGCGGGGAGGTCGTTGTGACGACGGTCGTGGTGGTCGAGGTGGTCTCCGATATCGTCCAGGTGAGGGTGCAGGGCGGCCCACCGATCAGTTCGCCTGTGCTGGTGTGACAGGTGGAGCGGATCCGGGCCTGATCCGCCATGCGGTCGAGCGAGTCGATCGAGGCGCATCCCGACAGGGCGAGCAGGGCGGCCGCGAGGGCCAGCGGGCGGTGCAGTTCGGTCACGGCGGCGTTCCTCGGGATCGACGACCGACGATCAACCCACGCGTGCGAAGATGCAAGCGCCTGAACCAAATCCGCTCCGGCCCGCTTGGGTTTGGAGCGCGGGCGCCTAGATGAAGGGCTCCCCGAACCCTGTCGAAAGGAGCCTCCCCATGGCCTTTACCCTTCCGCCCCTCCCCTACGCCTATGACGCCCTGGAGCCGGCCATCGACAAGGAGACGATGACCTTCCACCACGACAAGCACCATCAGGCCTATGTCGACAAGCTGAACGAGGCCGTCGACCGGGCCGACAGCCTGAAGGGCCAGTCGCTGGAGCAGATGTTCGCGACCATGTCGAAACTGCCCAAGGCGGTGCGCAACAATGGCGGCGGGCACTGGAACCACAGCCTGTTCTGGGAGCTGCTGGCGCCGGCCGACAAGACCGGCGAGCCGTCGGCCGAGCTGGCCGCCGCCATCGATCACGACCTCGGCGGGTTGGACAAGTTCAAGGAGGCGTTCAATGCCGCCGGAGCCGGACAGTTCGGCTCGGGCTGGGCCTGGCTGATCGTGCAGAACGGCCGGCTGAAGGTCACTTCGACGCCGAACCAGGACAATCCGTTGATGGACGTGGCCGAGGAACAGGGCGCGGTGGTGCTGGCCGCCGACGTCTGGGAGCACGCCTATTATCTGAAGTACCAGAACCGGCGGGCCGACTACCTCAAGGCGTTCTGGACGGTGGTGAACTGGAACAAGGCCAACGAACTGTTCGCCGCCGCGACGCAGTAGGACCCGACGGACCGCCGGAGCCTTGACGAAGGGGCGTCCGGCGGTCATAAGCCCCGCCTTCACGCCACCGGCTCGCCGCGTTGCGTGATCCACTACGGACGATGCGTGGACCGCCGTTGAGATCGTCCCTCCAGTTGGGGAGGGACCGGGCCGCATCATATAGAGAGTGACTTATGTCCAAGCGCCACAGCGCCAAGTACAAACTCGACCGGGTCATGGGTGAAAACCTGTGGGGCCGCTCGAAATCCCCGGTCAACAAGCGTTCCTACGGCCCCGGCCAGCACGGCCAGCGCCGCAAGTCGAAAGTCTCGGACTTCGGCCTGCAGCTGAAGGCCAAGCAGAAGCTGAAGGGCTACTACGGCAACATCACCGAGAAGCAGTTCGCCGCGACCTATGAAGAGGCCTCGCGCCGCAAGGGCAACAGCTCCGAGAACCTGATCGGCCTGCTGGAGTCGCGCCTGGACGCCATCGTCTACCGCGCCAAATTCGTGCCGACCGTCTGGGCCGCCCGCCAGTTCGTGAGCCACGGCCACGTGACCGTCGACGGCAAGAAGGTCGACATCGGTTCCTACCGGGTCAAGCCGGGCCAGGTCATCGAGGTCAAGGAGAAGTCCCGTTCGATGGCGCTGGTGCTGGAAGCGCAGCAGTCGTCGGAGCGCGACGTGCCTGACTACCTCGAGCTGGGCGACCGCGGCTTCTCGGTCCGCTATGTCCGCGTGCCGGAACTGGCCGACGTGCCGTTCCCGGTGAAGATGGAGCCGAACCTGGTGGTGGAATACTACTCCTCGTAAGCCAGTCGGTCTCGACAGACGTCCGAAAAGCCCCGGAGCGATCCGGGGCTTTTTGCATCCACCGGTGGCGACTTCCCCCGGACGGCGAACAGGCGCACATTACGCAGGGTCAGGATCGGCGCGGGAGGCCGGGTATGAAACGGATCGTCACGCTCAGCGCCATGCTTGCGACCGTAGTCCTGGCCTCCGGCTGCGCGCTGGCGGATCGCTGGTTCGGGCGCGACGAAGCGCCGGCGATGGCCGCGGGGCCCGGCCAGATCGAGCCCGTTCACGCCGCCGCCATCGTGCAGGACCAGGCGGTGTTCTGGGTCAGTTCGAACGGCTGCACCGAGAAGTCCGACCTGTTGCCGGTGGTGCGCCGCCAGGGCGACGGCTCGGTGATCACCCTGCGCCGCCTGAAAGAGGACCTCTGCCTCGAGCCCAGCGATCAGGGCGTCGAGATGCGCTGGACCTTCCAGGAGATGGGACTGGCGCCCGGCAGCCGGGTCTCGGTCGAAAACCCCTACCAGCTGCCGCGCGGCTGACCGCTCAGCGGGCCTCGAAGGCGGGCAGCATGTCGGACGGGATGCGGTGCGGCCGCATGGTCGTGGCGTCGACCAGAACCCACTCCGACACGCCCTGGGCGCACAGCCGACCTTCGCCGTCCTCGATGCGGACGTAGCGGTTGAAGCGCGGCCCCTGCGGGTCGCCGACCCAGGTGCGGGCCTTCACGTCCACCGCGTCGGGGGCCAGCGGGCGGAAATAGTCGATCTCATGCCGGAGGGCGACCCACGACCAGCGGGCGCGGGTCTGAGCGTCGAAACGGGCGTTCCAGTGGGCCGTGCCCGCGTCCTGCAGCCAGCCGACGTAGACCACATTGTTGACGTGGCCGTTGTCGTCGATGTGCCCGGGCCGAACCTCGAGCGGGACGACGAAAATCTCGCGGTCCGCGCGGGGCTCGAGCTGGGCCCGGGCCATCAGGCGTCGGCGTCGCCGAGGGCTACGCCCTTGTCGGACATCAGGGTCTGAAGCTCGCCGGCGTTGAACATCTCGCGGACGATGTCGGAGCCGCCGACGAATTCGCCCTTCACATAGAGCTGGGGGATAGTCGGCCAGTCGCTGTAGGTCTTGATGCCGTCACGCAGGGCCTCGTCCTGAAGCACGTCGACGCCGACGAAGGACGCGCCGACGTGGTCGAGAATCTGCACCGCCAGCGAGGAGAAGCCGCAGCGCGGCGCGTCGGGCGTGCCCTTCATGAACAGGACGACGTCGTGACCCTTCACCGTATCGGCGATGAAGGCATGGACGGGATTGGCGACGGCTTGATCGGTCACTGGTACTGGCCTTTCGGTGAAGGCCGTCAGCTAGGCGCCCAAAGGGGCGGGGTCAAGGCGCCGGAAGGTCCCGGTTGGACCGGTCAGGCGGCCTTGGCGCCGGCGACCCGGGCCATCTCGATCTGGGCGGCGAGGCCGGGCGGCATGTCGCGGTCGGGCACCAGGGCCAGCATGTTGAGCCGCTCCGCGTCGCTGGCCCGGATCAGGACGCTGGACACCGACGGATCGGTCAGGGCGTAGGCGAGGCAGATGGCCTCGGCCGGCCAGTTGTTGGTCTGGTGCAGGAAGGCGAAGGTGCCGGCGTGGGCCAACGGGTTTTCTTTGGTCTTCGGGCCGCCGAATCCGAAGAAGCCCTTCTTCGGCTGATGCACGGCCGAGGCCTTTTTCGCCGTGTCGAGGCTGTCGGGGAAATAGTCGTAGACGAAGATAGCCATGTCGGCCTCGCGGGCGACCCGCAGGCGGGAGCGGATCTGCCACGGGGAGTTGACGTGGAAGGGCGTGGCCAGCACGTCGAAGGCGCCGGTCGAGACATAGGTGTCCATCACCTCGCCCTCGCCCGAGATGCCGAGCAGGCGAACCCGTTCCGTGGCGCGCAGGGCCTTGAGAGCGTTCAGCGTGGTCTGCGGCAGCTCGTGTTCGGCCGGTTCGTCGAGGATGGCCAGGTCGAACCAGCCCAAGCCCGAGATGGCCAGGGCGCGATCGATGGCGGAGGTGATGCCCTCGGCCGAGAAGTCGCGGTCCGAACCGCGGCGACCGTCGCCGGCGCCGAGTATCATGGAGACCTGAACCAGCTTGCGGTCGACGTGTTTCAGGGCCTGGCCGAGCACCTCGGCAAGCACCGGGTCGGCGGTTTCGAGCCGGTAACTGTTGATGCCGGCTTCGAGCGCCGAATAGACCAGCTCGCGGCCGGTCTCGGGGCCACGGGCGATGTCGCGGGGTCCGAGGCTGAGCGTCAGCGCCGACACCGCCTGACCAGACTGTCCGAAGGGACGGTAACGCATGGGTCAGTCTCCTGCCGGAGGGGTCGAGGTTTCGAGCGCCAGGGCGTGGAGTTCGCCGCCCATCTTGCCCTTCAGCGCCGCGTAGACAAGCTGATGCTGGCGCACGCGCGGCAAGCCGGCGAAGGCGGCGGAGACGATGCGGGCGCGATAGTGGTCGCCGTCGCCAGCCAGATCGTCGATGACGATCTCGGCGTCGGGAAAGGCTTCGGTCAGGTGGGCGCGAAGCTCTTCGACAGGCATGGGCATGGGGCGGGCGGTCTCCGGATTCACCGGTCACAATGCCCCGTAAACCTTAATGGCTGGCTACGCTGTCAGGTCGACCGGCGCTCCAGCAGGATGACCGGCGCGCCCTTGTAGTCGGTGCGGGCGTACTCCCGGTAGCCGGCGCGCTTCGCCAGGGCGATCGAGGGCGCATTGGCTGGATCGATCATGCAAACGGTGCGCGGGGCGTTCAGGGCGTCGTCGCACCACGCCAGGGCGGCGGACAAGGCCTCGAACGCCAGACCCTTGCCCTGGAAGGCGGAGCGAAGGCCCCACCCCAGTTCGGGGGCGTCGAGGGCGGGCTCGAGCACGCGGTGAAAGTCGAGCACGCCGACGCTGCCGACGTGTTCGCCGGTGTCCTTTAGTCTGAGGGTCCAGTTGCCATGGCCGAGGACTTCCCAGTGGCCGATGTCGCGCAGCAGGCGGAACCAGACATCCTCGCCGGTCAGAGGATCGGGAAAGATGTAGCGGATGACCTCGGGGTCCGCCCACATAGCGCGCAGGTCATCGTAGTCGGAAGCAGCGACCGGGGTCAGGGTGAGGCGTTCGGTGATCAGGGTGGTCATGGCGGCTCGGCTCAGGGGGCGTCGACGTCCGAGACTAGCCATCGCAACCCGCGATTTGGAAGCGGGCTGGACACACCGGCCAAGGCCAAAAAGGTCGACGCTTCCCGTTTGATGTCGGTCATCAACCAGATTGAACGAAATGTTCCCGATCGGGAACGAACTGGCCGGTTGCTCCCTTCGGTAGCTCCGGCTACGCGGCGTGCAGGGTCGGCTGGAGGTGTTGATGGACTCGATCGTTCGCCCGTTGGGCGGAAAGGCGCTGGACGGCGATCTGGACGCCCTGCTTGACTCGCTGCCGGTCGCCATGGCCCGCGCCGACGCCACGGGGGTGATCCAGTACGCCAATCCGGAATGCGAACGTCTGTTGGGTCTGACCCGGGCGGACATCGCCGGACGCCGGTATGATGAGCCGGCGGTGGAAGTCTCTGCGCCTGACGGGTCCCCCCTCGAGTTCGAGGACACGCCCATTCCCCGGGCGCTGAAGGGAGAGACGGTCCGCGATTTCGCCATTCGGATGGTCGGGGCGGAAGGACCGCGGACGGTTTGCGTCGACGCGATGCCTCAGCGGGACAGCGAGGGTTCGATCATTGGCGCGCTGGTGGCGGTTCGGGACACAACGGCGCAGAGCGACGCTGAACAGGCCCTGCGGTTCAGTGAGCGGCGGCTCAGCAGTATCCTGAACAATACGACCATGGCGGTGTTCGTCATGGACCACCGTCAGCACTGCATCTACGCCAATGCGGCCGCGGAGGAGCTGACCGGCTACACGCTTGAGGAGTTGGGCGGTCGACCTCTGCATGACGTCGTTCACCACACCCATCCAGACGGTCGCCACTATCCGCTCGAAGACTGCCCGATCGACCGGGCGTTTCCCGAGAACTACCAGGTCCAGGGCGAGGAAGTCTTCGTCCATAAGGACGGCAGCTTCTACCCCGTGGGCTTCACCGCCTCGCCCATTCGTGACGAGACCGATACGACGGTCGGGACGGTGATCGAGGTCAGGGCCATCGCGGAGGAGCGCCGCAAGAGCGCGGCCCTGCAGGAGAGCGAGGCCCGATTCCGCAACATGGCCGACCACGCGCCGGTGATGATGTGGGTCACCGAGGCGGACGGACGCTGCAGCTATCTGAACAAGAGCTGGTACGCCTTCACGGGTCAGGCGGAGTCGGAGGCGCTGGGACTCGGCTGGCTCGATGCGGTCCATCCCGACGACCGGCAGATGGCCCGCGACGTCTTCCTGGCCGCCAATGAGCGGGGCGAGCCCTTCCGCTCCGAATACCGGCTGAAGACGGCGGACGGCTCCTATCACCGGGCGATCGACGCCGCCTCCCCCCGGTTCGGGGCCAATGGCGAGTTTCTCGGCTACATCGGGTCCGTGATCGATATCGACGATCGGTATCAGGCCGAACAGAACCTGCGTCAGAGCGAGGCCGAACTTCGGGAGAGCCGCGGCTTTCTGGAGGCGTTGCTCGATTCCGCCGGGGAGGGCTTCTATTCCGTCGATCGCGACGGCGTGACCACCATGGTCAACCGCGCGTTTCTGGAGATGCTCGGGTTCGAGCGCGCCGAAGACGCTGTCGGTCGCAAGCTGCACGACGTCATTCATCACTCCCACGCCGACGGCGCCCATTACCCCAAGGAAGAATGTCCCATCTACCGGGCGGCCAGCAGCGGTGAGGGCGCTCACGTGGACGGGGAACTGTTCTACCGTCTGGACGGGGGGACGGTGCCGGTCGAATACCGGGCCGCGCCGCTGTTTGTGGACGGCGTGCACGCTGGCGCGATCTGCACTTTCGCCGATGTGTCGGAACGGCTGGCGGCGCAATCAGCGCTGTCGGAGAAGGCCGCCGCTCTTGAGGAGCAGACCAAGACGCTCCGGATTCTGAACCGGACGGCGTCCGAAGTGGCGGGCGATCTGGAGTTGGACCGGCTGGTGCAGCGGGTCACGGACGCGGCGGTGGAGGTGACCGGCGCGGCTTTCGGGGCCTTCTTCTACAATGTCACGGACCCGTCGGGCGAAAGCTTCATGCTGTACAGCCTGTCCGGCGCGCCGAAGGAGGCGTTCGAGCAGTTTCCCATGCCGCGGGCGACGGATATTTTCCGGCCGACATTCGACGGCACCGGGGTGATACGGCTGGACGATGTCACCAAGGACGATCGCTACGGCAGGATGGCTCCCTACAAGGGCATGCCGAAAGGGCATCTGCCGGTGCGGAGCTATCTGGCGGTTCCGGTCCGGCTTCGATCGGGCGAAGTGATCGGCGGGCTGTTCTTCGGACATCCGAATGCCGGGGTCTTCAACGATCTGGCGGAGGAGAGAGTGGTCGGTCTGGCCAGCCAGGCCGCTGTCGCGATCGACAATGCCCGGCTTTTCCAGGCCGCCCAGACGGAAATCGAGCAGCGTCGACGCGCCGAGACCGATTTGCAGGCGCTGAACAACAGTCTGGAGGAAAGGGTCACCCAGGAGATCGCCGAGCGGACAAAGGCCGAGGAAGCCCTGCGGCAGGCGCAGAAGATGGAGGCGATCGGCCAGTTGACCGGCGGGGTCGCCCACGACTTCAACAACCTTCTGACCGTCATCATCGGCGGTCTGGACACCATCCGGCGGAGCAAGCCCGATGAGGAGGCGCGGATCGCGCGCGCGCTGGATATGTCGATCAAGGGCGCCCAGCGCGCCGCGAGCCTGACCAGCCGGCTTCTGGCCTTCTCGCGGCGTCAGCCGCTTGAGCCCAAGCCGCTCGAGCTGAATCTGGTCGTCCGGGAAATGACGGAGCTGCTGCACCGGACGCTTGGTGAGCAGATCGAACTGGAAGGCGTGCTGCTGCCGCGGCTCTGGCCGATCGAGGCCGACCAGAATCAGCTGGAAAGCGCCCTGCTGAACCTGGCGGTCAACGCCCGGGATGCGATGCCGGACGGCGGGAAGCTGACCATCGAAACGGGGAACACCGCGCTCGATGAGTCCTATTCAGCGGTCGATGCCGAGGTTGTCCCCGGCCAGTATGTAATGGTCGCGGTCAGCGACACCGGCGGCGGCATGAGCCCCGAAACGGTCGCGCGGGTGTTCGAACCGTTCTTCACCACCAAGGAGGTGGGCAAGGGGACCGGCCTCGGCCTCAGCATGGTTTACGGGTTCGTGAAGCAGTCCGGGGGCCACGTCATGGTCTACAGCGAAGAAGGGCAGGGGACGACGGTCAAGCTCTACTTCCCGCGGTTCCTCGGCGAGGCGGGAGCCGGCGAGGTCGTCTCGCCGTCTATTATCGCCGGAAGCAGCGAAGGCGAGGTCATCCTGCTGGTCGAGGACAATGAAGACGTCAGGGCGAACAGCGCCCTGATCCTCAATGAACTCGGCTACAAGGTGATCGAGGCTGCGGAAGCCGAGGCCGCGCTCGCGATCCTGAAGGGTGACGACCGGATCGACCTGTTGTTCACCGATGTGGTGCTTCCTGGCAAGAGCGGCCGCGAACTGGCGGACGAAGCCGCAAACCTGCGTGAAGGCCTAAAAATCCTGTTCACGACGGGATATTCGCGCAACGCGATCGTGCACCACGGGAGGCTGGATCCCGGCGTTCAGCTGATCAGCAAGCCCTTCACCTTCGAGCAGCTTGCGGAACGCGTGAGGGCGATCCTGGACCGAACGTGAGCCGGAAAAGCCGCCTACATCAGCCCGAGTTGCTTGAAGCTGGCCACGCCGTCGCGGCCGACGATCAGGTGGTCGTGGACGGAGAGTTCAAGGGCGCGGGCGGCCGCGATGACCTGGCGGGTCATGTCGATATCGGGGCGCGAGGGGGTCGGGTCGCCGGAGGGATGGTTGTGGACGATGATCATCGACCTGGCCGATAGCTCCAGCGCCCGGCGCACCACCTCGCGGGGATAGACCGGGGCGTGATCGACGGTGCCGCGGTTCTGGATTTCGTCGAGGATCAGCTGATTGCGGTTGTCGAGGTAGAGAACGCGGAACTGCTCGCGCGGCTCATGCTGGAGCGACAGGCGGACGTAGGCGAGCAGGGCGGTCCACGAGGAGATGACGGTGCGCTTTCCGGCCGCTTCCTTCGCGACGCGCCTGGCGACCTCGTGCAGGGCGGCGAGGTCGAGGGCGGTCTCGGCGCCGACGCCCCTGGTCCGACCACGCGCGTCTTCGGCCCTGACCGTCATCAGGTCCTCGACAGAGGCGGCCAACACGGCCGCGAGCGAGCCGAAACGAGCCAGAAGAGCTTTGGCGATCGGCTTGACGTCGCCCTGCGGCTGGCTGCGGAACAGGAAGAGTTCGAGCAGTTCGTAGTCGGGGAGGTGGGGCAGGCCGGCGCGGCGGGCCCGGTCACGAAGCCGCTCGCGATGGCCGGAGAGGCCGGCGCTCCTGAGAGGGACGACGTCGGCGGGGCGTACGTCAGGGCGCGGGGACGCTGGACTTGGGAAGGGCAGCACGGCGGACATGGCGGCCTCCGGATGGATCACCGCACGTTGCCAGAACAGAAAGGGAACGTCCAGCCATCCGACTGAACCCGCTCGAGACCTAGAATTTCGGCCGGAACAGACCTGCAGGGCTGGCGGAGAACAGTTCGACGCCGTCGGCGGTGACGCCGACGCTGTGCTCGCACTGGGACGACAGGGACTTGTCGCGGGTGACGGCGGTCCAGCCGTCGGACAACACCTTCACGTGCGGCTTGCCGAGGTTCACCATCGGCTCGACGGTGAAGAACATGCCCTCTTTCAGCGTCGCGCCCTCGCCGCGGCGGCCGTAGTGCAGGACGT
The DNA here is from genome assembly GCF_014202075.1 of Brevundimonas basaltis. Taxonomy (GTDB): domain Bacteria; phylum Pseudomonadota; class Alphaproteobacteria; order Caulobacterales; family Caulobacteraceae; genus Brevundimonas; species Brevundimonas basaltis. The sequence goes on along the minus strand of NZ_JACHFZ010000003.1, from coordinate 246,171 downwards.
TGGGGCTGTCGTGGAAGATGCGGCCGATGCCGTGGCCGCAGAAATCGCGGACGACCGACATGCGGTTGGCCTCGACCACCTGCTGGATGGCGTAGCCGATGTCGCCGAAAGTGGCGCCGGGCTTGATCACCGCCAGGCCGGCGTCGAGTGCGTCGTAGGTGACGTCGATCAATTTTTTGGCGCGGGCGTTGATGTTTCCGACCGCATACATGCGGCTGGAGTCGCCGTGCCAACCGTCGACGATGACGGTGTGGTCGATGTTGACGATGTCGCCGTCCTTCAGAACCTTGTCGCCGGGAATGCCGTGGCAGACGACGTGGTTGATCGAGGTGCAGATGGTCTTCTCGTAGCCCTTGTAGCCAAGGCAGGCGGGCAGGGCCCCATGGTCGAGCGTGAACTCGCGGATGCGGTCGTCGATCTCGCCCGTGGTGACGCCCGGCTTCACATATTCGGTGATCATGTCGAGCGCCTCGGCGACCAGGCGGCCGGCCTTGCGCATGCCCTCGAACGCCTCGTCGTCGTGGACGCGGATCTCGTGGGTGCGGACGAAGGCGTCGCTGTCCAGTTCGGGGGTCTCGTACATCGGGGGCTTTCAGTCGGGGTCGGCTCAGATGGCCATCATAGCACACAAGCTCAAGGCGTTACGATGACCGCAGGTTGCCGACAGTCTAGCGTGTTCGCATGACCGAATCGTCTCCCACCGCCGCCGTCCTGATCATCGGTGACGAGGTCCTGTCCGGGCGGACGCAGGACACCAATCTGAACACCATCGCCCGGTTCCTGGCGGCGCTGGGGATCGATCTGATGGAGGCGCGGACGGTCGGGGACCGGAAGGCGCAGATTGTGGAAGCGCTGAACGCGCTGAGGGCCGGCCACGACTATGTCTTCACCACCGGCGGGATCGGGCCGACGCACGACGACATCACAGCGGACGCGGTGGCGACGGCGTTCGGGGTGACCCTGCCAGAGCATCCGGCGGCGGTGGCGATTCTGGAGAAGCGCTACGGGGCGGAGTTCAACGCGCCGCGGCGGCGAATGGCGCGGATACCGGAAGGCGGAACGCTGATCACCAATCCGGTGACGGACGCGCCGGGCTTCCAGATCGGCAATGTCTTCGTCATGGCCGGGGTGCCGAAGATCATGACGGCCATGCTGGAAGACGTCGCGCCGCGACTGAGGGCCGGCGCGGTGGTGCATGCGCGGACGTTGCGCGTCAGCGGCGTGGGCGAGGGCGACGTCGCGGAGCTGCTGACGGCGGCGGCGCGGGCCAACCGGGACCTGAGCTTCGGCAGCTATCCGTTCGGGCACGGCACGGTCGGGGAAGTGGGGACCAATCTGGTGGTGCGAGGGCGGGAGGCGGCCAAGGTGGATGCGGCGGTGACGGCTTTGCTGGCGGCGCTGGGCGCGGCGGGGATCGAGGCGCATTCCTCCCCCTAGCGAAGCGCCGGGGGAGGGGGACCGCGCGAAGCGTGGTGGAGGGGGGCTTTCCCGGACGCCGGCGTTTGCGGTCAGGCCCCCTCCACCGCTTCGCGGCCCCTCTCCCCCTGTGGGGGAGGACGGTTCCCGTCTAACGCCCGAACGCGTCGGCCAGGGCGTGATACGCCGGGTTGGGGCGGCCGGCGGGGTCGAGGAGGAGGGGGCTGTCGTCGCGGCGGTTCTTGCCTTCCTCGCGGAGCAGCCAGCTATCGGTGTCGCGCAGGCCCCAGGTGGTGAAGGCGTACCGCTGGCGATCGGGCAGGGCCATGAAGGCCTCGGCCAGTTCGCCGACGCGGGCGACCTGCTGGGCGCGGCGTTCGGCGGTGGGGCGCAGGTCCGGCATGCGGCCGCCGTCGCGCTGCATGGGGAAGTCCAGCTCGGAGACATGGATCGGCAGGCCCAGCGAGGCGGCGTCACGCATGAAGGCGGTGATCTGGCCGGCGGGAATCTCGATGTCGAGGTGGGACTGGGTGCCGATGCCGCCGACCGGCGCGCCGAGTTTGAGCAGGCGCTCGACGAGGCGGAGGAAGGTGGCCCCTTTCCGGGGGATGTTCTCGAGATTGTATTCGTTGAGGAACAGAACGGCCTCAGGGTCGGCGGCCCGGGCCTGTTCGAAAGCGCGGACCATATAGCCCTCCATGCCGAGGGCGCGGCTCCAGTGACAGGCGCGCAGGCCGTCGCCGTCCTCGGCGACCGGCTCGTTGACCACGTCCCAGCCGGCCATCCGGCCCCGGTAGCGACCGACGAACGTCGAGATGTAACGGTCGTATTCGGCGGCAAAACGGGCGCGCGGGACCGTGGCGTCGTCGAAGACCTCGGCTCCCTGCGAATACCAGATCACCGTATGGCCGTGGACACGCAGGCCGTTGTTGTGGGCGAAGGCGACGACGCGGTCGGACGGCTCGAAGTCGTAGGTGAAGCCGGGGCCGAGGGTGCGCTCCATCTTCTGCTCCCACTCGGGGGTCAGCTGGGCGCAGTGGCGCAGGACCTGTTCGACCCAGTCGGGCTGGTCGAGCTGCCAGGTCATGCCGGTGGCGCCGAAAGGGGCCGGGACGACGTCCTTCAGCGGCGCAGCGGGCTGGACGGCGGATGGTTCGGCGGCGGCGAAGCGGTCGCAGGCGGTCAGGGCGATGGGCGCGGCGAGGAAGGCGCGGCGGTTCAGGCGGGGCGGGTCAGCCCGCACGGCGCCTCAGGCCCAGTTCGTCGAAGGCGGCGGTCTCGCGCTTGCCGGCGGCGACGAGGCGGTTCAGCCGGGTGGTTTCGGCGACGTGCTCGAACTTCTTCAGTTCCTCGAACGCGCCCGAGAGGGCGTCGCGGGCCCCGTCTTCCTCGGCGCTGATTTCGACGACATCTGCCTCGGCTGCAGATTTGCGCAGCTTCCAGCCGTTCAGATAAGCCTGCAGCAGCATGCCGGCCTCGGTGTCCTCGCGGGCGCGCTCCTGCTCGATCTCGGCCTCGGCCTCGAGCACGGCGATGCGCATTTCGGCGGAGGTGCGGCGGGCGGTGATCTCGGCGAGGCGTTTCTGAAGCGTCTCGACCTCATAGTTGGAGATGCGGATCAGGGATTGGGCCCAGGCGGTCATGGTGCGTCTCCGGTCATTGCACCATTCCTTGGTTCAGAATGGTTTCCAGACGGTCAAAGGAATCGGCGAGGCGCGTCACGTCGTGGTGATCCTGGCCGAGGAAGGCCTCCAGCGCAGGGTTCAGTGCGATGGCGCGGTCGACGATCGGATCGGCCCCGGTGCGGTAGGCGCCGATCTTGATCAGCTCTTCCATGTTGGCGTAGGCGCTGAGGCATTGGCGGGCGCGTTTGTTCAGCTCGCGCTCGGGCGGGGTCTGACAGCCCGGCAGGGTGCGGCTGACGGACTTCAGCACGTCGATGGCCGGGAAGCGTCCGCGCTCGGCGATCTTGCGGTCCATGACGATGTGGCCGTCGAGGATGCCTCGCACGGCGTCGGCGATGGGTTCGTCATGATCGCCGCCGTCGACCAGCACGGTGAACAGGGCGGTGATCGGCCCGGCGGTGGTGCCGTCGGGGCGGACCGGACCGGGCCCGGCGCGCTCCAGCAGCTTGGGCAGTTCGGTGAAGACGGTGGGGGTGTAGCCCTTGGTGGTCGGCGGCTCGCCGGCGGCGAGACCGATCTCGCGCTGGGCCATGGCGAAGCGGGTCACCGAGTCCATCAGGCACAGCACCTCGAGGTCCTGATCCCGAAAATATTCCGAGACGGCCATGGTCATATAGGCGGACTGTCGACGCTTCAGGGCCGGCTCGTCCGAGGTGGCGACGACGACCACGGCGCGGCGCAGCCCCTCTTCGCCGAGGGTCTCCTCGACGAACTCGCGGACTTCCCGACCGCGTTCGCCGATCAGGCCGACGACCACGACATCACAGGTCGCCTGCTTGGCCAGCATCGACAGCAGCACCGACTTGCCGACGCCCGAGCCGGCGAAAATGCCGAGGCGCTGGCCGCGGCAGGTGGTGGTGAAGACGTCCATAGCGCGCACGCCGAGGTCCAGCCGCTCGCCGACGCGGCCGCGCGAATGGGCCGGGGGCGGGGGTGCGCGCAGGGGATAGGCGGCCGGGCCGACGGGCAGGGGGCCCTTGCCGTCGATGGGCTGGCCGAAGGCGTCGATGATCCGGCCCAGCCAGGCGGTGGTCGGCCGCACGCTGGCGGCGGCGGAGACGATGCGGATGTCGGCGCCGGGGGCCACGCCCTCGACCGGACCGAACGGCATCAGCAGGGCCTTGGCGTCGCGGAAACCGACGACCTCGGCGGGCAGCGGCGAGAGGCGTCCACGCGCGATCTCGGCCCGGGCGCCGACGGCGAGCCGCGACAGGCCGCCCTTCGATTCGATCAGCAAACCGTTCACGCCCGCGACCTTGCCGGTCACGACCAGCGGATCGATCGCTTCGACGGCGGCGGCGAGATTGCGCAAGAGAAAGCCCCGGGAACAGGGGTTCAGGGATGCGCCGACATGGTTAACGCGGGGTGAAGGCTCGGGCGGCGGCTAATTGTGTGGCCGGTGATGTTGCGGTGAGACAGGAAGGCCTATCTGTAGGCTTCCCGTCCCTTCGCGAGAGACCGCCATGTCCGACGCCGCCCCCGCCTATGACCCGTCCGGCCACCTGAAGTCGGGGCGCGGGAGGATATTCCCGTCCATTCTGGACACCATCGGCGATACGCCGCTGGTCGGCCTGCCGCGGCTGTCGGCGGAGTATAGGCCCAAGGCGACCGTGCTGGCCAAGCTGGAGTTCTTCAATCCGATCGGCTCGGTGAAGGACCGGATCGGGGTGGCGATGATCGACGCCCTGGAACAGGCGGGGAAGATCGGCCCCGACACCGTGCTGATCGAGCCCACCAGCGGCAACACCGGCATCGCCCTGGCCTTCGTGGCCGCGGCCAGGGGCATCAAGCTGGTTCTGGTCATGCCGGAGAGCATGTCGATGGAGCGGCGCAAGATGCTCGCCCTGTTGGGGGCCGAGCTGGTGCTGACGCCGGCCGAGAAGGGCATGAAGGGCGCGATCGGGATGGCGCAGGAAATTCTAGACAAGACGCCCGGCGCGGTCAGTCCGTCGCAGTTCGAGAACCCGGCCAATCCCGCCATTCACCGGGCCACCACCGCCGAGGAGATCTGGAACGACACGGCCGGCGCGGTCGACATCGTCATCTCGGGCGTCGGCACCGGCGGCACGATTACCGGCGTCGGCCAGGTGCTGAAGGCGCGGAAGTCGTCGGTGCGGATGATCGCGGTGGAGCCCACGGCGTCGCCGGTGCTGTCCGGCGGCGAGCCGGGACCGCATAAGATCCAAGGCATTGGGGCGGGTTTCATCCCGGCCATCGTCGACCGCTCGGTCATCGACGGCGTCGAGCAGGTGAGCAACGAGGAGGCCTTCGACATGGCCCGCAAGGCGGCGCGGGTGGAAGGAATTCCCGGCGGCATCAGCTCGGGCGCGGCGCTGGTCGCGGCCTTCCGGCAGGCGGCGCTTGAGGAAAACGCGGGCAAGACCATCGTGACGATCATCCCCAGCTTCGCCGAGCGCTATCTGTCGACGGCGCTGTTCGAGGGGCTGTAGGCGGGCGGGAGCGGTTGAGCGGTCGTTCAAATATCCGTTGACTCTCGTTCTTGAATGAGCGTTCAATCCGTCCGCGGGCACGGAGAACGCGACGATGGCTGACATGGATGCGGCGGCGGCGAAGATGATCGCCAATCTGGAAGCGAACACGGGGCGGTCGCTGGCCGACTGGGTGGCGGCGTCGAAGAGTGGAGGGCCGGCGAAACACAAGGCGCTGGTGGACTGGCTGAAGGCCGAGCACGGGCTGGGCCACGGCTACGCCAATCTGGTGGCGCACAAGACCTTCGCCTCGGACGCCGGTTCCAGCGACGACGCCGACCTGATGGAGGCGATGTTCGCGGGTCCAAAGGCGGCGATGCGGCCGGTCTACGACAAGGTTGCGGGCATCGTGTCGAGTCTGGAGGGGGCGGAGTTCGCGCCGAAGAAGGGCTATGTCAGCTTCCGCCGGAACAAGCAGTTCGGTCTCGGCCAGCCCTCCACCAAGGACCGGTTCGACCTCGGCCTAACCCTGAAGGGGGTGGAGCCGACCGGGCGGCTGGAGGCGGCCGGATCGTGGAATGCGATGGTCACTCACCGTGTCCGCATCGGCTCGGTCGACGAGGTCGACGCCGAGGTCGAGGGCTGGATCCGGCAGGCGTGGGAAAGGGCGTGAGTCCCGCGGCCGATACCCGGGGCCGGATCGTGATGGCGGCCATGGAGCTGTTCTGGGCCAAGGGATTCAACTCGACCTCGATCGCCGACATCCTGAGCCGGACGCAGCTGAACGCCGGTAGCCTGTATCATGTGTTTCCGGGTAAGCAGGACGTGCTGATCGCCGTGCTGGAAGCGTACCGCGACGGCATCGAGGAGAATCTTCTCAAGCCGGCGTGGGAGGGGGTGGACGACCCGATCGAACGAATATTCGCCCTGCTGGCGCGCTATCGCTGGATGATCCTCGAGACCGACTGCACCTACGGCTGTCCGATCGGCTCGCTGGCCCTCGAGCTGCACGAGGCCGACCCAGTGGTGCGCGACCTGCTGGCGGTCAATTTCGCCAACTGGGCCGGGGCCATCGAGCAGTGTCTTGCGGCCGCAGGCGACCGGCTGCCCGCCGATACCGACCGGCGGGCGCTCGGAGAGTTCGTCCTGACCGTCATGGAGGGCGGCGTCATGCAGGCCCGCACCCACCGTGACGTCGGCTATTTCGACCGGGGCGTGGACGCGCTCCGGACCCATTTCGACATGCTGCTGGCGCGCGCCGCGCGTCGACCCGAACCCGTCCAGGGAGACTGACCATGCACCGACGCCTCGCCTCCGTCCTTGCGGCGCTGACCGTCTTCATCGTCCCGGCCGCCGCGTCCGCCCAGCCGGCGCCGCCGCCCGCCAGCGCCGCCGGCCCGGCGGCCTATGCACCGTTCGCGCCTATGATCGGCAAGACCTGGCGCGGCGTGGCGACCGCCCAGCCGGGCGTCGAGGATGTCCAGCGCTGGGAATGGGCCGTGGGCGGTCACGCCGTGAGAGTGGTGCACTCGGTCAACGCGGGCGCCTATGCCGGCGAGACCCTGATCTTCCGCGACAGGGATTCCGGCGACTATGTCTTCCACTACTTCACCACCGGGGGCTTCCATACGACCGGGGTCATGACGCCCGTGGCGGGCGGGTTCGAGGTTGATGAAACCGTGCACGGCGCGGAGACCATCGAACGACTAAAATCGACGGCGATGCTGGGGACCGACGGAGTCTACCGTGTCCGCTCCAGCAGCGAGCAGGACGGCGGCTGGGTCGAGATCGGCGGGTTCGACTACCGCGAGGACCCGTCGGCGAGTGTGGTCCTGCCCGCGGTGCAGACCGCGATGGAAGCGCCGGCTTCGGTCGGACCGCTGGAATTAACGCGCCGCATCGTGCGTGGCGTGGACGAACCCCAGGACGTGGCCGGCTATCTGCGCGTCCGCAACGGATCACCGGTGGCGGACCGGTTGGTCGGCGTAGCCTGCACCTGCGCAGACCGGGTGGAACTGCACCGGATCCAGCGCGAGGGACCGAACCCCGGGATGGCGAAGGACGAAGCGTGGCTGGTGCCGGGCGCAGGTCAGCTTGACGTTCGGCCGGGCAGCGACCTGCACTTCATGCTGATCAACTACGACCCGGCCCGCGCTTCCGACGGAACGGTGCGTTTGAGGCTGGAGTTCGCCGAAGCCGGGGCGGTCGAGGCGGATTTCATCCTGGTGGATGACAGCCGGGCCGCGTGGGAACGGTTCGAACCTTAACCGCTTCGCCGGACATTGCGCAGGCCCCATCGGCCGACCGTCACGGGCGGTTAACCGCACCGGCTTAACCTTTCGGCCGACATGTCCGAACCCGTCACCAAGCCGGAGGAAGCCGAGCCGCAAGGCGGCTTTCGCGCGCGCCACGCGCTGCTGAAGCGACTCGCGGACGTGGTGTCCCTGCCGGGCAGCCGGGTCAACGCTTTCGAGCGCTCGGTCATCGGTGACCTGCTGGTCGAGATGCTGCGTCTCGCCTCGCACGACGACCGCAAGCGCGTGGCCGCGCGGTTGGCGCCGCTGACGGAAGTGCCCAACGCCCTGGCGCGAATGCTGCTGCGAGACGAACCGGACATCGCCGGCCTGCTGATCGAGCAATGCGCCTCGCTGTCGGACGCCGATCTCGTCGCCTGCGCGCGGGACGCCGCCACCGAACACCGTCTGCTGATGGCCAGCCGCCGAGGCCTTTCCGAGGTGGTCACCGAGACCCTGATGAGCTTCGGCGAAAGCGCGGTGATCGAAGCCGTCCTGACGAACACCACGGCGCGGTTGAGCCAGGTCGCTGTGGAGGGCGTCGTCAGCTTGAGTCGGACCGACCGCCAGTTGTGCGCTCATCTGTTGAGGCGACCAGAACTGCGCCCGTCCGGCGCCTATGTGATGTTCTGGTGGTGCGACCCGGACGATCGCCGCACCATTCTGCAGCGGTTCGCTGTCTCGCGAGAGGTCATGCAGGAAGTTGTCGAGGACGTGTTCGTCATGGCCTCCGAGGAGAACTGGCAGGATCCGGTGTCGCGCAAGGCGCTGCAGTTCATCGAGCGCCGTCAGCGGAACCGGGCCGCGATTGAGAAGAGCCCATTTTCGGACCTGGAACAGGCGGTCGAGGCCGCCGCCCGCGACGGGCTGACCCGGGAGGTGGCGACCGAGATCGCCCATCTGGCAGGCGTCAAACCAATCACCGGGGCCAAGATCATGGGGGACCCGGGCGGCGAACCGCTGGCGATACTGTGCAAGGCCACCGGCCTGGCCAAGACCGAGTTGACCGGCCTGTGGCGATCGATGCGCCGGCCGGAGCTCGCGGAGGACGGATCGCCCGATCCGGTCTGGGAGCGGGTGCAGGTGACTTACGACATGCTGGCCGTCGACCGCGCCCAGACGGTGTTGCGTTACTGGAACTGGTCGCTGTCATCCGCTCTGACGCCCGCTCTACTCAGGGTGATCCGGGAAGGCGAGGAAGACGAGGTAGACGACTATTCGGCGCCGGAGCGGGCAGCGATGCTGGCGCTGGCGGAAAACTTCGGACGCTGATCTGCGGCGTCAATAATGCGCCTCTAGTCTGATAATCGGGGCCAGAGCCGGTCTTGAATACGCCATTGCATGAATCGAGGTTCGCCTCTATTCAACCGTGCGACAGGCTGACGGCTAGCGCTCAGCTGAATCGATCAGATCATCAGGTGAGGCCGCGCGTATGGAAGACAACTCGCAACTGCTCGAGATGACCGCCGACATCGTGTCGGCCTATGTCGGCAACAACAATGTTCAGGCGGCGGAAGTCCCGGGTCTGATCTCCAGCATTCACGCCGCCCTGTCGCAGGTTTCGAGCGGCGCGGTCGAGCCGGAGCCGGAGCCCAAGGAACCGGCGGTGCCGATCCGCAAGTCGATCACGCCGGATTTCCTGATCTGCCTGGAGGACGGGCGCAAGTTCAAGTCCCTGAAGCGTCACCTGCGCACCAAATACAACATGAGCCCGGAAGAATATCGGGCCAAGTGGGGTCTGCCGAAAGACTATCCGATGGTCGCGCCGAACTACGCCAAGGCGCGCTCGGACCTCGCCAAGCAGATGGGCCTCGGTCAGGGCGGACGCAAACCCGCCCGCGCCGCCCGCGCGAAGAAGTAAGATCGGTCGACGATCGGTTACGACGCCTGCCCCGGCGACGGGGCGGGCGTTTTGCGTTCCGGGTCAGGCCGCCTGAGCCCCCCGGCGCATGCGCCAGAAGCGCAGGGTCCTGAGGGCGGCCTCGCGGGTCAGTTCGGCGTACATCCGGGCGTAGGAGTGCGCCTTGGCCATCGCGTCGCCATCGTCGTTGAGAAGCACCACCGCGTAGGTCAGGAACAGGGCGCGATCGAGACCGGCGGCCTTGCAGACCACGGCGAGGGCGTCCAGCTCGCGCCGCTCGACGATCTGTCGCGCCGTGTGGAAGTCGACGTCGGCCATCTGGGCCAAGGCGATCAGGAACGACGTCCGGCCGCCGGTTTTGTCGCCCGAGCGCAAGAAGCGCGCCAGCATCTGCGGCGTCAGCTGACCGGCGGCGCGAAGCTCCTCCACATAGGCTGAGCATTCGGCGTAGTCGGCCGGAAGGGCTCCGTCGTCGGTGGCGACGCGAGCCCGCCCGGCGGCCAGAGCGCTTTCGAGCAGGGCCGGGTCCATGGTGGCGTTCTGTTCGAGAATGCGGGCGCGCAGGCGCGCCTCGACCACGAAATACATGTCGTTGAGAAGGTCCGCGGGCAGGTTGGCGCGCGAAACCGTGACCTCGTGCAGGTCCGGGTTGGCCTTTGCCCGTTCGACCGCGGCCTCGGAAGCCTTGCGCGACAGGCGGGCCCCGTCGTTGCGCAGCAGGGTTCCCAGGGTCTCGTCATCGCCGCGCTCGACGATCACCTCGGAAACCGCCTCGGAGACCGACGGCCGGGCCGAGACGGCGCGCAGATGGTCCTGGCCGTGACGACGAACCACGCCCAGCAGATCTTCGTCGGTCAGAACCGGCGATGCGGTCAGGACGGCGGCGGCGACCGCCATCTCGTCGTTCGCCAGCCGGCGGATCAGGGTCCGGGGAGCGTCAGGCGCGTTGGCGAAGCGGGCGGACAGTTCGACGCGAACGGCCGTCTCCATATCGTCGGCCAGCTTGACCAGAACGGCGTCGTACAGCGTGTCCTCGGCCGGGGTGCGGACCGAACCGAAGAAGTGGTCCGTCAGTTCGCGCAGCAGGGCGCGGCGCTTTTCGCTTGAGTCTTCTTCCGCAAGGGCGATCAGGTCGGGCAGGCGGGACAGGGTGGACGCGTCGGTCACTGGTGATCCCCGTCGGATGGAGCGGGGGCGGCGCGCATCTTGCCGTTGCGATCCCGGATCAAGGTGGGGCCCTGTTCCGGCGCCGCCAGGTCCTGTGAGGCCATGGTCTCGATATCGCTCACCACAAGGCCGACGTAGCTCGGTTCCGGAATCGCCAGGGCGTCCGGTTCGCGCCCATTCTGGCGATGGACGGAATAGTAGCGGCCGCCGGCCTGGCGCGGCGGGCCTTCGCCGGACTGGGCGACCGCCATGACCGGACGAGGCTGAACCGGCGCTTCAGCGCCAGGCGGGACCGGCGCAAGTCGCGGCGCGGCCGCCGGTTCGGGAGGGGGCGCCGACGACTGCATCTGAAAGATCAGGGCGTCCCGGCGGGGAGCCATCGGGTCGGCCGGGGCGCCCGGACCGAGGTCCGGGGCGTGGGCGGGCGCGGGGTAGACCAGGCCGGCCGGGGCGGGTTGGTCGCGTCCGCCCCGGTCGGGCAGGTATTCGGGGCCCTGCCGGAGCGGCGGAGGCGCGAGCGGGGGCTCCGCCCGACTCGGAGCCATGGCGACGGCCGGCGCCGGCTCGGGCGCCGGAGCGGCCGGCTGGAGCCATGCGTTGGCGGGGGTCAGGCTGCGCCGCGCCGGACCGGGTGCGGGGGTGAGCCGGTTCGGAGCGGGATCGCGGGCGGCGACGCCGCCATGGGGGATGACGGGATTGGGTCGGCGCATGTCGCGGCGGACCGGGGTGGAATCGACGGGCCCGCCTTGCGGCGGCGTCGCCTCACCGCGGCCAGACCAGGACAGATAGCGCGGATCGGATTGGGCCGAAGCGGCGTCGGCGAGCAGCACGCCACCGGCGACGGCGACGGCGAGAACGGCGGCGAGGGTCGAGGCGCGGCGCAAGGGCGGGCTCCGGACGCGAGAATCGGGACGCCACGGTAGCCCAGCGGGGCTTAACCCGCCGCTAACGGGAGACGGACGTTCGGGCCGGTCGGCGGCGGCGATCCCGGCAGCCGCAAGCGGGGCCCGGCGTGGGTGTCAGCCCCGGCCGGGCAAATATTGGGTCGTAAAGGCCTGTCGCCAATCGAGATTGGGCGGATAAACGCCGGCCTCGGACATGACCTCAAAGAATGTCTGCCAGCGGTCGGCGGTCATGGCGCCCAGGCCGTAGAGGGCGGCGTCGCCGCCATCGACGATGCCGTTGGCCTTCAGCTTGGCGCGGGCCTGGTCAAGAACATCCTGGGTCATGTCGGAATTGGCCCGGCGGATCAGGGCGTCAGCGGCCTTTCCATCGCCCTGGATATAGTCGCGCCAGCCCTCGGCCGAGGCGGCGATGAAGCTGCGCAGGGCGCGGGCGTTGTCGCGGGCGAAAGCGGTCGGAGCGAGCACCATGGCGGCGTAGGAAGGGTAGCCCTCGTCGGCGAGCAGGAAGACCTTGGGCGTGAAACCGGCGGCCGTCTCGATCGCATAGGGCTCACTGGTCAGATACCCCTGCAGCACGGCTCGCTCGTCGGCCAGAAAGGGCGTGAGATCAAATGCGTAGGGACGGACCTGATCGTCGGTGAAGCCGTACTTCGACTTCAACCACACCCAGAAGGCGTTGATCGAGGCTTCGGCGAGCAGGACGGGTCGTCCGGTCAGGTCGGCCATGGAATCCAGCGACGGATCCGGATGGGCGACCAGGACCTGCGGATCTTTCTGGAAGTAGGCCGCCACGGCCTTCACGGGCGCGCCCTCGGCCACAAGATTCATCGGAATGAAGCTGTTGGATCCCATGCCGAGCTCGACGGCGCCTGAGGCCAGCAGTTCGGGCACGTCCACCGTGGGGCCGCCCTGGATGATCTGCACGTTGAGCCCGCGCTTCTCATAGGCTCCGGAGGCCAGCGCCTGGTAGAAGCCGCCGTGCTCGGCCCGGGCGGTCCAGTCGGTGGCGAAGCGGAGCCGGACGCGGCCGTCGTCGTCGACCGGCGCTTCGGACCGTCCGCAGGCCGCCAGCCCCGTCGCCGCCGCCAGCGCGCCGGCGCCGGCGAGCAGGGTGCGGCGGTCGGGCGACGAAAGGCGATTCCCGCGACGGTTCATAGCCTTGGTTTAGGGCCGGGGCGGGGGGAAGGAAAGGGAGGGGCTCGGGACGCGTCAATGGCGGAGCAGACCCCGGAATTGAGCGAGGGGACGAAGATCCCCGCAAGCGGTTTTCCTCGTCCCCTCGCCAAGTCCGGGTTGGACTTGGCCATTGAGGTTCAGGACCCTGGCCTCAGCATCAGCGAGGCGAACCCCGGTGATGGTCGGCTGTATCCTGTCGCGCTCCTGGTCTCCGGCGTTCCACGAGGTCGAGCCCCGCGCCGTCCATCGATCCCGATCCGGTTCCCTCCGGTCTTCCAGGGCCGAAGCCTTCGAAGGGTCCTTTGGGCCTTGATCCTGTCTCCCGTCCGTTAAGTCCGAAGACCCCCGGTGCGTCCGATCAGAGAGCCGGGCCGGTCCGCTTTGAGCCCCGGGTCTCCCCGGTTTTCCGCGCCGCCGTGTCCCTCGGCCTGTTGACGTTCGCGCCAAATCCGTTAGACGGCAAGCGCCCGAATCCGGCCGGCTGTGCGGAACCGCCCCGGCCCCGGTGCATAACCCTGTGCATATCTGTGGGCGGCTGGATTTCGCGAAAGCGAATCAGGCGTTTGAGTTTTCCACAGAAAGCGGGCTTCAGTTGCCCAGCGCTTCCCGTTTCGCTTCCAGCTCCAGCCATTCCTCCTCGGCGGCGGCCAGCAGGGTGCGGGCGCGGTCGGCGTCGGCGGTGGCCCGGTCGAAGGCCTTGCGGTCGCGGGCGTAGAGATCCGGGTCGGCGAGGGTCGCCTCGTGGCGAGCGATGTCGACGGGAAGGGTCTCGAGCAGGCCCTCGAGTTCCTTGAGCCGGTGGGTGTCCTTGAAGCTGAGCTTGGCGGGCTTCCTGGCGGCGGCGGGGACGACGGACGCCGGCGCAGGCGTGGCCTCCGCGCGTCGGGCCGCCTCCTTGTCCTGCGGGCGAGGGTTGGCGCCGGGCTGGAGGAAGCCGGGGTTCTGGCGGATGAAGTCCGTCCAGCCGCCCGGCGTCTCGACGATGTCGCCGCGACCATTCATGGCGATGGTCGACGTGGCGAGACGGTCGACGAAATCGCGGTCGTGGCTGACCAGAATCAGGGTGCCGTCGTACTGCTCGAGCAGTTCCTCGAGCTTGTCCAGCGTGTCCATGTCGAGGTCGTTGGTCGGCTCGTCGAGGACCAGCATGTTGGCGGGTTTGGCCAGCGCGCGGGCCAACAGCAGGCGGTTGCGCTCGCCGCCGGACAGGGTCGAGATCGGCTGGCGCAGCTGGCCTTCCTGGAACAGGAAGTCCTTGGCGTAGGCGGCGACGTGTTTCGACACGCCGCGCACGAGTATGGAGTCGCCGCCGCCGGGCGTCAGGGCGTCCCACAGGGTCATGTCGGACCGCAGGCCCTCGCGGGACTGGTCGAGGTAGACGGGGTCGAGATTGGCCCCGAGCCGGACCGTGCCGCCGTCGGGTTCGAGCTCGCCGAGCAGGATCTTCACCAGGGTGGTCTTGCCGGCGCCGTTGGGGCCGACGATGGCGAGGCGATCACCGCGGATGACGCGGGTGGTGAAGGGTTTGATGACGGTGCGGTCGCCGAAGGCCTTGGTCACGCCTTTCAGTTCGGCGACGAGCTTGCCCGACGTCACCCCGGAATCGACACCGAGGTTGAGCTCGCGCGGGACATCCTTGAGCCGTTCAGCCCGGTCAGCGCGCAGGGCGTCGAGCGAGCGCGCGCGCCCTTCGTTGCGGGTGCGGCGGGCGGTGATCGAGCGGTAGAACGTCTCGGTCTCGCGCTCGATGGTTTTGGTCAGCCGCTGCAGCGACTGGGCTTCCTCCTCCTGCACCTTGGCGGCCCATTCGTCGAAGGCGGCGAAGCCCTTGTTGAGGGTGCGTACACGGCGGCCCTCCAGCCAGTGGCAGGACTGGGTGACGCGGTTGAGGAAGGCGCGGTCGTGGCTGACCACCAGCACGGCGAAACGGGCGGCGAGCAGTTCGATCTCGAGCAGTTCGATGGCCAGGATGTCGAGGTGGTTGGTCGGCTCGTCGAGGAGCAGGAGGTCGGGCTCTTCGGCGAAGGCCTTGGCCAGGGCGGCGCGGCGGATCTCGCCGCCCGACAGGTTCACAGCCGGCTTGGCCGGGTCGAGGCCGAAGGTGGTCAGCCAGGCCTCGGCGGTCCACGGCTGGGCCTCGTCGGAGATTGCGTAGTCGAGCAGGGTGGCGCCGACAATGAGCGGCTCCTGCGGCACATAGGCGAAGCGGGTCCCGGCCTGCACCGCGCGGTCGCCGGCGTCGGGTTCGACGAGGCCCATGACCATCTTCATCAGGGTCGATTTGCCGGCCCCGTTGCGGCCGACGAGGGCGGCGCGGGTGCGCGGCTCGACGGCGATGTCGACGCCGTCAAACAGGGGGCGCTGGCCGTCCTGCAGGCGGACATCCTTGAGCGCGACGAGAGGGGGTCTTCCGGAGGACTTGGCGGCCATGAGGCGGGGGCTATAGACCGGGCGGGACGGGTCCGCCACCCGCGCCGAGTGGGGACGCGGTGCGCGACAGGCCGGATCGAACGGCGTAAGAGGCCGCCGATGGAACAGCCTTTCTGGCAAACCAAACGCCTCGAGCAAATGACCCGCCCCGAATGGGAAAGCCTTTGCGACGGCTGCGGCCTCTGCTGCCTTGTCCGGTTCGAGGACGAGGACACGGGCAAGGTCGTGCCCACGCGGGTGCACTGCAAGCTGTTCGACAGTGCTCGCTGCACCTGCACCGACTACGCCAACCGGCGGGAGCAGGTGCCGGACTGCATCAAGCTGACGCCGTGGAATATCGAGGTGCTCGGATGGATGCCGAAATCCTGCGCCTATCGCCGCATCCATGAAGGTCGTGGTCTCGCGGACTGGCATCCGCTGGTCTCGGGAGACCCCGAGAGCGTCCATGAGGCGGGTGTGTCGGTGCGCGGTCAGACGGTATCGGAGCTGGCGCTCGAGAACCCCGAGGACGCGCTGGACTTCGAGGCCGAGGACTGGATCGCCGAGCGGGGCGGCGAGTCCTGAGGACGGCGGCCCGCGGCGGGGGGCGTGACGCTGTGCTACCTTTTCCCGAAATTATAGTCGGATTGTGGAGGCGTTGTTTCGTCAATTCAGCGACTTGCTAGAATCTAAAATCAATCTTCCATCCGGATAACGCTGCCGGGGTATGATGCTGGCAAGTCGGGAAGTCAGGTCCGAGACGCCGGGAGCTGAGCTCCGGGGCGCACCCTGATCGGCGCCCGGCCGACCTGTTCTGGAGATCATCATGCTGAATTGGCGGCGACCCTTCGGGGGGCGGCGGGGCGTTGTCGCGCCCGAGATCAAGGATAGCCGGACCGGGCCGCTCATCGCGCTGACCGGGAAGACCGGTTGACGGTTTCGCTGGGGCCACTGGCGTCTCTGATGCTGGAGCCGGGTGACACCGTTCGCGTGGTTGACGATGAGCGGGACTGGCGAGCCATGCGGATCGACAGGGACGAGACCTCGTCTGCCGTGCTGGAACCCGTTTCGACGGTCCGCATCGGAGAGAACCAGGGTGTTCCGTCCGTGAGCGATGGTCGGATCACGGTGGCGGCGCCGTTCTTTCGCATGATCGACCTGCCGCCGCTGCCGCAGGAAGGCGGCGATGCCCGTCCGATCGCGGTCGTCGCGGCGGAGCCCTGGAGACCGATGCGGATTTTCGCCGGGCCTGATCCGGCAAGCCTGACTGCGCGGGGCGATGTCTCTGATCCGGCGGTCGTGGGGCAGTTGGTCGGCGGGCTCGCCAGAGGAGCGCGTCACCGCTGGGACGTGGTCAACACGCTTGATGTCCGTATCGAGGGACGGCCCCCGGAAAGCCTGCCAACATCCGCGGTGCTGGCGGGCGGCAATACGGTGGTGGTCGAAACCGCCGTGGGTTGGGAAATCATCCAGTTCCGGACGGCCGACCTGGTCGGCGGCGAGACCTGGCGGCTGAGCGGGCTGTTGCGCGGACAGCAGGGTACGGAAGAGGCGATGGCGGCAGGAGCCTTGACCGGCGCCCTCGTGGTGTTTCTGGGCGAGGGACTTGCGCGCGTGGCTTCGCCCTTCGCCGAACGCGGGTTGCCCTTGATCTGGCGCGCGGCCTTGGCGGGCGCGCCCCCGGGCGGCGCTGGGGTCAGCGAAGTCGGCTTCACACCCACAGGTGAGTCTGAGCGGCCGTGGAGCCCGGCTCATCTGCGCTCCGCCGCAGACGTCAATGGCGGCTTTGCTCTCACCTGGGTCGCGCGATCCCGGACGGGCGGCGACCGATGGGAGGGTGAAGATCGCCTCGCCGACCCGCCGCGATATCGCGTCACTATCCTCAAGGCGGGAAGCTCAATCCGGTCCTTCGAGACCGCCTCCGAAGCCGCGATCTACGCCGGACCAGACGCGGTCCGCGATTTTTCGGATGGATACGACGAAGGCGAGTGGGCGGTCGCGCACTGGGGCGACGGCTATGGCTGGAGTCCTGAGGCGCGGGCCCGACTGTTCTGACCGCTTTGAGTGGAGATTTGGGCCTTCCGCCTTTGCGCTGCAGTGCGAATGCCCTAACTGACGGGTCGGACTTGGTGCGACAGGAGCGATCTCGAACGTGGCGGGCGATCCCTACAAGGAACTGGGCGTTTCGAGGGGCGCGAGCGCGGACGAGATAAAGAAGGCGTTCCGCAAGCTCGCCAAAGAGTTGCACCCCGACAAGAACCCGGGCAACCGGGAGGCCGACGAGCGCTTCAAGCGGGTGACGGCGGCGTTCGATCTCCTCGGCGACGCCGAGAAGCGGGCCAAGTTCGACCGGGGCGAAATCGATGCGGACGGGCGCGAGCAGTTCCGGGGTTTCGGAGGCGGCGGCCGGGGCGGTCCCGGTGGAAGTCCCTTCGGCCAGGGCGGCGCGCAGCGCGGCGGCTTCGAGAACATCGATCTGGACGAATTGTTCGGCGGCATGTTCGGCGGCGGCGGCCGTCCCGGACAACGCGGCGGGTTCTCCGCCCGCGGGGCGGATGTCAAGGCGACGCTGGAGATCAGTCTCGAGGACTCGATCGCTGGCGCGACCCGGCGGATACAGTTCTCGGATGGCCGGACGCTCGACGTAACCATTCCCAAGGGCGCGGCCGATGGACAGGTCATTCGCCTGCGCGGCCAAGGGGCGCCCGGTGCGTCGGGGCGCAGTGAGGCTGGAGATGCCCTGATCACGCTGAAGATCGCGCCCCATCCGGTTTTCCAGCGCGACGGCGCCGATCTGACGATGGACCTGCCGGTTTCGCTGCCCGATGCAGTGCTCGGCGGCAAGGTTCCGGTGCGGACGCCGGAGGGCGCCGTCAATATGACCATCCCGCCGGGCTCGAACTCGGGCAAGGTGCTGCGCCTGAAAGGGCGCGGCGCCTTCGTCGGGGCAAGGCGTGGCGATCTCCTGGCCAAGCTGATGATCCTGTTGCCCGACGGCGAGCACGAAGGTCTGACCAGGCTGGCGCGGCAGATGCGGGAAAAAGGCGCATACCGTCCGTGACGCGACTGACGCCCGGCAAGCCGAACGCGAAGCCCGAACGGCCGTGGTTCTCCTCGGGCCCGACGGCGAAACGACCGGGCTGGTCCAGTCAGGCGATACCGCACGAGTTGCTGGGCCGCGGGATCAGGGCGCCAGAAGTGGTGGAGCGTTTCGCCCACGGTCTCCGGCTGACCCGGAGCCTGCTCCAGGTTCCGGCAGACTGGCGGCTTGTCTATGTGCCCGGGTCCGATACCGGGGCGGTGGAGGCGGCGCTGTGGTCCCTGCTGGGCGAGCGGCAGGTTCAGGTATTGGCGTTCGAGAATTTCGGGCAGGTCTGGGCCACTGATATTCGCGATCACCTCGGCTTGGGCCCCGAGGTCCTGACCGCACCTTGGGGCGAGTTCCCCGACGTCTCGAAAGTCGATCCCGCGAAGGATCTCGTCCTCCCGTGGAACGGCACCACGTCCGGCGTCCGGGCCCCGGACGGCGACTGGATCACCGCCGAGCGGGAGGGGCTGGTGATCTGCGATGCGACATCCGCCGCCTTCGCCATGCCTCTGCCGTGGGACCGGCTGGACGTGGTCACCTTCAGTTTTCAGAAGGCGCTCGGCGGCGAAGCGGGGCTGGGAGTCGCGGCGTTGTCGCCCCGAGCGATCGACCGGCTCGACCGCTACGCGCCGCCGCGCCCGGTTCCCAAGGTCCTGCGGCTGCGAAACGGCGCCGGTTTCGACGCTGCCCTGGCCTCCGGCTCGATGATCAACACCTTCTCGGTCTGGACGATCGAGGACTGGATCGACGGCGTCGAATGGGGATTGGCGCTCGGCGGCCTGCCCGCCCTGATCGCCCGAACGGAGGCGAATGCAGCGGCGCTCGATGCGTGGGTTGGGCGGACGGACTGGATCGATTACCTGGCCAGTGATCCGGCGACACGCTCGACCACGTCGGTTTGCCTGAAGATCGTCGATCCGCGGGTGCTGGCCATGGCCGAGCCGAAGCGGCAAGCTTTCGTCGGGCGGATGAAGGCCTTGGTCGAAATCGAGCGCGCGGCGTTCGATATCGAAAGCCACCGGAACGCCCCGGCCGGCCTGCGCATCTGGTGTGGCTGCACCGTCGAGACCGCCGATGTCGAGGCGCTGACGCCTTGGTTGGACTGGGCCTTCGAGAGAGCGATGACGGATTAATCCGCGCTACGGGACGACACCGTACGATTCCCCCGCTATAGGCTGCGCCCGCATTCCGGAGTCCCGGTAGCGGAGAATTGTCTTGGCAAATGTTGCGGTGGTCGGCGCCCAGTGGGGCGACGAAGGCAAGGGCAAGATTGTCGACTGGTTGTCCAACCGGGCGGACGTGGTCGTGCGCTTTCAGGGCGGCCACAACGCCGGTCATACTCTCGTCGTTGACGGCAAGGTCTACAAGCTGGCCTTGCTGCCGAGCGGCGTCGTGCAGGGCAAGCCGTCGGTCATTGGCAACGGGGTCGTCGTCGATCCCTGGCACCTCGTCGGCGAGATCGAGAGAATTGAAGCGCAGGGCATCGCCATCAGCCCCGATGTGCTGATCATCGCCGACAACGCCTGTTTGATCCTGCCCATCCACCCGGCGCTGGATGTCGCCCGCGAGGCGGCGGCGAGTGCGCCCGGGGCGCGGATCGGCACGACGGGGCGGGGCATCGGACCCGCCTACGAGGACAAGGTCGGACGCCGCGCGATCCGCGTCTGCGACCTGGCCAGTGCCGAGGATCTCAAGGTCAAGATCGACCGGCTGCGGGCCCACCACGACCCTCTGCGTGCGGGCCTGGGTCTCGAGCCGATCGATCCCGACGCTCTCCTGCAGCAGATGCTGGAGATCGCCCCCAAGATATTGCCCTACGTTCAGCCGGCATGGCGGGTGCTCGACAAGGCGCGCCGCGAGGGGAAGCGGGTGTTGTTCGAAGGCGCGCAGGGCGCCTTTCTCGACGTCGACCACGGTACCTACCCCTATGTGACCAGCTCCAATACCGTGGCCGGACAAGCCGCGGCCGGCGCCGGAATCGGCCCGAGGGGGGTCGGTTATGTGCTGGGGATCGTGAAGGCCTATACGACCCGGGTGGGAGAGGGGCCGTTCGCCTGCGAGTTGGACGATGAGGTCGGCGAGCATCTGGCGACCGTCGGCCGCGAGGTGGGCGTCAACACGGGCCGGGCACGGCGCTGTGGCTGGTTCGACGCCGTTCTGGTCCGGCAGTCGGTGGCCATCAACGGCATCGACGGCATCGCCCTGACCAAGCTGGATGTCCTCGACGGACTGAGGACGCTGAAAATTTGCACCGGCTACCGCATCGACGGCGAGGTGCTCGACTACCTGCCGTCCAGTCTGAAAGCCCAAGCCGCCGCCGAGCCGGTCTTCGAGGAACTTGAAGGCTGGACTGAGAGCACGGCGTCGGCGCGCAGCTTCCGCGACCTGAACGCCAACGCCATCAAATACGTTCGCCGCATCGAGGAGCTGATCGGGGCGCCGGTGGCCCTGCTCTCGACCAGTCCGGAGCGGGACGACACCATCCTGATGCACGACCCTTTCCAAGGCTAACGGTCGATCAGGAGAATCTCACCGTTTAACGGGTCTTAACCGGGTCAAATTAAGAGTGACGTCCTCGTCTGGAGGCCATGTCCTTGTTTGCTGTCGATCCTCGCGTGCTGGCCAAGCTGGCTCCGGCGCTGAGTCGGGTGCTGATCGTCGATCCGAACCCCCATGCCGCCCGTCTTTTGACGGAGATCGTCAAGGGAATGGGTGCTGGCGAAATTGTGGTCGAACCCGATGAACCGCGTGCGATGAAGGCGGCCCTGGAGCTTGAACCCGGCATCGTCTTCACCGAGCGGAACGGCGACAAACTCGACGGCGAGTCGCTGGCGCGGGCGTTGCGGCGATCGAGTTTCGCCTGCCGCCGTGCGCCAATCATCATGATCACGGCCGATGCGACGGCCAGCACCATCCTCGGCGCCCGGGACAGCGGGGTGCATGAGTTCCTCCGCAAGCCCTTCACCAGCGCCGACCTGCTAAAACGCGTCGAGAACGTCGCCTTGAAGCCCCGCGATTGGGTCGAGGCCGTCGGCTACGTCGGTCCGGACCGGCGCCGCTTCAACTCCGGCGAATACACGGGCGACCGCAAGCGCCGGGCCGACAAGCCCGCCAATGTGTCAGAGGTGATGGCGGCAGCGAAGGATCAGGCGATGCGGATCCTCGCCGCGGCGCTCGATCAGTTTCACAACGACCCGATGCAGGCCATCTGCGCTATCCGCGAGCAGGCCGCGACCCTGAAGTCGCTGGCTATCAAAGCCTCCGACTCCCGCCTCGCGGTGGCGGTGGGCGCGCTCGAAGTGACGCTCGCGTCCGGCCCGCCGACCAAGGAAACCCTCGCCGCACCCATCGGTGCGCTGCTGGCTATGGCGCCGCCCGAACCGCGGATGCAGAAGGCCGGCTAACCGGTCGCTCAGGCGTCGACGAGGTTTCGCTCTTCAGCGGCCGCCCGCATCGCCTTTTGCAGCTTTTCGAAGGCCCGGACCTCGATCTGGCGGACCCGTTCGCGCGAAACCCCGTACTGGCCGGCCAGCTCCTCCAGCGTGACCGGGTCGTCCTTCAGCCGCCGCTCGGTCAGGATGTGCTTCTCGCGGTCGGTCAGCTCCTGCATGGCTTCCTCGAGCAGGCCCCGGCGGATCGACTTTTCCTCGTCCTCGGCCAGCTGGGTCTCCTGCGACACGGCAGTGTCGTCGGCCAGCCAGTCCTGCCATTCGCTTTCTCCGTCCGACCGGAGCGGCGCATTCAGTGAGGCGTCGCCGCCGAGACGGCGGTTCATGTTGGTCACCTCTTCCTCCGAGACGCCCAGCTTGGTAGCGATGGCCGAGAGGTGTTCCGGGTGCAGGTCGCCGTCCTCGAAGGCCGAGATCTGGCTCTTCGCCTTGCGCAGGTTGAAAAACAGCTTCTTCTGCGCGGCGGTGGTGCCCATCTTCACGAGCGACCAGCTGCGCAGGATGTATTCCTGGATCGAGGCGCGGATCCACCACATGGCATAGGTCGCCAGGCGGAAACCCTTGTCGGGGTCGAATTTCTTGACGGCCTGCATCAGGCCGACATTGCCTTCGGAAATCACCTCGCCGATCGGCAGGCCGTAGCCGCGATATCCCATGGCGATCTTGGCCACGAGGCGCAGGTGAGAGGTCACGAGACGATGCGCCGCCTCCGGGTCCTGATGCTCGGTCCAGCGCTTGGCGAGCATGAACTCCTCGTCCTTGGCCAGCATCGGAAATTTGCGGATTTCAGTCAGGTATCGCGAGAGTCCCTGTTCAGGCGACATCACCGCGAGCGATCTAGCTACAGCCATCTGGTCCCTCCGACCGTGAAAACGAGCGGGCTCTTCGGAGACGGCCACTGCATGTGCGCCGACGCCTCACCCCTCAACCGATGAAATAGGGTCGGGTTTCGCCACTTGTCAGTGGCGGATAGTCACACGAAAGCGTGACCGTTGCCCCGGCGCCACTGCACCGAATGAGGGAGTGTATAACGAAGAGTGCGTCCTTAATCAAGACGGACTGTCCGGTGCCAATATTTCCGGCTCACAGCGCTTCGAGCAACTGTTCCAGTTGGCGCATATCCGGCGGCGGTGCGGTCTCGAAACGCAGTGGTTCCCCGGTTAGCGGATGCACGAAACCCAGCACCGCGGCATGCAGCGCCTGGCGGGCCAGCGGGGCTTCGGCGATAGCGTCCCGAACCGCGGCGGCCGGACTGCCCGACCCGTAGACGGGATCGCCGAGGATCGGCGCGCCCTTCGATGCCAGATGCACGCGGATCTGGTGCGTTCGACCGGTGTGCAGGGTGCAGGCGACCCGGGCGGCCATCGGAGCGCCGCCGGCCTTGGCGGGACGCCCGAACACCCGCTCCACCCGATAGTCAGTGACGGCGTTGCGGCCGCCGCTGCGAAGCACCGCCATCTTCTTGCGGTCCGAGGACGAACGCCCGATCATCGTCTCGATCCGCCCCTTCCCCGGCGACGGCGCGCCGCGGGTCAAGGCCACATAGGTCCGCTCGATGTCGTGGGTGGCGAACAGGGCCGAGAGCCCGGAGTGGGCCCGATCCGACTTGGCCGCGACCATCACCCCGGACGTATCCTTGTCCAGCCGATGCACGATGCCTGGACGGGCCACGCCGCCGATCCCGGACAACGAGGCGCCGCAATGCGCCAGCAGGGCGTTGACCAGGGTCCCGCTCTCGCAGCCCGGCGCGGGATGGGCGGCCATGCCCGCGACCTTGTCCACGACGATCAGCTCGGCGTCCTCGAACAGCACCGTCAGAGGTATCGCCTCCGGCGCGGGGGTCGCCGACATTACCGGCGGCAGGATGATCGTATACAGGCCGGTCTGGGCCTTGGCCGATCCGCTGGCGACGACCTCGCCATCCCGGCTTACCGCGCCTTCGACCAGCAGCGCCTGCAGCCGAGCCCGGGACAGGCCCGGAAATATCTGCGTCAACGCCTTGTCCAGCCGAACTCCGCCGCCCTCGAGCCGCGCTTCCAGGATGGTGGCTTCGTCGTCTTCGATCAGGGGTTCGTCGGACACCGGGCGCTCCGCCGCCGGATCCGGCGGTGGTCGATCTAGCACGCGCAGTCCGCCCCCCGGCAAGGGCCCAAGCTTGGCTGTCATCCGGATTTCAGTCATGGTGAACGTAGGTGTCTGGGGAGGCAAGCCAATGAGACTATTGATGATCGCGGCCGCCGGCGGCGCCGCCCTCGCGCTCGGCAGCTGCGCCACCATGAGCGCCGAGCAGTGTCTGGCGGGTGACTGGTCCGGTCAGGGCTATGCCGACGGCCAACAAGGCCTGACCATGAGTCGGCTCGACGATCACGCCAAGGCTTGCGCCGAGCATGGCGTCTCGCCCGACGCGGCAGCCTACGCGTCGGGCCGCCGCCGGGGTCTCCTACGTTACTGCACGCCGGGCAGCGGCTTCGAGGTCGGACGTACTGGCTCCAGCTACGCCGGCGTCTGCCCATCCGGGCTGGAAGCGGACTTCATGTATGGCTACCGCGACGGTGAGATCGTGCATCATGTCGAGCAGGCGCTGGCCAGCGCCCGGAGCCGCGTCGACAGTCTGGGCGCCCGGCTGGAAGAGCTGGACGAGAAGATCATCGCCAAACAGGCCGAAGCCCGCGCCGACGGCCTGACCGAAGCCCAGCGCGAGGAAGTCCGCAAACGTATCGCGGAGATACGCCGCGAACGGGCTGACACCGAGCGCGATTGGCGCCGGGCCCAGGACGAGATCGATGACGCCGAGCGGGACGTCCGCGACGTCCGCTGGCGCTTCCGGGATCAGTACGGCAGCTGGTGAACCTGAGGCGGCCGATCAGGCCGCCTTCTTCTCCAGCTTCTTCTCCCACTGGCCCAGCGAGGCGAGGCCGTTCATGCGCGCGCGGTGGTGGAAGGCCGACTGGCAGGCGACAGCGTTCTCGGCCTTGCCGCCCCAGGCCCGCTGCGGCGCGGCCTGAAGCGCGCGGCCGTACGAGAAGGTCATCTTCCACGGGAAGCCGCCGATGCGGTTCATGGCGTCGAGGTGGGCCGTGGCCTGCTCGTCAGTCTGACCGCCCGACAGATAGGCGATGCCCGGGACCGACGACGGAACGGTGGCCTTCAGCGCCGCGATGGTGCGCTCGGCCACTTCCTGCACCGTAGCCTGACGGACGCTGCCCTTGCCGGAGATGACCATGTTCGGCTTGAGGATGATGCCTTCCAGCGCGACGCGCTGTTCGTACAACTCGGCGAACACGGTCTGCAGCACCTGACGCGTGACCTCGTCACAGCGCGCGATGTCGTGGCTGCCGTCCATCAGCACTTCCGGCTCGACGATCGGCACGATCTGCTCCTGCTGGCAGATGCGGGCGTAGCGGGCCAAGGCGTGGGCGTTGGTCTTGATCGCGCCCCAGGTCGGGATGCCGTCGGCGATGTCGATGACGCCGCGCCATTTGGCGAAGCGGGCGCCGCGCTCGTAGTGGGCTCGCAGACGCTTCGAGAGGCCGTCCAGACCCTTGGTCGCGGTCTCGCCCGGGAATCCGGCCATCTTGGTCGCGCCCTTGTCGACCTTGATGCCGGGGATCGAACCGGCAGCCTTGATGATGTCGACCAGCGGCGTGCCGTCCTTGGCGTCCTGGTACAGGGTTTCCTCGAACAGGATCACGCCCGAGATATGCTCGCGCATGGTCTGCTCCGAGCGGAACAGGCACTCGCGATAGTCGCGGCGGTTCTCCTCGGTGTTCTCGACGCCGATGGCGTCGAAGCGCTTCTTGATCGTCCCGGTGGACTCGTCGGCCGCCAGAATGCCCTTGCCGGGCGTGACCATCGCCTCAGCCACCGCGTTGAGCGCCGCCAGATCCATCGATTCCTCCTGATGCGTTGTGTTCGCGGGTGATCTAGCTCTGCCGGAGCCGGGAGTCACGCATTGTTACAGGGTTGTGTGGGTGCACGACCCATCGTGGCGACGTCGCGCAGATGGCGCCATGCTGCGCCGGTCTGGAGGTTTGCCATGCGGTTCGTGCTGATTGGAATTCTCGGCTGCCTTGTTTCGGCGTGTGCGACGCCCGTCCGTGTCGATTGGGCGGGGATGGGCCAAGGCGTCATGCAGAGCGTGTGCCGCAATTCAACTCGCTGCGATGTCCCGGCCTGCGATCGTGCATCGGCCGAACATACGCAGGTCGGCCAGCGGCGCAGGCTCCCTGATCAGACCGTAAGGGCCTCGACGCCGGGAAGAGGCTTGCCCTCCATCCACTCCAGGAAAGCGCCGCCGGCAGTGGACACGAAGGTCATGTCCTCGGCCACGCCCGCATGGTGCAGGGCCGCGACGGTGTCGCCGCCGCCGGCGACCGCGACGATGGCGCCCGTCTTTGCCAGCTGGCCCGCCGCCTGCGCCGCCTTGACCGTCGCCGCGTCGAAGGGCGGCACCTCGAACACGCCCAGCGGGCCGTTCCAGATCAGGGTGCGCGACAGGGCCATGGCCTTGACCAGCTTCTCGACGGTCAGCGGGCCGGCGTCGAGAATCTTCTCATCGTCGCCGATCTCCTCGCGGGCCAAAACGGTGCGGGTCTCCGCGCCCGGCTTGACCTCGGTCGCCACCACCACATCGATCGGCAGCAGGATTTCGCAGCCCTTCGCCTCGGCCTCGGCGAGGATTTCGCGGGCGGTGTCGGCCATGTCGCGCTCGGCCAGCGATCCGCCGATGTCGACGCCCTGGGCGAACAGGAAGGTGTTGGCCATGCCCCCGCCGATGGCCAGCCGGTCCAGCTTGCCGACCAGGTTCTTCAGCAGGTCCAGCTTGGTCGAGACCTTGGCTCCCCCGACGATGCCCAGCACCGGCTTGACCGGATTGCCAAGCGCCGCGTCCAGCGCCTCCAGCTCACGCCGCATCGACTCCCCGGCGTAGGCGGGCAACAGCCGCGCCAACCCCTCGGTCGAGGCGTGGGCCCGGTGCGCCGCCGAGAAGGCGTCGTTGACGTAGAGGTCGCCCAGTTCGGCCAGCTGTTTGGCGAAGGCCGGATCGTTCTTCTCCTCGCCGGCGTGGAAGCGGACGTTCTCCAGCAGCACCACCCCGCCCGCGTCGACGTCGGCGATCACCGCCCTGGCCTCGTCGCCGACGCAGTCGGCCGCGAACCGCACCGGCGCGCCCAGCAGGCGTTCCAGATCGTCGACCACGGGCTTCAGGCTCATCGACGGGATCCGCTGCCCCTTGGGCCTGTCGAAATGCGCCAGCAGCGCCACCTTGGCCCCGGCGTCGCGCAGCTTTTCGATGGTCGGAACGGCCGCCCGCAACCGGGTGTCCTCCGTCACCTTCCCGCCTTCCATCGGCACATTGAAGTCCACGCGGACCAGCGCGGTCTTGCCGGCGAGGGAAGGAGCGTCGTCGAGGGTGCGGAAGGTCATGTCATTGCTCGCCAGGATAGGCCGATAAGTGTCCCGGCGCCGAGAAACAGCGCCGAGAGGAAAAAATTGAACACCGGAACTCCGATGAACAGCATCAGGGCCACCTTCGCTCCGCCAACGGCGACGACCTGATGCCGCACCTCGCGCCGCCAATAGCCCTTGCCGATGACGGTCACCGCAGTGAACGCACAGGCTCCGCCGATCCAATCCCACACGGAGGCGTGATCGATACCGATGGCGAGGAGGACGGTCGCGATCGCTAGGGTGAGCGAAATTCGCGTCGCAGCTGCAGCGGAGAGAGAAGGTCTCTCCGCCTCCATCAGATGAACTTGCTCATCACCAGCGCCGTATCCGCCATCCGCGTCGCGAAGCCCCACTCGTTGTCGTACCAGCTCAGCACGCGGGCCAGCTTGCCGTCGACCACCTGGGTCTGGGGCAGGGCGGCGGTGGACGAGGCGGCGATGTGGTTCAGGTCGGACGACACCACCGGATCGGTCGTGGTGTGCAACACGCCCTTCATCGGTCCGTCGGCGGCGGCCTGCAGGGCGGCGTTGATCTCCTCGACGGTGACCTCCCGGCCCGCCACGACCTTCAGATCCACGACCGAGACGTTCGGGGTCGGGACGCGGATCGACGAGCCGTCCAGCTTGCCCTTCAGTTCCGGCAGCACCAGCCCCAGGGCCTTGGCGGCGCCGGTCGAGGTCGGGATCATCGACAGGCCGGCGGCGCGGCCGCGATACAGATCCTTGTGCATCGTATCCAGCGTCGGCTGGTCGCCGGTGTAGGCGTGAATGGTGGTCATGTAGCCGCGCTCGATGCCGAACAGGTCGTTCAGCACCTTGGCCACCGGGGCCAGGGCGTTGGTGGTGCAGCTGCCGTTCGACACGACGATGTCGTCGGCGGTCAGGGTCTCGTGGTTGACCTTGTAGACGATGGTCTTGTCGGCGTTGTCGCCGGGGGCCGAGATCAGCACCCGCTTGGCGCCGGCCTTCAGATGGGCCTCGGCCTTGTCCTTCGCTGTGAAGATGCCGGTGCACTCGAAGGCGATGTCGACGTTCAGATCCTTGTGCGGCAGGTTGGCCGGATCGCGCTCGGCGGTGACCTTGATCTTGCCCAGACCGACGTCGATCCAGTCCTCGCCGCTCTCGACCGTGCCGGGGAAGCGACCGTGGACCGAGTCGTACTTGAGCAGATGGGCGTTGGTGGCCACAGGACCCAGATCGTTGATCGCCACCACCTCGATGTCGCGACGGCCGTGCTCGACGATCGAGCGCAGGACGAGGCGGCCGATACGGCCGAAACCATTGATGGCGACGCGGACGGTCATGGGCGGGGCTCCTGAAGCGTGATGGGTGGTTGGCGCTTCAATGGAACCGGCGGCGCAGGGTTTCAACCCCGCGCCTGTAACAAGCCGTGATGAACTGTAACGCTTTGGTCAGCCGGTGCGGCGGGCGCGGCCTCCGGGTCCGTCAAGCCCGATGGAGTCAAAGGCGGTCACGCGTCCCGCCGCGTCGCGGCTGAATTGATAGCGGCGCGAGGGGTCGCCGACCACGGTGAACAGGTTCGGACCCAGCGGCGCCAGCACCACCGGCGGCCTCCGGCCGCGGGTGATCGTGAGTCGGCTGCCAGTCACCGCGACGGTCTGCTCGCCATAAACGCCGGCGTAGGCCGAGAGGTCAGCCGCCGCCCCGTCTGCTCGCAGCGCCTCCAGCGCCCAGACGGCGTCGGTGCGCCCGGGGTCGGCCGCGACGATCTGTTCCAGCGCCAATGCATGGGCCCGGTCCAGCGCCTCGCCCCACGGCGTGGCCACGTCCGGAATCACGCCGGTGCCCTCCCAGTTCGTGCCGGTGGCGGGATTGCGCGGCGATCCCATCGAGATGAACACCGAGAAGCCGCCGCCGACGGGGACCATGCCGCCCGGATTGGCCGCCCCGGCCGTCGGCTCGCCGACGATCGTCGCCCGCCCGGCGCCCTGCAGGGTGTAGGGGAAGGCCTCTCCCGCCGAGCCGGTCCGGCCACTGGTCAGCACATAGACCGGCGTCTGAAGGCGCGGATCGGGATAGAACACCGCCGGCGCCTCGCTCTCGGTGCCCTCGCGGCTGTGGAAGATATTGTAGATCGGCGCGTTCGCCGGGGTGAAGGCGCTGGTCAGATAGCCGACCATCGACGGCGCTCCGCCGCCATTGTGGCGCAAATCGAAGATCACCGCGTCCGCGCCGCTGACAAACTTCAACGCCGCATCCGCCGCCGTACGGGCCGGGTCGACCGGATTGGCGAAGTCGATATCGTGGAACTGGCGCAGGTCGATGTAGCCGACATTGCCGGGCAGAATCTCGGCCCTGCGGAAGCCGTAGTGCGTCCGCGCCTCCATCGGATCGACCGGGCGTTGCGGCGGAGCCGCCCCCTCCGGCGGTCGACGCCGCACCGGGGCGACCGGCGCGTCCGGATCGTAGACGACGTTGAAATGAGCGTCCGCCGGCCTCAGCCGCGTGCGCAGTTCGGCGGCCAGGTCGCGTCTGTCGGTCAGGCCGTCGAACGCCCCCGAGGCGGCGGCGGCCTCAAGCTCGGCCGCGATGCGCTCTGCGGCGGCTGGATCGAAATACAGCGCCCGGATTCGCTCGGCGATGGCACCGGCGGTCTGGCGGGGCGTCGGTTGTTCCGCCTGGGCCACTCCCATCATGGGCGCGGGCGACGGCAGTGCGAAAACCGGGCCGGCGGCCAGCAGGGCGGCCGCGATCAGTACGATACGCATTCAGGATGTCTCCTTCCAACTCGAGTCCAGAAGCAGGCTCAGGCGCGCGGTCAGTCCGCCGCCGGGCCGGTTGATCAGTGTCACCTCGCCGCCCGCCGCTCGCGCCGCCTGCCGGGCCACGGTCAGGCCCAGGCCGGCGCCGCCGGTCTCGCGATTCCGCGACCTCTCGCCGCGATGGAAGGGCTCGAACACCGCCTCCAGCTCGCTCTCGTCGAGGCCCGGTCCGTCATCCTCGACCAAGACCACGGCGGCGCCGGCTTCGGCGATGGCCCGCACCCTCGCGCCGCCGCCGTACTGGACCGCATTGGCGATCAGATTGCCCAGCGCCCGTCGCAGCGCCGTCGGATCGGCATGGACGGGCAGGGAGGCCTCGCCGTCGAACGCCACGGCCCCGCCCGTCTCGGCGAAACCGGAGGCGCAATCCGCCGCCAGCCGGCCGAGGTCGAAACGCTCGCGCTGTTCCGTCGCCGTCTCCCCGCGCACGAAGGCCATGGCCTGGGCGATCAGGGCGTCCATTTCCTCGATGTCCGCCGCCATCCGGTCGCGGACCGCGTCGGGCGCCTGCTCGGCCCGGAAACGCAGGCGGGTCAGGGGCGTGCGCAGGTCGTGGGCGATGGCCGCCACCGTCTGGGTCCGCTGCCGCATATGCCGACGCAGCGAGCCCTGCATGTCGTTGAAGGCGTGAATGGCGGTGCGCACCTCGCTGGGGCCCGAGGCCGCCATCGGGGCCGCTTCCGGATTGGCTCCCAGCCTTTCGGCGGCCTCGGCGAAGACCCGGATCGGACGCGTCAGTCGCCGGGCCATCCACCACACGACCGGGGCCAGCAGCAGCATCGACAGCACCAGGGCCAGCAGCATCTGGCGCTGCCAGGGCGACAATAGCCCGCGCGGGGGCTCGACCGTCGCCCATCGGCCGTCGTCCAGCCGCAGCGAGGCCGAAAACGGAGCGAAAGTCAGTCGTTCGGTCAGCACGGTGAATCGCCGGGTCTTGGAATCGATCACGATCGGCCCGGCGTGCCGCGCGTGGATTTCAGACTCAAATCGCACCACGTCCTCCGGCGCGGGCGGCGCGGGCGGCGCGGGCGGGGCGAGGGGCGGGGGGGGAGCTGGAACTCCGGTCTCGTGCCCGCGGCGTGTGAACACGAAGCTGGACGTCTCGCCGCTCTTCTCGGCGGAATGCGTCCGCATCCTCCACGCCAGGGGTGCGCGGCGCCGTTGCGGCCTCTCAATGGCCACCGCAACCCGTTCGAGCGGAACGTCGAGGCTCCGCGCCAGTCCCGATCGAATCGCCAGGGTCAACGGGTCGAGGGGTGTGGGCGCCACGGCGACCACGGGCTCCCCTGACAACCTGCGCCGCAGGGCCCGCCCGTCGGCGGTTTCGGCCGCTTCGCCCTTCAGCGCCCGCGCCGCCGCCTCGATGCTGAAGCCTGCGGGCTGCGGCTCCGGCGACAACGCGAGCACGCCGAAGGCGACTGCGTGCGACAGGACGATGGCGAAGGCCGCCAGCGCCGCGACCTGGATCATCACCGGCAGGGCTGAGGGGCGTCTCACGGGACGCCCCGGTTCCGCTCGACCTTGACGTCGAACATATAGCCCTCGCCGCGCAGGGTCTGGATCATCTCAAGGCCGGATCCGTCGTCCAGCTTCTTGCGCAGTCGGCTGATCTGAACGTCCATGGCCCGGTCGAAGACGTCAGTGTCCGCGCCCCGGGCCCGTTCCAGCAGCTGGTCGCGCGTCATCAACCGGCCGGGGCGCTCGGCGAACGCCCGAAGCAAGGCGAACTCTCCCGCCGACAGGCCGACCTGGCGGCCGTCGGGCCGGGTCAGTTCGCGCCTCAGAAGGTCCAGGCGCCAACCGGCGAAGGCCAGGCAGGGGGCGTCTGACGCCGCCGCCTCTCGCGGACGCCGCAGCACGGCGCGCACCCGCGCCAGCAGTTCCCGGGGGTTGCATGGCTTGGCCAGGTAATCGTCAGCGCCCAGCTCCAGGCCGATGATCCGGTCGGTGTCCTCGCCCATGGCTGACAGCATGACGATGGGCGGTCCCTTGCCGGCCATGCGCCGGCAGACCGACAGCCCGTCCTCGCCGGGCATCATTACGTCCAGCACGATCAGGTCGGGCGTCTTTCGCGCGATGGCGCGATCCATCTCCGCCGCCGTCGCCGCGCCCTCGGCCGCGTAGCCGTGCTGGGTCAGGTAGTCGGTCAGGACCTCACGGATGCCGGGGTCGTCATCGACGACAAGGATACGGGCGGCGGCTTCGGCTTGCATGGGGCCATTCTGACGGCGGCGGGTCGCGCCGTCATTTCAGCGTTGAAACATTTGATCCGCGGTCTGCAACACGCACGCAAGGTCGACGTGGTGTAACAGGGAAACCTGAACTGGAAGGATTCAGACATGCTGACCCTCATCGCCCTGTCTACCCTGCTCACCCAGACTCCGCCGGCGCCGCCGTCTCCGCCCGGGATCCACGGGCGGGTGATCATGATGGGGCCGGGCGGACCCGCTTCGCTCGACAAGGACGGCGACGGGCAGGTTTCCCGCGCCGAGTTCACAGCCCCGATGAACGACCATTTCGCGCGCCTGGACGCCAACGGCGACGGGCGCCTCTCGGAAGAGGAGCTCTCGGGCGGAGAGGGACCGGGTGCCCACCATTGGGTCCATCGCAGCGATGGCGACGGAGAGGCGCGTACGATGGTCTTCACCCGGGGCTCGGGCGAGGCCGGCCCGCGCATCGAGCGTGAAGTCATCATTCGCGGTCCCGGCGGCGCCGGCGGCCCGCACATGATGCGCAGCCCCGGTCATGACGCGACCGGGAACGAGCTGCGCTTCGAATTTCACCACGACGGAGGCCCCGGCGGTCATGGCGAGATGGACAAGGACGGCGACGGCCGGATCAGCGAGGCCGAATTTATCGCTCCGCTCCGCGACGCGTTCGCCCGCATGGACGCCGACCGCTCGGGCTACATTGAGGCCGGCGAGCGCGGCAGCGAGGGCGATGTCCGGGTCTTCACCCATCGCATCGAGACGCGCGGGGAAGATTGACCGGCTTCGGCGTTTTCGTGATTTGAGGGATCGGGGTTCGTCGGCCTAACGTGAACCCGATGATGCTTCGCCGCTTCCTTCTCCGACTGACCGGATCAGCCGCGATCGGCCTTGCGCTGATCGCGGCGCCGGCGTGGGCGGGCGACCCCGCCGCCCGCCCGGTCTCGGCGGTCGCCGCCGCTTCTGACGCAACGGCCCCGGCCGCCCCGTCCCGCGAGCGGGTGCGGATGAACCAGCGCGTCTTCGACCGCGTCTGGAACGAGGTGCGCGGCCAGTATTACGATCCGGGCCTCCACGGGGTCGACTGGAACGCCGCCCGGCGCACCTACCGGCCCCTGGCCGTCGCCGCTCCGGACGACCGGGCGCTGTATCGCGTCCTCGGCGACATGCTGGCCCTGCTGGACGACGGCCACGCCGGCGCCTCGGCCCCGGCGGTCGCCCGACGCCTCGACTCGGCCCGCGGTCCGCGCCCCGTCATCGGCGTGACCCTCCGTCCCGATCCCGCCGCGCCGGGCGTCTATTTCGTCGAACGGGTCCGCGAGGGGTCCGCGGCGGAGGCGGCGGGCGTCGCCGTCGGCTGGCGGCTCGACACCACCCCGCCGGGCGCCTGGTTCCCCGAACGCGACGTGGTCGACGGTCAGGTCATGACGTTGACCTTCGTCGATCCGGACGGCGCCCATCGCGCGGTGACCCTCACGCCGCGCATCATGGCGCCGCGTCCGCCTTTCGCCGCCGACCTGTCCCGCCCCGGCGTGGCGGTGCTGCGCATCGACGCCTTCGACGCCGGGCTTGGCGACTGGGTCGGTCGCCAGCTGGCGGTCCTGCCACCCGATACGGACATCGTCCTCGACCTGCGCGGCAATCCGGGCGGGCGGTTGCTCGAGGCCGATGCGGTGCTGAGCTGTTTCCTGCCGCGTGACCTCGCCTGGGCCACCCGGACCACCCGCTCGGGCCGCGCCATCGTGCTCAAGACGGCCGGCGGCTGCGGCGATCTCGATGCGCCGGCGTCCAACGACGTGGCCGTCCTCGTCGACGGCAACAGCCGCAGCGCTGCGGAACTGACCCCCGCCGCCCTGCAGGAGGCCCGCCGCGCCGTCGTCGTCGGCGAGCAGACCGCCGGCGCCGTATTGATTTCGCAGGACACCCACCTGCCCGACGGCGGCCGGCTCCGCCTCAGCCGCTCCAACTTCGTCACCGCCGCCGGCGTCCGGCTCGAGAAGCGCGGCGTCACACCGGACCTGACGCCGCCCGCTCCAGAGGGCGAGGCAGCCGGGCAGGATCCGGCGCTGGATCTCGCCATCGCCGCCCTCGCGGGCGCCCGACAGGCCCGGGCCGGGGCCGCGCCGGCTCTCTAGGCCGCCGTCGGCCTGACCCTGGAAGCGGCGTCGCGGGCTCGTTCCCGGGCCTCGTCGACCGTGGCGCCCCGCGCCGTGGCCACGCCCATCCGGCGGCGTTCATAGCTCTCCGGCTTGCCGAACAGGCGCAGGTCCGCGGTCGGCACAGCCAGCGCCTCGGCCACGCCCTCGAAGGCGATCCCCGTCGCTTCAATGCCGCCGTAGATCACCGCGCTGGCTCCGACGTCCCGTTGGCTCACATCCACCGGCAGACCGAGTATGGCGCGGGCGTGCAGGGCGAACTCGCTCATGGTCTGGGTGGCGAGGGTGACCAGTCCGGTGTCGTGCGGCCGCGGCGACACCTCGGAGAACCACACCTCGTCGCCCTTCACGAACAGTTCTACGCCGAACACGCCGAGGCCGCCCAAGGCGTCCGTGACCTTGCCGGCGATGGTCTGCGCCGCCGCCAGCGCCTT
Organism: Brevundimonas basaltis; assembly: GCF_014202075.1. GTDB lineage: Bacteria > Pseudomonadota > Alphaproteobacteria > Caulobacterales > Caulobacteraceae > Brevundimonas > Brevundimonas basaltis. The sequence continues at coordinate 211,262 of NZ_JACHFZ010000003.1, read as the reverse complement.
GGGCGTCATCGCCTGCGGCTGCCAGCTCTCGACATAGTCGCCCTTCACCTGACGGTGCCCGATCGGCGCGCAGAAGTCCGTGCGCACGGCGTCGTCGTCACCCCGGACCTGATCCGGGACCCGCATCGACCGCACGGTCAGCAGGGTGATCTCGAAGTCGAAGTCGATCCGCCCCTCGACGATGACCCGCGCCGTCTCGACCCGTCCGCCCGACTGCGCATAAGCCCAGGCTTCGTCAGCGTCCTCGATCGCCTCGATCATCGACTGGCCCTTGCCCGAGGACGACATCACCGGCTTGACGAACACCGGCAGGCCGATCCGATGCGCCGCCTCCGCCAGCTCCGCCGCGCTTTCGACGAAGGCGTAGGGCGAAGTCGGCAGGCCAAGTTCCTCCGCCGCCAGCCGTCGGATGCCCTCGCGGTTCATGGTCAGCTGCGTCGCCCGCGCCGTCGGAATGACCGTGGCCAGGCCCGCCGCCTCGATGGCAACCAGCACCTCGGTGGCGATGGCCTCGATCTCCGGCACGATGATATGCGGCGCCTCGGCCATGATGACCCCGTTCAGCACCTGCGGATCGGTCATCGGGATCACATGGCTGCGATGCGCCACCTGCATGGCGGGGGCGTTCGGATAGCGATCGACCGCGATCACCTCCACGCCCAGCCGCTGCAATTCGATCGCCACCTCCTTGCCCAGCTCGCCCGCGCCGAGCAGCATGACGCGGACGGCGGTGTCGGACAGGGGAGTGCCGATGCGCATGGTCAGAGCCGCGCCTTCACTGCCGCGACCACCGCCTCGGTGGTGATGCCGAACTTCTCGTACAGCACCTCCGCCGGGGCCGAGGCGCCGAAGCCGGTCATGCCGACAAAGCCGCCGTCCTCGCCGATGAACCGCTCCCAGCCCTGCTGGATGGCGGCCTCGACGGCGACGCGGACGGTGCCGCGGCCGATGACGTCGTCCTGATAGGCCTTCGGCTGCTGGAAGAAGAGCTCGAAGCACGGAACCGACACCACCCGCGTCGGCGTGCCCCCGGCCTCCAGCGCATCGGCGGCGGCCAGCGCCAACGGAACCTCGGTGCCGGTGGCGAACAGGGTAACCTTCGCCTCGCCATTGGCCGCGCGCAGCTCATAGGCGCCCTTGGCCGACAGGTTCTCCGTCGCCGCCACGGTCCGCACCGCCGCCGTCTTCTGCCGTGACAGGGCCAGGGCCGACGGCGTGGTCTTGTGCTCCAGCGCCAGTCTCCAGCATTCCATCGCCTCGACGGTGTCGGCCGGGCGGAACACCAGCAGGTTCGGGATGGCCCGCAGCGCCGCCAGGTGCTCGACCGGCTGGTGCGTCGGCCCGTCCTCGCCCAGACCGATCGAGTCGTGGGTCAGCACATGGATCGCCCGCACGCCCATCAGGGCGCCGAGCCGGATCGCCGGCCGGCTGTAGTCCGAGAACACCATGAAGGTGCCGCCGTAGGGTATGACCCCGCCGTGCAGCGCCATACCGTTCATCGCCGCGGCCATGCCGAACTCACGGATGCCCCAGTTGACGTAGCGCCCCTCATAGGTCGGCGCGTCGAGAATCGGCGTCCCCTTGACGAAGGTGTTGTTGGACCCGGTCAGGTCGGCCGAGCCGCCGATCAGCTCCGGCACGGCGGCGAACAGTTCGTCCAGCGCGGCGCCCGACGACTGGCGCGTGGCCTGGGCCGGCTTTGTCTCGACCAGCTCGGCGATCTTCGCGTCCAGCGCCGAGAAGGCCCCCTCCGGCAGGTCGCCCTTCATCGCCCGGGTGAAGTCCGCCGCCTGCGACGAGGCCGCCAGCCGCGCCTCCCACGCCTTGCGTTCCTTCGCGCCCCGGCGTCCGACCTTCTTCCACGCCTTCTCGATGTTTTCCGGCAGTTCGAACGGCTCGTGCGTCCAGGCCAGACCCAGCCGCGTCGCCGCCACCTCGGCCGCGCCCAGCGCGGCGCCGTGCGTCTTGTGGCTGCCTTCCATGGTCGCCGCGCCGCGCCCGATCTTGGTCCGGCAGGCGATCAGCGTCGGCTTGTCCTGTCGCGTGGCCCACTTCAGGGCGGCGCGGATCTGCGCCTCGTTGTGGCCGTCGATCGACTTGACCGCCCAGCCGGCCGACTTGAAGCGGCCCTTCTGGTCGGTGGCGTCGGACAGCGACACCTGGCCGTCGATGGTGATCTCGTTGTCGTCCCACAGCACGGTCAGCTTGTTCAGCCGGTAGCGGCCCGCGAGCGTGATCGCCTCCTGCGAAACGCCTTCCATCAGGCAGCCGTCGCCGGCGATGACCCAGGTGCGGTGGTCGACCAGGTCGTCGCCGTATTTCGCCGCCAGATGCCGCTCGGCCATGGCGAAACCGACGCTGTTGGCCAGACCCTGTCCGAGCGGACCGGTGGTCGTCTCCACGCCCGGCATATGGCCGAACTCGGGGTGGCCCGCAGTCTTCGATCCCCACTGGCGGAAGTTGGACAGCTCGTCCTTCGTCGCCGCCCTGTAGCCGGTCAGGTGCAGCAGGGCGTAGATCAGCATCGACCCATGGCCGGCCGACAGGATGAAGCGGTCGCGGTCGGCCCAGTCGGGGCGGCTGGCGTCGAACTTCATGAAGCGCGAGAACAGCACCGTCGCCACGTCGGCCATGCCCATCGGCATGCCGGGGTGGCCGCTCTTCGCCTTCTCCACGCCGTCCATGGCGAGCACGCGGATGGCGTCCGCCATCTGCTTGGTCGAGGGCTTTTCGGATACGGTTCTGGCGTCGGTCACGGCGGGGACCTTTCGTCGGGAGGCGGAAAAAGGGAGGCGCGCCGCTTTACCCCGACGCGTCGGCGGGTTCTATACGGATTCTGGAGGAATTGACCTGCATGGACGCTGCATCGGCCGCCAAGGACCGGGTGGATCGCGCTCTGGCGCTGCTGGAACGCCGCCTGCTCGATCTCAAGAGTCGCGCCGCCGGACCGGGCCGCGCGCCGGATGACGACCTGTTTGCGCCTCAACCCTCGAGCGAAACCGACCGCGCCCGCATCCACGAACTGGAAGCGGCCGGCCGCGACGCCGCCCAGGCCCTGACCCGCGCCGCCGACGCCATCCGCGACTCTCTCAGCGACACGGAGACGCGCTGATGGCGACGGTCACCGTCGAGATCAACGGCCGCCCCTATGCGGTGGGCTGCGCCGACGGTCAGGAAGAGCGCGTCCGCATCCTCGCCAAACAGTTCGACGGCCATGTCCGCCAGGTGGCGGGCGAGGTCGGCCATGTCGGCGACATCCGCCTGTTCCTGATGGCCGGCCTGCTGCTGGCCGACGAACTGCACGAGGCGCGAATGGCCACGCCCGGCGCCGAACTCTCCGCCGCCTCCGGCGCGACCGACGGCGTGGCCGAGGCCCTGAACGCCGTCGCCGCCCGCCTCGAAAAGATCGCCCAGGGACTCTGACGCTCCCCCTCCCGGCGTGCCGGGGAGGGGGAGCGCAATGCGGTCGAGGGCCGCCATTGTTCCGCCCCCATGGAAAGACTATCTTTCTCTCCGGCGGGTCTTGCTGCGGCCCTCGTCGAAGGCAACATTTCCTCGCGACCTTAATTCACTCGAAGGGATCTGTCCCTGTCTGGGCTCGAGGGCCCGGGCACACGGAGCCCACCTGGCTACCCAGGTCGAGAGGATTTAAACGCCCTTCACGGTTCTCGCGGCGCCGCCACCCTTCTCCCTTTCTGTGCGCTATCGCTCGCTGCTTGAGCGCTTTCCTCCCCCTCTGGGGGAGGGGGACCATCCGAAGGATGGTGGGGGGGGCCTCCGATGCGCTACCTCTCCCCCATGACCGACAAACGGGAACTCCGGGCGAGGATGCGGGGGGCGCGCAAGCGGCTGGCCGTCGAGAATCCCGACGCGGCGGTCAGGGCCGCCAATCATGCCGACGACCTGCCCGGCGTCGTCGTTCATGCCCTGTATCGACCGATCGGTTCGGAACTTGATCCGACGCCGCTGGCCAGGCGGCTCGCCTATGAGGGCTATGACCTCTGCCTTCCGGTCGTGGTCGAACTGAACGCGCCGATGATCTTCCGGCGCTGGCTGCTGGATCAGCCGTTGGAGCCCGACCTCGTCGGCGTTCCCGCGCCGCCGCCGCTGGCCGAGATCGTCACGCCGGAACTGATCCTGACACCGCTCCTCGCCTTCGACGGCGCCGGAGGGCGGCTGGGGCAGGGCGGCGGCTACTACGACCGGACCTTCGTGGCGCTGCCGGACGCCCACCGCATCGGCTTCGCCTACGCCGGCCAGGAAGTCGAACACCTGCCCCTCGAACCCCACGACATCCGCCTGCATGGCGTTCTGACCGAGACGGGCTATAGAGCCGTCCCATGAGGCAGACCCAATGAGACTGGCGTTCTTCGGCGACGTGGTCGGCAAGTCCGGCCGCGACGGCCTGTCCGACCACCTGCCCGCGCTGAGGCGCGATCTGAAGCTCGATTTCGTGGTCATCAACGCCGAGAACGCCGCCGGCGGTTTCGGCATCACCGAGAACACCGCCCGCGAGCTGTTCATGGCCGGGGCCGACTGCCTGACGCTGGGCAACCACAGCTGGGATCAGCGCGAGGCCCTGACCTATATCGTCCGCGAGCCGCGCCTGATCCGGCCCCTGAACTATCCTCGCCTGATGGATGCTCCCGGCGCCGGAGCCAATCTGTTCGAGACCCATTCCGGCAAGACCGTGCTGGTCATGAACGTGCTCGGCCGCATCCATATGGACCCGATGGACGACCCGTTCAGCGCGGTGGAGAAGGAACTTGCGGCCTGTCCGCTCGGCGCCGTCGCCGACGCCATCATCGTCGACGTCCACGCCGAGGCCACCTCCGAGAAGATGGCCATGGGCCATTTCTGCGACGGCCGCGCCAGCCTGGTGGTCGGCACCCACACCCACGTCCCGACCGCCGACTGCCAGATCCTTCCGGCCGGCACCGCCTACCAGACCGACGCCGGCGGCTGCTGCGACTACGACAGCGTCATCGGCAACGAGAAGGAAGAGCCCCTGCGGCGCTTCACCACCCGCCTCTCCGGCGGCCGCTACAGCCCCGCCCACGGCCCGGCCACCATCTGCGGCGTCTATGTCGAGACCGACGACCGGACCGGACTGGCCACGCGGGTCGAGCCGATCCGGGTCGGCGGGCGGTTGAGCCAGGCGGTGCCGACGGTTTGAATCTGTCGCAGAGTTAATCGCCGGGCCTGCATCCACGGCCCCCCGCCGAGGCCTCTCCCCGCGAACCCCTCGCGGAGCACCCCGATGCTGAAGATCCTCGCCGCCGTCGCGGCACTCGTCCTGCCGACCGCCGCCCTGGCCCGGACGCCGCCTCCCGAGCCCATCGAGGTGATGATCCTCGGGACCTACCACTTCGGCAATCCGGGGCAGGACATCCACAATGCCCGGGTCGACCCGGTGACCACGCCGGGGAAACAGGCCCAGCTCGAGGCGGTCGCCGAGGGCCTCGCCCGATTCCGGCCGACTGCCGTCGCCGTCGAGCGCGTCGCACCGGACCAGACCACCCTGCTGGACCCGCGCTACCCTGCCTTCACCCCGGCTGACCTGTTGACCAACCCGGATGAACGGACCCAGATCGGCTATCGACTGGCCCACCGTCTCGGCCTCGACCGCGTCTACGCCATCGACGAGCAGGCCCGAGACGGCGAACCTTCCTACTTCCCGTTCGAGGCGGTGCAGACTTGGGTGCAGGTCAACGGCCGGACGGACGCTCTCGGCGCCCTGCATGGCGAGGTCGCCGCCATGATCGCCGACCTCGAACGCCGCCAGGGCACGGAGAGCGTCGGCCGGCTCCTCGCCGCCTTCAACACACCTGACCGGGTCGCCTCCGATCAGGGCTTCTACGCCCGGATGATGGCCTTCGGCTCCGGCGACGATCAGCCCGGCGCCGTCCTCAACGGCCGCTGGTACACCCGCAACGCCATGATCTTCGCCCGCCTGATGCAGGTCGCTCGCCCCGGCGACCGGATCGTGGTCGTCTACGGCGCCGGGCACGCCTTCTGGCTCCGCCAGATGGTCGAGACCACGCCCGGGTTCCGGCTCGTTGAGCCCAACGACTACCTGCCGGTCGATTAACCCCGCGCGACGAAGCCGTAGCGCCGGTTCGACGGCTGAGGCCCGGCGGCACCGTATTCCGCCTTCAGCGCCGCGAACCGGTCGCCCGCCAGCGCCGCCTGCGCGCCCGGAACGTCGACGCCATAGAGCCGCGCGTTGTTGCCGCCGAACACCGCCGTCTTCACCGGTCCGTCGGCGGCGCCCAGCGGCGCGAAACCGTGGGCCTGTTGCATGTCCTCGGGAATCTCCAGCCGCCTCAGCCCCTCGATCTGCCATTGCGGCGACCCGGTCCAGACCGCGTCGGTGCCCCAGCAGACGTGGTCGGCGCCCAGTCCCCGGACCAGCGTGCCCATGATCGCCGCGCACATCCGCGGCTGCGCCACCAGCGTCTGGGCGAAGATTTGGCCCAGGTCGCCGTAAACATTACTCACCCCGTGCGCCGCCGGAATTTCCGCGAGGTCCGTGACCCAGTCGATCCGTCCGGTCCGTTCGAACTCGGCCAGGGCCCACTCCGGATCGTCCAGCCGGTAGGCCGAGTGGTAGATGATGAAGTTCAGCTGCGGCCAGTCCTTCGCCGCCTGCGCCACGTCGCGCACGTCGGCATAGGGCGCCAGGTTCGGGAACCGCCGGTCCGCGCCGCGCCCCCACAGCCCCTTGTGGACGCAGACGTTCCGGACTCCCGCAGCCGCCATCCTCTCATAGCCGCGATAGGTCTCGTCGGAATCCATCCGCCACGGATGGCGCGCCGTCTCCTTGTGGGTGTTGTCGCCGACCGTATAGCCCTTGACCGAGTCCGGTCGCAGCGCCAGCGCCGCATCCAGATCGTCCAGCCAGCCCGGCGCGCCGGGGGTGAAGATAGCGTGGGTCATCAGCCGCTTCGATCCGGCCCGGCTGTTCACCGTTTCCCGCGCCTCTGCCATCTGCCGGTTGGTCAGGAACCAGTCCTCGGGGATGTCGGACGGCGCCGACGAGATCAGCGCGATCTTGGTGTCGGAATCCAGGAAGACCTCCTTGAAATAATTGTCGAACTTCAGGTCCTCGAGCGTCTGCGGCCCCGCCGCGCTCAGCTGTGGATTCCAGCCCTGCGCCGCCACCGACTCCCGCAACCGGACGAAGCCCTCCAGCCGTGTGTCGTCGCGCAGGAAATGGGTGTGCATGTCCATTATGAACTGTCCGGACAGGGCGTCCGCCCGCTCCCGCGCCAGCTCGGGACTTGACGCCTCGGCCTCCGAAACGGCGAACAGCGGCCCGAACGCCCCGTTCAGCGCAGCGAACCCGGCCGCCATCCCGGCCGAGGTCTGGAAGAAGCGCCGCCGGCTGAGCCCGAGCTTCGGCGCGACTGCATCCGCCAGCGCATAGAGCCGCGCTTCCGTCTCACGCTGCTTCCGGGTCTGCGGAACCGGCGCATACTCCTCGCTCGCGACCATCCGCACCGGCAAGGGCGTCCGCGGTTCGCACCGCTCGGCCGGGGTCAGCGCCTCGTGGTCCTCGTCGGTGAGCCAGCGCATCGCAACCTCCCTCGCTTCCCGACGGCGAGGCTAGCACCCGCGCGCGAGGCGGAAAGTTACAATCCCGTCAGCCGGGCAACACGCCCGCGCAAGTCCACCAGTAGCCGTCGTCTTCCAATTCCTCCGCCGGGGTAGTCGAAATCCCGCTGAATCCGTCCTCCAATTCCCCGCTGTCGAACTCAGGCCGGAACGACCCGCGCATCCCCGTTCGCCACCGCGAATTTCGCCCGCGTGCTGAGCGTCCCGCCCTTTTCCGACACCTTGTCCAGCACCTTGAACTCGGTCTGCCAGCGCTCCGGCGTGACGTCGCAGACGACATAGCCGCGTTGGGCGTTGTTGAACTTCAGGAAGAGGTTCTCGGCGAGGTAGCGGCGGCCGTCGGCGCGCTGGTCCTGTCCGTCGCCGGACGAGCTGACCGAGGTCGTGACGAACTCGGCCGCCACCGGCGCGCCCTCGGGATTGCGGCCGTCGACATACAGCTCGCCCGCATAGTTCTGGTGTTCGTCGCCGGTCAGCACAACCGTATTGCCGATCCGCCGGTCGCGCAGACGGTTCAGCATCCGCTGCCGCGGAATCCGGTATCCTGCCCACGTATCGAGATTGTAGCCGGGCTCCGGCCCCTCCTTGCGGTCGAGATCCATCACCATGATCTGCTGCGCCAGCACCTTCCAGTGGGCCTCGCTGCGCTCCAGATTGCGGTACAGCCATGCCTCCTGGGCCTCGCCCAGCACCTGCGCCCTGGGGTCCGAGACGCCGTCGCAGGTCGCGTTCCAGCTGTCGCCGCAGGGCTGTTTGGTCCGGTGCTGGCGCGTGTCGAGCAGGTTGAGGTCGAGCAGGTTTCCCCACGACGCGTGCCGATACAGCTGGATGTCGGAGCCTCTCGGAAAGGCCGACCGGCGCAGCGGCATATGCTCGTAGAAGGCCTGCGCCGCCGCCTGCCGCCTGAGCAGGAACACCTCCGGCGGCACGCCGTCGTCGATCGCCCCGACCCAGTTGTTGGTCACCTCGTGATCGTCCCAGGTCACGAACCACGCCGTCGCCGCATGGCTGGCCTGAAGGTCCGTATCCAGCTTGTAGAGCGCGTACCGCCGTCTATAATCGTCGAGGCTGTAGGCCTCGCCCCCGACGTGCTGGCGCGGGTTCTCCATCGTTCCGCCCGACCCGGTGTAGGTCCGGCTGCCCCGCCCCTCGTAGATGTAGTCCCCGTAGAAATAGGCGAAATCCAGATCCTCGGACGCCGCCTTGCGGTGGGCGGTGTAGAAACCGTGTTCGTACGCCTGGCAGCCCAGCACGCCGAACCGCGCCCGGGCCACGGAGCTCCCCGGCGCCGGCGCCGTCTTCGCCCGGCCCGACGGCGTCCGTTCGGCGCCGGCCGTGAAGCGGTAGAAATACTCCCGGCCCGGCTCAAGCCCCCCGACCTCGACGTGCACGGCGTGGCCCAGTTCGGGCCGGGCGATCGTCTCGCCGCTGCGCGCCACGTTGGAGAAGCTGCGGTCCGTCGCCACCTCCCACTTCACCGGCACGGGCGCCGACGGCATGCCGTGCCCGATCTCCAGAGGACGCGGCGCCAGCCGGGTCCAGATCATGAAGCCGTCCGGCGCCGGATCGCCGGCGGCGATGCCCAGCTGGAACGGGTATTCCGCGAACACCGGGTCCGCGAGCGCGGGGCGCCGACTCCCCAGCGCAACGCCGCCGGCGCCGAGCGCCAACATCACGCCCCGACGCGAGACGGAATAGGGCACTGTCATCAGACGCTCCGTGGTTCGGTCGCTTGACCTAGCCCGCAATTGTGACGGACGTCACTCGCTCGATGTCGAGTCCGCTCGCCAGGCTTGGAGGGCGGCGACCTCGGCCTTGCGGGCGTCGATGGTCGAGCGGGCCATCTGGCGAAGCGCCGGATCGGCCGTCTCGCGCAAGGTGGTCTCCGCCTTGGCGATGGCGGCGCGGTGTTCCTTGATGGCCTCGCGAACATAGGCCTGGTCGCCGGCAGTCGCGGCCGACCTCGCTTCCGTTTCGGCCGTGGTCTCGGTCGCCGCCGCCTGATGGGCCGCGGACGCCTCGCGCAGCGCCTGTTCCACCGGGTCCCCACCCCCTTCGCAGGCGGTCAGCAGCAGGGCGAGGCCCGCGAGCGCCATCCGGGGACGACGTGTCACGCCTTGCCCTCGATCCAGTTCGGCATCCACGCTTCATGCATCTCGCGCAGGTGCTCCATCGGAATGCGGAACAGGTCTCCGTCCGGTCCGCCCGAGGCGAAGTCGCGCCCCTTGGCCCGGCCGACCACGCTGGCGTGGATGCCCGCCGCCTGGGCCGCCGCGATGATCGCCGTCGCTTCCGGAACCGCCACCAGATATCGCGCCTGATCCTCTCCGAAGAGCAGGATGTGGGCGTGCGTCGCCGAGCTGGCGTCCAGCTCGATCCCGACGTCCGACGCCAGGGCCAGGTCCGCCGCCGCGCCGATCAGGCCGCCGTCGGACAGGTCGTGCACCACGGTCAGCTCGCCCGCCTCGATCAGGCCGCGCACGAAGTCGCCGGTTTTTTTCTCCAGGGCCAGATCGACCGGTGGCGGCGCTCCGTCCTCGCGGCCCAGCACCTCGCGCAGATAGATCGACGAACCCAACTCGCCGACCGTATCGCCGATCAGCACCAGCACGTCGCCTTCGCCCATGCCGCCGAAGCCGGTGACCACGTCGTAGTTGGGCAGCAGGCCGACCGCGCCTACCGTCGGCGTCGGCGGAATGGCCGCGCCGTTGGTCTCGTTATAGAGGCTGACGTTGCCGCTCACGACGGGGAAGTCCAGCACCCGGCAGGCCTCCGCCATGCCGTCGATGGCGCGGACGATCTGGCCCATGATCTCGGGCCGCTGCGGATTGCCGAAATTCAGGTTGTCGGTGATGGCGATGGGGCGGCTGCCAACGGCGGTCAGGTTGCGCCACGCCTCGGCCACCGCCTGCTTGCCGCCCTCATAGGGATCGGCCTGCACATACCGCGGGGTGCAGTCCGAGGTCATCGCCAGCCCCTTGTCGGTGCCGTGCACCCGCACCACGCCGGCGTCGGCGCCGGTCGAGGAGTCCTGCAGGGTGTCGGCCATGACGTGACGGTCGTACTGCTCCCAGAGCCAGCGCTTGGAGGCCATGTCCGGGCAGGTGACCACGTTCAGCACGGCGTCGACCCAGCTGTCCGGCGCCGGGACCTCCTTGGGGTCCAGCCGAGGCTGCAATTCCGGCTGCACCCAGGGACGGTCGTACAGCGGCGCGTCGTCGAACAGCGGGGCCAAGGGCACGTCGCAGACCGTCTCGCCGTGGTGTTTCAGCACGAGGCGGCCGGTGTCGGTGGTCACGCCGATCACCGCGGCGTCCAGTCCCCATTTCTCGAAGATGCGATAGCCGTCCTGCTCGCGCCCGGGCTTCAGCACCGCCAGCATCCGCTCCTGGCTCTCCGACAGCATCATCTCATAGGCCGTCATGCCCTCTTCGCGCTGGGGCACGGCGTCCATGTTCAGTTCGATGCCGACGCCGCCCTTGCCGGCCATCTCGACCGACGACGAGGTCAGGCCGGCCGCCCCCATGTCCTGGATCGCCGCCACCGCGCCCGAGGCCATCAGCTCCAGCGTCGCCTCGATCAGCAGCTTCTCGGCGAAGGGGTCGCCGACCTGAACGGTCGGGCGTTTCTCGTCTGAATCCTCGTCGAACTCCGCCGAGGCCATGGTCGCGCCATGGATGCCGTCGCGCCCGGTCTTCGACCCGAAATAGACCACGCTCAGGCCCGGCGCCGGGGCGGCCGAATAGAACAGGCTGTCCGCCTTCGCCACGCCCACGCACATGGCGTTGACCAGGATGTTGCCGTTGTAACCACGGTGGAAATTGGTTTCGCCGCCCACCGTCGGCACGCCGACGCAGTTGCCGTAGCCGCCGATGCCGGAGACCACGCCCTTGACCAGCCGCTTCGATTTCTCGTGCGACGGATCGCCGAAGCGCAGGGCGTTGAGCAGGGCCACCGGCCGCGCGCCCATGGTGAAGACATCGCGCATGATGCCGCCCACGCCGGTCGCCGCGCCCTGATAGGGCTCGATGTAGGACGGGTGGTTGTGGCTCTCCATCTTGAAGATGCAGGCGTCGCCGTCATCAATATCGATCACGCCCGCGTTCTCGCCCGGCCCGCAGATGACGCGCGGTCCCTTGGTCGGGAATTTGCCGAGGTGGATCTTCGACGATTTGTAGCTGCAGTGCTCGGACCACATCACCGAGAACACGCCCAATTCGACGTTGTTCGGCTCGCGCCCGAGCCGGTCGAGGACGACCTGGTATTCGTTGGGGGCCAGGCCGTATTCGGCGGCCAGTTCGGCCATGGTCTTTTCAGGAGCGCTCATGGCCGCGCCTTCTAGCGGCAGACGGGCTCCGTGTCAGCCATTCCGGCGGGAACATCGCCGCCCCCCCGCCATTGAATCCGGCAAAGCCGCAGGAGATCGTCATGACCGACCAGCCTATCGACCCCGCCGCCACGCCCAAGGACCCGACGGCGCCCGAAATCGCCGCCGACGACGCCGGCGCCAGCGCCGCCGCCGAACGCGCTTCGAAACAGGCCGCCAACGACGACCGCGCGGGGGAGGAACAGTGATGTCACGAACGCCCGCCGAAACCGCGCCGACCCACCCCGATCATCAGCAGATGGACCGGTCCAATGATCCGGATGTCACCCGCGCCATGGACGAGGCCGCACCAGCGGTCGCCATGGCCAGCCGCCAGCGCCTGACCGGCTCGGCCGTCGGTGTCGGCAGCGTCGGCTTCGACGAGACCGGGGCCTTCGATGTCGGCGACCCGGAGCACGATCCCGAGGCTTTCCCCGGCGCAGACTAGTCGGCCGACCGCTCGATCCCGGGCCGCAGTCGGAAAGTCAGGATCACCGCGCCAACCAGAACCGCCACGGCCGCAGCGAGTGCGACATAGGCCAGCGGCGCGTTGCGTTCCTGCTCGGCCACGAACGCGCCGAGCAGGCCCCAGGTGACGGGAAGGGCGAAGGCCAGCATCCTCAGGCGCGCCGTGACGATCAGCGCGATCAAGGCCACGACAACGACGGCCAGAATGGCCCAGACCGTCGGCGACGGGCTCGCCGGCAGGGCGTCGTTGCCGGTCAGTATGGTCAGCAAGTTGACCGGCGAGGCCACCATCAGCCAGCCCGCGAGCGCCGCCAGCGGCCACACGACCAGCCATCGGTCGCGCTCGGTCCGTCCCAGCGCCCGGATCGCCCCGGCGTTCAGCATCAGGGGAATCAGCAGCACGATCAGACTGCCGAAGATCAGCCCCACCGTCGCCCATTCCCAGTCGAAGGCCGAGGCGACAATCCACCAGCCGATGCCCAGCAGCGCCGCCGCTGACGGCCAGCCCAGCCGGTTGATCAGCAGGCTCTCGCCGGTCTGCGGCAGGGCCTGCCGCACCGCATAGATGATCAGGCCGAGATAGATCAGACCCCAGATCGAGAAGGCGTAGCCCGCGACCCGCAGCGTCTCGTCGCTGTCGGCGGAGAACTCCTGCGGTGTCTGGCCCCAACCCAGCGCCATCTGGCCGTAGGAGACGACGATGGCGAAAATCGCAGAGGCGAGCACGATCCAACGCCGCGTGGTCTGGGCGCCGTCCGGGCGGATGATCGAGGACATGTGGGCTCCTGCAAGCGTGGCGGTTCAGGACTCTACGCGCCGCGCCCGTCCTTGGTTCACTGTTCCGGAATCTGCCCGCCGTCCGCCGGGCTCTTTGGCGAAGGAGGACGCCATGACCGTCATGGCCGCAGGATCAAACGCGCCGTCCCCGATCCACAAAACGCGATGATCCGGCCAGTTCGGCCGTCACGGTCGTAGGGGTCAAGTCAGACGTGCGTCAGGCCGCCGCGAACACGCTGCGGAACAGGGTCGCGCCGTCGGCGGAACCCAACTCGTCCTCGAACGCCCGGTCCGGGTGGGGCATCATGCCGAGCACGTTGCCGCGCGCGTTCTGGATGCCGGCGATGTCGGCGACCGATCCGTTCGGGTTGTCCACGTAGCGAAACACCACCTGCCCCTCGCCCTCAATCCGCTTCAGGGTCTCGGCGTCGGCGAAATAGTTTCCGTCGCCATTGCCCTGGGTCATGATCACCTCGCGCTCGCCTTGATAGCCGGCGGTGAAGCGCGTCTGGCCGTTGGCGACGGTCAGGCTGATCGGTTTGCAGACGTATTTCAGCCCGGCGTTCTTCAGCAGCGCGCCCGGCAGCATCCCGGCCTCGCACAGGATCTGGAAGCCGTTGCAGATTCCGACCACGGCGACGCCGTCCTCGGCGGCCTTCTTGACCGCCTGCATCACCGGCGATTGCACGGCCATGGCCCCGCAGCGCAGATAGTCGCCGTAGGAAAACCCGCCCGGCAGCACGATCAGGTCCAGGCCGGACGGCAGCTCCGTTTCCTGATGCCAGACCATGTCGACGGACTCGCCCGTCGATCGTTCGATCGCGACCTTGCAGTCGCGGTCGCAGTTGGAACCGGGGAAGACGATGACGGCTGCGCTCATGGCGCGGGCGTTTAGCAGGGTTCGCCGACATTGTCAGTGCGGCGGGTCAGGCTTCTCGCGAGACCACCGCCAACGAGCCATCACTCTGCAGAAACACCGCGTCCGCGTCGGCGAACCCATGGCCGCCCGAGTCGCGGATGGCTTGAAGGACTTCATCCTCGGTGATTCGTTCGGCTCTCAGCGTGTCACGCCGCAGTCGCCCGCCTGCCAGCAGCAAGGCCGGGTCCGCCCGCACCAGCCGGCGCAGTTCCGGATGTCGCACGGTCGTCCACGTCACGACCAGTTGCAGGGCGACCAGCACAGCCATGGCCGTCAGCCCCTCGATCAAGGGCGTGTCCTTGTTCAGAATGAGCGTGGCCAGCACCGACCCGAGTGCGACAGTGACGACCAGGTCGAAGGCGTTCAGCTTGGAAAGCGTCCGCTTGCCCGTCAGCCTCAGCAGGGTGATCAGTAGAATGTAGGCGACCGGCCCGACAATCAGAATGCGAAGCGGTCCGTCCCAGCCCTGAAGGAAGATGTCGGGGAACATCCTTTTCAAACCAACCGGCTTCCCCGCGGTTCCGTCAGCCCCTGTTCTCGTAAGTCGCGGTGATCGACGCCTTGGCCAGGGTATGGAAATGCAGATTGAACCCGTATTTGGCCCCTGAATCCTCCGGTGTGACCTCCAACCTGTCCGTATCTACGGCGAACACGGTGAAGATGTAGCGGTGCGGCCCATGCCCCGGCGGCGGGGCGGCCCCGCCATAGCCCGGTTCGCCGAAGTCGGTCCGTCCCTCGACCGCCGTCGCCGGTACGGGCCCGCCGGCCGCCAGTTCGGTCACGTCGGCGGGGATGTTGGCCACCGTCCAGTGCCAGAAACCCGAGCCGGTCGGCGCATCTGGATCGTAGCAGGTGATGGCGTAGCTCTTCGTCCCCTTCGGCGCCCCCGACCATTTCAGATGGGGCGACGTGTTTCCCTTCGCCTGCACCTGGGCGTCGGGCAGCACGCCGCCATCGGTGATGTCGTTGGAGCTGAGGGTGAAGGTCATGGCGCGTCCTCCTGCGTGGGGTCTGAGATCCTAACGCAGCGCCGGCCCGTAAGTCGCGTCTAGTGGGCCGCTTCCTTCGCCGCCGGCGTGAAGGCGGCGTCGTCCATCAGCCCGCCAGCCAACGCCGCCGCGAACAGGATGCAGCCCGCCAGCACGAACAGGGCGACGACCAGTTTCAGCCCGCGCTTCACGCGATCTCGACGCGGTAGCTTTCGATCACCGTATTGGCGAGCAGTTGCTCGCACATCTTCTTCGCCTCGGCGGCGGGATCGTCCACGCCGTCCAGGTCGAACTCGATCAGTTTGCCGACCCGGGCGTTGCCGACGCCGGCCCAGCCCAGTCCGTGCAGGGCGCCCTCAACGGCCTTGCCCTGAACGTCCAGCACGCCGGGCTTCAGGAATACATGAACCTTGACCCTGGCCATCAGTGCAGTCCTCCCTGAATCACGGTCGGCATGTCCTTCATGATGCCGAGGCGGCGGGCCACCTCGGTGTAGCTTTCAATCACATTGCCCAGATCGCGGCGGAAACGGTCCTTGTCCAGCTTCTCGCCCGTATTGGTGTCCCACAGGCGACACGAGTCGGGGCTGATCTCATCGGCCAGGATGACCCGGCTGAAGTCGTTCTCCCACACCCGGCCGAACTCGATCTTGAAGTCCACCAGCGTAATGCCGACCGCGCCGAACATGCCCGACAGATAGTCGTTGACCCGCACCGTCATCGCCAGAATGTCGTCCAGTTCCTGGGTCGTGGCCCAGTTGAAGGCGGTGATGTGCTCTTCCGTGACCAACGGGTCGTTGAGCTCGTCTTTCTTGTAGTAGAATTCGATGATCGAGCGGGGCAGGGGCGTGCCCTCGTCGATGCCGAGGCGCTGGCTCATCGAGCCGGCCACCACGTTGCGGCAGACGACCTCGAGCGGGATAATCTCGACCTCCCGGATCAGCTGCTCGCGCAGGTTCAGGCGCTTGATGAAATGGTTGGTCACGCCGATGCCGTTCAGACGCGACATGACGAACTCGCTGATGCGGTTGTTGATGACGCCCTTGCCCTCCAGCGTCGCCTTCTTCTGGGCGTTGAACGCGGTGGCGTCGTCCTTGAAATACTGGATCAGGGTGCCCGGCTCCGGGCCCTCATACAGAATCTTGGCCTTGCCCTCGTAGAGCTTCTTGCGCTTGACGTTCATCATGACGGGTCCAGGCGGGGCCTCGCCAGAAACGAAAATCGCGCGGCCAGCACATCGGTCTGGGCGGCGCGATCCGGAATCGGGCGGGCGGGAGAATTCGAGGCCCTCCCTTACCGGAACCCGGGCTGCGACACAAACGCGAGGCGGGTTGAACCGTCCGGGTTTCCGTTGCGTTCGTCTCCGGTGAGGCTATAGACCTCCTCGACCGCGGCCCAGGGCCGCCAGACGGAGCCTGCAGACGCCCATGACGACCTTTGACGATCGGGAAAAGGGCTTCGAGTCCAAGTTCGCCCTCGATCAGGAACAGGAATTCAAGGCGGTGGCCCGGCGCAACAAGCTGCTCGGTCTCTGGGCGGCGGAGAAGATGGGCCTGTCGGCCGACAGCGCCGACAAATACGCGGGCGCCGTCGTCCGGGCCGACTTCGAGCAGCCGGGCGAGGAAGACGTCTACCGCAAGATCGCCCAGGATTTCGAAGGCTCCGGCCTGACCGTCT
Source organism: Brevundimonas basaltis (assembly GCF_014202075.1). Classification (GTDB taxonomy): domain Bacteria; phylum Pseudomonadota; class Alphaproteobacteria; order Caulobacterales; family Caulobacteraceae; genus Brevundimonas; species Brevundimonas basaltis. Next base: position 194,450 of record NZ_JACHFZ010000003.1, on the reverse strand, counting down.
CCGAGGGCGAGATCCGCCGCAAGATGGATGAGTTCGCCTCCGTCGCCCGCGACCAGATCCGCAACGGCGAATAGCCGACCGTCCCCATTTACCGACGAAAGGCCGCAGCCTTGCAGCCGCGGCCTCTCTGGACGGATCGATTGGGCGATCCGCCGCCGGCGCCGTGTGGGGGGAGGGCGACGCCGGTATCTGTGACCCCTGGGTCAGCCCGGCGCGGCCACCGTATCGACCGCGTGGATGACACCGTTCGAGGCCGCCATGTCGGCTTCCACCAGGCGCGAGACGCTGCCCGCCGCATCGGTCAGCTCGATCGCTCCGTCCGCCCGCATGCGCGCCGTCAGCGCACCGCCCTGCATCGTGGTCAGGGCCAGCGAGCCATCCGCCGCCTGAATGCGCTGCACGAGGCCGGCCGCGTCCAACCGCGCCGGCACGACATGGTAGGTCAGCAGCCGGCGCAGCTCGGCCTGGCCCTCCGGCCGGGTCAGGGCGTCGCGTCGTGCAGTGGGGATCTTTTCGAACGCCGCATTGGTCGGGGCGAAGATCGTGAACGGACCGCCGCCGTTCAGGGTTTCGGCGAGGCCCGCGGTCTGCAGGGCGGCGACCAGGGTGGTGAAGTCCGGATCGCGTTCGGCCACCGCCAGAACGGTCTCCGTCGCGGCCGGAACGGGAGCCGGGGCGGTCGAGGGCGGCGGCTCGGACTTCCGCGAGGCGTCACTGTCGCACGCGGACAACATCGCGAGCGCCGCCACGACAGCCAATACAGAACGGGTCGACGTCATTGCTTATCCCCACTCCGGCGCCGCCCTCCCGGCGGCCCCACAGGGGATACGGTTCAGCCTCGGGAAAGGATGCGTCGGCGCGACACTTTTCCGCACGCGGCGTTCGCCGGGCGGCGCTAGCCCAACGCGCGACCGAGCCGGGCCCACGCCGCCGCTTTTTCGGCGAAGGGCCGCGCATGGGCGGGGCTGGAGGACGGCAGGTCGATCAACGACACCCCGGCCGGCGGGTCGACCAGCACGGCCCGGCCCAGCCTTGCGGCCGCCCCGCCATTGAAGGCTACCGCCCGCAAGGCCGGCAGGCTGCCGACCAATCCACACAGATCTGCCGCCTCCGGCCGACGGATCGCGGCGTCCAGGCTGCCGGGACGCTCGGCGCTGGCGATGACGTCCCACAGCCCGACCCCGGCCGCCTTCAACGCCGCCAGCCGCTCGTCGTAGGTCAAGGGAGGCAGGTCGCGCCCGATCACGCCGCCGATCAGCCGCCAGAAGGCGTTACGGGGATGCCCGTAGTACTGCGCGACCTTCAGCGACGCGTCGCCGGGCAGGCTGCCGAGAATCAGCAGCCGCGTGTTCGCGTCGACGACCGGATCGAACCCGGCCTTGCGGGTCACGCGGCCCCGAACACCCGCGCGAACACCGTGTCCACGTGCTTCGTATGATAGCCGATATCGAACAGGGCCTCGAGCTGGGCCTCGGGCAGGGTCACCCTCGCGTCGGCCTTGAGGAAGTCGAGGAACCGGCCTTCGCCGCGCCACACCTTCATCGCGTTCTCCTGCACCGCGGCATAGGCGTCCTCGCGGGACACCCCCGCCTGGGTCAGGGCCAGCATGACCCGCTGCGAATGCACCAGCCCGCCCAGCAGGTTGAGGTTCTTCTCCATATTGGCCGGATAGACGTTCAGCCGCTCGACCACACCGGCCAGACGGTGCAGGGCGAAGTCCAGATGGATGGTGGCGTCCGGGCCGATGCCGCGCTCGACCGACGAATGGCTGATGTCGCGCTCGTGCCACAGGGCGACGTTCTCCATCGCCGGCGTCACGGCCGAGCGCACCAGCCGGGCAAGGCCGGTCAGGTTCTCGGTCAGGATCGGGTTGCGCTTGTGCGGCATGGCCGACGAGCCCTTCTGGCCCTTGTCGAAAAACTCCTCGGCCTCCAGCACCTCGGTGCGCTGCAGGTGGCGGATCTCCACCGCCAGCCGCTCAACCGAGGACGCCACCACGCCCAGCGCCGCGAAGAAGGCCGCGTGCCGGTCGCGCGGGATCACCTGGGTCGAGACCGGCTCGATCTGCAGGCCCATCTTGTCGGCGACATAGGCCTCGACCGACGGATCGACGTTGGCGAACGTCCCGACCGCGCCGGAGATGGCGCAGGTGGCGATCTCCTCCTTCGCCGTCAGCAGCCGACGCTTCGCACGCTGGAACTCGGCGTGATACCCGGCCAGCTTCAGGCCGAAGGTCACCGGTTCGGCGTGGATGCCGTGGCTGCGGCCGACGCAGGGCGTGAATTTGTGCTCCTTCGCCCGCGTCTCCAGCGCCGCCAGCACCCGGTCGACACCCTCGATCAGCAGGTCCGAGGCTCGCGCCAGTTGCACCGCGAAACAGGTGTCCAGCACGTCCGACGACGTCATGCCCTGGTGCAGGAAACGGGCCTCCTCGCCGACGATCTCCGACACATGGGTCAGGAAGGCGATGACGTCGTGCTTGGTCGTGCGTTCGATCTCGTCGATGCGGTCGGCGTCGAACACCACGTCCTTGCCCTTGGCCCAGATGGCCTCGGCGGCGCTGGCCGGGATGGTGCCCAGTTCGGCCATCCGGGTGGCGGCATGGGCCTCGATCTCGAACCAGATCCGGTATTTGGTCTCTTGCGACCAGATGGCGACGGCTTCGGGGCGGGAATAGCGAATGATCATGGGCGCGGGGTGTCGGTCCAAGCCCCCCCTGAGTCAAGGCGTCGGCGGGCGGCCCGCTTGCATCGCCCGGCTCCGCGCGGCACGAGGTGAGCCGCAACGACAGGAGCCGCCCCATGGAACTGATCATCGGCCCCCGGCTGTACTCGACCTGGTCCCTGCGCCCCTGGCTGGTGCTCAAACGCTGCCGCGCCGACTTCACCGTGCGCGAGATCGACATCTATTCCGAGGCCGGCCAGGCCGAGCTCGAACAGATTTCCCCGTCGCGTCTCGTCCCGCTGCTCAAGGTCGATGGCGAGACGATCTGGGATTCCATGGCCATCTCCGTCTGGTGCGCCGAACGCTATCCCGAGGTCCGGCTTTGGCCCGCCGACGCCCACGCCCGCTGGCTGGCCCGTTCGGCCGCCTGCGAGATGCACGGCGGTTTCATGGCCCTGCGCACCGAATGCGGCATGGGACCGGATCACACCATGGTCGGCGCCGACCGCTCCCCACCGCCGGGTGGAAAGGCCGTCGAGCGCGATATCCGGCGCATCATCAGCCTGTGGATGGAGATGCGTCGCCGCTTCGGGGCCGGAGGGCCCTATCTGTTTGGTGACTGGTCTGTCCCGGACGCCTTCTTCACGCCCGTCGCGACGCGTTTCCGCCACTACCAGATCGACCTCGCCGCCCATGGCGATGACGGCTCCGCCGCCGCCTACTGCGACACCCTGCTGGCCCAGCCCGATTTTCTGGAATGGACGGCGGAAGCGTTGCGTTAACCGCGCACCGGAACCGGGCCTTAAGACAACGCTGCTATTCCGGGAGCCTCACCAACGCCTGTGCGTTGAAGGGTCAACCATGTCGATGCCCGTCGAACAGCCCCAGCCGCGTCGCCCCAGCCTGATGGTCTATGGGCTTCTGATCGTGATCGCCTGCTGCCTGCCGGCGCTCCTGATCGCCGGCCTGTAGCCCGCTAGCGAGCGCCCCCGACCGTCGGGACCAAGGCGATCTCAAGCGCATGCCCGGGCGCCGCCGGCGGCACATAGTCCAGCGCCAACGGAATCAGGGTCGCGCCCGAGGCCACCGCGTCCAGCGTGTTTAACGGCAGTCCGTTGAGGCGCTGGTAAATCCAGTAGGCCGCCACGACCTTCTCCACATAATCCCGCGCCTGCGGCACGTCGATCGACTCGATCAGCAGCAGCGGGTCGGCGTCCTGGCCCAGTTTCCGCACCGCCGCGACCATCGGCCCCGGCCCGGCGTTGTAGGAGGCCGCGACCCTCAGCAGGTCGCCGTTGATGGCCGGCATGGCCAGCACCTTGTTGACATAGGCCTGACCCAGCCGCGCATTCACCGCCGGATCATAAAGGAGGTCCGGGCTCGCGACATAAACCCGGTCGTTGGCCAGTTCCGCCGCTGTGGTCGGCATCACCTGCATCAGGCCGTAGGCCCCGACCGCCGACCGGGCGCGGGAATCGAAATTCGTCTCCTTGCGGGCGATGGCGTAGACCAGCGACCGCTCGATGGTGAAGCCGCCGGCCGGCTCGATCACCGGCTGCGGATAGCGGTCGGCGTCGATGCGCTCGGCCTCGTCGCTGACCCCGGTGACCCGGGGCCCGAGGGCCCGGCCCAGCGCCGCCCACAGCTTGCGGCCCTGTTCGGTCAACTCCGAGCGAAGACCCGTGCGCAATTCGTCGCGCGCCTCGGTCCTGCGTCCGACCTCTGAATAGGCCACCGTGCGGCGCGCCCGGTCGTCCGAGCGGATGAAGGCGTTCAGCGCCTCGGCGTCCACGTCGTCGTCGCGCCATGCGGCGCGCTGCGACCGGGCTTCCGATTGATAGGGGCGCGGGCCCAGGTTTTCTATGGTCGGCTCCTCGCCAAGCTGCCGCAAGGCGATCTGGCCATAGAAGGTCGCTGGCCAGATCCCGGCCTGCCGCAGCAGCGGCCGCACGCGATCCTGCTGACCGGAGCGCGCGGCGCTGCGGGCCGCCCAGAAGGCGGCGCCCGAGCGGATCCATCCGTCTTCGGTCGGATCGTCCAGAACCCGCTCGAAGGCGTTCGCGGCCTTGCCGAACTCGCCCAGCCGGTACCGGGCCAGGCCGACCACCCACCAGTCGCCGATCTGTTCGCCCAATGTGACTGCGCCGGTCAGGTCGTCATGGTTCAGCGCGATCCGCGCCGCCTTGGTCGGGTCGTCGGGCGAGGCCCCGCCGCCGGCCTGCACAACGGTCGACCAGGTCCGGCCGCTGATGCTCGATGGCCGCTTCGGCTCGGGCGCCCCGTCGGGTCGGCGGCGCAGGGCCAGGTTATAGGCACGCGGCGCCACCGGCAGGTCGGAATACTCCTCCAGCCACGCCGCGAGTTCCTCGTAGGTCGCCGAATAATCGGCATGGAACAGACGCTCGAACTCGACCTGACCCAGCAATACCCGGTCCTGCGCCTGCCGCGCCGAAGCGCGCGCCGCCTCCAGGTCGCCCCGGCGCAGGGCGTCGAAGGCGGTTGTGTAGCTCAGGCGATCGGCCGCGCTCAGAGCCGACACGCCGCCGCGGCGCTCATCCTCTTCGGCGTTCGCAGGGATGGCGGCGCCCAGGCACAGGGCGAACGCCAGGACGGTCGTCGACGCGGAAACTACGCGGCGGAAAGAAAACGGCACTACGGCGGCCCCCCTTAGAGCGTCAGACGGATCGTCTCGACTCGATCCACACGGCGCTGTTCGTTCGGTCGTCAGGCCGCAAAGGCGCCATTCGCCCCGGCCCATGTCAAGGATTTACCCCTTTTGGGGCAGTTTTGAGTCGGACGGGTTAATGGTCGCCGCCTTCGTCCAGCCGGGCCGCCAGCGACAGCACATCCGCCCAGGCCTGCCGCTTGGCCATCGGCTGGCGCAGCAGGAAGGCCGGGTGCAGGGTCGGCAGGGCCGGGGCCGACACTCCGCCCTCGGGCAGCCGCCACTCGCGCCACTGGCCCCTCAACTTCATGATGCCCTCGTCCACACCCAGCACCGCCTTAGACGCCGCCGCCCCGACCAGCAGCACCGCCTTCGGCTTGAGCAGGGCGAAGGCCCGCTCGACGAAGGGCGCGCATACCGCCTGCTCCGCCGGGGTCGGGGTGCGGTTGCCGGGCGGCCGCCAGAACACGGTGTTGGTGATGAATACACGGCCTTCCAGCCCCGCCTCGGCCAGCATCCGGTCCAGCAACTGGCCGGCCTTGCCGACGAACGGCTGCCCGCGTGCATCCTCCTCCCCGCCCGGTCCCTCTCCGATCAACATCACCTCCGCCTCCGGATTGCCGCGCGCGAACACTGATTGCCGTGCGCCCAACCCGCGCAGCGGGCAGCCCTCGAATTTCGCGATCGCCTGACCGAGCGCTTCCAGCGTCTCAGCTCCGGCCGCCAGCCGTCTCGCCTGGGAGATTGCGTCCGCAGCGTCCACCAGGGGGGTCACCGCCGCCGTCGCCTTCGCGACAGCCTTCACCGCCGGAGGCGGTTCGACATGCGTCCGGTCGACCGGGGCGTCGCCAAAACAGGCGTCGACCCCCGCGTCGCGCCAGAAGGCGAGCAGGCTTTCGGTCGCGGCGGCGTCGAGGTTCTGTGGCGTCATGGGCGGGTCGGAACAGGGATAGTCCTTGACCACCCTTGCGTCACCTTCCGATAAGCGGAAAACCACAAGACCCTGCTTGCGACGAGGAAATCAGCCATGGCCGAAGACGCTATCGAGGGCGGCGCGACGAACGCCTGGCAGGAAGCCGTGATCGACAACCTGCCGCCCGCCGAGGCCCTGGCCGGGGTCCAGCGCGAGGTGATGGAGTACGATGTCGTCATCGTCGGCGGCGGTCCGGCCGGGCTTGCCTCGGCCATCCGGCTCAAGCAGCGGGCCGAGAAGGACGGCAAGGACATCTCGGTCGCCGTGCTCGAGAAGTCGGCCGAGATCGGCGGCCACATCCTGTCCGGCGCGGTCATCGACCCGCGGGCTTTGAGCGAACTCTTCCCCGACTGGAAGGAACGCGGCGCGCCGCTTGAGACGCCAGTGACGAAGGACCGCTTCATGGTCCTCGGGCCGATGGGCGAGATCAGCCTGCCGATGTTCGCCCTGCCGCCGATGATGCACAACGACGGCTGCTACATCGCTTCCCTCGGCAATATCGCGCGCTGGCTGGGCGAACAGGCCGAGGCGCTGGGAGTCGAGGTCTATCCCGGCATGGCCGCCAGCCACGTCGTCTGGGATGAGCCGACCGGCCGGGTGAAGGGCGTCGTCGCCGGCGTCTTCGGCATCGACCGTCACGGCAAGCCGACCGGCGACTTCCAGCCCGGCATCGAGCTGCACGGAAAATACGTCTTCATCGCCGAGGGCGTGCGCGGCTCGCTGGCCAAGACCATCATGGCCCGCCACAACCTGTGCGACGCGGCCGAGCCGCAGAAATTCGGCATCGGTCTCAAGGAGCTGTGGCAGGTCCCGGCCGAGAAGCACCAGCCCGGCCTGGCCCAGCACACCACCGGCTGGCCGCTCGACGAATTCACCGGCGGCGGCAGCTTCATGTACCATTTCGGCGACCGCTACGTGGCCATCGGCTACGTCGTGCACCTGAACTACAAGAACCCCTTCCTGTCGCCCTTTGACGAGTTCCAGCGCTTCAAGCACCACCCCTCGATCGCTGAACACCTCGAAGGTGGAACCCGCATCTCCTATGGCGCGCGGGCCATCACCGAGGGCGGCTTCCAGTCGGTGCCGAAACTGGCCTTCCCGGGCGGCGCCCTGATCGGCTGCTCCGCCGGCTTCGTGAACGTGCCGCGCATCAAGGGCAGCCACAACGCCATGAAGACCGGCATGCTCGCCGCCGACGCCGCCTATGACGCCGTCATCGCCGGGCGGGCAGGGGACGAATTGATCGAATACCAGGCCGCCTACGAATCGAGCTGGGTCTATCAGGAGCTCAAGCGGGTGCGTAACGCCAAGCCGCTGCTGACCCGGTTCGGCACCAGCCTCGGCGGCGCGCTCGGCCTGTTCGATATGTGGTTCCAGACCCTGACCGGCGGCTTCTCACTGTTCGGGACGCTGAAGCACAGGAAGACCGACGCCGCCTCGACCGAGCCGGCCTCGAAGCACAAGCCGATCGCCTATCCCAAACCGGACGGCGTGCTGTCGTTCGACAAGCTGTCCTCGGTCTTCGTCTCCAACACCAACCATGCCGAGGAGCAGCCGGCGCATCTGAAGCTGCTCGACCCGGCGATCCCGATCCAGGTCAACCTGCCGAAATATGGCGAGCCGGCGCGTCTATACTGCCCGGCCGGCGTCTATGAAGTGGTTTATGGTGACGAGGCGGCGAAGACCGACCCGCGTTTCGTCATCAACGCCCAGAACTGCGTCCACTGCAAAACCTGCGACATCAAGGATCCGTCGCAGAACATCGTCTGGACCACGCCCGAGGGCGGCGGCGGCCCCAACTACCCGAATATGTGACAGCCTCGAAGGCGAGAGGCCTTGCCGCCGCCGCATAAAGCGGGAAGGCTCCGGTCATGCGCCTCTCGTCCCTTCGCCTGCTCCTCTCCGGCTGCGCCGTGCTGGCCTTCGCCGCGCCCGCCGCGGCCCAGGACGCGCCTATCGTCATCGATCCCCCCCTGAGGGATGGCTTGCCGGTCGTTGTTCCCGTGCCGGGGCTTGATGCGATCCCGCCGGAAGACCTCATGCCGCCGGCGGTGGTCTCGACTGAAGATCCTGCGCCCGTTGCTGAAGCCGCCGCCCCGCCGATCCCCGAGGTCTGGTCGCCAGCGCCGTTCACCGCCGACGGACAGTCCGCCTACGGCCTCTATCTGTCCGGTCGCGTCGCCAGCCTCCGGGGCCAGCAGGCCGTGGGGGCCGAGCTGCTGGCCCGCAGCCAGGCCCTGACGCCGGAACAGCCGCAGCTGGGCGGCGAAGCCTTTCTCGCCAGCCTGTTCTCCGGCGATCTCGACGCCGTAGTGCGGTTGGCGCCCTTCGTCGCGGAGACGCCCCTGTTCGCCGGCGCCGGGCGCCTCGCCATGGTGGTTCAGAACCTGCGCGACGGCGATGGCCGGGCGGCCCTGTCCCTGCTGCGGGCGGAGTCCTTCTCCGATCCCTACGGCCCCGTGTCGAGCTATCTGGCTCCGGCGGTTGCCGCCGCCGGGGGCGATTGGGACGCCGCCCTGCAACCGGTGGAGGCCCCGGTCACCCAGACCGCCGGCCTGATCCTGCGCGCCCAGCGGGCCCAGTTCCTGGAGGCCCGCGACCGTTCGGCCGAGGCGGACGCCGAATATCAGGCCGTGCTGGCCTCGAACGACGGCGCGCGCCTGTTCCGGCTCCAGTACGGCGCCTTTCTCGAACGGCAGGGCCGCAGGGATGAGGCGCTGGAGGTCTACGCCGCCGCGTTGGCCGGGGAGGCGCCGGATCCGCGCGCCCTCGCCGCTATCCGCCGTCTGCGCGCGGGCGGGCGGGCTCCCGCCGCGCCGACCATCCGCCAGATCGCCGCCGACGCGCTCTCCTTCGCGGCCATGGAAACCAGCCAGGTCGACATCCATCAGCTGTCGGCCATCTACCTGCACCTCGCCGCCGCCCTCCACCCTGACGACACCATTCTGCTCCGGCTGGCGGAGAGCCTCGACGAGTCGCACGAGGACAACGCCGCGCGCGCCGCCTTCGCCCGGGTGAGCACCGCCAATCCGATCGTTTACGCCGCCGCCCAGCTCGGCCTCGGCGTCAACCTCGTCAGCGAGGAGCGTGACCAGGAGGCGCTGGAAGCCTTCATTCGCGCCGACGCCGCTGCGCCCAACGAAGGGGTCGTCGCCGGCCTGCTGGCCCGGCAGTACTCCAATCTGGGACGGTTCGGCGAGGCTCTGGCGGTCCTCAACCGCCCCAACGTCAACACCGCCGATCAGTCCGCCGAGCTGCGCTTCGAGCGGGGCCGCGCCCTCGAACAGCTCGGCCGGATCGAGGAGGCCGAGGCAGAGCTCTGGGCCGCCCTGCAGATGGCGCCCGACAGCCCGCAACTGCTCAACCACCTGGGCTATCTGTGGGTCGACAGCGGTCGTCGCGTCGAACAGGGCGCCGAGATGATCGCCCGCGCCTTCGCCGCCGATCCGCGCGACGCCAATATCCAGGACTCTCTGGGCTGGGCCCAGTACCGTCGCGGCCAATACGAAAGCGCGGTCGAAACCCTCGAGGAGGCGGTGGCCAAACAGCCCGCCAACGCCGAGATCAACGACCACCTCGGCGACGCCTACTGGCGCGTCGGCCGTCTCCGCGAGGCCGGCTGGCAGTGGAACCGGGTGCTGACCCTTGAACCCGAGCCCGACCGCCGCGCCGAGGTCGAGCAGAAGCTGACCCGCGGCCTGCTTGCGCCGCCGGTCACCGGCAGCCAGCCCTGAGGCATGGCCACGCGAACGGCCCTCGCCCCGGCCAAGGTCAATCTGTTCCTCCACGTCGGTCCGGTCGATACCGACGGCTATCATCCGCTGGCCAGCCTGGTCGCCTTCGCCGATGTCGGCGACCGCGTCACGGTCCAGCCCGCTGGACGCCTGTCCCTGACCGTCGACGGTCGCTTCGCCGCCGGATTGGGTGGGACGGGCGACAATCTGATCCTGCGCGCCCTGCGTGCCCTGGGCGAGGCGGCCGGGATCGGCGAACCGCCGCTGGCCGTCACCCTGGACAAACGCCTGCCGATCGCCGCGGGCCTGGGCGGCGGCTCGTCCGACGCCGGCGCGGCGCTGAAGCTGGCCCGCGACCTGCTCGACCTCGCCCTGACCGACGACGCCCTGGCCGATATCGCCGCCCACATCGGCGCCGACGGCCCCATGTGCCTGCATGCCCGCACGGCCTGGGCCGAGGGCCGGGGAGGGCGGCTGACGCCCGAGCCGCGCCTGCCCACGCTGCCCGCCCTGTTGATCAATCCGGGCGTCGCCTCCCCGACCGGCGAGGTCTATCGCGCCTATGACGCCGGGCCGCCCGGCGCCGTCGACCGACCGGCGCCGCCCCACGACTGGCGGGCCGCGACGGTGATCGACTGGCTCGCGGCGCAGAGGAACGATCTGCAGGACGCCGCCGTCGCCCGCGCCCCCGCCATCGGCGACGCCCTCGCCGCCGCGGCGAGCCTTCCGGGAGCCCGGCTGGTCCGCATGTCGGGCTCGGGGGCCACCGTTTTCGCCCTGTTCGACACCCCGCGTGCGGCCGCCGCCGCCGGCGGCCGACTGGCGACAAATCGTCCCCGGTGGTGGATAACGCCGACGAATCTGGGTTAGTAACGGCCGCGCCAAGCTTTATGGCCACATATTGCCGGTATTGTGCAGGTCGTCCCGGAATCGTCTTGAGATGACCTCGCTGTGCGGACTGTTTCGCCGCATGCTGGCGCCAATATGGAACTCAGGAGGGTGTCGCGGCTTGTTTCGTGACATTTTTCATCGACACGGCTGCGTGCAACCAAGCCTCGCGCCAAAATCAAATCCAAAGGGGATACTTATGCTTCGTACCAAACTGCTGACGGCTGTCACCGCCACTGCTCTGCTGACCGCGCCGGTCGCCATGGCCCAGACCGCTCCGGCCCCGGCCGCGCCCGCGGCTGACGCCGCCGCGTCCGCCCTGCCGCCGATCTCGACCGAGAACGTGATCGAGGTGCTGAAGGCGCATGGCCGCTTCGCCACCCTGCTGCAGGCCTTCGACCAGGCCCAGCTGACCGAGACCCTCGCCACGCGCGACCGCATCACCATCTTCGCCCCGACGGACGAAGTCTTCGCGGCCCTGCCCGAGGCCGAGCGCGCGCGACTGCTTGACCCGGCCAACCTCCAGGAATTGCGTAACCTGATGCTCTATCATGTGCTGGTCGCCGATCTGCGCCCGGACCAGATCATCGGCGCGCGCGGCCCGATCGCCACCGCCGGCGGCCTTGAGGTCGACATCGATGGCACCGGCGAGGCGATCATGATCGACAGCGCCACCGTCACCGATCCGGCCATCGACGCGGCCAACGGCGGCATCTACGTCATCGATCGCCTGCTGGACCCGAACGCCGCCGCCCAGGGCGATGCGGTCGAGGCGACCGATGACACGCCGCCGCCCACCACCCACGTCAAGGACGGCGACGAGCCGGCCGCGGGCATGCCCTCCCGCGCCTCGACGCCGGAATAGGTGATCCAGGCTTCTGATGAAGGCGGCGGGCTCCGGCCCGCCGCCTTTTTCGTGTCGGCTAGGCTTTAACGGTCGGCCAACCGCTGGCGTGTATCGTCGCGGCATGGACATCCTGACCGCCGCTCAGATCGCCGCCTTCGAGGCCGTGCTGGCCCGGGTTCCGCCCGAGGACCGCGCCCGTCTTCACGGGCTCAAGGACGCCGCCGCCGACGCGGCCGCCGCCTCCGCCCCGCACTGGGATTTCGATCAGCCGGCCCACCGCGCCGAAGAGGCGCTGCAAGCCGCCTTCGGCCCCGCCCTGACCGATGATCACCGCCGCGCCCTGGTCGCCCTCTGGGCGCTGGAGATGCCGGCCCGGGTCCCCGCCGCCGACCTGCCGCAGGCTTCGCTCGAGCTCTATCCCGAATGGATCGGCCGTCTCGCCGACTTCCTCACCGCCGCCGCCGATCCCTACGACCGCGACTTCTGGGCCAAGGACGTGCGCATTTCGCTGGTGCTCAGCGTGCCCGGCGCCCGCACCCAGATGATCGACCTCAGCTCGCCCATGGGGCCGGGTCAGATTCTGCGCCACGCCCGCGAGGGCTGGGGCTGGTCGGTCATCCCCGCCTACGCCGCCGCCCAGGCCTGGAAGCCATGGCTGGAGGTGCACACCGAGAGCCGCGAACTCGGCGATTTCAACGAGGCCGGCTGGGACCGCGCCTGGGCTACGGCCGCCGAAATCCTCAAGCGCCGCCCCGAGATGGCCGGCATGCTCGGCTCCAGCTGGTTCTATGACCCGCCGCTGGAAACCATCAGCCCGCGCCTCGCCTACCTGCGCGTGAACCCGCTGAAGCACGGCGCCTTCATGGTCCATCAGGGCCCCGGCGAGATTCACACCCAGCGCGCGGGCGCCAGCTCCCCGACCCGCGCCGCTCTGATCGAGAAGGGCGAATACACCGCCCGCTCGTGGATCGTCGCCTGGCCGAGGGCCGCGCTGATCAAATGGGCCGATGCGCGGAAGGCGCAGGGGTTGAGCGAGGCGGCCTGATTTTATCTCCGCTCATCCCGGCGAAAGCCGGGACCCAGTGCTTTGGGTGATGCAGCGGAGCCGTGATCCGCACCCGCTCGTCCTGGAACGCCTGCGTCAAGCTGGACAGAACTGGGTCCCGGCTTTCGCCGGGATGAGCGGATTGTGGGTGACCACCCCCCACCCCTCGCTCACCGGCAGCACCTCCAGCCCGGCTGCCTTCGCCAGCCGCAGCACCCGGTCCAGATCGTCGGGCGTGCAGCCGTAATCCGTCGGCCGGTCGTTCACATCGTGGCCATAGGCCGTCAGCCAGCCGCGCCGTTCCGCGGCCTCGACCATCAGGGCCTCGAGGTCGTAGCCGGGCAGCCGTCGGCGCTCCAGCCCGATGCTCTTGATCAGCGCCCGATCCTCCCGTCCGCCGTTCACCCCGTCGCGCACGCCCCGCGCCATCGCGAACCGCTGGCGCACCACCCCCTTGGCCCCGACCGTCGCGTCCCCGAACGGCCAGGCGAAGGTGGTCATCCGATACCCGTCCAGCCGCTCGCTGACCCAGGCCGCATTGGCGTCCAGACTCAGCCGCAGGGCCTCCCGGTCCATCCGCAGCGCGCTCGTGTGCCCGAAGGTGTGGCAGCCGACCTCATGCCCCGCCGCGTGCAACGCCTGCAGGTGCTCGACCCGGTACTGGTCCCGATCCATGTTCAGGCCGCCCGCCAGGCCGCCGCAGACATAGTAGGTCGCCCTGACCCCATGCGCCGCCAGCACCGGCCCCGCCTCGGTCCAGGCCGTGGCCGGAAAGTCGTCGAAGCTCAGCGAGAACACGCCCTTCGCCGGCGCGATTTCCACCGCCTCCACGGCGAGATAGCGTGCGGCCCGCCGACGCATCTGGTCGATCTGCTTCATGGCCGCTGGATACCCCGGCCGCGCTTAAGGAAGCGTATGGCCTCGCCTTGCCGCAAATGGGCCGCCCGTCTAGGGTCCGCCGCCTTCTCTCCCCGGACAAAATGCCCGCTGTGACCACCGAACCGCTCGCCTTCCAGGACCTCATCCTGACGCTCCAGAAATACTGGGGCGATCAGGGCTGCGCCATTCTCCAGCCCTATGACATCGAGGTCGGCGCCGGCACCCTGCACCCCGCCACGGTCCTGCGCGCCCTCGGCCCGCGTCCGTGGAAGGCCGCCTATGTCCAGCCCAGCCGCCGCCCCGGCGACGGCCGCTATGGCGAAAACCCCAACCGCCTCCAGCACTATTACCAATTCCAGGTCATTCTGAAGCCCAACCCGGACAACCTTCAGGAGCTGTATCTCGGCTCGCTGGCGGCCATCGGCATCGATCCGAAACTGCACGACATCCGCTTCGTCGAGGACGACTGGGAGAACCCCACCGTCGGGGCCTGGGGCCTGGGCTGGGAGGTCTGGTGCGACGGCATGGAGGTGACCCAGTTCACCTATTTCCAGGGCGTCGGCGGCATCGAGGTCGACGTCGTCTCGGGCGAACTGACCTACGGGCTGGAGCGTCTGGCCATGTACGTCCAGGGCGTCGACAATGTTTACGACCTCAAGTTCACCAGGGAGGGCCTGACCTACGGCGAGGTCTTCCTCGAGAACGAGCGCCAGCAGTCCGAGGCCAATTTCCACGGCTATGACGTCGACGGCCTGAAACGCCGCTTCGAGGACATGGTGGCCGAGGTCGAACGCTTCCTCGCGATGAAGGGCCCGCAGGACCAGGCCTTGGTCCTGCCCGCCTACGATCAGGTCCTGAAAGCCAGCCACCTGTTCAACCTGATGGACGCCCGCGGCGCCATCGCCGTCGCCGAACGCCAGAGCTACATCGGCCGCATCAGGGACCTGTGTAAGGCCTGCGCGACGGATTGGGTCGAACGGGAAAGGGAGCGCGCCTGATGCCCCAGCTCCTCCTCGAACTCTTCTCTGAAGAAATCCCCGCCCGCATGCAGGCGGGCGCCGCGCGCGATTTCGAGCGTATGGCCGCCGACCGGCTAAAGGCCGCCGGGCTATCGTACGAATCCCTGACCACCTTCGCCGGGCCGCGCCGTCTGACCCTGGTCGTCGAGGGTCTGCCCGCCGCCACGCCCGACCGCGAGGAAGAGCTCAAGGGCCCGAAGACCTCCGCCCCGGAACAGGCGCTGGACGGCTTCCTGCGCAAGACCGGCCTGACCCGCGACCAGCTGGTCGAGCGCGATGGCGTGCTGTTCGCCGTGATCAGCAGCAAGGGCCAGCCCACCGCCGATCTGATCCCCGACATGGTCGATGGGATCGTCCGCGCCTTCCCGTGGCCCAAGTCGATGCGCTGGGGCTCGGGCACGCTGCGCTGGGTCCGACCGCTGAAGCGGATCGTGGCCCTGTTCGACGGCCATGTGGTCCCATTCGAGATCGACGGCGTGGTCTTCGGCGACGTCACCGAGGGCCACCGCTTCCTCGGCTCCGGCAAGCCCTTCGCCGTCCGCGACTTCGCCGACTACCGCAAGAAGCTCGAGGACCACTACGTCCTCCTCGACGTCGCCGACCGCAAACTGCGCATCCTCGAGGCGGCGCAGAAGGTCTGCGCCGACCGCGGCCTCGCCCTCGTCGACGACGACGGCCTGCTCGACGAGGTCGCCGGCCTGGCCGAATGGCCGACGCCCATCCTCGGCGACATGGACCCCCAGTTCCTCGACCTGCCGCCCGAGGTGGTCCAGTTGTCGATGAAGGTGCACCAGAAATACTTCGCCGTCCGGGACCCGGCCACCCACCGCCTCGCCCCCCATTTCGTCGTCGTCGCCAATGTAGAGGCCTCGGACGGCGGCAAGGCGCTCGCCGCCGGCAACAGCCGCGTCCTCTCGGCCCGCCTGAACGACGCCCGCTTCTTCTGGGACGAGGACCTCAAGACCGGCTTCGACGTCTGGAACGACAAGCTCAAGGGCGTCACCTTCCACGCCAAGCTCGGAACCCTCGCCGAACGCGTCGACCGCATCGCCGCCCTCGCCCGCGAGATCGCCCCCCTCGTCGGCGCCGACGCCGACGAGGCCGAACGGGCCGCCCGTCTGGCCAAGGCCGACCTCGCCAGCGGCATGGTCGGGGAGTTTCCGGAACTGCAGGGTGTGATGGGTGGCTACTATGCCCGCGCCATGCCCCCCTCGAACCCGGCTGCGCCGGCTTCGGTCCCCCCGGCGGGGGGACATCCGCCCACACAGTCTCCCCCCGCTGGGGGGAGTACCCGCGAAGCGGGGGAGGGGGGCCATGGCGACGTCATCGCCGACGCCGTCCGCGACCATTACAGGCCGCAGGGCCCCGCCGACACCGTCCCGACCGCCCCCCTGACGGTCGTCGTCGCCCTCGCCGACAAGCTCGACACCCTCGTCGGCTTTTTCGCCATCGACGAAAAGCCGACGGGTTCGAAGGACCCGTTCGCCCTGCGCCGCGCGGCGCTGGGGGTGATCCGGCTGGTGCTGGAGAATGACGTGCGGGTGCCGCTGAAGAGCCTCGTCAAACGTGCGCAGTCCGAGATCATGATTTGGGGCAGTCAGCGGCGAGCTTGTGCTGTGGTCGCGGTTGGGCCGCTTCAAATCGAAAGTGTTTGGTCAAGCAAAGACTTCGCGGGACCCGGTCGCGATTTCGAGATGGCCTTCGACGTCGCTGAGATCGAGAAATCCAGCCTCCCTGCCGAACAAGTCTGGTTCATTCAGGACGAGGAGCCCTCGATCTATGGCGGCTGCTATTCCGAGGAAGGACTCTCTGACATCCAGAAGCATCTTCTCTTGGCCATGCCCGGTCCAGAGCTTTTCTCGGAGCAACTCCTCGCCTTCTTCGCCGACCGCCTGAAGGTCCTCCTCCGCGATCAGGGCAAGCGCCACGACCTCGTCGACGCCGTCTTCGCGCTCGGCGACGACGACCTCGTCCGCATCGTGCGGCGGGTCGAGGCGCTCGACGCCTTCCTCGCCACCGACGACGGGGCCAATCTGCTGGCCGGCTACAAGCGCGCCTCCAACATCCTGCGCGCCGAGGAGAAGAAGGGCCCGCTGCCCGCCGGAGAGCCCGTCGCCCTGACCGGCGCCCCGGCCGAGGAGACCGCCCTGATCGCCGCGGTGTCGACCGCCGCCGCGGCCGTCGACGCCGCCCTCCAGACCGAGGACTTCGCCGCCGCCATGCGCGCGCTGGCCGCCCTGCGCGCCCCGGTCGACGCCTTCTTCACGGCGGTGATGGTCAACTCCGACATCGCCGCCGAACGCGACAACCGCCTGAAACTGCTCGGTCAGGTCCGCGCCGTCATGGGCCGGGTCGCGGACTTCGGCATGATCAGCGGCTAGGGCAGGGACTCAGCCCCTTGTCATCCCGGACGCCGCAGGCGATCCGGGACGGTGGTTGCGAACACGAGAAACTGCCCGGAAATCGCAGCGCGATTGTCCGGGCGACAGGTGGCCCCCACGCTGATCCTGACCTGTCTCCCAGATAGCCGCTGACGCGTCTTCCGGGAGGGTGGGGTTTGCAGGCAGACCGTCCCGGCTCTCCGCTTCGCTGCGGCCGGGATGACAACCGCGGCGCTACCCCCGCAGCACTTTCCGCAGCTGCCCGTGGATGTCCGTGTTGGCCGCGAGTATCTGCTTGCCGCCCATCGGGTCGCCGTCCTCGTCGATGGTGGTGACGATCCCGCCCGCCTCGGTGACGAACAGGATGCCCGCCGCCACGTCCCACGGCTGCAGATTGCGCTCGTAATAGGCGTCGTACCGCCCCGCCGCGACCCAGGCGAAGTCCAGCGCCGCCGAGCCCAGCCGGCGGATGCCGGCCACCCGCTGGCCGACCGCATGGATGTCCTTGATGGCCTGCGCATGGCCCGTCTTGCCGATGAACGGCAGCCCCGTGGCGATCAGGCTCTCCGACAGGTCGCGCCGTCCGGCGACGCGGATGCGCTGGTCGTTCAGATAGCAGCCCTTGCCCTTTTCGGCCCAGAACAACTCATTCATGACCGGGTTGTAGGTCACCCCTGCGACGATCTCGGTATGGCCGTCCGGCGCGGTCCGCTGCAGGCCCACCGTGATGGCGAAATGCGGCATGGCGTGCATGAAGTTGGTGGTGCCGTCGATCGGATCGACGATCCACATATGCGACTTGTCAGTGCCCTCGATCAGGCCGCGTTCTTCACCCAGGAAGCCGTAGCCCGGCCGCGCCTTCATCAGCAGTTCGTAGAGGGTGTCCTCGGCCTTGATGTCGGCGGCGGTGACGAAGTCGCCGGGCCCCTTGCGCGACACCTGCAGTTGCGACACCTCGCCGAAGTCGCGCAGCATCGGCCGGGCGGTCTTGCGAACCGCATCCATCATCACTTGCAGCAGGGCGGAGGCGAGGGCCATGGAAACTTTGGGTGTGGGGCGTGGGGTGGGGGGTGGGATGTAGGGTGTAGGGTGTGGAGATGAGACGAGGGCGGATAGGCGAGGGCCAGTTCTCCCTACACCCCAAACCCTGCACCCCACACCCTAATCAGCGCGGCGGACGTATTCGCCGGTGGTGGTGTCGACGACGATCTTCTCGCCGACGCCCATATAGGGCGGGATCATGATGCGGACGCCATTGTTGGCGATGGCCGGCTTGTAGGACGACGAGGCGGTCTGGCCCTTCACCGTCGGCTCGGTCTCGACAACCTCCAGCGTCACCTGGTCGGGCAGCGACAGGCCGATCGGGCGCTCCTCGTGGCTTTCGATGACCACCTTCATGCCCTCCTGCAGATAGGGGATGCGGTCGTCGCCGACCCAGTCCTTCTGCAGTTCGATCTGCTCGTAGTTCTCGTCGTTCATGAACACCAGGGTGTCGCCGCCGTCGTACAGATAGCTGTAGTCGCGCTGCTCCAGCGTCACCCGCTCGACCTTGTCCTCCGACCGGAAGCGTTCGTTCAGCTTGTTGCCGGTCTCGAGGTTCTTGGCCTCGACGTTGGCGAAGGCGCCGCCCTTGCCCGGCTTGACGTGGCTGGCCTTGGTGACGACCCACAGGCCGCCGTTCACTTGCAGGACCATGCCGGGCTTGATGGTGTTGCCGTTGATTTTCATCGCAGTCTCGGAAGGGTTTGGGCGCAGCCCTGACGGCGCGCGCGACGGGGCGTCCTAGAGGAAGCCGTCTCATCCGGCAAGGCGCGGCGCTCAGTGCACCGTCGGCATGTCCTCGGCCTTGTCCTGCACCTTGTTGGCGATCCGCACCCCGCCGCCCATGGGCGAGGCCATCTTGCCGGCCCGGGTGTCGATCTTGCGCGCCTCGTGGGCGAAGGCCGCCGCCATGCCCGCCGACGACATCGCCGCCGCGATCTGTAGCGCCCGCCCGGCCGGCCGCAGGGCGATCCACACGGCGTTCAGCGCCTGGGCCCCGGCCCACAGCGTCATCGCCACCGTCCGCTCACGAGCGGGCGGGGCGTTCCACACCCGCACCGCCGACAGGGTCGTCACCGAGAACACCGCCGGCAGGATCAGGCTCAGCGGCCCGCGCGGCCGCTCCGTCACCGGCGCATCATCGTCATCCGGTCGGTCGCGGGTCGGAGACAGGGTCCGCGTAGCGAACACCGTCGCCACCAGCGCAAACCCGACGGTCAGTCCGACCCCCAGCAGCACATGCCCAGGGTGACGGCCTTTCGCATTCAGAAAGCCGGTCGCGGCGTCGCGCGCGTCGTCCACAAGCTCGTCGATGTCGGTCATGGTCGGCTCCTGTCCTGTTTGGAGACAATGGGAAGGGATAGGTGCGGTTCCGTCGGAATTTGAGCGTTCGCCTGCCAGACGTCTTCACGACACAAAAATCCGACTCGCGCGTCCATTGGTGACGGGTGCGCACAAATCTATTCCCGGTTGCGCAGAATCGTGGCTACGATTCGTGGTCGAGACATCCAGAGACGCCAATGACGTCGCGCAGACTGACGCAAACGTTGCCCGCAGCCCTCGTGGCATTGACGTGGTGGACCCTCGTGTCCCGGCCGGGCGTCGTCGATCCGGCGTTCGCGGGTACGATCTATGTTGCAATGTTTGCCGTGACGGTCGTCGTGTTCGGCGTGCTGTTTCTGGCCCTGCGCGTCGCAACCGGCGGCTCTGTCATCTACTGGAGCACGAACCGCCGGGATCAGGTCCGCCCCATCGGGTGGATGATCGTCGCGGGCGTAGCGGTAATGCTGGCTGCCGGCTCGATCCTCGCCGGACTGGGCCTCTTTGACGTTGGCGCCGCGTGGGCGACCTCCCTCCTGGCCTGGACCCTGGTGCCGGCGGCGTTCCTGCAGTTCAAATGGGTGATCTGGCCCACTCGGTTAAGCCGTCCCGGGCCGCTCAAGCTGTTGCTGTTTGGGGTGGTCGCGATCTGCGTCGCCGCTGCCTGGAGCTACGCGGCCTTCTCCGCCGCCCCGGCCGCATCGAGGATTCCATGGGACGAAAGCGTGATCGTCAGCCTAGGCGCCGTGATCGTCGGTGCGACCGCTGAAGAGGTTATCTTCCGGGTTCTGTTGCTGACGGCGCTCCTGGACCGGACCGGATCGCGGCTACAAGCCGTGTTTCTGTCCAGCGTCGCATTCGGTTTGACGCATGTCCCCGGGGAAATGGCGCAATCTGTCGCGGCGGGCGATTGGACGATGATTCAACTGATCGCCCACGAATATGCGCCGCAGTTTCTGATCCAGACCCTGACGGGTCTGTTCCTCGGCGTGATTTGGCTCCGGACAGGTTCCATCGTCCTCATCGCGGCGACCCATGCGCTTTTCAACACGGGCGGTATGCTGGCTAGCGGCTTCTAGTTCCCCGTCGCGCTCTTGTCCGGGGCGATCTCGGTCATGGCCGACTGCAGATAGTTCTGCTCGCCCAGCTGTTCGATCAGCTTCTGCTGCGCCTCGAGGAAGTCGATGTGCTCCTCGGTGTCGCCGAGGATGCGCATCACCAGATCGCGGCTGACATAGTCCTTGGCCGTCTCGAACTGGGCCACGGCGGCGACGACCACGGTGCGCGAGTCCATTTCCAGGGCCAGATCGGCGCCGAGGCATTCGATCGCGCTCTCGCCGATCTTCAGCTTGTGCAGATCTTGCAGATTGGGCAGGCCGTCGAGGAACAGGATGCGCTTGATCAGCATGTCGGCGTGTTTCATCTCGCCGATCGACTCGTCGTAGATGATCTGGCCGAGGTGTTTCAGCCCCCAGCTCTCGAACATCCGGGCGTGCAGGAAATACTGGTTCACCGCCGTCAGTTCGTTGGTCAGGATCGCGTTCAGCGTCCGGATGATCGCGGGGTCGCCCTTCATGGCCGTGTCCTCAAGTCGGGCGGCAAGACCGTTGGAATCGCCGCGGGGAGAACCCCTTCATACCACGCGCGAACACCTTGTGTTCACTTGCGAACACTTATCACTACATTGAAATTGCGAGTAAAAATCGCCCGCAGCAAGGACTGCGAATGCTACTCAGCAGCGAGGGCGAAGGCCTGACGGCTTTCCTGGATCATCTCGCGCATTTCGCAGACGCATTTGGCGCATTGCGCCGCGCACTGGTGGCGCAGGAACACGTCGCGCGGCCGCGTCGCGCCCGCCTCGATGGCCGAGGCGACGTCACGCTTGCGAAGACCGTTGCAGTTACAGACGTACAAGGAGCCAACCCGCGAGAGATTGCGAATGGTTCTCTATAACAGTTCCGGCCCGGCGAATGCAAGTCGTTCGCACGCCCGCCAACGACTGCGGCGGGATTGACGCGCGCGGCGCGCCGCCGCACTTCCCTCGCATGGCCAGAGAACCCGACGTCCCGCCGCGCCCGCCCTGCCGGCTATACCTGATCACCCCGCCGGCGATCGCCGACCTCGAGGCGTTCACGCGCGAACTGGACGCCGCCCTCGCCGCCGGGGACGTGGCGGCTGTGCAGATCCGGCTCAAGCCGGCCGACGACGCCGTCGTCCTGGCCGCGATCGAGGCCATCGCGCCCGTCGCCCGCGCCCGTGGCGTGGCCGTCATCCTCAACGACCGGCCCGATCTCGCCCGCCGCTCCGGCTGCGACGGGGTGCATCTGGGCCAGGAGGACGCCGCCCTGGCCGAGGCCCGGCGGCTCATGGGCCCTGACGCCATGATCGGCGTGACCTGCCATGACAGCCGGGAACTGGCCATGGATGCGGCCGAGGCCGGCGCCGACTACGTTGCCTTTGGGGCCTTCTTTCCCACGACGACCAAGGACACCCGTCATCGCCCCGACCCGGAGATCCTGTCGATCTGGCAGGAAACGGTCGAGGTTCCCTGCGTCGCTATCGGCGGGATCACGCCCGCCAACGCCGGGGGCCTCGCTCGCGCCGGAGCCGATTTCGTGGCGGTCTGCGGGGCGGTCTGGAACCACGTCGACGGGCCGGCCGCCGCCGTCCGCGATTTCAATCTCGCGCTGACCGAAAGCGCCTGACCTTCAGGGGATATTAGGAAGCCGCCCGGTAGGGATAACGCAAGACTAGGCCGCATCCCGGGACTCCCATGCTCATGAGCCGCGCGCTCGATACGTCCGAACCGGCTCCGGTCCCACCGGCCGCCCGGGCCGTGCGCCCCGCTCCGTCGGTCCCGACCAACAGTGCGATGGCCTTCTTCCGGGAGCCGTTGGCCCCGATCTTCACCGCCGTGGTGGTGTTGATTCTCGTCGTCCTGGCTATCCAGTTCGCCCGCACGGCCGGTCTCGTCGCCGCCCTCTGGGCCGCCGGCGGCGTCGCCGTCGCGGTCTGGCTGCGGAACGCCCGCGGGCCGCTGTACGATCTCTGCTTCGGCGGGCTGCTGGCCACCGGGATCGCCGCCGGAGAACTGCTGGCAGGGAACTCCTACGTCCTCACCGGTCTGTTCACCGTCACCAACATGCTGGAGATCACGGTCGCCGTGCTGTTGGCTCGCCGGTTCGCCCCGACCCTCAACCTGGCCACTGTGGAGGGCGCCTGCCGCTTCCTGCTCAGCGCCGCGGTGATCGCACCGATCCCGGCCGCCGCGGTCACCGCCGGCGGCCTCTACATGATCAACGGGGCCGACCCCGTGTACACCTTCCAGACCTGGTGGTTCGGACACGCTCTCGGCATTGCGGTGATCGGCGCCTTCGGGCTGTCGCTGACTCGACGTCATATCGTCGCCCTGCGCCAACCGGTCCGCGCCATCGAGGCCGTCGCCCTGCTCGCCCTTCTGCTGGCGGTCTGCGCCGTCATCTTCTTCCAGTCCCGGGTGAACGTCGGCTTTGTCGTCATACCGATGTTGATCCTGATAGCCGCCCGCTTCCGGGTTCTCGGGGTGTCCGCCGGCCTCGTGATCGTGGCCCTCACTGCGGTTGGCGGCACCATGCTCGGGCGCGGCCCCTTCATTTCCGCCGGCCCGGACCTCGCTGATCAGGCCTTGCTGGCCCAGTTGATGGTGCTGTTCGGCTGCATGCCGATCCTGCTGATCGCCTCCCTGCTGGAAGAGCGGGACCGCCTGTCCGACCGCGCCAAGGCCGGCCAGGCGCGTGCAGAACGGGCTTCGGAGGCCAAGTCCCGCCTGCTGGCCAATGTCGCCCATGAGATCAAGAGCCCCGTCGGCGGCGTCATCGGCATCGGCGAACTGTGGAAGACCGGCCAACTCGGTGCGATCACCCCCACCCAGTCCGAGATGGCCGAGATGCTCGTCAAGACCGCGCGCCAGGTCGAGGCGCTCGCCCACGACCTGCTCGACGTGGCCCGCGCCGAGTCCGGCGCTGTAAAGGTTGAGCTGCGTCCCACCGACGTTCCGGGCGTGCTCGAGGATGTCCGCCGCTCGATCGCGCTTCGCCCCGAAGCAAAGGACATCCGCCTGCATGTGATCAACGAGGGCGACGGCCTCATCGCCCTGGCGGACTCCCAGCGGCTGACCCAGGTCATCTCCAACCTCGCCTCCAACGCGGTCAAATACGGCGGTGCCGGCGGCCTGGTCGTGTTCCGCGCCAGCAAGGTCTACGACGGCGTCCGTATTGAGGTGATCGATCAGGGTCCCGGCCTGTCGCCGGAGAAACAGGCCCAGCTGTTCGAGCCGTTCAACCGCCTCGGCCTCGAGCGTTCGGCGGTCGAGGGTCACGGCATCGGCCTGGCCCTCGCCAAGCGGCTGGTCGAGCTGCAGGGCGGCACGATCGGCGTCGTCTCGACACCGGGCGAAGGCGCTGCCTTCTGGGTCGAACTGCCCGCGGCCTGAACCGCCACGCTTTGCGACCTTCCGCCGCGCGACCGATGGCGCATGGACGATCGCCGCCCACGGGTGTATGGCCTTACAAATCGTAGGGCTATTAACCGGGGTGTGCTGTGGAATTCGACGCTCTGCTGCTGTCGCGACTGCAGTTCGCCTTCACCATCGCCTTCCACATCCTGTTTCCCGCCTTCACCATCGGTCTGGCGGCGTTCCTCGCCGTGCTCGAAGGGCTGTGGCTCTGGACGAAGCGCGACGCCTTCAAGACCCTCTATCTGTTCTGGGTGAAGATCTTCGCGCTGAGCTTCGGCATGGGCGTCGTGTCCGGCGTAGTGCTCAGCTACCAGCTGGGCACCAACTGGTCCGAATTCATTCGCCTGACGGGCGGGGTCATCGGACCCCTGCTGGCTTATGAGGTGCTGACCGCCTTCTTCCTCGAGGCCTCCTTCCTCGGCGTCATGCTGTTCGGCTGGAAGAAGGTCGGCCCGCGGCTGCATTTCCTCGCCACCGTGCTGGTCGCCGTCGGCACCACCATCTCCGCCTTCTGGATCCTGTCGGCCAACAGCTGGATGCAGACTCCGGCGGGCTTTGAGATCATGGCCGACGGGCGGTTCGAGGCGACCGACTACTGGCAGGTCATCTTCAACCCCAGCTTCCCGTCGCGGCTTGTGCATATGCTGCTGGCCGCCTTCATCACCACGGGTCTGGTCGTCGGCGCGGCCTCGGCCTGGCGCGTGCTGAAGGAGCGGGCGGTCACCGGCTGGAGCGAAAGCCGCATCGCCCTGGCCATGGCCGTCGGCCTGATCGCGGTCGTCGCCCCGCTGCAGCTGCTGGCGGGCCACTGGTCGGGCGAGGTGGCGCACAAGCTCCAGCCGTCCAAGACCGCCGCCATCGAGGGCTATTGGGAGACCCGCGCCGACCAGCCGCTGCATCTGTTCGGCATCCCCGACCGCGAGGCGCAGAAGAACCATTGGCAGGTCTCGATCCCCGGCATCGGCAACGCCATCCAGAATGTGCCGAAGGACGAGGTCATCCTGGGCCTCGACGCCTGGCCGCGCGAGGATCAGCCGCCCCCGGCCATCCCTTTCTTCGCCTTTCGCATCATGGTCGGTCTCGGCCTGCTGATGATCGCGCTGGGCGGCGTCGGCGCCGTTCTGCTGTGGCGTCGCCGGCTGTTCGAGAGCCGCTGGTTCCTGCGCTTCTGCGTGGCCATGGGCCCATCCGGCTTCATCGCCGTGCTGGCGGGATGGATGGTCACCGAGGTCGGCCGGCAGCCATGGGTCGTCTATGGCGTCCTCCGCACCCGCGACGCGGTCTCTCCGGTGACGGCGGGGGAAGTGGCCACGAGCCTGCTCGCCTACGTCGTGGTCTATTCCATCGTCTTCACCGCCGGCGCGCTGTTCATCCTGCGTCTGATGGCAGAGGGCCCGGTCGCCGCCCTGGCCGAGCCCGCGCCGCGCCAGGATCGCGCCCCCGGCTCGCCGCTGGCCAAGGCGCCCGAGGATACGACCCCCGGGGAGGACCTGTGATGCTTGACCTGCCGCTGATCTGGGCCGCCCTGATCGCCGTCGCCGTCCTGCTCTATGTCGTCCTGGACGGGTTCGACCTCGGCATCGGCATCCTCTTCCCATTCGCGCGGTCGAAGGAGGAGCGGGACGTGATGATGAACACCGTGGCTCCGGTCTGGGACGGCAACGAGACCTGGCTGGTGCTGGGCGGCGGCGGCCTGCTGGCGGCCTTTCCGCTGGCCTATTCGGTGCTGATGCCCGCCCTCTACCTGCCGGTGTTGCTGATGCTGGCGGGCCTGATCCTGCGCGGCGTGGCCTTCGAGTTCCGCTTCCGCGCCCGCAATCGCGGCCGAAAATTCTGGACCCAGATGTTCGCCGGCGGCTCGACCCTGACGGCGGCGGCGCAGGGGCTGATCCTCGGCGGCTTTATCCAGGGCGTTGCGGTCGAGGGCGACCGTTTCGCGGGCGGCGCCTTCGACTGGCTGACCCCGTACACCCTGCTGGTCGCCGCCGGCATCGTCGCCGGCTACGCCCTGCTCGGCGGCGCCTGGTTGATGATGAAGACCACCGACAACCTGCATGGCGACGCCCGGCGGTGGACCCTGACCAGCGCCGCCGCCGTCGCCGTACTGCTGGCCGCCGTCAGCCTCGCCACCCTGTTCGTCCATCCGCAGATCGCCGAACGCTGGGGTCTCGAGGCCGGGTCGGGGCTGACGATCGACTGGGCCGCGCTGGCGCCGCTGCTGGCCATCCCCGCCCTCGGCCTCGCCGGCCTGCTGCTGGTCGTCAGCATGGCGAGCAAGGGCTCGCACCGCTGGCCGTTCGTCGGCGCCCTGACGGTCTTCCTGTCTGGCTACCTCGGCCTGGCGGTCAGCTTCATGCCCGACATCGTCCCCTACGGCATCGGCTTCCGCGAAGCCGCCGCGCCGGACAACGCGCTCGGCCTGATGCTGGTCGGCACAGGCTTCATCCTGCCGCTGATCCTCGGCTACACCGCCTGGGTCTACTGGGTGTTCCGCGGCAAGGTCACGCCGGAGACCGGCTATCATTAGGATCGAACCGCCCCCCGAGCCGGGCGAGGCCTCCGGTCCCCTGTGGAAGCGGCTCGCCTGGTTCGCGGCTCTCGCCGTCGCCGCCTCCTCTGTGACGGCGGCGGTGGCCTATGCGCTCAGGGCCTTGCCGTTCATGGGCTGAGGCGCGACAGTCGACCCCATGTTGATCACCGCTGCATCCGCCGCCGCCCTGCTCCTCGCCGCGCCCCAGACGCCGCCGCCCGGCGCCGACATCACCAGCAGCCTCAACAGCGGCCCGCCCCGTCCGGCCCAGTACCTGGCACCCGAGCCGACCCCCGGGCCGACGCCCGCGCCCGAGCCCGCCCCCGCGCCCGAGCCTGCAGCCCCGGCCCCGAATCCGGCTCCGACCGTCACCTCGCCTCCTGCCGCGACGCCGGGTCCTGACAGCGAGCGGTTCAGGTTTGCCGAGCCGTTCGTGGCGCCGCCAGAAACACAGCCGTCGCGGGTGGTCCCGATACCCGTCACCCCGTCGCCGCCCCCGCGCACGGCCCCCATCACGCCACCGGGAAATGCGATCCCCGCCCCGGCGATCACGGAGCCCCCCGTCAGCGTCCCGCGCGAGACGCTCCGGCCGCCTGTCTCCACGACCGCGCCCACCGCTGGGCCTGCGCCCTCGCCCCCGCCGCCGTCGGTCCCTGCCGTCACCGTGCTTGACGCCGCCGCCCGCGCCACCCTGCCGTTCACGGTCGAGCTCCCGCCGGGCTTCGAGCTGGTCACCGGCCGCCCCGGTCCGGACTTCAGGATCTATACGATCCGCCGCGGCGACCAGTCGTTCGCCATGGTCTACGCCGGCCCCGCCTCGCAGTTTCCGATCTACAGCGGCGAGATGGTCGAGGCCGGCGGCCGCGCCTCGGTGGTCTCGACCGAGAACGGCGCCCGCCACGCCCGCGAGCATCTGTTCCAGCGCGAGGGGGTCACCCCGCGCGAAATCCACGTCTGGACCATGAGCCTCGAGGGCGCCGACCGGGCCCTGGCCGAACGCATCGCCCAGTCGGTGGACGTGCGCTAGCCGGTCAGGTCTCCGACCACACCGCCAGCTCGTTGCCGGCCGGGTCGCGGAAGTGGAAGCGCCGCCCGCCCGGGAAGGCGAACACCGGCTTGACGATCGTCCCGCCCGCCGCCTCGACCTTCGCCTGCATGGCTTCCAGATCGCGGGCGAACAGCACCGGCAGGGGTGTCCGCGTCGCCTCGGCCTGGGCGTCGAAACCGCCGTTCAGCCCCGCGTCGAACGACGCATACTCCGGCCCGTAGTCGATGAAGGTCCAGCCGAAGGCCTTGCCGTAGAAGGCCTTGGTCGCAGGTAGGTCGCCGCCCGGCAGTTCGAGATAGTCCAGCTTGCCGTCTTCACGCATGGGTGATGCTCCTGTCGATCGCCACCGACATTCAGGGCTTGCCATGGGGCGCCTGACTGCGCAAACCCGAGAACAGTTCGCATTTGCAGGAGTCGGCCATGATCGTCCTGATGACCGGAGGCGCGGTCCTCGCCCTGCTGATGCGCGAGGACCGCGCGCCCTCAGAGCACCTCGCGCCGGCTCAGGTGGGCGAGGCCCGCCAGCAGCGCGACGACGCCCAACCCGAACCCCAGCCCCAGCGCCGTGTTCGCCCGCCACGCCTCGGTGGCCAGCATGTTCACCGGCATCTGCCACGGGAAGTAAATCCCCTGTTTCGCTGACGTCGCCACCACCGAGAAGAAGGTGCCCCCGATCCCCACCGCCAGCGCCGGCACGAAGCTGGCGTAACGCAGCGCGACCCACATCTGGATGGCGATCATCAGCAGGGCGGCCAGATACATCTTGCCGAAGATCGCCGCATACCGCGCCAGATCGAAGTCCCCGACCGGCGTCACCGCCGGCTTGATCGCCGCCCCCAGCGTCACGGCCCCCCAGGTCATGACCAGCACCGCCGCGCTCATCAGCGCCACCAGCGCCAGCACGCAGATCGTCTTGGCCGCGTACAGCCGCCAGCGGGGCAGGGGCAGGGCGCGCAGGTGGTCCCACGCCTTCGGCCCGTGCTCCATGTGCGCCACCAGCGCCGTCAGCGCCGTCACGCTCATCGGCAGCATGAAGAAGGCCCAGATGCCCGAGCCGCTGACGATCCACATGTCCCACGGCTGCGGGGCCTTGCCGCGCAGCAGGTTGAAGAAGGTGAAGATGGCGATCAGCGACGGCGCCGCCACGGCCAGCAGGGCGGCCAGCGACCGGTTCAGCTTGCGCGCCTCGACGATCAGGGGCGCGAAAAAGGGGACGGCGGTCATCAGGCGAACTCCGGCTAGGTCTTGGCTTGGGAGACAGGGACGGGCGGCGAGACCTCGCGGTAGATGCCTTCCAGCGAGCGCGACCGCGCCCCGATGGCGAACACGGCGATGTCCGCCCCGATCAGGGCCCGGGTCAGCGCCGCCGAGGCGGTCCGCGCGTCCTCGCCGGGCTTGAGGCGCGCCACCAGCCCGTCGTCCGCCGCCAGCACCTCGAACCCCCGCGCCCGCGCCAGCGCCGTCGCCCGCGCGGGGTCGTCGGTCTGCAGCGCGATCTCCGGCGCCAGGTCGGCCTTCAGCCGCGCCAGCTCGCCCTCCAGCACCAGCTTGCCGTGGCTGAGAATGCCCACATGCGTCGCCGTCTGTTCGATCTCGCCCAGCAGATGGCTGGACAGCAGCACCGTGGCCCCGGTCCGCTCAGGCAGGGCGCGCAGGAACCGCCGCATGTCGGCGATGCCGTCCGGGTCCAGCCCGTTGGTCGGCTCGTCCAGCACCAGCACCGGCGGCGCCCCCAGCATGGTCCGCGCCAGCCCCAGCCGTTGCCGCATGCCCAGCGAATAGTCCGAGACCCGCCGCCGGGCGTGCTCCGTCATCTCGACCACCTCCAGCACCCGCTCGATCTCGCGCTTCGGCAGGCCGAGCAGGCTGCGCGTCAGGTCCAGGTTCTCGCGCCCCGACAGATTGCCGTAGAAGCCGTGCGCCTCGAGCAGGGCCCCGACCTTCGCCGCCGCGCCAATCCGGTCGCGGGCCACATCGACGCCTCCGACCCGCGCCGTCCCGGCGGTCGGCCGGATCAGCCCCAGCAGCATCTTCAGCGTCGTGGTCTTGCCCGCCCCGTTGCGCCCCAGGAAGCCGTAGACGGCCTTGTCCGGCACGGTCATCGACACGGCGTCGACGGCCAGATGGCGTTTGAAACGACGGGTCAGGTCGCGGGTCTCGATGGCGGCGGTCATGCTCGGCGCGCTCGGTTTCGTTTAACTCCGATATAAAGTTGCGAACGCCGTGTCTTTAAGTCAAGATTAAAGATCAGACAGACTCGCCGCTCCCGGATTCCGCCCCATGACCCAGACCGCGACCGACCGCTTCCGCCGCCGCTGCGCCCAGTTCCGCTGGCTGGCCGTCTTCATGGTCGTCAGCGTCGGGGCCCTGTTGGCGCTCGTGCACCTCATCGTGCCGATCGCCTTCCTCGCGCGCGCCGAGGACTATCCGTACTTCGACCTGTGGCTGGGCAGCCTCGTGAAGGCCTTGCCGACCGTCTTCTATCTGTTCGCCGTTTGGTCGATCGGCTCGGCCATGGGCCAGTTGTCGAAGGGACGGTTGATCCAGCCGACCCTCGTCCACGCCCTGCGCCGCGTCGGCCTCGCCCTCGGCTTCGGCGGTCTGCTCAGCGTCTTTGGCGTCACCAACCTCATCCGCCTGCTCGAGGGCGGGCAGGGCGGCTGGGCCTTTTTCGACGTCGCCGGCATGACCCTCGGCATGATCGGCGGGGCCTTGTTCCTGCTCGGCGGGGTCATGGAGCAGGCCGGCAAGGTCCAGGCCGAGCTGGACGAGATGATCTGATGCCGATCCGCGTCACCCTCGACGACCTGATCGTCAAAAAGGGCCTCAAGGCTCGCGACCTCGCCCAGGAAGTCGGCCTGTCGGAGACTCAGTTGTCCCTGTTCCGCTCCGGCAAGGTCAAGGGCATCCGCTTCCGCACCCTCGCCAAACTCTGCGCCGCGCTGGAGTGCAAGCCGCGCGACCTCCTCGACTACGAGTTCGACCCCGCCGACCTCGAGCCGGCGGAGGAGGAGTAGGGCGGGGCGACGATCGTCCCCCCGCTCTTCAGCTCCGGACCACCGCGTCGCAGATCGAGGTGGCCAGTTCATCACCGGCCGGCGGATCCTCGTTCGCCAGCACGATCACCGTCCAGCGGCCGTCGAGGGTGGCGTAGGTGGAGGCGTCGACCCCTGAGTTGGGCCCGCCGCCGCCATGCCCCATCACGGCCGCCGCGCCGCACTGGGTCAGCCGGACGCCGTAACCGTATTTCGACGGTCGGGGGGTGCCCGGAAATTCCGTCTGTTCCGCCAGCATCGCGGCCGTCGCCTCCGGCCCCAGCAGGCGGCCGGACCACAGCGCCCGGTGGAAGGCGAACAGATCGTCCAGCGTCGACCAGGCGCCGCCGGACCCGTCGCCGGCCCAACCCAGATACTGGCTGTTGTCGTAGCGCGGGCCGAAACCGAGCGGATCGTCCTCCGGCCGCAGGTAGCCGGCGGCGCGGTTCGGTACAGGCTCGGTGACCGGCCGGTAGTCGGTGCGGGTCATGCCCGCCGGCTGGAACACCAGACGTTCCATCGCGTCGTCGAACGGCTGTTCCGATGCCGCCTCGATCACCGCGCCCAGCAGGACGTAGCCGGCGTTACTGTAGGCGAAGGCCGCCCCCGGCGCGGACGCCTGCGGAGCGGTCATCGTCGCGGCCGCCTGGCGGTGCGTCAGTGTGCCGAGCCTTCGGCCGTCCCGTGCGCCGATCCCGGCGCGATGGGTCAGCAGGTGGCGCAGGGTTATCGCCTCGGCGGCTTTCTGGTCCGGATAGTCCGGGACCCAGCGCGCCAGGGTGTCGTCGAGCGACAGCCGTCCCTCTCCGGCCAACCGCATCACGGCCACCGCCGTGAACATCTTGGAGACCGAGCCGGTGTGGAACTGGGTGTCGCCGCGGTTGGGGACGCCCCACCGCCGGTCCGCCAGCCCATAGGCGCCCCGGAAAAGCACCGCATCGTCCCGCGCCACCAGCACCCCGCCCGAGAAGTGGTCCTCCGCGGCCAGCGCCTCCACGCGGCGCGCGATCTCGCCGGGAAGTGACTCGAGCGGGACGGGGCTTTCCGGCCATGCATCGCGCGCGATCGCGGCGGGATCGCGGGTCCGCAACACGAACAGGCTGGTCGGACGACCCGACTCCCTGCGGCTCGTGAAGAGGACGAAGCGCGCGAACCGCCTCTCCCGGCGGGTGACGGCAAGGATCTCGACCATCTGATCGCCGTTCGGGGTCAGGCTGATCACGTCGAAGCCGCCTGCCTCACCGGCCAGCCGGTCCAGCCTCGCGGCGCGTATGGCCGCGCTCTCCTGCTGCAGCGCCAGGGTCGAGAAGGTTTCCGCGAACGCCCGGCGGTCGTCCACGCCGCCGTTCAAAGCGTCGATCAAAGCTTGGCCGGCCCGGCTGGCGGGGGTCTCCGCGGAGACGATGGCCGCGGGGGCTTCCGTCTGCGCCATGGCGGCTGGCGGCAGGTTTGAGGCCACAGCGATCAAGGCGGCGACAAAAAGGACGGTCCGCATGGGAGGACTGACTCCAGAGGTCGGGAGCCGCTTGCTAGACCTCGCCCAATCGGACGGTTACTTAAGATTTTGTCATCCCGGATAGCTTTCAGCGCCCGCCTTGCAGACCCGTGAACTCGCTCGGACGACCCTTCCGGCCCACGGGAAAATCGCCGACGCTGTGCTGGCAATCCGCGAAAACATGGTCGGGTTCAGCGGAAAACATTCCACGTTTCCAGTCGGATAACGGATTCTAAAACCAATCTTCCATCCGGATAAGCCGGCGGGCGCATAATGCCTCCCGTTCTGTCGCCCCGGCAGGCGCCGGTCTTTGAAAACCGCATCCCCGCCGCACCGCCCGAGGCGCGCCGATGTAGACTCTGCCGACTCTGCCACACCGAATTCCGGCGCCTACTCTGTCGACTCCGCCACATCGCTTTTTCGGTTATTACCCGGGTAAAACCGCCGCTCAGACCAGCTCCACCGCCATGGCCACGGCCTCGCCGCCGCCGATGCACAGGCTGGCCACGCCCTTCTTGCCGCCACGGGCCTGAAGGGCCCCGAGCAAGGTCGCCAACACCCGCGCGCCGGATGCGCCGATCGGATGGCCCAGCGCCGTCGCCCCGCCGTTCACGTTCAGCTTGCTGTGCTCGATACCCAGCTCCTGCATGGCGATCATCGGCACCACGGCGAAGGCCTCGTTGACCTCCCACAGATCGACGTCCTCGACCGACCAGCCGGCCTTCTTCAGCGCCTTCTGCATCGCCGGCACCGGAGCGGTCGTGAACAGGCCCGGCTCCTGGGCGTGGGCCGAATGGCTGACGATGCGCGCCACGACCGGCAGGCCCATGGCCTTGGCCACGCTCTCGCGAGTCATCACCAGCGCCGCCGCTCCGTCCGAGATCGAGGCGGAGGACGCCGCCGTGATCGTGCCGTCCTTGGCGAAGGCGGGACGCAGGCCCGGGATCTTCTCCGGCATGGCCTTGCCGGGCTGCTCGTCTTCACTGACCGTCTCGGTTCCCTTGCGGGTCGTCACCTCGACCGGGGTGATCTCGGCCTTGAAGGCCCCCGATGAGATCGCGTTGCGGGCCCGGGTCAGGCTCTCGATGGCGTAGGCGTCCTGGGCCTCGCGCGAGAATTGGTAGGTCCCCGCCGTGTCCTCGGCGAACGAGCCCATCGGCTTGCCGGGCTGATAGGCGTCCTCCAGCCCGTCCATCATCATTGAATCGACGATGACGTCGTGGCCGATGCGCGAGCCGCCGCGATGCTTGTTCATCAGATAGGGCGCGCCGGTCATGCTCTCCATGCCGCCGGCCACGATGACGTCGGCCGAACCGGCGGTCAGCGCATCCGACGCCATCATCACCGCCTGCAGGCCCGAGCCGCACATCTTGTTGACCGTGGTCGCCTCGACATGGAGTCCCAGACCCGCGCCGATCGCCGCCTGCCGCGCCGGAGCCTGGCCAAGACCCGCCGGAAGCACGCAGCCCATGTAGATCTGCTCGATCTTCTCCGGGTCGACGCCGGCCCGCTCGACCGCCGCCTTCACCGCCGCGGCACCCAGCTCGGTCGCCTTGACGCCCGACAGCGCGCCCTGGAAGCCGCCCATGGGCGTGCGGGCGAAGGAGCAGATGACGATCGGATCGGACATGACGAAGCCTTGGGAGGAGGTGGTGAAATCGGGGGCTAGATCGGCGCTTTGGCGGCGGGGTGCAAGCGTTGGAGGCTCAGGCCGCTTCTTCGTCGGCCCGTTCGCGCGGCATCATTTCGCCGACGGTCGGGCAGTCGCTGGCCAGGTTCAGCTGGATGTCGCGGGGCCGCACGATCTCGTTGCAGTGGCCGCAGGCGATGCGCGGCGACAGGTCGTGGCCGCAGGTCTTGTGGACCATCAGCACCCCGGCGTCCGCGTCGCCATAGACATGCTTCGCCCCCCAGCCGTGCAGGGTGACCAAGACCCCGTGCAGGTCCTTGCCCTTGGCGGTCAGCACATATTCGTTCCGGGGCGGCCGCTCGGAATAGAGCCGCGGCTCCAGCACCCCGTGCTGCACCAGCGACTTCAGCCGCGCTGCCAGCACGTTGCGAGCGACGCCCAGCCGCTCCTGCCACTGCTCGAACCGGCTGACCCCGTTGAACGCGTCGCGGATGACCAGCAGGGTCCAGGGATCGCCGATGACTTCCAGCGTCGCGGCGATCGAGCAGCTCTGGCGAGAATAGTCTGCGGTGCGTCCCATGCGGACGAACGTGACGCCGCGTCAGCCTTTTTGCAAGAGGGTTGCCAATCTAAACGGACTGAGTCAGTCTTGTTTCGCTACGGACGCGCGGCGAGCCCCCTCGCGGCGTTTCCTGATCCCTCGACTGGGGCGGGAGGTTGCAGCCTTCCGCCCATCTTTCGCCTACGATATGGCCGGACGCATGACGCAGACCCTCACCGAGGCCCTGACCCTCGCTGACAACGGCGCAGGTGGTCTGACCGCCCGACTCGACGGCGGCTTCTCCAACGCGCCCCTGTCCTCGCCCGCGGACAAGGGCGCGCCGTTCGGCGGTCTGATGGCCGCTCTTGCGGGCGGTGCGGCGCGCCAGGGGTTGGGGCTGGAAACGCCGCTCAAAACCCTGACGATCCAGTATCTCGCCGCGGCCCGGTTCGAGGCCGCGACCTTCGTTCCGACTCTGATCCGTGGCGGCCGCAACGTCGCCTACGCCGCTGTCGAGGGCGGTCAGCCCGATCGCCCCGCGGTCCAGGCCCTCGCGACCTTCGGTCGCGACGTGGACGGCCCCGTCCTCACCCCGCTGGCCGCCGGGCTCCGACCCGTCGGGGACATCGAGGCGACCCCGCTGGACCCCCGGTTCGGTCCCTGGTTCACGCGCCATATCGAGTACCGCTTCGTCGCCGGTCCCCGGCTCTTCGGCCAGAACGCCGGCGGCTCGCCCGAACTCTGGTGCTGGATGCGCACGGTGGACGGGGTCGCGCTGGACGAGGCCCGCCTGCTATTCCTGCTGGACGGCGTGTATCCGACCTACTGGACCGCCCTGCCGGCTCCGCCCGCGATCTCCGCCAGCGTCGACCTTCGCGCCGATCTGCTACAGCCGATTACGCCAGATACCTCGCCCGACGGCTGGGCCTGTTTCCACTTCACCAGCTGCGACGTCGGCGGCGGCTGGGCGGTGGAGGACGGCGTCGCCTACGCCCCCGACGGCCGCCCCATCGCCCTGGTGCGCCAGCGTCGCAAGCTCATGCCGACGCGGCCTGCATCCTGAGGTCGCGGATGAGGACCGTCAGCTAGGGCTTCTGCGCCGCGACCAGCTTCTCAGACCGCGGCCGTCGTCGTCTTGATGAATCCGCCGCCGAGCAGCCGGTCGGGATCGGAGGGATCGTAGAGGGCGCAGGCCTGGCCGGGAGCCACGCCTTCTTCGCCCGCCTGGAAAGTCACCGCCACCGCGCCATCGATCAGCCCGAGGCGGGCGGGCGAAGGGGGACGGGTCGAACGCACCCGCGCCAGGACCCCGGCTCCGGCTTCAGCCGCCGCTTCGATCGACGGTCCGTCGCCCAGCCAGTTGGTCTCGTCCAGCGTCAGGGCGGCCGTCAACAGGGCCTCTCGGGGGCCGACGATGACGTGACGCCGCGCCGGATCCAGCTTGGTCACGAACAGCGGCTCGCCGACCGCGACATTCAGGCCCCGGCGCTGGCCGATGGTGTAATCGGTGATGCCCGAGTGGGCGCCCAGCACCCGACCGTCCATGTGCACGATCTCGCCGGCCTCGCGGCCTTGCGGACGCAGTTTGTCGATCAGGGTGCGGTAGTCGCCGTTGGGCACGAAACAGATGTCCTGGCTGTCCGGCTTGGCGGCGATGCGCAGACCCAGTCCGGCCGCCACGCCGCGCACCTGGGGCTTTTCGAGATCGGCCAGCGGGAAGCGCAGATAGTCCAGCTGCTCGGCCGTTGTGGCGAACAGGAAGTAGGACTGGTCGCGCGAATGATCGACCGCCTTGCGCATTTGCGGACGCCCCCCGACGACCGAACGCCGGACGTAGTGGCCGGTCGCCATGGCCTCGGCCCCGAGGTCCCGGGCCACGTCGAGCAGGTCGCGGAACTTGACCGTCTGGTTGCAGCGAATGCAGGGCACCGGCGTCTGACCGGCCAGATAGCTATCGGCGAACTGATCGATGACCGCATCGCGGAACCGGCTCTCATAGTCGAGCACGTAGTGCGGGATGCCCAGCATCTCCGCCGCCAGCCGGGCGTCGTGGATGTCCTGTCCGGCGCAACAGGCGCCCTTCTTCTTCAAGGCCGCGCCATGGTCGTAGAGCTGCAGCGTGACACCCACGACGTCATAGCCCGCCTTGTGCAGCAGAGCCGCGACGACCGTGGAGTCCACCCCGCCCGACATGGCCGCCACTACCCGCGATCCGACCGGCAGCCCGACCGCCGCGCGCGCGGCCTCGACCGCCGCGTCCATGTCGGCGCGGGCGATGGTCGGGACGGGGCAGGTGTCCTCGGCGAGCGTCATGGCGCGCTATCTAGTGCGAAACCGGTTCGATTTCGAGGCCAGCCTCAAACGACGACGGCCGCCCCCGTCACCGGGAGCGGCCGTCGAAACTTCGGGAGTTGTTTTAGCTGCCGCGGCCGTAGTGTTGGATGCGGGTCGTGCGCAGACCCTGCATGCCCCATTTGTCGATCGCCTTCTGCCACGCCAGAAATTCCTCGGCGGTCAGGCGATAACGAGCCAGCGCGTCGTCCAGGCTGATCAGTCCGCCGCGCACGGCGGCCACAACCTCGGCCTTGCGCCGGATCACCCAGCGGTCCGTATTGGCCGGCGGAAGATCGTGCAGGGTCAGGGGCGTGCCCGTCGGGCCGACCACGTACTGTTCGCCTTGATTGTTAAGGCGTCGCTCTTGCAACATGGGCTTATGCCTCATTGACCACCATCACCAAGGCTGAACCGTAGCGGTCGGCGGCTAAGGGCCGTTTAAGCGTCGTGGTGAAGGAAAGCCTAAAATGACCTCCGTGCACCCCCTCAATACTGAACGAAGACTTCATTGAAGTTTACGACCTCTTACCCGGAGATCAGCGTTTGATGCTGATAAGTTCGGCCAGCATCTCGTCCGCCGTGGTGATGATTTTCGAGGAGGCGGAGTAGGCCCGCTGGGTGGTGATCAGGCCGGTGAACTCCGCCGACAGGTCGACGGTCGAGGCTTCCAACTGGGAGGCGCCGATCAGACCCGCGCCACCGCTGCCGGCCCCTTTCAGGTTGAACGTCCCCGAGCTCTGGGTGACCCGGAAAGCGTTGCCGCTGGCCTCGGACAGGCTGTCCGGGCTGGTGAAGGTGGCCAGGGCGACCAGGGCGATCTGCCGGGTCACGCCGTTGTCGAAGATGGCGGTGACATAGCCTTTCTCGTCAATCTTGATCTCCGACAGGTTGCCGAAGGCGGTGCCGTTGGTCAGCGTGGCCTGGACGACCGAGGCGCTGTCGTACTGGGTCAGACCGCCCGCGGCGTTGGCCAGTTCGAAGGTGACGCTCTGGTTGTCGATGCCGAGACTGGGCGCCCAGTTGAACTGTCCGGCTGCAGGGGCGGCGGCGTTCGACGCGCCGAAGTTCAGTGCAGCCGTGGCAGGATCGGCGAACAGGGCTTGCCCGGCGGGCATGGCCTGCATGGCCGCGATGTCGAGACGACCGTCCTGGGTGAACGCGACCCGGCCCGAGCGCAGCTGGCCATTGGTCAGGCCCGCGCCCGTGACGACGTCGCTGGCCGGAATGGCGCGGACCTCGGCGTACCACTCGTTCGGCACGTCGCTCTTCAGGAAGGACAAGGCGACCGTACGCTGTCCGCCCTTGGAGTCCGAAACCGGAATGGTGAGCTCGAAGTCAGGCTTCACCCCGGCCCCGGTGTCGGGATCCCACATCGCCATCGAGTTGGTGGTGGCATTGTAGGCGTTCGGTCCCGGCGGCGCGGCGGCGGCGTCGGTCGCTTCGGCCGAGATCGGCTGGCTGGATCGCAGGTTCGCGTTCAGTTCGATGCGCGTCGTGGCTTCCGCGGTTCCGCCGACCGAGCCGACGTTGATGGTCTTGAGCCGCGTCAGGTCCGACGGGTCGAGGTTGACATTGCCCTCGCTGTCGATCGGCCAGCCCTGCAGATAGAGGCCGGCGGTGTTTTTCAGGAAGCCGTGGTTGTCGACCCGGAAGGCGCCGGCGCGGGTGAACAGACGGGTGTCGGTCGGCGTCAGGGCCTCCGCCTTTTCGGTCACCACGAAAAAGCCCTGGCCGGCGATTCCGAGGTCCGTCGACGACGTGGTGCGCTGCAACTGGCCATTCTGGCTGGTGAAGTGGCGCGCGCTGGCCTGAACGCCGCCGGCCGAATAGCCGGCGCCCTGGGACTGGCTGTTGACGACGGTCGAGAACTCTCCGGCGGTCCGTTTGTAGCCGACCGTGTTGACGTTCGCGATGTTCTGGGAGATCGCCGCGAGAGCGGCGGCGTTGGCGGTCAGGCCGGACACGCCGGCGAGAAGAGCGCTGTTGATACTCATGGCGCGGGGCTCCTTAAGAGAACAGTTTCAAAGGGTTGAAGGACGAAGCGATCGAGGCGAGCAGGCCCTCGTCTCCCCCATCCGTGGGAGGCGGGGTTATTGCAGTGCGCGCTTCTTCGAGCGCGATGACGCTGGCCATCGGCAAGATGGAGTTGCCAACCGTCAGGAAGACTTCGCCATCGTACATTTCGACGCCGGTGATACGGCCCCGGGTGAGGACCTGGGCGTCGACTGCCGAGCCCGTTGCATTCTTGGCGATGACCTTGAGGGTGAAGACCCCGCCCTCCTGGGCGTTGGCTCCGGACGTCGTCTTGCCGTCCCAGGAGAAGTCGTGAACGCCAGTGGTCTTCTTCGGCGCGTCGCCTTCCCAGACCACCTTGCCCGTCCCGTCGAGCACCTGCAGCTTCGCGGATGCAGCATTGGCGGCAACCTCATAGCTCCAGTTCGCCTCACCATCGGTGAATTTGGTGGCCGACCATGCGGCCGTTGCGTCCTTGCCGATGTAGTTGGCCGCGCCAGCCAGGCCGCCTCCGCCGCCTTGGGCGGCGACGAGGCTCTTCAAGAGCTCATTGGTCAGCAGTTGCTGCTCCACCCCCGCCATCTGGGTCAGCTGGCCGGTGAACTCGTTGGAATCGACCGGGGATAGCGGATCCTGGTTCTTCAGCTGAGAGGTAAGCAGCGCCAGAAAAGTTTCGAAGTTCGACGCCAGCATGCTGGAGCCGGAGTTGATCCGGCTGGTGGCGACGTCGGCGACATTGGAGACGGCTTCAACCATCGGTCTAAACCTTCATGTCCACGCCCGAGGGCGAGAGGGTGCGAGCCAGCCACCGCGGCGGCTGATCGAGATCGATTTCGGCGTTGAGCTTTAAAGCGGCCGAGAAGGCGCGCCCGCGACCATGGCGCGCATTCTGCCCCCGATCGAAGGCGCTCGAACCGCTGTCGCGTTCGGCGAACTCAAGGGCGTCTTCCCCAAGATGGAACCCTGCGGCCTCGAGTTGGCGTCTGAGCTCCTCGGCCCGGCCGCGCAGATCGGTCGCGGCGGCCGGGTTGTCGAAGGCGAGCCGCGCGGCCAGCCGGCCTTCCGCATCGATATCCAGCTTGACGTCCACCCGACCCAGTTCGTCGGGCCTGAGCGCGATCTCGAAACGGGTCGAACGTCCGTCAAGTTTGCGCAGAATCTGGGCGGCGATCTGGGCGGTGGCGTCAACGGCCCCGCGGGACAGGTTGGACAGGCTATGCTCACGGACCGGGGTGGTCAGGTCCGCTTGCGCGGAGGCCGGTTCGCGAGTCGGCGCCGCTTCGCCGCGGAGCGCCGCATCATCCGCCGGCGGCGTCGGGGTGGGCTGTGCGCCAGCCGTGGCGGGTTTGGCCGATGTCCCGGTTGAGACCGTCAACGAAGACGTCGCCGGCGATGTCGGTTTGGCGTCGCTTGATGCCGAGGACGCTTGGCCTCGCGCGGTCTCGTCCAGCGGCCGTGAAATGCGTTCGGCGAGGGCCCTCAGAGGCTGAGGAGCGGGCTGAGGCGGCGGCGTCGACGGTTGGCCGGCTCCGGATTTGTTCGCTCCGGGGGATGCCGGTTCCTCGGCGATAACGGTCCCCATGGCGTCCCCGTCAGGGGGAGCCGGCGGCACAAGGTTGTCGGCCCCGCCGCCCGGCAGCACCTGGGGCCGCCCTCCCTTCTCCCCGACCACGTCGGGCAAAACCTCCGCTCTTGAGATTCTGGAGGTTGGAATGTCGGGAAGCACCAACGGCTCAACCGCCTTGGGGGTGTCGGCGGGCGGCGGGATCTGCGGCTCGGAGGTCCTGGACTCTCCCGCGCGAGGAAGGGCGAACGGCTCCGGTCCCTCGGGAACTTCGGCACCCGGCAGACCTTGGGGTTCAGCGTCCTTGGTCGTTGGTGCGCCGGCCGGCGCCAGCGGCTCTTGATCTTTCGGGACTTCGGCGTCGGGCAAAATTCGGGGTTTGGCGGCCTGGGAGGTTTCCTCCGCGGGAAGAACGAGGGGTTCAGCCTCCTTCGAAATATCGGGGTCCGCCAGAACCGCTGGTTCGAAGTCATT
This sequence comes from Brevundimonas basaltis, assembly GCF_014202075.1. Classification (GTDB taxonomy): domain Bacteria; phylum Pseudomonadota; class Alphaproteobacteria; order Caulobacterales; family Caulobacteraceae; genus Brevundimonas; species Brevundimonas basaltis. Next base: position 153,835 of record NZ_JACHFZ010000003.1, on the reverse strand, counting down.
GCCCTTTTCGTTCGACCACTGATCGGCCGACCAGAGCGCTATCGGTGCGGTGGTCGGTGCATTGACGGGAGCGGCCAGGTCGGACGTGCCCCCCTCGATGTCATTGGAAACCGCCAGATCGTCGAGCCCGGCAGAACCCTCATCCGCCGTCAGCGCTCCTGAGAGCAGGCCGCCGAAGCTGAGCGCGCCATTGTCCGCCGACGGCCCTCGTGAGGCGGCGGGTGCACTGGGCGCAAGTATGGAGAGCACGGCTTGAGCGGACATGGGCCCGAGGGGGAGTCGCCGGAGCGATGAGGACGGGGGCGCCTGCTGCGCCGAACATTCAGACGCCCCGCCGCAAGTCGCGGGCCAAATCCATGGGAAGGCGCAGTACCCGGAAAACAAACCGGTTTTTGCCGTCTCCCCGGCTCCGTAACGCCGGGCGCCTTGTCGAATATTGCCGTGTGGCGACGATTGTTGCCCGGTCCGCCGCGCCTCCCCCAGATCACGAACCGCCAGACTGCGAACTGGCCCGCGGTTTGCGCCCCTTGCCGGCCATGACCCAGGCGCTCAACGCGAACTCGCGGAATTTCAGTGGCTTGCCCGGATCGCCCTGTGAGGGTGCCGGGCAAAAAAGGCGCATTGGCTGGCAGGCCTTGCCGGGCTCCGCCTCACAGGAGGCTGCTGCATGTCGCTGAACGCCATCATGAACACGGCCACCACCGGCCTCGTTGCGGCCCAGACGCAGCTTCGCGTGGTCTCGGACAACGTCTCCAACGTCAATACGCCGGGCTACGTCCGCAAGATCGCCGATCAGGTGACCCGAACCAGCCAGGGCATGGGCGCCGGCGTCGAGGTGGCGCGCATCCGCCTGGCGACCGACCGGTTCCTCCAGGCCGCGAGCCTGAGCGCCGGCGCCGAGGCTGCACGGCAGAGCGTGCGCTATGAACTCTACGACCGGGTCCAGTCCCTGTTTGGCGACCCGGGGGGGGCGAACGGCTTCTTTTCGCAGGTCGATGCCGTGTTCGCGGCCTTCGCTGCCAGCGCCGAAGATCCGACTTCCTCGCCTCGCAGACAGGAGGCCCTGTTCCGGACACAGGCCTTGTTCGACGAAGCCGGTCGTATCGGCCAGCAAATCCAGGCCGTGCGCGAGGACGCCGACGGTCGAATTCAAAGCGCCGTTGAGAAGGCGAACAATCTCTTGAAGCAGATTGAGGGCCTCAACCTCGAGATTGCCCGCGCCACCGTTCACAACGGCGACGCCTCCGGCGCGGAGACGGCTCAGTCTTCTCTGATAGGCCAGCTGGCCGAACTGGTGGATATTCGCGTCACGACGCGCGCGGTCGGGGGAGTCTCCATCCGCACCGGGGCTGGAACCTTGCTGGCGGGGGAGGGCGCGGCGACGCTCAGCTACACCCGTGCGGGCACGGTCACCAGTGAAACCGCCTTCGACGAAGTATGGGTGACCGAACCTGGCGGTCAGAAGCGATCGCTACTGGACAACCTGGTCTCAGGCGAAATCAAGGGGCTCGTGGAGCTGCGTGACATCGAAGCGCCCGCGACGGCGGAGCGGCTGGCCGAACTCGTGGCTCACGTCGCCGACGAACTGAACCGCGCCCACAACGCCAACAGCGCGGTCCCGGCCCCGGCCAGCTTGATCGGCCGCAACGTCGGGCAGAGCTTCGAAAGCGCGATCGCGGGCTTCTCGGGTCAGTCGACGGTGGCTGTGACCAACGCGTCGGGCATAGTCCAGGCTCGCGCCGACATCGTCTTCAGCGGCGCGACCATGACGGTGAACGGCGCGGCGGCGACGCCAGCGACCTTCCTCACCGTGCTCAACGCCCAACTGGGCGGCTCCGCGATTGCCAGCTTCGTCGACGGCAAGTTGTCCATCGCCGCAGGCGGAGGGAACGGCGTGGCTGTCGCCGACGACGCCGCCAGTCCCTCGAACAAGACCGGGCGCGGCTTCTCGCACTTTTTCGGACTCAACGACCTGATCTCGACCGACCGCCCGGCCTTCTACGAGACGGGTATGGCCGCGGCCTCCCCTCACGGGTTCACCGCTGGAGAAACCCTGAGATTCCGCTTTACGGGTGAGAAGGGCTCCAAGCTCCGCGATATTCAGGTCTCCGTGCCTGCCGGCGGCACGGTCGGCGACCTGATCACCGCGCTGAACGACCCGGGCACGGGCGTCGGTCGGTTCGGTGAGTTCGCGTTGGCAGCGGACGGATCGCTGGCGTTCACAGGCTACGGCAGCCCGGCTCCGAAGCTGAGCGTGCTTGAGGACACGACCATTCAGGTCCCGTCCGGCGTATCTCTCACGGAACTGTTCGGGATCGGCGGCGGGGTGCGGGCGTCGCGCGCCGACGGCTTCTCGCTGCGCTCCGACATCCGTCAGGCTCCGGCCAGGCTGGCGCTGGCGCAACTGAATCTGGCCGCAGCGGTCGGCGCGTCGGCGTTGAGCACTGGGGACGGTCGGGGCGCCCTGCTGCTGGCCGACGCGGGAGAGCGGGCGGCCAATTTCTCGCCGGCCGGGGATTCGTCCGGCGGCTCGATCTCCGTCTCCCGTTACGCCGCGGAGCTGTCTGGCGAGATCGGGGGCAAGGCGGCGACGGCCAAGAACCGTAACGACACCGCGTCGGCGCTCGCAACAGAGGCCGCGGCCCGGCAGACAGCCTACGAAGGCGTCAATCTGGATGAGGAGCTCGTGCTGATGACTACCTATCAGCAGGCCTTCAATGCTTCGGCGCGACTGATCCAGGCCGCCAAGGACATGTACGACACGCTTCTGGGGATGATCTGATGAACCGCGTCGCCACCTTCGGAAACTATCAGTCAGCGCTGCTGGACTTGATGAGGGCCCAGACCCGTGCGGCGGATGCCCAGCAGCGGGTGTCGACCCAGAAGAACGCCACCGACCTCACCGGCTTCGGCCGCCAGTCCGAGACCCTGACGGCCCTGAAGGGCGCGCAGAGCCGTATCCAGGGCTTCATCGATACGTCAAAGGCCGTGAGCGCCCGGCTGACCACCCAGGATCTGGCGATGACCCAGATCAGCGACGGCATCGCCGGCCTGCGCGACGCCGTCGGCGGCGCGCTGGCGACGGACTCGGCCGGATCGTTGATGCTCGAGATGGAGGGGCGTTTCCAGACCATCCGGGGCGGGCTGACCATGCGGCACCACGGCGGATACCTGTTCTCCGGCGCGTCTACCGCGACCTCCCCGGTGACAGCTGCCAACCTCGCCGAACTGGCCGCCGCACCGAGCGTGGCCTCGGTTTTCGTCAACGACACGCTGAAGACCGCCAGCCGCGTGGCCGAAGGCACCACCCTCGAGACCGGCTTCCTCGCCAACGAGCTGGGCAGCGAGGTATTCGAGATCCTGCGCGACATCCAGACCTACCACACGGGGGTCAACGGTCCGCTGACCGGCAAGGTCACCGAAGCGCAGAAAATCTTCCTGACCGCGCAACTCGCCCGGCTGGAACAGGCCGCCACGGGTGTCATCGACAAGACCGCACGGACCGGTTCGCTCGCCAATCAGGTCGAGAGCGTCACCCGTGGTCACGAGGCGCAGCTGGCCTCGCTGGACCAATTGCTATCGAATCGTACCGACGCCGACATGGCCGTGGCGATTACCGACCTGCAGCTGTCGCAGGTCGCCATTCAGGCGTCGGCGCAGGTGATCTCCCAGCTCCGCCAAGTCTCGCTTCTCAACTATCTGAGCTGACGCGACAAATCGCCCCCTCCAGCAAAGCTGGACGCGCTGTTCCGGGTGGAACATAGTGCGAACAAATGGCTCAACTCGATCTTCGGCGAAAGCTGTCCATCCTCGCGGATGCGGCGAAATACGACGCCAGCTGTGCGTCCTCCGGCACCTCGAAGCGGGACTCCTTCGGCGGCAAGGGGGTCGGCTCGACCGAAGGGATGGGCATCTGCCACGCCTATACGCCGGACGGCCGTTGCGTCTCCCTGCTCAAGGTCCTGCTGACCAATTTCTGCATCTACGACTGCGCCTATTGCATCAACCGGGCGAGCTCGAACGTGCCCCGGGCCCGGTTCGCGGTGGACGAGGTCGTTGGGCTGACGCTCAACTTCTACAAGCGGAACTATATCGAAGGCCTGTTCCTGTCGTCCGGCATCATCCGGTCGGGCGACTACACGATGGAGCAATTGGTTCGGGTGGCGAAGACGCTGCGCACCGAGCACGACTTCCGCGGCTACATCCATTTGAAGCTGATCCCCGAAGCCGATCCGAAGCTGGTCGAGGAGGCCGGGCTTTATGCGGACCGTCTGTCAGCCAACATCGAATTGCCTCGGGACGAGGCCCTGAGGCGCTTGGCGCCCCAGAAGGACGCGGGCGTAATCAAGAAGGCGATGGGCCAGGTGCGGCTCGCGGCCGAGGCTGCGAAGCCCGGAAAGCGTGACCGGGTCAAGCCGCCCAGGTTCGCCCCCGCCGGTCAGTCGACGCAGCTGATTGTCGGCGCGGACGGGTCTCCGGATACCGAAATCATGGCCCGCAGCGCGTCGCTATACGGCGGTTACGGCCTGCGCCGGGTCTACTACTCCGCTTTCAGTCCCATTCCGGATTCGTCCAGCGTCCTGCCGCTCGAAAAGCCGCCCTTGATGCGCGAACATCGGCTGTACCAGGCCGACTGGCTGATGCGCTTCTACGGGTTCTCCGCGCCGGAGATCGGAGAGGCCGCCACGAACGGCATGCTCGATCTCGCCATAGACCCGAAGCTGGCCTGGGCGCTGAACCGGCGCGAGCTGTTCCCGGTCGATGTGAATACGGCGCCGCGCGAGGTTTTGCTGCGGGTGCCGGGGCTGGGCGTGAAATCCGTCGACCGGATCTTGTCCGTCCGACGCTGGCGCACGCTGCGACTGGAAGATGTCGCCCGACTGTGCCGCGGCGTCGACAAGGTCAGGCCGTTCATCGTGGCGCTGGATTGGACCCCCGGCGGGCTGACTGACGCCGTCGATTTGCGAGCACGGATCGCGCCGGATCCGAAGCCGGTTCAGATGAGTCTTTTCTGATGCGGGTCGCGGTCCTGGACGGCGAGACCGACTTCGACGGTTGGCGAACCGCGGCGCGCGCCCTCCGGATGGCGGGCGTGCCACCGGGTCAGGCCGCGTTCCGGATCGGATCGGGCGGCGACGGGTTGTTCGACGAAAGCTTGCCGCTCCCAGCGGCGGACCAGGCTTCCTTCAGCGTCCCCAAGAGCTTCATCGATCTGGCGCGAGACGTCATCCTGCACCGGTCGGAGGACCGGCTCGATCTGCTCTACCGGCTGCTGTGCCGGCTGGGCGATGAGCCTGAGCTGATGAAGGTGGTCACCGACGCCGACGTCGCGGAAGCGTTTGAGCGGGCGAAGAACGTAAGTCGCGCCAGCCACAAGATGAAGGCCTTCGTTCGCTTCCGTCAGGCCGCGGACGACAACGGGGAAAGGTGGGTGGCCTGGTTCGAGCCAGCGCATCGCGTTCTGGAAAAGACGGCGCCCTTCTTCGTCCGGCGGTTCCCGACCATGCGCTGGTCGGTCCTGACCCCCGACGGCTGCGCAGCGTGGGACGGCGAGACCCTGAGCTTCGAGCCGCCGGCGACCCGCGACATGGCTCCCGCCGAGGATGAGGTCGAGGACTTCTGGAAGACCTACTACGCCTCGACCTTCAATCCGGCGCGCCTGAAAACCAAGGCGATGCAGAGCGAAATGCCCAAGCGCTACTGGAAGAACCTGCCCGAGGCCGCCCTGATTCCGGAACTGGTGGCCCAGGCGGCGGTTCGGACGGAGGCGATGGTCGCCACGCCCGCCCCCGAACCCAACGCGCGTCTGGCCAAGACCCTGTCGCGGATCAATCGGGACCGCGCCTTCGAGGAGGGGTTCAAGCCCTCCAACCTGACCGAACTCGATCAGGCCGTGCAGGCCTGCCGCCGGTGCCCGCTCTGGCGCGACGCCACCCAGGGTGTTTGCGGGGAAGGCCCGAGGAGCGCGCGGCTGATGATCGTGGGCGAACAGCCCGGCGACCAGGAGGATCTAGCGGGTCGCCCCTTCGTCGGCCCTGCGGGTCAGGTTCTCGATGCGGCTCTGGCGGAGGCCGGGATCGAGCGGGAGGACGTCTTCGTCACCAATGCCGTCAAGCATTTCAAGCACGAACCGCAGGGCAAGCGGCGTCTGCACAAGACCCCGACCGCCGGCGAGGTGTCTGCTTGCCGCTGGTGGCTGGACGCGGAGCGCAGGCTGGTGAAGCCGAAGGTGATCGTGACCCTCGGGGGAACCGCTGCGCTGGGCCTTCTCGGCCGCAAGGTGGCGGTGACGAAGGAACGGGGTCAGGCCGTCGAACTGGGAGACGGAGCGAAGGCTTTGCTCACTGTCCATCCGTCCTACCTTCTCCGGATCCCTGATGAAGCGGGAAAGACGGCGGAGCGGGAGCGATTCGTGAAGGACCTGAAGCGGGCCAAGGCCCTGCTCTGACAAAACAATCCGCCGTGTCTGAACGAATAGACCGGGCCGGCGTTGTTCGGTTCTGCCCCAGCTTTGCCGTGGTCTGACCGTAGGCAAATCGAACGGCGCAATCTAGGTAGGGGCATGGCCGCAGCGGACTTTCAGATCGAGGACGGCGACGGACGCGTGACCCTGCGGCTGATCGGCGACTGGACCGCGACCAGTCTCGGCCGGATTTCGCGCCGGCTGGACGACTCCCTTCATGAGCGCTGTGTCGACGCGGTCGATCTAGGGGAATTGGGCCGTTTCGATACGGCGGGGGCCCTGGCCATCGTCCAGGCCAGCAACTGCATTTTGCCCGAGGCGGCTTGGCAGCAGCGGCCAGAAGCGGGGCGGACCTACGCCCTCGTAGAGCGGCTGGAGCGAGAGAGCGCCGGGCCGCTTCCGCGACCGCCCGGCTGGGTGCGCGGCTTCGCCAAGGTCGGTCGCGGCGTGCATGACATCGCCGGCGAAGCGACGCTGTCGATGGCCTTTCTTGGGCGGCTGATCACTGCCACAGGCTCGACGTTGAAACACTGGGACAAGGTGCGCTGGGCCGCCTGGTTCAGCCAAGGGGAGCGCGCCGGACTCGATGCCATCCCGATCGTGGCGGTGACGAGTTTTTTCATCGGCGCGGTGATCGCATTTATCGGTGCGGACCTGTTGCGGACGGTCGGCTTCGACGTCTTCGCGGTCGAACTGATCACAATCTCCGTGCTGCGCGAGTTCGCCGTGGTGATCGCGGCCGTGCTGCTGGCCGGCCGCTCCTCGTCGTCCTTCGCGGCCGAGATCGGGTCGATGCGGATGAACCAGGAGGTCGACGCCATGCAGGTGATGGGCGTCAACCCCTTCCAGGCTCTGGTCATTCCGCGCCTGGCCGCTCTGATCGTCATGCTGCCGCTGCTGACCTTCATCGCCATGCTCACCGGCATCTTCGGCGGATTGCTGGTGACCTGGAGCGAGCTCGGCCTCGGGCCGTCGTTCTTCGTCCAACGAATGTCGACGACTGCGGATATGGGCAACCATCTGTTCGTCGGCCTGGTCAAGGCGCCGGTGTTCGCCCTGGTCATCGCCGCTATCGGCTGCCGCCAGGGCATGGCGGTGGCGGGTGATGTCGAAAGCCTCGGGCGCCGGGTCACGGCGGCGGTGGTGCAGGCCATCTTCGCGATCATCTTCCTGGATGCGGTGTTCGCCCTGCTGTTTATGGAACTGAACATTTGAGCGCCCCGGCTGAACAGAGTGGAACGCTGGAGCGGTTGATCGAGGTGCGCGGTCTGCTGAGCCAGTTCGGGGATCGGGTGATCCATGAGAACCTCGATCTCGATCTCGAACGGGGAGAAGTGCTGGGCGTGGTCGGGGGGTCCGGCGCGGGCAAGACCGTGCTGCTCAACTCGATCATCGGTTTGAAGGAGCCCGAGGGCGGAACGGTACGTATCTTCGGCCATGAGCGGTCCGGGATGACCAAGGCCCAGGAAGCCGATATCGAGCGACGCACGGGCATCCTGTTCCAGCAGGGCGCGCTGTTCTCTTCCCTCAGCGTGATCGACAATGTGGCCTCGCCGTTGATCGAACATACCCAGCTGTCAAAGGACGTGATCCGGGAATTGGCGGAGATGAAGATCGCCATGGTGGGCCTGAAGCCCGAGGCGCATCATCTGAAGCCGGCCGAACTTTCCGGCGGGATGCGCAAGCGCGTCGGATTGGCGCGCGCGTTGGCTCTGGACCCGGAGCTTCTGTTTCTGGACGAGCCGACCGCGGGTCTGGACCCGATCGGCGCGGCGGCGTTCGATGATCTGATCCGACAGCTGTCGAACGATCTCGGCCTGACCGTGTTCATGATCACCCACGATCTCGACAGCCTCTACGCTATCACCGACAAGGTGGCGGTGGTGGCGGACAAGCGGATCGTGGCCAAGGCTCCGGTTCAGGAACTGGAGCAGTCGGACCATCCGTGGATCCGGGAATACTTCCTCGGCCCGCGCGGTCGCGCCGGCAAGAACGCCGCCTGAGGAGAGCGGAGAGATGGAAAGAGACGCCCACTACGCCGCCGTCGGCATCGCCACTATCGCCCTTCTGGCGGCGCTGGCGGTGTTCTCGATCTGGCTGGCCCGACTGCAGTTCAACAGCGACTACGACGTCTATGACATCGTCTTCTACGGACCGGTGCGCGGGCTGTCGGAAGGCGGCGAGGTGCATTTCAACGGCATCCGGGTGGGCGAGGTCACCGACCTGAACCTCGATCCGAACAAGGGCGACCAGGTGATCGCGCGCATCCGCGTCGATGGCACCACGCCGGTGCGCGTGACCTCGCGCGCCCAGCTGGAGCCGCAGGGGATCACCGGGCTGAATTATATCCAGATCACCGCCGGCAATCCGAACAGCGCCATCCTCAAGGAGCAGTACGCCGACAACGTCGTGCCCGTGATCCAGAGCCAACCGTCGCCGATCGCGGAACTGCTGTCGGGATCGGGCACGGTGTTGGCCCAGACCGTAGATGCGCTGAACCGGATCAACCGCGTGCTGTCGGACGATAACGTGCGGTCCTTCTCGACCAGCCTGAAGAACATCGAGGCGCTGAGCACCGAGCTTGAGGCCCGCAAGGGCATGCTGCAGCAGCTGGAGCAGGCCCTGACCCGCGCCAACGCCGCCGTCGCAGAGTACGAGGCGCTGGCGGTCAGCACGCGCCAGATCGTCGAGGGCGACGGCAAGCGGGCTGTGGCCAACATCAACGCCGCGACCCAGGAGGCGCGCACCGCCGTGGCTTCGATCAACCGCATCGCGACGGGGGCGGAGGGACCGGTCAACGAGTTCGTCACCACCGGCCTGCCGCAGATGCAACAGGCGATCCAGGGGCTGGAGGACGCGACCCGCTCGCTGGAGGGCCTGATCGACGAGGTCCGGTCCAGCCCGCGCGACTTCATCGGCCGGGCGCCGAGCAAGGAAATGGAGGTCCAGCCGTGATCCGCACTTCGATCAAGCTCGCCGTTGCGGCGGCCGGCGCGCTCGCCGTCGCCGGCTGCGCCCTGCTGTCCTCGCCCGATCCGGTGCAGACCTACCGCTTCGGCGGGCCCGCAGCGGACGGCGCGGCGGCCGAAGGACGGATTGCGTTGGTCCCCGTGAATCTGCGCCGCGTCGAGTTTCCCGAGGCGGTCGAGGGTGACAGGATCCTCGGGGTGACCGGTACGGAGACGGCCTATATCGCCGGCGCGCGCTGGGTTTCGCCCGCCGCCGACCTGTATATGGAGAGCCTCGAGAACGCCTTTTCGGCGCAGGCGACCCGGGTGCGGGTCATCGGTCCGCGTGAGCTGAGCCGGGGCGAGCGGTCGCTGAATGTCGACGTCCGAGCCTTCGAGGCCCGCTACGACGCGCCGGGTCTGGCGCCGATGGTGGTGGTGACGGCGCGGGCGCGGCTTCTGGCGCTGCCCGACCGGACGGTAGCGGCGGAGCGGACCTTCACGGTGCAGCAGCCGGCGGCGGCGAACCGGATCTCGGCGATCGTCGAGGCGTTCGACATCGCCACGCGGGACCTGAACACGCAGATCGTGGCCTGGACCGACGCCCACGCGGGCTGATCAGAGCGGCGCGCGGAGGTTCGACAGCCGGGTCTCGACGTCGGCGCGGCGGCGGCGCGAGACGCTCAGCTCGGCCAGCGCCCCGTCGATGCGGGCCAGCAGGGTGTCCCGGAGAGCCACCAGGCGGTCGCGGTCGGGCCGGACCTTCTTCGGGCGTTTGCCGGCGAGACCGAGGGCCTCGGCCCAGCCCTGACGCCATTCCGTCACGCCGTCGCTGCACGTCCTGATCGCCTCGGCGGCGCGGGCGTCGGCGTTCTGGGCGCCGCGGATCAGGGGCAGGGCGCCGAGGGCGGCGGCGCGGCAGGCGTCGAGCGCGGCCTTGCGGGCCTCGAGCGGATGCGGCGGCGCGTCCTCGGCGGGCACGTGGCGGGACAGGCGGCGGGCGGCGGCGAGCAGATGGGCGTCGAGATCGACCATGGCGTCGCGGATGCTTGACCAGATCGCGTCGAGGGCGCCGGAGCGGGCGGCGGCGGCCTCGACCCGGCCGGTCAGGTCGGACGCGGCGTCGGAGAGGGGGGCGGAGGCTTGGCGGAAGGTCTCGCGGAAGGCCTTGAGCCGCTTGCCCCGGCTGTCGAACAGGCCGGCGAGGCCGCGGCGGGGTTCGAGGGCGGCGGGGTTCAGGCCTTCCAGAACCGAACGGGCGCGGGCCAGTTCGGCCTCCGCCCCGGTCAGGTCGCCGGAACGGGCGGCGGCGAGGGCGGCCTCGATGCGTTCGACCGCGGCGGCGCGGGCCGGTTCGGCGAAGGTCGGCGCCCCCGCCTCGTCAGCGGCGGCGATGATCGCCTCGACCCGGGCGGCGTCGGGCGCGGGCGCATGCCCCTGCCAGCGGTAGCTTCCGTCGGCCATCAGCCTGTCCCCCTCAGAGGCCGCGCGGCCCCGGAGGGTTAACTATGCCTACGCCTTGAGCCCGGGAGCAACGGTGTAGCTGGCCTCGGTCTTCGCCTTGACCTCGTCGAGGGTGACGCCGTCGGCGAGTTCGATCAGCTCCAGGCCGGCGCCGTCCGGCTTGACGTCGAAGACGCACAGGTCGGTGATGATGCGGCTGACCACGCCCGTGCCGGTCAGGGGGAGGGTGCAGGATTTCAGCACCTTGGACTGGCCGTGCTTGTTGGCGTGATCCATGACGACGACGACGCGCTTGACGCCGGCGACGAGGTCCATGGCCCCGCCCATGCCCTTGACCAGCTTGCCGGGGATCATCCAGTTGGCGATGTCGCCGTTCTCGGCCACTTCCATCGCCCCGAGGATGGACAGGTTGATGTGGCCGCCGCGGATCATGGCGAAACTGTCCGAGGAGCTGAAATAGCTGCTCTCGGGGATTTCGGTGATGGTCTGTTTGCCAGCGTTGATCAGGTCGGCGTCGACGTCCTCGTCATAGGGGAAGGGGCCCATGCCGAGCATGCCGTTCTCGGACTGAAGGGTGACCTCCATGCCGTCCGGAATGTAGTTCGCCACCAGCGTCGGAATGCCGATGCCGAGGTTGACGTAGAAGCCATCCTGCAGCTCCTGGGCGGCGCGTTCGGCCAGTTGTTCGCGGCTACGGGCCATTATGCGGTCTCCCGGGTGCGGACGGTGCGCTGCTCGATGCGCTTCTCGGACACGGTCTGGATGATGCGGTCGACGTAGATGCCCGGGGTGTGGATGCAGTCGGGATCGAGCGAGCCGGTCGGCACGATCTCCTCGACCTCGACGACGCAGACCTTCCCGGCTGTGGCCATCATCGGATTGAAGTTGCGGGCGGTCTTGCGGAAGACGAGGTTGCCGCGTTCGTCGGCCTTCCAGGCCTTGACGATCGACAGGTCGGCGACGAGGCCGGTCTCCATGATGTAGCGCTCGCCGTTGAACTCGCGCTCCTCCTTGCCCTCGGCGACGAGGGTGCCAACGCCGGTCTTGACGAAGAAGGCGGGGATGCCGGCGCCGCCGGCCCGGATGCGCTCGGCCAGGGTGCCCTGGGGGTTGAACTCGAGTTGCAGCTCGCCGGCCAGATACTGGCGCTCGAACTCCTTGTTCTCGCCGACGTAGGACGAGATCATCTTGGCGATCTGTTTGGTCTCGAGCAGCTGGCCGAGACCGAAGCCGTCGACGCCGGCGTTGTTGGAAATGACGGTGATGCCCTTGACGCCGCTATCGCGCAGGCCGGCGATCAGGTGCTCCGGAATGCCGCACAGGCCGAAACCGCCGGACATGACGGTCATGCCGTCGAAGGTCAGGCCCTCCAGCGCGGATTTCGCATCGGGGAAGATCTTCCGCATCGCTTCCTCATGTTTTTCACCGTCTGGTGAATATCGACGGCCTGTCGGTGTCCGTAACGCGCGCGGGGGGCAGGGGCAAGGGCGCGCGCGCGTAGAAGCGGGCGCGACCCGGCGCCGCTTCGGGAAAAGCGGTTGGGGAGGTCGGCGGAGCGCGGACGTCAGCCCGGAACCGTGATGGGTGCTCCCGTGCTTTCGCCGTAGGGAGCCTGTGCTGTTTTCGGCTGAACGTCCTTGCTCCGCCGTGATCGCGGCTCCGAGCGCTTCGGGGCGGGCATCACAGGCGAGACCGGGCTTCGCCAATTTCAGCACCCGGTCCGTTTCGCCTTTAGGCCCTTTCGAAACTAAGCCCGGACGGGCGGGAGCCTCCAGGGCCCCCGGGCTCCTCCGTTTCAACCCGGAGGACAGTCCCTTCGCCTGCGCGGAGGGGGGCGCAACCCGTCCTCCAGCAGGGTCCGGTTCCGCCGCGCGCCGCCCGAAGGCGAAACGCGGCGTCCCGCAACGATCACACCCCGCCGCCCGCGATGGCCCTGGCGCCAGACGCCCTCCCCCGCGACGGGACAGGCAGAAGGATACACCCGCCCGTTTATCCGGATGGAAGATCGATTCTAGATTCTGCCATGTGACTGAAAAGGCGGGAGATTGGCCCGACAATCCGACTATAATTTCTGGAATAGTCAGCACAGCGACACGGGTTGGCGGCGTCCTTCTCCCCTGAGGGGGAGAAGGTGGGCGGCGTAGCCGCTCGGATGAGGGGGAGGTTTGATGGGGGCTGGCCGGCGGCCGATCCGGAGCCGACTAACCCCTCATCCGCCCCTCCGGGGCACCTTCTCCCCCAAGGGGAGAAGGATCGTCGGCGCGCGTTAACCTTTTTCTTCGCGTGAGGCGGGCACGTCATGGTCAGCGGGGCTCGATAGGGTAAAAGACAGGTCTTGGCGGATTCACGTTCGGGGGACGTTTTGAAGGCTGGCGTCAACACAATGACGGCGATCTTTCTGGTCGGGGTGGCGGCCGGTCTGCTGCTGACGCCCGACGGACGAGCGTGGCTGCGCAATCCCACGGTGATGCTGGGCGACAGCGCCAACGCTTCGGCGCCGCCCGCAAGCCTGCCCGCGCCGCCGCCGGGCGCCGCCGCCGCCGCGCCGCCGCCGGTCCCGACCGTGACGCCGCTCTCGGCACGGCTGGCGCAGGGGCCGCTGCGCATCGGCGTGTTCGGGGATTCGATGGCCGACGGCCTCTATACCGGCCTGTACCGCGACCTGCGCGACGAGCCCAAGATCACGGTGACCAAATTCTCCGAGGTCTCGACCGGTCTGTCGCGCTACGACTACGTCGACATCCAGGCCAAGACGCAGCGCCAGATCGAGGAGACGCCGATCGACGTGGCGGTGATCCTGTTCGGCACCAACGACGCGCAGGGGATCAGCCTGGACGGGGTCATCCACGACTTCGGCACGGAAGGTTGGAAGGCCGCCTACGCCACCCGGGTCGACAATCTGGTGGCCATGCTGCGCGGCCGCGACGTGGCGGTCTACTGGGTCGGCCTGCCGCGCATGAAGAGCAGCCGGTTCGATGGCCGGATGGCGCTGGTCAACAGCGTGGTCGAAGCGCGGATGCGGGCGCTGGGCGTGCCCTATCTCGAAACCACGGCCCTGACCTCGAATGACGAGGGCGGCTATGAGGCCTATCTGGCCAACGACAGCGGCCGCAAGGTGCTGATGCGGGCCAACGACGGCATCCACATGTCGATGGCGGGATACCTGCGGATGAGCGCGCCGGTGGCCGAGCGGCTGAAGCGGGACGCCGGGCTCGCCGCGCCGGCCGCGGCGACGACACCCGCCGCACCTGTGGGCTGAGCATGAGGACGGCGCTGGGGGCGCTGGTCGCCATGGTCTTGGCGGCCCCGCCGGTCCTCGCGCAGACGCCGTACGAAGCCGCGCCGGCCCTGGAGCCGGGCAGGGGCGTCTGCCCCGCCGGGGTGTGCCAGCCCGCAGGTCTGAGGCAATTCTTCGAGGCGCTGGCCGCGATCGACGCGGGGGGAAGCCGCGCCCGGCCGGTGCATATCCTGCAACTCGGCGACAGTCATACGGCCGGCGACCGGATCACCGGCAAGCTGCGGGCCGAGCTGCAGCGGGAATTCGGCCGGGGCGGGCGGGGCGTCCTGCCGCCCGGCATCCCCTACGATGGCTATGCGCCGTTCCATGTGGCCGTGGGCTCGACGGGATGGATGACCGAACAGGCGCCATTGCAGCCGCCCGCGGGCGCGCCCGCGCCGCGCATGGGGTTGAGCGGCGCCCGATCGGTCGCCGCCGGCGACGCGGTGATGGGCTTCGAGCTGGAGCCGGGCTTTGAGGTGACCCGGGTCGGGGTCTGCGGACGGGCGAGGGGGCCCGGACCGGGTCTGGCAGTCGAGGTCGACGGCGTCGTCCGTCCGATGGATTTCAACGGCGCGGGCCCGGACGCGGAAGTGTGCCGCGAGATGCGGCTGGGGCGTCCGGCCGACGACGTGCGGCTTCGCCCGCTGGGCGACGGCGTGGTGATCGAGTCCGTGCGGCTGGAGAAGGCCGGACCGGGTCTGGTGGTGTCCAACCTCGGGCGGGTCGGGGCGACGATCCGCGACCTGGCCTCGCGCGACGAGGCGACGGTGGCGGTGGAGCTGGCGACCTGGCGGCCCGACCTGATCATCCTCGCCTACGGCGCCAACGAGGGCTTTGACGACGCTCTGGACGCGGCCGCCTACGAGGCGCTGCTGCGGGGGCAGCTGGCGCGGTTGCGGCGGCTCGCCCCCCGGGCGTCGTTGATGATCCTCGGCGCCCCCGACGGCCAGCGCGCCGGGGTGACCGGCGGCTGCAGCGCCGACGGACAGCGGGCGCCGCCGCCGTCTCTGGCGGTGGTCCGGGACGTGCAGAGACGGGTCGCCGCCGACATGGGTGTGGCGTTCTGGGACTGGCATGGGCGGATGGGCGGCGACTGTTCAGCGGACCGACTGGCGTTGATGGCCGATCCCTATGTGCGCGGCGACCGGGTGCATTTCACCGGCGCCGGGGCCGACTGGATCGGCGGGATGCTGGCTGGCGACCTGATGGCCGCCTATGGCGCGTGGACGGTGAGCGAGCGGTAGATGCGGTTCGCCATTTCAAACATCGTCATTCCGGGGCCGCGAAGCGGAACCCGGAACCCGGGACCGGTCGTGCGTCAGTCGTGGCTCGCCGACCGGAGCGGCACTCCTGGGTTCCGGGTTGTTCGCGGCGCGAAGCCCCGGAATGACGGGAAGTGGGGAATGGTGACGTTCGTTGGGGGGCTTCCGTAGATGCTGTTCCCCACGCTGGCGTTCGGCGTCTTCTTCCTGATCGTCTATTTCACCTCGTGGTCGCTGGATCGCGAGAACGGGCGGCGCAAGCTGTTCCTGCTGCTGGCCAGCTGGTTCTTCTATGCGCAGTGGGACTGGCGGTTCGTCGGTCTGTTGATCGCCTCGGCCATTCTGAACTGGGGCGTGGCGGCGCTGATCGCGCGGGACCGCGAACGACGGGCCGGGGCCAAGGGGGGCGGCTGGCTGGTCGCGCTGGGCGTCGCGATCAACCTGCTCATCCTCGGCTTCTTCAAATACTACGGCTTCTTCGTCGAACAGGCGGGCGAGCTGCTGACGCAGTTCGGCTGGGAGCGGGATCTGCCGCTGCTGCAGATCGTGCTGCCGGTGGGGATTTCCTTCTTCACCTTCCAGGGCATCAGTTACGTCGTCGACGTGCATCGCGGGAAGACGCCGCCGGCGAAGAGCCTGCTCGACGTCATGCTGCTGCTCAGCTTCTTCCCGCATCTGGTGGCGGGGCCGATCGTCCGGGCGGCGGACCTGCTGCCGCAGTTCGAGCGGACGCCGCGGCTGACGCGGGTGATGGCGACGCACGGGGTGCTGCTGATCGTCTGGGGGCTGTTCAAGAAGACGGTGATCGCCTCGGAGCTGTCGGTGAACCTGGTCGATCCGGTGTTCTTCGACCCGACGGCGTTCGGGGCGGTGGACATCGCGGCGGCGACCTATGGCTATGCGGTGCAGATCTACTGCGACTTCTCGGCCTATTCGGACATGGCCATCGGGCTGGCGGCGCTGCTGGGCTATTCCTTCCCGCGCAATTTCGACCAGCCGTACCGGGCGGCGTCGATGCAGGCCTTCTGGCGGCGCTGGCACATCAGCCTTTCCAGCTGGCTGCGGGACTATCTCTATGTGCCGCTGGGGGGCGGGCGCAGGGGGCTGATCTCGAGCTGCATCAACGTCTTCATCACCATGGTGCTGGGCGGTCTGTGGCACGGGGCGGCGCTGACCTTCCTGGCGTGGGGCGCGCTCCACGGCGGGGTGCAGGTGATCGAGCGGCTCGGACGGGCGGCGTTCAAACGGCGTGACGGGGCGGAGGCGGGCCCGTCCCGGTGGGGGACGCTGGTCGGGGTGCTGGTCACCTTCCACATCGTCTGCCTGGGGTGGATCCTGTTCCGGGCCGAGAGTTTCGAACTGGCGATGCAGATGGTCGAGGGGCTGGGGCGGATCGGGCCGGTGGTGATGCTGACGCCGCTGCTGCTGGCGCTCATCGCCGGCGGGCTGGCCATGCACTGGCTGCCGCCGCGGGCGGTGGAGGGGATGGCCGAGCGGCTGAAGACGGCGCCGTCGCTGACCCTGGGCCTGCTGATCGGGGCCGCCATACTGCTGGTCGAGGCGGTGCGGCCCGAGGGCGTGGCCCCGTTCATCTATTTCCAGTTCTAGGGCGTTGGAGGAGGGATGACGAACTATCGCGACGAGCCGCCGATCCCGCTGGAGCCGTTCCCGGTGCACCGGGCCGAGTCGCCGTTCCCGCCGCTGGGCGAGAGCGTGGCGGCGGAGCCCCTGCCTGAACCTGAACTCGCCGCTGAACCCGGGTCGGAGTCCGATCCGCCGAGCGACTGGATCGAGAAAGCCGACGCGCACGACCTCGCCGTCCGCCACGACGCCGGCCGCGAGAACGCCCTGGTGGCGCTGGGCCGGTTCGCCTTTCCGCCCGGTCCGCCGCCGGACGACGAAGGACTGGCCGCGCGCGACCGGCGCTGGACCAGCCGGATGATCATGGTGGCGGCGGCCTTCCTGCTGGTCTTCAACGCCGTCTCGCCGCTGAACTGGGCGCGGCAGCAGCCGCCGGGCTGGGTTCCGGAAACGGTGCGCCAGCTGTCCGAGGTGTGGGTGGCGCGGCTGTCGGTGTTCGCTGTCGACCAGCCGCGGCAGGGGCTGCGCGAGATGTGGGACGCCGCCCGCGAGGCGCGCTTCATCGGCCAGGGCGAGCCCGACGCCTCGACACCGGCGGCGGAGTCGTGAAAGCTGGAGGTTGAGGCTGGCGCGCGCGCCGGCTGTGGAGCGGGGGCTTTGCATGAGGATGAACCGGCGCGCGGCGCTGGCCGGCGGAGCGGCGGCGGCGATTGTCGGAACAGGCGTAGCCGGCGCGCAGACGCCGGTCCGCATCCGCAAGGGCGCGGGCGGGCTGACGGCGTCCAGCGACGACGTGGTCGCCTTTGCCGAGGCGGTGCGGATCATGAAGCGCCGCCGGGACGCGCTGTCGTGGGATCGGCAGACGCAGATCCATCACCGGGCGTCCCAGCACAACAACGGCCTGTTCCTGCCCTGGCACCGGCAGCAGCTGGCGCATTTCGAGCGCATCGTCGCGAAGCTGACCGGGCACGACGCCTTCGCCATGCCCTACTGGGACTGGCAGGAGCACCGGTTCCTGCCGGCGTGGATCACCGACCGGAACTCGCCGCTGTATGAGCGCGAGCGGGCGCGAGGGGTGGAGACGCTGGACTTCGCCGCGGCGCGCTGGGCGGAGTCGCCCTATACGGCGAAGCTGGCCTCGGACGGCTTCGAGACCTTCTGCGGCAAGCTGCCGGAGGGGGCGGGGATGGTCGAGGGCTACGGCCACAACCACATCCACCAGCTGATGGGCGGGGCGATGCGGCATCCGAGGACCTCGGCCCGGGATCCGATGTTCTGGCTGCATCACAGCAATGTCGACCGGGTGTGGGCGACCTGGCACGGCCTCAGCGGCAAGGCCCTGTACCCGGCGGAATGGACGGCGCTGACCGTGACCGGCTTCGTCGACGCCGACGGGGGCGAGGCCGGCGCGCTGCCGGTGGTCGGGACGCTGGAGACACGGCCGCTGGGGTACGAGTACGACCGCCTGTATCCGTTCCCGGTGTTCAATGTGATCGAGCAGGGGCCGCCGGGGGCGACGCGGCGGGTCCCAACCGGCGGACAGAGCTGGACGGTGCGGGTCGCGGCGTCGGGGGGCGGGCGGATGACGCTGACCCTGCCCGATGAGGCGGTGGCGCGGATGCGCGAGGCTGACGATACCCTGATGATCGCGGGCGAGGGGGCGGTGGCCTATGCGCGGGAGGCGGCGCTGGAGGACCGGTCGCTGGAGATCAGCATGACGGCCGGGGGCCGGGAGCGGTCGCTGGGATCGTCGCCGACCTTCGTGCACATTCCGGAGGCGGGGGACGGGCATCACGGCCATCGCGGCCCCTATGTGATGCCGTTCCGGTTCGGCGAGGAGGTGCTGAACCTGCTGGCGGCGAGCGACGGGCCGGCGGCTGTGACGGTGTTCGCGGAGGATCTGGCGCCGGAGCTGGCGCGGCCGGGCGCGCGGGCGGAGTGGATCGAGTTGACGCTGACGCTGACGGAGACGCGCTGGGCATGAGGGGCGGGGGCATGAGGCGGTGGCGGGTCATTCTGTTGCTGGTGCTGGCGGCGCTGGCCGCGGCACCGATGACGGCCTGTTCGATTTTCCAGGAGCAGGAGCCGGCCTACATCCCGCCGCCGCCGCCGCCTCCTCCGCCTCCACCGCCCCCGCCGCCCGCGCCGCCGCCGGCCGAGGCCGACATGTGGCCGGGCGGCGATGTGCCGATGTGCTTCCAGGAACCGGCTGCGGACGACGGCTGGGCGCGTGACAGGGTGATGGCGGCGGCCGCGGCGTGGGAGGCGGTCGCCAGGGTCGATTTCGACATCCGCGCCGACTGCGTCGACAGCCCGACGTCAGGGCCGAACCGGCGCATTCCGATCCGCATCGTGCATGACCCGGAGCTGTTCGCCTCGGCCAGCCATCTGGGGGTCAATCTGGTGCGCGGCGGGACGATCACCCTGAACGCGGAATACCTGGTCACCAACCGAATCTGCGGGCGGCGCGGCAGCGTCGGGCGCGAGGGCTGCTTCTACGCCGACGCCCTGCACGAACTGGGGCACGCGCTGGGGTTCAGCCACGATCACGTCAGCCCGCGCGCGCCGGACTGTGTGGCGCGGATGAGCACGCCGGAGCCGGTGATGGCCGAAGAGACCTACTACGACGCGGCCTCGATCATGAACTACTGCAATCCGGAGCGCTGGAAGGGACAGCTGAGCCCGGCCGACATCTGCTCGATCCGCGCGGCCTATGGCGACCGCGAGGGTCGGCGGCCGACGCGGGCCAGCTGTTATGCGATGACAGGGGCGGCGGCGCGGGAGCCTTGACCGGCGGCGAGCCTCGACCCTAGCTTGCCAGGCTCCGCGGACGGACCGGGGGCTGTGGGGATCGAACATGCGTCATCGTCTACTCGCCCGGGCCGTGCCCGCTTTCGTGCTGCTCGCCGCCCTGGGCGGACCGGCGCTGGCCCAGGACGGGCTGAGTTATCAGCAGCCGCCGGCCCCCATCGCCGACATCCTCGACAAGAAGCCGACGCCGACGCCGAGCCTGAGCCCGGACAGGACGACGCTCGCCCTGTTCGACCGGTCGAACCTGCCGCCGATCGCGGAACTGGCCGAGCCGATGCTGCGGCTGGCGGGATACCGGATCAATCCGCGCAACAACGGGCCGGCCAACAGCCGGGTCAGCTGGCTGACGGGGTTGAGCTTCCAGCCGGTGACGGGCGGCGAGGCGCGGGCGGTGACCTTGCCGGCCAATTCGCGCTTCACATCGCCGAACTGGTCCCCGGACGGCCGGTCCGTGGCGTTCCTGATGGATGCGCCGACGGGGCTGGAGCTGTGGCTCGCGGATGTGGCGAGCGGGCAGGCCCGCAAGCTGACGGACGCAAGGATCAATGCGACGGCGGGGGGCGCCTTCGACTGGCTGCCCGACAGCTCGGGTCTGATGGCGCAGATGGTTCCCGCCGGCCGACGCGCGGCGCCGGACGTGTCCGGGCCGCCGTCGGGGCCGACGGTCGAGGAGAGCATGGGCCGGGCGGCGCCGGTGCGGACCTATCAGGACCTGCTCGCCAACGCTGGCGACGAGGCGCTGTTCGAGCACTATTTCACCTCGCAGCTGACGCTGGTCCCGTTGCAGGGACGGGCGCGCCCGATCGGAGAGCCGGCGGTGCATCTGGGCGCGAGCGTCTCGCCGGACGGGCGCTATCTGCTCAAGACGACGGTCAAGCGGCCCTGGAGCTATGTCGTGCCCGCGCGGCTGTTCCCGACCGAGGTGGTGGTCACCGATCTACAGGGCCGGATCGTGCACCGCGTCGCCGACCTGCCGCTGCGCGATGACATTCCCACGGCCTTCGACGCCACCGCGCCGGGGCCGCGCTCGGTCAGTTGGCGCTCGGACGCGCCCGCGACCCTGGTCTGGGCCGAGGCCCAGGACGGCGGCGATCCGCGCAACCCCGCAGACGTGCGAGACCGCGTGTTCATGCTGGCGGCGCCGTTCGATGCCGAGCCGACCCGGCTGGTCGATCTGTCAGAACGCTACGCGGGCGTGACCTGGGGCGATGCGGATACGGCGTTGGTCTACAGCCGCTGGTTCAACAGCCGGCATGAGACGCGCTTCGTCGTCGATCCGTCCGATCCGGGCGAGGGTCGGGTCCTGCTCGAGCGCAACTATCAGGACCGCTACAACGATCCGGGCTTCCCGGTGACCGAACCGAACGCCGCGGGTTTCCCGGTGGCGCGGTTCACATCGGATGGACGGGTGCTGATGACCGGGGCCGGGGCGACGCGTGAAGGCGAGTATCCGTTCCTCGCGACCATGGACCTGTCCAACGGCGAGACCGAGCGGCTGTGGACATCGGCCAGCGGCGATTACGAGACCATCGTCGGCATCCTGGACGACGACGCGCGGCGGCTGGTGACGCGGCGCGAGACCCGCAACGACCCGCCGAACCTGTATGTCCGCAATCTGGATGGACAGACGCCCGACGCCCTGACGACCTTCCCCGATCCGGCCCCGCAGCTGGCGGGCGTGTCGCGTCAGTTGATCACCTACACGCGCAAGGACGGGGTGCAGCTGTCGGGCACGCTGTATCTGCCGGCCGGCTACGACCGGGACCGTGACGGGCCGCTGCCGCTGGTGATGTGGGCCTATCCGGCCGAGTTCACCGATGCCGCCGTGGCCGGACAGGTGGTCGACAGCGCCAACCGCTTCGTTCGACCGGGCGGCTCCAGCCACCTGTTCCTGCTGACCCAGGGCTATGCGGTGCTGGATGATCCCTCGATGCCGATCGTCGGCGTCGACGGGGCCGAACCCAATGACACCTATATCGAACAGCTGACCGCCTCGGCGCAGGCGGCGGTCGACGCGGTGGTCGGGATGGGCGTGGCCGACCGCGACCGGATCGCCGTCGGGGGGCACAGCTACGGCGCCTTCATGACCGCCAACCTGTTGGCCCACACCGACCTGTTCCGCACCGGCATCGCCCGGTCGGGGGCTTACAACCGCACCCTGACGCCCTTCGGCTTCCAGGCCGAGCAGCGCACCTATTGGGAGGCGACCGACACCTATACGGAGATGTCGCCCTTCACCTACGCCAAGCGGGTCAATGAGCCGATCCTGCTGATCCACGGCGAGGCCGACGACAACTCCGGCACCTTCCCGGTGCAGTCGGAGCGGTTCTATGCGGCGCTGAAGGGCAACGGCGCGACGGTGCGCTACGTCGTCCTGCCGCTGGAGGCGCACGGCTACCGGGCGCGGGAGTCGGTGGGGCACACGCTGTGGGAAATGACCCGCTGGCTGGATCGGTATGTGAAGGATGCGCCGGCGCGGTGAGCGAATCCCTCTCCCGGCGGGAGAGGGCCTGAGCCTCCGGAAGCGAAGCGACCGGCAAGGCGAACGGGTGAGGGGCTGATACCGGCGGAAGTCCGGCGCCAGTCGCTCGCGTGCGCTCAAGCCCTCTCCCAATGGCAGACGGTCGCCGTCAGCGCTTTTTCACCTCCGAGGCGTCGCCCGTGCCGCCGTCGGAGACGTCGCCGACGATGGGGTTCTCCGCCTGGACGCGGGGGCGGTTCTTGCGCCAGCTGTCGAAGTCGGACGAGAATTTCTCGCGGCGTTCGTTGCGCCAGTCGGCGTAGTCCTTGTCGAAGGCCGACAGCTGTTGCTCGCGCCAGTGCAGATAGTCCGGCTCGAAGTCGTGGTGCTCGTGACTCTGGCCGCCCATCCCGGGGCCGGAGCCTTCCCAAATCTGGGCGCCGGGGGCGTAGCCGTGCCGGCTGGACGAGCCATGGCCGTGGCCGTAGTTCCGGCCGCCGTAGGAGGGGCCGCCCTGGTTCCGGGCCCCGTAGTCCTGGTCGGCGGAGCCGCCGCGGTTGTAGTCCCGACCGTACTGCGGCCCGCGGCCGTAGTCGGGTCCGGCGTAGTCCGGACGTTGACCCGTCCAGCCGCCCGACGTGGGCTGGCCGTAACGGTCCTGCTGATAGCTGTCCTGGGTCCAGGCCCCGGCGGGACCGGAGGGCTGGCGTCCGTAGGCCTGTTCCTCGCGGCGGAAGGCCTCGGCCGCGCGGCCGCCGTCGCCGCCGCCCCAGGTCCGGTATTCGTCGGGCCGGCGATCACGGGCCTCCCAGCGATGCTCGTCGCGGTCCCGCTCGGGGCGGTGATCGTCGTGATGGCGGAAGGGATTCTGCATCTCTGATCTCCTGTGTTGGGAGACAGGAAAACTGGTCGACGCGGGCGATGTTCCGGGCGCGGCCGCGACTCACGAAGGTGTCAGCGGCGGTCACGGCGATGCAACAATCCGGTTGCGCGCGCGTAGCTAATAGGGCCAGAGCTAGTGGCTCATTGCATCGGGAACGGCATGGCCTTCGACGAAATGTCAGGCGAGGCGTCCGCCTACGGGACGCACGTCCGTGAAAGTTACCGGGGTCTGGCCCGCTGGCTGGCCGAGGCGCCCGAGGGGCTGCTGCAAGCCCGTTCGCGTCAGGCCGAACTGTTCTTCCGCCGCATGGGGATCACCTTCGCCGTCTATGGTGACGCGGAATCGAGCGAGCGGCTGATCCCGTTCGACGTGGCGCCGCGCATCATCGGCGCCGCCGAATGGGCCGGGCTGGAGGCGGGGCTGATCCAGCGGGTCGCCGCCATCAACCTGTTCCTCGCCGACATCTATGGACCGCAGGAGTGTCTGAAGGCCGGGGTGCTGCCGGCCGAACTGGTGCTGACCAATCCGCACTACTGCCCGGAGATGCAGGGCCAGCGTCCGCCGCGCGGCATCTGGGTGCAGATCGCCGGCGTCGATCTGGTGCGCACCGGCGAGGACGACTTCTACGTGCTGGAGGACAATTGCCGCACGCCGTCCGGGGTCTCCTACATGCTGGAGAACCGCGAGATGATGATGCGGCTGTTCCCGGACCTGTTCGCCGACTATCCGGTGCGGCCGGTCGAGACCTATGCCGACATGCTGCTGGCGTCGCTGAGAGCCTGCGCGCCGGAGGCGGCGGGGGCCGATCCGACCATCGTGGTGCTGACCCCGGGGCCGTTCAACTCGGCCTACTATGAGCACAGCTTCCTGGCCGACAAGCTGGGCGTCGAACTGGTCGAGGGGCGCGACCTGTTCGTCGACGACGGCAAGGTGTTCATGCGCACGACGGAGGGCCGCCAGCGGGTCGACGTGGTTTATCGGCGCATCGACGACGACTTCCTCGATCCGCTGACGTTTCGTCCGGATTCGGCGTTGGGCGTGCCTGGACTGATGGCGGCCTATCAGGCCGGAGCGGTGACCCTGGCCAATGCCGTCGGCACGGGCGTGGCCGACGACAAGGCGGTCTATACCTACATGCCCGAGATCATCCGCTTCTTCACCGGCGAGGAGCCGATCCTGAACAATGTGCCGACGTGGCGGTGCCGCGAACCGGAGGCGCTGAAGTATACGTTGGCGCATCTGGAGGAGCTTGTGGTCAAGGAAGTCGGGGGCTCGGGCGGTTACGGCATGCTGGTCGGGCCGGCGGCGTCGAAGTCCGAGATCGAGACCTTCCGCAGGCGGCTGATCGACGATCCGGACGAGTTCATCGCCCAGCCGACCTTGGCGCTGTCGACGGCCCCGACGCTGGACAGGAACGGCGAGCTGGCGCCCCGGCACGTCGACCTGCGGCCCTTCGTGCTGTCGAGCCCCGAGGGGGTGAAGGTGGCGCCCGGCGGGCTGACGCGCGTGGCGCTGAAGGAGGGGTCGCTGGTCGTCAACTCCAGCCAGGGCGGCGGCACCAAGGACACCTGGGTGCTGGATGTTTGAGGTGGCGCGCAGAACAGGCCTTCTCCCCTTGGGGGAGAAGGTGGGCGGCGGAGCCGTCCGGATGAGGGGGCTGGTTCAGTTCGCTCACTGCCGAACCACCGTGTCCGGGGACAGCATCCCCCTCATCCGTCTCGCTCCGCGAGCCACCTTCTCCCCCGAGGGGAGAAGGGCGCGGGTGTGCGAATGCTGAGCCGAACCGCAGACGCCCTGTACTGGACCGGACGCTATATCGAGCGGGCGGATTTTCTGGCGCGGATCCTCGAGGCCACGATCCGGTTGGCGGCGATTCCCACGCGGGGCGACGGGGACGCCGAGACGGTGTGGGCCAGCGCCCTGGCCTGCGCCAGCGTGCCCAAGGCGCTGGGCCGGTCCCCGACCGAGAAGTCGGTCCGCGATTTCCTGGCCTTCTCGCCCGACAACGCCTCGTCGATCACCGCCTGCATCACCCGGGCGCGGACCAACGCCCGCTCGGTGCGGACCGCCCTGACCACGGAGCTGTGGGAGGCGATCAACGGCGCCTGGAACGGGCTGGCGGAACAGGGCCAGCCGACGCGGAGGGACGACTTCACGCGTTTCCTGGAGTGGGTGAAGGCCATGACCCTGGCGGTCGAGGGGGCAACCTCGCGGACCATGCTGAGGAACGACGGCTATTATTTCCTGCGGCTGGGCGCGGCCATCGAGCGGGCCGACAACACGGCGCGGCTGCTGGACGTGAAATACCATCTGCTGCTGCCCGAGGGTGAGCGGGTCGGCGGACAGCTGGATTATTTCCAGTGGACCACCCTGCTGCGCGAGGTGTCGGCGTTGACGGCCTATCGCTGGGTCTATCGCGACAGCGTCAAGCCGTGGCTGGTGGCCGATCTGCTGGTGCTGAACCGGCAGATGCCGCGCTCGCTGGCCAGTTGCCAGACCTCGATCGTCCACTATCTGGAACTGCTCGCCGGCGACTATGGCCGGCGCGGGCCGGCCCAGAGGCTGGCGGCGGACCGGATGCGCCGGTTCGACAATTCCCGTATCGAGTCGATCTTCCAGGCCGGCCTGCACGAATACATCCTGGCCTTCCTCGCCGAGAACGGCCGGCTGGCCCAGGCCATCCAGGATCAGTACCTGGCCTGACCCCATGCGCATCCAGATCGATCACGCCACCACCTATGCCTACGACCGCGCCGCGCGCTTCATTATCCAGCGCCTGCGCCTGACGCCGCGTTCTAGCGAGGCGCAGCAGGTCCGCAATTGGTCGGTTGAAACCGACGTCGACGCCCGCCTGCGCCGCTCCGAGGACGCCTTCGGCAACATCGTGCACACCCTCTACACCGAGCAACCGACGCAGGGGCTGACGGTGCGGGTGACCGGCGAGGTGATCACCAGCGACACCGGCGGGGTGGTGCCGCCGGATCAGGAGACGCTGTCACCGCTGGTGTTCCTGCGCGACACGCCCCTGACCCGCCCCGAGAAACTGATCTCGGTGTTCGCCTCCGAGTTCTCGGCCCATCCGCCGCTGGACCGGATGCACCGGCTGATGGCGGCGATTCACGGCTCGGTGGCGTTCGAGGTGGGGGTGACGACGCCGACCCACACCGCCGGCGAGGTGCTCGCCCTGGGTCGGGGCGTCTGTCAGGACCACGCCCATGTGTTCATCGCCTGCGCGCGCCAGACCGGCGTGCCGGCGCGCTACGTCTCGGGCCATCTGCTGCGCCGGGACACCGAGGACCAGGAGGCGGCGCACGCCTGGGCCGAGGCGTGGATCGAGGGTCTCGGCTGGGTCGGTTTCGACCCCGCCAACGGGGTCTGCCCGACCGACCGCTATGTGCGGGTGGCGACGGGGCTGGACTATCTGGGCGCGGCGCCGGTGCGGGGGGCCAGCTACGGCGGCGGCGGCGAAAGTTTGGCGGTGCGGCTCAGCGTGCGTGATGCGGACGTGCAACAGCGGCAGCAGCAGGCCTGACCGCCGTGCATCCAGTCCCTCGCCATCGTGCGAATCTGCTAGCCTTGCTGAGTGTTCGCAGGGCCCGGGGCCCGCGGAAGGGGCGGGTCGCGTGACCTATTGCGTCGGGATGCTGGTTGAAGAGGGTCTGGCGATGATCGCCGACACTCGCACCAACGCTGGTGTTGACAACATTTCCTCCTATCGGAAGCTGCACGTCGTCGATCAGCCGGGCGACCGGGTGATGGCGGTGGCGACGGCCGGCAATCTGTCTGTGACCCAGACGGCCCTGGCGATGATGCGCGACGGCGTACATCTGAGCGTCGGCGAGGACCTCGAGACGCTCGAGACCGCCCCGTCGATGTTCCGCTGCGCCCAGCTGCTGGGCCACGCCCTGCGCAGCGTCCGGCTGTCGATCGCGCCGGCTATGGAGGCGAGCAGTCTGAACACCTCGGCCTCGATGCTGCTGGGCGGCCAGATCGCCGGCGGGCCGATGCAGCTGTTCCTGATCTACAGCCAGGGCAATTTCATCGAGTGCGGCGAGGACACGCCGTTCCTGCAGATCGGCGAGGCCAAATACGGCAAGCCGATCCTGGTCAGCGGCCTGCACGGCCAGACGCCGCTGGCCGAGGCGGTGAAGCTGGGGCTGATTTCGTTCTCGACCACGATGCGGTGCAATGTCGGGGTGGGGACGCCGCTCGACATGCTGACCCTGCGCCGTGACATGATCAGCGGCGACGAGCGGCGGATCGAGAGGACCGATCCCTATTTCGAGGATCTGCACGACCGCTGGACCCGGGCCCAGGCCCAGGCGCGGGCGGCGATGCCGGAACCGCCGTGGCTGAGCGGACCCGGAATGGCGCGCAGGCGGGTCTGAGCCTTCGCCGGCGAGTGAACCGGCGGTTTTCGGATGGCGAGGCGACCGGGCGGCGCTTGAAGCGTTACCTCAGGCCCGGCCCCTGCCGCGCCCGCGCGCGCCGCCTCATGCGAAGCTGATCCCCATGCCCGACTATTCCGACCTCACGGCCCTGTTCATCAACACCAGCCTGAAACGGTCAGGTCAGACCTCGCACACCCAGACGCTGATGGATGTGGCCATCGCCATCATGGAAGCCCAGGGGGTCAAGACCACCACCCTGCGCGCCGCCGACCTGGACATTCCGCCCGGGGTCCAGCCCGACATGACCGAGCACGGCTGGGACAGCGACGGCTGGCCGGCGGTTCAGGAGCAGGTGATGGCGGCCGACATCCTGGTGATCGGCACGCCGATCTGGCTGGGCGACAAGTCGTCGGTCTGCACCCGGGTGATCGAGCGGCTGTACGGCTACTCCGGCAAGCTCAACGACAAGGGCCAGTGGGCCTATTACGGGCGGGTCGGCGGCTGCATCGTCACCGGCAACGAGGACGGCATCAAACACTGCGCCATGAACATTCTCTATTCTCTGCAGCACCTCGGCTATGTCATCCCGCCCCAGGCCGACGCGGGCTGGATCGGCGAGGCCGGGCCGGGGCCGTCCTACGGCGATGACGGCAAGGTCGGGCTGGACAATGAGTTCACCCAGCGCAACACCACCTTCATGGCCTGGAACCTGATGCATATGGCGCGCATGCTGAAGGACGCCGGCGGCATCCCCGCGCACGGCAACCAGAAGAGCGCCTGGGACAAGGGCGAACGATTCGACCATCCCAACCCGGAGTACCGCTGAGCATGGCGGCCGTGGACTTCGAGTTCGCCAACCCGGCCGGGCGCACGCTGACCGGCGTGCTGGAGACCGGGCCGGGGCCGGTGCATGCCTGGGCGGTGTTCGCCCACTGTTTCACCTGCGACAAGACTTCGCTGGCGGCGGTCCGTGTCAGTCGCGCCCTCGCGGAGGCGGGCGTCGGGGTGCTGCGCTTCGACTTCACCGGCCTCGGCGACAGCGAGGGGGTGTTCGGCGCCGGACTGTCAGGCGATGTGCAGGACATTGTCTGCGCGGCCCGGGCCATGGAGGCGACGGGTCGCACCCCGCGTCTGCTGGTCGGACACAGCTTCGGCGGGGCCGCGGTGCTGGCGGCGGCCGGGGCGCTGGATCAGGTCGCGGCGGTCGCTGTGATCGGAACCCCGTTCGACGCGGAGCACGTGCTGACCCATGTCGGCCCCGGGATCGAGGGGCTGGCCCCGGGGCGGCGGGTGCCGGTGTCGATCGCCGGGCGGGAGTTCGAACTCGGCGCGGACTTCGTCGAGGACATCCGCTCGCACAACCAGCAGGCCCGGATCGAAGGGCTGAAGCGCGCCCTGCTGGTGTTGCACTCGCCGGTCGACGACATCGTCTCGATCGAGAATGCATCCGGCATCTTCCTGACGGCGCGCCATCCGAAGAGCTTTGTCTCGCTCGATCACGCCGATCACCTGCTGACCGACAAGGCCGACGCGGACTATGCGGCCGGGGTGATCGCCGCCTGGGCCAGCCGCTATGTCGGCGACGCCGATGCGCAGGCCGACGCTCCCCCGCCGCCCGCGCAGGGGCTGAGGGTCGAGG
Organism: Brevundimonas basaltis; assembly: GCF_014202075.1. Classification (GTDB taxonomy): domain Bacteria; phylum Pseudomonadota; class Alphaproteobacteria; order Caulobacterales; family Caulobacteraceae; genus Brevundimonas; species Brevundimonas basaltis. The sequence goes on along the minus strand of NZ_JACHFZ010000003.1, from coordinate 124,652 downwards.
AAACCGGCGGCGGAAAATTCCAGGTGCAGGTGACCACCGCCTCCGGGAGCTTCTTCGCCGACGAGCCGGTCAGTGTCGGGGGGCTTGGGTCGGGACCGACTCCGTATGATCTGCTGAGCGCGGGGTTGGGGGCCTGCACCGTCATGACCTGTCGCCTCTACGCCGAGCGCAAGGGATGGCCGCTGGAACGGGTCGTGGTCGAGGTCGGCCACACGGCCAAGACCGCATCCGAACCGGACCATTTCACCCGCAAGCTCGGGTTCGGCGGCGAACTGGACGAGACGCAGCGGACCCGCCTCATGGAGATCGCCGACCGCTGTCCGGTGCACCGCACCCTGACCGAAAGCGCCGTGATCTCCACGGAGGGCCTGCCGGATGGCCGACCCGACGGCGGCGCCGAGGACGGGCCGGAGGATCATCTCCACCGGATGGAGGCGCTGTAAGCCTGCTGGGCCAGCAGCGGACGTAGAGCGGAGGCCGCGACGCCGACCCAAGGCGCGCGGGACGGATGGCCCTGACCCGGTTCCGCCGCAGGTTCCCTGTCAGGCCGAGGTTGCGATCAACGGATCAGGCCGGTCCCCATGGATGCAACCCTCAGAACCAGGCCCTGAGGCCGACGACGAGCCGGGTGTCGTCAACCTCGCCGCCTCGGGCCTCGATGTAGTCGGCGCTGTCACCGAGCGCGCGGCTCCATTCGACGCCGACGTAGGGGGCGAACTCCTTGTGGAACTCGTAACGCAGCCGCAGGCCAGCCTCCACCGAGGACAGGCCCGGGCCGATCTCCAATTCCGGAATGTCGTTGGCCGAGATGTCGATTTCGAAGCGCGGCTGGAGGATCAGGCGCTGAGTGATCCGCTGATCGTATTCGGCTTCGACGCGGGCGGTCAGGTCGCCCTCGGTGGACAGGAAGGCGGCGGCGTCGACTTCCCACCAGTGGGGCGCCAGCCCCTGAACGCCGAGGACCAGATGCGTCCTGTCCTCGCCATCGGGGCGGAAGTCCTGGCGCACGCCGGCCTGAACGTCCCAGAAGGGCGATACGGCGCGGCTGTAAAGCGCCTGGAGTTCGGCTTCCTCCAGACCGTCGTCGACGTGGCCCTCGCCCTCGGATTTCCACCAGAAGCGGTTGATGTCGCCACCGCTCCAGCCCTGGACGTCCCAGAGCCAGGTCCTCTCGTCGCCGAACCCGGCTTCGAGGCGATCGACGATGACGGCCGTGGTGTGGATGTCGCCGTTCTCGGCGATCAGGGTCCGACGGGACCTTGCCATCGCCTCCGCGCCGAAAATCAGATCGGCCGCGTGTCCCGGGCCGCTGAGCGCAGCGGCGGGAATGGGTGCTTCCGGAGGACGGCCGGGATTGTCGGCGCTGGTCGGCACGTCCGGCGGTCCCATGCCGGTCGCCGACATATCGTGCCCCGCATGGGGATCGGCCTGCCCCGGGGACATGAGGGACATGTCGTGACCCGCGTGCGGATCGGCCGCCTCGGGCGTCATCGTCGTCATGTCGTGACCGGCATGGGGATCATCGGCTTCGGGGTTGGTCGGCATGACGTGACCGGCGTGCGGATCCTCAGCCGCCGGAGTCTCCGCCGGCGGCATGACATGCCCGGCGTGGGGATCTTGGGCCGGGTCGGCCGGTGGCGCTGCGGGCCGGGGCCGGGGAGCGGGGCGCGGGGTTGGTCGCGGGGCCGGGCGCGCAGCGGGCGGCGTCGCGCGTGGCGCGGGCGCCGGGGCCGGGCGGGCCGCCGGTGGTCGGCCGTGGCCGGCGTGTTGCGCCGCTGCGGGTGCGGCGGCGAGGATCAAGGGCGCCAGAGCGATGAGGAGGCGGTTCATGACGCGGCTCCATCGAGGGGCCGCACCGTCACCACGTTGAACATCCCGGCGTGCATGTGCATCAGCAGGTGACAATGGAAGGCCCAGTCGCCGGGCGCGTCGGCGGTCAGGTCGAAGGTGACCTTTCCGCCCGGGGCGACGTTGACGGTGTGCTTCAGCGGCTGATGCCCCTCGGGCCCGCCGGTGACCAGTTCGAAGAAGTGGCCGTGCAGGTGGATCGGGTGGGCCATCATCGTGTCGTTGACCAGGGTCACCCGCACCCGCTCATTGCGTTCGAAACGGATCGGCTCGACGATCTCGCTGAACTTCCGGCCATCGAAGCCCCACATGAACCGCTCCATATTGCCGGTCAGGTGAATCTCCATGGTGCGGCTGGGAGGGCGCCGGTCCTTGTTGGGCGCGAGCGACACCAGGTCGGTATAGACCAGCACCCGGTGATCGACGTCGGTCAGGCCGGTCGGGCGCTCGCCCAGTCGGTTCCTCGGCGCCATATTGACCATGTCGACTCCGACGCCGACGGCCATGTCGGGCGGGGCGTTGTCCGGATCGCGCATGTTCATCCCGGCCATGTCATGCGCCGCGCCGGGCGCGGAGGTCCCGTGATCCATGCCGGCCATGGACCCGTGATCCATCCCGCCCATGCCCATGTCGGCCATGGTCAGATTGGGCACCTCGCGCAGCGGCGGCACCGCGGCGGTCATGCCGAGGCGCGGCGCCAGGGTGGCCCGGCCCATGCCCGAACGGTCGATGGCCTCGGAGACGATGGTATAGGCGCGGTCGTCGGTCGGACGGACGATCACGTCATAGGTCTCGGCCACCGAGATCTGGAACTCGTCGGTCTCGACCGGGCGCACATTCTCGCCGTCGGCCTGCACCACCGTCATCGCCAGACCGGGAATGCGGACGTTGAAGATCGACATGGCCGAGGCGTTTATGACGCGCAGCCGCACCCGCTCGCCAGGCCGGAACAGGCCGGTCCAGTTCTCCTGCGGGCCATGGCCGTTGATCAGATAGGTGTAGGTCGAGCCGTTGACGTCGAGGATGTCGCGCGGATCCATCCGCATCTGCCCCCACATCCTGCGCTCCTCCAGGCTCATCCGGTCGCTGCCGTCCATGAGGCCCGCCAGGGTGGTGCGCTGCCGGTTGAAGTAGCCGGGGCTCTTCTTCAGTTTGTCGAGGATTTCGTGCGGATGCATGAAACTCCAGTCCGACAGGACCAGAACATGCTCGCGGTCATAGGCGACCGGATCGGCGCCCTCCGGGTCGATGACGAGGGGCCCGTAGTGGCCCATCGCCTCCTGGAGATTGGAATGGCTATGGTACCAGAAGGTGCCCGACTGCCGGACCGGGAACTCGTAGACGAAGGTCTCGCGCGGTTTGATGCCGGGGAAGCTGACGCCCGGCACGCCGTCCATCTGGAAGGGGAGCAAAAGCCCGTGCCAGTGGATCGAGGTGTCCTCGTCCAGCGTATTGGTCACCGACAGCCGGACGTTCTGGCCCTCGCGCAGACGCAGCAGCGGCGCCGGCAGAACGCCATTGATGGTGATCGCGTGGCCGGTGCGCCCGCCGACTGTGAAGGGCGAGTGGCCCACGGTCAGGTCGATGTTCGGTCCCGTCAGCGTCGGCAGGTCCGACCGCAGGCCCGCCGACCCCGTCTGCGCCCATGCGGGCAATAGGCCTTGCAGCCCCAGCAGCCCGCCGCCGGCGGCGGCGCCACGGAGAAGCATGCGGCGATCCAGATGCGAGGTCGACATCGGCGAGAGATTCCCTGTTCGGCCATATCAGCCGTTTGGTCAGATACGCATTCCGCCGGCGAAACCCTTGCGTCAGGTCGCCGCAGGCCGGGATAGCCGCCCTGTGGGCCTTCCCACCATGGCAAGGTCAAGCGCCTTCGTCCTCGCCCGGGCCCCGGACGCCAGCTCTGGGGCGCGAGCCCGGCTGCCGTGGAACCTGTCGACCCAGGCGACTGGGCAGTCGTGGGCTCGCAAAGGCAGCCTGTTCGCCCCAAATTTCCAGAGGAGACGATGGTGGGTGATGTAGGGTTCGAACCTACGACCCGCTGATTAAGAGTCAGCTGCTCTACCAACTGAGCTAATCACCCGGACCATTCGTCAGGCGGCTCTCGCAAGGGCCGTGCCGTCCCGCGGCGTTCCAGTGAGGGACGGGCCGCGAAGGGGGCGTAACTAGGGGCAAAGCTGTTCGCTCGCAAGGGGATTTGGGCCGCCGTTCCGCTTTGTCGCAGGAGGCGATAGGCTGGGGAATCGACCGTCGGACCGGACGGCGGGGGAGGGACGATGGCGCGCAGGGATCTGTCGGGAGCGGTCGATTTCACCGTGCTGGAGCGGATGACCGCCGGCGACGACGCGGTCGGCGAGGAGGTGCTCGGCCTGTTCGTCCAGCAGGCGACGATGTGGTCGCCGATGCTGGATGTACGCGAGGACGGCTGGCGCGACGCGGTGCACACCCTCCGGGGCGCGGCGGCGGGGATCGGGGCCGGGGCGCTGGCCGGGGCCTGTGCGGCGGCCGAGACGGCCGAGAAGGCCGATGCGCCGCCGCTGCTGGACCGGGCGCGGGACGCGCTGGACACGGCGCTGGCCGATGTGGCGGCCTACCGGCACGAGCTGATGCTGCGGTCGCTGCGTTGACTTTTTAGCGCAAAGGTTGAACGCTGCAGATCGTTCCCCTGAGGAGGATGCCATGTCGCATATTGTTCTCGGTTTCGTACTCGCCCTGCTCGCGCCCACCACGACCCCGGCGGTGCAGGATTCGACCCTCGGTCAGCCGCGTATGCCGAGCGCCACGACCCTGACCCTCTATGCGCAGGCGGGTCTCGAAGGACCGACGCTGTTTCTGGTCGAGGACGTCAGCAACATTTCGGACTCGTTCCGCACGGAGAGCCTGAAGACCTCGGGCGGCGCCTGGGAAGTGTGCGACCGGATCAACTACCAGGGTCAGTGCCGCATCACGGAGGGCCGCAAGATGCATCTCGACAGCGACGTGGGCCTGCGGGCCGTTCGGTCGGCGCGGCCGGTCGTCGCGCGCGATTAGGCCCGGGTCCGGTCCCAGGCCGCGAACTCGTGGGCGATGCAGCGGTCGATCAGGGTGCGCCAGACCGGTTCGGCGATGGCGGGCGAGAGCCCGGCCGGGCCGGCGGCGGCGAGGACCTTTGACACCACATCCTCGATGCGGGCGTCGTCGTGGACGACCGAGCGGTCCGGCTTGATGCGCGCGGCGGCGTCCATATAGCGCTGGCGTTCGGCCAGCAGGACGACGAGGGCGCGGTCGAGGGCGTCGACGCCGTGCCGGACGTCGGCCATGGTTTGGCAGGCCTCCGGCGCGGTGCGCGGATCGATCGTGACGCTATCCGACAAAGGCGCGCTCCAGCACATAGTCGCCGGGCTCGGCGTTCGAGCCCTCCCTGAGACCGTAGCCCTCGAGCTGTTCGCCCGCTTCCTTGATCATGGCCATCGAGCCGCACAGCATGACCCGGTCGGTGTTGGGCGAGAAGCCGGCGGGCAGGCCGAGGTCGGCGAACAGGTCGCCCGAGCGGATACGGTCGGTGATGCGGCCGGGCGTCTGGAACCGCTCGCGGGTGACGGTGGGGTAGTAGGTCAGTTGGGCCCTCGCCTCGGCGCCGATCAGCGGGTCGTCGTGGATGCCCGAGGTGAAGAAGTCGCGGTAGCTCAGATCGGCGACGTTGCGCACCGTGTGGCAGACGATGATCTGGCCGAAGCGGCTGTATGTGTCGGGATCGCGGGCGACGCTGAGCCACGGGGCCAGGCCGGTGCCGGTGCCGATCAGCCACAGGCGGTCGCCGCCGGTCAGGGCGTCCAGCACCAGGGTGCCGGTCGGCTTCTTGCCCATCAGCACCGTGTCGCCGGGCTGGATCTTTTGCAGCCGGGAGGTCAGGGGGCCGTCGGGGACCTTGATGGACAGGAACTCCAGCGCCTCGTCCCAGCTCGGGCTGGCGATGGAATAGGCCCGCAGGATCGGCTTGCCGCCCTCGTCGCCGGGCAGGCCGAGCATGACGAACTCGCCGGAGCGGAAGCGGAAGTCCTCCGGGCGGCGGATGCGGAAGCTGAACAGCTGGTCGGTCCAGTGGTGGACCCAGAGCACTTCCAGTTCATGGAAGGGCGTGGCTTTCGCGGGCGGGACGGAGACGGCGACATCGGTCATCGGGGGCTTATTAGGGGGCGGAGGGCGGAGGGGGAAGGGCGGGGCTCCGCGCGCCGCGGTCGCAGGGCCGTCGGCAGGCTTTGCGAAAGCGGAATCTGCCGCTAGCGTCCCGGCCATGCGCAACATTCTCCTCGCCTCCACCCTGTTCCTCGCGGCCCAGGCGCCGTTCACCGCCGCGATGGCGCAAAGTTCGGACGGAGCGCCGGACCCGGCGGTGCTGACGCCCGAACGGGTCTTCGCCAATCCGTCGCTGTCCGGACCGGTGGCGCGGGGCGTCAGCCTGTCGCCGGACGGGGAGCTGGTCGCCTTCCTGCGCTCGCGCGAGGACGACGTCGACGTGCTGGACCTGTGGGCCGCGCCGACCGGCGAGGGGGAGCCGTTCAAGCTGATCGACGCCCAGGCGCTGGTTCCGGACGCGGGCGAACTGTCGGAGGCCGAGAAGGCGCGGCGCGAGCGGATGCGGATTTCGCAGCGCGGGGTGGTCGAATATTCGTGGGACGAGCAGGGCCGCTACATCCTCGCGCCGCTGGAGGGCGACGTCTTCCTGGCCGAGCGGCCAGACAGTTCGGGAGGGGGCGGCGCCGTGCGCCGACTGACCGAGACCGAGGCGGACGAGATCGACGCCAAGGTGTCGCCGGAGGGGAACTACGTCTCGTGGGTGCGGGACCAGGATCTGGTGGTCTACGACCTGGCGTCCGGGCGTGAGACGCCGGTGACGACCGACGGCGAGGGGCTGATCACCTGGGCGACGGCCGAGTTCATCGCCCAGGAGGAGATGGACCGCGACACCGGCTACTGGTGGAGCCCGAACGAACGCTACATCGCCCTGCAACGCACCGACGAGTCGACCGTCGACGTGATCCCCCGGCTGGACATCACCGGCGGCGGCGCGACGGTGATCGAGCAGCGCTATCCGCGCGCCGGTCGGCCCAATGCGGTGGTCGACCTGTATGTGCACGATCGGCAGACGGGGCGGCGAACCAAGGTCGACCTCGGGGCCGACGCCGACATCTATCTGGCGCGGGTCAACTGGTCGGCGGACGGCGAGACGCTGTACGTCCAGCGCCAGTCGCGCGACCAGAAGACGCTGGACCTGCTGAGCGTCGACCCGGCCACGGGCGCGTCGCGGGTGATCGTGACGCAGCGCTCGAACGCCTGGGTGCCGCTGAGCCACGACTTCAAGGCGCTGGAGGATGGCAACTTCATCTGGTCGTCCGAGGAGACCGGCTGGAAGCATCTGTATCTCTACAATCGCGACGGCCGGCGGCTGCGCGCGATCACCCGCGGGCAGTACCCCGTCAAGTCGCTGAACGGCGTCAACCAGCAGACCGGCGAGGTGTTCTTCACCGCCTCCATGCGCGACGGGCGTGAACTGCCGATCGAACAGCAGATGTTCCGCGCCAGCCTGCGCCGCACCGTGACGCCGGTGGCGGTGACCCCGGCGGGTGGCTGGTGGTCGGCGTCGATGAACCGGACCGGCACCGCCTATGTCGGCAACTACACCGATCTGAACACGCCGACGCAGTCGGGCCTGTATCGGGCCGATGGTCGCTTCGTGCGCTGGATAGAGGAAAACCGGCTGGATGAGAGCCATCCGTTCTGGCCCTATGTCTCGCGGCGGCAGACACCGACCTTCGGGACGCTGGAGAGCCATGGCGAAACCCTGGTCTGGCAGATGACCACGCCGCCGGACTTCGATCCGGCGAAACAGTATCCGGTGGTCATGCAGGTCTATGGCGGACCGTCGGGCGGCGGGGTCAAGAAGAGCTGGCAGCCCGCGACCAATCAACTGTTGACTGAGGCCGGCTACATCGTCTTCCGGCTCGATAATCGTGGCGAGGGCGACCGCTCGGCGGCGTTCAAACAGGCCCTGTATCTGAAGATGGGTCAGCCTGAGATCGAGGATCAGGTTCTTGGCATCAACTATCTGAGATCGCTGCCATTCGTGGACGACGACCGAATCGCCGCCATGGGCTGGAGCTACGGCGGCTTCATGACGCTGCACATGCTGACCGAGCCGGAGATGGGGCTGACCTCGGCCATCTCGGGCGCACCGGTGAGCGACTGGAGCCTGTACGACACCCACTATACCGAGCGCTTCATGTCGACGCCGCAGGCCAATCCCGAAGGCTATGCGGCCTCGGACGTGGTCGACCAGCTGGACCGGATGACCGGCCGGCTGCTGCTGCTGCACGGCATGGCCGACGACAACGTCATCTTCGAGAACGCCACGCGGGTCATCAATGCGCTGCAGGAGAACAGCCAGCCGTTCGAGATGATGCTGTATCCGGGCCAGCGCCACGGGGTGCGCGGCAACCCGCGGCAGCTGCAGCAATGGCGGACGTATCTGGACTTCCTCGACCGGACGATCGGGTCACGGGCGGAGTAACAGCGCCCGTCCCTTGTGGGGCGGGGCAAGGGGGATAGCGGCGATGTTGAGGACCTTGCGCGAGCGGCTGTTCGGCGCGTCTGACGGAAGGGGCCGCCTCCGCGGTCTGCTGGTCGGGGCGGCGGCCGCCGTTTCGCTGGCCGCCTGCGCCACCCCGAACGCGGACGGAAGCTGGACCATCCCGGGCGCCGACGGCGGACGAATCTTCCAGCCCCCGGGCGCGGCGGCCATCGTCGACGGTCACTTCCCCGGAGCCGCCGCCGTGGACGGCTCCGTCGCGCTGGCTCTCAGCGCGGACAATGCAGCGGCCCAGCCGTTCAACGCCGTGATCGCCCTGAACCCCGCGGTCCTGCACGACCCGGCCGCGCCGGTTCCCGCCGGGCTGCTTCGCGGCCTGCCCATCCTGCTCAAGGACAATATCGAAACGGCTGACATGCCGACGACAGCCGGCTCTCTGGCCCTCGTCGACAACGCGCCCGGCCGCGACGCGCCGCTCGTCACGCGCCTGCGCGACGCCGGCGCCGTGATCCTCGGCAAGGCCAATCTGTCGGAATGGGCCAATATCCGTTCGTCGCAGTCGATCAGCGGCTGGAGCGCGGTCGGCGGGCAGACACGCAATCCGTATGCGCCGGAGCGGACGCCCTGCGGCTCGTCGGCGGGCAGCGCGACGGCGGTGGCCCTCGGTCTGGCCCCGGCGGCGATCGGCACCGAGACCAACGGCTCCATTGTCTGCCCGGCTTCGGTCAATGGCGTGGTCGGGTTCAAGCCGACCGTGGGTCTGGTCAGCCGGACTCACATCATCCCGATCAGCCATTCGCAGGACACCGCCGGGCCGATCACCACTACGGTCGAGGACGCGGCCATCGTGCTGTCGGTCATCGCCGGCAGCGATCCGCTGGACCCGGCCACGGCCGAGGCGGACATCCGCAAGGTCGACTACCGCGCGGCGCTGGACGCCGACAGCCTGCGCGGCGCCCGCATCGGGGTGCTGCGCTTCCTCCTGCCCAACTATTCGGCCGAGACCCAGGCGGTGTTCGAGCAGAACCTGCAGGCGATGCGCGACGCCGGGGCCGAGCTGGTCGAGATCACCGAGGGGCCGGACATGCGGGCCATCAGCGGGGCGGCGTTCGAGGTGCTGATGACCGAGCTGAAGGCCGGTCTGAACGCCTATCTGGCCTCGACGGACCCGGCGCAGGTGCCGACGCGAACCCTGGCCCAGGTCATCGCCTTCAACGACGCCGAGCCGCGCGAGACGGTGCTGTTCGGTCAGGAGTTGTTCCTGCGCGCCGAGGCGACCAAGGGGCTCGACGACCCGGCCTATCTCGAGGCGCGCGCCAGTTCGTTCCGCATGGCGGGGCCAGAAGGCATCGACCGGATGATGCGGGAGCATGGCGTCGTCGCCCTGACCGCCCCGACCACCTCGCGCGCCTGGACCAACGACCCGGACGACGACGACCGCTCGCAGGGCTCGTCAAGTTCGCTCGCGGCGGTGGCGGGTTATCCGCACCTGACCGTGCCGATGGGCTTCGACCGCGGCATGCCGGTGGGCATCAGCTTCATGGCCGGGAAGTGGGACGACGCGACGGTGTTGTCGCTGGGGTATGGGTTCGAGCAGCGCACGCAGGCGCGGCGGGCGCCGGTGCTTGGGACCATTCACTGAAGGGAACGGGGATGCGCTTAGACAGGATCGGGCTGACGGCCCTCACGGCGGCGGTGGCGCTGACCGTGGGCGGTTGCATCAGTGTCGAGGTTCGGGAGGTCCGCGAGATCGTCGTGGCCGATGAGGCCCGGATTAAATCGGGCGTCGCGGCTTGTGAGCGCTATTCGGAGCAGGGGAGTCTCTGGGCCTGCGTGGCGGACAGGCCGAGTACGAACGCGGTTCTGCTGTGGGCGGACGTGCCGGCGCCCGTTTGGTCGCCCGCCCAGGGCATCGCCGGCCTCCCCATCCTGCTGAAGGACAATATCGAGACGCGGGACATGCCGACCACGGCCGGATCGTTGGCGCTGGTCGGCAATGCGCCGGGGCGGGACGCGCCGCTTGTGGCGCGGCTGCGGGCCGCGGGGGCGGTGATCCTCGGCAAGACCAATTTGTCGGAATGGGCCAATATCCGTTCGTCCAACTCGACCAGCGGCTGGAGCGCGGTGGGCGGGCTGACGCGCAACCCCCACGCGCTGGACCGCAACACCTGCGGCTCGTCTTCGGGCAGCGGGGCCGCGGTGGCGGCGGGGCTGGCGCCGGCGGCGATCGGGACGGAGACGGACGGCTCGATCACCTGCCCGGCGGCGATCAACGGCATCGTCGGCTTCAAGCCCACGGTGGGGCTGGTGTCGCGGACCCACATCGTGCCGATCAGCCATTCGCAGGACACCGCCGGGCCGATGACGCGGACGGTCGAGGACGCGGCCCTTGTGCTGTCGGCCATCGCAGGCTCGGACCCGCTGGACGCCGCCACGGCCGAGGCCGATGCGCGCAAGGTCGACTATCGCGCGGCCCTGGACGCCGGTTCGCTGCGGGGCGCCCGCATCGGCGTGGCGCGGTTCCTGACGGGCTATTCGGCCAAGACCGACGCCGTGTTCGAGGCGAACCTCCAGAAGATGCGCGAGGCCGGGGCGGTGCTGGTCGAGATCACCGACGGCCCGGACATGAACGCCATCGGCGGGGCCGAGCTGGAGGTGCTGCTGTTCGAGCTGAAGCACGACCTCAACGCCTATCTGGCCTCGACCGACCCGGCGCAGGTGCCGACCCGGACCCTGGCCGAAGTCATAGCCTTCAACGAGCGGACGCCGCGCGAACTGGCCCTGTTCGGGCAGGAGCTGTTCATCCAGGCGCAGGCCAAGGGCGGCCTGAATGACCCGGCCTATGTCGAGGCGCGGGCGACCTCGCTGCGGCTGGCGGGTCCCGAGGGCATCGACCGGCTGATGCGCGAGCATGCCGTCGTGGCCCTGATCGCCCCGACGACGGGCCCGGCCTGGACCACGGACGTGATCAACGGCGACCACTACGCCGGAGCGGCCAGCACCCTGCCGGCCGTGGCGGGCTATCCGCACCTGACCGTGCCGATGGGCTTCGTCGACGGCCTGCCGGTCGGGATGAGTTTCATCGCCGGGAAGTGGGAGGACGCCAGGGTGCTGTCGTTGGGCTATGCGTTCGAACAGGCGACCCGGGCGATGCGGGCGCCGTCGTTCATGCGCACGGTCGATGAGAGCGAGACGCTGGCGCCGGTGCTGGCGCCGCTGCGATAAGACGGAACCGGGGCCGGTTCCGCGCCTTTCGGGCGGATGAGTCTTGCAGCCAATGTCGTCGGCTCCGCCGCAGCCGTCTGTTCCGTCACCAGTTTCGCGCCCCAGATGATCAAGATCTGGAAGAGCCGCGACGCCTCGTCGGTGTCGCTGAGGACCTATGCCCTGACGGTGACCTGTTTCGCCCTGTGGGTGGGCTACGGCGTCATGACCGGGGCGTGGCCGGTGACGGTCGCCAATTCGCTGGCCTTGCTGATGTCGGCCGGGGTCCTGATCATGAAGTGGCGGTTCCGCGACGGCGACCCGGACGTCAAAGACGGTCGCGGATCGCCTCGATAATCCGTTCGCAGGCCTGTTCCGGGGTCAGGGCGGCGGCGTCGATGTGGATGTCGGGCTTTTCCGGCCGCTCATAGGGGCTGTCGATGCCGGTGAAATTGGTCAGCTGGCCGGCGCGGGCCTTGCGGTAGAGGCCTTTCACGTCGCGGGCCTCGACCACATCCAGCGGGGCGTCGACGAAGATCTCCACGAACTCGCCCGCCGCCATCCGCTCGCGGGCCATGCGGCGCTCGGCGGCGAAGGGCGAAATGGCCGAGACCAGCACGATCAGGCCGGCGTCGGCCATCAGCCGGGCCACCTCGGTGACGCGGCGGATGTTCTCGACCCGATCGGCGTCGGTGAAGCCGAGATCGTTGTTCAGGCCGTGCCGGACGTTATCGCCGTCCAGCAGGAAGGTGTGGCGGCCGTCGGCGAACAGCCGTTTGTCGACCAGATTGGCGATGGTCGACTTGCCGGCCCCGGACAGGCCGGTGAACCACAGCACCAGCGGCCTCTGATGCTTGAGGCTGGCGCGTTCGGCGCGGCCGACGTCGAGCGCCTGCCACTGGACATTGGCCGAGCGGCGCAGGGCGAAGCGGATCAGGCCCGCCCCGACGGTTTCATTGGTCTGGCGGTCGATCAGGATCAGGCCGCCGAGGTCGCGGTTGGCGGCATAGGGCTCGAACGTCAGGGGCGCGTCGAGGTGCAGGTGGCAGACGCCGATGTCGTTGAGCTCGAGCGTGCGGGCGGCCAGCGGCTCCAGCGTCTCGACATTGACCCTGTGGCGGATGTCGGTGACCTGGCCGGTGACGGTGGCGGCGCCCAGTCTGACGACATAGGCGCGGCCGGGGAGCAGGGGCGCGTCGGCCATCCAGACGAGATCGATCTCGAACTGGTCGGCGACTCCGGGCGGGTCGTCTGCGGCGGCCAGCACATCGCCGCGCGAGACGTCGAGGTGATCGGCGAGGGTCAGGGTGATCGACTGCCCGGGCCCCCCCTCCGCCAGGTCGCCGTCCATGGTGACGATGCGGTCAATGGCGGTGGTCCGGCCCGACGGCAGGACCCTGACCGGGTCGCCCGGACGGACGGTTCCCGCGGCGATCCGGCCGGCGTAGCCCCGGAAGTCGGCGTCGGGCCGGTTGACCCATTGCACCGGCATGCGGAAGGGGCCGGGGTCGGCCTCGGCGAGGTCGATGCTCTCCAGCCATTGCAGCAGCGTCGGGCCGTCGTACCAGGGCATGGCCGTCGACCGGGTCGCGACGTTGTCGCCGCCCAGCCCCGAAACGGGGATGGCGGCGACCTCGGTCAGGCCCAGGTCGCCGGCGAGGGCGCGGTAGTCGGCGGCGATCTCGTCAAACACCGCCTGCGACCAGCCGATCAGGTCCATCTTGTTGACCGCCAGCAGCACCCGCCGCACGCCCATCAGGCCGACCAGATAGGAATGCCGACGGGTCTGGGGCAGCAGGCCCTTGCGGGCGTCGACCAGCACCACAGCCACGTCAGCGGTGGAGGCGGCGGTGACCATGTTGCGCGTATACTGCGGGTGGCCGGGCGTGTCGGCCAGCATGAAGCGGCGGCCGGCGGTCTCGAAATGGCGGTAGGCCACGTCGATGGTGATGCCCTGCTCGCGCTCGGCGTCGAGGCCGTCGAACAGGCGCGAGAAGTCGGGCTCGCCCGAGGCGGTGCGGATGGCGTCCAGCTGGTCGTCGGGCACGGCGCCGGCGTCGTGCAGCAGGCGGCCGATCAGGGTCGACTTGCCGTCGTCGACGGAACCGCAGGTGATCAGGCGGACGAGGTCGCGGGCCATCAGAAATAGCCCTCGCGCTTCTTGATCTCCATCGAGGCCGTCGGGTCCCGGTCGATGGTCCGACCCTGTCTCTCGGAGGCGCGGGAGGCGGCCATCTCGGCGACGACGGCGGCGAGGTCGGCGGCGTCGCTGTCGATGGCGCCGGACAGGGGGTAGCAGCCGAGGGTGCGGAAGCGCACGCGACGCCGCCGGACCGTCTCGCCCGGTCGCAGGGCCATGCGGTCGTCGTCGACCATGATCAGGGCGCCGTCGCGCTCCACCACCGGACGTTCGGCGGCGAAATAAAGCGAGACCACGTCGATCCCCTCACGCTGGACGTAGCGCCAGACGTCCATCTCGGTCCAGTTGGACAGGGGGAAGACCCGGACCGACTCGCCCTTGTGGACGCGGGCGTTGTACTGGCTCCACAGCTCGGGCCGCTGGGCCTTCGGGTCCCAGACATGGGTGCGGGTGCGGAATGAGAAGATGCGTTCCTTGGCGCGGCTCTTCTCCTCGTCGCGGCGGGCCCCGCCGAAGGCCGCGTCGAAGCCGTGATGATCGAGCGCCTGCTTCAGCCCCTGCGTCTTCCACAGGTCGGTATGGACGGTCGCGCCGTGATCGAACGGGTTGATCCCCTGCGCCTCCGCCTCGGGGTTGCGCCAGACCAGCAACTCCATGCCGGCCTCCGCTGCGATGCGGTCCCGGAAGGCGTACATCTCGCGGAATTTCCACATCGTATCGACGTGCAGCAGCGGGAAGGGCGGCGGGGCCGGAAAGAAGGCCTTGCGCGCCAGATGCAGCATCACCGCCGAATCCTTGCCGGCCGAGAACAGCATGACCGGTCGGGCGCACTGGGCCGCCGTCTCGCGGATGATCTGGATGGACTCCGCCTCCAGTTCGTCGAGATAGCGGTCGTCGGGCGAAGTCGGGGGCAAGGGAGGGGTCCGGGTGGCGGCGCGCGACCCTGACCGAGCCGGGCGGCAGGATCAAGCGGTCAGGCGGGCAGGACGGCGGTGGTCTCGATCTCGATGCGGGCGGCGTCCTCGATCAATCCCTTGACCTCGACCACGGCCATGGCGGGGTAGTGTGGGCCGATGCGCTCGCGCCAGATCGCGCCAATGTCCTTGAGGGCACCGAGGTATTCGACCTTGTCGACCACGTACCAGGTCATGCGGACCATGTGCTCCGGCCCGGCCCCGGCCTCGGCGAGGACGGCGAGGGTGTTGTCGATGGTCTGGCGGAACTGGGCCGCGAAGCCGTCGGGGACGGCGCCGGTCGTGTCCCAGCCGATCTGACCAGCGACGAAGACCATCCGGCCGGTCGCCTCGATCCCGTTGGAATAACCCTTGGGCCGGGGCCAGCCTTCGGGCAGCAGGACGCGGTTCATGGTCGGGGCTCCACGAAGGGGAGGATGCGGGCGCGCAGAGCCTCGGGCCACGGTTCGGGCTTCAGCGAGCGCCCGACGAAGACGATGGTCTGGGTCGCCTCGAAGCGGCGCTGCTCGCCACAGTCGATGGTGTGGCGCAGTCCGCAGGAGGCGCCGCCCAGCCGGGTGACGGTCAGGCTGAAGGACAGGTCGTCCTCCAGCCGCGAGGGGGCGATAAAGCGCGCCTCGACGGCGGCGGTCGGGACGCTGACGTGCCGTTCCATGTGCAGATCGCGGAAGGAGGCGCCGAGCGGGCCGGCGAACCAGTCCTCGACCACCCCGTTCAGCATCTCGAAATAGCGCGGATAGAAGACGATGCCGGCGGCGTCGCAGTCGGCGAAGCGGACCCTCCGTCGGGTGGTGAAAATCTGGCTCATGGATCGCCCTTCAGACGGAAGCGCTGCAGCTTGCCGGTCTGGGTCTTGGGCAAGGCGTCCATGAACTGGAGGGCGCGCGGGTATTTGTAGGGAGCGATGACGGACTTCACGTGGTCCTGCAGTTCGCACCGAAGGGCGTCGGTCCTCACGTGGCCGGGGTTGAGAACCACGAAGGCCTTGACGATCTGGCCGCGCTCGTCGTCGGGGACCCCGACGACGGCGGCTTCGGCCACGGCGGGGTGGCGCAGCAGGGCGTTCTCCACCTCAGGCGCGCCGATGTTATAGCCGGCCGAGATGATCATGTCGTCGGCGCGGGCCACGAACCAGAAATAGCCGTCCTCATCGAGGCGGTAGACGTCGCCGGTGAGGTTCCAGCCGTTCTGGACATAGGCGGCCTGCCGCGGGTCATCGAGATAGCGGCAGCCCGTCGGGCCGCGTACGGCGAGGCGGCCGGTTTCACCCTGCGTCAGCGTCTCGCCCGTCTCGCCGACGATCCGCGCCTCATAGCCGGGCACGGCCTTGCCGGTGGATCCGGGACGGATGTCTTCGCCCGAGGCGGAGATGAAGATGTGGATCATCTCGGTCGAGCCGATGCCGTCGATGATGCGCGCGCCGGTCGCCTCATGCCAGGCGTCCGAGGTGGCGGCGGGCAGGGCCTCGCCGGCCGAGACGCAGGTGCGCAGCGACGACAGGTCGTGCTGGTCCGCCAGCTTGAGCAGGGCGCGGTAGCCGGTCGGGGCGGTGAACAGGGCGGTGGCCTTGCACCGCGCGATGGTCTCGGCGAGGGCGTCGAAACCGGGCCGCGGGGCGAAGGCGATCGCGGCGCCGGCGCTGGCCGGGAAGACCACCAGCCCGCCCAGCCCGAAGGTGAACGCAATCGGCGGGGTGCCGACGACGATGTCCTGCGGCCCCAGATCCAGCGTGTGCTTTGCGAAGGTGTCCGCCATGGCGAGGACGTCGCGATGGAAGTGGACGCAGCCCTTGGGCTGGCCGGTGGTGCCGGAGGTGAAGGCGATCAGGGCCGGGTCTTCGGCGGCCGTGGCGACGGCGTCGAAGCCGGTCCCCGGCGGCAGGGCCTGGGCGGCCTTCTGAAGCTCGGCCGAGGTCATCACATGGGTCAGGGAGGACGTGTCCGCACGGGCCTCAGTCACGGCCTCGGCGAGGGCGTCGTAGACGAGGGCGTGGCTGATCTTCGCCTTGTTTACGACGGTGGCCAGTTCGGCGGCGCGGAGCATCGGCATGGTGGCGACCACGACCCCTCCGGCCTTCAGGATGGCGAACCATGCCAGCACCGTCCACGAACTGTTCGGGCCATGCAGCAGGACGCGGTTGCCGGGGACGAGGCCCATCTGTTCGACCAGCACCCTGGCCATGCGGCCGGAGATGGCGTCGACGCGGCTCCACGAGAATTCGTGGTCGAAGTCGATCAGGGCGCGGCCATCGGGTCCGGCGGCGCCGATGGCCCGGCGCAGCAGTTCGACGCCGGCGTTGAGGCGGTCGGGGTAGGCGAGCTCGGGCCGGTCGAAGAGGAAGTCCGGCTGCTGCTCCGGGGGCGGCAGATGGTCGAGGACGAAGGGGTCGAGGTGGGCGCTGGCTCCCATCAGCAGCCTCCCTGAATGGCGCCCAGGGCCTGTCGGGCGATGACGATCTTTTGCACCTCGGAGGCCCCCTCATAGATGCGCAGGGCGCGAATTTCGCGGTAGAGCCGTTCGACCGGATTGCCCGAGACGACGCCGAGGCCGCCGAACAGCTGGACCGCCGCGTCGATGACCGCCTGCGCCTCGTCGGTGGCGTAGAGCTTGGCCATCGCGGCTTCGCGGGTGACGCGCGGCGCGCCCTGGTCCTTCAGCCAGGCGGCGCGGTAGATCAGCAGGGCCGAGGCGTCGATCTTGAGCGCCATGTCGGCCAGCGAGGCCTGCACCAGCTGAAGGTCGCTCATCGGGGCGCCGAACAGCTTGCGGCCGGTCGCGCGGGCGGCGGCCTCGTCGAAGGCGCGGCGCGAAAAGCCCAGCGCCGCGGCGGCGACGGTCGAGCGGAACACGTCCAGCGTGGCCATGGCGATGCGGAAGCCCTCGCCGGGCGCGCCGAGGATGCGGTCGGCGTCGATGCGGCAGTCCTTGAACCGCAAGGTCGCCAACGGGTGCGGGGCCATCAGGGGAATGCGTTCGACGACTTCGAAGCCGGGTGCATCGGCGTCGACGACGAAGGCGCCGAGCCCCTTGGCGCCGCCCTCGCCGGTGCGGGCGAAGACGACGTAGCGGTCGGCGAGGCCGCCGTTGGAGATGAAGGTCTTGGTCCCGTCCAGCACCCAGTGGTCGCCATCGTGGCGGGCGATGGTCGACAGGGCCGCGACGTCGGAGCCGGCCTCGGGCTCTGACAGGGCGAAGGCGCCGATGGTTTCGCCGGCCGCCACGCCCGGCAGCCAGCGCGCCTTCTGGTCGTCGGTCCCGAACAGGCTGATCGGTCCGGAGCCCAGCCCCTGCATGGCGAAGACGAAATCGGCCAGGCCGGAGCGGCGGGCCAGGGTCTCGCGCGTCAGGCACAGGGTGCGGACGTCCAGCTTGCCGAGGGCGTCGGGGATGGCGTTGCGCAGCCAGCCGCCGTCGGCCAGCGCCTTGAGGATGGTGCGGCAGTCGCCGTCGAGGTCGTGGTCGCCGTGCAGGTTCACCGCATCGGTCGCTTCCGCCCAGGTCTCAAGATCGGCGGCGAAGGCGCGGTGGCGGTCGTCGAAGAAGGGCCAGTCGAGGAAGGAGCGGTCGGCCATGGCTCAGTTCCCCTCGAACACCGGCTCGCGCTTCGCGGCGAAGGCCTCGTAGGCGCGGCGGAAGTCGTTGGTCTGCATGCAGATGGCCTGGGCCTGGGCCTCGGACTCGATGGCGGCGTCGAGGCTCATGTCCCATTCGACGTTGAGCTGGTTCTTGGTGATGCCGTGGGCGAAGGTCGGCCCCTTGGCCAGCGCCAGCGCCAGGTCGCGGGCCGCGTCCATCAGGGCGTCCGGCTCGACCAGCCGGTTGTGGAAGCCCCAGCGCTCGCCCTCGTCGGCGGTCATGACCCGTCCGGTGAACAGCAGCTCCGAAGCCCGACCCTGACCGATCTGGCGGGGCAGGATGGCGCACGCGCCCATGTCGCAGCCGGCCAGGCCGACGCGGGTGAACAGGAAGGCGGTCTTCGTCCGCGGGGTGGCGATCCGCAGGTCCGACGCCATGGCCATGATGGCGCCGGCCCCGACGCAGACGCCGTCCAGCGCGGCGATAATCGGTTGCGGGCAGCCACGCATGGCCTTGACGAGATCGCCGGTCATGCGGGTGAAGTCGAGCAGAGCCGGCATGGCCATCTCGGTCAGCGGACCGATAATCTCGTGCACGTCGCCGCCTGAGGAGAAGTTGCCGCCAGCGCCGGTGACGATGACCACCCTGCAGTCGCCGGCGTGGACGAGGGCGCGAAAGAGGTCGCGCATTTCGGCATAGGACTCGAAGGTCAGCGGGTTCTTCCGCTCGGGGCGGTTCAGGGTCAGCACGGCCACGCCCTCGTCGTCGACCGACCAGAGGAAATGTTCGGCCTTGTAATCGCGCGCCTTCATGGCTGGCTCTCCTCGTGGATGGCGGAGCGAAGCGACCGTTTGGTCTGCTCCAGCAGGGCGGTCAGATCCTCGGCCTCGGCCCCGGTCAGGCCGGCTAGCAGGGTCTCGATCCAGTGTTCGTGGGCGCGAGCCATGGCGGCGAAGCGGGCGCGCCCGTCAGCGGTCAGGCGCACGCGCTGCACCCGCCGGTCGGCGCCGGGCAGGTGCTCGATCAGGCCGTCGGCCTTGAGCCGTCGAGCCAGGCCGGTGACGTTGCCGTTGGAGACCATCAGCATGCGCGAGACGTCGCCCATGGTCAGGCCGGCTTCGCCCGCCCGGTCCAGCGCCGAAAGCATGTCGAAGCGCGGCAGTGTCGAGCCGAAGTCGTCGCGCAGCCGCTGCGAGATGGTCTGTTCGATGGTGGTGGCGCAGGTCAGCAGCCGCAGCCAAAGGCGCAGCGACCGCTTGCCGTCCGGCGCGCCGCCCAGCCGGTCAGGCAGCGGGGCGGCGGCGGCGCTCACAGTTCGCCCCCGGCCACGGGAACCGCTGTCCCGTTAACGCCCGAGGCGCCCTCTCCACACAGCCAGACGATGGTCTGGGCCACTTCGTCTGGCGTGATCAGCCGGCCTTGCGGGTTCTCGGCGGCGAGGGCGGCGCGGGCCTCGTCCTCGCTGCGGCCGGTCTTGGCCATGATCGACCGGACGGACCGGGCGACCAGATCGGTCTCGGTGAAGCCGGGGCAGACGGCGTTGACGGTGACGCCCTTGCTCGCGACCTCCAGCGCCAGGGCGCGGGTCAGGCCGACGAGGCCGTGCTTGGCCGCGACATAGGCCGAGACATAGGCGTAGCCCTTCAGCCCCGCGGTCGAGGCGACATTGACGATGCGGCCACGCCGCCGGGTCAGCATACCGGGCAGGATCAGCCGGGTGGCCTCGGCGGGGGCTTCCAGATTGAGGGCCAACATGGCGCGAAAGGCGTCGGCGTCGGTCTTCAGAAAGGGGGCCGAGGTCGCGGCGCCGGCGTTGTTGATGAGGATGTCGACGGGGCCGAACCGGTCGCGGCCGGCCTCGATCGCGGCCGCCAACGCGTCCGGATCGGTGACGTCGGCGGGGGCGGCGAAGGCGAGGTCGCCGATGCGGTCGGCGGTCTCCTGCAGCCGGCCGATGTGACGTCCGATCAGCGTGACCTGACAGCCGGCCTCGGCCAGCCGCTCGGCGGTCGCCCGGCCGATGCCGGAGCCGGCGCCGGTGATCACGGCGTGATGTCCGGTCAGATTCATACGGGCCCCGCCTGCTGCTGTTTTTCGAGGTTTCGCGCCAGCTGGGCGAAGCCGGCGCGGTACTGGACCGGCGGCTGGATATTGCCGCGCCAGCCCAGCTCGGCGGCGGCGCGCAGGCTCCAGTTCGGATCGGCCAGATGCGGTCGGGCGAGGGCGCAAAGGTCGGCCCGACCGGCGGCGAGGATGCTGTTGACGTGGTCCGTCTCGTAGATGTTGCCGACCGCCATCGTGGCCACGCCGGCCTCGTTGCGGATGCGGTCGCTGAGCGGGGTCTGGAACATGCGGCCGTAGACGGGCCGACTGTCGGGCGAGGTCTGGCCCGCCGACACGTCGATCAGATCGCAGCCGGCCTCGGCGAAGGCGCGGGCGATGGCGACGGAGTCTTCGGGCGTCAGGCCTTCATCCATCCAGTCCGTGGCCGAGAGGCGGACCGACATGGGTTTGTCCCCGGGCCAGACGGCGCGCATGGCGGCGAAGACCTCGAGCGGGAAGCGCAGCCGGTTTTCGACGGATCCACCGTAGTCGTCGGTCCGATGGTTGGAGATCGGCGTCAGGAAGGACGACAGCAGATAGCCGTGGGCGCAGTGCAGCTCGACCATGTCGAAGCCCGCCTGATCGGCCCAGCCGACGGCGCGGACGAAGTCGTCGCGGACGCGGTCCATATCGGCGCGGGTCATCTCGCGCGGAACCTGATCGTCCTCCGACCACGCGATGGGGGAGGGTGCGATCAGCTCCCAGCCGTCGTGAATCAATGGTTGATCGGCCCGCTCGCCCCACGGTCGCTCGACCGAACCCTTGCGCCCCGCATGGGCCAGCTGGATGGCGATGCGCGCGCCCTGACCGTGAACGAAGTCGACGATCCGTTTCCACGCGTCGCGATGCTCGGGCCGGTACAGGCCGGCGCAGCCCGGCGTGATCCGGCCGTCGGCCGAGACGTCGGTCATCTCGGTAAAGATCAGACCGGCCCCGCCCAGCGCCCGTCCGCCCAGATGAACCAGATGGAAGTCGCCCACCGTCCCGTCCTCGGCCGAATACATGCACATCGGCGAGACCACGACGCGGTTCGGCACGGTCAGGCCGCGCAGGCTCAGCGGGGCGAACATCGGCGGCGGCGGATCATCCGTGGGCGGGGCGCCCGCGCTGTCGGCGAACCAGCGCTCGACCCCGGCCAGGAAGTCGCGGTCACGCAGGCGCAGATTCTCGTGGCTGACGCGCTGGCTGCGGGTCAGCAGGCTGTAGGTGAACTGGAGCGGGTCGAGGTCGACGTAACGGTCGACCGTCTCGAACCATTCGGTGGAGTTGCGGGCGGCACTCTGCAGTTTCAGCACTTCAACCCGGCGCCCGGCTTCGTAGTCGGCCAGGGCGGCGTCCAGATCGCCGCCGCCGGTCAGGGCGCTCGCCAGATGGATGGCGTCCTCGAAGGCCAGCTTTGTCCCTGACCCGATGGAGAAGTGGGCCGTATGGGCCGCGTCGCCGAGGAGCACCACCTTGCCGTCGCGCCAGCGCGAACAGGCGACCCGCGGAAAATTGAGCCAGGCCCCGCCGCGCAGGTGGCTGGCGTTGCTCATCAACGCGTGGCCGCCCAGCCAGTCGGCGAACAGGGCTTCGGCCGCGCGGCAGGTCTGGTCCTGATCCAGCGTGTCGAAACCGAGACCGCGCCAGGTCGTCTCGGTGCATTCCACGATGAAGGTCGAGGTCCCCGGTTCGAACTGGTAGGCGTGGGCCCAGATCCAGCCGGACGGAGTCTCGACGAAGGCGAAGGTGAAGGCGTCGAACGACTGGTTCGTGCCCAGCCAGATGTATTTGTTGGACCGCACGTCGACATCGACGCCGAAGGTCCCGGGCTCGGCGTTGCGAATGCGGCTGTTGAGACCGTCGGCGGCGACCACGATATCGGCGTCCAGCGCGCGGATGTCGGCGACCTCGCTCTGGAAGCGCAGATCGACGCCGAGCGATCGGGCCCGTTCGTGCAGGATGGTCAGCAGCCGCTGCCGCCCGATGCCCGCGAAGCCGTGGCCGCCCGAGCGGATGCACTGACCGTGGATGTGAACGTCGATATCGTCCCAATGGACGAAGGCGGCCTCGATGGTCGCGGCGGTTTCGGGGTCGTTGGCCTTCAGATTGGCCAGGGTCTGATCGGAGAAGACCACGCCCCAGCCGAAGGTGTCGTCCGGCCGGTTGCGCTCATGCACCACGACCGACAGCGACGGATCGCGCAGTTTCAATGAGATGGCGAGGTAGAGTCCGCCGGGGCCGGCCCCGGCGATGGCGACGCTTCGAACAGGCGATCGCGCTGACATATTTTAAGTATGAAATGTATTCTCCGGACTGTCCAGTTGGGGACGGCGACGTCGGAGGAAGGTCGAGTATAAATTTTTCTGTGCGCGGCGACAACGTTTATCGATTGTTCTTACGTTCGGCCGGGGCCTAGGCTCTCCTCCAATCCATAAGGTCACAGGAGGAGCCGTCATGGACGGGAATGCGCACAAAAGCCCGCTGAGCGATCCGGACAAGAAGCCGGCGGCCCTCAGGGCCCTGCTGGGCCGCACCAATCGCGACTGGTGGCCCAACCAGCTGTCGATCGACATCCTGCACCAGCAGGGCAAGACCGGCGATCCGATGGGCGACGGCTTCGACTACGCCGAGGCGTTCAAGAAGCTGGACTACGATGCCGTCAAGCGCGACCTGCATGCGCTGATGACCGACAGCCAGCCGTGGTGGCCGGCGGACTACGGCCACTACGGTCCCTTCTTCATCCGCATGGCCTGGCATTCGGCGGGCACCTATCGCACCGGCGACGGGCGCGGCGGCGCGGGCGCGGGGCAACAGCGCTTCGCCCCGCTGAACAGCTGGCCGGACAACGGCAACCTCGACAAGGCGCGCCGCCTGCTGTGGCCGATCAAGCAGAAATACGGGGCCAATCTGAGCTGGGCCGATCTGATGATCCTGGCCGGCAACGTCGCCATCGAGAGCATGGGCGGGCCGGTGTTCGGCTTCGGCGGCGGCCGGGCCGACGTCTGGGAACCCGAGAAGGACGTATATTGGGGCACCGAGGAACAGTGGGTCGGCGAGGAGGGCAATGAGACCCGCATCCAGCCCGACAAGGAGATGGCGCTGGAGGAGCCGCTGGCGGCCATTCAGATGGGGCTGATCTACGTCAATCCGGAAGGCCCGGGCGGTCGACCCGAGGCGCTGGAATCGGCCCGTGACATTCGCGAGACCTTCGCCCGCATGGGCATGAACGACGTCGAGACGGCGGCCCTGACGGCGGGCGGCCACACCTTCGGCAAGGCCCACGGCGCCGGCGACGCCTCCAAGGTCGGGATCAGTCCCGAGGGCGCCGACATCGCCCAGCAGGGCCTCGGCTGGGTGTCCGGCCACGAGAGCGGCATGGGCGACCACACCATCACCTCGGGCATCGAGGGCGCCTGGACGCCCACGCCGATCACCTGGGACATGACCTATTTCGACATGCTGCTGGACCACGAATACGAGCTGGTCCGCAGCCCGGCCGGCGCCAAACAGTGGCAGCCGGTCGGCAATCCCGACGACACCCTCGCCCCCGCCGCCCATACGCCGGGCAAGCGCGTGCCGACGATGATGACCACGGCCGACATGGCCTTCAAGGTCGACCCGGAATACCGCAGGATCATGGAGAAATTTCGGGCCGATCCGGCGTATTTCGCCGACCAGTTCGCCCGCGCCTGGTTCAAGCTGTGCCACCGCGACATGGGTCCCAAGGCCCGCTACCTCGGGCCGGAAGTCCCGGCTGAGGACCTGACCTGGCAGGATCCGGTTCCGGCTCCCCAGGGGTCGCCGCTCGGCGATGCCGACATCAGGGCGCTCAAGGAGCGGATCGCCGCCTCAGACCTGTCGGTGGCCGATCTGGTGCGGACGGCATGGGCCTCGGCCTCGACCTATCGCGGTTCGGACCATCGCGGCGGCGCCAACGGCGGCCGTATCCGTCTGGCGCCCCAGAAGGACTGGAAGGTCAACGAGCCCGGCAAGCTGTCCCGGGTCCTCAAGGTCTATGAGGACATCAAGGCGGCGTCGGGCGTCAATGTCTCGATCGCCGATCTGATCGTGCTGGGCGGCTGCGTCGGCATCGAGCAGGCGGCGAAGGCGGCGGGCCAGACGATCGAGGTTCCGTTCACCCCCGGCCGGACCGATGCGACCGCCGAACAAACCGACGTGGAAGGCTTCGCCGTGCTGGAGCCCCGGATCGACGGCTTCCGCAACTATCTGGGCGTTCGCTACAATGTGCCGACCGAAGAGGTGCTGATCGACCGGGCGCAGCTGCTGGGCCTGACGGCGCCGCAGATGACCGTGCTGGTCGGCGGCCTGCGGGTGCTGGGCGTCAATCACGACGACAGCCCGCACGGCGTGCTGACCGACCGCAAGGGTCAGCTGACCAACGACTTCTTCGTCAACCTGCTGGACATGGGCACGGCGTGGAAGGAGGTCGACGACCGCGGCGACGAGGTCTTCGTCGGCACCTGCCGCAAGACCGATGAGGAAAAGTGGACCGCCACCCGGACCGACTTGGTGTTCGGCTCCAACTCGCAGCTGCGGGCGCTGTCCGAGGTCTACGCCTCGGCCGGCGCCGGCGGGAAGTTCGTGCGCGACTTCGTCTCGGCGTGGACGCAGGTGATGAACGCCGACCGCTTCGACCTGCCGCGTGAGGCGCGGCGCGCGGCCTGACGTGACCCTCGCCCCGGCGCGTTCGCGTCGGGGCGAGGCCGCGGCCGCGGCCGAGGGAGGCTGGCGATGCATCTCAGCGAGGTCGACGGCCTCGACGCCCGAACGACCTGGTGGATCCCGGCGGTTGTCGCGCCGGAGCGGAACTGGCCGGGGGCGCCGGGCTGCCGCCGGGGCGCGCGCTATGTGGTGAACCGCGAGACGCTCCGCGCCAGCCGCGACGCGTTCGACCCGTTCGACAGCCGGCTGAGCTGCCTGAACTGGATCATGAGCCACCGCTCGGCGCTCAACGAGGCCTTGCCGGGGGCCGCTATCCGGGCGGTCCGGCTGGACCGCTGGCTGCTGGGCATGGACTAGGGCGGCGGCGCCCCCCGTCGCAGGGCTGAAATCGGCGCATGACGGGAGCGGCGAAATCCCGCACAGACGCCGCCAACAACCGGTTGCAGCCATGGTGCTCCGGGTCGAAGATGGCGGTGCTGTCTCCGATGCGGGCGGCGCCTCGGGGGGCGGATTTGAAACGTTATTGGTCGGCTGGACCAGCACGATGGCCGCGGCGTGGCGGCACTTCGGTCCTGCTCGCGATCCTCGCCTGCCTGGCGTTCAGCCCGGGCGCTCGTGCCGAAGCCGGCGCGGGAGCGGCTCCGGTCCTGAACGCAACGCCCCCATCCGCTGCGTCTGGCGACGCCGGGCCGACGCCCGAGGAGCAAGCCCGTGTCGAAGCGGACCGTCTGGAGGCGGCCCGGCTCGAAGCGGCGCGTCGCGCCCGGTCGACGGCCGAACAGCAGATTGCGCTCGAGCGGCGGCGACTGGCCGCCTATGCGCTTGTGCTGTCCGCGGCGGAGAGCCGGCTCGATGCCGCCGCCGGTGATCGCGACGTGGAGGCTGAGGCGGCGTTGGGTCTGCGTCAGCAGGCCGTGGAAGCCCACAGTCGGCCGGCGGTCGCAGACGCGGTCTATGACGAACTGCGCACCGAGCTTCGCGCCACCCGGAGCCGCCTTGACGCGACCCTGAGAAGGGCCAGCCGTGGGACGGACTTGCCGCCGGCGCCGGTTCTCGAGACGAACGACCTGGCTCCCGGGGACTCGCTCAGCGCCCTCCGGACCCTTCAGGCCGCCCTGCAGGAGCGACGCGATCGACTGGCGGTCCGACAGCACGCCGACGACCGGACCGAGGCGCGGTTGTTGCTGGGGCGGCTGACCCTGCTCAATCAGGCTCGGCTCGACCTGTTGCCACACCTGTCGACGGGCAAGCGGCGGGCGTTGACCAGTTTCTCGCCGGCGGCCTGGAATCAGGTTTCGGCCGAGTTCGAGCATCTGGCGCTGATCATCCGCTATCACGCCTTCGTGCTGATCGACGCCGCGCGTCAGGGCGTTCTCGGTCGAGATATCCTGTCAGCCAGCGTCCTCCTCGCGGCCTCGACGGTGATGTGGGTTCTGGCCTTCGTCGTTTTCGCCATCTGGCGCACGACGGCCCGTCGTCTGTTTCCGGTCTGGGAGCAGAGGCTGCAGGCCAAGAACCTGGCGACCCTTCGCGCCTCGCCCGAGTTCCGGCTGAAGCTGCTGCGGCTGTTCATGTCGGTTCGCGGACCCCTCGAATGGTTGGTGCTGCTCTTCGTACTGCGTGGATTCCTGCCGACCCATGTCCGGGCCTTGCTCGAGGTCCAGATCCTCGGACTGATCGTCGGCTGGCTGCTGATCGCGGCGGTGGCGACCCGTCTGCTCGACGCCCTGTTCGGCGCGGGCGGCGCCCGAACCTCGCGCAGCACGCGCGCCCTGGGGCCGTTGCGGTTGCGATCGATGCGGCTGGTGAGCAATGTCAGCGTCGGATTCATCCTCGTGCTGACCTTGACCGCGAGGCTGGTGGGCAAGGGGGCCTTCTATCACTGGGTGCTCGCCATCGGGTGGCCCGCGGCGGCCCTGACCTTGATGCTGCTGGTCGCATGGTGGAGGGAGGTGGTTTTCGAGCAACTGGCGCGCCAGCGTCGACCCGGAGGGGTTCAGCGCTGGATGCTGGCCAACCGGACCGGCCGGTACGCGCCGGTGGCCGCGCTCGCGGCGACGGTGGACGTCGTGGTCCGGGGACTGGCGCGGTCGGCGCGCACCGTCGGCAGCCGATTTGTCTCGGTCCGACGAACCCTCGCCTTCCTGTTCCGGCAGGAGCTGAATCGGGCCGATCGCAGTTCCGTGTCCGATCTCATCGACCTGCCGCCCGCGCCCTTCGACAGCCTGTCTCCGACAGCGGCGGGCGAGGTGTGGATCACGACCCGGCTTCAGCCGATGCTGGACCGGCTGGCCGAGCCCGGAGCGGCGGGTCTGATCGCCCTGGTGGGCGAGTGGGGATCGGGGAAGAGCGCCGCCCTGGACCATCTCTACGGCCGCCTCGACGACGTCCGGCGGATGACCGCCGTCGACCTGATGAAGGCCCCCGACCGGCGGGCGTCCAGGGGGGACGCGGCCGTGATGCTCGTCGACGACGTCGAAGCGCTTGTCCGGTTCGATGTCGGCGGGTTGGCGGCGTTCGACCGCTGCATCGACCGGGCCCGCCGGAGTGCGGACGGAACGCTCTGGGTTCTGTCGATCGACAGTGCGGCCTGGCCGTTGATCAGTCGTCTGCGCCACGTCCGGACCCTGTTCAGGACGGTGATCGAGGTTCCGCGCTGGACCGATACGGCGGTCGCCGAGCTGCTCGGATCCCGGACCGCCCAGGCCGGGTTGAGACCACTCTATGACCGGATGATCGAGGACGCCGGGTCCATGGATGAGATCGATCTCGCGGAGGCGGTGGAGGCCAAGAGCGCGGCCTTCATGCTGCTGCTCTGGGACGCGTCCGCCGGAAACCCCGGTGTCGCCCTGCATCTGTGGCGGTCGGTGCTGGGTGTGGGTCCGGATGGTCGCGTCTTCGTCCGGCCCCTGCATCCTCTCGCCGAGGCGACCATCGAGCGGCTGCCGCTGGAGGCTCTGTTCGTCTATCGCGCGGTCCTGCGCCAGCCGGATGCGGACGGCACAGACGTCGCGGCCGCGACCCGTTTGCCAGCCGGAATGGTGGCGGACATCCTCAGCGCCGGCGTGCGTGAGGGGCATTTGCTGCGGACCGGCGAGACGCATCGCATATCCTGGGACTGGTTCCGGCCCCTGACCCGCAGCCTTGTGCGTCATCACCTGGGAGACGCGCCATGATTCCTCGCACGGCCCGAGTTCTGCGCGCCGCCGGGGTCGCCGCCGGCCTGAATTTCGCCGTCGTCGGCGTCGCCCGGGCGCAGGACCCTGTCGATCTCGGTCAGCTGGCCGGCTTCATCCAGTGGGGCGGCGTTGCGGCTTCGGTGGTGGTGTTCGCCCTCGCCCTCGTCCTGCTGCGCGGCCTGTCGCACCTCTCCGCGTCGCTTTGCCAACGGTTCGTCAGCCGTCGGCCGACGATCCAGAAGATCGAATCGGCGTCGCGCTTCATCGTCTATCTGATCGCCATCGTGATCGCCGGGCGGTTGAGCCTGCGGATGGACGCGACCGCCTTGACGGTAGTCGGCGGGGGTTTGGCTTTCGCCGTGGGCTTCGCCATGCGCGACCTGGTGGCGGCGGTCATCGCGGGCGTGACCATCATGTTCGACCGACCGTTCCAGGTCGGCGACCGGGTCGAATACGCCGGTCAGTACGGCGATGTCATCAAGATCGGTCTGCGTAGCGTCCGGATGAACACCCTGGACCACAACGTTATCACCATCCCGAACAACAAGGTGCTCACCGATGTCACCTCCAGCGGAAACTACGGCGCCCTCGAGATGCAGGTCCCGTTCACCCTTTTCATAGGGCCGGATCAGGACGTCGAACTGGCCATGACCCTGATTCAGGAGGCCTGTCTCACCAGTCCCTACGCCTTCCTGGACCGGCCGGCCCCGGTGCTGGCGACCCAGGTCCTGGAGGGCAATTTCGTGCTGATCCGGATAACGGCTCGCCCCTACGTGTTCGAGGCCGTGCATGAAAAGAGCTTCGAGACCGACGTGACCTTGCGGGTCCGCCGCGCCTTCCGCGAGCACGGCATAACCACCCCGACCGTCGCGATCGCTGGTCGGGTGTGACCGGCGTCCGCGGCGGCAGCGGCGGCGGTCCTCTTCGCCGGGGGCGACCGGTCAATCCCCGTCTCCAGGTTGATGGGTTTGGTCATCCGCCAGGTTTGGACAGGGGGAAGGGTAGGGCCGAGGGGGCGAGCGTTACGCAGCCGAGGCCCCTGTGTTCTTGGCGCCGCGCCGAGGCTAGAGTTTCTGTCCGTCGCCCCCGACCAAGCGGGGGCGAACTCTGACGGGGGTTTGATGGTTCGGGATTGGTCGAGTGAGGTGGCCCGGGCCAAGGCGGCACAGGCGACTGGACGAGCGACCGAAGCGACGCGGCTGCTGCTGCCGGCGCTGTCGGATCCAGCGGCGCCCGACGAAGCGCTGAGGGCCTTGGCGGCGGTGCTCAGGGCCGGGGGGCAAGCCGCCGAAGCGGTGCCGGCCTTGGAGCTGCTGGCGCGCCGGCAGCCCGCCAGCGCTGTGGCTGAGCACAACCTGGCGGCGGCGCTTGGCGATTGCGGTCGTGCGGCCGGCAGCGAGGCGGCGGCGCGCCGGGCGCTGGCGAAGGGCGGACGGGCTCCGGAAACTTCACTGGTGCTGGGGCGGGCGCTGATGGCCCAGGGCAGGTTGGACGATGCCGAGGCCGCGTTCCGGGCGGCGCTGGCCCTGCGCCCGGACTTTCTGCCGGGGTTCCGGGATCTGGCCCAGTTGTCCTGGATGAGGCACGGGAACGTCCCTCGCCTGATCTCCGAACTGGTCCCCTTGGCGACGTTGGCCCGGGTTCGTGAGGACGCCGCCTTGCTGTTGTCGTCGATCCTGAGGGACACGGCGGGCGATCAGCCGGCGCTCGACAGCCTGACCGCGTGGTTGGGTTCAGGGTCAGCCGAAGTCGCGCTGGCCGCCGCCGCCGCAGCCTCGGGCCTCGATCCGTTGCTCTCTCTCGAGCACGCCCGGCGCGCTCTGGCCCTTTCCCCCACAGATCCGCGAGCCGATCTAGCGGTCTGTTCCGCCTTGATCGCCTGCGAGCGGCCGCAGGAGGCGATCGCCGGTCTGGAGCGACGGCTGGCGCGCGATCCCGGGGATCAGTACGCCAGAGCCTTGCTGCTGGCCGCCTGGAGGACGGCGGAGGACCCCAGAGCCCTGACGGCGGAGGACTACCGGCGGCTGGTCCGGGTCTATCGATTGGAGGACGGGGACGCGACGGAGCGTGTCGCATGGCTCGATCTATCCGCGGCGGCCCTCCGACGGCTACATCCTTTCCGCTCGCACCCTTTCCAGCAGTCGGTCCAGAACGGCGCGCAGTCGCGGATCGACCCCCGCGTGGTGGGCGACCCCGCTATCGACCAGTTGTTCGAGAGGCTCCGCGACCCGATCGACGCCTATATCGCCGACGTCAGGCCCGACTGGCTTGGACGTCCGCTCGGCAGCGACTGGCGCATCGCCGGGGCCTGGTCGGTCAAGCTGGGACCGGGGGGGCGGCATACCGATCACGTCCACCCGCGCGCCTGGGTGTCATCGGCCGTCTATATCAAAACTCCACCGGACATCGACGCCGGCGGCCGGGCCGGCTGGCTGCGGTTCGGGGCGGCCCGTATCGGCGCGGCTTTCAGCTTGCCGGCTGAGCATTGGGTGCGGCCCGAGGCCGGGACCCTCGTGCTGTTTCCCTCCTATCTGTGGCATGGCACTGAACCGTTCGAAGGCCCGGGAGAGCGGCTTACCGTCGCCTTTGATCTCCAGCCGGTGGAAGCCGTATGACCGAAACCTTCAGCATCGATCGCTCTCTGGACGCCGCCCGTCTGGCGCCGGTGTTCGACCGGTTCGGGCGGCTCCATCTTCCCGACTTTTTGCGTCCGCCCGGCGTGGAACGACTATCAGCGGCGCTCGCTGGCGAGACCGGCTGGACGGTGTCGACCATGGGCGGCGGTTCCACAATCGACATCCCGGCGCCCGCCTTCGCCGCCGCGGACGATGCGGCGCGGGCCGCCCTGCTGGCCTCCGCCCACGGCGAAGCGCGATCAGGCTTTCATTATATGTTCGAGAGCTTGCGGATCAGCGACCTGGCGGATGCCGGCGCGGACCTGCCGCCCGCGCTGTCGGCGCTCTATGAGTGGCTCAACAGTGAGACCTTCCTGTCGTTCGCCCGAGCGCTCTCGGGTGAACCGGACCTCGCCTATGTCGATGCGCAGGCGACCCGGTACCGGCCGGGTCACTACCTGAATGAGCACGACGATGAGAAGCCGGGCGCCGGTCGGCGACTGGCCTATGTATTGAACCTCACGCCGGTATGGCGTCCATCGTGGGGCGGGCTTCTGGCCTTCCTTGATGCCGACGGACATGTGGCCGAGGCCTACACGCCGGCCTTCAACGCCCTGAATATCTTTCGCACCCCCCAGCCTCATATGGTGTCGCAGGTGACGGCCTTCGCCGGCGCGTCCCGGCTCTCGATCACCGGCTGGATTCGCACCTCTCGCTAACGTCGAAAGAAAAACGGCGGGGCCGAAGCCCCGCCGTCCTGTGGTCTGCGCTGATCCGGAGATCAGAACTTGGCGGTGAGACCGATCGAGTAGCGACGACCCAGGGTGTCGTAGGTCGACGGATCGGTGTTGGCCTGCACGCCCGGGGAATACACCGCCGGATCCTCGTCCGTGAGGTTGTTCACGGTCGCGCGGAGCGAGACGCTATCGGTCAGCTCCCAGCTGGCGTTGAGGTCAAAGTAGTCTTTTTCGGGGATCTCGTTCGCCGTGCCGAACTGGGTCATCTCTCCGATCCGGCGCCAGCGGGCCCCGAGGCCGAAGCCCGCGTTCCGCCAGTTGACCGAGGTCAGCGACTTCCATTCCGGGAAGGTGTTGCCGAACACGCTGTCGATGGTGCCAGTCCGCTCGGTGATCGGCGCGCCGGCCACGTCCTGGCGGGAGAAGTTCTCGAGCCAGCCGACAATGACATTGAGCGACAGGTCCCCCCAGGCCGGCAGGCCGATGTCTTCCATGACGAAATTCCAGTCGAGCTGGAGATCGACGCCCGACGTCTTGAGCGTCGCCAGGTTGGCGTTGAGCTCGCGGGCGTTGATCACGCTGCCCGACAGCGGATCGCGCTGGAACAGGGTGCAGAAGCCGTTGTTGGGGTCGTAGGTCGGGTTCTGGCCGGCGGAGTTGAAGCAGCCCTGAAGCTGGGCCGCCGCGCCGATGGAGCCGATCACGTCCTCGATGGTGATGTCGTAGTAATCGGCCGAGGCCGAAAGCCCCGACAGCCACGGCGTGCTGAACGGCGAGCGGACCACGAGGCCGGCCGTGTACGACTCCGAGGTCTCTTCGAACAGGTCGGGGTTGCCGCCGGTGAAACCGGGCACCTGGTTATTGGAGTATTGGAAGCTGTTGATGGCCGCCGGCGAGATTCCCTGGGCCAGGCAGAGCGCCCGGACCTGGGCCGCGTTCGGACCGTTACGGTAGCTGCTGCGGACATCGCAGGGGTCGCCTGAGACACCGGTCAGCGAGGGCGCGCCGATCGAGGGGAAGCTGGTGTTCAGCGGCGCGAACAGTTCCCCGATCGACGGCGCACGAACCGACTGCGCATAGCCGCCCCGGGCGCGAAGGAAGTCGTTGATCTCCCAGTCCAGGTCAGCCCGGTAGGCGCTGACTCCCCCGACCGTATTGTAGTCCCCGTAGCGGTAGCCGAGCGTCAGATCCAGCTGTTGAACCATCGGCAGGTTGGAGACCAGCGGCACCAGGAACTCGGCGAAATATTCGACCGTGTTGGTCTCGCCCTTGAGCGGTTGGCTGGGGTTGAAGCCGGCGATCTCCGAGCCACCCGTCGTGCCGCCGTCGGCACGGGTGACGGTGGGGTTGATGCGCGAGAGCGATGCGTCGGGGCGGAACTCGAACGAATCCTCGCGATAGCCGACACCCGCCGCAAAGCGAAGGTCTCCAGCCGGCAGGTCCATCAGGCTGCCTTGCAACGAGGCCTCGACAACCCGCTGGTACTGTTCCGTGACATTCTGCGACGTGCGCGAGATGTAGGCGATACAGGCTGGCGACAGGTTGGATTCGCCGAACGGGTTGAAGCCGCCCGCGCAGATCGAGCGGCCGCCGTCAGCCGCGTCCAGCAGGGTTTGAACCGACGAGCGGGAGATGTTGCCGGTCTGGACAGTCACCCGTTCCATGCGGCCGAGCTGGGCGTAGATATCGTAGGTCCAGTCGCGCAGGCCGACAAGGTCGCCGCGAACGCCGGTCGTGCCCTGGTAAACGGTGTAGTCTTCGGTGCTACGGCGCCCGCCGACTTCGGTGAAGCGTTTGTCGAGGCGGAACGAATTGTTCGGCAGCGCCCGGGCGTTCAGGAAGGAGCGCAGGGTCGGGGTGATGAAGGGGTTGGTCGACGGAACGCGGAAACCGGTGGTCGAAGCCGCCGGCGTGGCGGCCAGCTCTTGCGCCGCTTCGTACTGGGTGAACAGCAGGTTACCGTAGATTTCGGCGGCCGGCGTCAGCTCATAGTCGACCGCAGCGTAGGCATTCCATCGGTCCAGCGGCAGCTGCAGATAGTTCAGGGCGCCGGTATTGTAGACATAGTTGCCGACGCCCGGGTTGGCGAAGCCGTCATAGTCGATGCCGCCGGGGCTCTCGAAGTTGCGCGTTTGCGTGTAGCTGAAGATCGAACCGCTGTTGTTGAAGCCGAACGACCCGGTGTTGCTGATACAGGGAGCGGCCGCGTTGCTCGGCGTCGGGCAGACCGTTGGCGAGCCGAAATAGCCGTTGATGAACGCCTGGTTCGGAAGGTTGGTGGAATCGAAAACGGTGCTGCCCAGCGGGGAGGTGCCCGACGGCCCGGAGATGCGCGAGAACTCGCGATCGCGGTTATAGATGAATTCGCGGGTCGAGTGACCCAGGGACAGGACCGCATTGCCACGGCCGTCGGCGATGTCGCCGCCCATGGTGACCGAATAGCTCTCGGTGGCGCCGTCCTTGCGATCGGTGACGCCGTACTGGGCGTCGAACTGCACGCCTTCGAACCGGTTATCGATGATGAAGTTGGCCACGCCCGCGAGGGCGTCGGAGCCGTAAGCGGCCGAGGCGCCGCCCGAGATGACCTCGACGTTGCGGATCAGCGGCGTCGGCAGAATGTTGATGTCGACGGCGCCGCTCGAGTTGGACGGCACGACGCGCCGGCCGTTCATCAGAACCAGGGTGCGCTGGGTGCCCAGGCCGCGAAGGTTGATGTTGGCTTGACCGCCGTT
This sequence comes from Brevundimonas basaltis, assembly GCF_014202075.1. Lineage (GTDB taxonomy): Bacteria > Pseudomonadota > Alphaproteobacteria > Caulobacterales > Caulobacteraceae > Brevundimonas > Brevundimonas basaltis. Next base: position 90,314 of record NZ_JACHFZ010000003.1, on the reverse strand, counting down.
GGACGGGTTGTTCGAGGTCTGATTGATAGACGGAACGAACTGGGGAAGATCATTAATCAGTGCGTCGATAGTAACGGCGCCGGTGGCTTGGAAGTCCTCTTGGCTGACGGTCACGATCGGGCTGGTCGACACGTAGTCCTTTCGCGCGATACGTGAGCCCGTAACAATGATGTCGCCAACCTGGGCAGCGTCTTCTGCGACCGGATCCTGGTCCGCGGTCTGTGCTGAGGCGCCTGTTGCCAAAAACGCAACGGCGGCAAAGGCCCCGCCCCACATTGTCGTTCGGAGCAGCTGCGCCCTCGCCGAAACTGATTGCATGATCGTCCTCCCAAATAAAACCGCTGGTCCAATCTGACGCTCAGATGGTCCCCCAAACGCTCTTTCACGCACGATTTTATCAAAGTCACGAGGGATTGCGTCGTCGTACTCTTCCGTTCATTGACTGTCTCATTGCTGCCACACTTCACGCCAGTTGGAACTGCGAGTAGGGGTGAAAATGGTGGTCCGCAGTGACGCCAGCGGTTCGATCGGTCGGCCCCAACCACCGGTTGAACCGCACCCGCCCGCCTGATTTAACCCGGACACAGACCTGGACTTGGGGGTCCGGCGGTGTGCATGCGAGGGCAAGCTGTCCCGCGATCTGGCGAGTCACACGGGCTCACCCCGCCGGGGCTGACGGCAAGCGATCCGGACCTCCGCCGGAGCGGAGACCTGTCAATCAGCGCGATAGGTCGTCCGGGACGCTATCGGGTTCGTCCCTCGCGGGTTAGCCTGACGGATCAGTCCTGTTGTCGATGGTGCTTGCTGTGTCCCTGGCCAAACCACCCGCGTCTGAAGAAGCGACGCAGATCGCCAAAGACTTTGTCGAAGCGCGGCTTCAGGCCCGGTCGATCGGGCGCTACCCGGGCGTTCCGCCGGAGACCATGGCCGCCGCCTACAACATTCAGGAAGCTGCAATCGCACAGTTCCCAGGCACGATCGCAGGCTGGAAGGTTGGGGGCGTGCCGGTGGCGCTTCAGGAAAGGCTCGGCGTGCACCGTGTGTCCGGACCGATCTTCGATCGTGGCCTGTGGCGCTCTGATGACGTTACGCCGGTGCGTGTGCCCGCCATCGCGGGTGGATTCGCAGCGGTGGAGGCGGAGTTCGTCGCCCGGATCGGCGCGGTCGATCCCGTCCGTCTGGACTGGACGATCGAGGCGGCGCAGGCCGCGATCGACGCGATGTTCGTCGGCGTAGAGGTCGCCGGGAGTCCGTTGTCGGAGCTCAATGATATGGGGCCGGCGGCGGTCGCTTCGGACTTCGGCAACCACGCCGGACTCGTGCTCGGGTACGAGGTGCCTGCATGGCGCGAGCGGATGAGCGAAGTCGCGGTTGAAACCCGCGTCAATGGCGTTCACGTCGGTGCGGGCGGAGCCGCCAGCCTTGCGGGCGGGCCGCTGGAATCCGTCCGGTTTCTCCTCGAGCATTGTGCGCGTCGGGGACGGCCTTTGACGGAGGGCATGCTGATCTCGACCGGGGCGGTGACGGGGGTGCATCGGGTCGGGATCGGCGACGTCTCCGTGTGCCGGTTCGGCGGTATCGCTGAACTTCAATGCCTTGTCGTCGAGGCATCGCCCACGGAATCCTGAGGGCCCTTCAGCGGGGCATCCGGTCGACCGGGATGATCGCACCCCGGTGCTGAATCACCTGTCTGGCCAGTCGGTGCCCGGCCTCGACGGCGGCGACCAGATCGGCCCCCGACATCAGGGCGTGCAGGCAGGCGGCGTTGAAGCTGTCGCCGGCGCCGGTGGTGTCGACCGGCTGGATCGGCGCGGTCTCGACCAGCCGGGCCGGACCGCCGTCGGAGGCGAGGGCGCCGTCGGGACCCTGTTTGACGATGACCAGTGACGCGCCCGCCGCGCGCCAGCGGGCGTCGGTGTCCGCCGGGGTCGCGTCGCCCATCAGGGCCTGTTCGTCCTCGAAGGTCGGCAGGGCCCAGTCGACCAGCGGCAGGAAGGCCGCCACCGCCTCGCGCGCGGCTGAATGCGAAGGCCAGTTGCGCGGCCGGTAGTTGGGGTCGAAGGCGACCTTGCCGCCCCGGGCGCGCACCGCCCGGGCGATAGCGTGGATGGTGGCGCGGCCGGCGTCGTCGAACAGGGACAGGGTGATGCCGGACAGGTAGAACAGATCGGCCCGCTTCATCGCCTCGGCCGCCCTGGCCGAGTCCCGGAGCGCGAAGAAATTCCGCGCCGCGCTGGTCTCCCGCCAGTAGGTGAAGGTGCGCTCGCCTGCGTCGTCGGTGCGGATGGCGTAGAGGCCGGGCACGCGGTCGGGATCGGTGAGGGCGAGGTCCAGGTCGATGCCTTCGGCGCTCCAGGCGGCGCGCAGTTCGTCGGACCACGGATCGGGGCCGAGCGCCGTCGCATAGGCGACGTCGGCGCCGAGCCGGGCCATATAGAGGGCGGTGTTCAACGTGTCGCCGCCGAACGCCAGCCGGGCCGAGCCGTCGGCCTGGCGGGACAGTTCGAGCATGCATTCGCCGAACGAGACGACGCGCGGCCGGTCGCTCATGCTCCGCGCGCCTCGTGAACGGACATCACGAGAAGGCCAGGCCGCCGTTGATGTCGAGGTTGGCGCCGGTGATGAAGGCCGCGTCGTCGGAGACGAGGAAGGCGACGGTGGCGGCGACCTCTTCCGGCCGCCCCTCGCGGCGCAGAGGCGTGCTGCCCGCGACGGTCTTGCGCACCTCATCCCTGGTGAAGGTGTCGTGGAAGCGGGTGGCGATCATGCCGGGGCACAGGGCGTTGACGCGGATGCCCTGGGGGCCCAGCTCCTTGGCCATGGCGCGGGTGAAGGTCATGATCGCGCCCTTGGAGGTGGCGTAGATCGAGGCCCCGGGGCCGCCGCCGTCCCGTCCCGCCTGGGACGAGAAATTCAGGATGGTCGAGCCGGATCCCATGTAGGGAACGGCCGCCCGGGTCGTCAGATAGGCCGACTTCAGGTTCAGGTTCATCACCGTGTCGAAGAAGGCCTCGTCGATCTCGGCGAGCGGGCGGCGCTGGACCATGCCTCCGGCCAGGTTGACGAGGATGTCGATGCGGTCGCCGAAGGCGGCCCGCGCGGCCGCGATCAGCCCGTCGACGCCGGCGGCTGTCGAGACGTCGGCGCGATGGATGATGGCCTGCCCGCCGGCGTCCTGGACGAGCTTCAGGGTTTCGGCGGCGCTGGCCTCGTCGTTGGCGAAGTTGATGACCACGCGCGCGCCCTCGGCGGCGAGCGCCCGTGAGACTTCACGGCCGATGTCGCGACCGCCGCCGGTGACGATGGCGACCTTGTCTTGCAAGCGCATTCAGGAATCCTTTGACACGGAGAGTTTGGGCTCGACCGGCGCGATGCGGCCGGTGACGAACCAGACAGAGATGAGCGAGAGCGGCACGAGCGCCGCGACGAGGAGGAAGACCGGTCCGAACGAGACCTTGGTCATCGCCGGCACCAGCCAGGTGGTGATCAGGACGCCGGCCACCGCCGCCATGCCGCTGACCCCGGCCAGCGACCCCACCGAGCGACCGTCGAACAGATCGCCCGGGAGGGTCTGGATGTTGCCGATGGCGATCTGGAAGCCGAACAGGACGCCGGCGATGACCAGCACGGCGGCGGTCGGCTCGGTCATGAAGGGCGCGGCGATCAGGCAGGGGGCCATGATCGCGCCGCCGACGGTGATCGACAGCTTGCGCGCCATGTTGACGCTGCGGCCCGACTTGATCAGCTGACCCGAGAGCCAGCCGCCGCCCAGGCTGCCGATGGCGGCGCCGACGAACGGCACCCAGGCGAAGATGCCGATCTGTTTGATATCGAAACCGAAGGTCTCGGCCAGATAGATCGGCAGCCAGGACACGAACAGCCACCAGACCGGGTCGAGGAAGAAGCGCGACAGGATCACGCCCCAGCTCTGACGGTGGCCGAGCAGTTGCCGGACGTTGGGAACATAGACCGGGGCGGCGGGCGTCTCGGTCGCCTGGGCGGCGGCGGTGGGGTTGTCCAGAACCCGGGCGGCGGCGTCGGCCATCGCCTGTTGTTTCGGACCGGCGCGGTAGATGATCAGCCACGGCAGCAGCCACAGGAATCCGAGGGCGCCGATCAGGATGAAGGTGCCCTTCCAGTCCAGCGCCAGATAGAGGAATGCGATCAGGGGCGCCGAGATGATGGCGCCGATCGAGGCCCCGGCGTTGAAGATGCCCTGGGCAAAGGCGCGTTCCGAGGGCGGGAACCACTCCGCATTGGCCTTGACCGCGCCCGGCCAGGCGCCCGCTTCACTGATGCCGAGCATGGCCCGGAAGATGGCGAAGGACGTCACCGAATTGGCCACGGCGTGCAGCGCGATCGAGATCGACCAGACGCCGATCGACAGGGCGAAGCCGAGGCGGACGCCGATCGCATCGAACAGCTTGCCGAAGGCGAACTGGCCGATGGCGTAGAAGACCATGAACACCGTCACGAGGGCGGCGTAGTCTTCCTTGGTCGCGCCGATGTCGGCGGCGATCTCGGGCCACATCACCGCCAGGGCGTTGCGGTCGATGTAGTTGATCACCGTGGCGATGGCGATCAGGCCGATAACGACCCAGCGGAAGTGGGATTTCATCGCGTCGTCTCCCGGTCGAACCGGGCCCACGGGCCGGTCCATTGATAGGTTTGTCCGCCGACGCGGACGATGTGGCGGGTTCCCGCGCCGATCTCGTCGGCGACGCCCAGCGCCACCGTCTTGCCGGAGGCGAGGGTGACGATGACCAGTTCAGCGGCATCGCCGCGGTGGCGTTCGATGCTGCGGATCCGGCTCGTCGATCCGGTGACGGTCTCGGCCGAGCCGTCATAGGCGCCGTGGGGCTCCAGCACGGCGACGAAGCTGGCGTCCGGCTGTCCCTCCATGCGTCGGATCAGGGCCTGCTCCCGGCGCAGGTTGAAGTTCGGATCGTTGGCGCCGCTCTCGACCAGCAGGGCCTGTGTCGGGGCGGAGGCGGCGAAGCGATAGGTGTAGAAACGGCCGTCCAGCAGCCAGGTCAGGCTGCGATCGCCGTCTTCGGCCCCGGACCGGGCGTCGACCCACAGGTGCTGATAGCCGGCGCGGTCGCCCAGCACCGGGCGCTCCGTCACGGCGTGTTCCGCCGCGAAACCCCGGGTGATGATGTGGCCGTTGAAATGCAGCGGCAGGTCGTACATCGCCGGCTCCGATCCATCGGCGCGCATCAGGTCGATGGCGACGGGGAAGGCCAGGTCCGGATGTTCGACGAGGGCGAGGGTCCGGGTGAGAATCACGCCGGGGTAGGCGTCGGCGGTGCGGCCCGAGACGATCTGGACGCCGTTCCCGGAGTCGAACAGCAGCGGCGTCGTGCCGTGCTCTTCGCCGCGCCGCCAGTCGCCGTCGAAATGGCTCCGGCTGTTCACCGCCAGCGTATTGTGGGCGATGGTCTGGACGGCCCAGGTCTCGTTCTCTTCGAGATAGCCGCCGCCGTTCTTGGCCTCAACATTGAGGAAGCGGGCGGCGCCATAGTCGCGCACGATGGCGTTGCCGTTGTCGTAGAACAGCCAGTTCAGGCGGTCGAAATGGCCGTGCCCCTGACCCTGCTGGGTGTTCTTCATGACCAGCATCTGGTCGTCGGTCCCGCCGGCACGGAGCAGGGCGAGGGCCCCGAGGTCGCCGTCGGGACCGTCGCGAAGTTGCATCGACCGGAAGGCGAAGGGTCGGGCGGCGCCCGAGGCCACGCCCTGGGCGATAGCCAGACCGTCGGGAGACAGCAGGGTGCGGCCCTGGGCCCGGGCGATGGAGAGCAGGCCCGGATCCCCGGTCTGGGCGTAGGCGATGGCGACGCCGGTGACGATCTCCTCGCTGCGAATGTCCTTGTCGGGCATCGCATCGTTCAGGGGGAGGATGAGGCCGTCGTAGGTGGACTGCAGCAGGCCATCGACCGCCTTGAGCAGGACGCCGTCGCGATAGGCGAAGATGCCGCGGTCGGGCTCGTTCTGCTCGATGGCGCGGGCGAAGATGACGAACGGCGCCAGGGCATAGCGCTGATAATACGGGCCCTCGGCGTAGTAACCGTCGGGCGAGAACAGCAGATCGATCTGGCGCAGGAAGCCGGCTTCGCCGTCCCGCTGTGTGCCGCGAAGCGCACGCTCGACCAGGTCCGGATCGCGCAGCACATAGCCGGTCATGCCGACCCCGGCGGTGGCCCAGGTGGCGTGGTTGTGGATGCGGTCGAAATAGGCGGCGTTCTGCTCCGACAGGAAGGCCGCCATGCGCCGGAACACGTCGTCGTCGATCCGGCGTCGGTCCTCGGGCGAGAGGGTGTCGCGGATCGCGTCGTAACCCTGGGAGGCGTAGACCAGCCAGACGGAGTCGTTGAGCGCCTGCCAGAACAGCCGGCCCTTGACCGGAGACCGCCCCGCCGGGTGCTGACCCAGGGTCGGGTACAGGGCCGCGTACTCCTGCAGGATGTCGCGGGCGAAGTCGGCGTAGACCCGGTCGCCGGTGAGGCGATACAGGGCGCCGGCGCCGGCGATGAGCTTGTAGTTGGCCTTGTGCTGTTCGTGGGTGACGCCGCCGCCCAGGTCGCGGGGCTGGGGCACGTTGATCCCGGCGGCCATGGCGGCGCGAACCTCGCGCTCGACGCGGGCGCGCTCGGCGGCGAACATCGGATAGCGGTCGGCCGCTTCGGCCATGCGGGCCCAGTCGGAGGGCGAGACCAAAACCGGCGCGGCGATGTCGCTCGCCGGCTGTGTCGCCACGGGGGCCGCCGCCTGGGCCGCCGCCGTCAGAGGCGCGGCGGCGCAACCGAGCAGCAGGGCCAAGGACAGAAGCGGGCGCTTCATCGGGCGGCCTCGACGGCGTCGACGTTGCTGTCCAGCGCCGCGCCCTCATTGCCGGCCCAGATCAGCAGGGGTTCGCCGACCTGACGGTGGAAGCGCACCGGGCCGCTGGCGACGAAGCGGTTGCCGGTCAGTTCGGCGCGCTGGACCCCGTGCAGTTTGACGGCGCCGGGCTCCACGCCGGTCGCGCCGACCCGGTCGAAGGTTGACCCAGTCAGGGTCAGGCGGGGGCCGAAAGTGCTTTCGTCCGTGCCGCCGCGATAGAGATCGATGGCCGGCCCGGCGATGTCCCGGAAGGTCGAGTCCGAGATGACGACCTGTTCGGCGTTGTAGGTGCCCAGGTCCTGGGTGTCGGCGTGGGCGGCGATGACGGAGCCGGTCGCGCCCTCGACCGTGACGGCCTCGAGGCGGATCATCTCGGCCAAGGTGCGCGGCCCGGCGGCGAACAGGCTGAAGGCCCGGTTGACCTTCATGTCCCGGAAGCGGGCGTTGTCGATTTCGAGCCGGTAGCCGGCGGCGCCCTCGCGGGCCCGGATGACCGCATTGCCGGCCGCGTCCGGCGCGGCGTCCCCGGAGACGTTCAGGTTCGACAGTTTCAGCGAGCCACCGCGTTCGATCTCGAACAGGGTCGGCCGTGAGAAGGTGATGGTGGCCTCGCCGTCGGCGGGCCCCTGGACTGTCAGGGCGCGGTCGAGGGCCAGAACCTGGTTGACCACATACTGCCCCGCCTCGAGCTGCAGGCGGTCGCCAGCGGCCGCGGCGTGCACGGCGCGGGTCAGGGTGTCCTCGCCGGGCTGCACGGCCTGAACCCGCCCGCTGTCCAGCGCGGCGCTGCGGCTTTCCTTCGGATACCAGTCGACCCCCACGGCGCTCTTCGAGACGAACTGCAGGTCGCGCCGGGCGCCGACGCCGTCCAGCCCCTCGGGGGCCAGCAGGCGCCCGCGGCCGCGCGCGACTGTCACCTCGCGCCCGTCGAAGCCGGGCAGGGCGTGGTTGGGCGGGGGCGACTGGACATTGCCGCTGAAGTGGATGCCGGACATATCGCCCAGAATCCGGATCGGGTCCCGGCCGTCGCGGTTGACGATCAGGTTGTTGGCCATGCGGCTGTTGACCGGCGCCGCCGAACGCTCCTGGTCCATGCCGGCGCCGAGAAAGATTTCGGCCGCGTCGACGATGGTGTTGTTCTCGATCACCGCCTGATCGACCTGGACATAGCGGTTCAGAGGCGAGTTCGGCACGCCGTGCATGATGGTCAGGGCGCTGCCGAAGCCCCGGCCGCGCAGGTTCTCGAGGTAATTGTTGCGGACCGTATTGCGCCGGTTGATGACGCGGACGCCGCCGGTGTTGTCGACGCCGTTGCCGATGAAGACGTTGTCCTCGACCGTGTTGCCGTCGCCGTGCCGCAGGACCAGGGCGCCCTGACTCTCGAAGAAGACATTGCCCCGATAGACGTTCGAGCCCGACTTGTTGGAGATGATCTCGACCTCGCCGTCACAGTGTTCGAACCAGTTGGCGGTGACGACGGTGAAGGAATCCGATTCCGAATCGTGACTGGTGCCGATGCGGATGGTCTCGCCGCCGTTCGATCCCAGGTTGGGGCGGCGGCCGAAATAGTTGTGGTCGATCAGGTGCCGGTTCTCGAGCCCCTGTTCGGCGTCGCGGACAACCACCAGGGTCGCGCCCGCGTTGGTCTTGCCCATCAACTGGTTGTGGTCGAACCGGTTGTGGCGGCCATACATCGCCACCCAGTTGTCGCTCTCGTCGCGCTGCGGCTTGGAGAAACCGTCGATGACCACGCCGGTGACCCGGCTGTTGTTGGCGCGCCGCGTGCGGCTCTGACGGAACGACACCACCTCCCCGGTGGGCGACCAGCCGTCCCGGAACACCAGGTTGGAGACGACCAGATGCTCTCCGGCCATGCGCAGATTCGATTGTCCCGACAGGACCACGCCGCCGGGAGTCTGGCCGGTCAGGGTGATCGGCGCTCCGGCGCGGCCCGTTCCCGTGAACAGAATCTGGAAATCCCGCCATTCGCCGTCCGCGAGGATGACGCGGTCGCCGGGCTGGCTCCGGCGCATGGCCTCCGGGAACTCCGAAGGCGTGCGCACGAGCCGGTCCTCGGCCACGACGTGGTGGGCGACGCCCAGCATGACGATCGTCGCCGCCGCAGCGGCCAACTGGCGTAGCGCCATCGCTTCCTCCCATCGGAGCCTCGGGGGCTCTCTTGGGCCGAATAGGTAGCAGAGACGCAACCGACGTCAACCGGTTGGTTAGGCCAAATCCGTGTAATTGGACTGGCAATCTCGCACATATCGACAAAAAACAGCAGCTTGGATGTGTTTAACCACGGCAGAGCCGTCGATCCGGACGACCTCGCCTCAAAAGGGACAGACCAATTATTCGACCACAGAGATGTAATTGGTTGACAAAGCGGTCTGGAGCGATGAAGCCTGCGCTCAAGCTCGCCAAAGTCGGGTATGGGAGGATTTTTCATGTGGCATCTCGAAGCGCCGTCGCGCGGCCGTTTTCTGCGTCCCGGCTTGCGGGCCGTCCTGCTGGGGGGGATCGCGCTGCCCGCGATGTTCGCCGCGCCGGCCGTCTGGGCCCAGGACCCGCCGCCGGCCGCACAGGATCCGGGCGAACCCTCGCAAGTCGAGGAAGTCGTGGTCACGGGCATCCGGGCTTCGATCCAGAGTTCGATCGATCGCAAGCGGGAAGAAACCGTCGTCGCCGACGTCCTTTCGGCTGACGACATCGGCGACCTGCCGGCCCTGTCGATCGGTGAAGCCATCGAGACCATCACCGGCGCCTCGACGCACCGCGAGAAGGGCGGCGCCTCGGAGATCGCCATCCGCGGTCTCGGCCCCTATCTGGGCTCCGCCACCTTCAACGGCCGCGAGGCGACGAACGGCAGCGGCGACCGGTCCGTCAACTTCAACCAGTTCCCGTCCGAGCTGATCAACACCGTCGCCATCTACAAGACCCAGCGGGCCGACTTCGTCGAGGGCGGGGTCTCCGGCATCATCAACATGGAGACGATCCAGCCGCTCGATTTCGGCCGCCGCCGGATCCAGCTGGAGGGCCGGGCGCTTTATTCCGCCTACGATAGCCGCCTGAACGATCCGGCCGGCCCCGGCTGGCGCGGCACGGCCAGCTATGTCGATCAGTTCGATCTCGGCGGCGCCGGGCGTCTGGGCGTATCGCTCGGCATCCAGAGCCTGAAAAGCACCAACCCCGAGGAACTGTTCACCTCCAGCTCGACCTGGGTCGCCTGTAACGGGACCCAGACCGTCTCGGCCACGTCCAACTGTTCACAGGTCACCCCGGCCCAGGTGGCGGCGGGCACGCCCTATTATCTGACGGCCGGCAGCCGGACCTATCGCCAGTTCGTCGAGAACGACCAGCGGGACGCGATCTTCGGCGCCCTCCAGTGGCAGCCGACCGACACCCTGGAGATCTCGGTCGATTACCAGAACTCGCGCCGCACCTACACCGAGGAGCGGAACGATCTGAACTTCTCCGAGACCATGCGCGGCGCCAACAATCGCGTGGTGACCGAGGATGGCGTCCTGCTGGCCTACACCGGCAACACCACCATCGAATCGACGCCCACCTACCGCATCCGCGACGAGCAGTATGAGGGCGGCGGCGTGCGGGTCGAGTGGCAGCCATCGGACCGGCTGACCCTGTCTACCGACCTGTCCTACTCCAGCACCTACCGCAGCGAAATGGATCGCCAGGTGCGGATGCGCTCCGGCATTCGCGACATCAACGGCGCCGTCGTGCCGGGCGTGATCGCCACCAACGCCGCCCAGACCGGGGGGCAGCGGGTCAACTACACCTTCGACGCCCGCAACGGGATTCTCCCGACCATCACGGTCAATCCCCTGTTTGATCTGAACCGCTGGGAGAACTTCAGCGCCGCGGCCCGCGCCCGCCGGGACGAGCTCATCCGCGAGAACGAGATCAAGGCCATCCGGGTCGATGGCGGTTACGAGATGGACGGGGTCCTGACCGCAATCCGCGCCGGCGTCCGGTTCTCGGAACTGACCTACGCCGACCTCGACGACCGGGTCGAAACCAACGTCACCAACACCGCGGTGATCCGCGACGCCAACGTGGCCTGCCGCCGCGAGTTTGGTCAGGAGGACTTCCTCGCCAACGCGACCGGGACCACCATCACCAGCTGGGCGACGTTCGACGCCCGCTGCCTGTTCGAGGCCATCACCGGCGTTCCGGACACCGGGCTCAACCCCGACACCCGCGCCATCGGCAACCGGGACGTCACCGAACAGACCTCGGCCGCCTATGTGCTGGGCGAGTTCGACACCATGCTGTTCGGGGCGCCGGTTACGGGTAATGTCGGCCTGCGCTATGTGAAGACCGATGTGACCTCGATCGGTCTGCGCGGCGATTTCGACGTCGTCGCCAACCCCGACAGCACGATCCGGCTGGTGCCCACCGGCGACTTCGAGACGGTGACGATCGAGGCGGATTCCGAGGCGTGGCTCCCCAGCCTGAACGCCAACTTCGAGGTCCGCGACGACATGCAACTGCGTGTCGGCCTGTTCCGCGCCATGTCCCGGCCCGATCCCAGCAGCCTCGGCGCCGGGCGGACGCTGAACCTGGAGCCCGGTACATCGTTCGCGAACGTTGAGGACGCGATCGCCAGCATCACCGCCAACGGCAATCCGCGGGCCGAACCGCTGCTGTCCTGGAACGCCGACGTGTCTCTCGAGTGGTATCCGAACCCGGACTCCATCCTCAGCCTGGCGCTCTATCGCAAGATCTTCAACGGCGGGTTCATCCCGACCGTGATCGACGAGACCTACGTCATCGACGGTCAGTCCGTGACGGTTCCCGTCATCCAGGACGCGACCACCGACGAGGACAGCAAGCTGATCGGCTTCGAACTGACCGCGGCCCACCGGTTCTCCAACCTGCCGGCGCCCTTCGACGGCCTCGGGTTCAAAGCCAGCTACAACTACGCCGACTCGGACTTCCGCACCGAGGATCTGCGTCTCGGCGAGCGCGTCGATCCCCTGACCGGCGTCGTCACTCCCGGCATAGTGAAGCCGGCCGGCCTGTTCGGCCTGTCGTCCCAGGTCTTCTCCGGATCGCTCTACTGGGAGGTCGGGCCGTTCGAGGTGCAGAGCATCTACAAGTACCGGACGCAGTACTATCAGAAGTTCACCGGTTCGGCGGCCCAGAACCGCTACATCCGCGACACCGGCGTCTGGGATCTCCGGGCGACCTACCGGGTGAACCGGAACCTGTCGTTCATGTTCGAGGGGTCCAATCTGAACGACGAACCCCGTCTGCACGACATGCCGGTCCCGGGCTCGCTGCGCGAATACAACACCTACGGTCCGCGCTACTATCTCGGCGCCCGGTACCGATTCTAGGATGCCGGCGGGACGGCTTGCCGAGGCCGTCCCGCCCGCTCTACGAAGGATCGCCGACCCCACAGGAACCCTCACCACAATGTCGGAAACCCGCCTCTACCAATCGATCGCCTCGCGGATCCGCGGCTTGATCGACTCCGGCGAGTTTCCAACCGGCTCGCGTCTTCCGGGCGAGCGTGACCTGGCGGAGCGGTTCGGGGTCAGCCGCGTGACCATCCGGGAGGCCGAGATCGCGCTCGAGGCGCAGGGTCTGATCGCCATCAAGACGGGATCGGGCGTCTACGTTCAGGCGCGCTCACGCGCGCTGCCCGACGACTATCCGGATGTCTCGGCCTTCGACCTGACGGCGGCGCGCGCGGTGATCGAGGCCGAGGCCGCCGCGCTGGCGGCCATGGCCATCACCGACGACGAGATCCAGGAACTCGAGGACCTCGTGGTGGCGATGTCGAATCCCGCGGCCAGCGACGCCGAAGCCGCCGAAGCCGATCGACAGTTCCATCTCACCATCGCCCGCATCGCCGGCAATCCGGTCATCGAGCACTGCATCCAGCTGATCTGGCGGATGCGCAACGAGCTGCCGCGCGTGAAGCGGGTCTACGCCAGCGTCTGTCATCACGACTGGGACGCCCGGACGGACGAGCACGCCGCCGTGCTCGCCGCGCTGAAGGCCCGGGACGCCCAGGGCTCGCGCGCCGCCATGCGCGATCACTTCCACCGTCTTTTCGAGGCGATGCTGGAGGCGACCGAAAAGGACGCCCTGGCGGAGGTGCGTCGGCGCACCGAACACGACCGCGAGCGGTTTCTGGCGACCACCCGGATCTAGTCGCAATCCGGCCAGCGCCGCGCGGCCGCGGCGGTGGCGGTGCACCCAGTCATCCGACAACTAGTCTCCAGTTTTGTAGTGTAAGTAACTGCAAAATATGGATTTTATGGCTGGACATTTGTGATAGTTTAGTCGTCAAAGCGAAGTGCCTCTGCCCCTCGGGAGAGCGTGATGACGCCTGTCAACGATGAGCTGGAATCGTTTCTGGTCCGCCTTGAGACGATGCCGCTGATGGAGCTTCGGGCTGAGTGGCGAAAGCGATGGGGATCACCACCCCACGCGCTGCGATCCTCGCGCCTTCTCCGCCATTTGATCGCGTGGCGTCTTCAGGCCGCGGAATACGGCGATCTCACCTGGGATGATCGAAGGCGTTTAAAATCGGCCTCGCTGCCGACCCTGCAAACTCTCAAGGAAGGCAGCCGTGTCGCGCGTGAATATCTCGGCGTGATCCATGAGGTGGTCGCCGAGCGGGACGGGTTCCGATATCGCGAGCGTCAGTACCGGAGCCTCTCAGCCATCGCGCGCGAGATCACCGGGGTGCGCTGGAATGGGCCGCGCTTCTTTGGCCTTCGAACAGGTGCCGGCCATGGAGCACCGTAATCGGGTCCGTTGCGCCGTCTACACCCGCAAGAGCTCGGAGGAGGGACTGAGCCAGTCCTTCAACTCGCTCCACGCCCAGCGAGAATACTGCGAAGCCTATATCAAGTCCCAGGGCGGGGAGGGGTGGACGGTTGTTCGGCAACGATACGAGGACGGCGGGTTTTCTGGCGCCAGCATGGCACGGCCCGGCCTCGAGAGGCTTCTATCCGACATTGATGCGAAACTCATCGATGCCGTCGTCGTCTACAAGGTTGATCGGCTGACCAGATCGCTGGCCGACTTCGCTCGCATCTTGGAGCGGCTCGACAAGCAGAGGGTCGCATTCGTGAGCGTAACCCAGGCGTTCAACACCAACAGTTCAATGGGCCGATTGACGCTCAACGTTCTTCTGTCGTTCGCTCAATTCGAACGCGACGTGACCGGCGAACGGATCCGCGACAAGATCGCGGCCTCCAAAGCCAAGGGGATGTGGATGGGTGGGGTCGTGCCGCTCGGCTACGATCCGCCGGACGACTCTGGTGATCGAAGACTGCGGGTGAACGAGGCCGAGGCCGTCGCGGTGCGCTCGATCTTCGAGCGGCTCATACAGTGCCGATCGTTTTACGACCTCCAGCAGAAGCTAATGGAAGACGGCGTCCGGTCAAGATCCCGGCGAGCGCGCGGCGGTGCTGTGAGGGCAGGCGTGCCGTTCAGTCGCGGCGCCCTGCGTCACCTGCTCCAGAACAAGATCTACCTTGGGCTCATCTGCCACAAGGGCACAACCTACGAGGGCCGCCACGAGGCTATCGTTGATCGTGCCACATTCGACGCCGTCCAAGCGCTTCTCAGCCATCGCAGTGCGGCCTGGAAGCGACGGGCTCCGAACCTGGAACGGGCGCCGCTCCAAGGTCGGCTTTTTGATGGGCTGGGACAGAGCATGAAGCCGGTCTTCGCCCGGCGAAAGGGCCGGCTCTACGGCTACTATGTAGCGCCCAAGCTCGCGCTTGGCCTGACAGGCGCGGGCCGGGCCGATGCGCTCACGAGGGTGCCCTGCCGGCCGTTGGACGATCTGGTACGTCGACGGCTGATCGATCTGACTGGCGTGGATTCTGAAATGGTCTCGACGAGCATGTTGAGAGAGGTGGTGACGCGGGTCGAGGTTCACAGCGACGCGGTCCAGGCAGTTTTCAGGCTCAGCGAGCTCAGGCGTCTCAACGCGAGTTTGAGGGACGTCAACGAGTTGGAGGCCAAGCTGCAGCTGGGCGACAGGGTTTTGGCCGAGGCTTCGCGCCTCAACCACGTCCGCATCTCCATACCGGTCCGCATGAAAATGCGCGGTGGCAGAACATGGCTTGAAGATCGCGAAGCCACAGCGGGGGCCAAGGCCAAGGCCGTAAGGCTGGATGCAATCAAGCGTCTTCGAGCGGCCCATGTCGCCTTCAAACCATCGTGCCCGGCATTGGCGCGCCAACTCCCCCGCGTACGTTCGGCGCAGGCCCCTCTCAGTGACATCGGTAAGTTCGACTGGGTTTTTCTGGCTCCCGGCATTCAGTCCGCAATCCTCAGCGCGCGTCTCGATCCGACAACGATCTCACGACTAAAGCGCCACGCTTCGATCCCCTTGAGTTGGGCAGCTCAACGCCGACTACTGGAGCCAAATGGTACTATGGATGCTCCACATACCTAGCTGGCAGACATCGCCGGAAAACTGTCTCTGTTTGCTCCGGGCGCGGCCGGAGACAAGTTCGTGACTGGGTGGGGTAGGGGCAGTCCAACGGGAAACGGTCTCCGCCGGGGAGCCTCCGGTCGGGCCCAGAAGGTCTGTTGTGCGCGTCCGGTTCGACTCCCTCCCGGCTACCAGCCGCCCCACCTCCCCTCGTCGAGCGGCGGCAACCGATCAACGGCGCCGAGCCGTCCAACAGGGGGACTACCCCGTCAGCTTCGCTGAGGGCGCAGGACCGCCAGTCAGCGTAGTCCTCGGCTTGGGCCGCGGGCGAGCTATCGCCCGCCAGGACATAGGCGCGGACCGCCTCGGCGCGCTGGCGGCGCTCGGCCTGGGCGACCAGCCGGTCGCGTAGTGCCGCCTGTGCCTCGCGGTAGGCCGACTGCTTCTTACGCACCGTCTCCGCCGCCGCCCAGCGCTGGCTTTCCAACTCGCGCTCTTGCCGACGTTGCGCCTGCTCGGTTCGGCAGGGGTGGTTTGAGAGGTAGAGGTTTGTAGTGCTCGAGCTTGGCCCACCAGCCGCGGGGCGGGATCGGAATGCCGGCGGCCCGGCAGTCGGCTCGGAGGCCGTCTGGCGAAACCGATCGCTGAGTGGTCAGTGATTGCAATCCGCAGTAGAAATTCGTTGTCGGCCGCGAATGGTTGTGGCTCTATTGACCGCCGTTATTTACGCGGGGCGAGCTGATGGCGAAAATCAAACGCAACAAGCGGCGCGCTGTAGCTGTATTGCTTGCAACCGCGCTCACTTGGGCACCATCAGCAGCCTTGGCGTGGAAACCCAGCACGCACATCTCCCTTGCGGAAATCGCGCTACGCGATGCGCTCGATGATGGTCGAGTCACGATTTGGCGCGTCGATCCTCGGACGGGGGCGGTCGTAGGGCGATTGGGCGACTACGCAGTCGATCCTCAAATCCTATCCGCTCTTCGTGCAGCTCCCGACCGCTTTCGCGCAGGCGTGGTTGGACCAGACGCCTACCCAGACATCGCTACAGGTCAGCAGATAATCCATCCTCGCGTGGCGAAAAACGCCGCCGGCGTCGTTACAGGCAGCGACGCTTGGCTGGAGCACCTGTGGGGACGCACTTACGGTGAGCCAATGACGTCCAACGCCGTCCGAGCGTTTGTTTCGGGATATCTCGTGCACGCTGCAGGCGACAGCTTTGCGCACAGCTACGTCAATCACTACTCGGGCGGAGAATTTACGTTCGACCCGGCTACCAACGCGGCTCGGCATCTGGTCCTAGAGTCTTACCTCGGTAAACGCGCGCCAACTGAAGCCCATCTGCCAGCGAGCATCGATGGCGTGGAAGACTTTATTTATCGCGAGATGATTGATGCGCGGCCCGGCACCGCTCTTCAAGCCCGCCTGCTCATCAGCGGCGAGACGCGTCCACTGTCGATCCCGTTGGTGTTTAGCTCGCTGAGAACGCGGCTCGAAGGGGAGGTGGCTTCGTATGAAGCGGGGCTTGCGGCGCGGAGCGGATTGTCCCAGGTCTGGTATCGGATGGCTCACGGGCCGAGGGTGGCCTACTGCCGAAGGTGGATCGATGACATTGATCGAGGGCTAAAGGCATGGCCGGAAGTAAGTGCGGAGGTGGCGGCCGGGGTGCTGTACTATCCTGAGCATCTCGACACGTCAGGGGCCAAAAGGGCTCTGGAGGAGTACGCGCGTAAGCACCTTTGGTCGATGGCTGGCGCGCCTGACGGCGCCGTTGCCGTCGCTTACCTCCCATCTCAAATCGCACGAGCAATCTTGCCTGAGGCGATAAGGGAGCAGCTCGAAGCTCTAGTCGAAGCACCCTTCGAAGCACTGCTGAAGGCAACGACCTCCATGAACTCCGACGAGTGGCGCGATTACCTCTCGAACCCGGAGCTACATTTTGATCGCGTGATGGACCGCGGAACCGCCCAGGAGACTGCGCAGGCCGTGTCGCTGAAGATCTTCAACCACGAGCAACTTGGTATTGAGGACGATGGCTATGATCACCCCGATCAACGCTGGACCGTCGATGGGTTCCCGCCTGCCTTTAATACGGTGCAGCTGACTAAGCTCAGTTTTCTCGCGCCAGACCAGCTTCGTGAGATTGCGAGAGAGCTTGGTGGGGACCTCAACACCCCAGTGGGCCGGAACGTCATGCTGGGCTGGGCCGGCTCTTTAGACGCGACCTCGCAATGGCGAGAGGCGGACACGGAAGCAGGTCAAGCATGGTTCGCCGATCCCGTGATCTTTGGGGCGCTGTTCCAACCGCATTTCAACGCTCCATAGCGCCGTGCAGCCGCCACCACAGAAGGGTCTACGAGCCGACTTAACCAGACGTGCGTTTGGCGGGCTTATCGCGGTGGGCGCGAGCAGCGGGCCGGATCGAGCGATGGGGTCACGGCGAACCCCACCGCCCTTTGCGGCCCGAAACTGGTCGGAGTTTTCTGAAGAGGACGATGATCCACCCGGTTTGTCGGTGCGATTTATGGGGACCTCCACGCTTCTATTCAGAGATGAAACGACCTCGGTTCTGATCGACGGCTTCTTCTCCCGTCCGAGTCTCACGCGATTTCTCGCGACACGTCTCTCGCCCGACGGGGTCGAAATCTCGAAAGCGATGAGGCGGGGACGGATTGGTCCGGTGACATTGGTGCTCGCCGCTCATTCGCATCATGACCATGCGATGGACAGCGCGACCATCGCCGCCTCGCAGGAGGCGGAGTTGGCGGGGTCGGAAAGTGTGCGTTGGCTGGCGGAAGGCGCAGATTTTCCGAAGGAAAGATTCAGATTGGTGAAGCACAGGACTGTGCTGGAAGTCGGGAGGCCGGTGCGATTTCACATCACCGCTTTCGAGACACCGCACTCTCCCCATCCCTTCTTCAGAGGCGATCTCGAAGCACCCTTACGCCCGCCGATTTGGGGTCCGAACTATCGCGGTGGCCCGAATTTTTCGTTCTTGATCGAGCATTCTCTGGCAAAAATGCTGGTAGTGCCGAGCGCCAACTTCGTCTGCGAGGCATTGCTGGAACGACATGCGGATGTCGTGTTTCTCAGTCTCGGTGGCATCGGTCGCCAATCCCTGGAATTTTTTGAGACCTACTGGCGCGAAACGGTTCTCCGCCCTCAAGCGAGCACGGTCGTGCTCACGCATTGGGATGACTTCTTCATCAGTTTGGATAAGCCGCTTCGGCCAATGCGGCGTCTGATCGACGATGTCGAAACCGCGCTCGACTGGGTTGAGGCTGCTGCTGGGCGAGATGGTGTGGAGCTGATCATTCCAGCTCCGTTTCGGCCGGCGGCGGTCGACGCGCTCATTTCTGGAGTCTCTCGGCCAGTCCCTTTCAACCACGGAACCTGTGTTGGAGATACGCGAGCATGAGCG
Source organism: Brevundimonas basaltis (assembly GCF_014202075.1). Taxonomy (GTDB): domain Bacteria; phylum Pseudomonadota; class Alphaproteobacteria; order Caulobacterales; family Caulobacteraceae; genus Brevundimonas; species Brevundimonas basaltis. Next base: position 71,580 of record NZ_JACHFZ010000003.1, on the reverse strand, counting down.
ATGTGAATTCTGATCAGCCCGATCGTCGCGACGTGCTTTCCGGCGTGGCGGTGGGGCTTGCGACGCTCCTTGCGAGTTCGCCTCGTGCGATGGCTCAGCCGGCGGGGCGGATGGCTGACTGCCACGTCCACCTCTTCAACGCATCCGATCTGCCTGTCGGCAACTTTATCCGCTACGTGGTCATCCCCAGCATGGCGCCAGGCACGCCCGACTGGGCCGCGGCGATGGCTGACCTGTTCGCAAACGTTGTGAAGCCTCTCGCCGTCACCGTTGCGCGCGAGACCAATCCTCCGTTCTGGGGTCTCGAGCCTTCCGCTCATGAATTCGGGCTGGCGGTCGCGAGACGCATTCGTGCGGGAAGCGATGGACTGGGCCTCGTCGATTTCGACCCCGAGCTAGAGCAAAGCTATCGTGCTCTCTCCGCTCTTATCGTCGAAGACAGCCGACGGATCGTGGATCCAAGCCTTTTCAGCGACCCTTACGCGTCGAAGAGCTTGCCCCAACAACGGTCGCTGGATGACCTGATTGCCGACAGCTACGCTCGCGTCGCTGAAAAAGCCGCCACCGAGGACGAAGACACGCCTGACCTCGGCGATCTGCTCGTGCTGAAACGGCTCGGTGACAACCATCAGACCCGCGAACTCCTCGCCTCGACCCTTCCCAATCTCCCCGCGATGGTCGCCGGGGCCCGCAAGGCCATTCGGATGGTCGGGTGGGCCTATCTGATGTGCCTTTCGCGAGAACGGCACCTTCGGCGCTATCTCCGGGACTACACGATTCCGGAAGCCCGCCCCCGCATGATCGTCAACAATCTGGTTGATTACGATCGGTGGCTCGACGATGGACCGCTGCCCTCGTCGTCGCATCTCAGTCAACTGGAACTGCTTCGGACTATCAGTCATAAGCATCGCGGACGCGTAGAGCTGCTGACCTTTGCTGGTTATTGCCCGCTAAAACACGCTCTTGAACTTGCATCGGGCACCCCGACAACGTTCGATGCGCTCGCATCGCGCTACGGAAACGAGGTCGCCGGCTTCAAACTTTATCCGCCGATGGGATTCAGGCCGTGGGGCAACCGCGAACTGGCGGATGACGACTTCGCCAGGCCGCGACAAGGGCGGGAGGTCGTCCTAGCCCAATGGCGCGCTGCCGGCGGAAGCCCGGGTGGGCTTGGGAAAGCTCTCGATGAGGCTCTGCAGATCTTCTATAGTTGGTGCGTTATCAACGACGTGCCGATCATGGCGCACGCGGGGCCGGGTAACGAAGCGGCACTAGGTTTCGGCGACCGCGCCAACCCGATTCATTGGGAGCGCGCGCGCGAGCGGTTTCCCACGCTGCGATTTAGCTTGGGACACCTGATCAACTCCGCTCAGCCCTTCATCAACCGCATCACGCCCGAAGTCGACGTCGGCCCCTATGATCCTCGGCTCGACAACATCGTCTGGTCTCTCGACGCTCCCCCGCGACTCTTTGCGACGCAGAATGGCGTGGAAAGCCGCGTCTACGGCGACCTCGGCTATATGCCCGAACTCATCGGAAGGCCGGAGCTGGCGAGAGCGTTCTTCGTCGCGCTCAAACGCCATTTCAGGGATACTGACCCCGGCTTGCGGCATATCCTTTTTGGAAGCGACTGGATCATGCTGGGGATCGAAGCCGACGACGACAATTACATGCGTGATCTCCGCCGCGGCATGATCGCGGCAGAATATACAGTGGAAGAGCAGAACAACGTTCTTTGGGAAAACGGGCGACGCTTCATGAAGCGAGCGTGATTCCATCAGTCCAGCCGCGCCGCCTTAGCGACGTTCGAGCCCCTCAGTGTAAATCCAGACAGATGCACTGGGACAGGACGTAAGCGGGTTTCCGAGAATGCCGTATGTGTTTCCACGATTTGCGCTTATGCGCGTTTCGCGAACGAGGCAGGAACAGGCGGGGTAGGGAAGGGCAACTTTGCGCCAAGACCGGACATTCAGTCGCCGCCGGCAAGCGGACCTTCGATCCTCGACTCCTAGAGGTCCGCGTCCGACCCCGAGCCGATGTCGGGATGTCCGTTTCCGAGTGGTCGGTCGAATGCCCGCTATCCGGGCGGGCTGGCCCAGATCGCCCGGTCAGCCGTTGTGGGTGCGCTTGCCGAGGTAGCAGTCGACCAGATAGCGCCCGTCGGACCCGCGCTTGCCGAATCGTCGCTCAAGCTCGGCCATGACGGCGGCGTCCACTTCCCGCGCCTGACTTTCCGACCGGGCGTGTCGATCCTTGAGCCGCGCGACCGGCCCGGGCGCGAACTCCATGGCGCGCGCGGCGACACGAATGCCGGTCTCATCCTCGCAAATGTCGAAAATCCGCTTCAAGGGGCCGCCAAGCAGCGCCTCGAGCGTGCGGGGAGGCTCCAAGTTGGCCACGCGGCTGACTGTGAAGTAGTCCATCGTCGACCAGTCGACCGAACCGTCCTGGAAGCGACGAATGCTGGCGCGAAGGGCGGCCCTGTCTTTTCGGCGCAAATCCTCCTCATCGCGGGCGGTCGGCCGCGGCCACAGGGGATCGCTCAACTCAAGGAGCAGGAACGCCCCCGCCATCACGAGAAGCCAGGCTGGACGCGGCTCGCTCCAGACCAGCCAGACCAGCAGCGGTATGGCCGGGACGCCGACGACGTAGCATAGCCAGCGCCCAACGCCGCCCCTGCGCGCCCGCAAACGATCCCCGCCCCTCTTAAACAGCGATTCCTTCATCGCCTCCATTTTGGAGCGACGGTCACGCTTCTCAAGGCTTGGCCATTCGATCAGTGCCGGAACACCCGCCCGCCGTGAGGGCCATGGCGACGCCTTGCCTGTCGGCGGCGGCGATGACCTCGTCGTCGCGGATCGAGCCGCCGGGCTGGATGATGGCGGTCGCGCCGGCGGCGACGGCTTCGATCAGGCCGTCGGCGAAGGGGAAGAAGGCCTCCGAGGCGCAGGCCCACCAGTTCAGGGCGCGTCCGCCGCGCTCGGTGGTGCTCCTCGCCGAGGAGGAGATGGATCGCCGCCGAGTGGCCAATGTCTCCTTTCGGTCGGCAGCACGATGACCGCTCCCGACCCATAGCGGACGCTCAGATCGACGACCTTCTCGAGGTCAGCACAGCGCCAGCAGCGGTCACTCGCTGCGCCAGATCGGATGTCCGAACTCGACCCATTGACCTTGTCTGCGATCAAACAACCAAGCTGCGCGAAACTGGCATGACCTCCTTTGCCGCTTCGTCAGATTTCGACAGGCGATTCCGGCCAGGTTTTCTCTTGTTGCGGAAACCGCGACTCTCTACTCCGAACCCCTGCCCACACACATCGGAGGTTACAGTGCGCCTTGCCCTAACGTTGTCAGCGCTCGTTGTACTCGCATGGTTTCCGTCAAGAGCTTCAGCGCAGGCGCAAGCCGACACCTATTACAAAGTGCTTCTCGAAGAGGGCGAGGACAGGATGCTCGGGTTTGTCGCGGAGCGTCCTTACTATCGTGACGTCATCGCCATACTTGTCGATCCAAACGACCCGTCAGGCTTTACGGCGCACGAAATAAGATATGACTGCGCTGGGCGTACCTATGGAAACACCAGTCAACACCTTACGTGGGATAGGCGTACCGTCGGGCGCGCTGAGCAGCTGGAGCACACTCTCCAACGCCGGTTCGGAATGGACTACGGCTCTTTTAACCGGCAAATCGTCTGCGATCGCGCACACGAGCGTGGAGGAGCGGTCAACGGCCTTGAGCAAGCCTTGGCCGAAGGCCGACAGTGGCAGCGCTTCAATCCGTCCTCAGCAGTTTTGAACCGGTCATCGTGTGACCAGCTCAGCGCGCTGATGTCTGAAGCAATTTCGGAGTATGGTTTTGGGTCTGAGTTTGCCCGGTTCAGGCTCCGGATCATACCAGTCGCCCAGTCCAAGCGATGCGAATGGTCGAGGGGTCTCGATTAATATCCGCGGCAGGCCGATCCTCCTCGCGGCAGAGAGTGCAGAGACCCACGCAATGTCCGCTGTCTACCCTTGGAGGACGATGACCGAGCCAACTTGCCGGCCCGGTCATTCGTCACAGATCAATCGGTCCTGACAGCTCCAAGGCGTCATCCACCTCGATGCCGAGATACCTGACGGTGCTCTCCAGCTTCCTGTGACCGAGCAGGAGCTGGCAAGCGCGCAGACAATCACTCGCTGCCGATGCGCGAAGTCGCTATCGAGCGGCGACTAAGGGCCCGCTCCCTCCTCGAGCGCCGCCTCGGTCGGTGGAGTGAAATCCAGACGCCGAACTTCGCGCACCGCCCCCTCAGGCGTCAGCTCACCCTCTACCAGTTCGTAACCCAACAAGGCGAAGATCCGGCGACCCGCGAAGATGGGCCGGACGTCTCGGTTCCAGGCTGAGCAGGATGCGCGGCAGTTGTCGTCCCGACGGGGCATCGCCGTAGCCGTCAGACGGCCGGCCTCCGCCAGTCGATCACCGTCGCGACGCAAGAACAGGACATCCATCCGGGTCAGCGAGTCTCCTACCGGGAGAGCCAGGAGTCCGCGCTCTAGGTCCAGAGAATCCGGGTCGGGGCGATACCGAAACGGGTGTGCGCGAGACTCGTACTCCCGCGTGTCGGGTTGTTCGTAGCGGGGACCGAGGATCGGACCCCCGGCCCTATCGAGGTCCACGACGTTAAAAGGCAGGCCCGCACCGGCCCCCGAGGCGACGGCGTCATGGCCCATGGGCGTGATGCGGTAGAAATCGCTGGCGGTGTCGAGCACGACCGGCGTGGTCGCACCCGCCGGGACCGCGACAAGTTCATCTCGCTGGTCCGAGCTGTTCCACGGCTTGTGCGCGAACAGTGCGGCGCCGTGCACGAGGGCGACGTCGTGGAGCCTCGCATCGGCCGGGCCCGGCAGGGCGATATAGTCCTGCTCCGACGCGGTTCGGCCGCCATCGCCGAAGCGGGTGAGCGGCAGGCGCAGCAGGGCCGGCCGGCCCAGGGCGAACTGGGGGGCCTCCCCTGCATCATCTTTCCGGGCCCGTTTGACCAGCACGTTGATCTCCGTCCCTGCTGGCCCGAGACCGAATGCGGAAGGGCTGACCGGATCGCCGAAAACCTGAACGGCTCCGGGACGACGGCCCCGGTGGGGGATGCGGTACAGCCAGGCGGGGTCGGTCCGGTCCGCGCCGGGTGGCCGCTGCGTCCAGACATAGACCGCGTCCGTAGCGACATGATATTCGCGAAGCCCCGGCGCTAACGTCGAGGTGGCGTGGCATTCGAGGTCGGCCGCGGCAAGATCGCAGCGCGTTACCGAGACGAAGTCCAGACGACCGCCGCCGACGCTTCGCAGCGGCGCGGCTACGAAGACCTCGCCGGCGTCGACAAGTCGCGTCGCGCCGCTCCAGCCGTCCGGCGACCAGCGCGCGGCGGCGGGCAGGAGGTCAAGCGGATCCCCGCCGCTCTCACTGTTGACGTCCTCGAGGCTGACAAGAACCAGCTGACCATCCACGACCTGGGCGGCGACGCCGGACGGGCCGCCCCGGTCCAGCTGATGCGTGTCGATCCAGCTCAACTCGCCCGTCGGCGATACTCTGAAACGGCTGATCTCCGTGCCGCCGCGCGCGGCGCTGAACGCGACGACGGCAACGGTATCGCCGACGACGAACATCTGCTCGGCCCAGTCGCGAAGGGCGGCAGCGCCGGGCGCGAAGGCTTCGATCCAGCCCACCGTCTCGAGCCGATCCCCGACGGTAGCGATACTGAACAACCGCCCGCGTCGCAGGATGACGAGGTTGTCGCCAACGGCCTGGACCAAATCGCCGCCGTCGATCCCCGGAACCGGTGCGCTCAAATCCACCGGCCGGTAGCCGGGCGGGTCATGCTGGATCGGGCCGGGCGGCGGCGCATTGCGCGGAAGGCCCGGGACAGGACGGTCGTGGTGGGAGATTGGCAGCGGCGGAAGCGGCGGCGGGGGTGGCGGGACCTGGACCGACGGCGGCTCGGTCCGCAAAAAGGTCCTGAGCGACGCGTCTGAGGCGAACGAGGGCATGCCCGCCTGGGCGAGGACCGGGGCCGCAAGTCCAGCTATTGCCAGTCCCGCAGCCCAGCGGATGATACTCCTCGGCGCCATCAGTTGCCCCCTTCGCTTCATGCCCGCCGCATGAGAGCAAAGCCTTGACGGAAGGGCAAACCACGGGACCTGACGGGGCTTGCGGTGCGTCCGCTCTGGGCTCCTGATCCGACCGGGCCGACAGAACCGCAACGCGGCTCTCGCCAATTTCGCCGTCGGTCGAGAGGCGGCCTGGCAAACCCGGACTGCCCACCGCAACCGTAATTTTCGATCTCGAACCGTCGCGGATTCCGCACGCCTAGCCGGGCAGGCTCCAATAGCCGTTATCCAGCAGATCGTTTTCCTCGCGCTCCATCTCATCGATGAAAGCATTGGCGAGGGGCAATTGAGGCTCCCAGTCTTTCCGCCAACCCAGACAGCGGGCGCTGGCCAGAAGCAGACCATCGCCCCCGCCGGCCGAACGAGCCAAGGCTGTCAGCAGAAGATAGGTGCTGGCCCGGTCGCGATCGCCGAGGCGCCAATCTGCCAGGCGAGTTCGGGCCAGACATAAATGTCCATGAAACTCCACGGCGCGCCACGCCAGATCGGCTGGCAGACGCCAAAGTGATGGGATCAAACCCGGATAGGTCTGCGGCTCAGTCAGCGCATAACGTAGAAGAAATGCCTGATCGATGAGCCCTCCGTCAGCCCGCCGGCCGCAGATCGCTTCCGCCAGTTCTGCCGCCTCGCGACACAGCCCCAGCGTCTCGGAGTGGAGGAGGCTCACGAGCATTCTGCGGCGGCGGCGCTCCCTCAGGACTTTCGCAGAAAAGGCCGTTAGAATAATGCCGGCGACACTTAAAGTCGCGATATCTCCAAAATCCATCCGTGGCCTCCCTGAAGATCCCCCGCGGGCATGTCAGACGGAACGCGCGACGCCAATATGCAACGAGGGCAATCCGTCCAACGATCAGTTTGAGTCAGCCCGCGCAAGGAACTCCGCGCTGGCGGTATTCGACAAAATGGGCGGGACCTTCGTTCTGGAACGTGGGGCTGTAAGACATTGACCGGACATCGGGTGATCTGGGTGCGCTGAAGGCGGACGGCCAGTTCGCGGCGCACGCTGCTTCATTGGGGCCTGCAGCCCCCAATGACGGTGCGACAGGGGATACAACCAAGCTCTCACGAGAGTCCGCTGCCGACGCACTGGGTTCAGGTTCCAGCCCGGTCCTGAGAGCGGACTCTCCGAAGGTCAGCTAGGAGTCAGCAGCGGACGGGCAGCCGCCGGCATTCCACCGGCGTCTGCTACTGACCCATACGAGCGGGTCGGAAGGTCTGCGTTGCGGCCTCCAGGCAGAGACCGCTTCGGCGTTTCCCGGACACCTGGGGATCTCCACATCTGGATTGCCGCTCTAAGCAGGCGCGCCCTAGGACGTGAAGTCCGGGAACTCGACCGGCGGGAGGTGAAAGATGAGGTGTGCCATTTGCAACGGCAGCCATTGGCAGGCTGGTGAGAAGCGGCAGTGACAAGCTGAAGCACCAATCCCTTGCGAAGGTCAGGGCGAGGTCACGCTCCCAGTATGAGATAACCTGCTGCGAGCACGGGCCCGAAATTACCCATAAAGTGGAGAAGGCTGATCAGTATCAGGGACCCTGTGCGAAGCCATACGGCGCCTAAGAGAAACCCAACGCCGAGTTTCATGAGCAGGCTGGGAGCAAGCGCCACGATCCCGTCAGCCATGACTTGCCACTCTAGCGCCAAGAGGGGGCCGGCTAAATCGAGTGGCACGTGGACGATGGCGAAGAAAGTCGATGACAGGACGAGTGCTTGCAATCGGGACCCGGTCGCACTGAGCAAGGCTGTCAGCAGCAGCACTCTGAACACGACCTCCTCAGCGGCCGCTGCAACGAAGGTGACAGTGGTGTCGGCCAGCAGACCGCCTGGTAACCGCTGGGGCACAGTGTCTTGCAGGGGGACCATCCTCAAAAAGAATACCGCCGCTCCGATCAACAGGGCGACTGAGCTGACGATCAGCAAGTCTCTTCTTGAAGGCGTTCGGGTGCGGTGGGGCCACCGCACGAAACCTGTAATCAAGGCCACAGCAGGAATTCCCACCCATGTAGTCAAGGTCAAGGCCGTCAATGTCAGAAGATTGATTGGCAACTCTAGGGACAACACCCCCGCCCCTGCGCCCAGCTGAAATCCTAGACAAGCCAAGACAACGATGAGCACCCGCGGCACTTGGGCGGGCACCTCGGCGGCCGTCCACAGGGGGCCTTCCCCTGATGACCCCCAGTAGAGCAGGCAAAGCGTTAAAGATGCGATCACCGCCACTATTACGATCAAGCTGGAATAGCCGGTAGGCGTGAGAAAAAGCCATAAGCAGAACGCCACGACCCCTGCGAAGCACAGGAATGACAGGGCACGATAAGTGAGGATGGCCATGATCTGTTCCCCGACAGCAGGCCGGGATTGCACAATGCAATCCCGGCCTGTTCCGACAAAGCTACTACGGATTGCGGCTGACGTTGGCACCCGCGTCGACCTCGACCATAGACTGGCCGCTTGGGTAGTTAATCCTCACGCGCAGGTGTGTGTCCAGATTGGGAATGTTTCGACCGATCGAGTCCATCGCCCGGCCAAAGGCCTGAGCAGCGGCGTCGACTCTGCGAACGAAACGGTCCAAAGCGCTGTCCGAACGACCGGTTGCGCGACCGTTGCTGTTCTGGACGGCCACCGTCACGTAGGTCGCGAGCGCACGGTATTCGGCGTCGGTCAGCGTGTTGCTCGCACGAACCACCGAGCCCTTGACTGGCGGGCGGATGCCGACCTCGGCAGCCAAGGCAATGGCACCTTTACTGTCCGAGCGCAGAGCGGCCATTACGTCGTTGAAGTCCAGCTCGACTTCAACGTACTGGCCAATCTCTAGGAATTCGGCTCCGGTCTCCATGGTGAGGTCAACCGTGTACGACACGCCGTTGGCGTTGTCGGTCTGGAAGCTGGTGGAGGCCGAACCGCCGGTCGGCGTGCAAGGCTCCGACCCGCCTGGTACCTCCTCCTGCATCACTCCGCCGCCTTCGCCGCTTGGGCAGCTTTGTGCCTGCGCAGTTTGAGCGGCCAGAGCCAGAGCCAAGGCTGTTCCCACACCCATCAGAACATTTCTCAGTTTCATTTTGCGTCCTCCCTGTACGACCTATGGTCGATGCGCGCCGACAACCAGCGCCACCACAGCGTGCGCACAATTTTCAGCGAATGGCAACGAATAGTTGCATCGTATGGCGGCGTGTGGCAACTTCACGTTATGCGAGCAATAGTTCTGATAGCCGGATCGGTCGTAGCAGCTGTGGCTTTGCTGCAGGCCGACGCCGAGGCCTTGTTGAGTGCACTACTGCGCGACATCCCAAGTGAGGAGCAGTCCGACACAAACCGAGTAGACAGCATTGCCGAGGTTCATGAGATCCTCGAGATGCGAGCAGCGCGCATCTCAGATGCTGGTGCCGACATGACCCAATGTCGCGCAGCCTGTGTGTCCGGAGCTCAGGCGCTCGATGGAGTTTGCGAGCGCCATGTGCTCGTCTCGGCGTCCATGTCTCGCGCAATCTGCTACGAGCGCGTCGACGATGATCGTGGCGTCTGTCTGCGGTCCTGCAATGACTAATTCTCAGTGCAGACGACTCCTGGCTCATTCCGTGTTGCTGATCGCTGTGGTCATCCTTTTCGGAACAGCAGGTTGCGCAACGCGTGTACCCGTCGCGCGTGTCGTGGCTGACGCCGGCGTTCGGTCGACTCAAGCCTTGGCGATCGATGTCGACAACTTCGCGGGCAGGTTGGATGAGGGCGACGCGGTCGCCGCTTTCGTAGCGACATGGCGGGCCTGTGAGGCCGGCGCGGCACGCTGCGTCGTCACGACATCGCCATCCGTCGATAGCGCCCAGAGGCGAGAGCTAGCAGAAGCCGTCGCCTTGCGCGCCGAAGCGGTGGTGGCTCTAAACCGAGCTTATATCGCCTTTCGGGCTGAGCTGGCGCAACAAACTGGGGCCGATGCCGAACGGGCCATCAACGCTGCGCTGCTCGGCACGGCTACCTATGCGACGTCTTTGACAGACGTGCCGCTGGTGCGAACTGCGGTCCTCGGCCGACCGCTGGAACATATCGTAGGTTCGGTCGCCAGCGCGGTCAGCAGCCAGCAGCGTCGAGCGCAAACCCGTCGCGCCAGCCAAAACCTTGGCCTCGCCATTGCCGCACTGCGTGAGGCGATGGCGTTGGAGACCCGCAAGTATGACGCTTTAGCTGAGGCTCTTGTCGACCAACGTACCGAGGCGCATCGGGCGATGTTGCAAGCGGGGCTGATCTCGGGTGCCGGAACCTTGCAGCCCTTCGCAGATCGCCTGAACGTCCCGCTGACGCGAGATGCCGACGCCGTGGTTGCCCGCTCGGTCGCTGCGCGCACAGCGGTCGAGGCCATGGTTGAAGCGAACGAGCGTCGGGAAATCCGTAGGACCCAGGCACGCTACCGCGCTGCGATCGCCACACTGATCGAACTCGAACAGGTCCATGCTGTGATGGATCGTGGGGAACGCCCCGATTTGGACAGTCTTGAGCGGGCGGTCTGGGAGCTGGAGCGACTGTCCGACAAACCGACGTCCCCGCGCGCTTTGGGCACTCCGCTGACGGATCAGCCGACCAGATAATGTTCCGCCCCACGCAGCGGGGTGCTGTCAGTTGAACGCTATCTCGTCTCCGGCACAGGCATTTAGGCAGGTGGGCTCCGGGCGAGCAGCTCCACTCAGCTAAGCTGGCTGAACGCCGGGTCTAGCTGCCGGCGCTGTCGGATCCAGCTGCGCCCGACGAAGCGCTGAGGGCCTTGGCGGCGGGGCTCAGGGGCGGGGGGGCAAGCCGCCGAAGCGGTACCGGCCTTGGAGAGGCTGTCGGCGTCGCTCGCGTTGTTCAACTGGTGCGCGATGCGTCCGATCGCCAGTGCGAATTTACCAGCCCGACGCCGGAGCCGTTGACGGCTGGCAGAGTTCTGAGTCCGCTCAGGAGAGGGAATGTGGCCAGGACATCAGTGGTAGCGATTGGGGACAGGCCGCTGGCGGAGGGGCCAATCGCCGACGGCGCGAGCCTCAGCGAGCGAACGACCAAGCCATCCGCTTCCTTGTCGGCCGCCCGGCTGCTCGCGTCCCTTGGCGACGATCGTCGCGTTACCGCATTTCTGACGACGGGCGAGAGACGCGCGGAAGAGGTCGTGCGGGCCTTGACCTCGCTCGTTGATCCTTCAGCCGTAGAAGTCTTGCTGCTGCCGCCGTGGGACTGCCTTCCTTTCGACCGCGCGTCGCCGTCGCGCGACGTGCAAGGTCGTCGGCTTGCTGTTCTGTCCCGTCTCGCGAAGAAGCGCGACGGTAGAGGGCGGATCGTAGTGCTCTCGCCTGAATCCCTGATGCAACGAACACCGCCCACGACCGCGATCGAAACAACCTTTGAGATCGCGACCGGTCGGCCGCTCGACCGAGCGGCGCTCGCGGCGTTCACGCGCCGCACTGGTTACGCAGAGGACGACCGGATCGACGAACCGGGAGAGATCGCCTTTCTCGGCGAGGTCATCGATGTCTTCCCCGCTGCAGCCGATTGCCCGGTGCGGATTACTATCGCCGACGACGTGGTGGGCGAGATCCAGACCTTCGACCCGCTTTCGCAGCGGACGCTTGAAGGCCTCGATGCAGTCGTTCTGACGGGTGCGTCCGAGCTTTACCTTGACGATGACGTGGAAAGGCCTGTCGGCGCAGAGCATCGTCTGGGTGCCCTGCATGGTCCTCTCCGGACCGCGCTCGAGCGAATAGCGGCCGATCAACTGATCGCCGAACCGACCGCCGCCGATCGGTGTTTCCGGTTCTTGCGTCGCGTCGCCGAAGCCCACACTTCGCACAAGACTTTCGGTGAAGCTGACGATACGCCGCCAGGCCCCGCGAGCCTTTACCTCACCAGCCAGCAAGCGAAGGGCGACCTCGCGCGAGCGGTCGTGTTGGAACTGGATCGCTCCCGATCGATAGCGAGCATCGCTGCGGACCGCAGACCTGGGGCGAGCCTTCGGGGACTGATTGAAGCGCACCGCGCCAAAGAGCGTCGCGTGGTGCTGGCGGGCATTGAGGACGAGCTCAAACCCGTTGCCCGCATGCTTAAGCGACTGGGCGTCGACGAACCATTGTCGGTCACCGACCTGGCTGGCGTGTTGGCCGCGCCAAGTGGCGCGTTGCTGTCTCTCGTGGCGGATTTCGACCGGGGATTCGAAGATGAGAAGCTCAATCTGACCATCATCGCTGCGAGCGACGTTCTCGGGGCGAGGGTGGCGCGGGCATCGACAATCGCGCGCAGCGTCCTCGGCGAAGTTGAGCTTCGCATCGGCGACGTCGTGATCCACGAGGAACATGGTCTTGGCATTCTGCAAGGACTCGAGAGGGTCGAAGTTGCGGGTCATGGCCGCGACGTGATCAGACTGGAATACTCTGGAGGCTCGACCGTTCTCGCACCGGTCGAGGAGTTTGGGCGTCTTTGGCGGTATGGTTCGGAACCGTCGGTGGTAACGCTTGATCGATTGAATACCGAGGCCTGGCAGCGCCGGCGCGTCGAAGTCAGCGCGCAGATCGACGCCACAGCCGCTCACCTCGTCGAACTTGCGAAGAAGCGGGCGGCAGCGACTTGCGATCCTGTCGTCCCTCCAAGTTCTGATTTCGCCGAGTTTGGCGCTCGCTTCCCATTCCCGGAGTCGCCCGATCAAGCGGCAGCGATCGAAGCTGTGCTCTCCGATCTGGCGAGCGGACGACCGATGAACCGACTGGTGTGCGGCGATGTCGGATTCGGCAAGACCGAGGTCGCGCTGCGTGCGGCGGCGGCGGTGGCGCTCGGTGGCCAGCAGGTGGTGCTGGCGGCGCCGACCACAGTGCTGGCAAGACAGCATCTGGAGACTTTTCGTCGACGGTTTGAAGGGACGGGTGTTCAGATAGGTCATCTGTCGCGGCTGGCGTCTGCGGCGGAGGTGAAATCTGTCAAGGCTGGGCTGAAAAGCGGCGAGATCGGCATCCTCGTCGGCACCCACGCTCTCGCGTCCGACACGCTCGAGTTCGACAACCTTTCGCTGACCATCGTCGATGAGGAGCACCGGTTCGGCGCCAGGATGAAGGAGGCGCTGCAGCAGCGTGCGCCTCACCGCCTGGTGATGACCGCGACCCCGATACCGCGCACGCTACAGAGCGCGCTGATCGGAATTCAGGACGTCAGCGTTATCGCGACGCCGCCTTCCCGGCGGCGGCCCGTCCGCACCTTCCTGAGCGCTTTCGACGGGGGGTCCGTGCGCACGGCGCTGCTGCGCGAAAAACAGCGCGGCGGCCAAAGCTTCGTCGTGGTCCCCCGCATCGAAGACATATCGATGATGGCCGACGAACTCGCTCGTCTGGCGCCTGAGCTTCGGGTGGTGTGGGCGCACGGGCAAATGGGAGCGGCTGAGGTAGACGATTCCATGGTGAGTTTCGCCGATGGCGATGGTGATGTGTTGCTCGCGACAAACATAATCGAGACGGGTCTGGACGTACCGCGCGCCAACACGATGATCATCTTCAAGCCAGAACTGTTTGGACTCGCTCAGCTTCATCAGCTTCGCGGTCGTGTTGGGCGTAGTCGGGCCCAAGGCTTCGCTTACCTCCTGACCGAGCCGACGGAGGAAATCCCGGAGGCGACCCGTGCGCGTCTCGGCACGCTGGAAGCCTTTGATCGTCTCGGCGCAGGGTTTGCGATCAGCGCGCGTGATCTCGATTTAAGAGGAAGTGGGGATCTTCTCGGCGACGAGCAGGCCGGGCACATGAAGCTCATCGGTTCTGCCCTCTATCAGTCGCTGCTTGAGCGCGCGGTTAGAGCGGCGCGCGGCGAGCCGGTCAGCGATCCGGTCCCGGCTCCCCGCATCGATCCGGCCGCCGGTTTCCCTGAGGCCTACATCCCAGACCCCACCATTCGCATCAATCTCTACTCCAGATTGGCGCGGGTGGCTTCGGCTGCGGATGTTGACGCGCTTGAAGACGAGATCGCCGACCGGTTCGGTCCGTTGCCCGATGAAGTCACGGCATTGCTTGCAGAGACGCGGGTGTCGGCGTTGGCGGTTGAAGCGGGGGTCACGAAGATCGTCGCTGGACCAAAGGCGACAGCGCTTACGGTCGGAAACGGGCGACTCGAAGAGGCGGCGAGGAAGCTACAGGCGAGAAACGGGCACAGATGGGTGGACAATCGTTTGGTTCTCGAGACCGAGGCGGGGGTTGCGCACGATAACGCGTTTCTTGCGACGGTTCTTACCGAACTGGCGGCCTGAGCGCGCGGGCCAGGAACAAAGCAGACTTCCTGCCGTTTCGACGCGCCGAAGTAGAGAGAGCCGCTGTGAGTTCGTACTACGTCATCGTGAACACGCCCGGCGTCCCGGTGTGCGAAATCGCAGTGTTGAACGCGGTCGACGACGCGACCGCGCGCGAAGAAGCCAAACAGCTTGCGAGGCGCTGGCCGGGGTTCGAGACGATCGCTTTGTACGACGGCGAGCGTTCGGTTTCCGTGTTGGCGAACCCCCATCTGGGCTTCGCAGACCAGCCTCTGGATTTCTATAGCCAAGCCGCGTGACCCCATTGCGTATCACCATGCTGGGAGACTCGCTGACGGCAGGGTACGGGCTGCGCGCCGGTGAGGCCTTGCCGGTACGGCTTCAGACCGAGCTCAAACGTCTCGGTCATCCCGCTGCTGTGTCCAACGCCGGTGTCTCGGGCGACACCACTTCCGACGGTCTGCGCCGCATAGACCGCGACGTTCCCGATGACACCTGTCTGTGCATCGTCGCTCTTGGCGCCAACGACATGATGCAGTTGCTCGCAACCGATCAGCTCAGAAAAAATCTCGACGCGATTTTCGAGCGACTGTCTGCCCGCGCGATCCCCGCAATGCTCTGCGGGATGAGGGCGCCGCCGTGGTTTGGTCTGTATGCGATCGCGTTTGATGGTGTGTTCGCCGAAGTGGCGCGCCGACACCGGATCGCGCTCTATCCCTTCCTGCTCGACGGTATCGCACTGAACCCGGCCTACGCTCTCGCCGATCGACTCCACCCCAACGCCAAAGGCATCGATGTGATCGCGCGACGACTCGCACCCAGCGTCGCCAAGGTGCTGACGCGGTATCCAGATTGCCCGACTGAGCTTTCGCCAAGCATCTGACCGGACGTCAAGCGGTCGGGCTCGCTGACCACGCGCCGCGCCCATCCACGCGGGGGGCGTCCATTAACTCCTGACCAACGAGGAGCACATTGGTGGCTGTGTTCCCCGCGAAGAAGATCTGTTGGGCGCGCCCGGTTCGAGTCCCTTCAGGGAACGCACCTTATGCGCATTTCGCGAACGGAGCGGGAACAAACAGTGGGGCGCGTCAGGTTGGAATCCCCGCTAACGATTACACGCCCGAGGCGCCCAGCTTGGCGGAACTCACGTCGCCGTCTGTTTCGCCCCTACGGCCCCTCCCGCACGACGGCGAGGTTCAATTCGGCGGCGCTTGAACGGCCCGGCCCCCGCGACCGCCGCCCGCCATCATCGTCTGCAGCGATCCGACGCTGGCGGGCGGGTCGGTCCGGTGCGCGATCGCATGACAATTCGGACAGAGCGGCACCAAATCGGTCAGCGGATCGACGATATAGCCGGCGCCGAGCTTCGAGACCGGGACGACGTGATGGACGTGAATGAAACCATCGCCGATCTCGCCGTACCGTTCGCCCAGATCCAAGTCGCACGCCTTGCAGCGCGTCCCGTGCAGAGCGAGGCAGTTCGCGCGGTTGATACGGCTGCGCTCGTAGCGATTGACCTCGACGCGGATGCTCGCGCCCTCGGGCAGACCCTCCGGATTTGGAGGGGCGGTCTCGTCCAGCCGCTCGACAGGGACCAAGGCGAGGACCAGGCCGGTGAAACGGATGGCCCACGCCACCGTCTCCGCGTCGTTCGCCGCATCGTCCTCCGTGTTGACGACCGCCGGCGACCGGCGCAGGCGAAGGTCAAGCTGGCGCCAGTCCGGCGGCCAGGCTTCGTCGCTTGGCACCTGTGTCTCTCCGTTCACGACAAGAGCGACGGCGGCACCTCGGCTCCGGGCGTCTTCGGCGAGCCTGCGGAACGCCAGGCGCGGGCCCGGACCGGCGAGACCCATCTGGGCGATCAGCGGGCCGGCGAACGGGCCGGGCCGGAACGAGAGATCGAGGCTTCGCCAGGACAGGTCAAGGGCGATGGAGAAGCCCTCGTTGCCGTGGACGTCGACCGGCCGCAGCTCGACACCGGGATAGCCGCTGACCGGCGCCCTCGGGGCGCCGGAGAAGGGAATGCCGAAGCGTCCGGAAACCGCCCTAGCGATCCGTTGCGGATTAGCCCGCCACATCGTCCAGCTCCGGGTCGGGGAGATCCTCGACCAGCTTGCGCAGGATGCGGGACACCTCGTAGCGCATCTGCTCGAAGTGATCGGCGGTGCTTTCGCTGACCGTGCTCAGCTCCGCCAGGCATAGGCCCCACAGCAGGGAATCCATGCCCTGGACCGTCACGCCCTGGGCGAGGTTCGGGATGTAGACCTTGCCGTAGTAGGGATGCGAGGTGTTGATGCGGACGGCCTTGTGACCGTCGATGATCGTCGGCTCGAACAGGGCTCCGTCATCCAGTGAGTCGACCGTCTGGACGTGAACCTCGCCGGGCCTCTGGGCCGTCCCGAAGTTGATCTTGATGCGGAACGAGCCCTGCGCGTTGGTGAGCTCGGCCGCGCCCGTCTTCGGATCCGGCTCGCTGATCGTCGTGTTGTCCAGTGCGCCTTCCTTCGCCGCGATGGTGCGGTTGGAGGAGTCGTGGGCACCCTGCGCCTTCTTGCCGGTCTCGGCCTTGCGGCCCTGCCTGTAGCGCTTGTTCGCCTCCCGGCGCGGCGCCGTGAGGAACTGGTCCCGCAGCGCGATCCAGAGATCCTCGTTGAGCGAGATCTGCGACTTCTTGAAGTCGATGTCGAAGACCTCGTCCAGTTCGTGCGTGAACGAGAACTCCACCCGAAGCAGGGAGCCGTGTGGCTCCTTGGTGTACATTCCGAGCCAGGTCGCCTCCTGGATCAGCCGGTTCTCCCGGTAGATGTACATGCCCTGCGCCTCGTTCCCCAGGCGGGATTTCTTGAAGGCGTGGTCGGTCTCGAACTCCTCCTTGCGGGGCAGGATGTAGGCTCGGAAGATGAAATGCGCCTTGCGCCCTTCGGGTGTCTCCAGATCGACGGTTTGGTCTCCCACCTTGTCGGCGACCCCGGTGCAGAACGGGTCCCAGCCGTGTACCTTCTCGTCGTTGATCCGGATCTCGACATTCGCGGCCCGGGTGTCGTCGGGATCGAGGAAGCGCTGGAAGACCATGCCGACATGGTCCCGGAGGGATTTGACGATCTTGTTCAGCGCGTTCTGGGCCGCGTTGCCACCGGGCTGGGCATAGGGCTTGATCAGCCGGTCGACCCGGGTCCACAGCACCACGGTGCCTGAATGCGCCGGAGCGATCTGGTTGAGGTGATCCAAGGCCTCCGGGTCGACCTCGTCTGTTAGCTGGACGTGCCAGCCATGTTTGGCGACGTGGCCGAGATCCCAGGTCGCCTGCAGGGCAGGGGCGCTTCCGGAGGGGCGCGAGACGACGGACAGAACGCGGGAGAATGCGGTGGAGGCGGTCTTCAGGCCCAGCCCGAACTTGCCGAGGCTCGAAGGGTCGGAGCGGCGCTGCGAGCCATAGGTCATGGCGTTCAGAATGCCGGCCCGGTCCATGCCTTCGCCGTTGTCGGCGATGGACACGCGGATGTTGTCGCGGATGTCCATGACGATCTGCAGATCGACATAGGTCGCCTTCGCGGCGATCGAGTTGTCGATTATGTCGGCGATCGCCGTGTTGAACTTGTAGCCGGTGTCGCGCAGCCCCTCGATCATCCGCTCCGGATCGGGAAGGGTCTCGATATTTTCCGTCGTCATACTGCCTCCAAACCTGTCCTAAGCGGACACCACTTTCCATCCGCCGCCAAGCCGCAGCACCCCGTCCTCGACCGAGGCGGAGCGTGCGCGCCTGAAGGCAATCCGGCGACCGCCCGCTGCGCCCTTCTCAAGGATCAGCTCGTCGCCCGCGACCAGCCCCGCCTCCCGGAAGTAGCCCGTCATCCCGGTCAGGCGGAACTCGTTGCGCGTCCCGTCGAAGAATTTGCCGTTGTAGTAGATGAACGGGAAATCCCACCGCCCGCCATGATCATCACGGAAGGTCAGCAGGTGCCGGGGGTTTTTCACATCCGTCGTCAGAGCCGGAAAGAAGCCGAGGATCTCCGGCTTCTTCGGGATCAGGATGCCCGCTTGGTGCCCGCCGGTCTCGCCGACGTCGTTAGGGCTGAGCACTTTCGAGATGGCCTGAATCATAGCCGTCCTCCTCGCTAGCGTGGTCCAACGGGGGAGATTCTGAGCGCCTTGGCGACGTCGGCGCGATCGTCCGCCGTTCCCGCGACGCCGACGACGGCCGCGCCGGACAGGCCGCGCTTCAGCTCGAGCCGTTCATTGACGACCTCCTCGACCGTCGAGGCGAAATACAGTCTGTGCACCGTCACCGGTCGCGTCTGGCCGCGGCGGTGGGCCCGGGCGGACGCCTGGTCCTCGATCGCCGGGTTCCATTCAAGATTATAGTGGATGACGTGGGTGGCTGCCGTGATGTTCAGTCCGGCCCCCGCGGCCCTCGGGTTCAGCGCCAGCAGGCCCGGGCCGGTTTCCTCCGTGAACCGGTCCACCGTCTTCTGCCGGTCCGGAACCGGCGTGTCGCCGTTGATGGAGGCAGCGAAGGCGCCGTACCGCTCCCTCGCGATGCGCTCGATCAATGAAGCCATCCGGTTGTAGGACGTGAAGACCAGCATCTTCTGCCGGCGGGCAAACACCTCGTCGATGATCTCGACCAGGCGCCGGGTCTTGGTGAAGCCGAGCGCCTGCTCGAGCGACCAATCCGTAGGCTCGATCAGCATGGGGTGGGTGCAGAACATCCGCAGCCTGCCGAGAGCCACCAGATGACCGCTGGCGCCATATTCCTCGAGGGTCTCCTGCCGAACGCGCTCATAGACCGCCGCCTCCTCGTCGGAGAGGGCGATCGCCTGCGCGATTGTGATCCGCTGCGGAAGATCCGTTGCGACATCCGCCACCATCCGGCGAAGCATGACCGGCGAGACGAGCGGCTCGAGATCGGCTGCGCCGGCCTCGTCGTTTATGAAGCTGCTCTCGAAGTCCGCGAGATCGCCGAGGTATCCGGGAATGGCGAAATCGGTCAGCGACCAGAGATCGCGGATATTGTTCTCCAGCGGCGTCCCGGTCACGGCGATCCCCGTCCTGCGCCGCAGGGCCTTGATCGCCTGGGTGCGCTTGGTGTCCGGGTTCTTGATAGCCTGCGCCTCGTCCAGAACGACGATGCGCCAGTCGATCATCGCGAACATGCTCGTGTCGCGCACGACGGTCTCGTAGGAGGTGACGACGACATCCGCGTCCAGCAGCGTCCGGTAGTCGCCGGACCGCACCGCTCCCTGGTGAATGACGACTTTCAGTCCCTGCGCGAACTTGTCGATCTCGCGCCGCCAGTTCTCCAGCAGCGTTGTCGGTGCCACGATGAGGGACGGTGCGGCCGCATCCCGCTCCGGCGAGGCGAGGAGGGCGATGACCTGGATCGTCTTGCCCAGTCCCATCTCGTCGGCGAGGATGGCGCCCAGTCCTTCCTGCCAGATGTAGGTCAGCCAGCGCCAGCCGTCCCTCTGGTATGGGTAGAGCGTGCCGCGGAAAGAGACGAGGGCGTCCTCGGTCCGCTGTTCGAGCTGCACGGGCGCGGGCGGCGGCCGTCCGTCGCCGGTTTCGTCGAGGATCCAGTCTTCCGTCCCGGCGAGCTTGCGAAGCTCCAGATACTGCCGCAGCGACAGGTCGCCGCCCGCGGTCACACCGGCCCGGCTCAGCCCCGCTATGACGTCTTCCAGTGCGCCCGGCGCGAACGGGAACCAGCGGGAGCCGATGAGCACATGGTCGGCGGAATGCTCGCCCACCGGGCCAAGGTCCACCGTCTGGCCCCCGGCGCTCGCAGACAGAAGGGCGTAGAGGGCGGGATCGGCAGTTTCGGTCCGGTATCGCAGGGTGACGGCCAGTCTGGCGGGATAGCGCGAGAACGACAGCCCGTCGTCCGCCGGCGCTATCCGGCATGCCCGGCCGCGGAATTCGGAAGCTCCCCCGAACACTAGGTCGTAGACCTCGTCGGCCGTCGGCGTGACGATCTCCCCGCCCGTCTCGAGCTGGAGCACGCCGGAGGCTGTCGACCAACGGGCGGTTCCCGGGTCCCGGAGGTTCAAAGCTTGACCATCCGCACGGCGGCCGATCCGAGGCGGAGGACCTGCGTCGTGGCCTCGACGTCGGCCTTGGGAGAAGCGGCCCCGTCGCCGGGTAGGTCGATGCCCTCCGCTTTCAGCCGTTCGATCAGCTGCTTCAGCGCCGTCCTTTCCGAGGGCCCGATCAGGACATCCCCGGAGGCCAGTTTGCGAAGAGCCTGGTCCGCCCGCGGCGTGGCGAGCCTCGCCCGCCGCGCGAGCTCCGCGATGGCCGTTGCGTGGGGGACCATCGCCGGGAGGGCGGCCTCGAAATCGAGCTCGACGTCCAGACGCCGCGACTGGACCGCGTCCTTCCGGTCCTGCCGGGCTTGGTCGGCGTCGACATAGATGATGTCCGGTATCTCCAGACTCTCGATGGACAGCCCCGAGACGGCCGACCAGCAGGCCTGGTGTTTGGTGTACTCGCCGATGTTGCGGACGCTCTCGGGTGCGTCCCGGAGCTTTGCCGCCACCGCGGGCGCGACCTGGCGGATCACCTCCCGGAGCTCGTCGGGGACGTCCTGCGCCCGCCACACCGCAGCCAGATCCAGACCCGCCTTGCCACGTGACCGCCCTTGGTGAACGATCCAAGCGAGGGTGTAGGCGACCGTCTGCGCCTTCCAAGCGCGATCCGCCCGGTACCAGTCCGAGGCCCCCACCATCTGGTCGGTCCAGCGGAAGATCACCGACTTGGCCGCGGCGTCGCGGTACCAGCCGTCGTTGAAGCGGAGCGGGGAGGCGTCCCACTCCCGGGAGATGTATTCGGCGAAGGCGAGGAAGCATTTCTGCGACCCCGCGCTGACTGTGTGCGGGCGACAGTCGAAGGTGAATTCCAGGCGGGCCAGGCTTGTCTTGTCGATCACCTGCGCCTTCGGGTACTCGGCCTCGAAACGACTCCGCGCTGCGCTGTTCGCCCCGGACGTGGCCTCGCGGTACTGGCCCCGGGCGCGCTCGTAGAACCACTTGGACCCGGAGACATGGCCCGGTCTCGGCGGCGCGATCAGCCGCCGCGAGATCTGTTCGAGCGCCACATGCAGGGGATGGCTCGAGAAGAAATCGGCCTCGCTGATCCTGTTCTGGGTGTTAGCGTAGCGGGAGATGCGGGGAACCACATCTTCGATCCGCTCGGCGTCGACGATGGTGAGCTTCATCTGGACATAGACGTCCGAGAGGTCGGCGCCGTGCCGGTCCTTGGCGGCGAGGATGCAGGCGGTCGTCTGGCCGCCGTTGACGATCTGGAGCCCCCTGATCCCGGTCACGAGCTCGGCCCCGCCCTCGATCTTGCGGGTCGTCATTCCGGCCGCAGTCGCCGTGATGCCGTTGTTAAAGGCGAAGAACATCTCGGGCGTCTCCCGGATCGTCCGGATGATGCCCTTGTTCACCTTTGTCTTGGCCTGGAGGAACGTCCGCACGTTCTGCTCAAGCAGCCGCGGTCCGTAGAGACCATAGATGACCGCGAGCGTCTCGCCCGGCAGGGCCGCCAGGTAGGAGGCGTAGCGTCCGTTCCCGGTAGAAGCGGGCAGGCAGATCAGCGGTGGCGCATCAAGCGCCTCGAGATCGATCTCGACCGGCTCGCCCCCCGTTCGTGAGCTCATGATGCCCGCGAAACGGCTGAAATCCAGAATGTTATAGACGACAGGGATGCCGGCCATCTCGCCGGCCGCCTCGGGAGGGCGGGCGGTCGCAAGGCGTGCGTTAGAGAAGATCACGGCACGGATCCGCCGGATCAGGGGCAGCTGGCTCCAGACGAGATAGAAGGCGTCGAAGCCGTCGTCATCGGCCGACATCGTGGCCATGCTCGCCGGGTCCGTCGCCTGCTCGACAAACCGCACGAGGCGTTCGCGGACCCGCTCCAGCTTGGCCGAATGCAATGGCGCGAGGCTGTCCTGGGCATGAAAGTCGCAGATCGCGACATAGAGAACCCCGCGCTCGGCATCGACGGCGACGCCGTCAACGCGGCTTCCGCCCCTTCCTTCCCGGGCTGCGGGGCAGTGCTCAAGGTCGATGCAGTCGCCGTTCTCGACGGCGGCAGCCAGATAGGACTGGAAGAATACTGTCTCTATCGGATCGCCTGACGACAAGGCCTGTTCCGACAGCTCATCGCAGAAATCCGAGTAGATCGTGTCGATCTCGCCCATTTGCCGCCTCCAGCCGTACACCTACACCCTGACGGATCCGGCGCGCCTCAGTCTGACCGCTAGACGCTATCGGACGCAACCCTGAGCCGCGAGCCTTATCTGGCTGGGGCGGACACAGAAGCGCGCCCACCATTCCCGCTGGTGTTCATCGAGATCAGCTGAGGGCCGGGTCGTGCTCCTGTCATGTCGGCGCAGCGGCGGACTGTTAAGATCCCAAGGTTGCTCAACCAATCTTGCACATCACTGGAAACGTTGTCTCTCACGCTTCCAGTGAACTGCCGGGCATCGCTGAGTCCCCCGGAAGCGGCCCGTTGTTCGAAAGGGTGCCTAGCTCGGTCGCCGCCGGCGCATTGAATTATACGCTGGCAAGTTCCCCTTGTCGGAAGCAGCCCGATGTCCGCTATGGCGCCAAGCGGTCCAATCCGCCCTTCAGTGTGGATCGAGACCAGCCACTTCGGATCCTTGGGCGATCGGGCTCGACTGGAGAGCGCTTCGAGGAATGCCGATTATGCGCATTTCGCGAACGAGGCGGGAACAGGCGGGGGTAGGGAAGGGCAACTCCGCGCCAACAACGGATATTGGTTTGCGACCCGAAAGAGGACGTTCGCCAAGCTAGCTGCGGATGGCCCGCTTGCTCGCGGACCTAGGGTGATGACAGCCGATCCGAGGCGTCGCGCAAACCGATGTATAGATCAGCGTGGGGGGAACGGCGGCGCAAGCGCGAGAATGGCTGCAACCTTGCAGGGCTCGACCTCCACCAGAGGGCGCGTCACGTGATCCCGAGCTTAGCCAGTGCCCGATCCAGGATCGCCAGATGAGCTTGGCAGATGGGCTCGAGTGCCGCGGCGTTGAGCGACGCCGTATAGGATGCCCAGTCCATCTTGGCCGTGCTGGCGGGATCGTCATTTACTTGGTTCTCGAAATAGATCCGCCAGTCGTTCTCGACTACATCGCTTAGCCTGAGATCCTCGTCGACCATGCGGGCCAGCAGGTCCTCGCTCAGAAGGCCCTTTCTTGGCCGCTGAACGAGCCAGCCCTGCTCCTGCGCCCTTTGCCAGACTGCAGCCGGCCAGAGCTCTTCGAGAGTCACTGGCAGTGCAACACCCAAATCGCAAGCCGCCTGCAAATGGTCGGGTGTCTCAAGTTTTAGCAATGAGACGTGCTTCCACTTGATGGCCTCCGCTTCGAAGCGCCCGACGGCGTCCAGACCGGCGAAGTCGCAGTCGACGATGCCGACCGCGCTGCGGCGCTCCCGCAGATCTAGGTGCTTCGTCCGAAACTCCCAAGAACGCAACATATTGGCGACGTAGTTGGCTCCGGCTCGCTGAGGCGGCTCGGCCAGAAACACTTGTGCGGCCTGCCTTGGCCTGAACAGCGTGAGCAACCGGTTCATCACCCGGTAATCGGTGGCGCCTTCGACGAAGATGGCGGGCAGATTGGCCTGGTTATAGCGAGCCAGCTTGCCTTTCAGGTCCTCAGCCTGTGACGTCGCCTCCACGAGCGCCGTCTGGGCCGCCTTGATGTGAGGCGCAATGATCGCCATCGCTCCCATCGACTCGTCCAAGGAAATACTGGCTTCGGAGGCGGACCTGCAGACCGTGCCGGTTTCAGGTCCGGCCTTGGTCAGATGGTAGGCACTGCACAGACCCCGGTCTCGGTCGTCTAGATGCATATTGTAGAAGACGGGCGAATGGGTCGTGAGGAGGACCTGTGAGGTTTCGTCTTCCGCCAGTTTGTGGAACGCGTCCGCCAACGCCTGAGCCCGGCGGAATTCCAGATTGTTCTCGGGCTCCTCGTAGGCCCAGATGAAGGTCGGCGCGATGCCGGCGGCGTCGCGGCTCTTCTCTGCAATGAACTTCAGGATCAGGGGAATATAGCGCGCCTTGATGCCGTCGCCCCTACTGTCCAGGGAGATGCCCTTCTCACCGGCCAGCCGGTTGACGCTGAACGTGCTGCTGTCGTTCGCCCAGTTCGAGCGTGAGGTCACCAGCGAGCGTATCCGGGACAAGATCGCCGCGTCCAAGAAGAAGGGGATGTGGATGGGCGGCAACGCGCCGCTCGGCTACATCGGTCATGAGCGGACGCTGAAAATCCTGCCTGACGAGGCGGAGACCATCCGCCATTGCTTCAGCCGATATCTGGAACTGGGATCGGTCCACGTCCTGCAGCGCGAACTCAAGTCAGAGGGCGTAGTATCGCGTATTCGCACGGCATCGACCGGTCGAACGTCAGGCGGTCAGCCGCTTGGGCGCGGGCAGCTTTTCCACCTGCTCAAGAACCGCGTCTACGTCGGCGAGATCGTCCATGGCGACAAGTCGTGGCCGGGCTTGCATGACCCCATCATCGATCGAGAGACCTTCGATGCTGTGCAGGCCCTCCTCAGCAAGGCGGTGGTCCCGCGGCGGGAGCGCGCGCGCAGTTCACCGGCGGCCCTTGTGGGCTTGGTTCACGATGCAGCTGGCGGGTTGATGAGCCCGGTGACAGCACGAAAAGGTGGCTCCCTCTGGCGCTACTATGTCTCCGCGAAAGCGCAGCGTGGCGCGCCGGTGTCGATACCCGCTGACGGGTTGAAGAGAGTCGCCGCGATCCCGCTTGAGGAGCTGGTCGCCGCCAGTCTCCGTGAGCTGACTGGCCATCCAATGGCGGCGTGGTCGACCCTGCGCGATCTCGTATCGAGCGTCACAGTCTACTCGGATCGGGTGGCGCTGGCGCTGACCATCGAAGCCCGGACTAGAGCCGTTCGCGACCTGCCGCCTCTGGCGGCGGATGGATCACTGACGCTGGTCGTGCCGGCCAGGCTGCAGAAGAGGGCGGGGCGCGTGTGGCTTGAAGCGAGCGCGTCGGGTCGGGTCGAAAGGCGCCGTGTCGATAGGACCTTGGTGGCGGCCCTACGTCGCGCGCATCTGGAGCTCGGCCGCGTGGGCATCAACGCCGCGGGACGTACTCCGTGCTGGCGGGACTGCAAGGGCATCGACGATGGCTACATCCGCGCGATCGCCAGTCTGGCGTTCCTGGCGCCAGACATCCAGGAGGCCATCATGGAAGGGCGGCAACCCGTCGGCATGACCTTGCAGAGCTTGCGGGGAACCGTTCTCCCCCTCTCGTGGGAAGATCAGCGCACTCTCTTCGGGACGAGGTCCTGATAACCGGCCTTGCTGGACCTGTTATCTTGATCTGCAGGACCTGATTATCGCCGGAACAGGCCCTGATCTCAGCCTGATAATTTCAGGACATGTCTCTCAGCATGTCCGAGCATAGTGCCCACGGGGCGGGCGTTTGCGGCGCCTCAACCAGCTGCGGGCAAGCGGTTCGGGGAGCACCTAACACAGGAAACAGGTAGGAACAGGGTCGAGGCAAACCGGGTATTGCTCAAGACAGCCAGAGAGAGGCATCGGGAATTGTCTGGAAACTGCCGGATTGGGCGTCTGGCCGCGCTAAGCGGTGGGGAATGCAGGCGAAGACCGGCGTCGTTTCCGCGGCTTTGCAGAGCTCAGGCTGTGTCAGAGGCCTAGGGCGCGGCCGTGGCGGACAGAGAGGGATTCGAACCCTCGGTAGGCTTTCACCTACACACGCTTTCCAAGCGTGCGCGATCGACCACTCCGCCACCTGTCCGTTCCACGACGCGCGTGAACCGCCGGGAGGTCTTTCCGGCGGAGGCGAGGCTGATAGAACAAGCCGACCCCCTCGGCAAGCGCCGCAAGACATCCCATATAGGCGACGAAGCGTCCGACCGGAGTTCCCGCCATGCTGTCCCAGAAATCCCACGACATGCCGACCGCCGACACCGCCCTGCCGGGCCGGGATCAGCCGGTGCGCACGGACGAGGTCCACTACGTCACCGGCCGCCCGCTGAAGGGGCCGCATCCGGAGGGGTTCGAGACCGCCGTCTTCGGCATGGGCTGTTTCTGGGGCGTGGAGCGGGTGTTCTGGCAGTTGCCGGGCGTCTGGGTCACCGCCGCCGGCTATGCGGGCGGGCTGACGCCCAATCCGACCTATGAGGAGACCTGCACCGGCCGCACCGGCCACGCCGAGGTGGTGCAGGTGGTCTTCAATCCGCACGAGATCCGCTACGCCGAGCTGCTCAAGGTGTTCTGGGAAAACCACGACCCGACCCAGGGCATGCGTCAGGGCAATGATGTCGGCACCACCTACCGTTCGGCGATCTATTATCTGAACGACGCTCAGAAGGCTGAGGCCGAGGCCTCGCGCGACGCCTACCAGCAGGCGCTGACCAAGGCGGGGCAGGGCGGGATCACCACCGAGATCGCCCCGGCCGGGCCGTTCTACTTCGCCGAGGACTACCACCAGGCCTATCTGGCCAAGAACCCCGGCGGCTATTGCGGCATCGGCGGCACGGGCGTGACCTGCCCGATCGGCGTCGGCGTCGAGGCCTGACATGGACCGGGCGGGGGTCGGCCGGGTCTGCCTGGCGCTGCCGGGTGCGACGCTGGATCATCCGTTCGGCGACGACCACGATGCGTACAAGGTCGGCGGCAAGATGTTCGCCATCATGGGCGGCATGGGCGGGCTGTCGTTCAAGGTTTCGGACATCGCCTTCGAGATCCTGACCGGGGCCGGCCGCGCCCGCCCGGCCCCCTATCTGGCGCGGGCGAAGTGGGTCCATCTGGACGACCCCGCCGACTGGCCGGACGACGAACTGGCCGAGCATCTGGCCATCGCCTATTCCATCGTGGCGGCGAAGCTGACGAAGAAGGCGCGGGCTGCGCTGGGCCTCGCCTAGCGGCGGCTCTCACCGCCCCTTTTCCTCCGCGATCCAGCGGTCCATCCGCGCGTCCAGCAGGTCGAGCGGCAGCGGGCCGTCCACCAGCAACGCGTCGTGGAACCGCCGCACGTCGAACCGGTCGCCCAGCGCCCGCTCGGCCCGGGCCCGGATCTCCCTCAGCCGGATCTCCCCGATCTTGTAGGCCGTGGCCTGCCCCGGCCAGCCGATATAGCGCTGCAGCTCGGTCTCGATGTTGTGCGGCGCCAGGGCCGAGTTGTCGCGGAAACAGGCCCGCGCCTGTTCGATGTCCCAGCCCAGCCAGTGGATGCCGGTGTCCGCCACCAGCCGGCAGGCGCGCCACATCTCGTAGCTCAGCCGCCCAAACCGTTCATAGGGCGTGCGGTAGAAGCCCATTTCCTCGCCGAGGAACTCCGCATACAGGCCCCAGCCCTCGGTGAAGGCGGTGACATTGGCGTCCTTGCGGAAATACGGACCCTCCTCGGCCTCCTGCTGCAGGGCGATCTGCAGATGGTGGCCGGGCACGGCCTCGTGCAGGGTCAGGGCCGGCAGTTCGTACAGCGGCCGCTGGTCCAGCCGCGAGGTGTTGACCATATAGCCGCCGGCCACCCCGTTCTCCATCGAGCCGGAGAAGTAGCGGCCGGTGGTGTAGTTGGCCTCGATCTCGGTCGGCACCGGGCGCACGCCATAGGGCAGGCGGGGCAGGGTCCCGAACAGGGCTGGCAGGCCGTCGTCGGCCCGCTTGGCCATCTCCGACGCCTTCTCCAGCAGGCCCTCGCGCGTCGTGGCGTAGAACTGCGGATCGGTACGCAGGAAGGTCAGGAACGAGGCGAAATCGCCGGTCCAGCCCGCCGCCCGCATCTCCACGTCCATGCGGGCGCGGATGCGGGCCACCTCGTCGCGGCCGATCTGGTGAATCTGGTCCGGCGTCAGGTCGGTGGTGGTGTAGCCCCCGGTCAGGAAGGCGTAGAGGTCGCGCCCGCCGGGCCGGTGCACCAGGCCGAGGCTCTCCGGCGCGACCGGCAGATAGTCGTCGCGAAGGAACCGCGCCCACGCGCGCCGCGCCGGCATGATGCGGTCGGCGACCACGGCGGCGGCGCGAGCGCGCAGGGCGGCCTGATCGGCGGCGCTGATCGCGGCGGGCAGGGCGGCCAGGGGTTTGAGCAGCGGATCGGTGTCGGCGGTATAGCCGGCCTCCGGCTCCATCAGGCTCAGGGCGTTCTCGACCACCGAGCGGGGCTGCACCAGCCCGCTGTCCAGCCCGCGCCGGGCGTCGTCGAGCCGGTGACGGTAGAAGTCCGGCATGGCCTCCAGCCGGTCGATCCAGGCCTCGGCCTCCTCCCGGTTGGTGATGCGGCTGACGCTGGCGACATAGGCCAGCGACTGGCCCGGCCCGCCCTCCGAGTTGAACGCCCCGATCCGGCCGGTATCGAGCGGGATGCGCGCCAGCGCCCGCTCCAGCACCCGCCCGAGGAAGGCGTGGTTCAGCCGGTCCTCGTCGTTCAGCGCGCCCGGATCGATCGCGGCCAGCCGGTCGGTGAAACCCTGCAGCACCGGCGCCTGGGCCAGTTCATACGCCCGCGACACGTCGGGCAGGCGCGACAGGGCCGCCTTGTCGCCCTCCCGGCCCGCCGAGATCGGGTCGTTGGCCTTCAGCCAGGCCTCATAGTCCGCCAGGATCGCCGCCAGCGCCGGATGTTCGGCGTCGCGGCTCGGCTCGGGCGTGGTCTGGCGCGCTGTCGATTCCGGCGCGGCCTCCGCCCTCGCGGGCGCGGCGGCGGCGAGCAGGGCGGCGGCCCCGATGGCGATCACGAACTTCATGGCGTCCCTCCGACTGGCGCGGGACTGCACCGGAGCGTGGGCCGCCCGTCAACCGCAGAAGGCGAAGAACCGCTCGATGTTCGCGGCGGACTCCGGATGCGGCGCATAGGCGTCGCGCCGGCCGTCCCGCCACTGGGCGATCCAGCCGACCCGGCGAAAGCGCTGGAACACCGGCTCGGTCGTTCGCGCGTCTGCGACCAGAAAGACCCCGTCATGAACCTCGGACGGCTCGCTGCGGGCGGGAAACCGTTCGGTCTCGCCACCGGATTCAACGTGGATTTCAGCGGCCGCGCCATTTTCCGCCACGGTGGCCAGCTCCAGCCGACCCGAGGCCCGGCGGCAGTTCATGCCGAGGCGCAGATCGTCGCTCTCGGCCAGTCCATAGGCCATATGGGCGGTGTCGCCGTCGATGTTGAAGAACCAGTCGTGGTCCGGGACCGGTTCCGGGACCGGTCCCGCTCCCTCGGTGACCGTCCGCTCCGGGGCCGGCGGCGCGACCGTGGCGCAACCGCTGACGGCGAGACCCAGCGCGGCGAGGGACATGAAGACGCGGGCACGCATGCGATCAACTCCGGGCGGTCAGCCCGAGCACAGTTCGGTGAAGCGGCGCAGTTTGGCAAGGTGGCGGCGGGGCACTTCGACGGCCCGGCGTTGGTCCCCGACCATCGCGGCCATCCGGCCGTCGGCGGCGAAGGCCGCGAAAACGGGATGGTCGGTGCGCAGCGTCAGCTTCAGCGCGCCCCGCTCGGTCGTCGATTCCGTGACGGCCGAGGCCTCGCCCGCCGTGATCCGCGCCATGCCGGTCCCGGCCGCGCCGCCATAGAAAGCCACGCGGGCCACGCCCGAGGCCGGGTCGCATTCAAGCGTGAAGCGCAGGTTCGCCGTGTCGGGAACTTCGTGCGCCAGGGCCACACGGGCCTCGTCCGCATACAGCGTCCAGGTCCAGGCGGTCTCGGGCGGCGCGGTTTGCAACGCCAGAAGGGCGAGGCCGGCGATACTGGCGATCATGGTCTCAGCCCCCGCTGAATGGTCCGATCCGGGATGTGATCAGACCGTGCCGCTTCCGCAATAGGCGAAAAACGCGTTGACCAGACGACGTTCGTCGCCCTTGGCGGTCAATTCGAAGTGACCGGCCTCGCCCTCGACGGTCAGCTTGCCGCTGTCAGCCAGTTTGCGCAGGGCGGGATCCCGCAGCGGGATACGGGCCTCGTCGGCGAGTCCGCCGCCCAGCGGATCGATGGTTTCGGCCTTCATCGACGCATGGATCAGACGCGGGCTGGCGGGGTGCACATCGCCATAGACGGTGGCCTGGGCCGCGCCCGGCTCGCAGGTCATCATCAGCGCCACGTGGTCGGAGTTCGCCACGCCATAGGCCAGCTTGGCCATCTGGCCCTCATGGGTCAGATGCCAGCCCATCGGCGCAGGCGCGAGCGCCTCAGGTGAGGCGTCAGTGGCTCGGGACTGGGCGGCGACCGCGATCAGGCCGAGGGCGGCGGCAGCAGGAATGGCGAACTTGAACATGGAAACTGTACTCGCGTCTGACAGGCCAAACGCGGGTTTCCGTTAACGGTTCACGGCGCCGCTTCACGAAAGCGACAGGCGGGCTGGCTTCGGCGAAAAAGACACAGGGGCGGGAACCGGCCAGAACGGTTCGTCGTCCCGACGCCGCAAGCGAAGATCGGGGAGGCGGCGGACCGGAAGATCATCCTCCCGGAATCCGCGCGGCGGCTGTGCCAATGCGCCCCGGATAGCGCCTGCGACGCTTCCGGGATGACATAGGCCACGCCCCCTAGAACGGGCTGAACCGCTCCACCAGCGACTGGGCCGCCGGCGTGGCCTGGACCCGGCTGATGTCGCCCCGGCCGCCGTAGCTGATGCGGGCCTCGGCGATCTGGGTGTGGGCGATGGTGTTGGCCGAGCTGATGTCCTCGGGCCGCACGATGCCGGCGACGGTCAGTTCGCGAACCTCGCGGTTGGTGCGCACTTCCTGCCGACCCTGGATGACCATGTTGCCGTTGGCCAGCACGTCGGTGACGACGGCGGCGATGGTCAGGCTGACCTTCTCCGAACGGCTGACCGAGCCGGTGCCGTTGGCGCTGGATTCGCCCGCCAGCCCGACCAGACTGCCCGGGTCGAACCCGCCGGGGAAGGCTCGGCCGAGGCTGTTCTCGAGCCCGAAGAAGTTGGTGACGCCGCCGGTCATCTCGTTGCTGCGGCTGCGCGCGGTCGAGTTCTGGGTCTGCGCCCGGTCGTCAATGTCAATGTTGACGGTCAGGATGTCGCCGACCCGGCGGGCGCGCTGGTCGCCGAAGAAGGTTCGGGCCCCGGTGCGCCACAGGCTGTTGGCGCTGGCGGCGCGGTCCGCCCGCTGCTGCTCGGGGGACGGCAGATAGACCTGGCTGGTCGGCACAAGGGCGGCGGGATAGCCGATCGGAGCCAGTTCGGGGCCGCGCACGGCCTCGACGGCGGTCGAGCAGGCGCCGAGCGCCAGCGTCGAGGTCAGGGCGGCGGCGGTGACGATCAGGGCGGTGCGCATGGGTACTCTTTCCCTCTAGCGGGCGGCGAGCTGATGGGTGCGGATGGTCTGGGCCCCCGGGCCGGCGATGGCCTGGCCCGGCGCGGTCGCGACGGCGTCGAAGACGCGGCCGGATTGCAGGTTGCGGATGGCCAGGCGCTGCCCTTCGGCGGCGTTGCCTTCGGCCCGGCCGGTGATGGTCAGGCGCACGCCGGGGGCTTCGTAGATCACCTCGACGATGTCGTTGCGGCTGATCATCCGGTCGGCGTAGGCCGCGCGGACCGGCAGGGCGCGGGCCGGGGCGGGGGCCGCCGTTGCGGCGGCGGGACCCTGGACGGTCGCCGGCGCGACAGCGGCGTGGCGCACCACGACCCGGCGCAGCCCGGTCGGATTTGCCCAGTCGAGCCCCGCCTGCCGCGCCATGGCCTGCAACTGGCCCGCCTCGAACACGGCCGAGGGGCCCGAACGGGCGCCGATCACGACGCCCGAGGCCGATCCGGCCCCGTCGAACAGGTCGCCGAGCGTGATCTGCCCGTCCGCATCGACCGGATTGGCCTTGAGGGTGACCGGGCCGGCGAGGGCGGGCCCCGCCAGCAGCAGCGCGGCGACGGCGATCAGGGCCCTCATGACTTCACCTGCGCGCCGACCGACAGCATCTGGTCGGCGGTGGTGATGACCTTGGAGTTCATCTCATAGGCCCGCTGGGCGATGATCAGGGCGCTGATCTCGACCACGGCGTCGACATTCGAGGACTCGGTATAGCCTTGCAGCAGGTTGCCGAAGCCGGGCTCGCCGGGCGCGCCGACGTTGGCGGGACCCGAGGCCGCCGTCTCGAGCAGCAGATTATCGCCGATGGCCTCTAGGCCGGCCTCGTTGAAGAAGGTCGCCAGTTCCAGCTGGCCGATCACCTGCGGTTCGGGCGAGCCCTGGGTCAGGACCTGGACCTGGCCGGTCTTGGACACCGCGACGTCGATGGCGTCCTGCGGGATCGAGATGTTCGGCTGCACCGCATAACCGTCGTCGGTGACCAGCTGGCCTTCGCCATTGACCGAAAAGTTGCCGGCCCGGGTGAAGGCGGTTTCGCCCGACGGCATCAGGATCTGGAAATAACCCCGTCCATCAATCGCCATGTCGTAGCGGTTGCCGGTCTGGCTTGGCGTGCCCTGCTCGACGACGCGGTAGACCGAGCCGGCCTTGACGCCCGCGCCGATCTGGATGCCGGTCGGGACGACCGTGCCCTGGCTGGACGACTGCGCGCCCATGCGTTCGACGTTCTGGTACAGCAGGTCCTGGAACTCGGCCCGCTGACGCTTGAAGCCGACCGTGTTCATGTTGGCGATGTTGTTGGAGATGACCTCCACGTTCAGCTGCTGGGCGGCCATGCCCGAGGCGGCGGTTCTGAGCGCTCTCATGTCCCGTTCTCCTTAAGCGGCCCGGCCCAGGCGCTCGACGGCGCGCCGGGACAGGTCGTTGGTGTTCTCGATCATCTTGGTCACGCTCTCGTAGGCGCGCTGAATCTCGATCAGATTGGTGATCTCGAGGATCGGATTGACGTTGGAGCCCTCCAGCATGGCCTGACGCACCTGCACGTCGTTGGCGGCCACGGGGGCGGCGTTGGAGGCGTTGCGGTAGAGGCCGTCGCCGCTCTTCTCGAGCACGCCGAGGGTGTCGAAGCGGACCACGCTCAGCCGGCCGACCAGCTGGCCGTCTTGGCTGATGGTGCCGTCGGCGGCTACGCTAACCTTACCCAGCGCGGGGTTCAGCACGATGTCGCCGCCGTCGCCCTGCACCGCCGCGCCGCCCTGGGTGGTCAGCCGGCCTTCGGGGTCGAGGGTGAAGGCGCCGTCGCGGGTGTAGGCGTCGCCGTTGCCGTCCTTCAGCGCGAAGAAGGCGCCTTCGCCCTCGATGGCGAAGTCCAGCGTCCGGCCGGTCTGGCCCAGCGCGCCCTGCCCGAAGTCGCGGCCGACGCCGTTGTCGATGACGAAGCTGACGCCCGGGCGGACGAAGGCGTTGCGGGCCCGCTCGCCGACCTCTTCGCCGAGCAGCAGCTGTTCGACCTTGAACCCGGTCGTGTCCGCATTGGCGATGTTGTTGGCCACGATGTCGAGTTCGCGGCGCAGCGTCATCTGACGTGACAGTCCCACATAGGCGGCGTTTTCCACGGGCGGCTCCTTTCGCCCGATCCCTCGCAACGGCCGTGCCAACGGGGTTAACCCAGGCGGGACGGGCCTTTCAGCCGCAAGGCCCTCCCCGGCGCCCGGCAGGATTTGCCGGTTCTTAGCGCCTCGTTAACCAAAAACCGCTCGTATGGAGCGAGAGATTCTCGGGGCGCGCGGCATGTTCAAATTCGGCAAGAAGAAGGGTGGGGCGGCCGCGGGCGACGACGCCGCCGTGCCGGCCGTCACCGACGGCGAAACGGTGGACGGCGATACCGCCGCGCCGAAGAAAAAGAAGCTACCCCTGTTGTTCATCATCATCCCCGCCGCCCTCGTGGTGCTGGGCGGAGGCGGCGGCGCGGCCTTCTTCCTGATGCAGCCCAAGGCCGAGGCGGCCGAAGGCGGCGATCACGGCAAGGCGGCCAAGAAGGACGACGGCCACGGCAAGGCCGACAAGAAGGGCGGGGATGGCCACGGCGCGCCGGCCGGCGACGCCGACCCCGCGCTCGGCGTCATCGCCGAAGGCCCCGACGGCGTCACCTTCTACACCCTGCCGGACATGGTGGTGAACATTCAGGATCCGTCGGGCAAGCCGACCTTCCTCAAGCTGAAGCTGACGCTGGAGATGCACGACCACGCCCTGGCCGAGCACCTGCAGGCCGAGATGCCACGGTTGCAGGACATGTTCCAGGGCTTCCTGCGCGAACTGCGGCCCGATGATCTGGCCGGTTCGGCCGGCAGTTTCCAGCTGCGCGCCGAAATCCTTCGCCGGGTCAACCTGATCGCCGCCCCGGGCAAGGTCGACGCCGTCCTGATTGAAGAAATGCTGGTGCAGTAGGCATGACCGACGCCGCCTTCGCCGAAGACCCCCATCCGCTCGACGAAGTGGAGCCGATGGCCGATCTGGACGCGCCGGCGAAGTCCGAACGCGTCCTCAATCAGGACGAGATCGACAGCCTGCTCGGCTTCGACCTCGGCGACGACGACGGCTCTGAACGGTCCGGCATCCGGGCCATCATCAACTCGGCCCTGGTCTCCTACGAGCGCCTGCCGATGCTGGAGATCGTCTTCGACCGCCTCGTGCGGTTGATGACCACCTCCCTGCGCAACTTCACCTCGGACAACGTCGAGGTCAGCCTGGACACCATCTCGTCGATCCGTTTCGGCGACTATCTGAACTCCATCCCCCTGCCGGCGATCCTGGCGGTGTTCCGGGCTGAGGAACTCGACAACTACGGCCTGCTGACGGTCGATTCGAACCTGATCTATTCGATCGTCGACGTGCTGCTCGGCGGCCGCCGGGGCACCGCCGCCCTGCGCATCGAGGGCCGACCCTACACCACCATCGAGCGGGTGCTGGTCCAGCGCATGGTCGAGGTCGTGCTGGCCGACGCCCGCGCCGCCTTCGAGCCGCTGACCCCGGTGCATTTCAATCTCGACCGGCTGGAGACCAACCCCCGCTTCGCGGCCATCGCCCGGCCCGCCAACGCCGCCATCCTGGTCAAGCTGCGCATCGATATGGAGGACCGCGGCGGGCGCATCGAGCTGCTGCTGCCCTACGCCACCCTCGAACCCATCCGGAAGATGCTGCTGCAGCAGTTCATGGGTGAGAAATTCGGCCGCGACAACATCTGGGAAGGCCACCTGGCCACCGAACTCTGGAGCACCGGCACCGAGGTCCGCGCCGTGCTGGACGAGCAGCAGCTGCCGCTGTCGCAGGTGCTGAACTTCAAGGTCGGCGACACCCTGATGCTCAACGCCACCCCGGATTCGGAGATTTCGGTCCGCGCCGGATCGATCCCGCTGACCACCGGCCGCATGGGCCGCAAGGGCCAGCATATCGCGGTCCGCGTCGAGGCGCCGATCGATGTCGAGACCGCCACGAGCCTCGCGAAGGGAAGACGCTGATGACCGGACTGATCCTCGACGGCGTGCTGATGGTGCTGCTGGTCGCCGCCCTCGGTTACGGCGTGCGGCTGGAGCGCAAGCTGGCCGCCCTGCGCGAGGGTCAGCAGGCCTTCGCCTCCGCTGTCACTGACCTCAATGCCGCCGCCGGTCGGGCCGAGGCCGCCCTGGCCTCCCTGCGCGCCTCGGGGCAGGAGACCGATCTGCTGCACGACCGCATCATCAAGGCCCGCGAGGTCAAGGCCCAGCTTGAGGTCCTGATCGCCCGCGGTCCCGCGCCGGCCCCCGCGGCGGTCCCCGAGCCTGTCAGGGCTCCCGCTCCGGCTCCGGCCGCGCCGGCCTCGCTGGACGATGAACGGGCGGCCCGCATGGCCGCCTTGGCCGAGCGCATCCAGGGCCTGGCCGCGCCCGCCCGGTCCCGCGCCCCCGGCGGCGGCAACGTCGCCGCCATTCTCGGCGCCATGACCGCTAACCAAACCGCGAAGCAAAACCTCAACCGGGCGCGCCGCAGTCTGGACGAAGACCTGTTCGCCGCCTGATCGCGGTCCCTTTTTCCTACGAGTAGCCGATCATGAGCAAGATCCCCCGCCTGCTGCCCCTGATCGCCGTCGCCATCGGCGGCGTCGTGGTCGTCCGCGCCGTCGGCGTCGCCCCCGGCCTGTTCGAGGGGGCCCGGGCCTGGGCCGAGGAGGCCGTGCCGGCCGCCGCCGCCGCCACGCCCGCCCCCGCCGTCTGCGCCCTGACGCCCGAGCAACTGGCTCAGCAGGCCGGCCTGTCCCCGGCCGAGATGCGCATCCTCAACGCTCTCAAGGACCGCCGCGCCGAGCTCGACGTCCGCGACGAGGACATGGCCTCCATGCTGCCGCTGATGATGGCCGCCGAGCAGAAGCTGGAAGCCAGGACCGCCGCTCTCGAGGCGATCAAGACCGAAGTCCAGACCCTGCTGGGCCAGGTCGGCGAGCGCGAGCAGGCCGAGGTCGACCGGCTCGTCGCCGTCTATTCCGCCATGCGTCCGCGCGAGGCGGCCCGGGTGTTCGCCACCCTCGCCGACGACGTGCGTCTGCCGGTCGCCGCCGCCATGCGCCCGCGTTCGCTGGCCGCCGTCATGGCCCAGATGGAGCCGGCCGCCGCCCGCGAGCTGACCGAGAAACTGGCCGGCCGCTTCGCCGCCCAGCGCCGTCTCGCCGCCCGCGCCGCCGCCGCCGAAAGCGAGCCTGCCCCGGCCGCGCCTCAGCCGGCCGCCGCCCCGCCCGAGGCCGCCAAGCCCGCCGCCGCCGAACCTCCGGCCGCCCGTCCCGCCGCGCGCCCGCCGGCGCGCCGTCCCGCCGCCCGTCCGGCCGCCCGCACCCCGGCGCCCGCGCCCGCCCAGGCCGAGCCCGCCGGCGAACGCCCCTACCAGCCCGCGGCGGCCGAGAGCGCCCCTCCCGAACGCCCCCGCCAGTCGGTCCAGTAACCTTCTCCCCTTGGGGAAGAGGGGCTGCGCAACGAAAAAGGGCCGCCTCCTTCCCGGAAGCGGCCCTTGATCGTTGAACGGGTCGAAAACCCTATTCGATGTCTTCGTTCAGCAGGCCGACCTTGAAGAAGCCCTTGGCCTGCAGCTCGTTCATCACTTCCATGAACTGGTTGTAGGTGACTTCCGGGTCGGCGCGGATGAAGACGCGCTCTTCCTTGCAGGCCGGGTCCCCGCCGCCGAGGGCGGTGCAGACGTCCGACGCCAGGCCTTCCAGCGAGGACTGCTGATCGGCGATGAAGATCGAGCCGGTTTCCTGGACCGTGATATAGACCGGATCCTTCTGTTCCATGCCCGGGGGCGGGGGCACCGCGGGCGGCAGGTCGAGGCGGATCGACACGGTGGCCATCGGCGCCGCGACCATGAAGATGATCAGCAGCACCAGCATGATGTCGACGAACGGCGTGACGTTGATGTCCGCGTTCTGGCTAATGGTGTGGCCTTTGCCGCCACCGGGTCCGGAAAGTTTGGCGCCCATGCGCTTGTTCTCCATCAGGCCCGGCGCGACACGCGGCGAGCGACGCTTATAGCTTCGGACCGTCTCTTGGCGTTCCCGGCCCGGCTTGTAAAGCGGGTTCGGGCCGAAGAGGGTTCCATCGGGGCGCCCATCCCCGGATTACGCCTCCGGGGCGAGCGATTTCAGCCTTTGGCGAGCTTCAGGAACCGGTCCTTCAGCGCCGCGTCCGACTTGAAAGCGCCAGTGAACCGGGTGGTGATGGTGGAAACGTGGCGGTGGTGCACGCCCCGCGTCGTCATGCACTGGTGCTCGGCGTCGATAAGGATGGCCACGCCCTGCGGCTGCAGATGTGATTCGATGGCCGCGGCGATCTGGTTGGTCAGGACTTCCTGCGTCTGCAGCCGGCGGGCGAAAATCTCGACCACCCGGGCCAGCTTGGAGATGCCGACCACCTTCTCGTTCGGGATGTAGGCGACGAAGGCCTTGCCGAGGAACGGCGCCATATGGTGCTCGCAGTGACTTTCGACCTCGATGTCGCGCAGCAGCACCATGTCGTCATAGCCCTGCACGTCCTCGAAGGTGCGGCTCAGCTCCTTCTCGACGTCGGCGTCATAGCCGTCGAACCATTCGCCATAGGCGTCCACGACCCGCTTGGGCGTGTCGACCAGGCCCGGCCGGTCCGGATCGTCGCCGGCCCAGGCCAGCAGGGTGCGCACGGCCTCGAGCGCCTGCTCGCGGCTGGGGCGTTGAACTTCGTCGTTGTCGCCGACCAGGACGGGCTTGACGGGGGTGACGCTCATTCTCGATCTCTGAAGCGACGAAGTAGCGCCGGGGCGAAGGCCACCGGAAGGACGCGCGCCGCTCTCCCTTTATTCTGGCCCGACATACTGTCGAGTATGGGGCAAGGGCGCTATATGGGCGATCCCGTCCGTACCGCAAGAAAACTCAAGGCGCCTGCTGCCCTATGCCGCTGACGATCCACGACACCCTGCACCGCGAAAAGCGCGTGTTCGAGCCGCGCGACCCGGAGCGGGTGACCCTCTATGTCTGCGGCCCCACGGTCTATGACTACGCCCACATCGGCAACGCCCGCCCACCGGTAGTCTTCGACGTGCTGGTCCGGCTGCTGCGCCGCCAGTACGGGGCCGACAGGGTCGTCTACGCCCGCAACGTCACCGACGTGGACGACAAGATCAATCAGAAGGCGGCGAAGGAAGGCGTGCCGATCGGCGAGGTCACGGCCCGCTACGAGGCCGCCTATCTCGAGGACATGGCCCGGCTCAACGTCTCGCCGCCGGACATCGCCCCGCACGTCACCGACCATATGGACGCCATTGTCGCCCAGATCGGCGCCATCGTGGATCAGGGCTGCGCCTACGCCGCCGAGGGACACGTCCTGTTCGACGTCTCGTCCTACGAGACCTACGGCAAGCTCTCGGGCCGCAATCTCGACGACATGATCGCCGGGGCCCGGGTCGAGGTCGCCCCCTACAAGAAGAACCCCCACGACTTCGTCCTCTGGAAGCCTTCGAAAGAGGGCGAACCGTCCTGGCCGTCGCCGTGGGGCGAGGGCCGCCCCGGCTGGCACATCGAATGCTCGGC
This sequence comes from Brevundimonas basaltis, assembly GCF_014202075.1. Lineage (GTDB taxonomy): Bacteria > Pseudomonadota > Alphaproteobacteria > Caulobacterales > Caulobacteraceae > Brevundimonas > Brevundimonas basaltis. The sequence continues at coordinate 32,305 of NZ_JACHFZ010000003.1, read as the reverse complement.
CATGATCGAACAGACCCTCGGCCTGCCCATCGACATCCACGGCGGCGGCGTCGATCTGGTCTTTCCGCACCATGAGAACGAGATCGCCCAGGGCGTCTGCGCCCACGGCCACGCCCACGACCCCTCGGCCCACGCGCAATACAGCCGCTACTGGATGCACAACGGCTTCCTGACCGTCGACGCCGAGAAGATGTCCAAGTCGATCGGCAACGTCCTGCTGCTGCACGACCTCGTTCAGGCCATCCCGGGCGAAGTGGTTCGCTGGGCCCTGCTGTCGGCCCATTATCGTCAGCCCCTCGACTGGAACCAGTCCCTGCTGGACCAGAGCCGCAAGGCGCTGGACCGCCTCTACGGCGCCCTGCACCGGTCGGCCGCCGTCGAGGCCTCCACCGATGAGCCGCCGGCCGACTTTCTCAAGTCCATCGAGGACGACATCAACACCCCCGGCGCCATGGCGACTCTGTTCGCCCTGTCCAGCGAGATCGAGCGCGGCATGACCGCCGGCGACCATGGCGTCGTGGCCCGCGCCCGGGGCGAGCTGATCGCCGCCGCCGCCATCCTCGGCGTACTGCAGTCGAACCCGGCCGAATGGCTTGAGGGCGAGGTTTCCGACACCCTGCGCGCCGAGGTCGAGACCCTGCTCGAGCAACGCGCCGCCGCCCGCGCGGCGAAGGACTGGGCCGAGGCCGACCGCATCCGTGACCGCCTCAACGCCTTGAACGTGATCGTCATGGACGGCCCCGACGGCGCGACGTGGCGGGTGAAAGGGTAGCAACGGATGTCCTTCTCCCCGTGGGGAAGAAGGAAAGCGCAATTGCTGCGCTGCAAGTTAATGTGCAATCCGCCTATCGAAAACGCCCAACCCGTTGTTTTCCTTGCTCCCGGTTCGTGATCGAGCGTCCTGAACCCGCCTGAGGGCGGCGGGGGTTTAGGATGGGGCATCCCGTCGGTGGGGAGGGCGTCGGATCCACGTTCTCGATGTCGGCGGGCTGTGGTCGAGCGATGAAGCCCGGGCGACGGAGAGTCCGGGGGTCCTCGTCGGGCAGGGATGGATCCTGCCCGCTTGCTCGCCGCGCGCTAATGGAAGCGGGCTGCTGACGTCAGCAACATGCCGTCATGTCCGCCCCGCGTCGGGTTCAGCAATGACCCTGGCGGTGATCCGGCAAGGCTCGAATGACAGGGCCGCCAGCCGGAGGGCGCGTGGAAAACGACCGCGCGGGGCAGTCTGTCTCGTCGAAACGGTATTCACATCCCAACCGGGCGAGGCCCGGCTGTCCCGCGCCCTCCCCAACCGCTTTTCCCGAAGCGGCGCAGAGCCATGCCTGCTGCCTCTCCGACCGGGGAGGCGGCGTGCGGCGGCTCTCAGGTGATCTGCTTGCTCGCCGGCGGATCGCTGGCGGGGAAGCTTTCCTCGAGGCTCTCGTCGATCAGGGCCTCCTGCCGGCTCTCCGCCTTGCGCTCGTCCATGTTCAGCTGGTCGGGCTTGCCCTCCTTGCGCGGGGCCTTGTGGGCATGGGGCGCGTCGTCGGCGGGGGCCTGCTGATGTTGAGGGTTGTGGGTCTCGTTGGTCATCGCGGTATCCTCAGTTCGAGGGATGGTCTTCGTCGCCGTCCGGGCCGTAGCCGAGATCGGAGATGTCGTCGTCGGAGAGGCGTTTGGCCTCCCAGTGCGCCGCGCTGGCCTGCGCCCCGCGCGAGTTCCGCATCAGGCCGGAATAGACCAGTTCGATCTCGTCAGGTCCGCTGACGCCCCCGCTCTCGCCGTCGATCTCGGTCAGGCGCTGGCCGTCGACGCCAAGCAAGGCGTCGGCCTCGGCCTCCACGCCAGAGGCGCCGAGCTCCTCGTCGAGATCGTCGACAAACTCATCCTCGGTCTCTTCCTCGTCCGCATCGCCGGCAGCCTGGGTGACGTCCAGAACCGGATCGGCCTCGTCCAGCAACACATCGCCGTCGCCCTCATCGTCGATGTGGGTTTCGTCATAGGTTTCAGACTGTTCCTGATCGTCGGCGTAGTCGTCGCGTACGGGCATGGGGACCTCCCTGTTCGGGAGATCAACGCCCCTGCGTCAGCGCGCGTTCCCCGCCGCGACCGCTTCCTCCAGCGCCGCCCGGATGCGGGTGATCGCTCCCTCCCAGTCCGGGAAGCTGTCACGCCGGAAATAACGCAGGTGCGGATAGAACGGATACCGCTCCGTGCCGAGGAAATGCCAGTCGTCAGGGGCCGTGATCATCCAGGCGGTTCCGCCGACGGCCGCCGCCAGGTTGGTCCCGGCGATGCCGGGGCCGATGACCAGGTCCAGCGCCGCCGACAGGGCCGCGACGTCCTCCAGATCGTCCTTCAGGTCGATCGGCGGAGTCCAGATCGACACGCCTGCCGCCTCCGCCGTCGCCAGATCGTCAGCGACGTCGCCGCACTGCAGATTGACCATCACCGTCCCCGGTGTGGTCAGCACCGGCCGCCAGCGCTCGAAGCTCGAGAAATAGCGCGCCCGCGATCCGGTCAGCACCAGGCTCTTCCAGTGCAGGCCGACCTTCAGCCCCGGCCCCAGCTTCTCCAACTCGGCCGTCCAATAGGCGACCTTGTCGGCATCCGGGACGAGGTAGCCACGCCGCTCGGGGAAGGCCTCTACGGACGGGCGGTAGACCGCCAGCAGCGAGGCCATCGGTATCCAGGCATCGACGCCCCCCTCGATTTCCTCGACGAAGGGCACATAGCGGGTGATCCGTCCTTCCAGCTTGACCGAGCGGTGCCCGCCCACGACGGCGGCGGGGAAGGCGCGCTGGAACAGGCCGATCAGGCGCGGCTCGACCGCCACGACAACCTGCCCCTCGGGCCCCACGGCCTCGATGGCGTCGCCGATGCAGGTCCCGAAGACCATTTCGTCGGCCAGTCCCTGCTCGCCGACGATCAGCAGGCGCTTGCCGCGGATCTCCTCCGTCGTCGGGTCCCAGCGCGGGGCCTCGAGCGCGACCCGCATGGCCTCGGGCAGATGCGGGTCCAGCCGCACCTCATAGGCCTCGAAGCCTTCGGGAATGCGGCCCAGCGTCATCAGCAGCATGGCCCGCGCCATCTGCATCATGGCTCGTTCGTAGGGGCTCTCGGCCCCGGGCAGGGCGGCGTCGACATCCTCCAGCGCGCCCGCCGCGTCGCCCAGCGGCTGGCGGGCGTTGGCCCGGTTGTAGCGCGCCTTGGCGAACGCCGGATCATGCCGCAGCGCCTCCTCGAAGAAGGTCAGGGCCGTGCTCATGTCGCCCTGGTCGCTCAGCACCGTACCCAGGGTGTTCCACAGCACCGGCGATTCGGGCTCGACCCCCAGCAGCGCCTTCAACGTCTCGACGGCGTCGCCATAGCGCTTCTGGTCGCGCTGGACGCAGGCCAGATTGTTGGTCGCCTCCACATGCCCCGGGTCGGTGGCGAGGTATTTCAGCAGCAGCTTCTCGGCGATCTCCAGATAGCCCATCTGCTGCGCGAGCCGGCCGAGGTCGTGGGCCACGTCGGTCTCGTTGGGCAGCAGCTGAAGCGCCGCTTCATAGGCCAGCAGCGCCTGTCCCAGATCGCCCGACTTCTCGCGGCAGATGGCCAGCACATGCCAGGCCAGACCGTTGGTTTCGTCCATCTTCAGGGCGTCGAGCGCCCGTTTGGCGCCGAGGGCGAAATCGCCCGCCCGGATCGCCACCAGGGCCGCTTTGAGCTTCTCCAGCGCCTTGCGCTGGGCCTTCACTCCCAGTTTGGGGGTGGCCAGCTGGCGCGACAGCCTGCGGATGGCTTCGGGGGAGGCGGAGTCGCCGGCGACCCCCTGGGCGGCGGGCGCGAACGCGTGAACTTGTTCGGGCGACAACTCGACGGCGGGCATGCGGTGATCCTGCGGTTATCCGGCGATGATGGACACCGGATCACAAGGGATGATTAACCACGACTCTTTAGCCTGCGTTCGTTCCCGGCTTCCTAACGTCGCCGTGCGCCTGTGAGGAGACGCCCCGAATGCCGCTGAAGCTGTCGCTCAAGCCCGGCGAGAAATTCGTTCTCAATGGAGCCGTCGTCCAGAACGGCGACCGCCGTGGCGTGCTGATCCTGCAGAACAAGGCCAGCGTGCTGCGCGAGAAGGACATCATGCAGCCAGAGGACGTCACCAGCCCGGCGAAGCGAGTCTACTTCCCCGTGATGATGATGTACCTCGACGAAAGCGCGGCGCCGAAGGTCTATGACGAGTTTGCGATGCGGCTGACCGAGTTCATGGGCGCGACACGCAATCCGCAGGTGCTGGCGGACTGCGTGGCGGCGTCGCGGCATGTGATGTCGCGCGAATACTACAAGGCGCTGATGGCGGCCCGGAAACTGGTGGATTACGAGGAAGGTCTGGCGAATGTCGCTTCAGGCGTACAAGACCGCGGCGACGCGAGCTGAAAACCCGCGCGAGATGGAGTATCGGCTGTTCGGGCAGGTCACCCGGGCGCTGATGCACGCCTCGACGGTGGATGTGACCGACGTCGCTACGCGCATCGACGCCCTCGACTGGAATCGTCGCCTGTGGTCGACCCTGGCCACCGACTGCGCCAGCCCGGACAACGCCATGGACAAGTCGCTTCGGGCCCAGATCATCTCGATCAGCCTGTTCGTCAGCAAACACTCGTCGGCGGTGATGCGCGGCGAGGACGACTTCGAGGCCCTGATCGACATCAACAAGATGGTCATGCAGGGGCTGGCCGGCCCCGGGTCGGGCGCGGCCGAGGCCGCCTAACCCGCCCGACGAATCAGCTCGTCGGCGAGCTCGGCGGTGAGATAGCCGTCCGCCAGTCGTCCGTTGGCGATCTGCCAGCGGCGCAGGGCGGCCCGCGTATTGGCGCCGATGACCCCGTCGACCCCCTGGGTGTCGAAGCCCATGACCGTCAGCGCGCGCTGCGCCCCGACGCGCTGGTCGCGTGACAGCGGGCCGTCGTCCGGCCAGGTCCCGACCAACCCCGGCCGGCCCTGGATGCCGTCCGCGGTCAGGCCGATGGCCAGCGCATAGCTGACAGAGTTGTTGTAGCGGCGGATGACATAGTGATTGGGCAGGGCGAGGAAGGCGGGGCCGCGGGCGCCCTGCGGCAGCAGGATGGTCGCCTCCTCGCGCGCTTCCGCGGCGTTCGGCGCGCCGCCGTGCGCCAGGGTCACGCCCTTCGCCGCCCAGTACGCCCAGGGATGGCGCGGCCCCTCGGCTTCGGAATAGTCGAAATTGGACGGCAGGCGGACCTCGTAGCCCCACGTCTGACCGCGCTTCCAGCCGGCCTGGGCCAACAGGTTGGCGGCCGAGGCGAGGGCGTCGGCGTCCGAGCCCCAGATGTCGACCTTGCCGTCCCCGTTCTGGTCGACGCCGAGACGCAGATAGTTGTCCGGCATAAACTGGGTCTGGCCCATGGCCCCGGCCCAGCTGCCCTTCAGCCCCGCGCGGGAACGCCGGCCGTCGACGACGATATCCAAAGCGTCCTTCAGCTGGGCTTCGGCCCAGTCCCGGCGGCGGCCATCATACGCCAGCGTCGCCAACGACCGGATCACGTCGAAATCGCCCTGCACCTGACCGAAGGCCGACTCCTGGGCCCAGACGGCGACGAGAATTTCCGACGGCACGCCGTAGCGTTGCACCACGGACCACGGCGCCCGATCGGTGCGCTGGCGGGCCTGGGCGATCCGCGTCGCGGTGACGGCGTTTTGGATGTAGGCTCCGGCGGGGCGGCTGAACTCGGGCTGGTTTCTGTCGAGTCGGATCACCGCGGGGTCGGGCTCCAGCCCGGCCAGTTCCCGCTCGTAGGCCGCCCGGCGAGACCCGCCGTGACGCGCGAGGAAGCCCTGCTTCCAGCCGTCGAACCCGGCCTGGTCCACGGCGGGCGCGGCAGGGGCGGGCGCGGGGGGCGTGGCGGGAGCCGGCTCCGGCTGGACAGGCGCCGGCGTCGGAGGCGCCGCGGGCGGCGGGTCGGGCAACATGGGCGCGCAGGCGGCGACCGTTCCGACGAGGATGAGGCGAAGGCTGAAACGCATGATCTGCAAGCTAGTCTCCCGGGCGCCCCGGGCCCTCATAACAAGTCCGCGAGTCTGGCGCGACGCCTACAGCGCCCGGATGGAGAAAGCGTTGCCGTGAATTCCCCGTTCGGGGTCCCTAACCCTCGTTCTCGACGACGCTGTAACCGGTCCGGGCGCACGGGGCCGGCCTCTTTGAGACAGAGTATGGCCCGGTGGCGGAGGGCGACGCGTCGGGCCAGCAACCCCGAGGATCCTCTGTCCGACCCGGCGGCCAGGCCTCCGTCTCTCGCCGGCGAAAACCCCTGTCTCTCTGGTTGACGCGCCGCACAAGCCTCTCTATACGCACCGCTCCGCCGCAGGTCCGCCTCGCGGCTTTTCTGTTTGGCTTCGCCTCGAGACGCGCTCAAGCACTGAGCCGCCGCGTGGCGAAGGGTAGCGCTCCAAGGATTACGACCATGAAGGTCCGCAGCTCGCTCAAGTCGCTCAAGGGTCGCCACCGCGACTGCAAGGTCGTGCGCCGCAAGGGCGTGGTCTATGTGATCAACAAGACCGACCCGCGCTTCAAGGCCAAACAGGGCTAAGCGCCTTCGCGCCGGTTCCGGCGCGGCCGAAAGTTTCGAGGCTGCGGACTTGTCCGCAGCCTTTTTCGCGCCCGTCGTTGAGTCGGGCCGTGCGACGTGGTTAGCGTCAACCTGTCTTTCCGGAGTTCTTTCCCATGGCTGATGACGCCGCCTTCGACTCGTCCCCCGACGTCCTGACCTCGTCCGCCCAGGGCCGGCTGCGCACCATCATCGAGCGGCTGGAGCGGCTGGAAGAGGACAAGCAGGCGGTGATGGCCGACATGAAGGAGGTCTTCGCCGAGGCCAAGGGCGAGGGCTACGACGTCAAGGTGCTGCGCAAGGTCATCCGCATCCGCAAGCAGGACAAGGCCAAGCGGCAGGAGGAGGAGGCGATCCTCGACCTCTACATGTCCGCCCTCGGCGAGATCTGACCCTGAAGCGAACCGGCTTTGGCGGTGGAAAAGGCGGTTCGAAGAAGCCGCCCTCTCCGTTCGAGGCCGAACGCAAGGCTGCCCAGCGCGCGGCCCTCAACGCCCTCAGGCGCGCCAAACGAGCCGCCGACAAGGCCGGGGTCTCCCTGTCCGAATGGGAAGGCGAGTTCCTCGATTCCGTGTCCGATCGGGTGAAGACCCACGGTCGCGCCTTCGGCGACCCCGAACTGGGCGCCCCGGGTCAGGCCCTGTCGTCGATGCAGGGGCGCAAGCTCAAGGAAATCACGGCCAAGGCCAGGGGCGAAGAGCCGAAGCGGCGCTGGGGGCGCAAGGTCCCCAAGCCCTCGGACGATTAATCAGAACAGGATCTTGCGCAACGACAGGCTGATGCTGCGACCCTCGGGGTCGAGGTAGTCCGGCTGGTAGGTCAGCGGCGTGTCGCCGGCGCTGCTGGTCACCTCGGTGCGGCTGTCGAACAGATTGTTGATGCCCAGCTGCACCCGCGCGCCCTTCAGCCACGAATAGCGCTCGACCCAGGAAGTCCGCGCCCCGAGATCCATGAACATGTTCAGGTTGACCGTGGTCCGGCCCGAGAAATTCAGGTCCGGCCCGGTTCCGCCGTCGACACGGGTGTCGTCCGTCCAGTTGGCCCGCAGGAAGGCGCCCATCCCGTCCTTGAACACGCCCACCTGGCCCTGAAGCTCGTGACGCGGGCTGCCGCCGCGTCCGGAGGTGGCGGCGCCGTCCAGCAGGTCGAGGACCGGGATGCCGTCGGCGATCAGGATCTCATCCTGGAGGCGGTAGGTATGGTAGATCGAGATCATGTAGCGGCCCTGACCCGGCTGCATGCCGCCGCCCCGGCCGCCTCCGATCGCGCGCATGACTGGCCCGCCGCCGCCCTCCCGGCGCTCCCCCCGGGGACCATCGCCTCCGCCCGGGCCGCGCACGACCACCGGCCCGCCCTGCGCGGCCCCGGGCGCCGCTCGCGGCGTCGGGGTTCCGAACGCCTTCGAGAAGTTGAAGCCGGTGCGGATGTCCTCGCGTTCGGCCCGGGCGAAGTTCAGGGGCGTGGCGTCGATCGAGATCAGATTGCCGGCCGGGTCACGCGTGAAGCGGGCGGGCAGGGCGGCTTCCAGCTCGGAGGTGATGGTCGGGAAGCTGTTGATCGAATCCTCGATCGACGTGCGGGTCCAGGTCGAATTGATCCTCAGGTTCTCGTCGGTGAACGGCTGCAGGGTGATCCCGGCCTTCCAGACCCGCCGGGTCTCGGGATCGAGGTTGGGGTTGCCGCCCTCGATCCGCGTGATCTGCACGGTTTCGCCATTGGGGCCGGCGGCGAAGTCGAACACCGGGACGTTCGGCGTCGCAATGACCGGATTATTGAGCTGGCTGATGCTCGGGGATCCTTCCTCGTCGGTGAAGCTGGCGAGGAAGGACAGCTTCTCGATCGGGGACCAGTTCACCGTCGCGCCGAGGATTGACAGGCCGCCGAAGTCGGACAGGTCCTCGAAACCGGCGTTGAGGCTGACCGACAGATCGCCGAGCGCGGGCAAAACCCCGGTGCGGCGGCTGGCGACCGGCAGGGTCACATTGGTCAGACCGCTGAGGCGGTCGCGCGACTGCTTGCGCTCGGTGGTGACGCCGCCGCGCGTGCTGGCCGAGTCGAGGGACAGGGTGTCGGCCCCGACCTTGAACGTCGTCGAGACCCCGCCGGCGGGGAGCTCCCAGAGGTCGCCGGTCAACACGAACTCGGTGTCGATCCGCTGGGACACGGAGCGGGCGGTATCATTGGCGACGACCGTGAAGTCGACCGGAGCCAGCGCGCCGAACGGATTGGCGGTCGCGTCGCCGCTGTCGAGGCGAGTCTGGAAGGGGGCCGCGCCGTAGCCTCGACCGGTGACGGTGTCGGTCTCGTTGCGCGTGAACTCGCCATTGAAGGTCCAGCGCCAGTCCTCGCCGAGGAAGCCGTCCAGCAGGAAGCCGGCCTCGCTGGTCAGGGTGTCCGTCTGGCGACCGAGGGCCGCGGCGTCGTCCAGATAACGGTAGACCAGCACGTCTTCGGCGAAGGGCGAGAAGGGATTCCCGTCCGGCAGGGTCAGCGTCACTCCCGGCAGGCCGTTGAAGCTGCGGTTGCTTTCGTCCCTCAGGCTGGCGCTGAAGGTCACCGCGGTCTCGCTGTTGAGATCGGTCTTGATCGTACCGCTGACCTCGGCCCGCTCGGTTGCGGACATCAGGGTGCGGTAGGCGCCCAGATCACCCGTGCGCGGATCGCCATAGGCCGCCGCGAAATCGTTCAGGGTGAAGCCGGCGGTCGGGACCGGGGCCACGGTCGCGACCTCGCCCACCTGGCCCGACAGCGCCGGATCGATCTCGTCGCCGAAAGGCAGGCCCGAAATGTTGCCGGTCAGGTCGTAGGGTGTGGACCCCGGGTCGCGGATCAGGTCGCGCTCGCTCTCGAACAGCGGCGTGGCGCGTTCGTATTCCAGCTCCATCGACCAGCGTTGGGCGCCGGAGATGCGCAGGAGATTGGTCTCAAGCTCGTTAACGGTGCGACCGCCGGCGGTGGGCACGCGGCCTTCGACCTGGGCCGTGATCGAACGGAAATTGGCCTTGAGCACGAAGTTCACTACGCGCTGGTCGGCGCGGTATCCGTATTCGAGCGCCACTTCCTCCGGAAGGATGTCGACCCGCTCGATCGCCTCGGGCGGGATCCCGGCGATCTCCCGGAAGCCCGAGATGCGCCGGCCGTTGACCAGCATGACCGGCTGCCCGCCCGATCCCCGTGAACTGCGGGTGAGCGGTTCCAGGTAGGTCAGCAGTTCGGAAATGCTGGACGCGCCGTAGGACTGAATATCTTCGGCGGTCAGGGTCACGTCCGGCGGGATGTCGCTGTCGACGCTGCCGCGCGGCCGCGTGGTCGACACGTCGACGGTGCCCAGGTCGACGGCGTTGGCTCGCTCCTCCTCCGAAAGGGCCGGAGTGGCGGGTTCCGGATCCTGCGAGGCCGCTGGTCGCGGCTCGGGCTGCTGCTGCGGCGGCGCCTCCCGACGCGCGGCAGGAGAGGCCGGAGCCGGCGCTGTCTGGATCGCGCCGGCCATCAGGCCGGACAGGGCGGTGGTCACGAGAAGCATACGACGTTCCAGAACGGGGGAGGGACAACGCGTTCAACGTGCCGCTCCAGCATTTCCGTCGTGTTTCACCGGCGAAACCGGAAGTTGCGGCTCAAAGCGTTTCGCACGCCGGTCGCCTGGACCTCCAGTGAACTCTCGGCGTGATCGTCGGGTTTTCTTGAGGCGTGGCTCCGAAGGCTCAGCCCGCTTCCTTCAGCACGCCCTCGAGACCTTGCTCGCGGACCTTGCGGTACAGGGTCGAGCGGCCGATGCCGAGCCGGCGCGCGATCTCGGACATGTGGCCGGCGTAGACCTCGATGGCGTGCTGGATCAGGTCGCGCTCGATCTCCTCCAGCGTCCGCAGATGGCCGCGCTCGTCGATGATGCGGATCGGCGTCTCGGGCAGGGGCGGCAGACCGACGGCCGAAGCCTCCGATGTTTCGTCCGAGGCCTCGCGGTCTCCCTCGCGGTCCCCCTCGCGGTCCCCCTCGCCGTGTTCCGTTGGCAGGAAGGGGGCGGCGACTCCGGAGATGGCCGGGAAGTCGTGCGGCTGCAGGAAGGGCGAGTCCGACAGCACGATGGCGCGGTAGACAGCGTTCTCCAGCTGGCGGACATTGCCCGGCCAGTCGAAGCCCGAAAGCAGGGTCAAGGTCTCGGTCGCGCAGCCAGCCACGCGCTTGCCTTCCTCGACGTTGAAACGGGCGACGAAATGCTCGACCAGGGCCGGGATGTCCTCGCGCCGCTCGCGCAGGGCCGGGGCCTCGATGGGGAAGACGTTGAGCCGGTAGAACAGGTCCTCGCGGAAGCGACCGTCGCGCACCTGTTCCGCCAGATCGCGATTGGTGGCCGAGACGATGCGCACATCGACCTTGACCGACCTCTTGGAGCCGACCGGGTCGATCTCCCCCTCCTGCAGGGCGCGCAGCAGCTTGACCTGCATGTCCAGCGGCAGTTCGCCGATCTCGTCGAGGAACAGGGTGCCGCCGTTGGCCTCGGCGAACTTGCCCAGATGCTTTTCGCTGGCGCCGGTGAAGCTGCCCTTCTCGTGACCGAACAGGATCGACTCGACCAGATTGACCGGCAGGGCGCCGCAGTTGACGGCCACGAACGGCTTGCCGGCGCGGTCCGAGGCCCCGTGCAGGGCGCGGGCGATGACTTCCTTGCCGACGCCGCTCTCGCCGGTGATCAGGACCGGGATCGACGACTTGGCGGCCCGGAGGCCCAGCGACTTGACCATTCGCATCGGCGCGCTCTGGCCGACCAGATCGTCGAACGAGGTGCGCCCGGCGACGTGCTTCTTCAGCCTTCCCACCTCGGCGGTCAGCTGGGTCATCTGCAGGGCGTTGCGGACGCCGACCAGCAGGCGTTCGGCCGAGACCGGCTTGACGAAGAAGTCCTGGGCGCCGGCCTGCATGGCCTTGACCACGGCGTCGACCCCGCCCGAGGCGGTCAGCACGATCACCGGCGTCGTCACGCCCGCCGTGCGCATCTCGGCGAGGGCTTCCATGCCGCTCATGCCCGGCATGATCATGTCCAGCAGCACCACGTCGGCCCCGCCGCCCTTGGTCAGCCGGTCGATGGCCTCGCCGCCGGATTCGGCGTGGACCACGGCGTAGCCTTCGCGCTCCAGCACCGCCTGCGCCAGGCGGCGCTGGGTGGGATCGTCGTCGACCACGAGTATGGTGCGGCTCATTTTCGGTCGCCCTTCATCATCACGTCCGGGGCCGGCCCTCGTTTGTCGGGACTGGCTCATTCCGGGACGTTTCTAGGCCCGATAAGGTGAAGATCGGGTTGGAGGGCAGGGTGAGCGCAGGGTTAACGGGCGCTCGGGGCATCGACGCTTGAATCCCCGCCGGTTCCGTGTATAGAGCGCGCCTTCTCCGTCGCAGCTTCGGCAGCGGCGGTCCTGTCCGAGAACTTCGGGGCGTGGGGGCCACCCACACCGTAAATGCCAGAGAGCCCTCTGGCGCCGTGGGGAGATGGGGATGCGGACGACGCCAGACGCTCCGGTATCCGGACGTCGGGGTTCGAGCTTCCTTCGGACAATACGACCGGCCTGAACGCATCGCGGCGACGCGGCGCGCCTTGGCCAATCCGTCGTCGGGAATAAGCCCGGCGGCGAATACCAGACTGGAGACCGCAATGGACCGCGCACAAAAAGCCGAGTCGATCGAGACGCTCAAGGGCGTTTTCGCCGACGCGGGCGCCGTGGTCGTGACCCACAACCTGGGTCTGACCGTTGCGGACATGGAAGACCTGCGTGGACGCCTCCGCAAGGAAGGCGGCACGTTCAAGGTGGTCAAGAACCGCCTGGCGCTCAAGGCGCTCGAAGCCGACGAAGGCAGCGACTACCACGGCCTGTTCAAGGGTCCCGTGGGCATCGCCTACGCCGACGACGCGGTGACGGCCGCCAAGATCACCGCCGAATACGCCAAGGCGAATGACAAGTTCATCGTCCTCGGCGGCTTCATGGGTGAAAAGGTTCTGGACGCGAAAGGCGTGGAGACTCTCTCCAAACTGCCGTCGCTGGATCAGATCCGCGCCTCGCTGCTCGGCCTGCTCAACGCTCCCGCGACCAAGATCGCCGGCGTCGTGCAAGCTCCGGCCGGCCAACTGGCCCGGGTGTTCAACGCCTACGCCACCAAGGACGCCGCGTAAGCGGACCGCCGACTTTCATCTCTGCAAACCTCTCTCTGAACCCAAATCCTCCGAAGGAACCTACCCATGGCCGATCTCGCCAAAATCGTTGAAGACCTGTCGAAGCTGACCGTTCTGGAAGCCGCCGAACTGTCCAAGCTGCTGGAAGAAAAGTGGGGCGTCAGCGCCGCTGCTCCGGTCGCCATGGCCATGCCGGGTGCCGGCGGCGGCGCCGGTGCGCCGGCCGAAGCGGCTGAAGAGCAGACCGAGTTCACCGTCGTCCTGCTGGACGGTGGCGACAAGAAGATCAACGTCATCAAGGAAGTCCGCGGCGTCCGTTCGGACCTCGGCCTGAAGGAAGCCAAGGACCTGGTCGAAGGCGCTCCGCAGAACGTCGTCGAGAACGTCTCGAAGCAGAACGCCGACGAAATCGCCAAGAAGCTGACGGAAGCCGGCGCCAAGGTGCAGGTCAAGTAAGCCTTTTGGTTCGCCCCACGCGCTTCGCGCTGCCTGAGGGCGATCCGACTGACTTTGCGAACGGGCCGGGGAGCGATCCCCGGCCCGTTTTGCTTGCGCGCGGCATGGACAGCCGCCGCCGGTTGTGGCCCCCTACGTCGGTAATGGGAGGGGTTCCATGAGATCGAATATCGTCGTCATCGCCGTCGCCGCGACGCTGGGCCTCGCCGCCTGCGACAATCTCGCGACCGGGCGCGATCTGCCGCCGCCGCCGGGACCGCCCGCACCGCCGTCGCCGGACCTGCCGATGACCGCGGCCAAGGCCCGGCTGATCATGGGCACGCTCTCGAACACCTGCATGGAGCTGGCGACGCTCAAATACGACATCCACGCCTGCGAGCTGAAGCAGGGCAAAGCGGCGGACGAGGAAGCCCTGCGCACCGAATTGCGCGATCTGCGCTGGAACCTGCAAAAGCTGACGCCCGATGAGGCGTCGGCCCAGTGCGCGGCGCAGACCACCGAACTGCGCAAGACGCCGAAGCCGCGGGCCTGCTGGTAGGGCGTCGATCCTGAGACCCGCCGCCCGGGATGCGTTGGCCCCACCCGGCAGGCGTCGCGTCTCCTGCAACCGGTCATCCGCGAAGCAGTTGGAGCAGGATGACAGGTATTCGGCCTTTCGGTCTGACGATTGCCGCCCTTGGCCTCTGGGGATGCGCGACCGCGTCCGTTGAGAACGGGGACGTCGTGGCATTGCCAACTGCCGGGGAGCGCCCCGACATTCATCTGACCCCTTTGCTGGCGGGAACGGTGATCCTCGACGACGGCTGCCTCTACGTCGCCCAGCCGGGCGGCCCCCGCCGATATGTCATCTGGCCCTATGGCACGCGTGTGGAGACGTCCGGCGGGCGCCTGGTTCTGGTCAACGGAAGGACCCGGGTCGCGGTCGGAGACGAGGTCGCACTCGGCGGAGGCAGCTTTCCGGCAGACGCTCCCGGCGCTTCCGTCTTCGCCGCTCCCCCGCCTCCGGCTCGTTGCGTCGGAGCGGGTGAAGAGGTCTTCGGCGCATCTACGCTGGAGCCGCTCGCCTCGTTCGAGCGCCGTCACCGGCGCGTACGGGACTGATCAATGCCGCCGCGGGGCGAAGATGTCGGCCAGCCGGTCGCGGGTTCCGGGGATGCGAACGAGACGCGGGTAGCGCAGGCCGCCATAGTAGTCGAAGCTCAGGGTGCGGAACTCATCGCCCCGTTTGACCACCAGCACGATCGGATCGCTCCCGCGCCTGGCGGCGGTCACCGCCTCGCGCAGCGCCTCGGCCGAGGCCGTACGGTCGCCGACGGCCACCAGCTCCCAGCCGTGGCCCAGTCCCTGTTCGAAGGCCAGGCCGCCCCAGCGCACGCCGGTGATGCGGTTCCCCGACCCCAGGGTGAAGCCCAGGGAATACTGGAAGTCGCCGCCCCAGCCGCCCATCATCCGCTTCTCCAGCGGGGTCAGATCGTCGACGTACGTCAGGCGCCAGCCGGCCCGCTCGATCCCGTCCAGCGGAGCCTCCGCGTCCGGTCCGACGGCGTCCAGCCGCGTCCGCAGGAAGGTCGCCCAGTCGTGGGGGTGGACCGCGTTCAGGTGCTCGACGACGTCCTCGAATGCGTAGGGCCGCGCCTCCCACACCCCGTCCTCGACGCCGTAGAAGGCCCTGGCGAAGTCATCGAGCGACCTGCGCTCGCGCGTCGCCTCCCGGATCAGGGTGTCGGCGTCCAGCCAGATCAGCAGAGCTTCGCGATAGTAGTCGCCGGTGCCCCGCATCCATGACGACCACGGGTTGGTCAGCCGGTAGCCGAGCAGGTTCTGGTTGGTGGTGTCCTGCAGCGCCCGCCAATGCCGTCCCGGCTGCTGGTCGTAAAAGCCGGCCACCTCGGCGAGGTTGACCACCGCCTCCTCGAACGTCCCCAGCCCGGAGCGGGGGGTCAGGACATCGCCCCAGTATTCCGTCTGCCCCTCATACACCCACATCAGGCTGTTCTGGGTCGGAACGTTGAAATTGGGCACATACTCGTCTGACGGGCGACGGAATTTGCCGTTCCAGCTGTGCACATACTCGTGCGGCAGCAGGCCGCGCGAGCCGTAGGACGGCGTGGCCGTGCTGAAGTAGTTCACCGCGGCGGTGTTCTCGGACGACCGGTGATGCTCCAGACCGATGCCGCCCAGCTTGGAGGTGAGGCCCAGCAGGAATTCGTAGCGGTCGAAATGCCGGGCGCCGAAGAGATAGTCGGCCTGGTCCACCAACGCCTCGTATTTGGCGATCCATTCGGGCGTCGCATTGATCGAGGCGGCGGTGTCGCCGACCAGATTGAGATGTACCGGAGAGCGGCCGCCCGGATCGATGTCGACGCGGCGGTAATGCTTGCCCGCGAACATCGGACTGTCGGCCAGATGCTCCAGCGAGATCGGCGCGAAAGTCGCGACATTCCCCTCGCGCGAAACGGTGTCCAGCGCCACGCCGTAGTTCCAGCCCTCCGGCAGCACCACCGAGGCGGCGAAGGTGATCCGGTCGTGGTTGTAGCCCGCCGGATACAGCAGGGCCTTCTCCCACTGCAGGTTGACGATCTCGTCGGTCATGACCACGCGCCAGGTCGCGTTATCCGGCTGGGTCAGCCATTCGAAATCGACCTCGATGGTTGCGACGCCCGCCGGAATGTCGAGGTGGAATGCGTGCGGATCGACCGTGTCGCGCACCCATTCAATGCGGTTTCCGTTTCCGGTGACGGTCAGGCCGGAGATCAGCTGGATCGGCCCGGTGTCGGCGTGGTTGCCGGGGATGAATTTGGGATATTGCAGCACCAGCGGCCCGGCGCTGACCGGCACGGTCTGGCGCACGCGGATGACCTTGTGGTCCAGGTCGGTCAGATCGACGCGAATGCCGATCGTGCCCGGATAGTCCCGATCCTGCGGCGCCGGGATCGGCGGCGGCGCGTAGGGCAGGCTGGTCGGCGCGGGCAGGGGCGTCTGCGCCTGCGAGGCCGGGACCTGAGCGAGAGCCGGCACGGAGGCTGAGGCCAGCAACAGGGCGAGGGCGGCGTATTTCATCATCGGTCGGTCCTCGCGATCAGCGGCGGCGGGGGGCGAGGATGTCGCCCAGACGGTCGGGCGTTCCCTCGATCCGCTCGAGGTGCGGGTACCTCAGGCCGTCGTGGTAGTCGAAACGCACCGTCCGGAACCGCTCTCCGTTCTTGAGCATCATCTCGATCGGCGTCGCATTGCCCTTGGAGGCGGTGATGGCCTCGGCGATCACTGCCGGGCTGGCGGCGCGGCCGTTCACGGCCACTACTTCCCAGCCCGAGGTCAGCCCCGCCTCGAAGGCCGGCGAGCCCCAGCGCACCGTGGTGATGCGGTTCGAGCCGTTGGTCATTACGCCCAGCGAATACTGGAAATCGTTGCGGCCCAGTTCGTCGTACAGCGCCTTGTGATAGGCGTTCATGGCCTCGCGCCAAACCAACCGGTAGCCCCCGCGCTCGATGCCGCCCAGCGGCGGAGCGGCGTCGGGGCCGACGGCGTCGAGGCGGGTCCGCAGGAATTCCGCCCAGTCGTTCTCCGCCACCCCATCCAGCGTCGAGGTGATGTCGGCGAAGGTATAAGGCCGCGGGTCCCAGTCGCCGTCGTCGATCCCGAAGAAGGCTTTGGCGAAGTCGTCCAGAGACCTGCGGCCGTTGGTCCGCTCGCGGATCCAGGTGTCGGCGTCCAGCCAGATCAGGGCGCCTTCGGAATAGTAGTCCTCGCTGCGCTGATAGGTGCTCCACGGCTGGGGGCGGCGGCGAGCGATGATCGGATCGTTGACGGTGTCCTGCATGGCGCGCCACTGGCGCCCCGGCATGGTCCCGTAGTTGGCGGCGGTCATGGCGAACCAGTCCAACGCGTGCTGCTTGCTGGACAGGCCGGCCCGCGCCGTGAGCACCCGGCCCCAATACTGCGTCTGGCCTTCGTAGACCCAGAGCAGGGAGTTTTGCAGCGGTTCGTTCAGGGTGGCGGTCAGCTGATCGGCCGGCCGGCGCCACTTGCCGTTCCAGGAGTGGACATATTCGTGACCCAGCAGGTCCTGGTCGGCCAGGGTCGCCGTCGGGGCGGTGAAATAACGGACATCGACGCTGTTCTCCGACGAGCGCTGGTGCTCCAGCCCGATGCCGCCCAGCTTGTCCGTGACCGCCAACAGGAAGTCGTAGCGGTCGAAATGGCGGGCCCCGAACAGCCGGTCAGCCTGATCGACCAGATTGCGGTGCAGTTCGATGTGGGCGTCCGTGGCCGCCAGCATGTCGGCCTCGTCGGCGACCACGTTGAGCCGCACCGGCGAACGGCCGCCCGGATCGAGGTCGATCTGGCGATAGTGGCGCCCGGCGAACACCGGGCTGTCGGCGAAATGCTCGAGACTGATCGGCGCGAAGGTCGCGAGGCCGTTCTGGAAACTCTGCGTCTCCAGCGCCGTGCCGTACTGCCAGCCCGCCGGCAGGCGCAGCGTCGGCCGGAAGGTGATGCCGCTGGAATCGTAGCCCGCAGGATAGAGCAGGGCCTTCTCCCACTGGATGTTGAGCATGTCGTCGGTGATGACGACCCGGCCCTGATTGCCGTCGATCGGGGTCAGCCATTTGAACGAAGCCTCGACCTCGCTGACTCCCGCCGGAACCTCGACCTGAAAGGCGCTGGTGTGGACGGTGTTGCGCACCCAGCGCAGCGGCTGGCCGTCGGCGGTGATCCTCAGATCGGCGATGTCGTCGACCGGACCGACCGGGCCGTGGTTGCCGGGGATCCACTCCGGATAGAACAGAATCAGCGGACCCGGGCCGGTGACCGGGATGGTCTGTCTCACCGAGACGATCCGCCGGTCGATATCGGTGGCGTCCATGTCCAGCGAGATCACGCCCGGGTAGGGGGCGTCGCGCGGCGCCGGGATCGGCGCCAGCGCCCGGTCCAGCGCCGGCGTTCCGACCTGGGCCAGTGCGGGGGCCGAACCGCACAGCAGGGCGGCGGCGCAGGCGGAGGCGAGCAAGCGGGCGGATCGCATCATCGGGAGGCTCTCGATCAATGAGGTTCGACGGCAGGCTAGAGCGCCGCGCCGGCTCGCCGGGATTAAATCCCTGTCATCTTCAGGGTTCCGCGATCAGGCCGCCGGCTTCACGTCAAGCAGTTCGACCGTGAACAACAGGGTCGAGTTGGGGGGCAGTTCGTCACCGCCGACCCAGCGCTCGCCGTAACCGAGCGAGGCCGGAATGACGAACTCGAATTTCTCCCCCTCCCGCATCAGGCCGACGCCTTCGGTCCACCCCTTGATGACCCGGTTCAGCGGGAATTCCGCCGGCTCGTTGCGGGCGTAGCTGCTGTCGAACTCGCGCCCGTCGACGAATGTCCCGCGGTAGTGGACGCTGACCGTGTCGGTCGAGGCCGGCTGGCGCCCGGCCGGGTTGGCGGGGCCGACGCGGCGGTACTGCAGACCGGAGGCGGTGGTCGTCCATCCGCCCCGGGCGGCGTTCCATTCCAGATAGGCGGCGTTGCCCGCCTTCCAGTTCTCCTGGGTCGAGGCCCCCGAGAAATCGTACGGATTCGGCCCGGCCGAGGCGCAGGCGGACAGGGTCAGGGCGGCGGCGGCCGCGACGGCGATGCGAGTCATGCGGCGACGCTATTTTCCATGCTGATGCAAAGCAATGGGCGGCGAGGCGGGGCGCGGGACCCCCCCGCTGACCGTCGGCCCCGGAAAAAGAGCGCCATCGGTCTTTATTTCGCCGCCAAAGCGAGTATATCAGCCCGTTCCGCTAACTCCGTGAGAGATACGCGCGAAAGCGCCGAGGCCCGGTTTGTCGCCCTCCGACCGGTGCGAAGGCGCGCTCCTCCCCAAGGGAGCCCTACATTTCAGGCGTCCTGGGACCGCAAGGCCCGAGGGTGGACGCCGAAACCGATGGTCACGGGTCGCCGGAATGGCGGAGCCGTGGCTGCTGCATTGAGCGGGCTGCCCGGCCCGCCGCATTGGGAAGACAGAATGGCCAAGTCCAAAGCGGAACTCACCGTCAACGGTCAGTTCCTCACCGCCACCTCGTTCACCGGCAAGAAGCGCATCCGCCACTCCTTCGGGCGTATCCCGGAAGCGGTGCAGATGCCGAACCTGATCGAGGTTCAGCGCGCCTCCTACGAGCAGTTCCTGCAGCGTGAGGTCCGTTCGGGCCCGCGCAAGGACCAGGGCATCGAGGCGGTGTTCAAATCGGTCTTCCCGATCAAGGACTTCAACGAACGGGCCATCCTGGAATACGTCTCCTACGAGTTCGAGGACCCGAAGTACGACGTCGAGGAATGCATCCAGCGCGACATGACCTATGCCGCGCCGCTGAAGGTCAAGCTGCGCCTGATCGTCTTCGAATCCGACGAGGAGACGGGCGCGCGCTCGGTCAAGGACATCAAGGAGCAGGACGTCTACATGGGCGACATCCCGCTCATGACCGACAAGGGCACCTTCATCGTCAACGGGACCGAGCGGGTCATCGTCTCGCAGATGCACCGGTCGCCGGGCGTCTTCTTCGATCACGACAAGGGCAAGACGCACAGCTCGGGCAAGCTGCTGTTCGCCGCCCGGGTGATCCCGTACCGCGGCTCCTGGCTCGACTTCGAGTTCGACGCCAAGGACATCGTCTACGTCCGCATCGACCGCCGCCGGAAGCTGCCGGCCACGACCTTCCTGATGGGTCTGGGCATGGACGGCGAGGAAATCCTCAAGACCTTCTACGAGACCGTGCCCTACGAGAAGCGCGGCGAAGGTTGGGTCACGCCCTACAAGGCCGAGCGTTGGCGCGGGGTGAAGCCGGAGTTCGATCTGGTCGACGCCGACACCGGTGAAGTCATCGCCTCGGCCGGAACCAAGATCAGCGCCCGCCAGGCCAAGAAGCTGGGCGACACGACCTCGTCGCTGTCGCTGGCCGCCGACGCCCTGCTGGGCAAGTATCTGGCCGCCGACGCCGTCAACTACGAGACCGGCGAGATCTACGCCGAGGCCGGCGACGAACTGGACCAGCCGACCATCGAACTGCTCGAGAGCCACGGCTTCACCACCATTGACGTGCTGGACATCGACCATGTCACGGTCGGCGCCTACATGCGCAACACCCTGCGCATCGACAAGAACACCGGCCGCGAGGACGCGCTGTTCGACGTCTATCGCGTGATGCGCCCGGGCGAGCCGCCGACCCCGGAGGCCGCCGAAGCCATGTTCAACTCGCTGTTCTTCGATAGCGAGCGCTACGACCTGTCGGCCGTCGGCCGGGTCAAGATGAACATGCGTCTGGAGAGCCCCGAGGTCTCGGACGAGATCCGCGTCCTGCGTAAGGAAGACGTGCTCAAGGTCCTGCAGATCCTCGTCGGCCTGAAGGATGGCCAGGGCGAGATCGACGACATCGACAACCTCGGCAACCGCCGGGTCCGCTCGGTCGGCGAGCTGCTGGAGAACCAGTACCGCGTCGGTCTGCTGCGGATGGAGCGTGCCATCAAGGAGCGCATGTCCTCGGTCGATATCGACACGGTGATGCCGCACGACCTGATCAACGCCAAGCCGGCCGCCGCCGCAGTGCGTGAATTCTTCGGTTCGTCGCAGCTGTCGCAGTTCATGGACCAGACCAACCCGCTGTCGGAAATCACCCACAAGCGCCGTCTGTCGGCGCTTGGCCCGGGCGGTCTGACCCGCGAGCGGGCCGGCTTCGAAGTCCGCGACGTGCACCCGACCCACTACGGTCGCATCTGCCCCATCGAGACGCCGGAAGGCCCGAACATCGGCCTGATCAACTCGCTGGCCACCCACGCCCGGGTGAACAAGTACGGCTTCATCGAGAGCCCGTACCGGCGCGTGAAGGACGGCAAGGCCACGGACGAGGTGGTCTACATCTCGGCGATGGAAGAGGCGAAATACACCATCGCCCAGGCCAACATCGAGCTGAAGAACGGCGAGATCGTCGAGGACCTGGTCCCCGGCCGGATCAACGGCGACTCCCAGCTGCTCACCAAGGCCGACGTCGACATGATGGACGTGTCGCCGAAACAGGTCGTTTCGGTCGCCGCCGCCCTGATCCCGTTCCTTGAGAACGACGACGCCAACCGTGCGCTCATGGGCGCCAACATGCAGCGTCAGGCCGTGCCGCTGGTCCAGTCGGACGCGCCGCTGGTCGGCACCGGCATGGAAGCGGTCGTGGCCGTGGACTCCGGCGCCGTCGTCGTCGCCCGTCGTGACGGCGTCGTCGAGCAGATCGACGGCACCCGCATCGTCGTGCGCGCCACCAACGAGCTCGACGCCGGCCGTTCGGGCGTCGACATCTACCGCCTGTCGAAATTCCAGCGTTCCAACCAGTCGACCTGCATCAACCAGCGCCCGATCGTGCGCGTGGGTGATGAGGTGAAGGCCGGCGACGTCATCGCCGACGGCCCGTCCACCGACCTCGGCGAACTGGCCCTGGGCCGCAACGCCCTCGTCGCCTTCATGCCGTGGAACGGCTACAACTTCGAAGACTCGATCCTGATCTCCGAGCGCATCGTGCGCGACGACGTCTTCACCTCGATCCACATCGAGGAGTTCGAGGTCATGGCCCGGGACACCAAGCTGGGACCGGAAGAGATCACCCGCGACATCCCGAACGTCGGCGAGGAGGCCCTGCGCAATCTCGACGAGGCCGGCATCGTGGCGATCGGCGCCGAGGTCCAGCCGGGCGACATCCTCTGCGGCAAGGTCACGCCGAAGGGCGAAAGCCCGATGACGCCGGAAGAGAAGCTGCTGCGCGCCATCTTCGGCGAGAAGGCTTCGGACGTCCGCGACACCAGCCTGCGTCTGCCCCCCGGCGTCGCCGGCACCATCGTCGACGTGCGCGTGTTCAACCGCCATGGCGTCGACAAGGACGAGCGCGCGGTCGCCATCGAGCGGGCCGAGATCGAACGCCTCGGCAAGGACCGCGACGACGAGCTCAAGATTCTCGAGCGCAACGTCTACGGCCGCCTGCATCCGCTGCTGGTCGGCAAGAACGCCACCTCGGGTCCGAAGGGCCTGGGCCGCGGCGTGGTCACCGAAGCGAAGCTCGGCGAGCTCTCGCGCGGCCTGTGGTGGCAGATCGCCCTCGACGACGAGAAGGCGATGGGCGAGCTCGAGGCCATGAAGAAGCAGTTCGAGGACGCCCGCAAGGCGCTCGACCGCCGCTTCGAGGACAAGGTCGAGAAGCTGCAGCGCGGCGACGAACTGCCCCCGGGCGTGATGAAGATGGTCAAGGTTTTCGTGGCCGTGAAGCGCAAGCTTCAGCCCGGCGACAAGATGGCCGGCCGTCACGGCAACAAGGGCGTCATTTCCAAGATCCTGCCGATCGAGGACATGCCCCACTTGGAAGACGGCACCGCCGTGGACATCGTTCTGAACCCGCTGGGCGTGCCCTCGCGCATGAACATCGGCCAGATCTTTGAAACCCACCTCGGCTGGGCCGCGGCCGGTCTCGGCAAGCAGATCCAGGGCCTTCTGGAAGCCTGGCAACAGGGCGGACAGAAGAAGGCGCTGGTCGACCACCTGACCTCGATCTACGGCAAGGACACCCCCCTACCGGAGTCGGAAGAGGACCTGGTCGAGCTGGCCCGGAACCTGTCGAAGGGCGTGCCCTTCGCCACGCCGGTTTTCGATGGCGCGCACATCAACGACATCGAGGACCTGCTGGAGAAGGCGGGCCTGGACCGCACCGGCCAGTCGATCGTCTACGACGGTCAGACCGGCGAGCAGTTCAAGCGGCCGGTCACCGTCGGCTACATCTACATGCTGAAGCTGCACCACCTGGTGGACGACAAGATCCACGCCCGCTCGATCGGCCCGTACTCGCTGGTCACCCAGCAGCCGCTGGGCGGCAAGGCGCAGTTCGGCGGACAGCGCTTCGGCGAGATGGAGGTGTGGGCGCTCGAGGCTTACGGGGCGGCCTACACCCTGCAGGAGATGCTGACGGTGAAGTCCGACGACGTGGCCGGCCGGACCAAGGTCTACGAGGCCATCGTCCGCGGCGACGACAGCTTCGAGGCGGGCATTCCCGAGAGCTTCAACGTGCTCGTCAAGGAAATGCGCTCGCTGGGCCTGAACGTGGAGCTGGAGAACAGCTGACCGACCGGATGATCCCTCCTCGCGCAAGCGGGGAGGGACGGTCTCCCGCTTTTCTCCCTCAATGAATTTTCGCGGCCTCGCCGCAGAAGGAACTCAAGATGAACCAGGAAGTCCTGAACATCTTCAACCCGGTCCCGGTCACCCCGACCTTCGACCAGATCAAAATCGCCCTGGCCTCGCCCGAGAAGATCCGTTCGTGGTCGTTCGGCGAGATCAAGAAGCCGGAAACGATCAACTACCGCACGTTCAAGCCCGAACGTGACGGCCTGTTCTGCGCGCGCATCTTCGGTCCGACCAAGGACTACGAGTGCCTGTGCGGCAAGTACAAGCGGATGAAGTACAAGGGCATCATCTGCGAGAAGTGCGGGGTCGAGGTCACCCTGGCCCGCGTGCGTCGCGAACGCATGGGCCACATCGAGCTGGCCGCGCCCGTCGCCCACATCTGGTTCCTGAAGTCGCTGCCGTCGCGCATCTCGCTGATGCTGGACATGGCCCTGAAGGATGTTGAGCGCGTCCTCTATTTCGAGAACTACATCGTCACCGAGCCGGGCCTGACCCCGCTGAAGCAGAATCAGCTGCTGACCGAAGACGAGTTCTACCGCTACCAGGACGAGTTCGGCGATGACGGCTTCACCGCCGAGATCGGCGCCGAGGCCGTGCGCAACCTGCTGATCGGCATCGACCTGCACGCCGAGGCCGAGAAGCACCGCGCCGAACTGGCCGACAGCCCCTCGGAAATGAAGGCCAAGAAGGCCTCCAAGCGCCTCAAGCTGATCGAGGCCTTCCTCGAGAGCGGCAACAAGCCCGAGTGGATGATCCTCACGGTCGTGCCGGTGATCCCGCCGGAACTGCGCCCCCTTGTGCCGCTGGACGGCGGCCGATTCGCCACCTCGGACCTGAACGACCTGTATCGCCGGGTCATCAACCGCAACAACCGCCTGAAGCGGCTGATCGAGCTGCGCGCACCGGACATCATCATCCGCAACGAAAAGCGGATGCTGCAGGAATCGGTCGACGCCCTGTTCGACAACGGCCGTCGCGGCCGCGTCATCACCGGCGCCAACAAGCGTCCCCTGAAGTCGCTCGCCGACATGCTCAAGGGCAAGCAGGGCCGCTTCCGTCAGAACCTGCTCGGCAAGCGCGTCGACTATTCGGGCCGCTCGGTTATCACCGTCGGTCCCGAGCTGAAGCTGCATGAGTGCGGCCTGCCCAAGAAGATGGCGCTGGAGCTGTTCAAGCCGTTCATCTACGCGCGCCTTGACGCCAAGGGCCTGTCCGGCACCGTCAAACAGTCCAAGCGCATGGTCGAGCGCGAGCAGCCGCAGGTGTGGGATATCCTCGACGAGGTCATCCGCGAGCACCCGGTGCTGCTGAACCGCGCCCCGACGCTGCACCGTCTGGGCATCCAGGCGTTCGAGCCCAAGCTGATCGAGGGCAAGGCCATCCGCCTGCATCCGCTGGTCTGCACCGCCTTCAACGCCGACTTCGACGGCGACCAGATGGCCGTTCACGTCCCGCTGAGCCTTGAGGCCCAGCTGGAAGCGCGCGTCCTGATGATGTCGACGAACAACATCCTGTCGCCGGCCAACGGCAAGCCGATCATCGTGCCGTCGCAGGATATCGTGCTGGGCCTCTACTACCTCTCGCTGGTCAAGGAAGGCGAGGTCGGCGAAGGCAAGCTGTTCGCCAACATGGGCGAGATCGACGCGGCGCTCGACGCCGGCGTCGTGACCCTGCACACCAAGATCAAGGCCCGCTGGACCGAGATGAACGCGGCCGGCGAGACGATCACCAAGGTGATCGACACGACCCCGGGCCGGATGAAGCTGGGCGCCTTGCTGCCGCTGAACGCCAACATCGGCTACCGGCTGCTCGAGAAGAACCTGACCAAGAAGGAGATCGGCAATCTGATCGATCAGGTCTATCGCCACTGCGGTCAGAAGGCGACGGTCATCTTCGCCGACCAGATGATGCAACTCGGCTTCCGCGAGGCGGCCAAGGCGGGCATCTCGTTCGGCAAGGACGACATCGTCATCCCGGCCGCCAAGGCCACGCTGGTCGCGGACACCCGCACCCAGGTCGAGGAGTACGAGCAACAGTACGCCGACGGCCTGATCACCAAGGGTGAGAAGTACAACAAGGTCGTCGACGCCTGGGCCAAGGCCACGGACAAGATCGCCGATGCGATGATGGGCGAGATCGCCCAGCCGCGCGTGCTGGCCAAGGGTCAAAACCCCGACATCAACTCGGTGTTCATGATGGCCAACTCCGGCGCCCGTGGTTCGCAGGCGCAGATGAAGCAGCTGGGCGGCATGCGGGGCCTGATGGCCAAGCCGTCGGGTGAGATCATCGAGACGCCGATCATCTCGAACTTCAAGGAAGGCCTGACCGTCCTTGAGTACTTCAACTCCACTCACGGCGCCCGCAAGGGTCTGGCCGACACCGCGCTGAAGACCGCCAACTCCGGCTATCTGACGCGTCGTCTGGTCGACGTGGCGCAAGACTCTATCGTCACCGAGGAAGACTGCGGCGCCACGCGCGGCATCACCCTGCGCGCCGTCGTCGAGGGCGGCGACGTGCTCGTCTCGCTGGGCCAGCGGGTCCTGGGCCGTTATGCGGCCGAAGACATCAAGGAGCCCGGCACTGACAACGTCCTGTTCCCCGCGGACACCTACCTGCAGGAAGAGGAAGTCGAGGTCATCGACGACGCCGGCGTCCAGTCGGTCAAGGTCCGCTCGGCCCTGACCTGCGAGGCCGAAGCCGGCATCTGCGCCATGTGCTACGGCCGTGACCTGGCCCGCGGCACCAACGTCAACATCGGCGAAGCGGTCGGCGTCATCGCCGCCCAGTCGATCGGCGAGCCCGGCACCCAGCTGACCATGCGGACCTTCCACATCGGCGGCACCGCCCAGGTCGCGGAGACCTCGTTCTACGAGGCCACCAACGCCGGCGTGGCGCGGATCAACGGTCCGACCGTCAAGGCGGCGCACGGCGATCTGGTGGCCATGAGCCGCAACGTCACCATCACCGTGGTGGTCGACGGCAAGGACCGCGAGACCCACAAACTGCCCTACGGTGCCCGCCTGCGGGTCACCGAGGGCGCCGAGGTCAAGCGCAGCCAGCGTCTGGCCGAGTGGGACCCCTACACCTCGCCGATCCTCACCGAGGTCGGCGGCACGATCCGCTTCGAGGATCTGGTCGAGGGCCTGTCCGTCAAGGAAGAGACCGACGAGGCCACGGGCATCGCCCAGCGCGTCGTCTCCGACTGGCGCGCCAGCCCCCGCGGCGCGGACCTGCGTCCGGCCATGGGCGTCACCAAGGGCGACGAATACGCCAAGCTGGCCTCGGGCTCCGACGCCCGTTACCTGCTGCCGGTGGGCGCGGTCTTGTCCGTGAACAATGGCGATGTGGTCAAGCCTGGCGAAATCATCGCCCGCGTGCCGACCGAGGGCGCCAAGACCCGCGACATCACCGGCGGTCTGCCGCGGGTGGCCGAGCTGTTCGAGGCCCGTCGTCCGAAGGACTGCGCGGTCATCGCCGAGATGGACGGCCGCGTCGAATTCGGTCGCGACTACAAGAACAAGCGCCGTATCAAGATCACGCCCGAGCCCAACGCCGATGGTGTGCAGGGCGATGCGGTCGAGTTCCTGATCCCCAAGGGCAAGCACATCTCCGTCCACGACGGCGATCTGATCCAGAAGGGCGACTACATCATCGACGGCAACCCGGATCCGCACGACCTGCTGCGCATCCAGGGCGTCGAGGCGCTGGCCGAGTATCTGGTGAACGAAGTGCAGGAGGTCTACCGACTGCAGGGCGTGCCGATCAACGACAAGCACATCGAGGTGATCGTTCGCCAGATGCTGCAGAAGGTCGAGATCCTCGACTCCGGCGAGACCACCCTGATCCGTGGCGACACGGTCGAGGTGGCCGAGGCGGTGCTCGAGAACCAGAAGGTCGAGAAGCGCGGCGGCCGTCCGGCCACCACCCAGCCGGTCCTGCTGGGCATCACCAAGGCGTCGCTGCAGACCCGCAGCTTCATCTCGGCGGCGTCCTTCCAGGAAACCACCCGCGTCCTCACCGACGCCTCGGTCAATGGTAAGAAGGATACGCTGGAAGGCCTGAAGGAGAACGTCATCGTCGGCCGGCTGATCCCGGCGGGCACCGGCGCCTACCTGCGCTCGCTGCAGAAGGTGGCCAACGAGCGTGACGCCGAGCTGACCTCGCAGCGGGAAGAGGCCATCGAGCCGCTTCCGGCCGACCTGGCCCTGGAGCTGGAGAACAGCGAAGGCTGATCTTCGGGTTCAGACTGAACTGAAGGGGCGGCTCCAGCGACGGGGCCGCCCTTTTCGTTTTGAGGGCGCTATCGCTCGCGCCGCGGGCGCTCGTTGCGTGAGCGCGAATCTCAGTCCTCCTCCAGCTCCCGCTCCCGGTCGCGCCGGGTTCGGACGTTGGTGGTGGAATCCGGCCGCAATGCCGGGTCGAGATGGGCCCCGGCCACGCCCATGCCGAAGTTGGAGCCCGGTCCCTCCTGCACTCCGACGTTGCCGGTCCCGCCGGCAAGCGGACGGCGCCGCGCCTCATAGTTGGCCAGCGCCCGCGCGCCCTCGCGGGCGAAGCGCCCGTCCCGCTCCGGATTGCCGGTCCCGTTGATCGGCGCGGCGGCGGCGGCGCGCGCCCCGAAGCGGTCGTCGCAGATGGCGCGCTCGGCGGCGGTCAGCAAGTTCGGGCTGGCGCAGCCGACCGGACTCGTGCGCAGCCCGCGTCCGACGCGGTCGCCGGCCGTCTCCGGGCGCACCCGCCACGGCGCCGTGCCGACATCCGCGGGCGGGGCAGGGGCGCCGGGCGCGGCCAGGCGGGACGTCGGCCGGTCGTCTTCGTCGTCGGGGCTCCGGAAGGGATTGCTTTGAACGGCCGCCGCGCCCGGGTTCGGCGCGGCTTGCGACGCTGTGTCAGGCCGTTCCTGCGGCGGCCGCACGCGGGCGACCTCGCCCTCGAGCAGGGGGCGGGGTTCGATCTCGACGTAGATGGCGCGTTCAACCGGTTGCGGCGTCACGCCGTCCAGCCCGAGGCTCCGCAGCCCGATCAGGCCGAGCACCAGGGCGTGCAGACCCACCGACAGGACGACGATCGCCGGCTTGCGCCAACGACCGGCCCGCGATGGCCATACAAGCCTAAGGTTCTGCATCCGCCCTCCACTGCTCAACCGCCAGTGGACGGGGCGAGCATGGCGGTATTGCGGCCCGACGCGCGCCCTTGACCGAACGCCCCTCCCGGCGTAGAAGCCGCCCACTTTCGAGGCGGGTGCGTCAGCGTTCGTCGGGATCGTGACAATCGAACGACCGGGCTGTCGCCCGCCGGAACGCCCGAAGCGCGCGTTCCGGCTTTTCTGTTTGTCGCCTTCGCTGCTCGAAATCAAACCCGGGGCGGCGCGTCGCGTCGTCCGAAAAGAAGGCTCACCGGGGCGCTCCGACCGAAAGGCACACGCCCCCATCGATTAGAAGAGAACGAAGACCCGATGCCGACTATCAACCAGCTGATCCGCAAGCCGCGCGCCCCCAAGCCGGTCCGCAACAAGGTCCCGGCCCTGAAGGGCTGCCCGCAGCGCCGCGGCGTCTGCACCCGCGTCTACACGACGACGCCGAAGAAGCCGAACTCGGCTCTGCGTAAGGTCGCCAAGGTGCGTCTGACCACCGGCATCGAAGCCGTTTGCTACATCCCCGGCGAGGGCCACAATCTGCAGGAGCACTCGGTGGTCCTGATCCGCGGCGGCCGCGTCAAGGACTTGCCCGGCGTGCGCTACCACATCCTGCGCGGCGTGCTCGACACCCAGGGCGTCAAGGACCGCAAGCAGCGCCGTTCGCACTACGGCGCCAAGCGTCCGAAGTAAGCCGGCCCGCTCCACCCGATTTTCCCGGCTCGTCCGGGGCCCCAGACACCGCTTTAGAAGGCCCGTCCCATGTCCCGTCGTCACCGCGCACAGAAGCGCGAAGTTCTGCCGGATCCGAAGTTCAAGGATCTGACCGTCACCAAGTTCATGAACTACGTCATGTACGAGGGCAAAAAGGCCGTCGCCGAAAACATCGTCTACGGCGCCTTCGACATCCTGGCCGACAAGAAGAAGGACCAGGAGCCGGTCGCGACCTTCCACAGTGCGCTGGAAAACGTCGCCCCGGCCGTCGAGGTCCGCTCGCGGCGCGTCGGCGGCGCCACCTACCAGGTGCCGGTCGAGGTTCGTCCGGACCGCCGCAAGGCCCTTGCCATCCGCTGGCTGGTCAACGCTGCGCGCAAGCGTGGTGAGAACACCATGACGGAAAAGCTGGCGGCCGAACTGCTGGACGCTTCCAACAACCGCGGCACCGCGGTGAAGAAGCGCGAGGACACCCACAAGATGGCCGAAGCGAACCGCGCCTTCAGCCACTACCGCTGGTAAGCCTTCAAGGAACCCTCTCGGGTTCCTGTTTACGTGACTATCCGGCGCGGGCGGTTTGAGCTAAATCGCCCGCGCCCGCTTATCCGACCATCCCCGAGGCGCCGTAGCGGCGCCGCATTGACCGCAAGGCACGCTCCCATGCCCCGCACGCATAAAATCGAAGACTATCGCAACTTCGGCATCATGGCCCACATCGACGCGGGCAAGACGACGACGACCGAGCGGATCCTCTATTACACCGGCAAGTCTCACAAGATCGGCGAAGTCCACGACGGCGCCGCCACCATGGACTGGATGGACCAGGAGCAGGAGCGCGGCATCACCATCACGTCGGCCGCGACGACCGCCTTCTGGAAAGAGAAGCGCCTCAACATCATCGACACCCCCGGGCACGTCGACTTCACCATCGAGGTCGAGCGTTCGCTGCGCGTGCTCGACGGCGCCGTGACGGTGCTGGACGGCAACGCCGGCGTCGAGCCGCAGACCGAGACCGTCTGGCGCCAGGCCGACAAGTACAAGGTTCCGCGCATCGTCTTCGTCAACAAGATGGACAAGATCGGCGCCGACTTCGACAAGTCGGTCGAGTCGATCCGCGACCGTCTCGGCGCCAAGGCCGTGCCGATCCAGTTCCCCATCGGCGCCGAAAGCTCGCTGTCGGGCCTGGTCGACCTCGTTCGCATGAAGGCGGTGGTCTGGGACAACGACGCCCTCGGCGCGAACTTCCGCGACGAAGAGATCCCGGCTGACCTGACGGACAAGGCCGTGGCCGCCCGTCAGTACCTGATCGACAACGCCGTCGAACTCGACGACGAGGCGATGGAAGCCTACCTCGACGGTCAGGAGCCGTCGGAAGAAACCATCAAGAAGTGCATCCGCAAGGCCGTGCTGACCGGCGCCTTCTATCCGATCCTGTGCGGCTCGGCCTTCAAGAACAAGGGCGTGCAGACCCTGCTCGACGCCGTCGTCGACTACCTGCCGTCGCCGATCGACATCCCCCCGACCCCGGGCATCGACTTCAAGACGGAAGAGCCGGTCGTGCGCCGCGCCTCGGACGAAGAGCCCCTGTCGGTTCTGGCGTTCAAGATCATGGACGACCCCTTCGTCGGATCGCTGACCTTCTGCCGCCTCTACTCCGGCAAGATGGAAACCGGCATGTCGCTGCTGAACTCCAGCCGCGACAAGAAGGAGCGCGTCGGCCGCATGCTGCAGATGCACTCGAACAACCGCGAGGACATCAAGGAAGCCTACGCCGGCGACATCGTCGCCCTGGCCGGCCTCAAGGAAACCCGCACCGGCGACACCCTGTGCGACCCCCTGAAGTCGCCGGTCATCCTCGAGAAGATGGAATTCCCGGCCCCGGTCATCGAGATCGCGGTGGAGCCCAAGTCCAAGGCCGACCAGGAGAAGCTGGGCGTGGCCCTGGCCAAACTGGCCTCCGAGGATCCCTCGTTCACCGTCTCGACCGATTTCGAGAGCGGCCAGACCATCCTCAAGGGGATGGGCGAGTTGCACCTCGACATCAAGATCGACATCCTGAAGCGGACCTACAAGGTCGACGCCAACATCGGCGCGCCGCAGGTGGCCTATCGTGAATCGCTCGGCCGCAAGGTCGACATCGATTACACCCACAAGAAGCAGACCGGCGGTACGGGCCAGTTCGCCCGCGTCATGATCACCTTCGAGCCGGGCGAGCCGGGTTCGGGCTTCGTGTTCGAAAACACCATCGTCGGCGGCGCCGTGCCCAAGGAATACATCCCGGGCGTGGAGAAGGGCCTCGAGTCGGTGAAGGACGGCGGCCTGCTGGCCGGCTTCCCGCTGATCGACTTCAAGGCGACCCTGACGGACGGCAAATACCACGACGTCGACTCCAGCGTGCTGGCGTTCGAGATCGCGGCCCGCGCCGCCTTCCGCGAACTGAAGGAAAAGGGCGCGCCCAAGCTGCTCGAGCCGATCATGGCCGTCGAGGTCGTGACCCCGGAAGAGTATCTGGGTTCGGTGATCGGCGACCTGAACGGCCGTCGCGGCATGATCCAGGGTCAGGACATGCGCGGCAACGCCACCGTCGTGAACGCCTTCGTGCCGCTGGCCAACATGTTCGGCTATGTGAACACCCTGCGCGGCATGTCGCAGGGCCGCGCCGCCTTCACCATGCAGTACGACCACTATGAGCCGGTGCCGCAACACGTCGCCGACGAAGTGATCAAGAAATATTCCGCCTAACCACATACCCGGCGGGCCGCGGTCCGCCGGGACCCCTGAAAACCCTGGACGAAAAGCCCCCTGTCAGGGGACGGAGAGAAGAGAATGGCCAAGGAAAAGTTCGAACGTAACAAGCCGCACTGCAACATCGGCACGATCGGTCACGTGGACCACGGCAAGACGACGCTGACGGCGGCGATCACGATGACGCTGGCGAAGGCTGGCGGCGCGAAGGCGATGGCCTATGCGGACATCGATGCGGCGCCGGAAGAGAAGGCGCGCGGGATCACGATCAACACGGCGCACGTCGAGTATGAGACGGCCAACCGTCACTACGCCCACGTCGACTGCCC
>NZ_JACHFZ010000002.1 GCF_014202075.1 Brevundimonas basaltis | reverse complement strand
CAGGACGCTCGATCACGAACCGGGAGCAAGGAAAACAACGGGTTGGGCGTTTTCGATAGGCGGATTGCACATTAACTTGCAGCGCAGCAATTGCGTGTCCTTCTCCCCGCCGGGGGAGAAGGTGGGCGGCGCAGCCGCTCGGATGAGGGGGGATGTTCGACGCTAGCCTGATGGCAGCCGGTCCGAAGCCGGCTTCCCCCTCATCCGGGCCTCCGGCCCACCTTCTCCCCCGGAGGGGAGAAGGAAGTATGGAGCGAACCGCTAGCCTCGGGATGACGAAGGGTGGGCGGCGTCAGCGCCCGTAGGCCGGGGGCATGGCCCCTTCGCCGCCGGAGGCGTAGCGGTCGCGGAGGAGGAACTGGCGGCTGGTGGGGGCCTGTTCGGCGCCGCCGATGAAGATGGTCTCGGCGTTGCTGAGCGGTTCCAGCGGGTCGCCGGACCAGATCACCACATCGGCCGCCGCGCCGGGGCGCAGCTCGCCGAACTGGCCGGCCATGCCGAAGATGCGGGCCGGATTGACCGTGATCGCCTCGATCGCCGATTCATAGGACAGGCCGTGCGAGACGGCGTTGCCGGCGTTGTAGCGGGTCTCGCGGGCGCGATGGATCGAGCCTTCGTTGCCCTTGATGGCGATGGTCACCCCGGCGGCGTCGAGAACGGCGGCGTTCTGCATCCGGGTGGCGCGGGTCTCGAAATTGCCGGGCAGGTTGGAGATCGGGTTGAGCAGCACCGGCACATTGGCCGCCGCGATCTGATCGGCGACCAGCCAGCCCTCCTCGGCCCCGTCGAGGATGATCTTCACCCCCTCTTCCCGCGCCAGACGCAGCACCTGCTGGATGTCGGCGGCGCGGCGCACGGTGACGATCAGCGGCATGGCGCCGCTGGCGACGGGGATCAGGGCCTCGAGGTCGGCGCGCGACAGCGACAGGTCGCGCAGGCCGGCGCGGTCATAGGCGGCCTTGTTGCGGGCGTAGAGGCGGACCTCGGCCAGGGTTTCCCTGAACTGGGTGAACTGGGCTCCGCGGGCGCCGCCGGCGATCGAGGCGCCGGCCTCGCCGAACGGGGCCACCATGGCCACGCGCGGCTTGACGAGGATGTCGGTTCCCTCGGCGAGGTGGATGATGGCGGCCTGACCGGCGAACAGGCTGGGCGACTGCAGACCGGCCGAGCCGAGGCCGGCGAAGTCCGAGTCGTCATGGGCGTGGCCGCCGCCCCCGCCGCCCGGGTGGTTGGGGACGACGATGGCGCGGGTGATGCCGCCGAGACGGGCCACCGGCAGGGTGAAGGACCACGGATCGAGGCCGTAGCTGACATCGAACGAGGCGCTGATGGTGTTGGCCCCGTTGCGCAGGTCGTTGGTCCCGCTGACGGATGAGACCTCGCCGCCGCCGAGACCGCTGTCGACGGCCACGAAGCCGGGCGCGACCACCTTGCCGCGGGCGTCGATGATCCGGGCGCCCGCGGGGGCGGCGCCGGTTCCGACCGAGACGACGCGGCCGTTGCGGATGACCACAGTGCCGTTCTCGATGACGGAGGTTCCGGTCAGCACCCGGCCGCCGGTGATGGCGGTGAGTTCCTGGGCCAGGGCGGGCGAGGCGATGGCGACCGCCGAAGCGGCGGCGAGGATAAGGCTGCGGATGCGCATCAGCGGGCTCCCTGCGTCACGTTGGCGGCGGAGACGCCGTAGCCGGGCTGGCCGAGTTCGAAGTCGGAGACCGGCTGGTAGGCCGGATTGAAGCGGTCGAAGGCGAGGCCGCCGTCGATGAAGACCTGATCGGCGCGGGCGTAGACGCTGAACGGATTGGCGCTCCAGATGACCACGTCGGCGCGCTTGCCGGCCTCGAGCGAGCCGGTCTGGTCGGCGATGCCGAGCGAGCGGGCCGGGTTGAGGGTGATCCAGCTGATGGCCCGTTCCTCGGAGATGTCCATGCCCATGCGGCGGCCGGCGGCGAGGGCGGCGGCGGCCTCCTGATTGAGGCGCTGGGTCAGTTCGGCGTCGTCGGAGTGGATGACGGCGCAGGAGCCCTCGGGCGCGTCGACGAGGGCGGCGTTGGCCTCGACCGCATCGAGCGCCTCCATCT
Source organism: Brevundimonas basaltis (assembly GCF_014202075.1). Taxonomy (GTDB): domain Bacteria; phylum Pseudomonadota; class Alphaproteobacteria; order Caulobacterales; family Caulobacteraceae; genus Brevundimonas; species Brevundimonas basaltis. The sequence continues at coordinate 620,946 of NZ_JACHFZ010000002.1, read as the reverse complement.
TGAAGCCCCACCAGCCGGTCCACATGTCGGCGCAGATGCCTTCGCGGGCCAGCAGGGGTGCGACCTTGTAGGCCTCGATGGCGTGGTGGAAGGCGGTGATTTTATAGCCGAATTCCTTGGCGATATCGATCATCACCGCCATTTCGTCGGCGCGGTAGCAGTGGTTCTGGATCAGCACCGAGCCGTCGAGGACGCCGGCGAGGGTTTCCAGTTGCAGGTTGCGGGTCGGGGGCGAGCCCTCGCCGTCGGCGTACCATTTGTCCCATTTGGCCTTGTAGTCGCGGGCGGCGATGAAGGCGGCGCGATAGCCGGCGACATTGCCCATGCCGGTGGCGGGCGAGGAGTTGCGGCCGCCGTAGACGCGGCTGGGGTTCTCGCCGCAGGCCATCTTCAGGCCGTAGGGGGCGCCGGGCATCTTCATGCCCTGCATGGTCACCGAGGGGATGTTGCGGACGGTGACGCCGCGGCCGCCGAACAGATTGGCCGAGCCGGGCAGGATCTGGAGGGTGGTGACGCCGCCGGCGCGGGCGGCGTTGAAGCCGGGGTCCTGGGGCCAGATCGAATGCTCGGCCCAGACCTGGGCGGTGTTGGGATTGGTGGCCTCGTTGCCGTCGCTCATGCCCTGCACGCCGGGCGAGGGATAGACGCCGAGGTGGCTGTGGGTGTCGATCACGCCGGGGGTGACGAAGCGCCCGGCGGCGTCGACGCGGCGGTGGCCGGCGGGGATGGCGGTCGAGGCCGGGCCGACGGCGGCGACCCGGCCGTCGGTGACGATGACCACGCCGTTGTCGATGCGCTGGCCGGCGCCGGTGAACACCGTCCCGCCGACGATGGCCATGTTCTCGCGCGGCAGGCCGCGATAGGTCGAAGGGAAGGGATCGGGGTTGGCGGCGGGGTCAAGGCCGGTGGCCAGCGGCTTGCGGCTGGCGGCGCGGTCGGACGAGCCGTCGGCGCTGGCCGGGCTGTCGCCGCCGGTGGTGGCGCAGGCCGTGAGGGCCACGCAGGCGATGGCGGCGAGGCTGACGCCCCGCAGGCGCTGGAATCTCATTGAAACATCCCCCTGATGCGCCCCGCCGAGAACGGGGGCGCCGGTCGGGAGGGATTACAACGGGCTGCGCGCCGCCACGACAAGGGCGGAAATATTACAAGTCGGTAAGGCGGGTGACCAAGCGCCAGATGGGTCCCCGACAGCTGCCTCCTTTTGGGGCTAGCCGGGCCACGGGTCGGTCATAGATAACACCAAGCCGAGGGGGAGTTATGGCTTCATACACTTTCGAAGCAACAGCGGCAGCAAGGGACGCGGCCTACTTTGCATCGTGGTCGGCGGCTGCAGCATGGGTAATCGGTCTGGCGAGCTTAGCTTTGACCGGGGGCGGTCTCGTCTTTATCTGGCGGCAACTCAAATCGACTGAGCAAGCCGCGAAGGCCGCGGTAGCCAGTGCGCAGGCCGCAAGCGCGGCCGCTGACGCGGCCGCCATCACGAGCCGACCATGGCTCACCCTGTCGATCGAGCGGGTTTTCTTCGGCCTCAGCGATCCCTCAGACCCCACAGCTGTTAGCTGTCAAGTCGACTACATCATCAAAAACATCGGCCAAACGCCAGCGATGCAATGCGGGATAGCTTACGACGTGTTCATCGCGACCGGTCCTGATCAAGCGGACGAAATCAAGGCTCGCCTACTCAGCACTGGGCCACACCATCCCCGGGCATTGTTTCCGGGTGACAGTATAAGACAGGGCATAAGTCAGATTAAACACCTGCCGCGAACTGAAAAGTATGAGTATTTTTCCGTAATAGTAGGAGTTGCCGCGCTATACAAACTTCACGCTGAAGGAGAGTGGAAATACACGATGCAGTTTGGCTCGCTACAGCCCTTCGAGCCGCGCGACCAAGTCACGAAACATTATGGAATTTATCGAAGCATGCCTCGTCAGCAGGCACATTTCTTGGATTCAGCGTTCACCCCGGACCCAACCTAGCCGTCTAAGGGCACCTGAAGACCATCGACGCCTGCGATGATTGAACAGTGCGTTCGTTCACGACAGGAAGCCCGTAAGCCGGGCGAGGTAGGCTTGGCGCGATTTTCCTGTCAGGAGGAGGCGCCCGCACGAGAAGGGGTCCTATCCCAGCGCCGTCATCAGCTCCGGCACCGCCGTCTTGTAATCCGCGACCCAGCCGAAGTCGGCGACCTGGAAGATCGGGGCGTCGGGGTCCTTGTTGATGGCGACGATGATCTTGGAGTCCTTCATCCCGGCGAGGTGCTGGATGGCGCCCGAGATGCCGATGGCGATGTAGAGGCCCGGAGCGACGACCTTGCCGGTCTGGCCGACCTGGTAGTCGTTGGGGGCGTAGCCGGCGTCGACGGCGGCGCGCGAGGCCCCGACGGCGGCGCCCAGCTTGTCGGCCAGCGGGTCCATGACGGCGTGGAATTCCTCGGCCGAGCCGAGGGCGCGGCCGCCGGAGACGACGATCTTCGCGGCGCCGAGTTCCGGACGGTCGGACTTGACCATCTCCTCGGAGACGAAGGCGGCCTTGCCGGCGTCGGCGCCCGCGACGGCCTCGACCGAGGCGGAGCCGCCCTCGCCGGCCGCGTCGAAGGCGGTCGGGCGGACGGTGATGACCTTCTTCGCGTCGGCGGTCTGGATCGTCTCCAGGGCATTGCCGGCGTAGATCGGGCGGGTGAAGGTGTCGTTGGAGACCACCTCGACGATGTCGGAGATGGGGGCGACATCCAGCTTGGCGGCGATGCGCGGCATGTAGTTCTTGCCGTCGGTGGTGGCCGGGGCGAGGACGGCGTCATAGCCGTCGGCGAGCGCGAGGACGGTGGCCTCGACCGCCTCGGCCAGCTGGTGCGACAGGGCGTCGGATTCGGCCAGCAGCACCTTGCGCACGCGGGCGATCTTCGCGGCGGCGTCGGCGGCGGCCCTGGACCCCTGGCCGATGACCAGGACGTCGACGTCGCCCGACAGCTTGAGCGCCGCGGTGACGGTCTTGTGGGTGGTGTCGCGGACGGTATCCCCGTCGCGGTCGGCGATGACGAGAACGGCCATTAGAGGACCCCCGCGGTCTTGAGTTTGGCGACCAGATCGGCCGCGTCGGTGACCTTGACGCCGGCGGAGCGCTTGGGCGGTTCGGTGACCTTCTGCACGGTCAGGCGCGGCGCCGTATCGACGCCGTAGTCGGCGACCGCCTTCATGGCGATCTCCTTCTTCTTGGCCTTCATGATGTTGGGCAGGGAGGCGTAGCGCGGGGTGTTGAGGCGCAGGTCGACGGTGACCACGGCCGGCAGGGTCGCGGCCAGGGTCTGCAGGCCGCCATCGACTTCACGCGTCACGGTCGCCTTGCCGCCCTCGATGACCAGTTTCCCGGCGAAGGTGGCCTGGGGCCAGTCGAGCAGGGCGGCCAGCATCTGGCCGACCGCGTTGTTGTCGCCGTCGATCGACTGTTTGCCCATCAGGATCAGGTCGGGCTTCTCCTCGTCGACCACCGCCTTGAGCAGTTTGGCGACGGCGAGGGGCTCGAGGTCGGTGTCGGACTGGATCAGCAGGCCGCGGTCGGCGCCCATGGCCAGGGCGGTGCGGATGGTTTCCTGCGCCTGCTGGACGCCGATGGAGACGACCACGATCTCGTCGGCCGTGCCGGCGGCGTGGTGTTCCTTGCCTTCCTTGAGCCGGACCGCTTCCTCGACGGCGATTTCGTCGAACGGGTTCATGCTCATCTTGACGTTAGCCAGATCGACGCCGGTCTGGTCCGCCTTGACGCGGGCCTTGACGTTATAGTCGATCACCCGTTTGACGGGGACGAGTACCTTCATTGCGCTGTCCATCAGATCGCCGGAATGTGGGGGCAGGGAATGGAACGCCCGCCCCGGCCTGTCAACGTAACGCGGCGTCAACGGGGCCGTTGCCCCGCGCCTGAGCCAGAACGGAAGTCTTCGATGCACCGCCTGCTGACCATGAAGCGACTGAGCGTGATCTTCCTGGCCACCTTCGCGGTGCTGCTGGGCGGGGTGTTCGCCTACCGGACGCTGGTCATCGCGCCCGAGGAGCGGTGCGAGGCGGGCGGACGCTGGTGGGACCGGGAGACGGAGATCTGCGCCACGCCGGTCTCGATCGCCGAGATCACGGGCCGGCCGGCGGGCCAGACCCGGGCCGAGGCCTCGGCGGCCAAGAACCGCGAACTGGTGGCGATCGAGGATGGGCTGCGGGCCCAGAAGGCGGCGCGGGACGCGGACGCCGACCGGCAGCGGGCGGCGCTGGCGAACCAGTAGGGCTCAGCGGGTCGCGCCGGGGATCCACTTCACATCGTCGGCCCCGTGGCCATTGGCGCGACGGGCGGCGACGAACAGGTGGTCGGACAGGCGATTGAGATAGCGGAGCGCCGCCGGCGACAGCTCGCGGCCGGCCTCGACGGCGCGAATGGCGTCGCGCTCGGCGCGGCGGCAGACGGTGCGGGCCAGATGCAGGTGGGCCGAGAGCGGCGAGCCGCCGGGCAGGATGAAGCTGTCCAGCGGCTTCTGACACTCGTTCATCCAGTCGATCTCGGATTCGAGCCGTTCGACCTGGCGGTCGACGATGCGCAGGGCCTCCCATTTGGGGGCAGGGTCGTGTGGGGTGGCCAGATCGGCGCCGAGGTCGAACAGCTCGTTCTGGATGCGGCCGAGCATGGCGTCGATGCGGTCGTTCTGACCCGAGTGCAGCCGGGCGACCCCGATCACGGCGTTCAGCTCGTCGACGGCGCCGTAGGCTTCGACCCGGGGATCGGTCTTGGACACCGGCGCGCCGGAGGCGAGGCGGGTGTCGCCGCCGTCGCCGGTCTTCGTGTAGATGCGGTTGAGTACGACCATGAGCTCAGCCTCCGTGCGTCGATTTCCACCACATGGCGACGACCAGCAGCACCACGGCCAGGGCCTGCAGCGCGACCCTGAGGCGCATCAGCTTGTTGGAGCGCGAGCGCGCCTCCGGCCCGGTCTTGTAGAGCGAGCGAATACCGAAGCCGAGGGTGACGGCGACCGCCCCGATGGCGACGAAGACGAGGATGTCGAATACGGTTCCCATGGCGGGGTTCTAGGCCCCGGTCCGGCGCGACGCCAGCCGGGGCTAAGCCGTTGGTCATGTTTTGGTGCTTGGATGCGCCTGAGAGGGCCGATGACAGACCGCGCGATCCGCAACCTGGCACACCTGCGTCGTACGGCGTCGACCGCCCGCGTCCTGAACCTGCACATGGTCTACGAGGATCACGGGTTTGACCCGGACTGGATGGCCAGTCCGCTGTTCCATACGTCGACGCTTAATCGCGCCCTGATCATCAAGCACCGCCTGCGTCGCAACGAGCTCGACGCCTTCCGGCCGCGCCGCCAGGTCGCGACCAAGATCGTCATACCGTTCGACTCCACCGACCTGAAGAGCGGCGGCCGGTACATCTTTGTGGGCCAGCAAAGTTTCGAGCGAATGATGCGCACGGCGTTCGGGATCGAAAGGGGGCACCCCGACATGGCGACCCTGAAACTGATCGACGCCCTGCCCTCGCTGGACCCCTTCCTGCTGCGCGAACAGTTACGGCGGAGCGGCATCGAGCCCGCCCCCTGCTATTTCTCGATCAGCGAGCACGATCTGACCCAGATGTTGCAATTCGTCGAGGGCGAGGTTCGCCCGCTGGTCACGCTCAGCCTCGGCGGAGGAACCGACCCCAGCGAGTCGATCCGCCGACTGGCCGACAAAATTCTCTCAAACACCCCCGGTGACCGGATGGAAGAGCTGCAGCAGACCCTGCAGCTGAGGCCGGAGGAGTATCAGGAGGGCATCTTCTGCTGGAAGGGCTTCCTCTATTACAAATGGGTGCTCGCCAAACTCACCGGCGACGTCCACAGCGTGGCCGCCGCGGTCCGGACCATCAAGCCGATCGGCATCCAGGACCGCACCGCGCGCGATTATCTGGACCGCAGTCGCCAAGTTCTCGGGGACCGCATCCTTGCGGTCTGCGAGGATGCGGCCCGCACCCTGCGCATATATGACGACGCCTATGCGGAACTGACGCTCGACGCTCGACCCGGCGGCTTTCGCGACTTTCTGCTCCGGGCGCCGCGCCTGTTCACGTCGCTGGGCGAGCAACTGGGCGCCGTCCAGCACGTGGTCAGCTTCTGGCAGTTCCGTTTCGGCCCCGGCGCTCCGCCGGTCGGCGTCGAGGAGTTGATCGACGTGTTCATGGATTTCGAAACCGGCCTGGCCGGACGCACCGAGGACTCCGACGTTTACGTCCTGGTGGCCTGAAACGACAGAGGCCGGGCGCGCAAGCGCCCGGCCCCGCATGCTGTCCGGCCAGATGGCTCAGTAGCGGTAGTGGTCCGGCTTGAACGGGCCCTCGACCGGCACGGAAATGTAGTCGGCCTGTTCCGGCTTGAGCGTGGTCAGCTTGGCGCCCAGTTTGCCGAGGTGGAGCATGGCGACCTTTTCGTCGAGGTGCTTCGGCAGAACATAGACCTGGTTCTGGTACTGGGCCCTGTTCGTCCACAGCTCGATCTGGGCCAGGGTCTGGTTGGTGAAGCTGGCGCTCATCACGAAGGACGGGTGGCCGGTGGCGTTGCCGAGGTTCACCAGACGGCCCTTCGAAAGCAGGATGATCTTCTTGCCGTCCGGGAATTCGACGTGGTCGACCTGGGGCTTGATCTCGTCCCACTTCATGTTCTTCAGGCCGGCGACCTGGATCTCGCTGTCGAAGTGACCGATGTTGCAGACGATGGCGTTGTTCTTCATCGCCCGCATGTGCTCGACGGTGATGACATCCTTGTTGCCGGTGGCGGTGACGAAGATGTCGGCGTCGGAGGCGGCGTCCTCGAGGGTCACGACCTCATAGCCTTCCATCGCGGCCTGCAGGGCGCAGATCGGATCGATCTCGGTGACCTTCACCCGGGCGCCGCCCTGGCGCAGCGAGGCGGCCGAGCCCTTGCCCACGTCGCCGTAGCCGCAGACCACGGCAACCTTGCCGGACAGCATGACGTCGGTGCCGCGGCGGATGGCGTCGACCAGCGATTCCCGGCAGCCGTAGAGGTTGTCGAACTTGGACTTGGTGACGCTGTCGTTGACGTTGATGGCGGGGAACGGCAGCTCGCCGCGCTCGGCCATCTGATACAGGCGGTGGACGCCGGTAGTGGTCTCTTCCGACACGCCGCCGATGGCGTCGCGGATGGCCGAATAGAAGCCGGGCTTCTCTTTCAGATACCGCTTCATCACGGCGTAGAGGGCTTCCTCCTCCTCGTTCTCGGGCTTGTCGAGGACCGAGGGGTCCTTCTCGGCCTTGGGACCGAGCACGCACAGCAGGGTGGCGTCGCCGCCGTCGTCGAGGATCAGGTTCGGATAGCCGCCGTCGGCCCATTCGAAGATCTTGTGGGCGTAGTCCCAGTACTCCTCGAGGGTCTCACCCTTGACCGCGAACACCGGCGTTCCGGCGGCGGCGATGGCGGCCGCGGCGTGGTCCTGGGTCGAGAAAATGTTGCACGAAGCCCAGCGGACCTCGGCGCCGAGGGCCTCCAGCGTCTGGATCAGCACCGCCGTCTGGATGGTCATGTGCAGGGAGCCGGCGATGCGGGCGCCCTTCAGCGGCTTGTCCTTGCCGAACTCGGAGCGCAGCGCCATCAGGCCTGGCATTTCGGTTTCGGCGATGGCGATTTCCTTGTCGCCGTAGGCGGCGAGGGAGATGTCGCGGACGATGTAGTCGGTCATGAAGGCCTCTGGCTGAAGTCTGGGCGCGTATTCGAACGGGCGCCGCTATAGCCCGGCGTTCGCCGGGGAGCAATGAACATATAAGGATATCCTTATATGAAGCTTCGGACAGAATCCCGTCTTGTGGTCGCGGACCGGCGGTTTCCGTGCCACGCTGCCCACGGGAGGAGCGTGATGACGGTGATCGGACTGAGCCGCCGCGTCCTGGGCGGCGCCCTGCTGGGGGCGATGGCCACGCCGGGTCTCGTCCTGACGCAAGAGACGCAGATCGACGAGTTTCGCGCCGACCAGACCACCGACCGCGTCCATCGCTCGACCGTGCCGGTGTTCCTCAACGGCCAGGGACCGTTGCGTTTCGCTGTCGATACGGCGGCCAGCGCCTCGGTGGTCGCCGCCGATCTGGTGGGTCCGTTGAACATCGCCCCGGCGGGCGAACTTGACATGCATACGGTGATCGGAATGGAGCGGGTGCCGGCGGTGCGGGCGGACACCCTGTCGAGCGGCTCCCTCTCGGCCGACCAGGTGCGGCTGGCGGTGGGAACCCGGCCCGGACTGATCGGCCTGGACGGCCTGCTGGGGCTCGATATGCTGGCAGACCAACGGCTGATCATGCGCTTTCGCGGCCCCGGACGTTCATCCATCAACCGTTCGCGACCCGATCCCGACAGATTCCTCGGCGCGGTGCGGCCGCGGGTCCGCTTTCAGCCCCCAAGCGGGGGCGGCGTGGACCTGATGGTCCTCAATGCGCTTGTGCGGGGCCAGGCCGTCCAGGCCATCGTCGATACCGGCGCCCAGGTCAGTTTGATCAACCCCGCCCTGGCCGAGGCCGCCGGCGCCCGACCCTTTGAGAGCCGTTCGGGCTCGGTCGGGACCCTGCTGGTGCAGTCACCGACCGGCCGGGCCTTGCCGGCCCAGGCCATGGTGGTGTCGGCGGTGCATTTCGACGAGCTGGTGCTGGACCGGCTGGCCGTGCTGATGGGGGATTTCCACATCTTCCGCCTGCTCGGACTGGCGGACACGCCGGCCATGCTGATGGGGGTCGACGTTCTGGGCGTGTTCGACCGGGTGGTGATCGACCTGAAGCGCGGCGAGATCATCATGGACATTTGAGGGTTGCCCGGCGCCGCACCCTGCGTCAGGGAAACGGCATGACCGCTGACCTTTCGAACCCCCGCCACGACTGGACGCTCGACGAGGTCGAGGTGCTGTTCGCCCGACCGTTTATGGAACTCGTGTTCGAAGCGGCGACGGTGCACCGGCGCTGGTTCGATCCGTCCGAGGTGCAGAAGAGCCAGTTGCTGTCGATCAAGACCGGCGGCTGCGCCGAGAACTGCGGCTACTGCTCGCAGTCGGCCAGTTTCCAGACCGGGCTGAAGGCGGAGAAGCTGATGGACGCCACGGCGGTGCTGGCCGAAGCCATGGCGGCGAAGGCGGGCGGGGCCAGCCGTTTCTGCATGGGGGCAGCCTGGCGCGAACTGAAGGACCGCGACACGCCGAAGCTGGCGACCATGATCGCGGGGGTGAAGGCGCTGGGTCTGGAGACCTGCGCGACGCTGGGCATGCTGACGGCCGATCAGGCCCGGCAGCTGAAGGCGGCGGGGCTCGATTACTACAATCACAACCTCGATACGGGGCCGGAGTATTACGCCGAGGTGGTGACCACCCGAACCTATCAGGACCGGCTGGATACCCTGGCGCATGTGCGGGAGGCCGGGATGGCGACCTGCTGCGGCGGCATCGTCGGCATGGGCGAGGCGCGGCGCGACCGGGCCAGCCTGCTGCACGCGCTGGCCACCCTGCCGGAGCATCCCGACAGCCTGCCGGTCAATGCGCTGGTGCCGGTCACCGGCACGCCGCTGGGCGAGCGCATGCTGGCGGAGGGGCAGATCGACCCGATCGAGTTCGTGCGTACGGTCGCGGTGGCGCGGCTGGTTTGTCCGAAGGCCATGGTGCGGCTCTCGGCCGGGCGGGAGACGATGAGCCCGGAGATGCAGGCGCTGTGCTTCCTCGCCGGGGCCAATTCGATCTTCGTCGGCGGCAGGCTGCTCACCACGCCGAATCCGGAACAGGATGAGGACGCGGCCCTGTTCGCCCTGCTGGACCTGAAGCCGATGGAGCCGAAGGCGTCGGTGGAAGCGGCGGCGTGAGGACGCTGCGGGGCGTCTGCCTTGCCGTGCTGTCGGCCGTCGCGGCCTGTTCGCCGACGCCATCGACGGAGGCGCCGCCGGTGACGGGGTCGACCCCGCTGGGGATCCGGCCCGGGACCATCCCGTCGCCGAGCGGGGCCATGAACGTGATCTACGGCGGCGAGGCCGATCCGACCCTGCGGCTGAGCGCCGGTTTCCTGAGGCGCAGCGTGGTCGGAACGGTGGAGACCCCGGCCCGCCTGTCGTGGTCGCCCGATTCCCGACGGTTCTATGTCAACGACCCGGGAGGCGCCTTCCGGCTCTGGACGGTGAACGCCCGGGCGCAGGCTGTCGAAAGCCGGACGATCAGGGACGCGGCCATCGCGGAACTGGAGCGGCGAAACGGTTGCGACAGCGTTCCGGAAGGAGAGGTGGCGACGAGCGGCATGGGTTGGTCGCCGGACGGGTCGCACGTCTATGTGCGGGCCGCGGTGCGCTGTCAGACGGGCGGCTGCCTCTGGACCGGCGTGAACGACGTGGTGGTGGTCTCGGACGTTGCAACCGGCGATCTGGTCGAGACCCTGGAGCGAGACCCGGCGCGGCGCCGCTGGCCGACCCTGTCCTGGGGCTCCGTAACCGCGCCTTAAGCGGCGCGTGCCAGCATCGCGGCATGGATCGTCGCGCCCTGCTCGGACTGAAGGACAACGCCCGCAAGACCGCGGGCGGCGGAGGCGGTGGCGCGCCGCAGCCCAGCTACATACGGCTGCCGACCATCACCACCAATGTGATGCGCTCGGGCGGGCGGCGCGGGGTGATGACCGTCGAGACCGGGCTGGACACGCCCGACGCGGCTCTGCGCACGCGGGTCGCGCAGTCGGCGCCGCGGCTGACGGCGGCCTATGCGGTGGTGGTGCAGCAGTCGGCCAACATGCTGTTGCCCGGCGCCCCGCCGGACCTGGAACGGCTGGTGGCGCAGCTTCAGGCGGCGACGGACCGGACGCTGGGTCGGGCCGGGGCGCGGCTGCTGATCGGGACGGTGATGGTCGTTTAGGGCTTAGGGCTTAGGGCTTGGGGCTTGGGGCTTGGGGCTTGGGGCTTAGGGCTTAGGACTTAGGGCTTAGGGCTTAGGTTTCAGAGCACCAGACGGCTTCGGCAGGACACCAGATCGCTCCCTAAGCCCTAAGACCTAAGCCCCAAGCCCTAGTCCTGCGTCGGATCGCCCTGCGCTGCGTCGCCGTAGGTCAGGGCCAGGAAGACGTCTTCGAGGTCCGGGTCCTCGGTCGAGATGTCGGCGATGGTGACGCCGGCGGCGCGGACGGCGGCGAGGACCTGCTCCACCGAGGACTGGCCCTTGCGGTAGGTGACGGCGAAGGCGCCGTTCGGGCGGGCCGTGACCTCGAAACCGCTGAGCGTCGGCGGGCCGGTCAACTCATGCTCGGGCGTGACGATGACGTTGCGGGTGTCGAGGCGGCGGAGCAGCTGGGGCGTCGGCTCGCAGGCCACCACCTGTCCGCGGTTCATGATGGCGATGGTCTCGCAGAGCTCCTGCGCCTCCTCGAGATAGTGGGTGGTCAGCAGGATGGTGACGCCCTCGGCGTTGATGCGGCGGACATAGTCCCAGAGCTGGCGACGCAGCTCGACGTCGACGCCGGCGGTGGGCTCGTCGAGGATCAGGATCGGCGGATTGTGCACCAGCGCCTTGGCCACCATCAGGCGGCGCTTCATGCCGCCGGACAGGGCGCGGACATAGGCGTGGGCCTTGTCGCTGAGACCGAGGGCGGCGAGCAGTTCGTCCGAGCGGCGCTCGTCGGCGGGGACGCCGTAGAAGCCGGCCTGGACCTCGAGCGCCTCGCGCGGGGTGAAGAAGACGTCGGCGACGATCTCCTGCGGCACGACGCCGAGGGCGGCGCGGGCGTCGCGCGGCTGTTTGTCGATGTCGCGACCCCAGATGGCGGCCGTGCCGCCGGTCTTGTTGACCACCCCCGCGAGGATGTTGATCAGGGTCGACTTGCCGGCGCCGTTGGGGCCGAGCAGGCCGAACATGGAGCCGCGCGGGATGACCAGATCGACGCCGCGCAGGGCCGTCTTGGGCGGGGCCTTCTTCGATCCGGCGTAGGTCTTCTCCAGTCCGCGGACCTCGATGGCGTTGGCGGGCAGCGGGGCGTGTTCGGTCATCGGCGGCCTTCAGCGGAGCGGTCCGCCTAGGTAGGCGCGCCACCGGCCGGGGCCAAGCCCCACGGCGATCTGTCAATGGTGCTTGACACCCGCGCGCTGAATGTCTAGCGTCCTTGTCATTATGAACAGCTTGCTTGACGGATAAACCTATGTCCCGCACCAAATTGATCGGCTGGAGCGCTTTCGGAGTTTGCCTGCTGGGCTATGGCGGCGCCGTGGCCGCGGCGGTGTTGATGAAGACCGGCCGTCTGGAGATGCACGAAGCCCTGCTGTGGGGCGGGCCGGCGGCCATCGTCGGCGAGATCGGCCTGTGGGTGGCTGCCGCCACGCTCGGCTGGACCATCTTCAAGCGGCGCAAGGCGCTGATCGACCGCCTGTTCGGGCGCAAGCCGCGCGAGGTTTGACGGGCGCGGCGGGCCCGCCTAGGGAAACGCCGACGCGCCCTCCCAGCCCAAGGTCGATCATGCCGCCCCGCCATCCCGATGCCATCATCCCGCCGCCGGAAGAGATCGTGGTCTCGACCAAACGCGTGGCGTGCGACGGCGGCGGCGGCGCCCTGGGCCATCCGCTGGTCTATATGGATATGGGCGACGACGACTTCGTCGAGTGCGCCTATTGCGACCGGCGCTTCGTGCTGTCGGCCCAGCCCAGGCCCGAGAGCGAATATTTCAGCCCCGCCGCGCGTCCGCCCGAGGCGCACTGAGGCGCCGCTTTCCAGCGGACCACGGACAGGCTAACCGGACGCCATGGCTTCCGCCGAAACTCCCGCCGAAATCTTCAAGCGCGCGCTGGCCCATGCCGCGCGGGCGCTGGCGGAGCAGTCCGAGCTGGAGGTGACCTTCGGGTCCGACGGACCGAAGCTGGCCGGCGGGGTCCTGACCCTGCCCCACCCGCCGCGCGATCCCGGCGGACCGGAGAGCGCGGCCCTGCGCGGGCAGGCCGACCGGCTGGCGCTGCGGCTGGCCAACCACGACGAGGGGCTGCACGCCCGGCTGCGACCGTCCGACAGCCAGGCCGCCGACGTGTTCGAGGCGGTCGAGCAGGCACGTGTCGAGGCGGTGGGTTCGCGGTCTCTGGCCGGCGTCCGGGCCAATCTCGGGGCCGCCCTGCTGACGCGGCTGGAACGGACCGGGGCGTTGCGGGCGACGGAGGCTGAGCGCGTTCCGGCCGCCGAGGCGGTGGCCCTGCTGGTGCGGGAACGGCTGACCGGCCAACGCGCGCCGGACGGAGCGGGCGCCATGCTCGATCTGGTGCGGGCCGATCTGGAGAACCGCGCGGGCCGCAAGATCGACGCCCTCGCCGAGGTCGCGGACGACCAGACCGCCTTCGCGGCGCGGCTGAAGGATGTGCTGCGGGCGCTGGACCTCGATCCCGGCGACGGGCGCGGCGACGACACGTCGGATGACAAGGGCGGGGACGAGCCCGATCCGCAGGAGCCGGACGCGGCCGACGATCAGGACGAGGAAGACGACGCCGGCGGCGGCGAAGGCCAGTCGATGGACGGCTCGACCGACGACCAGACCGCCGGCGACGAGCGCGACAGCCGCCCCGACGGCGCGCCCGCGGAGCCGGACGGCGAAGCCTCGGACGAGGGCCCGGAGCTGAACGACGGGGCCCTGCCCAACCGGCAGGAGGTCGGCGACGACGGGCGGCCGGTCGACGCCTACCGGGTGTTCACCACGACCCATGACGAGACCATCGACGCCGCGGAGCTGTGCGATCCGAACGAGCTGGAGCGGCTGAGGTCGCTGCTGGATCAGCAGCTGACGGCGCTGTCGTCGGTGGTGGCGCGGCTGGCCAACAAGCTGCAACGGCGATTGATGGCGCAGCAGAACCGCAGTTGGGCCTTCGATCTCGAGGAAGGCGTGCTGGATACGGCCCGCCTGACCCGGATCATCACCGACCCGACCAGCCCGCTGAGCTTCAAGGCCGAGAGCGAAAGCCCGTTCCGCGATACGGTGGTGACCCTGTTGCTGGACAATTCCGGCTCGATGCGCGGGCGGCCGATCATGGTGGCGGCGGTCTGCGCCGACATCCTGGCGCGGACGCTGGAGCGGTGCGGGGTCAAGGTCGAGATCCTCGGCTTCACCACAAGGGCGTGGAAAGGCGGCCAGAGCCGCGAGGCGTGGATCAGCGCCGGCAAGCCGACCCATCCCGGCCGGCTGAACGACCTGCGCCATATCATTTACAAATCCGCGGACGCACCGTGGCGGCGGGCCAAGAAGAACCTCGGCCTGATGATGCGCGAGGGGCTGCTGAAGGAGAACATCGACGGCGAGGCCCTCACCTGGGCGCACGAGCGGCTCAAGGCGCGGCCCGAGGCGCGGCAGATCCTGATGGTCATTTCCGACGGCTCGCCGGTCGACGACTCGACCCAGTCGGCCAATGCGGCCCTTTATCTGGACAAGCACCTGCGGCAGGTGATCGAGGAGATCGAGAGCCGGTCGCCGGTCGAGCTGATCGCCATCGGCATCGGTCACGACGTGACCCGCTGGTATCGCCGCGCCGTGACCATCGTCGACGTCGAACAGCTGGGCGGGGTGATGATCGAAAAGCTGGCGGAGCTGTTCGACAGCGAGCCGAAGGCGGCGCCGAAGCGGCGGCGACGGGCGGCGTGAAACCGGCCCGGTTGGTGGCGGCCGCCGTTGCGGCTGTGTTTCTCACCGGCTGCGCAACGGCAGTCCCCGCCCCGGTCTGGACGGATTCGACCCCGGGCTGGACGGCGGCGGAGGCCGGGGCGAGGCCGGTCGGCCTGGGACTGCCCGGCGGGGCGATGCTGGCGAGGGGCGTGCGTTTCGCCGGCGGGGTCGAACTGGTGCTCGACGCGGAGTCGCCGCTGCACAGCCTGTCAGACCTGAAGATGCTGGACGAGGCCGACTTCGTCTCGGTCAGCGACGCCGGCGATCTGGTGCGCGGGCGGCTGCGGCTCGGGCGGACCGGGCGACTGGTCGGCGTGGAGGCGTTGCGCTTCCGGAGGCTGACGATGCCGGACGGATCGCCGATCACGGACAAGGCGGACGGCGACGCCGAAGGGCTGTTTCTCGACGCCGACGGCGGCCTCGCCGTGTCCTTCGAACGCCGGCACCGGCTGTGGTCCTACGGCCCGCTGGAGGCCCTCGCCGCGCGGCCGAGACCGACGGCCGCTCCCGGGGTCGACTTCCCGCTGAACGACGGCATGGAAGGCATTTCGGCCGCGCCGGGCGGCTGGCGAGTCGCCGGCGAGTCGGGCGGGGTGTGGGACTGCGCGCCCCAAGGTTGCCGGGTGGTGATCGCGCCGCCGGCCGAGCCGATCCCCGACAGCGAATACCGCATTACCGGCATGGATCGCGATCCATCGGGCGACGGCTTCTGGGTCGTCGAGCGCCGCTTCCGTCCGCCGGTGGACGTACGGGGACGGATCAGGCGGATGGCGGCGGACGGGACCCTCGGGCCGGTGCTGGTCGAGCTAAGCCTGCCATCGACGGTCGACAATTTCGAGGGGATCGCCGCGGTGCGGCGCGGCGACGGCGTGCGGCTCTACATTCTTTCGGACGACAACGGCAGCGAGCGGCAAAGGACCTTGTTGCTGGCATTCGATGTGACGTCTGCGGACTGAAGACGCACCTCCAACCGTCATCCTCGGGCTCGACCCGAGGATCAGACGCCGTGGCGGGCTGTGCGGTGGAGATGGCCCTGCGACCCCGGCGCGTGCGTTCTTCGACGGAGCACCGGACGGTCCGATCCTCGGGTCAAGCCCGAGGATGACGGCCCTCTAGACCCTCTCGGACACCTTGATCGCCGCGCGGCAGCCGGCTTTGATCACCGCGCTGAGCAGACCGTAGCCGGGGGCGTCGCGGCTGCCGTGGTCGACGGCGTGGTCGTGGTGGGCCAGTTCCTCGTCGCGGAATTTCGTCAGCTCGGCGGCGAGTTCGGGATCACGGTCGGACAGTTCGGCGATCTGATCGGCGTAGTGTTCCTCGATCACGCTCTCGACCGCCTCGGTGCAGGCGTGGGCGGCCTTCTCGCCGAGCAGGGCGGTGCCGGCGCCGAGGCCGAGGGCGGCCAGACGCCAGAGCGGCGTCATCACCGTGGGGCGGACCCGCTCGGCGGTGAGCAGCGCCTCGAAGCGGGCGAGATGGACCGCCTCCTGGGCCTGCATCTCGCCCATGTCGGCGGCGATGGTCTCCTTGCCGGGACGGCCCTCGAACACGGCGCGCTGGGCGCGGTAGATGTGGACGGCGGCGTATTCCCCGGCGTGGTCGACGCGCAGGATCTCGGCCCGGCGACGGCGGCTGGCGCCCCGGCCGGGATGCGGCAGGCGGACGGGGCGCGTCGACGCGGCTTCGGGCGAAGGGTCGCGAATGGGGTCAGGGGCGCGGGGCGCGGGCATCCTTGGGCCTCTTGGCGGCGAGCAGGCTGAACACGGCCAATGCGACGGAGATCAGCACGTTCCATCCTGCCATGGACAGGCCGAGGAAGCGCCACGTCACCGCGTCGCAGAGGACAGGTCGCTCGACCGGGCCGGTGCCGAAGGCGATGGCGGCCAGCTTCTCGAGATCGACGTCGCCGCCGCCGGCGCAGGCCGCCGGCAGGGTCCACCACTGGTTCTCGCCGCCCATGTGGAACAGGGCCGTGATCGCCCCGGTGGTGAAGACCACGGCCAGCAGGAAGGCGGCGATGCGCGGCGTGCCGCGGCTGCCCCGGCTGACGAGGTGCCAGACGGTGGCGACGAGAGCGATGGCGACCGCGCCCCAATAGACCTCGCGCTGCTTGAGACAGAGGTTGCAGGGCGCGAGGCCGCCGAAGCGCTCGAACGCATGCGCCGCCGCCAGCATCGCCAGCGAGGCGGCGAGGGCGAAGGCGGTCCACCACCGCGTCAGGAGTCGATACAGGCGTCTCATCGGACGTTGTTCATAGCGGCGCTGGAGGCCGGCGTCGATGCTATCCTCCCCCAGCGTAGCGCCCGGGGGATAGGGACCGCCGAAGGGTGTTGGAGGGAAGTTGAAAAGGGCGCCGGAGCCCGCCGCAGGCCCCCTCCACCGCGTCGCGGTCCCCCGCCCCCAAAGGGGAGGATCTAGAGCATCTTCACCGCCACCACCGCGCCGACCAGCACGACGATGCCGATGATGCTCCACATGGCGAGACGCTTCTCGACCTGGGCCAGCACGGCCGGCCCGAAACGCTTCAGCACCCAGGCCTCGGCGAAGAAGCGGCCGCCCCGGGTAATGGCGCAGAGGGCAACGAAGAGGGGGAAGTTGAACTGGAAAATGCCCGAGGCGATGGTGATCAACTTGAACGGGATGGGGGTGAGGCCCTTGATCAGGATGACCCAGGCCCCGTGCTGCTGGAACAGGACCTTGGACGCCTCGAAGGTGTCGGCCTTGCCGAGCCAAGACAGGATCAGCATGCCGACATCGGTCAGATAGTAGCCGATGGCGTAGCCCAGCATGCCGCCGAGCACCGAGGCGACAGTGCAGACCGTGGCGTAGAAATACGCCTTCTCCGGCCGGGCCAGGATCATCGGCGCCAGCATCACGTCGGGCGGCACCGGGAAGAAGGAGCTTTCCGTGAAGGAGACCACGGCGAGGGCGGGCGTGGCGTGTTTGCTGCGGGCCAGAGAGAAGACCCAGTCGTAAAGCTTGCGGAGCATGGAGTTCCCGACCTCGGCCCCGGAGGGCGGCAGACCCCGCCTCTAGCAGGGGTCGCCGCGCCGCGCACCTGCCGAAACAGGGCGTGAGTCGCGGTCGCGGCCATCGGTCGCTATAGAGGCCGCCTCCCGCCTCTCCCCAAGGACCGGAAGACCATGCGCTATCTGCACACCATGGTCCGCGTGACGGACATCGACGCCTCGCTGCGCTTCTACGTCGACCTGCTGGGTCTGGAGGAGGTGCGCCGGATGGAGAACGAGGCCGGCCGCTTCACCCTGATCTTCCTCGCCGCCCCGGCCGATCGGGCCCGCTCCGACGCCGAGCGGTCGCCGGAGCTCGAACTGACCTTCAACTGGGACCCGGAGACCTACGACGGCGGACGCAATTTCGGGCATCTGGCCTACAAGGTCGCGGACATCTACGCCGCCTGCCAGAAGCTGATGGACGGCGGCTTGGCGATCAATCGCCCGCCGCGCGACGGCCGCATGGCCTTCGTCCGGTCGCCGGACGGCATTTCGATCGAACTGTTGCAGGAGGGCGAGCCGAAGCCGTCCGCCGAGCCTTGGGCCTCGATGCCCAACACCGGGAGTTGGTAAGCTGAGACTTCCTCTTTCCGCCGTGCTGGCGCTGACGGGCCTGACCCTCGCCGCCTGCGCCTCGACCTCCGAGACCAATCCGTCGCGGACCGCCACCGAACAGCTGCTGGTGGCCCGCGCCGCCGACCGCGCCGTCGAGGGCCTGACGCTGCCGATCCCGCGCGGCACGCGGGTGTTCGTCGACGACGCCTATTTCCGCGCCGAGAACGCCCCCTATGCGGTCAGCGCCATTCGCGCGGCCCTGTCCGAGGCGGGCTATTCGCTGGCCGCGTCGAAACAGGACGCCGCCGCGGTGCTGGAGCTGCGGGCCGGCGCCCTGTCGCTGGAGCAGATGCGCCGTGTGTTCGGGCTCCCGGAGATGCGGGTGCCGATCAACGACAATTTCAACGTCGTCTCCCTGCCGGAGCTGTCGGTCTACAGCCGCCGCGACCGGGTCGGCGTGGCCGAGTTCTCGGGCTTCCTCTACGAGCCGACCACCGGCGCGCCGCTGGGCGCCGTCATGCCGATGACCGGCGAGTTCCGCATCCGCAGCCACAAGCTGCTGATGATCGTGGCGTGGGGCCAGCAGCGGGTCGATCCCGGCGAGCGCGATCCGGGCGACAGCTGGCGGGAGTTCTAAGGGAGAGCCACCTGAGGCCGCCGTAGCTTGCGCCGCGCCGCGCCAGCGACGATGGTCCCGGGCTGAAGTTTCCGGGAGGGTTTCCATGCGTCGTCTGCTCGTCTCCACCGTCGCCGCGGTCGCCGTTCTGGCGGGCGCGCCCGTCGCGGTCCTGGCGCAGGAGGCGGCCGCCCCGGCGGCCGCCGCCCAGAGCGAGGACGCGCGGTTGGCGGCCTTCTTCGAACAGGCGTTTCAGGAGCAGATCGCCCTGTCGCCGCAGACGATGACGGCGCTGGGCATCAAGCGGGACTACGACAAGCTGAACGACACCACCGACGCGGCGGCGGAGCGGTCGCTGGCCCTGTCGGAGCGGCAGCTGGAACAGCTGAACGACCGGTTCAATCCGCGCACGCTGAGCCCGGAGAGCCGGATGTCGTGGCGGCTGTTCGAATACGGCGTGGAGCAGGCCCGGCTGGCCAACCGCTGGCGCGACTGGGGCTATCAGTTCGCGGCCAACGGCAATCCGACCACCGGCCTGCCGGTGTTCATGATCAACAACCACCGGGTCGACAGCGTCAGCGACGCCGA
Source organism: Brevundimonas basaltis (assembly GCF_014202075.1). GTDB lineage: Bacteria > Pseudomonadota > Alphaproteobacteria > Caulobacterales > Caulobacteraceae > Brevundimonas > Brevundimonas basaltis. The sequence goes on along the minus strand of NZ_JACHFZ010000002.1, from coordinate 601,517 downwards.
GGCCTATGTCTCGCGGCTGAAGGAGTCGGAGCGGGTCATGGGCGAGATCGCGGCCGAGCTGCGCGACCGGGCCTCGAAGGGCGTGATCTCGCCGAATTTCGTGTTCGAGCCGGCGATCGACAATACCCGCAACATCATCACCGGGGCGCCGTTCGACGACGGGGCCGACAACCCGGTCTGGGCCGACTTCCAGAAGAAGGTCGCGGCGCTGGAGACCGATCAGGCCTCGAAGGACCGGCTGCTGGCCGAGGGCCGGGCGGCGCTGACGGGCGAGTGGAAGCGCGGCTACGAGCATGTGCTGGCGACCCTGGCCGAGGTGCAGGCGCAGGCCCAGGCCATGCCGGACCGGGACGGCGGGGTGTGGCGGCTGCCGGACGGCGAGGCCTATTACAACGCCCGCCTGCGGCTCTCGACGACGACCGACCTGACGGCGGACCAGATCCACCAGATCGGGCTGAACGAGGTCGAGCGCATCCACGCCGAGATGCAGACGATCATGGACGAGGTCGGGTTCGAGGGCTCGCTGCAGGAGATGTTCGCCCTGCTGAAGACCGATCCGCGCTTCCAGTATCCGAACACGCCCGAGGGCAAGGAGCAGTATCTGACCGACGCCCGCGCCTTCGTGGCCCAGGTGATGGCGGCTTCGCCCGAGTGGTTCAGCGACCTGCCCGAGGCGGCGCTGGAGGTGCGGGCGGTGGAGGCATGGCGCGAGGCGACGGCCTCGATCGCCTTCTACAACGCCCCGGCGCCCGACGGGTCGCGGCCCGGCATCTATTACGTCAACCTGTCGGACATGACACAGGTGCTGAAGCCCCAGATCGAGGGCATCAGCTATCACGAGGGCGCGCCGGGCCACCATTTCCAGATCGCCTATGCGCAGGAGATGCAGGGACTGCCGTCGTTCCGCCGCTTCGGCGGCTACGGGGCCTACGCCGAAGGCTGGGGGCTGTACGCCGAGCGGCTGGGCAAGGAGATGGGCTTCTATCAGGACCCGTACTCGGACTTCGGCCGGCTCTCGACCGAGCTGTGGCGGGCGGTGCGGCTGGTCACGGACACCGGCCTGCACGCCAAGCGCTGGAGTCGCGAGGACGCCATCGCCTATTTCCGCCAGAACTCGCTGCTGAGCGAGCGCGACATCGTCAAGGAGGTGGAGCGCTACATCACCAATCCGGGCCAGGCGACCAGCTACAAGATCGGCGAGCTGAAGATCATGGAGCTGCGCCAGCGGGCCCGCGACGCCCTGGGCGACCGCTTCGACATCAGGGACTTTCACGCCGTGGTGCTGGGCTCGGGCTCGGTGCCGCTGGACGTGCTGGAGGACCAGGTGGACAGCTGGATCGAGTCCCAGCGGTAGGGCGCTAACGCTCGCGACGCGGTCGCTCGCTGCTTGAGCGCGATTGCGCTATGAGCCGCGCCATGACCGCCCGCCCGCCCTTCACCGCCACCGTCCTGACCATGTTTCCGGAAGCGTTTCCCGGGCCGCTCGGCGTGTCGCTGATCGGCACGGCGTGGCGCGAGAAGGGGCTGTGGAGCCTTGAAACGCTTGACATTCGGGCGTTCAGCGAGGATAGGCGCGGCTTCCTGGACGACACCCCAGCGGGTGGCGGCCCGGGAGCCGTGCTCAAGGCGGACGTGGTGGCGAGGGCGCTGGACAGCGTATCCGGACCGGCGCGGCCGCTTTTGTACATGAGCGCCCGGGGTCGGCCCCTGACCCAGGCGCGCGTCAGGGAATGGGCCAATGCGGACGGGATCACCGTCCTCTGCGGCCGGTTCGAGGGGGTGGACCAGCGGGTGCTCGACGCGCGCGGGTTCGAGGAGGTCTCCGTCGGAGACGCGGTGCTCGCCGGCGGCGAGGCGGCGGCCATGGTGGCGATCGAGGCGTGCGTGCGACTGATCCCCGGGGTGCTGGGCCAGGCAGACAGCCTGGGTTCGGAGAGCTTCGAGGACGGGCTTCTGGAATATCCGCAGTACACGCGACCGCGGACGTTCGAGGGGCTGGAGATACCCGAGGTTCTGCTGTCCGGAGACCATAAAAAGGTCGCCGCATGGCGCGAGGAGCAGCGGGAGAAGACCACGCGGGAACGGCGGCCAGACCTCTGGGCGGCGCACCTGCAGAAGACCCAAGCGGGGAAAGACCCCGCCAAATCACAGGTAAAGAGCGCAAAAGCTCGAGGAGAATGACATGAACATCCTGCAGACGATCGCAGCCGAAGAAAAAGCCCGCCTTGTCGAAAAGCGCGCCATCCCCGACTTCCAGCCGGGCGACACCCTGCGCGTCAACGTGCGGATCAAGGAAGGCGAGCGCGAACGCATCCAGGCCTTCGAGGGCGTCTGCATCGCCCGCGCCGGCGGCGGCGTGAACGAGAATTTCACCGTCCGGAAGATTTCCTTCGGCGAGGGCGTGGAGCGGGTCTTCCCGATCCTGTCGCCGAACATCGAATCCATCGAGGTCAAGCGTCGCGGCGTCGTCCGGCGCGCCAAGCTCTATTACCTGCGCGATCGCCGCGGCAAGTCGGCCCGCATCGCCGAGCGCCAGACCGTCCGCGCGCCCAAGGGTGTCGTCGTCCCGGAGACCGGCAAGGCCGAAACCCCGGACGTGGCGGTCGAGAACACCGAAGGCTGATCCCTTCACGGTGCTGAGATGACGAAGGCCCCGGCGGTGACGCCGGGGCCCTTTTCATACGTCGTGGCTAATGCGGGAACAGCGGGTTGGAGGCGTCGCGCTGGCCTTCGAGGCTGTGGCGCAGGTCGTGGAGGCCCTCGCTCCCTTCACTGACGCGGGCGAAGGCGCGGCGGATCGTCTCGCGGGTGGTGGCCGAGATGTGGCTGTCCTCGAGGGCCTTTTCGAAACGGCCCCGCAGCGCATCCTCGGCGCTCTCCACCGCCCCGACCATGCCGGCCTCGTCACGCATCAGGGCGTGTTTGATATCGGCGAAGGCGCGCTGGGCCTTGGCCAGGACCGAGCCGTCGTCGGCGGGGTCGCCGCCGAGGGCGCGGACGGTGGACTGGAGCTCCTCGGCGACCTGCCGGCGTTCGTAGCTGCGCCGGCCGAACAGGTCGCGATGGCCCGGATCGGCGGCCTCCGTCGAGGCCTCGCGGTAGCCGTCGGCGCTGTCGATGGCGGTCTGGATCAGGTTGTTCAGGACGTGGATGTCGTGGCGATTGGCGTTGGACATGACGGAATCCCCGTTGGGTCTTCCGATTGAAACCCCGCCTCGCCCGTATTGGTTGCCTGTTCAGCCGGCCGGGACCTCGGCGCAGCGGGCGGCGAATTCCGCCACGGCGGCGGGTTGCACAGCCTGCAGCGGGCCGATGGCCTGGCGGCCATAGAGGGCGCTGACCGGTTCGCCGCGGACCAGACGAGCGAGCAGATCGGCGTCGGCCGGCCCGCCGGCCACGATCCCCTCGCCGGGCGCCTGCAGATCGGCGGCGAAGGCGAAGGCTTCGTCTCCGGCGCCGAGGGTCAACCGGTCCTCGCTGCCGATCCGCTCGAAGGACGGCACGGCGACTTCCATCTTGCCGTCGCTGCACGCGATCGACAGGCGAACCACGGCCCCGGCGTCAACGAAGGCGACCCGGCCCGACGCCTTGGTCGACGCCGGAGGAAGCGGGGCGGCGGGTTCCGAAATCGCGGTCGGCTCGGGCGAGGCGGCGGGGGCCGGCTCCCGGTCACACGCCGCCAGGCCCAGCAGGGCGATGGTCAGCAGGGCGGCGCGCATCAGGACCTCCTTCAGAGTTTGGTGCGTAGGGACCACAGCTCCGGAAAGCAGCGGCGCTGCAGTGTCTCGGTAAGATAGGAAACCCCCTCGGTGCCGCCCGTTCCCCGGCGACGGCCGATGATGCGTTCGACCGTGACCACATGTTTGTGCCGCCAGGTCAGCAGGGCGTCGTCGAGATCGACCAGTTTCTCGGCCAGCTGATACAGCGGCCACCAGCGGGCGGTGTCGCGATAGACCTCCAGCCATGCCGCCTCGACGGCCTCGGACGCCTGCCAGGGCTGGCTGACGTCGCGGTTCAGACTCTCGGCCGGGATCGGCAGGCCGGCGGCGGCCAGCTGGGCCAGGGCGTCGTCGTAGAGGCTGGGCGCCGCGAGCGCCGCCTTGAGCGCGGCGTGGGCCTCGGGCCGCTCCTCGTGGAAGCGCAGGAAGCGGTCGTCCTTCAGGCCCAGCATGTATTCGAAGCGCCGGAACTGGTCGCTCTGGAAGCCCGACGATGAGCCCAACACGCCGCGGAAGCGCAGATATTCCGCGGGTGTCATGGTCGCGAGGATATCCCAGCTCATGGTCATCACCGCCTGGATGCGGCTGACGCGGGCGAGGCTCTTGTAGGCGGGGACCAGGTCGCCGGCGCGGACCAGGGTCTGGGCGAGGGCCACCTCGTGCAGGATCTGCTTGAGCCACAGTTCCTTGGTCTGGTGGATAACGACGAACAGCATCTCGTCATGCTCGTCCGAGATCGGGTGCTGAGCCGCCAACAGGTCGTCGAGTGCGAGATAGCCGGCGTAGGTGAGGGTCGAGGGGCGCGGGTCGCTCGTGTCGGTCATCAGCGACCTATCGCGCGCCCGGCCCTCGCGCTCAAGGCTCGTCGTCCGGTCGCCCGCCCGGATCGAGGCTGTTGTCGACCCGTTCGTCCCAGCCCTCGCGGCTCGACTTGAAGGCCAGCGCCATCAATCCCCAGGCGAGGCCGATGATCCCGGAGAGGCACAGCACCAGGGCGATCCATCCATGCGTCGTCAGCTCGGCGCCGCCCATGGCGTTCCACGCGGCGTTGATCCCCAGCGTGGCGGCGACGGCCACCCCCACGGCGATGAGCAGGTTGCGAACGAAGCGGGTCAGGCGGGCCGACATCGTTTCAGGATAGACCCGCCCGTGGAGCGCGGCGAGGCGTCAGTGCGCCGCCGCCGCGCCCGGCAGATGGCTCTTGTCGTGCCTGCCGACCCGGTCGACGAGGGTGCGGGCCGCCTTGTTCATGCCGCTGACGTCGACCTCCGCGCCCTGGCGGCGATAGCGGAACACCACCTTGTCGACCGCCGCCACACCGGTCAGGTCCCAGAGATGAGCCCCGCTCATGTCGATCTGAACCCGGGCCGGGTGGCCGTGATATTCGAAGGCGGCGGCGAAGACGTCGGCCGAGGCGAAGAACAGGTTGCCGGTGACGCGGTAGCGCAGCACGCCGTCTTCGGGAGTCTCGATCTCCTCGACGACGATGGTCTTGCCGACCTTGCGCATGAAGAAGATGGCCGAGAGCACCACGCCCAGCACCACGCCCTTCGACAGGTCGTGGGTGAGGACGACGGTGGCGGTGGTGGCGACCATGACGATCGACGACTGCAGCGGCGTCGAGCGCAGCCGCAGCACCGAACCCCAGTCGAAGGTGCCGATCGAGACCATGATCATCACCGCGACCAGCGCCGCCATCGGGATGCGGGCGACCCAGTCCTGGAGCACGAGGATCAGGAAGAGCAGGAACAGGCCGGCCCACAGGGTCGACAGCCGCCCGCGCGCGCCGGAGGTGACGTTGATGATCGACTGGCCGATCATGGCGCAGCCGGCCATGCCGCCGAACAGCGGCGACAGGACGTTGGCGATGCCCTGGCCGCGCGTCTCGCGGTCCTTGTCGGACGGCGTGTCGGTGATGTCGTCGAGCAGGTTGGCGGTCAGCAGGCTTTCGAGCAGGCCGACGAAGGCCAGGGTGGCGGCGACCGGCCCGATGATGGTCAGGGTCTCCCAGGTCAGCGGCACATTGGGAATATGGAACATCGGCAGGGTCGACGGCATCTGGCCCATATCGCCGACGGTGCGGACATCGACGCCGCTCCAGATCACGAAGCCGCTGAGCAGGACGATGGCGACCAGCGGCGACGGCACGGCCTTCGTGATGCGAGGCAGGCCGTAGATGATGACCAGCGCCGCGCCGACCAGGGCGAAGGTCTGCCAGTTGGCGCCGATCAGCTCCGGCATCTGGGCGAGGAAGATCAGGATGGCGAGCGAATTGACGAAGCCGGTCATCACGCTGCGCGAGACGAATTTGATGTAGCGGCCGAGCCGGGCCAGGCCGACGACGATCTGGATCAATCCGCACAGCAGGGAGGCGGCGAACAGGTATTCGAGGCCGTGGTCGCGCACGAGGGTGACCATCAACAGGGCCATGGCCCCCGTGGCGGCGCTGATCATGGCCGGACGGCCGCCGACGAAGGCGATGGTCACGGCGATGACGAAGCTGGCGTAGAGGCCGACGGCCGGGTCGACCCCGGCGATGATCGAGAAGGCGATGGCCTCCGGGATCAGGGCGAGGGCGACGACGGTGCCCGCCAACAGGTCGCGGCGGGGATTGGCGAGCCATTGCTGGCGCGCCGAGGCGAAGACGGACATGACCTACAGACTGACGCTTGCGCGAGCCGGCCGGGGCGGCGGGCTCGCTCAGGTTTCCCGGCGGATCGGCGGCCGGGCTAGCCACCCGGTCGGACCGGGTCCTTGACGGCGGTGCTCTTCCACCATCGGGCCGCCGGGATCAAGCGTCGATCAGCGCCGGACCCACTGGCCTGCGGAATTCCGGTACCATTCGCCGGAGCTGATGCGCGGCAGCAACTGGCTTTCGAACATCCGCGCGCCGGCCACGGCGCCGGTGGTGCCGGCGGCCTGGCCGCGGCGGGCGTAAGCCTCGCGGCGGGCTTCGTTGGTGACGGTGACCGCCTCAACGAGAGCCGGGTCGGAGGCGGCGACCCGGAAGCCAAGGTAGCCGTCGGCCTGCTCGCCGACCACGCCTTCGACCTTGGCGTTGTCGATCATCGACTTCTGCTGCGCGGTCTGCGCGAAGGCGGCTCCCGCGGCCACGCCCAGCGCGGCGACGGCGGCGGCGACGACGAAGATCTTGCGGAAGGACATCGGGGGCGACTTTCGCATCAGAACAGGTTCGGGTTCTCGGCGAGGAGGTCCTGAAGCTCCTTGTCGAGGCGGACGCGCACATCGGCGTCCAGCTTGGCGTAAATCTGGATCGGGTCGACCTGCAGCCGGACCGTGGGCGTGCAGGCGCTCGCGCCGACGGCGGCGATCAGGCCGATCAGGGCGAAGCGCATATGCGTCCGGGTCATGGCGTGGGTCTCCGTTGGTCCACCCCCATCTAACGCGGGGCGGGGTGAATGGGTTCTGAACGGCCAGGGCGGCGCGATCAAGGTCGATCGGAAGGCTCGCCGTTGCGAGCGCGGTTGAGCTCCAGAAGGTCGCCGACCAACTGGTTCAGATTGAGGGTGGTGTCGAGCGTCAGATCAATGCCGGTGCCCGACGGCAAGGGGAGTTCCCGGTTGAGGAATTCGCGGCTGATGAACTCCGCCAGCGGGATGCGCAGTTCCTGCCGCTGGGGCGGGTCATGCCGTCCCCGGATACGGAACAGCACGCCGATACGGCCCTCGTCGAGGCTGTTGACCTGGGCGGAAAGGATGTCGAAGGACAGGTTTTCCATGGCCTGGTAGGCCAGATCCTGGACGGTGTTGGCGGACACGCCCTCGCCGCCGCCGCCGGCCTCGAGCCCGCTCAGCGCCTCGCGCTTGATCGACAGCCGGCCCGGTTGCACGGCCGCGAGAGACCCCCCCGATATCCGGATGCCCGCCTGTGGATCGGAGGTGAACGGCAGGCGGCCGGACACCACCGCGTCCAGCACAACCTTGTCGCCGAAACCCGAGCCGGCGATGATTTCGCCCAACTGGACGTTCTCCAGCACGATGACGCCGCCGAACGGCTGGCTGCGGTCCAACGGCAGGACGAAGGGCTCGATGCGCACGGTCCCGCCGGCGATGGACAGGTCGCCGCCCTCGATGGTCACACCGGCCTTGTCGAGACCAAAGGTCAGCTCGACGTCGGTCAGGGGCGCGACCGACTCCAGAACATCGGCGGTGAGGCGCTGCCCGGGCGCGGTGACCAGCGGGGCGAGGCTGGTGAAGTCGACGGTCCCCTTCAGCCCCTTGACCGGGCCGGCCGGGCTGACGAAGTCGAGACCGGGAATGGTCAGGCGGCCCGAACTGGAACCCTCGGCGTCGGCAAGCCAGTCGACGCGGCCCGCGAAAGCGACCGAGCCGGTCGCCGGCGAACCGACGAAGTCTCCGGCCAGCGGGCTGAGATCGGCCGGCTGCAGTGCGCCCTCGGCGAAGGCGATGGAGGGCGCGTTGATGGTCAGGCCGCCGGCCCCGGTGGGGCCGTCATGGGCCAGATCGAGGCGGCCGAGGGTCACGCCCTCGCGGGACAGGTTGAAGGCGCCGGTCCAGTCCTCGTCGGCGAGCCGGACCGACCCGGCGGCCTGAAGCGGATGGAAGCGCAGCGGCGTGGTGGCGTCCACGACGGTCGCCGCATCGACCCGGGTGTCTAGACCGAGCCCCGCCGGACCGCCGGTGGCCGCGAACCGGCCCCGGGCGTCGCGGAAATGCAGCGCGAGGAAGGGGGCGGTCGCGTCGACGCCCGCCAGGGCCCCGTCCGCCCGCCAGCGGCCGTCGGCGATGCTGACCAGCGGCCGGTCGATCGGACAGGCCCGTCCGGACAGGTCGACGACATCGTTCTCGCCGAGTTCGAGCCGCTCGACGGTCACCGGGGTGCACGCCGCCGCGACGTAGGTCACGCGACCGCGGGCGGAGGTCAGCCGGCCGCGGGTGTCGAGCGCGATCCCCCGCGCCAGCTCGAAATCGAGGGCGGCGCGGCCGTCGAGGTCGGCGGTGAAGCCGTCCGCCGTGAGCCGCCAGGCGGGGACGGCGAAGGTCGCCTCCGGAAGCCCGCGTCCGCGCGTCGCGGTCAGGGCGAGGGCCCCTCCTCCGCGTTGGCCGGGCGCGGCGGCGAAGATCGGAGCGGCGACCGGGCGGAGGGTCAGCACGCCGCCGTTGGCCGGGCGCAGGGTCGCGGGCCGGTCGAGCGTCACCCGCGTTCCGCCGCCGGAGACGAAGGTGAAGGCGGGCATGTCGACGGCGAAGTCGGCCAGCGCCCGCTTCATCTCCCTCAGGTCTGCGCCGTCGCCGCGCGCGGCAGGGCCGAACAGCGGCCAGGCGCCGTGGGGCCCGCGCAGGCCGCCCGAGAGGACGACCCGCAACCCCGCGTCCGAGATCACTTCAAGATCGGCCGACCCCCGGGCGGCGGTCAGCGACAGGTCGCCCCAGCCGAGTCGGTTCGCCCTCAGAGCGAGCGGACCGGTGACCTCGAAGGCGGCGCCCCGTCCCCCGGCGGTCAGGTCGCTGGAGGTCAGGGTCACGCCGGCGCCGTCCAGTCCGGCCCCGGAGGCGCGGGCGGCCGAGGCCCGGGCGGGCCCGTCGATGCGCCACACGACGCCGCTCTCGCTCCGGGCCAGGACGGCGCGGGCGTCGCTCCAGCGCAGGGCGGCAGCGGCGGCGTCGAGCCCCGGACTATCCAGCCGTGCAGCCCGGAAGTCGGCGTCGGCCGCGCCTTCGATGCGGAAGGTCTGGAGCCACCCCGTGGTCTGGCCGTCGAAGCCGATATCAGCGACAGCCCCGCGGGCGGTCATGTCGCCGACGTCGAGGCGGGCGGCGACGAGACCGATGTCCAGCCGGGCCCGGCCGTCGCCCTGGCGTTGTTCCAGATCCGGATAGGGCAGGTCGCCGGTCACGGTTAGGCGGGTCCCGGAACCGGAGACCCCCGGCAGGGACGCCTGGTCGGCCGTGGCTGCGGCGCGGAGGGCCAGCCGATCCCCGGTCGTGGTCACGGCGAGGCTGGCGGCGACGGCGCGGCCTTCGATGTCGCCGCTCTTCAGGTTGGCCGACGGCATGCGCGCGGTGAGGCGGATCAGCCTGCCGTCGTCGATGCGCGCGTCGCCGAGCACATTGACGGGGCCGTATTCCGTATCGAGCCGGACCCTGCCCTGCTCGACCAGCACCAGGGGACCGCGCGCGTCCGGCTGCGGTGGACGGCCGGTGAACCGCTCGACCAGGGGATCGAGGCTGCCGAGCGAGAACTCGCCGTCGCGGAACGAGGCCCGCAGCACCGGCCGGACCAGCCGGATGCGGGTCGGGGTGACGCCGAGGCCGGCCTTCGACCAGGGAGCGCCGATGGCGTAGTCGACCTCGACGCGTTCGACGACGGCGTCGGGATTGCGCGGATCGCCGATGCGGATGCGGGCGACGATGCCGTCCAGCTCAACGCGTTCGATCTCCATCTCGGCAGGCACGCCCTGCCGCTCCAGCCAGCCCACGAGGATCTGGCGCGTCGCGGCGCGGCGATTGAGGTAGAGCAGGCCGGCGAGCACCGCGAGCACGCACAGGGCCACGCCGAGACCGAACAGGATGCGGCGCGCAGTTCCACCCCGGCGCGCCGGCGGGGGTGCGGGCGCGATGGCGGGGGTGTCGCTCATGCCGAAACCTGGACGATGAACAAACCGGACTCCTGGAACAGCACAGCAGGCGTGACTATGGAAACACAGTAGAGTGGCGCGACGGCCACCTTGAATGCAGAGGCGACGATATCAAGGCGGAGCGGCGGATTGATCCCGAATACCCTGCCCAAACGCCATGAATACACTGTTCGCTCCCGGCGATAAGCTGAGGGAGTCAACAGTCTTTACCGTTGATAACGGCGCCGGTTAACGGTCTGTAACGATCTCCCTTCCCATGATGGGATCGACGGGTTATACGGCCTGTCTCGCGTCGGGGGCTTCTTCGGGCGCGATCCTTGCTTCTAGTGGCTTGGGCGCCGGTGGGCGTCGCCAGATTTCGGGGACCGATGGCTCAGTTCGATCCACGTCGCCAACCGATGCGTCTAGCGCCTCACGCCCTTACGGCGGTTGCAGCGCTCTCGGTGGCCCTTCTCGCCGGTCGTGTTTACCAGCCCGCGCAGGCTGAAGAGGTTCCGCCGCTGACCGCGGAACAGATGGCCCAGATCGAGGCTCGCGCCTTCGCCGCCGCCGGGACGCCCGCCGGCCTCAGCGCTCCGGAAGCCATTCCCGTCCAAATTCGCCGCGGCGAGACCTTCGAACAGGCCGTCCGCCGCACCGGCATCCCCGCCGAGGAAGCCTCGGCCATCGCCGCCACCCTCTCCAACGCCATGGACATGAGCGAGATTCGCGCCGGTCTGCGTTTCGAAACCGCCATCGCCAAACCGCGCGGCGGCCGGGGCGATCCGCGCCTGATCGGCCTGACCATGCGCACCGGGCCCGCCAGCCAGGTGACCGTGTCGCGGACCTTCGACGGCGCCCTGCGTCTGCGCGCACTGGAAGAGAAGGTCTCGCACGAGATCGTGGTCCTCAACGGCAAGGTCGAGGGCTCGCTGTCCCGTTCGGCCCAGCGCGAGGGCGTCCCCGCCGCCGTGCGCCGCAAGGCTGGCCAGCTATTCTCTCACCGGTTCGATCTGGACCGCGACATCCGAGCCTCGGACGACTTCACCTATGTCTACGGGCGGACGGTCACCGAGAACGGCCGCACCATCGGCAACGACGGCCTGCTGTACGCCGAGCTGAAGGGCGTGGCCTTCTATCGCTTCCAGCCCGAGGGCTCGAAGGAAGCGCAGTATTTCGACGCCACCGGCAAGAACACCCGCTCGGCCTTCATGCGCACGCCGCTGGAGCGCGGGTTCCGCGTCTCGTCGTCCTACGGCTTCCGCCGGCATCCGATCGCCGGCTATCGCAAGATGCACCAGGGCATCGACTTCGCCGCCGGCACCGGCACGCCGGTCGTGGCCCCCGCCGACGGCGTGGTGGTCGAGGCCCGGCGCTGGGGCGGCTATGGCAACTGGCTGCGCATCCGTCATTCGAACGGTCTCGAGACCGGCTACGGTCACCTGTCGCGCTACGCCTCGGGCATGCGCGCCGGCCAGCGGGTCCGTCAGGGCCAGGTCGTGGCCTTCGTCGGTTCGACCGGCGCCTCGACCGGCCCGCACCTGCACTATGAAATCTGGCGCGGCGGCCGGCGGATCAATCCGGCCGGCGTGAAGACCACCGAGGGCGTCGTCCTGTCGGGGGCCGACCTGGCCGCCTTCCGCGCCGAGAAGGCCCGCATCGACCGCATCATCGCCGCCGGCGGCGAGCGGCGCCCGCAGGTCCAGCAGGTCAGCGCCGAAGGCCTGCGTCCCGCCCAGGGCTGACGTCCGACATCAGCTTTCTTTAGCGGCCCCAGCCACGAGCGCGTCGTCGATCTCGCGCGCCCGGATCGCCGCCTCGCGCCCTGACAGACGCGCCGCATAAGCCGTGAAGGCATCCCGGGCGGGCAGGGTCCCGAACTGCAGGCCCCACATGATCTGGCTGCCGACGTAGACGTCGGCCGCCGAAAAGCGATCGCCCAGGATCCACGGGCCGGGCGCCATCGCCTGTTCCAGCGCGTCCACCGTCTGCTCGAAACTGCCGTAACCGGCCATGACCGCCTTGTCCGCCGGGGCCAGAAGGCCGAGCGCCTTGGCGGTCACCGCCGCCTCGAGCGGTCCGGCGGCGAAGAAGAGCCAGCGCAAATACCGCCCGCGCTCGGGGTCATCGCACGCCGGGGCCAGGCCCGACTCCGGAAAGGCGTCCGCCAGCCAGGCGCAGATCGCCGCGCATTCGGTGACCGTGACGTCGCGCCAGGTCAGCGCCGGCACCTTGCCCATCGGATTGATGGTCAGATAGTCGGGCGCCTTCATCGTCGTGCCGTAATCGAGCACCACGGTGCGGTATGGCCGGCCGACCTCCTCCAGCATCCAGCGCACGATCCGGCCGCGCGACATGGGGTTGGTGTAGAAGACGATTTCGTCGTCGGACGGCTGGATCATCTGGACCTCCCAAGGGGTTCTGGAGTCGACTTTCTGGAACGATGACGCTGTGGAACTCAGGCGAGACATTCTCAAGGGGCTGATCGGCAGCGCGACGCTGGGCCTGGGCGCGGCTTCGCCAGCATGGGCGCAGACGGGCTTCCGGTCGAGCCGCATCGTGGTCGAAACACGGGGCGAGGGGCCGGATCTGATCCTGATTCCGGGGCTCGCCTCGACCTCGGCGGTGTGGAGCAGAACGGCGGGCCAAATGTCCCGGAGCCGGCGGCTGCATCTGGTCTCGGTACGCGGCTTCGGCGACCTGTCGGCCGGGGCCAACGCCAACGGGGCCGTCATGGGCGCGGTGGCGAGGGAGGTGCGCCGCTACATCGCCGAGACCGAGCTGACGGCGCCGGCGGTGATCGGCCACTCGATGGGGGGCCAGGTGGCGCTGCGGGCCGCGGCGGACGGTCCGGGGCGGATCGGGCGACTGATGACGGTCGACGCCTCCCCCTTTTTCCCGGCCCTGATCAGTCCTGGCGCCACGGTCGGCGATGTCGAGCCGATCGCCCAGGTCGCCTATCAGGCCATCCAGTTTCTCGGTGACGAAGTCCTGAAGACCCGCGGCCGGAGCCTCGGTCTGGACCTTGGCGGCGCGGCCGATGCGGTATTCGATTCCATGGGCTGGCAGGGCGGCGACCGCCGGGTGCTGGCCCAGGCCCTCTATGAGGTGATGACGGTGGACCTGCGCCACAGGCTGCCGGACATCGCCGCCCCGGTGACGGTGGTCTACGGCTGGAGCCGGGACGAGGCCTCACCGCGCAGCCGCGCCGACCGGCTGTTCCGCGGCGCCTACGCCTCCCTGCCCCGTCCCGCCGTCTTCGAACGCATCGAAGGCGCAGAGCATATGGTCATGATCGACCAGCCGACCCGCTTCCTGGCGGCGGTGGAGCGGTTCATGAGCTAGATCGGGCAGTCGGTGGGCGGTCGAGACTCAGCCCTATGGGTGGCGCTGCCCGAAAAGCCGTTGCGGCGTGACCGCCTGCCAAAGAAGAACCGCCGCGAATAGCTCCGCGGCGGTCCCAACTCTAGTCAGATCGGCGTGTCAGTCGTCGTCGTCGTCATCATCATCGCGATCCCGACGATGCTCACGCCAGCGGCGGTCATCGCGCCGATCGTCACGTTCCCAACGGTCGTCGCGGCGACGATCCCAATGGCGATCAAGCCGGACGATCTGACCCGTCCGGGCATCGACGCGGAGCGTCACCCGGGAGCCGGAGCGATCCCGACCGACAAGGTCGTAGCCCGGCCCGCGGCGGTTCGCCGATGACACGCGGATCCCCTGGCTTTGCGCAATACGGATAGCCTGGCGCTCGGAAATGCGCTGATAACGGTCATCGTAGCGATGATCGTAGCCGTGTGAGTTGTAACCCGCATGGGTGTTGAACTGAGACTGTACAACGGCGCCGATGATGTCCGACCAGCTCTGCGCCGCGACGGTGGTTGCAGGAATGGTCAGGGCCGTTGTGGCGGCGATGAGGAGGATACGATGCTTCATGGCCTTACTCCTTTGTTTCAGACCGAACGCTTCGGAGGCTAGTGATCGCGCGGTGAACCCGATCTGAATGCAGCCGTCATCCTCTCGGCGGATCGCCGTCGGTCGCAGCCTGCTTCACCAGATCAGCGATCCGGCGCCGGAGCGGTCGGACCGAACGGCTGACATGACGCGGAAGCCGCTGGCTGCAGACGGCCTCGGGAGGTTACGCTGCCGGCCGCGTGCAGTCCGCGTCCGGCTGGTTATCCGGGTGTGCCGCGACGAAGGCCGGATGCTGCGCCGCCGCCGCGTCGATGGCCAGCAGCCGCCGGAAGGCCTCGAGCGGGACGTTGAAGCGGCGGGCCGAATAGATCTGCGGGATCAGGTAGGCATCCGCGAGGGTCGGCGACGCGCCGAAGCACCAGCCGTCGCCGTGAACGCCGACCAGTCGCTCCAGCGCCTCGAACCCGGGCGTGATCCAGCGGGCGGCCCAGGCGTCGACGGCGGCCTGGTCGGCGCCGAAGGTCTCGCGCAGGGCCTTGCCGACGCGCAGGTTGTTGAGCGGGTGGATATCGCAGCCGATCAGGGCCGCCATGGCCCGGATATGGGCGCGGCCGACCGGATCGGCGGGCAGCAGAGGCGGCGCCGGGTGGGTCTCCTCCAGCCATTCGAGGATGGCCGGGCTCTGGGTCAGGACCGCGCCGTCGACCTCCAGAGCCGGCACCATGCCCTGCGGATTGAGAGCCACGAAGGCCTCCGACCGCTGGGCCCCGGTGCGCAGGTCGACGCCGTGCTGGTCGTAGGTCAGCCCCTTGAGTTTGAGGGCGATGCGGACCCGGTAGGCGGCGCCAGAACGCCAGTAGCCGTGCAGAATCATCGCGGCCTCAGGGTGAAGTGAAGGGGTTCGAGGCCGCCGATCGACGCCTCCACCCGGTCGCCGGGCTGGAGCGGGCCGACGCCTTCGGGCGTGCCGGTGAAGATCAGGTCGCCGGGCCGGACGTCCCACAGCGTTCGCGCCTTGGCGAGAATCTCCCCGGGCGCCCAGACCATGTCATTCAGCCGCCCCGACTGGCGGGTCTCGCCATTGACCGTCAGGGTGATCGGCGCGGCGGGGTCGGGCAGGGCGCCGAGGGTCAGGGCGCCGCAGGGGGCTGACTGGTCGAAACCCTTGGCGGCGTCCCACGGGCGGCCCTTGGCCTTGGCCGCGGCCTGCAGGTCGCGGCGGGTCAGATCGCAACCGACCGCCCAGCCGGCGATGCCGCCGTCCCCGCCGATGGCGCAGACCAGTTCGACCTCGTGGTGCAGGTCGACTGTCGCGAGGGGGAACAGGGGGTCGGCGCCGTCGGCGACCAGGGCGTCGGCCGGCTTGGAGAAGAAGAAGGGCTCGGCCCGCTCATGACCCATCTCGCGGGCGTGGGCCGCGTAGTTCTGGCCGACGCAGAGGATGCGGCGGACGGGCAGCCGACCGGTCCGGCCGCTGATCGGCAAGGACGGCGTCGGGGCGGGGGGGAACAGCCATTCGGTCATGATCATTGTCTAGATCGGGCCGCGAGGTTTCGCCAGCGGGCCCCTGCCGGGCTGCGGAACCCGCATGTGACAGTAGCGTTCCGGCTCAGGGTTCCCTATTTAACCGTAGAGCTTGCAAAGCGGAGCGCGCACATGGCCACGACCAAGGCGGCACGGACAGCCGTGAAGAACGACATCAACACCCTGAAGGACGACCTCAAGACGCTGGGGGCTGAGGAGAAGGCCGCCCTGCGCGAAAAGGCGACGGCCGCCGAGACCCGGCTCCGCGCCAAGGCGGCTGAAACCGAGGCCCGCCTGCGCGAACAGTCTGAGGTCCTGCGCGAACGCGCCCGGGGTTATTACGACACCGCCCGCGTGCGCGGCCAGGAGTACTACGACGAGGCGTCCGAGCGCCTCGACGAGGCGCAGCGCTATCTGACGGAGCGGGTGCAGGAGCGCCCGATGCAGTCGACCGCCATCGCGCTCGGCGTCGGCGTCGTGCTCGGCCTGTTGCTCGCCGGCCGTCGCCGCTGATGTTGGGCGGAGGCCTGGCCCGCAAAATGGCGAGGAAGGCCGTCGCGGCCGCGGTGGCGGCCGGCGCGGCTCTCGTCGCCGTGGTCGCTTTCGGGGCCACGATCTTCTACGCCCTGTGTCTGGTCGTCCCGCCACTCGCCGCGGCGGCCCTGACCATGTTGCTGTTCGCCCTGGTCTCCCTGGCCGTGGTGATGATCGCCCTGCGGCGCGAGGCGCACGACGAAGACATCGAGGACGACGAGCCGATGGGCCTCGGCGAGCGGGCATACACCCTGTTCCGCAACCGGCCGATCCTCGGCACGGCGGCGGCGCTGGCGGGCGGCTGGATCTTCCTGCGCAACCCGGCCCTGGCGACCATGGTGGCGGCGGCCTTTACCGAGAAAGGCCACGGACGGCGTCGACGTTGAAGCGGAACGTCACTGCTGCGGGAACGTTGATCTGACAGGCGCGGCGGTCTTGAGCCGCTCCTTTGGATCAACATTCCGGGAGTACGCTCATGCTCAAGTGGGCCCTTATATTCCTCGTTCTCGCGATCGTCGCCGGCGCCCTCGGCGCGGGCGGTGTCGCGGGCCTGTCGATGAACATCGCCTATGTGCTGTTCGTCATTTTCCTGATCCTGCTGGTGGTGCACTTCGTCCAGGGGCGAAAAGGCATCACCTAGCCGGACAGGCTTGATCTCGAAGAGGGCCGCGGTCGTTGATCGCGGCCCTTTTCATGTCCGCAAGGCGCGTCAGCCGTTCGCCTGTTCCCGCCGGCCAGGGCCCGCCACAGCCGGCGCCGTCGCCTGCCGGCGGGTGTCCTGACGACGCGGCAGCCGCCAGCTCTGACCCGGTTCGAAGCGGTCGCCGGTCCAGGTGACGGCGGTGACGACGATCTCTTCCGCGTCCCAGTCGATCTGGTTGAAGCTGGGCGGCGCGCCGCGCTCGCGATGCGACAGCGTTCCGCAACCCACCGCATAGGAGCTGTGGTCGCCGAGCTCGATCGGAAGGGCGAACGGGACGTGGACGTGGCCCGTGGCGATCAGGTCGACGCCGGCCTCGGCGAAGATGTGCGCCGCCGCCTCGCCGCGCTTGACCTCGCCGGTCATCGGAGCGCCGATCATTTCGATCAAGGGGTGGTGGCAGGCGAGGATGCGCAGCGCGCCCGCCGGCGCCTGTCGCAGGGCCTCGGCCGCCTTGCGGGTCTGGCCTAGATCGATGACGCCCTTGGACCAGTTGAGCCGCGCCTGCCAGCCCCGCGCGGTGACCACCCCGCGGACCATGAGCGTGTCACTAAGGAACTGATGGTCGTGAGCGGGGTGGCCGATCGCCCGCTCGAACGCCCGCCATGGCTGGAACAGGCGTGCAGGCAGGCTCCAGTAGGGCACGTCGTGATTGCCGACGATGACGAAGGTCGGCTCGGGCATTTTCCGAATCCAGTCTCCGGCGGCCGCGAACTCGTGGGGCAATCCCTGCTGGGTCACGTCGCCGGTGATCAGGACGAGATCGCTGGGGGTGGCGTGGGCGAAATCCAGGGCAGCGGCACAGGCGTCACGGTGTTCGCGGCCGAAATGCACGTCGGAGAACTGAAGCACGCGCCCCACTAGACGCTGTCCTCCGCCGCCGCCGGGATCGGCGCCAGCGCCCGGAATGCTTCGGGGATGAAGCGCACCGTCGCCTCCTGGCGCAGCAGCAAGGGTTCGCCGTCAATGACGGCCGGCACTCTCGAACGGGCGCGAATCTGGACCAGCCGTGTCGCCCGGGTTGTGACCGCGGGGTCCTGGCGCCAGTCGTCGAGCACGGCGTGGGCGGCGAGGCGGAAGGCCTGGGCGGCGTCGGAGGGGTTCATCGCCGCGGCCTCGAGCCCGGTGTCCTCGTCCATCGCCTGCGAGATCATCGGGCTGATCAGCACCAGCGCCTCGGCGCGGCGCTGCGGCTGGGCGTCCAGACTGTATCGAATCTGGCCCGAAAACGCGCGCCTGAGGGCCCGGCGGGCATAGGCCCATGCCAGTCTCAATTGACCGACCCGGACCGCCTCGCGCGCGGGCGCCCACAGCGCCGGCGAGCCGAATATGGCAGCGCAGAAGAAGGCGCGCGTGGTGTCGCCGTCGGTCACCTCGCCCCCGGCCACCGCCTGGGGCGCGCCCTCCTCCAAGGCGACCTTCAGGGCCGCTTTCCAGTCCGCCGTGCCGTAGAGCGCCCGCGGCAGCATGTTCATGGTGCCGCCCGGCAGGGGCGCGACCAGCGGCCCGTCGGCGCCCGCACGGGACGCGATGGCGCCGGCCGTGCCGTCGCCGGCGAGAACAAAGAGCACGTCGGGGCGTGCCTCAAGCGCCGCCTCGATCTGGGCGTCGAACTGTCCCGCCTCCAGCGTCACCACCGAGGCTTCGCAGGCGTAGCGTTCGAGGATGGCCTCGGCCGCCGCGGCCGCGCCCTCGCCCACCCCGCCGGATAGCGGATTGACCAGCATCATCACCCGCCTGAGCGGCGCGTGGCGGGTCAGGACGCAGTCCTCCCCGCCCGGGGTCTCGGACCTGGCGTCCGACGCGGGCGAAGGATCGTCCGCCGGGATCAGGGTAGCGCTCATTCCGCCCGAACGCCCCGCCCGGGGCGATGTTCCGGGTCGGCCGTAGAAGCGTGGCTGTTTATTGTTTCAGTTCGTCCGAGACGGCGGCAGCGCCCGCCTGGGCCGCGTCGCCCGCCTTGGCCGCGGCGGCGCCGGCCGCCTCGCCGGCCTGGTCGGCGACCTTGGGCGCTTCGCCCCGCACCTTGGCGACGGCGCTGGAAATCCAGCCGTCCATCAAGGCTCCGCCCTCGGCCAGAGACTTCTCCTTGACGCCGAGGACGGCGGTCAGGACGCCGAACAGCGCCAGAAGCGTCACCAGCAGACTTATGAACGGATTGCCGCGTCGCCGCTTGCTGCGCGCCCACACGGGACTGTGATCGGCGTCATCCGCCATGCGGACCGGTTGAGAAAAACGCATACGAACCCCCGTCTCTGGCCACGCCGTGGGCTGCCACACCCTCCGCGCGACGTACTGCAAAGCCTGTTACAGGCTGAACCAGCAGCATAACGCGGGAACCGTCACGCTTATCCAGCATTATCACCCGTGGGGCGAACCCGAGGGATGAAGGACATACCCATGAAAAGAGCAATCATCGCCATCGCCGGCGCCGGCCTGCTGGCCTCCGCCTGCGCCAGCGATCCGTACGGCGGCACCAATCAAACCGTCCGCCAGGGCGCGATCGGCGCCGGTATCGGCGCGGTCGCCGGAGCCATCATCGGCAACAATGTCGGCGACGGCAACGCCGGGACCGGCGCGGCCATCGGTGCGGTTGTCGGCGGCGCAGCGGGCGCAGTCCGCGGCTCACAGCAGGACCGGGCCAACCAGCAGCGCTACCGCGACAGCCAGGGCCGGTACTACTACTGCTACGATAATCGGCAAACGGAATGCTATTGGGAGAACGGTCAGCGCCGTTACTAGGCGCGCCGGGCTTTCGTGAGAGATCAGGGCGGTTCGTCGAGGCGGGCCGCCCTTTTTCGTGGAAAGGACAGGGATGAAGCGGCTGATCGTGGTGATGGGGGCCCTTGTGGCGGGGTGCGCGGGGACGCCGTGGGACCGGAGCGACCTGGTGACAGAGCCGGGGCTCTGCACGCCGCAGCGGTTCGACGTCTATTTCCGGAACGGAGAGGCGGGGCTGACCGATGCGGCCCGGCACGCCATCGGCCTGACGGCGACCAA
Source organism: Brevundimonas basaltis (assembly GCF_014202075.1). Lineage (GTDB taxonomy): Bacteria > Pseudomonadota > Alphaproteobacteria > Caulobacterales > Caulobacteraceae > Brevundimonas > Brevundimonas basaltis. Next base: position 581,527 of record NZ_JACHFZ010000002.1, on the reverse strand, counting down.
GCTGCAGGACTGCGACATCCGCAAGGTGAATGTCATCGGTCTGGCCGACGCGCGCGGCGGGTCGGAGGCCAATATGGATCTGTCCGAGCGGCGGGCGCTGGCGGTGGCGGAGGCGCTGCAGGCGGCGGGGTGGCCCTCGCCGGTGTTCAGCCTGGTGGGTGCGGGCGACTCCGGCTCGGTGACCGCCGCCGGGGCCAGCGAGCCGATGCGTCGCCGGACCGAGGTGCTGGTCGAGGCCGCTCCCCGCTGAGGCGCCGACTGGGACAGCACGCCGCGTGACGCAACCGCGCGGACATGGCTAAGGTCGCCCGGTGATCCGCCTCCTCAAGCACATTCTCATCCTGGCCCTGCTCGGGCTGCCGTCGTTGGCGGCGGCCCAGGACGGGCGCGTGCAGCGCACCGAGCGGATCGCCGCCGAACTGGTGGCGATGTCTGAATGGGCCGCGCCCGGCTCGACCGCGATCGTGGCGGTGCGACAGGACATCGAGCCGGACTGGCACACCTACTGGCGCAATCCCGGCGATTCCGGCGGGGCCACGACCCTGACCTGGACCCTGCCGGGCGGCGTCCGGGCGGGCGACATCGTGTGGCCCCTGCCCGAGCGCCAGCGGCTGGCCGGGCTGATGAACTACGGCTATTCCGGCGAGGTCTATCTGCCGGTCCCGGTGGAGATTCCGGCCTCGGCGCGGGCGGGGGCGACGCTGTCGCTGACGGTGAAGGCGCTGTTCCTGGTGTGCAGCGCCGAGATGTGCGTGCCGGACGAACTGACGCTGAGCCTGGACCTGCCGGTTCGCGACGGCGCGGCGCCGCTGGACCCGCGCCACGGCGCGGCGATCCAGTCGATCCTCGAGACCGCGCCCCGCCCCGCGGGGATCGAGGCGCGGACCGCGCTGGAAAACGGCGTGCTGACGCTGAGCGCGACCGGCGGGCCGCTGGCCGGAAGCGATCCCGGGCCGAGCTATTTCTTCCCCTTCGAGGGAGGGGTGATCGAACATCCGGCGCCGCAGAGCGGGGCCTGGGGTCCGGAGGGGCTGACGCTGCGGACGCAGGCGGGCGGCGAGCTCAGAAGCACGGGGCTGCAAGGTCCCATCTCCGGCGTGCTGGTCACGGCGCGCGGCGCCTGGGAGATCACCGCCGAGCCGGGACCCGGCCTGCCCGGAAGCGCCGGGTCTGGCGATCTGGCGCCGGCGGACGACGGTCCGGCCGAGACGGGGCCATCGGAAGGCGTAAGTCTGGCCGGCTTCGCCCAGGCGGCCCTGTTCGCCCTGTTCGGCGGCTTGATCCTCAATCTGATGCCCTGCGTCTTCCCGATCCTGGCGATGAAGGCGGCGGCCCTGACGAAATCGGCCCACGACCCGGCCCATGCGCGGCGGGACGGGCTGGCCTTCCTCGCCGGGGTGTTGACCACCTTCCTGCTGCTGGCCGGTCTGCTGCTGGCCCTGCGCGCGGCGGGCGAGGCCGTGGGCTGGGGCTTCCAGCTGCAATCGGCCCCGGTGACGGCAGGGCTGGCCCTGCTGATGCTGGCGGTGGCGCTGAACCTGTCGGGGGTGTTCCACGTCGGCGCCGGACTGCAGGGGGCCGGATCGGGACCGCTGGCGCGGCTGCCCGGCGGTCTCGGCGCCTTCTTCACCGGGGCGCTGGCCGTGGTCGTCGCCGCGCCGTGCACCGCGCCCTTCATGGCCTTCGCCCTCGGCGCGGCCCTGCTGATGCCGTGGCCGATGGCGCTGGCGGTGTTCCTGATGCTGGGCCTCGGACTCGCCCTGCCCTTCCTGATCGTCAGCCTGACCCCGGGCCTGCTGTCGCGCCTGCCGCGTCCCGGCCCGTGGATGGAGCGGCTCAAGAGTCTGCTGGCCTTCCCGATGTACGGCACGGCGGCCTGGCTGGTCTGGGTCTTCGCTCGCCAGAGCGGATCGGAGGCCCTCGGCCTGCTGCTGCTCGCCGCCGTGCTGACCGCCTTCGGCCTGTGGCTGGCCGGCGTAAATCAGGCGCGCCGGGCCGAGGGCGGAACGGCCGTGGTCAGCGCCGTCGCCGCAGCCGTCGCCCTGGTTTCCGCCTTCGCGCTGGTTGGCGTCGCCGCGCGCATGCCGCCGGAGACGGATGTCGGGGCCGCCGGCTCATCGTCCCTGCCCTCGCAGCCCTGGTCGACGGCCGCGGTCGAGGCGGCGCTGGCCGAGGGCCGGCCGGTGCTGGTCAATTTCACCGCCGACTGGTGCGTGACCTGCAAGATCAACGAGCGGGCGGCGCTCGGTTCGGCGCGGGTGGAAGCCGCCATGGAAGCCGCCGGCGCCATCTATATGGTCGGCGACTGGACCCGGCGCGACGACGCCATCACCGCCGAACTGCAGCGTCACGGCCGCTCGGGCGTTCCGCTGTATCTGTTGTATTCGCCGGAATCGACCGAACCCCGCATCCTGCCGCAGCTTCTGACCGAGGGCGTCGTCATCGACGCTTTCAATGACATCCGTCCGTGAAGGAGTCCGCCGTGATCCGTCTGACCCTGGTTGCTATCGCCGCCCTGACACTCGCCGCCTGCCAGCAACAGGCCGCCGCCCCGGAACCCGCCGACGCCCCGGCCGCGACGACCGCCAAGGCGGGGGCCCCGCCGATGGCGGGTCAGGCGGCGCCGGTCTTCACCCTCGTCGACGCCGAGGGCACGGAGCGCTCGCTGGCGGATTTCCGCGGCAAGACGGTGGTGCTGGAATGGACCAACGAGGGCTGTCCCTATGTGCAGAAGCATTACACCGGGGCGATGCAGGCGTTGCAGCGCGAGGCGGTCGCCGACGGCGTGGTGTGGCTCAGCATCATCTCGTCGGCGCCGGGGACGCAGGGGCATGTCGAGGGCGAGGACGCCCGGCGATGGAAGACCCGCACGAAAGGCGCCTCGACCCATCTGCTGCTCGATCCGACCGGCGAGGTCGGCAAGCTGTATGACGCCAGGACCACGCCCGACATGCGGGTGATCGATGGCGAGGGGCGGCTGGTCTACGTCGGCGCCATCGACGACCGTCCGACCAGCAAGGTCGAGGACCTGAAAGGCGCCGACAACTACGTCCGCGCCGCGCTGGATGATCTGGAGGCCGGGCGTCCGGTGCGGACCGCGTTCGCGACGCCGTACGGGTGCTCGGTCAAGTATCCGGAGACTGCGTAGGTCCCTCTGCCGGTGAGAGAGGGGTCAGACCTCCGGCTGCGGCGGCGCGGTGATGACCTCGACATTGTCGTTGAGCAGGTAGTGGAGTTCGTCGAGGGCGACGCGGCGTTCAGCGGCGGTGGCGGCGGCCTCGACGGCGCCGAGCTTGACCGGAATGTCTTCCGAAATGCCCCGCAGGATGCATTTCAGATCGCCGTCGGTCCCGCGCTCCCTGAGGATCACATGCCCCTGCATGTCGAGAGCGGCGAGTTCCGCGGCGCGGGTCTTGAAGCCGGCATAGTCCGGGCCGGCGAAAAAGTCGGCCCGATCCGCTGCCCCCGCGTCCATCCAGGCGCGCACTTCGCCGCGCAGCCGGCCGGAGCGGAGGACGATGTCGGCGAACAGGGGCTCTCCGGCCACGGACACCGGCGCGTCGGCGACGGCGGCCGGTCGGGCGGCGGCCATGGCCACGTTCGGATCGGAGAGCAGCAGGGAGACGGCCAGGGCGACGCCGCAGGACATGGCGAACCTCATTTGTTTGGCCGAATCACGGGTTTCGGCGTTGAACCGGCTTACGCCTGACCCGTAAACGAGGGTTTACCCTCCCTGCCGCAGAGTCCGCCGATGACCGCCCGTTCCCAGGCCCTGGACATGCTTCGCGCCGTCGCCCGCAAGGACGCCGGCACGCGCATCGCCCATCAGTTCGCTGTCGATCCGAAACGCGTTGAGCGGATGGGTGTCGAGGCGGCGGGCCTGTATCTGGACCTGTCCAAACAAAGCTGGACCGCCGAGGGGTTCGAGGCGGCGCTGGATCTCGCTCGCGCCTGCGACATCGAAGGGCGGCGCGCGGCCCTGTTCGGCGGCGAGGCGGTCAACAACACCGAGGGCCGGGCCGTGCTGCACCCCGCCCTCCGCGCCGCCGACGACGCCGACTTCCGGGCGCTGGGCGAGCCGGTGTCGGAAGAGGTGGCGGCGACCCGGCGCGAGATGGCCCGGTTCGCGGCCGACATTGGCTCGGGCGCCGAGACCAGCGGGGCCAAACAGCCGTTCTCGGCCATCGTCCATATCGGCATCGGCGGCTCGGACCTGGGCCCGCGCCTGCTGTGGGACGCGCTGCGCCCGCTCGACCCGACCATCGACCTGCGGTTCGTGGCCAATATCGATCCGCGCGACATGGGCGAGGCGCTGGCCGGGCTGGACCCCGAGACCACGCTGGTGGTGGTGGTGTCCAAGACCTTCACCACCCAGGAGACGCTGGCCAATGCCGACCTGGCCAAGGCCTGGCTGGCCGCGAACCTGTCGCCACGACGGATGGCCAAACACCTGATCGGCGTCACCGCCGCGCCGGACAAGGCCGAGACCTGGGGCTGCGGCCGGACCTTCGGTTTCCGCGACTGGGTCGGCGGACGCTATTCGCTGTGGTCGGCGGTGTCCCTGTCGGTCGCGGTGGCGTTGGGCTGGGACGTGTTCGAGCGGGTGCTGGACGGGGCCAGGGCCATGGACCAGCATTTTCTCACCGCCGATCTCGAGCGCAACGCGCCGGTGCTGCTGGCGCTGGCGCAGATCTACAACGTCGAGGGGCGGGACCGGCACGCCCGCACTGTGGCCCCCTACGCCCACGGCCTGCGCCGTCTGCCAGCCTTCCTGCAGCAGCTGGAGATGGAGTCGAACGGCAAGCGGGTGAAACGCGACGGCAGGCCCGTTGACACCGCCACCGGGCCGATCGTGTTCGGCGAACCGGGCACCAACGGCCAGCACGCCTTCTTCCAGCAGATCCATCAGGGACCGATGGTCGTGCCCGCCGAATTCGTCGTGGTGCGGCACACCTCCGACGCGGCCATGGACGACCGCGAGGGCGACGCGCCGCTGTGGTCCAATGCCTTGGCCCAAGCCCAGGCGCTGATGATCGGCAAGACCGGGGCCGAGGCGCGGGCCGAGTTGATCGCCGCCGGGGCGTCGGAGGCCGAGGCCGACCGGCTGGCCCCGCACAAGACCTTCCCGGGGGATCGCCCCTCGACGACCCTGCTGATGGACGCCCTGACGCCGGAACGGGTCGGGGCGCTGCTCGCCCTGTATGAGCACAAGACCTTCGTCGAGGGCGTGATCCAGGACATCAACAGCTTCGACCAGTGGGGCGTTGAGCTGGGCAAGGTCCTGGCGAAGGCGATCCTGACGGACGTACAGGCGGGCGAGCCGTCGGCCGGGCTGGATCCGTCGACGGCGGAGTTGATGAAGCGGCTGATGGTGTAGGCCGCGCGGCCCGACCGCTCGGCTGGTGTCGGGACGCCGGCTTCCCGACCATGGGAGTCCGGGAACGATTGACTCCCCATGGCATTTGTCCGCGATGGTTGAAGAGGGCGTTCAGACCGTTACCCTGGGCAAGCAACTCGGCGCCGCCGGCGGCATGATGCTGGTGATGACGGTCGTCCACGCCCTGGGGCTGACCGGGATTTCGAAAGTCCTCGACCTGCGCACGGAGCATCTGAAGGAGATGAGCTTCAGCCTGAAGAGCATCTCGCTGATGTCGGGGATGGGACTGCTGCTGCTGGTTCTGCACACGGTCGAGATCGGGATCTTCGCCGGCTTTTACCTGCTGATCAACGCCATGCAGACGGTGGAGGAGGCGCTGTATTACTCCGCCTCGGCCTACGCGACCCTGGGCCGGACGGCCGATTATTTTCCCTCGGACTGGCGGCTGATCGGCGCCCTGGAGGCGTTGATCGGCTTCATTCTGATCGGCTGGTCGACGGCCTTCATCGTCAGCAAGGCCAACCGGCTGATGCCGGGTTGAGACGGGCGGGCGCGCCGGCCCTCGACCCGAACCGCCCCGCCGCCCGCCCCCCAGGCATGAAAAAGACGGACCCCGTTTCCGGGGCCCGCCTTTCTCGCCCAACCCGGCCAGTACTCACGCGGCCGGGGATAAGGGAGCTGTTCTACCAGCGACGGTCGTAGCGGTAGTCGCGGTCATAGCGGCGCTCGTCACGGCGGTCGCGGCGGTCGTCCCGGCGCTCGTAGCGGTAGCGGGAATCGTAGTCGCGGCTGTTGATGCCGTGCTCGCGTTCCCAGTGACCCTGGTTCCGGTAGCAGCGCCCGCCGCGGTAGTAGCCGCAGTCGTCGCGATTGCCCGCACTGGCCCCGAGCGCGGCGCCGGCCACGGCCCCGCCGGCGATATAGGCCCCGTCGCCGCCGCCGATCAGGGCGCCGGCCAGGGCGCCGACGGCGGCGCCGATCAGCACCTCCTCGGTGCGGTCGTTGCCGCGGTCGCGGTCGCGGTAGCGGCTCTGGGCGTCGGCGGGCGTCGCGGCGGCCAGCGTCAGGGCCAGGGCGCCGACCACGGCGGAGGGGGCGGCGTATTTAACAAGCGTCTTCATGGTCGGTCCTTTCCCGGTGGTCGCGCGAGGTGCGCCGGTGAGGAGCCCTGTATGGACCATTGCGCCTGAACAGGCCGGGGGTCGCCGGTTCATCCCGCGTTCATCGGGCAGCCGGCGGCGCCAAAATTCCGCCCCCGGTCCTTGACGCTGACCGGGGCCGGGCCTAACTGCCGCTCGCGTTAGCACTCGGGGGCAGCGGCTGCCAAAGCCGCGACCGGGCGCTCAATCGAAACTGATTTGGGAGACACTGAAGATGGCGTTTCGTCCGCTCGGCGACCGCGTGCTCGTGAAGCGCGTGGAAGAGGAATCCAAGACCAAGGGCGGGATCATCATCCCCGACACCGCCAAGGAAAAGCCCCAGGAAGGCGAAGTCGTCGCCGTCGGCCCCGGCGCCCGTGACGAGACCGGCAAGGTCAACGCCCTCGAGCTCAAGACCGGCGACCGCATCCTGTTCGGCAAATGGTCGGGCACGGAGGTCAAGCTGGAAGGCGAAGACCTGATTATCATGAAGGAGTCGGATGTGCTGGGCGTGCTTTCGTAAGCACCGGCGTTTCCACGACTTTTTCCTCAGAAACATAGAATTAGGAGCAGCCCCCCATGGCCGCGAAACAAGTTCAGTTCTCTACCGAAGCCCGCGAGAAGATGCTGCGCGGCGTCAACGTCCTGGCCAATGCGGTCAAGGTCACGCTCGGCCCGAAAGGCCGCAACGTCATCATCCAGAAGTCCTTCGGCGCCCCGCGCTCGACCAAGGACGGCGTCTCGGTGGCCAAGGAAATCGAGCTGGAAGACGCCTTCGAGAACATGGGCGCCCAGCTGATCCGCGAAGTCGCCTCCAAGACCAATGACAAGGCCGGCGACGGCACCACCACCGCCACCGTCCTGGCCCAGTCGATCGTGCAGGAAGGCCTCAAGTCCGTCGCCGCCGGCATGAACCCGATGGACCTCAAGCGCGGCATCGACAAGGCCGTCCACGCCGTCATCGAGGACATCAAGGCCTCGTCCAAGAAGGTCAGCGCCAACTCCGAGATCGCCCAGGTCGGCACCATCTCGGCCAACGGCGACATCGAGGTCGGCGAAATGATCGCCCGCGCCATGGAAAAGGTCGGCAACGAAGGCGTCATCACCGTCGAGGAAGCCAAGACCGCCGAGACCGAACTCGACGTCGTCGAGGGCATGCAGTTCGACCGCGGCTACCTGTCGCCCTACTTCATCACCAACGCCGACAAGATGGAGGCCCAGCTCGAGGAGCCGCTCATCCTGCTGTTCGAGAAGAAGCTCTCCTCGCTGCAGGCCATGCTGCCGATCCTCGAGGCCGTCGTCCAGTCCGGCCGCCCGCTGGTCATCATCGCCGAGGACATCGAGGGCGAGGCCCTGGCCACCCTGGTGGTCAACAAGCTGCGCGGCGGCCTGCGCGTCGCCGCCGTCAAGGCTCCGGGCTTCGGCGACCGCCGAAAGGCCATGCTGGAGGACATCGCCGTCCTGACCGGCGGCCAGGTCATCTCGGAAGACCTCGGCATCAAGCTCGAGAACGTCACCCTCGACATGCTCGGCAAGGCCAAGAAGGTCACCATCACCAAGGACGACACCACCATCGTCGACGGCGTCGGTGAGAAGGCCGCCATCGAGGCCCGCATCTCGCAGATCAAGAAGCAGATCGAGGACACCACCTCGGACTACGACAAGGAGAAGCTGCAGGAGCGTCTGGCCAAGCTGGCCGGCGGCGTCGCGGTCATCCGCGTCGGCGGCTCGACCGAGGTCGAGGTCAAGGAGAAGAAGGACCGCGTCGACGACGCCCTCAACGCCACCCGCGCGGCGGTCGAGGAAGGCATCGTCCCCGGCGGCGGCATCGCCCTGCTCAAGGCGACCAGGGCGCTGGAAGGCCTGACCGGGGACAACCCCGACCAGACCGCCGGCATCGCCATCATCCGCCGCGCCATCCAGGCCCCGATCCGTCAGATCTCGGAAAACGCCGGGGTCGAAGGCTCGATCGTGGTCGGCAAGGTGCTGGAGAACAAGGACAAGTCCTTCGGCTTCAACGCCCAGACCGAAGAGTACGGCGACCTGGTCCAGATGGGCGTCATCGACCCCGCCAAGGTGGTCCGCACCGCCCTGCAGGACGCCGCCTCGGTGGCCGGCATCATGATCACCACCGAAGCCGCGGTCGCCGACGCGCCCAAGAAGGCCTCGGCCGGCGGCGCCGGCGGCATGCCCGGCGGCGGCATGGGCGGCATGGGCGACATGGACTTCTGATCCAGACCGGGGCGGGCGAAAGCCCGCTCCGGGACATGTTGTCATCCCGGCCCTGAGCCGGGACGGAAGAGGGCGGGTCCGGCGACGGGCCCGCCCTTTTTTTCGCCAACCGCTGACTAGCTGGTCGGAGGCTTTCCGAACTCTAGTCCCACGGGAAGCGGATGCCGCAAAAGCTAGCCAACACGCAGCTGGATCGGCGTTGTGTTGGCAATCTCAATCTCAGTATGGAGGTCCACGGTTGCATCGTCAGTCGTGATTGAGACGATCAGCGCGTAGCGGGCCTTTCGGTCCCATTGCTTGAGCGAAGTCCGATTCTTCCACCAGCCCGCAATCGGATATACGGCGACAACATTCCGGGCTGCCAGTTCTGCGCCCGGACCCTCCCAGACATCGCAATGCAGGGAACCAGCCGAGATGCTCTGGCTCCCAAAACGCCAGCGATTGTCCGAGTCTGCCTTTGGCCGGACTTCCCCCTTGACCCGTTCGCTCTCGTTGAATCTCCGGATGAAGTCACGGTTGGATTCCGTGGCTCGTTTGAGATCAAACCTAAGGCCAAATGACTGATAGCGGGAAGGCGTGACGGGAGCCAAATCGCCTAGGCTGGGCTCAATGAAGTAGGATAGAACCACCTTAAGCTGAACCTTCTTATCCGCCAGCGCCTCTAGAGCGGCTTTCGGCCAAGGTAGGTCGTAGTAGTGGGCCTCGTTCAGGGAGGGGGCGGCCAAGACCGGCTTACCGTCATCCCCCAGTTTCCTAACCCGCTTGAACGGCGTGAGTTCGCCTTGGGCGATAAGGGCGACATCGTTGCGGGCAGAGGACAGGGCGCGGTCGAGCTGTGGGACACCATAGCCGAACTGCCGAGCCTCTGTGATGCAGTCACGCTTCCTGCCTTTGCAGGCCTTCAGCCGCTCCAGCATCCGTGGGGTCCACTGAGCACTGTGCACGATCAGAGCCCGAACAGTTTCGGGCCAAAGGTCAGGATGTTCGGCCATAATGGAAGCGGCGAAGCTTGCCCCTTGGGCAGTCGCAGGACTCGTCGCCCAAATAGTGGTCAAGGGTAGCTGGTCGAACTGCCGTGCAGTTGTGAGGAGCGACAAGGAGTCCAAGCCAGCGACAATTTCGCTTCCGGACGCATTGATAGCCCTGTTTCCAGCTTCGAACACTACCTCAGGCTTTATCGGCGTGATCGAGTGAAGCCAGTCCACGGAGTTGCGGCTGAAGGGGCTCACGTCGCCTACTACAGCGGCACCCGACCACCCGTCATAGCCATTGTCACGGATATCGACCTTGTCGGTGAAACCACCGATCGAAAGCGCATTCCAAGCTTGAGCAGGGTCCTCGATCGGAAACTCGTCAGGATCCGAAATGTCATCGGGATCGGCACTGTCTTGGATGTTGCCCGCCGACACCACGAACAGGCGTCGCCGCGCTCCCGGTAGGTCATCACCGGGCATGACGCCGGCACAAATTTGATCCAGCGCCGCGCTCCAACTCGTCGGACGCTCGCCCGAGACGTCCTCATTTGTCACCGCCATGCAGTAGACCCGCGCTCTGACGGGCGCAGCGATCTCCGGCAGGGCGATTGCCGCCTGGGTGATGGCCCCATAGTTGCTCGGTTCGGCACGAACGGCTGACGGCGGCTCCAGAAACTTCACAGATTCCAAGCCGTGCAACAGTTCGACCGGCCCTGTGCTGGCAAGCGGATAGGTCAGATCGCCGTAGAGAGCAGTGCCCGCCATACCGGTCCCATGGCCGTCCCGATGATGATCATCGACCAGCCACGCCTCGTCTATCGTGTGGCAGTCAGTGAGGCTCAGACCAACGGCGAGCAATGGATGGTCGTAGGCCACACCACCGTCCAAAATGCAGACGGCTGGCGCATCCGCTGCGGGAGGGACGATCCTAGCCACGAGATCGTCAGCCCAAGCAGACTGTTCCCGGCGAAATACCGTGTTGAACACGTGCGGTGAGTCCTCCGCACGCCGAAGTTCTTCCACGGCGTCGCAGTTCTGCAGCAGGCGCTGGATCTGGGGACGAGAGGCGTAGACCGGAATCACCACGTACTCAGGGAACGTCAGCCGCCGCTCGCTGACGCGCAGGTTCAGGCCCCGCGCTGCCGCGATGAGGTTATGGACCCGATCCTTCCAGCACCAACATTCCCACCAGAGTGTCTCGTCCACGCTTGGAAGTGGGCGCTGGTCAGTCCACAGACTAGCGAGGTTGGCCGGACGGATGTTCTCCAACGGGTCCATCTTCGCTTGATGGCTTGGCTTCTTCCCTTTGGGTTCGCTGCCGTATTCCGAGACCTTGTCGAGAAGGAAGCTGGTATTTGCCAGCGGCACGAACACAGCCCCGACCTCCGAGCCGCTGTCGGTCGTCCTCACCGCGCCAATTCGAATGTCCTGACGTGACCAAGAAAGGTCGGGCAAACTGTCTTTTGCGCGCGATTCGACCTCGACATAGATGCCGGGCCGACCGGCCGCGATCTGTTCGTCACGATGAACGAACCCGGCCCGGCCGGTCATGAAGGCCTCTGTCAGGGCCTGACTTAGCTTCGGGCCATGCGTTTTGTGGTCACGCGCTACAATTGCGTCGCTAAGATCGCGGGAGGGCGGGCTGTAGGCGCCCACGACCCGCCTAGGGTCGATGCGCACATGCTTGAGGTTGTGGCGAGTGGGCTGCGAATCGGCCATGCGACGAATTCATGCACGAACTGGGCCGCTGTCGAGTTCCGATTATCGGCACCGCTACTTTTCAGTGAATGACGCCAACGTTTCGCGGACCATTCGGCGCTCAGTGAGGGCTGCAAGCAGGCTTTCGGTAGAAACTGCCTTTTGATCGTCCAGAATGGCGCCCTTGATCACTTCATCCGCAGCACGGACCAAGTCGGCTTGGCTCAAACCGTGGGCCGCCTCAACGATCTTCGACCAAGCCATTCGGGCACCCTTGAAGCGGCCAAGGCGTGCCGCAAGCACCGCCCGCACAGCGGCGTCGTCAGGCAGGCCATACTCCAACGCATCATCGAACCGCCGAAACAAAGCGCGGTCGAGGAGTTCCGGATGATTGGTAGCGCAGACAACCAAACTGTCGGTGCTGTTCGTCTCTTCGAGAAACTGGAGAAAAGAGTTGAGGACCCGCCGCATTTCCCCGACGTCGTTGCCTGCCGTGCGGTGCCCTCCGATGGCATCGAACTCGTCGAACAGATAGACACCCCGAACGCTTGCAACTTGATCGAACACCAAGCGAAGCTTGGCGGCGGTCTCGCCCATGAAACGGGTGATCAAGGTGTCCAGTCGGATGGTGAACAGCGGCAGCCTGAGTTCACCAGCCAAGGCCGATGCCGTCATGGTCTTGCCGGCTCCGGGCGGCCCAACAAACAGCAAACGGGCGTTAGGAGTCTGATCGTGAGCACGCAGGCGGTCTCGACGGCGCTGCTGCAATAAAACCCGACTCAATCGGTCCTTGAGATCGGGACGCAAAACGACATCGTCCAATCGGGTCCGTGGATAGGTGTTAGTCAGCAGGTTCTGGAGTTCACCCCGCGGGCGAGTGATCGGAATGCTGACCTCGCCTCCCGGAACGACCGCGGGAGACGCTGAACGGCGACGATCGCGCGCTGTATCAACGAGGCGCTTTAGTTCGTCGGCAACTTCCTTGCGGCCGCGGCGTGATTCCGCAGCCGCCACCTGAAGGGCAATCGAGAGGAACTGTTCCTCCTCGCCCTGAACATGGCTGTTCAATAGCGCAACGATTTGTCGAGCAGTGGCCATGCGAAACCCGAATAGTCGGCGCACCATCGGCCGCCGACCCCTAGGGTGAGGTTAACGGTTCCCGCCGCCGACAGCGAGCGCTGGTTGGGCGATTTTCGCACGCTGCTGCCAGAAATCCCGAATCCTGAGATGCGTGAACCCCCGCCCCCGCCGCACGTTGGGCGGCCATGACCAGCCCCCGCGACCCCCACACCTGCCGCCGGGCCCTGCGCGAGATCGGGGAGATCGCGGCGGTGGCGGGGCTGGAGGGCGGGCGGATGACGGACCAGGAGACGCTGGGCAGCATCGCCGCCATCGCCGAATGGGTGCTGGAGACGGCGCCGGGGGCGCGGGCGGACTGCGGCGACGTGGTGCGGCGGCTGGAGCGGATGACGGCGGGGGTCGAGGTCGAGGCGCTGGACGACCGGGCGGCGCAGGCGCTGTTCGGGGCGGTGGTGGGGGTGCTGGAGGGGTCTTCGGCCTAAGACCGGTGCGGGGGTGACAGCCCCCTCATCCGGCCCTCCGGGCCACCCGTCGTCGGATCGCATGCGACCCTCCTCCACCCCCGGTGGGGAGAAGGACAGGTTTGGCCGCGCACCTGTCCTGTGACGCTGTGCTGGCTATTCCGGGAATTATAGTCGGGTTCAGCGCGGGGAACCGTGGGAAATCCGGGGGTTGGGCGAAACTAGAATCGATCTTCCCGCCCCATGACGCGGCGGGGGCAGACTCTGCGGCTGGATGAAGCCGGCAGGGAGAGACCGCGATGGCGGGGACGACGGGGATGGAGCGGCGGCCGTATCGGCGGCGGCCGGAGAGCGAGTGGGCCGAGATCCGGGCGATGTATGTCGCGGGGGCGACGGCCAAAGCGCTGGCGGCGCGGTTCGGGGGGACGGAGCGGACCATCTATACGCACGTCAGCGAGCACGGCTGTCTGAGGCGGGACCAGGTGACGGAGGCCTGTGCGCTGGATGAGGCGGAGGTGCGGGACGCGGTGCGCGAGGCCCGGGGGTGCGAGGCGGACGCGCCGGTGCGGGCGCTGGCCGAGGGGGCGTCGCTGGGCGAGGCGGCGCGGGCGGCGGCGACCACCGCCATCGCCATGCTGAGGGATGCGCAGCCGACGCGATCCTACACCTATGCGCGGCTGGCCGGGACGCTGGAGCGGCTGGCGCGCGGGACCGTGGGGGCGGGCGAGCGCGGGGACCCGGACGGGACCCTGAGAGGGGCGCGGGCGGCGCTGGACTTTTTGCGGCGGGAGGCGGGGGCGGACTGATGGCGGGGGCTCTGGAGTGGGTGACGCCGGAGGTGCTGGGCGAGGCGATGTGGCGGAAGACGGCGCATGACGGACAGCGGGCGCCCGACGGGGACTGGCGGACTTGGGTGTTTCTGGGCGGGCGCGGAGCGGGGAAGACGCGGGCGGGGGCGGAATGGGCGTGGGAGACGGCGGCGCGGCTGGGGGACGGGGGGCGGATCGCCCTGGTGGGGCCGACGCTGCACGACGCGCGCACGGTGATGGTGGAGGGGCCGTCGGGGGTGCTGAACCTGCCGTACCGGACGGGGGCGGCGTATGAGCCGTCGCTGAGGCGGGTGCGGTTTCCGGGCGGGGCGGTCGGGCTGCTGTTCTCGGCCGGGGAGCCGGAGCGGCTGAGGGGGCCGCAGTTCCACGCCGCCTGGGGGGACGAGGTGTGCGCTTGGGCGCGGGGCGGGGAAGCGCTGGCGATGCTCAGGCTGGGGCTCAGGCTTTCGGGGCCGGTGGAGGCGAGCGCGTCTTTAGTGGGCCGCGGTCGTCGGCCCTTCGGGACCTCCCGACCCGACGCGGCCTGGGCTTCGCCACGCCTTGTTCTGACCACGACGCCCCGGCCGGGGCGGCTGATCCGGGGGGTGCTGGCCGAGGCGGGCTGCGCGCGGACCGATGCGCCGACGCGCGCCAATGCGGGGAACCTCGCGCCGGGGTTTCTGGCGGCGATGCAGGACCTGTACGGCGGCACAAGGCGCGCGGCGCAGGAGCTGGAAGGACAGCTGCTGGAGGCCGAGGGGGCCTTGTTCACGAACGCGGACCTTGTCCGCGCTCGCATTCTTGGTGGGGGCTACCGCCCTTCGGGCTACTTGAGCCCGGATATGGAGGCCGCTCTGGCCAACCCGGTGACAGGACCCTGGGAGATAGTCGTCGTGGCGGTCGATCCGCCGGCGGGGACGCTGTCCGGGCGGCCGCGGGACGCCTGCGGGATCGTGGTCGTGGGGCGGCGTCAGGGGCGGCTGAGGGTGCTGGCCGACCGGACGGCGCGGGGGCTGTCGCCCGAGGCCTGGGCGGCGCGGGCGCGGGCGGCGGCGGAGGAGTTCGGCGCCGCGCGGCTGGTGGTCGAGGCCAACAACGGCGGGGCCATGGCCGAGGCGGTGCTGCGCGCCTCGGGCTGGGGCGGGGCGATCCGGCGGGTGCACGCCTCGCTGGGCAAGGTCGCGCGGGCCGAGCCGGTCGCGGCGCTGTACGAACAGGGCCGGGTGGCGCATGCGGCGGGGCTGGAGGCGCTGGAGGCCGAACTGCTGGAGCTGGGCGGCGAGGACGCCGGCGCGGGCTCGCCGGACCGGGCCGATGCGCTGGTGTGGGCGGTGACGGACCTGATTCCCGGACGCTCCCCCGCGGGGCCGAGCGTGCGGGTGCTGTGAATCTCCCCCCTTGTAACCTTCTCGATTTCCGTGCGTTACGGCTCAGCTAGACGATGAGAGACGGCATGACGAAGCGTGAGACGGCGGGGCGGGATCAGGCCGCCCTGGGGATTCCGGGGCTGGACGACATCCTCGGCGGCGGATTGGCCCGGGACCGGCTGTATCTGCTGGAGGGGGCGCCGGGCACCGGCAAGACCACGGCGGCGATGCGCTTCCTGATGGAGGGGGCGGACCGCGGCGAGGCCTGTCTCTACATCACCCTGTCGGAGACCGAGGAGGAGCTGCGCGCCACGGCGGCGGCGCACGAATGGTCGCTGGACGGCATCGACATCTTCGAACTGGTCCCGCCCGAGAGCCTGCTGGACGAGCAGCAGCAGCAGAGCCTGCTGTATTCCTCGGACCTCGAGCTGGGCGAGACCACGCGGATGATCTTCGACGCGGTCGAGAGGGTGAATCCGAAGCGGGTGGTGGTCGACAGCCTGTCCGAAATTCGCCTGCTGGCCCAGGGCTCGCTGCGCTACCGGCGCCAGGTGCTGGCGCTGAAACACTATTTCGCCAAGCGCGGCATTACCGTGCTGCTGCTCGACGACCTGACCACCGACGTCAACGACAAGACGGTGCACAGCGTGGCCCACGGGGTGATCCAGCTGCAGGAGCTGGCCCCGGAATACGGGGCCGAGCGGCGCCGGGTGCGAGTGATCAAATACCGCGGGCGGCGTTTCCGCGGCGGCTATCACGACTTCACCATCAAGACCGGCGGGCTGGAGGTCTATCCGCGCATCGTCGCCTCGGAGCACCGCACCAGCTTCGACCGCAGCCCGGTGTCGAGCGGGGTGGCCGAGCTGGACGAACTGCTCGGCGGCGGGGTCGAGCGCGGCTCGAGCGCCCTGATCCTCGGCCCGGCGGGGACCGGCAAGTCGCTGTTCGCGATCAATTTCGCGGTGGCGGCGGTGCAGCGCGGCGAGAAGGCGGCGCTGTTCATCTTCGACGAGGAGCTGGGCCTGCTGTTCAACCGGATGAAGGGGATGGGCGTCGATCTGGAGGCGATGCGCGACGCGGGCTCGCTGATCATCGAACAGGTCGACGCGGCCGAGCTGTCGCCGGGCGAGTTCGCCGCGCGCGTACGGCACTGCGTGGGCGAGAAGGCGATCCGGACCGTCGTCATCGACAGCCTGAACGGCTACCAGGCGGCGATGCCGCAGGAGCAGTTCCTGGTGCTGCATATCCATGAGTTGCTGCAGTATCTCAACCGCCAGGGGGCCTCGACCTATCTGACCGTGGCCCAGCACGGCCTGGTCGGGGAGATGAAGGCGCCGGTGGACGTGACCTATCTGGCCGACACCGTGATCCTGCTGCGCTATTTCGAGGCGCTGGGCCATGTGCGGCGGGCCGTGTCGGTGATCAAGAAGCGCTCCGGCGGCCACGAGAAGACCATCCGGGAATACGAGATCGGCGGGACGGGATTGACCATGGGCAAGCCGCTGCACGGCTTCCAGGGCGTGCTGCGCGGGGTGCCGAATTTCGTGGGGCAGGGCTCGGGGCTGTTGGGCGAAGCGTCCGCATGATCGAGGGGGGC
Source organism: Brevundimonas basaltis (assembly GCF_014202075.1). Lineage (GTDB taxonomy): Bacteria > Pseudomonadota > Alphaproteobacteria > Caulobacterales > Caulobacteraceae > Brevundimonas > Brevundimonas basaltis. The sequence continues at coordinate 564,793 of NZ_JACHFZ010000002.1, read as the reverse complement.
GATCTGTCGAATCGGGCGCTGGTGCTGGCGCCCACAGGGCGCGACGCCGGCCTCGCCGCCGCCATCCTGAAGGAGGCGGGCGTCCCGGCGCTGGTGTGCGAAACTCTGGATATCCTGCGCGCGCGGCTGGACGAGGGCGCCGGGCTGGCGGTGGTCGTCGAGGAGGCGCTGCGCGACTGCGACCTGACCGGACTGGCGGCGTGGATCGAGGCGCAGCCCTCGTGGTCGGATTTCCCGTTCATCGTGCTGACCCAGCGCGGCGGCAGCGTCGAGCGTAATCCGATGGCGCGGCGGCTGTCGGTCACCCTCGGCAATGTCAGTTTTCTGGAGCGGCCGTTTCACCCCACCACCCTGGTCAGCGCCGTGCGGACGGCCCTGCGCGGGCGCAAGCGCCAGTATGAGGCGCGCGAGCGGATCGAGGAGATCCGGCGCGCGGAGATCACGCTGGAGCGCCGCGTGACCGAGCGCACCGCCGAGCTGGAGGCGGCCAACCGGCAGCTGGCCTCGCAGATCGGGGAACGCGAGAAGGTCGAGTCGGCCCTGCGTCAGGCCCAGCGGCTGGAAGCCGTGGGGCAGCTGACCTCGGGCGTGGCGCATGACTTCAACAATCTGCTGACCGTGATCCTCGGCAATGTCGAACAGCTGCGGAAGAAGGCGGATGATCCGGCCTTGCAGCGGCGGCTGGAGATGATGAGCGAGGCCTCGCATCGCGGCGCCCGGCTGACGGCGCAGATGCTGGCGTTCTCGCGGCAGCAGAAGCTGGAGCCGCGCCCGGTCGATCTGAACAGCACGGTCAAGAGCATGCAGGATCTGCTGCAAAGCACGATCGGCGGCAGCGTGCAGATCGCTCCGCCCCGGCTGGCGGATGATCTGTGGCCGGCGATGATCGATCCGACCCAGATCGAACTGGTCATCCTCAATCTGGCGATCAACGCCCGCGACGCCATGGAGGTCGGCGGGTCGCTGACCATCAGCACCGCCAATGTCGTGCTGCGCGAGCCCGACACGCCCGAAGCCCCGCCCCCGGGCGAATATGTGATGGTCTCGGTCAGCGATACGGGTTCGGGCATGACCGAAGAGGTGCGTGCCCGCGCCTTCGAACCCTTCTTCACCACCAAGGAGGTCGGCAAGGGATCGGGGCTCGGGCTCAGTCAGGTCTTCGGCCTTGCAAAACAGTCGGGCGGCGGCGTCGCCATCGAGACTGAATCGGGTCGCGGCACGACCATCCAGGTGTTCCTGCCCAAGGCCAGCAGCGCGCCGGCCGAACAGGGCGCGGAGACGGAGACGGCGCCGTCCGCCCACGAGGACCATCTGGTCGTTCTGGTGGTCGACGACGACGATGCGGTGCGGGAGGTCACGGCCGGCCTGCTGACCGATCTCGGCTACGACGTCGTCGAGGCCGGAAGCGGCGGGGCGGCGCTGGAGCTGATCGAGCGGAACGAGGACATCAGCGCGGTGGTGCTGGACTTCGCCATGCCCGGAATGAACGGCGCGGACCTGGCGCGGGAAGTCCGCGCCCGGCGGCCGCGAGTGCCGATCCTGTTCGCCACGGGCTACGCCGATGCGGAGGCCCTGACCGGCGTCGGAGACCACCAGATCGTGCACAAGCCGTTCGTCCAGGCGGAACTGGCGCACAAGCTGTCGCGCAGCTTCGCTGCCGCCTGAGCCGGCGGCGTCCTGAACGAATCGCGCGGTCGGGGGTTCGAGTCCCCGAAACCGTACGAGGAGGCGATCATGGCTGCGAGACCGACCTGGCAGGGCCATCTGAAGCTGTCGCTGGTGACGTGCCCGGTGGCGCTCTACACGGCCACGTCCTCGGCCAGCCACGTCAGCTTCAACCTGATCAATCCCGAGACCAACAACCGCATCCGCATGGTGCCGACCGATCCCGAGACCGGCCCGGTGGAGCGGTCCGACCTGGTCAAGGGCTATGAAGTGTCCAAAGACGAATATGTGCTGTTCGACGACGAGGACTTCGACAAGGTCAGGCTGGAGAGCACGCGGACCATTTCGATCGACCAGTTCGTCGACGAGGCCGACATCGACCGGCTGTACTGGGACAGCCCCTTTTACGTGGTGCCCGAAAATGGCGTGGGAGCCGAGGCCTTCGCCGTCATCCGCGATGCGATGCGGAAGGCGGGCAAGATCGCCATCGGCTGTCTGGTGTTGCGCGGTCGTGAACGCCAGATCGCCCTGGAGGTGCGCGGCAAGGGGCTGGTGGCCTACAGCCTTCGCGCCCATGACGAGGTGCGTGACGCGGCCGACTATTTCGACGATATCCCCGAGGTGAAGGCCGACAAGGACATGGTCGAGATCGCCACCCGGATCATCGGCCAGAAGGACGCCGCGTTCGACCCGTCGCAGTTCAAGGACCGCTACGACGAGGCCTTGAAGGCGATGATCAAGGCCAAGCAGAAGGGCGGCAAGGATCTGGTCGAGGCGCCAGAGCCGGACGACACCAATGTGGTCGATCTGATGGAGGCCCTGCGCGCCAGCCTGAAGGGCGCGGCGGGCGGCGCGAAGAAGCCGCCGGCGAAGAAGGCGGCGGGAAAGAAGCCGGCGGCGAAGAAGAAGGCGGCGTAAGTTTCGCTGTCTCTTACCTGTCGCGCAGCGATGGGGAGGTGGCGCGGCGCGAATACGCGCCGTGACGGAGGGGTTCTTTCCGCCGCACGACCGTTGCGCCGCTTGACCCCTCCACCGCTTCGCGGTCCCCCTCCCCATTCGCGAAGGGCGAACGGGGAGGAGACGGCCGCTCAGACGACCTTCTTCAGCGCCGGCTTCAGACTGACCGCGCCGTCGCGGAAATCTTTCCACGGGTCGGGCTTCTTCAGCAGGGCCTCCGCCTCGTGGAGGGTGAAGGCGCGGGGGTCGAGGCCCTTGCGGACCTGGCCCCAGGACAGGGGGAAGGCGATGCCGGCGCCGGGGCGGGCGCGGGGCGACCAGGGAGCGACGGCGGTGGCCATGCGCCCGTTGCGCAAGTAATCGAGGAAGATCTTCCCGCCCCGCGCCTTCTTGGCGAGGGTGGTGGTGAAATGGTCGGGGTCGGCGGCGCGGACGCGTTCCGACACGGCCTTGGCGAAGGCCTTGCACTGGTCCCATTCGATCCGGCTCTTCGCGTCGGCGAGGATGGGGACGACGACGTGCAGCCCCTTGCCGCCCGTGGTCTTGACGAAGGGATTGAGGCCGAGGGCCTCCAGCTTCTTTTTCACCGCCTTTGCAGCGGAAATGACGTCGTCGAAATCGAGGCCCTCGTCCGGGTCGAGGTCGAAGGTGATCTGGTCGGGCGTTTCGGGGTCGCCCGGCTTGCAGCCCCACGGGTGAAGTTCCAGCCCGCCCGACTGGCCGATGGCGACGAGGCCGCCGACATCGACGACACCGATATAGGGTTTGCGCTCCTTCACATCGATCAGCTTCAGCCGGGGGTTGGAGCCGGGCATGGCGTGGCGCTGGAAAAATTTCTGGCCGGTGATCCCCTCGGGCGCGCGGATGATCGAGACCGGGCGGTCGGCGACGTGGGGCAGGATGCGCTCGGCGGCCATTTCGTAGAAGCGGACCAGCTCGGCCTTGGTGATCGCGGGTCGGTCCCCGGCGGCGGGCCACAGCACCTTGTCCGGGCTGGAGATGGTGACCCCGGCGACGACCAGCTTGCCCTTGCGGGGCTTTTCGCCGGGAACGGCCAGGCCAGGCAGGTCGGCGGGCGCGCCTTTTTCCTTCGACGCCGGGGCGGGAGTCCGGGGCCGGTCCGTGACCTCGGCCGGCGGCTTGTCCTCGCGCAGGCCCTTGAAAGCGGCGTGGCGCAGGGTGCCGCTGTCGGTGTAGCCGCCGTGCTCGATCTCGGCGACCAGCACCGGCTTGACCCAGTGGATGTCGCGGCCGCCGCGCGGGGCGCCCTTGCCCTTGAACGGACTGTCGTCGGAAGCCGCGGCCTTGAGGGCGGGCATGAGTGTCTTGAGCAGGGGCTGCGAATAACCCGTCCCGACCCGGCCCAGAGGCCGCAGGCCGCCCTTGTCGTTCACCCCCACGATCAGGGAGCGGAAACGGGACCCGCCTTCGGAGGTCCAGCCGCCGATGATCACCTCGTCCCGCCCGCGGCATTTGGACTTGAGCCAGGTCGCCGAGCGGCCCGCCTTGTAGGCGGCGTCCAGCTTCTTGGAGATGACCCCCTCCAGATCCATGCGGCAGGCGCTTTCGAGGATGGCCTGACCCGTAGTGGCGAAATGATCGACGTAGCGGATGCGGTCGCGGGCCGCCTTGGGGATACGGTCGATGTACGCCTGCAACCGCGCCTTGCGGTGCGACAGGGGAAGGCCGCGCAGGTCCTCCGCCCCCTCGAACAGCAGGTCAAAGGCGAAATAGACGAGATCGGCGGTGTCGCCTTCGGAGATGGCCGTCTGCAAGGCCGAGAAGTCGGGCATGTGGTCGCCGTCCAGCGCGCACAGCTCGCCGTCGATCACGGCGTCGGGCCATGTCGCGGCGTCGGCGGCCAGTTCAGGAAATTTGTCGGACCAGTCGAGGCCCTTGCGGGTGCGGACGGTGGCGCGACCGCCGCCCGCCGCGACCTGCAGGCGGTAGCCGTCGAACTTGATTTCGTGGGCCCAGCCGGCGCCGCGCGGCGGATAGTCGGCGACCTTGCACAGCTGGATGGGGACGAAGGTGTGCGGTTTCTCGGCCTTCGAGGCGACCGCAGCGCGGGCCTTCGGCTTCGGCGGCGGCTTTCGGCCCGTGGGCCTGGATGACGTCCACTGCGTCTTGCCCTCCGCGATTTCGGCGAGGCTTCGGCCGGTCGTGACCGAGGCGTCGATCTCCATATTGGCGTCGCCCTCGCCGGGAACGGCGTGCTCGTCCTTTTCCTTGATCAGCAGCCAGTTGTTGCGCTTGGACGGTTTGCCGCGATCGGTCTTCATGCGGATCAGGGCCCATTTGCCCTGCAGCCGCTCGCCGTGGACGATCATCTTGACGTTGCCGCGCTTGAAGGCGTCCGCGACGTCGTCCTCCTGCGGCTCCCACGTCCCGCGGTCCCACATCTGCACCGTGCCGGCGCCGTAGTTGCCGGCCGGGATGGTCCCCTCGAAGGTCCCGTAGTCCAGTGGATGGTCCTCGGTCTCGACCGCCAGTCGTTTGACCGCCGGATCGCGCGACGGGGCTTTGGTCACCGCCCAGGACTTGAGCACCCCGTCCACCTCGATGCGGAAGTCATAGTGCAGGCGCGTCGCGGCGTGGCGCTGGATCAGGAAGGTCAGGCCGGTCTTGCGCGCCTTGCCCTTGCGGCCCTTCGGCTCCGGCGTATCGCCGAAATTCCGCTTCTTGTTGTAGGTCTCAAGCTCGCCGCGCACCCGGGCCTCCCGTTCGGACGGATGGGAAACGCGCGCGGTGGAGGTTGGCTCAATCCAAAGGGTCGGCGCATCAGTTCGATCGTCTTTGAAGGCCGTGTCGAACTGATGCCGCCGACGGTGTCCAACCACTTGTCCAGCCGCGTTTCGACGGCCCGGCAGGGCGGGATGTCGATCACCTGGGCGATGCATGCGGTTTCGATGACCAGCACCTCGGCGGCCGTGCAGGCGGTGCCCTGACGCCACCGCGCTTCGCTGACGCTACCGCGCCCTTGGCGCCAATGATATTCGCTACCGGCGGTCTGGGGGGCGGCCGGCGGCAAGGCGATAGCGAAGGCGGAGGCCAGCATCCATGGCTACGCCACGTTGCCGCGCATGCGGACCACGAGGTCCGCATAGCTGTGGATCGACAGATCGCCGGGGTAGATCACGTCACCGGTCTCGCGAGACAGCCAGTCGTCGAGACGGGCGTTGATCGGACGACAGGGCGGAATGTCGATCGCCTTCGCGATGCACAGGGTCTGGAGAATCAGCGTGTCCGCGGAAGAGCAAGCCGCGCCGAGGCGCCAACCCAGTTCGCTGAGGCAGCCGCGGCCGTTGTCCCAGTAATGACGGCTGCCGGGATCGCGGCCGTTCCGCCAGAAGAAGGCCGAGCCGGGATCGCGGCTGTTCAGCCAGAAATGAGCGGATCCGCGGCCGTCGCCGGAGACCAGATACCGGATCGAGCCGGCTTTGATCCCATTCTCAAACAGATGGCCCGATGGATAGCCCCTGCCGTTCTCGAAATATTGGCGTGACAGGAAGCCTGTGCCGTTGTCCCATTCGTGCTGGCCCCAGGACGCTGTTTCCTGGGCCGGGGCGACGGTCAGGGCGAGGATGAAAGCCGGGACGAGCATGCGCTATTCGTCGGCAGTCCCGGGCCGCCCGTCAACTGACCGTGGCTGACGACTATTCCGGCTGGGGTTCCTCTCCGGACTTCTCGGCCTTGGCGGCGGCGCGTTTTTCGGCCTTGGCGGCGGCCTTCTCGGCGGCCTTTTTGGCGTCGGCGCGCTCGCGCTCCATGCGTTCGAAACTGTAGTTGGGCTTGCGGGCCATCAGCGGCTAGTCCTTTCCGGCGCGGTCGCGCCTGACGCGCGGGGCGCCGGGAGAACGCCGGGGAAGCGGCGTGGATGCGGACAAGGTGGGGCGCCCCGGCCCCGGCGACAACCGTTCAGTCGACGGCCACGACCTCGACCGTCTGTCCGGCCACCGTCGCCTCGTCGCCGACGCGCTTGCCGATCAGGGCCACGGCGAGGGGTGAAACATGGCTGACCGAGCCCGCATTCGGGTCGGCCTCGTCCTCGCCGGTGATGCGCCAGGTCTGACTGCGGCCGTCCGCGCGCTCAATCGTGACCGAGCCGCCGAAGCGCACGCGGCCGTCGAAGGACGTCTCGACCAGCTGGGCGGTGGCGCGGCGGGCGGACCAGTAGCGCAGGTCGCGGGTGGCGCGGGCCATGGCGGTACGGTCGGCCTCGATCGAGCCCTTGGCCTGGGCGGCGTTGTAGGCCGCGCGCGCGTCGGTCAGGGCGGCCTCGATCTTCGCCAGCCCCTCGAGGGTGACGAGGTTGGGGTGCGGCGAGATCGGGCGGTCGGGGAGGTCGGCGGCCGTGGCCTCCAGGTCTTCCTCGCGGGTAAAGGCGACGCTCATGGGACGGAAGCGTATGCAGGGCGCGGACGTTCCGGTCTAGAACGGGTCGATGGGTTCTTCAGACAAGACAGTGCATGTGATCGGGGCCGGGCCGGCGGGCCTGACGGCGGCCGAGCGGCTGGCCCGGGCCGGCTTGGCGGTGACGGTGCACGAGGCGATGCCGTCCGTGGCGCGCAAATTCCTGATGGCCGGTCGCGGCGGGCTGAACCTGACCCATTCGGAGCCGCTGGATGGGTTCAGCGGCCGCTACGGGGCGGCGTCGGGGACGACGGCGGCGTGGCTGGAGCGGTTCTCGCCGACGCATCTGATCGGCTGGGCCGAGGGGCTGGGCCAGCCGGTGTTCACGGGCTCGTCGGGACGGGTGTTTCCACGGGCGATGAAGGCCTCGCCGCTGCTGCGGGCCTGGCTGGGGCGGCTGGCGGAACTGGGGGTCGAGGTGCGGACGCGGTCGCGCTGGGTCGGTCCCGGCCTTCGCGGGGCTGACGACGGGTTGGAACTGCACTTCCAGACGCCGGACGGCGAGCGGATCGAGCGGCCGGACGCCGTGGTGCTGGCGCTGGGCGGGGCGAGTTGGCCGCGTCTGGGGTCGGACGGAGCGTGGCGTGACTGGCTGGAGGCGACGGGCGTCGATACGGCGCCGTTCCGGCCATCCAACGTCGGCTTCGACACAGCCTGGTCGGAAGTGTTCGCGGAGCGGTTTGCGGGCCAGCCGCTGAAGCCGGTCGCGCTGACGTTCGACGGCACGACGGTGCGCGGCGAGGCGATGGTGACGCGCTACGGGATCGAGGGCGGGGCGGTCTACGCCCTGTCGGCGGCGCTGCGGGATGCGGTGGAGCGGGACGGGTCGGCGGTGCTGACGGTCGATCTGCGGCCCGACCTGACGGTCGAGGCGTTGGCGGGGCGGCTGACCAAACCGCGCGGCAAGGACAGCGTCTCCAACTGGCTGCGGAAGGCGGCGGGGCTGTCGCCGGTCGGCGCAGGCCTGCTGCGCGAGATTCCGGGCGAGCTGCCGGCGGGGGCGGACAAGCTGGCGCGGCGCATCAAGGGGGTGCGGCTGACGCTGACGGGGGTCCAGGGACTGGCGCGGGCCATCTCGTCGGCCGGGGGGGTCAGGCTCGACGCCGTCGACAAACGGCTGATGCTGAAAGCCCTGCCGGGGGTGTTCGTCGCGGGCGAGATGCTGGACTGGGAGGCGCCGACCGGCGGCTATCTGCTGCAGGCCTCGATGGCCTCGGGCGTCGTCGCGGCGGACGGGGTGCTGGACTGGCTGGCCGGGGACGCGGACCGCGGCGTCCCGGCGGCCCCATGACGCGGACCGGGTGGAGCACCGTCTGGCGCGATCTGACCGGACAGAGCGAGCGATGGGTCCGGACTCTGGTCCTGGCGGTTGTGGTCGGACGGTTGTCGCTGGTGGCCCTCGGCATACTGATCCTGCTCGCGTTCGGGGCCGGAGTGACGGATCAGTACAGCGGCATGATCGATGCGGTGACGGCCGAGTGGGTGTTCGCGGGCCTGGTCTTCGCGCCCCTGGTCGAGTCGCTGGCCATACGCCTGGTGGTCTGGCTGTTGGGGCGCCGATGGTCGGTCCGGGTCACGGCCGCTGCGTGCGCCGTCCTGTCCGTCCCTTTCCATGGCCTCGGCCCGCTTTCGCTGGCCGTCGCGCCATTCTTCGCCCTGATGGCGATGATCCAGCACCACTGGATGGAGCGCGGACAGGGTTGGGCCGGGTTCTGGCTGATCACGGCCATTCATGCCGCCGCCAACGGGATCGCGCTGCTCGGAGCCATGTGGCTGGGCATGAGCGCAAGGTGACGGCCGCCATCCGCTTGGCTAGGAGTGAGGCATGAGCGACCTCCCCGAGATTCATGGCCTGTGCCATGCCCGTTTCGCCGCGGTGAAGGACGCCTTCGCGGCCAATTTCACCGATGCGCCGGAGGGGCTGAACGAACTGGGGGCCGGTTTCAGCGTCGCCATCGACGGCGAGACGGTGATCGATCTGCGGGCGGGCTGGGCCGACACGGCGCGGACGCAGCCGTTCGAAACCGACACCCTGGTCCCGGTGTTCTCGACCGGCAAGGCGGTGATGGCGACCCTGATCGCCCTCGCCGTCGAGCGGGGGCTGCTGGACTATGAGCGGCCGGTGGCGAGCTATTGGCCGGCCTTTGGCGCGGCGGGCAAGGACGCGATCACCGTCGGCCAGCTGATGAGCCATCAGGCTGGCCTGCCGGGGTTCGACGGCGACGCCGATCCCACCCTCTGGTTCGACCGGACGGCGGTTCTGGAGCGGCTGTGCGCCCAGGCGCCGATGTGGGAGGCGGGCGCGGCCAGCGGCTATCATCCGATTACCATTGGCTATCTGGCCGGCGAACTGTTCCGTCTGGTCGACGGGCGCACCATGGGGACGGCGCTGCGGGAAGAGTTTCCGGGGTTGGACCTGTGGATCGGCCTGCCGGAGGCGGAACACGGGCGGGTGGCGCAGATGCGCAAGCCGACCGCCGCGCCGGACCTGGGCGAGATCGACGCGGTGAAGCGGTCGGCCTTCCTCGACAAGGGCTCGGCGCCCGGGGGGCGGGGCTCGACGGAATGGCGGATGATGGAGATCCCCTCGGCCAACCTGCACGGCACGGCGAAGGACCTGGCTCGGCTGATGACGGTCATGGCCACCGGATCGTTCGAGGGTCAGGAAATGCTGTCGGAGCCGACGCTGGCGGCGGCGCGTCGCGAGCGCATCCACGGCCGGGACCGGGTGCTGCCGTTTGTAATGGGCTGGGCCGCCGGATGGACGATGAACGCCGGTCTGGACATCTTCGGGCCGAACCCGACGGCGCTGGGCCACTACGGCTGGGGCGGCAGCTGTGCCTGGGCCGACCCGGAGGCGGGGCTGTCGGCAGCCTATGTGATGACCCGGCAGTCGCCGCACCTGATCGGCGATCCAAGGGCGGTGCGGTTGCAGACGGCGCTGTACGCCAGCCTCTGAATCAGACCGGTTTCGCCGCCCGCTTCAGCGCTTCGCGCGCGGCCCGGTGGCGGAAGAAGGCGGCCGCCGCGAAGACGCCGGCTCCGCCCCAGATGAAGGCGAAGGACACCACCCTGAGCGGGGTCAGCGCCTCGCCGGCCCAGACGCCGACACCGAACTGCAGCGTCGGGGCGAGGAACTGGATAAAGCCGATGGTCGACAGCGGCAGACGGCGCGCCGACCAGGCGAACAGGGCCAGCGGCAGCACGGTGGCGGGTCCGTTGGCGAGGGCCCAGAAGGTGTTCACCGGTCCGTCGAAGGCTACGCCCGCGCCGGTGTGCTGGAGCCACAGCACCCAGGCCAGGCCGAAGGGCGCCAGCAGCAGGCACTCGACCAGCAGGCCGGCCTGGGCGTCGATCGGCACGCGTTTGCGGATCACGCCATAGGTGGCGAAGGTGACGGCGAGGATCAGCGATATCCACGGGGGTCGACCGAGGGCGAGGGTCTGGAACAGCACGCCGACGGCGGCGAGGCCGATGGCGATCCAGCCCCAGCGGTCGATCCGCTCGCGGAACAACCACAGGCCTACGACCATGTTGAGCAGGGGGTTGATGTAGTAGCCCAGGCTGGCTTCCAGCGTCGCGCCGTGGGTCGTCGCCCAGACGTAGAGACCCCAGTTGAGCCCGATGAGCGCCGTCGAGAAGGCCAGCCAGGCCAGCGTCTTCGGCGAGGTCAGGACGGTGCGGATCTGCCCGCCCTGCCCCGCCAGCCAGACCAGCAGACCGGCTACCGCCACGGCCCAGAGGGCGCGGTGGGCGAGAATTTCCAGCGAGTCGAAGCCGACCGACGCCTGTCCCATGAAGAACAGGGGCATGAACCCCCACAGCGTGTAGCAGGCGAAGGCGGACAGGAGGGCGGCGCGGGCGCTGTCGGACGGAGCCGGACTCATCCCCTTGTTCCTTTCACACCGTCATCCTCGGGCTTGTCCCGGGGACCCATGGCGGGGAGGCGCATGGGCGGCGGCCATGGCGTGAACCGGCATCGGTTCCTGCGGCGGATGGATGGGTCCCCGGGACAAGCCCGGGGATGACGGCGTCATAGTCGGACGGAGATCAGACCGTGATGCTGCGATATCCTGACGACGGCTTGATCGTCCCGGTCTCGTCCAGCAGCTGGGCGATCTGCACGGCGTTGAGGGCCGCGCCCTTGCGCAGGTTGTCGGAGACGACCCACAGCGACAGGCCGTTCTCGACGGTGTGGTCCTTGCGGATGCGGCTGACGTAGACCGCGTGTTCGCCGGAGGCGTCGACCGGCGTGATGTAGCCGTCGTGCTCCTGCTTATCGATGACCATGACGCCGGGGGCGTCGCGCAGGATGGCGCGGGCCTCGTCGGGCGAGATGGGACGGTCGAACTCGAGCGTCACCGCCTCGGAGTGGCCGACGAAGACCGGGACGCGGACGCAGGTGACGGTCAGCCTGATGTCCGGATCGAGGATCTTGTGGGTCTCATCCCACATCTTGGCCTCCTCGTCGGTGTAGCCGTCGTCGCGGAACGATCCGATCATCGGAATGACGTTGAAGGCGATCTGTTTGGGGAACAGTTTCGGGGTGGCGTCGCCGAGACCGTAGATGGCCTTGGTCTGGTTCCACAGCTCGTCCATGCCTTCCTTCCCGGCCCCCGAGACGGACTGGTAGGTCGAGACCACGGCGCGGGTGATCTTCGCGGCGTCGTGCAGGGGCTTGAGCGCCACGACCAGCTGGGCGGTCGAGCAGTTGGGGTTGGCGACGATGTTCTTCTTTCTCGCGTCCTTGATCGCGTCCGGGTTCACCTCGGGCACGATCAGCGGTACGTCGGGGTCCTTGCGGAAGGCCGAGGAGTTGTCGATGACGATGGGACCGGCCTTGCCGATCTTCTCCGACCACTGACGCGAGACGTCGCCGCCGGCGCTCATCAGCACGATGTCGACCTTCGAGAAGTCGAACGCCTCGATGTCCTGACATTTGATGGTGCGGTCGCCCCAGGCCACCTCGACGCCGCGCGACTTGCGCGAGGCGACGGCGTGCATCTCGTCGACAGGGAATTCCAGTTCCTCGAGGATGTTCAGCATCTCGCGGCCGACGTTGCCGGTGGCGCCGACGATGGCGACTTTGTAGCCCATCTTGGTAGGTCCTTCGGACGCGCTAGAGCTCGACGCGCGGCGTCTCGCTGCTTGAGCGCAAATTGGGGTGGTGCCCGACCGTGCCGGACGACGATGGCTCTATGTGGGCCATCGCGGGCGCGAAGCAATCGCTTTTCAGCGACGGCGGGCGCCGCTAAGCCCGAGATCGATGGGATCACGCATTCGCGCTGCTTATGAGAAGCGGCTGGCCGACGGCCGGCTGACCGCCGATCCGTCGCAGGTTCCGGTGGTCGAGGCGCTGGCGCGGCTGGAGATCGATCTCGGCCGCAAGGGTCTCCTGGGCGGGCTGTTGGGCGGGCCGCCCGAGGTGCGGGGCGTCTATCTGTGGGGACCGCCGGGGCGGGGCAAGTCCATCCTGATGGATCTGTTCTACGCCTGCGCGCCGGAGAAGCGGAAGAAGCGGGCGCATTTCCACGCCTTCCTGGCCCGGGTGCACGGCCTGATCCGGCAGTGGCGCGAGGGCGACGCCGAGGCCCGCAAGGCGGTGTTCGGACAGTACCGTGGCGACGATCCGATCCGGCCGGTGGCCGAGCTGATCGCCTCCGAGGCGCGGCTGCTGTGCTTCGACGAACTGCAGGTCACCGACATCGCCGACGCCCTGATCCTCGGCCGGCTGTTCGAGGCCCTGTTCGAAAACAAGGTGGTGCTGGCCGTGACCTCGAACCGGGCCCCGGACCAGCTGTATCTGAACGGGATCAACCGCGAGCTCTTCGAGCCGTTTATCGCCCTGATCGAGGCGCGCTGCGAGGTGGTGTCCGTCGCGGGGGCGCGGGACTGGCGGCTGGACCGGTTGATGGGAGACCGGGTCTGGTTCACGCCCGCCGACGAGGCCGCACAAGCGGGGTTTGAGGCGCTCTGGTCGGACCTGAAGGGGGAGCAGGAGGAGTGCCCGGCGCATCTGGTGGTGCAGGGCCGCGAGGTGATCATCGAGCGCACCGACGGCGGGCTGGCGCGCGCCACCTTCGCCCAGCTGTGCGGCCGGCCGCTCGGGCCGCAGGACTATCTGGCCGTGGCCGAGCGATTCCACACCCTCTTCATCGAGGATGTGCCGGTGCTGGGACCCGCTAACCAGCAGGAAGCGCGGCGCTTCGTGACCCTGATCGACGCCCTCTACGAGGCCCGGACGCGGTTGGTCGCCCTGGCCGAGGCGGCGCCCGAAGCCCTGTACCGCAAGGGGGTCGGCGCGTTCGAGTTCGAACGGACCGTGTCGCGACTGAACGAGATGGCCGGCGCCGAATGGCTGGCGCGGGAGCGTGACTGACGCGCCGCCGCCTTGCTTTCGCCGCGCATCCGTCGGTAGGTGAGCGCCTGCAGGAGACCCCGATGATCCGTTTCGCGACCCTCGCCGCCGCCGCCGTCATGGCCTTCGCCGCGCCCGCCGCCGCGTCGGCGCCGCCCGCACCGGTCCAGACCGCGACCGATCCGGGCGTCTCGATCGAGGCCGTGCGCGCCTGGCTGACCTCGAAGGGCGGCACGGTCAGCGAGATCAACCGCCGCGAAGGGGAGACCTGGATCGGCGTCTCGGACGGCCCGCTGAACTGGGTGATCTTCTTCTACAGCTGCCAGGCGGACGTCTGCGGCGACATCCAGTACGCGGCCAGCTTCTCCAACCCCACCATCACCCAGCCGATGATCAACGACTGGAACCGCGAGCGCCGCTTTCTGAAGGCCTTCTTCACGCCGGGCGAGGCGGGCGGAGACCCGTCGGGCGTGGTCCAGTACGACGTGCTGATCGGCCCGGGCGGCGTTGAGCAGCTGGCCGATCATACGGCCCTGTGGCTGGACCTGGTCTCGGCTTTCGCCACGACGGTCGGCTATTTCGCCGCCGCGGAATAGGCGAAACTCTCGCTGACCGCCCGCCGGCCTGCTAACGCGGGCGGATGAAGGCTGACATCGTCGATGTGCTGATCGTCGGGGCGGGCGCCGCCGGCATGATGTGCGCCATCGAGGCCGGGCGACGCGGCCGCTCGGTGCGCGTGCTGGACCATGCCCGGGCGCCCGGCGAGAAGATCCGCATCTCGGGCGGCGGGCGCTGCAATTTCACCAATCTGGGGACCGGGCCGGGCAATTTCCTCGGGGAGAACCCGCGCTTCGCCACCTCGGCCCTGAAGCGGTTCACCCAGCACGATTTCATCAAGCGCGTCGACCGGGCCGGCATCGCCTGGCACGAGAAGACTCTCGGCCAGCTATTCTGCGACGACAGCGCCAAACAGATCATCCGCATGCTGACGGACGACATGCGCGAGGCCGGAGCGCGGCTGTCGCTGGGCGTGGCGGTGGAGCGGATTGCCCGCGACGGCGACGGGTTCGAGGCAGTGCTGTCCGACGGTTCGACGGTGAAGGCGGGCTCGCTGGTGCTGGCCACCGGCGGCAAGTCGATCCCCAAGATGGGCGCGACCGGCTGGGCCTATGACACGGCGCGGGGGTTCGGACTGAGGGTCACGGAGACGCGGCCGGCGCTGGTGCCGCTGACCTTCGAGACGGGCGTGCTGGAGCGGCTGAAGCCGCTGGCGGGCGTGTCGGTCGAGGCGGTCGTTTCGCATGGGAAAACGAGATTCGCCGAGGGGTTGCTGTTCACCCACCGGGGCCTGAGCGGGCCGAGCGTGCTGCAGATCTCGAGCTACTGGCGCGAGGGCGAGGCTATTTCCGTAGCCATGGCCCCGGGCCTGGACGTGTTCGCGCGGCTGAAGACGATGAAGGCGGAGAACGGGCGGCAGGCGGCGCATACGGCGCTGGGCCAGATCGTTCCGAAGCGGCTGGCCGAGTTGCTGGTCGAGCAGGAGGGGGGCGTCGGCAACCTGGCCGATCTGTCGGACAAGGCGCTGCGGCGGCTGGACGCGGCGGTCAACGGCTGGAGCGTCAAACCGGTGGGGTCCGAAGGCTACCGCACCGCCGAGGTCACGCTGGGCGGGGTGGCGACGGATCAGCTGGACCAGCAGACCCTGGCCGCAAAGAGCATGCCGGGCCTGTACGTGATCGGTGAGGCGGTCGACGTCACCGGCTGGCTGGGCGGCTATAATTTCCAGTGGGCCTGGTCGTCGGGCTGGGCCGCGGGTCAGGTCTGCTGAGCCCGCGACGTTCCGGCCTATTGCCGGGCCGGGGCGCCTCCCCCCACTCTGACCCGGCGGGACGGGCCCCTCTGGCGCGCCCCCGGCGGCGCCCCCTTCCCTTCGGCCGCCGGCGGCGCGTGATGTCGGACCGCATCGGGCGCTCCGGCGTTCGACTCCGGCCCAATCCGGACCGCTGGAGCGCCCGATACCCGTTCTGACCCCCTCGGAGACCTGTCAATGCCCTTGTTGATGTGCCCCAACGACAACGCCGCCATGCAGACGCTGGAGCGTGACGGAGTCCAGTTCGACATGTGCCCGACTTGTCGCGGCGTCTGGCTGGATCGGGGCGAACTGGAAAAGCTGATGGCCGCAGCCGCCGAGGACGGGCGCGCCTCGGCGCCCGCCGCCGCGACACAGCCATGGGGACAACAGCCCCGCGAGCCGAACCGCGAGCCGCCCCGCTACAAGGATGAGCGCTACCGCGACGACGATTACAAATACCGCAAGAAGAAGCGCGACAGCATCTTCGACATCTTCGACTGACCGCAGGCCCCCGGTCGATCTAGGCCGCCAGCCCGGCCGCCTTCATCAGACCCTTCAAGGGCGCGATCGTTTCCGGCGCGGCGGCGAGGGCGGCGCGGTTGTCGGGGGCGCGGAACAGCTTGATCGCCTCGGCCTTGGCCCGGTCGGCGGCGGGACCCGGCGGCGCCGTCTCGCCGGCCGCCATGCGCAGCAGGACGGACAGCTTCTGCGGCAGGGGGGCCGGGGCGCGGGCCAGCATGGCGACGATGCGGGCCTCGGCCTCGACCGTCCCGCCCACGCCGCCGATGGCCGTGATGATCTCGGTTTCGTCCCGCTCCATCAGGCCGCAGGTGCGCACGGCGCGGGTCAGGTTCGCGAGGATGCCCAGCTTCTGGGCCGCGGTCTGGTTCGAGGTCGCTCGCATCTCGCCCTCGAAGCGCAGCGAACCGACGCAGGCCGACAGCCAACGGGCCGAGGCGCGCTTGTTGGCGAGGCCGGTGACGTTCTCGCACAGCCGGGTCAAGGCCTCGGCTTCGCACAGCACGGTCGTGCAGGTCTTCACATAGGCGGCGACGAAATCGGCGGTGACGATTGCCTTGGAGCGCTCGTTGAACGCGGTCTGCACCTCTTCCAGCGTCAACAGCCGCCCGGCCGTCGCGGTCAGGGTCATGGCCAGGGTGCGCAGGATGTCGATCTCGCCGGCGGCGTCGTTGGGGCGCAGGCGGCGCGGGCTCATCAGCTCGCGCACGACCATCCGGGCAAGGGCGGCGGAAAGCAGGGGGAATTCGCCCGCCGCCACCCGCTCGCCGAGCCGGGCGGCGGGGCCGTCGACGACGGGAACCTGAAGCGCCAGCCTGGCGTCCTGTTTGATCAGGGCGGCGACCTCGCGCGGGGCGACCATCCGCACCACGGCGGCCAGCGAAGCCCCTTGGTCGAGGGCAGGGCCGAGCACGTCGGCCAGACTGGTCCGGGCGGCGAACAGTTCGCACATCACCTGTTCGATCGGCACCATGACCATGGCGCGCGGCGCGCCTTCCATGGGGGCGCGTTCGGCCAGATCCATCAGGCGGTCGAGGCGGGCCCGGCCGCCGCGCACGCCCTTCAGGGCCCCGGAGATGACGCCGCCCATGACGAAGGCGCGGTCGGCCTGTCCGGAGAACCGGTGGGCGATATCGGCCAGGGAGTGGTTCTCGAGGTCCGGGAACAGGTTGCGGCGCCCGGCGATCAACAGGCGTTCGATCGTCTTGTCGGCCAGCTTCTGATAATGGCGAACGAGGTCGTGCACGGGTTGACCCACGGCCTGACTTTCGGGCACGGCGACTTTCTGGACGGCGTGCTGGAGCTCGACGCCGGAGGCTTCCAGCTTCTCGGCCAGATCCGGGCGGTGCAGAAGTTCGAAGGCGGTGACGCCCTGGCGGTTCAGCCAGTCCTCGAGCACCCGGCCGATGAGGTCGCGGGCGATCGGCGCGTACAGATCCTGGGGCGCGCTACACCGCGGCCCGGCCTCGTCGTCGGGAATGACCCGTTTGCGCTGCACCTCCGGCGCGCCGCGGGTCAGCACCGTGACGCTGTCGAAGGCCATGGTGTCGGGATCGAGGGTTTCCTTGGTGACCCGGACGGCGGCGGCGCGATTGTCGCTCAGCAGATCCTCGGCTGTCTGGATCGCGTGGGCCCGGTCTTCCGTCGCCATCTGGAGGCTCCAGGACGCAGGCGCGGTCTTTCGGATATACAGCTCGTAGTGGACGGGGCCGGTCATGAAACACTCGCACTTCTGAACCCGCACCATGGCGCCAAGGCTTTAAGGCCGGGTTTCATTGCGCATTCAGGTGCGGCGGCCCATTTTATCGCCGTAATCTCACCCAGTTGATCTAGAACGGTTACGCTTGCCGCGCGTTGAGTGCGGGAACGGCAAGCCTGCAAGGAGACCGCCTTGGCGAACATCACCCTGGTCGACGACGACGAAAACATCGTGGCGTCCGTGTCGCTGGCGCTGGAAAGCCATGGTCACAAGATCACGGCCTTCCACGACGGCGCCGCCGGGCTGGAGGCGCTGGAAACCACGCCGCCGGATCTGGCGATCCTCGACGTGAAGATGCCCCGGATGGACGGGATGGAGGTGCTGCGCCGCCTGCGCCAGACCAGCCAGATCCCGGTCATCATGCTGACCTCCAAGGACGAGGAGATCGACGAGATCCTCGGCTTCAACCTCGGCGCCGACGACTACATCCACAAACCCTTCAGCCAGCGGCTGCTGATCGAGCGGGTCAAGGCCCTGCTTCGGCGCACCGGGGCCGACGGCGGCGAGCCGGAACCCGCGGGCGACGGATCGACCCGGGCCATCAAGCGCGGCAAGCTGTCGATGGATCCCGCACGGCACGAATGCACCTGGGACGGCAAGGCGGTGAAGCTGACCGTGACCGAGTTCCTGCTGCTGCAGGCGCTGGCCCAGCGACCCGGCTTCGTGAAGAGTCGCGACAACCTGATGGACGCCGCCTACGACGATCAGGTCTATGTCGACGACCGCACCATCGACAGCCACGTCAAGCGGATGCGCAAGAAGTTCCGGGTGGTCGATCCCGAGTTCGACGCGATCGAGACCCTGTATGGCGTCGGCTATCGATACCGCGAGAGCTGAGCCGGACGATCCGGCGGACGACGACCGGCCGCGCCGCCCGCAGCGGTTCGGCGGATCGCGGCTGGGCGGCTTCATCCTCGCTCTCAACCTGCTCAGCCTGCTGATCCTGTTCGGCGGCGCCCTGGTGCTGAACGAGTGGAGTCGCGGGCTGATCGAGGCCCGACAGGAGACGCTGGCGGCGCAGGCCGAACTGCTGGTCCAGGTGCTGGGCGACGAGCGGCTCGGCGTCACCCGGGGCGAGCCGACGCCGGAGCTCAACTATCTGGAGGCCAGCCGCTGGCTGCGCGACAACTTCATCCCCGAGGGCCAGCGGGCCCGCCTGTTCGATGTGGACGGCATTCTGGTGGCCGACAGCTACCAGGTGACCGAAGCGATACCGGGTGAGCCCCTGCCGCCGGCCCTGCCTGCCGGCAGCCCCCCTCCGGTCCTTGACGCCGCCGAGGAGGCCCGCGACGCCCGCGAGCTTGAACAGGCCCGGCGCGCCCTGGCGGAGGAGGTCGAAACCGCGCTGGAGGGCCAGTCGTCGGCGACCTTGCGCATGTCCGAGGGCGGCGACCGGGTGGTGTCGGTGTCGATCCCCGTGCGCCACGTCGAACAGGTGCTGGGCGTGCTGACGCTGGAGGCCGGCGATGTCGACGAGACGCTGGCGGCGCAGCGGCTGGCCCTGATGCCCTTCGCCCTGGTGGCGCTGTTCGTGTCGCTGCTGTCCTCCCTGTTGCTGCACCTGTTCGTGGCACGGCCGGTGATGCGATTGTCGGCGGCGGCGGACGCGGTCCGTCTCCAGCGCGCCCGGGCCATCTCCCTGCCCGACCTCGATCACCGCAGGGACGAGATCGGCGACCTGGCCCGGTCGCTGGAGACCATGACCGAGACGTTGTCGGACCGGATGGACGCCATCGAGCGGTTCGCCGCCGACGTGGCCCACGAGATCAAGAACCCGCTGACCTCGATCCGCTCGGCGCTGGAGACCCTGCCGCTGGTGAAGACCGACGCCCAGCGCGAGAAACTGACCAATCTGCTGCAACAGGACGTGCGGCGGCTGGACCGGCTGATCACCGACATCTCCAACGCCTCGCGGCTGGACGCCGAATTGAACCGCGACCGGCCGCGCTCGATCGATCTGACCGTGCTGCTGAGCGAGATCGTCGGGGTCTACGAGGCTGCAGTCCGGCCCGACGGCGGCGTCCATGTGACCTTCGAGGATTCGGGCGCCCGACACGCCATGATCCGCGGCCGCGACGGTCCGCTCGGGCAGGTATTCCGCAACCTGATCGACAACGCCCGTTCGTTCAGCGCCGCCGGGGGCGAGGTGCGGGTCAGCCTGTCGCGGGACGACATCGATCCCGACCAGCCGGTGCGGGTGCGCGTCGACGACGACGGGCCCGGCATCCCGCCCGAGAACCTCGAGACGGTGTTCGAACGCTTCTATACCTCGCGGCCCCGGGGCACGGCCTTCGGGACCAATTCCGGGCTGGGTCTGTCGATCGTCCGTCAGATCGTCGAGGCGCACGGCGGACGGGTCTGGGCCGAGAACCGGCTGGGAGCGGACGGGGAGGTCGCCGGCGCGCGCTTCGAGGTCGCCCTGCCCGCCGCGACGGCCGGACGGCGGCCGTGAGCGCGCAGCAGCCTCTCCACGGGACGGTGGCGGCGTGCTGGACCACCGCCGCCGGCTGGCGCGGGGTGCTGATCACCGGCGCCCCGGGTGCAGGCAAGAGCGACCTGGCGCTGCGTCTGACGGGACGCGGCTGGAGGCTGGTCGCCGACGACTACGCCCATGTCGTGGCGTCCGGCGGAGCCCTGTACGCCATCGCGCCGGAGACCATCGCCGGCCGGATGGAGGCGCGGGGGGTCGGGGTGCTGACGGCCTGCGCCCGCGGTCTGACCCGGCTGTCGTTGACGGTGGAGCTGACCGACGGGAAGGTCGAGCGCCTGCCGGAGGCCGAGTCCCGGACCTTCGACGGGGTGTCCCTGCAGTTGCTGCGCCTGAACGGATTCGAGGCCTCGGCGGTCGAAAAGGTCGCGGCGGCGCTCGCCCGGCTTTAACCCGCCGTCCGTTTGGGCTATTCCGCGCGGCTTGCGGCCGGTCCAGCGGACGGTCGGAGACGCGGGGGCGCGAGTCTTGGTGAAGCCTTCATGATCGGCCTGGTGATTGTCACCCACGGGGGACTGGCCTCGGAATTCCTGTCGGCCATGGAGCACGTCGTCGGCCCGCAGCGGGGCGTCGCCGCGATCTGCATCGGGCCCGAGGACGACATGGAGCGCCGCCGTCGCGACATCGTTGACGCCGCCCGGGCGGTCGACGACGGCGACGGCGTCATCCTGCTGACCGACATGTTCGGCGGCACGCCGTCCAACCTGGCCATTTCGGTGATGGAGGAGACCTGCGCCGAGGTCATCGCCGGCCTGAACCTGCCGATGCTGATCAAACTGGCCAGCGTGCGCGCCCGCGAGCCGCTGCAGGCCTGCGTCGCCCACGCCCAGGACGCCGGGCGAAAATACATCTCGGTCGCCAGCTGGGTGCTGCAGGGCGAGAAATGAGCGACGCGGCGAGCGCCTCAGCCGGGCGGGCGGCGGCGACCGCCAACATCTGCAACACGCGGGGCCTGCACGCCCGCGCCAGCGCCAAATTCGTCAAGTTGGCCACGACGTTCGACGCCGAGATCCACGTCACCCGCGATGGTGTCACGGTCAACGCCCTGTCGATCATGGGACTGCTGATGCTGGGCGCCGGCAACGGCTGCGGCATCGAGATCGCCGCCGAGGGCCCCGAGGCCGAGGCGGCGGTGGCGGCGCTGGCCGATCTGGTCGCCCGCCGTTTCGACGAGGACCAGTAGCGAGAACGACCGCAGGCGGTCGCGCGCGTCACCGCCCGGACGTTACGGCGTCTCGGTGATCAGCAGGGTCGCCGCGGCGGTGCCCCCGTTGAAGGTGCCGATCCAGATGTCGTAGGTCCCGCTCGACGGCTTGTTGAAGCGCACCTCGGCGTCGCCGTCACCCCAGCTGTCGTCATCGCAATACCACCGGCCGTCCGGGCCGTTGATGATCAGGGTGGTGTCTGTCGACGAGCGGGTGCGGAACACCAGCGGCAGAGATCCGGCGCTGTAGGTCACCTCGTAATCCGGCGCATTGGAGATGTCCCCGACGCAGGACGCCGGCAGATTGGTGTCCGTATAGGCGTCGATCGAGCCGCCGGCGGTCAGATTGACCCGATGCGGATCCGGCGTGAACCCGGCGCTCAGGCGGATTTCGCCGTAGTTGGCGGTCATGCCGGCGTTCTGGGCGGCGGCGACGCCCGGCGCGGCCAGAATGGTGAGCGCCAGCGCGTTGATGAGCATTTTCATGTGTTCAGTCCCCGACAATCTGTGGATCAGCCCGGCCGGACTCGACGCCTTTCGAACGGCGTCGTCAAGTTGGACGAACATTGTTGTCAGGTTTCGTGGGTCGCTCGACCGCTTCAGCGGTGGTCTCGCCCCCCTGCATGGCGCGCCGCGCGAAGCAGGATGGTGGAGCCGAGGGGAGTCGAACCCCTGACCTCGTCATTGCGAACGACGCGCTCTACCAACTGAGCTACGGCCCCGTTTCCGGGTTTCGGGCGAGGGCGCGACATACGAGCGGCGGGCCGGTGGTGTCAACGGTGTTCGGCGCCGATCGTCGCGAGGCCCGCGCGAATCCTTGGACAGGGCGGATCGACGCGCTAGAAGCGGACGGCATCGCGGGAGCATATCGTCCATGGGTTACGCCATCGTCTGGCTGGTCAACACCGTCCTCAGTCTCATGACGTGGGCGATCATCATTTCAGCCATCATGAGCTGGCTGTTCGCCTTCGACGTCATCAACCACCGCAACCGGTTCGTGAACCAGATCGCCATGCTCCTCGACGCGCTGACGGGGCCGATCCTGGCGCCGTTCCGCAAGATCATTCCGCCGCTGGGCGGACTGGACATCTCGCCGATCGTGGCCATCCTGACGCTTCACTTCCTCGGCATACTGTTCAACCGGATGAGCGCTCCCTTCCTGATTCAGGTGCTGGGTTAGGCGTGACCAGCGGGCGACAGGGAGACCCCACCGAAGCGACGGCGGACGGCGGGCGCTTGCACCCATCCGCAGGCCGTCTAGGGTGCCGCTCCGATCGGGCCGAGCGCCTGCCAGACCACCGGACTTCATGACCACGATCCGATCAGTCGCCATTGTCGGCGCCGGCCAGATGGGGGGCGGCATCGCCCAGGCCGTCGCGGGGGGCGGCTATGACGTCCTGCTCCACGACGCCATCCCGGAACGCATCCCGCAGGCCCAGGGGGTCATCGCGGCCAGCCTGGCCCGTCAGGTGGCGCGCGGCGCGATGAGCCAGGCCGAGGCCGACGCCGCCCTGGCCCGGATCCGGCCGGCGAAGTCTCTGGCAGAGGCGGCCAAGGCCGATCTGGTCATCGAGGCGGCGGTCGAGGACGAGGCGGTCAAGAAGGCCATCCTCGCCGACCTGCTTCCGCATCTGGGCCCGAGAACCCTTCTGGCGTCCAACACCTCGTCGATCTCCATCACCCGGCTGGCCTCGGCGACGGACCGGCCCGAGCGCTTCATCGGCCTTCATTTCATGAAGCCGGCCCCGGTCATGAAGCTGGTCGAGATCATCCGCGGCATCGCCACCTCGGCCGAGACCTACGACACCGCCGTGACCTTCGCCGAAAGCCTCGGCAAGACCACGACCAACGCCGAGGACTTCCCCGCCTTCATCGTCAACCGCATTCTGGTGCCGATGATCAACGAGGCGATCTACACCCTGTACGAGGGCGTGGGGAACGTGGCCTCGATCGACAAGGCGCTGAAGCTGGGCGCCAACCACCCGATGGGGCCGCTGGAGCTGGCCGACTTCATGGGCCTGGACGTGGTGCTGGCCATCATGAACGTGCTCTACGAGGGCCTGGCCGATAGCAAATACCGCCCCTGCCCTCTGCTCGTGAAATACGTCGAGGCCGGCTGGCTGGGGCGCAAGTCCGGGCGCGGCTTCTACGACTATTCCGGCGACACGCCGGCGCCGACCCGATGATGCGCCCGAAACTTCCGCCGCTCGAGCGGCCCGAGGACTTCCCCGGCCAGACCCGGGTGACGTGGCGGCGCGAACCGCACGCCATCGTGCTGGCGGCGATCGCAGGCGCCCTGTGGCCGCCGCTGATCCTCACTTTGCCGATCTGGCCGCCGCGAAACTGGATCCCGGGGCTGGAGATGGACTGGCGTCTGCTGGTGTTGTTGATCGGCCTGCTGGCCGTACCCGGCGGCCTGTGGCTGCTGGACAAGGAACGGCGGCGGACCAGCCGGCCGTCGACCCGGTTGGGCGTGATCTGGCGGTTCATGTTCTACGGCGGCCTGCTGGCCACGGCGCTGGGCGCGCTGTTCGCCCTCGTCCAGTCGGTGCTGCAGTGGCTCAACGCGTCCAATGTGGGCGAGGCGGTGGGCGGCAGCGAGACCTCCCTGCTGATCTATGGCGTCGGGGGCCTGTCGGTCGCCGTGCTGGTCGGCGTCAGCTACGCCCTTTGGGCCGGCCTGTGCGCCGCCTACATCGCCTTCCGGCCCCAACCGGAGGTGCGCGACCGCCTCGGCCTGATGGGCGAGCGCGATCCGGACTGAACCCCCGGCGGATCGAGGTTACGGGAAATTTAGTTTCAATCGCGCCCTGTCGGTGTAAAGTTTCCTTGTCTGCACTGGGGGGGGAAGGCCGACATGACCGCCGAGACGACGACCGCCGTGGCGCCCGGGGCCGTGGGCCCTGTCCGCGAAAAGGACCGGATCCACAATCTCGACATGCTGCGGGGCTGGGCCATTCTCGGCATCCTCGCGGTCAACGCCATGGCCTTCGCCTGGCCCGTCGAACTGATGATGGCCGAAGCGCCGCCTCCGGGCGATCTCAGCCGCGCCGACGTGATCGGCCTCTGGGTCACCGACGTCTTCTTCTCCGACAAGATGCGCACCCTGTTCACCATGCTGTTCGGGGTTTCGGTCTTCCTCGTAGGCGGCGAGCGCTCCGATGAGGTCCGCGGCAAGGTGCTGGTCCGCCGCCTGCTGTGGCTGGGCCTGTTCGGCGCGCTCCACGGCGCCCTGCTGTGGTACGGCGACATCCTGCTGCACTATGCCTACTGCGGCCTGCTGCTCATGCTGATGCGGTCGTGGTCGGCCAGGCGGCTGCTCTGGGTGGGCGGGCTGATCACCCTGCTGTGGGGCGTGGTCGCGACCCTCGGATACTGGGCGATGGGCAATCTGCCGCCGGAGTTCGCGGAGCAGATGGCGGCCGGACGCCCGACGGCGACGCCGGAATCGATCGCGGCCACCGTGGAGCTCTATCGCTCCGGCTGGCCCGCCGGACTGATCGAGAACCTCAAGCACTGGGCCCTGTTCCAGCTGATGATCAGCCCCTTCCTGATCCCCATCACCGTGCCGCTGATGATGCTCGGACTGGGGCTGTTCAAGTCCGGCTATCTGTCGGGCAAGGCGCCGATGTGGACCTATCTTCTCGTTCTGCTGGCCGGCGGCGCCAACCTGGTCCTGTTCGCCGTCTGGGGCTGGCAGGAGGCCATGGCGGGCGAAGGCGCCGATCCGACGGGCGGACTGGCTGACGCGGCGGGCGGCATGGCCCCGTTGATCACCCTGTTCTACGCCACCCTGCTGATCCTGATGGTGCGGTTCGGGTTGAAGCCTTTGACCCGAATCTTCGTCCCGGTCGGCCGCATGGCCTTCACCAACTACCTGACCCAGACGCTGATCATGGTGACCCTCTACTATGCGCCCTGGGGCCTGATGTGGTTTGGAACCCATTCGCCGGTCGAGATGTGGCAGGTGGTCGGCGCCGTCTGGATCGCCCAGTTGATCTGGTCGCCGCTGTGGCTGTCGGTGTTCCAGATGGGCCCGCTGGAATGGCTGTGGCGCTGCCTGACCTACGGGCGGATGGTGCCGATCCGCAGAGCGGCCGCCGCCTGATCGTTGCTCCATGCCGGGCGATGGCTTAATCGCCCGGCATGACCGACGCTCCGATCCGACCTGAAGCCCGCGCCCCCCGGGGTTTCGCCGACCGCCGCGGCCGCGACCTGATCGCCGAGCGGCGGCTGGTGACGCGCGTGTCCGCCGTCTACGAGCGCTGGGGCTTCGAACCGCTGGACACCGGCGCCTTCGAATACGCCGACGCCCTCGGCAAATTCCTGCCTGACGCCGACCGGCCCAACGAGGGCGTCTTCGCCCTTCAGGACGACCCGGACGACGAGGGCAATGGCGAGTGGATGGCGCTGCGCTACGACCTGACCGCGCCGTTGGCCCGGTTCGCGGCCCAGAACTGGGAGACCCTGCCCAAGCCGTTCCGCCGCTATGCCTTCGGACCGGTGTGGCGCAACGAGAAACCGGGCCCGGGCCGCTTCCGCGAATTCGTGCAGTGCGACGCCGACACCGTCGGCTCGGACCGGCCCGAGGCCGACGCCGAGATCATCGCCATGGCCTGCGAGGGCCTGCAGGCGGCCGGACTGGCGCCGGACCTGGCCGTGGTCCGGGTGTCAAACCGCAAGCTGTTCGACGGCCTGTTCGAGACGGGGGGCGTCGAGGACGCGGGCCAGAAGCTGACCGCTCTGCGCGCCATCGACAAATACGACCGGCTGGGCTGGGAGGGCGTCGCCGCCCTGCTGGGCGAAGGCCGGCTGGACGAGTCGGGCGACTACACCAAGGGCGCGCAGCTGCCCTCCAAGGTGATCGGCGCCATCGAGGGCTTCCTCGCCTCGGCCAACAGCCCCGACCTGTCGCGGGCCGAGACCCTCGACGCCGTCGCCCGGTCGGGGAACATCGGCGCGGTCGGCGAGGCGGCGCTGGCCGAGCTGGCCGCCATCGACGCGGCCCTGAACGCCATGAAGGTTGATCAGTCGGCCGTGCGTTTCGACCCGACCATCGTGCGCGGTCTGGAGTATTACACCGGCGCGGTGTTCGAAGCCGAGCTGCTGCTCGAAACCACCGACGACAAGGGGCGGGCGGTGCGCTTCGGCTCGATCGGCGGCGGCGGGCGCTATGACGATCTGGTGGCGCGCTTCACCGGCGAGCGGCTGCCGGCGACGGGCTTTTCGTTCGGGGTGTCGCGGCTGGCCTCGGCCCTGCGCGCGGCCGGGCGCGGCGCGGCGGACGCGGTGCGCGGGCCGGTGGTGGTGATCGCCTTCTCCGAGGCCGACATGCAGCACTATCTCGACGCGGTGGCCGAGCTGCGCAACGCCGGCGTCGCCGCCGAACTCTATCTCGGGCGCGCGGGCATGAAGGCGCAGATGAAATACGCCGACCGTCGCGGCGCCCCGGCGGCGGTGATCCTCGGCGGCGACGAGATCGCGGCGGGTCAGGTCACGGTCAAGGACCTCGACGCCGGGCGGGCGCTGGCGGCCGGGATCGCCGACAACGAGGCCTGGAAGGCGGAGCGTCCCGGCCAGGTGGTCGTGCCCCGGACCGACCTCGTGGCCACCGTCCGCCGGATCGTGGACGCTCCGCGCACGGATGCGTGAGTTATCATTGATAAGGAATGAAAACCGGGCGTTTCGGCTGACACTTCATTGACTTGACCGCCGGAATGTCGTCATTCTGCCGCCACTCGAAAGCCGTGGCGTTCCGACGCCGCGGCCTTTCGGAGGCGTTTCGGGGAGGAAACGTCCGCTCCGTAGAGAGCGAAAGAAGCCCGCCGCGATGTATCCCCCGCGGCGGGCTTTTTCGTGCCCGGCGTTTGCACGCTGTCGCCGCGCAACGGCTCGGCGGCCGCGAAGCGCCGTTACGGACACTGGCGGTTGCCGCACCGGGATGGGTGCGCGAAACCAACCGGATGATTGTCAGACCGGAAAAGCCCGAAGACATCCCTTCCATCAGGACTCTGACCGACGCCGCCTTCGTCGGAGTTGAGCACAGCAGCCGGACCGAGGCCGCTATCGTTGACGCCTTGAGGGCCGCCGACGCGCTAACACTGTCTCTTGTTGCCGAACTTCAGGGATCGATCATCGGCCATGTCGGCTTCTCGCCTGTGCTGATCGACGGCAGGGACATCGGATGGTCTGGCCTCGGCCCGGTCTCGGTCTCACCGGGCTTGCAACGGGGCGGAGTCGGTTCGGCGCTGATCAAGCAGGGCTTGGACAAGTTGGCGAGGCGTGGTGCTCAGGGATGCGTCGTCCTTGGGGATCCCGACTATTATGGTCGCTTCGGGTTCAGCAGCGACCACGCCCTTCGCTATGGGGATGTTCCGGCTGGGTATTTTCAGTCGCTGCTATTAGCTGGTGAACTCGCCGCTGGCGAAGTGACCTACCACGCCGCTTTCGAAGCCACCTGAAGGTCAGGGTCCGGTCTCCACCCCCTGACCGTCGTCCGGCGCGTCCGCTCTCGCCCTGCGGGTCACGAAAAAGGGCCGGAGCGTCGCCGCTCCGGCCCCTTCGTCGTTCAGTCGGTGAAACGCCCTACCAGATGCGGACCCGGTCTTCCGGGGCCAGGTAGTATTTGTCGCCGGGCTTGACGTCGAAGGCCTCGTACCAGGCGTCGACGTTGCGCACAGGGCCGATGACGCGGAATTCGGCCGGCGAGTGCGGGCCGACGGTGACCTGCTGGCGCAGGGCGTCGTCGCGATACTTCGTCCTCCAAACCTGGGCCCAGCCGTAGAAGAAGCGCTGGTCCCCGGTGACGCCGTCCAGCACCGGCGCGGGCTGGCCGTTCAGCGACAGGTGATAGGCCTCGAGCCCGACGGCCACCCCGGCGGCGTCCCCAATGTTCTCCCCCATGGTCAGGCCGCCCTGGAGGAAGAAGCCCGGGAGGGGCTCGTAGGTGTCGTACTGGGCCCCCAAGCGGGCGGTCAGCGCGTCGAAGCTGGCCTTGTCCTCGGGCGTCCACCAGTTGCGCAGCACGCCATCGCCGTCGGACTTGGAGCCCTGGTCGTCGAAGCCGTGGCCGATCTCGTGGCCGATGACCCCGCCGATGGCGCCGTAGTTCACCGCCGCGTCGCCGTTCGGATCGAAGAACGGCGGCTGCAGGATGGCGGCCGGGAAGACGATCTCGTTGTTGGCCGAGTTGTAGTAGGCGTTCACGGTCTGCGGGGTCATGCCCCATTCGTCCTTATCGACCGGATCGTTCAGGCGGTTGAGCTGATAGTTCCACTGAAACTGGCCGGCGCGTTCCGCATTGCCGAACAGGTCACCCGGCTGGATCTGGAGCGCGGAATAATCGCGCCACTTGTCCGGATAGCCGATCTTGACCGTGAATTTGCTCAGCTTCTCGAGGGCCGCCGCCTTGGTGGCGTCGCTCATCCAGGTGTAGTCGGGGATGCGGTTGCCCAGGGCGATGCGCAGGTTGGCGACCAGTTCCTCCATCTGGGCCCGATACTCGGGCGGGAAATATTCGGCGACATACCGTCGGCCGACCGCCTCGCCGAGCATGCCTTCGGCGAAGCTGATGCCGCGCTTGTCGCGGCTGCGCTGCTCGGGCTGGCCCTGAAGGTCGCGCGAGCGGAACTCCCACTGGGCATCGGAGAAGCGGCGCGACAGCAGACCGGCGGCGTCGTCGGTGGTGTGGAACGCCTGCCAGGCCTGGATCACCTCCATCGGCGTCTCGGCGTAGATGGCCGCGATCAGGGGCATGGCGGTGTCCTGACGGACAACCAGCCGGGGCACGTCGCCGACCCCGACCGCGTTATAGTAGTCCTGCCAGGCGAAGCCGGGCGCCTCGGCCGCCAGTTGGGTGATGGTGTATTCGTTGTAGGTCTCGTCGCGATTTCGGTTCTGGATCGGCGTCCAGTGCGCCTCGGCGATGCGGGTCTCGAAGGCGACGATGGCCTCGGCGGCGGCGGCCGGATTATCCCAGCCGATCATTTCCAGCATGCGGGCCACGTAGGCCTGATACAGCACCTTCTTCTCGGCCCAGCGGGCGTCGAGATAGTAGTCCCGGTTAGGCAGGCCGATGCCCGACTGGCCGGTCGAGACGACGTAACGGGTCGGGTGCTTCTGATCGATCGTGATGCCGGTGCCGAAGATGGTGGCCCCGACCCGGCCCTGGGTCTCGCCCATGTAGATCGCCATGGCGTCATGGGTGTCGGCGGCGCGGATGGCGGCGAGGTAGGGCTGCAGCGGCTTGGCGTCCAGCGCCTCGATGCGGGCCTCATCCATGTAGGAGCGGTAGGCGTCCGCGATCTTCTGTTCGTCCGAGCCGGCCGCCAGATCCGTGCGGGCGGTGAGGCCCTCGATCATGGCCTTGACCCGGTTATCGGACAGTTCGCGGAGCAGGGCGAAAGAGCCGTAGCTGGTGCGGTCTGACGGAATTTGCATCTCGTCCAGCGCCGTGCCGTTGGCGTGGCGCATGAAGCTGTCTCCGGGACGGACAGAGGCGTCGCGGCCGGCGAGGTCTACGCCCCAGGTTCCGTATTTCGGCGTCTCGATGCCCTGGTAACCCTGGACCGTGGCGCCGGCTTCCTGGGTCGAGAACAGTTCGAAGACCGTGCAGCCCTCGTCGACGCAGGCGTGGTCGTGACCATCATTCGCGAAATGCTGGGCCAGCGCGGGCGCGGCGGGCAGGAGCAGGGCGCCGACGGCGGCCCCGATAAGCAGCTTCTTCATGTGGGTTTCCCTCGACTTGACTTCGCTTTCCGGAAGGTCGGCGGCGACCCTACGCCGGGAGGCCGGCCTGTCGCCTGAATTTTTTGTCATGATGCAAAGGATTCCCGGGCACGACGGCGTTTCAGCCTGTAGGCTGAACCGTGTGGAGGACGGATGACGGGACACGGCGGCGGCGGCGAATACAAGGATCTGGTGGTCTTCCTGGCCGCGGCGGGCGTCATGGTGCCGCTGTTCAACCGTCTGAAGATCAGCCCCATACTCGGCTTTCTCGCCGCCGGGGTGCTGCTCGGCCCGGACGGCCTGGCGCGCTTCGCCGACACCGCGCCATGGCTGGCGTGGCTGACCATTTCCGACGCCGGGCAGATCCGCTCCTTGTCCGAACTGGGCGTCGCCTTCCTGCTGTTCATGATCGGGCTGGAGCTGTCGTGGGGCCGGCTCAAGTCGATGCGGCGGCTGGTGTTCGGGCTCGGCCTGACCCAGGTGGCCGCCTGCACCGTGGTGCTGGCCGCCCTGTTCATGATGCTGGGCCAGACCCTGGTCTCGGCGGCCGTGCTGGGCATGGGGCTGTCGCTGTCCTCAACCGCCGTGGTCATGCCCGTCCTGGCCGAGAGCGGACGGGTGCAGACCGCCTCGGGGCGAGCCACCTTCTCGATCCTGCTGGCCCAGGACCTTGCCGTCGCCCCCATCCTGATCACGGTGACGGTGCTGGCGGCGCTGGCCCAGAGCGGCGGCGATCTGGCGCCCGGCACGCTGGGCGCGGCCCTGCTGACGTTGGTGCCGGCGGCGATCGGTCTGGCCCTGCTGGTCGGTCTCGGACGGCTGGTGCTCCGGCCGATGTTCCGTTCGGTGGCCCGGGCAAAGGCTCGGGGCCAGGGTCAGGAGATGTTCGTTGCGGCCAGCCTGCTGGTTGTGGTCGGCGCCGGTCTGGCGGCGCAGGCGGCGGGCCTGTCGATGAGCCTCGGCGCCCTGATCGCCGGCCTGCTGTTGGCCGAGACCGAGTTCCGGCGCGAGGTCGAGCTGTCGATCGAGCCGTTCAAGGGACTGCTGCTGGGGGTGTTTTTCGTCGGCGTCGGCATCGGCCTGGACCTCGACGCCGTCGCGGCCAATCCGGCGTGGGTGTTCGGCCTCGCCGCGGCTCTGACCGCCATCAAGATCGGTATGATTTTCGGCGCCGCCCGGCTGTGGGGGATCAAGCGCAAGGCGGCCATCGAAACCGCCCTGGTGCTCGGGCCGGCAGGAGAGTTCGCCTTCGTCATCCTCGGGGCGGGCCTGGTCGAGGGCATCGCCTCGCCCGCCTTCACCGGCACGGTGCTGGTCGCGGCCACCATCAGCATCTTCACCATCCCGGCCATGGCCGCGCTGGCCGGGTGGCTGACGCGCGAGGCCCCGGCCGCGCCTGACCTTCCGCAGGAGGCGCTCGAGCCGGTCGGGGCGGAGAACCAGGTGCTGGTCGTCGGCTACGGCCGGGTCGGCCGGCTGGTTGGTGAGATGCTGAGCGAGCACGGCCAGTCTTATCTGGCGCTCGATTCCAACGCCTCGACCGTGGCCAAGGGCCGGGCCGAGGGGTCGAATGTCTTCTACGGTGACGCCGGGAGGGCGGAGATGCTGCAGCTGTGCGGCGTGGACACGGCGCGGGCCGTCGTCGTGACCATGGACTCGCCGGGCAAGGTGGACGAGGTGGTGCGCACGGCGCGGGCGCTGCGGCCGGACCTGATCCTGATCGCCCGTGCCCGGGACGACCGTCACGCCGTACGCCTGTACCAGCTGGGCGTCACCGACGCAGTGCCCGAGACCACCGAGGCGGCGCTGCAGTTGGCGGAAAACACCCTGGTCGATCTGGGCGTGCCGATGGGGCTGGTGCTGGCCTCGATCCACGAGCGCCGCGACCGCTTCCGTACACTCTTCCAGGACGCCATGCCGGACCGCGACGCCCGACCGCGCAAGGCGCGCGCCCTGCGCACCGCCGCGCGGCCCTGAACAGGGTCAGAATGTCGCGGCGTTAACCGCTGAGGTCATTGCCCCGTTAATCTCCGCACCCCATTTTGGTCATCGTTGCGTGATGATTGCCCAACCGGCATCAGACGACGACGCCCTGCGGATACGGCCTAGCGTTCCGCTTCCTCCCCATCGCTTCGGCGGTCAGTTTTTCGATCGGCGGATACCCTCCGCCGTCCAGTCGAGTACCCGTTTCATGCGAGATATCGCCCTGTCCCCCGCCCCCTCCGAATCCACGTCCGAGACCGAAACCCCGCGGCTGAATCGCCGCCAGGCCGCCAAGGTGCGAACGCGCCAGAAGGTTCTGGACGCCGCCCGCCAGCTCTTCGCGGAGCGGGGCTATGAGCCGGCCACCATTCGGGACATCGCCAAGGGCGCGGGCATGTCGACCGGTGCGGTGTTCGCCAACTTCCAGGACAAGGCGGAACTGTTCGAAGCCGTGCTGTCGACCGACATGGTCAAGCTGGCGGAGACCATGAAGGCCGCCGCCGCCTCGGAAGGCTCGATGCGGGGTCGGCTTCTGGCCGCGCTCGCCGCCGGCTACCACGCCTCGCTGGAGCAACTGCCGCTGGTCCAGGCGGTGATCGCCCGTTCGTGGTTCCAGCCCGTCGCCGCCGAGATGCGCACCCGCGCCGCCATCAAGCCGATCCTCTCGGTCGTCACCGACACGCTGCAGGCCGGGCTGGGCGAGGGCGAACTGCGCCAGGACGCCGATGTGCGGCTGCTGTCCGAACTGATCTACGACGCCTTCCTGTCCAACTACCGCCGCGCCGCCTACGACGGCTGGACCACCGCCCAGCTGTCCGAGCGCATGGGCAAGCAGGTCGACGTGATTCTCGCCGGCGCGCTCAGCCGGCAGTAGATCACGCCATCCCGAACTCGAATTAGAGTCGAAGGCCGCGGCGCCCGCCGCGGCCTTCAGCTTTTCCACCTCAGCGTCGCCGGTTTGATCGGGTTCTGGAACGCCCGCCCCTCGGCGCGGCTCCTGCCCCACTCCCGCTTGAGCTGCTGGTACCATTTCGCCTGTCGGTCGGCGTCGTCGATCCAGATCAGGGCCGGGTCGTAGCGCAGCCCCTCGTTCTGCAGGTTCACCATGCCGCCGTCCTGTTTCAGGAAGGCGACGACGCCCATGCGCAGGAAGGGCCTGGCGAGGCCGAACACCCAGTGATCGGACCAGAAGATCTGGGTGATCGTCGTCCTGTCGTCCGAGCGGGGAGTCAGGCAGGTCAGGGCCAGCACCTGCTTCTTTCCCACCTGGATATGCTCCCAGCGATAGCCGGGCAGGCGGAAGCTGATCTCGGTCGCCGGAGCGCCGCCGAGGAGTTTGTAGGCCCGGCTGTTCGACGACGGGGCATGGCGGACCATGGCAAAGCCCAGCTCGCGCGGCTCGAAGGCCTTGGCCTTCTCGTGCATCGAATGCTCGGAACGCCACCACCATTGCTGATGCACATAGGGGCCGTGAGCGGGGTCCATCAGCCCGACCACGGCGTGATCGATGTGGGCCTCGAAGTCCATCGCCTCGACCAGTCTGGCCTCGCCGCCAACGACGCCGGGGAATACGGGCGGCCCATGGTCGGGCTCTATCGGGTTGCGCGGGTCAGAAGCGACCCAGACGAAGACCATCCCCTGGCTCTCGCGCACCGGGTATGACCGCACCCGGATGCGCTCCGGCTCATAGGCCTGGTCCTCGACCAGCGAGGGGATGGCGGCGCAGACGCCATCGGGGCGGAAGCGCCAGCCGTGGTAGCAGCACTCGATGGTCTCGCCCTCGCCGGGCTTCTCGACCAACCGCCCGGCCGACAGGGGCGCGGCGCGGTGCGGGCAGATGTCGCGCATGGCGTAGACCTGCCCGGCCCGGGTGCGGCCGATCAACACCGGCTCGCCGAGCAGTTCATGGCGCTTCAGCGAGGCCGGCGCCACATCCCGCGACAGGGCGACGAAATACCAGCTATCCTGCACGAAGCCCTTGCCGAAGACGGCGGCGGGTGCGCCCCGGCTTGCGGCGGGAGCGGTGTCGGCTAGGGTCTCGGTCGAGGTCATGGCATCATTCTAGGACGGCGGCGGCCATCGCCGCCAGCCGGTCCGTCGCGCGGCGCAGAAAGTACTTTACATTCTAAAGTCGATTGGATAATCGGCGGGTGTACTGATGGAAAGATCGCACCGATGAAGACCGCCCTGATGAACCTTCTGGCCGCCGCCGCCCTCGCCACGCCCGCCCTCGCGCAGGAGAGCCACGGCGCGCACGCTCCCGCCGCCGCACAGGCGGGCCACGGCCACGCGCACGCCGACTTCGAGTCCGGCCGCTTTCACGTCCGCATCGACGGGCCCGAGCACCCGGTCGGCGACGTCATCCTGATCCCCGGCCTGTCGTCCTCGCCCCATGTCTGGGATCAGCTGACGGACGAGCTGAAGGGCCGCTACCGGCTCCACCGCATCCACGTCCAGGGCTTCGCCGGAGCCCCGGCCGAGGACAATGCGGAAGGGCCGGTCTCCGCGCCCGTGGCCGAGGACCTCGCCCGCTATATCCGCGAGCAGGGGCTGGAGAAGCCGGCGGTGATCGGCCACTCGATGGGCGGCACGATCGGCATGATGCTCGCCGCGCGCCATCCGGACACCGTCGGCAGGCTGATGGTCGTCGACATGGTCCCGTTCATGGGCGCCATGTTCGGCGCGCCGGGCACGAACCCGACGGCGGAAAGCGTCGCGCCGATGGCGGACCAGATCTACGCCGCCATGTCGCAGGGGCCCGAGGACGCCTATCGGCAACAGGCCGAGGCGACCGTGACCAGCATGATCAAGACGGAATCGGCCCGCTCCGGTCCGCTGGAGGACACTCGGCGCAGCGACCGGCAGGTGTCGGCCTCGGCCTATCGCGAGCTGATCGTCACCGATCTGCGGCCCGAGCTGGGCCGCATCACAGCTCCGACGGAAGTTCTCTATGTCGCCTTCGATTTTCCCGGCATGACCCCCGGGATGACGGACGGCATCTATCGCGGCTCGTTCGCCAACCTGCCGGGCGCGGAACTGAAGCGGATCGACGACAGCGCCCACTTCATCATGCTTGACCAGCCGGCCGTCTTCGCCGCCGAGGTGAACGCGTTTTTAGAATAGGGCCGCCCGGAGCCATGGTTTCGGCGGAAACGTCCCTCACGGTCGCGTGACGACGTGAGGGGCGTTTGCGTGCGTCCGGCGAACCGCTAAGACCGGTGCCGGACAGGATGAGGTTTCGATGGCGGGTTCCGGCTTCAGCTTCAGGCGGGGCGGCGGCGGTGGTGGCGACGGCCAGCCGAAGCCGAGCCGCACGCCCGCGCAGCGGCTGATCTACTGGGGATCGGTGGTGGCCGTCTGGGCGATCATCTTCCTGGTGGTCTTCTTCGCCGTCTTCGCGCGCGACCTGCCCGACACCTCGACCCTCTATAATATCGACCGCCAGCCCTCGATCACCTATCTGGACCGCAACGGCGCCCTGATCGCGGTGCGCGGCACCCAGCAGGCCCCGCCCGCCGATCTCGAGGCCCTGCCCGACTATGTCCCGGCGGCTTTCATCGCCATCGAAGACCGGCGCTTCTATCACCACCCGGGCTTCGACCCGATCGGCATGAGCCGGGCCATGGCCGCCAACATGCGCGCCGGGCGGGTGGTCCAGGGCGGGTCGACCCTGACCCAGCAGCTGGCCAAGAATCTGTTCCTGTCTCCGGACCAGAATGTGAAGCGCAAGGTCCAGGAGCTGATGCTGGCCGTGTGGCTGGAGATGAAATTCTCCAAGGAGGAGATCCTCGCCCTCTATCTGAACCGGGTCTATTTCGGGGCGGGAGCCTATGGCATCGAGGCGGCCTCGCAGCGCTATTTCGACAAGGGCGCCAAGGACCTGACTGTCGGCGAGGCGGCCCTGCTGGCCGGGTTGCTCAAGGCTCCGTCGCGCTATTCGCCGGTGTCCGAGAGCGAGCGGGCGGCCGCGCGGGCCACCGTCGTCCTCAACGAAATGGTCGATGCCGGCGTGATCACCTCCGAGCAGCGGACCCAGGCCGTGACCGAGCCCGTCCGGGTGTCGCGGACGCTGGCCAGCCAGCACGCTCAGTATTTCGTCGACTGGCTCGACAAGCAGATCCGGGAACTGGTCGGCGAGCCGACCGAGGACATGATCGTCGAGACGACGCTGGACCTGACCCTTCAGACCTCGGCCGAGCGGGCGGTGCGGCGCATCCTCGAACGGGATGGCTCCAAAGGCGTCGAGCAGGCGGCGCTGGTCGCCCTCGACGGCGAGGGCCGGGTGCGGGCCATGATCGGCGGCGCCTCCTATACCGACAGCCAGTTCAACCGGGCCGTCGACGCCCGCCGCCAGGCCGGTTCGGCGTGGAAGCCGTTCGTCTATCTGACCGCGCTGGAAAGCGGCTACACGCCCCAGACCCGGGTCAACGACGCGCCGATCCGCATCGGCAACTGGTCGCCCCGAAACTATTCCGGCAGCTTCGCCGGCGAGATGACGCTCGCCAACGCCGTGGCCCAGTCGACCAATACGGTGGCGGCCGGCATGGCCGACCAGATCGGCCGCGACAATGTGGCCCGCACCGCGCGCCGCCTCGGCATCAGTTCGCGGATCGGGCTGGAGCCGGCCATGGCGCTGGGCGCCGTCGAGGTATCGCCGCTAGAGATGGCCCAGGCCTATGACGCCTTCGCCAACGGCGGCAAGCGCGTCCAGGCCTATGGCATCAGCCGTATCCGCACCCCGCAGGGCCGGGTCATCTACCAGCGCGCCAGCCGCGAAGCCGGACCGGTGCAGGCGATCTCCAATCCGTTTCTCTACTACCAAAACCAGATGCTGCGTGGGGTGATGACCTCGGGGACCGGCCGCTCGGCGGCGATCCCGGGCCGCGACACGGCGGGCAAGACCGGCACCACCTCGGACTACAAGGACGCCTGGTTCGTCGGCTACACCGGCGGCTTCGTCACCGCCGTCTGGGTTGGCAAGGACGACAACAGCCCGATGCGCGGCGTCACCGGCGGCTCCTCGCCGGCCGCCATCTGGAAAGCCTTCATGCAGGCGGCCCTGCCGCGTCTGAACGCGCCGTCGATCCCGGACGGGCCGGCCATGCCGGAGGGCTGGCGCCCACCCAACCCGGTCGAAAGCCTGATCGGCCAGATCGGCGACCTGTTCGGCGACAATCCGCCCGGAGACGGCGCTGTCGAGCCGCTGGACGAGAGCCTGCTGGAGCCGCCGCGTCAGCGCCCGACCGCGCCCGAGCGCAACGAGGCGCCGGTCCTGCGTCCGACCCAACCCCAGCCCCAGCGCGACCCGCCGGCCCCGCGCCCCGAGCCGGCCCCGCCGCTGGAGAAGAAGGCCGAGCCGCTGTTCTTCTGACGGCCGAAGGTCATGGAGGAAAAGCGATACGCCGCGGGGAGGAAAAACAGGACACCCGGGCAGGAATTGCGAGACACCGGGGACAACCGGGGCTACCGACCCACCGCATGCAGGGCCGGGCCGTTGTCGCGCAGCCATTTTCGAAAGGGCCGGTGGTCGCCGACCAGCCGCTGAACCACCGACCAGTAGGCCGGGCTGTGGTCGGCGTGGACCAGATGCGCCACCTCGTGGGCGGCCAGATAATCGGCCACGGCCGGCGGGGCCATGATCACCCGCCAGCTATAGCGGATGGTCCGGTTGTGCGGGCTGCATGAGCCCCAGCGCGACCGCGTGTCGGCGATGGACACGGTGACCGGGCGCTGGCCGAGGGTTCGCAGATGCTGCTCCGTCCGCTCGAGCAGGACCTGCCGGGCCAACCGCCGGAACAGGTTCTGGACCCGTCGCGAGAAAGCTTCCCCCTCGCCGCCGGACTGGATGAAGGGACCGTCTGGACCGTCGATCAGCCGGGCCGCCCCGGCCCCGCCGGTCGAGACCAGCCGGGTCGGGCGGCCGTAGAGGGGCACCACGGCGCCGGGCTCCAGCGGCGCGCTGTCAGGTCGTTCCGCCAGCCGCTGGCGCATCCAGTCGGCCTTGGTGCGGGCGAAGGCCACAGCCTGGGCCAGGCCGCGCTCGGACGGCGCGACCAGCACGGCCTCGCCGGCGCGGCCGTCGATGCGGATCGACAGACGCCGGGCGCGCGGATTGACCGACAGCCGGGCCGGAACGCCGACGGCGTCAGGCGGCAGCCGCTGGCCGTTCCGGTACTGCACAGATCGCCTCGTTCCTCGCGATGAAGTCGCGCACCCGCGGATAGATGTCGTCGCGGAAGCGGCGGCCGTTGAAGACGCCGTAGTGGCCGACCTCCGGATGGACATAGAGCGTGCGCCGGTCGTCGGGCAGACCCGAACACAGGCCGTGCGCCGCCTGGGTCTGGCCGACACCGGAGATGTCGTCTTTCGCCCCCTCGACGGTCATCAGGCCGATGTCGGCGATCTTCGTCAGATCGACCTTGCGCCCGCGATGCTCGAGCAGACCGCGCGGCAGCAGGTGCTGCTGGAACACGATGTCGATGGTCTGGAGATAGAACTCCTCGGTCAGGTCCAGCACCGAGAGGTATTCGTTGTAGAATTCCTCGTGCTTCTGGGCCCCGTCGCCGTCGCCGTTGACCAGATGCTGGAAATATTCCTGGTGGGCGTCGACGTGCCGTTCCTCGTTCATCGACATGAAGCTGTAGAGCTGCACGAAGCCCGGATAGACCCGCCGTCCGAAGCCCGGATAGGGCCACGGCACGGTGTGGATCATGTTCGAGCTGAACCAGGTGAATGGCTTTTCCTCGGCCAGCTGGTTGGTCGCCGTCGGCGACAGGCGGGCGTCGATCGGCGAGCCCATGAAGGTCATCGAGGCGGGCCGATTGGGGTCCTCGTCCTCGGCCATCAGGGCGCAGGCGGCCAGAACCGGCGGCCCCGGCTGGCAGACGCCGACGACATGGGCGCGCGGCCCGATGACCCCCAGCATGGTCCGGACGTGGTCGATGTAGTCGAAGAAGTCGAACCGCCCCTCCAGCATCGGCACCTGACGGGCGTTGACCCAGTCGGTGACATAGACGTCGTGGTCCTGGAGGAAGGCCTCGACCGTGCCGCGCAGCAGGGTGGCGTAATGGCCCGACAGCGGGGCGACGATGAGCACCGCCGGGGCCGCAGTCGGCTTGCCCGCCCGCTTGAGGTCGCCGACGTGGCGGGCGAACCGCACCAGTCGGCACCATGGCGAAGACCAGACAACCTGTTCGGTGGTGCGCACCGGGCGGTCGGCGACGGTGACGGTTTCCAGCCCCCAGGCCGGCTTGCCGTAGCGCCGGGTGACGCTCTCGAACAGCTCGGCCGAGGCCCAGGCGGTGCGCGCCAGGGCGGTATCGGCGGCCGGGTTGAACGGAGAACTCCAGAACTGACGGGCCATCTGGGCCCCGATCCGGAACGGCGTCGCCGAGTGATAGGCGAGCTCGTGAAGCGAATACAGCATGCGTGTCCTGAAACGGCCCCCGCCGGTATATGGCAGGGCAGCATAGAACGCGCCGCACTGCAAAAAGATTATCGCTGATCACATTGTCGTAGGTACGCGGTCTTCGGCGCTCCGGGACCCCGGCACGATTTGATTGAACCGGATCGCGAGATGTCGGCACCTTTCCTTCAAGGAGGGACGTGGGCGGCATGGTCAGGACCAAAGAGCAGCTCCTTGACGAGTATCTGGTGGCGGCCGCGCGCACCGGGGACCGCAAGGCGTTCGAGCTGCTGGCGCGGCGCTGGCAGGGCAAGCTTATCGCCCATGCCTGGCGGCTGACCGGCGACGTCGACCTGGCCCGCGAGGCTGCACAGGAGGGCTGGATCGAAATCGTGCGCGGGGTCGGGCGGCTTCGCGACGAACGCGCCTTCCCCGCCTGGGCCTGCCAGATCGTGTCGCGGCGGTGCGCCCGGCGGATTGGTCGCCTGCAACGGGACCGGATCCTGAAGGCGGCGGCGGCGGCGGAACCGGTCGAGGCCTTCGCGGAGCCGGAACACAGCGACGCCCCGGCGATGACGCGGCTGCGGGCCGCGCTCGCCGACCTGCCGCCGGAGCAGAGGGCCGCGATCGGCCTGTTCTATCTCGAGGATATGGAGGTCGCGGAGGTCGCGATCGCCCTGCACGTGCCGGCGGGCACGGTAAAGACCCGCCTGATGCATGCCCGCCGCAAACTGCGCGCGGTGCTGGAAGGAGATGCGAGATGACAACCGATATCGACCGGATGATCGAGGAAGCCCTTCAGGGCGAGGAACAGGCCCTGTTCCGCGAAACCGCGCGTGAGCCGGGCTTCTTCGGACAGGCCCTGGGCGTGTTCGACGGGCGGGCCGGCTGGGCCAACGTCGTCCTTATGGTGGCGCAGACCGCGGCCTTCTTCTTCGGCGCCTGGGCGGCATGGCGCTTCTTCCAGGCTGACACCCCCCTGTCGGCCCTGCATTGGGGGCTGCCAGCCTCCGTGTTGATCCTCGGATCGCTGGTGATGAAGATGGCCCTGGTGCCCGTCGTGCAGGCCAACCGGATGATGCGCGAGCTGAAGCGGCTCGAGCTCCAGATCGCGGTGGCCCGCAAGGGCTGACGTCGGCGGGTCGTGGCGCGAATCTAGCCGCGCGCCATGACACGTCCGATCACTTCCGCGGCGCGGTCGGGCCCGAGATCGTGAGCGAGGGCGCTGCGGAACTTCCCGTCCGGCCCCATCAGATAGATCGTCAGGCCGTGGTTCATCGTATAGCCCTCGCCTTCCCCGACCTTCTGATAGGGAGCGCCGTAGGCCCGGGCCGCGGCGTCGACCTGCGCGGGCGTGCCGGTCAGGCCGATGACGCCCTCGGGAAAGCCGTCGGAGGACAGATAGTCGTTCAGCGCCTGCGGCGTGTCGCGCTCCGGATCGATGGAAATGAAGACGATCTGCAGATCCGCCGCCTTGTCGCCCAGCGCCTGTTTCGTCGCATCGAGCATCTGCAGCGTGGTCGGGCAGTAGTCCGGGCAGTAGGTGAAGCCGAAGAAGACCAGCGACCACTGTCCCTCCAGCAGGGTCTGGTCCACGGGCCGGGCGTTCTGGTCGACCAGCTGGAACGGTCCCCCGATACGGGCTTCGCCCGTCGAGACCACCTCGCCCGTCCGCAGACCGGGGGCGGGGCGGCTGGCCAGAACCACGGTCACCGCAATCAGCGCCACGGCGATGACCGCGCAGGCGGCGGCGAACAGCAGGATGGAACGGCGCGGCATTTCGGCTCCCGGCAGGACGCGCCACGCGGGCGCGGCTGGTCTATAGAAGACGCGTGAGCCCGACCCAAGACCCCCTGTCGTCGCAGTTCGGCGAGGCCGCCGACACAGGCGGACGCTTCGGCGGCTGGCGCAATGCGCCGCGCCGCAGCCGGGGTCTGTCGCTGAGGACGCTGGTGATCCTGCGTTGGATGGCCATCGCCGGCCAGAGCGCCACCGTCGTCGTCGCCACCGCCTGGTTCCATTTCGACCTGCCGCTGTGGGGTTGTCTGGCCGTGATCGGGGCCAGCGTGGCGATGAACCTCAACGCCACCGCCCGGCTCAGGCGCAGCGACGGCTCATTTCCGGACGGCGCCCTGACGGCGGCGCATCTCGGCTTCGACATCCTGCAACTGTCGCTGCTGCTGGCGTTGACCGGAGGGCTGCAGAACCCGTTCTGCCTGCTGCTGGTCGCGCCGGTGACGGTGGCCGCCGCCTCCCTGCCGGGACGGCAGGCGGCGCTGATGGGGCTGCTGGTGCTGGGGGCGACCATCGGCCTGTTCTTCTTCTCCATGCCGCTGCCGTGGCAGGCGGGAACCGAGCTGGAGCTGCCGCCGCTGTATCGCTTCGGCATCGGCCTGGCGCTGATCACCGGCGTGGTCTTCACCGCGGCCTATGCCTGGCGGGTGGCGGCGGACGCCGAAAAGCTGGAACTGGCCCTGGCCACCACCCAGGACGTGCTGCAGCGCGAGCAACGGCTGGCGGCGCTGGGCGGTCTGGCGGCGGCGGCGGCGCACGAGCTGGGCACGCCGCTGGCGACCATCCAGGTGGTGGCGCGGGAACTGCTGCGGGAGTCGGCCAAGGACGGCGCGGCGGCCGAGGACGCCGCCCTGATCCTGCAGCAGGCCGAACGCTGCCGCGACATCCTCAAACGCCTGTCCCAGCAACCCGAGGGAGGCGAGGCCGCCTTCGCCGAGGTCGGACTCAAGGCGCTGCTGGAAGAGGTGGTCGAGCCGCATAGGGGCTTCGATCTGGTCTTCGAGGTCAAGGTGCGCACCGCGTCCGGCGAGGCCGCCCCGCGCGTGCGTCGCCTGCCCGAGGTGGTGCACGGCCTGTCGACCCTGGTCGAGAACGCCGCCGACTTCGCCAACGGCCACGTGCGGGTGCAGGCCCTCGTCGACGCCGGCTTCATCGAGATCGAGGTGGTC
Source organism: Brevundimonas basaltis (assembly GCF_014202075.1). Classification (GTDB taxonomy): domain Bacteria; phylum Pseudomonadota; class Alphaproteobacteria; order Caulobacterales; family Caulobacteraceae; genus Brevundimonas; species Brevundimonas basaltis. Next base: position 522,500 of record NZ_JACHFZ010000002.1, on the reverse strand, counting down.
GACGACGGCCCGGGCATCCCGCCGGACATCCTGCCCCGGCTGGGTGAGCCCTATGTGACCAGCCGGCCGCAGGGCAAGGCGCGCCGGGCCCTTGCGGCCCAGATCGCCGCCTCGGTGGCCGCCGCTGCCCCGGGGAGCAAGAGCCGCAAGGACCGCAAGACCGGCAAGGCCGCACCCGCGCCCGAGGCCATCGCCCCCAGCCAGGGCGGTATGGGACTGGGCTTCTTCATCGCCCGCACCCTGCTGGAGCGGACCGGAGGCAAGGTCTCGGTCGGGGTCGGAGAGGGCGGCAGGGGGCGGCCAAAGGGCGCGCGGGTCGCCGTGCGATGGCCGCGGCCGGCGCTGGAAGCGGGGCCGTCGTGATGTCGCACCTCCAAAGCTGAACCTTGACCTCTGCCGTATCGTTACCGACCTGACGGCAAGGAGAACGATGATGCCCGAGACCGAAGACCGTATCGCCGCCCTGCAGGACAAGACCCTGTTGCTGCTCGACGACGACAACGCCTTGCGCACGCGGCTGGGGCGGGCCTTGGAAAGCCGGGGTTTCGAGGTCGTCACCGCCGCCTCGGTCGCCGAGGCGCGCGAGGCGCTGCGGACCTCGGTCCCCGCCTTCGCCGTGCTGGACATGCGGCTGGAGGACGGCAACGGGCTGAAGGTGGTCGAGGCCATCCGCGAGCGCCGCGAGGACAGCCGCATCGTCATGCTGACCGGGTACGGCGCCATCGCCACGGCGGTCGCGGCGGTCAAGGCCGGGGCCGTCGACTATCTGCAGAAGCCCGCCGACGCCGACGACGTGGTCAAGGCCCTGCTGATGACCGGCGAGGCCCCCGAGCCGCCCGACAATCCGATGAGCGCCGACCGGGTGCGCTGGGAGCATATCCAGCGCGTCTACGAACTGTGCGACCACAACGTCTCGGAGACGGCGCGCCGGCTGGGCATGCACCGGCGGACACTGCAGCGGATCCTGGCCAAGCGGGCACCGCGGTAGAGACAGCAGGCAGCAGGCCGGGGGCGTAGGGATTGGCGGCCGCCAGATGAAAAAAGGCCCCGGCGTCTCCACCGGGGCCTTCTTCATGTCAGCGATGACGCCGTGGACGGTTAGTCCCGACGACGGCCGCGGCCGCGATCACGGTCGCCGCCGCCTTCACGCTTCGGGCGGCCGCCGGTGTCTTCCGACATCGGGGGCTCGCCACGCTCGGCGCGCTCGGCGTTGATCTTGTCGGTCAGGTCCTCACCGGTTTCCTGATCGACGACCTTCATCGACAGCTTGGTCTTGCCGCGGTCGTCCATGCCCAGGAATTTGACCTTGACCTCCTGGCCTTCCGAAACGACGTCGGCCGGGTTGGCGACGCGCTCCATGGCCATCTGCGACACGTGGACGAGACCGTCCTTGGCGCCGAAGAAGTTCACGAAGGCGCCGAAGTCGACGACCTTCACGACCTTGCCGGTGTAGATCATGCCGGGCTCGGGCTCGGACACGATCGACGAGATCCAGTTCTTGGCGGCGTCGATCTTCTCCTGCTCGGAGGCGGCGATCTTGACCGTGCCGTCGTCCTCGATGTTGATCTTGGCGCCGGTCTTTTCGACGATCTCACGGATGATCTTGCCGCCGGTGCCGATGATGTCGCGGATCTTGTCGGTGGGAACCTTGATCTGCTCGATCTTGGGCGCGAACTCGCCCAGCTCGGTGCGGGCGCCGTCGATGGCCTTGTCCATCTCGTCGAGGATGTGCAGGCGGCCGGCCGAAGCCTGGGCGATGGCCTTGCGCATGATCTCTTCGGTGATGCCGGCGACCTTGATGTCCATCTGCAGCGAGGTGATGCCTTCGCGCGTGCCGGCCACCTTGAAGTCCATGTCGCCGAGGTGATCCTCGTCGCCGAGGATGTCCGACAGGATGGCGAACTCGCCCGACGGCTCGAGGATCAGGCCCATGGCGATGCCCGAGACCGGGCGCTTCAGCGGCACGCCGGCGTCCATCAGGGCCAGCGACGAACCGCAGACCGTGGCCATCGACGAGGAGCCGTTGGACTCGGTGATCTCCGACACCAGACGGATGGTGTAAGGGAACTCTTCCGACGACGGCAGCATCGGACGGATCGCCCGCCACGCCAGCTTGCCGTGACCGATTTCCCGACGACCCGCGCCGCCCATCCGTCCGGTCTCGCCGACCGAATAGGGAGGGAAGTTGTAGTGCAGCAGGAACTTCTCCTTGTAGGTTCCGCTGAGGGCGTCGACGTACTGCTCGTCCTCGCCGGTGCCGAGGGTGGCGACCACGATGGCCTGGGTCTCACCGCGGGTGAACAGGGCCGAGCCGTGGGTGCGCGGGAAGACGCCGACCTCCGAGACGATGTCGCGAACCTTGTCGAGGGCGCGGCCGTCGACGCGGTGGCCGTTGTCGATGATGTCACGACGCAGGACGTGGGCTTCGCATTCCTTGAAGGCGGTGGAGAATTTGGCCGGCTCGACGCCGTCCGGATTCTCTTCGGTCTTCACGAGGGCCTCGGCGGCCTTCTTCTTGGCGACGTCGACGCCCGAGCGGCGGTCGTATTTGCCGACGTGGGTGTAGGCGGCCTTGATGTCCTCGCCGACCAGCTTCTGGATCGAGGCGACCACGTCCGAGACGTCGTCGGCCTGGAAGTCGAACGGCTCCTTGGCGGCGTGCTCGGCCAGGTCGATGATCGCGTCGATCACCGGCTGCATGCCGCGATGCGCGAACATCAGGGCGTTGAGCATGATGTCTTCCGACAGCTCCTTGGCTTCGGATTCGACCATCATCAGGGCGTCCTGGGTGCCGGCGACGACGAGGTCGAGCTCGCTGTCGGGCATCTGGTCCAGCGTCGGGTTGAGCACCAGCTCGCCGTCGATATAGCCGACGCGGGCCGAGCCGATCGGGCCCATGAAGGGCACGCCCGAGATGGTCAGGGCGGCCGAGGCGGCGATCATGCCGAGCACGTCGGGGTCGTTCTCCATATCGTGCTGGAGGACGGTGACGACGACCTGGGTCTCGTTCTTGAAGCCCTTGACGAACAGCGGGCGGATCGGGCGGTCGACCAGGCGGGAGACCAGGGTCTCCTTCTCGGTCGGACGGCCTTCACGCTTGAAATAGCCGCCCGGGATCTTGCCTGCGGCGAAGGTCTTTTCCTGGTAGTTGACGGTCAGCGGGAAGAAATCCAGGCCCGGCTTGGGCGCGCGCCCATAAACGACGGTGGCCAGAACCACGGTCTCGCCATAGGTCGCCAGCACGGCGCCGTCGGCCTGACGGGCGATGCGGCCCGTTTCCAGCGTCAGCGGGCGTCCGGCCCACTCGATCGTCTTGCGTTTGATATCGAACATGTTTCGTCTTTCGTATCCCGCGGGCGGATTCCGCGCGGGGTCCCATCAGTGGGTGGAGCGTCGGGCGTTCAGTCCTTCGGTCCATGGACGTCCGCGCCATCGCGAACCGCCCGGGAGTGGTTGAGGACCGGTGTTCAGCCCTCGCATATGCGCCGGTTACAGCCGCGGCGCGCGGGTCGTTCTGGATGCGGAACGAGGCGCGGACATGGCCCGCGCCTCGAAAACTCTGTCCGCTCGTCCCCTTCGCCTTAGCGGCGCAGGTTCAGCTTGGTGATCAGCGCCGTGTAGCGCTCGCGATCGACCTTGTTCAGGTGGTCAAGAAGGCGACGACGCTGCGAGACCATCTTGAGCAGGCCGCGGCGCGAGTGGTTGTCCTTCTTGTGGGTCTTGAAGTGCTCGGTGAGGTTGGCGATGCGTTCCGAAAGGATCGCGACCTGGACCTCGGCCGAACCGGTGTCGCCCTCGGAGCGGGCGTTGTCGGCGATGACCTCGTGCTTGCGGTCAGCAGTAATCGACATCGGGTATCTCCTATTGGAGGTGAAAAACGCGGTCGGGTTCTAGCCGGCCGGCCCGCAACTGACCGAGAGCGACGAGGGTCTGGCCCTGAAAGGCTGAAACGGTTCTGGAGCCGTCCCGAAGGCGGCTCCTGAGCGTTTCGACCTGTCTGGGGAGCAGAACGATCGGCCGTCCCTGCCGAAGCGAGAAGGCGTCCTGATCCGTCACGGCCAACTCCGGGATGTCGTCCAGGGCGGTCGCGACGGGAAGCAAGCCTTCCGAGGCGGCGTCCCTATGCACCAAATCAGTCAGGAAATCCAGTGATACGGCGTTTTCCGTCGAGAACGGTCCGACCCGCTCGCGGCGCAGGGCCGAAACGTGCCCCTCGGCCCCCAGCATGGCGGCCAGGTCCCGGGCCAGCGAGCGGACATAGACGCCCTTGCCCGTCCTTATGGTGATCTCGACGTGATCGGCGTCAGGCGCGTCGCTGACGGCGGCCTCATGAATGGTCACCCTGCGCGAGGCCAGTTCGAACTCGGCCCCATCGCGGGCCAGGTCATAGGCGCGCTGACCGTCGACCTTGATCGCCGAAAACTGCGGCGGAACCTGATCGATTTCGCCGACGAAGGCCGGAAGCGCCGCGCGCACGGCCTCGACGGATGGCCGTACGTCCGAACGGGCGACGATCTCTCCCTCGCGGTCGAGGCTGTCGGTCGAAATCCCCCAGTTGACGGTGAAGCGATAGACCTTCTGCGCCTCCATCATGAACGGCACGGTCTTGGTCGCCTCGCCGAGCGCGATCGGCAGGATGCCCGAGGCCAGCGGGTCCAGCGTCCCGGCGTGTCCGGCCTTCTGGGCATTGAACAGCCGGCGGATCTTCGACACTGCCTCGGTCGACCCCATCTCCCGAGGCTTGTCGAGGCAGACCCAGCCGTTGACGACATCGCCCTTCTTGCGGCGCGCCATTACGCTTGGCCTAACGCGCTTCGCGCTGCTTGAGGCCGGGCCATCAGAGGTCGTCGGTATCGGGCCGGGCGACATCCGCCTGGACCCGCGGATCGTCGAGCAGACGGTTGAGCCGCTCGGCCGCCGCGAAGCTCTCGTCGTGGCGGAAGCGGAGGTCCGGCGTGAAGCGCATGTCGATGTGGCGGCCCAGGGCGCCGCGAAGGAATTTCGAGTGGGCGTTGAGGGCCTTGACGATTTCGTCGACGTGACCCGCGACCGGGGCGCTGTCGACGCCCGCGCCCAACGGCTCGACGAAACAGGTTGCGTGTTTCAGGTCGGGCGACAGCCGCACCTCGGTGACCGTCACCGACACGTCCTTCAGAGCCGGATCGTGAATCTCCTCCTCCCGCATAACCTCGACGAGCGCGTGGCGGATCAGTTCGCCGGCGCGCAGCTGGCGCTGGCTGACGGCGCCGGCCTTCGGATTGGGTTTGCGCTTGCTCATGGTGCTGTCCTCGTCGCCTGTCGGGGCTCGGACCCGGCTGAAAAAAGCGAAGGGCGGGGGTCTAGGCTCCGGACGCCCCCCTGTCCAGTTCAGCCCGGTCGATCGCCGCCATCAGCTCGGCCGAGATGATCGATCGGAACGGCCGCACCGGCAGGCCGGCGGCATTGAGCACGCCGGCCGTCCAGTGGTTGCACAGGTGGGCGATCGAGAAGGTTTCGCGGCTGGCGTAGAAGCGGGCGTCATCCCCTTCGCGGGCGGCGGCGATGCGCGGCGCGCCGTCCGACAGGTCCAGCGACTCCTCGACATGGGCGACCATCGCCTCGAAACCGGCGGCGCTGATCCGGAAACTGCGCCGCCCGTCCTCGGAGAATAGTTCGGTCGGATCGCTCTGCGCCGGGTCGAGCATGATCACCGACGCATTGCCGGGCCTGAAGAAGGCGCGCGCCCCGTCCGGCAGGCGGCTCTCGATGGGGCTCTGGTCGACGTAGAATCTGGCGTCGCCCCAGCCGATCAGGACCCAATCCCCTGTCGGCAGCGACCGAACCGCCTCGGCCAGCGGCCCGCCCCGCGCCTCCAGAGCCGCGCGCGGTACGGCCAGATCGGTGTGGAAGCCGTTGTCGAGCAGGTGCAGATCCACGCCCGGGGCCTCCGCCGTGGCGCGCCACAAAGCCGGATCGCCCGGCGCGGTCCATGTCCACAGGGCGGCAGCCACGCCGACGGCGGCGGCGGCGATCAGAGCGCCGAGGCCGGTTCGGGCGCCTCTAATCTTCATCGGACCGGAAAGCTCCAGACGCCGCACAGGGACCCCGCCGGCGTCGCGGGGCCGATCGTCCGGGTCCGGAACAACATCAGATCGACCCGATCCCGCCGCTGCACGACGGCCGCGGCGCGAGCCGGTTGGTCTCCGCACAGGCTGGATGGCGTCGCGGGCAGCGCCGGGGTCGGCGCGACCACCTCGCGCAGCTCGATCTGGGCGTCGGCGGGGACAGCGAGCCGCGCCGCGAAGGTCTGGCCGGGCGCGAAGGCGTCGCGGCCCCAGGCGATGCGCAGCGGCCGGGTATGCAGGACTTCGCCATTGCCGAAGCGCAGTTCGGCCCCGACCATCGTCATCGTTCCGCCGGCGGTGGGGCGGGTGGCCTCTCCCGCCGGTTCCCCGGTCCCGACCCCATCGGAACCGACCGCTCGGGACTCGGTCCAGGCGGCGGTCTGGCGGGCGACCGTCGATCTCAGATCCTCGAACCCTCTGGCGGCCCAGTCGGCGACGCTCCGCGCGGCCGGTCCGGCCCCGGTCCGCACCGTGTCCCAGGCGGCCACGGCGTGCCTCTGTTCGATGGCCAACAGGAAAAGTACCATGCAGACGAAGGCCAGCGCGCCCGCGAGGCGTTTCATGGCGGTCTGCGGTCGGGCCGTGGCGGCGGTCATGACGCAACCTTAGCGAGGGTCGTGGGCGAGGTGAACGCCTATCGCCCCACAGGGGCGCCCGCATCTTCGAGCGCCTGCGCGGGGGGCATCGCCCACTCACCCCGCCAGGCGTAGGACAGCGCCACGCAGTGGCGATAGGCGCCGTCCGACCAGCGACCGACGGCGTGCAGGGTCAGGGGACGGGCCATCCGCACCCGGCCCGCCACCAGCCAGACCTCGTCCGAGCCGGGGCATAGCGCGCGCGACAGGCCCCGACCGTCGCCTTCGGGGGTGATGTGATAGACGGCGCTCTCGGTCGAGCCCGCCGGAAGGGCGCGGCGCACAGCGTCGGGGCCGCCGCGACGAATGTCGGCCGAGCCCCGCTGCGAGGTGGAAATGATGCGCCGTACGCTGATAGCGCCGAACAGGCCGCGATCGGCCTCCAGCGTCACGCCGCGCGTCAGGGCCTGGGTGACCCGATCAGCGGCGTCATAAGCCAGAAATCGGGTCTCGGCCGCGGCCGGTCCGGCGACGACCACAAGGGCCAGGGCAGTGATCAGGATGCGGCGCATGCGGCTTTGATCCCTGAAGGATGCGGCGAAACGGCGGCGCCCGAGTCGGTCACGGGGGCCGCCGCTCTTCCTTAATCCAGCGTGCGCTTGATCTCTTCGACCGTGAAGCACTCGATGTAGTCGCCGGCCTTGATGTCCTGGAAGCCCTGGAAATGCATGCCGCATTCCTGGCCCGACGGAACCTCGTTGACCTCGTCCTTGAAGCGCTTGAGCGTGGTGAGGGTGCCCAGTTCCAGCACCACCACGTCCTCGCGGATGATGCGGACCTTGGCGCCCTTGCGGACCACGCCCTCGGTGACCCGGCAACCGGCGATCTTGCCGGTCTTGGAGATGTCGAACACCTGCAGCACCTGGGCGTTGCCGAGGAAGGTTTCGCGCTGCAGCGGCGCAAGCATGCCCGAGAGCACGCCCTTCATGTCGTCGAGGAGGTCGTAGATGATCGCGTAGTAGCGGATCTCGACACCCTCGCGGTCGGCCAGGTCCTTGGCCTGTTTCGAGGCGCGGACGTTGAAGCCGAGGATCGGCGCCCCGGCCGACTTGGCCAGCTGCACGTCGCTCTCGGTGATGCCGCCGGCGCCCGACATGACGGTGCGCGCGCGGACCTCTTCGTTGCCCATCTTGTCGAGCGAGCCGACGATGGCTTCGGCCGAACCCTGCACGTCGGCCTTGATGATCACCGGCAGTTCCGAGACCTTCTTGGACTGCAGCTTCGACATCATGTCGACCAGCGAGACCTGGTTGACGCCGCCCGTGGCCTTCTCGCGCTTCACGCGGGCGCGGTATTCGGTCAGTTCGCGGGCGCGGGCCTCGCTCTCAACCACGGCGAAGGGCTCGCCGGGACTGGGGGCCTCGTCGAGACCGAGGATCTCGACCGGAACCGAAGGACCCGCCTCGGTCAGCTGGGCGTTGCGCTCGTCGAGCAGGGCGCGAACCTTGCCCCAGGCGGAGCCGGCCACGACGATGTCGCCGCGGGCCAGGGTGCCGCGCTTGACCAGGACGGTGGCGACCGGGCCGCGACCCTTGTCCAGCTTGGCCTCGATGACCACGCCTTCGGAGGTGCGCTCCGGATCGGCCTTCAGGTCCATGACCTCGGCCTGCAGCAGGATGGCGTCGATCAGACCGTCGAGGTTGGTGCGGTTCTTGGCCGAGACCTCGATGATCTGGGTGTCGCCGCCGAGGGATTCGGCGATGACTTCATGCTGCAGCAGCTCGTTGACGACCTTCTGCGAATTGGCGTCCGGCTTGTCGATCTTGTTGACCGCCACGATCAGCGGCGCATTGGCCGCCTTGGCGTGCTGGATAGCCTCGATGGTCTGAGGCATGACGCCGTCGTCGGCGGCCACGACCAGCACCACGATGTCGGTGACATTGGCGCCGCGCGCCCGCATCGCCGAGAAGGCCGCGTGGCCCGGCGTGTCGAGGAAGGTGACGCGCGCATCGTTGGGCAGACGGACCTGATAGGCTCCGATGTGCTGGGTGATGCCGCCGGCTTCGCCCGACGCCACGTCGGTGGTGCGCAGGGCGTCCAGCAGCGAGGTCTTGCCGTGGTCGACGTGGCCCATGATGGCCACGACCGGGGCGCGGGGCGTCGTCGCCTCGTTGTCGATGGCGTCGGACAGGAAGCCCGTCTCGATGTCGGATTCGGAAACCCGTTTGACCGACATGCCGTATTCGTCGGCCACCAGTTCGGCGGTGTCGGAATCGATCACGTCGTTGATCTTCACCATCAGACCCTGACGCATCAGGAATTTGACGATGTCGACGCCGCGCACGGCCATCCGGTTGGCCAGATCGCCGACGGTGATGACGTCGGGAATGACCACTTCGCGCGGACGGTTCGGCGTATCGGTCGAGCCGCCCTTGCGCTTTTCCTTCTCGCGTTCGCGGGCGCGGCGCACGGAGGCCAGCGAGCGCATCCGCTCGGCGGCGTCCTCGTCACCACCGGCCAGCGCCTGGATGGTCAGACGGCCTTCGCGGCGCTTGGGCTCGCCGCGCGTGCGGCTGACGGCCTTGCCGGGTCCGGCGTCCGAGAAACGCTTGTCGCGATCATCCTCGCGGCCGGCGCCGGCGGGACGGCCGAAGCCGGCGCGGGACGGACGGGCGACCTCGGGCGTGGCCGGCGGCGCGTTCGGAGCGGCACGGCCGCCGGGGCCGCTGCGGGCTCCGCCCGGGCGAGCGGCGCCCGGGGCGGGCCGCGGGTTCAGGGCCGAATAGCGGACCGGCTCGGCCGGACGGGCGCCTTGCGGGCGTTCGGCGTAGTTGCGCTCGCCGCCGCCCATGGCGGCTTCACGGGCAGAGCGGCCGCCGAAGGCCGGGCGTTCCGCGGCGCGGCCGGGCGCCTTGGGCTTGGGCGCCCGCTGGCCGAAGTTGACCACCGGGCGGGCCGGCGGTGCGGGACGGGCGGGCGCTGCGGGCGCGGCGGCCTCGGTCGGGGTTGGGGTCGGCTCCGGCGTGGGCGCCGGCGCGGCCGGTTTGGCGGCGGCCTTGACCGGCTTGGCCGGAGCGGCGGCGGTCAGCTTGGCGGCCTCGGCGCGTGCGGCCTCGGCGGCGGCGCGGGCGGCGGCGGCCTCAGCCTGGGCGGCGCTGGCGGCCTGGTCGGCGGCGGCGGCCTGCTCGCGGGCGGCGGCGTCCTTGCGGGCGCGCTCGGCGGCGGCGGCGGCTTCACGCTCGGCCTGCTGGCGCGTGGCCAGCTCGATGGCGCGGCGACGGGCCTCCTGCTCGGACGCGGACAGGCCGCCGGCCTCGCGGGGCGGCGCGGCCGGGCGCGAGGTCGGGGCCTCGGTCTTCGGACGGGCGACGTCGAAGCCCTGCGGGCGCTGATGGCCCGGGGTGGCGCCGACGCGGCGCTTGGTCTCGACCACCACGGTCTTGGTGCGGCCGTGGCTGAAGCTCTGGCGCACGGTGCCGGTCGAAACCGATCCCGCCTGCCGGGGCTTCAGGCTCAGCGGCGCGCGCGGACCCGTCTGGGACGGAGTCCCGGTCGGAGCCTGCGGTGCGCCGTCGTTGGTCTTGTCGTTCTCGTCAGTCATCCGGTCGCTTTACTCGGGACGGCGGGATATCCGCCATCGTCTCGTTCAAACACAAAAAGCCGCGCGTCGCTCCGCTCCGATCAGGAAGCAGAACCCCGCCCGTCCAAATCCTTATTCGGGGCTCCAGCCCGCCCTTCGCCCCACTCCGGGGGCAGAAGCGGTCGAAATCCCGCCAGTCGTTCGACCTCGAAGGTCCAGCGATCAGCCCGCCCGCCCTCAAGCAGGACGGCGTGTATCGCATTTTCCAGCCCAAGGGCCAAACTCAAATCGTCCGCCGTGAAGGCGCCGCAGACTTTCGGGGTCGGCGTTTGGTGTTTCGCGAGGGAAAGCAGCTTGCCCCGGCCATCGGCGGAACCGTCCGCGGCCTCCACGATCCACGCGGCCTTGCCCGATCGGATCGTGGCGGCCGCCTTCTCGAAGCCTGAGATAAGCACGCCCTCGCGCCGGGCAAGCCCCAGCTGGTCCAGGCAGCGCCGGAACAGCAGGGTTTCAACCAGATCGGCGAGATCGGCGGCCGGTTTCAGCGGAGTCTTGGCCGCGCGCGAGAACAGGTTCTTCCTCACCGCCGCCTCGACCGAGGCGCGGTCGGCCGCGACCCACAGGCCGCGGCCGGGCAGCTTGCGCGCCAGGTCGGGAGCGACCGTGCCGTCCGGAGCGGCGACGAAGCGGACCAGTCGAGATTCATCCATGACCTGGTGGGTGACCAGGTCCCGGCGTTCCCTATCGATCGTCGCTTCGCGCAAACTCATGGAGGGCCCGGTCTCCCATCACGCGTTTTCGGGCTGTTCGGAGTCCTCGGCGAGGACCTCCGTCTCGTCGTCGCCTTCGGGCGCCGCCTCTTCCCCGCCCTCTTCCTGGGCCGCGAAGACGGCGTCGGCGTCGTATTCGCCTTCGCCTTCTTCCTCGTATTCCGGCTCAGGCTCAGGCTGCGGCAGCTCCGAGGCGTCGATCCAGCCGGCCGCCACGCGGGCCTGCAGGATCAACATCTCGGCGTCTTCCTGCGCCAGGTTGAAGCTCTCGAGAACGCCCGGGACCTTGACCCGCTCGCCGTTCTTCACCTCGTAGCCGCCGCGGATTTCGTCAGTGGCCAGGTCGGCGAGATCCTCGACCGTCTTCACGCCGCCCTCGCCGAGGGCGACGGCGATCTGCAGGGTCACACCCGGCACCTCGAGCACGCCGTCCTCGACACCCAGTTCCTTGCGCCTGGCGTCCAGAATAGCGGCCTGCTTGTCGAGGAAGTCGCGGGCGCGAGCCTGCAGTTCCTCGGCGGTGTCGTCGTCGAAGCCTTCGATGTCCGAAATCTCGTAGGTTTCCACAAACGCCAGGTCTTCGACCGTGGCGAAACCTTCGGTGACCAGCAGTTGGGCGATGACCTCGTCCACGTCCAGGGCTTCCTGGAACAGGGCGGTGCGCTCGGTGAATTCGCGCTGGCGGCGCTCGGAGTCCTGGGACTCGGTGATGATGTCGATCTGCCAGCCGGTCAACTGCGAGGCGAGGCGGACATTCTGGCCGCGGCGGCCGATGGCCAGCGACAGCTGTTCGTCCGGCACCACCACCTCGACGCGGTCGGCCTCTTCATCGAGCACCACCTTCGACACCTCGGCCGGGGCCAGGGCGTTGACGATGAAGGTCGGTTCGTCGGCGTTCCACTGGATGATGTCGATCTTCTCGCCCTGCAGTTCGGCGACCACCGCCTGAACGCGCGAGCCGCGCATGCCGACGCAGGCGCCGACCGGGTCGATCGAGGAGTCGTTGGACAGGACGGCCATCTTGGCGCGCGAGCCGGCGTCGCGGGCGGCGGCGCGGATCTCGATCACGCCGTCGTAGACCTCGGGCACTTCCTGGGCGAACAGCTTGGCCATGAAGCCCGGGTGCGAGCGGGACAGCATGACCTGCGGGCCCTTCGCTTCCGGGCGCACGTCGTAGATGTAGGTGCGGATGCGGTCGCCGATGTTGAAGATCTCGCGCGGGATCGAGTCGTTGCGGCGCATGATGCCCTCGCCCCGGCCCAGGTCGACGACGGTATTGCCGTATTCGACGCGCTTGACGGTTCCGTTGACGATCTCGCCGACGCGGTCCTTGAACTCTTCGTACTGGTTGGCGCGCTCGGCGTCGCGAACCTTGCCCATCACCACCTGGCGGGCCATCTGGGTCTGCACCCGGCCGAATTCGAACGGCGGCAGCTCCTCGACATATTCCTTGCCGACGACGGCCTCGGGATCGCGCTTCAGCGCGTCCTTGAGGCGCACCATGGCGCTGTCGTTGAACTCTTCCAGCTCGTCCTCGGGCTGCCAGTCGTCCTCGACGATGGTGACGTGACGGGTCAGGGCCAGTTCGCCCGATTTGACATCGATCTTGGCGCGGATGTCGTGATGGGCGCCGTAGCGCGACTTGGCGCCCTTCTGGATCGCCTCCTCGATCGCCTCGACGACGATCTCCTTGTCGATGTTTTTCTCGCGCGCGACCGCATCGGCGATCTGCAGCAGTTCGAGTCGGTTCGCGGAAACGCCGGCGACAGCCATGGTCTAGTCCTCGGTCTCAGAAGAGTTGTCGTTACGGGCGGCGCGCTTTTCGGCGCCCGCCTTCATCAGTTCGTCGGTCAGCACCAGTTTGGCGTCGACCAGCCAGTCGAAGGGGATGAGGGCCGTGTCCGCCTCCCCGTCCAGATCGATGGCGATGTTGTCGCCGTCGGTCCCGGCCACCACGCCCTTGAAGCGTTTCCGCCCCTCGATCATCCGGTCCGTCTCCAGCCGCGCCTCATAGCCCTCGAACAGGTCGAAGTCGGACTGGCGGGTCAGCGGACGGTCGACGCCCGGGGACGACACTTCCAGCAGATACTCGCCCGAGATCGGATCGGCGGCGTCGAACACCTCCGACACGGCGCGGCTCAACCGGGCGCACTCCTCTACGGCGATGTCGTGGTCCGCCGGCCGCTCGGCCATGATCTGCAGCCGCCGCCGCTGCGTCCCGCCCATCAGACGCACGCGCACGATGTCGAGGCCCAGGCTCTCGGCGATCGGCTCGATCAGCTCCAGGAGCTGGCGGTCTTCTGCGGTCTTGGCCTTCAAGTCATTCTCTGTCGGGCCGCCACGCAGGCGCCCGATGTGTCCCGGACAAAACAAAAGCGGCTGGCCTCCCGGGCCGCCGCTTCAAACGGCGCCGTTGGACGCCGGTCTAACGATGTGAGGGGGCATATAGCCCTGTGAAACGGCTTTGTCAGCCCCCGTCGTCGCAAGCCGTCCGATGATCATTGCTTCCGGCGTCTCCCGTCGCCAGAACAGGCTCGATGAAAGTCCACTGGATCGGCCTCGGCATCCCCGGTCGCCTCGGGGTGTCGCGCAGGCCCGACGGCGGAGCCCTCGACGAACAGTTCGCCCGCCGGGGTCACGGCGTGGTCGATCATGTCGTCAACCTGCTCGAGCCCGAGGCGGCGGCGTCGACGGGATTGGCCGGGGAGGGCGCGGCGTGCGAGCCACACGGCGTCGGCTTCTGTAATTTCCCGATCACCGACGACGGCCTGCCCCCGAACGTCGAGCACTACCACCGCGTCGCCCACGCCATCGACCGCCGTCTGCCCGCCGGGCAGGCGCGGGTCATGCACTGCCGCGCCGGGCTGGACCGCGCCCCGTCGCTGGCCAACGGCGCCCTCATCGCCAGCGGGATGAACATCGACGGGGCCGTCCTGCGGGTCGGCCGCGCCTGCGGCCGCCCGGCGGCCGAGACCGACGAACAGTACGAATTCCACAAGGCCTTCGCGGCGGGTGAAATGTGAGCCCGCCGCTCCGCCTCGCCGCCGTCGCCGGCTTCGCCCTGCTGATGGTCGTCTGCGCCCAGATCGCCGTGCCCATGGTCCCCGTGCCGATGACGCTGCAGACTTTCGCGGTGCTGCTGGCCGGCGCCATGCTCGGCGGGTGGTGGGGCGCAGCCGCGGTGATGCTCTACCTGACCATGGCGGCGGCCGGACTGCCGGTCCTGGCCGAGGGCGGATCGGGTTTCGACCGGTTCACCGGACCCACCGCCGGCTATCTGGCCGCCTTTCCCCTCGCGGCCTTGGTCGCGGGCGAATTGTCCCGCCGCCCGATGTTCCGGAGCCCGGTGACGGAAACGGCGCTGATGATCGGCGCCCATCTGCTGATCCTCGCCCTCGGCGCCGCCTGGCTGGCGCGGAGCCTCGGCCCGGCCGACGCCCTCGCCAACGGCTTCACGCCCTTCCTGATCGGCGCGGTGGTCAAGTCGGCGGCGGTGGTTCTCTGCGCAACGGCGCTGCGGCGTCTGACCCTGTTCAGACCCTGACGAAGTCGAGGAAGATCGGCGCGGTGTCGCCCAGCTTCTTCTCCTCGTAGCGGGTGACCACATGGTCCTCCGGCGCGACGCGCCAGTCGTCAGCCCGGTTCGCCGTCCATTCCAGCCCCGGCGTCCGCTCGAACTTTTCCAGCGCCCAGTCGGCGTAGTCCTTCCAGTCGGTGACGAACCTCAGCCGCCCGCCGGGCTTCAGCAAACGGACGATCTCCGCCGCGAACGCGTCCTGCACCAGCCGCCGCTTGTTGTGCCGCGCCTTGTGCCAGGGATCGGGGAACAGGATCATCACCCGGTCGAGCGAGGCGTCCGGCAGGGCCGCCATCACATCCCGGGCGTCATCGGGGTGCAGCCGCACATTCTTCAGCCCGCCCTCCTCGATATGGCGCAGGGCCGAACCGACGCCGTTCAGGAACGGCTCGCAGCCGATCATCAGGGTATCCGGGTGGCGTGCCGCCTGGGCCGCCAGATGCTCGCCGCCGCCGAAGCCGATCTCGAGCCAGACCGCCTTCGCGTCCGGCGCCAGCGCCCGCGGGTCGATGGCGCCGGCCTTGGGATCGGGCAGGGCCACGGCCGGCATCAGGGTGTCGAACAGCGCCGCCTGGCGCGGCTTCAACGCGCGCGACTTGATGCGGCCGAACGAGCGGAGCGGACGGTGCGCGGGATCGTCGGTGGAGGACATGGGTCGGCGGTGTAGAGGGGCTGGGGGCCAGGGGCTAGGGGCTACGGGAACCGTCCCGCGTCGACCCGATCCTGCCTGGCCGCCAGCCCTTTGTCAGACCAGCGCCTTCAGCTGATCGACCAGATCCGTCTTCTCCCAGCCGAAGCCGCCGTCCGCATCCGGTTCGCGGCCGAAATGGCCGTAGGCGGCGGTGCGGGCGTAGATCGGCTTGTTGAGACCCAGATGCTCGCGGATCGCTCGCGGCGTGGCGCCGCCGATGAAGCCGAGCAGCTTGTCCTCCAGCAGGGTCTCGGCGACCTTGCCGGTGCCGTGCATATCGACATGGATCGATTGCGGTTCGGCCACGCCGATGGCGTAGCTGATCTGGATGGTGCAGCGGTCGGCCAGGCCGGCGGCGACGACGTTCTTGGCCAGGTAGCGGCAGGCATAGGCCGCAGAGCGGTCGACCTTGGTCGGGTCCTTGCCCGAAAAGGCGCCGCCGCCGTGCGGGGCCGCGCCGCCGTAGGTATCGACGATGATCTTGCGTCCGGTCAGGCCCGCGTCGCCGTCGGGACCGCCGATCTCGAACACGCCGGTGGGATTGATGTGCCAGACGGTCTCGTCGGTGACGAAACCCTCGGGGAGCACCGACAGCACCACCGGCTTGACCACCCCGGCCACCTGCGCCTGGGACAGGCCGCGGGCATGCTGGGTCGACACGACGATGGAGGTGGCGGCCACCGGGCGGCCGTTCTCGTAGCGCAGGGTGACCTGGCTCTTGGCGTCTGGCTCCAGCCGCTTTTCCCCGCCATGGCGCAGCTCGGCCAGCCGCTTCAGGATGCGATGGCTGTAGGCCAGGGTCGCCGGCATCAGTTCGGGCGTCTCGTTCGAAGCGTAGCCGAACATGATGCCCTGGTCGCCCGCGCCCTCGTCCTTGTTGCCCGAGGCGTCCACGCCCACGGCGATGTCGGCCGACTGGGCGTGCAGGTGGCATTCATAGGAGGCGGTCTCCCAGTGGAAGCCGTCCTGCTCGTAACCGATGTCCCGGACCGCGGCCCGGACCAGCGGCTCCAGGCTGTCGATAATCGACTGGGTGAACGCCTCGTTCTGCTCTTTCGTATGGCCCGGCTTCGTCGCCCGGACCTCGCCGGCGAGCACGATGCGCTGGGTGGTGACCAGGGTCTCGCAAGCCACCCGGGCCTCCGGATCCTGCGCCAGGAACGCGTCGACGACGGTGTCGGAGATGCGGTCGGCGACCTTGTCGGGATGTCCTTCCGAAACGCTTTCGGAGGTGAACTGGAAGGACGAACGGGCCAAGGCAAACTCCTGATGCGCGGAACGGCCGCCAGACATATAAAGATATGTTTATATGTTCAAGATGCGGAGCGACTGGGGAGCGGGAATTTCCACCACCGGCTCGCTGGCCGCTCGGCTGCCAGCCAGCGCTCGGCAACGCCGGCGATCAGGGCCAGGTAGGTGACCGCCCACAAACCCAGTTGCGCCGAGAGTGCGGCATACAGTGAGACGTCCGGGCGGAGAATCTCGAGAAGCGTCACGAGGCCGCACAGACAGACGGCTGCGGCAGCGACCAGCAGCCACCAGCGGTCGAGCCTGAAACTCATCCAGATCAGGGCCAGGGCGGTCAGCAGTGGCGCCAGCATCGCCGCCCGGTGCGGAGCAGCGATCGGCAGGCGGGCCACGCCGATGGTAAGCAGATAATCGCAGACGAGGACAGCCGCCCCCAACCGTTCGGTCTGACCGCCCTTCCACCCCGCGAGCGCGAAGGCCACCCAGCCGAGGACATGGGCGATCAGGCCGAAGAGCGACATGGCGCGGCTTCCTCTGAGCGACTGGAACGGTCACGGACCGCCCGGCGGCGCCGCCACTGCCGGTCGACGCTGACCGCTCGTTCCCCCGCCAGCCATCGTTCGGCGACACCGCCCAGAACCACTATGTAGAGGAAAATCCAGAAGCCAAGTATCGCGGACAGCATCGCGAACCTGGACAGTTCCGGGTTCACCATCCCGATGGCGCGAACCAGCACGCACAGCGCCAGCGATGCGGTCGCCGCGATCGGCCACCATCGATCGGTCCTGAAGGCAAGCCAGCCGAAAGACAGCATGACAACGAAGTCCTGTGTCGCCGCGATGGAATCGACCTCACGGATGCTCCAGGCGACGCCGAGCCTTGTAACCAGATAGTCGAGGAGCAGCACCAGTGCGCCGAAACGCTCGGGATGGCCGCCCTTCAACCAGCCGATGCTGATTGAAAGCAGGGCGAAGACATGCATGGCTATGACGAAGGGCGTGGTGATGCGGCGCTCCCGTCAACTCCGGCCTCAGCCGCCGCTCCCGGGTCGCGGGAAAGAGGTGGACTCCCCGATCTCCTGGGCCTGCCCCGCGTAATCGAGGATCAGGTCGGCCACCGCCTTCAGCATCACCGCCGTCACCACGATGAAGACCAGCAGGATCAGAAGGCGGACGGCCCAGTTGCGGGGCGGGGGGCGGTAGCCGAAGCGCCGTTCAGGCTCCCTGTCTGGGCTCCGACCTGCGCCATCACCCAGCCCGCGCTCAGGACCTGCCGAAGCAGTTCCCGCGGATCGGACTCCGCCGCGTCGTCCGCCAATCCCCGCATCAGATGGCTGCGCACCGGATCGTTCGAGCCCATCGGGCTGAATGCGTCCAGCGCGGCTTCCAGATCCTCCCAGGTCCAGTGAGGAAGCGGCGTGCTCTTCAATGCCATGGTCTGTCTCCCTGTCGAGGAAGACATCAGGGGCGGAAGCGGCGGCGGCGCCAATGGGGTCTTTCGGCCCTGGTACGTTTCGTTCCAGGAGAGCGAGCGCGGCCTTGCGCCGGTTGACGCCCAGCCGGCGGCAGGCCTCGTGCACATGTTTCTTGACGGTGGCCTCGGACAGCCCCAGCCGGCCGGCGATTTCCTTGTCCGTCAGAAAGGCCGTCAGCCTCAGACACTCTTCCTGACGGGCGCTGAGACGCTGCGACATTCCATGCTCCGGTACGAACGGAACAGCTACGGCGCGGCGCCGCCGTCGTCCAGTGCCCTGACGTCAAGTTCGGCGCCTGTCATCCGTTGTGACCGCCTTCGCGCCGCCGCTGATGTACGCGACCTGACGTGAGCGCCGCCAGGATCTCGACCGCCGCAACGACATGACGCAGCCGACGGTCGCGACGCCGCTCCCGGAACATCTCGCAGAACCGTTTCCCGCCGGATTGGTTATCTCGGGCGCCCGTACAGCTGAGCGAGACATCGATGATGCAGACCATCACCCATGGCGGCGCGACCATCGCCGCGTTCCACGACGAGCCGACGGGGAGCTGGCAGTATGTCGTGAGCGATCCGGAGACGCGGGCGGCGGCGGTAATCGATCCCGTCTGGGACTTCGACGAGAAGGCGGCGGCGACCGCGACCCGTAATGCCGACCGGATTGCGTCCTATGTCCGGGCGCAGAATCTGCAGCTCGCCTGGATCCTCGACACCCACCCCCACGCCGACCATTTTTCGGCGGCCCCTTATCTGAAGGACCAATTCGCGGCGCCGACCGCCATCGGTGAAAAGGTCAGAGGCGTGCAGGCGCTATGGAAGGATATCTATGGGCTCGGCGACGACTTTCCGACCGACGGCCGTCAGTGGGACCGGCTGTTCTCCGAAGGCGACACGTTCAAGGTCGGCGGCCTCGACGGGAAAGTGATGTTCTCGCCGGGGCACACCATGGCGTCGATTACCTATGTCATCGGGGGCAACGCCTTCGTCCATGACACCCTGATGATGCCGGACGCCGGCACATCTCGCGCGGACTTCCCCGGTGGCGACAGCCATGCGCTCTATCGCAGCATCCAGGAAATCCTCGCCCTCCCCGACGACACCGGCGTCTTTATCGGACACGACTATGGCCCCGAGGGGCGCGAGCCGGCCTGCTTCAGCACAGTCGCGACCCAGAAGGCCGACAACATCCACGTCGGCGGCGGCGTTTCCGAAGCTGAGTTCGTGGCTCTTCGCGACAAGCGCGACGCCACCCTGCCCCTGCCCAGGCTGATGCTCTACGCCCTGCAGGTGAACATCCGGGGCGGGCGTCTGCCAGAGCCGGAGTCGGACGGTCGTGCATTCTTCCGTATACCGGCCAATCAATTCGAGCCGCCGAAGACCGGTCAGGACAAGGAAGCCGGATGAGCCCTGAACCGATTTCATTTGTCTGGCCGCTGGCCGGCGGCCTGCTGGTCGGCCTGTCGGCGGCGATCTACCTGCTCGTCAACGGTCGGGTGACGGGCATATCAGGTCTGACAGCGAACGCGACGGGCCTGTCCCGGGGCGGTCCGAGGATATTATCACTGACCTTCATCGGGGGGCTGCTGGGAGGGGCCGTGCTGAGTGCAGCCTTGGTCCGGACGCCCGAAGTCCAGATCACCTCCAATCTCTGGCTGCTGATCGCCGGCGGCCTCATCGTCGGCTTCGGAACACGATGGGGATCGGGTTGCACCAGCGGCCACGGCGTGTGCGGCCTGGCTCGCCTGTCACGGCGCTCGATGGTCGCGACCGCGGTGTTCATGGTGGTCGCCGCCGTCACCGTGTTCGTCATCCGTCACATCCTCGGATGGGGTCTATGAGCCGGCTGGTCGTTGCGCTGATCTGCGGTCTGCTGTTCGGCGCGGGCATGGTCATCTCCGACATGATCAATCCGGCGCGGGTGCTCGCTTTTCTCGATGTGACCGGGGCGTGGGACCCGGCTCTGGCGTTTGTAATGGGTGGAGCCCTGGTCCCCTCATCCGCCGCCTGGCTGATCCGCCGGCGGCTCAACGCGCCGATGGCCGCGGACGCGTTTCACGTCCCTGAGAACCGGACCATCGATCTGCCCCTCGTCGGGGGCGCGGCGTTGTTCGGCCTCGGCTGGGGCCTCGTCGGACTGTGCCCGGGCCCTGCCCTGGCCGCCCTGACCACCGGGGCCTGGCAGGCGTTCGTCTTCGTCGCTGCGCTGGTTTCCGGCATGGCGCTGTATCGCCTGACGTTGGATC
Source organism: Brevundimonas basaltis (assembly GCF_014202075.1). Lineage (GTDB taxonomy): Bacteria > Pseudomonadota > Alphaproteobacteria > Caulobacterales > Caulobacteraceae > Brevundimonas > Brevundimonas basaltis. The sequence goes on along the minus strand of NZ_JACHFZ010000002.1, from coordinate 502,239 downwards.
GCGGATCCTGAGCGCCCCCCGAAAATCAATGAGGAGACGGTGATGGACATACGCCCCCTGGACGGCCGCCTGTCGGCTTCGCCGCAGATCGCGCCCGAGGACATGCCGGCGATCGCCGGGGCGGGTTTTCGATCAGTGGTGTCGAACCGGCCCGACGGCGAGGGTCCCGATCAGCCCTCCGCGGCCGAGATCGAGGCCGCCGCGCGGGAAACCGGGCTGGCGTTCGCTCATGTGCCGGTGGTCGGAGGCGCCATCGAGAAAACGGATATCGACCGGTTCCGCCAGGTCGTGGACGACCTGCCGAAACCGGTCCTCGGTTTTTGCCGGACGGGGACGCGAACCACGACCCTCTGGGCGCTCCAGCACGCCGGCGAACGATCGGCCGACGAGCTGATCGACGTCGCCCGCGCTGCGGGCTACGACATCAGTGGACTGGCTCCCCGCCTGCAGGCGGCGAAATGATGAAGGGACGCGGGATCTGATGGACGCCGCCGCCTCTCTCAGCCTTGTCCAGTACGGGCTCGGCGCTGCGGCCGGGTCGCTGGTGGGGTTCTCGCTGGGTCTGGTGGGCGGCGGCGGCTCCATTCTGGCGGTGCCGCTGATCGTCTATCTGGTCGGGGTCAAGGATGCCCACATGGCCATCGGCACCAGCGCCTTCGCCGTCGCCGCCAACGCCTTCGCCAACCTGCTCAATCACGCCCGGCACGGGACGGTGCAGTGGAAGATCGCCGGCCTGTTCGCCGTCGCCGGCGTGGTGGGGGCCGCTCTCGGATCCACGTTCGGCAAGGCGTTCGACGGCGACCGGCTTCTGGCCTTGTTCGCCATCCTGATGCTGGTCGTGGGGGGGCTGATGCTGCGCGGCCGCAAGGCTGGCGGCGACGCGGAGGTGCGACTGACGACCGGGAATGCCCCGAAGCTCATCGGGACCGGCGCGGCGACCGGCATGTTGTCCGGCTTCTTCGGGATCGGCGGCGGGTTCCTGATCGTGCCCAGCCTGATGTTCTCCACCCGGATGCCGATCTATTACGCGGTGGGCTCTTCCCTTGTCGGCGTCACCGCCTTCGGCCTGACGACCGCCTTCAACTACGCCCTGTCGGGTTGGGTGGACTGGCTGCTGGCGGGCGTATTCGTGGCCGGCGGCGTCCTCGGAGGGCTTCTGGGCGCGAGGTCCGCCAAGGCGCTGTCCGCGCGCAAGGGAGCGCTGAACATGGTGTTCGCGGCCCTGATCTTCGTCGTCGGTTTTTACATGCTCTACCGGAGCGCCGGCGCTCTCTTCACGACGTGACGCGTCGTTGACGACATCACCGCCAGCCGAGACACGGGCGCCGCCAGGGCGAAGCGGCCCGCACGCCGACCCATCGCCCGCCCTGCTGACCGCAGCTATCAAGAAAATGGTGCCGCTTAGGTGACTCGAACACCTGACCCCCGCATTACGAAGGCTACTCCAGCCTCGGGCCTAAAGCCTTGCAGGCTATGGTTTTGAGCCAGATTCTGCCGACACCTGACGCCCCTACCCAGCCCCTTCCCAGATTGGCTTGAGGGACCGTCGAGGCCGCTTCCTAGGTTACGCGACTTAACGTGGGAAGCGCCGAGAAACCGACCTGCGCCATACCCGCAAACGGGCCCGATTGAGCGCTCACTTCACAGGCGTGGACGGTGCGCGGAGTTTCTATCCTGTGCAGACTATGATCGCCCTTCGACCAATCTCGGACAACGAGTAGTCCCAAGGACAGACCCGGCGACGGCGCACCATCCCCTATCGCTGTCCTTGCGCCGGTCCCCGAAAGCGCCATCCCGTACGCACGACCCACACGCGGTCGCGGTCCAAGCTAGTCAGCGCATCTGCAGGACCACTCAGAGCTTCCTCGCGCGACGTCTTTGGCCCGACACAAAGAGAGCTGACGCAAGGCCAATCACCGCCCCGGCTGTCATTGACCTAGTCATGGAACCTCCTCAAGCCATCGTGAGCCGTTCTCATCAGTGTCCGAGGTTTAGTAGCCATTCGCGAACACCTGACACATCGAGTTGAGGCGTCCCATTCGCTGCAGGGCGTCGAGCTTGGCGATCGCCTCTTCGCCGCCGTCCCGTTCAAAGATCACCAAGCGCTCCCGAACGTCGTCACCGACCTGTACGGCCCCCTCGAACACCAAGGTGTTAGCCGCCGTGCGCCGGGTCGTCGTGCGTGTCCAGTCAATCTCGAAGGAAGGGAAACTGCCGTTTCGCGCGACCCCGAGGTGGGTGACGCACGGTAGTTCCGGGAACGCGCTGTCAGTACGGGCAGCGACCGTGCCCCGCCCCCAAGTCGAGATGAAGAGGCCCTTAGCGGTGTCGCCCTCCAGAACGCGCATCTGGAGATCGAGCGCCGACGCGGCCGAGCACCCCTTTGCGTCCCCGGCCTCGCATGACCTGCGAAGCCAACGAAGGCTCTCGTCGAAATCGATCGTGGCGCCATAGCCAGGGAGGTTCAACAAGCCGTATTGATAAGCGTAGCCGGGAATTTCGGCCTCCGCCGCCAAACGCGCGTAGCGAGCCGCCATGCTGTAGTTCACCGCGTGCCCGCTCCCGCCGATGTAGAAATCCGTCAGCACAGACGCAGCACGAGCGTTTCCACCGTCGCTGGCGAGCGTCAGGAGCCGGCGGGCCTCAGCCAAGTCCACCTGAACGCCGCCGGTGCCGTTTACGTAGAAGAGAGCCAGTACGTACTGTCCGAACGGATCCCCGGCCTGGGCAGCGGCCCGGGCCCACCGCATCGCTTCGCCAGGATTGCGGGTCAGTCCCGCTCCAGTGACATAGGCGCCAGAGATCACCGCCATCGCCTTTGCATCGCCCTGCTGCGCCGCGGCAAGGACCCGTTGCGCCGCGCCCGGAAAGCCGAGGCGTTGGCGGATGTCCGGGGCGATCATGACCTGCCAATCACGGGCGGACATGCCCCAACGATCCGTCGTTTGCGCATGCGTGGTCCCGAACAGGCCGAAGCTCAACAACAGAGCAAGACCCAATCGGGAGCATGACTGAACGAAGCCAGCGGCTAGGCCGGCGATACCTCTCGCGAAGGAAGTTCGCATCCCTTGAATGTCTCCCATCAGGTTAAGCAGGTGGTGGAATTTGTTTTCCACTCCAACCCACTTGATCAAACTGGTCAGAAAGCTCGCTGTCTGCCGGTATCGTTCGAGGTCAAGACGTCCTCAGTTGCCGTGAGGCTCGCGGGCCAAGAAGACGCCGCAGCCCTCTTGGCGGTTCTCGGCATTGCGACTGTTGGTCAGGCGCCCGCGAGTGATCACCAAGAAACGACGACGACCGACTTGCCGTAGGTATTGCGTTCTTGGTTAGCCATCCGGTTGCGTGCGTCCTCGGCGTCCTGGACATTGTCATAGAGCACGCTGCTCGGCGTGCCGACCATCGCGCTTCGGGTGCTGGCCACCAAGTTCTCGCGCTCCCGGGCAGAATACCAACGGCGGATCGCCGCGCTGAGGTCGGAGCTGTTCACCGACATGACCGAGTTCGAAATATAAAACGTACTGCCGTCATTCCCATAAGCCCATGCGAAGACGTATCGCGTCGACTGGTTCGCGCTAGCGACCGCCGGCGCCAAGGCCAGCAACGAAGCCGCAATCACCGCGCGGCGTACCAAGTTCTTCATGAGATCCTCCCCGGACTTTTGTTTTCGGCTTGGGCAGTCCACCTGCACAAGAACACCCTCGCCCCCTTCTAATCTGTAACCCGGATACGGCGAAAAACAATAGTGACAAAACCTGATCGGGAACGCCAAACCGTGCGGCACGTGGCTGTGCGCGCCCCCCCCTATGTCTGCCCATTTCCGCTTCGCTCCCGCGGCATCACAACGGCTAAACTAACCGGGGTCCGCACCGCGTGGCGGGGCTACGCCAGCGCTTTTTGCGCGTGCGCAAATCATCGTCATCTCCCGTCAGGCCAAGGCGATTGACTCATGCACGGTCGGATAGCACCATCGTCCCGGTTCAGTTCAGGGTTCCGGCAGCGGACCCAGTCGGAGAACGATTGATGCTGGTTCCGATTCTGGCCGCGGTCGTCGCGGCATCCGCCCCCTCTGCAGCCCCCGCCGCCCAGGAAATGCAGTTTGGCTACTGCAAGGCGTCAGAACTCAACTACGGACGTTACCACCTGTTTTCGACCGTCTTCCAAGTGCCTTACGCCACCTACCACGTCGGCGTTCAGAACAGCTTCGACGCATTCGCAGGAGCCTATGATGGGCGGACATTCGGCTCGGCGATCTGCAGCATTAACTATGATTCGTGGCAGGAAGCCGAGGATGCCAAAAACCGCTGGATAGCCCGCCACCGCCAGGATGGGCATGCCGTGGCTCTTGCACGGTGGTCTTACCGCGGCGATTGATCGCCCCTAAATCGGAAATCCGATCATGACGAAAGCTGCGAAAATCCTTGAAGGCCTGAAAGTGCTCGCCATCGCGTCGATGGGGATGTTGATGCTCGCTTCCCCGCCGGCCTTGTCGCAAGAGAGGTATTCGGTGGCTGACTGGGCCAACACCAGCTGGACGGACCAATCGTCTGGCAGCACGCTCGATTTTATCGAGTTTGACGGCGACATTGAGATCACTGGGGTCGTGAAGGCCTCCGGCAACAACTTCGACGCCTGGTCAGGTTGCGGAAACGTTCGTTTCGCATCGGACTACTCCCGCTTCATGGTGACATATAACGGGTGCGGCAACGCGGCTTACAACAGCGCGCGCCTGATCTGCGTCCGTCGCAGCCAAACGACGCTGGAGTGCACCAACAGCATGAACACCACTGCGGTGCGATTGACGAGGAAATGACGTGAAGGGGCTATTGGACGGGGCCAGCGCCCCTCCGCCGCCTTCGGGTCCCAGCCCTAAGCAGGGTGCGGTGCATCAAGTCGGCTCCTTCATCGCCGCTGCCGGCATCGCCGCCGAAAAAATAAAGGGCCCCCGCCCCACGAACCAGCCGAAGCCAGCGCGCGGGGCGGAGTTGGGGGGTTAGACCGCAGCCTGCTTCGCCGCGCCGGCCTCGACAGCGGCCAGCAGGGTGTCGTTGGCGAGATGGGCGTAGCGTTGCGAGGACTGGTAGCTGGCGTGACCCAGCACCTTGCCAACCGCGAACAGGTCGACGCCACTGTTGACCATGAAGGACGCCGCCGAGTGTCTCAGGTCGTGGATCCTGAGGTCCGGCAGCTTGGCCACGCGTCTCGCTCGCTGCCAGCTATGGGTGATCGAGACGAACGGCTTCTTGGTCTCAGGGTTGGGCACCAGCCACGGGCATCCCTTGAAGCGTGGAAGGGCTTCGATGATGGCCAGCGCCGCCGTCGAAAGCGGGACCCGTCGCGGCTTGCCCGTCTTGCTTGTCGGGATCAGCCACGTCCGTCGTTCAACGTCGACATGCTCCCACCGGGCGTCCAGTAGCTCCCGCACCCGGGCACCCGTCAGGAGCAGAAGCCCCACGATGTGTTGGAGCTGGGTGTTCTGCGACTGCGCCACCGCCTCCCGCAGCCGGGTCGCCTCCTCGGCCGTGAGAAACCTTTCCCGGGCGTTGTCCAGGGGCTTCCTGAACACCCCTCGGGTCGGGTTCTTCTCGCTGCCGGGGATGCCCCACCGCGCGCCTAGCTCGAAGGATCGGCCGAAGATGACCCTGATCTTCTCGACCGTGGCCGGGGCCAGCCCCTCGGCCCGCTTCTCGCCGAGCCACTGGGCGACGGCCCGGCTGTTGATGTCCGTCAGCCGCACCTTCCCCCATTTCGGAACGATGTGCCGGCGCATGTACATCTCCGTGGTGGAGTAGGAGCGCTGGTGAAGCTTTGCGTCGTCGAGATGCATGACCGACAGCTCCACGTACTGGGGGATGGCTCTCGCCAGCACCTTCTCGGCGCGGGGGTCGCCGCCCATCACGACCTTCGCTCGGAGTCTCTGCGCCTCCTTCTTGGCCGCGGCGAACGTGACGTCCTCGTACTTCCCGATCTTATGCTGCTTCTGACGACCGGCGGCGTCGGGATAGCGAAGGTAGTAGGTTCGGCCGCCGCCACAGCGGCACTCCAGGACGAACCCCGTCACAGTGTCGTCGTACCAGTCCGTCTTTTTCTTGCCGACCTCGCAGCCGGCATTGGCGACGAAGGCGGGGGTCAGGTGAGCTTTAGGCATGGTGATTTCCTTCAGGTTTTATGATCGGCGGGCGAGCGCCGTCAGGCCGCCGGGAAGGCGGTCGGTTGGGGTGGGGTCGGCTGGAGCGGGTCAGGCCCGCGTTGCCCCAGAGTTGGCCGCAGGGGCCACGCGTCGGGGGCGGGGATGGTCGGGCCATGGGGGACCCGAAGCGGGCGTCAGGGGGCCGCTTTTGGCGCTACTGGCGTCCGTGGCGGGGCCGCGGAAAACGGGCGAAACAGGTGACCTCTTTCACCCGTTTTTTGCGGGGCCGGTCCGGCGGCGATGGATCGCCGAGCCTTCGGAAACTGCTCAGTCACCGAGAACCCGCCAAGTATTGCGCTGAGAGTTCGGGCCTGACTCGATTCTGAAGCCATTGGCCCAGCAGCCTCGGTGACGCTTGAGGTACCAGCCGAACCTCTTCGTGTTGACGGCAGAGCCATCCATCACTCCGATCTCGTCCAGCGCGTCGGCAAACTTGGCATCTCTGGCGGGATAGGGGACCACCTCACGCACCATCATGGGTTCGTCGCCAAAGAGCCTGAACCAGTGCCTCAAGAACTCGGCGAGCGCATCTTGATCGGTATCGTTCTGAACCTGTTCGATCAGGCTGGTCGCCGGATCAGGCTCACCCAGCCATATGAGCGACTGCCGGCAGGCCATCGACCAGTCTTCATAACTTCCAATCGGAGGGACGTCCTCGACGGGGCGGCCGGCCAGACGGTGGGCTTCGATGATGGTCAGCGCTGCCTGGACGATGTGCTCCCGGCGCTCCCGGATATGGGCGACAGGGTTGAACGAGTACCGCTGCAGCGTGGGCGTCTGGGTCCTCGGAGCGAGGCGGATGGATACTACGCGACGACGCATATCCTGGCCCGGTTCTACGTTGTTGCCCGTGCCGAGGAAGAGCACGTTGGTGCGCGCCGTGGCGGTCCGGCTTCTACTGAGAACACGCTCGGTGATGGTCGCACTGGTCAGTGCCTTGTTCATCGGACCGAGCGACTTCCAGCCCGTCTGCAACTGCATGTCATCGAACAAGACGACAGCGGGCTTCTCCAGCAGCATCGACAGGATGACCTTGGTCGCCTCTTCTGGCGTGGTCGGATAGCTCACGCTGTAGGGCTCGGCCGGAGTGGCGGCCAAAGCGATCAGCCCCGCCAGAAAGCTCTTCCCGCCCCCTGACCGAGGCGCATTGATATTGAACGCCGGCGCGAGCGGAAGGGATGGGCGGACAGCAGCGGTGAGGATTGCGACCAGAGCCGCCGCAAGATCAGCATCTGACGCGAACTGGAATTCTCGCAGAAGCCACTTCAGGTAGTCGAGCTGAAGTTCAGCATCATCCCTTGTAGGGCTGCCGAGGTCGTATTTGGCCTCATCAAAATCCGCGTAGATGCCCGTGGGCTCATCGTAACCAGACTTGGCGACAAGCCGCCCGTCCGCCCCATAGAACGGCTGCCTGGACAGGCCCGTGAGGGGCCGCAGATGGAGCCGATCCTGACCATACCGCAGGCTCTGGACGATGTTCGCAGGCGGATCACATCGCTCCCACTGGTTGCCCTTCGCCTTCCTGAAGAAATCGATCTTCGACGCGAGAAAGGAGCTTAGGGTCTGATCGTTGACGAGTTCGGTCGCTATGCCTTGTCCTGGCGTCTGGATGGTGCGGACGATGGGGCCACCAGCGTTGTAGTACCTCCCGTCCGCCGCCAGAACTCTCTCTGACGCAGCCACCGCCCGATAACTTTCCCCTGTCTGCAGGAGAATGACAGCCTTGGCCCGCGCGATATCCGGCGTGATTCCGAGGTGATCGATCAAACTCTGCGCGTCGCGCTTCTCGGAGTGGTTATGCGCGCACCGGAACTGCCCGATCGGTCTGCCGAAGCACGGCTCAAGGTAGCCCGCCTCAGACGAGACTTCAGGCGGATGCTCCGAGGCCCAAGGGCATGTGACCCTGTGGAAACCGTCGCCTTCGTCCTTCAGGTAGAGGCCGTTGGCGACGAGTGCGTTCACCACCGGGTTCGATCGGGGCGCCGGGGTATAGACGTCGTCGGCGTAGTCCGGCTCCGCCGGCGGCTGGGGCGCCGGCACAGCGTCCGAGCCTGAGGAAAGGGGCGAAACAGGTTCTGGCGTTGAAGCGCCCGTTTCACCGGTTTTCTGGACAGCTATCGTCGAGGGCTCGACCCCCTTCGATTGCTCGTCTGGGGCGGCAGCCGATGCACTGTGTTGCTCGTTGGTTGGGTTAGATTCGGTCACTAGCTCGTCTCCATAATCGTTGCGATGTGAGTGTTTGCGCCGGGATGGCGCGACTTCATCGCGATCACGGGACAGCCGCTGCAGTCGGTGTCGCGTCCTCGCTGGAGACGTTGTGAACCGCTGAAATGCCGCCTGAAAAGGGGCCGGGAGCCCCTCAATTATTCCGAAAATGCAGGCATTAAGGCGGAAGACACCCCCGCTAGGACTTTGCGAAAAAAGAATATTCGGCGGCCGTAGAGCAGGGTAGGTGAGAGCCCGTTCTGGGCCTTCGGCCCGCACAGGAGACGCATTCATGCGAGGCGATAAGACGAAGTTTGGCGGCCTTCGCGTCGTGTGGCTGGAGACATTCGTGAACGTCGCCGAAGGGGCCAAGCGGACGAACACGGCTGACGACCTTGGCCTTAATCAGGGAACGGTTACGAAGCATATCCAGCAACTCGAGCAGTGGCTCGGCGGCAAGATGCTGTTCCACGCCAACGTATCGACAAAGCTCCTCGCTGACGGCGAGACGTTTCTGCCCGTAGCCAAGGAGGTGCTGAGGCTGCTCGATGAAGCCCGAGCGCCCCGGACGCCGCCGGCTCCGCAGTATGGCCCGCCCAACTCGCCGAGAAACATCAAGGTCCCCAGCTTGTGAGAGACGCCTCGGCCCGACCTTCCCTTGGTTTGGGTCAGCCGATTCGGGGCGTCCGTTCTCAAGGGGAGCTCAGCGAAGCCGCTTCTCGCTAAAGCTCGGAGACGGTACCGGCTTTCGCTTCCAGCCCGCCAATACCACCGCCACAGCAACGATGCCCAACACCACAATGAAGAGTGCTGGCCGAGCAGTCGCCAGACCCGTGACGACGAAAACACTCATGAACAGGAGCGTCTCGCGCGGTCTTGTGGCGAAGAAAAAGAGCAACGCCAGAGCCGTGGCGATGGCGAGAGCTATCAGGGCAGCCCTGACAATGGCCAGGACAAGGCAGAGGGTGAAGAAGCCGAGCGCCCACCTCATCCTTGCCGCTCCTCGTCGGCCGGCCAGAAGTGAGCCAGACACAGGGAGTGAATGCCCAGTTCGGTACCCGGGCCGTTCTCCACAAACACACGGGTCAGCCCCCCGTCATCGGATCCATAAGCCACCTCAAAATACAGGCTGTGGTCCTCGATCCAGTCGTAGCTGTGCCCTTCGGCTCGGGCCCCCGTGATGGCGAAGCCGAGGGCGGTGTTGATCACGTCCGGGGTGTCTCCACCCTGGACAACGACAAGCCTGAACCTCGTTCCGATTGGCCGGCCTTGCTCGACGTGAAGCTGCCAAGCGCGGAGGCCGATCAGCGCGCGGAGGTCGAGGTCCAGGGTGGTGTCGGAAAGTGCGCGCGACACCGAAGCGCGATCGGTCAGCGTAAGCATAGGCGGGTATCCTTTCGGGCAAGAAAAAAGCCCTCGCGGCGGTGCCGGGAGAGCTCGGGTCGGATGGAGGTTGGGTTGTGTTGGCTCAGTCGGTCGTCGGGGGACGGTCCGCGAAGCCGAGGCAGTTGAACAGCAGGGTGTGGTTGGTGTCGGGGTGGTCTGGCACGAAGACCAGCATCCCGAAGTCGTCGGTCAGGACATAGGCTAGCTCCCAGTAGGAGCCGTGGTCGTTGAACCACTCCCATCCCGGCTGCTCGGCCTGATCCCAGCAGATCGGGAAGCCGACGGCCTCGTGGATGACCTCGGGAGGGTCGCCCGGCTGGACCACGACGATCTGTAGGATGTCCCTAAGGGGGCGCCGGCGGTCGGTGTCCACCTGCCAGACCCGAAGGCCGATAAGGGCACGTAGGGTGGGGTCGAGGGTTGGGTCGCTGAGGGCGGTCGTAACCGCGTCGCGGTCGGTGAGGGACAGCATGGGCGGAGGTCCTTTCAGGGCATGAAAAAGCCCCCAGCGACGGTGGTCACTGAGGGCTCGGGTTGGGTGGTGGTGTGGGGGGCGCGCGAGGGGCGCTAGTGATCGGCTGGAAAGGCGTTGGTCTTCTTGAGTTTGGCCCGGAGACGCCTTCACTCCGGGGGCAGCGCCGCCCGGGAAGGGTGGACCTCCGCTAGGCCAAGGCTAGTCGATGTAATCCTTGCTTCTTTCCTTATAAGTTACCGCTGCTTACGCGTTTTAACCGCCGAGATTCGTATGACATTCACGGGCGTAACTCCCAAGTCGTGATGCGGGATACTTGCCACCTCAACCCTGACTGGTAGGTTTCGGCTAGGGGGAACCAATGGCTATAAGAAAGCTTCCGCTGAACTCGCTTCTCGTGAACCGCGCCAATGACCGGCACGGCGAGCTGGAGAACGAGACCGCTGCGATCGCCTGGCTCTTCAAAGAGCGCGAAACCCATATGCGGAATCTCGCCAAGGACATCGTGGAGCAGGGGGAGATTTACGAATATCCGCTCGTTTCACCGGAGAAGACAAAGTTCACAGTCTTCGACGGCAACAGACGCGTGACGTGCCTCAAGCTGCTCGATGACCCGCGCCGCGCTCCGACGACCGAGTTGCAGACTTTCTTCCGAGAGCAGCGGGCGCTCTGGAAAGGAGCCTTTCCGAAGGAAATCACCTGTCAGGTCGAGACCGATCGCGAACGCATCGATGAAATCCTTTTCCGCCGCCACACCGGTGTGCAGAAAGGAATAGGCCAGAGCACGTGGGACGACCGGATGACGTCGACCTTCGTCAACCGCACGGGCAAGGGCGGTGGTCCAAGTGTCGCTGACGAGATCGAGAAGCGGTTGGCCGAAGCAAACCTGCTGCCTTCACGTCGTAAGATCCAGCGATCAACACTCAATCGGCTTCTGTCGGCGGAACCTCTCCGTCAGCGTGTCGGGATCAGCATGAAGGGCGGCCGGTTCCACTTCACATCGGATGAGAAAAAATCCCTCGCGGCGCTCGCCCGCATCGCCAAGGATTTGACCGACCGGAAGCTGGTCTTGGGGCACGTCTGGGACACCGACGGAAAGACGAACTACTTAGATAAGCTGGAAGGTGAAGGCATACTGCCCGATCCCGCAAAGCCTGCGTCTCCAGGCGGGTCTAAGCCTTCCGCGAAGCCGGCCAAGGTAAAGCCTAGCGCGAAAGCGACGCCAACGGTCCGCACAACCCTCATCCCGCAGAAGGATTTTGGCCTTGTCTGGCCAGGCCGTCTTCAGCGCCACCATCAGATTTTTGAAGAGCTGCAGTTTCATCTGGATCTTCACAAGCACCCGAACGCAGTCTCAGTCCTGTTGCGTGTGCTGATCGAACTCGCCTTGGAGAACTATATCCAGAGGGCGGGCGTAGCGGTCCAAGAGGGAGACAAGCTCGCAAGCCGGCTGGAAAAAGCCGGACTGCACCTGAAGGCGGCAGGAAAGATCGACGGCAAGCAGGTGGAGGTGCTCAAAAAATTCAAGCAGGGTGACAAGCTGGTCTCTGCGGACACGCTGAACCGATACGTTCATTCTCCCAACTTCGCACCGTCGCCCGAGCACCTGATGTCGATGTGGGACAGCTTGGCAGATGTGGTGGTGGAACTGCTCAAGGCATGACAAGCGTACGGCAAGCCGCCAGCCGACCTTTGGTTATCTCAGGAGCTTTGTGTGCCGGTTCCCAGCTACGAGACCCTCATGTTGCCAGTCTTGCGGTTGATCGCAGGCGGGGCGCAAAATGTAGCTGAATGCGTACCGACGATAAAAGCGGAGTTCGGCATCACCGATGAGGAAGCTGAAGAGATCATTCCTAGCGGGAGCATGACTGTTCTCCAGAGCCGCACACACTGGGCCAGGACGTATTTGGCGAAAGCGGGCCTGCTCGAATCTCCGAAGCGGAACCACCATGTGATCACTGACGCGGGCCGGAGGCTCTTGGCGACTAATCCGACCTCCATCTCCAACAAGACGCTGGACCAGTTTGAAGGCTTCAAGGATTGGCGCAGCCAGAGCTTGACTGGAGGCGACGGGATAGGAGTCAGTGCCGTAGCGCCGGTCATTGATGACAGCCAGACGCCGCAAGATGCGATGGATTCGGCCAACGCGATGCTCACGTCGGCGCTGCGAGACGATCTGCTTGGCCTCCTGCAGGAGATTACACCGCAGCGATTCGAGCGATTGATCCTCGATCTGCTCAGCGCCATGGGTTACGGCGGGGGTGACGTCGCCAATGGCCAAATGACCAAAGCCTCTGGAGATGGCGGGATCGACGGCATCGTCAACGAGGACGCATTGGGTCTGGACGCGGTTTATATTCAGGCCAAAAAGTATGCGCCCGAGAACAAGATCAGCCGCCCGGATATTCAGAAATTCGTGGGTTCTCTAACCGGCGAAGGAGCGACCAAGGGCGTGTTCGTCACCACCTCGGATTTCTCAAAAGAGGCGAGGGAATATCTGAACAAAGTTCAGCACCGTATCGTTCTGATCAATGGTCAAATGCTGGCTCAGCTAATGATCCAGCATGGTGTGGGCGTGCGGACGCGGACAACTTACGTCGTCAAAAGCGTGGATGAGGACTATTTTTCTGATCTGTCGACCAAGGCGATATAGCGAGCAGGTAGTGCGGTAGCGCCCAGCATCGTTCCAAAACCCATCCCTTGCGGAAGGCTACCCAGCTAGGACCCACGCGGCTTCCCAGCGTTAAGGCGCTTCCGCCGCTCGCCTGCCAATGTCCTAGTTAGAGTGGCTTTAGAAAGGTGGTGCCGCTTAGGTGACTCGAACACCTGACCCCCGCATTACGAAGGCTACTCCACCCCCGTCGGGAAAGCCTTATGGACAATGGTTCTGAGCCGAATTTTAGAGACGTTCAGCACCCCAACCCAGGCTCTTCCCAGATTGGCCCGAGGGGTCGGCAGGGCCGCTTCCTAAGTTGCGCGATTTAACGTGGGAACGGACGAAATCCCGACCTGCGCCATACCTGCGGAACTGCCGCTCATGGCGCGACGGGATTACCCGAGCAGCTTCTCACGCATTTTCAAAAACTCTTCTTCGGAAACGAGACCTTCCTCACGCAGAGCAGTCCATTTTCGCAGCTCATCTGCGGTAGATAATCTCCCTCCCGCTAGGGTGGGCTGACGGGGGATGGCCCGTTTGATTTCGCTAGCGGCCCGCGCGATCCGCATCGTGAGCGGTTCCACCCCGGCTTCCCTATCCGCCTCCGCCTTTCGGGCGGCCTCAAATCTGATTCCGCGAGCGAGATACACCACCGCCGCTATCGCAAGGAGTGCAGCGAACAGCACGGCGTAAACACTTAGGGCGTCCAACCACCTCCTCGTGGCGTCGTCGGCTTGAAAAACCTCTCGTCGCAAGGTGTTTCGAGTAGCGAAGCCGGGGTCGCTGCTCGTCATCGATTCATAGTCACTGAACCGGGGAGCTGACGCCTCCGCGTCGACCTGCTTCAATCGCAGCTCTTCGGTAATCTGATGCGACCGAAAAGCGCCGCCCCCCAGGACAAGTCCAACGGCTATGCAGATAGCGAAAAGAACAAGCCAGCCCCGGGATCCTTGATTGTTGGCCATCAGTTTAGCTTGGTCCCTAAAAGCTCAACGCGGCTCGCGCCGTGACCACCCCCGGCCCCCCAGCTAATTTGGAGTGACCGAAGGGGTCAAAGCAACTCTTCGCCGCACTATGGTCAAACACGCGCATGCCGGTTCGATGCCGAGCGGCGGGCGGGTGTCGCGACGGCTCACACACGTCAGTTTTTCTCGATGACGACGGCATTGCCGTTGGCAGTCACCCCGAAGACGTAGGGCAAATACATAGTACCGCCACTCGACGAGGCAGTTTCGGGATCAAGGGTGAGGTAGTCGAAATCAACGCCAACCACGGCGTTGCATCCGAGGTCGTATGCCGCCTCCTTAAGCTCGGCCAGAGCCCGTCGCCTGATGCTCGATAGGGAAGTCATCAGACTCTCCCCTACGTTGGTGGCGGTAGAGAAAAACCCAGAGGTTCCGCGATCGATCTGTACGACATCGTCTCCCGAGATATACCCAGAATACTTCGTGATGGTGTAACCATCGAAATTGAATCCCGAGGTTATGAGCATGCTAGCCAATGCTTTACGTTTATCGTCCGCGGCCTTCTCCGCGGCGACACGTTCTGCGTCTTGCGCCGCACGTTCTTCAGCAGCCCTGCTTTCGCGCTCTGCTACGTGCTCTTCAAAACGCCTGACCGCGACCTCTACATCGGCATCGTTGTCGATCGAAAGACCCCCAATCATGCTCGATTTAAAGGGAACCGACTTCGTCTTCGAGAGCCAGGCGTCGAACTGGCCATGGGCGAGCCCGTACTTCGCCGCGATATCTTTGGTCTTCATTTTCCAAGCCCTATCTTAGATATTTTTGCGCTTCGATATTCGAGGGATCAATGTCTAAGATTAATCCAGCGATTCGTCTTCTATTATGAGGTTCATTCTGACACCTTATGATTAGCGCCTGAATATCGTCATAAACTGATATGACAGATTTAGGTGCCGGAGCATCTACGACCGACGGCGTGAACTTAATCCGACAATATGAACACACAACGTAGTGTTCTTCTTGAAGCAGATCGTTGCTTCCACATTTGGTGCAGTTGATGATTTTCATCTATGCGTTGCCTGTGATCACCAACTCTTCTAGAGCCCGAGCGCTCGGGCCTTTGCAGCGTTGAACTCAGACTGATCAATCAGCCCGGCGTCGAGAGCCCGTTTCAAATTCTCGAGAACCATGACCAGATCCTGGCTGGCCCGACCACTGGATGCGGAGTCCGCTGGGGGGGATTTTTGCATCAGGTCGGACAGCCCCATTGAACCTGCGGCGATGCCCATGCCCAGAAGCCCTCCGGTGCCGGCACTTTCTCCAGCGGAGGCTATGCCCGAGGCAACGGAAGCTTGAAGGTTGGCGTTTCCGCGAGCGCCAGTCAGGGCGTCGGCGCGCTGAACCGTCCTGAGCAAATCTCGCGTTTGCTCATCGTATTCAATCCCGAGAATGGCGACCTTGGCTATGGCAAGCCCACGCGTTCCCAGCCATTGATATCCGTCCTCGACTGCCTGCCCGAGCGAGGCAGCGAAGCCGACCGAATCCTGTTGGATTTTGGTGATGCGGTTCCCTTTGCCGGCATCGTTTGTGTAAATGCTGAAGGCTGCGGCCAGAGAGCCAACCACCTCGGAAAAGAGCTGATTTGCTGCAGCATTTTCACGGTCTGTGAAATCAAAGTAATCCTGCCCCTGCAAATAAGACGCCGGGACGAACTGTTTCGCAAAGAGGATGGGGTCCACAATCCTCAAGCTGTAGGTGCCTCTGGTCGTCGCGCCCACTTGTGCGTTGAGATAGGCGTCGTCCCAATAGATTTCTGATTGGGTCCCGAACTTGTTGTGGGGGAGCTCTTTTAGGCTGACGAAAAGCGCGAGCTGTTGGCCGCTAGGCCGCCCGCCGAACTTGAAACGTTCCCATGACTGTCGCACGAGCGAAGCCGCAATCGTGTCACCTGCAAACAAGGATTGGGACTCGACGTTCTCTGACTCCCAGACGTAGCCGCCGGGGTCGCTTGCAAACCCAGTTAGCTCACCGTCTTGGAGGAGCAGCAGTCCGTAGCCTTCGGGAACTACGAGACGAGAGCCGTTCGTGATGATCGAGCGGGAGGCTTGAACGTTCGACCCGCGCCCGGCGTTGGTGCCGGCAGGGACAGCAGGAAAAAGTGCGGCCGTGGGCGGCAAGTTCGCAGGGATGGTCAGGAAATCTTTCCACTGATCCGCCAGAGAGCCGCCGATCGCTCCGAACGCCGCTCTAACTAGTCCCACGCCAATCCCCTCTGAACTGATAGGGTCAATGCCCCTCTTCGTCAGACACCGAGTCACCGACACCGCACTCACGTGCCGCCGATGCGCCCCCAAGGTCCGAGCTATACATCCGTGGATCGAGAGACAAGTACAACCTAAATTGCTCGTCAGGTGCCTCGATCCAAGTCGATCGACCGATGGCTTTGGAGGCCGCCGATACCGATCCCCGGCGGAGTCTCCCAAGCAGCGCGCAGGAGGTCAGTCCGCGTCGAAGGCGGCATCGCTTAACCCTTGTGGGCGGACGTTACCCCCGGTGACCGAGTGAAGCGTCAGGCGGAGGTGGCTGCTGATAATTTGGTCTCCCTCAACCCTCGTTTCGAACGTCTCGACCCCAGGAAACTGCTGCGCCTGGAAGTCGCCAGCGAAGGCTGCGCATGATGCATCGAGCTGGTCCCCGACCGCGAACGAAATGCGGTATCGACCGTCTGGCAGATCGTTGATCGAGCCCTGCTGAGCGCGGCCGACATAGAGGGTGGCGACGCGCCGTCCGGTATCATTCCGGACCTTCACCAAGGCATTGCCCGATCCGCCATTATCGATCGTGATGCGATGGCCGTCCTCTTTGAAACCGTCACGTTGCAACTCATCGCCGTTCTTGGGCGGGTCCGAACAGACCGGGACTGAGGGCATTGGCTCCGCGGGGAGGTTCGGGGGTGTGACGGCCCTCGAAGGTCTTGGCGTTGTGTAGTCGTAGGGCGAATAGGGCTGCCCCGCCGCTGCACGCGAGCTCCCGCCGCTCGTCATCACAATCGCCAGCAGAATGGCGGCGGGAACGGCTAGCAAGGACGCTCCATGGACCAACCAATGGTCGGCCTTATTTTCCCAGCCGGATTTGAGCGCAGGACCGCTTTTCGGAACCCCGGCGCGCTCCAAATGATCCACCAGCCTGAGGGCGTCCAGGGCCAAGCCTTCGTCCTTCGCGTTGCGTAACTGTCGGGCGATCGCGTGAGCAAGGTTGAGGTGCCCCCGGGACCCAAAGGCAACGGCGTTGTAGTAGGCCAGCCGGTCGTCGAGTTCCGGCTTCCGCTCGCCTCCCATGGAGTTTCGGACGATCTCTTTGACAGTGAGAATTGGACCCCAAGGGACACCCCACCACCCAAACAGGCCAGAAACAATTGATGCCCGAAGCCCAGCCTTTCTCGCGCAGACTGAACAGAATATGCCCTGAACGGGCGTAGTTATCGTGGTGATGACGACGCTGACGACGCTTCTAAAAATGACGTTGCGGGGCTGTGCCGTAGGTTTGCGGCACGACGAGCAATGGATGGGCTCGAGCGGCTCGTCTTCTTGATGGGCAGCGGCCTCTTCATAGACGGCGCTATCGTAGGCCGCCTTCTTGTCGGGATCCCCCAAGACCGCATACGCCTCGCTGCAAGCGGAGAATTTAGAAGCCGCAGTCGGATCAGCATTGCGGTCAGGGTGCAGTTGCTTGGCCAGTCGCCGGTAGGAAGCCTTGATCGCGGTTGCGCTGGCGTCCGTCGGAAGTTCCAAGGACGCGTAATATCCTCGCGGATCGTGGTTCAATGCGTCCTCCCCCAAGGCCTACCGATTTATAGGGCCACGGTTGCGCATCAGCCACCAATAACTCTGCGATCTAACGATGGCCGACATAATGAACTAACCCGGTTCGGTGGGCCTCCGCGGAGAAAGACACGTCCTCACCCGCACCCGGTCAGAAGCACCGCGTGGCGTCGGAACGATCCTCTAGGAAGAACCGCAGGCAACGAGCCTCAGGCGCAGTTGGCGACCCCACTTGGAAGTCGTTGGTTTCACGATTTTCATTGGTCAGTCGGACGAGGCCAACCACTCTGCCTTGGTCGCGGGTCAACAGCAGAGCAACTTCGTTTCCGCCGCAGTTATGGGGCTCGCAGACCCAGCCATACAGATACTCGCTGCCATCCACGCGCACACTTCGCACCTCCGCAGCGGTCCCGCGAAGCGATCTAACCCACGGACGGCCCTCAAGGGGAAGGCTAGCCGTTTGCTGACGCCAGAGGGAGAATGCCGCAGGGTAGTTGGTCGGCACGTCAAAGGTGTGACCTCGCGCCGACGCCAACACCGGACGCGGCTTCGGAGCGGATGGTGCGCTGCTCGCGGGAGAGGGGGCCGAAGAAGCGGGAGAGCGGGCGACGATAACGGTTACTGCGCCGGGGAGGGCCAAGTTTTCTCTGACCTGATAGCTTACCGACGCCTCACCGATCGTTGCTTCGCAACTGACTTGATAAAGAGCGGCATCCCGTCCCGCGAAGGTAATTGAGCCAATCTCGCCTTCATATTCGCCGGTTTCGGACTTGAGCGCCGCCATGGTCGCCGGATGTGAGCACGCCGTCGGGACACCGTCTCGGATCAGGGCTGCTGCAGTCGGAGCTTCTGGCGCTTGCTCGCAGTTTGCAAGGAAAGCGACTACTCCGATGATTAGGTATCGCCGCACTTCGGGACCTCGGGATGGTTCGCGCAAGAACTGGTGGCATAGCTTGTAGCACTGGATCTAACCAACGCCCGCTTCCGACCCTTTGCGCACGTGCGCTCAATGCCCGCTCTGTCAGGGCGGCGACACGACCGATGGCATCCCATAGAGAGCCGGGAAAAGAAACTCCCAGAAGCCGATTTGCCCGCTCAACAGCGCAACCAGGCTGATTGGCCAGAGGAAAGCGCGGAGGATCGCGCCGATACAGTTGATGACGTAAAAGACGATTGTGCCCCAGATCGCGGTTCCTACTTCGCCGCCGCTTTGTTCGTAAAGGCGTCCGGGGACTAAGAATAACGCCAAGTGGGTGCTGATGAAGGCCGATGAAGCGAGGATTGCGCCAACGCCGAGGTATATCTCCCAAACCTTTTTCAACGTGCCTTTCATGGTCGCTCCTCAGATCAGAAACCAATGCTAGCCGTCGCGTGGGGCACCGGTAAAGCCAAGGTTGTTTGTCGAGCTGACCCGAGCGGCCACGGATAGCCGCAAATCCGCATCCCACCCGTTGCAGACGTCCCCCGAGTTGATTCGTGGAATGTCCATTATGCGCGCTGACGCGCACGACCCACCAAGGTGAAAAAAAGAACGGGTCCCCGCCCCGCGAACCAGCCGAAGCCAGCGCGCGAAGCGGGGAAGCAGTTAGGCCGCAGCCTGTTTCGCGGCACCCGCCTCGACGGCGGCGAGCAAGGTGTCGTTGGCGAGGTGCGCATACCGCTGGGTTGACTGGTAACTAGCGTGACCCAGCACCTTGCCGACGGCGAACAGGTCGACACCGCTGTTGACCATGAAGGACGCCGCCGAGTGCCTGAGATCGTGGATTCTCAGACCGGGCAGCTTCGCCACCTTAATCGCCCGCTGCCAGCTGTGCTTGATCGACACGAAGGGCTTCAGGGTGTCAGGGTTCGGTATCAAGAAAGGGCAGTCCTTGAAGCGAGGAAGGGCTTCTATGATCGCGATCGCCGGCGTCGAGAGCGGGACGTGGCGTGGCTTCCCTGTTTTCGAGGTGGGTATCAGCCAAGATCTACGCTCGACGTCCACGTCTGACCATTTCGCGTCCAGGAGCTCGCGAACCCGGGCACCTGTCAGCAGAAGCAGGCCGACGACATGTTGCAGCTGGGTGTTCTGCGACTGCGCGACTGCCTCTCGAAGCCTGATCGATTCTTCCCGACTGAGATATCTCTCCTTCGCGTTCTGAAAGGGCTTCCTGGACACCGCCCTGACCGGATTCTTGTCAGTCCCGGGGACGCCCCATCTAGCGCCGAGCTCGAAGGATCGGCCGAAGATCACCCTGATCTTTTCGACCGTCGCCGGTGCCAGTCCTTCGGCTCGCTTCTCGCCGAGCCACTGGGAGATGGCGCGCGGTTCGATGTCGGTGAGCCGGACCTTTCCCCACCTAGGGATCACATGGATTCTGACATAAGCCTCAGTCGTCGAGTAGGACCGCTGCGTGAGCTTCGCGTCGGCGAGATGCATGGCCGAGAGTTCCTTGTACAGAGGTATGGACTTCGCCTCTGCCTTCTTGGCCCTCGGGTCGCCGCCCATGACGACCTCGGACCTGAGCTGCACCGCGCGCTTCTTTGCGGCTGCAAAGCTGATGTCCGTTTCACCGCCTATTTTATATTGAGCCTGCCGACCGGCGGCATCGGAGAAGCGGAAGTAGTAGGTGCCGCCGCCGCTGGAACGACGCTCGAAGACGAAGCCGGTGACGATCGTGTCGTACCAGTCGGTTTTGGCTTTGCCGGGCTGGCATTGCGCGGTGGACACAAAGGCGTGGTCGAGTTTGGCCTTGGGCATGGGATTAGTCTCCTTGCATGTTTGATGTTCCACGGGCGAGCGCCGTCAGGCGGCCCGGGAAGGCGGTCGATTAGGGTGGGTCGTCTGGAGCGGGTCGGGCCCGCGGTGCCCCAGAGTGGGCCGCAGGGGCCACGCGTCGGGGGCGGGGATGGTGGGGTGATCGGCGGGGGCCGGACGGCCGCCCCGGGACCACGTTTCGGCCCCCTCGGCTCGCCGGAATCCTGCCGCAGCCGAGGCTAGCAACTGCCGGCGGGCGAGTTGGTGGGAGGCGTCCAGGGTGCCCCCGACGGTGCCGCTGGGGGACGCCACCGGGGAGCGGACATCAAGACAATGGAAGAGCCGCAGACGGCGTCGCACGCCGGGCGGCAGCCAGAAGGTGGTGGGGGGGAGGGGCGGGAGATTCGCCGTCTTGATCGGTCTTTCGGACCGATCATCTCAAGCTTTTCTCTACCCCCTCCCCCCACCTCCCGGTGCCCCGGTCCGGGCGCGGTTCAGTACGGTTTCCCCCACGGCTTAGCAGGGTTGGATCCGTCGACGTCGCGGACGGGCACACGCCATTTCATGGTACCGTTGATCTTCTTTGGGTCGCCCAGGAGGTTCCTTAGAGCGGCCCCAGCTTCGCGCGCCATCGGGTTGGTTAGCGGGAAAGCGAGCGCTTCGAGAACCTCGCTGGCCGACATTGCAGCAAGACCTTCTGCGCCGATGCGGTCGATATCGACCATCTCCGCCAGTCGTTCAGCTACGGGGCTGGCGGTGCTGTGACGCGAGTTCAGGTCGTTAAGCAGGGCCTCCTCGTCGTCTGCCAACCACCATGTCTCGCCTTCCTCCACCTCCTGAGCTAGCTGAGCAAACACCTGCTGCATGTCGATCTGGTGTTGCCAGTTCAGGGACGCGACCGGGATGGTCCAGAAGCGTGTGTTCCCGGTGGGGTCCTGTAGGAATTGGTGCTCGTTGACGGTCGCAGCGAACACCGTCCGTCGGGGGTAGCTCGACTCCCGACGATCGTAAGGCCGACGAACCCGGTCAGTGTCATCCGTCAGGAAGCCCTTTAGCCGAGCGATGTCCTTCTTGAACGAACTGTCGAGCTCGCCGATCTCGGTGATCGCGAACCCTATGGCTCCAATAAGGGAGTCCTTATTGGACGGGTCCATGTGGTGACCAAGCTTGATCACGCCATCGGCCAGGTCCGGGTCGGAGATCAAGGCTTTAATCCAGCTGGATTTTCCAGCGCCCTGTGCCCCCTGAAGGGTCAGGACGCCTCGGCTCCGAAAGTTGTTTCGGGTTGCCGCCGCTGAGACACTGCGAAGCCATTTCCGCAGGATGATCTCCTTCAGGCTTTCGGGGTACCCTTCCGCCTGAACGACGGTCCCGTAGACGTCAGGCAGTCGATCTGTGCCGTCCCATGGTCGACTGCGTATCCAGTCCTGGACTGGGTTGTACGCATTCTTGTTGGCGATGGCCTCCACAAAACCCGGGACATTGCCGGTGGGTATGTGGTGCTCAGCAGCCAGACTGATGATGTAGGTGAGGGTGACGTTGTCGACGTTGTCTCTTGATCCCGTTTTGTTGGGGAGCAAGATTTCGTCGCGTTTGCTGACCTCGTTGTAGCGCACCTTGATGCCAGCATGTTCCAGTAGGTGCTCGACGTTGGCGATCGTGGCCGGCGGGCGATCCGACCTTGGGGGCGGACGGTCCGGGAATGGCCCGATCTCTTTTCTTATGTTCATTTCTCCTGTCCTCACAGGTTCTGCCGACGCATCCGCCGGCGGCATCCGAAGCAGACTCACTCGGATCAGAGCGCGACCGTGCCGCCAGACTGGGGAGTGTCGCCGGGCGCATCATGGATGCGGGGTTTGGCTTTTTGATCATTCGGCTTCGGTGACGGGCAGGCGTCATCGTCCGAACGATCGAGATCGTTTGTCATTTGAGTATTTACGATGAGAGGGGAGGACCGGGGGGGTAGGCATCCGCACTTGCGGGAAGAACGAGACCCCCCGCGACGTAGCGGGGGGCGGGCCTGGTCCGGCGAGCCCTTCTCAGCATGTCTTTTCGCCTAGCGGCGGCGCTGGACCTTCTGACAACCACCCGCCGAGAAGGATGTCAAAGGCATAATTCGCCACTTTCGGGAGTTTTGGAGCGATTGCTGAGTTATCGCGCGTAACGGTGGGAAAATAAATCTGTCCTGCGGACGCCTATTACTTGTTACGCCGGCATTTTAAGCTACCGAACGTACCTTCCCGTAGGACTTGAGCTGGCGACCGGCTGAAACCACCTTCTGCCGGTCGCCTTGGATCATTCCCCGTTTGAACGGTGTTTACGGCCGACCCGCTTCGGATTGGTCAGTCGGCGGGGCGCTGAGATTGGTCCCGCAAACCTCGTCCAGACGCCGCAGCATCCTGAGGGTGTCGGTTGGGACCAAGGCGAAACTGACGGTGTGTGTTTCGAAGAGTCGGTCCCGGAGGACCATCCGCGTACTGGTGGCAATTCGCCTTGTGATGCCTTGGATGTCAGTCAGGCCGAAACCACTGCTGTAATCTTGCCGCCCGAATATCCAGGCATCTACCGGCGGGTCTTGGTCGAAGCGGTAGGTCGTGCTTCCCACGGGCCAGCCATACATCCTGGCATCTTGTCCTGTCCGCGGGATGTAGCCTGTCTGACGGAACCGCGTAGTCGATCGCCAGAGAACGACCGTTGAGTCTGGCGAGTTCTGGGCGCACGCGATCGCGAGATTGTCAGCAGGCGTTCCCAGATAGGCTCCGATGGATACTTCATCGGTGATGGCATCGACGCGGGTGCGAACCTCCCAAGCACCGAAACGCTGGGATTGCGGTGGCTCGGCCCGCTGAGCCGGCTGCGGGTTCGACTGGATAAGTAGGATCGTGGCTAATGCGTAGATCAGCATGAGTTTGCTTCCTTGGTGTGAATGTGGGGCGGATGCCAGCCAAAGCGCCGGCTTGAAATTATGGAAAGATTCCATAGTTAAAAACGGAAAAACTGCCTAAGCGAATTTTCCATATACGTGGGTTGCCGGTTTGGAATCGGCGACGCACGGATGCCCAAGACGATCTTCGGCGGCGAGCATCGACACCTCGTCGAGGTGTTGGCGGAGGCTCGGCAAAAGTCCGGCCTAACGCAGGCTCAGCTGGCCGACCGGGTCCAGAAGGATCAGACCTTCATCTCCATCATCGAACGCGGCCAACGCCGAGTGGACGTTCTGGAGTTCGTCGCACTGGCGAGGGCGATGGAGGCAGACCCGGCGCGGCTGTTTGCTGAGGTATTGAAGCGGCTACCCGCTAAGCCTTCGATCTAGGTTCAAGCTCGATCAGAGGCCGTGCCGGATGGGCTTGGGACTGGTTGTCGCCCGTACTCCGTCGCCGGTGGCCGAAGATTAGGGCCGTAACGCAGATGACCGCGACGGCCGCAATGAAGGCTGCAGGCTGAGCACCGGCGAGCCCGGTCACAGTGAGAACGCCAAGGAAAAGCAGCGTCTCTCGTGGCTGTCTGGCGAAGGAGTAGATCAGCGCTAGAGCCAGCCCGATCACGAGAGCGATCACCACGGCCTTCAGGATCGCAAAAGCAACGATCAGAATGGCGAACGTGAGAGCGTGCTTCACCGGCGGCTTCCCTCGCCGTCGAACCAGAAGTGCGACTGACACAGGTAGTGGACCCCCAACTCGGTGCCGGGGCCGTTCTCCACGAAGATGCGGGTGGGCCCCTCGTCGCTCGGGTGGAGAGCGATCTCGAACCACCGGCCGTGATCCTCGATCCAGTCATAGCTAGGCTCTTCAGCCTGATCCCCTGTGATGGGAAAGCCGAGGGCCTCGTTGATGACCTCTGGCGTGTCGCCGCCCTGGACGATGAAGAGCTTGGTGTCGTCGCTGAGGTTCCGAGTGCGCAGGCTGATCAGGACGCGCAGATCGGGGTCGAGGTCGGGATCGTTCAGGGCGCTCGCTGTAGAGGCACAGTCCGTCAGTGAAAGCATCGGGGGTCCTTTCGGGCATGAAAAAGCCCTCGCGACGGGTGTCGGAGGGCGCGGGCGGATGGGTCGGCGGAAGGAGGGGAAAGGGGTTTCAGGCCGGGTCTTTTCGGTCTGCGACGCCTCGGCAGTTGAAGAGGAGGGTGTCGTTGGTGTCGGGATGGTCCGGCACGAGCACCAGCATCCCAAAGTCGTCCGTCAGGACGTAGGCTAGCTCGAACCATGAGCCGTGGTCGTTGAACCACTCCCAGCCGGGCTGCTCCGCCTGATCCCAACAGATCGGGAAGCCCACTGCGTCGTGAATGACCTCAGGAGGATCACCGGGCTGGACGACGACGATCTGGAGGGTCTCGCCGAGGGGCAGCCGGCGATCGGTGTCTACCTGCCAGACTCGAAGACCGATCAGGGCTCGAAGGTCAGGATCCAGGGTGGTGTCTGTGAGGGCGGCGGTGACCGCGTCTCGGTCGGTGAGTGACTTCATGGAGGGTTCCTTTCAAAGCAAAGAAAAAGCCCCCGCGACGGAGGTCACGAGGGCTCGGGTTGGGCGGGTCGAGGGTGCCCGCGAGGGGCGCTAGTGATCGGTTGAAACGCGTTGTTCTTCTTGAGTTTGTCCCGGCGAAGCTTTCACTCCGGGAAGCAGCTTCCAACCAAAAACACGGCTCGGCTAGGCCAGTGCTACTCGATGTGGAGCTTGGTTATCTTCATATAAGATACCGCTGGTTGCGCGTTCGAACGCCGGCCTTGCTCCAGAAGACGACATCACGCGGCGGTCACTCGGTGGAGACGCTCAGCGATCTAGCGCCTCTTGCTCCACCTGCTCTCTCAGAGCTTCGGCGCTGACTGACGCTGGTGCCAGCTTGGCATCTGAGATCTTGGGAGGCTTCGCTTGCCACGCAGTCAGGCTGCTACCCACACCGTTATAAAACTCTGTCGAAGCCTTGATCAGCTCAGTCACAACAATTTTGCGCTGAGCAAACTTGGCTCCCAAGTCCTTCACGAGCAGAACCTCGAATGAAAGAACGCTCATTCCCTCCCGGTCTTGGCTCGCCAACTCCGGTGCGTCCCGCAACTTCGCCAGCGGGAACTGAGTGGCCGCTGCCCTGCCAGGCCATAGGAGTTTGACGTGCACATCGCGCACTTCCGTCTGAGCTAGCTGCCGCAAAAGCCATGACACCCTCGCCTTCGTCGACTGACGATCGGCGGGCGCTTTCAGCCGCATATGAAGGCTGACCGCACGTTTTCGAAGGTCCGCAGAAATCTGGATTGGCGCAGCGGCGGCGGGAACGAGAAGGTGGTTCGTAAGGCAAGCCTCACGCGTAAGGCTTTCGAGCGAGCCCTTCATACGAACGGCTGGATCGCTCGCTTCAGCGCGCGACATTTGCACCTCGACATGATCGTTCAACTGGCGACTGAGCACGGAGGTCACTCGCTCAAGAACTTGATGCCAAGCACCGACAACCTGCTGGGTTTCGATTGCTCTGGCGGTCGGAAGCGCCCCGGCACTAACCTTGGCACAAAGCTCAGCCCAAGCGGCTGGCATCTGATCGAACTCCTTCACTCCCGAGCTTGGGTGGAGCAGAAACCGCTGCAGTTCGCTGAGGAGGAGGAGTTGTTCACGATCAGCAACGTCCCCTGTCTCTCGCAGGACGTGGGCTTGCGTGATCACGTAACCCCAAGACCAGTGGAACAGGTCCACTTTGCGGGTAAGCGCTCCGCTTACAGCCAAGGGATGGTGGGTCGGCAAGGAGGTGAACTGGTTCGATAACGTGATGACGGCGTCAATGCCGTTCAGCTTGGCCAAACTTAGGTAGGCTTCGATTTGCTCGTTGGTCAGCTCAGCAGCGCCGACTTTCGCCTCGACCAAAGCTGTCCACGTTGACTTGCCCGTGCTCACCACGACCAAACCATCAGGTCGATGCTTCGCCCCCGCGATGGTCTTTTGGAGCCCGACTTCCGTGTAGGTTTCGATCCTTGCCCGAACACCCATCCGCTGATCGAGGCTAGCCATCATAGCTCTGCCGAACTCATCGACGTTCTCGAGACAGGCGAGGAAGATCGAGAGCGTCCGGCCCTCTTTTGATGTGTCAGCGAGCACTGGAAAGAGACGAGAAGGCTCGCCCCTGTTAAGGATGGATGGCAACTTCGTCATAGAATCCCCTCCCCTGGATCGGCCCCGTCAAGAACTCGCGATCCGCAAATAACTTGGACGCGGTACTGATCACTCAGCCGTCAAAATGCTCGCGCACATAGGCGGCCACCTGACTCAGCGGAATCTCGGGCGACGATGCTCCGGCGCGAACAATCAATCGGTCCGTCGCTGCGCCCGCACCGTCTGAGATGGCCAGATAGACAGGCTTGCGCGAGCGCTTCACATCTACGCGGCAGACCAGCTTCTCATGGACCGTGGGATAGGAGACCGAGACGCAACCGGCGCGGAAGCTCTCGGAAAACCGGTCCTTGATCAGGTTCGTGAGATGCAGGTCAAACTTATCTCGGCTTCCCCCGAAGGTTGCCAAGTCCGCGTCCAATCCGGGCACGGCACCGTCATCACAGACGCCGATCAGGAGAGTGCCGCCTTTGTAGTTGGTGAAGGCGGCAATAGCCTTCAGGCACTGGTCCTCAAGCCGCTTGTGTAGGGCTTCTTGGCGGACGTCCCACCGGAGAGTTTGCTTGAACTCAAGTTGCTCTCCTTCTCCCTTTGCGACCAAGAGCTCAATCGGAAGCTTCTGAGGTTCTCGCTCCAGCTTCGGGGCATTCGGGCCCACGTCAATCAGGGCATCTCTGCGGGCCAGCGTCCCGCGTTCGATCGCAGAAGTAACCACCTCCGAGATCAAATCTTTGAGCTGCGCTGACGTAGACTTCACGCCGAACCCGCGAGCCACCGCTTGCACCGCTTGATCTTCTGTGGCTCCGAAGTTCCGCGAGACGACGCTCAACAGAGCGGCTTCGATCTCGGTCGGAGGGAGCAACTCAGGTCGGCGCAGGGTAGGCGACAGCGCGCTGCTGCGATCCCTCACGACAATGTCTGCACCGGGTGCGGTGTAGAAGGCGTCGGCCTCCAGGACCCGCCCTTGTCTGACGGACACGTCGAGTGCTCGTTGTACGGCGTCCCGAATTCTAACCCCGGCTCGGGCGAGGCCCCAAGCATCTCGGACCCTCGCTACGATTTCATCGAAATGTACCGGGCCCTCGGTTGCAACCACCTGCTCCGCAAGCTGGGACAAGATGCCAGTGGGCGTATGGTGAATTTCGAGGGACAGGTGGGTCGGCTTGGTCAGGCTTGCTTCGACATACGGGGTCGAGAGGGCGTGAATTTCTTCTACCCCGGCAAGCCCCATCTCTGTGACCGTGTCGCGCTCGACCGAAACAATCTCGTAGGCGGGCAGCCGATCTTTGGCCTGACCTTCTCGAGCTAATTCGGCCTTGGCCGCCTCTATTGCAGCAAAGACTCGATCGAGTTGCTCTTGTGGGCGCTTAAACCAGTCGCCGCTCCAGATGCGATGGACGAACCAACCCTGACCCTCCAAAACGCTGCGGCGCAAACGGTCACGATCCCTTGCGGATCGAGCCTTCTTGTATGAGGGGCCGTCGCACTCAATGGCCAGCAGGTAACGGTCAGGCTGATTAGGATCAGCCACGGCTATGTCAATGAAGAGCCCGGAAACACCGACGTCCCGATGAACTAGATAACCCCGCCCTTGGAGCGCGAGAGCAACTTGCTCCTCAAAAATCCCGTCGGTGTCGCGACCGACCGACTCGGCCAACGACATCCGGCCGGTTCGGGCAAAATGCATGAACAGCTTGAGCGCAAATACGCCCTTCCGGGTCGCTGCGAAGTCTTGATCAATGTCCTCGTCGGTCATGGACGAAAACACCTCGCACCGGCGTTTGGCCCGGCTGATAAGTACGTTTAGCCGCCGTTCTCCGCCCTCTTGGCCAACAGGGCCGAAGCGCATTGGCGGCCTTCCGCCCAGGGTGGTCGGGCCGTAGCCTACGGATATGAAGATCACATCACGTTCGTCGCCTTGAACGTTCTCGAGGTTCTTGACGAAAAAGGGTTCCGATGGGTGGGCTTGGAAGAAGGCTTCGTCCTCTGGCGGAAGTTGCCGACGTAGGAGTTCCAGTTGCTCGAGGATCGCCTTGCGCTGGGCAGACGAGAAGGCAACTGCACCGAGGGATAGCTTTGGCGAGGTCTTGGCGTGGTGGATAATTGCCGCCGCGACAATCTTGGCCTCCACGGGGTTAGTGCGGGTAGTGCCCGTCTCAAAGACGCCGTCCTTAACGTGGTGGAAGCGCAGCCCTAGTCCTGATTGGGACGTGTACGGGCTCGGAATGATGACCAGCTTGTTCTCATAGAACTGCCGGTTGGAGACCGCGATGAGGGATTCGTGCCGGCTGCGGTAGTGCCAACGAAGCATGCGCATGGGCAGCCCGCGCGCTGTGAAAAGGCCAAGGATACTTTCGATGTCGGCGACACGTGCCGGTCCATCGTCTTCGTCGCCGTCGGCCTGACCCGTCATTTTTGCAAAGAAGGAGGTCGGCGGAAGCTGTTGCGGATCACCCACGACAACGACCTGCTTGCACCGAGCGATCGCGCCCAGAGCATCGACAGGCTGAATCTGGCTCGCCTCATCCATGACCAGCAAGTCGAAGGTCAGTGCGCCGGGTGGCAAAAACTGAGCCACGGAAAGCGGGCTCATCATGAAGACCGGCTTAAGCGCTTGGATCGGCTGAGATGCCTTCTGCATAAGTTGGCGGATAGGCATGTGCCCCCGCTTCCTAGCCATCTCGCCCTTCAGGACGCCCAGAGGTCCAACCGCGCCGCCGCTCCTCGGCGGAACGCGGCGATGATGCTCCAGCGCAACTTGCATGGCGGCCGCTTTGATCCGCTGGTGATCGAGGTCGACAAAGTCGCGGACTTTGCGACCATGAAGCTCTCCATCGAAGGTCGCCAATTCTGGTTCCTCTTCGATCTGATACTCAAGTACCGCCTCGAAAAAGGCCTGTTCAAAATCCGGTAGAGCCTGGATGGGAGCAAGACCGCCGCTATGCAAGCGGTCAACCACGTCTTGAAGACCCAACGAGTTGGCTTCATGCGCGCGTGCCCGATAACTCACCCAAGTCGTCAAGGCTTCGCCGCCATTCTGCCAAGCGGTCAGCCGGCTGGAGGTTTCGGAACTCGCCAAGGTCAGTGCGTTTTCGGTAGTGAGTGCTGCTTCCGACGTAGCCTTTAAGTCCGCCAGCGCAGCCGCGAGCAGGTCTCGCCAAGCGTCTCGCGCGACGATGATCGCTTCGCAGCGCGCAGGAACTGCTGACCTCTCCGGTACTCGAGAGGCAAGGACGCGGATATCCCGGTTGCTATCAACCCAATCGACAATGGCCGAGAGCGACTCCCAATCGGACTTGGTCTCGTGCCACTGTTTTCCGAAAGCGCTGTGTCCCATCGCCGCCTGCGCGCGAAGTGCCTTCAATGCCGCTTGGCCGCGCATCAGTTCTGAAAGGTTCTGCCGGCGGGCATCCAACGACGCCTCATCCGCGACAGCCAGCGCCAAGTAGCCGGCATGGGCGCCGGCCAGCCCCGAAGCTGCCTCGCCCGCAGTAGTGAGCACAGTGTCCGACACTGTTTCAACGCCGCCGAACACTAGCGAACGCGCCGTGCCAAGATCCTCCCAGAGGTCCGCCAACTCACTACGGGCCGCCTGCAACTGGGCGGTCAATGTTTTGGCTAGTTCACCGACTCTCGACCGATCAGGCTTGCGTCCGACGATAAGCCGAGGCTCAGCGCCCAGGCCCTTTAGGCTGCGCATCCATTCGACGAGGGCAAGGAGCGGCGCGGACGAGGAGCGTTCCGCTCGCCAGTCGCTACCAAAGGCGGATCGGCCAAACTGGTCATCGTCTCTAATGAGCTTTTGGGCACCTTGGCCGCGCCCCAAGGCGTCGAGCCAACCGAGCCTACGCTGAAGCGGGGCCTTCGGATCGGAGAGATATGAGCGGACAAGCCTGTCTGCTGAACGCCATTCGCTGTTGAAAACGCGGAACAGCGAGGTGCCGTGTGTGGCAAGGCTTCGTCTGGCGTCGGAAAGATCAGCGTTCCACGCTGAATCGCTAAGTGCCGACCCGATTTCTGAACGTGCGTCCTCTAGACCTTTGACGGCATTCGCTAGGTCAGAAGCCCGGTCAACTCCGCCGTCCCAAAGGTCTTGGGCAAATGCGGACGCATCGGCCTCAGGCGCGTCTGCCACTCGGTCGCCGACCTGCGCCAACGTCTCGAGCGCTGATATCGAGGTGGGTGTTTCGCTTCGGCCAAGAGCTTTGGCGAGTCGCACGGCGGTATCGGTGATGGTCGGGCTTCGCTCCGACAGGCTACGAGCTCGCTCGAACGCCTCGACCGGTGTTGATTGGTCGAGAGGTTCAAGGGCCCGGGCAATCTCCTCGACATCCGTATCCCAAGCGGCGGCCGAAATTTTGAAGTCGAGAGATGCACGCAGGGCTTCCAAGTCCGAACCTGCCGTTACCAAAGCTCGGACATCGTCAGGCTTGTCCCAAGCTTCAGAGGCGAGAGCGTCGGGCTCAAGATCCGGAGCTGTCGAGATCCTTGTTGCGAGTTCGAGGACGGCCTCGAGATCCGCCAACGAAGGCGCGTCCTTTTCCAGCATCGTTGCGACCTCACCCTGGTCGAAACGGATGCGCGACAGCTGATCGGCCAAGCCAGAAAGTCGGGCCTCGATCCGCGCGATTTCTGGTGGCAATGCACGGTCGAGATCGATGCCTCGCCATAGGTGCTCGCCCGGGGAACCAAGGTCGAGAACGCGTTCAGCCAACTCCGAAACCAGACGAGAGCGCTTGTCGAAATCCTCGCGTGACCAAGACTCAGGGCCTTCGAGTCTCAAATAGGCAGGCTTCACCCCGGCGTGACGTAGACGCACAAGATGCCCGATTACGTCATACGGCGTGTATTCCGACTGACCGAGCGGGCGGTGCAGTCTTTCAGCGTGTGCATTCAGATGATCTCGGGCATCCGTGAGCCGCGCGTTGAGCACAGCGAGGTTGTCAGCCCGGGGAGCGCCAAGCTCCCACGTCCGGCGAAGCTCCTCCAAGACCGCCCGCTTGTTTGCCTTGTTGCTGTGCAGTTCTAGACAGGCATCGCCAACGCCGGTGCTGTCGAGCCTCCGCTTGACCACCTCAAGCGCCGCCATCTTCTCGGCCACGAATAGGACGGTCTTACCGTCCGCGACGGCCGCTGCGATTATGTTCGCGATCGTCTGCGATTTACCTGTCCCGGGTGGCCCCTGGATAACTAGATCGCGACCCCGCCGCACTTCTTCGACTGCCAGTGTCTGGGAGCTATCACTGTCAACGATATGGACCATCTGTGAGGGCGACACGTGGTCGTCGACGGACTGGTCTTCGGACAGCAGCGGCTCGCCCTCGGCGAAGCCCTCGGTCATCAGGGGCTTCAGGAGAGCATGGTCTGACAGCTTAGCGTTCGCCGGCCATGTCTGCGGGTCCAAGTCCCGATACATCAGAAACTTGGCGAACGAGAAGAAGCCGAGCACGACATCGTCTAGGTCGACCGCCCATCCCGGCTTGGCAGAGACAGCGTCCGCCACTGCGGCTGCGTAGACCACCGGATCAAAGTCGTCCCCAGCTTCAAATGTTGGAAGCTTCACGCCATGAACGCGATCTAGGTAAGCTTCCAGCGAAAGGTTCGCCGCAAAATCTTCTTGGCGGGATTTCAGCTTAAACTTCTCGGCCGCGTTGCCGCGTTCCAGCTCCACCGGGACCAGAATGAGCGGTGCAAACCGGCTCACTGTCGCGTTGTTTGGATCGATCCATTTCAGCGTACCGATCGCAAGGAACAGGATGTTTACCCCCTGCTCCTCTTCGAGTGTGCGAGCGTCGTAATAGAGATCCAGCAGCTTCTTCTGAAGACCTGCCGGCGTCAGTCTCGTTTGCAGGCGGGTATCAGAGTGGCGGTTCGAAACGCCTCGATTGTCTACGCCGTCTTCGTCCGGCTGAACGAGTTCGGCGATCTCATCTTCGCCTTCCTCGACCTCGCCGCGGCCTGCCAAAAAAGTGAAGGCCTTGCCGTCCTTTGAGAGCAGGCGAAACACCTCCGCACCGCGCTCATCCACGATTTCGAGCGTTTTGGCGCTCTTCGCTGAACGCGGAATGTTCAGCAACCGATTGCGGGCCGAGAGGTCCAGCAACTCAGTTCGCGCTCGTTCTAGTTTTGCGTCGATCGGCAGATCGCTTTGGAACACTGACACCGGCTCCGTAGCCGGCACCACTACATCTTCGCTGGACATTTGAACCCTCTCCCGACGCAACCATTGCATGAGAAGATGGCGGACGGTCCACCAAAAATGCTCTGCCGCCGGGACAGCTTCGAAAGCTGAGCAGATTGAACTAGACGCGCTTAACGCCGGCGAGCGACGTTCTGAACCGCCACATCGTGTCATGAGCGGCATTTGACGCACTAGCGTCTGCGGATTTCTGCGCTTGTTTCCTAGCGGTTCCAACTGGGTCCGCTTCTGACTCCGACGCTGCTCAAGGGTATTGCGTTGCTTTTCTCAAGACGGCCGGTTCTGGTACGCCATCGGAGACCAGACTGATTGGGGATGATCGGTCGGACCTACCTGTTTACAAACGAATAGCGAAGCCTCCTCCGAGTGCGCGCGTTCTTTGCGAGAGAGGCGTTCAGCGTGACGGTAGCCGACCGACGAAACCGACGGTGGATCCGCAAACGCGACTTTGAACAGTTCTGCGAATTGATGGCCGAACGCTGGTTCAACCGTTTGGCGGATAGCGACGAACGCCATGCCTATTTCTCGTCCGCCTACAGCTTCTACGTTCAGTGTGGCGGCAGGATGGGCGGTAACGATCGCCGGCAGTTCGACGTGTTTTACGGCAGTCGCCCGGTGGATCAGATTGTCGAACCTGCCCCTTCCGAAGTCGGCCTTCCTGTCAGTCATGTCCGCTTGCTCGTCGAGTCGGGGGCCTCACTGAGTTATCATCGCACGGAGAGAGGGACGGTGCTCTGCATGCTAGCGCCGGCGCGCAGCGAGGGGTTCACCCCGAAGGAGACGATGCTTGTCCTGGAGCACTATCGCTCTCCGAGGTCGTTGCAGGCACCCAGCGTCACGGCGGGCCACTGGCGCGCTATGATGTCGTATTTCGAGTGCACGGCGCTGGACGGCGATCCGCAGTGGACAGACCATCTGCGGGTCTGGTGGCTGCGCTTCACTCGTCCGCTCGTCATCGACGGGGTCGCGCAGACGCCGGAGGTTCTGGTAGGGCTTCGGCAGATCGTCGTGTGGTCGCTCACCGTGGGCCTGAGCGGTGCCATTCTGTTCGCACTTCAATGGCTGATCGGCGCGCCGCCCACTCGTCATTGATCAGGAATGGGTAGCACAACGAGTCAGAAGCGGACCAACGGCACACCCAGCTGGGACCCACGCGCCGACCCAGCGATACGGCACTCCCACCGCTCGCGCGTCGTCTTCCTAGTTAGAGTGGCTCTGGAGTGGTGGTGCCGCTTAGGTGACTCGAACACCTGACCCCCGCATTACGAATGCGATGCTCTACCAGCTGAGCTAAAGCGGCCTTGGCGCGGCGGAGACGTGCACGCCCGCGCGAGAGGCGCTCTTTATACGCGGGGCGCGGGCTTGCCAAGCGCCTCGAACAGGGCCGCTTCGTCCGGGCGGGCGGCGATGCGGGTCTCCAGACCCGCCGAGGCGGTCAGGGGCGCGGCGGCGGCTTCCGAGATGACGACGGCGGTCTGGCCGGCGAACCGGCCGCACGCCGCCACCGCGCGCGCGGCGCGCGGCGAATGGATCAGCAGGGCGTCGAAGGCGGCGGGCGGCGCGGCCCCGGTCTCGACTGCGCGATAGACCGGCAGGGTCCGGACCTCGGCGCGCCCGGCCAGCAGCGCCTGCAGGTCGCCCGAAGGCTCCAGCGCGCCGGGCGCCAGCACCGGGCCCGGGGCCGCCTCCGCCAGCAGCCGGACCAGATCGGCCAGGGCTCCGGCGGCCGAGCGGACGACGGCGAAGCCCGCCGCCCGCGCCGCCCCGGCCGTGGCGTCCCCGACCGTGAACACCGGCAGGGTCCGCTCTCCGGACAGGCGCGCGAAGGCGGCGACGCCATTGCGGCTGGTGAAGGCCAGGGCGTCGACGCCGGTCAGGTCCGGCGCCGGCTGTGGGATCGGCTCGATCCTCAGCAGCGGCGCGACCAACGGCTCGAAGCCGAGACCGGTCAAGCGGTCGGCGGTGCGGGTCGCGCCCGGCTCGGCGCGGGTGACCCAGACGCGGCGGATCGGGATCAGGGCTCGACCCTCTGATCGCCCGCCGTCTCGCGGACCTCGGCGCCGAGCCGCAGGCCGAGCGCCTGGGCCTGCTCCGACCCGCCCGCCTCGATCTCGCCCGCCCGCCGCCAGCGCGCCGAGCCGTCCGGCGCCAGCATCTCGGTGGTCAACCTCAACCGCCCGGCGGCGATCTCCGCATAGGCCCCGATGGCCGTGCGGCACGAGCCCTCCAGCGCGGTCATGGCTCCACGTTCCGCCGCCACGGCCAGCGCCGTCGCGGGATCGTTCAGCGCCGCCACCCAGGCCGCGTCCCGGTCGTCGGCCCGGGTCTGCAGGGCCAGCGCCCCCTGCCCCGGCGCGGGCAGGAAGTCGTCGAGCGCCAGCCGCTCGCGGATCGCGCGTTCGAACCCCAGTCGGTTGAGCCCGGAGACGGCCAGCAGGATGGCGTCGAACTCGCCCTCGGCCAGCTTGCGCAACCGGGTGTCGACATTGCCGCGCAGCATCTCGATCTGCAGGTCAGGGCGCAGAGCCAGCGCCTGCGCCTGGCGCCGCATCGAGGCGGTGCCCAGGCGCGCGCCCGACGGCAAGTCTGCGAACGACGCGAAGGCCTCGCTGACGAAGGCGTCGCGGGCGTCCTCGCGTGGCGGCACGGCGGCGATGCACAGGCCGTCGGGCTGTTCGGCCGGCACGTCCTTCATCGAATGCACCGCCACGTCGACGCGACCGTCGAGCAGGGCTTCCTCGATCTCCTTGGTGAACAGCGCCTTGCCGCCGATCTCCATCAGGCGGCGGTCCTGCACCCGGTCGCCGGTGGTGACGATCTCGACCAGCGGCACGGCCTCGGCCAGATCGGCGTCCGCGACCCCCAGGGCCCGTCCGATGGCGCGCTGCATCATGCCCGACTGGGTCAGGGCCAGTTTCGAGCGGCGCGTGCCGATGCGGACGAGAGCAGCCATGAGAACCGTTGCGCGGGAGGGACGGGGCCGTTACCTCGACCCGATGGACCTGGGCGCGGACTATAGCAGCGAAGCAGGCCGGGCAACCGGACCCCTCGTCGTGCTGGGCCTCGAGACCAGCTGCGACGAGACCGCCGCCTCGGTGGTGCGGCTGACGCCGGACGGGGCGGCCACGGTGCTGTCGTCGGTGGTGCATAGCCAGATCGACGATCATGCGGCCTACGGCGGCGTCGTGCCCGAGATCGCGGCGCGCAGCCATGTCGAAATGATCGCCGGCGTCACGGCGCGGGCCATGGCCGAGGCGGGGGTGGGCTACGACGGACTGGACGGGGTGGCGGCGACGGC
Source organism: Brevundimonas basaltis (assembly GCF_014202075.1). GTDB lineage: Bacteria > Pseudomonadota > Alphaproteobacteria > Caulobacterales > Caulobacteraceae > Brevundimonas > Brevundimonas basaltis. The sequence goes on along the minus strand of NZ_JACHFZ010000002.1, from coordinate 466,227 downwards.
GGGGCCGGGACTGGTCGGCGGCGTGATGGTGGGTCTCAGCTTCGGCAAGGCGGTGGCGCTGGCGCGGGATCTGCCGCTGGTCGCGGTCAATCACCTCGAGGGCCATGCGGTGTCGGCGCGGCTGGGCCGGCCGGTGGACTATCCCTTCCTGCTGCTGCTGGTCTCGGGCGGGCATTGCCAGCTGCTGGAGGTGCGGGGCATCGGGGACATGACCCGGCTGGGCACGACCATCGACGACGCGGCGGGCGAGGCCTTCGACAAAATCGCCAAGGCGCTGGGGCTCGGCTATCCGGGCGGACCGGCGCTGGAGCGGCTGGCCGAGGGCGGCGACGGGGGCCGCTTCGACCTGCCGCGCGCCCTGCTCGGCCGCAAGGACTGCGACTTCTCCTTCTCGGGCCTCAAGACCGCGGCCTCGCGGCTGGCCCACGCCTGCGAGACGGACCGGGACCGCGCCGACCTCGCCGACGCGGTGCAGGGCGCCATCGCGCGCCAGCTGGCCGACCGCTCGGACCGGGCCATGAAGGCCTATGCGGAGCGGCACGACCATCGCCTGCTGGTCGTGGCCGGCGGGGTGGCGGCCAACCGCACGGTCCGCGCCACGCTGGAGGCGGCCGCCGCGAGGAACGGCTTCGCCTTCCTCGCCCCGCCCATGGCCTGGTGCACCGACAATGCGGCGATGATCGCCCTGGCGGGAGCGGAACGGCTGCAGAAGGGTTGGATCTCCGACATCGACGCCGCGGCCCGGCCGCGCTGGCCGCTGGACGAGGCGCGGGCCCTGTCTGATCCGGCCCACAAACCCGGCCGCAAGGGCGCGAAAGCATAGGAATGGCCATGGAATTTCGCACGGCGGGGGTGATCGGCGCGGGGGCCTGGGGCACAGCCCTGGCCCAGGTGGCGGGCTGGGCGGGGCTCGACGTCCTGCTGCAGGCGCGCGAGCCGGAGGTGGTCGAGAGCCTGACCGCCCGCCGGGTCAATGAGCTGTTCCTGCCCGACGTGGTGCTCGACAGCCGGGTGTCGGTCACCGCCGTCCTCGCCGATCTGGCCGCCTGCGACCTGATCCTGGCCGTGCCGCCGGCCCAGCACATGCGCTCGACCCTGACCGCCTTCGCGCCGCACCACCGGCCCGGCGTGCCGGTCGTGCTGTGCTCCAAGGGCATCGAGCGCGGCTCGCTGAAGCTGATGACCGAGGTGCTGGCCGAGACCCTCCCCGCCGCCCCGGCCGCCGTGCTGTCGGGCCCCAGCTTCGCCGGCGAGGTGGCGCGCGGCCTGCCCAGCGCGGTCACCCTGGCCTGCGCCGACGCGGCCCTCGGCCAGGCCCTGATGGAGACCCTGTCGGCCCCGACCTTCCGCCCCTACCTGGCCTCCGACCTGATCGGCGCCGAGGTCGGCGGGGCGATCAAGAACGTGCTGGCCATCGCCTGCGGCATCAGCGAGGGCCGGGGGCTGGGGCGCAGCGCCCACGCCGCCCTGATCACCCGCGGTTTCGCCGAGATGACCCGGCTGGGCGTGGCCCTCGGCGGCCAGGCCGGGACCGTGGCCGGCCTGTGCGGCCTCGGCGACCTGGTGCTGACCTGCTCCAGCCCGCAGTCGCGCAATATGAGCCTGGGCCTCGCTCTCGGTCAGGGCCAGACGGTGGAGCAGGCCCTGGCCGGCAAGCGCTCGGTGGCCGAGGGCTATGAATCGGCCCCGGCGGTGCGCGAGCTGGCCGAGAAGACCGGCGTCGACATGCCCATCTCTCTGGCCGTGGCCGATGTGCTGGCCGGGGAGACCACGGTGCCGGAGATGATCGAGGCCCTGCTGTCGCGCCCGCTCAAGGCCGAGCGGAGCTAGTGAGCGAACAACCGGAGCCCCCCGCGCCCGAACCGGAGCGCAAGCGGGTCTGGAAGACCCCGGTCAATGTGCCCCTGTGCCCGGAGACCGAGCTGGCCGATCCGGGCGCGCGGTCCTTCGTGCTGCAGATCGGCGAGGCCTTCTTCCACGGCTTCGTGGTGCGGAAGGACGGGGCGGTGGCCGGCTATGTCGACCGCTGCCCGCATCAGGGCCATCCGCTGGCCATCGAGCTGGACCGCTATCTGACCCCGGACGGGGAGCGCATCCTGTGCGGCTGGCACGGGGCGGTGTTCGAGCCGCTGACCGGCCTGTGCACCGGCGGGCCCTGCGCCGGCGGCCGGCTGACGCCCTGGCCGGTGACGGTCGTGGACGGAATGATCCGGACGGCGTGAGCCTCACCCGGGCGGAACCCAAAAATTCGGTATGGCGGAGTCGGCAGGGTCGACAGGGTCGCGCGGAAATTCGCTGTGGCGGAGTCGGCAGAGTCGACATCCGGGCCGGCAGGGTGAGCCGGGCGCGCCTCGGGCGGCGGGTCGGCGGTGCGATTGTCAAAGACCGGAGCGCAGTATGGACCGGTTCTCCCATGGGTCGGGAAGATCGGGTTTAGATTCGGGCAAGCGGCTGAAAAGGTAGGGGATCGTCTCCACAACCCGACTATATTTTCGCGGATTGTCAGCACAGCGTTCTCCTCCCTGTCGCGCAGCGATGGGGAGGTGGATCGGCGGCGGAGCCGACGAGACGGAGGAGTTCCATCCGCCGCACGATCGGGGCGCCGCCAACCGCCCCTCCACCGCTTCGCGGTCCCCCTCCCCATTCGCAAGCGGCGAACGGGGAGGAGACGCTCCCCCGCCCCGCCTGTGAACAAACCGCGAACATCCCCTTGCCTCCGGCCCCTCCGCGAGTCTAACTGGCCCCCGGGTCGGTCGTCAGTTCTGGAGTGTTTCCCATGCCGCAAGCCGACCCCGCCCGCCCCGACCCCGCCGTCCGCCTCCTCGCCGCCCTGCAGGGGCTGGACCTGACCAGCGCCGACGGCCGCGCCGGCATCCGCACCCTGCTGGCCGAGATCGACCGCCTGTCCCCCGACGCCATCCTGCGCCAGGCCGCCGCCATCGAGCTGCGGCGGGTGGGGTGGGGGCGGGACGTACTGCGTCCATAACGCCCAAACCCCGTCATTCCGGGGCCGCGCAGCGGAACCCGGAACCCAGGACGGCCCACCCGGTCGCCCGGCGGCCGTCATCGCGGCCGATCCCCTGGGTTCCGGGTTCCGCCCCGGGCTCGCGCCCGTCCCGGCCCCGGAATGACGGTGAGATTTGAGGCTGGCCACGGAGCCATGAACCGACCGCCCTGACGAACACCACCCCGCGCTCAAGCAGCGAGGCCCCGCGGGCCGATCGTTAGCGCCCTCTCTTCACAAAGATGACCCGCCGCAACCCCGACCGCTACACCCCCGAAGACTGGAAGATGGCCGGCCGCACCGTCGGCGCCATCCTGTCCAACCGCTGGCTGGTCTATACCGAGTGCGAGCTGTGCGAGCTGCGCATCCGGGCCGACCTCAAACGCATCGCCCGGGCGCGCGGGACCCACTTCGTCCTGTGGGGGCGCAGCACGACCTGCCGGCGCATGGGCTGCCCGGGACGGGTCACCTTCTGGGTGCGGCCGCATGGGGCGAGGGGGGATGTGGCGATGACGTGAGGGGGGTGGTAGCCAGACACATGGCAAAACGGCTCAGCAACCCCCGTAAACGCGCGAAGGTCGCTCCGGCACCGTCGATTCCTCCGATCACCGGTCTTACCAACTTCATCGATGCCGTAACGCGCTTTGCCGAGCAGGATGCTAAGTTCAAGTGCTATCGAGGGCAGCGCGACACCAGCTGGGAGAACGTTCCAGGACTGTTTCGTCCCGACCTGATCGAGTTCCAGAAGAACGAGAAAAGAGCTGTGCGCGACTTGGTGTCTGTGCACCCTCACGAGTTTTCGGCGGACCAGACCATGTTTGACCGGCTGGTCCGGATGCAGCATTTCGGACTGCCAACCCGCCTAATGGATGTCTCGCGTAATCCATTGGTCGCGCTCTATTTCGCGACCCAACCGGACCCTGCGGGCAAGGAAGCCGACGGCTTGGTAACCGGGTTCTCGGTCCCGGAGGAGCGCGAAAAGTATTACGACAGCGATTCGATCAGCTGCATCGCGAATCTGGCGAACATGACAAGCTCTGAGAAGCAATCTATAGTCGAACTTAGAAGTCAGAGAGCAAAAAGCGCCAGCAGGAAAGAAGAGATCGATCGCCTGAATGCAGAGTCGGTTTTCCAAAGACTTCACCAATTCATTCGAGTGGAGAAACCTCACTTCCTTCCCATTATCGATCCAATCGATCTGTTTAAGCCATATTACGTACACCCAAAAATGAGCAACAGGCGAATACTTTCCCAAGCTGGCGGCTTCATAATCAGCGGACTTGTTCCCAAAACCCGAATTAATTTCGCCCACCAGATTACGGAGACTCGCTTCGTTGTGCCTCAAGCTCTTAAGGGTCCGCTGAGACAGGCGCTTGAACGCCTCGGCATTGAGGAGAGCACACTATTCCCCGAGTTGGACAGAGCGGCCAAGCGCATCACGGCAAGTTATCCAGTCCGGTAAGGCGGAGCGACCGGTCAGGTCCGTTGCTCCTAGAGCCCCAACTCTCGACGGAAGTCGACGATGTCGATCTTAACCAACTCGTCACCCCTGTAGCCTTTGCGGGCAAGCACCACGATCTCCGCCCGCCGTTGTGCTGCGGCGGTGTAAGCGTTCTCTTGTTGTTCGAACCGGGGATCCGAAACCTTTGCCATTAGATAGCCGTCTCGTTCGGGGTTTTCTATGCTCAACCCACTAGTGTGGAACCGGAAACCATCAGTCTTGAGCTGCACCTCCTGAAGATCCGTCCAGCTAACCTCCCCTGACGCTCTAATGGCGTCGGCGTCCTCGAGATTTACGCTGACTGAGCGCGCGCCAGCAGGCGCAAACGTTGCGGAAGTAACCGAGCGACCTACCGGCGCGACAAACTGCTCAAGCGGCTTTTGCTGTTGGGCTAGGGTTTGGCGGATGGCATCGAGATATCCCATCCGCTCTTCGTGCATCCTCGCCTCAGCGGCATCCCTGGCTGCCAAGTGGTCGCGGTTGAGATCAACGAGTGCTTGCATCGCGGCCTCCGCCAGATCGGGGCGGCCGCTGAAGTAGGCCTTTACAGCAGCAAGCCATTCGCTGATGTGCGTGCCAACTACCTGCTGAGCGACCGGCAACCCGAGCGGTAGCAGCCAAGCGTAGTCCTGCAAGGCTCCGATCAGATCGTAGGAACCCGGCGCGGGCTCTCGGACCTTGGCGATAACGGGTGCCCGTTCCCCTCGGCGTGGAGGGCGACTGTGGACCAGAAGGATCAGACCATCCGAGATGATCTTGTCGGCGCCCTGCAGCGAGGCACCGAGAAGGCGCATGTCGATGACGTGGTGATCTGCATCGCCACCGTCGTATGTCAGCCGAAAAAGCGGCTCCGTCATGTCTCAAGCCCCCAACCCCGTGAAGTTGTGGCGGCAAAACCATAGGTCGTCGAGTCATGTTCGGGCGCACTGACAGACGCTATCATGAGGGGGCGTCATTATCGGTCGCAGCCCCTCAGCGCGCCTCATCCCGCCAACATGTGGGTTCTGCCCCCCGTTACCGAGTGTGTCTTCCGGACAGGCCGCATCCGCAGTGCAGCCGGAACAGCCGACGGGCTACCCCTGCACAGTGATCGTGATTGCCCCGGGATCGACCCCAAACGTCAGGGCCAACCTCCGCTTGGCTTCTGCAATCGTCAGCCCCTCTTCGCTCACCGGGGACTTGATTAGAGCCGGTTTCGGGTCGGCCGGCTCGATGGAAGCGGCCTTGAGCACATTGTATACAAATTGATAGCGGACACCGAGTTCGCGAGCGATGTCGCTCCGACTTATGCCCTCGGCCGCCAACTGGCGTATCCGCTCGGACTTGGTCACTTCGGTCACTGGACACCTCCGTCGTACTTCTTGGCGAAGGCGAACGTCTCGCGCTGCTGCTCCTCGAGAAATACCTGGCGATCACTGTCTCCGACCTCGTAGCCGAGCCTCCGTGCGCAGGACACGAAACCACTGAGAGACTGCTCTTCAAGCTTGCCCGATCCAATATTCTGCTTGTTCACGACATTTGCGGTGATGAGCGGCCAACCTTGAGCGTCGGCCTTGGCGAGGATCATGTCCAAGTGCTTGGGCATCAGATGGTTCATCGTGAAAGACCATTCGAAGCCGTTGGCTTTCGCAACATCACCATAGGAGATGAACTCTCCTTGGCGCGCCGCTTCCAGGATCGCTGCGACGGATCGATCGATGTTGAGAATGGTCATGGGCGGCTCCGACTGATTGATAGGTCTATCTATCATTTTTTGGAGAGCAGTATCAAGTACTATCTATCAATGCGCCTCGTCCCAGTTCCCCGCCGCCCGCGCCTCGACCACCAGCGGCACGGTCAGCGCCACGGCCGGTTCCGCCGCGCCTTCCATCACCCGCTTGATCACCGGAATGGCGCGCCAGGCCTCGGCCTCCGGGGCCTCGAAGACCAGTTCGTCGTGGACCTGGAGCAGCATGCGCGTTGACAGGCCGGCGGCCTCCAGGGCCCCCGGCATGCGCACCATGGCGCGGCGGATGATGTCGGCGGCGGCGCCCTGGATGGGGGCGTTGATGGCGGCGCGTTCGCCGAACTGGCGCTCGGCCCCCGATTTGGAATGGATGGCCGGGATGTGGATGCGGCGGCCGAACACGGTGTGGACCATGCCGGTCTCGCGCACCTGCACCTTGGTCGCGTCCATGTAGCTGCGGATGCCGGGGAAGCGTTCGAAATAGGTCTTGATATAGTCGCCGGCCTCGCCCTGGGGGATGTTCAGCTGGGCGGCCAGGCCGAAGGCGCTGATGCCGTAGACGATGCCGAAATTGATCGCCTTGGCGCGGCGGCGGGTCTCGGGATCCATCTGGTCGACGGGGACGCCGAACATCTCGCTGGCCGTGGCGGTGTGGATGTCGATGCCGGCGGCGAAGGCGCGTTTCAGCTCGGGGATGTCGCCGATGTGGGCCAGCAGGCGCAGCTCGATCTGGCTGTAGTCGGCGCTGATCAGCACATGGCCGGGGGCGGCGATGAAGGCCTGGCGGATCTGGCGGCCGGTCTCGGTGCGGATCGGGATGTTCTGGAGGTTGGGGTCGCTGGAGGCGAGGCGGCCGGTGGTGGCGGCGGCCAGCTGGTAGGAGGTGTGGACGCGGTCGGTGGCCGGGTCGGCGGCCTCGATCAGGGCGTCGGTGTAGGTGCCCTTGAGCTTGGAGAGCTGGCGCCATTCCAGCAGCAGGCGCGGCAGGTCATGGGTCAGGGCCAGTTCTTCCAGCACCGAGGCCTCGGTGCCCCACTGGCCGGAGGCGGTCTTGCGGCCGCCGGGCAGGGCCATCTCGCCGAACAGGATGTCGCCGATCTGGCGCGGCGAGCCGACGTTGAACGGGCGGCCGGCCAGGTCGTGCGCCTGCTGCTCCAGCTCGGCCATGCGCAGGCCGAACTCGGAGGACAGCCGCTTGAGGCGGTCGGGGTCGACGCGGATGCCGGCCCGCTCCATGTCGGCCAGCACGGCCGGCAGGGGGCGTTCGAGGGTTTCATAGACGGTGGTCAGCCGGGCCTCGGCCAGCCGCGGCTTGAGGAGGCGCCACAGCCTGAGCGTCACGTCCGCATCCTCGGCCGCGTAGCAGGTCGCCGGTTTCAGCTCGACATGCTTGAACGACTTCTGGGCCTTGCCCGTCCCCGCCACGCTCTTGAACGTGATCGGCTCATGGCCGAGGTGGAGCCGGGCCAGCTCGTCCATGCCGTGGCCGTGGAGGCCGCCTTCGAGGACGTAGGAGATCAGCATGGTGTCGTCGATCGGGGCGACGCGGATGCCCCTTTGGGCCATCACCGCCAGGTCATATTTTCCATTTTGAACAATCTTCAGGACCGCCGGGTTCTCCAGCAGCACCTTGAGCCGCTTCAGGGCCTCGGGCTTGTCGATCTGGGTCAGGGGCTCGCGGGCATCCGTCTCGCCGCCGAAGTCGAGGCCGCCGGCGTCGGCCGCGGGCGGGTGCTCATGCGTCAGGGGGATGTAGCAGGCGTCGTTCGGGCCGATGGCCAGCGACACGCCGCACAGCCCGGCATGCGTCGCCGACAGCGCGTCCGTCTCACAATCGAACCCCACGACCCCCGCTTCGGTCGCTCGGGCGATCCATTGGTCGAGCTCTTCCAGCGTCTGGACGCAGGCATAGGCTTCGGTGTCGACGGTCTGGACCTCGGCCGGGCCCTCGGCGACCTGGCCGTAGCGGGGCGTGGCCACGGGGGCGGAGGGGGCTTTCGGCCGGGCCACGAAGGCGGTGCCGTTGGTCGCCGGCGCCTTGCCGTCGCCGACGCGGGTGCGCAAGCTACGGAACTCCATCCTGTCGAGGAAGGCGGCCAGGGCCTCGGGGTCCGGGTCGCGGACGGCGAAGTCGTCGATCGGCTCGGGCGCCGGGGCGTTGCAGTCGAGGGTGACCAGCTCGCGCGACAGGCGGATCTGGTCGGCGAATTCGATCAGGGTCTCGCGGCGCTTGGGCTGTTTGATCTCGCCGGCGCGGGCCAGCAGGGTGTCGAGGTCGCCGTATTCGCCGATCAGCTGGGCCGCGGTCTTGGGGCCGATGCCGGGGGCGCCGGGGACGTTGTCGACGCTGTCGCCGATCAGGGCCTGGACCTCGACCACCTTGTCGGGCGCGACCCCGAACTTCTCGAACACGGCCTCCTCGGCGAGGCGGCGTTCCTTCATCGGATCCCACATGACCACCGAGGGGCCGATCAGCTGCATCAGGTCCTTGTCGGAGGAGACGATGACCGCCTCGCCGCCGGCGTCGCGGGCCTTGCAGGCGTAGGTGGCGATCAGATCGTCGGCCTCGTAGCCGGGCAGTTCGACGCAGTGCACGCCGAAGGCGGCGGTGGCCTCGCGGACCAGCGGGAACTGGGGGATCAGGTCCTCGGGCGGGGCCGAGCGGTTGGCCTTGTACTGGTCGTACATGTCATTGCGGAAGGTCTTTTCCGAATGGTCGAAGATGGCCACCAGATGGGTCGGGCCGTCGTCGCCCTTCATATCGCGGATCAGCTTCCACAGCATGTTGCAGTAGCCCTGCACCGCCCCGACCGGCAGGCCGTCGGACTTGCGCGTCAGGGGCGGCAGGGCGTGATAGGCGCGGAAGATGTAGGCCGAGGCGTCGATCATCCACAGGCGGATGGCGGGACCGTCCTGGGTGAGGGGGCGGTCTGTGGTCTCGGGAGCGGCGCTGTCGGTCATGGCCGGAACATAGGCAGGCGCGGGGCCGCCGTCACCGGCTGAGCGCTACGACACCCAGGTGTTGCGGCAGCCAATCGCCGTCCAGCCGTTGAAGCCCGAGGCGACCCGGCACTGATAGCCCATGCCGGCGAGGGGACCGTGCATGATCGAGGTCTCGATCACCGCCCCGAGGCCGTCGTAGGTCGGGCGGGCGAAGCTGACCCAGCGCGTCCGCCGGCGCGGACCGCCGGGCGCGTCAGGGTCGTACGCCTCGAAGACCAGGCCGTGGCGGGGCCAGTCGCAGCTTGGGGCGTAGTCGCCGTCGAAACGGATCGGCGGCGGGCGGTTGTCGGTAGTGTCGAAGCGGTAATGGTCCCTCGCCACGGCGGCGATGACGGCGCAGTCGTCGCCCAGTTCGCCGGCGGGGACGACATACACGTCCGGGTCGGCGGCCGGCCTGACGGGGTTGACCGGACCGGGCGCGGCGAAGGCGCCGAGCAGCAGGGACGAAGCGGCGAGACCGGAAACGACGCGCATGGCGGCTCCTATCTTGAACGCAGGCCGGAGATGGTCCGGCCGGGCGCGATATCCTCGGCCGAGGTGATCAGGTGAACAATGGCGGGGCGGCCGGCGTTCCGGGCGGCGGCGAGGGCGGCGGGGAAGTCCTCGGTGCGCTCGCAGCGAATGCCGAAGGCGCCAAAGGCCTCGGCGTACTGGACGAAATCGGGGTTCTTCAGGTCGGTGGCGATGGTCCGCGGGGCGCCCGGATAGTGCATCTCCTGATGCATGCGGATGGTGCCGTAGGTTCCGTTGTCGACGACCACGACCACGGCGTTGATGCCGTACTGGACCGCCGTGGCGATCTCCTGCCCGGTCATCAGATAGTCGCCGTCGCCGGCGATGCAGACGACCTCGCGGTCGGGGTGGACGCTCTTCGCCGCGATGGCGGCGGGATAGCCGTAGCCCATGGCGCCCGAGGTCGGAGCCAGCTGGGTGCGGCAGGCGCGGTGGCGGTAGAAGCGGTGCAGCCAGGCGGCGAAATTGCCCGCGCCATTGGTGATGATGGCGGTCGGCGGCAGGGCCTCCGCCAGATGGGCCATGCACTCGCTCATGTTGACCGCGCCGGTCACCGGCACGGGGGTCGAGAAGGCCAGATAGTCGTCGTGCGCCGCGCGGGCCTCGGCCTCCCACGTCCGGCCGGGCTCCAGGGTGGCGAGGGCCCGCGCCGCCAGACTGTTGTCCGCTACGCCGGCGACCAGCGTCGGCCAGACCCGGCCCAGCTCCTCCGCTCCGGGATGCAGGTGCACCAGCACCTGTGCCGTGTGCGCCCGGTCGAACAGGGTGTAGCCCTGGGTCGGATTTTCGCCCAGCCGGGCGCCGATGGCGATGATCAGGTCGGCCGCGCGGGCCCGGGCGACCAGTTTCGGATTGCAGCCCAGGCCGAGGTCGCCGGCGTAGTTGCGGCGGTCGTTGCCGACGATGTCCTTGCGCCGGAACGAGCCCGAGATCGGGATCATGCAGCGCTCGGCCCAGTCGGCCAGGGCGGCGGCGGCCGCGTCGGTCCAGCCCGAGCCGCCGACCACGATCAGCGGCCGCTCGGCCTTCGCCAGCCGCGCGCCGATATCCGCCAGCACATCGGGGGCCAGCGCCGCCTTCGCGGGCGTCACCGGCCGGATCGGGGCGGGGCCGCCGTCGGCGTGCAGGATGTCCTCGGGCAGGGCGATGACCGCCGGGCCCATGCGGCCCTGCAGGGCGGTGGCAAAGGCGCGTTCGACCACCTCGACGGTGCGCTCCGGGCTCTCGATCTCGGTGGCCCATTTGGCCAGGCCGCCGAACACCTCGCGATAGTCGACCTCCTGAAAGGCGCCGCGGCCGCGGTCGGTCAGGGCGATCTGGCCGACGAACAGGATCATCGGGGTCGAGTCCTGATGCGCCGTGTGCACCCCGATGGAGGCGTGGGTCGCGCCGGGTCCGCGCGTGACCATGCAGACGCCGGGCCGTCCCGTCAGCTTGCCATAGGCCTCGGCCATGTTGGCGGCCCCGGCCTCGTGGCGGCAGGCGATGACCTGAATTTTGTCGCGCACGTCGGCGAGGGCGTCGAGCACGGCCAGATAGCTTTCGCCCGGCACGCAGAAGACCCGGTCGATCCCGTTGATGATCAGGGTTTCGACGAGGCGGCGGGCGGCGGTGTTCGCGGGCTGGGTCATGCCCTGAGCGGTTAGCAGACGGCTGAAACCTTGGCCATGCAACCCACGGCCACGCTTGGCGTTTGCGCCTGAGATTTCGACCTTGAACGGGACCTGACATGAAGACGATCATCACCCTCGGCCTCGTCGCCGCCGCCCTCGCGGTCTCGGCCTGCAACACCGTCGCCGGCGTCGGCCGCGACGTCCGCGCCGCCGGCGACGCGGTCACCTCGGGCGCCGAGAGCGCCAAGCGGTAGGGCCTGTCATCCCGGATGCCGCGAAAGCGGCGAGCCGGGACCGAACGGGCTTCCATGAGGGCCCCCCGGAAAGTTCCGCACGATTGTCCGGGAGACGACGATTTCACGCCCGAACGTCCCCGATCTCCGCTTCGCGTCGTCGGGGATGACAAGGGGCCGAACGGCAGACGTTCCGAACCGCCGCTAGGGGTGGAAAGCGGACCCATGCGGACTGCGTGTTCGCCGGAGAGTAGTACGCCGGTTCAACTTCGGGCATGGTTTCATCGGCAACTGCGGGGGTGAAAATGCGTGTGAAAATGACCGGGCTAGAGTTCCGGCGGTTCATGGATGGGTTTGGCTTGGCGATCCTGATGCTGGGCTTTCTCGTTTGTGCTGTTCTGCTGGTCGTTGCGGTGATGCCCCTGTTCGGAGTTCGACCAACTCCGACGCCCCCGTTGGCTTTCCAAGGCTTGGTGCTGATCGCGCTAGGAGGCTGCCTTCGGCTGCTCGTTCGGATTGATAAAAGGCTTGAAAGAAGAAGTTCCGATCCAGAGGCGAACGTCGGCTAAGGGGCGGGAGCGGACTGTCGCCTAAGGGCGGGAAGCGGACTTCGTTTCGGACAGCCGAGGCAATCGACGGAATACTTCCTCAGCCAGGAGCAAGCCCAAGCCGCTGCAGAGCAGCAGTATGACCCATCCTGGTCCGCTTACCCCCATCCCATCGACGAAGAACAGCAACCCGACGGTGATAGCCACCCCCGCCAGAAAGGTCGCGAGAGATCGTTTCATGGTGCCCCCCTGCTACGCGGATCAACTCAACGATAAGTGATGTTGGGCGAGCCGGCGAGTGTCCGCAACGGGTCGAGAGCGGCCATTGGCATCCACCCGAACACCGGACTTACCCGCCCCTCCCCGTCATCCTCGGGCTTGACCCGAGGATCAGATCGTCCGGCGCTCGGTGACGGCGCTTGCGGTCACAGGCGTCGGGCCGTCCCCGTCGCACAGCCCGGTCCCACGCCTGATCCTCGGGTCAAGCCCGAGGATGACGGTGGAGGTATGAGCGTCAGTAGCTGACCCCGGTCAGATAGAGCCCGTCCGACGGCGCGACCGGCCCGCACGCCGCGCGGTCCTTCGCCGCCAGCGCCGCCGCCACTTCGTCCACCGCCCAGCGCCCTTGGCCGACCTCCGCGAGGGTCCCGGTCATGGAACGGACCTGGCGGTGCAGGAACGATCGCGCCTCGAACACCAGATGGACCTCCTCGCCAACACGGGAAACGCCCGCCACGTCGAGGGTCTTCTCAGGCGATTTCGACTGGCAGTTCACATCGCGGAAGGTGGTGAAGTCGTGCAGGCCGACGAGGGCCTGGGCCGCCGCGTGCATGGCGTCGGCGTCGAGCGGTTTCTTCAGGTGCCAGACCCGGCCGCGGTCCAGCGCCGGGCGGCCGGGCCGGTTGAGGATGCGGTAGAGGTAGCGCCGCCCGGTCGCCGAGAAGCGCGCGTGCCACTCCGGGTCGGCCTCGACGCAGTCCAGCACCGACACCGCCTCCCCGACCATATGGGCGTTGAGGGCGTTCATCACCGTCTTGGCCGGCCAGGGCTTGTCCAGATCGACGCCGATCACCTGACCCGTGGCGTGGACCCCGGTGTCGGTGCGCCCGGCGGCGGCGATGCGCACCGTCTCGCCGCAGAAGGCGGTGATGGCCCGCTCGATCGCGCCCTGCACCGTCGGCTGGTCGGTCTGGGCCTGGAAGCCGTTGTAGCCCCAGCCGTCGTACTCGAGGGTGAGGCGATACCTAGGCATTTCCTTGTCTCCCTACCGCTCGCCCCGCGGGGGCTCGCTACTTGAGGGAGGCAGCACCGTTCCGGCCGGGATGGCGAAGCCGCGGAGCATCTCGTCGGCGGGCTGGGCCGCCTTGCCGGGGCGCTGGACCGTCAGCAACCGGACGACGCCGTCGCCGCAGGCCACGCGCAGGCCCCCGTCCCGGCCAGCGTCCAGCACCTCGCCGAGCTCGCCCTCGCCGGGGCCGGAGACGCGCGACATCAGCGCCTTGATGCGGACCGGGCCGTCGTGGCCGGGGGCCTCGAACCATGCGCCCGGGAAGGGCGACAGGCCGCGGATGTGGGCGTCGATCTCCGCCGCCGGACGGGTCCAGTCGATGCGGGCTTGAGCCGGGGTGATCTTGCGGGCGTAGGTCGGTTCGCCGGTCTGGGGCGTCCCTTCGACGGCGCCGCGCTCGATGGCGGCGAGGGCGCGCGGCCACAGGCTGGCGCCGGTGTGGGACATGCGGTCGGACAGGGTCGCGGCGGTGTCGTCGGGGCGGATGTCCATCACCTCCGACAGCAGGATGGGACCCTCGTCGAGGCCCTCGGACATGCGCATGATCTGGACGCCGGTCTGGCGGTCGCCGGCCATGATGGCGCGCTGGATCGGGGCGGCGCCGCGCCAGCGCGGCAGCAGGGAGCCGTGCAGGTTGAAACAGCCCAGCCGGGGCGCGTCGAGCACCTCGGCCTTGAGGATCTGGCCGTAGGCGACGACGCAGGCGGCGTCGACCTGAAGGCTGCGGAAGGTCTCGATGGCCTCGGCGGACTTCATCGAGTCGGGGGTGAAGACCGGCAGGCCCATGGTCTCGGCGAAGGCGTGCACCGGCGAGGGGGTCAGCTTCTGGCCCCGGCCGCGCGGCTTCGGCGGCTGGCTGTAGACGGCCACGACCTCGTGGCCGCTGGCGATCAGCTCGGCCAGCGAGGGCACGGCGAAGTCGGGGGTTCCCATGAAGGCGAGGCGCATGGGCAGGCTTTGCCTCAGGCGAAGCCGAGGAACAAGGCGAGGGCGCGATTGACGGCCGTCAGCTGCTGCGGCGACAGTTCACCGATGACCTCCCTGATCCGGTCGCGCCGCACCGTCTGCACCCGGTCGCCAAGCACCTGGGATGTATCTCGCAACCCGTTCGTGGGATCGGGTTCGATGGTGATGCGGATGTCGTCGAGTTCGGTCAGCGTCGTCGTCATCATGGCGACGGTCACGGACGTATGATCGGCATAGATGTCGCTCTGAACGACAACGGCCGGACGGACCTTGCCGTAATCGCCCTTCGTGACCGCGATCACGACATCGCCGCGTTTCAATCGAAATCACCCCAGTCGGCGAATTCGTCCAGTTCCTCGAGCAGACGCGCTTCGCGCGGATCGGTTCGCAAGGCCTCCAGCTGACACCGGACCCGCTCGGCGTAGCCGGGCGCGCGCGTATCTGGCACCCACATTTGCACGGGACGAAGGCCTTGCGCCCTCAGGGCGGACCGGTGATCGGCGACACGGCGGGCTGAACTCGTCATGCGTTACATGTAACACACGGAAGGGGCGTTCACCAACCTCAGTCGAAGCGCGTGAAGACGCCGCCGCCCTCGTCCCATTCGCCGCCAGCATCCAGCGCGTCGTCGAAGCTGAGCAGGCGGTCGATCAGCAGGCCGGCGACCACGCCGACGGCGGCGACGGCGACCAGGGAGACGACGCTGGCCACGCCGACCTTTTCGTTGCGGGTCAGACGGCGGCGGCCGGAGGGGTCGACGATGCGGTCGCGGTTGCGCTTGAGGCGGGCCATCAGGCGGCCATCCTCGCGGCCTTCCTGACCTTGGCCACGGCGCGTTCGCGCTTAAGCCGGGACAGGTGGTCGATGAACAGCACCCCCTCTAGGTGGTCCATCTCGTGCTGGATGCAGACGGCGTAGAGGCCGTCGCACTCTTCCTCGACCGGCTCTCCGGCGTAGTTCATGTATTTAATGCGGACACGGGCCGGGCGTTCGACGGCGTCGTAGACGTCGGGCACCGACAGGCAGCCTTCCTCGTACTGGAACAGTTCGTCCGAGCTCCAGACGATTTCGGGATTGACGAAATAGCGCGGATTGCGGCGGGCCTCCTCGAAGGCGGCGCGGGCCTCGTCCGTGGCGTCCTCGCCCGGCTCCTCGACACCCTCGCGGTCGCCCAGGTCCATGACGATGACCCGGCGGGTGTCGCCGACCTGCACGGCGGCGAGGCCGATGCCGGGGGCGTCGTACATGGTTTCGAGCATGTCATCCATCAGGGCGCGCAGCTCGTCCGTCACCGACCCTTCGACCGGGCGGGAGACCTGCTTCAGCACCGCCACGTCGGCGGCGTTGTCGATGGTGAGGATGCGACGGATGGCCATGGCCGGGAGGTAGGCGGCGCGGGCCCGAACGTCAAGATATCCGAGCGCTGTGCTCGGTTATGCCGCGGCGCCGGGCAGCACCCCGGGCAGCGCTCTTGGCTTCTTGTCGTCGCCGATGGCCACATAGGTGAATACGCCCTCGGTGACGCGCATGACCTCGGCG
Organism: Brevundimonas basaltis; assembly: GCF_014202075.1. Taxonomy (GTDB): domain Bacteria; phylum Pseudomonadota; class Alphaproteobacteria; order Caulobacterales; family Caulobacteraceae; genus Brevundimonas; species Brevundimonas basaltis. The sequence goes on along the minus strand of NZ_JACHFZ010000002.1, from coordinate 450,293 downwards.
TGGGCCACGTTGCGCGACCGCTTCCAGGCCTCGACGTGGACCCGGATGGAGCTTCGCCCCGCCTTCACCACGGCCGCGTAGATCGACACCTCGTCCCCGACCGCCACGGGCTGGTGGAACACCATGGCGTCGAGCGCCACCGTCACGCAGCGGCCCTGGGCCAGTTCGAAGGCCGGGGTAGCGCCGGCCAGGTCCATATGGGCCAGCAGCCAGCCGCCGAAGATGTCGCCCTCGGGGTTGGTGTCCGCCGGCATGGCGATGACCCGGCCGACGAGCCGGCCCTGCGGTTGGCTCATCAGAAGGCGCTTTCGCCGGTGATGGCACGGCCCAGGATCAGGGCGTGGACGTCGTGGGCGCCCTCATAGGTGTTGACCGTCTCGAGGTTCATGGCGTGGCGCATGACGTGCATCTCGCCGGTGATGCCGGCCCCGCCGTGCATGTCGCGGGCCTCGCGGGCGATGGCCAGGGCCTTGCCGCAGTTGTTGCGCTTCATCATCGAGATGGCCTCGGGGACCCAGGCGCCCTGATCGAGCAGCCGGCCGAGGGCCAGCGCCCCCTCGAAGCCGAGGAAGATCTCGGTCTGCATGTCGGCCAGCTTCTTCTGCACCAGCTGGCGGGACGACAGCGGGCGGCCGAACAGCATGCGCTCGCCGACATAGTCGCGGGTGGCGTGCAGGCAGAATTCGGCCGCGCCCATGGCCCCCCAGGCGATGCCGTAGCGGGCCTTGTTGAGGCAGGAGAACGGGCCGCGCAGACCTTTCACGCCGGGCAGCAGGTTCGCATCCGGCACGAAGACGTCGTTCAGGCCGATGTCGCCGGTGATCGAGGCGCGCAGGCTCAGCTTGTCGCCGATCTTGTCGGTGGTGAAACCGTCCATGCCGCGCTCGACGACGAAGCCGCGGATCACGTCGTCGAGCTTGGCCCAGACCACGGCGAGGTCGCTGATGGGACTGTTGGTGATCCAGTATTTGGCGCCGTTCAGGCGGTAGCCGCCGTCGACCTTGACCGCCCTGGTCTTCATCGAAGCGGGGTCGGAGCCGCCGTCGGCCTCGGTCAGGCCGAAACAGCCGATCACTTCGCCGGCCGCCATCTTCGGCAGGAACCGCATCTTCTGCTCTTCCGAGCCGAAGGCGAAGATGGGGTACATCGCCAGCGACGACTGCACGCTCATGGCCGAGCGATAGCCGCTGTCGACCGCCTCGATCTCGCGCGCGATCAGGCCGTAGGCGACGTGGCTGACCGACGAGCCGCCGTACTGTTCCGGCAGCATGGCGCCGAGGAAGCCCATCTCGCCCAGCTCGGTCATGATCGACTTGTCGAACACCTCGTCGCGGAAGGCCTCGATGACGCGCGGCAGCAGCTTCTCGCGGGCGTAGGACCGCGCCGCGTCCTGGATCATCCGCTCGTCGTCGGTCAGCCGGCCCGACAGGTCCAGCGGGTCATCCCAGCGGAAGGTCTTGGCGGGAGAAGCGGAGCCGTCGGCCATGGGATGGTCTTTCCTTGAGCGGGCGCGGATTTCGGCGGTCGCGATGCCGACCCCCTGTTCTGCGGCGCGGTTTAGGCCAGAATGGCGGCCGCGGGTAGAGGGAGCGCCCGCGACACGCTAGGCTGCCGGGATGATTCAGACCTTCAATCGACTGTTTGTGGACCACCCTCGCGAGGTGAAGGAGAGCTATCTCCACCACATGGCGGCCTCGTCGCGGTTCGGGTTGCGCCTCCTCAAGCTGGCCGGTTGCGCGTTTCTGCATGCGCTGGTGCCGGGAGTGCACAAGGCCACGGTGTCCAAGGCCGTCTGCTGCATGGCCGAGGAGATGGACGGCCGGGCCCGCGAGGCCCAGGAATGCCGCATGCGCAACGCCGGGGTCTGGGACCCGGGACTCTGAGCGTGACGCAGGGACCGCTGGCCGGCGTTCGCGTCCTCGACCTCAGCCGCGTGCTGGCCGGGCCGTGGGCGACGCAGACCCTGGCGGACCTGGGGGCCGAGGTGATCAAGATCGAGCGGCCGGGGGCCGGCGACGACACCCGCCACTGGGGGCCGCCGTTCACGACGAAGGCCGACGGCTCGAAGGGCGACGCGGCCTATTTCCTGTGCGCCAACCGGGGCAAGAAATCAGTCGAGCTGGACATCGCCACGCCCGAGGGGGCCGGGATCGTCCGTGAGCTGACGAAGACGTGCGACGTGCTGGTCGAGAATTTCAAGACCGGGGGGCTGAAGAAGTACGGCCTCGACTTCGCGGCCCTGTCGGCGATCAATCCGAAACTGGTCTATTGCTCGATCACCGGCTTCGGCCAGGACGGGCCGGACGCGCATCGCGCCGGTTACGACTACATGATCCAGGCCATGGGCGGGCTGATGTCGGTGACCGGCCAGCCGGACGGCGCGCCGGGGGCCGAGCCGATGAAGGTGGGCGTCGCCGTGGCCGACCTGTTCACCGGCCTCTACGCCTCCAACGCCATCCTCGCCGCCCTGCTGCACGCCCGCGCGACGGGACAGGGCCAGCATATCGACATCGCCCTGTTCGACGTCCAGGCCGCCATGCTGGCCAATCAGGCGACCAACTTTTTCGTCTCCGGCAAGACCCCGACGCGGATGGGCAACGCCCACCCCAACCTGGCCCCCTACCAGCCCTTTCCTTGCACGGACGGCATGGTCGTCATCGCCGTCGGCAACGACGGCCAGTTCCGCGCGCTGGCGAGCGCCCTGGGCGCGCCGGGCCTCGGCGCCGACCCCCGGTTCACGACCAACGCCCTGCGCATCGAGCACCGCGCGGTGATGACCGCCGAACTGTCCGCCCTGACCGCCGGCCACAGCATGCAGACGCTGATGACGGTGCTCGAGGCGGCCGGGGTGCCCTGCGGCCCGGTCAATACGGTGGATCAGGTGTTCGACGAGCCGCAGGCCAGGCACCGCGGACTGGAGGTGACCCAGGCCCGCCCCGACCTGTCCGCCACGGTCCGCACCGTCGCCTCGCCGATCCGCCTGTCGGCCACGCCCGTCGCCTACGACCGCCCGCCGCCCGCGTTGGGCGAGCATACGGAGGAGGTGCTGCGACAGCTGGCCTCCGATCGCCGATAGGGAAGGCGTCAGCGCCCGACGAGGAAGCCCAGCCCGATGACGGTCAGGATGGCCACAAGTCCCGCCTTTCGGGCGGGTCTCGGCGAAACAGGATCGGCATCCTCGATCCGCTCGGCGCCGCCCCGAAGCGCCTCCAGCAAGGCTCGGGCCGCGTCGGCCTGACTGTCGGGCACTGACAGGTTCACGCCACCGAGCGCCTGCAGGACGAGGAAGTTGACCTTCGCGTGCTCGGCCCCGCCCAGCACGGCGTCATAGCCCTCGGCTCTCAGCCGGGACGCCACGATCTCGGCTTCATAGACATCGGCGAAGCGGGCTATCTCGATCATTCCGCCGCCTTCCCGTCCAGCCAGGCCATGATGCCGGAAACAGCTTGCCCTACAGGTCCAGCAGCGCCCGCGCCGGGTCCTCGAGCAGTTCCTTGATCCGGACGAGGAAGGTCACCGCCTCCTTGCCGTCGACGATGCGGTGGTCGTAGCTCAGGGCCAGGTACATCATCGGCCGGATCTTGACCTCGCCGTTCACGGCCATCGGGCGCTGGACGATGTTGTGCATGCCGAGGATGCCCGACTGCGGCGCGTTGAGGATCGGCGTCGACATCAGCGAGCCGTAGGTGCCGCCGTTGGTGATGGTGAAGGTGCCGCCCTGCAGCTGGTCGAGGGTCAGGTCGCCGTCGCGGGCCGCCTTGCCCAGCGCCGCGATGCCCTTCTCGATGCCCGCCAGCGACAGCGCGTCGGCGTCGCGCAGGACCGGCACGACGAGGCCCTTCTCGGTGCCGACAGCGATGCCGATGTCGTAGTGGTTCTTGTAGATGATGTCCGTGCCGTCGATCTCGGCGTTGACCGCCGGGATTTCGTGCAGGGCCTGCACCACGGCGCGGGTGAAGAAGCTCATGAAGCCGAGCTTGACCCCGTGGCGCTTCTCGAAGGCGTCCTTGTACTGGCTGCGCAGGGCCATGACCTCGGTCATGTCCACCTCGTTGAAGGTGGTCAGCTGGGCGGCGGTGTTCTGGGATTCCTTCAGGCGGCGGGCGATGGTCTGGCGCAGGCGGGTCATCTTGACCCGCTCCTCGCGCGGCTGATCGGCGCGCGGGGCGGCCGGAGCAGCGGCGGCCGGGGCCGGGGCGGCCTTCGGCGCGGCGCCCATGGCGGCGAGAGCGTCGCCCTTGGTGATGTTGCCCTTGGGTCCGGTGGCCTCGATGGCCTTCGGGTCGAGGTTGTTCTCACTGACCACGCGCTGCACGGAGGGCGACAGATGGGGGGCGTCGCCCTTCGCCGGGGCCTTGGCCGGCGCCGGTGCGGCGGCGGACGGCGCGGGAGCGGCTCCGGCCTCCGAGGCCGCGATGCTGCCGATCTGCTGACCGGGAGTCACGGTCGCGCCGGAGTCCGCCTCGATGGTCAGGACGCCGGCGGCGGGGGCCGACACCTCGACGGCGACCTTGTCGGTCTCGATCTCGACCAGCAGTTCGTCCTTCGCGACGGTGTCGCCGGACTTCTTCAGCCAGGTTCCCATCGAGCCCTCGGCGACGCTCTCGCCCATGGTCGGGGTCATGATCGGCACCGTCTGGCTCGCGGCGGCGGCGGCCGGCGCCGACTCCGCAGGTTCCGCCTTCGGCGCCTCGGCTTTCGGGGCCTCCGCCTTCGGGGCCGCCGGCGCGGCGGCCGCGCCCTCGCTGACCACGCCCAGCACGGCGCCCGGGATCACCGTCTCGCCGTCGGCGGCCCTGATCTCGGCCAGGGTCCCGTCGGCGGGCGACACCACCTCGAGCGAGACCTTGTCGGTCTCCAGCTCGACGAGGACCTCGTCCTTCTTCACCGGATCGCCGGCCTTCTTCGTCCACTTGCCGATGGTGGCTTCGGTGACGGATTCGCCGAGGGCGGGGGTGAGGATGTCGGCCATGGAGAGGGCTCTTTCAGGTTCGTTCGTGTGTCATCCCGGAAACGGCGCCGCCGTCGCCCGGGACGCTTATCAGGCGAAGGCGTCGGTCAGGAAGGCGTCGAGTTCTTTCAGGTGCCGGCTCATCAGACCCGCGGCGGTCGAGGCCGAGGCCGGGCGCCCGACATAGCGGGCCCGTTTGGCCTTCACGTCCATCTTGTCGAGCGTCAGTTCGAGCCACGGATCGACGAAGGTCCAGCCGCCCATGTTCTTGGGCTCTTCCTGGCACCAGACCAGTTCGGCGTTGGGGAAACGGGCCAGTTCGGTCATCAGCGACTTCATCGGCCACGGATAGAACTGCTCCAGCCGCATCAGATAGACGTCGTCGCCGCCCTTGCCCTCGGCCACGTCCTTCTCGCGGCGCTCCAGCAGGTCGTAATAGACCTTGCCCGAGCACAGCACGACGCGGCGGATCTCCGTATCGCCCTTCAGCGTGACCCCCGCGACGGCGGGCCGCGTCTGGGCGTCGTCGTGCAGGACGCGGTGGAACGAGCTGCCCTCGGCCATGTCGGCGAGGGTCGAGACCGCCTTCTTGTGCCGCAGCAGCGACTTGGGGGTCATGATGATCAGCGGCTTGCGGAACGGCCGGTGCATCTGGCGGCGCAATATGTGGAAATAGTTGGCCGGGGTGGTGCAGTTGGCGACCTGGATATTGTCCTCGGCGCACTGCTGCAGGAAGCGCTCGAGCCGGGCCGACGAATGCTCGGGTCCCTGCCCCTCGTAACCGTGCGGCAGCAGCATGGTCAGCCCGCACATGCGCAGCCATTTGCGCTCGCCCGAGGTGATGAACTGGTCGATCACGACCTGGGCGCCGTTCACGAAGTCGCCGAACTGGGCCTCCCACATCACCAGGGTGTTGGGGTCGGTCAGGGCGTAGCCGTATTCGAAGCCCAGCACGGCCTCTTCCGACAGGGCCGAGTCGATCACCTCGAACTCGGCCTGACCCTCGCGCAGGTTGTTGAGCGGGACGTAGCGGGCTTCGGTGGTCTGGTCGACGATGCCCGAATGGCGCTGGCTGAAGGTGCCGCGCACCGAGTCCTGGCCCGACAGGCGCACCGGGAAACCCTCGTCCAGCAGGGCGGCGAAGGCCAGGCTCTCGGCGGTGGCCCAGTCGATGTTCTCGCCGCTCGAGATCATCTCGCGCCGGCCGTCCATGACGCGCTTCAGCGTCTTGTGCACGTCGACGTCGTTGGGGAGCGTTGTCAGCCGATGGCCGAGCTCGGACAGCTTCGCCGCCGGCACGGCGGTCTCGCCGCGGCGCTCCTCGCCGTCGGGCTGCCCGATGCCGGTCCACTGGCCGTCCATCCAGTCGGCCTTGTGCGCCTTGAAGGTCTTGCCGGCCTCGAACTCGGCGTCGAGGAAGGCCTCGAACCGCTCGATCTCGGCATCGACCTCGGCCTGGGTGATCACACCCTCGGCGATCAGCCGGTCGGCGTAGATCTCGCGCGTCGACGGCAGGGCGCGGATCTTCGAATACATCACCGGCTGGGTGAAGGTCGGGTCGTCGCCCTCGTTGTGGCCGAAGCGGCGGTAGCAGAACATGTCCACCACCACGTCCTTGTGGAATTTCTGGCGGAACTCGGTGGCCACCTTGGCGGCGAAGACCACCGCCTCGGGGTCGTCGCCGTTGACGTGGAAGATCGGCGCCTGGACCATCAGGGCCACGTCCGAGGGATAGGGCGAAGAGCGGCTGTTGCGCGGGCTGGTGGTGAAGCCGATCTGGTTGTTGACGACGAAATGCATCGTCCCGCCGGTGCGGTAGCCCTTCAGCCCCATCAGGGCGAAACATTCGGCGACCACGCCCTGGCCGGCGAAGGCGGCGTCGCCGTGGATCAGCAGCGGGGCGACCTTGGACCGGTCCAGCGCCCACTGCGCCTCCGGCTTGCCGGCGTTGGCGGCGCGGATGTCGAAGGCCTGTTTCGCCCGCGCCTTGCCCAGCACCACCGGATTGACGATCTCGAGGTGGGACGGGTTGGCGGTCAGCGACAGGTGGACCTTGTTGCCGTCGAACTCGCGGTCCGAGCTGGCCCCCATATGGTATTTGACGTCGCCCGAGCCCTCGATGTCGGACGGGACGGTCGAGCCGCCCTGGAACTCGTGGAAGATGGCGCGGTAGGGCTTGCCCATCACCGCCGCCAGGGTGTTCAGCCGGCCGCGGTGGGCCATGCCGAGCACGATCTCGTCGACGCCCAGGGCCCCGCCGCGCTTGATGATCTGCTCCAGAGCCGGGACCATGGCCTCGCCGCCGTCCAGACCGAACCGCTTGGTGCCCGGGAAGCGCTTGTGCAGGAAGCGCTCGAACCCTTCGGCCTCTATCAGCTTGTAGAGGATGGCCAGCTTGCCTTCCCGGGTGAAGGCGTTCTGCTCGAATTTGTCGGCGCCCTCGAAGCGCGCCTGCAGCCACGACTTCTCCTCCGGCTCGGCGATATGCATGAACTGGATGCCGATATTGCCGCAGTAGGTGCGCTTCAGCAGGGCCAGAACCTCGCGGATGGTGCCGGTCTCGATACCCAGCACGCCGTCGAGGAAGATCGGCCGGTCCATGTCGGCCTCGGAGAAGCCGTAGAACTCCGGCGTCAGCTCGGGGTTCTCGGTCGGCTGTTCGATGCCCAGAGGGTCCAGCGTCGCCTGTAGATGGCCGCGCACGCGATAGCTGCGGATCAGCATCAGGGCGCGGATCGAATCGTGGGCGGCGGCGCGGATGGCCTCGGCCGAGACGTCCGCGGCCGGGGCGGCCTGACCCTTGGCGGCGGCGCCGGCCTTTTTCGGATCAGGCTTCGGCCCCATCCTGGACTCCGGCCAGCGGCCGTCGAACACGGCGGCTTCCTCGGTCGGCTCGGCCGCGCCCGAACGGCCCCAGCCCCCGGCGGCGCTGGCGGCCTTCACCGTCTCGGCGTTGTCCCTGAGCTGGTCGAAGAAGGCGCGCCACTCGCCCGACACAGAGGCCGGATCGGTCGCCCACTTGTCGTGCAGGTCCTCGATGAACGAGGCGTTCGAGCCATACAGGAAGCTGGTCTCGGCAAAGACCTGGTTCAGCCGACCGGCATCGTCCGCCATTGTTCTCGTCACGTCCCTTGGGCGGTCCGCGCACGTCCGCGCGAAGCCGGCGCCGCTGGTATAGGCGCTGTTTCCTTATGGGTCATGACCGAATGGGGGCGAAAGGGGGGAATTTCTCCCGAATCCCCCGAAATTCACCCGATTTTTGTCCCGCTATCGGGACAGACAATCAGCCCTTGAGCACCTCAACGAGGGTCGATCCCAGCCGCGCCGGGGACGGCGAGACACGGATGCCGGCGGCTTCCATGGCCGCGATCTTGGACTCGGCGTCGCCCTTGCCGCCCGAGACCACGGCCCCGGCGTGGCCCATGGTCCGGCCCTTGGGCGCGGTGCGTCCGGCGATGAAGCCGACCATCGGCTTCTTGCGGCCCTTCTTCGCCTCGTCGATCAGGAACTGGGCCGCGTCCTCCTCGGCCGCGCCGCCGATCTCGCCGATCATGACGATCGACCGGGTCTCGTCGTCGGCGAGGAACAGTTCCAGCACGTCGATGAATTCGGTGCCCTTGACCGGGTCGCCGCCGATGCCGACGGCCGTGGTCTGGCCGAGACCCTCGTTGGTGGTCTGGAATACCGCTTCATAGGTCAGAGTGCCCGAGCGAGAGACGATGCCAACATTGCCCTTTTTGAAGATCGAGCCCGGCATGATGCCGATCTTGCACTCTTCCGGGGTCAGGATGCCCGGGCAGTTCGGGCCGAGCAGTCGCGACTTCGAGCGGTCCAGCCGGGCCTTGACCCGCACCATATCCAGCACCGGGATGCCCTCGGTGATGCAGGTGATGAAAGGCACTTCGGCGTCGATGGCCTCGATGATGGCGTCGGCGGCGCCCGCCGGCGGCACATAGATCACCGTCGCGTCGGCGCCGGTGGCCTCCTTCGCTTCCGCCACGGTCGCATAGATCGGCAGGGTCTCGCCCTCCGACCCGTGCCAGTTCTCGCCGCCCTTCTTCGGGTGCACCCCGGCGACCATCTGCGTGCCGTAGTAGCGAAGCGCCTGCTCGGTGTGGAAGGTCCCGGTCTTGCCGGTCAGGCCCTGGACGATGACCTTGGTGTTCTTGTCGACGAGGATGGACATGCGGATTTCCGGTGTTTGCTGAGGCGTGACGGTCGAACTGGACGTCAGTTCGCCGGACGGGTTCGGGCCAGTTCGTAGCGGAAACTGGTCGGCTTGCTGGTGGTGACGATGGCGTAGCTGGCGGCGGTAGGGGCGTCGGGTTCGCGGGCGACCTTGCGGCCGTTCCGCACCTCCCAGCTCCACATCCGCGACGCCCCCTCAACGCGCTGCGGGGGCAGGCCGACCCACTGTTCGATCTCCGGCGACGCGTCCCGGGTCGGGGTCTGGCGGAAGCCGAAGAGGTTGCAGACCTCGGTGGCGAAGGCCGCATCGCTGTCGGCGGAGAGGCCGGTCATCAGAACGAGAATGCCGGCGGGCGTAGCCCCGATCCGTCCGCGCGCGCCGACGACCGAGGTCGAGTCAGCCAACTCCTGCAGCCGTTCGGGCGGAATCTCGCCCCAGCCGGCCGCGTCGGCGACCGCCTCGGCCCGGGCGGCGTCGGCGTCGGTGTCGAGGCACATCGCCCTGAACAGGACGAAGTACTCGTCGGCCGCCGCCGGGGCGGCGGCAAGGCCGAGGGCCGCCGCCAGCGCGAGGGCGAAGACCGGCCCGCGGCGCATCGGCCGGTTGGCGCCGAAGCCTTTGCTGGTCCTGTCGTCGAGAATGGACATGGGCGGCTCGTTTTCCATCAGGCAGGGAGAAAGGGGTTTTCGACGCGAACCGACCCGTAGGTCTGACCGTGGCTCAGGCCTTCGGAATAGAGGACGCGTGCGCCGAGGCGTTCGGCGGCGGCGATGATGGCGCCGTCCCAATCGCTGATCTGATAGCGGCGGGCGTGGTCGATGCCGGCCAGCACCACCTCGGGCGTCACGGGCTGGCAGGGCTTCATCGCGACGATGCGGACCCATTCGCGAGCCTTGTCCGGGGTCAGGGGCGTTGCGCCCTTCCGGGTGGCGTTGTTGTAGAATTCGGCCAGCACCTGACCGGAGGTGCAGTAGTCCTCCGTCAGCACGATCTCACGCGCCCGCGCCCACCGATGACCAGCGTGATCGCGGCCCAGGGCGGCGTAGAGCAGGATGTTGGTGTCGAGGAAGACCTCAGAATTCGCGATCAAACCGTGGTTCCCCGCTGTAGGTCTCTTCCCGGGTGGGGGGACGCCAGCCCTCACCCCCGCGGCCTTCGGACTCGTCGATCAGCTTCAGCAGGGCTTCGCGAGCCTCGTCTTTCGACTGCTCCTGTTCCACCAGTCGGGTCAGGAAGCCGCGCACCATCTCGTTGACGCTGGTCCGCTTCATGGCCGCCAGCACCCGCACCTTGTCCAGCAGGTCGTCGTCGATCGCGAGGGTCAGGTTGCGGGTCACGGCAGAGAGCTACACGGGTTATGTGTGGCACACAATCCGTGGAGCGCCCTCACCAGAAAACATAGCGGCGGACCAGGGTCACGCCGGTCTCGCCGGGCTTCGGCGCGAGCAGATCGGTTTCGACATACTGGTCCGGGTTGTTGCCGTTGACCCAGCGCCATTCGGCGAACTGCCCCAAGGGGGCGGCGGCGGTGACGGTGCCGGGAAAGGTGCCGATCCCCATGCCGTCATAATAGCCTTCCCTGTACTCGCGCAGCATCGCCGTGGCGTCCTCGCGCGTCGCCCCCTCGATGTGCAGCACGCAGCTGACCGCCGAGGTAAAACGGCGCTGGTCGCCATCCCAACCGCCCCGGATGTTGCGGCCGTCCTTGTCGGGGATGGTAAGGAAGCGGGAGTCGTGCACGCCCGGCTTGAGCTGACCGATCCAGAGCGTCGCCCGCACAGGCTGTCCGTCACGCCCGGTCAGGCGCCGGCTGCTGACCCAGCGCGAATCCCGCACCTCCCCGTAGCGGGGATCCGCAACCGGCGCCCCGTCGTCGGGACCCAGTTCCAGTTCAGCCGCCGTCCGTTCGAAATAGGCGAACGACGCCCCGTCCGACATGGCTCCGGTCGGGCAAAGTGCCTCGAGATGGGCGCGCGGCATTTCGTTCAACCGGATCAGCTCGGCGGCGGTTGGCGGCCCGGCGGGGGCGGGCTCGCCGCCACAGGCCGACAGCAAACCGGCCAAACTGAGGGCAGCCACGAACCGCTCACGGGACCCAATCATCTTCATCGCCTGACACCTCGAACGACGGGTCGTCGGACCCACGGAACGCTCCTCCGTCACGGCGGCGATCGCCGGGCCAGGCCAGAACCCCGTCAGTGTGGAAGTGGACCGCGCGACCGGTCAACCCGCGAACGCGGGTATCCCGTCGGGGATCATGGAGGGGCCCGGATGCCGCAACCCCTCCAGAGGGCAGACTAAAAGCCGTTGATGGTCAGGACGAACAGGCCGGGTCCAGACGTCACCCCACCGCCGCCACGATCTTCTGGGCCGCGTCGTCGAGGTCGTCGGCCGCCGTGATGGCCAGGCCGGACTCGTTGAGGATGCGCTTGCCCTCGTCGACATTGGTGCCTTCGAGGCGGACCACCAGCGGCACCTTCAGGCCCACTTCCTTCACGGCCGCGACCACGCCCTCGGCGATGACGTCGCAGCGCATGATGCCGCCGAAGATGTTGACCAGGATGCCCTGCACGGCCGGGTCGGCGGTGATGATCTTGAACGCCGCCGCGACCTTTTCCTTGGAGGCGCCGCCGCCGACGTCGCAGAAGTTGGCGGGCTCCTTGCCGTACAGTTTAATGATGTCCATCGTCGCCATTGCGAGGCCGGCGCCGTTGACCATACAGCCGATGTTGCCGTCCAGGGCGACATAGGCGAGGTCCCACTCCGAGGCCTCGATTTCCTTGGCGTCTTCCTCGGTCTCGTCGCGCAGCGCCTTGATGTCCTCATGGCGGAACAGGGCGTTGCCGTCGAAGCTGACCTTGGCGTCCAGCACGCGCAGGCGGCCGTTGGTCATGACGATCAGCGGATTGATTTCCAGCATCGACATGTCCTTGTCGACGAAGGCCCGGTACAGCGTCGGGAACAGGGTCTCGCCGTCCTGGGCCGCCGCGCCGTCCAGCTTCAGCGCGGCGTTGATCGTGGCCACGTCGCCCTCGGTGACGCCGGCTTCCGGATCGATGACGATGGTCTGGATTTTCTCGGGCGTGTCGTGGGCCACGGCCTCGATGTCCATGCCGCCCTCGGTCGAGACGACGAAGGCGATGCGGCCGTACTGCCGGTCGACCAGCAGCGAGCAATAGAGCTCGCGCTCAATGTCGGCGCCGTCCTCGATATAGAGTCGGTTGACCTGTTTGCCGGCGTCGCCGGTCTGGGCGGTGACGAGGGTGTTGCCCAGCATCTCCCTCGAGTGGGCCACCACCTCCTCGATCGACTTCGCCAGGCGCACGCCGCCCTTGGCGTCGGGGCCGAGCTCCTTGAACTTGCCCTTGCCGCGCCCGCCGGCGTGGATCTGCGATTTCACGACGTACAGGGGTCCGGGCAGTTGCTTCGCCGCCGCTTCGGCCTCGTCGGCCGAGGTGATGGCCACGCCGGCCGCGACCGGGGCGCCGAAGCCCTTCAGGACCTGCTTGGCCTGATACTCGTGAATGTTCATGGATGCCGCCTTCGGGGAAGAGTCGCGCGCTTATAGGACCCGGGCCTTCGCGGGTGCAACCGCCTGGCGCGCGCCGGACAGCGAAACGCCCCCCGCCGGTCGGGCAGGGGGCGCGTCAGGCGGCGGGCGAACCCGGCCGGCTTACTTGACCGGACGGATGGCGGTCAGGCTGGTGCTGTCCGCCTCGCTGGTGACCTGGACGAAGGTCACGTCGCCGGCGCGATAGGCGTCGGCGTCGGGGGCATAGGCGTAGAGACCCGGGTTGGCCTCGACGGCCATCGACACGCCGCCCAGCATGGTGGCGATGCCCGTGGTCAGTCCCGGCTCGGCCGGCAGGCTGGTCAGCATACAGGCCAGACGCTTGCCGTCCGGAGCGGCCTGTTCGCCGACGACCAGATTGCGCTCGACGCCCGCGGCGGTGTGGGTCCAGACGGTCAGGCCGTCCTGCTGGACCGGGGCGGACCAGGCGCCCTGGGCGGCGGTGGCGGCGGTCACCGCCGCGACATCGCCCTTGGTGGCGAGGCAAAGGGTCTTGAAATCGTCGGCCGGCGCCGGGGCGGCGGCGGTCACGGCGGCGAACAGAAGCGTGGCGATCATCAAATCGTACTCTTTCGGCGTAGGGGGGAGGAACCGGGCGCCGCGACGCCCGGCGAGGTTCAGTCTGCCTCGAAAAACAGCCTCAATAAGGCGGCGGGGCGGCGGAGGCCGGACCCGGCCGCTCCGGCTTGGCCTCCCCCGAAGGCGGATCAGCGCACCCAGTCGCGTTCGATGGTGCGCGCGGCGAGGAGGAACAGGACCCCGGCCACCACATACAATGACGCGCCCAGCATGATCGAATACCGCAGCGCCTCATCGCCGAACTGCGGCGTCAGCAAGGTCGAGACCTCGCCCAGCACATAGACGCCCCCGCCGATGCCCAGCAGATTGTTGATCAGCAGGAAGATCGCCGAGGCCATCGCCCGCATGTTCGGCGGGGCCAGGTGCTGGAATGCCGACAGGGTGGGCCCAAGCCAGCTGAGCCCGAGGGCCGTGGGAATGAGGAACAACAGCACCGCCAGCATCGCCGACGGGGCGAGAACCCCGGCGACATACATCGGGAAGGCCAGCAGGAACGCCACGGCGGGGACCACGGCGTAAGCGGTTTTCCTGCCCTTGCCGAGCCAGTCGGCCAGCACCCCTCCGGCTATGATCCCGAGGCTTCCCCCGAAGAACAGGACGGCCCCGAACATCCATCCGGTTTCGATGATGTCCAGTCCGAAGCTGCGCGCAAAGAAGCTGGGCAGCCAGAAGAACACGCCATAGCCCATCATCGACGAACAGGACGCTCCGAGCGTCAGCAGCCAGAACGACGGCTTTTTGGAGAGGTGTTTCAGCGTCGCCACGAGGCCGGGGCGGGACTCGGTCTCCAGCGCCTTGCCCGCCAGGCCCTCGCCTTGCTGGGGGGGATGTTTCAGCTCGGGCGCGGCCGCCTTGCCGGAATCCAGCCCGCCGCGAACAGGCTCGCGCACGAAGAACAGGAACAGGGGTGCGAGCGCCAGGCCCGCCAGGCCGACGATGACGAAGGCGGCGCGCCAGTCGAGATTCTCGCCCATGGCCCCGCCCGCGATCTGGGCGCCGGCGATCACGCCGAAAGCGCTGCCGATGGGAATGCCCAGCGAGTAGAACGCCAGGGCCCGGGCCCGGCTCTGGGGCGGGAAGTAGTCGGCGATCAGCGAATAGGACGGAGCCACGCCTCCGGCCTCGCCGACCCCGACGCCAATGCGCGCGGCGAACAACTGCCAGAAGTTCTGGGCGAAGCCGCAGACGGCCGTGAAGGCGCTCCAGAACGTCAGGGAGATGGCGATGATCCGCACCCGGTTGGTCCGGTCGGCCAGCCATGCGATCGGCACTCCCAGCGTCGAATAGAGCAGGGCGAAAGCGATGCCGCCCAGCAGACCCAGCTGCCGGTCCGAGAGGTCGAGTTCCTCGCGGATCGGGATCGCCAGGATCGAGATGATCTGGCGATCGAGGAAATTGAACGCATAGACGAGGAACAGCATCGCCAGCACCCAGTAGCGGTAGCGCGGGCGTGCGGCCGGATTGGCGGCGACCGTATCGGTCATGACGTTTCCCTCGACTTGTCTGTTCGTTGGTCGGAACGGTAGCTGCGCCGTGGCGCGGCGTAAAAGAAAAAGGGCGGCGGCTCAGGTGAACCGCCGCCCGTGATCACATGCGATCAGGCTTCAGGAGTCTTTCGGATCAGAACTTGACCTGCAGCGAGGCGGTCACCGTCTGCGGCGGGCCGTAGTAGCCGACGACCGAGTTGTTGAAGAGCGCGCCCGGGAAGTTGTAGGCGCCGACGCGATATTCCTCGTCGGTCAGGTTCTTGCCGTACAGGCCGACGGTGTAGCGGTCGGTCGGATCGATCCAGACGATCGACAGGTCGACCAGGGCATAGGCCTCCTGGTCGAGGGTGGGGCTCGGGAACTCAAACATGCTGTAATCGTCGCGGTACGAGACCGACGGCGTCACCGCCAGCTCGCCGCCGCCCACGTCGCCGAACCAGGTCAGACCGAGGTAGCCGGTCCATTTCGGCGCGTTCTGCAGCACCACCTGGTCGGCGATATCTTCATAGACCCTGGTGGTCAGGTTGTAGCGCAGGAACTCGTCGAACTGGGCGTCCAGATATCCGACCGCGAAGTTGGCGTGCAGGTTGTCGAGGATGCGCAGCCGGCCCTCGAATTCGGCGCCGGTTATGGTCGAGGATCCGACGTTGTCGACGAAGCTGGCCACTCCGGTCACCGCGGGCACCTGGGTGGTGACCTGCTGGTCGTTGTACTCGTTACGGAACACCGCCGCCGCGAACGACAGCCGGTCCAGCGAGCCCTTCAGGCCGATCTCGTAGGAGTCGACGGTTTCGGGCTCGTAGCCGTTGACCGTGTCCGGAGTGAAGATGGCGTCGCCGCGCATGTCGAACCCGCCCGACTTGAAACCGCGGGAGTAGGACGCATAGGTCGTTACGTCGTCGGTCAGATCGTAGGACAGGGCGATGCGCGGCGTGAACTGATCGTAGTCGTTCGACGCCGTGTAGTCCGTGCGGATCAACGTCGGCGCGCGCGGCGTGCCGCCCAGCAGCGGACTGCGGGTGGCCGTCGCATAGTTGGCGCGGAACACGGTGGCGGTCTTGTTGTCCAGGGTGTAGCGGGCGCCCAGACCGAGGTGCAGGCGATCGGTCAGGTCCAGGTTGACGTCGGCGAACCCGGCCCAGCTTTCGGTCTCCACCGAACCGGCGGTGCCGATCACGAGGTTCAGGTTGCCGGCGATGGTGTCGAACGCACCCTCGGCGTGGCCGTCGAGGTAGAAGAAGCCGACGACGCCCTGGATCCGGTCATAGTCGAACAGGAGCTGGAACTCCTGGGTGAACTGGTCGTCCGCATAATAGGCCGGGATGTCCAGCGTCGGCGCCGGGGTGTTGTCGAAGTCGATCACGGTGTCCGTGTCGCCTTCCCGCCAGGCGGTGATCGACTTGAAGGTCAGGTTGTTGTTCAGACGGGCTTCCATCGTCGCCGAGGCGCCCTGGTTCATGACCGAGTTCTCGTCGCCGATGCCGGCGTAGGTGTCGTAGACACTGTCCGGCGAGCCGGCGCCCGGCCCGACGCCAGCCACTTCACGGTGTCCGTGACGAGGGTTGGAGTCGTCCTGGACCCGGTCGTAGGCGAAACGCAGCGAGACGTCGTCCCGCAGGTCCCATTCGGCGCTGAGCCGGCCGGCGAGGACATCTTTGTTGTAGTGCTCGGCGCCGGTGTTCAGGTTCTCGCCATAGCCGTCACGCTGGAAGCTGGCGACAGCGCCGCCGACCCGGAAATTATCGGCCAGCGGCAGGCTGCCGGACGCCATCAGATCGATCTGGTTGTAGCTGCCGTAGGCTCCGCGGAGCGTGAGTTCCGGGTCCAGGGCGAGGCGCGAGGTGACGTATTTGACCGCGCCCCCGACGGTGTTGCGGCCGTACAGCGAGCCTTGCGGCCCACGCAGAACCTCGATGCGCTGGACATCATAGATGTCCAGAACCGCGCCCTGCGGACGGGCCACATAGACGTCGTCGACATACAGTCCGACACCGGGCTCGAAGCCCCACAGCGGGTCCTGCTGGCCGACGCCGCGGATGAAGGAGATCAGCGTCGAGTTGGAGCCGCGCGCGACCTGAACGGTGGCGTTCGGGGTCTGCTGCTGCAGCGCGGTGATGTCGGCGGCGCCGGTCTGCTCCAGGCGTTCGGCGCCGAGCGCCGAGACCGAGATCGGCACATCCTTCAGCGCTTCGTCGCGGCGGCGGGCCGTGACGATGACCTCGCCGACGTTGGCGGCGGCTTCCTCGGTCTGGGCCGGCGCGTCCTGCGCGACGGCGATGGTCGAAAGCGCGCCCCAGGCGGCGCCGGCGAGCAAGGCGGTCTTTACGTAGCGGTTCATGTGAAGCCCCATTCTAATGTTTCCAGCCGGAGACGCTTTTATTCAGCGTTCAATGATTTTCCGGGACCGTAACCGTTTTGGCCCTGCTGTCAAACGGTGGCGCTTGTCCGTCGGCAAGGTTCTCGGGACTGTGGCGCCGTTGCCAGCACCGCCCGACCGGGCCTAGCTTCGCCGCCATGACCAAGCTCGACGCGCCCGCTCCCGTCTCCGAGCCCGCTCCCGCCCGGCGCGGCCGGCCGTCGAAGGCCAAGGCCCAGGGCGCCGGCGACACCCGCGAAGGCATCCTCGACGCCGCAGAGGACCTGTTTTCGAAACACGGCTTCTACGGCGTGACCATCCGCGAGGTGGCCCGCGAGGCCGGCGTCGACACCGCCCTGGTGCACTACTACTTCGGGGCCAAGCGAGGCCTGTTCGACGCGGTCTTCCTGCGCCGCGCCGAGGTGTGGAACAGCGAACGCGTCGACGCCGTCAACCGCTACGCCAAGGATCCCGGGCCGGACGGCATGACGCTGGAGGGGCTGTTCGAGGCCTTCCTGCGCCCGCCGTTCCAATGGTCGCTGAAAGGCGGCCCCGGCTGGAAACACTACGCGGCCCTGGTGGCCCAGACCAACGCCAACCCGACCTTCGGCGGCGAAACCATGGCCCGCTATTTCGACCCGGCCATCCGCCGCCTGATCGAACTGGTCCAGCAGATCATGCCCGAGGCGCGCGAGGTCGATCTGTACTGGGCCTGGCACAACATGTCCGGGGCCCTGACCCTGACCCTGGGCGAGACCGGACGGCTCGACCGCCTGTCGGGCGGCCTGTGCCGATCGGGCGATCTGGAAAGCGCCTGCGACTACATGATCCGCTTCGCCGCCGCCGGTTTCCGGGCGGTATGCGCGCCCGAGCCCCGCGCCGGCTGATGGGCGCCTCGATCGTACCCGACGGCGACGGGCGACGACTGCGGCTCGACATCCGCCTCGACCGGGGCGTCGCCATTTCCGTCGGCGCGGGCGTCGTCCTGGCCCTGACCGGCGCCTTCGGCACGGACGCCGTCCCCCTGTGGCTTCGCCTGGCCTACTGGGTGCCCCTGATCCTTGCCGGCGCGGTCTGGGGTCACCTGAGTTCCCGCCTTGTCGAGCGGGTCATCGACCCCGACGAGCGGCCGTGGTTGACGGTGCTGCTGGTATCCGCCGCCACGGCCGGGCCGGTGACGGGCCTGGTCTGGCTGGTCACCGGTCTGGTCTTCGGCGGTGCGATCTATCCGCTCAGCTGGCTCGCCTACTTCATCGGGCCGGTTCTGATCATCACCCTGACCCTGAGCGCCTTGAGCGTCTTCCTCGACCGGCCGCCACCGGTTCAGACCCACGCCGGGGCAGGCGGGACCGCCCCGGCCCGATTCCTCGAGCGCCTGCCGCCACGGCTGCGCGGCGCGACCCTCTTCGCCGTCCAGGCCGAGGACCACTATCTGCGCCTCCACACCGACCGCGGCTCGGACCTGATCCTGATGCGGCTGTCCGACGCCGTGGCCGAACTGGAGGGTCTCGAGGGCGCCCGCACCCACCGCAGCTGGTGGGTGGCCCGCGACGCGGTGCGCGACGTCTCGCGCGGCGACGGCCGGGCCGTTCTGACCCTCGAAGGCGGCGTGACCGCCCCGGTCAGCCGCCGCTACGCCCGGTCCCTGCGCGAGGCCGGCTGGTACTGACTACCCCGCCGCCCAGACGCCGTGGAAGCTGACCGGCAGGGCCGTGTCGGCGCGCCAGCTGACCACCGGCCCGTCCTCGATCCGGGCGGCGTCGAGCACATGCAGCTCGCTCGCCCGGGCGGCGAGGTTGAGCGTCGGCCCGACCAACCAGCCGTCGTCCTCGGTCGTGCCGCCGGGCCGGGGCACAAAGACCATCTCGTCCATCACCTGGTCGCTCCCGAAGTCGAACGTCCGCGTCCGCCCCTCGCGCCAGTCGGTCATCCCGAGCCCGCTGGCGAACGGCCGCCCGGGAGTCTCCTCCGCCGTGTGCAGGGTGAAGCGGCGCGGCAGGCCGGCGCGGCGCGGATCACCGCGCGGAAACTCCGCCACCATTCCGGTGCGCTGCAGGTCCGCCGATCCGTCCGCCCGCAGGTGCGCCAGGGCCAGCCGGGCCGGTTCGCCGCTCAGCGGCACGCCGTTCAGGACCTCGACCGCGCCGCGCGCGGCGAAGTCCATGTCCGGATGGGCGCAGACGTCGAAGCGGATGTCGTCGCCGTCCGACCAGGCGTCGCCGAGGTGGAAGAAACCGAAGGCCGGCAGGTCGAACACCCGCCGCTTCGACAGGTCGTCCTTGTCGACGACCAGCACCTGCGTGCCCTCGTCGGGGCGCCATTCGAAGCCCTCCGAGAAGGGCAGGGTCATCCGCGTCTGCACCCACGGCTGCAGCACGATGACCAGATGGCGGGCCGTGGCCGTGAAGTCGTGGACATAGCTGGCGCGCGGCAGGTCGACCATGGTCGCCGCTTCGAGCTCGCCCGCCGCCGACAGCCGCCAGACCATGGCCTGCCCCCGACCCATACCGAGGTTCCAGATTCGCCCGTCCGGTTCGCGCCGCGGGTGTGCGAGGAAGGGCACGGACTTCAGGTCCGGGCGATGGGTGACCATACCGCGGGTCTCGAGCGTCTCCGGGTCCATGGCCACGGCCGATCCGCCCTCCCACAGCGCCCACAGATCGTCGCCCGCCATCAGCACCGAGGTGTTGGCGGCGTTGACGTCGTCCGGACCGCCTATCCCGGCGCGGGGATCCCCGAGGGTGCCGAAGCCCGGCATGACCATGGCGTCCAGCCGGGACTCCTGCCGTCGTTTCGGCGTGTCGACGAAGCGGGCCGCCAACTCCGCCCGGCCGTCGGAGATGCGGAACCGCCGCACCAGGCCGTCGCCGTCGAACCAGTGCGTCGCCGACCGCCCCGGCCGCCGGAACTTGGCCGGGCCGTTGCGGTAGAGCGCCCCCTCCAGCGCCGCCGGCGCCCGGCCGTGGATCAGGCGCATGGCCGTCGGCGCCACATCGGCCTCGACGTCGGCGGTCGCCAGCCCCCAGTCCGTGGCGATCCGGATCGCCGTCATGGCGCGGACGGCCTCGGGGGTGACGACGGCGGCCGACAGGGCCGCGGCCCCGGTCAGGAAGTGGCGGCGGGAAGCGATCATCTCGTCCTCCCTCAACGCAGATGTATGGTCTGGGCGGTCGGACCCGAGACGGTGAAGCGGGCCCGGTCCCAGCTGGCCGGACCCATGTTGCCGACGGCGTTGTTCGAGAAGGCGTAGGGCTCGACCGGAATGCCGAACGGATTGAAATTCATCTCGCCGTCGCCGTTGACGTCGTGGAAGGCCTTGGCCGCGTAGTCGCCCGCGGGCAGGCCCTCGAAGACGGCGGTCCGCTGTCCCGCCGCCACATCCAGCCTCTGGCGGCCGACCGGCCGGTCTCCGGCGTAGCCCGCCTCGGAATCAAACAGGGCGACCATCACCGCGCCGCGGTCCGCGCCGGTCTCGAAGGTCAGGGTCACGGTGCTTGCCGGAGCGGTCTGGGCCAGGGCGGCGCCGGCCGGCAGCATCAGTCCGGCGGCGGCGAGGGCGATCAGTGACAGGCGCATCATCAACGTCTCTCAAGCGGGTGAGGCCCGACCACCGGACCTCCGGGACCTCGACCGTGAGCGGGTCCCGCGACGGCCGCCACGCCCGATGCGGCGGGCGACGCCTCGCCTTCGTGAACGGCGGGGGGCTGTTCGTTGGCGAAGCGCGAACGGACGCCTAGCTGCGCCGGATGCGCCTTCGCAGCAGCCGGTCGGACAGGGCCTCGGCGTGTTTCAGCGTGAAGGCCAGGGCGGCCGGGCTGCCTCGCTTGGGTCCGACCGTGTCGGCCACCACGGCGCCCCGCTCGCCCAGATCGGCCGGGGCGCCGGTCGTCGTGTCGATCGCGGTCTGGTGCTCGACCTCGGCGTTCAGCTCGGCCCCCATCAGGATGATCTGCACGCTCAGCCAGGTCCACAGCAGGAAACCCATCATGGCCGCCAGCGGCCCGTAGGACGCCGTCCGCACGAAGGTCTGCAGATACCAGCTGAACACCAGCGACAGGGTCAGACTCAGCAGGGCCGCGAAAATCGCGCCTGGCGTCAACCAGCGCCAGCGCGCCCGCGCCCGGCACGGCCCAAAAGCGTAGATCACGGTCAGGGCGGCGACATAGACGGCGCCGAGGATCGGCCAGCGCAACGGCGCCAGATGCGACCACTCGGCGGCCAGGCCGAACACCCCCAGCGCCAGGGGCGCCCCGACGATCAGCAGCGCCGTCACCAGAATGCTGACCAGGCCGGTGACCGTGAAGGCCATGCAGATCAGGTTGTATTTGACGATATTGCGCCGCTCGACCTCGTGATAGGCGATGTTGAGCCCGTAGAAGAGCACCTTGATCGCTCCGTTCGCCGTCCACAGCGACAGGGCCAAGGTCCAGACGAGGGTGAAGGTCAGGGTGGTCTTGGCGTTCTCGGCCAGCCGCTGCATCTCCCCGCCGAGAAACTCCGCCACCCCTGACGGCAGCACCGAATAGAGGAACTGCAACCGTCCCCAGGCGTCCGCCGGATCGGCGAACAGTCCGTACAGGGTCACGAAGGCGGCCAGGGTCGGGAACAGCGACAGCACGACGAAGAAGGTCACGCCTCCGGCCACGAAGCCGACCCGGTCGCCGAAATAGGACGCGCCGACGCGCCAGAAGATGTCGACCCAGCCCTTGTGCGGTATCTGCTCGGGGCGCTGCGCCAGCCGCCCGCGCCCCGGCTCCTTCGCCTCGAAATCCTCGGGCGTCGGGACCCGCGGGGGCGCAGGCGCCGGGCGCGGCGGCCTGAGCTCGACCCCGTATTTGTGCCCGTGCCGGTAAAGCAGGTGCGCCGCCCCGGCTCCGGCGGCCAGCCCGCCGACCACCGACCCGACCAGACCCCACAGCCCGAGGCCGCCCCTTGCTCCAGACCGCTTCTGCATTCTCGCCGTAACGGCTCCGCTCGGACGGCGTTCCGGCGCCGTCGTGCTTGATATCCGCGCAAACCCGCGCCAAGGCCAGAGCATGACCGACGCCGCTCCCACCCTGCTCACCGCCTGGAAGGCCGCCACGGCCCGGCTCAAGGCCGGCCGCATCGACAGCCCCTCGATCGACGCCCGCCTGCTGCTCGAGGTCGCCGCCGGCTGTTCGCGCACCGACATCCTGACCGATCCCTACCGCGCCGTGACGCCGGCCCAGCAGACCGGGCTGGACGCCCTTCTCGAACGCCGACTGCGCCGCGAGCCGGTGTCGCGCATCCTCGGCAAGAAGGGCTTCTGGAAGATCATGCTGAACGTCACCCCCGACGTACTCAGCCCGCGCCCGGACACCGAGGCCCTCCTCGACGTCGTCCTGCTGGCGTATCCTCCGAACAAGGCGTTCGAGATGATCGACCTCGGCACCGGCTCCGGCGCCATCCTGCTGGCGGTCCTGGCCGAGCGTGTCGGCGCCCGCGGCGTCGGCACCGACATCTCGTTCGAGGCCCTCGCCGTGGCCCGGGAGAACGCCACCAACCTGGAGCTCGACAACCGGGCGACCTTCCTGCGCACCGAATGGGCCGCCGGCTTCGGCGATCACAGCTTCGACGTCGTCGTCTCCAACCCGCCCTATATTCCGTCGGGCGACATCCCCGGCCTCGACCCGGAGGTGCGCGACCACGACCCGCATCTGGCCCTCGACGGCGGCCCCGACGGCCTGCAGGCCTATCGCGACCTGGCCCCGGAGATCATGCGCATCCTCAGGCCCGGCGGCCTGTTCGCCGTCGAGATCGGCTGGGACCAGGGCCCGCAGGTCAAGGCGCTGTTCGAGGCGGCGGGCTTCACCGACGTCATCGTGGTCAAGGACTTGTCGGAACGGGACCGCGTCGTCACCAACGGCCCGAACCCCAGGACCAACCCCGTACCGAAGATGTAGCGCTCCGCCCCTCCGGGGAAGGGACCGCCCGAAGGGGGTGGATTGCGGCCCCAACAAAACCGCTTGGAAACCGCACACGCACACGCTAAGTCTTCGATGTCTCCCACCCAAACGCACGCCGATGGACCGCTTCAGGCCCATCCCGCGCGCCCAGGGCATCTGACGGTCAGGTCACTCGGCCCGGCGGACCAGGGGGCGGCAACGGATTTCCGATCACATCGTCAGCGGGGATTGGCCCCGGAACGAAGCGGAACGACCAGACGGACAGCGCCGGAGGCCTTCGCCCCGGACCGTCCCTCATGCAAAGCACGGTAGCGTCCGATGAGAGATTTCAAGGGCATGAAGCGTCAGCGCGGACGCAACAGGAAGCCCGGCGGCGGCGGCGGCAACGCCAATGCGACCAATCCGAACCGTTCCTGGGACTCCCAGGGCCCGGAGAACATCAAGGTCCGCGGCAACGCCCAGACGGTCTATGAGCGCTATATGCAGCTGGCGCGGGACGCCTCGGCCGCCGGCGACCGCGTCCTGGCCGAGAACTACACCCAGCACGCCGAACACTATTTCCGCGTCCTGCGCGCCCTGCAGCCCTCGCGCCCGGTGTCCGAGATCGCCCAGCGCGAACTGGCCGGCCAGGGCTTCGACATCGATTTCGAGGACGAGACCGGGGCCCAGGCCGCCGCCATCATGGCCGCCGAGAAGGCCGAGGCCGACCGTCTCGCCCAGCAGGAACAGCGCCAGCGCGACAACGAGGATCGCCAGAACGACCGCCAGAACGACCGCCAAAACGATCGTCAGGGCGGCGACCAGCCCCGTCGCGAATGGCGCGACCGCGACGACCAGCCGCGCGAACCCCGCGCCGACGGCGACAACGACGGCGGCCGCCGCGAGACGCGCCGCGAACGCTGGGAACGCCGCCAGCAGGAGCGCAACCAGCGCTTCCAGAACGAACGCGCCGAGGCCGGCGAGGGCGGCGACGCTCCCGCCGCCGCCGAACAGGCTGCGCCCGCGACCGAAGTCGTCGCCGACGCTGCGCCGGAACGCGCTGAAAAGCCCCGCCGGGAGCGCCGCCCGCGAGCGGAGAAGGTCCCCGCCGCCGGCGACGACGCCCCGACCGCCCTGCCCGGCTTCCTGACCCGCTCGGCCGCGCCCGCCGCCGAGGCTGCGTCTGGAGACAGCGACGCCGAGACCCCCGCGCCGAAGCGCCGCGCCCCGCGCCGCAAGGTCGAGACGCCGGCCGCGGAAGGCTGACCCTCGATCCCACGCTCAACGGGCGAGGCTGCTTGACGCGCGGCGTCGGCGCCGGTCCAAGCCAGGCTACTGTCGTTGATGGACGCGCGCCCCGCCTTCCGCGGGACGGCGGGTCCGCGAGCCACGGGAGCACCGTATGACCCGCCTGACCCGGCCGTCGGTCCTGATCGCCATGGCCGCTCTTTCCATCGCCGCCTGCGCGGCCGTTCCGCCCCCGCCGCCGATCCCGGACGGGCCGGGCTCCCGCCCTGTGCTGCGCGACTGGCGCGGCATCGTCACCGCTTCGGACCGGAACCGATACAGCCGACTCGACGCCGCCTGGGACCTGGCCCTGCAGCAGGCCCGGCGCCAGCGCGGCTCGGGCGACCTGGCCTCGACCGGCGAGCTGATCGATCCCGACGCCGCCCGCCCCGGGGTCGCGCCGCCCCCCGGGGACTACCGGTGCCGCACCGTCAAGCTCGGTTCGCAAGGCGGCGAGGACGGCCTCGGCTACGTCGTCTACGGCTGGTTCGGCTGCCGGATCGAACAGACGCCGGGCGGCCTGAAATTCGTCAAGACGACGGGCAGCCAGCGTCCGGCCGGCCTGCTCTTTCCCGAGGACGAGCGCCGCATGGTCCTGCTCGGCTCCATGGCCCTCGCCGACGAACCGCCCGCCAATTCCTACGGCCAGCGGCCCGAGCGCGACCTGATCGCGGCGCTGGAGCGGATCGGCGAGGCCCGCTGGCGCCTGGTCATTCCGTGGCCGCAGTATGAATCGAACCTCGACCTGATCGAACTGGTGCCGGCCTGATCTTTTCCAGGGGGCCTGAACCGTCCCGCTTCCCATCCGTTCGGACAGTCCATTCGACTGGAGATTCCCGGATGCGGACGCTCGCCGCCGTCGCCTCGCTCGCCGCCCTGCTCGCCGCCTGCGGCGACGCCGCGCCGCCGCAAGCGCCCGCAGCGTCCGATAGGATCGAAACGCCCGTGACCGGCCCGGCGTCTCCGCCGTCCCCCGAAGGCGAGCAGGGCGGGACCGCCGACTGGCACGAGGTCGCCTCCAGCGCCGACGCCTCGCGGCTCGGCCGTCTCGACCAGGCCTGGCGGATGGCCCGGGCCGAAGCCGAGGAGAAGGGCTTCGCCGACCAGGTCGAGGCGCTCGGACCGCTGGTGGATCCGAACGCGGCCCAGGCCGGCCGACTCCAGCCCCCGCCCGGGACCTACCGCTGCCGCACGATCAAGCTGGGCTCGAATTCGCCGGGCGGCCTCGGCTATCTCGAATACCCCTTCTTCCGCTGCACCATCGAGCTGACCCCGGGCGGCGACCTGATCCTGACCAAGACCACCGGCTCGCAGCGCACCCGCGGCCTGCTCTACCCCGATACCGACCGCCGTCTCGTCTTCGTCGGGGCCCAGGCCTGGGGCATGGATGAGACCGGCTACCCGGCCTACGGCGACCAGCCGGTTCGGGACCAGGTCGGGGTCTTCGAACGCATCGGGGCCGAGCGCTGGCGGCTGGTGGTTCCCTGGCCGAAGGTCGACTCCAAGCTCGAGATTCTCGAACTGGTCCGGTGAGCTTGACCCCCGCGTCCCGGGCCGCGAGTCTGGGCCGGCGGGACCACTCCCGCGTCTTCAGGGGGTCGCCATGCGCGGAGCCAGTTTCACCATCGGCGTCGTGATCGCCGTCGTCGTCGTCGCCGCGCTCATGCTGATCGGCCTGCCGACCTACAACGTCTATTCCAAGACCATGGCCGGCAAGGCCGCCTACGAACAGGCCGTGCAGGACCGCCGCATCCGCGTGCTCGAAGCCCAGGCGGCGCTCGACTCCGCCCAGCTCACCGCCCAGGCCGAAATCGCCCGCGCCCGCGGCACCAACGAAGCCAACCGCATCATGGCCGAGAGCCTTGGCGGAGCGGAAAATTATCTGCGCTGGGCCTATATCAACATGCTGGAGGAGACCGCCGGCAAACAGGGCCGCGAGGTCATCTACATCCCCACCGAGGCCGGCATGCCGATCCTCGAGGCCGGCCGCCGGTCCGGCCAGTAGAGCGGCAAGCCTATCCTGCCGTGCAGGCGATCGCCTGGCGGTACAGCACGGTCGCCGGGTCCAGCCGGCGGGCCTCGGCCAGGGCGATTTCCGCCTCGGCGCAGCGTCCGGCGCCGGCGAGGGCGGCGGCGAGACTGTGCCGGATCGGCGCGATGTCCGGCGCCCCCTGCACCGCCTTTTCGCAATAGGGCAGGCCCTCGGCGGGCCGTCCGGCCCGCACCAGAATGTAGCAGTGATTGTTCAGATAGCCGGCGTTGGCAGGTTCCGCCTTCACCGCCACCCGGCTGGCCTCCAGCGCGCCGCCGAGATCGCCCAGCTGCTCCAGCACCAGCGCCAGGGCGGCGTGACCCTCGACATCCTTGACCGGCAGGGCGCGGAAGTCGGCGAATGCCTCGTCGAACACGGGGTCGCGGCCCTTCTTGAGGATCGGCAGGATCAGGCTCAGCAGGTATCGCCGCTCGTCGTCGTAGGCGGCATCGGCTGCCGGCCGCGCTTCGCGGGGAGGCGACCTGTGCGAAGCGGCCATGATCAGCCATGCGGCTCGCGC
This sequence comes from Brevundimonas basaltis, assembly GCF_014202075.1. Classification (GTDB taxonomy): domain Bacteria; phylum Pseudomonadota; class Alphaproteobacteria; order Caulobacterales; family Caulobacteraceae; genus Brevundimonas; species Brevundimonas basaltis. Next base: position 423,415 of record NZ_JACHFZ010000002.1, on the reverse strand, counting down.
AGCGGCGGCCGCCTCCTTGTCGCGGCCTACCTGCTGATAGGTGTCGGCCCGGAACGCGTATTGTATCTCCGACGCCAGCGGTGCGAGGTCGCCAAGCTGATCGTAGACTCGTTCAGCTGTCCCGTAATCCCGGTTGAGATAGGCCTCGGTGGCCTGATTCAGCCGGGCCAGCCGCTGCTGCGGCGACCCCTCCGGCAGGGCCTCGACGCAGGCGGCCCAGTCCGGCGCCACCCCGGGCGCCGGCTCGCAGACGGCGGGAATTTCCTGCGGCGCGGCGGTCAGAAACAGGCCAAGGGCAAGCGCGAGCATCGGATCAGACCCGGGTCAGACGCAGGTCGTGGAAGTCGTAGCTGAAGTCCGCGTCGGGCGAGACCGCCTTCATCGTCGCCGTCACCGGCCGGCCGTTCTCGATCTTGAAGGTGACGAACACATCCTCCTCCCGCTTATCGGGGAAACGGGTGCGCAGCATGTCGCCGTCATAGGCTTCCAGCGGCCCCTGCAGCGAGGGCGTGCGGCTGAACGCCAGCCACAGGCCGCGCCCCCGCCGCTCGATGGTGATGTCGCCATACCAGGGATCGCGCCACGTCCCGGCATAGGCCGCCAGCGGCAGCGATGGTGGCGCGCCCGCCGTCTGTTTGGCGTCGATTTCGGCGGCCGCCTTGATCGACCTCGCATCGCTCGCGTCGCGCAAACGGATGCTGTCGGCGATCCAGTCGAAGCCGGTCTTGCCCATGACGATGTCGGCGATGCCGCTGCGCAGCGCCCGGGTCAGATAGCCTTCCTCGGCGTTGGTGAAATAGCTGAAGCCGGCGTCGCGCCCCGGGATCAGCACCGTGCCCGAGATGTATCCCGGCGCCCCGCCGCCGTGGGTGATGAAGCGTTCCCCGCGGTAGTCCATCACCTGCCAGCCCATGGCGTAGGTCGAGGCGATGGCCCGGCCCGGCAGGTCCGGGGTCGGTCCGGCCGAGTTGGAGACGATGATGTTCGGCTTCCACATCTCATTGCCGCGCGCCTCGGAATAGAGCCGCGAGCCGTCGGGCAGTTCGCCCCGCTTCAGCTGGACCGCGATCCACTTGGCCCAGTCGACCGGATTGGTGACGAAGCCGCCCGCGGCCCCGGCGGACGACCAGTTCCACACCTCCTGGATCGACTGGCCGATGGTCTGCATGCCGCCCTGATAGCGCAGCGGCGGCCCGAGCCGGCCGTGCGGCAAGGCCGAGGTCGCCGGATCGGCGGCGGTCATCAGCGGCAGGGTCTCCGTCATGCCCAGCCGGTCGAGGATACGGGTCTGGACGAAGGTCTCCCACGGCAGGCCCGAGGCCGCCGCGATCACCTCCCCGGCGACCACGAACATCAGGTTGCAGTAGTGATAATTGGCGCGGAACTGATCCTCGATCGGCACACGCGGCACGGCCGCCATGATCTCCGCCCGGGTGCGGTCGCTGTTGGGCCAGAACAGCAGGTCCCCGGCCCCGAGGCCGAAGCCGATGCGGTGGCTGATCAGGTCGCGCACCGTGACCATGTCGTTCAGCTCGGGCTTCGACAGCGAGAAGTCCGGCAGCCAGATTCGCACCGGCTCGTCCCACTTCACCTTGCCCTCGTCGACGAGGATCGCCAGGGCCGCCGCCGTCACCGCCTTGGTGTTGGAGGCGACGGCGAAATGGGTGTGCTCGTCGATCGCCGCTCCGCCGATGGCGCGTGCGCCATAGCCGCGCGTCAGCACCGCCTCGCCGTCCTTGACCACCGCCACCGAGACCGCCGGCTGCTCCGGGAAGGCCGCCATGGCCTTGACGACATAGGCGTCGACCGCCTCCGCCAGCGCCCCGCCGGCCGGCGCCGGGCCGGTCTGCGCCCATGACAGCGAGGGCAGGGCCACGCCGGCGGCGTACGAAACCAGCGCAGCGCGGCGGGTGAGACGGATGGACATGCAACGCTCCCGACAGACTTTGGCCGGAACGCTAGCCTGCCGCTCGGGCGTCGTCATCCCCGCCCGCCCCCGAGGTCGCTCCCGGGCGGTTTCCGGATCGATCCCGTCGGCTCTGCGTCGACCGGGCGGCGGAAAGGTGTTCTCTCCTGAACAACCTGTAATGACATGAAAAAGATGTAACTCGTTGAGGTTCCGGGCGGGTGCTATGGAAAGGACACTTGACGGGCCATGAGCCCAACTTGCGCAGGGGGCGCCCAATGACTTCCATCCGCTTCCTGCTGCTCGTCGGCACGGCGCTCGCGACCTCGTCCGGCGCAGCTTTCGCCCAATCAACCCCGCCGCCCGCGCCGCAGACGCCGCCCCCCGCCCAGCAGCCCGCTCCGGCGCCCGGGGAAGAGGAGGACGAACAGTCCGCCGAGGTCGAGACCGTCATCGTCGAAGGCCGGACCACCGACGTCCGCACCTCGATCGACTCGGTCAGCTACAGTCTCGCCGACGACCTGCAGGCCCAGACCGGCACCCTGGCCGAGGCCCTGCGCAACATTCCCTCGGTCGAGGTCGACCCGGACGGCAATGTCAGCCTGCGCGGCGACGCCGGCGTCACCATCCTGATCGATGGCCGTCCCTCGACCCAGTTCAACGGCCCCAGCCGCGGCCAGATGGTGCTGCAAATCCCGGCCAGCCAGTACGCCCGCATCGAGGTGATGACCAACCCCTCGGCCGCCTACAGTCCCGAAGGCGGCGGCGGGGTGATCAACCTGATCTCCAAACCCAACGCCGTGCGCCCGGGCCAGACCACCACCGGGTCGCTCCGCGCCAATATCGGCGACGACGGCCGCTATAATTTCGGCGGCAACATCGCCCACGTGATCGACAAAACGACCCTCACCGCCGATCTGGGGGTGCGCCACGACGGCTTCCTGCAGGAGATCGAGCGCCTCCGCACCCGCTTCGACGCCGGCTCGAACCAGTTCCTCGGATCCCGACAGTCGCAGGTGATCGACGGCGTCTCGGACGTGGTCTTCGTGCGCCTCTCCGCCGAGCACAATCTGGACGACAAGACCCAGATCGTCGGCGAACTGCGCCACACCGACGTCGAAAGCCTCGCCGACGCCGTCGATCTCTACGAGGCCGAGAACGCCGTCGGCGGCATCGCGGCGGCCTATCGCCGGGACTCCAGCGGCGGCTTCCTCGGCCAGTTCTCGGGCGCCACGGCCCGCGTGCTGCGCCGCTTCAACGACGCCGGCCACGAGTGGACCAACGAGGTCCGCCTCGACCGCAACCGCTTCACCTTCGGCTTCGACACCGTCGTCGACCAGCAGGTCCCCGCCAGCCCCCTCTTCTACGAGGACGTCGAGAACAAGAACCGCCAGAACCAGGTCGGCGTCACCAGCGCCTATGTCCGCCCCTTCTCCGACGGCGGCCGTCTGCGTCTCGGCTACGAGCTTCAGGCCTTCAACCTCGAGCTCGACAACTCGGTCGCCCGCGGCCCGACGCCGACCACGCTCGTCCCCGATCCGATCGTCTCCAACGAATTCCACGTCGATCAGGCGGTGCACGCCCTCTACGCCACCTGGGAGAAGCCGTTCAGCGAGAAGCTGTCGGCCCAGTTCGGCCTGCGGCTGGAGCAGGCCGACATCGACCTCGACCAGGTCACCACCGACATCCAGTCGTCCAACGACTATTTCCGCGCCTATCCGACGATGCACGTCTCGTACACGATCGGCGAGGGCGAGAGCCTGCGCGGCAGCTATAGCCGGCGCATCGCGCGGCCCGGCCCGCAGATGCTGAACCCCTTCCTGACCTATCAGGACAACCTCAACTATCAGTCGGGCAACCCCGACCTGCTGCCGCAGGAGACCGACTCGTTCGAGGTCATGTGGCAGAAGCGGGTGCAGCAGACCTTCTACCAGGCCACCCTCTACCACCGCGACACCCGGGACGCCTTCACCCAGGTGACCACCGACCTCGGTGGCGGCGTCTTCCTGAGCCGGCCCGAGAACCTCGGCTCCAGCACCTCCACCGGTCTCGAACTGGTCGCCAACGGCGCCCTGCATCCGACCCTGCGCTACAGCGCCAGCGTCAACGCCTTCCGGCAGGAGATCGACGCCGCCGGCATCCCCGGGGCCTCCGACCGCGCGGGCGACAGCGTCTCGGGCCGCCTGACCCTCAACTGGTCGCCGACCCAGAACGATTTCGTCCAGGTTTCCGGCATCTGGAGCGGCGACCAGCAGCTGGCTCAGGGCGTCCGCGAGCAGGCCACGCTGGTCAACCTCGGTTACCGCCGCAAGCTCAACAAGGACTGGTCCTTCCAGGCCACCGTCCGCGACGCGCTCGATGAATACGGGTCGACCACCATCCTCGAGACCCCGACCTTCACCGACCGCACCAGCATGACCTTCGGCGGCCGGGCGGCCTACATCGGCCTGACCTGGAACTTCGGCTCCGGCCAGCGGCGCCCCGAACAGTTCGACTTCTCGGCCCCACCGACGGGCAGTTGACGGCCGCGGGCTGGCGGAGTTCGCCGAACAATGTCTTGAATGGAACCGGGGCGAGGTTACCCGGGGGACTGTTCATGATCTATCGACGCCATCTGTTCGCTGCCGCCGCCGCGACGGCAGGTCTCGGCATAACCTCCCGGGCCTTGGCGCAGACGCCGCCGCCCACGTCCGATGCCGTCGCGGCTCTCGACTCATTGAGGATGGGGAAGGACAGCGCCGGCGGCGTGCTTGTCGCCGTTCGCGGGGGCCGCGCCGTCGCCGTCTATCCGTGGGGCAGCGCCTCCCTGCCCTTCGATGTGCCGGTCACCGAGCGTACGCTGTTCCACCTCGGTTCAAACGCCAAATTCATGACCGCGGTCGCGGTGACCCAGCTGGTCGAGGCGGGCGCGCTGGGCTTCGACGATCCGATCGGCCAGCATCTGCCGGACCTGCCGCCCTCGATGGCCGGCGTCAGCGTTAGCCGCCTGCTGCACCACACGTCGGGCCTGATCGACTATTTCGAAGTCCTGCCCGACTGGGACCGGCCCCAGACACGCGAAATCGTTGTCGCCGCGATGAAGGACCAGGCCGTCCTGTTCCAGCCGGGCGAGAGCTGGAGCTATTCCAACACCAACTATCTGATGCTCGGCTGGCTCATCGAAGCCCTGTCGGGCCAAAGCTACGCCGACTACATCCAGTCGAGGGTCTTCACGCCCGCCGGCGCTCCGACCGCCCGTGCCGACGCCGCCCAACAGGTCGTGCCCAACCGCGCCGAACCCTACGAGGTTCAGGATGGCGCGTTTCACCACGCGGTGCGGATGGAGGACGGGGTTTCGCGCGCCGCCGACGGCGGCCTGCTGTTCTCCGCCCTCGACGCGGCGCCGTGGCGGACGGCGCTCGACCGCGACCGGCTGGTCTCCGCCGCGAGCATGCGGCGCATGCTGACGCCCGCAGCGCTGACCACCGGACGGCTGGCGCCCTACGGCTACGGCGTCTTCCTCGAACGAACGCGCGGCGCGCCGTTCAGGCAGCACGGCGGCGGGGTGCCGGGTTTCATCAGCAACTGGATGACCTGGCCTGAAGCGGACCTGTCGATCCTGGGCCTGACCAACAGCATGGCCCGGAACGCCCCCTCGCTGACCGACATGATCCTGGCTCTGGCCGAGTCGCTCCAGCCAGGCGTCAGTTGGCGCGACATGGCGCCGGCCGGCGACGGATCCGATCCCCGGACCCGGGCCCTGCGATCTCTGCTGGAGCGGCCCGAGGGCGCGCCGGCGCCGGACGGCCTGCTGGGGCCGGAGCTGGCCCTCCGTCCCGCCGCCCAGCTGCGCCGGGCGTCCGGTCTGACCAATCTGGCGCCGCTCGAGCGCTGGACGATGGGGGATGGCGCCGAACAGGGCGAGATGGTGCGCTATCGCGTGACCACGGCCACGGCCGTGCGCGACCTGGTGGTTGGCTGGACGCCGGATGACCGTATCTACTGGATGTAGCGCTCCCACGACCTTGCGAGACGATTCCGCCACACCCACCTGATCGATCAGCCGCACGGCGCGTCGCTTGCATGAGGGCGCGTCGGTGGTTCCGGCCCCACGCAGCCCATCGGGCGGGAGGCCGGAGAAGAATATCCGCCATCAGGGGATGTCCGACGTGAATCTCGACCTCTACTCCGACCGGGCCAAACAGGCCGTCCAGTCCGCCCAGTCGCTGGCCCTCGCCCGCCGGCACCAGCAGTTCGCCCCCGAACACCTGCTCAAGGTGCTGCTTGAGGAGCGCGACGGCCTCGCCCGCAATCTGATCAGCGCCGCCGGCGGCGACCCGGCGAAGGCCGAGTCCGCCGTCGAAACCGCCCTGCAGAAGCGCGCCCAGGTCTCCGGCGGCTCGGGCCAGCTCTATCTGGACGGCGACACCGCCCGCGTCTTCGCCGCCGCCGAAGCCGCCGCCAAAAAGGCCGGCGACGCCTTCGTCACCACCGAACGCCTGCTCTGGGCCATCGCGAAAGAAGGCGGGGTCGCCGCCACCGTCCTGGCCTCCGTCGGCGCCACGCCCGACAAACTCGACGCCGCCATCAACGAGGTGCGCAAGGGCGCAACGGCGGATTCCGCGGGCTCCGAAGACGCCTGGGACGCCCTCAAACGCTACGCCCGCGACCTCACCCAGGCCGCCCGCGACCAGAAGATCGACCCCGTCATCGGCCGCGACGAGGAGATCCGCCGCACCATCCAGGTGCTGGCCCGTCGCACCAAGAACAACCCGGTCCTGATCGGCGAGCCCGGCGTCGGCAAGACCGCCATCGTCGAGGGCCTGGCCCTGCGCATCGTCAACGGCGACGTGCCCGAGAGCCTCAAGGACAAGACCGTCATGGGGCTCGACATGGGGGCCCTGATCGCCGGGGCGAAATACCGCGGCGAGTTCGAGGAACGGCTCAAGGCCGTGCTCAACGAGGTCACCGCCGCCGAGGGCCAGATCATCCTGTTCATCGACGAGATGCACACCCTGGTCGGGGCCGGCAAGGGCGACGGGGCCATGGACGCCTCCAACCTGCTCAAGCCCGCCCTCGCGCGCGGCGAGCTGCACGCCGTCGGGGCCACCACCCTCGACGAATACCGCAAGCACGTCGAGAAGGACGCCGCCCTCGCCCGCCGCTTCCAGCCGGTGTTCGTCGAGGAGCCCAGCGTCGAGGACACCGTCTCCATCCTGCGCGGCCTGAAGGAGAAGTACGAGGTCCACCACGGCGTGCGCATCGCCGACGGCGCCATCGTCGCCGCCGCCACCCTCAGCAACCGCTACATCACCGACCGCTTCCTGCCCGACAAGGCCATCGACCTGATCGACGAGGCCGCCAGCCGCGTGCGCATGGCCGTCGACTCCAAGCCCGAGGCCCTGGACGAGATCGACCGCCGCGCCGTCCAGCTCAAGATCGAGCGCGAGGCCCTCAAGAAGGAGACCGACAAGGCCTCCGTCGCCCGCCTCGAAAAGCTCGAGGCCGAGATCGCCGACCTCGACGCCCAGTCCGAAGACCTCACCGCCCGCTGGAAGGCCGAGAAGGAAAAGGTCGGTCAGGGCGCCCAGCTGCGCGAAACCCTCGACCGGCTGCGCGCCGAACTGGCCGCCGCCCAGCGCGCCGGCGACCTGGCCCGCGCCTCCGAGATCGCCTACGGCCAGATCCCCGGCATCGAGAAACAGCTCGCCGAGGCCGAGGCCAACGAGGCCGACAAGGCCGGGCCCCTGACCCCCGAGGTCGTCGACGCCGAACAGATCGCCCAGGTGGTCTCCCGCTGGACCGGCGTCCCGGTCGACAAGATGCTGGAGGGCGAACGCGAGAAACTGCTGTCGATGGAGGACGCCCTGTCGGCCCGCGTGGTCGGTCAGGACGCGGCCCTGGCCGCCGTCTCCGACGCCGTGCGCCGGGCCCGCGCCGGCCTCAACGACCCCAACCGCCCGCTCGGCTCCTTCCTCTTCCTCGGCCCCACCGGCGTCGGCAAGACCGAGCTCACGAAAGCCCTGGCCGAATTCCTGTTCGACGACGAGGCCGCCATCACCCGCATGGACATGTCGGAATATATGGAGAAGCACAGCGTCTCCCGCCTGATCGGCGCCCCGCCCGGCTACGTCGGCTATGACGAAGGCGGCGCCCTGACCGAGGCCGTGCGCCGCCGCCCCTATCAGGTGGTGCTGTTCGACGAGGTCGAAAAGGCCCACCCCGATGTGTTCAACGTCCTGCTCCAGGTGCTCGACGACGGCCGCCTGACCGACGGCCAGGGCCGCGTCGTCGACTTCCGCAACACCCTGATCATCATGACTTCCAACCTCGGCTCCGAAGCCCTCGCCGGCCAGTCCGAGGGCGACGACGTCGAATCCGTCCGCCCCTACGTCATGGACCAGGTCCGCGGCCATTTCCGCCCCGAGTTCCTCAACCGCATCGACGAGATCATCCTGTTCCGCCGCCTCGGCCGCGACCAGATGGCCGGCATCGTCCGCATCCAGCTGGGCCGGTTCGAGCGGTTGCTGGCCGACCGGCGGCTCACCCTCGCGCTGGACGACACGGCCGCCGCCTGGCTCGCCGACAAGGGCTACGACCCGGTCTACGGCGCCCGGCCGCTGAAGCGCGTCATCCAGAAGGAGCTGGTCGACCCGATCGCCCGCAAGCTGCTGGCCGGCGAGATCGAGGACGGGTCCGTGATCGCCGTGTCAGCCGGCGAGGGCGGGCTGGAGATCGGGAAGGCGCGGGTGCATTAGGCGGCGGCAGCGGAGCCCCAAGAGTCGCTATGACGGTTGTCAGCAGGAACTGTCATCCCTGCGGCCGACTGGAATGCCGGTCGACTATTCTCCCAAGATCTGACGCTGGACTATCTCGACTGCATTTTTCATCCAGCCGGCTTCGGAAATCCTACCCGCAACGCCCGTCATCTGGGTGGCGCCCGCTATCGCGACCGACATCAACGCAACGACAGCAGCCTTAGCCACGGCGTCAGATACTCCATCGGCCGTCTTTTTCGCGGTGTTGCCGATAAAGTCCGCACCAAAATTGAAAACCGTCGCGACGAAATTTTCAATCGTTCTCAACAGTGCAAATGCCGCTTTCCTTAGGGTCGTCGATGGATCGCTTGTGAGGTTCCTGATCGCTCGGATCGTTTTTGGAACATCTTCGTCGGCCAACTCTGGTCGGCCTTCGACGTGGGAAATGATCTGGCTCGCGGCGCGGTTAATCTCTTCGATATCGGCGGGCATGAGCTCTGCAGCAGCCGCATTCTCCGAGAACCTTTGCCATTCTGGAAACTGAGCAACGAACATGGCCACTGCGGTCGTATGACCTTGAATCATCCCGCATACGGCATCTGGCAACTCGGCTTTCGCCAGATTGCACATGGCTTCACAACCAATATTCGTAAGTCCGAGTTCTATTATATTATCGCTTTCGGCAAGCTTCGCCTGAAGGCCTTCCAAGCCTTCGATCAACCGGCGGTCGCAGTTCGAGGCCCTCAAGGCATCGATGATGCGGTTTCCGGACTGGTGTAGGTGAGATCGGGCCGCATCGGCGCTCCCAACATCATCTTTCATCGGACTATGATGCTGTGAAACAACGACAATCTTTCCAGCAGAAATCCCAAACTTGGCGGGAGAAATTTTCTGGTCTGGGATGATGCGCTGGAGGCGGCGAAGCTCTTCCTTGTCGACTAGGTCAAACTCAGCTTGGTTGCGGGTGGCCCAGATCGCCCCGGACAGGTCGATCGCTTTGATGAGAGCCTCTCCGGCCGGGATGCCGCGATACTTCTCCATTGCGGCGCGTTCACGCTGAGAAGCAATAAACACCAATAACTTCATGGACGAGATCGTTTCCATGATCTCGGAGTCTGCTGAAATGGAGATCAGCTTGTCGTGCGCCTCGTGAACCAATTCGGCTTGGATAGAGCCGCTACGGCCGTCCCTAGCGGCTTGGCGTAGAATCACCCGGACTTCTTCAAGGGCAAGCAACGTGCGGCGCCATTGCGCCGTGCTAATCCCCCCGATCCCTCTAGGCGGTCGGTCCTCTACCGTCCGTCGCAGGGAGTGCACCAAGAAGGTAAGCTCTCGGTGAAGATCAAACTCGTCAGCCAAGAACATCTCCGGGCGCTGCCGCTAAGCCTAAGCTGCATAGCCTAACGCCGGACAATATGCAGCCGACTATCTGCCGTCCCTTCTATGCTTCAACGCCCCCCTTTCGTCATCCTCCGGCAAGCCGCGCCTTCGCGGCGCAGACCGGGGGACCGAGCGGCGCCGAAGGCGACCTGTTCAGGCAGGCTGGTTCGGCGGCGACGCTCGCCGGGTATGACGCCACCCCTTGGTCGTCGCCCGCCCCATCTTCCCCACCGCCCAATTCCCGGTCAGGATGCGTCATGACCGAAGACGCCGTCCCCGTGGGAACCGCCCTGCAACGCGCCTCCGACGGCCGTTCGGGCCCGGCCCTCGACCTCAGCAAACCTGCGACGTGGCGGGCTCTGGGCCGTGAGTTCGGCGCCCCCGGCCTGGTCCTGTTCGGCCTGCTGGCCATCGCCTTCATGATGCAGTGGAGCCATGGTGGGCCGCAGGCCTGGGGCCTGTCCGGACAGGCGTTGCGCGACGGCCGCTGGACCACCCTCGTGTCGCACATGTTCGCCCACGGCGGTTTCGCCCATTTTTTGATGAACATCAGCGCCCTGATGGCGCTCAGCCCGATCGTTCTGGTCCGTCTCGGCGCGGGGCCGGCGAGCTGGCTGCGCTATGCGGCCCTGTTCCTGTTCGCCGGCTGGGCGGGCGCGGCCCTCTATCTGGCGCTCAATCCCTTCGGCGCCGTGCCGATGGTGGGGGCGTCGGGCGCCATCTGCGGCCTCTGGGGCGCCGCCGCCCGGGTGGACTTCGACGGCGGGTTCGTGCCGCTGCGCTCGGCTCAGGTGTGGAACCACGTCAAGGCCTTCGCCAAGACCAACGCCATTCTGTTTCTGGCCCTGTTCGCCCTCGTGCGGCTGACCGGCGGGGTCGGCGGGCTGGCGTGGGAGGCCCATCTGGGCGGCTTCCTGTTCGGCCTGTTCGCCATGCCGCTGCTTTCCGGAATGCGGGCCGAAGCGATCACAGCCGATGTTCCTTCTCCCCCTGAGGGAGAAGGTGCCCCCGGAGGGGGCGGATGAGGGGTGAGGCACCCATCCGTCCGGTCAGCCGCTAACCTTCTCGCGGCGGAGGAACGGAAACAGCCCCCTCATCCGGGCCTCCGGCCCACCTTCTCCCTCAAGGGAGAAGGATCAGGGTTTGACCGCCACCGCCGCCACCCGATCCGTCCACGCCCTCTTGCACGCCGCATAGGCCCCGCTGTCGTCCAGGTGCAGGGCCGCGCAGCGCGCCTTCTCCCGCGCATAGGCGGCGGCCGTCTCCGGCTCGGCCCTCAGCCGGTCGCGGAAGGCCAGATGCCAGGCGATCATCGGGTCCCCGGCCGCATGGACGTGCAGGTGGGCGGCCCGTTCGCCGGTCTCCGGGTCGTCGCGGGTGAGATAGCGCCGCCCGGCCACGCCGTTTTCGCCGCGCCAGCGCCAGCCCAGCCCCTCCAGCGCCGCCCGCGCCGCCGCGATCCCCGCCAGCGACCCGGCCTCGCCCAGCAGGTCGACGACCGGCTTGGCCGCCAGCCCCGGCACGGCGGTCGAGCCGATGTGATGCAGGGCGCAGAACACCCCGGGCGCGGCGGCGTGCAACTCGGCGATCCGGGCCTCGGCCCGGACGCTCCACTGCGGATCATGGGGCGCGAGCGCGACGGGCCGGGGCATGCGCCATGATCTGGAGCGCCGCCGCCGGGGTCAAGCGCGGGCCACGCCTCCTTATCGTCATCCCGGGGCAAGCGGCGCAGCCGCGCAGACCCCGGGACCCAGCGGCGCGCGCGAGCGCGAACCTGTCGTGAGCGCCGCTATTCACAGCAGCCTGTGGGAACAGATCGCCTTCGGCGCCGCTGGGTCCCGGGGTTCGCTGCGCGCCCCCGGGATGACGAAAGGAAAAAGAAAGCGCAGGTTGCGCGGATGGAGACGCATCGCACCTTCATCGCCACCTATATCATGGCAAACCGGCGCAACGGCGCAATCTACACGGGTATGACCGCCAACCTGACGGCGCGCGTCCGGAAGCACCGGAACGGGGTCTTCGACGGCTTCAGCAAACAATACGGCTGCACCCGCCTCGTCTGGTATCAGCGCTTCGTCTGGGTGACCTCGGCGATCCGTCGCGAGAAACAGATCAAGGAGTGGAAGCGCGACTGGAAGCTCAAACTGATCGAGGGCGCCAATCCCGAATGGCTGGGTCTCGCCGCCGACTGGTATCCGGAGAACGACCCGGACTGGGTCCCGCCCGAAGAGCCTGACTGACCGCGAGCAGCCCGCCACGCTCCTATGTCGCTGTGCTCACAATCCGCGGAATTACAGTCGGATTCAGCCGACGAAACCTCGCCGTTTCAACGCCCTGGCCGAAACTAAACCCGATCTTCCCGCCCCATGAAAAACCCGGCGTACACTTCCCGTCTCCCTTCGCCGGGAGCCGGTCTTTGACAATCGCACCGCCGTCCGCCGCCCGAGGCGCTCCGGCTCACCCCATCGGCCCCGATGCCGACTCTGCCGACTCTGCCACACGGAATTCCGGCGCCGACTCTGCCGACTCCGCCACACCCAATTTTTCGATTTTCACCCGGGTCGGACCCGCCGCTACTCCGCCGGGCGGAACAGCAGGGCCGAGACCTTGCCCTCGGGGGTCAGGCCGATCCTCCATTGGGTCTCGGCGTTGGCGAAGATGACGTTGAACAGGTCGATGTCGTCGCGGCTGCCGAGGAAGGCGACCGAGACGAGGGCGCCGAATCCCTGCACCACCGGCGTCACCACCGTCGCCTGCGGGCGCACCTGGGCGGCGAGGTCGGCGGTCATCCGGTCGTAGTCGATCTCGCCGGCCTGCAGGCCCTCGATGACGGCCCGCAGCGTCTCCTCCGAGGCCGCGTCGGCCGGCTCGGGCGACAGCTCGGCCGGGGCGGCCTGCGGCGCGGGGGCCGGGGCGGCGGGGGCCGGCCGGGCGTTCCGGTCGTCGAAGGTGTTGGGCAGGGTTCCGGCGGCGACCTGGGCGTGGGCGGCGGCGGGCGCCACGAGGCAGAGGGCGGCGGCGAGCAGAAGCGGCTTCATGGGATCGTCTCCGGGAACGGGTCTCAGACGATGGCGGGCCAAAGCGACAGAACAAGGGCGGCGCCCGCCGTCGCGACGGCCAGGGCCACGCCGAAGCCCACCCACGCCGGGGTCCGGACCTCGCGCACGACGACCGTGGCCGGCTCCGGCGGGTTCTGCGCCAGCCGGGACAGAGCCTTCAGCGTGGCCCGCAACTCCTCGATCGCATCCCGGATCTGGGCCTGCGGCCCCAGTTCGCGCCGGATCCAGCGCTCGACCACCGGCTGGGACGCGGCCCACAGGTCGTGGTCCGGGTTGAGCCTTCTGGCCACGCCCTCGACCGAGACCATGGTCTTCTGCAGCAGGATCAGTTCCGGCCGCAGATGCATGTCGAACAGGGCGGTGATCTCGAACAGCTGGCCCAGCAGCCGGCCCATGGAGACCTGGCTGGCCTGCTTGCCGATGACCGGCTCGCCCACCGCCCGCAGCGCCTGGGCGAAGGTCTCGACGGCATGTTCCGGCGGCACGTATCCGGCCTCGAAATGGACCCGGGCGATGCGGTCGTAGTCGCGGCTCAGGAAGCCCCACAGGATCTCGGCCAGATAGCGCCGCTCCGACGGCCCCAGCCGCCCGACGATGCCGAAATCGATCGCCGTCAGCTCCGCCGGGGCGTGGCAGAACAGATTGCCCTCATGCAGGTCGGCGTGGAAGGTCCCGTAGTCCAGCGCCTGGGTCAGGAAGGCCTGCACGACGTGATCGGCCAGGGCGTTGCGGTCCAGCCCCGGCTGCTCGACCGCCGCTGGATCGGTCATGGCCACGCCCGGGGCCCACTCCAGCGTCAGGACCCGCTTGCCGACCCCGTCCCAGACCACCGCCGGGGCGGTCATGCGGCAGCCGCCGTCGGCGCGGGCCTTGTCCATGATGTCCTTCAGCTCGGAGGCGGCGGCGGCCTCCAGCCGCATGTCCAGCTCCAGCTGCAGGGCCCGGGCAATGGTCTCGACGAAGGCCGAGGGCTCCAGACGCCGCGCGGGGGCGACGAATTTCACCGCCAGCCGCGCCGCCAGCCGCATCGAGTCCAGCCCCTGGGCCACGCGCCGCTCGACCCCCGGCCGCAGCACCTTGACCGCCACCTTGCGGCCGTCGGCCAGGGTCGCCGGATGGGCCTGGGCCAGCGACGCCGCCGCCACCGAGGGGCCGAAGTCGGCGAACAGGGCCTCCACCGGCCGGCCCAGCGAGCGCTCGATCTCGCGCCGCGCCTGATCGACCGGGAAGGGCTCCAGCGCGTCCTTCAGCCGGCCCAGATCGCGGGCGAACTCGACCCCGAAGATATCGGCCCGGGTGGCCAGCACCTGGCCCAGTTTGATGGCCACGGGGCCCAGATGCTCGAAGGCCTTGCCCAGCCGCTGGCCCGGCCGGCCGTCCCGCCCCTCGCGCCCCGCGAAGGCGTGCAGCAGATGGGCGATCCAGCGCACCCAGATCGGCAGCAGCGGCGTGATCTCACGGGGCGCCAGGGCGTCGTGCCGGACCAGCACCCAGCCCCAGCCGAGCAGGCGCACGAAGGCGTCCACCGGGCGCCGCACCGGCACGGTGGCGGGCGGCGGCGGCGGGGTCGCGGGGTCGATCCGGCGGCTCAGATCGCCCACCCGTGATGGATCGCCGCCACGCCGCCCGACAGATTGGTCACCGTCACCCGGCTGAAGCCGGCCGCCTCGATCATGGCCCTGAAGGTCTGCTGGTCCGGGAAGCGCCGGATGCTCTCGACCAGGTACTGATAGCTGTCGCGGTCCCCCGCCACCCAGCCGCCGATGCGCGGAATGGCGTGGAAGGACCAGGCGTCATAGGCCTTGCGGATCGCCGTCGCCGTCGGCCGCGAGAACTCCAGGCACAGGAACCGCCCGCCCGGCTTCAGAACGCGCCGCGCCTCGGCCAGCGCCTGCGGAATATCGGCCACGTTGCGGATGCCGAAGCTGATCGAATAGGCGTCCACCGAGGCGTCCGGCATCGGCAGGGCCATGGCGTCGCCGACGCTCCACGACATCTCCGGCTCCCCGCCCTTGTGGACCCCGGCCATGATCATCTCGGCATTGTAGTCCAGCACAATGACAGAGGCGTCCTCGCCCCCTCGCCGCATCTGCGCCGCCCGCGCCATCTTCGCATAACGCCGCGCCATGTCGCCGGTCCCGCCCGCAACGTCGAGAAGGGTCTCGCCCGGCTGCGGGTTCAGCTTCGCCGCCGCCGCGTCCTTCCACAGCCGGTGCACGCCCCCGCTCATCAGGTCGTTCATCAGGTCGTAGTTCGAGGCCACGCTGTCGAACACGCCACGGACCAGCCGCACCTTCTCCCGGGCGTCCACGTCGCGGAAACCGAAGGAGGAAGTCTTGCCGGAAGAAGCGTCGGAGGCGGCCGCGTCGGTCATTGTGGCGGTCTAGCGCGTCCCCGCCGCGCCGTCATCCGTCCGCATGGCCGCAGCATTGGCGGCGGACGCTCAGTGCGGTCCGTCGTGGGGCCGCGGCACGCCGAGATCCTTCATCACGCCGCGCATCAGGGCGTAGCAACCGCAGGAAGCCGCCTCGAGAGCCTTGCGATCCAGCACCTCCACCCAGCCCCGTCCGCGCCGGATCAGCCCCTTGTCCTCCAGCCCTGAACCGACCTCGGACACCGTGGCCCGCCGCACGCCGAGCATGCCCGCGATATCGGCCTGGGTCAGGGCGAACCGGTCGGCGTCGGCCCGGTCGTGGATGGTGAGCAGCCAGCGCGCCAACCGCTCGTCCAGCCGGTGCTGGGCGTTGCACGCCGCCGCCTGCTGCACTTGGGCGAACAGGCTCTCGGTGAATTTCGAAAGGGCCGCCCGCATGGACTCGCTCCGGCCCAGCGCGTCGGCGAAGACGTCGGACGGGCAGCAGGCCGAGACGCCCTCGACCTGGGCGATGGCGCGGCTGGCGGCCCGGCCGTTCATCGGGCCGCAGGTGACCCCGACCAGGCCTTCGCGACCGATGGCGGCCGTCTCGATCATCCGGTCGCCGTCCAGAACGGTCATCAGCGACACCACCCCGCTCATCGGAAACCAGACGTCTTCCACCGCTTCGCCGGCGTCATAGAGCAACTGCCCCTGACTGAAGGGCCTTTCGCTCAGGTGCGGCTCGATCCGCTTACGATCGGCGGCGTCGAGCGCGGCGATCCACAGATTGTCCATTTCAAAGCCCTCCAAGGTCGACTGGCGACGCTCGGTAACGCTCAAGCTTTCGACTGCGTTCCTCTGTGGAAATTCGGCGGTTGTGGCTCCAGAAGCGGCGGGATACGGCTTTGAACGGACCGGAGGCAAACGAGGGATGAGCGAGATGACTGAACGGCTGGACGTCAACGAGGTCCTGAAATCCCTGCCGTCGTGGAGGCCCCGCGACGGCGACCGCCCGGCGATCGAGCGCAGCCTGGTTTTCGCCGATTTCAACGCCGCCTTCGGCTTCATGGCCCGCGTAGCCCTGCTCGCCGACAAGGTCGATCACCATCCCGAATGGTTCAATGTCTACAACCGGGTCGACATCGTGCTGACCACCCACGACGCCGAGGGCGTGACCCGGCGCGACCTCGATATGGCTCGCTTTATCGACGAGGTCGCCGCCGCCATGGGCGCGAAGGCGTGAGCGGCCGCGTCGGGGGCAAGGCGGCCCTGATCACCGGCGCCGCCGGCGGTCTGGGTCAGGCCATGGCGCGGATGCTGGCCCGCGAGGGCGCCAAGGTCACGCTCACCGACGTTGACCTGGCCGGGGTCCGGGCGCTGGCCAGAGCCATAAACGCCGATCACCCGGGCGCGGCCTTCGCCTTCAGCCATGACGTCACCGACGAGGCGGAGTGGGTTTCGGTGATCGATCAGGCCGTCGACGCGATGGGCGGGCTGTCGATCCTGATCAACAACGCCGGTATCGGCGGCGACCTGGTGTGGTCCGAGCAGGATACGCTGAGGAACTGGCGACGGGTTCAGGCGGTCAACGTCGAGTCGATCATGCTCGGCTGCAAGCACGCCATGCCGCACCTGCGGACCTCGGGCGCCGGCTCGATCATCAACATCAGTTCGGTGGCCGGCCTCGCCGCTGCGCCGGGCATGGGCGCCTACAACGCCACCAAGGCCGCGGTCTGGATGTACACCAAGACCATCGCGCTGGAGGCCGCGAAGGGCGGCTGGAACGTGCGCTGCAACTCGATCCACCCGGTCTTCATCAAGACGCCGATCCTCGACCCGTTCGTGGCCTTGGCCGGCGGCGACGAGAAGGTGGCGCACGAGAAACTCGCGCGCGGCATCCCGCTGAAGCGCATCGGCGAGCCCGACGACGTGGCGTACTGCGTCCTCTACCTCGCTTCGGACGAGTCGAAATTCGTCACCGGCGCCGAGTTCAAGATCGACGGGGGCATGTTGGCTCAGTGAGCTGTCAGTCGATATCCGCCGGCAGGATCTGGCTCGAGAGCAGCGTCTCCATCGCCGCCCAGCGATTCGGCCCCTGCCGTTCGACCCAGGCCTGAACGACGTCGCGACCGAGGCCGTAGTTGATGATGTAGCTGCGGTAGGTGTCGATGAAGCGCAGCCGCTGCGTCGCCTTGGCCCGGTCAGCGAGGCTGTATCTCATCAGCTGTTCGATCGCCGTGTCGCGGTCGATGTGCCCGGCTAGATAGGCGTCAGCGATGGTGTACTCGGCCCGCGCGAGCTGTCGCGTCAGCGCCTGCAGCTGCGCCTTCTTCTCCGCCGTCGCCGGATCGAGGCCGGCCAGGGGGAACAGGACGTCCCTCTCGAAATCCGTGCCCTCGTCGCCCGGAAACGCCAGGTCGATGCCGTAGTTGGCGCTGCCCTCGGCCACGAACGACATCGGGCTGAACAGCGGATAGACGCTCATTTCGACCCAGCCGCGGTCGGTGACGAAGGTCTTCTCCAGCAGGGCGTTGTAGACGTGGTGGCCGGGATAGCCCTCGTGGCAGCCCAGATCGATGGCCCGCTCGGTGTAGATCGGGAAGTCCGCGTTGATCTCGATCTTCGACTGCGAATTCCCTTGGTAGTAATTGTACCCGGACCACGGTTTGTCGCCGACGAAGGCGAGGGTGAAGTTTTCGTTGGCGGGCAGGGCGATGTGCCGGGCGGTGCGGCGCCGGCACTCGGCGATGGCGGCGTCCATCACGACCTGCAGCCGGTCCTTCGGAATCACGTAGTGCGACTTGAACTCGGTGACGCGGTCCGCGAGCGATCCCGGTCCCGGCAGCAAGGCGTCGATCTCGGCCAGTATGGGATCGTAGGCGGACAGCGGCCGAAGTTCGGGGCGGACGCCGAACAGCGCCTCGGCCTCGTCGGCGAAGCTCATTTTTTCGCCCGACAACATGCGCAGCCGCGCAGCCGCCGCCGAGACATGGGCCAGCAGATAGGCCTTGCGCTGGGCCAGGGCCGGGTCGGCGCGGGCGGTCGACACCGCGTTCAGCCGGTCGGTCAGGGTCGCGGCGCCCTGGATCAGCTGGGGCACGCTGCGAGGGTTCGCCTTGGCCGCGGCGGCCCATTCCGGCGGTCCGTAGTAGGCGTCGACATAGCCGTCCTCGTGCTCGCCGATTTCGAGAATCAGGGCGACGTAGTCGCGGGCGATGGCGTCCAGGGAGTCTCCGGACGCAGCCGCCGGAGCCGCGGGGGCCATGGGGGTGGCGCAGGCGCCGACCAGCAACAACAGGGCGAGAACAACCGCGCGCATCGAAAACCCTCCATCGTCGAAGCGGCCGCACGCTAGAGCAGGACGCCCGGCGGCGAACCATTACAAATCGTCCAGAAAGCCCCTGGGTTCAGTCGCGCATTCGGGATTGAGGGCGGCGCGGTCCTGCTGTAAGGCCCTTCGTCCCGGCTTTCGCCGCCAGACGCACCCGTAGCTCAGCTGGATAGAGTACTGCCCTCCGAAGGCAGGGGTCAGAGGTTCGAATCCTCTCGGGTGCGCCATTCCTCCTCCCCTCCTGGTCTGACTGCGGCGGAGCTTGCCAACCGCGCGGCTTGCGGCATCAATGGCGATGTTGATCTGGGGAGGTCGTTATGAGAATCGCCATTCTGGCCGGCACCGCGGCGCTTGCGGTCGCGGGGTCCGCCGCCGCCGACACTTGGCAGGCCTTTTCGCGAAGCCAGAACAACGCCTTCATGGCCGAGGTTGACGGCATCGTCACCGAGGGCGAGGTCACCTCTATCCGGGTCGCCACCGTACCGCGCGCCGGCGATGCCGGAGACCTCAGCCATTCGATCGAGATCTATCAGTTCCAGTGCGGCCGGTCGCGCTGGCGCACCGCCGGCGTGACCGAGTTCGGTCACGATGGGTCGGAGGCGGGTCGTTATCCCGAGGAGGGCGCGGAATGGGAGGCGGTTCGCCCCGACACCATGCCCCGGTATCTGCAGGCGATCGCCTGCGACGGCGCCCGCGCCGTGCCGCCGCATTGGCCATCGATCCAGGCCTTCATCGAGGCCGGACGGCCGTAACCGGCGTCAGGCGTCGACGGCGGCGTCCAGGGCGTTGGCCTGGATGAATTCCCGGCGCGGCTCGACCACATCGCCCATCAGTTTTGCGAACAGGTCCGAAGCGTCTTCCTGATGTTCGACGGACACCTTCAGCAGGGTGCGGGCGTTGGCGTCCAGCGTGGTCTCCCACAGCTGCTCGGGGTTCATCTCTCCCAAGCCCTTGTAGCGCTGGATGGCGATACCCTTCTTGCCCGCGTCCAGAACCGCCTCGAGCAGATCCATCGGGCCCCGGACGGTGACCGTCTTGTCCTTGCGGCGATAGACGGCAGGCTTGTCGAACAACCCCTCGAAAGCCGCCGAACGTTCAGCCAGACGGCGGGCGTCCAGCGAACGGATCAGGGCCTCTTCCAGAACGATGCGCTCGGTGACGGCCCGGCGCACCCGCTCGAACACCACGGCCCCTTGCGCGCCATGCGAACCGGCCCAGTCGCCGTCGCCTTCCTCGGCGTAGAGGTTGAGGCGGGCCGCCGCCTTCGACGGATCGGCGGGTTCCTCATCGAACAGACCGGCCAGGGCCGCCTGCTCGATAGCGAAGGCGGGCGCGCGCTGGCTGAGGCGGTCGACGCCGGCCTTGAACGCCTTGGCCTCGCGCACCAGCACCTGCAGATCGAGACCGACCCGCCGCTCGCCGTTCGGCAGGTCCAGCTCGGCCTCGGCCGCCCCCTCCTCGATCAGGTAGGAATCCATCTCGGCCTGGTCCTTGAGGTAGCGCGACTGCTTGCCCTTTGAGACTTTGTAGAGCGGCGGCTGGGCGATGTAGACGTGGCCGCGCTCGATCAATTCGGGCATCTGGCGATAGAAGAAGGTCAGCAGCAGAGTCCGGATGTGGGCGCCATCGACATCGGCGTCGGCCATCAGGATAATCTTGTGATAGCGCAGCTTGTCGGCGTTGAAATCGTCGCGGCCGATGCCTGTGCCCAACGCCAGGATCAGGGTCCCGATCAGGTCCGAACTGAGCATCCGGTCGAAGCGGGCGCGCTCGACGTTGAGGATCTTGCCACGCAGGGGCAGCACGGCCTGGTTCTCGCGGTTGCGGGCCTGTTTGGCCGAGCCGCCTGCGGAATCGCCCTCTACGATGAACAGTTCGGACTTGGCCGGATCGCGTTCCTGACAATCAGCCAGCTTGCCGGGCAGGGAGCTGATCTCCATCGCCGTCTTGCGGCGGGTCAGGTCGCGGGCCTTGCGGGCCGCCTCGCGGGCGGCGGCGGCCTCGATGATCTTGGCGACCACCTGCTTGGCCTCGACCGGGTGTTCCTCGAACCAGGTCGAGAGACCTTCGGAACACAGGCCTTCGACGGCCGGGCGGACCTCGGACGAGACCAGTTTGTCCTTGGTCTGGGAGCTGAATTTCGGATCGGGCACCTTGACCGACAGCACGCAAGTCAGACCCTCGCGGGCGTCCTCGCCAGAAACCGAGACCTTTTCCTTGCGGGCCGCGCCGGCGGCGTCGATGTAACTGCCCATGACACGCGTCAGGCTGGCGCGGAAGGCGGACAAATGGGTGCCTCCATCCCGCTGGGGGATGTTGTTGGTGAAGCACAGCATGGTCTCGTGGTAGCTGTCGTTCCACCACAGGGCGAGATCGATCTCGATCCCCTCCTTCTTGCCGCGGATGACGATGACGTCTTTCAGGATGGGCGTCTTGGACTTGTCGAGATGGCGCACGAAGGCCTCGACCCCGCCCTCATAGTGCAGGATTTCCTCAAACGGCTCGGCCCCGCGGTTGTCGCGCAGCTTGATGACCACGCCCGAGTTGAGGAAGGCCAGCTCGCGCAGCCGGTGCTCAAGCGTCTTCAGGTCGAAGTCGATGTGCGAGAAGGTCGTCACTGACGGGAAGAAGGTCACCTCGGTGCCGGATAGAACCTTGCCGTTGTCGCGCACGGGGGCGTCACCGGTGACGCGCAGGCTTTCTACCGTGTCGCCGCGCTCGAACTTCATCTCGTGACGCTTGCCATTGCGATAGATGACCAGCTTCAGCCAGTCCGACAGGGCGTTGACGACCGAGACGCCGACGCCGTGCAGGCCGCCGGAGACCTTGTAGGAATTCTGATCAAACTTACCGCCGGCGTGCAACTGGGTCATGATGACCTCGGCCGCCGAGACGCCCTCCCCCTCGTGGATGTCGGTGGGGATGCCGCGACCGTTGTCGGTGACGGTGACCGAGCCGTCGGCGTTGAGGATGACCTGGACAAGGTCAGCGTGACCGGCCAGAGCCTCGTCGATGGCGTTGTCGACCACCTCATAGACCATGTGGTGCAGGCCCGAGCCGTCGTCGGTGTCGCCGATATACATGCCGGGCCGTTTGCGGACCGCGTCCAGGCCCTTGAGGACCTTGATGGAATCGGCGCCGTAGGCCGCCTCTTCGGCGGTATCGACGTTGCGCGCGGTCGGAGTCTGGTCGGTCATATATTCGGTCGGATCATCGCCCGGATCGGGCCGGAAAGGGCGGCGTTGGCGCCGCCCGAAATCGTCAGGTTCCGGACCACGAATCTGATCCGCGCCGGAACCGACAAGATATAGGATTTTCCGGGAAAATTGCGAGCGAAACCGACGCCGGGCCGGGTTCGGGAAACGGTCCCTCCCGAGCCTGTGATCAGGGCGGCGGCAGAGGGTCCGCAACCTGGTCGACGGCGAGGGCGCAGCGCAGGGCTTCGGCCTGCATCGGCACGTGATTTCGGCCGACGACGGCGAAGACCCTTTCGCCGGAGCGCGCCGCCCGCGCCAGCAGGCGGTACATGTGCACGTCCCTCGCTTCGCTGGAGGCAGCGTTGATCGCGGCCATGAACCGACCTCCCGTCCGCGCATCGTCCGCACCCGGGTCGAACCAGGTTGAAGGGGCGGCGCGCCAGTCCGATCCGTCGCTCCAGTGGCGGCTGTATGCGGCCCGCAGACCGTCCAGATCCGAGAAAGGAAGCGCCATCCCCGTCCCTTCGGTCATGCCGGCGAAGCGCGACAAAAGCGTCGCCACCGCACTCTCCAGCGCCTCGGGGGTCAGATGCTCACGGTCGCGCAGGCGCGCCGCTTCGCGCAGCACGAAGAATAGTTCGATCTGATCGACCGGAAACCGGCCACCGAGGACGTTGAACTGGTCCAGCGGCGACGGCTCCAGCGATACGGCGCGCGCGCCGCTCTGCGCCGCCAGCCAACGGGCGTAGCCGGACTCCCCTCTGGTCTCGATTGTGCCCGGGCCGTCGGCCCCGACCCCCCGATCCGGACCTTCGAAGAAGACCACCGTCGGGGCGGCGTCCCGGAAGGCGTGTTCAATGTCCACGAACTGCGGATCGGCTGCGTCCCGCACGTGGCGCGCGCCGAGGTAGACAAGGCGTCCATCGGCCTGAGCCGGAATATCCAGTCTCCAGACGGTGTCGGGCGTCTCGCGCCAGCCGGCGTAGGACACAAGCCGGCTCTCGCAGTCCGCGACGGGGTCGACGGACAGCAAGGTGGTCGCGGCGAGGATTGCGAACATGATAAGGGCCCGTCGATCTGTGACGGGCCCTTCATGGCGCCGGCGAAGCTGGACGTCAGCTTAAGCTTTGGTCAGGCGAGCGAGCCGTCGATGTCCTTGCAGGCCTGGATCAGCCCCTGGACCGACTCGACCGACTTCTTGAACATGGCCTTTTCATCGTCGTTGGTGGTGAACTCGATCACCTTCTCCACGCCGCCGGCGCCGATCAGGGCCGGCACGCCGACGTAGAGGTCTTTGAGGCCATATTCACCCGACAGCCAGACGGCGCAGGGCAGGACGCGCTTCTGGTCCAGCAGATAGGAGCGGGCCATGGCGATGGCGCTCTCGGCCGGGGCGTAGAAGGCCGAACCGGTCTTGAGCAGGGCCACGATCTCGCCGCCGCCCTTGCGGGTGCGGTCGACGATGGCGTCGAGCTCGGCCTGGGTCATGAAGCCGGCGGCGACGGCGTCGGGCAGGGGCAGGCCGCCGACGGTCGAGTGGCGCACCATCGGCACCATATCGTCGCCGTGACCGCCCAGGGTCCAGGCGTTGATGTCCTGCACCGAGACGCCGGTCTTTTCGGCGAGGAAATAGGCGAAGCGCGCCGAGTCGAGCACGCCGGCCATGCCGACGACCTTCTCCTTGGGCAGGCCCGAGAATTTCTGCAGGGCCCAGACCATGGCGTCGAGCGGGTTGGTGATGCAGATGACGAAAGCGTTGGGCGCGTGGGCCTTGATGCCCTCGCCAACGGCCTTCATGACCTTGAGGTTGATGCCGATCAGGTCGTCGCGGCTCATACCCGGCTTCCGGGGAACGCCCGCTGTGACGATGCAGACATCGGCGCCGGCGATATCGGCGTAGTCGTTCGCGCCCTTGAGGGCGACGTCCGTGCCGATCACGGCGGTGGCCTCGGCGATGTCCAGCGCCTTGCCCTGCGGCGTGCCCTCGGCGATGTCGAACAGGACGATGTCGCCCAGCGCCTCGCGCGCCGCCACATGGGCCAAGGTGCCGCCGATCATGCCGGCGCCGATGAGGGCGATTTTCGCGCGAGCCATATGCTTCTCCGTTTGGCCTGGCGCGCTGACGCGCGACTTGGGGCCGGTCAGTGTTGGGTTGAGGAGGGAAACCGTTGGCGGCGGTCTAGACCCGCGCGCGCGGGCCTGCAACCGTGACGCCACGTCAGGAGAACCCATGGCCGGTCCGCCCGAAATCATCAGCGCCGAGGACACGCCGTCCGGTCTGGTCACGGTCGTCGACGAGACCACGGTGCGGGCCGAGGTCGAAGCGTGGCGGGCGCGGGTTCTGAGACCGCCCGGCCTGTGGGACAAGGCGACGCGCGGGACCCAGGAGCGCATCAACCGCATCGTTCCGGAGCGGGTCCACGCCATCGTCACCTCGGGCGTCGAAGCGATGACGAAAGGCATCTTGTTCGGGTCCGACCTGATCCAGGCGCGACCCGTGTCCGACGGATCGCTCGCGGCGCGCGAACAGCGGGCCCGGGCGGCGATCCGGACGTATCGCAACACCGCCAGCGTCGAGGGCGGGGTGACGGGCGCCGGCGGCTTCGTGCTGGCCGCGGCGGACTTTCCGGCCCTGATGGCTATCAAGGTGCGGATGCTGGGTGATGTCGTCGCCGCCTACGGCTGGGGCGGCGACTCGGTGCGCGAGCGGCTGTTCCTGCTGCACATCTTTCACCTCGCCTTCGCCAGCGCCAAACGACGGCCCACGGCCCTGGGGGAACTGGAGCGATGGGTCGCCGGGATCGACCAGCCGGACGCGATCACCGACTACGACTGGCGGCGGTTCCAGATCGAGTACCGCGATTACATCGATCTGGCCAAGCTGGCCCAGCTGATCCCGGTGGTCGGGGCGCCGGTCGGGGCGGTGGTCAATTGGCGGCTGGTCGAGCGGCTGGGCGAGACGGCGATGATGGCCTGCCGGATGCGCTGGTTTGGTCCATGTCGATAGCCTGCGTCGATTGGCTTTGATTTGCGGATAATGACGGCCTATCTGCGCCGATGCTCCCGACCCTGCGCCAACTCCACTATCTCAAGCTCCTCGCCGAGCACGCCTCGTTCAGCCGGGCCGCCGAGGCGGCCCATGTCAGCCAGCCGGCTCTGTCGGCCGGGGTGCAGGAGCTCGAGAAAATTCTCGGCGCGGCCGTGGTCGAGCGCACCCGGGGTAATGTCCAGTTGACCGCCGTGGGCGCCGAGGCCGTGCGGCGGGCGGAAGATGTGCTGGCGCGGACGGAGGATCTGGTGGAGGCGGCGAGAAACGCCGGCAAGCCGCTGTCCGGCCGGTTCCGCCTTGGCGTGATCCCGACTGTCGCCCCCTTTTTGCTGCCGGCTAAGCTGCCCGCGCTGAAAGACGCCTATCCGGCCCTGCGGCTGTTCATTCGCGAGGATCTGACGCCCCGTCTGGTGGCGGCCCTGAAGGCGGGGCAGCTCGACGCGGCGGTGATCGCCCTTCCCTATTCCGCTCATGGCATCGACCACGCCCGCATCGGCGATGACGAAATCCTGGCGGCGGCGCCGGTCGGCCACGCCCTCGCCGGCACGGGACCGATCCCGCCGGGGTCGCTGAAGGCAGAGGACCTGATCCTGCTGGAGGACGGTCACTGCCTGCGTGATCAGGCGCTCGCCGCCTTCGACATCGACCCCCCGAAGGGGGACGACGTGTTTGCGGCCACCTCGCTGCACACCCTCGTACAGATGGTGTCGTCGGGACTGGGCGTCAGCTTCCTGCCCGAGATGGCGGTGCGCGCGGGGCTCGCCGACATGCCGGGCGTGGTCGTGCGCCACATCTCGGCCAGGGCGCCGCGCCGCGAGATCGTCGTCGCCTGGCGCAGTGGCTCCAGTCGCGCGGCCGAGGCGAAACTGCTGGCCGAGGCGCTGCGGCTCGACTGAGCCCTCGCATTACGACTCCGTAAGGTGCGCCCGCTTTTCGCCCTGATAGGGTCGCCCTCGCCCGCCGTCCCGGGCGTCCGGAGCCGATCCCATGAAGTCCCGCCTGTTCGCCGCCGCCTCGATCTCCGCCCTGCTGATGGGTGTCGCCGCCTGCGCCACCGTCGATGCGCCGCCGGTGCAGGCCCCCGCCGCCGCATCGGCCCTGAGCTGCGAACCGGTCCCGGCCGCCGCTGACGTCGCGCCGGGCGAGGTTCCGCCGCTGGGCTTCCGCGAGTGCGTACTGCCGAACGGCCTGAAGGTCTTCACCCTCCGGGATGCCTCGACCTCCAATGTGACGGTCCAGGTCTGGTATCGGGTCGGCTCCAAGGATGATCCGGCCGGCCGTTCGGGCTTCGCCCACCTGTTCGAACATCTGATGTTCAAATCCACCGAGAACATGCCGACCGAGACCTTCGACCGGCTGACCGAGGACGTCGGCGGGTTCAACAACGCCTCCACCTGGGACGACTTCACCAACTACTACGAGGTGGTGCCCGCCAATCATCTGGAGCGGCTGATCTTCGCCGAGGCTGACCGGATGGGTTCGCTGGTCGTTGACGCCGACGTCTTCGCCTCGGAGCGGGACGTCGTGAAGGAAGAGTACCGCCAGAGCTATCTGGCCAATCCCTACGGCCGCTTCTTCGGCCTGTTCGCGCCCCAGACCATCTATCAGGACCATCCCTACCGGCGCCCCGGCATCGGCTCGATCGAGGAGTTGAACGCCGCCACGATCGAAGACGTGCGCCGCTTCCACGCCACCTACTACCGGCCCGACAACGCCGTGCTGATCGTCGCCGGCAATTTCGATCAGGCGCAGCTGGACGGCTGGATCGAGCAGTATTTCGCCGGCTTGACCAACCCGGACACGCCCCTGCCGGCCAACAACGTCAGCGAGCCTGAGCCGACAGGCCCGCGCGAGGCGACCTTCTACGGCGCCAACGTGCCGCTGCCGGCGGTGATGCTGGCCTGGCCGACCGTGCCCTACGGCCACCCGGATCGCGCCGCTCTCACCGTGCTGGACGGCATCCTGTCGACCGGCGAGAGCAGCCGCCTGTACCAGTCGCTGGTCTATGATCAGCAGATCGCGGCCCAGGCCAGCTCCAGCCCCGACTTCGCCCAGCAGGCGGGCAATCTGACCGCCTACGCCATCATGGCCGACGGCCAGACGGCGGACGCCGGCGTCGCCGCCCTGCGCGCCGAGGTGGCCCGTTTCCGCGATGAGCCGGTCAGCGCCGCGGAGTTGGCCGAGGCCCGGAACGAGCTGGTCGCCAACCTGCTGCGGCAGCGCGAGGGCGTCGACGACCGCGCCAATGCGCTCGGCTTCGCCCTGATGTGGGACGGCGAGGCCGCCGCCGCCGACCGCGAGGTCGCCGCGCTCCGGGCCGTCACCGCCGCCGACATCCAGCGGGTGGCCCGCCGCTATCTGACCGAGCAGCGCATGATCACCATGCGCTACCTGCCGGCCGACGAGGCCAATCCGCCCACCGAGGCGAACACCAACGTCGACGCCCCGGTCAACGTGGCCGACCTGGCCCCGGTCGGTGAGCCGACCGTGCTCCTGCCCGAGGGTCAGCGCGCCGCCATCCCGGCGCCGGGACCCGAGGTCTCTCCGGCCACGCCCGCCGTCGCCGACTTCCGTCTGGCCAACGGCCTGCGCGTTCTGGTCGCGCCGACCGAAGGCGTGCCGCTGATCTCCGCCCGCCTCGGCTTCGACGCCGGCACGCGTGATGACGGCGGCAAACCGGGTCTGGCCACCATGACGGCCGGCCTGCTGACCCAGGGCACCGCCACCCGCACAGCGCCGCAGATCGCCGCCGAGATCGAGGGTCTGGGCGCCACGGTCGGCGCCGGCGCCGGGGTGGACTTCACCAATGTCTACGCCAATGCGCCCGCCGAGGTCTTCCCGCAGACCCTGGCCCTGATGGCCGATGTGGTGCGCAACCCGGCCTTCGCCGCCGAGGAGCTGGAGCGCCAGCAGTCGCAGACGCTGGACGGCCTGCGCGTGGCCCTGAGCCAACCGGGCCAGATCGCCTCGCAATCGGTCGGCCGGGTCATCTACGGCGCCGCCCCCTACGGCGCACCGGGCTCGGGCACGATCACCTCGGTCCCGACCCTGACGCGCGAGGATGTGGTCGCCTTCCACCGCGACCGCTTCTCGCCGGCCGACGCGACCCTCGTCTTCTCGGGCGCGATCACTCCGGAGCAGGCCCGGACCCTGGCGGAACAGGCCTTCGGCGACTGGCGCGGAAACGACGCGGCCGCAGCGCGGGCGGATGATCCGGCCGGCGCTGCGCTGGCGCCCCGGGTGGTGGTCATCGACCAGCCCGGCGCGGGCCAGGCCGCGGTCGTGGTCGCCGCGCGCGGCGTGTCGCGCACCGACGCCGACTATTTCCCGCTGGCGCTGGGCAACACCCTGCTGGGCGGCGGCTATTCCTCGCGCCTGAACCAGGAAGTGCGGATCAAGCGCGGGCTCAGCTACGGCGCCGGGTCGTCGCTGGGCGCCCGGGCGGACGAGGGCCTGTTCACCGCCAGCGCCCAGACCCGCAACGACGCCGTGCCCGATGTCGCCGCGCTCATCCTCGAGGAGCTTGGCCGCATGGGTTCGGAACGCATTCCCGAGAGCGAACTGTCGCCGCGGCGGGCGGTGATGATCGGCGGCTTCGGCCGCTCGCTGGAGACCGTTGACGGCCTCGGCGGCTTCATCGCCAACCTGGCCCTGTATGATCTGCCGATGAGCGAGCTGGCGGCCTACGCCGGCAAGGTCCGGGCGGTCACGCCGGAGCAGATCGAGGCGGCCTTCGCCGGCCACCTGCCGGCCGCCGGCGCCAGCCTCGTCATCGTCGGCGACGCTTCGGTCTTCCTCGAGGCGCTGCGGGCCAAATACCCGGACCTGGAGGTCGTTCCCCTGACCGAGCTGAACCTGGACTCGGCGACGCTGCGGTAGGCCTCAGGCCGACAGGCAGACGACCTGGGCGACGCGGAGGTCGCGGCGCATCTCGTCGGCGACGAGACCGTAGTTCTCGATGTTGATGCGGCGTCCGGTGAGGGGCTCATCGGCCTTCTGCAGGCCACGCACGGCGGGAGCGAAGGTGTCGGGGGCGGTGGTGTAGATCCGGCCGCGGCGTGGGCTCTCGGCGATGGTCACGCCGACGGCGCGGCCCTGACGGTCCAGCACCGGGGCGCCGGAAAGGCCCGACAGGGTGCCGCCCAAGCGGTCGGTGCGGCCCACCTCGGCCCAGGCGAGAACGGGTTCGTCGCGCTGGTCCCGGCCCCGCACGCGCAGGGTCTCGCGGCCGAGCAGGCGAGAAGTCACCTCGCCGGCCCGGCCCTGGGGGTAGCCGGGATGGAAGGCCCGCTGGCCCTTGCGCAGGGGTTCGGTCACGGCCAGCGGCAGGGCCGCCGGCCCCCCGGCGGTCTGCAGCACGGCGATGTCGGCTCGGGGGGCGAGGCGGACGTCGGCGGCGACGGCGCGGCCGCCGCCGACCAGGATGGCCGGACGCCGGCAACCTTCGACGACATGGCGGGCGGTGACCCAGCGGCCCTCGCGGGCGATCGAGAAGGCGGTGCCGGAGGACGGCTGGAACGGGATGTCCGGGGCGTTGACAGTGACGGCGGGGTCGAAGGGGGTGACCGGCCCGAGCAGGGCGCCTTCCATCTCGTCCGGCGGCGGCGGGGCCGGCGGAGCGTCGGCGTTCTCGCGCTGGCCCAGCGACAGGCCGATCAGGGCGGCGAGGACGATGACGTAGACGACCCAGTCGGGCGGACGCGCCATCGGTTCAGCCGGTCAGGGCGGCGGCGAGGATGACCGCGGTCGCCAGCTTGGCCCCGACCAGCAGGACGGCGGCCGAGACCTCGCCTTCGCGGATGCGCTGGGGCAGGCCGGTGAGCAGCAGGTCGACGGTTCGGAACACCAGCAGCTGGAGCACCACCGTGGCCACGCCCCAGATCAGGATGTCGCGCACCGAGGTGGAGACGCTGAGGCTGACCGCCAGCGGGATGGCGAGGCCGACCAGCACGCCGGCGAAGGCCACCGAGGCGGCGGCGTTGCCCTCGCGGATCAGCCCGATCTCCTTCCACGGCGTCAGCATGGCGTAGATCACCGCGCCGGCGATCAGCAGGCCCAGCGTCACCGACAGATGGAGCACGGTGGTGGGAAAGCCCGTGGCGAAGGCCTGAACCTCGGGGCTTTCGAGCACGGCGGCGAGAGTCGGGGATTCCATGGCGGTCCGGGCGGCTGACACAGCAAGGCTGTGCCCCAATCCCGCCCTAATCCGCAAGCGCGTCAGCGCCACACTTGGTGAGGAATTGTTACGGCAGGACTTTGAGGGCTATCGCGCGTCGCGCCGCCTGAAGCCGGACCGGGCCTCCGTCAGGCCGCTTCGACGGTTCCGGCGGCGGCGGTCTGTTCGGCGCGGCGGACGCTGGCCCGGACCTTTTCGCTTTCGGACTTGAGCTGGCCGCAGGCGGCGAGGATGTCGCGGCCGCGAGGGGTGCGGATCGGCGAGGCGTAGCCGGCCTTGTTGAGGATGGCCGCGAAGCGCTCGATGGTCTTCCAGTCCGAGCATTCGTAGTCGGTGCCCGGCCAGGGATTGAACGGGATAAGATTGACCTTGGCCGGGATGCCCTCGATCAGCCTGAGCAGGGCGCGGGCCTCTTCGGGGCTGTCGTTGACGCCCTTGAGCATGACGTATTCGAAGGTCACCCGGCGGGCGTTGGACAGGCCCGGATAGGCCCGGATCGCCGCCAGCAGCTGTTCGAGATTGTACTTCTTGTTCAGCGGCACCAGCACGTCGCGCAGGGCGTCGTTGGTGGCGTGCAGGGAGATCGCCAGCATGGCCTGGGTGCGGGTTCCTAGCGCGTCGAGCTGAGGGACGACGCCCGAGGTCGAAACCGTGATCCGGCGGCGGGACAGGGCGATGCCCTCGTTGTCGGAGATGATGTCGATGGCGTTCGACACATGGTCCAGATTGTAGAGCGGCTCGCCCATGCCCATGAAGACGATGTTCGACAAGCGGCGGTCTTCCTTGGGCGACGGCCACTCGCCGAGGTCGTCGCGGGCGACCTGGACCTGGGCCACGATCTCGGCGGCGGTCAGGTTGCGGACCAGCTTCTGGGTGCCGGTGTGGCAGAAGGTGCAGTTGAGGGTGCAGCCGACCTGCGACGACACGCACAGGGCGCCGGCGCGGCCGACGTCGGGGATGTAGACGGTCTCGATCTCGATGCCCGGGGCGGTGCGGATCAGCCATTTGCGGGTGCCGTCCTTCGACACCTGGCGCTCGACGATCTCGGGGCGGGCGAGGGTGAAGGCCTCGGCCAGTTTCGCCTGCATGTCCTTCGCCACATTGGTCATCGCCGCGAAGTCGGTGACGCCGTAGTGGTGGATCCAGCCCCACACCTGCGAGGCCCGCATCTTCGCCTTTTCGGGCGGGCAGACCCCGGCGTCGATCAGCGCCTGACGCAGTTCGCCGCGCGTCAGACCGGATAGGTTGACGGGGGCCGCCGGGGCGGTCGCTGACGTGCGAGAAAGGTCGAGCGTGAGGCTCAAGGCTGCATCCTTGGGTGGCGGGAGGCGCGGCTTATACCACAGATCGGGCTGGTTTTAAGGCCGGGGCGGCCGCCGGGCGCCGACTAAAAAAACGGTGTGGCGGAGTCGGCAGAGTCGGCAGGGTCGCGGTGGAAATTCATGATGGCAGAGTCGGCAGAGTCTACATCCTCAAATGGCGAGCGCCTGCGGCGGCGGTCGGGGGATTTGATTGTCAAAGACCGCGGCAACGGACACCCGCCCATTATACGCCGGCTGTCTCCTCAGGCGGATTGATGACGCTGTCGCCGGGACGTTGTGACGGGAAAACAGCAGGTTGGTCGCTGAAAGTATGATGGCTGGCGGCGGATTTGCAGCGCAGCAATTGCCTTTCGTCATCCTCCGGCGAGCGCAGCGAGACCGGGGGACCCAGCGGCGCCGAAGGCGATCTGTTCGGGCAGGCTGTCGTGAACAGCGGCGCTCCCCGACAGGGTCGCGCTATTGCGCGCCGCTGGGTCCCCCGGTCTGCGCGGCTGCGCCGCTTGCCGGAGGATGACGAAAGAGGGGCAGGGAGCGCTCCATCCTTGCTCCAGCCCCTCAGTCCGCCCCATCCTCGATGTGGTGGATCTGGTCGTCATCGAGGCCGAAATGGTGGCCGATCTCGTGGATCAGGACGTGGGCGATGATTTCGGACAGGCCGACGTCGCCGCGCTCGCACCATTCGTCGAGGATCGGACGGCGGTAGAGGAAGATGCGGCTGGCCTCGGGCGCCGGGCCCATGCCGTCGCGCAGGCCGATATCGACGCCGTGATAGAGGCCGGTCAGCTCGAACGGGTCCTCCATCTCCATCATCGCCAGGGTCTCCTCGTCGGCGAAGTCGTCGACGCGGATGAGCACGTCGCCGGCCAGCGAGCGGAACGGCTCCGGCAGGGCGTCGAACGCCTCGCGCGCCAGCCGGGCGAAGTCGTCGAGGGAGGGGG
Organism: Brevundimonas basaltis; assembly: GCF_014202075.1. GTDB lineage: Bacteria > Pseudomonadota > Alphaproteobacteria > Caulobacterales > Caulobacteraceae > Brevundimonas > Brevundimonas basaltis. The sequence goes on along the minus strand of NZ_JACHFZ010000002.1, from coordinate 390,964 downwards.
CGGTCTGGTCGGTCCAGTCGGTCATGGGCACCAGGGGCTAAGGGCTAGGGGCTAGGGGCCAAGGGCTAGGGAGAGGTGACGTGGGAAACGTACACGGGCGGATCAATTCCCCTTAGCTCCTAGTCCCTAGCCCCTAGCCCCCCATCAGGTATGGTTACCGAATCACGCCGGGGAGCTGACCAGACCAGATGGCCGAGGCCGACATCGCCTATGTCGCGACTGCGGGCGCCGCGGGCCTTGCGCTGGCGCTCAGCGCCTGGGCGGCGCGGCTGCGCGGGCGGCTGGCCCGGCGCGCCGATGCGGCCGAGACCGACCTGGCCGCCGCGCGCGCCGCTTTGGCCGACCGGGACGGGGCGCTGGCGGCGTTCGAGGACGCGCGGCTGGCCCTGACGCCGGACGGCCAGACGACCCGGCTGGGCGCGGCGGCGGCGTGGACCGCCATCACCCGCGAACTGGCCGGTCAGGAAGGCCCCGAGGTCGATCCGGCGCTGGTGGTGCTCGACGCGGTTCGGGCCACAGCGGGGCCGCGGCTGGACGCCCTGATCGACCAGGGCGAGCCGTTTGACACGATTCTGGACGGTCCCGGCGGGGCCTGGGCGGTCGAGGGCCGGTCGTCGGCCGGGGCGGCGTGGCTGCGGCTGTCGCGCCTGGGGCTGATCGGCACGGCGGCCGAGAGCGGGCTGGGGATGCTGGCCGACGCCTATCCCGCCCCGACATGGATCACCGACGCGGCCGGACGGCTCGCCTGGGCCAACAGGGCGTGGCTGGCCGAGATGAAGGCCGACAGTATCGACGCCGCGCGCGAGAAAGGCCTCAGTTTCGACCGGGGGGCCGACACCATCGTGGCCGAGGCCGGCCGGCTGCATCAGCGGCAGGAAGGCTTCCGCTGGACCACCGGCGGCGGCCGACGGCGGGCGTGGCGGATCGTGGCCGAACCGGCGCCGGGCGGGGCGGGCGCAGTTTTGGCCTTTGCTCTCGACATGACCGAGGCTGAGGAGACCCGCGACACCCTGCGCCGCCACGTGGAGGCCCATGACGAGACGCTGAACCACCTCGCCGACGCGGTCGCCATCTTCGGCCCGTCCAAGCGGCTGGCCTTCCACAACACCGCCTTCCAGCAGCTGTTTAACATCGATCCGGCCTGGCTGGACGAGCGGCCGACCCACGCCGAGTTGCTGGACCGGCTGCGCCAGCGCCGGCTGCTGCCCGAGGTCATCGACTACGCCGGCTGGAAGGCCAATGAGCTCGACTTCTACGGCGCCGCCGAGGCCGCGCCCGACGACAGCTGGTCCCTGCCCGACGGCCGGACGTTGCGAGTGGTGCGTCAGCCGCACCCGCTGGGCGGCGTGCTGCTGCTGTTTTCGGACATCACCGACGAGCTGCAGCTGCGCAGCCGGTTCAACGCCCAGATCCAGGTGCAGACGGCGACGCTGGACAAGCTCAACGACGCCGTGGCGGTGTTCGGCTCGGACGGCCGCATCCGCCTGCACAACGAGGCCTTCGACGCCTTCTGGGGCATCAGCGGCGAGGCGCTGGACGCCGCTGGGGATTTCGACGCCGTAGCCGCCCTGTGCCACGCCACCATGCCGGACCCGGCCCTGTGGCTGGGGCTGAAGGCGCGGGTGGCCGACCCCGATCCCGAGAGCCGGGTGCCGATCTCGGGCGAGGGGCGGACGGCGGACGGGCGCATCGCCTCGTGGCAGACCCGGCCCCTGCCCGACGGCGCGACGCTGGTGGCCTTCTCGGACATCACAGCCCGGCGCGGACTGGAGCAGGCGCTGGCCGCCAAGGCCCAGGCGCTGGAGGAATCCACCGCCCTGAAGCGCGAGTTCGTGGGTTCGGTCAGCTATGAGCTGCGCACGCCGCTGACCACCATCGTCGGCTATTCCGAACTGCTCGAGATGCAGCCCGGTCTGCCGGAACGCAGCCGCCAGCACGCGGGGGCCATCCGCGTCGCCGCCAGCCAGCTGGCCGGGTCCATCGACGACGTGCTCGACATGGCCCAGATCGACGCCGGAGAGATGGAGCTGACGCTCGGCGACGTGCGGGTAGGCGACCTGCTCGACGAGGCGGCGGACAAGGTGCGCGAGCGGATCGAAGGGCGCGGCGCGAGCCTGACCGTGACCTGCCCCGCGGCGATGAAGCCGATCCGGGCCGACGCCCAGCGGGTCGGGCAGGCGCTGGGGTATCTGCTCGACAACGCCGCCCGCGCCGTGTCGGAGGGCGGGGCCGTGACTCTCATCGCCGAAGCTGCGCCGGCCGAGGTCCGCATCCGCGTCGAGGACACCGGACGCGGGATTCCCTATCATCTGCAGGCCCACGTCTTCGACCGGTTCGTCAAGCGCGAGCGCGGCGGGCCGGGGGTCGGCCTGGCCCTGGTCAAGGCCTTGGTCGAACTGCACGGCGGCTGGGCCGAGGTGGAGAGCGAGCCGGGCAAGGGCGCGGCCTTCATCCTGCACCTGCCGCTGGAGGCCGAGAGCGCGGCGGCGGCGCCGGAGTTGCGGCTGGGGTAGGGGCGAGGGCTTAGGGCTTAGGGCTTAGGGCTTAGGAATTTGGGATTAGGAGAGCAGGGACAGCCGGGGTGGGTGTCCAAAGGCGTGGCCGGGCGTTATCCCCGTCACGAAGCCCCAAGCCCTACGACCTTCCCTGGACCCTCCAATGGCCAAGCCCCTGAAAACCGCCCTGATCTACGACTTCGACGGCACCCTGGCGCGGGGCAATATGCAGGAGGTCACCTTCATCCCCTCGGTGGGGATGGATATCGGCGACTTCTGGGGGGCGGCCGACACGCTGACCCGCGAGGCCGACGGCGACAACATCCTGATGTACATGCAGCTGATGCTGCAGCGGGCGCGCGAGAACGAGCAGCCCATCACCCGCAAGCTGCTGGCCGAACACGGCGAGGACGTGAAGCTGTTCGACGGGCTGAGGTCCGACCTGACCGGCAAGGGCTGGTTCGACCGCATCAACGCCATCGGCGCCAAATACGGGCTGGAGATCGAGCACTACATCATCTCGGCCGGGCTGGAGGAGATGATCGACGGCTGCCCGATCCGGCCCGAGTTCCGGCACGTGTTCGCGTCGAAATTCGTCTACGACGACAACGGGGTGGCCATCTGGCCGGCGGTCGGCGTCAACTACACGACCAAGACCCAGTACCTCTTCCGCATCAACAAGGGGGTGCTGAACCACTGGGAGCACGAGAAGATCAACCGCTTCATGGCCGACGACGACCGGCCGGTGCCGTTCGAACGGATGATCTTCCTCGGCGACGGCGATACCGACGTGCCGACCATGAAGATGATGCACACCAAGGGCGGCTTCTCGATCGCCGTCTACGACCCACGCAACTCCGACCGCGACCAGCAGAAGATCTACGGCCTGATCTCGGAGGACCGGGTCAATTTCGTCGCCGCCGCCGACTATCGCGAGGGCTCGGCGCTGGACCTGATCGTCAAGGGGCTGATCGGGCGGATCGCCATCAACGCGGGGACGCTGGCGGCGGTTTGAGGCTAGCGCCCGCCGGCCCTCTGCAGGGCGGCGCGGGCGGCGGCGAGGCGGGAGGGCACCAGGCCGCGCAGGGACGAGGGGGCGCCGAGGCGTTTGACGCCGGCCTCCTGCCCCTTGCGCCAGACCACCTGGGCCTCGACCACCGTGGCCTGGGCGATGTCGATGATCGCCACCTGTCCCGGCAGGGCGAGGTTGCGGTCCAGCCGCAGCCGCGCGCCCGAGCCGGACTGGTCGACGATCAGACACGGCAGTTCCAGACCGGGCGCGAGCACGAGACCGCGCACGCTGGCGGGGGAACGGGGCTGCAGCCGGCGGTCTTCGGGACGGTCCATCAGGGAATAGCTATCGGCTGGCGGTTTCGATCCAGCTTCACCGTCACGTCGGCGCGGACGCCGCCGTCGAGCATGCGCCGGGTGATGCGCTCGAAATACTGGATGAAGCCGGCAAGACGCCGGCGCTCGTCGGCGGGCAGGTCGCGCGGCGCGACGCCGAGCAGGTCGGCCTCCTGCTCACAGCGCCAGTCCAGCACCACGTCGAAACCGGGCGCTTCGAGAAACAGGATGGCGTCGAACCGCTCGGCGAACTCGGCATAGGCGCCGGCGACCGACCGGTTGACCGCCTGCCGCCAGACGCCGTCGGGGTCGTGGTTCCGCTCCAGCGCATTGACCGGTTCGGCCAGTGCGGCCTCGTCCTCGGGCAGGGCGCCGAGACACCAGGCGTCGACGAGAATGGCCTTGGGCCGTCCCGAGTAGATGCGCCAGTCGCGGATCGGACGGCGGTCGTCGCCGCGCTTGTCGAACTCGGGAATCAGCACCTTGTCGTCGGGCCGCGCCGTGGTCAGCGATTTGATCAGCCGGGTCAGCAGGCGGAGATCGTGCGTCCCCGGCGGGCCGCGGGTCAGGAACAGCGGGTGGACCTCCTCGGCCATCATTTCGCGCCGGGCCTTGGTCAGATAGACGTCGTCGATCGAGATCTGCGCCGCCCCGAAGGTCTCGGCCGCCTCGCGCGCGAGGGTGGTCTTGCCCGACCCCTGGGCCCCGACGATGCCGATCAGCGGCGGCCGCTCCCACGGCCCCTCGACGATCAGCCGGCCGACCCGGTCGATCAGGCGCGGATCGGCGCGGCCCGGGGGGGTCATGCTCAGTGCTGGTTTTCGGGCAGACGCACGATCAGGCCGTCCAGATCGTCGGAGACCCGGATCTGGCACGAGAGGCGGCTGTTCGGCTGAACGTTCTCGGCGAAGTCCAGCATCGACTCCTCCATCGCCGAGGCGCGGCCGGTCTCGGCCTGGAAGGCCTCGTCGACATAGACGTGGCAGGTGGCGCAGGCGCAGGCCCCGCCGCAGTCGGCGTCGATGCCCGGCACATTGTTGCGGATCGCCCCCTCCATCACGGAGAGGCCGTTCTTGACCTCGACGACATGCTCGCGGCCGTCGTGCTCGATGTAGGTGATCCGAGCCAAGATCAGACCGCCGCTTCCGTCTTCTTCCGGCTCGGCGAGACCATCAGCTTCTTGGTCTCGGCGATGGCCTTGGCCGGGTTGAGGCCCTTGGGGCAGACCTGGGCGCAGTTCATGATGGTGTGGCAGCGGTAGAGCTTGAACGGGTCCTCGAGGTCGTCGAGGCGCTTGTCCGTGGCGTCGTCGCGGCTGTCGGCGATCCAGCGGTAGGACTGCAGCAGGGCGGCCGGGCCGAGGTATTCGGTCTGGTTCCACCAGTAGCTCGGGCACGAGGTCGAGCAGCAGGCGCACAGGATGCACTCATAGAGGCCGTCCAGTTTGGCGCGCTCTTCCGGCGTCTGCAGGCGCTCGGTCTCCGGGTCCGGCTCATCGGACTGGAGGTAGGGCTCGATCGAGTCGTACTGGGCGTAGAACAGGGTCAGGTCGGTGACCAGATCCTTGACCACCGGCTGGTGCGGCAGGGGCGCGATCGAGATGGTCGAGGACGAGCACTCCTCCCAGCCCTTGGTGCAGGCCAGGGCGTTGCGGCCGTCGATGTTCATCGAGCAGGAGCCGCAGATGCCTTCGCGGCACGAGCGCCGGAACGACAGGGTCGGGTCGATCTCGTTCTTGATATGGATCAAGGCGTCCAGCAGCATCGGGCCGTGGTCGTCGGCCGAGACCTCATAGACGTCCCAGCGCGGGTCGGCGTCGACCTCGGGATCGTAGCGATAGACCTTGTAGGTCTTGACGTTCGTCGCGCCTTCGGGGGCCTTGTGGACCTTGCCCTTGGAGGGCTTGGAGCCTTTGGGGAGAGTCAGCTGGACCATCAGTACACCCGGGCCTTGGGTTCGATGTAATCGATGTCCTTCGACATCGTGTAGTTATGGACCGGGCGGTAGTCGATCTTGACCGGCTCGCCCGGGACCTTCCACGACAGGGTGTGCTTCATCCAGTTCGCGTCGTCGCGGTCGGGATAGTCCTCGCGGGCGTGGGCGCCACGCGACTCGGTGCGGTTGGCCGCGCTCTCGATGGTGACCAGCGCCTGATCGATCAGGTTGTCGTATTCGAGGGTCTCGACCAGGTCGGTGTTCCAGATCAGGCCGCGATCGGTGGTGCGGATGTCGTCGCCGGCGGCGTGGATGGCGCGGAGCTTGGCGACGCCCTCATCCAGCGTCTTGCCGGTGCGGAACACGGCGGCGTCGGACTGCATGGCGCGCTGCATGTCGATGCGCAGCTTGGCGGTCGGGGTCGAGCCCGAGGCGTGGCGGAAGCGGTCGAGGCGGGCCAGGTGGGCGTCGGTCGCCGAGACGGGGGCGTCGGGAACCTTCGAGGCCTTGTCGACCGTCTCGCCGCAACGCAGGCCGGCGGCGCGACCGAAGACCACCAGGTCGGTCAGGCTGTTGGAGCCGAGGCGGTTGGCCCCGTGCACCGAGACGCAGGCCGCCTCGCCGACGGCCATCAGGCCCGGCACGACGGTGTCGGCGTTGTCGCCGACCTTGGTCAGGACCTCGCCGTGATAGTTCGTGGGGATGCCGCCCATGTTGTAGTGGACGGTCGGCAGCACCGGGATCGGCTGTTTGGTGACGTCGACGCCCGAGAAGATCTTGGCGCTCTCTGAGATGCCCGGCAGCCGCTGGTGCAGGATGGCCGGGTCGAGGTGGTCGAGGTGCAGGTGGATGTGGTCCTTGTTCGGACCGACGCCGCGGCCTTCGCGGATCTCGATGGTCATGGAGCGGCTGACCATGTCCCGCGGGGCCAGGTCCTTCACGGTCGGCGCATAGCGCTCCATGAAGCGCTCGCCCTCGGAATTGGTCAGATAGCCGCCCTCGCCGCGCGCGCCCTCGGTGATCAGGCAGCCGGCGCCGTAGATGCCGGTCGGGTGGAACTGGACGAACTCCATGTCCTGCAGCGGCAGGCCGGCGCGCAGCACCATGGCGTTGCCGTCGCCGGTGCAGGTGTGGGCGCTGGTGGCCGAAAAATAGGCGCGGCCGTAACCGCCGGTCGCCAGGATGACCATCTTGGCGCGGAAGCGGTGCATCTCGCCGGTGTCGAGCTGCAGCGCGGTGATCCCGGTGCACGCCCCGCCCTGCATGATCAGGTCGAGGGCGAAATATTCGACGAAGAACTTCACCTCGCGCCGGACCGACTGGCCGTAGAGGGTGTGCAGGATGGCGTGGCCGGTGCGGTCGGCGGCGGCGCAGGTGCGCTGCACCGGGCCCTCGCCGAAATTGCGGGTCATGCCGCCGAAGGCGCGCTGGTAGATCTTGCCCTCGTCGGTGCGCGAGAAAGGCACGCCCCAGTGCTCGAGCTCGTAGACGGCCTTGGGCGCGTTGCGCACCAGGTATTCGATGGCGTCCTGGTCGCCGAGCCAGTCCGACCCCTTGACGGTGTCGTACATGTGCCACTGCCAGCTGTCCTCGCCCATGTTGCCGAGCGAGGCGGAGATGCCGCCCTGGGCCGCGACGGTGTGCGAGCGGGTCGGGAAGACCTTGGTGACGCAGGCGACCTTCAGCCCCTGCTGGGCGGCGCCGAGGGCGGCACGCAGGCCGGAGCCGCCGGCGCCGACGACGACGACGTCATACTCATGGTCGATGAATTCGTAAGCGGCCAACGATCAGGCTCCGAAACCGGCCGGCAGCGGGGCCGAGCCCAGCGCCAGTCGCACGATGAAGAAGACGCCCGCGGCGGCGATCACGACGCAGAGCAGGCCGATGACCGTCAGCAGGGCGGTCCGCGAGGCGGGCTTGTGGATGTAGTCGTCGACGATGACCTTGAGCCCCATGTTCATGTGCCACAGGCTGACCAGCAGGGTCACCGCCAGCAGGGTTGCATTGACCGGCGAGCGGAACCACTCGAGCGCCCCGTCGTAACCGGCGCCCGACATCATCCAGCCGCTCCACAAGCCCCACAGGGTCAGCGGCACGAGGATCAGCGACGACAGCCGCTCCTGCACCCATTCCCCCGCGCCGTGACGCTCGGAGACCTTGACGCCCTTGACGTAGCTTTTTGTCAGCCGGCTCAAAGGACGACCCTCCCCGAGGTGAACAGCAGGACCCAGACCAGCACCGCCAGCGCCACGCCGCCGACGATCGAAAGCCACGACAGGACATCGGCCGTCTTCGGCGTCAGGCCCTCACCCGCGTCCCAGATCAGATGACGGACGCCGCCCGCCAGGTGGATGCACAGGGCGACGGTCAGACCGAACCAGACCAGCAGGCCGAGCGGCGAGCCCATCCAGGCGGTGTAGGTCGCATAGGCGTCGGGCCCGAAGGCCAGGGCCGCCAGCCAGGCCGCGACGAACAGGGCGCCGACCGACAGGGCGCCGCCGGTGATCCGGTTGAGGATCGAGGCCAGCATGGTCACATGCCAGCGCCAGACCTGAAGATGGGGCGAAAGCGGGCGGACGCGGCCGTTGGGCTGGCGCACGAAACGACCGGTCTGGTCCTGGCCAGAGTTGGGGGTCGGATCGTGGGAGGCGTCGCCCGGCAGGGGGGAGATCGACATATGCGAATGGTTCTCAGAAACCTGAGCGAAATCAGCCGCTCGAAATCGGTGATCAGGCTTTAGTCCAGCGGCGCCGCAGGGGTCAACGAACGGTCGGCGGGTGCGACGACAACGAAGCCGAATTCGCGAAATCGGGGCGGTCGCTTTGCCAGCCGGCGGCGAAATCGGCACAGTGAGGTCATGTCGGGAATGCTGATCGCCGCGCTGGCCGGGCTGATGACGCCGCAGGCCGCGCCCAGTCCGTCGAGTCTGGAGCTCTATCAGGCTCCGGTGATCCGTCCGTTCGAGCCGGGAGCGGACTTCGGCCGAGAAATGGCCGAGGGCGACGCGGCGAGTCCGGCCCGTCGCCGGAGGCTCACCGCCCCCGTCACGGTGGAGGCCTACCGGGGTTCCTATGAGGCGACCCCGACCGATATCGAGATCGCCTATGAACAGGGGGTCGCGTCGGCCGAGCGGCGCGCCGATCAGACCGCCGGCCCCCTCGACGGGCTGTGGCGGATCAGCGACGCGGACGGACGGCCTCTCTATGAGGTTCTGCTGATGGACCCGGGCGTCGGGCTGGTCGAGGGCGGTTGGCGCGACGGCCGCGACGCCGGCGGGGCTGTCTCCGACGGGCGCACCCTGACGCTGGAAGGCCTGGCGTCGGGGGACGGCGTCATCGTGCTGGACCGCGCGGGCGAGGGCTGGCGCGGGCGGCTGACCGCGGACGGCCAGACCCGGTTGGTGACGATCACCCGGCCTGACTGAGGCGGATGCGCGAGACCGCCGCCTGCAGGGCCCCGGCGCCGTAAGGCAGGACCTTGCCCCGGCCCCAGACGGGATCGGGCCACAGGGCGTCGTCGTGACGGCGTCCCACGACATGGACATGAAGCTGGGCCGTGACGTTTCCGAGGGCGGCGACATTGAGCTTCTCCACCGGGCGGTGGACGGCCTCGCCCAGCATGCGGACCACGGCGCCCGCCCGGACGACCTCCGCCATCAGGACAGCGCAGTCGGCCTCTCCCAGGTCCTCGAGTTCATGCAGGGCCTCCCGGCGCGGGATCAGGATCAGCCACGGAAAACGGGCGTCGTCCTGCAACCGCACCTGACACAGCGGCCAGTCGCACACCACCACGGAGCCGGCGTCGAAGGCGGGATCGGCTTTGAACGACGTGATCATGTCTCCCGGTCGCCCGGCCTTGCGCATGCGTCAAGCCTGACCACCGGCAGGCTATGGTTGCGATAGATAAAATCTATCGATCATTTGCGTTTCCAATCATTGACTTTGTGCAATGCAACCGCCAATTCGCGGTTGCGGCGCCGCTCCCCCGGCGCTCCAGAGCTTCCATATTTCAGAACCATCAGGAGAACAGCGCATGCTGGGCGTCGGTCAGAAACTGCCGGAATTCAAGATCACGGGCGTGAAGCCGGGCTTCAACAGCCACGAGGAAAACGGCGTCTCGGCCTTCGAGGCGATCACCAACGAGAGCTTCGAGGGCAAGTGGAAGGTGATCTTCTTCTACCCGAAGGACTTCACCTTCGTGTGCCCGACCGAGATCGCCGAGTTCGCCTCGCTGGCGCGCGATTTCGATGACCGCGACACCGTGGTGCTGGGCGGCTCGACCGACAACGAATTCGTCAAACTGGCCTGGCGCCGCGACCACGCCGACCTGTCGAAGCTGCCGATCTGGCAGTTCGCCGACAACGGCGGCAAGTTCGCCCGCGCCCTCGGCGTGCTTGACGAGGACGAGGGCGTCGCCCTGCGCGCCACCTTCGTGGTCGACCCGCACAACGTCGTGCAGCACGTCTACGTCACCAACCTGAACGTCGGCCGCGCCCCGGCCGATACGCTGCGCGTCGTCGACGCCCTGCAGACCGACGAGCTGTGCGCCTGTAACCGCCCGGTCGGCGGCGAGACGCTCGCTGCGTAAAGGCGGCTGATCGAGCGATGGAAGGCGGCGGTGTCCGCATCGCCGCCTTTTCGCTGCTCGCTTGTTTTTTTGGGCGCTATCGGCCGCGACCCGGTCGCGTCCTGCTTGAGCGCGGTCGCGCCGGGCCAATCTTCTTCACGCACAGATTCGGGCTCAAGCAGCGAGCGGCCGCGCCGCGAGCGTTAGCCCCCAAGGAGACATCCCATGTCGGTAGACACCCTGCGCGACCTCATCCCCGCCTACGCCAAGGACATCTCGCTGAACCTCGGTTCGCTGGCGTCCGAGACGGTGCTGAACGACCAGCAAAAATGGGGTTGTTTCCTCGCCTCGGCCCACGCGATCGGCGTGGCGCCGGTGGTCAAGGCGATCGAGGCCCAGGCCGCCGCCGTGCTGTCGCCCGAGGCGCTGAACGCGGCGAAGTCGGCCGCCGCCATCATGGGCATGAACAACATCTACTACCGCGCGCTGCACCTGATGAAGAACAGCGAGTACACCACCATCCCGGCCCGGCTGCGCATGAACGTGCTGGCCAATCCGGGCGTGCCGAAGATGGACTTCGAACTGTGGTCGACGGCGGTCAGCGGCATCAACGGCTGCGGCGCCTGCCTCGACGCCCACGAGGGCGAGCTGCGCAAGCACGGCGTGCCGGCGACGCAGGTGCAGGCGGCGCTGCGCATCGGCGCCGTGGTCCACGCCGCCAGCCGCATCGTCGCCTCGGAAGCGGCGCTGGCGGGCTGAGGTTCAGGCCGCGCTGAACGTGAGCGGCGCGCCCCAGAACCGGGCCACCAGTTCGGACTGTGGGCCAGGCGCGCCGCTGGTCAGGAAGTCCCGCCGCCCGGCGCCGCCCAGCGCGTATTCGGGGTGGCGCGCGAAATAGCGGTCGAGCGCGTCGGCCACGGCGGTCGGCTGGTGGATCACCGGCGTCCCCTCCGGCAGGGCGGCGGCGAACAGGTCGGCGACGATCTCGTAGTGGGTGCAGCCGAGGATGGCCTTGTCCGGATGGCGGCCGATGCGGCGGCGCAGGGCCTCGACGTGGTCGTTGACGACGACCCTCAGCTCGTCCGCCGGGGCCCCCAGTTCGATCAGGCCCGCGAGGCCGGGGCAGGGTTCGGAGAAGACGGCCAGATCCTCGCGCCGCTTGTCGATCTCGATCTCGTAGACCCGGCTCATGGCGGTGGCGGCGGTGCAGAACACGCCGGTGACCTCCAGCGCTTCGATCTTGTCCCCCAGACGCTCGGCTTCATAGGTCCAGGGCAGGCCGGTCGCCGCCTCGATGGTCGGGACGATGATGCCCAGCACATTGATCGGCCGCCCGTGCCGCGCCCGCGCTTCGGGCACCCAGCTCTGCTGCAGGCGACGCAGGGCGATGGCGCTGGCGGTGTTGCAGGCGAGGACGATGACATTGGCCCCGGCCTCGAACAGCCGCTCGCAGCCGGCCCGGGTCAGATCGACGATCTCCTCGCCGGCGCGTCCGCCATAGGGGGCGTGGATCTGATCAGCGAGGTAGACGAAGTCCCGATCGGGGAATCGCCGGGTCAGCTCGCGATGGACCGTCAGCCCGCCCACGCCGGAGTCGAATACGCCAATGGCCATGGCGGCGGTGTTAGCGGCGACATCCAGTCGCGTCCACGTCGAAGATTAAGGTCCGTTCAGGTGACAGTCAGCCGCCGGAAGGCCTATCTAGACGACAACGACCTGAACTGACGGAGCCACATCCATGCATAGACGCCAACTCCTCATCGCCGGGGGCAGCCTGTTCGCCCTGTCGGCGTGCGCCACAGACGGCATGGACATGGGCGGCGCCTCGCCCGCCGGACTGGCCGAGGACGCCCGCATCGCCCGCGCCGTTCTGCCCACCCAGACGCCCCGCGCGGAACTGCTGCAGCCGTGGACCGGGCCCTACGAGGGGGTTCCGCCGTGGGACAAGGTCACGCCGGCCAAGCTGCGCGCGGCGATGCTGGAAGGCATCGAGCTGCAGCGCGCCGAGATCGCGGCCATCGCCGACAACCCCGAGCCGCCGACCTTCGCCAACACCCTGGTGCCGTACCAGATGGCCGGCGAGCCGCTGGACCGGGCCTCCAGCCTGTTCGGCGTGATGACCCAGAACATCGGCTCGGACGACTACCAGGCCGTCGACACCGAGCTGTCGCCCCTGCTGTCCGCCGCCGGCGACGAGATCACCTTCAACGAACGGCTGTTCGCCCGCATCAAGACGGTGGCCGACAACGCCGTCCAGGCCGGGTTGACGCCGACGCAGACGCGGGTCGCCGAGCGCACCCGCGACGCCTTCGTGCGCAACGGCGCGGCCCTGAACGCCGCCGGCAAGGCCGAGCTGGGCCGGATCAACACCGCCCTGTCGAACGCCTTCACCAGCTTCAGCCAGAAGGTGGTCGCCGACGAGAACACCTTCACCCACATCCCGAACGAGGCCGGGGTGGCCGGGCTGCCGGCGTCGAACAAGGCGGCCGCCGCCGCGGCAGCGCGCAGTCGCGACCTGACCGGCTACGCCATCGTCAACACCCGCTCCAGCGTCGATCCCTTCCTGTCCTTCGCCGACAACCGCGGCCTGCGCGAGACGGTGTGGCGCAAGTTCGTCAACCGGGGCGACAACGGCGACGGCAACGACACCAACGCCCTGATCGCCGAGATCGTGAAGCTGCGGGCCGAGCGCGCCCGCCTGCTGGGCTTCGCCAACCACGCCGAATGGCGGATGCAGGACACAATGGCCAGGACCCCCGCCGCCGCCATGGACCTGATGAACCGGGTCTGGGCGCCGGCCAAGGCGCGGGTGACCGAGGAGGTGGCCGACATGCGCGCCATCGCCGGCCACGACATCGAGCCGTGGGATTACCTGTACTACGCCGAGAAGGTCCGGAAGCAGAAATACGACCTCGATCAGAACGAGCTGAAGCCGTATTTCGAGCTGAACAACGTCAAGCGCGGCGCCTTCTACATGGCGGAGCGGCTGTACGGTTACGAGTTCACGCCCCTGCCCAAGGGCACGGTCCCGGTGTTCCACCCGGACGTCGAGGTGTTCGAGGTCAAGGACAAGGCCAGCGGCCGTCACGTCGGCCTGTTCTACTCCGACGACTTCGCCCGGTCGGGCAAGCGCTCCGGCGCATGGATGACCAGCTACCGCCTCGGCTACGGCTATGACGGCGGCGGCAACCACCTGGTTTCGAACAACAACAACTTCATCAAGGCCGAGAGCGGCCAGCCGATTCTGATCTCGCTGGACGACGCCGAGACCCTGTTCCACGAGTTCGGCCACGCCCTGCACTATCTGTCGTACAACATCGACTATCCGGCCCTGGCCGGCACGCCGCGCGACTACGTCGAATATCCGTCGCAGGTGCACGAGCACTGGGTGCTGAGCCGCCCGATCCTCGACGGCTTCATGAAACACGTCGAGACCGGGCAGGCGATGCCGCAGTCGCTGGTCGACAAGGTCGAGGCCGCCGCCACCTTCAACCAGGGCTACGCCACGGTCAGCTATCTGTCCTCGGCCCTCGTCGACATGGACCTGCACACCCGGGCCACGCCGCCGACCGACATCGACGCCTTCGAGCGCGAGAGCCTGGCGCGCTACGGCATGCCGAAGGAGATCGTGATGCGGCACCGCCTGCCGCAGTTCAATCACCTGTTCACGTCGGACGCCTATTCGGCGGGCTATTACAGCTACCTCTGGTCCGAGGTCATGGACGCCGACACCTGGGCCTATTTCGAGGAGTCGGGGGACGTCTTCAATCCGGACATCGCCGCCCGCTACAAGTCGATCATCCTGTCGGAGGGCAATTCCTCGGACCGCGGCGAGGCCTATCGCCGCTTCCGCGGCCGCAACCCGGACGTGGCCGCCCTGCTGCGCGTGCGGGGTTTCCCGACCAACTGATGGCCCGCCGCCTGAGCGCGGCGAGAGAGGCCAAGGGCCCGGCGGAGCGATCCGCCGGGCCTTTTTGCTGGTTCAGGCCACCAGCGGGACACGGCTGAGGGCGTAGTCGACCTGGGCGGCGCCGGGCAGCCGGGTGACCGCCTCGTCGCGAACGGCGGCCTGACAAGCCGCACGCCCGCCGATCATCGGCGTGTTGCGGCACAGCTTGCGGGCGGCGACGCGGACCCGCCGGTCGAAGGCGTCGGCTCCGGCGGCGGTGGACAGGTCCAGATCGCCCCAGCGAATGCGGGCCTCCTGGGCGGAGGCCGAACCGGCGGCGGTGACGATCAGAACGGCGACGAGAGAAGCGAGGGTTTTCATCATTGATCTCCTGCGGGGAGGGCGTCGCTCCTTGGCGGCGACGGTGCGGGAGATACGGCCACGCTGTTGCGGCCCGATGTGGATTTCGCGGCGGAATAGCGACGCTGGATGAATTCGCGGAAATCTGAACGTCGATCAGCCGCTGTTGCGCAGGCCCGCGGCGACGCCGTTGAGCGCCAGCAGGATGCCCTCGCGGACGCGCGGATCGTCGTCCCCGGCGCGCCGGCGACGGATCAGTTCGATCTGCACATGGTTGAGCGGCTCGACATAGGGCATGCGCAGCCGGATCAGCCGCTCCAGCTCGGGCTGGCCGGTCAGCAGGGCCTCCTGGCCGGTGATGGCCAACACCGCCGCCTCGGTCCGATTCCATTCCTCGACGATGGCGCCGTGGATGCGGTCGGCCAGCGCGCGGTCGGGAACCAGATCGGCGTAGCGGCGGGCGATGGTCAGGTCGGCCTTGGCCATGACCATCTCCATGTTCTGCACCAGGGTCCGGAAGAAGGGCCACTCGCGCGCCATGACCCGCAACTCCTCCAGATCGGCCCCCCCGGCCGCCGAGCCGAAGCCGAACCAGCCGGGCAGCATGACCCGCGACTGACTCCAGCTGAACACCCAGGGGATGGCGCGCAGATCCTCGATCGCGGTGGACGAGGTTCGCGAGGCGGGACGGGAGCCGATCTTCAGGTCGGCGATCTCGGCGATCGGGGTGGCGGCGCGGAAATAGTCGACGAAGCCGGGGGTCTCGTAGACCAGCGCCCGGTAAGCGGCCATGGACGCCCGCGACAGGGCGGCGGCCGTCTCGCCGTGACGGGCCGTGAAGGTCTCGTCGGCCGGCGGTTTCAGCGAGGCCAGCAGGACGCCGCCGGTCAGGGCGTCGAGGTTGCGGCGCGCGATCTCCGGCTCGCCGTATTTGTTGGCGATGACCTCGCCCTGTTCGGTGACGCGGATGCGACCGGCCACCGTGCCCTGCGGCTGGGCCGCCACCGCGGCGAAGCTGGAGCCGCCGCCGCGGCCGACCGCGCCGCCGCGGCCGTGGAACAGCTGCAGGCGCAGGCCCGCGGCGTCGGTCACCTCCAGCAGGGCGAGCGAGGCCTCGTGCAACTCCCAGGTCGAGGTCAGGTAGGAGCCATCCTTGTTGGAGTCGGAATAGCCCAGCATCACCTCCTGGACGCCCCGGGCCCGGGCGACGGCGAGGGCGGCGGGTTCCTGCAACAACCGCTCGAGCGTCGCCCGGGCGGCGCGCAGGTCGTCGATGGTCTCGAACAGGGGCGCGGCCTGGATCGGGCAGGCGGCGGGATCTTCGGGCCGGTAGAGACCGACCTCCTTGAGCAGCAGATAGACTTCGAGCAGGTCCGAGGCGGCGTCGGTCTTGGAGACGACGTGGGTGCGGATCGCCTGCGGCCCGAACAGGCGCAGGGCCTCGGCCGCGGCCTGCAGGATGCCGCGCTCCTTCAGCGTCTCGTCGGCGTAGCCGGCGAACGGGCTGAACAGCAGCCGGCCCGAGGCCAGTTCTGCCGCCAGCAGCGCCAGCCGGGCCTCTTCGTCCAGCGCCAGGTAGTCGTCGCAGACGCCGGCCACCTTCAGCAGATCGGCGACGACCCGTTCGTGCACATCGGCGTTCTGGCGCAGGTCGACGGTCGCCATATGGAAACCGAACACGTCGGCGGCGGTGATCAGCCGGGTCAGGCGGTCGTCCGCGAAGACCGCGCCGTGGTTGGCGATCAGGCTGTCGCGGAGCACCGCCAGATCCTTCCGGAACGCCGTCGGCCCGGCGTAGGGCGCGGCGTCGAAGGCGGCGGCGCGCGGCGCAGGCTGACCGGTCAGCACCGGATGCGTCGCCGCCAGCCGGGCGTAGATCTCGCTCAGGGCGCGGCGGTAGGGCTCGTCGGCCCGGTGCGGCGAGCGGTCGCCCGAGGCGCCGGACAGGGCCGCCAGCTCCGGCGAGATGGCGCTGAGCGAGCCGGACAGGCTGAGCTCCGCGCCCAGGGCGTGGACCTCGTCCAGATAGTGGCGGAGCGCGGCGCGGGCCTGGGTACGGAAGGCGGCGGTCAGCACCGCGCCGTCGACGTTCGGATTGCCGTCGCGGTCGCCGCCGACCCAGCTGCCGATACGGATGAAGGGGGCCAGATCCGGCGCGTCGAGCCGACGGCGCCAGTCGGCCAGCTGGGCCGGGGCGACGCGCAGGAAGACGCGCTCGAGGAAGGAGACGACGGTGTCGACCTCGTCCTGCACCACCAGTCCCGCCTGCCGCACCAGCCGGGTGGTCCACAGAATGACCGTCTGACGGCGCAGGCCGGCGGTCATCACATCGGGCGCGCAGGCCAGACTGTTCCGGTCGCAGGCGTCCAGCAGGTCCGAGACGGCGGCGATGCGGTCGATGACGCTCTTGCGCCGCACTTCGGAGGGGTGGGCGGTCAGCACCGGCGATATCAGGGCCCCGGCGAGCAGCTCGCGCACCTCTCCAAGGCTGACACCCATGTCCGACAATCGCTTCAACGCGCCCTCAGGCGTGTCGGCGCGGGCCCCCGCCGCGGCCTGATCCTGCGCCCGCCGCTTGCCGGCCCGGTCCTCGGCGACGTTGGCCAGCAGCGAGAAGACCGCGAAACCGTGGGCCAGCCCCACGGCCTGATCCAGAGACAGCTCGCCCAGCAGCCGCTCCAGCCGGGCCGCGTCCTCGGGGCCCGCGTCGCGATGCCAGGCGACCGAGGCCTGACGCACCGCCTCGATCCGGTCGTAGAGGTCCTGCCCGCCCTCGTCGCGAATGACCTCGCCCAGCAGGCCGCCCAGAAGGCGGACCTCATCGCGCAGTTGGTCGTCGGCGGCAGGGGACATGTTCAGGACTTCCGTGGAACGGCGGGAACGAAACCCTACAGGCCGCCGCGGCTCGTGGCATCCCGCTGCGCCCGACAGAAACCGAATGTGCATCCAGCCCGTCGGACGGGGCATGGCCGCGCTTGATTGCGACCTTGGCCGAAAGGGCGGATAGTGCCGTCACATGCCGCCAGTCAGGGAATCCCCGGGATGAACGACGTCGCCTCCAGGCCGAACCCCCGGTCGATGCTGATCCGACTCGGCCTCGCGATCCTTGTGGCGGCCCTGCTGTTCGGGGCCGGCTATCTGACCCGGGACGTGCCCGCCCGCGGCGCCATCGGCGAGGCCCGGACGGCCCGTGAAGCCGCCGAAACCGATCTCCGGACCCGGGTCACGGCCAATCAGCTGCTGACCGCCAACGTCTGGGTTTACCGGGCCGCGGCCGCGCTGGACGATCGCAATTTCGGGGTCGCCAACGACGCCATGGGCGAGGCTGTGGCGGCGCTGGAAGCGGTGGAGCTGCCCGAGGGCGACCCGCTGCAGGCCGGCGTGGCCGAGGCGCTGACGGCGGCGAAGAACCTGAACATCTCGGTCGCCAGCAACCTGGAGCCGCAGCGCGAGGCCCTGCTGAACCTCGCCCGGCGGGTAACCGCCCTGGCCGAGCAGTCCCAGGCCCGCACCGACGCCTGATCGGCCCGCTAGCCTCGCCCCCGGCAAACAAGCCCCACAGAGCCAGGGCGGGAGCAATTCCGGCGGTCGGGGGTTGGTCCCGGGAAAGGAGATCCAGACATGGAAGCATTTCCCTGGGGCATCGTCATCATCGGCGGTCCCGTCCTTCTCGGCCTGGCGCTGTTCTGGGCCATGATGCGCAGCCGCAAGGCCTCGGACCGGGCCGATCCGAACACCCCCTCGGACGACCCCTCGAAGGGGATGTAGGCCTCGCCTTGTCTTCACCCGTCTTTTCCGCCATAAGCCGCCGCTTCCGACGCAAGTGAACCTCGCGTCTCCACCTGCACGACCCCGGTTCCGGCCGGACGAGGCAGGCGAGAACCCTCCGCCGACGTGATCGTCGCCGGGGGCCGTCGTCGTATGGAGCCGTTTCGCCCGTCGCAACGAGGTAGTGAATGTTCGAGGCTCTGAACGAGCGGCTGACAGGCGTCTTCGACCGGATCACCGGCCGCGGCGCCCTGTCCGAAAAGGACGTGGCCGAGGCGATGCGCGAAGTCCGCGTGGCGCTGCTCGAGGCCGACGTCGCCCTGCCCGTCGTCAAGGACTTCATCGCCTTCGCCACCGAGCGCGCCACCGGCGAGGACGTCATCCGCTCGGTCAAGCCGGCCGATCAGGTGGTCAAGATCGTTTATGACGGCCTGGTCGAGATGCTGGGCGGCGAGGAGCCGGTCCCGATCAATCTGAACGCCACGCCGCCGGCGGTCATCCTGATGGCCGGCCTGCAGGGCTCGGGCAAGACCACGACCTCGGCCAAGCTGGCGCTGCGGCTGACCAGGTTCGACCGCAAGAAGGTCATGATGGCCTCGCTGGACACCCGCCGTCCGGCGGCGATGGAACAGCTGGCCACCCTCGGCAAGCAGATCGAGGTCACCACCCTGCCGATCGTGGCGGGCGAGAGCCCGGTGCAGATCACCAAACGCGCCCTCCAGTCGGCGAAGCTGCAGGGCTTCGACGTCCTGATCCTCGACACCGCCGGCCGCATCACCCTCGACGAGGCCCTGATGGCCGAGGTGGCCGAGGTCGCCGCCGTGTCGAAGCCGGTCGAGACCCTGCTGGTCGCCGACAGCCTGACCGGCCAGGACGCGGTGCGCACCGCCAAGGCCTTCCACGAGCGCCTGCCGCTGACCGGCCTTGTGCTGACCCGCGCCGACGGCGACGGGCGCGGCGGGGCCATGCTGTCGATGCGCGCCGTCACCGGCCTGCCAATCAAATACCTCGGCGCGGGCGAGAAGGTCGATGCGCTGGAGGTGTTCGACGCCCGCCGCGTGGCCGGCCGCATCCTCGGTCAGGGCGATATCGTCGCCCTGGTGGAGAAGGCCTCGCAGGAGCTCGACCAGTCCAAGGCCGAGGCCATGGCCCGCAAGCTGGCCAAGGGCCAGTTCGATCTGAACGATCTCGCCGCCCAGCTGCAGCAGATGAAGAAGATGGGCGGGCTTCAGGGCATCATGGGCATGCTGCCCGGCGTCGCCAAGATGAAGGCCCAGATGGCCGACGCCAATATCGACGACCGCATGATCCTGCGTCAGGAGGCCATCATCTCCTCGATGACCAAGGCCGAGCGCAAGAAGCCCGACCTGCTCAACGCCAGCCGCAAGAAGCGCATCGCCGCCGGCGCCGGGGTCGAGGTCCAGGACATCAACCGCCTGCTCAAACAGCACCGCCAGATGGCCGACATGGTCAAGTCGATGTCCAAGGGCGGCGGCAAGGGCCTGAAACAGATGGCCGCCATGATGGGCGGCCTGGGCGGGGGCATGGGCGGCGGACCCGACATGGCCCGGCTCAAGGCCATGGGCGGCGGCAAGATGCCGGAACCGACGGCCGAAGACATGAAAGCCATCCAGGACCGGCTCGCCGGCCTGGGCGGCGGACAACTGCCGGGGGGGCTTCCGGGCCTGCCGGGCTTTCCTCCCAAGAAGAACTGATTTCGTAGAAAGAGACTGAAAATGCTGAAGATTCGTCTGGCCCGCGGTGGCGCCAAGAAGCGCCCCTACTACTATATCGTCGTCGCCGATTCCCACTCGCCGCGCGACGGCAAATTCATCGAGCGCGTCGGCAGCTACAACCCGATGCTGCCGCGCGACGGCGAGCAGAAGCGCGTCACCCTGAAGGCCGACCGGATCGCCGAATGGCTGTCGAAGGGCGCCCAGCCGACCGACCGCGTCGCCCGCTTCCTGTCCCAGGACGAGGTGCTGGCCGACAAGGTCAAGTGGACCCAGTCGAACAACCCGAACAAGGCCCAGCCGGGCAAGAAGGCCCAGGAACGCGCCGCCGAGCGCGCCCAGCGCGAAGCCGACCGCGCCGAGGCCGAAGCCGCCGCCAAGGCCGAGGCCGCCGAAGCCGCCGCCCGCGCCAAGGAAGAAGCCAAGGCCGCCGCCGAAGCCGCCAAGAACGCTCCGGCTCCCGAACCCGAAGCCCCCGCTGAAGAGGCTCCGGCCGCTGACGCCGTGACCGAGGAAGCCCCGGCTGAAGCCGCTGCGGAAGAGGCTCCGGCCGACGCCGCCGCCGAGGACGCCCCGGCCGCCGAAGCGACCGAGGAAGAGAAGACCGAGGCCTAAGCGCCCCGGTTCCCGCCCCGGCGGGATCAAGACGACGGAAAGCAGCGTCCGGACGCCCGGGCGCTGCTTTTCTGTTATCGGGACGGACCAACAGGAGATGCGGATGACCGCCGACAGCAGACTCATCCTCGTCGCCCAGATCGCCGGCGGGTTCGGGGTCAAGGGCGAGGTGCGGGTGACGGCCTACACCGCCGAACCGATGGCCCTGATGGCGTACGGACCGCTGCTGCGGGCCGACGGTTCGGTGGGGCTGACCCTGACCTCGGCGCGGCCGGACAAGAACGGCGTCGTCGGCCGGGCGAAGGAGATCGCCACCAAGGAAGAGGCCGACGCCCTGCGCGGCCTGAAACTGCACATCCCGCGCGACCGCCTGCCCGCACCGGACGAGGACGAATTCTACCTCACGGATCTGGTCGGCCTGCAGGCGCGCGATCCGGCCGGCGTCGTGCTCGGCGCGGTCAGGTCGGTGCAGAATTTCGGGGCCGACGACATGCTGGAGATCGCCCCGGCGGCCGGCGGCCCGACCTGGTACCTGCCGTTCACCCGCGAGGCGGTCCCGGACGTCCACATCGCCGACGGCTGGCTGCTGGCCGTGCGCCCGGTCGAGGTCGGCGAGCGCGAACCCGACTGAACCGGCCTGTTCGGGATGCGTTGAGACGCGGTCCAGCACAGGAGCACGCGTTCATGGGTATCTTCAGCTCGATCTGGGACCGGATCAGAGGGCATCGCCCCCAGGCCGCCTCCACGGCGCCCGCGCCTCAATCCACACCCGCCGCTCCGACCGCGACCGCCCCGGTTGATGTCGAGGCTGTTCTCGTCTCGATGGCGGAACTGAAGGGTGAACAGGCGGCTGGCAACTGGCGTACCTCGATCGTCGATCTGCTCAAACTTCTGGGCCTTGATTCCAGCCTCGAAGCCCGCAAGGAGCTGGCGCAGGAACTTGGCGTCAACGCCGGGCCTCACGGCAGCGCCGAGCAGAATATCGCCCTGTCGAAGGCCGTCTGGCGTAAGCTGGAAGAGAACGGCGGGCGGGTGCCGGACTCTCTCAGGGACTGAGGCCCGGAAGCGGGGCGGAGCCGTCGGCGCGATCCGGCGTTCAGCCCTCATGCCCTCCAGCGTCATCCGCCGCTTCAGCTATGACGAGCCCCGCCGGCGGCTGCGGGTAACCTTCGTCAGCGGCGATGTCTATGAATACGACGGCGTGCCGCCGGAGGTGAACTCAGCCTTTCGCGAGGCTTTTTCGAAGGGCCGGTTCTTCGGCCCCAACATCCGCGACCGCTATCCTTTCCGGCGGGTAGAGCGAGGCCTGCACGCGGAATAGGCGGCCCGGCTCCGCTTTCGCGCGGGCGCGAACCGTGCCTATGGTGGCGCTTCGGAACCTGTCGGAGTGATCGGGATGCGCCGGACCGTCGTCGCCCTTGTGGCCATGACCGCTCTCGTGGCGGCCTGTCAGCAGCCCGCCGAAGCGCCGGTGGCGGAACCGGCCGGGGCGGACGCCCCGCCGCCCGTCATGCCCGCCGACGCCCCCCCGCAGGAAGAGGTCGACCCTGCCGTGGCGGCGCTGCCGGCGGGCGAACCGGTTCCCTGCCGCAACCAGCTCGGCGAAGCGGCCGCGATCCGGCTGGTCGAGCGCTGCGTCCAGGTCAGCCCCGCCAGCCACCCGCCCTGCCACCCCGACAACCCCTGCGCCCTGATCCAGGGCGAGATCGACCGGTCCTGCGCCATGTACAAGCCCGGCGAAACCCGTCCGGCCGAGTGCGGCGCTTAACGGTTCCTAGAGCCTGAAACCCTAGTCTGGCGGTCATGACGCCGGTCCAGACGCCCCCCGATCTTCGCGCCCTGACCACGCTGCGGTTCCTGGCGGCGCTGTGGGTGGTGCTGTTCACGGCCTGGCCGCATCTCGACATCGGCGTCGTGCCGACCGCGGTGACCAAGGGCTACCTCGGCGTCGAGGTCTTCTTCGTCCTGTCGGGCTTCATCCTCAGCCACGTCTATCTCGAGGCGGCCGGCCAGGGACGCCGGGAGGGCGGTTTCAGCTATCGCGGCTTCCTCTGGGCGCGGATCGCGCGGGTCTACCCGCTGCATCTGGTGACCCTCGCCGGCATGATGGCGCTCGGCGTCGCGGCCACGGTCGCCGGCCTGACCGTCAGCGAGAGCCTGCTCGACTGGCGCTCCCTGCCGGCCCACCTCAGCCTGACCCATGCCTGGGGCCTGGCCTCCAGCGCCGCCTTCAACCATCCGTCGTGGTCGATCTCGGCCGAGTGGTTCGCCTATCTGAGCTTCCCCGCCTTCGCCTTTGTCGCCTGGCGGATGCGCGAGCGGCCGGTGATGGCGGCGGGGGCGACCGCGGCCGGGGCGCTGGCGCTCTACGCCGTGTTCGAACCGGTGGCCGGCTTCTCCCTGACCGAGGCGACCTTCCTGTGGGGGGCCTTGAGAATTGTTCCGTGTTTCGCCCTCGGCTGCGCCCTCTACCTGATCCATCGCCGGGCTCCGGTGCGTCACGCTGGCGCCGTCGCCCTGGTCTGCGGCGCCGGCGTGCTGGTCTGCGCCTCGCTGGCGCTGTGGGACCCGCTGGTGGTGCTGTTCGCCGGGGGGCTGATCCTCGGTCTGGGCGGTCTCGACAACGGCCGGGCCGGCGTCTTCGCCTCGAAGGCGGGCGTCTACCTCGGCGAGATCTCCTATTCGATCTACATGGTCTGCGCGCCGGTGCTGCTGCTCGGCGTCAACGTCGCGGCGCGCATGACCGGGGCCGACGACAAGAAGCTTCACATCCTCGTGTGGTTGGCGGTTCTGGCGGCCATTCCGGTCGCGGCGGCCCTGACCTATCACCTGGTCGAACGCCCGGCCCGCAAGGCTCTGAGGGGTTTGGCGGCCAGAAAACCCGCGGCCCCGGTCGCGGCTCCGGCTGTGGCGAATTCGCCTTAAAGGGTTCTTCAACCCTCGCAAACTATCGTCTAAGGCTGATTCCGAGGCAGGTCGGGAAACACGCCAGCATGATGAAACGGCTCACAGCCGCCGCGGTTGCGGCGACCCTCGGATTTTTCGTGCTGGGCCCCATGGCCCCCGCCGCGAAGGCCGGTGAACCGTACTGGCAGTGCGTGACCTTCGCCCGGATGTTCTCCGGCATCGAAATTTTCGGCGACGCCCACACCTGGTGGTCCCAGGCCCGAAACCGCTTTCAGACCAGCGAACGTCCGCGCACCGGCTCCGTTCTGGCCTTCAAGCCTAGCGGCCGGATGAGCCGCGGTCACGTCGCCGTTGTGTCGGAAGTGCTGACCGACCGGGTCATCCGCGTCACCCACGCCAACTGGGGCGGCAGCCGCGGCAAGGTCGAGGAAAACGTCACCGTCGTGGACGTGTCCGACCGCGGCGACTGGACCGCGGTCAAGGTCTGGTACAACCCGATCAACGACCTCGGCACGAGCGTCTATCCGACCTGGGGCTTCATCCACAAAGCCCCGTTCCAGCCGTCGGACGGCCTGCTGATGGCCTCAGCGTCGGTCGGGGCCGACGGCCAGCCCTGATCTTCGAACGTCGGCGAGGCCACGCCGACGCTTGACGGAGCCCCGCCTCCCGCGCTCCATTCCCCGCCTCCGGGAGATATTCATGCGTGCTTACACCCCCTTCGCCCTGACCGCCGTTCTCGCCGCCTTCGCTCTGGCGGCCTGTTCGCCGCCGGCCGAAGCCCCGGAGCGGCCGGGCCCCGCGCCCGGTCCCGCACCGGTCCTGGCGGGCGTCGATCTGACGCAACCGTTGCGGGCGCTGGGCACGGAGCCGTTCTGGGCGGTGGAGATGACCGGCTCGGAGTTGGTCTATTCCGGGGTCGACCGACCCGAACAGCGCGCCCCGCAGGGCCAGCCCACGATGCAGGGCACCATGGCGGTGTGGGAGGCGACCACCGGCGCCGGCAATGCGCTGAAGGTCACCCTGACCGCCACCGACTGCAGCGACGGCATGAGCGACCGGATCTACCCGCTGACCGCCATGGTCGAGACCGGCGGCGAACTCCTGATGGGCTGTGCGGCTGCGGTGTCGGCCATCGAATCCGCTGGCGAGAGCGGGCGCGTGGTCGGCGGACCCGCTCAGCCGACCGGCTGATCCCTCAGCGTCCTGAGGGCCCCCAGCCGGGCGAAGGCGAGGGTCAGGGCCTTGCGCCGGGCCGGGGCCAGGGCGACCGGGGCGGCGTCGCGCACCACCGCCCCGCCGAAGCCGTCGGCGACGATCAGCCCCGGCTCGTCCGGCAGGATGTCTGACGGGAACTCCGGCGCCACGGCGAAATAGAACAGGTCGCAGTAAGGCCGGTACTCGCCCCATTTGCGATCGACGCGGAAGTCCTCCAGCCCTGACTTCACTTCGCAGATGACGATCTCTCCGCGCGGGCCGAGGCCCATGACATCGGCGCGGCGGCCGTTGGGCAGGCCGACCTCGAGCAGGGGGGCGAACCCCATGTCCGCCATCAGCCGCGCCGCGCCGCGGGTGACCGCCAGGGTCGTCGCGGGCCGGCTGAAGACGAGATCGATGTGGACGGCGGCGGCGGGCATGGAGCCGTTATGTTCGGCTTTCGTTCCAGTATCAACCGCGGGACGGATGGTGGCCGCTCAGAGACGACGGCCGCCAAGGGTGGAAAGCGGGCCTCTTGCGCATCGATTTCGCCTTAGCGGTAGCGACCAGCGGCGGCGTCCAGGCGTCGGTCGCCGGCCTCGACGCCCGAAACGGCCCCAGGTATCTGCTGTGAGAGATATTGGCACCGTGCTTTCAGGCGCGGGTACATGTCGCGCAGACGCCGACGCGCCTGCTGCGGTGTCACGCCGGTCGCATTCATGACGATCCCTATTTCAGCGCGTTCCAGATCCCGGCCCCTGTCATAGGCGCCGGCCCGGCGTTCGACACTCCAGCCAGCTTCATCCGAGCGCCGTTCGAAATCCTCGGCAAGGCGGCGCCCGACGGCGAGGTCGACGGTGTAGTAGGGCTCGCACAGCGCGAACAGGGTCGACAGGCGACCGAGATGTTCACCCTCCGCGGTCAGGGGATCGGCCGCATCTTCGGGCGGGCTCCCGACGTGCGGGGGACAGGTCGGCAGGGCGTCGTCAGAACGCCGGAGCCCGCCGATCACGACCTGCATGACCGGCTCGGGCCAGTGCTCGTACGTCGCCATTCCGGGCGGCACGGTGCACACCGATGTTGCATCCGGACCGCGCGCCTGTCCGCCGACGTAGCGTACGATAAACCCCGAATAGGCCAGCCCCTCGGACTGGCCGTTCTCGACCTTGAGCACAGAACCGATATCCTGGCGGGCATGGAGGCCGAACCTCAGGGTTCCGGCGTCAGCATGGTTCACGGACGCACGCGATCGATCCATCGGCGGCAAGACGTCCTGCACCTCGATCCGGTCGACGCCTATCAGGTCATAGGTTCCGTCATCATTCCGGCGGAGGGTCGCGCGCTCGCCGGAGGCGACGTTCAGCGTTCCCTGGACGTAGCCGGAGCGCCGGTCGCGAAACTGCTGCGGCGTCTCCGGGTAAGCGATCGGCGCGTCCTGAAAAGCCATCGCCGACACAAGGAAGGTGAACAACATAGCGCGCTCCGGTTGCCGCGGGCGCCAGCTAGCGCCCGCTCGCCAATGCTGGTCAAGCTGAGCCGCGCGGGCGCTCTATTGGCCTTGAGCAGGCCTGCCGCCGGCCCCCAGCGCCCATCCTAAAGAATAAACCGGCTGAGATCCGCGTCGCGGGCCAGGTCGGCGACCTTGTCGCGCACCTGATCGCCATCGAAGGCGACGGTCTGGCCGGTGAGGTCCGAGGCCCGGAAGCTGGTTTCCTCCAGCACCCGCTCGAGCACCGTCTGCAGCCGGCGCGCGCCGATGTTTTCGACGGTGGAGTTGGCGGCAACCGCCGCGTCGGCCAGCGCGCCGATGGCGTCGTCGGTGAAGCTCAGGGTGACGTCCTCGGTGGCCAGCAGGGCCTGGTTCTGGCGGATCAGATTGGCCTCGGGCTCGGTCAGGATGCGCACGAAGTCGTCGCGGGTCAGGGCCTTCAGCTCGACCCGGATCGGCAACCGACCCTGCAGCTCGGGCAGCAGGTCCGACGGCTTGGCCACATGGAAGGCGCCCGAGGCGATGAACAGCACATGGTCCGTCTTGGCCGGCCCGTATTTGGTCGACACCGTGGTGCCCTCGATCAACGGCAACAGGTCGCGCTGCACGCCCTCGCGGCTGACGTCGGCGCCGGACGCGCCCTGACGGGCCGCCACCTTGTCGATCTCATCGAGGAAGACGATGCCTTCGTTCTCGGCCAGCAGCACCGCCTCGCGGGTCAGACTGTCCTGATCCAGCAGCTTGTCGCTCTCCTCGGTGACCAGGGGGCCGACTGCGTCGCGCACCGGCAGCTTGACCGCCTTGGTGCGGCCGCCACCCAGCTTGCCCAGCATCTCCGACAGATTGATCATGCCGATGCCCCCGCCGCCCGGCAGGTCCATCCCCTGCATCGGCGAGGCGGTATCGGCCAACTGCAGCTCGACCTCCTTGTCGTCCAGCTCGCCGGCCCGCAGCTTCTTGCGAAAGCTGTCGCGCGTCGCCGGCTGCGAGCCCGGCCCGACGAGGGCGTCGAGGATGCGCTCCTCGGCAGCCGCCTCGGCCTTGGCCTTGACCCCGGTGCGGCGCTTGTCGCGGACCATCACCAGCGCCGATTCCACGAGATCGCGCATGATCTGGTCGACGTCCCGCCCGACGTAGCCGACCTCGGTGAATTTGGTCGCCTCGACCTTGAGGAAAGGCGCCCCCGCCAGCCGGGCCAGCCGCCGGGCGATCTCGGTCTTGCCGACGCCGGTGGGGCCGATCATCAGGATGTTCTTCGGCGTCACCTCGTCGCGCAGGTCCTCGGGCACGCGCTTGCGCCGCCAGCGATTTCTCAACGCCACGGCCACGGCGCGCTTGGCGTCGTCCTGGCCGACGATGAAACGATCGAGTTCGGAAACGATTTCGCGGGGGGATAGGTCGGTCATTGGGGTCCAGATGGGGCGGCGGGTCGGATTTGGGGAGGGGTTGGTTCCATGGGGCTCTTGCTGGCGAGTTGAACCAACCGGCCCAAAAGACTCTGCCAGCCTCCCTAGTCCAGCGTCTCCACCACCAGATTGCCGTTGGTGTAGACGCAGATGTCGGAGGCGATGGCCATGGCGCGGCGCGCGACGGTCTCGGCGTCCATGTCTGAATGGTCCAGCAGAGCGCGGGCCGCCGCCAGCGCGAAATTGCCGCCCGACCCTACCGCGGCGACCCCGTGTTCCGGCTCCAGCACGTCGCCGACGCCGGTGACCGTGAAGATCGACGACCGGTCGGCGACCAGCAGCATGGCCTCGAGCCGGCGCAGATAGCGGTCGGTGCGCCAGTCCTTGGCCAGGTCGACGCAGGCCCGGGCCAGTTGGTCCGGATACTGCTCCAGCTTGGCCTCAAGCCGCTCGATCAGGGTGAAGGCGTCGGCGGTGGCCCCGGCGAAGCCGGCCAGCACCTTGCCGCCGGCGAGGGTGCGAACCTTGCGCGCCGCGCCCTTGACGATGGTGGGGCCCATCGAGACCTGGCCGTCGCCGGCGATCACGGTGCGGCCGTCCTTGCGCACGGCCAGAATGGTGGTGCCGTGCCAGCCGGGGCCGGTGGAGTCATGCGGATGCGTCATCCGCCCCAGATGGAGACCGAATTACGGCCCGACAAGCGTTTTCGGCGGAAATTCAACAGCTGTGCCGGGCCATATTATAACCAATGTAATCCGTTACTTTGACATTATATGCCCTTCAATTCGACGAACACAGCAAGTGGCGTGCTCCACCGCGTCATCTACGCGAGCGAAGCCGTCGGCTCGACCGGCGCCTCGACGCTGTCGATCGCCCAGATTCTGGGCGTGTCCGGGCGCAATAACCGCCGCGACCACCTGACCAGCTGCCTGATGTTCCACCGGGGCCATATCCTGCAAGGGATCGAGGGCGCGCGGGTGGATGTGGACCGGCTGATGCGGCGCCTGCAGGACGACCCCCGCCACACCGGCCTGCGCATTCTCGCCGATACGCCCATTCAGGCGCGACGCATCGACGAGCCCATGATCCTGTGCGCCGACCCGGACGCCCTGCTGGAGCGGGTCGGCCTGCCCTGCCTGTCCCTGGCCACCGCCAACGAGGCGGAAGTGTTGCTCGAGCTCCGCAAGGCGGCGTGACGCCACGCGCAGGAGCGCCTAATCGGGGCGGGTGAGCTTCTCCGACGACGAAATCGAACGCTACGCCCGTCATCTGGTGCTGGGCGAGATCGGCGGCCCCGGCCAGCAACGGTTGAAGGCCGCGCGCGTGGCCATCGTCGGGCTGGGCGGCGTCGGGGCTCCGGCGGCCCTGTATCTGGCGGCGGCGGGCGTGGGGTCTCTGCGCCTGATCGATCACGACACGGTCGGACTGTCCAACCTGCAGCGCCAGATCGCCTTTTCCGAACAGGACGTCGGCGACCTCAAGGTCGAGGCCGGGGCGACGCGGTTGACCGGGCTGAACGCCCACGTCGGGCTCGAGACGGGGGCCGAGCGGCTGACGCCCGACAACGCAGCCTGGCTGCTCGAGGGGTGCGACGTCGTCGTCGACGGCACGGACGACTTCGAAACCCGGTTCGCGGTCAACGCCGCCTGCGTGGCCGGCCGGATCCCTCTGGTCTCGGGCGCGCTCGGACGCTGGAGCGGCCAGGTCGGCGTCTTCGCCGGCCGGCCCTGCTACCGTTGTCTGGTCGCCGAGGCCCCGCCGGACGCCGAGACCTGCGCCCGCGTCGGCGTCGTCGGCGCCCTGGCCGGGGTGGTCGGCGCGATGGCTGCGCTGGAGGCGATCAAGCTGGTCACCGGCGCCGGCGAGGCCTTGGCCGGGCGCCTGCTGATCTACGACGGCCTGGCCGGGACCGCCCGCACCGTCGCTGTCGCCCCCGACCCCGGCTGTCCGGTCTGCGCGTAGCGTCGGCTACAGCATCGCCGGAATCACCCGGTCCGGGGGCCGATGGCCGTTCTGGAAGGTCATGATGTTGGTGATCACCCGGTCGCCCATGTCCTGACGGGCCTCCAGCGTCGCCGAACCCAGATGGGGCAGCAGCACGACGTTGGCGTGACCGAGCAGCCCGGGATGGATGGCCGGCTCGTGCTCGTAGACGTCCAGACCGATCCCGGCGATGGCTCGACGGGCCACGGCGTCGGCCAGGGCGGACTCGTCGATCAGCTCGCCGCGGGCGGTGTTGATGAGCAGGGCGTGCGGCTGCAGCCGCGCCAGCCGTTCGGCCGACAGCAGGTGATGGGTCTCCTTCGTCGCCGGGCAGTTCAGGGAAATGATGTCCATCCGCGCCAGCATCTGATCCAGATCGTCCCACCAGGTCGCGCCCAGCTCTTCGGCGACCATGTCCGGGACCGGCTTGCGGTTGTGATAGTGCACCTGCATGCCGAACGCCTTCGCCCGCCGCGCCAGCGCCTGGCCGATGCGGCCCATGCCGACGATGCCGAGCCGCTTGCCCCACAGCTTGCGCCCGGTCATCCAGGTCGGGGTCCAGCCCTCGAACCGCCCTTCGGCCACCACCTGCGCGCCCTCGACGATGCGCCGGCTGACCGCGAGGATCAGGGCCATGGCGAGGTCGGCGGTGTCCTCGGTCAGCACGCCCGGGGTGTTGGTGACGATCAGGCCGCGCCCCACCGCCGCCTCGACATCGATGTGATCCACCCCGGCGCCGAAATTGGCGATCATCTTCAATTGCTCGCCCGCGCTCTCGATCAGACTGGCGTCGACCGTGTCGGTGATGGTCGGGACCAGCACATCGGCGCGCCGCACCGCCGCCTCCAGCGCCGCCCGATCCATCGGCGTGTCGGTCAGGTTCAGTTCGGCGTCGAACAGTTCGCGCATCCGCGTCTCGACCGCGTCCGGGAGCCGTCTGGTTAATACGACCTTAAGCCTGGGCGGGGACATTCGGGGCCTTCGATTTCATGGACCGCTCGTGTCTAGCAA
Organism: Brevundimonas basaltis; assembly: GCF_014202075.1. Lineage (GTDB taxonomy): Bacteria > Pseudomonadota > Alphaproteobacteria > Caulobacterales > Caulobacteraceae > Brevundimonas > Brevundimonas basaltis. The sequence goes on along the minus strand of NZ_JACHFZ010000002.1, from coordinate 360,266 downwards.
AGCTCGCCCCCGCTTCCAAAGGCCCGCCGTCGCGACGTCGATCGCCTGCGCCGCGATATTGGCCGGAGCGGCGCAGACCATGCCCGACGGCCGTCCGACGCCGAGCGGCCAGCCGGTGCCGCGCTGGCTGTCGCTGAAATCGTCCGAGGTCCACGCCCGCTTCGGCCCCGGTCTCGACCACCGCATCCTGTGGGAGTACCGCGTCTCCGGCCTGCCGGTGCAGGTCGTCGCCGAGACCACGGAATGGCGCAAGGTCTGCGATCCCGAGGGGGCCGTCGCCTGGGTCCACCGCAGCGTGGTGTCGAGCCGGCGCAGCGTCTTCAACGCCTCGGACAAGGAAATCGCCATCCATTCCGGCCGCTCGGAAACCTCGCCCGTCCGCGCCCGGCTGTCGCCGCGCTCGCTGGTGGCCATGGACGAGTGCGAGGATGGCTGGTGCCGCATCCGGGCCGGACGGCTGCGCGGCTGGGTGCGCCAGTCCGCCGTGTTCGGGACCCAGGAGCGGGCGCTGTGCAACGCGGCCCGGCCGGCGGGGACCGGTCGTCGCTGACGGGGGTGGTTGAGCCTGCCCCCGGGCTCGTGTAACCCGACGGCCACACCGGCCATCAACGGCGTTCGCGCCGCCGGCCCCCTGACAGGCGAGCGCCCGTGACCCAACCCGACCGTCCCTCCTCGTATGATTATGCGGCGCTGCTGGCCGCGGGCCGGGGCGAGCTGTTCGGCGAGAAGAACGCCAGACTGCCGGCCCCGCCGATGCTGATGTTCGACCGCATCACCACGATCAACGGGGACGGCGGCGCCCACGGCAAGGGCTATGTCGAGGCCGAGCTGGATATCCACCCCGACCTCTGGTTCTTCCAGTGTCACTTCATCGGCGACCCGGTCATGCCGGGCTGCCTCGGCCTCGACGCCATGTGGCAGTTGGTCGGCTTCTACCTCGGCTGGATCGGCGGCCCGGGCCGCGGCCGCGCCCTCGGCGTCGGCGAGGTCAAGTTCACCGGTCAGGTCCAGCCTGACGTCAAGAAGGTGGTCTACAAGATCGACCTGAAGCGGGTCATCAACCGCCGCTTGGTCATGGGCATCGCCGACGGGGTTCTCGAAGCCGACGGCGTCCCCATCTATACGGCCACGGACATGCGGGTCGGCCTGTTCGGCGCCGCCGAACCGGTCGGCGGCTAAACCGTTTCCCGTCAGCACGGCCGCGCTCAGCACCGGCGGCCAAGGGTTCAAGAAGGAATCATCATGCGGCGTGTCGTCGTCACCGGACTGGGTATCGTCTCTTCCATCGGCACGGGCCAGGACGAGGTCGCCGCCTCCCTGCGCGAGGCGAAATCGGGCGTGCAGGCCTCGCCGGATCACGCCGCCCATGGCTTCCGCTCTCAGGTCTGGGCCCCGCCGTCGCTGGGCGTGACCGCCGAGGACTGGGCCCCGCACGTCGACCGCCGCGCCGCCCGCTTCCTCGCCAACGGCACCGCCTGGGGCCATATCGCCTTCGAGGAGGCGCTGAAGGACTCCGGCCTGACGCCCGAAGAGATCAAGGACGAGCGCATCGGCCTGATCGTCGGCGAGGGCGGCCCCTCGACCCAGGTGATCCTTCAGGCGGCCCAGACCACCATCGAAAAGGGTTCGCCCAAGCGCATCGGCCCGTTCGCCGTGCCCAAGGCCATGGCCTCGGGGCCGTCGGCCGTGCTGGCCACCTGGTTCGAGCTCAAGGGCATCAACTATTCGATCAGCTCGGCCTGCGCGACCAGCGCCCACTGCATCGGCGCGGGGGCCGAACAGATCGCCTGGGGCAAGCAGGACGTGGTCTTCGCGGGCGGTTGCGAGGACATCGACTGGTCGATGTCGAACATGTTCGACGCCATGGGCGCCATGTCGTCGAACTTCAACGAGACGCCCGCCGTCGCCAGCCGGGCCTATGACAAGGACCGCGACGGCTTCGTCATCGCCGGCGGCGCCGGCATCGTCGTGCTGGAAGAATATGAGCGGGCCAAGGCGCGCGGCGCGACCATCTACGCCGAGGTCACCGGCTACGGCGCCAATTCCGACGGCTTCGACATGGTCGCCCCCTCGGGCGAGGGCGCCGAGCGCTGCATGAAGATCGCGCTGGACATGGCCGGCAATCCGAAGATCGACTACCTCAACCCGCACGGGACCTCGACGCCGGTCGGCGACTCCAAGGAGATGGCCGCGGTGCGCAACGTCTTCGGCGACGACCTGCCGATGATCTCCTCGACCAAGTCGCTGACCGGCCATTCGCTCGGCGCGGCGGGCGCGCAGGAGGCGATCTACTGCCTGCTGATGATGAAGCACGGCTTCGCGGCCGAGAGCGCCCACATCGAAAATCTCGATCCCGAGTTCGAAGGTATGCCGATCCTGCGGAAGCGCCACGACGGCGAGCTGAAACACGTCATGTCCAACAGCTTCGGCTTCGGCGGGACCAACGGCACGCTGATCCTGTCGAAGATCTGACAGCAACCGCCACGGCGCCGGTGCGCTATAGTCGACTTCCCGACATCTGGAGCCGACCCTGACCGCCGACCCCTATATCCTGTTCCTGCTCGGCCTCGGGGCCGTGGTCCTGCTGGTCTCCTGGGCGCCGGTGGGGCTGAAGCGCGTGCCGCTGACCCTGCCCATCCTGTGCGTGGCCATCGGGGTGGCGGTGTTCTCGACCGGCCTGTTGGCCTTCGACCCCGATCCCCGCACCTGGGACACCCTGACCGAGCGGCTGGCCGAACTGGTGGTCATCATCAGCCTGATGGGGGCGGGGCTGAAGCTGGACCGGCCGCCGGGCTGGAAGGCATGGAATTCGACCTCGCGGCTGCTGATCGTGGCCATGCCGCTGACGATAGCGGCGACGGCGTTGCTCGGCTGGGCCGGGCTCGGCTTCAGCCTGGCCATGGCCCTGCTGTTCGGCGCCTCGATGGCGCCGACCGATCCGGTGCTGGCCGCCGACGTCCAGGTCGGGCCGCCGCGCTCGGGCGACGAGGACGAGGTCCGCTTCGGCCTGACCTCCGAGGCCGGTCTCAACGACGCCCTCGCCTTCCCCTTCGTGCATCTGGCCATCCTCGCCGCCGCCGGGGGGTTGGCGACGCAGGGCGGCCTGCTGGACTGGTTCACCGTCAAGGTCGGCTGGAAGCTGCTGGCCGGGCTCGGCGCCGGCTGGCTGATCGGCCGGACCCTCGGCCACCTGCTGTTCCGCAGCCGCCGCGGCCTGTCGAAGCTCGGCGACGGGCTGATCGCCCTCGCCGCCACCCTGATCGCCTACACCCTGACCGAACTGATCCACGGCTACGGCTTCCTCGCGGTCTTCGTCTGCGCCTTGATGATCCGGCATTCGGAGAGGGACCACGAGTTTCATCAGGAGATGCACGACTTCTCGGACCAGATCGAGCGGCTGCTGATGATGCTGCTGCTGGTCCTGTTCGGCGGCGCGCTGGCCAACGGCCTGCTGTCCAGCCTGACCTGGACCGACGCCCTGATCGGCGTTCTGGTGGTGTTCGTGGTCCGGCCGGTAGCGGGCCTGATCGCCATGGCCGGCTCCGACCAGCCGTGGCGCGAGCGGCTGCTGCTGGCCTTCCTGGGCATCCGCGGGGTCGGCTCGATCTACTACCTCGCCTACGGCATCAACCACGGGGACTTCGGGAACAGCGAGCGGCTGTGGGCCGTGGTCGGCTTCATCATCCTGCTGTCGATCATCGTCCACGGCGTCACCGCCACGCCCCTGCTGGCGCGGCTGGCGCGACGGCGCGCGGCTGACGCCTGACGCTTCCCCCCGAAAGCGGGCGCTGCTAACCCTCCGCCACGGCTTCAGGCCAATCAGACCGGCCTCATGCAGCGAGCAACCGCGTTGCGAGCGTTAGGCCCAAACGAGGAGACGGACCATGGCGAGCGAGAGCGGCTGGAACATGCCCACGGGCGACCTGATGAAGGGCAAGAAGGGCCTGATCATGGGGGTCGCCAATTCGAACTCCATCGCCTGGGGCATCGCCCAGCAGCTGGCCGCCCAGGGGGCCGAACTGGCCTTCACCTACCTCGGCGAGGGGCTGGAGCGCCGCGTCCGTCCGCTGGCGGAGAGCGTCGGCGCCAAGCTGCTGATCCAGGCCGACGTCACCGACGACGCCTCGATGGACGCCGCCTTCGCCGAGCTGGAGACGGAGTTCGGCACGATCGACTTCGTGGTCCATTCGGTGGCCTTCGCCAACAAGGACGAGCTCAAGGGCAGCTTCGTCGACAACACCAGCCGCGACAGCTTCCTGCTGGCCATGAACATCTCGGCCTTCAGCTTCGTCGACGTGGCCAAACGCGCCTCGAAGCTGATGCCGAACGGCGGCTCGCTGGTGACCATGACCTATCTCGGCTCCGAGCGGGCCATCCCCAACTACAACACCATGGGCGTGGCCAAGGCGGCGCTCGAGGCGGCGACCCGCTACATCGCCCGCGACCTGGGGCCCAAGGGCATCCGCTGCAACGCCATCTCGGCCGGAGCCATGCGCACCCTGTCGCTGGCCGGCATCTCGGGCGGCCGCGGCATGATCGCCCAGGGCCGCGCCATGTCGGCGATGAAGGAGGACACCTCGATGGAGGGCGTCGCCGGCTGCGCCCTGTGGTTGTGCTCCGACCTCGGCCTGTCGACCACCGGCGAGATCATCCACGTCGACGCCGGCTTCCACATGATGGGCCTGCCGGACGGAGACGAGGGCTGATCAACGAGGGGTGATTTGCGTATTCGCCCTGGATAGCCTTGAGTTGTCCAGAAGGCGGAGGTGGCGAATGACCGATCCTGCGTATGACCTCGGAACCGTCTGGGTGGTAGGCCAGCGCCGCCGGCCCCGCGGAACATTTCCTCCGGCGAGTGGCGGAGGCGGCGGCGGAATCCCCGGCGACTCTGGCGGAGTTCACCAGGACGAGGTCGATCCCGATCCTGACCACCCGGGGCCGGGTCCCCTGCGACGATCCGGAGACCGCGCGGGAATGGAACGCTGATGCGGCGGCTGCGGAAGCGCTCAGGCGAATGATCGCAGCTGCCTTGGCGCAGGACGACCCCACCCACCATCTCGCGAACCGAGAGTATGGAGCGATGATTTGTGAAAGGGCTGATGGCGTTCTGACAATCTCCCCGGTTGTGTGGGGTGATCCAATCTTTGATGCGGGAGGAACCTGGGTGAATCCCGGAGAGCAACCGACCGTACCTGTCGACATTGATGCCTGCGGTATCGGGAGTACCCCGCTAGCGATGATCCACACCCACCCAAGCACCGGCGGTGCGGGAGCTATACCGTCGTGGAATGATGCTCAATGGGTGGCCGCGATCAACGCGCGTCGAGGAGACAATCACGGTCGGATCTACGTTGTTGCGATCGACGGGACCTCATTTCGCATCGAAGTTTATGACCAGTCGAACGCAGGGGCTTGGGAGACGGGCGAACGCGGGCCAGAGGTCAACCCGAACGCCCAACCCTGCACATTGGATGCCGTCCAATGAGGAAGGCCATTTCGGCCATCGCCTTGGCTATTGCCGTCATCGCATCAACGGCAGCCGCGCAGGTCACGGACACAATTGCCGGTAGGGCTCAGAATGAAGCTTTCAACGGGCGAAATGCGTTTTTGGTCTACGCCGTTCAGGACGGTCGCGGCTGGAATCTTGTGTCCGTGTTCTCCCAACCCTTCGGACCCGCCGTGTCTACGCAACCGACTGCGCCCCGCCGCTGGGTGGCACGAAGGCAGGCCGGCTGGAGCGATACCCTCTCTGGCGTCGTGACTTGGGCCGACAGCGCTACCTGCCCCCAACTGGCTGGCGTCCTCTGGTCGCTGCACCAAGCCGAGGTTCCCTCTTTTGAAGTTCCTGGAATCGCCGCGCTTCGACCTGATGCGGGCGTCGAGCCCGTCCCGGTCCCTACCCATGGCCCGGTCTTCACGATCTGGGGGCGGGGGAGCCAGCCGAGCGGAGCGCTGACGTGGATGCGGGTTCAACCGTTCGGAGGTGAGTTGGCGAATTGGGGGCTGAACGCGGAACGGCATTTGGCCAACTGCTGGACGACGGATGTCCCGCTGGCCGAATATCCGAACTAGGCCCCCCTACCGCCCCAGCGCCGCCCGCTGCAGCGCGAACAGCTCGGCGCAGCCGCCCTCGGCCAGCTGGAACAGGCGGTCGAATTCGGCGCGGGTGAAGCCGCGCTTCTCGCCGGTGGCCTGGATTTCGACGATGGTCCCCGAACCGGTCAGGACGAAATTGCTGTCGGCCTCGGCGGTGGAATCCTCTTCATAGTCGAGGTCCAGCACCGGCTGGTCGCTGCACACGCCGCAGCTGATCGCCGCCACCTGGTCGAGGATGGGATCGCTCTTCAGCACCCCCTCGGCGCGCAGGTAATCGAAGGCCGAGGCCATGGCCACCCAGGCCCCGGTGATCGCCGCCGTGCGGGTGCCGCCGTCGGCCTGGATGACGTCGCAGTCCAGCGACACCTGCCGCTCGCCCAGCGCCTTGAGGTCGACCACCGCGCGCAGCGAGCGGCCGATCAGGCGCTGAATCTCCTGCGTCCGCCCGCTCTGCTTGCCGGCGGCGGCTTCTCGGCGGCCGCGGGTGTGGGTGGCGCGCGGCAGCATGCCGTATTCGGCGGTGACCCAGCCGTGCCCCGTATTGCGCATCCAGCCCGGCACCTTCTCCTCGACCGAGGCGGTGACCAGCACCTTCGTGTGGCCGAAACTCACAAGGCATGACCCCTCGGCGTAGCGGTTGACCCTGGTCTCCAGCGTCACGGCGCGGAGTTGTTCGGGCTGGCGTTCGGAGGGGCGCATGAGAAATCCTTGGAAGCGGTCGCGGGGCTGCTTATCCTGAAACGGTGAGCCTGTATTCCCCCCCGCCCGCGCCTTCCGCCGTCCGGCTGCGCCCGGTCGACCGGGAGCCGCGCCCATGACGACCTTCGGCGGCCCTGCTTTCGGCGGACCCAGCCTCGCCCTGCCGGGTCTGGACCAGCGCGCCCGCGACATCTTCCGGCGCATCGTCGAGAGCTATCTGCAGACCGGCGAGCCGGTCGGGTCGCGGACCCTGTCGCTGACCGGGGTGTCGCTGTCGCCAGCCTCGATCCGCAACACGATGCAGGATCTGACCCTCGCCGGCTTGCTGGCCTCGCCGCACACCTCGGCCGGGCGGATCCCGACCCACGCCGGCCTGCGCCTGTTCGTCGACGGCCTGCTCGAGATCGGCGACGTCGGGACCGAGGAGCGGCGCGAGATCGACGCCCGCCTCGCCGGCAGCGGTCGCAATTTCGAGGAGGCCCTGAACGAGGCCTCGTCCCTGCTGTCCGGCCTCGCCGGCGGGGCCAGCATCGTGGCCAGCCCGGTGCGCGAGGCCGGGGTCAAGCACGTCGAGTTCGTCGCACTCGGTCACGATCAGGCCCTGGCGGTGCTGGTCGGCGACGACGGCTCGGTCGAGAACCGGCTGATGCCGCTCAAGGCCGGGGTGACCCCCTCGACCCTGCAGGAGGCGTCCAACTTCCTCAACGCCCGGCTCCGGGGGCGCCCCCTGCACGAGGCGCGCACCGAGATGCGCACCGAACTGGAAACGGCCAAGCGCGAACTCGACGCCGCCGCCGCCCGTCTGGTCGAGGACGGCCTGGCCGCCTGGTCCGGCGGGGCCGAGCGCGAGCGGTCCCTGATCGTGCGCGGCCGCGCCAATCTGCTGCACGACCGCGAGACGGCCGAGGACCTCGAGCGGGTCCGCGTCCTGTTCGACGATCTGGAGCAGAAGGAACAGTTGATCAGCCTGCTCGACGGGGTGTCCACGGCCCAGGGCGTACGCATTTTCATCGGCGCGGAAACGCGGTTGTTTTCGCTTTCGGGTTCCGCCGTCATCGCGGCGCCCTATATGACGGGCCGGCAGCGGGTGCTGGGCGCCATCGGCGTGATCGGCCCCGCGCGACTGAACTACGCCCGTGTCATACCGTTGGTGGACTATACCGCCCGGGTGCTGGGCCGGATGCTGGACGGACAAGAGACTTGAGCGACATTCACGACAACACCCCGACCTCCGAGGAACTGGCCGCTGACATCGGCGAGAGCGAAGGCTTCGACGGCGAGCCCGATGACGGTCTTGGCCCGATCGACGCCCTGATCGCCGAGCGCGACCAGTGGAAGGACCGCGCCCTGCGCGCCGTGGCCGAGGCCGAGAACACGAAGAAGCGCGCCGAAGCCCAGAACAACGACGCCCGCGCCTACGCCATCCAGAAATTCGCCCGCGACCTGCTCGGCGTGGCCGACAATCTGGAGCGCGCGCTGCAGGCGGCCCCGAAGGACGCCGACGCCGGCGAGGCCGGCCTCGTCACCGGTCTGGAGCTGACCCAGAAATCGCTGCTGCAGGCCTTCGAGGCCAACAATCTGAAGCGCGTCGCCCCCGAACCGGGCGAGGCGTTCGATCCGCATTTCCACCAGGCGATGATGGAACAGCCGTCCGACACGGTTCAGGGCGGCCAGGTGATCCAGACCCTGCAGGCCGGCTACGCCCTGTTCGGTCGCACCGTACGCCCGGCCATGGTCGTGGTCGCCGCCAAGGGCTCCGGCGCCGCGGCCGGGAACGCCGCCTATGCCCGGGCCGAGGCCTCGGACGGCGGCAATTTCGACGGCACGGCGTAAACCCCACATCCTCCCCCCTTGGGGGAGGGGGACCGCGTAGCGGTGGAGGGGCTGACTTCGGCCGCCGGCGGATGGGTTCGGCCCCCTCCACCACCCTTCGGGCGGCCCCCCTCCCCCTTCGCTCCGCTCGGGGAGGACTACTTCAACCGCGCCTCGAACAAAGCCAGTAGCTTGGCCCAGCCGTCGGCCGCGTCGGCCGGGCGGTAGCTGTCGCGGTAGTCGGCGTGGAAGCCGTGCGGGGCCGCCGGATAGACCTCGATCCGGCTGTGGGTCTGGCCAGCGCGCTGCAGGGCGCTGCGCATGGCCTCGACGCTGTCCAGCGGAATGCCCCGGTCGGCCTCGCCGTACAGGCCCAGAACCGGCGCCTTGAGGTCTCCCGCGAGATCGACGGGCCACGGCTGGCCGGCCGCCTTCTGCTCGGGCGTGGCGTTGGCCGGCGGGGCCAGACGGCCGTACCAGGCCACCCCCGCGTCGATGGCCGCGAACCGGGCCGCCGCCTGCCACACCACCTTGCCGCCCCAGCACCAGCCGGTGATGCCGACCTTGTCGGCGTTCGCCCACAGCTGCTGGCTGGCCCAGTCGAGGGTGGCGGCGACGTCGCCCATGACCTGTTCGTAGCCGGCGGCGGCGACGATCTGCTGAACCCGGGCCATCTCGGCCCCGGCCGGGTCCTCGACGCGAACGAAGAAGGCCGGAGCGATGGCCGCGTAGCCCTCGCGCGCCAGCCGCCGGCAGACGTCGCGGATATATTCGTGGACGCCGAAGATCTCGGACACGACCACCACCACCGGGAAGGGACCGTCGCCCGCGGGCCGGGCGACATAGGCAGGCAGGTCGAAGCCGTCCGGGGCCGGATAGCTGACGTTGGCGATCTCCAGCCCGTCCGCAGGGGTGCTGACCGGGCTGGCCTGGGCCGCCAGGGCGGCCGGGGCGTAGCCGGCGAACAGCAGGCCGCCGAGCCCGGCCGTGGCGAGACCCCGGCGGCTCAGGCGGATGTCGTCGGCCTCGGGGCCTTCGGGACGGATCAGATCGGACATCGGAGCCTCCGGCGCGGAAAGCGGGACAGTGACCCGGCCCTTTCGGAGCGTCGAGTCACGATTGCCGTGAAGCCCCGGCCCGGCGCAGCGTCAGATTGACCCGCCCGCCGCCGGGGATCAGGGCCGACGATCCCGCCAGAATCCGGTCGACGCCGTGCCGGGCCAGCCGCGCCGGTCCGGTCAGGGCGCAGACGTCGCCCGAGGCCAGCCGCACCGACCGGGTCGGTCCGCCCTCTGCCGCCCCGACCCGGAACACCGCCGTATCGCCCAGCGACACCGACAGCACCGGCGCCGCCCGGTCGGCCTCGTCGAGATCCTGATGCAGCCCCATCCGGGCGGCTCCTCGGTACCGGTTGACCAGACAGGCGTCGGGCGGCTCCGGCCAACCGGTCAACTCATCCCACAGCTCAACCAGCCGCTGCGGCATCGGCGGCCACGGCGCGCCGGTCACCGGGTGGGTCGGCTGGTAGCGGTAGCCCGCCCGGTCCGAGACCCAGCCCATCGGGCCCAGATTGCTCATCTCCACCGAGAACGGCCGCCCGCCCCGCGTCGTCGGGCGATAGAAGGGCGCGGCCTCGACCGCCGCCAGCACCTCATCCTTCAGCGCCGCCTGCTCGTCGGGCGACAGGGCGGCGGGCCACAGGCGGAAGCCCTCGATCCCCGTGTCGATCTCGCGCCGCGTCAAGGCTCAGCGGGTCAGGTAGTAGTCGGCGATGCGGCAGACGTTGATATTCTCGCGCAGCAGCACCTGCCCGCCAGCGAGCTCGGCCCGCAGGTCGTAGAGGCAGCCGCCGGTTCCGGCGTCGATGGTCACCGGCGTGCTGGCGCCGCTGGCCACCGGGGTCCCCCCCAGCAGGTCGCCGCCGAAGGTTCCGGTGCGGACGTCGGCCGCCTGCAGCTTCTGCAGCGTGACCCCGGTCTGGTTGTGGATGCGGACGCGGCGGTTCTGGCCGTCGCTCGACTGGCTCCCGGGCGGCGGAGCGGCGATGAAGCCGGACACGCCGAGCGCGGCGGTCATCAGGGCGACTGTAAGAGCTCTTCGGGCGATCATGGCCCCTCCTTTCGGCGGCCTCTCGGAGGGGGGCCGCCCGGGATACTATATGCCGATGCGCGCTTCGTGACACACCTGACAGAGACTGACGCTGAATCGCGATCAGGCCTTGCGGGGCGAGGCCAGTTTCCCATATCGGCGACAACCCGTCGGAAAACCCCGCATATCGTGGGGCTATCCGACCGGAACCGTACAATCGACTGAGACCCTGCTACCGGGGGCGGTCACGCGCGGCGCTTGGTTCAAAGGCCGCCGCACCGCCCGCTGAAATGGAGTGAAAGACAAAAGATATGGCCAAGATCATCGGCATCGACCTCGGCACCACCAACTCGTGCGTGGCCGTCATGGACGGCAAGAACCCCAAGGTCATCGAGAACGCGGAAGGCAACCGCACGACCCCGTCGGTCGTCGCCATCCAGGACAATGGCGAGGTGCTGGTCGGCCAGCCCGCCAAGCGTCAGGCCGTGACCAACCCGACCAACACCTTCTTCGCCATCAAGCGCCTGATCGGCCGCAACTACGACGACCCCGTCGTGGCGAAGGACAAGGGCATGGTGCCCTATGAGATCGTCAAGGGTCCGACCGGCGACGCCTGGGTCAAGGCGCACGGCAAGGACTATTCGCCCCAGCAGGTTTCGGCCTACACCCTCGGCAAGATGAAGGAGGCCGCGGAGGCCTACCTCGGCGACACCGTCACCCAGGCCGTCATCACCGTCCCGGCCTATTTCAACGACGCCCAGCGTCAGGCCACCAAGGACGCCGGCAAGATCGCCGGCCTCGAGGTGCTGCGCATCATCAACGAGCCGACCGCGGCCGCCCTGGCCTACGGCCTCGACAAGAACGACGGCCAGAAGATCGCCGTCTACGACCTGGGCGGCGGCACCTTCGACGTCTCGATCCTCGAGATCGGCGACGGCGTGTTCGAGGTGAAGTCGACCAATGGCGACACCTTCCTCGGCGGCGAGGACTTCGACCTGCGCCTCGTCGACTACCTCGCCGACGAGTTCAAGAAGGAGCAGGGCGTCGACCTGCGCCAGGACAAGCTGGCCCTGCAGCGCCTGAAGGAAGAGGCCGAAAAGGCCAAGAAGGAGCTCAGCTCCACGACCCAGTACGAGGTCAATCTGCCGTTCATCACCATGAACGCCTCGGGCCCGCTGCACCTCAACATCAAGCTGTCGCGCGCCAAGCTGGAGGCCCTCGTCGAAGACCTCGTCCAGCGCACCATCGAGCCCTGCGCCAAGGCGCTGAAGGACGCGGGCCTCAAGGCCTCGGACATCGATGAAGTGGTGCTGGTCGGCGGCATGACCCGCATGCCCAAGGTGCAGGAGGCCGTGAAGGCCTTCTTCGGCAAGGAGCCGCACAAGGGCGTCAACCCGGATGAGGTCGTCGCGCTCGGCGCCGCCGTTCAGGCCGGCGTGCTGCAGGGCGACGTCAAGGACGTGCTGCTGCTCGACGTGACGCCGCTGACCCTCGGCATCGAGACCCTTGGCGGTGTGTTCACGCCCTTGATCGAGCGCAACACCACCATCCCGACCAAGAAGAGCCAGACCTTCTCGACCGCCGACGACAACCAGTCGGCCGTGACCATCCGGGTCTTCCAGGGCGAGCGCCCGATGGCGGCGGACAACAAGATCCTCGGCCAGTTCGACCTGATGGGCATTCCGCCGGCCCCGCGCGGCATGCCGCAGATCGAGGTCGCCTTCGACATCGACGCCAACGGCATCGTCCACGTGACCGCCAAGGACAAGGCGACCAACAAGGAGCAGTCGATCCGCATCCAGGCCAACGGCGGCCTGTCGGACGACGACATCGAGAAGATGGTCAAGGAAGCCGAGGCCAACGCCGCGGCGGACAAGGCCCGCAAGGACCTGGTCGAAGCCCAGAACTCGGCCGACAGCCTGATCCACTCGACCGAGAAGGCCCTCGCCGACCACGGCGACAAGGTCGGCGAGACCGAAAAGGCGGCCATCCAGACCGCCCTCGATGACCTCAAGGCGGCCAAGGACGGAACGGACCCCGACGCCATCCGCGAGAAGACCAACACCCTGGCCCAGGCCTCGATGAAGCTGGGCGAGGCCATGTACGCCGCCGCTCAGGGCTCCGGTGACGGCGCTGCGGCCGAGGCGCCCGCCGACGACGGCGTGGTCGACGCCGAGTTCGAGGAAGTCTCCCCGGACGGCGACGCCAAGGCCGACGCCGACGACGAGAAGAAGAGCGCTTAAGGGCGGCGGCAAGGTCCTCCCCCTTGGGGGAGGGGGACCGCGAAGCGGTGGAGGGGGCCGGGTTCGGGTTCCGGCGTGAGCCCGAGCCCTCCTCCACCATCCTTCGGATGGTCCCCTCCCCCGTCGCTTCGCCGGGGGAGGACTTGCCGTTTCACAAAACTTGCATCAGTCGACCGGGCGCCCATGTCAGCCCGGTCAGCCTTTTCCATAGCGGCCCGGCAGAGGCGGCGGCGGAAGCGGCGGAGTAAGAGGACGAACGCCAGATGGCGACGCGTGACTATTACGAAATTCTGGGCGTCGAGCGGACCATCGACGCCGCGGGGCTGAAATCCGCCTATCGCAAGCTGGCCATGCAGCACCATCCGGACCGCAACGGCGGCTGCGATGACGCCATGGCCCGCTTCAAGGAGATTTCCGAGGCCTACAGCGTTCTTTCCGACGACCAGAAGCGCGCCGCCTACGACCGCTTCGGCCACGCCGGCGTCAACGGCGGCGGAAATCCGTTCGGACAGGGCGGAGCGGGCTTCGCCGACGTCAACGACATCTTCTCCCAGGTCTTCGGCGACGCCTTCGGAGACGTCTTCGGCGGCCGCGGCGGCGGCGGGGCGCGCCAGCACGGACCGCGCCGCGGCTCGGACCTGCGCTACGACCTCGAGATCAGCCTGGAGCAGGCCTACAAGGGCGCCGATGTCGAGATCGGCGTGCCCACCACCGCCAGCTGCGACACCTGCGACGGTTCAGGCGCCAAAAAGGGCACCAAGCCGGTCACCTGCACCACCTGCCAAGGCGCCGGCCGCGTCCGCACCGCCAACGGCTTCTTCCAGGTCGAGCGCACCTGTCCGCGCTGCGGCGGTCAGGGCCAGATGATCGCCGAGCCCTGCGCCACCTGCCACGGCCACGGTCAGGTGCGGAAAAACCGCACCCTGCAGCTCAAGATCCCCGCCGGCGTCGACGACGGCTCGCGCATCCGCCTGTCGGGCGAGGGCGACGCCGGCCAGCGCGGCGGCCCGCGCGGCGACCTCTATGTCTTCATCTCGGTGACCCCCCACGAACTGTTCGAGCGCGACAACCTCGACCTGCTGGTCACGGTGCCGGTGCCCATGACCACCGCGGCCCTCGGCGGCGAGATCGACGCTCCCTGCCTGGTGTCCGAGGCCTGCGACGGCCGCTGCAAGGCCCCCGTCACTGTCCCCGCCGGCGCCCAGACCGGAAAGACGGTGCGCATCAAGGGCAAGGGCATGCCGCACCTCAACGGCCGCCAGCGCGGCGATCTGGTGGTCGAACTGTTCGTCGAGACTCCGACCGACCTGACCGCCCGCCAGAAGGAGCTGCTGGAAGAACTGGCCGCCTCGCTGGGCGACCTGCAGACGCCGCGCAACTCGTCCTTCGCCGGCAAGGCCAAACGCTTCTGGGCCGACATCCTCGGCGCGGAAGCGACGCAGTAGGTTCCGCTCGCGCGGGTGCGAAGATGACGACCGCCGCGAAAGCCTTCACAGTGCCGCCGACAGGTTCAGGGGTCTGATTTGAGCGCCATCTTCCATGCCGGCATCTCCGGCGCCCGGGGCCGTATGGGCCGCGCCGTCTCGGCCGCGCTGGACGCGCGCGAGGACGTCGTCGTCGCGGCCCGCTTCGATCGCGGCGAGACGCCGGATCTGTCGCTGTGCGACGTGGTCATCGACTTCTCCACCCCCGACGCCTCCGTCGAACTGGCCCGCGCCTGCGCCGCCCGCGGCGGCCCCGCCCTCGTTATCGGTTCGACCGGCCTTACCCCCGAGCAGGAGGCCGAAATCCTCGAGGCCTCGGGGTCCGTGCCTATCGTCCGCAGCGGCAATTTCTCGCTGGGCGTCAACATCCTGATCGGCCTGGTCGAACACGCCGCCCAGCGGCTCGACCCCGCCGACTGGGACATCGAGGTGCTGGAGGCCCATCACCGCCGCAAGGCCGACGCTCCCTCGGGCACCGCCCTGATGCTCGGCGAGGCCGCCGCGAGCGGCCGCGGCGAGGACCTCGCCGACGTGCGCAGCGCCCCTTACGACGGCCTCACCGGCGCCCGCCAGACCGGCAAGATCGGCTTCGCCTCGCTGCGCGCCGGCGGCATTGTCGGCGAGCATACCGTGTTGTTCGCCTCGGACGATGAGACCCTCACCCTCAGCCATTCGGCCATCGACCGCGCCCTGTTCGCCAAGGGCGCCGTCGCCGCCGCCGCCTGGGTCCGCAGCCGCAAGCCCAGCCTCTACGACATGCAGGATGTGCTGGGTTTCCGGCAGGCCTGACGCGCCGCCGCCATTCCCCCCGGCGGGGAGGACTGCCTACCGCCCCGTCGAGCCGAAGCCGCCGGCGCCGCGCGCGGTCTCGTCCAGCGCTCCGACTTCCGTCATCGCGGCCTGGGCGTAGGGGGCGATGACCATCTGGGCGATGCGTTCGCCGCGCCGGATCACGAACGGCTCATGGCCGTGGTTGATCAGGATGACCCCGACCTCGCCGCGATAGTCGCTGTCGATCGTCCCCGGCGAGTTGAGACACGTGATCCCGTGCTTCAGCGCCAGCCCGGAGCGCGGCCGCACCTGCGCCTCGAAACCGGGCTCCAGCGCGATCTTCAGCCCCGTGGGAACAAGCGCCCGGGCGCCGGGTGCGAGGGCGACCGGCGCGTCCTCCGCCACCGCCGCCCGCAGATCCATGCCGGCGGAACCGGATGTCTCATAGACCGGCAGGGGCAGGCCTTCGGCGTGCGGAAGGCGTTCGACGCGAACGGTCGTCATGGGCGGGCTTTCCTCAGGTCCTGAAATGATCGGCGATGCGGGCGGCCAGCTTCCTCGCCACCTCCGCCTTCGACTGGCGCGGCCAGCTCTCGGCCGCCCCGTCCCTCGTGAACAGGGTCACCGTATTGGCGTCGGCCCCGAACACCGCCTCGGACACGTCGTTGCCGACGATCCAGTCGCAGCCCTTGCGCGACAGCTTGGCCCGGGCGTTGGCCTCCAGGTCCGTGGTCTCGGCCGCAAAGCCGACGACCAGGCTCGGCCGCGTCTTCCCCGCCGCCGACACCCCGGCGAGGATGTCCGGGTTCTCGATCAGGCTCAGCGACGGCGGCCCGCCGGGGGCCTTCTTGATCTTGCCCGAGGCCACGCCGTCGACGCGCCAGTCGGCCACCGCGGCGCTCATCACGGCGATGTCGGCGGGCAGGGCCTTGTCCACCGCCGCCTGCATCTCCCGCGCCGTCTCGGCCCAGACCCGCTCGACGCCCGCCGGGGCCGCGATCGCCACCGGCCCGGAGACCAGCGTCACCCGCGCGCCCAGCGCCGCCAGCGCCCCGGCGACGGCGTAACCCTGTTTGCCGCTGGAGCGGTTGGTCAGGCCGCGCACCGGATCGATCGGCTCGAACGTCGGACCCGCCGTCACCACCGCGTGCCGCCCCGCCAGCGGCCGGCCCGGCTCCGAAGCATTGGCAGGCCCCGCCAGCAGCCCCTCGATGGCCTCGAGAATCGCCGTCGGCTCCGCCATCCGCCCGGGTCCGAATTCGCCGCAGGCCATCTCGCCCTCGTCCGGCCCGACCAGGGCCGCGCCGTGAAAGCCGTCGAAGCCCTGCAGCCGTTCGACATTGGCCTGCACCGCCGGGTGCCGCCACATCCGCACATTCATCGCCGGGGCCAGCAACACTCGCTTGTCGGTCGCCAGCAGGGTGGTCGAGGCGAGGTCGTCGGCCAGGCCGTTGGCCGCCTTGGCGATCAGTCCCGCCGTGGCCGGCGCGACCACGACCAGATCGGCCCAGCGCGACAGTTCGATATGGCCCATGGCCGTCTCGTCGTCGGGCAGGAACAGATCCTGCCGCACCGGCTGGCCAGTCAGGGCCGCCAGCGACATCGGGGTGACGAACTCGGCGCCAGCGGCGGTCAGCACCGTGCGCACCTCGGCGCCCGCCTTCTTGAGCAGACGCACCAGCTCCAACGCCTTGTAGGCGGCGATGCCGCCGCCGACGATCAACAGGATCTTCCGTCCGGACAGCGACGCCTGGGTCATGCCGTTGATCTAGCGACCCGGCCCCTCGCCGTCGAGTGAGGCGACACTCTCCAAGAACATTGCAAGAACAGCATAACAACGGGGGTGTATCCCCTCTAGACATGTAAGCCCGGATATGGGATATTCGGGACATGGAAAAGACCCCGACCCCGAAAGGCCCGACCCTCCGCCAGTTTCAGGCGCGGTTCCCCACTGAGGATAGCTGCCTCGAACACCTGAAGCTGGTTCGCTACGGGGCCAAACACACCTGCGCCAAGTGCGAGCGGGAGGCCCGCTATTACCGGGTGAAGGCGCGCCGCTCCTACGAGTGCGAGCATTGCGGCTATCAGGTCTATCCGACCGCCGGGACGCCGTTCCATGGCACCCGGACCAGCCTGCGCGACTGGTTCTATGTGATGTTCCTGTTCACCAGCACCCGGAACGGGGTGGCTGCGAAGCGGGTCCAGCGCGAGATCGGCGTGACCTACAAGACGGCTTGGCGCATGTGCAATCTGATCCGCAAATACATGGGCTATGTGGACGGCGACGACGCTCTGGGCGGTGCGGACGGTCAACCTGTCGAGGTTGACCACGCCTTCATCGGCGGCGAGACGACGAAGGCCAACGCCTTCCGTAACAAGGCCATCGTCATGGGTATGGTCGAGCGCGGCGGCGACATCATCACCCGCCACATCCCGGCCCGTAACAGCGGCCAAGTGAGCCGGGTTGTCCGGGCTGCGATCAAGCCAGGTTCGCGGGTTTCATCCGATGCCGACGTTAGCTTCGGCGGGCTGTCCACCATGGGCTACAGCCACACAGAGGTTAAGCAGCGTCGGGGCTCCTACAGCGCCGAAACCAACACCATTGAGGGCTACTGGGCTCTGCTTAAGCGCGGCATCAACGGGACGTATATCAGCGTCTCGCAGAAGCACCTGCAATCGTATCTGAGCGAGTTCGAGTTCCGCTATAACCTGCGGAAGCACCCCCACATGATGTTCGATCTGCTGCTGCTGTCGTTCCCGCGCGGTGCATAAAGCGTTGTTTTGATTCGCGCCTTTCTTCTTGAATTTTCTTTATATTCAGCCATAATGCGCCGCCAATAGGAGGCCGAAGGTATGCCCAGTGCGCGCGATGTCGCACAGCACATTCTGGAACGTCGCGGCGGCATGACTGCGATGAAGCTCCAAAAGCTTGTCTATTACAGCCAAGCGTGGAGCATCGTCTGGGATGACAACGTAGTCTTCCCCGAGCCTATCGAGGCTTGGCGGAATGGACCCGTCGTGCGCGATCTCTGGGAGAGCACCCGGGGCCAATTCCGGGTCGACCGCGTTCCCGGCGGGACGGCGGGGAACCTGTCTGCCGCCCAACAAGAGACGGTCGATAGGGTTCTGGCGGCGTATGGGGACAAAGACGCCCAATGGCTGAGTGACCTGACCCACATGGAAGCGCCGTGGCAAGAAGCCTTCGCCCGGGGCCAAAGCTCGCCCATTAGCCTTGAGATCATGTCAGAGTTCTACTCCTCTCTCGGCCCAAATGAGCAGGCGGCAGGCGCGGCTTGAGCGCGAGGCGCAGCGGAAGCTTAAAGCGGCGGAGAAGTCGGCTCGGCTACGCGAGCGCCCGGTAGAGGAAAAGACCGTCAGGTTCGGCGCGGACCCGGGATCCATTTTCCACATGCAGATGACGTGGACCGTCGATCAGGCGGATTGCGATGGCGCTTGGGCCTCGGGAACGCCGAGGCAGTGGTCCGAGGAGTGTTGGGCCAACGAGATTGAACCGAAGCTGGGCGAGTTCGCCGCGCTGACGTGGGCGGAGATCGACACGTTCACAACCAGCAGCGGCCACAAGATGCACCACTCAATGGACACGTCGCAAATCGCCAACGAAGCTCAAGCTAGGCTGGCGGAGCTATCCCGGAGCGAGGAATCCATCTTCCGGTTTCGGCTGGGCGGGAAGCCGCGCCTCTGGGGCTTCAGAGTGGTTTCGACCTTCAACGTGCTTTGGCATGACCCGGAGCATGAGGTTTACCCGGTGGACGTGGACTAGCCCTCGTCGTCCTCGCGCTTGTCGTCGTCATCCATCTGCTCGTCGTGAGGCTGGACCTTCTCTAGCGGCGGCTTGTTGACCATCGCGTCTAGCAGACGGTCGAAGCGTTGTGTGTCGTTGTGCTCAGGCATTGCGGGCCATCCCGCTGTCAATCATCCCGTTTAGGTCCTCGGCCCACGCTCTTGCCTTGACGATCATAGCGCGCATCTCTGCCATCCAACGATCACCCTTTTTGAACTCCGCCTCCATCTTTAACACAAACTCCTCGTTAGCACCGGGGAGATAGACGACCCCGCTTCCACTTCCGCCGGGGTTATGGCGCAGAATAGGCTCGTGTTTGACGATATCTGGCGGGGCGGGCACTGGTCCGATCAAACGAAGATTGGGCACAGGCGAATAGGGTGTAATTTTGGGCAGAATGTATTGGGCGTGGGTGGCTTGCCGCTCTTGAGTGTAGTTCATCTTGAAGAGCATTTGGTTCTCGCCATGCGTACGCATTGCAAGATCGACATAGCGCTCTAGTTCATTGGCCTCATTGGTTACGCGCTGGGCCTTGTGAAGCAAAAGTGGCTGCTCGTAGTATTTCTGAAATCCCGCGTGTTCGCTGCGCATTTGCGCAATCAGTGACTCCGCCTCTCCCCTTACACTGTCGGCCCGTATGGCCTCCTCCTGTTTGTACAGGTCGAAGCGCCGACGCTCTGCCCTCCACAGCTGATAGGGGGCAATCACGAGCAGCTGTAGGAAAAACACCCCCAGGACGATGAGCCCAGAGGCAGCGAGCGCCAAAAATACGAGCGTGACCTCGTCGCTAAAGAGCGAACCGTCAGCGCCAGCGGTCTGCTGAGTGTAGAAAGCGAGCGCGAGCAAGAGGACCGCTGTAGTCAGCGCCTTGATCGCGAGTTGCTGCCACGAGTGCGCGATCACGGCGCGCCACGTCGCGCTGGACGCCTCTCGAAGGAGTTCGAGGAAGTAGCTTGGCCGGTCCATAAGCCAGCCATATCACATATCTCCTCTACATGTCGCAAGGGGATACATCCCTAACAACGTTATGGAGTCCGGCGGGTTTGGAACCACGGAGGGTTGTGATGATCGGCCGGCGCGAATGGAAGGGCGCGACGACAGGACTGGCGCTGTTGGGACTGGCGGCGTGCGGCAACGGCGGCTCGGCGGTCGAGACGCGGGACCGGACGGCGGACGGGGCGGAGGCGGTCCTGATCTCCGCAGCGGGATCGGCCAAGGCGTCTGAGGCGGCGCCCGAGACAGCCAAGCCGGTCCTCACCGCCAACCGGCGCGAAACGGTCGACGCCAAGACGGCGCGGCTGTTCGAACGCAACGGAGCCGACTTCGGCGCCACGACACCCGGGGATTATCTGGCCAAAGTTCAGGCCTTCACGACCCGGCCGCCGTCCGGAACCGAACGGGTCGAGCGGCCCAACGGCGATGTCCTGCTGTATCAGGCCTCGACCAACACCTTCGCCGTGGTGTCGCGCGAAGGGATTGCCAAAACCATGTTCAAGCCGCGCGACGGCGCCGCCTATTGGGCCGAGCAGAAGGCGGCCGCGCCCGATTTCGGGCGGCGTCGACCGTCGGCGGACTAGTCAGGGCCGACGGGGTCAGGCCTCGTCGGCGTCCCTGCGGTCCGCCATGTCGCGGATCAGCTCCAGCGCCAGCTTCTGCTGCCGGGACGACAGTTGCGGCGCGAGGCGGCCGATCTCGATCGTGTAGCGGGTCGCCGGGAATTCGTGCTCGTAGCCCGCGCCGCCCTCGGCCATACCGGCCAGCTGGGCGCCGCTGAGGCCCTCGAAGAAATAGCCGATGTCGACCTTGAAGAAGCGCGCGATGTCCCAGAGTTTCGACGCCGAAATCCGGTTCGCGCCTTTCTCGTATTTCTGGATCTGCTGGAAGGTCAGCCCCAAGGCCCGACCGAGGTCGCTCTGGTTATACCCGAGCGCCAGTCGTTTTTCGCACACCCGCCGGCCAACGTGCCGATCTACGGGATGGGGTCCGTCCTCGCCCTTGCCTCTTGCCATGTTTCCTTATGCCCTCTCGTGGCTGACTTTCGTCCTGAATGCGCCCGCTTTTTTCTACTGTCACGGAAAAACGCCCCGTTTCGGCGCTCTCACAGACCTGTGGTTGCGTAGCCGTTTCGACCCCTCTCCACTGGCGGGAAACTCGCGTAAGAGGGGAAGTTTCAGCCTCGCATCCCACGGCGGAGCCGACGCCACGGCGTCAGGGGGACGAAGGCCGCCAACAGACCGAGCCCGAACAGGATATCGCCGAACCGGCCGTAAACAGTCGCTGCCGTCGGGGCCGGCAGGCGGGCGTCGATGACCCCGCTTTCACCGGGTTCGAGTCGTTGCTCGCCGACAACCCGGCCCCATGGGTCAATCATAGCCGAAACACCGGTCGGTGTCGACCGGACCACCGGCAGGCCGGTCTCGACCGCGCGATAGCTGGCCAGGTTGAGATGCTGCAGCGGACCCGAGGTGCGTCCGAACCAGGCGTCGTTCGAGATGTTGACGATCCAGCGCGGCCGGTCCGCCCCGCCCGGGGTGAAGCCGGGATAGAGGCTCTCGTAGCAGATCAACGGCTGGGCCCGCGGCAAGCCGGGAATGTCGATCGGCGCTGGCCGCGGTCCGGCGCTGAAGTCCGTCGGCATGTGGGTCAGGCTGCGCACGCCCAGCGCGCCCAGCAGGTCGCCCGCCGGCAGGAATTCCCCGAACGGCACCAGCCGGTATTTGTCGTAAACGGCGGCGATCCGCAGACCATCGTCGCCCGCGTCGGTCAGGGCCAGCAGGCTGTTGTAATAGCGGCCGCCGTCGGGCGCGGACGCGTCGGCGACACCCCGGCCCAGACCGAGGATCAGGCTCTGGCCCGGCTGCACCGCCCGCGCGATGGCGGCGGCGTCGGGCGAGCCGGCGGCGAACACCTGGTTGAACGAAGCGGGCAGGGCCCCCTCCGGCCAGATGACCACGTCGGGGACCACCGCCCCGGGCCGCGCGGTCAGGTTCACATAGCGATCGACGATGCCGCGATAGGCCTCGGGCGTCCATTTCGACTCCTGCGCCACGTCGGCCTGGACGATGCGCACCACCGTGTCGGTCAGGGACAGCTGGGCGCCCGACAGCCTCGCCGCCCCGCCGATCTGCAGCGCCGCCAGCGCCAGCGCGCCCAGCACCGCGGCGCCGATCCGGGCCTTGCGCGGCCCCGGACCCGCCAGCGGGGCGAAGGCGGCCACCGCCGCCACCGTCACCAGTCCCAGACCATAGACTCCCACCACCGAGGCGAACTGCGACCCGGCCGATCCGGCCTTCCAGCTGGCCCCCGCCGGGTTCCACGGAAAACCGGTCAGCACATGGCCGCGCAGCCACTCGAGCAGGCAGAAGAAGGCGGCGAAGACCAGCACCCGGCCCACGCCGGCCGGTGCGAAGCGGCGGTACAGCGCCGTCGCCGCCCCCCAGAACAGACCCAGGCCGACGGGCAACAGCGAGGCCGCGAAGGGCGCCATCCACGCCTGCGCCGGATTGACCAGAAAGGCCTCGGCCACCCACCAGCAGCTGATGAAGAAATAGGCGAAGCCGGCCAGCCAGCCCATCCAGAAGCCGCCGCGGGTCGTGGCCGAACGCTCGGCCAGCAGCATCAGCAGCGCATAGCCCAGCAGGCCCGGCAGGAAGCCGAACGGCGGATGCGCCAGGGCCGCGCCCGAACCCGCCGCCAACGCCAGGGCGATACGGCCGAAGCGCAGGATCAGCCGGTCGCGGCGGGAGGCGGGATCAAGCTTGAGCATCGGCCCTGTATGGGTCGGCGACGCCCAGCGTGGCAAGGATGCTCCGCTCCTCGGCTTCCATCGCCTCGGCCTCCGCCTCGTCCTCGTGGTCGCGGCCCAGCAGGTGCAGCACGCCGTGCACCGTCAGATGCGCAAGATGGTCGGCCAGCGTCTTGCCCTGCGCCTCGGCCTCGGCCGCGCAGACGCCATAGGCCAGCACCAGGTCGCCGAGCGGCGCCGCCTGTCCCGGGATGGTCATCCCGGCGGCTGGAAACGACAGCACATTGGTCGGCCGATCCCGGTCGCGGAACCGCGCGTTGAGCTCGCGCACCGTATCGTCATCCGTCAGCAGCACCACGACGCCGCCCTCGACCGTCCCGAGCGCCGCTGCCGCCGCCCGCTCCGCCACCGCCGCGGCGTCCGGCAGGGCGGCGGTCCAGGCCGCGTCCTCGATCTCGACCTCGATCACGAGTCCGGGTCTTCCAGATCGGCCGAGGGCCGGTGTTTGGCGGCGTCGGCGTCATAGGCGCGGACGATGCGCTCGACCATGGCGTGGCGGACCACATCCTGGGCCTGGAAGGTCTGGATGGCCACACCCTTGACCCCGTCGAGGATGCGCAGGGCGTGGCGCAGGCCGGAGTCGCGCGGATTGAGCAGGTCGATCTGCGACGGGTCGCCGGTCACCACCATGCGCGCCCCCTCGCCCAGCCGGGTCAGCACCATCTTCATCTGCAGCCGCGAGGTGTTCTGGGCCTCGTCGACGATGATGAAGGCGTGGGCCAGCGTCCGGCCGCGCATGAAGGCGATCGGCGCCGCCTCGATCTCGCCCTTGTCGCGGCGGCGCCGCACGTCGTCCGGCCCGAGGATATCGTTCAGCGCCTCCCAGATCGGGGCCAGATAGGGATCGACCTTCTCGTTCAGGTCGCCGGGCAGAAAGCCCAGCTTCTCGCCCGCCTCGACCGCCGGCCGGGTGATGACCAGCCGGTCGACCTGCCCCCGCCGCAGCAGCGAGGCGCCATACGCCGCCGCCAGGAAGGTCTTGCCCGTCCCCGCCGGCCCGACCCCGAAGGTCAGCTCGCATTTCGAGAGCATGTCCAGATAGTTGGCCTGGGCCGCCGTCTTGGGCGCGATGGCCCCGCGCCGTCCGACCGGCAGGGCGATGGCGTTGGGCGCCACGGTCCCCTGCCCGTCTCTCGGCCGGGTCGCCGCCGCGCCCAGCGCCGTACGCACATCGGCCTCGGTGATCTCGGCCCCGGTCGTCGAGCGCGCCGCCAGCGTCTCGATGACCCGTTTCGCCTGGGCCCTGTCGCGGGTCGAGCCGTTGATGGTCACGCCGCCGCCGGGGGCCTCGACCAGCACCTTGTAGGCGTCCTCGATCAGGGCGATGTGGCGGCTGTGGGGGCCCACGACGGCGCGCAGGGCGGCGTCGTCCAACGCCAGGAACTCACTCTCACGCGCCATCAGGCCGCCTTCTGCTGGAGCCGGCCCGTGAGGCTGTTCTGCTGGCCGCGCTCGATCTCCACCGGAACGATCCGGCCGATCAGATGATCCGCGTCCTCGACATGGACCGACTGCAGATACGGCGAACGGCCGATGGCCTGCGCCCCGTGCCGGCCCTTGCGCTCGAACAGCACCGGCAGGGTCCGCCCCGCCTGGGCCGCGTTGAAGGCGACCTGCTGTTCGGTCAGCAGGGCCTGCAGCGCATGCAGCCGCGCCCGGCTGACATCGTCCGGAACCTGCGCCGCCATGGTCGCGGCCGGCGTACCGGGGCGCGGCGAATACATGAAGGAGAAGGCCGAGGCGTAGTTCACCCGCCGCACCAGATCCATCGTCGCCTCGAAATCGGCGTCGGTCTCGCCCGGGAAGCCGACGATGAAATCGCCCGACAGCGCCATGTCCGGCCGGGCCGCGCGGATGCGGTCGATCAGATCGAAATATTTCTGCCGCCCGTGCTTGCGGTTCATCAGCCGCAGGATCCGGTCCGAGCCCGACTGCACTGGCAGGTGCAGATACGGCATCAGGGCGTCCAGCTCGCCGTGCGCGGCGATCAGGTCGTCCGACATGTCGTTGGGATGGCTGGTCGTATAGCGGATGCGGTCCAGCCCCGGGATCTCCGCCAGGGCGTACGCCAGCCGCGCCAGCGTCGACGGCTTGCCGTCCGGTCCCTCGCCGTCATAGGCGTTGACGTTCTGGCCCAGCAGGGTGACCTCGCGCACGCCCCGCGCCGCCAGCTCGCGCGCCTCGGTCAGCACGTCCGCCACCGGCCGAGACCACTCGGCGCCGCGCGTATAGGGCACCACGCAGAAGGTGCAGAATTTGTCACAGCCCTCCTGCACGGTCAGGAAGGCCGTCACCCCGTCGCCGCCGCGCGGGACCTGCAGGGCGTCGAACTTCTCATTGGGCGCGAAATCGGCCCCGATGCGCTCGCCCCGGGCCCGCGCCGTGCGGGTCAGCAGCTCCGGCAGCTGGTGATAGGCCTGCGGCCCGACCACCAGATCGACCGCCGGCTGCCGCCGCATGATCTCCTCGCCCTCGGCCTGGGCCACGCAGCCGGCCACGGCGATGGTCATGCCGCCCTCGCGGCCCTCCTTCAGCACCCGCAGCTTGCCGAGCTCGGAATAGACCTTCTCGGCCGCCTTCTCGCGGATGTGGCAGGTGTTGAGGATGACGAAGTCGGCGTCCTCGGCCGTGTCGGTCGGCGCATAGCCCAGCGGGCGCAGCACATCGGCCATGCGCTCCGAGTCATAGACGTTCATCTGGCAGCCGTAGGTCTTGATAAACAGGCGCTTCGGCGCGGCCTGCCGGACCTTCGGCGGGACAAGGGTTTCGGTCATGGCGTGTCTTTTAGAGCGCCGGGGCCGCCTGCGCCACTTGCGCGGTTCTAGGCCGCGTCGCCGCCGTCCTGCGCGTGGCGTTTGTAGATCAGGCCCTCGCGGCTGGACGGCTCGGCGCCCTCGATCGGCTTGCCGTAGAGTTCCAGCTTGTGGCCGATCAGTTCGAAGCCCAGCCGTTCAGCGATCTCGGTTTTGAGCCGCTCGATCTCGGCGTCGAAGAATTCGATCACCTCGCCGGTCTTGGTGTCGATCAGGTGGTCGTGGTGGTCGTCCCCCGCCTCTTCGTAGCGCGACCGGCCATCGCCAAAGTCATGTTTTTCAACGACTCCGGCTTCCTCGAACAGCCGCACCGTGCGGTAGACGGTGGCGATCGAGATATGCGGGTCGATCGACGAGGCGCGGCGGTACAGCTCCTCGACGTCGGGATGGTCCTCGGCGCTCGACAGCACCCGGGCGATGACCCGACGTTGCTCGGTCATACGCATGCCGCGGTCGGCGCAGAGTTTCTCGATCCGGTCCATGGCCGGGAGAATAGGCGGGCCCGACGCCCTAGGGAAGCGTGCCCGGCAAGTTGAGAACCAGAATCAGGGCGTCGCGCCGTCCCCCGTCGGCGCCGGCGTAATAGGCGGGACGCCGGCCGGCCTCCGCGAACCCCGCCCGGGCGTAGAGCGCCCGCGCCGCGGCGTTATCCTCCGCCACCTCGAGGAAGACCCGCGCGGCCCCGCGCGCCGCCGCCGCCAGCACGCCGTCGCCGACCAGCCGCGTCCCCTGGCCGCCCCGCCGCGCGCCCGGCCGCACCGCCAGCGTCAGGATCTCCGCCTCGTCGGCTGCGGCCCGCATCAGGATGAAGCCGTCGGCGCTGTCGAGGGCGAAGACACCCGCCTGCGCGAGCAGGTCGGCGAAGGCGGCTTCGCTCCACGCCGCCTCATTCGGCCCCGCGAAGGCCTCGGCGTGGATCGCCGCGAACCGCGCGGCCCGCTCCGTTTGGTCCCGGCCCGTGTCCCCGCCCGGGTCGCCGCCCGTCATGGCGTCTGCGGCCGCGGCTGCCCCGGAAGACGGCTGGGCGGGGTGGCGTCGGGCGCCCGCAGATAGAGGGGGCGGGGCGGGCTCATTGCCGGATCGGCCGCCGCCGTCAGCCGCGCCAGCGCCTCGGGCGCGGGGCCGTCGAGCCCCGTCGCCGCGGCATGCTCCGTCACCAGCCCAGCCCCGGACCCGACCAGCCGGACATCAGAACCGAGCGCCAGGACCCGCGCCCGCGCCGCCTCGATCGACAGGGCCTCGGCCGGCCCCTCGGGAACGCCGAGCCGCCAGAATCGGGCGTAGACCTGCCCCCGCCGCGCATCGATCAGGGCTGCCGTCGGCCCCTCGCCATCGACCGACGCCGCCAGGGCGTCCAGCGTCGAAACCCCCACCACCGGTACGCCGAGCGCGGCCCCCAGCCCCTGGGCGAAGGCCAGCCCGACCCGCAGGCCGGTGAACGACCCCGGCCCGACCGTCACGCCGATCCGGTCGATCCCGGCGAAGCCCCCGGCCTCGGCCACGGCGTCGCGCGCCATGCCCGCCAGCCGCTCCTGATGGCCGCGGGTCATGGCTTCCGAGCGCAGGCCCAGCGGCCGCGCCACGCCGCCGGCGCCGGCCTCGACCTCGAACACCCCGGCGCTGCACAGGCCCAGCGCCGTATCGACGACCAGCACCCTCATGACGCCGCCCCGGCGCGGCGGGCGGTCAGTCGCGCCGGGCCAGGGCCCGCACCACCCGCGCCAGCGCCTTGCGCACCTCCCGGTCCTCGATCAGCGGCCAGGCCGCCGCCACCGAACGGCCGTCCGGCGTGGCGGCGATATGCCCCAGCGCCTCCCAGCCGGCGTCGCCCGGCCCGCGCGCCGTCTCGACCGGCGGAAAGAAGGCCTCGACCGAGGTGGCCAGCACCGTCGCCACCCGGTGCAGCCGCGAGGCCGAGATGCGGTTCTGCCCCGTCTCGTATTTCTGCACCTGCTGGAAGCTGATGCCGATCTGCTGCGCCAGCGCCGTCTGCGACAGGCCGAGCGCCGAGCGGCGCAGGCTGATCCGCGCGCCCACGAAGGCGTCCACCCTCTCCGGTTCCCCGACCCTGGCCATGGCGCCGCTCCTCCTGCCTGCAACCAGACAGTTTCATGGAAACCGGGTTCCTGCAACCGTTTCGTTTCATCTAGACATCCAGCCGGGCTGTCACCGCCGACACCTGCCGCGTCGCCGACCGCTCGATCCGTTCCTCGCCGCCCCGTAACCCGCGCACCGTCAGGGCCTCGGCGTCGGCGTGCTCGTAGAGACGAACCCGCAGTTCCCCGTCGGCCATTTCGATGACGCAGCCCTGACCCCGCCGCGGCCAGCGCCCCGGCTCATACTCCAGCACCACGCCCGAGGCGGCCCACGGCGCCAGATCGTCGTTGGACAGCTGCAGCCGCCGCGTCGCCGCCGACGGTCCCGCGAACGCCCGCCCCCGGTTCTCCACGCCCGATGCGGCCGGCTCGGGCGGCGGCGGCGCAGGCGCGCCCAGCTTCAGCGCCAGCGCTTCGGGCGAGGCGCCGAGCGCCGTGGTCAGCCGCCGCTGCACGTCGGGCCGGAACAGGCCGGGACGCTTGCCGGATTCATACAGTCCCCAGCCCTGGCTGGTCATGCCGACCCGTTCGCCCGCCGCGGCCTGGCTCAATCCCGCCTCCTGGCGCAGGGCGGCGAGCGCCTCGCCGAGGCGCCGGGCGTCGCTGTCGCTTTCGAACCGGGGCATGGGGCGATGATGACGGGTTCCGCCGCCCGAAGCGAGGACGGATTTGTTTCAGGCGCGATCAGGAAGCGAGTGACCGCGTCGCGAGCTATAGCGCGCAAAACCCGCGCTCAAGCAGCGAGCCGCCGCGCGGCGAGCGATAGCGCCACTTAAATGACCTGCTCGACCCGCGTCACTTCCGGCACATAGTGGCGCATCATCTGCTCGACCCCGGCCTTCAGGGTCGCCGACGACGACGGGCAGCCGGCGCATGCGCCGCGCATGCGCAGGCTCAGCACCCCGGTTTCCAGATCGAACGAATCGAACAGGATGTCGCCGCCGTCCTGGGCCACGGCCGGTCGCACCCGGCTGTCCAGCAGCTGTTTGATCTCGGCCACGATCTCGCTGTCCTCGCCCTCCGGGTCGCCTCCCTCGACGGCCCCGCCAGGCAGCAGCGGCGCGCCCGAGACGAAATGATCCATGATCGCCGCCAGGATCGGCGCCTTCATCTGCGGCCAGTCGGGACCCGCCGGATCGCGCGTCACCGAGATGTAGTCGGCCCCGTAGAACACCCCCGCCACGCCCTCGAGCTGGAACAGCCCCTCGGCCAGCGGCGACGCCGTGGCCTCGTCGATGGTGCGGAACTCGCGCGGATCGGCCGAGACCTCCCGTCCGGGCAGGAATTTCAGCACGTTCGGATTCGGCGTCGGTTCGGTCTGGATAAACATGGCCGGTAAGTGCGCCCGGCGGACGGCGGGTTCAAGGTCTGCACGTCTCCCTCCCCGCCCCGGGGAGGGTGGTCGCGCAGCGACCGGGTGGGGAGGGCTCGGCGACACGAGCGCCGTCGTCCGTTTCGCGGTGACGCCCCCACCCCGCCGATGCTCCGCATCGACGACCCTCCCCTGAAGGGGAGGGAGAACCCCCGCGCTCAAGCAGCGAGCGCCCGCGGCGCGAGCGTCAGCGCCCTCCCGGCGCTACGCCAGGTCCTCGATCTCTTTCTCGGTCAGTTCGCCCGGCACGATGGTCACCGGCAGCTTCCGCCCCGTGAAGGCCGCGCCCTGTTTGACCACCGCCGCCACCAGCGGCCCCGGCGCCGCGGAGCCCGCCGCGAGCACGAGAATCTTGATGTCCGGGTCCTCGCCGACGACCTTGCGGATACAGTTCTGCGGCTCGCCGCGCTCGATCAGCAGCATGGGGGTCGAGCCCGACCGTTCCGCCGCGTCGCCGGCCCATTTGTTCAGCGTGGCCTCGGCCTCGGCCCGGGTCTGGCGCTCGATCTCCTCGCGCACCCCGGCCCAGTGGGCGTCCGACGCCGCCGGCGGGATGATCCGCAGCATGACCACCCGGCCCCCGGTCGAGCGCGCCCGCCGCGCCGCATAGAGCAGCGCCGCCTCGAACTCGGGACTGTCGTCGACGACGACCAGAAACTTCCGCGGCATCGGCGGCCCTCTCCCACTCCTCGGCACGCTAGCAGATCACGACCGCCCGCGCGAAGCGCCAGGCCGCGTCGGGTCGGGACCCGAAGGGCGGCGCGCAGCAGTCAGGTCCCGAAGGGCCGACGACCGCGGCCCAGGCAAGAGCGCGTCCTCAGCCTGCTGAGGACGCGATCTCGCGGATCACCGCATTGGCGATGGTCAGCTTGGCGAAGGTCCAGCCCGACCCGGAAGCCTCGATCTCGTCGACCGAGGCGCGGACGCCCTCGACGATCGCCTGGCGCGGTCCGATCCAGCGGTCGACCGCCTTCTCGGACAGCAGTTCGCTGGCCCCGACCGAGGCGTCCGCCGACCGGGCCACGGCCCGGGTCAGGGCCAGTTGCTCGTTCATCAGATCCTCGATCATCCGACGCACGGCCAGACGGTCGAAATGGTCCGCCGAGGGCACCGCCCCCGCCGCCGCCCGCAGCCGGTCGAAATCGAACGCCGCCCCGACCTGGTGGTACAGGGTGGCCATGGCCGGCTCGGGCCAGCCCGCCTCGCGCGCCAGGTCGCCGATATCCGCCGTGGCCACCAGCGGCCGCAGCATGGCGAGGTCGCGCGCCATGGCGTCCGGCGCGCCATAGCCGGCGAAGGTGGCGATACGCGCCTGCAGCCCGGCCTGTTCGAACCGCGACAGCACCGATCCGCCGGCGGCGCGCAGGGCGTCGGCCGCGGGACGATAGGCCGCGATCAGCCCGTCGACCGAGGCGCCGTCCCGCGTGGCGCGGCGGGCCAGCCAGAACGTCTGGCGGCGCAACACGGTCGAGATCTCGCGATAGAGGGCGATCTGGGCGTCGGCCGAAATCTTGAGGTCCAGCGCCGAAACCTGGTCCCAGGCCTCGTCCAGCCTGAACACCTGCCGCGCCGCCTCGAAGGCGATGACCATGGCCGAGGTGTCGCACTGCGCCGACAGCCGCAGCCGCTCGGGGAAGGTCGGGCCGCACATGTTGACGATCTCGTTCGACAGCACCGTCGAGATGATCTCGCGCTTCAGCCGGTGCCGCTCCATGTCGGCCTCGAACCTGGCCAGCGGCTCCGGGAAGTAGCGCACCAGGGTGCGGTGGAAGAACGGATCGTCCGGCGCGGTCGAGGCGACCACGTCGTCGAACAGTTCGATCTTCGAATAGGCGGTCAGCACGGCCAGCTCCGGCCGGGTCAGCCCCTGTCCGGCCGCCTTCATCTCGGCCAGTTTGAGATCGTCGGGCAGGCCCTCGACCTTGCGGTCCAGCTTACCCTTGCCGCCCAGCCACTGCATGAAGCGCTGCTGCGAATCCAGCGCCGCCGCGCCCTCCGCCTCCTGCAGGCTGATCGCCAGGGTCTGGTCGTAGTTGTGGGCCAGCACCTTCAACCCGACCTCGTCGGTCATCGAGGCCAGCAGGGCGTTGCGCTTGTCCGCCTTCAAGGCCCCGGAGGCGATCGCCGCCCCGGTCAGGATCTTGATATTGACCTCGTGGTCCGAGGAGTCGACGCCCGCCGAATTGTCGATGGCGTCGGTGTTGATGCGGCCGCCGTTGCGCGCGAAGCCGATGCGGCCGGCCTGGGTCATGCCCAGGTTCGCGCCCTCGCCGATGACCTTGGCGCGCACCTCGACGCCGTCGACCCGGATCGCGTCATTGGCCTTGTCGCCGACCTGGGCGTCGGTTTCGTGGGCCGCCTTCACATAGGTGCCGATGCCGCCGAAATAGAGCAGTTCGGCCGGGGCCAGCAGGATGGCCTTCATCAGGGCGGCCGGATCCAGGGCGTCCGCCTCGATGTCCAGCGCGGCCTTGATCTCGGGCGACAGGGCGATCGACTTGGCCGAGCGCGAGAACACGCCTCCGCCCTTCGAAATCTTCGACGTATCGTAGTCCTGCCAGGACGAGCGCGGCAGGGCGAACATCCGCTCACGCTCGACCCAGCTGGTCGCCGGGTCCGGGTTCGGATCGATGAAGATGTCGCGGTGATCGAAGGCGGCGACCAGTTTGATGGCCTTCGACAGCAGCATGCCGTTGCCGAACACGTCGCCCGACATGTCGCCGACGCCGACGACGGTGAAGGGCTCGGTCTGGATGTCCTTGCCCATCTCGCGGAAGTGGCGCTTGACCGCCTCCCAGGCGCCGCGGGCGGTGATGCCCATGACCTTGTGATCGTAGCCGACCGACCCGCCCGAGGCGAAGGCGTCGTCCAGCCAGAAGCCGTAGTCGGCCGAGATGCCGTTGGCGATGTCCGAGAAGGTCGCCGTGCCCTTGTCGGCGGCCACGACCAGATAGGGGTCGTCGCCCTCCCAGATCACCACCGCGTCCGGATGGATCACCGATCCGTCGGCGGCGATGTTGTCGGTGATGTCCAGCAGACCCGACAGGAAGGTCTTGTAGGCGCGGATCGCCTCGGCCACCTGGGCGTCGCGGTCGCCCCCGGCGCGAACGATCTCCGTCAGGCATTTGGGGAAGAAGCCGCCCTTGGACCCGACCGGCACGATCACCGCGTTCTTGACCTGCTGCGCCTTCACCAGGCCCAGCACCTCGGTGCGGAAGTCGTCGCGCCGGTCCGACCAGCGCAGCCCGCCGCGCGCCACCGGGCCGAAGCGCAGGTGCACGCCCTCGACGTGCGGCGCCCAGACGAAGATCTCGCGGAACGGCTTGGGCAGCGGCACGTCGTCCAGCTCGCGCGAGGCGATCTTGATCGAGATATGCGGCTTCGGCTCGCCATCGGGGCCGGTCTGGAAATAGTTGGTCCGCTTGATCGCCTGGATCAGCAGGGCGAGGCGCCGCAGGGCCCGGTCGTGGTCGAGGCTCTTCACGTCCCGCAGCAGGGCGATCAGCTTGTGGAACTGCTCCCGGACGGCCGGCTCGCGGGACAGCGGGTCGCCCCCGTCCGCCGGATCGAACTTGGCGTGGAACAGCGACAGCAGGCCGCGCGCCACGGCCGGATAGTCGCGCAGCGCCTCTTCCTGCACCGCCTGGCTCGGATCGAGCCCGGTCTGCTGGCGATAGCGGGCGAGGGTGCGCACCAGGGCCGCCTCGCGCCAGCCGACGCCCAGTTCGATGACCAGCCGGTTGAAGCCGTCGCTCTCGGTGCGGCCCGTCCACACCGCGGCGAAGGCGTCCTCGAACGGCTCTCGCACGTCGTCGAAATGCAGGTCGCCGCCGCGCGGGTCCTCGAGCAGGAACTCGTGAACGTGGATCTTCGGCCCGCCCAGCGGCGTCAGGGCGTTGCCCCACTCCTCCAGCGTCTTCAGTCCCATGTCGGCGAGGATCGGCAGCACGTCCGACAGCGGCACCGCCGCGCCCCGGCGATAGAGTTTGAAGCGGAAATTCAGCGGCCCGTCGCGCGCGTCCCGGAAGGCCCGCACGGCCACCGGGTCGCCGCCGTCGTTGAGGCCCGAGGCGTTCAGCCGGTCGGCGGACTGCAGGTCCCGCACCGCCTCGTCGGCGTCGTAGCGGTCGCGGTAGCCGGCCCCGAAGGCCCAGGCCCAGCGGCCGCTGAGCGAGCCGATCTGGACGTCGTCGACCTCGGCGGCGCGCAGGGCGCTCTCGAAACGGTCGACCCAGCCCCGCCCGGCCTCGGCGATCTCCATGTCGAGCGCGACCGGATCCGGGCACGGATGATCGCCCGGCGTCACCCCGATGATGTAGTGGATGCGCACCAGCGGCTGGTCGGAGAGCTGCGGATACCAGGCCGACAGCCGTCCGCCCCAGGCGTTGGCGAGAATCCGCCCGATCCGTTCACGGACGGCCGGGTTGAAGCGCTCGCGCGGAATGAAGGTCAGCACCGAGACGAAGCGGTCGAACGGGTCCTTGCGCGTGAAGCTCTTGATCCGCGGCCGGTCATGCAGGTGCAATATGCCCAGGGCGATCTCGAGCAGCTCGTCCTCGCCGATCTGGAACAGCTCGTCGCGCGGGTAATTCTCGAGGATGTTCTTCAGCCGTTTGTGGCTGTGCGACCCTTCCACCTTGTCGGCCCGCTTCAAGGCGTTGGACACCTTGCGGCGCAGCAGCGGCACCTCATTGGCGGTCTTGTCATAGGCCTCGGCGGTGAACAGGCCGACGAAGCGGGTCTCGCCCGATGGCTTGCCGTCCGCCCCGAACCGCTTGA
Source organism: Brevundimonas basaltis (assembly GCF_014202075.1). Classification (GTDB taxonomy): domain Bacteria; phylum Pseudomonadota; class Alphaproteobacteria; order Caulobacterales; family Caulobacteraceae; genus Brevundimonas; species Brevundimonas basaltis. The sequence continues at coordinate 326,406 of NZ_JACHFZ010000002.1, read as the reverse complement.
CGCCGATATAGTCCATATAGGCCCGGCGATGGACCTTCGAACGGGCGTTGGCCTTGGCCACCGTGACCGGCTCGGACAGGTTCAGCTGGCGCTTCATCGACTTGGTCAGCACCGCCGGCTCATTGGCCCGACGCAGCACCGTCCGGTCCGGATCGACCAGCACCCCCAACCCGGCGCCCGACTGCGACAGCGGGGCCTCAGCCTCGTAACCGCCGTCGCTGGTGCGCGGATAGTCGTAGTCGCGCGCGCCGAGGAAGACGAAATGATCCGCCTCCAGCCAGCGCAGGAAGGCCAGGTTCTCGGCCAGCACGTCCGGGTCGACGCCCGCGACCCCGGCCTCCAGATGCGCGATCGATCGGGCCATCAGCGCATTCATCGCCGCGTGATCCGAAACCGCCGCGCGCACGTCGGCCATGGTCGCGGCCAGGCTTTCGCCGAGCGCATCGCGCCGCTCCTGCGGGGCCGGATCGATGACCACGACGATCAGCGAGGTGCGCACCCCCTCCAGCTCCACGATCGGGTGGAACATCGAGCGCACCGTGACGCCCGCCTCCGCCAGTTCGCCCATGACGCTGTCGACGAGGAAGGGCCGGTCGTCCTGGATGATGGCGATGGCGTCGTAGCCCGAGGCGCGGCCGTCGGCGCCGGTCACGGGCCCCAGGGTGATCCGGGCGGCCTCGCCCGGCTTGCGCCCCACCGCCGACTTCCACACCGAGGCCAGCAGACAGGCCAGATCCATGCCGCCCAGTTGCGGCGTCTCGTCGGCGACATAGTCGTCATGAGCCTGGGCGAGATAGGAGCGCGCCGCCTCGCTCCACGCGCCGCCCACCGCGGTTTTGAAGCTCGCCTCCAGCGCCTCCAGACTGATGGCCTGAGGAACCGTGGGGGCGGAGGCGCCGGGCATGAAGGGCTCGCTTGCGGACGCGGCCGTTGACCGGCCGCCGGGGAAAACATCGCCAGACTAGGCCGCTTCGCCACTTCGGCAAGCCGACTGCCTGACCCCGGCTCCACTAGGCCAGCGGGAGAGCGGCGGGAAGCCCCAAACGAAGAAAGCCGGCCCCCTTCGGGACCGGCTTCCTCGACCATCCGCGGATGGCGGCTTCGTTTTAGAAGCGGACGTTCATGCCCAGCCGGAAGGCGTGGGTTTTGAACGAGTCGCCCGAGCGGGTCATGTCCGTGCCCGTGGTGTTCGGGGCCAGGATGAACGGGTTGGTCGCCGGCGTCGTGCCGTTGTTGGCGACGCGGATGTTGTACTCGCCCGTCTCGAGGTCCGAGTAGATGTACTCGCTCGTGAAGGTCAGGTTCGGGGCCAGCCGCCACTCGACGCCGCCGCCGAACTGGTAACCGTCGGCGTCGTCCTCGTCCGCCGTCACGGTGAAGCTGTTGGCGGAGTTGTCGGTGACGAAGCTGTTCTCGACCTTGCCGTAGGCGACGCCGCCGGTGGCGTAGATCAGGGCCGGGCCCGCCGCATAGCCGACGCGGGCGCGCAGGGCGGCCGTGTGATCGAGGTTGCGGGTGAAGCTGTAATAGGCCGGGGTCGAGCTGAAGCCGGTGACGCTGTCCTCGGCGTCGGAGCCGGCCACTTCGCCGACCGCGCCGACGACCCAGCGGCCGAACTGCATGTCATAGCCCAGCTTGACGCCGCCCTCGACGCCCGAGCCGTCGGAGTCGCACGGCTTGGCGCCGCCGCTGATCTGGTCGGCGCAATAGCGGGTGAAGGCGTCGTTCCCGCCCGACGTCCTGACGGTGTCGTCGTACTGGCCGTCGAGATCGCGATCGAACACCAGGGTCTCGTTCCTGTCGTCGCGCGGCTGGGTGTAGCCGCCGAACACGCCGACGTAGGGGCCCGACCAGTCGGGAACGGATTGGGCCAGGGCGGGCGCGGCGACGCCGGTGAACAGAAGCGCCAGGGAGGCGGCGGATACGGTCTTCAGCATTGAAATAACGTCCTTGAAACTGCGGGTAGCCCCCTCCCCGGCCGCAGCAACGGGACGCGCCCGGCCCCGTTCCGGATCCGAACGTTGGTTTGTGGCGCTGGGGCAACTCCTCCCGAAAATCGTGTCATTCTCGCAACAGGCAGCCCGGGGCCCGGCGCATACGACAAGGCCGCCGGACTTTCATCCGGCGGCCTGTCGGACCGGCGCCCAGGAGGGGGAGGGAAGGCGCCGATCTGGGCGCCGCGGTCTTGGGGGGAGGGGGACCGCGGCGACAGGGCTGAGATAGGCGCGGGTTGTGGCCAATCAAGGGCGCCGGAACGGGGTCAATCGGCCTTGGCCTGCGGCGGGTTGACGCGGTTCTTCCCGGGCTTGGCGGGGCCCTCCTCCTCGGCGTAGGGCTCGCCGTCGCCGGACAGCAGGATGGCCATCCAGCGCGACCCCCGGAACTCCGCCAGAATGGCCATGGCCATCACCGCCAGCGGGGTCGACAGGAACATGCCCACCACCCCCCAGACCTTGCCCCAGAAGGCGAGGGCCAGCAGCACCACCACCGGATCGATGTTCTGGTTGTCGCCCTGCATGCGCGGCTGGATCAGGTTGCCGCTGATGAACAAAATGGCCTGTAGCCCGATCAGCAGAACCACCGCCTGCCAGTAGGTCTCGAACTGGACCAGGGCGAACAGCGGCGGCGCCAGCCCCGCCACGGCTCCGCCCAGCACCGGGATGAAGCCGACGATAAAGATGATGAAGGTCCAGAACTCGGCGTTGGGCAGGCCGACCGCCCGCATCAGCACCCAGGCGAAGGCGCAGATCAGGACGCCGGTCACCGTCTGAACCCACAGATAGCCCTCGACGCCGCCACGGACCCGCTGGAACACCTCCTGCGCCTCGCCCCGCGCCGCGCGGTCGGGGAACATGCCGACCAGCTTGCGCCGGAATCCCGCTTGGGAGGCCAGCAGGAAGCCGAGATAGATCAGCACGAAGATCGATCCGGTGACCACGCCCTGGGCCTGGCGCGCGACCATCGCCAGATAGCTGCCGACGTCGATCCGGGCGATCAGGTCGCTGACCGTCGGCGGCTCGTCGGTCATGCCGGCGATCCGGTAGATGTCGACGAGGATCTGGTCCAACCGGGGACCGATCCGCGCCACCACGCCGGTCGACTCGTCGAAGAAGCCGGCGGCGCCGTAGACCACGATGCCGATGGAGGCGAAGAAGCCGAGGATGACGAGGATCAGCGCCGCCGCCCCGGCCAGATGCGACGGCACCGGCGTCCGGTCCTCGATGAACCGCTTCACCCCGTCGATCATGATCAGCAGGAAGATGGCCATGGCGAGCGGCGTGAGGATGTCCCGCAGCCAGAACACGGCGGCCCCCGTCGCCACGACGGCGATGGTCACCAGGGCGTTTCGGCCCACGGTCGAGGTCGGCAGGCTGATCGGCGCTTTCATCGGCATATGGTCAAGCCCCGCGGAGGCGGCGTCAATCGGCCTTGAATCGCGACGCCGCCAGCCAAGGCAAGAGCGCCGCTCCTGTCCGGGAGTTCCGCGCCGCTCGACGCCGGTTTGTTCATCTCAACGGCAATTGCTGCGCTGCAAGTTAATGTGCAATCCGCCTATCGAAATCTCCCAACCCGTTGTTTTCCTTGCTCCCGGTTCGTGATCGAGCGTCCTGAACCCGCCTGAGGGCGGAGGGGGTTTAGGATAGGGGCATCCCGTCGGTGGGGAGGGCGTCGGATCCACGTTCTCGATGGCGGCGGGCTGTGGTCGAGCGATGAAGCCCGGGCGACGGAGAGTCCGGGGGTCCTCGTCGGGCAGGGATGGATCCTGCCCGCTTGCTCGCCGCGCGCTAATGGAAGCGGGCTGCTGACGTCAGCAACATGCCGTCATGTCCGCCCCGCGTCGAAGTCAGCAATGGCGGCGGCGGTGATCCGGCAAGGCTCGAATGACAGGGCCGCCAGCCGGAGGGCGCGTGGATAACGACCGCGCGGGACAGTCTGTCTCGTCGAAACGGTATTCACATCCCAACCGGGCGAGGCCCGGCTGTCCCGCGCCCTCCCCACCTTCCGCGGCCCGCGCCCCGGAGGACGATCACCCGTGCGTTCGGGTCTTTGACAATTCGATCAGTCGCCGCGCGGAACCAGCCGCCACATCCGCAGCGGATGACGCACGGCGCCGGCCTCCTCGCCCGCCGCCGCGCCCCGGCCCATGTAGAGGTCGGCCCGCACCGGCCCGCGAATGGCCGAGCCGGTGTCCAGCGCCACCACCAGACCCTGATAGCTGCCCCGGGCCCCCCTCAGATTGCCGCCGTCGGCGTGGATCCAGACGAGGTCGCCGTAGCGCCAGTGGGCCGGGTCGACGGCGATGGCGCGGCGGGCGGGCAGGGGGATGCCCGCCGCGCCGTTCGGATCGCCGCCGTCGTCCGGGTCGAGCCTGAAGAAGATGTAGCGCCGGTTCAGGGCCATCACCTCGCGCGCCGCCGGCCCCCGGTGCGCCGCCAGCCAGGCCCGGATGGCCTCGCCCGAGGTCCCGTTCGGCGGCAGCAGGCCCCGCTCCGCCATCGGCCGGGCGATGCCGGTGAACGGCCGTCCGTTGTCGGCGGCGTAGGCGGCCCGCGCCTTTGTCCCGTCGGCAAAGGTCAGATAGCCCGACCCCTGGATCTGCATGAAGAACAGATCCTCGGCCCGCATCCAGGCCAGCGGCGCCACCGGGGGCGTCGCCTCGATCTCGGCCCGTTCGGGCAGGACCTGGCCGCGCGTCCAGCCGGCGGGCGGGGCCAGCACCGGCATGTCGAACTCCGCATCCGGGGCGCGGCGCGCCGGATACTCCGGCGCGAAATAGGCGGTCAGCAGGCCGGGGCCGCCGTCCGCCGTCTCCGCTGCGACCACCGAGAAGCCGCTCTCGAAAAAGGTCCGCGCCATCGACGGCGTCACCGGTCTTGAGGTGCGGCGGAGGGTCAGGGCGCGCTCGCACTGGACTCGCGCCGCCGGATCGCGGGCCGGGCGGCAGCCGTCCACCCAGGCGTCGAAGGCCGCGAGATGATTTTCCTGGTCCCAGCCGGGCAGGGCCGCGGGGCTGGTCCCGGCCGGCGGAACCGGCGCGGGAAGGCTCGGCGGCGACACGGGACCGGGAGCGGGAGCAGCAGCGGTCGGGGCGGGGGGCGGAGACGCGGGGGCCGGCGCGGTGGCGCAGCCGGCGACGAACAGGCCGAGGGCCAGAACCGGACCGACAACCCCGGCGCGGCGCCCGGTCATCAGGCGGAGGCGGGTTCGGTGCGGGCCAGCAGCCAGTTGGGATCGCTGGCGCCCAGCGTCCGTTCGAAGGTCCAGACCTCGGCCACCCGGCGTTCCTCGACCTGCTCCTCGGCCGACGCATCGGCGGGCTTCACCCGGTTGCGCAGCTCGGCGAGGAAGCGGACCTTGGCCACGGCGCGGTTCTCCTCGGCGGTGGCCGTCTCCAGATCGGCCCGGGCGGGATGCAGGAACTCGGCCTCCTCGGTCTCGCCCCGCGCCTCGCGGGCGGCGATGCCGCTCTCGAACGAGGCCATGACGTGCGGGGTGAGCAGCGGCTTGAGCGTCTCGCGGTCGCCCGCGGCATAGGCCCGAACGATGGTCTCGTGGGCCTGACGCGCGCCCTCGAGGAAGCGGACCGGATCGAAATTGGGGTCCCGGGCCCGGAGGCCGGCGATGGAGGCCAGGGTCACCGCGTCCAGGGCATTGGGCCGGCCGGCGCCGCCGTCCGCGGCCGGCGCGGCCGCGGCAGGCTGGGCGCGAGCGTCTTCCTCGGGCTGCCGCCCGACCTTCTTGCCCAGCATATTGTAGAGCTGGAACAGCACGATGGCCGCGATCACCGCGGAGATGACGATCAGAACCTGGTCCGGCACGGGCGTTCCCTGACTGGCGCCCGAAGAACGCGGGGCGCGATGAATGGACGATTAGGGGCTGATATGGGGGCGCGCAAGGCGAAGGCAGCCCCGCCCCGCCTGCGGCGGATCGCCCACCGCGGTCCACGGCCCCTTGGGCGAGCGTCGTTGCCGCAACCGGCGGTGCATGCTAGTCGCCGCGCCTTCCGGGCCGGACCGCCGCGCCCCCAACGCCATTCCAGACAAGACCGATCGCCATGACCGACGCCGCCCCGCCCGCCGACGCCAAAACCGCCGATCCGGCCGCCGGCCAGAACGGCGAAGCCGCCGGCCCCGGCTTCCGCATCCTCGCCCAGTACGTCCGCGACCTGTCGTTCGAGAACCCCAAGGCGCCGGACTCGCTGCGCATCGACACCAAGCCGGCCATCGACCTCGGCGTCGAGATGAACGCCCAGGGCCGCAAGGACGGCCTGTTCGAAGTCGAGCTGCGCCTGACCGTCAAGGCCTCGACCGACGCCATGACCGTGTTCAACGTCGAACTGCTCTACGGCGGCTTGTTCGCCCTCTCCGGCGTCGCCGAACAGGACATCGAGCCGCTGCTGCTGATCGAGTGCCCGCGCTACCTCTTCCCGTTCGCCCGCGAGATCATCGCCCGCGCCACCTCGGACGGCGGCTTCTACCCGCCCTTCATGCTCGACCCGATCGACTTCGCCGGCATCTACATGTCGCGTCAGCAGCAGGTCGCGCGCGGCCCGGCCGAGAGCGCCCAGGCCTGATACCGGAGGCTCGAGGGCGGTTCAGGCCGCCTCGACGTCCAGCCCGTAGGCCACCCACAACGAGCGATCCTTGAGGGTCTCGCGCAAGAAGGCCAGATGCGCCGCCCGTTCGGTCTCGGTCGAGCGCGGCGCCAGCGGCCGGGGCCGCTCGCCATAGCCGCCCGACGTCGCCGCGACGACCTGGGCCGTCGTCGTGCGGGACGACGACAGGTCCAGCCGCCGCTCCTTGCCGCCCTTGAGCTCCAGATAGACTTCGGCCAGCAGCCGGGCGTCGATCAGGGCCCCGTGCAGCGTCCGTTCGACCAGGCTGATCTTGAACCGCTTGCACAGGGCGTCGAGCGAATTGGCCATGCCGGGAAACCGCGTCTGCGCCAGTTTCAGCGTGTCGATCCAGCGCGTCTCCTCGATCAGCGGGTGGCTGCACAGACCGCATTCGTGATCGATAAACGAGCGGTCGAAGGCGGCGTTGTGGGCGATCACCGGCGCGTCTCCGATGAAGTCCATCAGGTCCTGCACCACCTCGTGGAAGCGGGGCGCGCCACGCACCTTCTCGTCGGTGATGCCGTGCACCCGGATGGCGTCCGGCGGGATCAGCCGCTCGGGATAGACCAGGGTGTGGAAGGTTCGCCCGGTCGGCAGCAGGTCCTCGATCTCGATACAGCCGACCTCGATCAGCCGGTCGCCGGTCTTCGGGTCGAAGCCGGTGGTTTCGGTGTCGAGAACGATTTCGCGGGCCATGGCTCTTATTGAATCGGTTCGTCGCCGGGCGAAACCCCGCGCCGCGGCGAAGTCCACGCCGGGGCCAGAACCGTCCCCACGATTTCTCGCACCCGGGCCCGCGCCGCCTCCAGCCCGTGACCGGTGTCGACAATGAAGTCGGCCCGTCGGCGCTTCTCGACGTCGGGCGTCTGCCGCGCCAGAACGGCCTCGAACCGCTCGCGGGTCATGCCCGGCCGGGCCAGCACCCGCTTGGCCTGCACGTCCGGGTCGGCGGTGACCACCACCACGGCGTCCACGGTGGCGTCGCCGCCGGTCTCGAACAGCAGGGGGATGTCCAGCACCGCCAGCCGCACGCCGCGCCGCTCGGCCTCGACCAGATCCTCGAGCCGCCCCTGCATGACCAGCGGATGCACGATCGCCTCCAGTCGCCGGAACGCCGCCTCGTCCTGCCCCAAGGCTCCCGCCAGGCGGATGCGGTCCACGGCACCGTCGACCACCACCCCCGGAAAGGCTTCGCCGACCGGCCCGACCGCCGCTCCGCCCTCGGCGTAGAGGCGGTGCACCGCCTCGTCGGCGTTCCACACCAGCGCGCCCTCATCGGCGAACATCCGCGCCGTCGTCGTCTTGCCCATGCCGATGGAGCCGGTCAGGCCGAGCACGATCATGCCGTCTCTCCCAGCGCTTCGAGCGCGAGCCGGCGCACGTCGACCTCCGGCGGTTCAAGCCCGAAGAAGGCCCTGAAGGACGGTCGCGCCTGGCCGATCAGCATGGCCAGGCCGTCCACGGTCGTCAGCCCCCGCGCCCGTCCCGCGGCGAGAAAGGGCGTCAGCAGCGGACGATAGGTCATGTCCATCAACACAGCGTCGCCCCGCAGCGACGCCGCGTCGATGTGCGGCGGAACGCTCAGCGCATTGACCACCAGAGCCGCCGTCGCCACCGCCTCCGGCCCCGCGGCCCGGACGCCGAGATCAGCGGCGAGCCGCTCCGCCCGCTCCGCCGTCCGGTTGAGCACCGCCACGTGCGCCCCCGCCGCCTTCAGCGCCGCCGCCGCCGCCCGCGCCGCGCCGCCCGCGCCGAGCACCAGCACCGGCCGGTCCGTCACCTCGAGCCCCGGCGCCTGGTCCTCCAGCGCGGCCATCAGGCCCTCGCCGTCGGTGCTGTCGGCGCGAACCCGGCCGCCGTCGAGCACCAGCAGATTGGCAGAGCCGCACAGCCGCGCCGTCGCGCTGACCTCGTCAGCCAGCGCCAGGGCCGCGGCCTTGAACGGCGCCGTGACGTTCAGGCCACGCAGTCCTTCCGCCCGACCCTCGGCGACCAACGCTGCAAAGCCGGCTTCGTCGTCCGGCCCGAACGCGCGGTAGTCGGCGTCCAGCCCCGCCGCCGCGATCCAGGCCGAGTGGATCAAAGGGCTGAGAGAATGCGCGATCGGCTGGCCCGCAACCCCCGCGACGACGGTCATGTCGTCAGCACCCCGGTCCGGCGCAGCTCTGCCAAGACGGGCCATAACGGCAGGCCGAGGACGGTGAAATAGTCGCCGTCGACCGCCTCGAACAGCTGCGAGCCCATCCCCTCCAGCCGGTAGAATCCGACCGAGCTCAGCAGCGCCTCGCCCTCCGCGGCGAGATAGGCCTCGAGGAAGGCGTCTGTGAAATCGCGCATACGCATCGTCGCCGTATCGACCCCGGACCAGACGACCTGGCCGTTGCGGGCCAAAGCCGCTCCCGAATGCAACTGGTGGCTTCGCCCGCGCATGGTCTGCAGCCGCGCCGCCGCCTCATCCAGCGAACCGGCCTTCGACACCAGCCCCCCGTCGAAGGCCAGGGTCTGGTCCGCGCCCAGCACCCAGGCCTCGGGATCGTGCCGCGACACCGCCAGCGCCTTGATCCGCGCCAGCTCGACCGCCAGCCCCGCCGAGTCGGCCGGATCGTGATGGGCCTTGACCGCGTCCTCGTCGACATCGGCGATCTGAACGGAGAACGGGACGCCGGCGCCCTCCAGCATCGCCCGCCGGGCCGCGCTCCTTGACGCCAGAATGAGCCGTTCGCCGCTCACCAGCTGGTCCCCACACGATGGGTGCGGCGCTCGTTCAGCACATTGATGATCGCCGCCGCCGTCTCCTCGACCGAACGCCGGGTCACGTCGATGACCGGCCAGCCGCGGCGCTCGAAGGCCCGGCGCGCCTTGACCGTCTCCTCGCGCACCGCCTCGTGGTCGGTATAGGTCGAGGCGCGGCCGGCGTTGAGCCCGTCCATCCGGTTGCGGCGGATCTGCACCAGACGATCTGGCGAGACCGTGAGGCCGATGACCAGCGGGTTCTTCAGCCCGACCAACCGCTCGCCGTCTTCCTGACCGGGCACCAGAGGCACATTGGCGGCGCGGATGCCGCGGTGGGCCAGGTAGATGCAGGTCGGGGTCTTCGAGGTCCGGCTCACCCCGCACAGCACCACGTCGGCGCCCTCCAGCTGCTCGGTCGTGCCCTGTCCGTCGTCGTGGGCCATGGCATAGTCGAGCGCTGCGATGCGGTTGAAATAGTCGGTGTCCAGCGCGTGCTGGGCCCCCACCCTTGTCGACAGGGCCGCGCCGAGATAGCGCGACAGGGCCCCGACCAGCGGATCGAGCGCCGCGATCTGCGGCATGTCAACGCGCCGGCAGCCCTCCTCAAGCTGTTCCCGCAGGTCGCGGTCCACAAGCGTGTGCAGCACCACGCCGGGCGACGCCGCGATCTCCTCCAGCACCCGATCCATCTGTTTCGCCGAACGGACGAGGGCGTAGATGTGCTCGATCGGGATCACGCCGTCGAAACGGGCCACAACCGCCTTGGCCATGGCGTTCAGGGTCTCACCGGTCGAATCCGAGACCAGATGGACGTGGAAATAGGTCGCCAGACGCGTCAGGCCGGCGGGCCGGGCCGGGCTCATGCCGCGGACTCCATGGGGACGGCTCGGTCGGATCTGTCCATGGCGGCGAGACTCCTGTGGACGGGGCCGGGCGCCGATCACCCTGACCGGGGCGCCGATCTCTATAGCGGGGCGCGTCGAAAGCGGCGAGCGGGGATCAAGGTGGATGACGATCCAGCCAATCCGTCGTCTTGTCCCATGGTCCCGCGTGACATCCGGTCTGGATGTGGACAGTCTTAACAGAGTCTTAACGGCGCCGGGTCGCCGAGCGGGCCCGGCGCCGCCCCAGGGCCCGCCGGTTAAGGTCTCGTTAGGATTTTTCCCCGCTATCACCAGCCCGATGAACGGGCGGGGATGACCCTCCGGTCGCCTGCGGAAAACTGGCTGCCCGCTCTTCTGTCGGTGGTCTTATCCCCGTGATCCCCGGCCCTGCTTCCTTCCTCCAGTCTTTTCGAATCTCTTTCATTGAAGGATTGGAGGGTGCGACATCGGCCCGGGCTTGAGCGTGACCCCGCCCCCCGGTAAGCCCCGATCAGATGATCGCCCCAGACACACCCCTGCTGCTCAAGGTTCTCGCCGGCGAGGCGACGGCGCGACCGGCGGTCTGGTTCATGCGTCAGGCCGGGCGTCATCTGCCGGAATACCGGGCGCTCAGGGCGACCACCCCGGACTTCATCTCCTTCTGCCTCGATCCCGAGAAGGCGGCCGAGGCCACCCTGCAGCCCATGCGGCGCTACGGGTTCGACGCCGCCATCGTCTTCGCCGACATCCTGCTGATCCCCCGGGCCCTGGGTCAGGACGTCTGGTTCGAGGCGGGGGAGGGACCGCGCCTTGGCGCCCTGCCGTCGGTGGAAGCGATGCAGACCTTGGCCTCCGGGGCGGGCGAAGCCCTGAACTCGGTGGGCCGGACCCTGTCGATCGTGCGCCGCGAGTTGGAGCCGCATCGGACCGTGATCGGGTTCGCCGGCGCGCCCTGGACGGTCGCGACCTATATGCTGGACGGCGAAGCCCGGACCATCGGCAAGGGCGAGCGGGCCCAGGCGCGGACCTACGCCTATGCCGAGCCGGACAGGGTGGCGGCCCTGCTCGAGGTGCTCGTCGAGGCCACGGCGCATTATCTGAAGATGCAGGCCGACGCCGGCGCCCAGGTGCTGAAAATCTTCGAGAGTTGGGCCGAAGGCCTGCCGGACGACCTGTTCGAAAGCCTGGTCCTGAAGCCGCATCAGGCGCTGGTGAAACGGGTTCGGGAACTGGGCGTAACCGTCCCCCTGATCGGCTTTCCGCGTGGGTCGGCCGCCTTGGCGGAACGCTATGCGGCCGAATGCGACGTTCAGGCCGTGGCGCTGGACACCGCCTGCCCGCTGGCCGTGGGTCGCCGGGTTCAGGCCCTGAAGCCCATCCAGGGCGCGCTCGATCCGTTGTTGCTGCGCGCCGGCGGCCCGCTTCTGGACCGGAGGGTGGATCAGTTGCTGGAGGCCTGGGGGCAGGGGCCGTGGATCTTCAACCTCGGCCACGGCATCCTGCCGGACGTGCCCATCGCCCATGTCGAGCAGGTCCTGAAGCGGATCGGCGCCCAATGAAGACGCTCACCGGTCGCCGCATCGCCGTGGTCCTGTTCAATCTCGGCGGGCCCGATGACCAGGCGTCGGTGAAGCCCTTCCTGTTCAATCTGTTCAACGATCCGGCCATCATCGGCCTCCCCGGCGTGGTCCGGACGCCGCTGGCGCGGCTGATCTCCAGTCGGCGCGAGAAATCCGCCCGGGCCAACTACGCCCTGATGGGCGGCGGCTCGCCCTTGCTGCCCGAGACCCGGAAGCAGGCGGCGGCCCTCGAGGCGACCTTGGCGCCGCGGCTGCCCGACGACGAGGTGCGGGTCTTCATCGCCATGCGCTACTGGTCGCCGCTGACGGAGGAGACCGCTCTCGAGGTGGCCGCCTTCGGTCCGGAAGAGATCGTCCTTCTGCCGCTGTATCCGCAGTTCTCCACCACCACCAGCCAGTCCTCGCTTAAGCGCTGGAGCGCCGTCTACGCGGGGTCCGGCGAGAGCCGCACGGTGTGCTGCTGGCCCGAAGCCCACGGCTGGATCGAGGCCCAGGCCGCGGCCATCGCGACGATGCTGGACGAGGCCGGCGACCGTCCGGTGCGCGTACTGTTCTCCGCCCACGGCATCCCGGAGTCCCTCGTCAGCCGCAAGGGCGATCCCTACCAGGAGCAGGTCGAGAGCACCGTCGCCGCCGTCGTGGCGAAGCTCGAGGCCATGGGCCGGACGGTCGATCACGCCCTCTGCTACCAGAGCCGGGTCGGACCGATGAAATGGCTCGGGCCGTCGACCCCGGAGGCGTTGGAGCAAGCAGCGGCCGACAGGGTCGGGGCGGTGGTCGTACCGATCGCCTTCGTCTCCGAGCACGTCGAAACCCTGGTCGAGCTCGACATCGAATACGGTGAGCTGGCTCACGAGCTGGGCGTTGTCCCCTACCTCAGGGCTCCGGCGGTCGGGACCTCGGCGCCCTTCATAGCCGCACTCGCCGACGCCTCGCTGCACGCCTTGTCCCGCACCGGGGTCGCTCCCTATGGTCCCGGGTGCCGCGGGGACTGGAAGGCCTGTCCCTGCCAGGCGGAGAACCGGTCGGGATGAGCTACGAGGTCTTCAACGTCGTGCGCGGCCTGCACATCCTGGCGGTGATCGCCTGGATGGCCGGCATGCTCTTTCTGCCCCGCCTTTACGCCTACGACGTAGAACAGACCGGCAAGGCGGAACCGCTGCGCTCCGAGATGCAGGGGCTGCTGCGGCTATGGCAACGCCGCCTGCTCAAGATCATCATCAACCCTGCGATGACCGCGGCCTGGATCTTCGGCGTCTGGATGATCCTCGTCCACGCCCATGGCTTCGGCCAGGGCTGGGGCTTCATCCTGCTGCCGTGGATGGCGACCAAGCTGATCGCGGTCGTCATTCTCAGCGGCTGGCACGGCTTCCTCGCCGGAGAACTCAAGCGTATTCACGCCGGGACCTCGACCCGCTCCGGGCGGTTCTGGCGCATGACCAACGAGATTCCCTTCCTGCTCGCCATCGTCGCGGTGCTGTCCGTGACCGTCGAGTGGACCCTGGGATAGCCGCCGACGCTTGACCTTGCCCGCCCGGCGTGGTTTCGCTGGTCGCGAACCGCTCCTGGCCCCGGGCTAGCGCCCTCCGGACGGTCCCTCTCTTACAGCGACGCCTGCCGGGTCGACCCTGCGGGACCCACGTCGCCTTCCCTGCCGGCCTCCGGGCCAACATCGCCAGCCTGCTCCGACGCCGTTTCCCGCGGTGCGCCCGGACGTGCACGCCTGAAGAAGATTTCCATGACCGACGTCCGCGACACCGATCCCACCGCTCCCGAGACCGGGACCCCCGATGGCGAACAGCCCGCCAACGAGGTCGCCGCCGCAGATCTGCCGATGGTCGACCAGGAGGCTGACGAGGACGAGGATGACGGCGAACCCATCGTTCCCAACGGCCGCATCACCCTGGCCGAGCTGAACGAAAAGACGCCCGCCGATCTGGTCGCCTTCGCCGAAGGCCTCGAGGTCGAGAACGCCTCCAACCTGCGCAAGCAGGACCTCCTGTTCGCCATCCTCAAGGCCTTGGCCGACGAGGAAGTCGAAATCATTGCCGACGGCGTGCTCGAGATCCTGCCCGACGGCTTCGGCTTCCTGCGCAGCCCGGACGCCAACTATCTTCCGGGTCCGGACGATGTTTACGTCTCGCCGTCGCAGATCCGCCGCTTCGGCCTGCGCTCGGGCGACACCATCCACGGCGCCGTGCGTGGACCCCGTGAAGGCGAGCGCTATTTCGCCCTGCTCAAGGTCGATACGATCAATCTCGAAGACCCCGAGATGGTCAAGACCAAGGTCCTGTTCGACAACCTGACCCCGCTCTATCCCGAAGAGCGCCTGCATATGGAGATCCAGGACCCGACCCTGAAGGATCGGTCGGGCCGGGTCATCGACATCGTCGCGCCGCTCGGCAAGGGCCAGCGCTGCCTGATCGTCGCCCCGCCGCGCGTCGGCAAGACCGTGATGCTGCAGAACATCGCCAAGTCGATCGAGAAGAACCACCCCGAGGTCTTCCTGATCGTCCTGCTGATCGACGAGCGGCCGGAAGAGGTCACCGACATGCAGCGCACGGTGAAGGGCGAGGTGATCGCCTCGACCTTCGACGAGCCGGCCACCCGCCACGTCGCCGTCGCTGAAATGGTGATCGAGAAGGCCAAACGCCTGGTCGAGCACAAGAAGGACGTGGTTATCCTGCTGGACTCGATCACCCGTCTCGGTCGCGCCTACAACGCCACCGTCCCGTCGTCGGGCAAGGTGCTGACCGGCGGCGTCGACGCCAACGCCCTGCAGCGGCCGAAACGCTTCTTCGGCGCCGCCCGGAACGTGGAGCAGGGCGGCTCGCTGACCATTATCGCCACCGCCCTGATCGACACGGGCTCGCGGATGGACGAAGTGATCTTCGAGGAGTTCAAGGGCACCGGCAACTCGGAAATCGTGCTGGACCGCAAGGTCGCCGACAAGCGCATTTTCCCGGCCATCGACGTGCTCAAGTCCGGCACCCGCAAGGAAGAGCTCACCACGCCGAAGGATCAGCTGGCGAAGACCTATGTCCTGCGCCGCATCCTCAACCCCATGGGGCCCCAGGACGCGATCGAGTTCCTGATCGACAAGCTGCGGCAGTCGAAGAACAATGCGGACTTCTTCCAGTCGATGAACACGTGATGCAGCGGCGCCTGTTTCACGTGAAACATGGAGCGGTGGCATGAAGGTCAATGTCGAGGTAGACTGCACGCCGGCGGAGGCCCGCGCCTTCCTTGGCCTGCCGGATGTCCAGCCGCTCAACGACCATCTGGTCGCCGAGATGAAGCGTCGCATGGACGAGAACATGGCCGCAATGCAGCCGGACGAGCTGATGAAAACCTGGACCAGTTTCGGCCTTCAGGCCCAGGATCAGTTCCGCAAGCTGATGGAAGCAGCAACCAAGCCGTGAGCCGGTCGGTCTCCTCCCCCTGCGGGGGAGGGGGACCATCCGAAGGATGGTGGAGGGGCCAGTCCCTGACGCTGCCGGATGCCGATCCGCCCCTCCGCCGCTTCACGGTCCCCGTCCGCATTGCATGGGGACGAGACACGTGACTTCAGACACCATTTTCGCCCTCGCCACCCCGCCGGGCCGCGGGGCCATCGCCATCATCCGCCTCTCCGGGTCAGGGACCGGGAGGGCGCTGGAGACGCTGGGAGCTTCCAATCTCAAGCCGCGCATGGCCTCGCTCCGGGCCCTTGGCATGGACGGTCACGCCCTCGATCAGGCGCTGGTGCTGCGTTTCCCCGCGCCGAACTCCTATACAGGCGAGGACTGCGCCGAACTCCACCTCCACGGCGGCCGCGCGGTGGTCGAGGCGGTCGGAGAGGCACTCGTGACGCTCGGCGTGCGCCCGGCGGAGCCTGGGGAATTCACCCGGCGGGCCTTCGAGAACGGGCGTATGGATCTGGCCCAGGCCGAGGCCGTGGCCGATCTGATCGACGCCGAGACGACGGCCCAGGCGGCGCAGGCCCTCGGCCAGCTGGATGGGGCTTTGTCACAGGCCTATGCCGGTTTCCGCCGGGACCTGCTCAAGGCTCTCGCCCTCGTCGAGGCGGAGATCGATTTCCCCGACGAGGAGGTCCCCGACAACCTGGCTCGCGCCGCCGGTCCGGTGCTCGACAGCCTGATCGTCGATCTTCAGACGGCTCTGGCCGACGGCCGGCGCGGCGAGCGGGTGCGTGAAGGCTACCGCATCGTGCTGATCGGCGAGACGAACGCCGGCAAGTCGTCGCTGTTCAACGCCCTCGTCGCCCGCGAGGCGGCGATCGTCACCCCGATCGCCGGGACCACGCGGGACGTGCTCGACGCCGACCTGGTCATCGGCGGCTACGCTGTGACCCTGTCCGACACCGCCGGCCTGCGCGACAGTAACGACCCGATCGAGGTTGAGGGGGTCCGGCGCGCCCGCGCCTGTGCGGAACACGCTGACCTCCGCCTATGGGTTCGGGCGCCGGGTGATCCTGAGGGTCCGGCCGCCCGGTTCGCTCGGCCTGAAGATCTGCTGGTTCTGACAAAGTCCGACCTGGATCGCCCCGCGCCGCCGGCCGACCGCCACGCGATCAGTGTCAGCACCCGGACAGGCGAAGGCCTCGGCGCCTTGCACGACTGGCTCGCCGCAAGGCTGGCGA
This sequence comes from Brevundimonas basaltis, assembly GCF_014202075.1. Classification (GTDB taxonomy): domain Bacteria; phylum Pseudomonadota; class Alphaproteobacteria; order Caulobacterales; family Caulobacteraceae; genus Brevundimonas; species Brevundimonas basaltis. The sequence continues at coordinate 309,972 of NZ_JACHFZ010000002.1, read as the reverse complement.
CAGACCTGTCCGGGGCCGATTTCCCTGCGGTCACACGGGAGAGACACCGGCGGCGTCTGACCGAGGCCCTGGCGTCGGCCCAAGCCGCCCGCCTTGCTCTCGAAGTCTCCCCGGAACTGGCAGGCGATGATCTAAGGCGCGCGGCCGACAGTCTCGCCCGTGTCACGGGGGCCATCGGGGTCGAGGACATCCTCGGCGAAGTCTTCTCGACCTTCTGCATCGGCAAGTGATCGTTTCACGTGAAACAGTCCGGCGGCGCCGGTGGCGAAGTCGGCCGTTTTCGCCTATGTCCCCGGCCATGAAGCGTTTCGACGTCATCGTCATTGGGGGTGGGCACGCCGGCTGCGAGGCCGCGGCGGCGTCGGCCCGCGCGGGTGCGGCCACCGCCCTGCTGACGCAGAAGCTGGAAACGGTCGGGGAGATGTCCTGCAACCCGGCCATCGGCGGGCTCGGCAAGGGCCATCTGGTGCGCGAGATCGACGCCATGGACGGCCTCATGGGGCGATTGGGCGACGTGTCCGGTATCCAGTTCCGTCTGCTCAATCGCTCCAAGGGGGCGGCGGTGCAGGGGCCGCGCAGTCAGATCGACCGCCGGCTCTACCGCGAAGCCATGCAGGCCGAGCTGGCCGCGACTCCGAACCTCACCCTGATCGCGGGAACGGCCGAGGGCCTGATCCTCGATGAGGGCCGGGTGGTCGGCGTGGTCACCGGGGAGGGCGCCGGGTTCCGCGCCGGCGCTGTGGTCCTGACGACCGGCACCTTCCTCAACGGCGTCATTCACAAGGGCGACCAGCGCATCCCGGCCGGCCGCCACGGCGAGGCGCCTTCGACCGGTCTGGCCGCCGACCTCTGCGGGGCGGACCTGGTCATGGGCCGGCTCAAGACCGGCACCCCCGCGCGCCTCGACGGCCGCACCATCGCCTGGGATCGGCTGGAGATGCAGGCGGCCGACGACGAACCCGTGCCCTTCAGCTTCCTGACCGATCGCATTGACGTGCCCCAGATCGCCTGTGGCGTCACCCATACCACGGCCGAGACGCACCAGATCATCGCCGACAACCTCGGCGACAGCGCCGTCTATGGCGGCCACCTGTCCGGTCGGGGGCCGCGCTACTGCCCCTCGATCGAGGACAAGGTGGTCCGTTTCGCTGACAAGCCCTCGCACCAGATCTTTCTCGAGCCGGAAGGGCTCGACGATCCGACCGTCTATCCGAACGGCATCTCGACCTCGGTGTCAGACGCCACCCAGGCCGCCTTCCTGCGCACCATCCCGGGGCTGGAAGCGGTCGAGGTGTTCCGCTTCGGCTACGCCATCGAATACGACTTCGTCGACCCGCGCGAGCTGACCCCGGCGCTTGAGGTCAAGAAGCGGCCCGGCCTGTATCTGGCCGGCCAGATCAATGGCACCACGGGCTATGAGGAGGCGGGCGCGCAGGGGTTGATCGCGGGGCTGAACGCCGCCCGCGCCGCCGCCGGCGCCGATCCGATCATCCTCGGCCGGGACCAGGCCTATATAGGCGTCATGATCGATGATCTGGTCACACGTGGCGTGACCGAGCCCTACCGGATGTTCACCAGCCGGGCCGAATACAGATTGACGCTCCGCGCCGACAACGCGGATCAACGGTTAACCCCCCTCGCCATCGAGGCGGGCATCGTTTCGGAGGCGCGCCGGACCGTCTTCGGGGCCAAGGCGGCGCAGCTGGCCGAGGCGGCGGCGCTCGTGCGCGGCGCGACCTACACCCCCAGGGAGGCCGGCGCGCTGGGCATCGCCGTCAACGCCGACGGTCAGCGCCGCTCGATCCGTGACCTCCTCGCCTTCCCCGGTGTCGACTTGAGGATCTTCGAATCCGCCCACCCGGAAATCGCCGCCTGGCCCCGTCAGGTCCGCGAGCAGATCGAGATCGACGCCGGCTACGCCGGCTACCTGGATCGACAGGCCTCGGACGCCGAGGCGCTGCGGCGGGAGGAGGCCCTGGCCATACCGGTGGACCTCGACTACGCCACCATCGGCAGCCTCTCGAACGAGGTGCGCGAGAAACTGGCCCTGATCAAGCCGCGCACTCTCGGTCAGGCTGGCCGCATTGAAGGCATGACGCCCGGCGCCCTGACGGCGCTGCTGTCGCACGTGAAGCGGGCCCGGGTGGCGGCGTGACGCCCTCGGAATTCCAGACCCTGACCGGCGCGACGCCGGCGGGCATCGCCGACCTCGAAGCCTTCATCGAGCGGCTCGCCGAGGCCAATGCCGTGATGAACCTGATCGGCCCCGACACCCTGCCGGACGTCTGGAACCGACACATCTGGGACTCGGCCCAGCTGCTGAAGCCGGCGGGGGACGCGCGGACGTGGGCCGACCTTGGGGCCGGGGCGGGCTTTCCCGGCATCGTGCTGGCGATCCTGCTGAAGGACCGCTCTGACGCCCATGTCTGGCTGGTCGACAGCTTGGGCAAACGCTGCCGCTTTCTTCAGTCCGTCGTCAATGAACTGTCCCTTCCGGCCACGGTGATCAACGGCCGCGCCGAGGCGCAGAGGCTTAAGGTCGATGTCGTCACGGCCCGGGCGGTGGCGCCGATGGAGAAGCTGATCGCCTATGCACAGCCTTATCTACAGCGCGGCGCACAGGGGCTGTTTCTCAAGGGGGAAAAGGCCGAGGCTGAGTTGATCGAAGCCCGCAAGGTCTGGCATTTCGACAGCAGCCTTTCCGTCTCGCGCAGCGATCCGCGCGGCCGTATCGTTTCCGTCCGGAGCCTCCGCCGTGTCCACAACCGGTAAGACTCGCGTCCTCGCCGTCTCGAACCAGAAGGGCGGGGTCGGCAAGACGACCACGGCGATCAACCTCGGCACGGCCCTGGCCGCGATCGGCGAGAAGGTGCTGATTGTCGACATGGACCCGCAGGGCAATGCGTCCACGGGCTTGGGTGTTCCACGTGAAACACGGCGGGTGACCATCTACGACGTCATCGTGGACGGCCGCTCGGTCGACGAGTCTGCGGTTCCGACGGCGGTGCCGGGCCTGCATATCATTCCCGCGGACGCCGACATGTCCGGGGTGGAAATCGAACTGAGCCAGGCCGACCGTCGATCCTATCGCCTCCGGGACGCCCTGGGGGGGCAGGGGGCCGAGGGGCAGGCCCGCTATGACTACGTCCTGATCGACTGTCCGCCGTCGCTGAACCTGCTCACCCTGAACGCCATGGCCGCCGCCGACGCCGTGCTGGTGCCGCTACAGTGCGAGTTCTTCGCGCTCGAAGGCCTGACCCAGCTGATGAAGACCATCGAGATGGTGCGGCAGAGCCTCAATCCGTCGCTGGAGATACAGGGGCTGGTGCTGACCATGTACGATCGACGAAACGCCCTGTCGGGCCAGGTCGCCGCGGACGTACGCTCGCATTTCGGCGACAAGGTCTATGAGGCGGTCATCCCCCGCAACGTGCGGGTCTCGGAGGCGCCCTCGTTCGGCAAGCCCGCCCTGATCTACGACCTGAAATGCGCCGGCAGTCAGGCCTATCTGCGCCTCGCCCGCGAGGTGGTGGCGCGCGAGAAGACCCGGCGGTTGCAGGCCGCGTGATGAAAACTTTCGAAGTGGAATCAGTCTCTTGAGCGAACGTCAGCGCGGTCTGGGCCGGGGGTTGTCGGCCCTTTTGGGGGAACAGGCGGGGGAGGCCGTGCCGATCGACGGCTCGGTCGCGGCGTCGGGCGTCCAGATGGCCCCGATCGAGTCGTTGAAACCCAATCCGGATCAGCCGCGCAAAATCTTCGACCAGACGGAACTGACCGAACTGGCCGAGTCGATCCGCGACAAGGGGGTGCTGCAGCCCATCCTCGTGCGGCCGCAGCCGAACCAGGACGGTGTCTGGCAGATCGTGGCCGGCGAGCGTCGCTGGCGGGCGTCCCAGCTGGCGCGCCTGAGCCAGGTTCCGGTCATCGTCCGCGAGATGGACGACATCGCCGTGTTCGAGGTGGCGATCATCGAGAACGTGCAGCGCGCCGACCTCAATCCGCTCGAGGAGGCCGACGCCTATCGGATGCTGATGGAGCGGTTCGGCCGCACCCAAGACGCCGTCGCTGGCGTGGTCGGCAAGAGCCGCAGCCATGTCGCCAACACCCTGCGGCTGCTGCAGCTGCCCGAGGAGGTGCTGTGGTATGTGCGGCACGGCAAGTTGAGCGCGGGCCATGCCCGGGCGCTGATCACCGCCCCCAACCCGGCCGCGCTCGCCGAGCAGATCGTCAACGAGGGCCTCAACGTGCGCCAGACCGAGGCGATGGCGCGGCGGGCCGCCGAGGGACCGAAGCCCGGCAAGGCGAAGACGCGGTCGAGCGGCAGCGGCGGCGAAGGCGGCGCCGACATCGCGGCGCTGGAGCAGGACCTCACCGACGCGCTGGGTCTTCAGGTCCAGTTGGCGGATCGCGGCGGCAAGGGTGAACTGACCCTGCGCTACGGCACGCTGGAACAGCTGGACGAGCTGTGCCGTCGCCTGATGCGCGGCTGAGAGAACCGTGCGAGGATGATCGGATGACCGACAAGCCCGCGAATCCGACCGCCGAAGCCATGAAAAAGGCGCTCGCCGCCAAGCGGGCGGCGGGCGGACCGGCCCATACCGGCCTTCAGGGCGGGCAGCGGGCCGAAGAGAAGGCCCAGAAGGCGCGCAATGTCGCCCTGGCCAAGCCGGCCTTCCGAAAAGCCTCGAAGCGGGGCTAGCTAAAGGCCCAACCGTCGCGCCCGGGCCGAGATTTCCAGCAGCAGGCGTTCGGCGATCAGCTGGTCGGGGGAACCGGTCGTCTTGGTGGCGATGTCGGCGGCGTTGACGCTGTCCAGAACCTTGTCGAGGTCCTCGAGTCGCCAGCTGCGCGCCTGGCGCAGCATCTCCGCCTCCTGTTTCCAGAACACGCCGGCGGCCTTGGCGGCCTCCTTGGCGCCCGCGCCGTTGGACTGCAGCACATTGATGCGGCGCAGCTTGCCGAGATGGATCGAGGCCTGGCGCACCGCCATCACCGGCGACTCCCCCTCGGCGAGGGCCCGGCGAAGTCCGGATTGGGCCGGGGCGGGCCGACCGCCGAACGCCTGCAGGGCGGCGTCCTGCCGGGAGGCGTCGGGCTCGACCCCGAGGTGCAGCTCCAGCTCGGCGACGTCGATGGTCTTGCCCGAGCCGGGGCCGATGTAGAGCGCCAATCGCTCGATCTCCTGCCGCATCAGGCCGCGTTCGCGGGGCAGGCGGGCTACGAAGCGGTCCAGCGCGTCCTGGGTCAGGCCGACCTTGTCGGCGGCGAGCGCCTCGCGCGTCATCCGGGCCACGTCGCCCGTTTCGTCCTCGTAGCAGGCGATGCCCACGGCGGCGCTGGACGCCTCCGCCGCCTTGCGCAGGGCGGAGTCGCGCCCCAGCGCCCCGGCCTCGATCACCAGCATGGCGTCGGGGTTGTAGGCCCCCTCGGCGTGGGCCTTGAGGGCGGCGGCGACCTGTTTGTCGATCGAGGCCTTCTCGGACCCGAGCCGCACGCGCACCAGCCGGCGGCCCCCGATCATCGACAGGGCCGTCAACGCCTCGTCCAGCCGCGTCTCGTCGCCGTCGATGTCGCTGTCGGTCAGGACGGTGACATTGAACGGGTCGTTGAGGTCGGGGGTGATCGCCCTGCAGAGCAGCGTGGCGCGCTCGGCCACGCCGGAGCGATCCTTGCCGTGGATGACGGCGGCGCGCACCGCCGGGTCGGGCGATTTGAGGAAGCGATCGACCTCGGGCCGTTTCGCAAGGATCATGGCCGGCGGATCATGGATGGTCCGGCAGGGCCCGCAGCAGCTCCAGCCGGATCTGGCGGGCCAGCCCGGCCGCGGCTCGGTCCTCACCGTCCTGCTGGGCGGCGATGGCGGCGTAGGGCTGGTCGGCGGCGGCATAGGTGGTGGTCACGGTCTGGACGCCCGACAGGGGCGGACCGCCCCCCACCGGGGTCAGGGTCCACGAACCCCGCACGGTCAGTTCGTAGCGGGTCGCGGTGGCGTCGATCCGTCGACCGAGCGGGCGGCGGGTCTGTTCCGCCGTGGTCTCGAGCCGCCACAGGGGGGCCTGGGAGGCGTCGCGACCCAGCGCATCCTCAAGCTGTTCGCGCAACCGGTAACCGAGGCGGTCGTCCTGGGTGGTGACGGCGATGCGTGACAGGCTGGAGCCGACCCCGGTCTCGCCGTACAGCGGCGTGAAGCCGCAACCGGCGAGCATCAGTCCCGCGAACGAGACAAGCGCCGCGGCCCGCGCGCCCATCACCCGACCACCAGATTGACGATGCGGTCCTTGACCACCACGATCTTCCTCACCGTCTGACCCTCCAGGCGCGCCTGCACGTCGGCGTCGGCGAGGATGATGGCCTCGACCTCGGCCGGCTCCAGCCCGCGGGCGACGCGGATCTCGCCGCGACGCTTGCCGTTGACCTGGATGGGCAGAATGACCTCGTCGTCGGCCGCCAGCGCCGGATCATACTCAGGCCACGGCGCATCAAGGATCATCCCTGCTTCGCCGAGCCGCGTCCAGCCTTCCTCGGCGAGGTGCGGCGTGAAGGGCGCGACCAGTCGCAGCAGGGCCGACAGCGCCTGCCGCCGGGCCTCGCCACCGGCCTTGCCGTGATCCCGAACGGTGGCGACGAAGGCGTAGAGTTTGGCGATCGCCGAGTTGAAGCGGAAGCCTGCGATGCCTTCGGACACGGCCTTGATGGCCTTGTGTGTCTCGCGGACGAGGGAAGCGTTGGCCTGTTCGTCGCCAGCGAAGGCCGGATCGAAGCCATCAACCTCGGCCCAGACGCGCTGGACAAAGCGGCTGGCGCCCTCGACGCCGCCGGGGGTCCACTGCACGTCCCGCTCGGGCGGGCTGTCCGACAGGACGAACAGGCGGCCGGCGTCGACGCCATGGGTGTCCACGATCTCCTGCGGGGCGACGACGTTCTTCTTCGACTTCGACATCTTCTCGATGTCGCCTATGATCAGGGGCTCCCCGGTCGACAACTGGCGGGCCGAGCGAACGCCGCCCTCGTGGATCAGCTCGACATCGGTCGGTTCCACCCAGGCGCCGTTGGCGCGGCGATAGGTCTCGTGGATGACCATGCCCTGGGTGAACAGGCCGGCGAAGGGCTCGCGGACGTTCATCAGGCCCGCGTCGGACAGGGCGCGGGAGATGAAGCGGGCGTAGAGCAGATGCAGGACGGCGTGCTCGACCCCGCCGATATACTGGTCGACCGGTAGCCATCTGTCGGCGGCGGCCTTCGAGATCGGCTCGTCGGCGGTCGGATCGGCGAAGCGGGCGAAATACCAGCTGGAGTCGACGAAGGTGTCGAGCGTGTCGGTCTCCCGCACCGCCGCGGCTCCGCACGACGGGCAGTTGACGTGCTTCCACGTCGGATGCCGGTCCAACGGATTGCCCGGCGTATCGAAGGTCACATCCTTCGGCAGCTCCACCGGCAGGTCGGCCGCCGGCACGGGTCCGCAGGACGGACAGTGGACGATCGGGATCGGGCAACCCCAGTAGCGCTGGCGGCTGACGCCCCAGTCGCGCAGGCGATAAATGGTCGCGCCCTGTCCCTGACCGGCCGCCTCGACGCGGGCGATGGCCTGGACCTTGGCTGTCTCGATGTCGAGACCGTTCAGGAAGTCGGAGTGGAAGATCGAGCCTGGGCCAACATAAGCTTCTGTTCCGACAGAAAAGTTTTCACCAGCCCCCTCAGGTCTCACAACCGGGATAACGGGCAAATCGTATTTGCGCGCAAAGTCCAGGTCACGCTGGTCGTGAGCCGGACAGCCGAAGATGGCGCCTGTGCCGTATTCCGACAGGATGAAATTGGCGATCCAGACGCTGACCTCACGGCCGTCGAACGGGTGGAGGACTTTCAGGCCGGTGTCGAAGCCGATCTTCTCGGCCTGTTCGATCTCGGCCTGGGTCGAACCGCCCTTGCGGCACTCGGCGATGAAGGCGGCGGCGTCCGGGCTGGTTTCGGCGATGGCGCGGGCGACCGGGTGGTCCGGGGCGATGCCCATGAAAGAGGCGCCGAACAGGGTGTCGGGACGCGTCGTATAGATTTCGAGTCCATCCGGAGCCGAACGGGGCGCGTCGCCGGCCCAGCGCCAGGTCATCTGCAGCCCTTTCGAACGGCCGATCCAGTTCTCCTGCATCAGCCGGACCTTGTCGGGCCAGCGTCCTTCCAGCTCTTTCAGCCCCTCGATCAGATCGTCAGCGTAATCGGTGATGCGCAGGAACCACTGGTTCAGCTTGCGCTTCTCGACCACCGCGCCAGAGCGCCAGCCGCGACCGTCGACGACCTGCTCATTGGCCAGCACGGTGTTGTCGACCGGGTCCCAGTTGACCACCGAGTCCTTGCGATAGACGAGGCCGCGCTGGAACAACTCCAGGAACCAGGCCTGCTGCTTGCCGTAGTAGGCCGGGTCACAGGTGGCGAACTCGCGCGACCAGTCGAGCGACAGGCCGAGAAGCTTGAGCTGTTCGCGCATCGTGGCGATGTTCGACCAGGTCCAGTCGCCGGGATGGACGCCGCGCTCGATGGCGGCGTTCTCGGCCGGCAGGCCAAAGGCGTCCCAGCCCATCGGGTGCAGCACGTCGAAGCCCTGGGCCCGCTTCGACCGGGCCACGACGTCGCCCATCACATAGTTGCGGGCGTGACCCATGTGGATGTTCCCCGACGGGTAAGGGAACATCTCCAGGACATAGTATTTCGGCCTTCCCGTTTCCGCGGTCGGCGTTCGGAAGGCGTCGGCCTCCGCCCAGCGGGCCTGTTGGCGGGGTTCTGCGGTCTTGGGCTCGTATCGGGCCACGGCGATCTTTCAGGCGGCTCCTGAAGGGCGCGGCCTTGAGGAGGCTGTGGTCGGGAAGAAGGGATCAGCGGGCGGTGGAAAGGTTGAGCTGGCGCGCCTTGGTCAGGATCGCGTTCTCGAGATCGGTCTCGGTCTGGGCGGCCACCGGAGCGCCGACCCACCCGCCGGTCGCGTCGCGGACTTCCTTGGTCACCGTGACGTTCAGCGCGTCGGCGCGCAGACGGGTGTCGAGGATGAACACGGTGGCCTTGAAGCGCTCGTTCGGGGTCTGGGGATCGGTGTACCAGTCATAGTTGACGACGCCGCCCCACGGGTCGGCGCTGGCCAGCGGCATGAAGCTGAGCGTGTCCAGCGTGGCGCGCCAGAGGAAGGCGTTGACGCCGATGCCCGTCTGGGCCCCCGTCGCGGGTTTGGACCCGCCGCCAAAGCCCGGGATCCCGCCGCATCCGCCCAGCATCAGACCCGAGGCGATCAGGGCGATCGCTGCGCCGCGAACCAGCACCATCGAGACTCTCCATTCCATCAAGACGTACAGCGGACCTTCCGCGCACGCGCCGGCTCGCCCACAGGGTCGAAATGCCGAAGCGACGCTCTATAACACGGTCAAAAGGGGCGATGACAAGGCGAAGTCTCTTCACTGGGGCCACAGGCCGGCGATCAGGCGGCGACAACCCGTCCGGCGCGACTTCGACGCGTGACGCTCGCGCCACAGGAGTCCCGTAGAGTTGCGCGGAACCATGGGTCGAAGGCCACGTTTCGTTGACCGGGCTGACCAGCGGTGTCTAATCGCTGGCGAGAACCGTGACGGAGGCTCCGTCGCGGCGTGAAGGGCAGGATATGCGCAAGGGCGCTGTCATCGCTGGACTGGCCGGGGGCCTCGCGCTCCTCGTCGTGGCCGACGCCGCTTCGGCCCAGACCGCCGCTGCGCGCAGCCGCGCGCCCGCCGTCAGCCTGACCGAAGCCCAGACCGCCCGGTCCGCGGCCAATCCGGGACAATCGCGCCTCCGCTTCACCGAGCGAGGCCGTTGGGGTCTCGATCTCAACCTCAGCCAGCCGGTCGGGCGCGAGAGCAATCTCGGCGACGTCGAGGCCGGCGCCTACTACCGGGTCAATCCGCGCCTGCGGGTCGGCGCCGCGGCCGGTCTGGCCGAACCTGAAGCCGATCCGGCCAGCCCCCCGCAAACGGAACGCCGCACGGCGCCGCGTTTCCGTCTGGAATCGATCTTCCGCTTCTAGTCCGGGCCGAACGCCGCCCGGATCGCTGACACCCCCGCCAGCCCGCAGGCGCCCGTGCCGATCAGCGCCCCCGCATTGGCGGCGTCGATACCACCCAGCGCATAAACAGGGATCGTCGCCTCCCGCACCCGATCCTCGAACCCGTCGAGGCCGAGCGGCGGGCGGTCAGCCGAGGCCCCGCCCGCCCCGAACACCGGCGACAGCACGGCGGCGTCCAGCCCGTTCGCGCCGGCGAGCGCCTTAGCAGAATGGACGGCACCGGTGATCCGCCAGCCCGGCCGGGCGGCGGCGAGTTCCGGCGCCAGACCGAGCGCCCGCTCGGGAAGATGGACGCCGTCGGCTTCCACCAAGGCGGCCAGCTCGGCGTCCAGCCCGATGAGCAGCAGGGCGTCGCGCTGCCGGGTCACCTCGCGCAGGCGCAGGCCGGTTTCATGGGCGTCCGGCTGGCCGAACGACCGGAACACCACCGCCGCGCCCGGCGGCAGACGCGCGGCCGTCTCCCACGGGCGGGGCGTGCGTTCGGGGTCGGTGAAGAACAGCAGGGGCGGCAGGCTCGGGCCCGGACGGGCGGACGTGCGGCTGACATCGGCCGCGTCCCGTGCGAGGACGCTGGCTGTCTCCCACAGGATACTCGCCGCGGACCGGTTCATGGCCTCCTCTTCTCCCGATCCCGCCCGGACGTCCAGCACGGTCGCCGAACGCCTCGCCGGTGTGCGCCGCGACATCGCGGAGGCCTGCCGCGGCGCCGGACGGTCGCCGCAGGCGGTGGTGCTGACCGCCGTGACCAAGACCCAGCCGAGGGACGCCCTGGAGGTCGCTCTCTCGACGGGGCAGCGGGTGTTCGGCGAGAACAGGGTTCAGGAGGCGCAGACCCATTGGGCCGATCTCCGCGCCCGGGTCCCCGACCTCGAGCTGCGCCTGATCGGGCCGCTGCAGACCAACAAGGCGGCTGACGCTGCGGCCCTGTTCGACGTCATCGAGACGCTGGACCGCGCCAGGCTGGCCGACGCTCTCGCCGTCGCGGCCGCCAAGGGGGGGCGGACAGTCCGCGTGCTGGTTCAGGTCAACACCGGGGCCGAACCGCAGAAGGCGGGGGTCCTGCCGCGGGACGCCGACGCTCTTGTGGCCTACGCCCGCGACAAGGGGCTGTCGGTCGAGGGCCTGATGTGCATTCCGCCCGCGGACGAGGCGCCCGGTCCGCATTTCGCCCTGCTGCGCAAGATCGCGCGCCGCAACGGGCTCGATACGCTTTCGATGGGTATGAGCGGCGACTACCGGACCGCGATCCGCTTCGGCGCGACCCATGTGCGGCTCGGGTCGGCGCTGTTCGGGGAACGAAACCGCCCCGAAACGCCCTCTATGGACTGAAAACCGCTCCGCTTCAGGTCCAACCCTTGGCGGAACGTCCGACGCTCTCCATTCTGGTATCCATGCCCACGCCCAAGACCATCCTCATCATCGACGACGACGACGACCTGCGCGAGGCCCTCGCCGAGCAGCTGGCCCTGCACGAGGCCTTTCGGCCGGTGCAGGCGGCCACGGCCGCCGAGGGAGTCAAACTGGGCCGGGAGACCCGGGCCGATCTGATTCTACTCGATGTCGACCTGCCCGACATGGACGGGCGCGAAGCCTGCCGGCTGCTGCGTAAGGACGGGGTCTCGACCCCGATCATCATGCTGACCGGCCAGGTGTCGGACGCCGACACGGTGCTGGGCCTCGAGTCCGGCGCGAACGACTATGTCACCAAGCCCTTCCGATTCGCGGTTCTGCTGGCCCGCATCCGGGCCCATCTGCGCAGCCATGAGCAGTCCGAGGACGCCGTCTTCCGGGTCGGCCCCTACGAATTCCGCCCCGCCGCCAAGGTGCTGGTCGACGACGGCGGGCGCAAGGTGCGGCTGACCGAGAAGGAAACCAGCATCCTCAAATATCTCTACCGTGCCGGGGCCAAGGCCGTATCGCGCGAGGAACTGCTGACCGAGGTGTGGGGCTACAACGCCGGGGTCACGACCCACACGCTCGAGACCCACATCTATCGCCTGCGTCAGAAGATAGAGCCGGAACCGGGTCAGGCCCGCCTGCTGTTGACCGACGCCGGCGGATACCGGCTGCAGCCGTGATCAACCCGGCCGCCACTCGCTGAGCGTCTCGCCGTCGGCGGTCTGGAACGCGACGCGGTCCAGTTGAATGGCCGCCACGCAGACTGGCCGCTGGTCGGGGCCCGAAGCCCGGCAGCGTATGGCTCGCCCGCCGGGGAAGGCCGCGAGCCGGCCCTCGAGCACAGCCCGATATCCGCCGGCCGGCGCGGCTAGGGGCGAGTCGCCGTCGGGCCGGACCGTATAGGCGTAGGCCCGGCCGTTGCGGCGACCCACGCGGGACTCGTCGGCCCGGAACACCGCCGCCAGCCCGACGGTCTGCGGAGAGGGAGTCACTTCGCCGCTCTGCAGGGCGTCGGCCCGGATCGAGGAACAGGCTTCCTTGCGCAGCCAGGGACGCGGTATCCAGAAGCCCTCGACCGCCTCCCAGTCGGAACCGTCCGCCGCGCCCGCGATCAGCGCCGTGTTCAGCCAGTCTCCGGGGGTCAGGGTCAGCTGAATCGTCTTCTGCTCCGGGCCCCAGGTCCAGCGCGCCAGGCCGTCGCCCGTCGCTGCGGCGGGCGTCGGCTGGGGACCGTTGCATCCGAAGGGAATGCGGATGGCGAAGGGACGTCCGACGAGCGAATCCGAACCTTGCGTGGCCTCGCCCGCGGCGTAGGCGGAGGCGGCGCGGGACACGGCGTCGAGCAACTCCTCGCGGCTCATGGCCGTGGGCGTCGCGATGACTTTTGGCGGCGTGGGTTCCGGCGCAGCGGCTGGCGGGCTCGCCGGCTCGGGCTCGTTGCGATTGCACTGGGCCAGCATCACGCCGGATGCGGCCATCGCCAGAACAGCCAGACGGCGGTGAGAAATCGTCTTTATTCCAAGCATGACCTCACCTTAGCATAGACCGGCGCGTTGTCGTCCCCGCGTCAAAACCATTGACGCAGGCGTTCCCGGCGGGTCTCAAGTCAGCATGAATTTCGATCAAATCGCGGCGCTGGTCGTTCTGGTCGCCGTCGTGGCGGTCCTGATCCACGGCCGGCTGCGGTCGGATGTGGCCGCGCTGTCGGGCGCGGCCGCCTTGCTTCTGCTTGGCGTGATCCGCCCCGTCGAGGTGCAGGGCGCTTTCGCCAGTCCCGCCGTCATCGCGCTCGCCAGCCTGTTCGTCATCGCCTACGCGATCGAATTATCCGGGTTGCTGGGCCTGCTGATCCGGCAAGCGACAAAACTGTGCACCCGGCTCGGGGAACTGGGCCTGTGGGTGGTGATCGTGTTGTGCGGGGGCGCGTCGGCGTTTCTCAACAACACGCCCATCGTGGTTCTGGCCGCTCCGGTGGTGAAGGACGTGGCGGCGGGCATGAACCTCTCGCCGAAGCGGTTTCTGATCCCGCTCAGCTATGTCTCGATCATGGGCGGCGCCTGTACGCTGATCGGCACCTCTACCAACCTGCTGGTCAACGACATGGCGCGAAATGCGGGCCAGCCGGTGTTCACCCTGTTCGAGATCACGCCGGTGGCGTTGGTCATCGCGGCGTTCGGCGGCGCCTACCTGTATTTCATCGGCGGCCGGTTGCTGGGTGGGGCCGACGCGGGCGCCCCCCGGGTCCAGCCCCATGAGCAAACCGGCGACGGACTGTTGGGGGACGCGGAGCTTTTCGCCGCGGCTGACCGGCCGTTCGAAGCCAAACGGGCCTTCCTGTCCCTCGGCGTCTTTCTGGCCGTCATCGCCGCGGCCGGACTGGGTATCGCCCCGATCGCCGCCTCGGCCTTCGCGGGGGCGGTCATCCTCATCTTGCTGCGCGTCGTCAGCCCGGAGGAGGCCTATGCCGGATTGCGGCCGGAAGTTCTGCTGCTCATCGCCGGCATGGTGGTCGTGGGTCTGGCCATCGAGGTTACGGGGCTGGCCGGCGAGGGAGCCGAGCTGCTGATCGGGGCGATCCGGCCGCTCGGGCCGTTGGGCGCGCTGATCATCCTGTACGGTGTGACGCTGTTCGCCACGGAGTTGCTGTCGAACGCCGCCGTCGCGGTCCTCATCACGCCGGTCGCGGTGGCGCTCGCGGCCAGTCTGGGGGTCGACCCCCGGCCGTTCCTCGTCGGGGTCATGATGGCCGCCTCTGCCGCCTTTGCGACGCCGTTCGGCTACCAGACCAATGTGCTGGTGTTCCAGATCGGCGACTATAGCTACATGGATTTCGTCCGGATCGGGGTGCCGCTGAACCTGGTCACCTGGGCCGCCGCCATGGTGGCGATCCCGATCTTCTTCCCCTTCTAGGGGGCCGGGCTAGACGTCGAGATCCATCGTGACCGGGGCGTGGTCGCTGGGCTGGGTCCATTCGCGGACGGTGTCGTGGATGCGGGCGCTGGCCGGGACGACGGCGGGCGTCAAACCCGGCGAGGTCCACAGGTGGTCGAGGCGCAGGCCGCGGTTAGACTTGCGAAAGTCGGCGGCGCGGTAGCTCCACCAGCTGGCCAGTTTGACCGGCTCGGGAATCTGGTCGCGGACCACGTCGGCGAAACCCCCGGCCGCCTGCAGGCGGCGCAGGGTCTCGACCTCCAGCGGGGTGTGGCTGACGATCTTCGACATGTAGCGGTGGTTCCAGACGTCGTTCTCTCCGGGCGCGATGTTGAAGTCTCCCGCCAGCACCAGCGGCCGCTGTTGGTCCCGGCCCGCCATCTCGGCGGTCAGCCGCTCGTAGAAATCCATCTTGTGATCGAATTTCGGGTTCAGCTTCCGGTCGGCCACGTCGCCGCCGGCGGGAATGTAGAAATTCTGGATCTCGACCCCGTCGACGTCGGCGGCGACGCAGCGGGCGTGACCTTCACGGCAGACGTCGAGGCGGGGCGCCTCGGCGATGGGCTTGCGGCTGGCGATGGCGACGCCGTGCCAGCCCTTCTGACCGCCGATCTTCAGATGCGGCAGGCCCATGGCCTCGAAGGCGGCGCGGGGGAACTGGTCCTCCAGGCATTTGATCTCCTGCAGGCACAGGACGTCGGTCCCGCTTTCGGCGACGAAGCGGGCGACCTGATCGACGCGCAGGCGGACGGAGTTGATGTTCCAGGTGGCTATGCGAAGCATGAGAGGGCTCTAGCAGGCGATGCGACTGCGGCCCACCGTGCCGCGCTCAAGCAACGAGCGACCGCGTCGCCCGCGATAGCGCCCTTCCGGACAAAGAGACGCCCGGTCCTTGCGGGCCGGGCGTTTCAGGTTCGTCTCTCTCGCCGCCGGGAAGGGGATGAAATCCGTAGCGGGTCAGACCGGCTCCCGCCGATCTGTGACTAAAACAACACGCCAGGCAAAAAATGTCAAGGTGAACTCGCGCGGCGGGGGAGATCAGTTGCGGCGCGGACGGGTGGTCGGATCGCGCAACTGGAACAGGCTGGCCGACAGGCCCGAGGCCGGGCGCAGCGTGGTCAGCTGGGTGCGGGTGCGGCCGCCCTGGGCGTCGATGATGGTCCACTCCTGCAACCGGACCGGATCGCCGGCGAAGGCGAGGACCACCGAACCGTCGTTGGGCCGGCGGTTGTCGCGGGCGGTGATGGCGAAGGCGCCGGAGGCCATCCGGGTGACGCGGTCGATCCGCACGCCCTGATCGAGGCGGACGGTGCGGGCCAGGAAGGTCGACAGCGGCGTCTGGCCCAGCGGCACCTGGCGGAAGACGTTCAGGCGCGGATCGTAGCGCTTCACGTTCGAGCCGTCCGAGACGACCAGCAGGCCGGCCGGGTCGGTGTATTCGAACCGCATCCTGCCGGGGCGCTGCAGATAGAAGCGGCCCTGACGGCGCTGGGCGCCCGAGGTCTCGACGAAGGTTCCCTCGGCCGAGGTCAGGCCTTGAAGGTAGGTCTGGGCGCGAGCCAGGACGGCGCGGTCTTCCGCCGAAAGATTCGACTGGGCGTGGGCCGGCAGGGCCGCGACGGCGGCGACGGCGGCGGTTCCGAGCGCGAAAGCGCGGCGTGAGACGGTCATGATGTCTTCTCCCGTTCGGGATGGTTGAGAATGCCGTCTTGCCGGGTCGGTCTGGCGAGGGCGTGACCCGAGCCTGACCATATTCCGGCGCTGCGATGAAGCCCTGTTCAGCTTCCTCCCGGCGAACGGCGGCTCTTCCTAACGCCGCGGGCCCTGGTCCGTTGCCCGGAGCCGCCTACATCGGCGGCGGACCCGCGAGGATGTCGCGTTTGCCGGCGTGGTTGGCGGGGCTGACCACGCCCTCCTGCTCCATCCGCTCGATCAGCGAGGCGGCGCGGTTGTAGCCGATCTGCAGACGGCGCTGGATATAGCTGGTCGACGCCTTGCGGTCGCGGGTCACCACGGCCACGGCGCGGTCGTAGAGGTCGTCGCCCGAGCCGCCGCCCTCGTCGCCGAAGGCCGCGTCGCCGTCGCCGTCCGGATCGTCTGTGATCAGGTCCAGATAGTCGGGCTCGGCCTGGGCGCGCAGGTGTTTGCAGACCTCATCGACCTCCTGGTCGGTCACGAACGGGCCGTGCAGACGGGTGATGCGACCGCCGCCCGCCATGTAGAGCATGTCGCCTTGACCGAGCAGCTGCTCGCCGCCCTGCTCGCCGAGGATGGTGCGGCTGTCAATCTTGGAGGTGACCTGGAAAGAAATCCGGGTCGGGAAGTTCGCCTTGATCGTGCCGGTGATGACATCGACCGATGGGCGCTGGGTGGCCATGATCAGATGGATGCCGGCGGCGCGGGCCATCTGGGCCAGCCGCTGCACCGCGCCTTCGACGTCCTTGCCGGCGACCAGCATCAGGTCGGCCATCTCGTCCATGACCACGACCAGATAAGGCATGGGCTCGGGACGGATCTTCTCGGACTCATAGACCGGCCGGCCCTGGTCGTCGAAGCCGGTCTGGACCGTACGCTCGAAATGCTCGCCCTTGGCCTGGGCCTCGCGGGCGCGCTCGTTGTAGCTGGCGATGTTGCGCACGCCGAGCTTGGACATGCGGCGATAGCGATCCTCCATCTCGCGCACCGTCCACTTCAGCGCGACGACCGCTTTCTTCGGATCCGTGACGACCGGGGCCAGCAGGTGTGGGATGCCGTCATAGACGCTGAGCTCCAGCATCTTGGGATCGATCATGATGAAGCGGCACTCGGCCGGGCTGTGCCGGTACAGGATCGACAGGATCATGGCGTTGACCCCGACCGACTTTCCCGAGCCGGTGGTGCCGGCGATCAGCAGGTGGGGCATGCGCGCCAGGTCGGCGACATAGGGCTCGCCACCGATCGACTCGCCGAGGGCCAGCGGCAGCAGATGGGCCGGCTTGTCGTATTCGGCCGAGGCCAGCAGGTCGCGCAGATAGACGGTCTCGCGCTTGGCGTTGGGCAGTTCGATGCCGATGGCGTTCCGCCCCGGCACGACGCTGATGCGGCAGGCGCGGGCCGACATCGAACGGGCGATATCGTCGCTGAGAGCCACGACGCGGCCATGCTTCACGCCCGGGGCGGGAACCAGTTCGTACAGGGTGACGACCGGGCCGGGGCGGATCTGGTCGATCACGCCGCGCACGCCGAATTCCTGCAACACGCCTTCGAGCATCTTGGCGTTCTGCTTCAGCGCCTCCTCGTCAACCGAGGCGACGCGCTTGGCCGGCTTGGTCAGCATGGCCAGCGGCGGCAGGTCGAAACCGGTCGAGGGTTTGGCGAAGTCGAAGGCGGCCTGGCTGTCGTCGGCGTCGCGTTTCGAGGCTTTCGGCGCCTTGACCGCGGCGACTTTCGGCTCGGGCGCGCCACGGGCGGGGGCCGGCGCCTCCTCGCGCCACGGCGGACCGTCGTCGGGGTCGGGGCTGGCTGGGTCGTAGCTCTCGGGCTCCGGCGCGGGCCGCGGCCGGGGCGGGGCCTTCGCGCTTCGGCGTGCGGCGGCCGGCGGCGGGCCCGCCCGGCGCGCACCCCGCGCCCAGTCGACCGCCTCGCCCAGATCGGCGACACGCAGACCGATGGCGTAGCCGACGCTCCACAGGCCCAACGCCAGGAAGACCGCGCCGGCGGCGATGGCCGCGCCGGGCAGGCGCAGCGCCGCGAAGGCGAGCGCCACGAGGCCGACGAGGGCGTCGCCCCACAATCCACCGAGACCGGTCGCCAGAGGCCAGGCGGCGGGCTGGGCCAGGGCGGACAGGGCGGCGGACAGGCAGAATACCCCGCCCGTGGCCGCGAAAATCTTCAATGCCGTGGGCTTCAGACGCTGCTGGATCGCGTCGCCGATAGCCCCGGCCAGCCCAAAGGCGATCAACAGCAGGGCGGCCGGCCAGGCGGCGAGCCCCAGCGACTGCATGAACAGGTCGGCGAACAGGGCCCCGTTCAGCCCCAGCCAATTGGTCGGCTCGACGGAAGAGGCGGCGTTGAGGCTAGGGTCGGCCGGATTCCACGAGATCAGCGCGACCAGCAGCAGGGCGGCCAGCAAGGCCTGCAGCACGCCCCGGAAGCGCACCGCGAACGGCGCGGCCCAGACAATGCGGGCGCTCTCGAAGGCGCGATTGCCGAGGGCGAGGGCGGCGGACATGCGGCGGCGGACTCCGGCAGTGGCGAGACTCCGAACGTTGTCGCCCGGACAGGGTTAAGGGGCTGTTTACTTTAGGCGGCAGGCAACAGGTCGCACTGGACCTCGCGCCCCGCCGGCGCGACAACCGGCGCATGACCGAGACCGACCACTACGACGTCATCATCGCCGGCGCCGGGCTGGCGGGCGCGACCTTCGCCCTCGCCGCCGCCCAGGGCGGGCTCAAGGTGGTCCTGGTTGATCCGCAGCCGTTCCCGGCCCAGCTGGCGCCGACCTTCGACGGCCGCTCCACCGCCATCGCCTTCTCGACCTTCCGCATGCTCGACGCGCTCGGCGTCGGCGAGGGCCTGCGCCCGTACGCCTGCCGCATGGACCGCATCCTCGTGACGGACGGACGGCGTCCGGGGGCGGCGTCGCCGGCGGCCTCCTCCGCCTTCCTGCGCTTCGACGCCGACGAGATCGGCGAGCGCACCGATGGCGAGCCGCTCGGCTATATGGTCGAGAACCGGCGCATCCGCGTCGCCCTCAGCGAGGCGGTGACGGCGGCGGAGATCGAGGTCCGCGCGCCCGCCTCGGTCGACCGGGTCGGGACCGGTCCCGGTCTGGCGACGGTGACCCTCGCCGACGGCGCCGAGCTGCGCGCCCCGCTGGTGGTCGGGGCCGAAGGTCGCGGTTCGCGGGTTCGGCGCGAGGCCGGCATCGACACGGTCGGCTGGGGCTATGGCCAGAGCGGCGTGGTCGCCACCGTCGCCATGGGCCGCGACCACGGCCATGTGGCGCACGAATATTTCCTGCCCTCGGGCCCCTTCGCCATCCTGCCGCTGACCGAGCAGCGCGCCAGCCTGGTGTGGACCGAGACGACGCGACGGGCCGAGGCGCTGAAGGCCGCTTCGGACGAGGCCTTCCATGCCCATCTGATGCGCCGGTTCGGGGATTTCCTCGACGACGTCTCGGTGGTCGGACCCCGGTTCGTCTATCCGCTGTCGCTTCAGCTGGCCGAACAGCTGACCGCGCCGCGCGTCGCCCTGATCGGCGACGCCGCCCATGCGGTGCATCCGGTCGCGGGGCAGGGCCTGAACATGGGGTTGAAGGACGCGGCCGCCCTGGCCGAGGTGCTGGTCGAGGCGGTGCGCTTGGGCGAGGACATCGGCTCGGAGACGGTGCTGGACCGCTATGCCCGCTGGCGGCGCTTCGACAATGCAGCGCTGGCGGCCGGATTTGACGGCTTCGTCCGGCTGTTTTCCAACGACATCGCCCCCGTGCGGCTGGCGCGGGACCTCGGCATCGCCGCCGTCAACCGCATCGCCCCCCTGCGCCGCGCCTTCATGCACGAAGCCGGCGGCGCGACGGGCGACCTGCCGCGCCTGCTCAGGGGCGAAGCGCTCTGACTAGTCCAGTCTGCGGGCCTCGTCCGCCAGCATGATCGGCACACCGTCGCGGATCGGAAAGGCCAGCCTGGCGCCTTTCGAGACCAGTTCCTGGCGCTCGCGATCATACGTCAGGCGGCCCCGGGTCACGGGGCAGACCAGCACTTCCAGCAGGCGCGGATCGACCGAGGCAGGGGTGTTGAAGGCGTCGCTCATCACATCACTATTGCATCGAAGGGGCGTCGCCGTCGCCGGTTTCCGCCGCGTCTATGGTCATCAGGGCCGTCAGAACGCTGGACCGGTCGGTCAGGCTGGCGGCCTCAAGCAATGCCTGTTTCTCCGCCGGTTCGAACGGCAGGGCCATCGACAAGCTGTTGATCAAGGCCTCGGGCGGCGCCGTCTCGGCGGTGTCCCAGTCAATCTCCAGACCGCGGGTCTCAAGATAGGCACGCAGGGCGTCCAGCAGGCCTTCCCGGTCCAGGCCGACGTCGTCGACGGGCGGCGGGGCCAGATCGGCCTCGAACGGCGTGAAATCGGCGCGCACCTGGCGATAGGGCGACTGGCTCGGCAGTTCGCTGCCGAGGCGGAAGCGGGCGCAGCCGGTCAGGGTGATCAGATAGCGGCCGTCCGAAGTCTCGGCGAAGCTGGTGATCCGTCCCGCGCAGCCGACCGGCGACAGCCCGGGCGCGGCGCGTGCGCCGGGCCGGGGCTGGATCATGCCGATGATGCGGTCGCCGGCCATCGCGTCGTCGATCATGTTCAGATAGCGCGGCTCGAAGATGTTCAGCGGCAACTGGCCGCGTGGCAGCAGAATGGCGCCGGGCAGGGGGAAGACCGGGATGACCTGCGGCAGGTCGGCGGCCCTGTGATAGCCCTGCGCCATCGCAACCCCCTAGGCGAACAGGATGGAGGAGAGACGGCGGCGGCCGTCGCGGGCGACCTCTGAAGACGCGCCGGCCGCCTCGAATACGGTCAGCAGCTGTTTCCGCGCGGCGTGATCGTTCCATTCGCGGTCGGCGGCGACGATGGCCAACAGGCTGTCGACCGCGCCTTTCAGGTCGCCGGCCGCGGCCTGGGCCAGCGACAGATCATAGCGCGCCTGGTGGTCGGAGGGATCGGCGGCGACCTTCGCCTCCAGCTCGGCGCTCGCGCTCGCCGGGGCGGCGGACGCCAGGCTCAGCTGGGCCCGGATCGACTGGACCTGCGCATTCTTCGAATCGGCCGGGGCCATGGCGATGGTCTGGCGGGCCTGTTCGGGGTCGCCGTCGGCCAGATAGACGCGGGCCATGCCGGCGATGGCGCCCTCGTGTCCGGGCTCGAGGGTCATCACCTGGGCGAAGGCTTGGGCGGCCCCGCCGAGGTCGTTCAGCGACAGCGACTCCTCGCCCATCGACATCAGCTGCTCGATATCGGAGTTGGCGCTGGTCCCGCCGGACAGTTTGTCGATGAAAGCCTTGAGCTGGCTCTCAGGCACCGCGCCCTGGAACCCGTCGGCGGGCTGGCCGTCGACGAAGGCGTATACGGTGGGGATCGACTGCACGCGCAGCTGGCCAGCATAGGCCGGGTTCTTGTCGACATCGATCTTGACCAGTTTGACCGCCCCACCGGCGGCGCGAACGGCCTTCTCCAGCATCGGCGTCAGCGTCCGACACGGTCCGCACCAGGTGGCCCAGAAGTCGACCAGCACCGGCTGGGTCTTCGAGGCCTCGACCACATCGGCCATGAAGCTGGCGTCGGAGCCGTCCTTGATCAGGTCGTCAGGCAGGGTGGTGGGGTCGGCGAAGCTCATCGGGCGATCCTGTGGTCGGTAAGGCGTAACGCGGCAGTCCCAAGATGGTCGCGGCGACCGATCGTCTCAAGGGACGGGTCAGGTGGGATCGCCGCCCGAGCCGGCCGGGCTCAGCTTCCAGCGGATCTTGGTCTCGGAATCGGTGCGGGCCGAGCCGCGCACGACGATCTGCAGAGAGCGCCGGGTCAGACCCTCGTCGATGTGGACCGAGGGCTCGATGGCCACGTCCGGCCCGTCGGTGCGGAACCACCATCCCCGGCCGGAATGGCCGCGCAACAGGATCGAGCGGCGGTCGCGGGCCAGCGAGGCCTGCACGCCCGGTTCGAGCTGAAAGCGGATGGCGTAGGGGGCGGCGATGGCCCGAACCACCTCCTTCTGGCCCGGTCCGGGATGCAGCCGCTCCTCGGCGCGCAGCTCATCGAGGCGCTGGTCCAGATAGAGCCGGCGTTGGTGGAGCAGGCCATAGTCGTGGACCCAGCCGTCGTGCTCGGCTTCCAGCCAGACCGCGCCCTCGCCGTCGCGGCGATGCACCTCGACGTTCAGGGGTCGGCTGATCAGACGATGGCCCAGAAGCCCACCCCTCCAGCCGCCGAGCGGCGCCCCGGTGGAGCTCTCGGCGAGGGTCAGGGTCGAGTGGCCGGGGCCGAGCCGCAAGCCCTGACGGTCGGCCGCGCCGGGGGTCCAGCCGCAGCCGGTGACCAGACGGTCGCGTCCACAGACGATCTCCAGCGCCAGCGGCTGGGCGCAGGCGGCGGCGGACCAGGCGCCGCGCGCGGGGGCGGCGATGTCGGCGGCGACGGTCAGCAGCGGGCTGCGGATACGGGCGACGCCGCCCACCGTTCCGGTCGGGGCCTCGTCGCCCTCGGCCTCGTCGTGGGCCACGGCCGCGGCCACCCGCGCCGGCGTCGATGGCCCGCCGCCCTGCAGGGTGATCAGGCGGCCGTCGGGCAGGGTGTGAAAGCTGGCCGCCGAGGTCAGCCGCCGGATCGCCGACCGCATGGCGTCCGGGGCCGGCTCGGACAGCTGGGCGAGGGCGTCCTCGAGCGTCAACAGGTCGAGCAGCAGCTCCAGCCCGGCCTCGGGGCTGCGGGAGGTATGGGCTCCATCCTCGCCGACGGTCTGCACCAGCGCCGACGGCAGGGCGCCCAGGGCCGCCCGGCGCAGGGCGGTTCCAGGGGACCCGGCCAGCACGCAGCCGGCGACGGCGGCGGCGATCAGGCGTTCGGCGCGGCCCGCGATCCCGCCTGGCGGACGCAACAGCTGTTTCGCCTGCCGGCCCAGTACATCGGCCAGCCTCAGCCTTTCCGCCTCGGTGGCGACCTGGCTCATGCGGCGCGCGGCGCAGGCGAGGTTGAGGGTGCGCCGGGCGAGGATGGCGGGGTCCCAGGCGAACGGGGACCAGCGCGCGAACACCGTGGCCCAGGTCAGGGTCAGACGCAGCGCCTCGCGGGCCCCTCGCTCACCCTGCAGCATCAGCGACGGCAGCCAGGCGAAGGCGTGCAGTTCGACGGCGAAGGCGCGGGTCGGGCTGGGCCGGTTCCAGGGATCCTCGGGCGCGGGCGCTTCGAGACTGGCGCCCGCCAGCACGAACCGACCGCCCAAGGCGGCCTTGCCAGGCGCGGGGTCGACCGGGCGGAAGTCGCGCGGTGTGGCGGCGAAGCCCTGCGCCGTCCGACCCCGGAGGGTCAGGCCGTAGCCGGGCAGGCCGTACAGTTCGATCCACAGCTGCCGTGTCAGCAGCCGGCCGAGGACGGCGGGCCACAGGCCGGGCCCCGCCGACGCCTCGGTGGTACGGACCGGCGTGCGCATGGGCGCGCCGCGAAGTCCGGGAATCTCGCCGGGCGCGGGCGCTGCGGCCTCGGTGCGGGCGAAGGGGCCGAGCGGACTCACGCGGTCTTCAGCGCCCGGATGTTGTCGGCGTAGGCCGGGGGGCCGCCCCGGAACACCGCCGTGCCGGCGACCAACGCGTCGGCGCCGGCGGCGACGCAGGCCCCGGCGTTGGCGGCGGTGACCCCGCCGTCGACCTGCAGATGGGCCCTGGAGCCGGCTGCGTCGAGCAGGGCCCGGGCTCGTTCGATCTTCTTCAGGGTGGAGGGGATGAAGGACTGGCCGCCGAAGCCGGGGTTGACCGACATCAGCAGCACCAGGTCGACCAGGTCGATCACTTCTTCCAGCACGGACAGGGAGGTGCCGGGGTTGAGCACCACGCCCGCCTTGAGGCCCAGCTGGCGGATGCGGCCAAGCGTGCGGTGCAGGTGCGGCCCGCTCTCGGGATGGACGGTAAGGTAATCGGCCCCGGCGTCGCGATAGGCCTCCAGCCACGGATCGACCGGCGCGACCATCAGGTGCACGTCGAACGGTAGCTTGGTGTGGGGACGCAACGCCTTCACCACGTCCGGACCGATGGTGATGTTGGGTACGAAATGGCCATCCATCACATCGACGTGGACCCAGTCGGCGCCGGCCGTTTCGAGGGCGGCGACCTCCTCGCCCAGACGGGCGAAGTCGCTGGCGAGGATCGATGGGCAGATCAGCGGGGACGGCATGCGTCCGGGGATAAGGCGGGATGCGGGCCGTAGCAAGGCGCGGGCTGGGTTTCGACGACATCCGCGGCTACACGGTTCGGTCATCGCGCCCAGCCGGCCGAGCGGAGACCCGTCATGAGCGAGCACATCGCCACCGTGGAATGGAGCCGCGACGGCCAGCCATTCTCCGACAACCAGTATAGTCGCGCCCATGACTGGCGGTTCGACGGCGGCGCGGTGGTGCGCGGATCGTCGGCGCCGACCAGCGTGCCCGAGCCTATGTCCGATCCGGCGGCGGTCGACCCCGAGGAGGCGCTGGTCGCCGCCGTGTCCAGTTGTCACATGCTGTTCTTCCTCGCCTTCGCCCGCAAGGACGGCCTTGTGGTCGACCGCTACCGCGACGACGCGGTCGGCCTGCTCGGCCGTGACGAGCGGGGCCGGATGTCGATCACCGCGCTGACCCTGCGGCCTCAGGTGAGCTTCGCCGGCGCGGCGCGGCCCGACGCCGCCGCCCTGGACGATCTGCATCACCGCGCCCACGAGGCCTGCTATATCGCCAACTCGATCCGGGCCGAGGTCGCCGTCGAGCCGCGCTGAACCATCCGACGGGCGTTCACACGCCGGAACAAATGAGGCACAAGGCGGCGATGCCCGCCGACTCGCTTTCAACCGCCGCCCCGCCGTCCCTGGCCGAGGCCCGGGCGACGCTGGAGCGGGTCTGGGGCCACGCCGGCTTCCGGGGGCTGCAGGCCGAGGTGGTGGCCGAGGTTCTGGCGGGCCGGGACGTGATGGCCGTGCTGCCGACCGGCGGCGGCAAGAGCGTCTGCTACCAGATCCCCGCCATGCTCCGGCCCGGCCTCGGCCTGGTTGTCTCGCCGCTGATCGCCCTGATGACCGACCAGGTCGAGGCCTTGAAGCAGCAGGGCGTGGCCGCCGCCCGCCTCGATTCCGGCGTCTCGCTGGACGACCGGTCGGAGATCTGGCGCGCGGCGAGGGCCGGGGAACTCGACCTGCTCTATGTCTCGCCCGAGGGACTGGCCCAGCCGCACCTGATCGACCGGCTTCACGACCTGCCGCTGTCGCTGATCGCCATCGACGAAGCGCACTGCGTCTCGCAGTGGGGACATGACTTCCGGCCGGACTATCGGAGCCTCGGCCGGCTGGCCGAGCTGTTCCCGGGCGTGCCGAGGATCGCGGTGACGGCCACCGCCGACGCCCGGACCCGCGAGGATATCGTCCGCTCGTTGCGGCTCGGCGAGGCCCGCATCGTGGTCGACAGCTTCGCCCGGCCGAACCTGCAGCTGGCGGCGGTGCGCAAGGAGAACGCGTCGCGGGCGAAGACCGACGCGGCGGTGATCGATCTGGTCCGCCAGAGGCGCGGCAAGTCTGGCGTGGTCTACTGCGGCTCGCGTGACGGCTGCGAGCGGGTGGCGCACGCCCTGCGCGACGCCGGGACCAACGCCATCGCCTATCACGCGGGCATGGAGGCCCGTGACCGGGACCGCCGGCTGGAGCGGTTCCTCGCCGAGGACGGGGCGGTGATGGTGGCGACCATCGCCTTCGGCATGGGGGTGGACAAGGCCGATGTGCGCTTCGTCATCCACGCCGATCCGCCGGGCTCGCTGGAGGCCTATTGGCAGGAGATCGGCCGGGCCGGGCGCGACGGCGACCCCGCAGAGGGAATCACCCTCTATGGCCCATCGGACATCGCCTGGACCCTGCGCCGGCTCGAAGGCAGCCCGATGGCCGGGGAGGTCAAGGCGGTGCAGGTGCGCAAGGCGCGCCAGCTGTTCGCCATGCTGGACGGGGCGGTGTGCCGCCCGCAGGCGGTGCGGCGCTACTTCGGCGAGACCGGCGCGGAGCCGTGCGGCGTCTGCGACATCTGCCAGGACCCGCCGGCCCTGTTCGACGCCACGGTGCAGGCCCAGAAGGCCCTGGCCGCGGTGCAGCGGCTCGGCGAGCGCTTCGGCCGGGGCCGGGTCGTCGACCACCTGCTCGGCAAGACGAAGGATGCCCAGCCCTGGGAGACGGCGCTGTCGACCTGGGGCGTCGGCGCCGATACCGCACTGCACACATGGCGGGACGTGATCGATCACCTGATGTTCGAGGGCCTGCTGGTCGAGGATCCGAACGAGGGCAAACCGCTGGTCATGCTCGGCGATCCCGAGGCGGTGCGGGCGGTCTACCGCGGCGAGCGGGCGATCGAGGTGCGTCGCCAGCCGGCGCGCGCCGGGGCCTCGCGCGAACGGACCCGCACCGGTCGCAATGCCGCGCTGGAATCGATGGACGCCGACGTGCGCGCGCGCTTCGAGACCCTGCGGGCCTGGCGCCGTGATCGGGCAGCGGAGCAGCGGGTGCCGCCCTATGTGATCTTCCAGGACAAGACCTTGCTGGAAATCGCCCTCGCGGAGCCCGGCGATCTGGACCACCTGGCCCGTATTCCCGGCGTCGGTCAGACCAAATTGGACCGGTATGGCGCGGGAGTCCTGCAGGCGCTTTCACAGCACGCCGCCTGACCCAAAACGGGGAACCACCGTTCCCGCGGTAAGATTCGGTCAAGGTCTCGGAAGGGGGGCCTTAAACTTTCAGCGCCACAGTCCGACGGTGCTCCCCAATCGCGCTCCATCTCCGATCGACAAACTGGCCGTGGCCGTCGTCCACGAGCCGGCGCGCGCCGTGAACGCCTATGCGCCGCTGCCGGCCGGCGCGCGCGAGGAAGCCTTGCGGTTTCTGCTGCAGACCGCCGCCGACGCCGGGGTCACCCTGGTGGCGACCAAGCCGGACGGCGACGGCGAACGCCGGCTGGGCCAGGCCTGGCCCTTCCCCTCCCCCTTCCAGGTCACGGTCCGCACCGTCTCGATCACCGACGGGGTGGATCGCGTCGAGGCCCGCGCCCGCCGCTCGCTGGAGCGGCTCGGCCTGCCCCGCGGCGACACGCTTCTCGTCTCCAGCGCTGACGATCTGGCCGGAGCCGAGGGCCGCGCCCTGTGGGACCGGCTCGAGGCGCTGAAGGCGCGCAGCCTCTATCGCCGCATCGGATTCCGCGCCGGCGTCGAGGACGGCCCCGCCCTGCTGGCGCGACGGTTCCGGCCCGACGTCATCGAACTGCCGATCAACCTGCTCGACCAGCGCATCCAGCACACCGGCGTCCTGTCGGAGCTGGCCACGCTCGGCGTCGCCGTTCACGCCACCTCGGTGTTCGCCGACGGCCTTCTGTTCATCAGCGGCGAGCCGCTGCCGCCTGAAATGGCCCGCCATGCCCACGCCCTGTCGCGCATCCGCCGCCGCCTGGCCGAGGCCCGGATCGATCCGATGCAGGCCACCCTGGCCTACGCCATGGGCCTGCCGGAGGTCTCGGCGGTGATCGCCAGCGTCGCCTCGGCCGCCGAACTGCGCGCCGTGGTCGCCGCCGCCAACGCTCCGACCCCCGCGCTCGACTGGGCCGCCCTGCAGCTGGAGCCGGCGACGGTCGCCGCCGCCGGCCCCCGCGCCATCAGTAGCGCAGCCTGATCCCGAGGTAGCCGGACCGGCCCGGCTCGCCATAGCCGAGCAGCTGCTGATAACGCTCATCCGCCAGGTTCTCGACCCGCGCCGTCAGGGTGACCCGATCGGTCAGGTTCCAGGCGGCGTTCAGGTTGGCGGTGACGAAGCCGTCCCGCGTCCCGCCCGAGTCCGGCATGTCGCCTTCCGCCCGCACGGTCAGGGCCGCCGACAGCCGCTCGCCGCTCCAGCCCAGCGTCGCCGAACCGGCCTGCTCCGGAACGCGCAGTATGGCCGCGCCGGTCGTGGCATTGACCGCTTCGGTCCACGCATAGGCCAACGACAGATCGAAGCCGCCGCCGAGGATCGCGCCGCCTTCCAGTTCGACCCCGTCGGTGCGCGTCTCGGCGATGTTGACGTAGTAGAACTCGAAGGATCCGGGATCGAAGAAGCCGTCGATCTGGTCTTCGACCTCCAGCCGGTAGAGGGTCGCCCGGCCGTCGAAGCGGCCGTCGGCGGAGCGCCAGCCGAGCGCGATCTCGCCGCCCGTGGCGTATTCCGGGACCAGCGGCGCGACAACGGTGCCCGGCAGGACGAAGCAGAAATCGCACACTGCCTGGCTGACGCTGGGCGTTTTGAAGCCGGTCCCCCAGGCCCCTGACACGGTGAGGCCGGCAAGGAGGTCGTACGCCGCCGACAGCCGCCCCGTGGTCTCGCCGCCGAAGTCATCGGTCGAATCGTGGCGGAGACCGAGGTTGAGGGTCAGCCGATCCGAGGCCTGCCAGCGCACGGTCCCGAACGCCGACCCGACGCCCAGCCCGGCGCTGGAACCGTTCAGGAACGCCTCGGTCTCCTCGCGCTCAAGGCCGACGGCGTAGCGGACGGGGCCCGCCCCCCGGCTGTCGGCCTGCCAGCGCCACAGGCGGTGCTTGCCCTCATAGGTCGAGGGGAAGGCGCTGTCGGTGATACGCTCGACATCTGATGCGGCGGCGATGAACTGATGGTCCAGTCCCAGCAGGTCGCGAACTGTCATTCGCGCCCGGCCGGACCGGTTGACCGTGGCGGCGGTGTCGAGGGTGTCGACCGGACCCCAGCCGTCGATCTCGGCGAAGCTGTCGGCTTGCCGGACCCGCGCGTCGATCCCGACCCGGTCGCTAAAGGCGTAGCGGCCGTTGGCCCCAACAGTGGTGTTGTCAAAACCGTCGGCCTCCGTCCCCGTGGCGGCGGCGGAGATCCCGTCGGTGTCGAAGCGCGACACGAAGGCGCCGATGGCGTAGCGGTCTTCAGCGACGCCCGCCGCGAGGCGGCCGCGCACCGTGTCGAACGCGCCGGCCTCGACCTCGGCCCGGACGCCGTCCAATTCGCGCGAGGTGAAGGCGATGACTCCGCCGATGGCGTCGGATCCCCACAGCGACGATTGCGGCCCGCCAAGCACCTCGATGCGTTCGATG
The DNA here is from genome assembly GCF_014202075.1 of Brevundimonas basaltis. Taxonomy (GTDB): domain Bacteria; phylum Pseudomonadota; class Alphaproteobacteria; order Caulobacterales; family Caulobacteraceae; genus Brevundimonas; species Brevundimonas basaltis. Next base: position 280,749 of record NZ_JACHFZ010000002.1, on the reverse strand, counting down.
TCGCCGAGGTCGAATCCGGAGAAGTCGAAGCCCCCGGCCGGCTGGCTGGGATCGTTGACCGGCACGCCGTCGACCAGCACCAGCGACTTGTCCTGGCTGGTCCCGCGAATGCGCACGGAGGTGACGCCGCCGAGGCCGGCCCGATAGACCGACAGACCGGGCACGTCGGGCAGGATGTCCGCCGCGAACACCGCCCCGCGCCGGTCGATGGTCGCCCGGTCGATGACCCGGGCGCCCGGCGTGTCGGCGACGACGGCGGGCAGGCGGGTGGCGGTGACCACCACCTCGGGCAGGGGATCGTCCGCCGCCTGGGCGAAGGCGTGGGCGGGCAGAAGCACGGTCGCGGCCGTGGCGAGCAGAAGGGATCGCGTCATTGCGATGGCTCCGTCGTCCCCGCGCGAGCGCGTCGCGGCGACGTGTGAATGGCGGCCGACCCGCCCGGAATGGACGGCGCAGGTGTCGGGTCGCCTCGACGGATCACCGCGTCTCTGCCTGGTCCCGGGCAGCGGACGGACGACATCGGCGGCCAGGTCTCCTGGCTTGCGGGTCAAAAACGGAGGATCGCGCCTTCCCGGTTTCCCAGTGACGCCGGAGCCAAGGCCCCGGAATGATCGTCCGTCTCGCCGCCTACAGTTGCGGGCACAGCCGCGGTGTCGGACCGCGTTCCCTTAACCGCCTGCCCCGCTTGTCGCAGGGACACACCGTTCGGACAAGCGGCAACCCCATGACCGAGGCCCGCCGCCGGCTGGTTCGTCACAACGAGCATGGCCGACCTCACCCCGACAGGGAGGCGCAATGGAACGCTTGAGCGCGCCCCCTCATTCCTTCACCCTGCGCGGCTCAGATGAACGCCCCCCTAGCCCATCCGCCGAAAGCCGAAAGCCTGCCGTCCGCCGAAGGCGTGACGCCGGTCATGGCGCAGTTCCTGGCGGCCAAGGCCCAGGCGCCGGACGCCATCCTGTTCTTCCGCATGGGCGATTTTTACGAGCTGTTCTTCAAGGACGCCGAAATCGCGGCCGCCGCCCTGGGCATCACCCTGACCAAGCGGGGCAAGCACCAGGGCGAGGACATCCCCATGGCCGGGGTGCCGGTCCACGCGCTGGACGGCTATCTGGCGCGGCTGATCCGGCAGGGGTTCAAGGCGGCGATCTGCGAACAGCTGGAGGCGCCGTCCGAGGCGAAGAAACGCGGCTCCAAGGCGGTGGTCCACCGCGACATCGTCCGCGTGGTCACCCCCGGCACCCTGACCGAGGACAGCCTGCTGGACGCACGCGGGGCCAACCGGCTGGCCGCGGTGTCGATCCGCAGGGGCCGGGCGGCGGTGGCGGTGGTCGAACTGTCGGCCGGCTCGGTCGATGTGGTGGGCTGTTCGCTGGAGGATCTGGCCGCGACCCTGGCGTCGTTCCGGCCGTCCGAGGTGCTGGTCCCCGACCGGCTGTTCTCGGACGAGGCGGCCAGGGCGGCGCTCGACGGATCGGGCGGCGTGGTCCAGGCCCTGCCGCAGGCCATGGCCGAGCCGGTAGGGGCCCGGGTCCGGGTCGAGCGCCTTTACGGCGTCGCCTCGCTCGACGGCTACGGCGCCTTCGAGGAAGGCGAAGTTTCCGCGCTGGGACTGATCGCCGCCTATCTGGAAACGACCCAGGCCGGCAAGATCCCCGCCCTGTCGCCGCCCCGACGGTCCGGCGACACCGGCTTTCTCGCCATCGATCCGGCCACCCGGCTGAGTCTCGAGATCGACCGCACCCAGCGCGGCGAACGCGACGGTTCGCTGCTGGCCTGCATCGACCGCACGGTCACCTCGGGCGGAGCGCGGGCCCTCGCCGAGCGGATCGCCCGCCCCCTGCGCGACCCCGTGGCCATCAATCACGGCCTCGACGCGGTCGAATGGCTGCTCGAGCGCCGCGATCTGCGCCGCGATTTGCGCGACGGGCTGAAGGCGGCCCCGGACGTGGCCCGGGCGGTGTCGCGGCTGGTTCTCGGGCGGGGCGGCCCGCGCGATCTGGCCGCCATCCGCGCCGGCCTGTCGGTCGCAGAGGGCGTGGCCGGCCTGTTCCCGCCCGATCGCGACGCGCTGACCGGCCCGCCGGTCCGGCTGGTCGCCTGCCTGGACCGGCTGATGCTGTCGCCCGAGACCGGCGGCCTTCTGGTCGATCTGGCCGAAGGCCTCGTCGCCGAGCCGCCGCATCTGGCCCGTGACGGCGGCTTCGTCGCTCCCGGCTACCGGCCCGAGCTGGAAGAGGCGCGACGCCTGCGCGACGACAGCCGCCGCGTGGTGGCCGATCTGGAGGCGCGGGCGGTCGCCGATGCGGGTGTGCCGTTCAAGATCAAGCACAACGCCGTGCTCGGCTATTTCCTCGAGGTCTCGGCCAGGGCCGCCGAGCCGCTGCTGCGCCCGAGCGGCGACAGCCCCTTCATCCACCGCCAGACCCTCGCCAACCAGGTCCGCTTCACCACGGTCGAACTGTCCGAGCTGGACGCGAAGATCAGTCAGGCCGGTCATCGGGCGCTGGCCATCGAGGGCGAGACCTTCGAGACCTGGCGGCATACGGTCCAGTTGCTGGCGCGGCCCCTGCAGGCCGTCGCCGAGGCGCTGGCCGAACTGGACGCCCACGCGGCCCTCGCGGAATGGGCCGAGGAGGTCGGGGCCGTCCGTCCGGCGGTGGACGACACTGCCTGCTTCGAGGTCACGGCCGGACGCCATCCGGTGGTCGAGGCGGCGGTCAAGGCGGCCGGCGACCCCTATACGCCGAACGACTGCCGGCTGGACGGCTCAGGCGCCAACTGCGCCCGGCTGTCGATCGTCACCGGCCCGAACATGGCGGGTAAATCCACCTTCCTGCGTCAGAACGCCCTGCTGGTCGTGCTGGCCCAGGCCGGCGCCTTCGTCCCGGCGAAGGCCATGCGGCTCGGCGTCGTCGACCGGCTGTTCAGCCGCGTCGGGGCCGGCGACGACCTCGCCCGCGGCCGCTCCACCTTCATGATGGAGATGGTCGAAACCGCCGCCATCCTGACCCAGGCCACCGACCGCAGCTTCGTCGTACTGGACGAGATCGGGCGCGGCACCGCGACCTATGACGGCCTCGCCATCGCCTGGGCGGTGGCCGAGGCCCTGCACGATCACAACCGCGCCCGCACGCTTTTCGCGACCCACTATCATGAGCTGGCCGGGCTGGAGACGCGGCTGGCCCACGTCTGCAATCTGTCGATGAAGGCCCGCGAATGGAACGGCGATCTCGTTTTCCTGCACGAGGCCGCGCCGGGGGCGGCCGACCGCTCCTATGGGGTGCAGGTCGCGAAGCTGGCGGGGGTGCCCCCCGCCGTCGTGGCGCGGGCCCGGGCGGTGCTGGACCGGCTTGAGGGTGAGAAGACCGCCGCCGTCAGCCTCGACGACCTGCCCCTGTTCGCGGTTACGGAAACGCCCGCCCGACCCCCGTCCTCGGCCCTGCATGACGCGCTCACGGCCATCGAGCCGGACGAACTGTCGCCGCGCGAGGCCCTGGAGGCGCTCTACCGGCTGAAGGCCATCCGCCCCTAACCGGCCCGGGCGAAGTCGAGCACGCAGACGGAGCGCCAGACCGGATGCGGGGCGCAGGCCGCGCCGACCAGCGTATAGACCGGATTGAACAGGATGGTGCGATGGCCCCGGTCGGGCACGCCGTCGTCGACGATCAACTGCAGGATCACGTCCTCGGCCCGGTCGGAACCGTAGGCGATGGCCTCGCCCGTCGCCGACCAGCGGCCCTGACGGCGCATCCGGTCCGAGGGGCTCGATCCGTCCGCCCCGGCATGGGCGACCTGCCCCGTCCGGCTCTGCTCGTCGGCGTGTTCTGCCGCGGCGCGGTCCAGTCCCGGACTGCCCCGCAGCGCCGGGCGCGGTGTCTGCGTCTCGAGGAAGGCGATGGCCTCATCGACCGCCTCCGGCCCTTCCCGGGTGACCAGCGCGATCTCGCCCGGCCGTTCGATGCGGTCGCCGTTGAACAGGGCGCGCAGGGCGCGGGCCTTGCGGGCGTAGGCGGCCGGGTCGGTCCGGGCGGCGTTGAGCTCGGCGACGATGTCGGCCCGCGCGACGGCTCGCGTCGGACCCTGCGCCGCCGCTGGCGGACGGACGGGATCGGCCGGCGCGCATCCCGCGACGAGGATGGCCAACATCAGGCCCGTGGTTCTGATCATCCGCGTCTCCCGGTCCCGGCCACTGTCGCGCAGGCCCGCGCCCCGGTCTATACCGACCCGATGAGTCCCCGCAGTCGCCGCCCGTCCGACGCCGCCGCCCCGCCGACGGCCGACATCGACGCCTGGGCCGCGGCCGCCGCGGCGAGCGACCCGCGGGCCGCCGCCACCGCCCTGCTCCGGCAGTCGTGGGAGGCCGCCCGGACCCGCGCGGCCCAACGGCTCGAACACGGTCTCGGCGGCGTCGAGGTGGCGCGGCTGCACGCGGCAGCCGCCGACGAGATGCTGACCTCCCTGTGGCGGTTCGCGACGGAGGTCCTGTATCCGGCCCCCAATCCGACCGCGGCCGAGCGGCTCAGCCTGATCGCGGTCGGCGGCTACGGGCGCGGCGTGCTGGCGCCCTTCTCCGATCTCGACCTGTTGTTCCTGCGCCCATGGAAGTCCATCCCGCGCACCGAACAGGTGATCGAGTTCATGCTGTATGTGCTGTGGGATCTCGGCGTGAAGGTCGGCCAGTCGGCGCGCTCGGTCGACGAATGCCTGGCGCTGGCGAAGTCGGACATGACCGTGCGCACGGCCCTGCTGGAGGCGCGGCCGGTGGCCGGGGACCAAGCACTGGCCGAGGACTTCATCGGCCGGTTCCAGGCCTTTATGGCCCGGTCCGATCCCCGGCCCTTCATCGCCGCCAAGCTGGAAGAGCGCGACGCGCGTCACCAGAAGGCCGGAGCGGTGCGCTACCGGGTGGAGCCCAACGTCAAGGACGGCAAGGGCGGCCTGCGCGATCTCAACACCCTGTTCTGGATCGCCCGCTCGCTGGCGCCCGACAGCCCCCTGGGCGCGCGCGTCATGGACGATCTGCTGACCGCGCGGGAGCGCCGCACCTTCGAGGAGGCGTTCGACTTCCTGTGGCGCACGCGGGCGCATCTGCACAGGGTCGCCGGGCGCGCCGAGGAGAAGCTGACGTTCGACCTGCAGCCCGAGGTGGCGCGGCGCATGGGCTGGCGCGGCCGCGGCGACGAGCCGGCGGTCGAGCGCTTCATGCGCCGCTATTTCATCGTCGCCCGCGAAGTCGGCGCCCTGACACGGGCCATGTCGGCCAAGCTGGAGGCGCGCCAGCAGAAGCCCACCCTCAGCCTCTCGCGGCTGATCCCGGGCCGGCGGCGCAAGCTCGGCGTCGACGGCTTCGTGGAAGTCGCCGGCCGCCTGTCGGTGACCGGTCCGGAGGTGTTCGCGGAGGATCCGACCAAGCTGTTGATCCTGTTCCGGATCGCCGACGACCACGATCTGGATCTGCATCCCGACGCCTTTTCGGCGGTCAGCCGGTCCTTGCCGCTGGTGACGCCGTCGCTGCGCCGCGATCCGGTCGCCGCGCGCGCCTTTCTCGACATCCTCGCCGAAGGGCAGAGGCCCTATCGCGTGCTGTCGATGATGAACGAGACCGGCCTGCTGGGGCGCTTCCTGCCGGAATGGGGGCGGATCGTCGGCCAGACCCAGTTCAACATGTACCACGCCTATACGGTCGACGAGCACACCTTGCAGGCCATCGGCCTGATCAACGACATCTGGCGGGGCAAGCTCAAGGCGGAGCACCCCAACGCCAGCGAGATCGTCCACCGCATCGACGATTTCGAGGCCTTGATGCTGGCCATGATGCTGCACGACGTCGGCAAGGGCGGCGACCGGGGCCAGCTCGAGGATGGCGCCATTGCGGCCCGCCGCGCCTGTGAAAGGCTCGGCCTCGACCCGCGCCGGATCGAGTTCGTGGTCTGGCTGGTGCGCAACCATCTGGCGCTCAGCGACTACGCCCAGAAGCGCGACGTGTCGGACCCGGAGACGGTGCGGGCCTTCACCGAACTGGTCGGCGATCCCGAGCGGCTGCGCACCCTGCTGATCCTCACCGTCGCCGACATCCGCGCCGTCGGCCCCGGGGTGTGGAACGCCTGGAAGGGGCAGCTGATCCGCGACCTCTACCAGCAGACCGAGCGCGCGTTCCGGGGCGAGACCCTGCATCCGGCCGACCCGTTGGACGACCATCCTGAGCTGATGCGCCGCGGCCGGTCGCAAGGGGCGGTGGCCGAGGTTCTGGCCTCCGGCCCGGGGGAGACGGAGGGCCCGACGGCGACCCGGGTCGCGGTGGCGGCGCGCGATCGGCCGGGGCTGTTCGCGGACCTGGCCCAGGCGTTGTCTGCGGCGGGCGCGGACGTCGTCGGGGCGCGGGTGGCGACGGCCGAGGACGGCGCGGCCCTCGACGTGTTCGAACTGCAGGACGGCGCCGGCGCCCCCTACGGCCAGGCCGAGCCCCGCCGGTTGAGCCGTCTGCTCAAGGCGCTCGAGGCCGCGGCGCGGGGACAGGCGGCCCGCCCCTCGCCGCCCTCGCCGCCGTTCAGCCCCCGCCGCGCCGCCTTCGACGTGCGCCCCACGACCATCATCGATCTCGAACAGAGCCCGTCCGCCGCCGTGGTCGAGGTGTCCGGGGCCGACCGGCCGGGCCTGCTGGCCGATCTGGCGCGGGTGCTGGCGGAGCATCGGCTGTCGGTGCGCTCGGCCCATATCGCCGGCTTCGGCGAGCGCGCCGTGGACAGTTTCTACGTCACCGACGCCCGAGGTCGGAAGCCGAAGGCCGGATCGGCGCTGGAGCGTCTGCGGGCCGATCTCGAGACGGTGCTGGACTGGAAAGACCGGCGCGTCGCGCGGGTCTCGACCCCGGTTCGCGCCAGCCTGCGCGACGTCTCCGAGGTGGGCCGGCTGCGTCCCGCCAAACGCCCCGTATCGCGTCCGCCGGAAGCAGGCTAAGGCGCTGATATGGCCGACAAGCGCAAGCCCGACCCCGCCTCCATGGAGCCTGCCCCGCCCGTGCCGTCGGCATCGGGGACGTCGGAGCCCGTGGCGCCGCCGCCGGCGTCGTCGCGCAAGGGCGGCGGCATGATGCGCAACTCGGCCATCTTCAGCGGCCTGACCCTGGTCAGCCGGCTGGCCGGCTTCGCCCGCGACATCGTCATCACCGCGGCCCTGGGCGGCTCGGTCGGGCCGGCGGCGGACGCCTACAATACGGCCCTGAACTTCCCCAACCTGTTCCGCCGCATCTTCGCCGAGGGAGCCTTCGCCGCCGCCTTCGTGCCGGCCTATGCGCGGACGCTGGAAACGGAGGGAGCCGAGGTCGCCGACAAGGTCGCCACCGACGCCCTCGCCGCCGTCGCCTTCGCCACCGTGGTCCTGACCGTCGTCGCCCAGCTGACGATGCCGTGGCTGATGACGGTGATCAACGTCGGCTTCCTCGACGACCCGGCGCGGTTCAAGCTGGCGGTGATCCTGACCCAGATCACCATGCCCTATCTGCCGTGCATGGCCATCGCCGCCCTGCTGTCGGGTGTGCTCAACGCCCGCGGCCGGTTCATCGTCTCGGGCGCCTATCCGATCCTGCTCAACCTGATCATGCTCGCGGCCGTCATCCCGGCGCGGGGCGATCAGGTCGGCGCGGCCTATGCGGCCTCGTGGGCGGTGCTGGCGGCGGGGGTGTCGCAGGCGGGCCTGTGCTGGTGGGCGGCGCGCAAGGCCGGCGCGAACATCCGCCTCGCGCTCCCGACGCTCAGCCCCCCGGTGAAGGCCATCATCATCACCGCCATCCCGGCCGCCGTCGGCAATTCCGCGACCCAGATCAACGTTTTCATCTCCGGCAACCTGTCCAGCTTCGTGGCCGGGGGGCGGACCTGGCTGGCGACAGCGGACCGGCTCTACCAGCTGCCGCTGGGCCTCGTCGGGGTGGCCATCGGCATCGCCCTGTTGCCGCGGCTGTCCCGCGCCGTGGCCTCGCAGGACCACCAGCAGCAGCAGGCCTCGATGGACGAGGCCCTCATCCTGTCGATGGCCCTGACCCTGCCGGCCGCCGCGGCCCTGATGGCCATGCCCTATTTCCTGATCGACGCCCTGTTCACGCGCGGCGCCTTCCTCGCCTTCGACGCCGCCAACACCGCCGACGCCCTGTTCCAGTTCGGCTGGGGCGTGCCGGCTTTCGTGCTGATCCGCATTCTGGCCCCCGCCTTCTTCGCCCGCGGCGATACGCGGACGCCGATGAAGTTCGCCCTCGTCTCTGTGGCGGTGAACGCGGCCCTGGCCATCGGCCTGTTCTTCGCCGGACTGGGCATAGCGGGCATTGCGGCGGCGGTGTCGGGCGCGGCCTGGACCAATGTGCTGCTGCTCGGCGGGGCGCTGTGGCGGCGCGGGCTGTACCGGCCGAGCGTGGCGGCCTTGTCGCGGCTGGCGCGGATCGCGGCGGCGGCGGCGGGGCTGGCGGTGATCGTCGGCGTCGCGGCCTCGCTGCGCCCGATGATCGAGGCGCCGGTGGCCGATTTGCTGGCCGCCCTGGGGACAGCGCATGGGGCCAAGGAGGCGGCCCTGCTGCTGGTCACGGGGGCGGGCGGGCTGGTCTATGTGGCCCTGGCCTTCGCCACCCGCGCGGTCACCGTGGCCGAGGTGCGCGGCCTGATCCGGCGGGGACGCTAGACCGGGACGCGAGTTCCGGTTGCCCTGACCGTCGCGGTGGGGCATTTGCCGCCTATGTCAGACGCGTCCTCCATCCCCCTCGCCTATACCGGCCCGCGCCGGGTGCTCAGCGGCATCCAGGCCTCCGGCGCCCTGCACCTCGGCAACTACCTCGGCGCGCTGAAGCGGTTCACCCAGCTGCAGGACGGCGGCGCGCCCTGCTTCCTGTTCGTGGCCGACCTGCACGCCGTCACCGTGTGGCAGGACCCGACCTTGCTGACCGCGCAGACGCGCGAGATCGCGGCGGCCTATCTGGCCTCGGGACTTGACCCGGCGAAGTCGGTGATCTTCCCGCAATCGGCGGTGCGGGCGCATTCGGAATTGGCGTGGATCTTCAACTGCGTCGCCCGGCTCGGCTGGCTCGACCGGATGACCCAGTTCAAGGAGAAGTCCGGCAAGCACAAGGAGCGCTCCTCGGTCGGCCTCTACACCTATCCGGTGCTGCAGGCGGCCGACATCCTGCTCTACAAGGCCACCGAGGTGCCGACCGGCGAGGACCAGAAACAGCACCTCGAGCTGACCCGCGACATCGCCGCCAAATTCAACAACGACTTCGGTGTCCCCGGCTTCTTCCCCCTGCCCGAGCCCCTGACCCAGGGTCCCGCGCCGCGAGTGATGAGCCTGCGCGACGGGGCGGCCAAGATGTCCAAGTCCGATCCGTCAGATCAGAGCCGAATCAACCTGACCGATGACGCCGACGCCATCGTCGCCAAGGTGCGCAAGGCCCGCACCGATCCCGAGCCGCTGCCGGACACGGTCGAGGCGCTCGACGCCCGCCCCGAAGCGAAGAACCTCGTCACCATCTACGCCGCCCTCGCCGACATCAGCCGCGAGCAGGTGCTGGCCGAGTTCGGCGGACAGGGCTTCGGCGCCTTCAAGCCGGCGCTGGCCGACCTGGCCGTGGCCTCGATGGCCCCGGTCACCGCCGAGATGCGCCGCCTGATGGCCGACCCGGCCGAGATCGACCTCGTGCTGAAAAACGGCGCCGACCGCGCCGCCGCCATCGCCGATCCCGTGGTCGACGAGGTCAAGAAGATCGTCGGCTTCTGGCGCGCCTGAGCGCGGTTTCCGGACGCGGCGGCAACGCACCCTCTGGCGAACGGCGAGGTCGGCGGTAGAAGTCGGCCATGACCCTCAACCACCCTCTTGACCGCCCCGTGTGGAGCGCCCTGACCAGCCGTCAGGCGCATCTGGCGCTTGGCGACGGGCGGGCGCTGCGCTTCGATCTGGACCACGCCCTGTTCGCAGCGGCGGCCGATGGCTCGATCGAAGCCACGGAGGCGCTGGCGGCGCTCAATGTCTCCCCCCACGGCATGGGCTTGGTGGAGGCCGGCGACATGCCGCTCCCGCCCGGGGCGAGGGTGCGGGCCAGCGCCGCCTGCGTCCAGATGGTGGCGTCGTCTCTGAACCCGGGCGGCAAGGCCGTGGCCTTCGAACCGCTGGGCGAGGCCGACGCGGCGGAGATGCTGGCGCTGGCCACCCTGACCGTGCCCGGCCCGTTCTTCGAAAGGACCCACCGGCTCGGCGACTTCATCGGGGTGAAGGTCGACGGCCGGCTGGTCGCCATGGCCGGCGAGCGGATGAAGCCCGACGGCTTCACCGAGGTGTCGGGCGTCTGCACCCATCCGGACCACCGCGGCCGGGGTTACGCCGGGGCGCTGATGCGGGTGGTGACGCAGCGCATCCTCGCGCGCGGCGAGCAGGCCTTCCTGCACGCCTATGCGGCGAACACCGCGACCATCGCCCTGTACGAGACGCTGGGGTTCCGGGTGCGGACGCCGATTACTTACACCGTGCTGGACGGGCCGGTGTGAGAGTCCGGGATGGCAGGGTTTGCACTGAAAAAAACTGACCTGTCGCTTCATGATCAATCGACCCCGATGTCCCGCTTGTGAGATCGCCACGCCTGAACGGCGGCGGCGGGTTCGGACGCTGTCAAAGACCAGGCCCTGTGGGCATTTGGCCATTATGCACGGGCCTGCGTCAGAAGCGGACGTGGGGTGGGAGATAGCGGCGGCCTGGCTCGGACCGGCGTGATCGGGAGTGTCGGATTCGACCGGAACTGGCCGGGATGACAGGGTCCGGGATGGTAGGGTTTGGGCCGCTTGGTCCAGGTTGCTGAACCTTGTCATCCCGGTCGAAGCGAAGCGGAGAGCCTGGATGACAAGGTGTCAACGCTCTCCCATCGGGAGAGGGATCAGCTGACCCGGTCCAGCCTTGCGATGAAGAAGCCGTCCAGTCCGCCCTTCTCGGCCCACATCGAGGGCAGGACGCGCAGCCAGCCTTCGGGGGTCAGGGCCGCGTCGGGGGCGCCGATGTCGGCGGGGACGGCGGGGGCGGTCCTGAAGTCCGGGTGGCGGCGCAGGAAGGCGATCACCTGGGTCTCGCCCTCCTCGCGCTCCAGCGAGCAGACGCAATAGACCAGACGCCCGCCCGGCTTCACGCGCCCGGCGGCGGCGTCGAGCAGCCGGTGCTGGACATCGGCCAGTTTTGCGACGTCGGCGGGCCGGGTGGCCCGCAGCACCTCTGGATTGCGCCGGAAGGTGCCGGTGGCGGTGCAGGGCGCGTCGAGCAGCACCGCGTCGAAGGTTCGGGGGTCGTCCCAGTCCTCGGCGGGCGTGGCCACGACCTCGGCGGTCAGGCCGGTGCGGGCCAGATTGGCGCGCAGCCGCTCGAGCCGCTTGTCCGAGCGATCCAGCGAGACCACGGCGGCGCCGGCGGCGGCGATCTGCAGGGTCTTGCCCCCTGGCGCGGCGCAGAAGTCGACGACAGCTTCCCCCGCCTTCGGGGCCAGCAGGCGGACGGGAAGCGCGGCGGCCGCGTCCTGCACCCACCAGCCGCCTTCCTCGAAACCGGGCCAGCCGGCGATGTCGCCGCGACGGCCGGTGCGGACCGTGCCGCCGGGCAGCGTCTCGCCCTCGACGGCGTCGGCCACGGCGGCGGCGTCGATGCCCGGCTTGAGGCTGAGGTCGGTGGTCGGCTCCTCGCGGGCGGCCAGGGCCAGCCCGGCCAGGGTCGGCTCGCCATAGGTCGCGCGCCAGCGGGCGGCCAACCAGTCGGGCAGGTTGGATTCGGCCGTGGTCAGGCCGGGCCCGTCGCGGTCGATGCCGCGCAGCACGGCGTTGACGAGGTTCTTGTATGGCCGGGTCTTGGGGTCGCGCTCGGCCAGTTTCACGGCCGTCGACACGGCGGCGAAGGCGGGCGTTTCGAGCACCAGCGTCTGGGCCAGGGCGACGCGCAATATCGTCCGCACCGCCAGCGGCGGAGCCTTGTTCAGGCGGCGGTCGAGGATCTGGTCGATCTCGCCCAGCCGGCGCAGGGCGGCCATGGCCACGGCGCGGGCGAAGGCGCGGTCGGGACCGGGCAGGGCGCCGAATTCGCGGAACGCCTGGGCGGCGTCGAGCCCGCCGCGCCCCTCGAGCGCCGCGTTGAGCAGCACGCCCGCGGCCAACCGGGCCTCTACGCCGATGTCGGCGGCCTCGTCGCGCGGCTGTTCGACCTGGGGCGATCGGGGGCCGCGGGACTTCTCAGCCATGCGACGCCCGCGCGCGGCCGAGCTGCGGCCCTGTTTCGGATCGCGGCTCACACCGACACCTGGGTGCCGAGCTCGACCACCCGTCCGGGCGGGATGTGGAAGAAGTCGGTCGGATTGGCGGCGTTGCGCATCAGGAAGATATACAGCCGGTCCTGCCACAACGGCATGCCCTGGCTCGACGATGGCACGACCGAGCGCCGACCGAGGAAGAAGCTGGTCGACATGATGTCGAACTTCAGCCCCTGCTGCTTGCGGCACAGGTTGAGCGCCTTGGGCAGGTTGGGCTGCTCCATGAAGCCGTAGGAGATGACCAGCTTCTTGAAGTCGTCCGAGATCGGCTCGATCCGGACCCGGTCGGCCTCGGCCACGCGCGGCCGGTCGGTGGTGCGCACGGTCAGGATGACGTTCTTCTCGTGCAACACCTTGTTGTGCTTGAGATTGTGCATCAGGGCGACCGGGGCGATCTCCGGATCGGAGGTCAGGAAGATGGCCGTGCCCGGGGCCCGGTGCGGCGGACGGGCGCGCAACATCTCGATCAGGTCGGCGAGCGGCAGGCTGTCCTTTCGGGTCTTGGCGGTGAGGATCCGGGTCCCCCGCGTCCAGGTCCACATCACCAGCACGATGAGGCCGCCCATGGCCAGCGGCGCCCAGGCCCCCTGCGGAATCTTGAGCAGGTTCGACCCGAAGAAGGCCAGGTCGATGATCAGGAAGGGGGTGATGGCCGCGATGCTGAGCGGCAGACTCCACTTCCACATCCGCCGCACGATGAACCAGGCCAGCAGGCTGTCGACCAGCATGGCGCCGGTCACCGCCACGCCATAGGCGCCGGCCAGCTGCGACGAGGTCGGGAACAGCATCAGCAGCAGCAGGACGCCGACCAGCATCAGCATATTGACCGAGGGCACGAAGATCTGACCGGCCTGGCTCTCGCTGGTCTGCATGATCTTGATGCGCGGGAAGAGGCCCAGCTGGACCGCCTGCTGGGTCAGGGAGAAGGCGCCGGTGATCACCGCCTGGCTGGCGATGATGGTGGCCATGGTGGCGAGGATCAGCACCGGCCAATAGATCATCTCGGGGATCATCTCCCAGAAGGGATTCACCCGCGCCGTCGGATCGCTCAGCACCAGTGCGCCCTGGCCGAGATAGTTCAGCATCAGACAGGGCAGGACGAAGGACAGCCAGCCGGTCCGGATCGGCGACTTCCCGAAATGGCCCATGTCCGTATAGAGCGCCTCGGCCCCGGTGACGGCCAGGAAGACGCTGCCCAGCAGGATGAAACCGAGGACGCCGTTGTCGATCAGGAACAGCGCCCCGTAGTGCGGCGACAGCGCCCGCAGGATCGACGGATCGTCGAAGATGTGCAGCACGCCGAGGCTGGCCAGCACCAGGAACCACACCGTGGTGATGGGGCCGAAGGCGCGCGCCATGCTGGCCGTGCCCCGCGCCTGGACCATGAACAGGGTGATCAGGATGCCGATGGCGATGGGCAGTATGAAGGGGGTCATCCGCCCGCCCACGCCGGGCGCGTCACCGAGGCCTTCGACCGCCGACAGCACCGACACCGCCGGGGTCAGCACCCCGTCGGCGTAGAACATGGCGGCGCCGCAGACGCCGAGGAAGAAGACGAGCGTCGAGCGTTTGCCGATGGCTCGCTGGGCCAGGGCCATCAGGGCCAGGGTTCCGCCCTCGCCCTTGTTGTCGGCGCGCATCAGGAAGAAGACGTATTTGACCGTGACCACGAGGATCAGGGCCCAGAACACGAGGGACACGGTGCCGAGAACGGCCAGCTCGGCCGTGCCGCCGCTGCGCGAATGGCTCAGCGCCTCGCGCATGGCGTAGAGCGGGCTGGTGCCGATGTCGCCGAACACCACGCCGATGGCGCCGATGATCAGGCCCCATTTGCCCGCCTTGACGTGACCGCCAGCGCCCGCCGCCGAGGGGTGAGGGTGGGCGGGGGCAACGGACTTGTCCTGGGGCTTTGCGGAGTTCGCGGCGGCGGGCTTGCCGTCTTCACCTTGGGGAGGGGCCCCGACCATGAAGTGCCTCCGGGGCGTCGCACGGCGCGGTCCCCATCAAACGAGCGGCGAGCCTTTAGGCCCTTTCGCCCGCCGGTTCAATCGTGCCGCAGGTGCGAAGGCGTCCGCGGGCGCCGCTCGGGGAATCACTTCGTTTGTGAAAGCACCGCCGTCGTCCTATCTTCCCATCAACGCCATGTCCGACAGTCAACGTTTCCCCGTCGCCGCCCACGCCCTGGCCTATCTGGCCCACAAGGGCGCCTACTCGCCGGCCGAGGCCGCGCCGAGCGCGGTTCTGGCCGCCTCGGTGCCGACCAATCCGGTGGTGGTGCGCCGGGTCACGGCCCTGCTGGCCAAGGCCGGGCTGATCGGCACGCGGCCCGGCGCCTCGGGCGGGGCCTGGCTGCTGCACCGGCCCGAGACCATCACCCTCGACACGGTGCTCCGGGCGGTGCACGGCTGCGCCCATCTCGGCTCGCCGCCGGCCGGCGCCAAGGGCTGCCCGGTCAGCACCCATATCCCGCGTCAGGTGGCCAAGGCCCTGACCGCCGCCGACCTCGCCGCCGGCGAGGCCCTGTCGAAGGTCACCATCGCCGATCTGCTGGCCGCCGACCCGCCGTCGCTGGCGGGCTTCGCGCCGCACCCGTCCTGTCCGGTCGCCGCCTGAGCGGCCAACGCCGGACCGTGCTGATCACCGGCGCCTCGGCCGGGATCGGGGCGGCGCTGGCGCGGGTCTATGCGGTTGAAGGCTGGGACCTGATCCTCACCGCCCGCCGCGAGAGGGCGTTGCAGGCCCTCGCGGGCGAACTGGCCGCCGGCGGCGCGACGGTCGCGGTCGTCCCCGAAGATCTCGCCGACCCCGCCGCCCCGCGCCGGCTGTTCGACGCCGTCGCCGCGCGCGGTCTGACCGTCGACGGCCTCGTCAACAACGCCGGTTTCAGCCGCACGGCCGGCTTTCTCGCCACGGAGCCGGAGGTCCAGGCGGCGATGATCCGCGTCATGCTGACCGCCCCGGTCGAACTGGCCCGGCTGTTCGCCCCCGGCATGGTCGAGCGCGGCTATGGCCGCATCCTCAACGTCGCCTCGCTGGCCGGCCGCATGCCGGCGACCGGCGGCGACACCCTCTACGGCCCGATCAAGTCCTTCCTGATCAAGGCCTCTCAGGGCCTGCATCTGGAGTTGCGCGGGACCGGCGTCCACGTCACCGCCCTGTGCCCCGGCTACACCCTGACCGAGTTCCACGACGCCAACGGCACGCGCGCCGAGGTGTCGGCGGCCTATCCCGCCTGGATGTGGCAGACGGCGGAGCATGTGGCCCGGGTGGGTTACGCGGCCTGCGAGACCAACCGGCCCGGCGTCACGCCGGGCGTCATGAACACCCTGCTCGCGGGCCTCGCCAAACACCTGCCCGACCGCCTGGCCCTCGCCATGGTGGGCGGCCATGCGAAACGGCTGAAGCGGATCTGATCCGGGCCGCCGGGAAAGACGTCTTCGTCGTCGCCGAATTCTCCGCTCGAGGTCGCGAATTCCCTGCCGGACTGTCCCCGAATTCCCTTGCCCGCCTAGCGCGTGGGACGCGGTCAGTGCCCGCCCGACGGATACGGCGCCGTCACATCCCCGCTGAACATCCCCGGCAGGGCCTCGCCGAGGCCGGCGAGCATGAACTGGATGGCCAGGGCGCACAGGATCAGGCCCAGCACCCGCACCACGATGGTCATGCCGACCTCGCCGAGCAGGCGGCTGATCGGTCCGGTCAGGGCGAAGATCAGGAAGGTGGCGACGCCGGCCGCGCCGATCGCCGTCAGGCCCGCCACCGTGCCGGCCGGGCCGATCTTCTGGGCTTCACCCGCCTGGATGATGATGGTCGAGATGGCCCCGGGGCCGATCAGCAGCGGCATGGCGAAGGGCACCACCAGCCGCTGGAAGCGCCGCTTGGCGTAGCCGCGCACATCGGCCGCGTCGGACACCGCGTCAGGATCGGCGAACATCTTGAGGAAGTCGCCCCGGGTCATGTCGAGGCCGAGCAGCAGCAGCAGGATGCCGCCGGCGATCCGGAACGCCGCCAGCGAGATGCCGAAGAATTGCAGCAGGCTGAGACCTGTGAAGAAGAAGAAGGTCAGGAAGCCGACGATGAACAGGCACAGCAGGCCGGTGACCTGCATCCGCTGCCGGGCGCTGGCCCCGGCGGTGGCGGCGGCGAAGATCGGGATGTTGCCGATCGGGTCGACCAGGGCGAACAGGGCCACGAACAGGTTGACGCCCAGATCGACCGCGTCCATGTGCTGACCTCGCCCTGCAATCCAACCGACCACGGCTAACCGGGCTGAACGCCGGTCCGTGCGTCCGGTTCTAGCTGAGCCGGAAGGCCGACGCCATGACCCCGCTGCTGACCGACCCGCGCCTGATCGTCGGCCTCGACCTGCCCTCGATCGAGGCCGCCCGGGCCATGGTCGACCGGCTCGAGGGCGCGATCACCAGCTACAAGATCGGCCTGACCCTGCTGGCCCGCCCCGGCGGCGTCGCCTTCGCCCACGAGCTAAAGGCCCGCGGCCTGACCGTCTTCCAGGACTGGAAGCTGCACGACATCGGGGCCCAGGTGGAGGGCGCGGCCCGGGCCGTGGCGGAGGGCGGCTGCGACCTGCTGACGGTCCACGCCGAGCCGCAGGTGATGCGCGGCGCGGTCAGGGGGCGCGACGCGGCCGGGACGCAGACGAAACTGCTGGCGGTGACGGTGCTGACCAGCCTTTCGGACGCCGACCTGGCCGACATCGGCTACGGCTTCACGGCCGCCGATCTGGTCGAGCGGCGGGTGCGCCAGGCCCTGGACTGCGGCGTCGACGGCGTGGTCTCCAGCCCGCTCGAGGCCGCGCGGGTCCGCCAGATCGCCGACGCGGCCGGGCGGCCCGACTTCCTGATCGTCACCCCGGGCGTCCGGCCCGAGGGCGCGGACAAGGGCGACCAGCAGCGCGTGGCGACGCCGCGTGAGGCGCTGCAGGCTGGCGCCACCCACCTCGTCGTCGCCCGACCGGTGGTGGCGGCGGCTGATCCGCTGCTCGCGGCCTCGGCCCTGGTCGAGTCGATCGTCGGCTTCGCTCGCTAGCCGCGCTCGCCGGGCTCCTGCCGGTACTGCTGGCGGGGCGGAGCCTCGCGGCGCGGCCGATACGGCCGTTCCGTCGAACGACGCGGCGGCTCGTAGCGCGGCGGCTCGGGCAGATAGGGCGGCGGATAGGGCGCCGGCTCGCGGCAGTCGCAATCGGCGCGACCGTCGATATAGCCCCGCTCGTAGTCGCCGATGCCGTAACCGCCCCCCGCGTTCCGCTCCCCATACGCGCCGTACTCGAAACTCCCGTATTCCTCGTAGCTTTCGTAGGATTCGTACGACCGCTCCTCGTAGCGGTCGTGACGCTCGCTGTAGCCGTAGCGGCCGCCCCGGTCGTAGCCATGGTCCTCGTAGCGGACGTAGCCGCCGCACGACGGCGGGCGGCGCTCGTCGCGGCCGAAGCCGGTGACCACATAGCCGAACGGCGCGCTGGCGCAGGCCAGCACCCGGCGGTCGATGTCGTAATAGACCGGCGCCCCGTAGCCGTAGCCATAGCCGACGTCGCCGCCGTAACCCCCGCCGCCGACATAGACGGTCCCGCCGCCGAAGCCGCCGCGCCGGCCGTTGTCGACGCTATAGGCGCGGGCGTTGAGGTAGGAGGCGGCCGAGGCTCCGGCGAAGGCCTGGGCGCTGGCGTTGGCGTTGGCGTTCACATTGACGTTCACATTGTGCGAGCCCCCGCCGTGGCCGCAGCACGGGGGCGGCGGCGGGCGGTGGTCGCAGCAGGGCGGAGGTGGCGGGCGGTGCCCGCCGCCCCCCCGGGGCTCGCCGGCGAAGGCGGGGCCGGCGGCGAGAAGGGCGACGACGGTGGCGGAAAGGGTTAACGCGCGCATGACGAGGACTCCGATGCTGGAGCCGTTGTAAGTCGCTGGAATGAAAAGGGTTCGGAATGCACCGAGGGCGCGAAATCAGGACGCCGGCATTCCCCGGACGGCGTCAAAATTAACCCTGATCGGTCTCAGCGGTCGTACAGATAGACGTCCGGGCAACCGCAGTCGCGGTCATGATAGCGGTGGTCGCGGCGATAGCGTCGGTCGCGGTCGTAGCCGCGCGCCGACGGATGCCGGTCGTCATTGTAGCCCCACTCGTCCCGATAGCCCTGATACGGCCGCCGCTCGTAGCGCCCATGGCCGTAGCGTCCCCGATCGTAGCCATATCCATAGCCGTAGCGGTGGTCGTGTCCGTAGCCGTAGCCGTAGCTGTAGTGCGCGCCGTACACCGGGGCCGGCACATACACATAGGCCTGATCGGAATAGCCGTCGGCCCAGCGCCCGGTGTTGACGTAGGACCGGGTCTCGATCTCGGACAGGGGCGTGCCGCCGACGACCCGTCCCCAGGGGCTGACATAGACCGGCTGGCCCCAGGTCTGGGCCGCGGCCGCGCCGGCGACGAGGGCGAGAGTCAGACCGGCGAAGGCCGGGGCGAGGGTGCGGACCATGACGGCGTCTCCTGTGCGACAGGGTTAACGCCGTTCGACGGCCCGGGTTCTCTGGCCGGGTTCTCTGGCCGGGTTCCCAGATCTCAGAAGTCGATCGCCAGACCCTTCTTCTCCCAGTCGCCGTAGCGGGTCGGCTCGGGACCGCGCGGCCCGCCGTGCTCGGGCTGCAGCGCGTACTCCCCGCCCGCGGCGCGGCGTTCGGCCGCCTCCATCAGCGCCCGGCGCGCGGCCTCGCTCAGCGGGCGGTCCGGCGTGGCGTGGGGCACGTCCGCATTGAGGATCGGCCGGTCGGTGTCGGGACCGGATTCGGGGGCGGAGGCGTCGGTGGTGGGATGATCGGTCACAGCGCGGGTGTCTTGAGCCAGACGGCGGGACTCCACAAGTTAGGGCGCGCGCGTTTCAGCGCCAGTGATCCCGAGTTTTGGCTGCCTATGAACCATCTCAAGACCTTCGCCCTGCTGGCCGCCCTGACGGCCCTGTTCGCCGGTCTCGGTTATCTGATCGGCGGCGCGACCGGCATGCTGATCGCCCTGGCCATCGCCGGGGCCATGAACCTGTTCAGCTACTGGAACGCCGACAAGATCGTGCTGAAGATGTACCGGGCCCAGCCGGTCGACGAGACCCATCCCAATGCGGTGGTGCGCACCTATGTCGCCGACATCGTCCAGATGGCCCGCGACGCCGGCCTGCCGCGCCCGGCCATCGCCATCATCCCCAACGACCAGCCCAACGCCTTCGCCACCGGCCGCAATCCCCAGAATGCGGCCGTCTGCGCCACCACCGGCCTGCTCGACATGCTGACCCGCGACGAGATTCGCGGCGTTATGGCCCACGAGCTGGCCCATGTGAAGAACCGCGACACCCTGGTCATGACGGTGACGGCCACGGTCGCCGGCGCCATCGCCGCCCTCGCCAATTTCGCCCTGTTCTTCGGCGGCGGCGGCGAGGACGACGAACGCCCCGGCGGGATCATCGGCGCCCTGGCCCTGATGATCCTCGCCCCGATGGCCGCCGGTCTGGTGCAGATGGCCATCAGCCGGACCCGCGAATACGCCGCCGACAAGGTCGGGGCCGAGATCGCGGGGGATCCCCACGCCCTGGCCTCGGCGCTGGAGAAGATCGAGGCCTACGCCCGCCGCATCCACAACCCGACCGCCGAACGCAATCCGGCCTCGGGCCAGCTGTTCATCATCAATCCTCTGGCCGGCAAGGGCGCCGACAGCCTGTTCTCGACCCACCCGGCCACCGGCAACCGGGTGCGGGCGCTAATGGCCCTGGGCGCGGAGATGGGCTTCGCTCCCCGCCGCGCCTTCGCCGAGGTCGCGCCGGGCCCGCTCACGACCAGCGTCCCGAGCACCCCCTCCCACACGCCGGGGCCGTGGGGGTGAGTCACTTTCCCTCTCCGTCCGGGGGAGGGAGAGCCGCCCCATTCCCGCCCTTGCATCGCGGGGCGTCTGGTCCTTTAAGCGCGCGCAACGCCACCGGCGCCTCCCCGCGTTCGTTGAAGGACCCTGCCATGACCCTGCCCGCCCCGAAGAAGGTCGTGCTCGCCTATTCCGGCGGCCTGGACACCTCGATCATCCTGAAATGGCTGCAGACCGAATACGGCGCGGAGGTCGTCACCTTCACCGCCGACCTCGGTCAGGGCGAGGAACTGGCGCCGGCGCGCGAGAAGGCGCTGAAACTGGGCATCAAGGAAGAAAACATCTTCATCGACGACCTGCGCGAGGAGTTCGTGCGGGACTACGTCTTCCCGATGTTCCGCGCCAACGCCCTGTACGAGGGTCAGTATCTGCTCGGCACCTCGATCGCCCGTCCGCTGATCGCCAAACGCCAGATCGAGATCGCCCGCCAGGTCGGCGCCGACGCCGTCTGTCACGGGGCCACCGGCAAGGGCAACGACCAGGTCCGCTTCGAGCTCGGCTACTATGCGCTGGAACCCGACATCCGCGTCGTCGCCCCGTGGCGTGAATGGGCCTTCAAGTCGCGCGAACACCTGCTCGACTTCGCCGAACAGCACCAGATCCCCATCGCCAAGGACAAGCGCGGCGAGGCCCCGTTCAGCGTCGACGCCAACCTTCTGCACTCGTCCAGCGAGGGCAAGGTGCTCGAGGACCCGGCGTTCGAGGCCCCGGAGTTCGTGCACCAGCGCACCCTGTCGCCCGAGGACGCGCCCGACACGCCGACCGTCATCACCATCGGCTTCGAGAAGGGCGACGCGGTCTCGATCAACGGCGAAGCCATGTCGCCGGCGACCCTGCTGACCGCCCTGAACCAGTACGGCCACGACAATGGCATCGGCCGCCTCGATCTGGTCGAGAACCGTTTCGTCGGCATGAAGTCGCGCGGCGTCTATGAGACTCCCGGCGGGACCATCCTGCTGGCCGCGCACCGCGGCATCGAGTCGATCACCCTGGATCGCGGCGCGATGCATCTGAAGGACGAGCTGGCGGTCAAATACGCCCACCTGCTCTACAACGGCTTCTGGTTCTCGCCCGAGCGCGAGATGTTGCAGGCGGCCATCGACCACTCGCAGGCCAAGGTGTCCGGCGAGGTCCGGGTCAAGCTGTACAAGGGCAACGCCACGGTGATCGGCCGCGAGAGCCCGAACAGCCTCTACGACCAGGAACTGGTCACCTTCGAGGACGGCGCTGTGGCCTACGACCAGAAGGACGCCGCCGGCTTCATCAAGCTCAACGCCCTGCGCCTGCGCGTGCTGGGCAAGCGCGACGCGCGGGACCGGGATCAGGCGTGAACTGACGGCGCGGCCCGTCGCCGCGAACGGTCTCGCCCTCGCGATGAGATGGCGCCACTCTGTCGGCCGGAGCGTCGGCTCTTTCGACTCCATCAGGACCTTCCAATGTCTCTTCGTATCGTTCTGGCCGCCGCCGCCGTGCTCGCCTTCGCAGCCCCCGCCGTCGCCCAGGAAGCCCCGGCCGCGCCCCCCGCCGAAGCGCCGTCCGCCGCCGAGATCGCCATGGAAGCCAGGGGCGAAGCCTTCAAGGCCCGCATGGATCAGATGCAGGGTGAGATTGAAGCCGCCATCAGCGGCGCCGGAGCCGACCAGGCCAAGGGCATGGCCGAGGTGGACGCCATCCTCGCCCGCTATCAGCCGGACATTGAGGGCTTCATTGTCGACTTCGAGGCCTTCATCGACGCCGAGGCCGGCGCCGAACCGGACGAAACCAAACACGCCGAGATGTCGGGCGCCAAGATGGGCGTGCGCATGGCCCTGAGCGGCCTGCCCGCCCAGATTCGCGCGGGCGCCCAAGCTGCGCTGGCGGCCCAGGTGACGGTGCCGGCCGCCTCCACGGCCGCCGAGTAGCGGCCATAGGGCAGGGCGGCGTCCACCGCCTTACCGCGATTTCACTTGAGACCGCACCGCGTTCGGCCGATTTTGCGCGGGTCCTTCAGGAGCCCCGCCATGATCAAGGCCCTTTCTCTCGCCGCCGCCCTCGCCGTGCTGCCGTTCTCGGCCGCCGTCGCCAGCCCCCAGGAGCCCGAGGCCGCCGAGGCGCCCGCCGCTTCCGCCGAGGCCGCCATCGAGGCCGCCGCGGAGCGGTTCGAGGCCCGGATGGAGGAGTTCGGCGAGCGCGCCGAGGCTGTCGAGGCCGACAAGACCCTGACCGATGAACAGCGCGAGATGCGTATCGCCGCCCTCTGGGCCGACTACGCCCCCGACGTGCAGGCCTTCACCAGCCTGGTCACCGAACACGCCGCGACCATCGCCGGCGAGGCTCTGGCCGGGATCGATATCGAGGCGCTCGTCGCCGAGGCGATGGCGGGGGTCGATATGTCCGGCGTCATGGCCATGGCGGGCGGCATGGCGGCCAACGGCTCGTGGGCCTCGAACGACCCGGAGCATATGGCGACCTATGGCCTGGTCGCCGACTACGCCATCGGCAGCGCCCTCGACGAAGTCGACGACGCCATGGTCGAGGTCAACGCCGCCACCGCCCGGACGACCGCGCCGAACGCCGCCGCCGACTGATCCCGCTTGACCGGACGGCCCGCCGGCCCGACAGGACCGGCCCATGTCCGGCCTGCCCGTCGATCCGCATCTCTATCTGACCTTTCTCGGGGTCATGGCCGTGATGGCCGTGACGCCCGGGCCCGCCAACCTGTTCTCGGTCGCCAACGGCGTTCAGCGGGGGCCGGCCGGGGCGCTGGCCGGCGTCATCGGCATGAACGCCGCCACCGTGGTCTGGTTCGGGGCCGCGGCGCTGGGGCTGGGGGCCCTCGTGGTCGCCTTTCCCGAGGCCTTCCGGCTGATCTCGATCGGCGGCGCCCTCTATGTCGCCTGGCTCGGAATCAACGCCCTGCGCGGCGCCTTCCGGACCGCCGCCGATCCAGACGCCCCGACCATCCGCCTCGGCCGCAGCGCGCTGCTGGACGGCTTCATGGTGCAGATCGCCAATCCCAAGGCGGTGCTGTTCTTCACCGCCGTGCTGCCGCCCTTCATGGATGTGACGCGGCCCGCGGCGCCGCAGCTGGCCCTGTTCGCTCTCGCCACCATCGGCATGGACGTCATCACCATGTCGGCCTACGGACTGGGCGGCGCCGCCCTGGCGCGCCGCATGTCGGAGCCCCGCTTCCGCCGCGGATTCGCCGTCGTCACCGGAGCTCTTCTGCTCGCTGCCTCGGTGCTTATTATCTCGCGATTATAAGGGCTTGTGATCGGGTGGAACTCGGTTGTTCATGTCCCGTTCAGCCAGAATGGCGCTTTTTGGGCGCAAAAGGAGAAACCCGATGAAGACTCGCCTCCTCAAGCCTGCCCTCCTCGCCGTGTCGGCGGCGGCGCTCGCCCTGTCGGCCTGCGCCACCGCGACCCCCTACGGCCCGGCCGGATACGGAACCCGCTACGGCTATTCCGACCAGCGCATCGACGCCGACCGCTTCCGCGTCGCCTTCGCCGGCAATTCGGTGACCACCCGCGAACAGGTCGAGATGTCCCTGCTGCTGCGCGCCGCCGAGGTGACGCTGGAGAGCGGCCACGACTGGTTCGCCACCGTCAATCGCGCCACCGACCGCGACGTGCGCTATTCGCCGACGCCGAGCCCGTTCTACTACGACCGGTACAGCCCCTACTGGGGGCCGTCGTGGCGCTACTACCGCCGCGGCTACTGGAGCCCGTGGAGCGACCCGTTCGGCCCGGACATGGATTTCCGCGAAATCGACCGCTACGAGGCCACCGCCGAGATCGTCGTCGGCAACGGACCCAAGCCCGCCGGCGACCCCAACGCGTTCGACGCCCGCGAAGTGGTCCAGAACGTCGGACCCCGCGTGCCGCGGCCGATGTGAGGTCGTAGGACTTAGGGCTTAGGAGTTAGGAAGCGAAAGCCGCCCTAACCCTAAGCCCCAGGCCCCAGGCCCCCTTTTCTACCCCAGCCTCGGCGACTTCAGCCGCCGCTTGTTCGCATGCGTCTCCGGCGCCGCGCCCAGTTCCTCGGGCAGTTCGCCCTTGAAGTAGAAGCGCTGCCACGCCTCCTTGGCCGCGTCCGGGTCGCCCGAGGCCAGCCGTTTGTTGAAGTCGGTGCGCTGGCGGTTCCAGGCCTCGAACTGGCCCTTCATAACCGGATTGGACTCCAGCGAACGGATCACCGGCTGGAACTGCTCGGCCTTGCGGTGTTCGATCGGGGTGATGAAGCAGAACGGCTCGCCGCGCTCGAACTTGACCCTTCCTGGCCGCGTGAACAGCCAGTTCATGGTGAAGGGGAAGGGCAGCCAGTCGGTCTCGATCAGCCCGGTAAGCGGCGCGATGCCGTCCTTGATGTGGTTGGGGGCCCCGGTCGCCAGCAGGCCCCAGCCCGGCGGGGTCCGGAATAGATACTGCGGATGCATGGTCATCACCCCGCGTGAGAAATGCGAGGTGACGATGTGGTGCAGGTTCGGGGCGTGCCGGTCGGCGGTGATGACCAGGTCGTTCTGGCTCGGCCCGCCGTTCCACTCGGCCGTGAAGCTGATCGGGCACAGGATCTCCCAGCCCGTGGTGTTGGCCATGTTCAGCGGCAGACAGCGGTACGGATGCCGGCTGGCGAAGGCGTCCATCCAGTCGCGCGACTGCCGGCCCGGCACCATGTCGCACGGCTGGTCCGACATCGGATAGCATTCCAGTTCCAAGGCGGCGCTCCGGGCGGTATCGAAAGGGGTCCTCATCCCTAACGGCGCCGCATGACCGAAGACAAGCCGCCCGCTCAACCTGCCCCCGAACCCGCTTGGGACCGCGCCCGCCTGCTGGCGTGGATGGCGGAGCAGGGGATCGATCAGACCACCCGCGACCATCCCGCCGTCTTCCGCGTCGAGGAGGGGCTCGAGCTCAAGGCTGCCATGCCCGGCGCCCACACCAAGAACCTGTTTCTCAAGGACAGGAAGGGCCGGCTGTGGCTGATCTCGGCCCGTCAGGACACGGTCATCGACCTCAAGCGCGCCGACGGATGGATCGGCTCGGCCCGCCTCAGCTTTGGAAACGAGACCCTGCTGTGGGAAACCCTCGGCGTCCGCCCCGGCTCGGTCACGGCGCTGGGCCTGATCAACGACGTCGACCAGCGCGTGACCTTCGTCCTCGACCAGGCCCTGTGGGACGCCGACATCGTCAACTTCCACCCCCTGACCAACACCGCGACGTCGGCGCTGACGCAGGCGAACTTCCGGCGGTTCCTCAAGCTGATCGGGCGGGAGCCGGTGGTGGTGGATTTCGGACGGCTGAGCGGTTGATCCCGCCCGCCTATTCCGCCTTCACCAGCAGACCGTCCACGGGCTGGACCACGCCGTTGGCCGCCACCGTCTCATCGCCTGTCAGTCGCGCGGTCGCCCCGTCAGCGGCGGTGACGGTCACCGCGTCGCCGTCCCTTGAGAAGGTCAGCAACCCGTCCGCCATGGTGCGCATCTGCACGCCGCCCGTTCCGCCGCGCTCGAGGGCGGCCAGGATGTCCGCCCGGGTCAGGGCGCCGGGCACGATGTGGGCGCGCAGCAAGGCGGCGCCCTGGGCCTTCATCGCCTCATCCGACAGGTCCGACCCGGCCGCCCCGAGCGCGGCGTCGGCGGGCGCGAACACAGTATAGGGGCCCTTCCCCGCCAGAACGTCTGACAGGCCCGCGTTCCTGATGACGCCCTCCAGGGTGTCCATCTCGCCCTTGTCGGCGATGACCTCGGCCAGCGTCTGGTTGGTCGGCGCGGGCGGCGCGCCGTCGGCGGACTTGTCGGCCTCGCCGCTGCAGGCGGCCAGGCTCAGGGCCATCAGGGGCGCGATCGCCCACGCGTTTCGGTTATGCATCATCGCCTCAGGTCAGCAGTTGGATGACGGCCTGCACCAGCCGGGTGGTGGGATCGACCTGGTAAACATAGCCGTCGCTGTACCGGTAATGCCGGTCGGCGCTGTCCACGTACTGGTCCCGGTAGTCATAGGGGATGTTGTAGACGTCGTACCCCGCCGGCATCCGCTGACCGACATCGATCTGCTGCCCGGTCAGCAGGGCGGCGACCTGGGCGATCGCCTGGGTCTTCGGATCCACGCCGTACAGGACCCCGTCCGAATATCGGTACTGATACCGGTCGTTCAGGCCATAGTACCGGGAATAGTACTGGGGCGGCTGCTGGTAGGTGTATTGGGTCGGCCAGACGTTGCCGGTCGACAGGATCCCGCCCAGAACCGGCAGATATCCCAGCAATCCGCCATCCGGAGCCGTTCGGTAAAGGTAGCCGTCCCGGTATTGGTAGCCGCCGTCGCCGCCGAACGAGCGCCAAAGGTAGTTATAGCGGTCGTACGATTGCGACCGGTCGATTTTCCGCGCCTGGCCCGGGGGCAGGCAGCCGTTGTCCTTTTTGGCCAGTCCGGGCGGGCAGCCTTGCAGCAGCGCCCGGACCTCGTCCCGGCGCGGGCCGATGACCTCCCGGCCGACAACAGACTCGCCCCGCTCCAGCCCGCGGCGCAGCTCGCGGACCGCGCGCTCCCCCTCCCGGGGCGGGTCGCCGACGATCTCGCGAACCCGCACTTCGGCCGATCTGTGATTCCTGGGGACGTCGCGCTCGGCGCGGTTCTCGCGGCCATTGCCGTTGCGGCGGCCTTCGCGACGGTCGTCATCGCCATCATCGTCCCGGTCCTGTTGCACGGGATTGCCCGCGCCGTGGCCTTTCCCGTGCCCGTTTCCATTGCCGTTCTGCGCCAAGGCGGGGCTTGATGCGCAGAGCGCCAAGACCAGCACGCTCGTCAGAGGGATCAGTCGCTTCATGGCGGGGCTCCTTGTCCAGCGTGACAAACGTCGCTGGCCCCGAGCCGTTCCGGCGGCAGGGCGGCCCTCCTACGGCTCCCGCCCGGCGCCTCCATTTGCAGGACTCCCGGTTCTCCCTCGCCCCGGACAATGCTAGAGCCGCCCCGCCTCCCCACCTCCAGACCACGGACGCCGCCATGCCCGCCGCTCCCGACTTTCCCCCCGCGCCCGACCGCGTGGCGCCGAAGCGCGCGCTGATCTCGCTGAGCGACAAGACCGGGCTGGAAGATGCGGCCCGCACCCTGCACGACCTCGGCGTCGAACTGGTCTCGACCGGCGGCACCCGCGCCGCCATCGCCGGCTTCGGCCTGCCGGTGAAGGACGTCGCCGACCTGACCGGCTTCCCCGAGATGATGGACGGCCGGGTCAAGACCCTGCACCCGGTGGTCCACGGCGGCCTGCTCGGTGTGCGCGACGAACCCTCCCACGCCCAGGCGATGAGCGAGCACAACATCGGCGGCATCGATATCGCCTGGATCGACCTCTATCCGTTCGAGGCCACCGTGGCGTCTGGCGGCGGCTTCGAGGCGGCGGTCGAGAACATCGACATCGGCGGCCCGGCCATGATCCGCTCGGCCTCCAAGAACCACGGCTACGTCGCCGTCTGCGTCGACAAGGACGCGGTCGATCAGGTGCTCGAGGCGCTCAAGGCCGAGGGCGCCACCAGCCTCGAACTGCGCAAACGCCTCGCCGCCCGCGCCTTCGCCCGCACCGCCGCCTATGACGCCGCCGTCTCCGGCTGGTTCGCCGGTCAGGTCGGCGACGCCGCCCCGGCCCGCAAGTCGATCGCCGGCGCGCTGGCCCAGACCCTGCGCTACGGCGAAAACCCGCACCAGACCGGCGCCTTCTACCGCACTGGGGAGCCGCGCCCGGGCGTGGCCAACGCCCGCCAGCTGCAGGGCAAGGCGCTGGGCTACAACAACATCGCCGACGCCGACGCCGCTTACGAACTGGTCGCCGAGTTCGAGGCCCCGGCCTGCGTCATCGTCAAACACGCCAACCCCTGCGGCGTGGCGGTCGGAAGCGACCTGACCGAGGCCTACGCCCGGGCGCTGGAATGCGACGCCGTCTCGGCCTTCGGCGGCGTCATCGCCGTCAACCGCACCCTGACCGGCGCCGACGCCAAACTGATCACCGACATCTTCACCGAGGTCGTCATCGCCCCCGGCGCGGATGAAGAGGCGCAGAACATCTTCGCGGCCAAGAAGAACCTGCGCCTGCTGCTGACCGAGGGCCTGCCCGATCCGCTGGCGGCCGGCGAGGTGTTCCGCTCGGTGGCCGGCGGCTTCCTCGTGCAGGGCCGTGACCGGTCGCGCATCGCCGCCTCGGACCTGAAGATCGTCACCCGCCGCGCCCCGACGCCGCAGGAGATCGAGGACATGCTGTTCGCCTTCACCGTGGCCAAACACGTCAAGTCCAACGCCATCGTCTATGCGAAGGACGGCCAGACCGCCGGCATCGGCGCCGGCCAGATGAACCGCCGCGACTCGGCCCGCATCGCCGCCATCCGCGCCCGCGAGGCCGGCGAGGCCAAGGGTCTGGCCCATTCGCTGGCCCAGGGCTCCGCCTGCGCCTCCGAAGCCTTCTTCCCCTTCGCCGACGGCCTGCTCGAAGCGGTCGCCGCCGGCGCCACCGCGGTGATCCAGCCGGGCGGCTCCATCCGCGACGAGGAGGTCATCGCCGCCGCCGACGAACAGGGCGTGGCCATGGCCTTCACCGGCGTGCGGGTGTTCCGGCATTAGGCGAAGGGGGGCGCGGCGTCTCCTACCCACGCAGTGGGGAGGGGGACCCCGAAGGGGTGGAGGGGCGAAACCCCATCCACCGGCCCGTGCTGCTTCGCCCCTCCACCGCTTCGCGGTCCCCCTCCCCATCGCTACGCGACAGGGAGGAGACGATAGTGCTGACTATTCTCCGCCAACCATCACACTTTCACGGCCAAACCCCCGCGATTCCAACGCCTTGAAAATTTTCCAGCGTCACGAACCCGCCTGAGGAAGCGGCGGCCCCATAATGCCCGCCGGTCTTTGACATCGCAGTCCCCGCGCCCGCCGCCCAGGCCGGCGTCCGTTTCACGGTCCACCCGGGTCGATGTCGACTCTGCCGACTCCGCCACAGCGAATTTTTCACGACACCTTGCCGACTCTGCCGACTCCGCCACCCCGAATTTTTGTATG
Source organism: Brevundimonas basaltis (assembly GCF_014202075.1). GTDB lineage: Bacteria > Pseudomonadota > Alphaproteobacteria > Caulobacterales > Caulobacteraceae > Brevundimonas > Brevundimonas basaltis. Next base: position 251,514 of record NZ_JACHFZ010000002.1, on the reverse strand, counting down.
GCGCCCGGGTAAGATCGCCGCCGCCCGATCCCCGCTTCCTCCGGCCCCGCGCTTCGTTATGGTGGCGCTTATGGACACCCTCTCCCAGCGCTGGGCCCGGCTCGAGCCCCACACCACCATGACCGGGCCCGATGACGACCGGCCGCGTCCGGCGGTGCTGCTGTTCCACGGCTGCGGCGGACTGCGCGGCCATCTGCCGAAATACGCCGAGGTGGCCAAACAGGCGGGCTGGCGCGCCTTCATCGTCGATTCCTACGGCCCGCGCGGCTGGAGCCGCCAGTTCGCCATGGCCACCGTCTGCACGGGCCTGCTGCTGCGTGGCGACGACCGGGCCGGCGACATCCTCGCGGCCCTCCACGGCATTTCCCAACGCCCCGACGTCGACGCCTCGAAAATCGCTCTGGCCGGCTGGAGCCACGGCGGCTGGGGCATCATGGAGGCGATGAGCGCCGACCGCTCGCGTTCGGCCCTCGGCCTCGCCGACCCCGGGAACGTCAGCCTCGACGGCGTCATCGCGACCTATCTCGCCTACCCCTATGTCGGGGTCGCCGCTTTCAACCGCATGCGCCCGTGGCGACACTGCCCGAAGACCCTGGCGGTGATCGCCCGCTCGGACCACCTGACCTCGGTGCGCAACGCCGAACGGGTCCACGCCATGATCCGCGACTGCGGGACCGAGCTGGAAACCTGGATCGCCGACGGCAGCCATAGCTTCGACGAGCCGATGACCGCCCCGCCGATGCGCTACGACGAACGGCTCAGCGACGAGGCCCTGCGCCGCTTCGGGGCCCTGCTCCACGACGTGGCGGTCGCGCCGGCCGCCTGATCGGTCTATGCACCGCGCCATGACGACCCTCCTCCATGGCCGCCCGCCCGCCGTCTTCGACCCGCCCGGCGACGCGATCCAGACCTCGCCCCTGATCCCCGGCTCCACGGCGCTCGAATCCGTGCCCGAAGGCTCGGCCGACGCCATCATGATCTACGCCCCGCCCGGCGTGCTGGAGCGCCGTCATACGCTGGCGCTGGCGCTGCGGGCCCTGAAGCCCGGCGGCCGCCTCGACGTCATGGCTCCCAAGGACAAGGGCGGCTCCCGGTTGAAGAAGGAGCTCGAGGCCTTCGGCGTCGAGATCGGCGAAACCGCCAAGGCCCACCACCGCCGCTGCGTGGTGATCCGCCCGCAGACGGTCGCCGGTCTGGACGCGGCCATCGAGGCCGGCGCGCCGCGGCTGGTGCCCGGGCTCGACGCCTGGTCGCAGCCCGGCGTCTTCGCCTGGGACCGGATCGACGCCGGCACCCTCCTGCTGGCCCAGGCCCTGCCGCCGCTGAAGGGCGCCGGCGCCGATCTCGGCTGCGGTTACGGGGCCCTGGCCACGGTCGTTCTGCGTTCCCCCGCCGTCACCGCCCTGCGCCTGATCGACCTCGACCGCCGCGCCGTCGAGGCGGCCCGCAAGAACGTCGACGACCCCCGCGCCAGCTTCGACTGGGCCGACGCCCGCACCGTCGAGGCCACCGCCGACCTCGACTTCGTGGTCATGAACCCGCCCTTTCACGACGGCGGCGCCGAGGACCGCCGTCTCGGTCAGGCCTTCATCCGCCAGGCCGCCGCCATGCTGGGCAAGGGCGGCGTCCTCTGGCTCGTCGCCAACCGCCACCTGCCCTACGAAGCTGACATCGCCGCCGCCTTCAAGCGCTTTCAGCCGATCGCCGACCAAGGCGGCTACAAGGTCATAGAGGCGGTCAAATGAAGACGCCGACGAGCCGCGTCGACAAGCTGCTCGGCTCGATGGGCTACGGTTCCCGCAGCGAGATGGCCCGATTGGTCAAGGCCGGCGGCGTCGTCCTCGACGGCGTCGACCTGACCGACGTGTCGAAGCGGATCGCGGTGACGCCCGACCTCTCCTCCCGCATGGAGATCGACGGCGAGCCGCTCGACCCCCCGCCCGGCCTCGTAATGATGCTCAACAAGCCGCTGGGCATGACCTGTTCGCACAAGGAGGACGGGGCGCTCGTCTACGACGTCCTGCCCGACCGCTGGCGCCGCCGCGATCCGGCCATCTCGACCATCGGCCGGCTCGACAAGGCCACCACCGGCCTGCTGCTGCTGACCGACGACGGAGCCCTGCTGCACCGGGTCATCAGCCCCAAACGCCATGTCGCCAAGGTCTATCGCGCCGGTCTGGCCCGCCCGCTGGCCGGAACCGAGGCCGAGCTGTTCGCCGCCGGCGGGCTGGTGCTGGAAGGCGAGGACAAGCCGCTCGCTCCCGCGGTGCTGGAGGTCGTGTCGCCGACCGAGGCCCGCCTGACCGTGACCGAAGGCCGCTACCACATGGTTCGCCGCATGTTCGCCGCTGTCGGCAACCACGTCGAGACCCTGCACCGCGAACGCGTCGGCGGCCTGGCCCTGCCCGACGATCTGGCCCCCGGCGACTGGCGGCTGCTGGACGCAGCGCAAATCGACGCCATCTTCGCCGCATGACCGCCCACGCCAAGATCTGCGGCCTGACGACGCCCGAAGCGCTCGACGCCGCCCTCGCCGGCGGCGCGGCCTTCGTCGGGGCGGTGGTCTTCCCCCGCAGCCCCCGCCACATCGAACCGCTCCACGCCGCGACCCTGTTCGAGCGCGCGCGGGGCCGGGCGAAGATCGTCGCCGTGACCGTCGACGCCGACGACGCCCGCCTGACCGAGATCGCCCTGATCCTCAAGCCCGACCTGATCCAGCTGCACGGCCATGAGACCCCGGCCCGGGCCGAACAGGTGCGGACCCTGACTGGGGCCGGGATCATCAAGGTCCTGCCGATCCGCGCCCATGAGGATTTCGCCGGGACCAATGACTGGGAGCCGTTCGTCGACCACCTGATGTTCGACGCGAAACCGCCCGAGGGCGCCGCCCTGCCCGGCGGGGTCGGCGCGCGCTTCGACTGGACCCTTCTGGCCGGCCGGGCCTTCCGCCATCCCTGGTTCGTGGCCGGCGGCCTGACCCCGGACAATGTGGCGCAGGCGATCCATATCTCCGGCGCGCCCATGGTCGACGTGTCCTCTGGCGTCGAAAGCGCGCCGGGTGTTAAGGACCCTGCCCTGATCGCGGCGTTCCTCGATACGGCGCGGTCGGCCTGATTTCCGCCGCTCCCCCGCGCGAGTTTGCCCCTGTGAACGCCATCCTGCCCAACCGCTATGCCATGCCCGACGCCGAAGGCCGCTTCGGCCCCTATGGCGGGCGGTTCGTGGCCGAGACCCTGATGCCGCTGATCCACGAGCTCGACGCGGCCTATGAGGCGGCCAAGGCGGATCCGGCGTTCCAGGCCGAGCTCGACGGCTTCCTGACCGATTACGTCGGTCGGCCCAGCCCGCTGTACCTGGCCGAGCGGCTGACGCAGCATCACGAGGCCGCGAACATCTGGTTCAAGCGCGACGAGCTGAATCACACCGGCGCGCACAAGATCAACAACTGCATGGGCCAGATCCTGCTGGCGATGCGGATGGGCAAGACCCGCATCATCGCCGAGACCGGCGCCGGCCAGCACGGCGTGGCCACGGCGACGGTCTGCGCCCGCTTCGGCCTGCAATGCGTCGTCTACATGGGCGCCACGGACGTCGAGCGGCAGTCGCCCAACGTCTTCCGCATGAAGCTGCTGGGCGCCGAGGTGGTGCCGGTGACCTCGGGGCGCGGCACGCTCAAGGACGCCATGAACGAGGCGATGCGCGACTGGGTGACGAACGTCGAGGACACCTATTATCTGATCGGCACCGCCGCGGGGCCGCACCCCTATCCGGCCATGGTGCGCGACTTCCAGAGCGTGATCGGACGCGAGACTCGCGCGTCGATGCTGGCGCGCCGGGAGAAGCTGCCCGACGCGGTGGTGGCGGCCATCGGCGGCGGGTCGAACGCCATCGGCCTGTTCCACCCCTTCATCGAGGACGCCGGCGTCCGTCTGATCGGGGTGGAGGCGGCCGGACGCGGTCTGGACGGCCCGGACCATGCGGCCTCGCTGCAGGGCGGGCGCCCCGGGGTTCTGCACGGAAACCGCACCTATCTGCTGCAGGACGACGACGGGCAGATTCTCGAAGGTCATTCGATCTCCGCCGGGCTGGACTATCCCGGGATCGGACCCGAGCACGCCTGGTTGAAGGATATGGGCCGCGCCGAATACCGAGCCGCCACCGACGCCGAGGCGCTGGAAGCGTTCCAGCTGTGCTCGAAGCTGGAAGGCATCATCCCCGCGCTGGAGCCCAGTCACGCCCTCGCCCGCATCGGGGAGGTGGCGAAGGAGGTGGGCAAGGGCGGCGATGTCGTGCTCAATATGTGCGGGCGGGGCGACAAGGACATCTTCGCGGTGGCGAAGCATCTGGGCGTGGAACTGTAAGACAATGAGCATGACGATACTGGCCGCCACGGCGGTGCTTGGCCTTCAGTCGGCTCCGGCGGCTCCGCTGGACCTGATCATTCCCGAACTGCCGGGCACGGCGGGCGACGCCACCTGCGGCGGCAACGCCGCTCTGGCGGCCCAGGCCTTCTGCGTGGCGACGACGCAGGCCGCTATGCAGGGCGTCGCCGATCAGTACGACGCCGCCTTTGCGGCGCAGGGCTGGCTGGCGGCCTCGGGCGAAGCCAATCTGACGGTCTACGTCCGCCGCAAGGAAGGCGGCGGCTGCGCGGCATTCCAGCTGCTGGCCTTCGCCGATCCGAACCGGCCGACTGCCCCGGGCTCCCCGGGCTATTTCGCCTTCGCCACCATTCCGGGCGATATCTGCGCGGGCTCGCCCGCGCCTGCCGGCCCCCAATGACCACCGCCCGTATCGACGCCCGGTTCGCGGCGCTGAAAGCCGAGGGCCGGGCCGGCTTCGTCGCCTATGTCATGGCCGGCGATCCGACCGGAGAGCAGGCGCTGGAGATCCTGCGCGGCCTCCCCTCGGCCGGGGCTGACATCATCGAGCTGGGCTTTCCTTTCTCCGACCCGATGGCCGAGGGGCCGCCGATCCAGCGCGCCGCGCTGCGCGGGCTGAAGGCGGGGCTGACGCTCAAGGGGACGCTGGCCTTGGCGCGGGCCTTCCGCGAAGACGACGCCGATACGCCCCTGATCCTGATGGGCTATCTCAACCCGATCGAGACCCACGGCTACGAGGCCTTCGCGCGCGATGCGGCGGCCGCGGGCGTCGACGGTGTGATCGTGGTGGACTGTCCGCCCGAGGAGGCCGGGCCGCTGTCAGATGCGCTGGATGCGGCGCAGGTGTCGCTGATCCGTCTGGCCACGCCGACCTCGGACGACGCCCGGCTGAAAATCATCGCCGAACGGACCTCGGGCTTCGTCTACTACGTCTCGGTGGCGGGCGTGACCGGTGTCAAGGAGGCGCAGGCCGGCTCGGTGGCTCCGGCGGTCGAGCGGGTGCGCCGGGCCTCAGGCCTGCCGGTCGCTGTCGGTTTCGGCGTCAAGACGCCGGAGCGGGCCGCGGAGATCGCCCGGATCGCCGACGCGGTGGTCGCCGGCTCGGTGCTGGTTGACGAGGTGGCGGCGGCGCTGGCGGCGAACGAACCGGCAGCGGAGCGCGTTCTGGCGAAGGTGAAGTCGCTCGCCGACGCCGTGCGGGGTGCGCGCGTCATGGAAACCGTCTAAAGGCCGCGCCATGGTCGACAAGAACAAGCCCCAGCAGGAAAAACGCGGCGGATGGCTGAGCCGCTTCGCCCCTGGCGTTCGCAAGATCGTCAGCCGGCGTGACACGCCCGACAATCTGTGGGTCAAGGATCCCGACACCGGCGAGATGCTCTACCGCTCGGACCTTGAGGGGTCGCTGTGGGTCACGCCGTCGGGCCGACACATGCGCATCGATGCGCCGACACGGCTGCGCTTCACTTTCGATGACGGCCGGTATGAAGGCATCGACACGCCCGACGTGCCCGAGGACCCGCTGAAATTCTCGGACGGCAAGCCCTACCGGGACCGGTTGGCCGCCGCCCGCAAGGCGGCCGGGCGCAAGGACACCATGGCCATTGGCTTCGGCGAACTGGACGGCACGCCGGCGGTGGTCATCGTTCAGGACTTCACCTTCATGGGCGGTTCGCTGGGCATGGCGGCGGGCGAGGCCTTCATCGCCGCGGCCCGGGCCGCGATCGAGCGGGGGGTTCCGCTGGTGTGCTTCACCGCCGCCGGCGGCGCGCGGATGCAGGAGGGGGCGCTCAGCCTGATGCAGATGGCCCGAACCACCCTCGCCATCCAGGAACTGAAGGCGGCCCAGCTGCCGTTCGCGGTGGTGCTGACCGATCCGACCACCGGCGGCGTCACCGCCAGCTACGCCATGCTCGGCGACGTCCATCTGGCTGAGCCGGGCGCCCTGATCGGCTTCGCCGGTCCGCGCGTCATCGAGGCCACCATCCGCGAGAAGCTGCCGCCGGGCTTCCAGCGCGCCGAATATCTGCAGGAGAAGGGCATGGTCGACCGCGTCGTGACGCGGGCCGAACTCCCGTCCGTGCTGGGCCGAATCCTGTCGATGCTCATGGGCGGGAAGCGCCGGGCGGCCTAGGTCCTTGGACCCGATCTCCGAACGGCTGCGCGCCCGCCACCCGCAGCGCATCGACCTGTCTCTGGAGCGGATGCGGGTTCTTTGCGCGGCCCTGGGCGATCCCCAACACCGGCTGCCGCCGGTCATCCATGTCGCGGGCACCAACGGCAAGGGCTCCACCGTCGCCTTCATCCGCGCCATCGCCGAGGCGGCGGGGCTGCGCGTGCACGTCTACACCTCGCCGCATCTGGTGCGCTTCAACGAGCGCATCCGGCTGGCCGGGACACTGATCGGCGACGCCGCGCTGAACGCGATCCTCGACCGGGTCGAAACCGCCATCGACGCCAGCGGAAGCGAGGCGACCGTGTTCGAGAGCACCACGGCGGCCGCCTTCGTCGCGATGAGCGAGGCTGCGGCCGATCTGGCGGTTGTCGAAGTCGGTCTCGGCGGCCTTCTGGACGCCACCAATGTGATCGAGCGACCGTTGCTCAGCGTCATCGCGCCGGTCGATATGGACCACGCCGAATTCCTCGGGACCACCTTGCGAGGCGTCGCGGTCGAGAAGGCGGGGATCCTGAAGCCGGGCGCGCGCGGGTTGATCGCTCGCCAGGCCGAAGAGGCCATGCAGGCCATTGAGGCGGCCGCCCAGGCCGTGCGCGCCCCTCTGACGGTGATGGGAGTGGATTTCGACGCCTGGGCCGAGCGCGGCGGCCTGGCCTTTCAGGACCAGAACCGATTCCTTGATCTGCCCGCTCCGGCGCTGGCCGGGCCGCATCAGATCGCCAACGCCGGGCTGGCGGTCGCCGTGGCCCTCGAACTGGACCTGCCGGAAAAAGCGATCGCCCATGGCTTGGGAGCCACGCGCTGGCCGGCGCGGATGCAGCGGCTCACGGCGGGTCCCTACGCCGAGGCGGCGCGCGCGGCCGACGCCGAACTGTGGCTGGACGGCGGGCACAATCCCCATGCGGGGGCGGCCCTGGCCGAAACATTGGCGGAACGTCAGGCGCGGGCCCCGAGGCCGACGGCTCTGGTCGTCGGCATGCTGGCGAACAAGGACGCCGGCGGTTTTTTCGAGGCGCTGAAGGCCTCAGGCGCGACGGTCTTCACCGTTCCCTTCGAGGGCGCGGCGGCCGAACCGGAAGCGTTGGCGGCGGTGGCGCGCGGCCACGGACTGGGGGCAACGGCCAGCGCCTCGGCGGCAGAGGCGCTGGAGCGAGCCCTCCGGCTCGGGGCCGGCCGGGTGGTCATCTGCGGTTCGCTGTACCTCGCGGGCGAGGTGCTGGGCGCGAGCCGCGAGACCTGGCCAGACTAGTTCAGGTCGCGGCCGAAATACCGGCCTCGGCCAGCCATTCGACGATCTTGCCCTTGGGCATGGCGCCGACCTTCATCGAGGCCAGCTGGCCGTCCTTGAACAGCATCAGGGTCGGGATGCCCTTCACGCCGAGGCGCGACGGGACCATCGGACTGTCATCGATATTGACCTTAGCGATCACGATCTGACCCGACAGTTCGTCGGCGATCTGTTCGAGCGCGGGGCCGATCTGTTTGCAGGGGCCGCACCATTCGGCCCAGAAATCCACCAGCACGGGGGTGGACGATTTCAGGACGTCGGCGTCGAAGCTGTCGTCGGTGACTTTGACGGTGGCCATGGGCTCTCCTTGGCGCGGATGCGATTTTGTCGGTCAACCTGGGATGATTCCGGCGGTTCGGCACCGATGTGGGGCGCGTCGCCGATCAAATCAACGCGCCAGCTTCAGCGCCGTGTCCATCAACGCTTGTGGAACTGGCATCAGCCTCGGCCCGTCGGTCCAGACAAGCGCCGCTTCGACCGGCTGATCCGGGTAGAGGCGGCGAAGCACCGCGGCATAGACAGCGAGTTGCAGCACATAGGCCGGGTCGGCGTCCTCGATCCGGTCGGGCGCGGGCCGGTTGGTCTTGTAATCGACCACCAGCACCCGCTCGGGCGAGATCACCAGCCGATCGATGCGGCCCGAGACAGCGACGCCTTCCGGAAATTCCGGCGCGCCGCCCGACAGGGCGACCTCGGCCCGCGAGCCCGGCCCGAAGACCGGCGCGAACCGGGCGTCGTCCAGCACCCGGAAGGCGGCGGCGATCATCTCCGACCGCTGGTCCACGGTCAGGTCCCGCTCCCGGGACAGCATGCGAACGGCCGCCTCGGCCCGCTCGGCGGGATCGATGTCGGGCAACCGCTCGAGGAGTCTGTGGATCAGGTCGCCGCGCCGGAACCGCCCCAGCGGCGTCCCCGAACCGGCGGCGGCCAGAGGCGACGGGGCGGGAATGCGGACCGCCCCCTCAATCTGCGACGGCGCGGCGAACCGGGCGGCCGCGTCGGACGCGGGCGGCGATGCTGCCCATGGCGGCCGTTCGACGATGACGCCACCTTCAGCCGTCTGTGGTGGCAGGCAGACAGGTTCGGCGCCGAAGCGGCGGACGCCGCCACCGACCTGCGGCGCGCGCGCGCCGAACCGGTCGAAGGTCTGGGTCAACACGTCCCACCAACTGCCCGGTTCGTAGCCCAGCTTGCCGTTGCCGCAAGCCCGGCCCAGCAGGATCAGCCGATCCCGCGTCCGGGTCAGGGCGACGTAGAGCAGGCGCAGGGTCTCGGCGTCGGCGCGGGCTTGCCGGGCGTCGCGGGCGGCGCGGGAGACCGGGCAATCCTCCTTCGATGAGCCGGGACACATCAACCAGGCCTCGGAACCGTCATCCAGCGCCACCGGCATCAGCGACGGGCCCTGCGCCTTCGCCCGAGAGGTGGTGTCGGGGAGGATGACGACGGGCGCCTCGAGCCCCTTGGCGCCGTGCACGGTCATGACCCGGACCTCGCCGCGCGGGCCCTCCAGCTCGCGCTTCACCTCCACATCCGCAGCCTCAAGCAGGGCCACGCAGGTTTCGAGATCGACCCCCCCGCGTTCCTCGGCGGACAGGATCTGGTTCAGCGTCTCGTCGATGGCCTCCTCGGCCTCGCGGCCCAGCCGTCGCAGGATGCGGCCCCGGCCCGACAGGCCCTGCCCGTCAATCCGGTTGAGCAGGCCGGAGAAGAAGGCGAACGGGTCGCGATCCCGCGTTTCGAGGGCGAAGGCCAGGAAATCCCGGGCGTGAGCCCACTCCAATCGCTGCTCCGCCCTGTCGCCGAGCTCGCGCCAAAGGCGGCTGCGCTTCTCGGTCCCCGCGAGATCGAACAGGCTGTCCTCGTCGACATCGCAGAACGGGCTGCGCAGCACTTCAGCGAGGCTGAGGTCGTCGTCCGGATAGAGGGCGAAGCGGGCGACGGCGATCAGGTCGTCGAAGACGATATGCGACGACAATTTCAGGCGGTCCGCGCCGGCCACCGGGACCCCTGCGCTCTTCAGGGCGCGGATGATCTCCTCGAAGGTCGCGTCCCGGCGTCTGACGAGGATCAGGAAGTCGCCGTAGCCGCAGGGACGCGGCTCCCCGGTCCTGCGGTCATACACCGCTTCGCCCGCCCCGACTTGCCGGCGGATCTCGCTCGCCAGCGCCGCCGCCAGCTGTTTGCGGCCGCTCGTGCCCGGCTCGTGGTCGACCGGGTCCCAGACATCGGGTTCCGGTGGTTTGACGTCCTCGAACAGGGGCCACAGTTCGACGGACCCCGCCTGCCCCTCGCGCCGGGCGACGTGCGGCGGGATGGCGGCGATCTCCTCGCCGACGAGGGCGGCGGTCCGTTGGGGTCCCTCGAAGACGGCATCGACAAAGGCCAGAACCTGCGGCGTCGACCGGAAGGAGGTGGCCAGTTCGACGCCCTTGAAGGACGCGCCCGAACCGGTGACCAGCGCGTCATAGCGCTGGGCTTCCCGCCGTAGCCGCTCCGGGCGCGCGCCCTGGAAGGAATAGATCGACTGTTTCTCGTCGCCGACGGCGAAGACCGTGCGGTCGAGCCTGCGGCCCGACGCCGGGACCGGGGTGAAGCGCCGGCCGCTGCTGCCGGCGAAGAAGTCCTCGGTCAGCGCCCGCAGTATGTCCCATTGCTGGGGCGCGGTGTCCTGCGCCTCGTCGACCAGCACATGCTCAATGCCGCCGTCCAGCTTGTAAAGCACCCAGGCGGCCGAGGCCTTCTCGGTCAGAAGATCGACTGTCCGGGAGACGAGGTCTCCGAAATCCAGCGCGCCCTTGGCAGCCTTGGCCTCGTTGTAGAGACGGGCATGAGCCTCGGCGAGCAGCAGGACATGACGGGTGTCTCGGGCCACCCGCGCCCTGCGCAGCGTCTCGAGGGCCGCGAGGTATTTGAGTTGCAGATCGGTCAGCCGGGACCCGGCGGCGGGCGGCGCCTTGGCCGTGGCCATCGACTTCCGCGGCTCGCCGTCGGTCAGGAAGACCCCGGCCAAGCCGGTGAAGGTCCAGTCCGCGGCTCGCATGCGGTCGGCGCATTTCTGATCATTGACCGAGCCGGTCGCCATAGCGGCGGCTGTATCCAGCCATTCCGCACGGTTGATCCAGCGCATGAAGCCGGTCTCGATCGACTCCGGCGTCTCCTTGGGGTCGGCGCCGGCGAGGACATGGGGGCCGGGCGCGCGGCCGTCGGCGACCCGGGCGGTGTAGTCGGTCAGCTTGTCCCGATCGGCCTCGATCATGGCCAGCAGCGACTGGAAGGCGTTCCAGTCCAGCTCGACCGCGAAATGGCTGTAGGCTCGTCCGACCGGCCCCTCGGGATCGGCCAGGGCCAGTCGGGCGAGGTCCTCGCGGGCGGCGTGCGACAGGGCGAGGGCGGCCTCATTCTCCAGCACGGTAAAGCCGGGGGTGACATCGGCCTCGATCGGGAAGCGTCGCAGCAGCTTTTCGCAGAAGGCGTGGATGGTCTGAATCTTCAGTCCGCCGGGCGTCTCCAGCGCCTTGGCGAACAGGCGGCGGGCCTTGGACAGGTCCGGGCCGGACAGCGCGGCGGGATCGCGACTGTCAAGATCGGCCAGCGACTGCGCCAGCTCCGCGTCGTCCATCACCGCCCAGGCGCCGAGCCGGTCGAACAGCCGCGCCTGCATCTCGGCGGCGGCGGCCTTGGTGTAGGTGACGCAGAGAATTTCGCCGGGCTGGACCTCTTCGAGCAGCAACCGGGCCACCCGGTCGACGAGGGTCGAGGTCTTGCCCGAACCGGCGTTGGCGGTGACGAAGACCGAGCGGCGCGGATCGGCGGCGGCGATTTGATGGGGATCAGGCAGGATGCGGGCGCTCATTCGGCCTCTCCCCCATCCTCGCCGCCGACCACATGCCATTCCCAGACGCGGGCGAGGTGATCGTAGTTGCCGCCGAACGAGCCCATGAACTGTGGCCCGACCCAGGACGGATAGGGGGTGGCGGGATCGTCGAAGCGGGCGATGCGCCGGGTGAGTCCGTCCAGCGCGGCTTCGGACAGGGCGACAGCCTCCACACCGACGGCGCGGACGGCGGCCTCGCCGGGAATTTTGCGTCCCACCACCCGGACATAGGTCAGTTCCTCGGGCTGCACGGGCCCGATATCCGACAGTCCGGCGCCGGCGAGGATGGCGCCGGTCAGGGTCAACTGGGGTGAGAATCCGGTCTTCACCTGCTTCGGCGACGGAATCTGTCCGGTCTTGAAGTCGAGCACGGCAGCCCCGGTCGCCGACAGTTCGATGCGGTCAGCCTTGGCGGTCAGCGTGAACGGGCCGAAGGGAGCCGGCAGCGTCATGCGAACCTTTTCCTCGACGCGGATTTCGACACCCCGGGCGCGCCGCTCCGCCTCCCAGCCGGTCAACCAGCGGGCGCAGTTGCGGGCCAACGGCGCTTCGCGCGCCATGGCCGCGTCCTCGAAGCCGTGCTGCGTAAGCTCCTCCAGCAGCAGGGTCTCCAGCTGGTCGGCGCAGTCGTCGGGCAGGGCCGCCGGCCAGGTGAGGGTCAGTCGCTCGATCGCCTTATGCACCGCATTGCCGCGGGCCAGGGCCTCGGCCGACTGGCCGGGCCGGTCCAACTGTCTCAGGTTCAGGACATAGCGCGCATAGATGGCGTAGGGGTCGCGCACCCAGCGTTCGACGCCGGTGACCGGCAGCTCGCGCGGACGGCGTTCGACGGGCGGCCGGGGTTCGGGCCGGGGGGCGTAGTCCGGCGTCCGGCGGACAGGAGCGTCGAGCGCCCGCGCCTGGCCGAGGTGAACCGACGGTCTTTCGAGCTCCACCGGCGTTTCCGTCGTATGCGCCCCCCGGGTCAGCATCTCCAGCCGCCACAGCCAGCGCGATTTGACCGCGGGCTGGCCGCCCCGGCGTTCGGAATGGACCAATATGGCCTCGTCGGCGCAGGCGGCCTGGACGAAGTCCTGGGCGGTCTGGCCCAGGCGGCGTTCGGGCGGCGGCAGACCGAGCGCCTTGCGCATCGGTCGCGACAGAAAGGGGTCGGTCGGCGCGGCGTTGGGCCAGACGCCCTCCTCCAGCCCGGCCAGGATCATACGGTCGGCGCGCACCAGCCGCGCCTCGATGGCCCCAAGGATGCGCAGGCGCGGCTGATTGGCTCCGCCGGTTCGAACCGTCTCCTCACCCAGCAGGCCACTGACCAATTCGGCGAACTCGGCGCGGGAGACGGCGCCCAGCGACCCGCCGCCCTCGATCAGTCCGGCAAGCAGGGACGCCGCGGCCTCGCCGTCCGGCCCGGCCCACACGGTTTGACCCGCCAAGGCTTCGATCAGTTCGGTCAGGGCGCAGGCGGCGGCGTCGAGGGGCGCGTCTTCCGCGAAGGGCGCGAGTGCCGCCTCGGACAGGACCTCAAGCCGGTCGAGCAGCCGGTGAGCGGCGGCCAGCCGGGCCAGGGTATGGTCCGACGGCGCGCGGCCGTCCTCGCGCGGCTCGCCGACCTTCAGCAGGGCGCGGCGCGCGCGGGCCCAGTCTCGCAGGCGAGGGCCGCGCAGGGCGTGAGCCTCCAACGCCTTGATCGCGATAGCCGGGTCCTCGCCGTCGAGATCGAGCTGCACCAGCGGATGCTTGAGCAGGCCGAGCAGGGCGTGGGGATCCAGCGGTCGGACGATGAAGCGGGCGCAGAGGTCGACGAGCCGACCCGCCGCCATTCTCGAGAGCGGCTGGCCGGAGGAGTTGTCGGCGACCACGCCCCAGCGTTCCAGCCGGGCGGCCACGCGGCGGCCAAGCGCGAGGTCGGGGGTGACGAGGGCGCAGGTTCGGCCGGGGGTCTCAAGCGTCTCGCGTATCATCAGGGCGAGGGTCGCTGCGGCGTCCTCCTCGGCCCGGACGGTGACGACGGACAAGCCTTCTAGCCCTTCGGCGATGGGGTCGGCGGACCGTTCCCGGAAGGCGTCGGCGCGCAGGGCGGTGATGACCTTTCGCCAGTCGTCGGTGGCGTCGGCCGGGCGCAGGGCCTCGTTCAACAGGCGCTGGCGGGCGCGGCCGCGCGCGGTCGGGGCCGGGTCGGCGGGCGGGTCGAACCACGGACGGACGGCCTCGCGTTCGACGGCATGCCGATCCAGCAGACGCCACAAGGCGTTCTGGGGATGCTGTTCATTGTCGCCGAGACCGGCCCAGACCAGCGGATCGAGGTCGCGGTCCAGACCCGGCAAGACGACGCAGCCCAGCGGGGCGCCGGCGACGGCCGCCAGCACATCGGCGGCGGCGGGGACGGTGCCGGTCGAACCGGCGGCGATGACCGGCCGGGTCGGCGGCCGTTCGGTCCAGGCCTCGGCCAGCAGACGCAACAGGCGGGCGCGGCGCCAGGCCGGATCGACCAGCCCCATGGCCGCCAGTCGCCTGGGCCAGGCCTCGACGGCGAGGCCGAGGAAGCGCGCCGACTCCTGCCAGTGCTCAGCCAGGTCGTCCTCAACCAGGGTCGCGACGAGACCGGGATCCTCGACCTCTTCCAGCTGGCTGGAATCGAGGAAGCCGCCGAGGGCGTCGGCCATCTCCAGTGCGCGCAACGGGCCGAGGCCGGGGCGGAACTCCTCGACGATCATCCGGGCCATTTCGAAGCGGCGGGTCAGGGGGGCGATGGCCGGCGGCAGGTCGAGGCCCAGTTCGCCCGGCGCGAACGGCGGTTCGTCTTCCTCGAGGTCGCCCAGCGGCCGGACCTGAGGCAGCAGAACCGGCCGGTCGCCGGTCAGCCGGGTAAGCGCGCCCGTGAAGGCGCGGGCGGCGCGTCGGTTGGGCAACAGGATGACCGCGTCGGACAGGGCCTCCGGCGGGAGCTCGCCGAGCCAGTCCAGAACGCCGGCCGCCAGATCCTCAAGGAATGGCCGGCGCGCCTCGATAGCATACCAGCGGGGCCCCGAACCGGCGAACGGGTCGAAGCGAGCGGTCATCCGCCTGCCGCCAGCCGGGCCTCGGCCTCGTCGCGGGCGCGGGGGTCGCCGACGTGCATCCAGTCGCCCTCGAGGACGCAGCCGTAGAGTCGCCCCGCCGCGGCGGAGCGGCGCCACAGGCCGCCAAGGGAGAAGGGGCCGTCCGGGCCGTCTGTCACATAATCGGGACGACAGATGTGAACGCCCATATAGGCGAAGGGCGCCGAGGGGGCGTCGCCGCGGAAGGTCAGCCGGCCGTCGTCATCGAGGAAGACATCGCCATCGCCCTCGAAGCCAATCGAGCCCTCGCGCCGCGCCAGCAGCAGGGCGGCGTCCATGATTGACGGATTCCACAGGCGAGCGAGTTGATTCAGCGCGGAATTCCCCGGCGAGGCGTGGTCGGTCCAGACGCTGTCTATATTGGCCACGAAAACCGGATCGGGACCCAGCAGAGGCGCGGCCTTCTTCAGACCGCCGCCGGTCTCGAGCAGTTCCGCCCGCTCGTCGGAGATGACGACGGCCGGACCCCGCCCGCGCGCGGCGAGGTGACGCTCCAGCCGGTCGGCGAACCAGTGCACGTTGACCACCGCACGCTCGACCCCCGCGTCGGCCAGCCGGTCCAGCACATGATCGATCAGCGCCCGGCCGCCTACCTCGACAAGGGCCTTGGGCCGATCGTCGGTCAACGGCCGCATGCGGGTGCCGAGGCCAGCGGCCAGCACCATGGCGGTCCTGGGGGCCTTGCCGAGGTCGGTGCTCATCCTCGTCTCGCGTCCGGGACATGGCGATTGAACCAGCTCGCGACGACCTCCAGTCCCGGCTTCTTCAGATTGGCGTTCAGATGGCCCCAGACGCGTGGCATGAATTGACGATAGCGCGGCTTGCCGTCGCGGGCGATCAGCCGGGCGAAGACGCCGAGGATGCGCGCCTCGTTCAGGGCGGCGAGGGCGGCGTAGTCGCGGCGGTAGGCTGCGCGGTCCACCATCATAACGTCGAAATAGTGATCGAGAGCCGCGTCTTCGATCTCGGGCGGCACGTCGCGACGGGCGTCCTGCAACAGGGAGTGGAGATCCCACACCGGATGGGCCAGCACCGCGTCCTGGAAGTCGATCATGCCGACCCGGCGGTGATCGGCCCGCCCAGGCAGCCAGATCAGGTTCTCGGCGTGATAGTCCCGGTGAGTCACGGTCCACGCCTTCGCCTCGCCCATGGCCGCGATCGGCGCCCAGGCGGCGCGCCATTCATCAACGGCCGCTTCGCCGAAATCGAGGTCCGGGTGCAGCTTCGGCATCCATTCGACGAACAGGTCCACGCCGCCCTGCAGCGCCACGGCGTCATAGGTCAGCAGCGGCCACCGCCCGGCGGGTCCGTCGATCTCGGACGGCAGGGTGGCGACGAGGTGCAGCCGGGCCAATGCATCGACGGCGGCCAGATACAGCGGCGCCTCGGGTTCGCCGGTCTCGATCACCCGGGCGAACAGGTCGTCGCCGTAATCCTCGATCACCGCGAGGCCGTTGGGCGCGTCGACGGCGATGATCTCCGGAGCTGACAGCCCCGCGTCGCGGAAGTGGGCCGCTACCGCCGCGAAGGCCTCAATGCGGCCGGCTGAGAGGCGAGCCACGGCGTTCCAACCGTGGGCGCGGCGTTCGTCGGCCGACCATGCCGGGTCGCACGGCGGCGATTCGGCGGCGGGGGCCTGATCCATCAGCATCAGGGTGGCGCCCCGCGGGGTGGTCAGCCGCTCATACCGGCGCGTCGAGGCGTCGCCGGGCAGGGGCGCACGGGCGGCGTCGGCAAGACCGGATGACTTAAGGAATTCGATACGTTGCTGTTCGCGATCAGACATGGAGGCTCATCAGTTTCGATTCCCACGCCCCTACGCCAGAAATGGTCGCAACGCGTCCAGCGCCCGCTTCCGCCAGCACGACAGACAGCCGGTCGGGGCCCAGCCAGGCGGCGGGTTCCTCGCCCAGCCGCTCGGGCCATTCGATCACCACGCAGCCGTCCTCGAGCGCTTCGTCGAGGCCAATCTCGGCCGCCTCGTCGGCGCGGGTCAGCCGGTAGAGGTCGAAATGCGCCACCGGCGGATCGCTCTCATAGAATTGCACGAGGGTGAAGGTCGGCGAAGGCACGTCCTCGTCCGGGCGGGTCAGAGCGCGGATCAGCCCGCGCGCCAGGGTGGACTTGCCCGTGCCCAGCGGACCATAGAGCAGCAGAGCCTCGCCCGGCGCCAGCAGCGGCGCGATGCGCCCGCCCAGCCGGGCGGTGGCGTCGGCGTCCGTCAGGGTCAGCGTCATGTTCCGCTCAGGCAAAGTCGGCGTCCGGCTGGCTGGGCAGGACCCGTTCGGTGAAGGCTTTCAGCCCATAGGTCGCCCGGGCCGCGTCGATATCGATCCGGGACGGGGGGATCGGCTTGCCCACCTTGAGATCGAACCGTTTGCGCTTCTTGTTGAGCAGTTCGTGGAAGAGGGTGATATCGCGCAACTCCGGCGACACCCGATCGAAGGCGTGGAAAAGGCGCGAGTTCGGTCCGGCCACATGAACCGGCACGATCGGCGCGTTGTACTTCCGGGCCAGAGAGGCGGCGGTCGGGGCCCATTCCGGATCGGTCACCGAGCCGTCGCGCCCCACCCGCGCCAGCCGGCCGGCCGGGAACATGACCAGGCAGCGCTCGGCCTCGAACGCCGCCTTGGCCGCCAGAAGGGTGGCCCGGGTCTTCTCGCGGGTGCGTTTCTCGACCACCCATTCGACGGGGATCACCGTCTCGCCCAGTCGGGGGGAGACGCGCAGGGCGTCGGCGTTGGCGAAGAAAACGGCGTCCGCCCGCCGCGCCCGGATCGCGTCGAACACAGCGATGCCGTCGGCGATGCCGGTGGGATGATTGGCGACGACGACACAGCGGCCGGACGCCGGGATCCGGTTCGCGTTCATCACCGAGACCTTCAGGTCGAGCAGGTCGCTCATATATTCCAGCGCCTCGGCCCCGGAGAGCGGTTGCACGGCGTCCGCCATGCGGACGGCGTGGCGGTAATTGAGCAGCTTGTAGAGAAAGGGGCGAACCAGGGGCCAGGCGATCGAGCCGGTCAGCCGCGGCGCCCGCTCGGAGATCAGCACATCGCAGATGTGCGCCGGGGCGGCGTCTGGCGGCGCTGCGGGTGAGATCCGGGCGGATGCGGTCATGCCGGAGGTTTGTCGCCGGTCCCGGGGCGCTCCGCAAGACGCGAGACGCGCCTCGGCATTGACGCGCGGCCCTCCCGGCGCCACCCCTTCGCGCCGAATAACCCCGCAAGCCGAGGACCCCGCGCATGATGTCCGTGACCCGCCTTCTGACCGGCCTCAGCGCCGTGGCCCTTCTCGCCGGGGCCGCCCTGCCGGCCATGGCCGAGGCCCCCGCGGTGCCGGTTTCGTCCGCCACCGCCACGCAAGCCGCCGAACCCTTCACCTGGCGCGACATGATCAGCGCCAACCGCCTGGGCGACCCGCAGGTGTCCCCGGATGGCCGGTGGGTGGTCTATTCGGTGACCACCACGGACGTGGAGGCCAACCGACGGCAGGGCTCGCTCCACATCATGGACCTGAACGACCCCGGCGAGGGGCGCCGGCTGGCGATCAACGATGGCGGCGCCAACACCGCGCGCTGGGGCTCGGACGGCAAGCTGTATTTCCTGTCGGGCCGTTCCGGCTCCAGTCAGGTCTGGCGCGCAGACGCCGGCGGGACCAATCCCGTGCAGGTCACCGACCTGCCGGTGGACGTCAACGCCTACCGGCTGAGCCGCGACGCCGGCAAGGTGGTCGTATCGCTATCCGTCTTCCCGTCCTGCGGCGACCTGGCCTGCACCGTCGACCGGATGAAGGCCGAGGCCGACAGCAAGAGCACCGGACAGGTCTACGACCGCATGTTCGTGCGCCACTGGGACACGTGGAAGGACGGGACCCAGAACCACCTGTTCGTGGTCAGCACCGACGGATCGGGTGAGCCGGTCTGGGTGACGAAAGGCTTCGACGGGGACACTCCCTCGAAGCCGTTCGGCGATGAGGGCGAGTTCACCTTCACGCCCGAGGGCGACGCGGTGGTGTTCTCCGCCCGACTGGCGGGCCAGAGCGAGCCGTGGAGCACCAATTTCGACCTCTACCGGACCAATGGGCTGAGCGGCGACGGCACGTTCGAGAATCTGACCGACGACAATGACGCCTGGGACACCGGCCCGGTGTTTTCACCCGACGGCCGCACCCTGGCCTACCGCGCCATGGCCCGGCCCGGCTTCGAGGCCGATAAATACGCCATCTTCCTGCGCGACATGGAGACCGGCCGGGTCCGGCAGATCGCGGCCAACTGGGACCGCTCGGCCGACAGCCTGCAATGGTCGCAGGACGGGAGCACCCTCTACGCCACCGCCGGCGACGTCGGTCAAACCCGTATCTTCTCCATCGACACCCGCAACGGCGTCGTCGTGCCGGTCACCGGTCCGGGCCACGTCTCGACCTTCCAGCAAACCCCGTCCGGTTTCGTCTTCGCCCAGGATTCTCTGACCCGACCAAGCGAACTGTATGTGAAGACCTTCCTCGGCCGCGAGATGCCGCGCCGCATCACCAATGTGAACCCGCAGCTCGACGACAAGGCGTTCGGCGAGCCGGAGCAGTTCACCTTCGAGGGCTGGAACGGCGAGACCGTGCACGGCTACGTCATCAAGCCGCCAAACCATGTCGAGGGGGAGAAATACCCGGTCGCCTTCCTGATCCACGGGGGGCCGCAGGGCTCGTTCGGCAACAGCTGGTCCTATCGCTGGAATCCGATGACCTACGCCGGCGCGGGCTATGGCGTGGTGATGATCGATTTCCACGGCTCGACCGGCTACGGCCAGGCCTTCACCGATTCGATCACCCAGCACTGGGGCGATCGCCCGCTGGAAGATCTTCAGAAGGGTTGGGCCCATGCCCAGCGCGCCTACCCCTTCCTCGACGGCGACAACGCCTGCGCTCTCGGCGCATCCTACGGCGGCTACATGGTCAACTGGATCGCCGGCAACTGGGCCGGCGAGTTCGACTGCCTGGTCAACCACGACGGCATCTTCGACACCTTCGGCATGGGCTACGCCACCGAGGAGCTGTGGTTTACCGAATGGGAGAACGGGGGCACGCCCTATGACAATCCCCGCGCCTACCAGCAGTTCAACCCGGCCAACCATGTCCACAACTGGCGCGACCCGATGCTGGTGATTCAAGGCGACCTCGACTTCCGCGTTCCCACCACCCAGAGCCTGTCGACCTTCACCGCCCTGCAGCGGCGCGGCGTCGACAGCCGGTTGGTGGTCTTCCCGGATGAGAACCACTGGGTGCTGAAACCGGCCAACAGCCGGCAGTGGCACACCGAGGTGTTCGGCTGGCTGGACAAACATCTGAAGCCGGCGGACTGAGGTCGTCTCTAGACGCGGAAAGGGGCGCTTCCATCCGGGGCACCCTTTTTCTTGCCCGCAGTTGGGGGAGGGCGGAGTCGGAAGGCGCAGGAGAGGCGGTCGCTGCTGAGCCTTTCCCGCCGCTCGTGCGTTGAGAAGGCTTCGACGGAGACGCGGAGCGTGCGCAACCCTTTGAAGGAGAAGCCCAACTGGCTCGTCGTGCGGGACCGCGCCCTCACTCCGGCTGGGGCGCGGATGCGCGAATGGCGCGATTGGGTGGTCGAGAACGATCCTCTTTATGCGGCCGCGCGTCGGCCGGGCCCGCCCGAGAAGATCGCAGCGACCGTCACCTTGCTGCTGATCGCCGGGATCGTCCTGTTTCTGCTGTTGTTCGACTGGAACCTGCTTCGCGGGCCGATCGGGCGCTGGGCGTCGGCGGAGTATGACCGCGAGATCGAACTGAACGGCGATCTCGACGTCAACCTGTTCAGCTGGACGCCGTCAGCGCGGGTGCGGGGACTGCGCATCGGCGGGCCGGACTGGGCGCGCGACCAGGACACCCTGACGGTCGAGGATTTGCGCGCCTCGATCAGGCTCCGGGCCCTGCTGGCGGGCCATGTCGAGATGCCGCTGGTCGCCGTCACCCGGCCCCGGGCCGTGCTGATCGCGACCGATGACGGGCGACAGAGCTGGCGGCTCGATCCGGACGCCCGGGATACCGGTGAGGGGCTGAAACTGCCGCCGATCAACCGGCTGCTGATCGAGGAAGGCCAAATATCGCTGGACGAGCAAGGCCGCAACATTCGACTTGAAGCGACAATCAACGCCCGCGAAGGCTCCGACGAGCAGGGCGGCTTTCATCTGGACGGCGAGGGGACGATCAATGGCACGCCTCTGACCGTGCTGGTTCGGGGCGGCCCCTTCATCAACATCCGCCGCGACCGGCCCTACGCCTTCCACGGAGAGATCGCCGGCGTAGGCGCCCGGCTGGTCGCCGACGGCTCCATCACCCGGCCCTTCGACCTTGGCCGGTTCGACGCCACCCTCCGGATGCAGGGGCGTGACCTGGCCGACATCTACCTGTTGACCGGCATCACCACGCCCAACACGCCGCCCTATCGGCTGGCCGGCAAGCTGACGCGTGACGGCGCCAAATTCAGCTTCGCTGATTTCACGGGCCGCGTCGGATCTTCTGACCTGTCTGGGGATATTGTGGTCGACAAGGTCGGCGACCGGCGCCGGGTGGACGCCGAACTGCGCTCCCGCCTGCTCGACATCGACGACCTGATGGCGGTGCTGGGAGCAGAACCCCGGGTCACCTCCGCGGGGAACACGGTGGCGTCGTCCGGCGCCCCGGGCCGCCTGCTTCCGGACGCGCCGCTCGACGTCCGGCGGTTGCGGGTGATGGATGGAACATTGCGCTACCGGGCGGCGCAGGTGAAGCGCAATGATCTCGACGTGCGCCAGGTCGACATCGGGGCGGACCTGAAGAGCGGCGTCCTCGCTCTCGATCCGGTCGCCTTCACCTTCAACCGCGGGGAGCTGCGCGGCACGGCGAAGATCAACGCCACGCGCGACACCCCTTACAGCGCCATCGATTTCCGCTTGCGCGGCTATCCGCTGGAATCGATCATTCCCGCCCGCGGCGGCGTACCGACCGTGACCGGGCAGGCGCTGGGCCGGGCCCGGCTCGAGGGTTCCGGCGCCTCGGTGCACGACTTCGCCGCCGGGTCGAAGGGAACTGTCAGCCTGGTCGTGCCACAGGGCCGGATGCGCGCTGCCTTCGCCGAGCTGATGGGCGTTCACGTTCTGGCGGGCCTGTTCAAACTGGATGACGCCTCGACGGCGGAAATCCGCTGCGCGGTGGCCGACTTCACCGTCAGCGGCGGCACGGCGACGGCCAAGACCTTCGTCATCGACACGACACCCGTTGTGGCCTAGGGCAGCGGCACGATCGATTTCGGGTCCGAAACCCTGAACCTGCGTATCGACGGCGAGACCAAGGAGGCGCGGCTGGTCCGCTTGTGGGCGCCGATCATGGTGACGGGTCCGCTGACCTCGCCGAAGGTCGACATCGACCGCGGCGCCGTGGCGGCCCAGGGCGGCGTCGGCGCGATTCTCGGCGCGCTGGTCAACCCGTTCGCGGCGCTGGCGGCCTTCGTGGACCCGGGCCTCGCCGACGACGCCAACTGCGGGGCATTGATCGCATCGGCGCGATGATTGAGCCGGAAGGGCGCTTCGTGCGTATCCTGTCGGCCGTCCGCCGGATTCGAGAGATTATGACCCGCAGAGGATTTCTGGTTCCCGCCGCCGCGGCCCTGGCGGCCGCCTGTTCGCCGCTCGCCGCCCTGAACGCGCTCGGCCCTCGCGATCGGGGAGCGCGCAAACTGGCGAGCGGCGTTCCCTACGGCGACGATCCGCGCCAGCGGATGGACGTGCTGGCCCCAACGGCGGCGGCGGACAGGCCGTGGCCGGTGCTGGTCTTCTTCTATGGCGGCGGCTGGGATTCGGGCTCGCGCGAGCACTACGGCTGGGCCGCTCACGCCTTGGCGGCGCGAGGGTTCTTGGTCGCTGTGCCCGACTACCGGCTGGTCCCGACGGTACGCTTTCCCGGCTTCATCGAGGATGCGGCGACGGCGACCGCCCGCGTCGGCGAGTTGGCGCGGTCCTGGGGGGGCGACCCGGCGCGGCTTGGCGTCCTCGGTCATTCGGCCGGCGCCCATCTGGCCATGATGATCGCGCTCGACCGCCGCTATATGGCCGGCGCGAGCGCGCCGGGGCTGATCAAGGCGGCCGCCGGTCTGGCGGGGCCGTATGACTTCCTGCCGCTCGACGTGGCGGCCTCGATCAACGCCTTTGGCCGGGCCCCGGACCTGACCCTGACCCAGCCCGTCACCTTCGTGCGTCCCGACGCGCCGCCACTGTGGCTGGGCCACGGGACGGAGGATGAGGTGGTCCACGCCGAGGACACGACTATCCTGTGCGAGCGCATGCTTGCGGCCGGCGGGCGTTGCGAGGCGAAGCTCTATCCGGGCCTGAACCACACCGATCTGATCGCGACCTTCTCGCCGCTGTTCCGCAAGAAGGCGCCGGTGCTGGATGACGTGACAGCCTTCCTGAAGCGCGAACTGATCTGACCGCGTCGCCAAGCCTCGCCATTGTCGTCTTCTTCCGTTATCGGAGGCCATGACAGACACGATCAAATCGGCCCTCAGCGGCCCCGAGGCGCTGGACCGTCTCGAAGTCCTCTACAATCAGGCCGTGGCCAACCTCCGCGAGGCGGTGAGCACCTTTCTCGCCACGGGCAAGCGGCCCGATCCCGAGGCGCGCGCACGCGGCCTGTTCTCCTATCCGCAGTTGCGCGTCAGCTGGTTCGGCGAGCGGCCCGCCAATTTGGCGACCCGATCCTATGCCCGGCTGTCGCGGCCCGGAGTCTATGCGACCACCATCACCCGGCCCGAGCTGTTCCGCCCCTATCTGACCGAGCAACTCGGCCTGCTCGAGGCCGACTACGGCGCGACCTTCGAGGTCGGGCCGTCGGAGCAGGAGATTCCGTTCCCCTATGTGATGGACGGCTCGGACGTGGCGCTGGATCGCAGCCAGACCGCTGCCGTGGCCCGCTATTTCCCGACCACCGACCTGGCCCATATCGGCGACGAGATCTCGGACGGGCTGTTCGATCTGGCCGACGATTTTCCGCTGGCCCAGTTCGACGGCCTGCGCACCGACTTCTCCCTGGCCCGGTTGCGCCACTACACCGGAACCCCGGTCGAGGACGTCCAGTCCTATATTTTGTTCACCAATTACAACAGATACGTCGACGAGTTCGTGCGCTGGGCTTGCGCCCAGCTGGCTGATCCGGACAGTCCCTATGAGACGCTGTCGTGCGCGGGCGGGGTGATCATCACGCGCGACACGCCCAATCCCGAACAGGCTGTGATGGACGCCGCCTGGAAGAAGCACCAGATGCCGGCCTACCATCTGACGGCGCCGGGCTGGAACGGCATCACGCTGGTCAACATCGGCGTCGGCCCGTCCAACGCCAAGACCATCTGCGACCACCTCGCGGTGACCCGCCCCCACGCCTGGATGATGATCGGCCACTGCGGCGGCCTGCGCGACAGCCAGGTGATCGGCGACTATGTGCTGGCCCACGCCTATCTGCGCGACGACCATGTGCTGGACGCCGTGCTGCCGCCGGACATCCCGATCCCCAGCATCGCCGAGGTCCAGCGGGCCCTGTACGACGCGGCCAAGATGGTCTCGGGCGCGCCAGGCGAGGAGGTCAAGCGCCGCCTGCGCACCGGCACTGTGGTGACCACCGACGACCGCAATTGGGAGCTGCGTTATTCCAAGTCAGCCCAGCGCTTCAACCAGAGCCGGGCCGTCGCCATCGACATGGAGAGCGCCACCATCGCCGCCCAAGGCTACCGGTTCCGTGTCCCCTACGGCACTCTGCTGTGCGTCTCCGACCGGCCCCTGCACGGCGAGATCAAGCTGCCCGGTCAGGCCAATCGCTTCTACGAAGGTTCGATCTCCGAGCATCTGCAGATCGGCATCCAGGCGGTGGACCTGCTGAGGGCCGAGGGTTCCCGCCTGCATTCCCGCAAGCTCCGGGCCTTCGACGAGCCTCCGTTCCGGTAGAATTACGAGGCGTTGAAGCCGATACATTTCGCGCGATACACGCGCGACACCTGGCCAGCGACATCGTCGACAAGACCAGCGACAAGCGCGACATTCGCTACAGACGGCGCCGGTGGGATGGGGGCGACATCCAACTGGCTGATTCCGTTCAGCGTTTCAGCCGCTTCGCGTTGGCCACGGCGGCGGCGTGGATGGGCGCGAGCGTCTCGGCCTGAAGCTTCATGATCGAGGCGCCGAAGGCCCAGCCGTCGCTCACGGCGCGACCCATGGCGGCCGTGACCCAGCTGCCCTGCGCCAGCGCGGCCTCGGCCGGGTTGCGGGCGGTCAGGACGGCGTTGAGCGCGCCCTGTGCCGCCGCGGTCTCGCGCGCGGCGACGGCGGCGGTCGTGGCGGCCAGGCTCATCGCGCCGTTGAGGCCGACGCCGGCCGAGGCGGTGAGGGCCTCGACCTTCTCGGACCCCATCAGGCTCATCTCGCGCAGGTCCGCCTTCAGCGGGTCGCGGAAACCATCGGCGACGATCTCGAGTCGCCGGGCGATGACGTCCCCTGAGGCCTGCAGAAGTTCCTGTCCGGAGCGGGCGGCGCGGTTGGCTTGATCGATCATGCCGCGACCGTGCGCCGCGCCGCCGCCTACGGCAAGGCCTCGGCGGAGAAGTCGGCCACGTCCCGGAGCAGGGCCGGGACGGCGACGTCGATGATCTGTTGTCCCTTTTCCGGGCTGGCCTGCAGCGGATCGGAGCCGATGCGGCCGTCGGGGAAACGGGCGCGGTAGTCCAGTGCGTCGCGGATCGGTCCCACCGGCGCGATCTTCGGGTCCAGATCGGCGGTCTTGACCAGCTCGGGATAGGCGGCCTGCGTCACGGCGATTTCGGACGGGGTAGCGTGCATGCCATGGCCGGTTGGAAACATCTTCGTACAGAAGCTGTGCACGCCCGGCAGGTCCCACCAGTTCTTCAGCTTCAAAACGAACGGCGGCTGCTCCTCGACGAAGCTCCATTCGGCGTAGATTTCGGCGAAGGTAGCCTCGATGGTGGCCACGTTGCCGCCGTGGCCGTTGAGGAAATAGATCCGCTCGAAGCCGTGCCGGCTCAGCGACGAGACCCAGTCGGTGATGGCCGCCATGAAGGTCGAGGGCCGCAGGCTGATCGTTCCGGCGAAGGCCAGATGATGTTGGGCCATGCCGATGTTGAAGGTCGGGGCCACGACCAGGGATTCATCCTGTTTTTCGGCGGCGTGGGCGATGATCTCCGGGCACAGCCAGTCGGTGCCCAGCAGGCCGGTCGGCCCATGCTGCTCGTTCGATCCGATGGGAACGACGACGGTCTTCGTCGTGTTCAGCCGGGCATCGATCTCGGGCCAGGACGACAGGTGAATCAGCATGGGGAACTCCGGAGCACAGACCGGGCGTCCCTAGACCCCCATCGCCTCCGCGCCAACCCCGGCCCGCCGCCTGTCGGGTCAGATGCTCTGCATGTTGATCGGCAGCAGACTGAGAGCCTCGGCCATGCTGGTCGCCACCAGATGCCGGCGGCGGACGAACTTCGGCCCCAGCAGGGCGCATCGGTCGTAGGTCCCCGGGTCGTTGCTGATGAAGATCGTGTAGCTCTGCTGACTGGTCGCGGCGTTGAAGGCCGCGGCGATGCTTTCGATCTCCTCGAGGGTCGCCTGGACGTGGGGGTTGCGGATGTCGATGATCCAGTCCCAACCGCCCAGCGCCGGACGCTTTGTCGTCAGTCCAAGCACGGCGTCGGCGACGGTCTTGGTCTGCGGGCCGGGCAGAACGGTGACCGAAGCCCGGCGGAGGCCTTCATTCAGTTTTACGTCGATGGACATGGCCTCCGTTTGCCATCCGCGGGCCAACAAACCCTTAACATTGCTACACAAGTTGATGACGCCTTGACCCGGCCGTGGGAACCCCGACCTTGCACTGCGACATCCTCCTCGAACGACAGGCCCATGGCTGACCCCGCGAAATCCAGGACGCGCCGCCGCGCCGCCGGTCCCGCCCCCAAACGTCCTGCCGTCATGACCGGAGCCGTGGTTCCCGTGCTCGGCTGGCCGCCGGACGAGGAGCGGGTCGAGGCCGTCTTCGAATACCTGGCGCGGGTCATGCCCGACCCGAAAACCGAGCTGAACTTCTCCAGCCCCTTCACCCTTGTCGTCGCCGTCGCCCTGTCGGCCCAGGCCACCGACGTCGCGGTGAACAAGGCTACCGACCAGCTGTTCGCGGTGGCGAATACGCCGGAGACGATGCTGGCCTTGGGAGAAGAAGGGCTGACCCCCTTCATCTCGTCGATCGGTCTGTATCGCGGCAAGGCGCGCAACGTCATCGCTCTCAGCCGCATCCTGCTGGATGAGCACGGCGGCGAGGTCCCGCTGAACAGGGCGGCGCTACAGGCCCTGCCCGGCGTCGGCCGCAAGACCGCCAGCGTGGTGCTGAACGAACTGGGCATCGAGCCGGCCATCGCGGTGGACACCCATGTGTTCCGCGTCTCGCATCGACTCGGCCTCGCCAACGCCGCCACTCCCGACAAGGTCGAGGCGCAGCTGCATCACGTTGTGCCTGGTCCGTGGCTGCCCAAGGCCCACCACTGGCTGATCCTGCACGGCCGCTACACCTGCACGGCGCGCAAGCCGAAATGCAGCGCCTGCGTGATCAGCGACCTGTGCCCGTCACGCGCGGGGCTTCAGGCGCTGGGGGCGGCGGGCTAGGGTAGGAAGAATATTGGGGACAGGGGTGCGCCGCTTCCAACCTCTTTGGATGTCATCCATTGGTCTGATCATGGCCTTGACGACGACAGCGGTCGTGGCCTCGATGGTCGCCGGCAGCGGTAATGACGCGAGCGATGTTGTCCTCTCCGTTTTGACCAGCCTCTATCCAGACGAACTCATTCCGAGGCTGTTGCTGGCGGCGCTCCTCGCCTTTGGCGGATTCAGCTTCCTCCGATCAGAAACGCGCCGGTATGTTCGGGTGATTGCGGCAGCGTGTGCGATCACTGGACTCCTCGCCGGGGCGCTTCTCGTCGTTCGGGTGGAGATTGCGTTTGCCGAAGTCTTCCCCGATGGCGGGGCTGACCTTGGCTGGGCGCCTGGACAGGCCCGCGCGAAATTCCTTCCGCCCAGCTATCTGACTGCCTCGACCCAGGTTGCCCTTAGCTTCATGGCCAGCATGACGTTGCTGGCAATCGACCAACTCAAGCGGCGCGCTCCCGCAAGAGGCGGACCATCATAGCCGCGCCTTGACCGCCTCCGCGAACCGGGCCCCGCCCTCCGGGGCCGAGCCCAGATAGAAGTCCGGCTCGATCAGCTCGGCCTCCATCAGCAGCCAGCCGCCGTCGGGGCCGCGGGCCATGTCGATGCGGGCGTAGAGCAGGTCTTCGTCTATGGCGGCCAGGGTCTGCCGCGCCAAGGCCATTGCACCGGCGGGCGGTTCGGCGAGGGCCTGATATTTGCCGCCGTACTGGACCTGGATGCGGAACTCGCCGGTCACCGGCCGCTTGTTGACCGCGTGACTAAGCGCCCCGCCGAAGAACAGCAGCGAGGTCTCGCCCTCGGTCTCGATCGAAGGCAGGTAGGGCTGGATCATCGACGGGCCGTCGGGGGCGTCCGTCAGAGCCTCGCCGCGCGACACACGCAGGGTCTTCCACGCCCCGCCCGACACGCGCGGCTTGACGATGATCGTATCGGTCCCGAAGCGATCAAAGGCGGCGTCGGCGTCGCCTTGGACCATGCTCTCGACCCAAAGGGTTTCGGGGATAGGCACGCCCTTGTCCGCCAGCCGCCCGAGGTAGGATTTGTCCGAGTTCCAGCCGATCACCGACGGCGGATTGAGCATCCGCACGCCCGCCGCCGCCCAGGTCTTGCAGCCGAGCAGCCAGCGCGGGTGGTCGCGGTGATAGCCCCAGGCGAGCAGCGGCAGGACCAGCGGGTAGCCGGTCAGGCCGGACGCGTCCTCGACATGGTCGATCCAGGGGGCGGCCTCGGCGGTGATCCCGGCCTCCGACAGGGCGGTGGCGAGTCGCTCCAGCACCCCGGGCCACTGGCCGGCGAAGGACGGGTCGGCGGGGTCGGGAGTCAGGACGGCGACACGGGTCATGAGGCCGCTATAGCGATGTGCGACGATCCCATAAAGATATCCTTATGGGTTTTTCGTTGGCTTGGCCCGACCGGTCCGCTAAACGCCGCCGCATGACCCAAAGCCATTCTCGCGCCGCCCCCACCTATGACGTCTGCGCCGTCGGCAACGCCATCGTCGACGTCCTCGCCCCCTGTGACCCCGCCTTCCTCGAAGTGCAGGGGCTGACCGCCGGCTCGATGCAGCTGGTCGACGCGGAGCGCAGCGCCGCCCTGTATGCGGCGATGAACGCCGGGGTCGAGGCCTCGGGCGGCTCGGCGGGCAACACCGTGGCGGGGATCGGCTCGTTCGGCGGGCGGGCGGCCTATATCGGCAAGGTCGCCGACGACCAGCTGGGCGGCGTGTTCATCCACGACATCCGCGCGGTCGGGGTGCGGTTCGAGACTCCGCCGCTGGAGGACGCCGCCACCGGCGTCTGCATGATCAATGTCACCCCTGACGGCCAGCGCACCATGTGCACCTTCCTCGGCGCCGCCAACCAGTTACGGGCCGACGACATCGACGCCGACCTGATAGGGGCCTCGGCCATCGTCTATCTCGAGGGCTATCTATTCGACCCGGCCCCGGCCCGCGCCGCCTTCGAAGCCGCCGCCGCCGCCGCCCACGCCGCGGGCCGGAAGGTCGCCATTACCCTGTCAGACAGTTTCGTGGTCCACCGCTGGCGGGCCGAACTGCTGGCCTTCATCGAGGCCTCGACCGACATCGTGTTGGCCAACGAGGCCGAGCTGGCGGCCCTGTTCGAAACCGAGGACTTCGACGCCGCCGCCGCTCATCTGGGCCGGATCGTCGAGACCGCCGCGGTGACGCGCGGGGCGAACGGCTCGGTGGTGTTCGGAAGCGGCGGGGCGGAGCGGGTCGAGGTCGCCGCCTGTCCGGTCGACAAGGTGATCGACACCACCGGCGCCGGCGACCAGTACGCCGCCGGCTTCCTGCTCGGCCTCGCCCGCGGCCTGTCCCTCGAGGACGCCGGCAAGCTCGGCTCCCTCGCCGCCGCCGAGGTCATCGCCCACTGGGGTCCGCGGCCGATGGTGTCCCTTGAGGCGCTGGCGAAAAACGCGGGGCTGCGGCTCTAGCGCCGCCGGATCGTCACGTAGAGCGCTCCCTCGCCGCCGTGATGGCGGGCGGCCGCCGCGAAGCCTGACACCACGCCGCGCAGCGCAGGCGCCTGCAGCCACTCGTGCACCGAGGCGCGGATCACGCCGCTGCCGCCGCGCCGGCCCTGACCGGTGATTACCAGCACCGAGCGATAGCCCCGCGCCTGCGCCCCGATCAGGAAGGCGGTCAGGGCGTCCTGGGCCTGGAAACGGCCGTAGCCGTGCAGGTCTATACGGGCCTCGATCGGATCGCGCTCGCGCGATAGCCGGCGCTGCCGGCGCGGCTCCAGCGCCTCGGGCAGGCCGCGCGCGCGGGCGGGCGCCGTGGGTGGCGGGGCATAGGGCGGCGTGGCGGCGCGGGCTTTCACGGGCCCCTTGGGCAGAGGCGCGGCGGGCGGGCCTGGATCGGCGGCGCCGGGGACGACGCGGAGGGCCTTCTTCGGCTTCGACGGCGTCACCGAGCCGGCGACCCGGGCCCAGATGCGGCGGTCCTCCGGGCTCAGGTCGTCGCGGCGGCTCATGTGGAGCCGGGGGCGTCCCCGTCGGCGTCCTCGTCCGAGCCGGCGTCCTGCGGCCCCGGCTCCTGCGTCAGCAGGTCGCCCGGCTGGCAGTCCAGCTCGCGGCACAGGGCGTCGAGGGTGGTGAAACGGATGGCGCGGGCCTTGCCGGTCTTGAGGATCGACAGATTGGCCAGGGTGACGCCGACGCGATCGGCCAGCTCGGTCAGCGACATGCGCCGTTCGAGGAGGATGCGGTCGAGCTGTACGCGAATGGCCATGGGGGTTCTCTATACCGGCGGGCGCGGAGACGGAAAGCCGACGCGCGATCCTTTCAGATGGTCAGTTCGGATTCGCGGCGCAGACGGGCGCCTTCGCGGAACACCTCGGCGATAACCACGATGATGACGACGGCGAAGGAGGGGGTGATCAGGTCGAACAGGCTCGGGGCCGCCATGGCTCCGCGCACGAAGCGGGCGACGAGGAACTGGCCGACCCAGACGCCGACGGTGACCGTGGCGAAGGCGGCGCCGATCTGGTGCAGCCGGCGGACGTTGAGCGGATGGAAGGGATCGCCCACGCGCAGGGTGGCGACGATGCGCAGCAGCAGGCGGAAAATCAGGGCGGAGGTGGCCAGATAGGCGAAGGCGGCGACGGCCACCAGCAACACATAGGCCCACGGCAGGGGAAGCTGGATGGCGTTCTCGCCTTCGCCCGCGATCAGCATGGTGTCCGGCGAGAGGAGTTTGCGGCCGATCACGGCGGCGGGCACCAGGACGGCGGCGACGGTCAGGACCCAGAAGGCGACGGTGCAGGCGGCGCTCGCCACGCCGGAAATCGAGACCAGGCTCAGATGAGGCAGGGAGGGGCGGATCCCGAGCGATGTGGTCTTCGGGACTCGCATGGGGCCTCGTTCAGGCCGGAAGTCGGGGCGCGAGTGCCGCGCGGGGTCCGGCGAACCCACACGCGGTCTTATTCATCGCGTTTGTCATGCGGATCGTCAAAGCTCCGGTGAGACTTTCTGTTGGCCGGCCGCCCGGACGGGCGACTTGGGCCAAGGCTGAATCACAGGGCCTGGACGAGCGTGGCGACCAGAGCGGTCGGCAGGGCGGCGAGCAGGAAGGCGTTGAGGATGCCGTGGCCGACCTTTTCGATGAAGAGGGAAGCGTTCATGGTGTTCATTGTCGTTCTCTGTATTCCTGAGTGAGGGATGTTTTCACCCCTCTTTTGTGGGGCCGCTGCATCGATATTGCCGCTAAGGCTCATATCGGGGGAACGTCACGGCGTCCGTCCTTGGCTTAATAGATAGGCCGTGCGTGATGGGAAGTCATGTTACATATCGTTTAACGATATTAAACTTTGGCAATAGATCGTTACAGGCTGCGTGATCGAGATGAAATTGAAGCTTATCAAGGGGATGCGGATCGTCGCGGCGACCCACAATCCCGGCAAGGTTCCCGAGATCGAGGCCCTCCTGGGCGGACATTACGAGGTGGTCACCGCCGGGGCGCTGAATCTGCCCGAACCGGACGAGACGGAGAGCACCTTCGCCGGCAACGCCCTGCTCAAGGCGCGGCACGCGGCGGATCGCTCGGGCGAGGTCGCCCTGGCGGACGACTCCGGCCTGTCCGTGGCCGCTCTGGGTGGAGCGCCGGGCATCTTCTCCGCTCGCTGGGCCGGACCCGACAAGGATTTCGCCATGGCCATGGGCAAGGTCGAGGAACGGCTGGAGGAGGTTGGCTCCGACGATCGACGGGCGTGGTTCAGCTCGGCGCTGGCGGTGGCCTGGCCGGACGGCCCCGCGGTGGTGGTCGAAGGCCGCGTCGAGGGATGTCTGACCTTTCCGCCGCGCGGCGACCGCGGTTTCGGCTACGATCCGATCTTCATCCCCGACGGCTACGAACAGACCTTCGGAGAACTGGATCCGAAACTGAAGGACTCCATCAGCCACCGGGCCCGGGCGTTCGAGAAGCTGAAGGCCGCGCTGATTGACTGACCCGGTCCCCGCGCCCGGGACGGACGTGGCTCTGTACGTCCACTGGCCCTACTGCGCGCGCATCTGCCCCTACTGCGACTTCAACGTGTTCAGGGACCGGGGGCGGGGCGAGGAGCAGACGGCCCTCATCCGGGCCATCCTGACGGACGTGGAGGCGCAGGCGGCGTTGGCGGGACCCCGGCGGCTGGCTTCGATCTTCTTCGGCGGCGGCACGCCTTCACTGATGGCGCCGGAG
This sequence comes from Brevundimonas basaltis, assembly GCF_014202075.1. Lineage (GTDB taxonomy): Bacteria > Pseudomonadota > Alphaproteobacteria > Caulobacterales > Caulobacteraceae > Brevundimonas > Brevundimonas basaltis. The sequence goes on along the minus strand of NZ_JACHFZ010000002.1, from coordinate 218,771 downwards.
GCGGTGGCGGAGGTGATCGCGCGGGCCCACGACCTGTTCCCTCCACGGCAGCCGGTCGAGATCACCCTCGAGGCCAATCCGACCGACGCCGAAGCGCACCGGTTCGCGGCCCTCGCGGACGCCGGCGTGAACCGGTTGTCGCTGGGGGTGCAGGCGCTGGAAGACGCGGCCCTGGCCTTCCTCGGCCGCAACCATACCGCGGACGAGGCGCGACGGGCCGTGGCGGTGGCGGGGCGGGCCTTCCCACGGTTGTCGATCGACCTGATCTACGCCCGACCCGGTCAGACCGTCGAGGGCTGGACGGCGGAACTGATCGAGGCGCTGGACCTCGGCTTCGAGCACGTCTCGCCCTACCAGCTGACCATAGAGCCCACGACCGCCTTCGGCCGGGCGGTGGCGCGGGGCGTCTGGACGCCGCCGGACGAGGATAAGGCCGCCGCCCTCTACGAGACCACCCAGGCGGTGCTCGAGCAAGCCGGGTTCGAGGCCTATGAGGTGTCCAACCACGCGCGGGGCGCCGCGGGGCGCTCGGCGCACAATCTGCATGTCTGGCGAGGCGGCGACTACATCGGCGTCGGCCCGGGCGCACATGGGCGGCTGACGTTGGACGGCGCGCGGACGGCGACCATGGCCCATCGCGGCATCGCCGACTACGTCGCGGGCGTCGAGACCGGCGCCGCATGGAGCGAGCGCGAGACGCTGGAGGCGGGCGCGGCGGCGGAGGAGCGGGTCCTGCTCGGATTGCGCACCTTGGAAGGCGCGGCGCTGGCGGATCTCGCGAGGCTGGGCCGCTCGACGGACGCCGGGCCGTTCGCCGGCCTGATCGAGGACGGGTTCCTGGAATCACGCTCCGGAAGGGTCACGGCGACTGCGTCGGGTCGGCCTGTGCTGGACGCCGTGTTGAAGGCGCTACTGGCCTGATTTCTTGCCAGCGCCCCGACCGGTCCCGGTCTTGCCGGACTTCGTCGGATGGCGGGACCGGTCCGCAGCGTCGAGCATGCGGATGCCCGAGATGTCGGCCTCGTCCGGCGTCATATGCATCGGAGCGCTCGGCGGGTTTTCGACGACCACGACGCCATCACCCGCCACGGGTTGCAGGGGGCCTTGCCGGGGATCGTCGGGGGAGGACCTGTCTTTCGGCATGGGCGGAGAACACCCGGATCGCCCGCCCGGTTCCGGTCTGTCGGTGGTTGTCGGACGGGCGCGGCGCTCTCTATGAGAACAGCGATGGACACCGTCGCCTTTCGCCGCGCCCGCGCTCCCGACGTCCCGGCCATTGTCGCCCTGCTGGCCGACGATCCCATCGGGCGGTTGCGCGAAGACGCGAGCGAGCCGCTGCTCGCGGCCTATCTCGATGCCTTCGCGGCCATCGAAGCCGATCCGAACCAGATGCTGGCGGTGGCGACGGCGGGCGAACGGGTGGTCGGGACCCTGCAGATCAGCTTCATTCCCGGCCTGTCCAGGAAAGGGATGTGGCGCGGCCAGATCGAGGGGGTGCGCATCGCCGCCGACCTCCGGGGAGCAGGGCTGGGTCGGCGAGCCTTCGAATGGGCCATCGAGGCATGCCGCGCGCGGGGATGCGGTCTGGTCCAGTTGACGACAGACCGGAAGCGTCCGGAGGCGCATCGCTTCTACGAACAGCTGGGCTTCACCGCGAGCCATCTCGGTTACAAGAAGACCCTGTAGCGCTTTCGGCGCTTGAGGCGGGGGCGGCGCGCTGGCACGGTTCAGCCGATGCCCGACCCGTCCGTCTTTCCCCCGACCGCCCCGCCGCCGCGCCCGGTCGCGCCGGGCCTGTATCTGGTGGCGACGCCGATCGGGAACCTGCGCGACATGACACTGCGGGCCCTCGACGTGCTGGCGGCCGCCGATCTGGTGCTGGCCGAGGATACCCGCGTCACCGGCAAGCTGCTCTCGGCCTATGGGCTGAAGGCGAAGCTGGAGCGCTGCGACGACCACGCCTCGGCGCGGGCGGCGGAGCTGGCGATCGAGCGGCTGCGTGAGGGGGCGGTGGTGGCGCTGGTCTCCGACGCGGGCACGCCGCTGGTCAGCGACCCGGGTTTCGTGGTGGCGCGGGCCGTGATCGCGGAAGGCCTGCCGGTGCATCCCATTCCGGGAGCTTCCAGCCTGCTGGCGGCGTTGTGCATCGCGGGCCAGCCTGCCGACCGGGTGCTGTTCGCCGGCTTCCTGCCGCCGAAATCCGGCGCGAGGCGGACGGCGCTGGAAGAGTTACGCACCGGCCGGCAGACGCTGGTCTTCTTCGAAAGCGGCCCCCGCCTGGCCGACAGCCTGTCTGACATGGCCGCCGTGCTGGGACCGCGTCCCGCCGCCGTCGCCCGCGAACTGACCAAGCTCTACGAGGCGTGCATCCGGGGCTCGCTCGCGGATCTGGCCTCCGACCCTCGTTGCCAGGCGCCGAAGGGGGAGATCGTCGTCGTCGTCGGTCCCGGCGAGATTGAGGTCGCCTCGGAAGCCGACGCCGATGCGGCCCTGGCCGAGGCGATGACCCGCCTGCCGCCCGGCGAGGCGGCGGCGGAGGTGTCCAAGGCTCTGAACCTGCCCCGCAAACCGCTCTACAAGCGGGCATTGGAGCTGCAGGGTCGATGAGCGGCGCGCGGCCCCCGGTTCGCCTCAAGGCGCCGAGGGTCGTGACGGCCAAGCGCGGCTGGCGCGTGGCGCTCGGCGCCCTGTCCCATCGCGAGGGCCACCGTTCGGAGTGGCTGGCCGCGGCGCTGCTGATGTTCCGGGGCTATCAGCTGCTCGGCTTCCGCCTGAAGACCCGGGCGGGGGAGATCGACATCCTCGCCCGGCGCGGGCGGGTGCTGGCGGTGGTCGAGGTCAAGCGCCGCGCCACCCTCGACCTGGCTCTCTCGGCGCTGAGCGCGAACCAGTACGATCGCCTGCTGGCCGCGGGCCGCGCGGTGTTGCGCCAAAGACCCAGCTTGGCCGGACATGTGCTCAGAATCGATATGGTGGCGCTGGCTCCGGGCCGGCTTCCGCGTCATCGTCGGGGCGTTGAGCCGTTCGGAAGGGGGCGGGCGTGACGCGCGAGGAAGCCGAATCCGTGCTGACGGAGGCGGGCCAGGCCGACGACGGGGCCTTCCCGTTGCTCGACGCCGCGATCGCCTGCGCCATCCACGACTATCCCTTCCGCAATCCCGAGCCGGTGCGCACCCTCGCAAGCAACGCCGCCGAACGTCTGGCCGAGCGGGTCGGCAGCGAGAGCCCGGACGACGCGCTGGCCGAGACCATGGCTGCGGACATGCGGCTGAACGGCGACCTGTTGAGCTATGACCATCCGGGCAATACCGATGTGATCGACGTGGCCGAGCGGCGGCGCGGCCTGTCGGCGACGTTGGCGATTTTCTACATCGACGCCGCGCGACGGGTCGGGGTGCGGGCGCAGGGCGTCGATTTTCCGGGGCATTTCCTGTTGCGGGTCGAGACGACTGAGGGACCTGTGGCGCTCGATCCGTTCAGCCAGGGCCGGTTGGTTCTGCCGTCGGAACTGACCCGCCGGGCGCTCAGGGCCGGGTTGACGCCGCATGTCGCCGATCGGCTGGACGTGTTGATGGCCCCTGTGAGCGACCGGCAGGCCTTGGTGCGACTGCAGAATGTGCTGTTCAGCCGGGCGCTGAGGGCTGAGGACTATGAGGGCGCCGAGCGGTCGGCGCTGCGCCGGGCCCTGCTCGATCCGGAGGATCACCGGCCGTGGCTGGACGTGGCCGCCGCGCGCGAGAAGCAGGGCGCGCTGGCCGGGGCGCTGGAGGCCTTGGCGCGGGCCCGCTCCGTCGACGACCCGGCCGAAGCGCATCGCCGGATATCGGTCGACCGGGTCCGGCTGCAGCTGAACTGATATCGGTCCATCGCGCTTCGGACTGCCTGAAGCCGGGGCTTGCGCCGGCCTTCCGCGCTGCCCATTAGCCAAGGTTCGCCCGCCCGGAAGGACATCCCATGCCCAGAGTCGCGATCCAGATGGACCCCATCGAGGCGGTCGACATCGAGTCTGACACCACCTTCATGCAAGCCATGGAGGCGCAGAACCGGGGCTATCCCGTCTGGGTCTACGACTTCCGTACCCTGGCGCTCGAGGACGGGCGGCTGTTTTGCCGCGCCCGGGCGGTGACCTTGCGCCAGACCGCCGGCGATCACGTCAGGTTCGGCGACGAGGTGAAGCTGGACCTGTCGCAGGACGTCGACGTCATCCTGATGCGTCAGGACCCGCCCTTCGACATGGCCTATGTCACCGCCACCTATCTGCTCGAGACTGTGCATCCGAAGACCCTGGTGGTGAACGACCCCGCCGAGGTGCGCTCGGCGCCCGAAAAGCTGCTGGTGACGAAATTCCCCGGCCTGACGCCGCCGACCCTGATCAGTTCAGACCCGGTGGCGCTGGTCGACTTCCACAAGCGCCACGGCGATGTGGTGCTCAAGCCGCTGCACGGCGCGGGCGGATCGGGCGTCATCAAGCTCAGGTCGGATGACCCCAATCTCGAGGCTCTGATCGAGATCCATGCCGTCGGCAGCCGCGATCCGCTGGTGATCCAGAAATTCATTCCCGCGGTGTCGAAGGGCGACAAACGCATCCTGCTGATCGACGGCGAACCGGTCGGGGCCATCAACCGGATTCCGGCGGCGGGTCAGGTGCGTTCCAACCTGCACGTCGGCGGCACGGCGGCGCCAGTGGAGTTGACCGCTCGCGACCGCGAAATTTGCGCCACCATCGGACCGTATTTGCGCGATCACGGCCTGATCTTCGTCGGCATCGACGTGATCGGCGAATATCTGACCGAGATTAACGTCACGTCGCCGACGGGCGCGCAGCAGTTGAAACGCTTCACCGGCGTCGATGCGGCGGCGCTGATGTGGGATGCGATCGAGCGCAAACGGGCGGATTCGTCCGGATAACGCCGCTCTTGTAAAACGTGTCTGTTCGTGGTTCGTTCTTCTCGCAACGGGAGAGCGACCCATGCTGGCCAATGTCGTCACGGTGGCGTTCGAGGGCGTGGACGCCCGCCGCGTCGATGTTCAGGTGTCGCAACTTTCGGCGCAGGAGGGCTCCTTCACCCTCGTCGGCCTGGCGGACAAGGCGGTGGCCGAGAGCCGGGAGCGGGTGCGGGGCGCCTTCGGCGGCATCGGCCTGGCGCTCCCGTCACGGCGGGTGATCGTCAATCTGGCGCCCGCCGACCTGCCCAAGGAAGGCAGCCATTTCGACCTGCCCATCGCCCTCGCCCTGCTCGCCTCGATGGGCGTCATCCCGCCCGATGCGCTGACGGGCTGGGCGGCCGTGGGGGAGTTGGGGCTGGACGGCCAGATCGCACCGGTGGGCGGAACCCTGCCGGCCGCAGTCGCTGCCGACGCCATGGGGCTGGGCCTGATCTGCCCGGAGGCCAATGGGCCGGAGGCGGCCTGGGCCGGCGAGGTGGCGGTGCTGGCGCCCCGATCGCTGATCGGGCTGGTCAATCACTTCAAGGGCGTCCAGGTGCTGCGCCGACCCGAGCCGGGGGCGATGCGGTCCGGCGAGCGCGTGCCCGATCTGAACGAGGTCAAGGGCCAGGAGAGCGCCAAGCGGGCGCTGGAAATAGCGGCGGCGGGCGGCCACAACCTGTTGTTTGTCGGCCCGCCGGGGTCGGGCAAGTCGATGATGGCGGCGCGCCTGCCCGGTCTTCTGCCGCCGCTGACGCCCAGGGAGCTGCTCGAGACATCGATGGTCTGGTCCGTGGCCGGATTGATCGAGCGGGGGGCCTTGACCCGCGACCGTCCGTTCCGAAGCCCACATCACTCCGCCTCGATGGCGGCCCTGACCGGCGGCGGCATCCGGGCCAAACCGGGCGAGGCCTCCCTCGCGCACAACGGAGTCCTCTTCCTCGACGAGCTGCCGGAATATTCCGCACAGGCCCTCGACTCGCTTCGCCAGCCCCTCGAGACCGGCGAAATCGTGGTCGCCCGTGCCAACGCCCATGTCCGTTATCCGGCGCGGTTCCAGCTGGTGGCGGCGATGAACCCGTGCCGCTGCGGGCTGGGCGGGGGCGGCAAGGGCGCCTGCGGCAAGGCTCCGCGCTGCCAGCGCGACTACCAGAACCGCATTTCGGGTCCGATGTTCGACCGCATCGACCTGACCGTGGAGACGCCGCCGGTGACCGCCGCCGACATGGCCCTGCCGCCGCCGGCCGAGGGCACGGCGGAAGCCTGCGCTCGGGTCCTCGCCGCCCGCGCCATGCAGGAGGAGCGGTTGCGCGCCGCCGGCATCGATCCGGACGCCGCCCGCGACCAGGCCGTGAATGCCCGCGCCTCGGGCGAAACGCTGGACCGCTTCGCCACCCCGGACGAGGCGGGCCGCGCCCTGCTGATGCGGGCCGGGGAGGCCGGCGGCCTGACCGCCCGGGGCTGGACCCGGACGCTCCGGCTGGCCCGCACCATCGCCGATCTTGACGGCTGCGACGGGGTGCTGCGCCGGCGCATCGCCGAGGCTCTGGTGCACCGCCGCTCGACCATCGGCGCCCACGCCGACTTCGACCGGCAGGCGGGGGCGCACGATGGGCGGACCGGGGCGCCTGCGTACTGATCTCAGACTTCCTTAACCGACCCGCTTGAAGCAGCCTTAAGACATCTTCGCCATGATCCCGGGACGAGAGGGATCAGTATGGCGCGTTCCAAGAAGGCGAGTTCGGACACGGTCGTGGCGGCGGCGGAACCTCCGGCGGTCGAAGCCGCCGAGCAGCAGTTCCTGCGGCTGATGAGCCACGAGATGCGCACCCCGCTGAACGGCGTCATCGGCATGCTCGGCCTGCTGTCGCGGACGCGGCTGGACGGGGCCCAGCGGGCCTATGCCGAGGCCGCGCGGTCGTCGGCCGAACACCTGCTCGGCCTCGTCAACGACCTGCTCGACTACGCCCGGCTCGAGGCCGACCGGCTGGAGTTCGACTCCGCGCCCGTCGACCTCGAAGGCCTGGTCCGTGGCGTGGCGGAACTGCTCAGCCCGCGGGCGCACGACAAGGGACTGGAGATCGCCTGGTCGGTGGCGCCGGAGGCGGTCGATATCATGGCCGACGAGGGCCGGCTGCGGCAGGTGCTGTTCAACCTGGCCGGTAATGCTGTGAAGTTCGCCGAGACCGGCGGGGTGCGGATCACGGTCGAGCGGTCCGGCGGATCGCTGAAGACGCCGAAGCTGGCCTTCATCGTCGACGACACCGGACCGGGCATTCCGGCCGAGGCGCGCGGCCGCATCTTCGAGGAGTTCGGCCACGTCGACGCCTCGGACGCCAGCCGCTTCGGCGGGGCCGGTCTGGGGCTGGCCGTGGTCCGCAAGCTGGCGCATGCCATGGGCGGGACGGTCAGCGTCGCCGACCGGCCGGACGGCCCCGGCGCGCGTTTCCGCTTCGAGGCGGCCTTCCCGGCGGCGAAGCATATGCCGCCGCGGTGCGCCGTGTCGCTGGCCGGTCAGGCCGTCGCCGTGGTCAGCCCGGACCCGTTCGTGCGCGCCGCCGCCGCGGCCCAGATCGAGGCCTCCGGCGGGACGGTGACCGCCAAGGCGCCGGTGCTGCTGATCGATCACGCCGCCCGCCCGGCGGGTCAGGGCCTCGTGCCGCGGCCGGCGGATGGGCGCGCCGTGGTGCTGCTCAAACCGTCGGAGCGCGACCTGATCGCCCGCTACCGCTCGAGCGGTTTCCACGGCTATCTGATCAAGCCGCTGCGCCGGGCCTCGGTGGCCGAGCGGGTGCTGGCCGCCTCGGGCGCGCAGCTGACGATGCAGCCCGGACCGCCGCCGCCGCCGCCCGAGGACGACCGCGTCGCCCTGACCCGGTTCTCGGGCATCCGGGTGCTGCTGGTCGAGGACAATCCGGTCGGGGCGCTGCTGGCCTCGACCCTGCTCAAGCGCGAAGGCTGCGCGGTCGAGACCGCCGCCAGCGGCCATGAGGCGCTCGATGCGCTGAAGCGGGCCCGCTACGACCTCGTCTTTATGGACATGCGCATGCCGGGCATGGACGGCCCCAGCGCCGCGCGCGCCATCCGCGCCCGCGGCGACGAGACCCCGATCGTGGCCCTGACCGCCAACGCCTTCGCCGAAGACCGCCGCGCCTGTCTCGAGGCCGGGATGGACGACCATCTGGTCAAGCCGCTGGAGCTGGAGTCGCTGCGCGCCTCTCTGACCCGCTGGACGAAGAGCGCGGACCGCGCCAAGGTCGCCGCCGGATAGGACGCCGGGGGGCGTCACAAGAGGGACCCCTGAATGACTGACGCCGACACCCCCGAAACACCCGCGCGCGGACTCGCGGGCTTCGCGGTCTACGGCGAGCGGCGCATCTTCGTGATGCTGTTGCTGGGCTTCGCCTCGGGCCTGCCCAATCTGCTGATTTTCGACACCCTCTCGGCCTGGCTGAGGGACGACGGGGTCTCGCTGGAAGTGATCGCCTTCTTCGGTCTGGCGACGCTGACCTATGCGCTGAAGTTCGTCTGGGCTCCTCTGCTGGACCGAACCAATATTCCCGTCCTCACCAAATGGCTGGGCCACCGCCGGTCATGGATGCTAGCGACGCAGGCGGTTCTGATCCTCGGTCTGTGGCTGATCTCGGGGTCGGATCCCCGGTCCGCGCTGGGCATGGTCGCCCTGTTCGCGGTCATCGTCGGCTTTTTCGGCGCCACCCAGGACATCGCCATCGACGCGTGGCGGATCGAGGCCGCCGACGACAGCCGACAGGGCGCGATGGCGGCCGCCTACCAGCTCGGCTGGCGGGTCGCCCAGATCGTCGCCGGGGCCGTGCCGCTGATTCTGGCCCAGATCTACAACTGGAACTTCTCCTACGCCGTCATGGCCGCCCTGATGGGCTTCGGCGTGCTGGGCGTGCTGCTGGCCCCGCGCGAGAAGAAACACATCATCCGGCCCATACCGGTCGGCGACATCCCCTCGCGTCCCGCGTTCGAGGTGGTCGAGTGGATCGTGCGGCTGGGTCTGATCGTGGTGGCCGCCCTGATCATCGGCACCGGTTTGACGGACAAACCCGACGCCTTGCTGTGGGCCTTCGGCGGCGTGCTGGACGACTCCGCTCGCGCCATGATCACGGCCGGCCTCGAGAACAGCGACGCCTCGGGCGTGCTGCTGCAGTTCGCCTATGTCATCGGCGGCTTCGGCCTGCTGGCGGCGGCCTGCTGGCCCCTGCCGGGCATGAGGACCCGACCGGGCGCCTATCTGGCCGGATCGTTCGGCGAGCCGCTGATGGATTTCCTGATCCGGTTCGGAAAGCTGGCGGTGCCGATCCTGGCGTTGATCTGTCTCTACCGGCTGGCCGATTTCGTGCTCAACATCATGAACCCCTTCTATCAGGACCTCGGCTTCACCAAGATCGAGATCGCCGAGGTTCGAAAGGTGTTCGGGGTGGTGGCGACCTCGCTCGGCGTCGTGGCCGGCGGCTGGATGGTGGCGAGGCTCGGCCTGATCCGGACCATGGTCATCGGAGCCTTCATGAGCCCGGTTTCGAACCTCGTCTTCGCCTGGCTGGCGACGCAGGGCCACGATCTGCCCGCCCTTTTCATCGCCATCAGCATCGACAATGTCGCGACCGGCATCGCCGGCACAGCGCTGATCGCCTACATGTCCAGCCTGACGTCGATCGGCTTCACGGCGACCCAGTATGCGCTGTTCAGCTCACTCTACGCCCTGCCCGGCAAGATCATCGCCACCCAGTCCGGGAAGATCATCGAGGGCTCGGCGCGATGGGCGGACGCAGGCGGTTTGCCCGCCATGTTCAAGGGCCTTTTCACCCGGATGCCGGACGGCTCGCTGGTCGAGGGTGCGGCCAAGAGCGGGGTGTCGGTGGCCGGGCTGGGCGCCGGCTATTTCACCTTCTTCCTGTATTCGACCGTCATCGGAATCTTCGCCATCTTCCTCGCCTTCTATGTCGCCAAGCGGCAGCCGGCGGTGATGGCGGAGCAGAAGGCGCGGGAGGAAGAGGCCGCCGCGGCGGCGCGGTCTTCCTGACCGTTCACGATGTCAAAGACCTGAGCTACTCCCCCTTCGCCCCCTCCTCGTAGGCGGCGAAGGTGGCGGCGGTGATGATTTCGGAGACCGAGGCGCCGAGGGAGACGATCTGGACCGAGCGTTCGAGGCCGACCAGCAGGGGGCCGATCACCGTGGCGCCGCCGAGGGCCTGGACCAGCCGGGTCGAGATGGCGGCCGAGTGGATGCCGGGCATGACCAGCACATTGGCGTCCTTGGACAGGCGCATGAAGGGGTAGGCGGCGCGGGCCTCGGGATCGAGCGCCAGCTCGGCCGGCATCTCGCCCTCGTATTCGAAATCGACGCCGCGCTGGTCGAGCAGGCGGATCGCCTCGCGGATCATCTCGCCGCGGTCGCCGGGCGGGTTGCCGAAGGACGAATAGCTGAGGAAGGCGACGCGCGGATTGCGGCCCAGCCGGCGCACGGTGGCGGCGGCCTGGACGGCGATGTCGGCGAGATCCTCGGCGCCGGGCAGCTCGTGGATCGAGGTGTCGGCGACGAACAGGGTGCGCCCCCTGGCCAGAAGGATCGACAGGCCGATCATCCGCTCGCGCACGTCGAGGACGCGGCGGACCTCCTTGAGCACCATGTTGAAATTGCGGGTCACGCCGGTGACCATGCAGTCGGCCTGGCCGCGGGCGCACATGGCGGCGCCGAAATAGTTGCGGTCCTGGTTGATCATCCGCTGCACATCGCGGCGCAGATAGCCGCGGCGCTGCAGGCGGGCGTAGAGCCAGTCGGTGTATTCGACATTGTGCTCGGAGACGCGGGCGTTGACGATCTCGATGCCCATCTCTTCGAAATTGAGCCCCGCCTCGGCGGCGTTCTTGCGGATCAGCTCCTCGCGGCCGAGCAGGATCGGCGTGCCCAGTTCGGCCTGTTTGAAGCCCCAGGCGGCGCGGATGACGGCGGTCTCCTCGCCCTCGGCGAAGACGACGCGCTTGTTCGGAGCGGCGCGCACGGCGCCCGAGATATTCTGCACCAGGGCGGCCGACGGATCGAGCCGCGAGCGCAGCTGGGTGCGGTAGGCCTCCATGTCCTCGATCGGCTTGCGGGCCACGCCGGTGTCCATGGCGGCCTGGGCCACGAAGGGCGGGATGTACCAGATCAGGCGCGGGTCGAACGGCGTCGGGATGATGTAGTCGCGGCCGAATTTGAGCTTGCGGCCGCGATAGGCGGCGGCGACCTCGTCGGGCACATCCTCGCGGGCGAGGGCGGCGAGGGCCTGGGCGCAGGCCACCTTCATCTCGTGATTGACGCGGCGGGCGCGGACGTCGAGGGCGCCGCGGAAGATGTAGGGGAAGCCGAGAACGTTGTTGACCTGGTTCGGATAGTCCGACCGGCCGGTGGCGATGATGGCGTCGTCGCGCACCGAGATGACGTCTTCCGGGGTGATCTCCGGGTCCGGATTGGCCATGGCGAAGATGATCGGATTGGGCGCCATGGAGGCGACCATCTCTTTCGTGATCGCGCCCTTGGCGGCGAGCCCCAGAACGACATCGGCGCCGACCATGGCCTCGGCGAGGGTGCGGTGCGGCGTGTCCGTGGCGTGGGCCGCCTTCCACTGATCGACGTTGGCGCGGCCCTTCCAGACCACCCCCTCGCGGTCGACGATGACGGTGTTTTCGGCCTTCACGCCGGCGGCCTTCATCAGGCCGATCGAGGACAGACCCGCCGCGCCGGCGCCGGCCAGCACGACCTTGAGGTCTTCCAGCTTCTTGCCGGCGATGTGGGCGGCGTTGATCAGGCCGGCGGTCGAGATGATGGCGGTGCCGTGCTGGTCGTCGTGGAAGACCGGGATGTCGAGCAGGTCCTGAAGCTGGGCCTCGATCTCGAAACATTCCGGGGACTTGATGTCCTCCAGATTGATGCCGCCCCAGGTGTCGCCGATGTTCTTGACCACGGTGATGAACTCGTCCGGGTCGGTGGTCTTGACCTCGACGTCGAAGCTGTCGACGTCGGCGAAGCGTTTGAACAGGACGGACTTGCCCTCCATCACCGGCTTGGAGGCCATGTGGCCGAGGTTGCCGAGGCCGAGGATGGCCGTGCCGTTGGAGATGACGGCGACCAGATTGCCCTTGGAGGTGTAGTCGTAGGCCTTGTCGACGTCATCGGCGATGGCCAGCACCGGCACGGCCACGCCCGGCGAATAGGCCAGCGACAGGTCGCGCTGGGTCGCCATCGGCTTGGTCGGGGCCATGGAGATCTTGCCCGGGGTCGGCGAGCGGTGGAATTCCAGCGCGTCCTCGTCGGAGAAGGTCTGTTTGTCGGTCAGGTCGGGCATGTCGGCCAAGGCTTCCGCAGGGTCGGGTGGGGAGGATTGTTCCTAGGCCGTGGGACGGGCGCGGACAACCGGGCGGATGCGGCCGGGGCGGTTCAGGGCGCGGGAAGGGCGGGAGGTTCAGCGGCGGCCGCCGCCTGCTCGGCCTGAATCGCCCGCTCCTCCTTTTCCGCCAGGAACAACAGGCCGGAGACGACGAAATCGTCGGGGTCGACGCGGTCCATGGCCTCCAGGGTCCAGAGGAAATACTCCTCGCGCGGGCAGATGGGCTCGATCTCGCCCTTGGCGAGCCTGTCGAGGCGGGCGCGCTGAACGGCGCGATAGATCAGGTCCATATGGCGGGCGCGGCGGATCGGGCGGGGTTTCATGGACGTATCTCCTGAACGTCGGTTGCGGGCGTGCGTCATCATCTTCCGGGGCAGGAGCCGCGAAAGGCAGGGAGGGCGCGGGACAGCCGGGCCTCGCCCGGTTGCGAATGTGAATACCGTTTCGACGAGTCCGGCTGGCCGCCCTTCTGATCCGCCCGTGCAGTCACGGTCGGGAAGGGACGGTGCTGTCCCGCGCGGTCGTTTTCCACACGCCCTCCGACTGGCGGCCTTCCTGAGGGCCTTTGACGGATCGCCCCGGCCCCGTCGCCGGGACCGAAGCGGGACGGACATGGCGTCATTCTGGATGACGTCATCGGCCCGAACCTCAAGGCGCGCGGCGAGCAAGGGGCGCCATCCATCGACGCCCGCGAGGACCCCCGAACTATCCTTCGCCCGGGCTTCATCGCTCGACCACAGCCCGCCGCCATCGAGAACGTGGATCCGACGCCCTCCCCACCGACGGGATGCCCCTATCCTACATCGGCCCCGCCCTCAGGCGGGTTCAGGACGCTCGATCACGGATCGAGGGTAAGGAAAACAACGGGTTGGGTGATTTCGATAGGCGGATTGCACATTAACTTGCAGCGCAGCAATTGGCTTTCTGATGAACCCGTAAGCAGCCGTCGCCAGAGGCAGGCCGGGGTCAGATCGTCAGCATCCCCGTCCCCTCGATCTCGATCGGGCCGGTCATGAAGACGTGGCCGGTCGCCTCGTCCCAGTCAATTTCGAGTTCGCCGCCGTCGGTCTCGATCACGGCGCGGCGGACGGCGAGCCCGCGGCGGGCGGCGGCGACGAGGGCGGCGCAGGCGCCGGTGCCGCAGGCCCTGGTCAGGCCGGCGCCGCGCTCCCATACCCTGAGGCGGATGCGGTCGGGGGCGAGGACGTGGGCGAAGCCGACGTTGACGCCCTCGGGGAACAGCGGGTGATGCTCGACCAGCGAGCCGGAGCCGCGCACGAAGGCGTCGTCCTGGCGGTCGGTGAAGAAGACCACGTGCGGATTGCCCATCGAGACCGCGCCGGGGGTGTGCAGGAGGGGGGCGTCGATGGGGCCGACCTGGAGCTCGATTCCGCGGGTGTCCATCGCCTCGGCCAGCGGCACCTGGGTCCAGTCGAGGCCGGGTTCTCCCATGTCCACCCTTACGCGGGCCGCGGTCGTCGGCCCTTCTGAAGCTGACGCTTCGCGCCGCCCTCCGGGTCCCGACCCGACGCGGCCTGGGCTTTCGGCACGCCATGCCGTGGTGGGGCCGCCGAGGGTGTCGATGACGACGGCGTCCTTGCCGGTCGATTCCAGCAGCAGCCAGCCGACGCAGCGCAGGGCGTTGCCGCAGGTCTCGACCTGGCCGCCGTCGGCGTTCCAGACGCGCATGAAGGCGTCGGCGGTCGGGGAGGGCTCGATGGCGATCAGCTGGTCGCAGCCCTGACCGGCCTCGCGGTCGGCGATGGCGCGCGCCTCTGCGTCCGTCGGCGCGAACGGCGTTTCGAGCGCATTGACGACGACGAAGTCGTTGCCGGCGCCGTTCATGCGGACGAAGGGGCGGAGGGTCATCGACGCGGATATAGCGGTTGCCGGTTCCTTGCGCGAGCGAGGCGCGTTATCGCTGCGTGATGAGCCGCGAAACCGCCCCCGCCAGCGCCGAACCCGAGAAGGAAGGCTGGCGCCTGCGCCCCCGGCTGCGGGCGCTGTACCACGGCACGTCGCGGACGGCGGTGCGCTTCCGGCTGGCGGTGCTGGTCGTCGACCTCGCCATCATCGCCTTCTTCATCGCCGCGCCCCTGCTGCGGGGCGAGGGGCTGATCTTCTACATCATCGACTATCTGATCGCCGCCGTGCTGATCGCCGACCTGGCGGCCCGGGCCTCGGCCTATTCGAACCTGCGCGACTGGCTGCGGAAGCCGATCGTGTGGATCGACCTGTTCGTGCTGGGGACCCTGCTGTTCCCGCCGCTGATGTTCAATCTCGGCTTCCTGCGGGTGCTGAGGCTGTGGACCCTGATCCACTCGGACTTCTTCTGGCGCACCGTCGGCCGCCGCTATGACGACACCCGGGTCGAGGACACCACCAAGGCCCTGGTGTCGCTGGTGACTTTCATCTTCGTGGCCACCGGCTTCGTCTACACCAGCTTCATGGGCCGATACGAAGGCATCAGCGGCTATATCGACGCCCTGTATTTCACCGTCACCAGCCTGACCACGACCGGCTATGGCGACATCGTGCTGCCGGGCGACTGGGGCCGGGTCGTCTCGATCCTGATCATGCTGGGCGGGGTGACCCTGTTCGTGCGGCTGGGACAGACGCTGCTGCGACCGCACAAGGTGCGCCATCCTTGCGACCGCTGCGGCCTGCAGACGCACGACCCGGACGCGGTGCACTGCAAGGCGTGCGGCAATCTGCTGTGCATTCCGGACGAGGGGCGGTGAAGCCAGGGGCCAGGGGCGAGGGGCGAGTAGGTAAACCCCTCCACCCCTTCGGGGTCCCCCTCCCCATTGCATGGGGAGGAGACGGAGCAGCGGCTGTCGCGCACATTTCACTCGCCCCTCGCCCCTCCCGGCAAATGACAAAACCGTAACCTCCGGCCGGTGCGGCTTGCCGGGGGGCGGACCGCCGTTAAGGTGCCGCCGACCTTTTGTCGGGGAATGCCCAGAATGATCCGCACCGCCGCGCTCGCCGCGCTTCTCGCCTCCACCGCCCTTTCGAGCGCCGCCATGGCCCAGACCGCCCCCTCCCCTGTCCCCGCCGAGGCTTCCGGCGGTTTCGCGACCTCGGACGCGACCGATCCGTATCTGTGGCTGGAGGAGATCGACGGTGCGCGGGCCATGGAATGGGTCGAGGCGCACAACGAACATTCGCTGGGCGTGCTGCGCGGCGACCCGCGCTTCGAGACCCTGCACCAGCAGGCGCTGGAGATCGTCCAGGCCCGCGACCGCATTCCCGGCGTCGGCTTCAACCACGACGGCAGCCTGACCAATTTCTGGCAGGACGCCGAGCACGTGCGCGGCCTGTGGCGGACCACGACGGTCGACAGCTACCGCACCGCCGAGCCGCAGTGGGAGACCATCCTGGACCTCGACGCCCTGTCAGCGGCCGAGGGCAAGAACTGGGTCTGGAAGGGCGCCAGCTGCCTGCCGCCGCAGGAAACCCGCTGCCTGATCAACCTGTCCGACGGCGGCAAGGACGCGGTCACGGTGCGCGAGTTCGACCGGGCGACCAAGACCTTCGTCGAAGGCGGTTTCGTGCTGCCGGAATCGAAGGGCGGGGCGTCGTGGGTCGACGAGAACACCCTGCTGGTCTCGCGCGATTTCGGGCCGGGCACGATGACCAGCTCGGGCTATCCGATGATCGTCAAGGTGCTGAAGCGCGGCCAGAGCCTCGACCAGGCGACGACCGTGTTCACCGGCCAGCCGACCGACGTCTCGGTGTCGGGCTATACGCTGCGCGACGCCGACGGGGTGGTGAAGGCGACCCTGATAAATCGCGGGATCAATTTCTACGAGGGCGAGACGCACCGGTTGAACGCCGACGGCACGACCACGAAGCTGGCGCTGCCGGCCAAGTCGAGCATCAACGCCCTGGTGCGGGGCCAGCTGGTGGTGACCACCGACCAGGACTGGACCGCGCCCTCGGGACAGGCGTTCCGGACCGGCGACGTCATCGCCTGGGACCTCGACCGCTGGCTGGCCGATCCGGCGACGCCGGCGCAGCTGGTCATCCGGCCGGGCGAGCGCGAGGCCGTCGAGGGCATCAACGCGACCCGCAACAAACTGGTCGTGGCCCTGTACGAGAACGTGCGCGGCTCGGTCTATGTCTATGAGCCCAACCCGGCCGGCGAATGGAGCCGCACCCGGCTCGACCTGCCGCAGAACGTCACCGTCGGGGTCGGCTCGGCCAGCGACCGCGACGACCGGGTGTTCGTCAGCGTGGCCGGCTATCTGAACCCGTCGAGCCTCTATCTGGCGGACGCGGCCTCGGGCGAGGCGGAGGTGGTCAAATCGCTGCCGGCCAAGTTCGACGCCACCGGCATGGTGGTCGAGCAGTTCGAGGCCACCTCGGCCGACGGCACGCGGATCCCCTATTTCGTCGTCCACAAGGGCGACATGCCGATGGACGGGTCGAACCCGACCCTGCTGTACGGCTACGGCGGCTTCCAGAACTCGCTGCTGCCCGGCTATTCGGCCACGGTCGGCAAGCTGTGGCTGGAGCGCGGCGGGGTCTATGTCATCGCCAATACGCGCGGCGGCGGCGAGTTCGGGCCGCGCTGGCACCAGGCGGCGCTGCAGGAGAACCGCCAGCGCTCGCACGAGGACTTCCAGGCGGTGGCCGAGGACCTGATCGCGCGCCGCATCACCTCGCAGCCGCGCCTCGGGGTGATGGGCGGCTCCCAGGGCGGGCTGTTCATGGGGGCGATGCTGACCCAGCGGCCGGACCTGATCAATGCGGCGGTTATCCAGGTGCCGCTGTTCGACATGCTGCGCTTCCACAAACTGCTGGCCGGCGCCTCGTGGATCGCCGAATACGGCAATCCGGACATCCCGGAAGAGCGGGCGTGGATCGAGGAGTATTCGCCCTATCAGCGGCTCGCGGCGGGCCAGCCCTATCCGGAGGTGTTCATCCACACCTCGACCAAGGACGACCGCGTCCACCCGGGCCACGCCCGCAAGGCGGCGGCGCGGCTGGAGGCGCTGGGCTATCCGGTGCTGTTCTACGAGAACACCGACGGCGGCCACGCGGCCGGCGCCAATCTGCGCGAGACGGCGCGGCGGCTGGCGCTGGAATATACCTATCTGACGCGGCGGCTGATGGACACGCAGATCCCGGCGCCGGAGTAGAACCGCCGTCATCCCCGGGCTTGTCCCGGGGATCCATTCCGGCCTTCGCACGGGCGGGATGGGAGACGGCCCGATGTGAACCCCCGACGGCCCGTGCGACCGATCGATGGATCCCCGGGAAAAGCCCGGGGATGACGGAGTTTAGATATGCGTCTTACCCCCCGACTGATCCTCACCGTTTCGATCCCGGCCCTGCTGCTGGCCGCCTGCGCCACGGGGTCGTCGGAGGATGCGATCTACGGCCTCGCGCCGGACCGGATCGAGGGGCCGTTGGCGACGCCGGTCGCCGCGCCGCCCCACTTTCCGGTCGACCTGACGCCGGCGGGCGTGCGCGCCGCCGACGATCATCTGGCGCTGGAACAGGTCGAGGGCGCGGAGGCGATGGCCTTCGTGGCGGAATCGAACCGCAAGGCGCTGGCCTCGCTGGAGGGCGACCGGCGCTACGAGACCTTCCGTCAACAGGCCGAGGCCATTCTGACGGCGACCGACCGCATCCCGAGCCCAAGCTTCCTCGGCGAGGGGATCGGCAATTTCTGGCAGGACGCGGCCAATCCCAAGGGGCTGTGGCGGCGCACGACGCTGGACTCCTACCGCTCGGATGCGCCGCGGTGGGAGACGCTGATCGACGTCGACGCCCTGGCGAAGGCCGAGGGCCGCGACTGGGTGTGGAAGGGCGCCAATTGCCTCGCGCCCGACGAGACCCGCTGCCTGATCTCGCTGAGCGACGGCGGCAAGGACGCCGTGGTGGTGCGCGAGTTCGACACCACGACCCGGACCTTCGTGGCCGGCGGCTTCAACCTGCCGGAGGGCAAACACCGCCTCAGCTGGCTGGACCGCGACACCCTGCTGGTGGCCACCGATTTCGGACCGAATACCCTGACGGAGTCGGGCTATCCCTTCATCATCAAGGCGCTCAAGCGCGGCCAGACGCTGGCGCAGGCGACCGAGGTCTATCGCGGCGACATCGGCGACGGCGGGTATGGGGTCAGTTCCTCGGTGCTGCGCGACGGGCGCGGGGCGGTGCTGGCGGTGCTGTTCAACCGGCCGCTCGACACCTTCAGAAGCGAGCGGGTGCAGTGGCTGGACGGACAGACGGTCAAGCTGAGCCTGCCGGCCCGCGCCAGCGTGCACGGCGCGGTGCGCGACCAGCTGATCTTCAGCGTCGACGAGCCGTGGACGCAAGGGGGCGAGACTTTCGAGGGCGGCAGCCTGCTGGCCGCGCCGCTGGCGGGGCTGCGCGACGGTCAGGGCCGCGCCGATGTGCTGTTCCGCCCCGCCGACCGCCAGTCGGTCGACGAGGTGGCGGTGTTCGACAACCGCGTCGTCGCCACCGTCTATGACAATGTCCGTGGGCGGATGATGCGCTTCCTCGACACTCGTGGACGCGGCTGGACGAAGGCCGACCTGGAGACGCCCGACAACGTCGCGGTGCACCTGGGCGACTCCAGCCGGGGCTCCGACCGCCTGTTCTACAGCTATGAGGGCTTCCTGACCCCGGCGACGCTCAGCCTGCTCGATCTCCGGGTCGGCACGGCGGGGCGGGCCGAAACCCTCGCTACCGCCCCGGCCCGGTTCGACGCCTCGACCCATGTGGTCGAGCAGTTCGAGGCGACGTCGTCGGACGGCACGAAGATCCCGTATTTCGTCACCCGGCCGCGCGACATGGCCATGGACGGCTCGGCGCCGACCATCCTGTTCGGCTACGGCGGTTTCCAGGTGTCGTTCCCGCCCGCCTACAAGCCCGAGATGGGCAAGCTGTGGCTGGAGAACGGCGGCGTCTTCGTCCAGGCCAACATCCGCGGCGGCGGCGAGTTCGGGCCGCAATGGCACCAGTCGGTGCTGAAGGAAAACCGCCAGCTGGCCTTCGACGATTTCGCGGCGGTGGCGGCGGACCTGCACCGGCGCGGCATCACCTCGCCGCGCCGCACCGGCATCTACGGCCGGTCGAACGGCGGGGTGCTGACCTCGGTGACGGTGACCCAGCATCCGGAGCTGATCAATGCGGCGGTGATCGAGAGCCCGCTGATCGACATGCTGCGCTATCACGAACTGCCGGCCGGGGCCTCGTGGATCGGCGAATACGGAGATCCGCGCATCCCGGCAGAGGCGGCCTTCATCGCCCGCTATTCGGCCTATCAGCAACTTCGTCCGGACGCGGACTATCCGCGGGTCTATATCACCACCAACACCCGCGACGACCGGGTGCATCCGGGCCACGCCCGCAAATTCGCGGCGCGGCTGCAGGATCAGGGCCACGACCACCTCTATTACGAGGAGACGGCGGGCGGGCATTCCAATGACGCCGATCCGGTGGCCAACGCGCGGCGCTGGGCGCGGCACTATGTGTATCTGGCGCAGCAGTTGATGGACTGATCGCGGTGGTCCTTCTCCCCTCCGAGGGAGACGGTCGGCGGCGCCGCCGTCCGGATGAGGGGGATGGCTGAGGTGAAATGGCCGGCGGTCGGTCCGGAGCCGCCTCACCCCTCATCCGGCCCTGCCGGGCCACCTTCTCCCCCAAGGGGAGAAGGGCGCCTTAAGCCGGCTCGACCAGCTTGAGCTTCGCCTTCTCGGGCTTGCCCGCCTTCTTGGCCAGCTTGGCGGCCTTTTTGGCGGCCTTGGCCTCGGCCTTGGCCTTGTCGGGGGCCGCGTCGGCCTCGCCGGCGAGTTCGGCGAGGCGGGCGAGGAAGCCGTCGCGCTTGGCCTTGGGCAGCAGGGCGAGGATGCGTTTGTCGGCGGCCTCGACCTTCGGGCGGGCGGCCTCGAGGGCGGCGGCGCCGGCCGCGGACAGGCGCACCGCCTTGGCGCGGGCGTCGAGGGTCGAACGCTCGCGCTCCAGCAGGCCCCTGGCGGTCATGCGGGCGACGAGGTCGGCGAGGGTCGAGCGGTCGATGCCGGTGGCGCGGACCAGATCGGTCTGGGTCAGGCCGGAACGGTGGGACACCGCCTCGAGCACGGCGAACTGGCGCTGGGTCAGGCCGTCGGGGCCCGCCTCCTCGGCGTAGATGTCGAGCGCCAGCTGCAGGGCGCGGTGCATCAGATGGCTGGGCGAGGCGGCGAGGCCGCTTCGTCGGACCTTGTTTCCGGACTTGACCATTGAACCGTATCCCCTCGGTGCGCCGCAGAGGTAGCAGCCGCGCTTTACGGTTTGACGACGGACGGTCCGGGGGCGTTCGACACAGGCCCCCTCCACCGCTGCGCGGTCCCCCTCCCCCGTCGGGGGAGGATATCAGGGGGCGCGGTCGGGTTCGGCGGGGGCCATGGGATCGACCGGCTTGTCGGTCGAGGTCAGGTTGCGCAGGATCAGCGGAATCTGCGACAGGCCGAACACGGACGACGCGATCCACAACACCCCGCGGAAGCTGACCCAGACGTCGGCGGGGTCGATGTCGCCGCGCCCGATCTGGCCGGCCGCCCAGGCGACGAGGGCCTCGCTGCGCACCAGTTCGTTGACGATCGCAACGCCGAGAAAGAACAGGCCGTAGCGGAAGGTCAGGATGCGCCAGGCCCGGTCGTTGATCGGGATGACCGTGCCGAGCAGGGCGCGCAGCGGCTGTTTGCCCATGGCCAGACCGCCGATCAGGGCGATGGCGAGGCTGGCGTTGAGGATGGAGACCTTCAGCTTGACCCACAGACCGTCGCCGGTGAGCAGGGTGAGCAGGCCGAAGACGAGGGCGAACCCGCCCACGATCAGCGGCAGCAGGGCCAGCCGCTTCTCGACGACCAGGCCGACCGCGACGCCGACGGCGGAGCCGGCGACGAGGAACCAGGTGGCGTTGACGAGGGCGGCGTCGCCGTCGAGGCCGCGCAGGCGGAAGACCAGAAAGGCGAGGCCGAAGGCGAGCAGGCCGCTGAAATCGACCAGCTGGCGCAGGTTCGACTCCTTGGGCGCGGGGGACGGCGCGGGGGTTTCAGGCTCGGTCATGCGTCAGTCCTCGAGCCCCACCAGAGAGCGTGAAAAGGCCCGGGCGTCGAACGGTTGCAGATCGTCGATCCCCTCGCCGACGCCGATCAGCTTGATCGGGGCATCGGAGGCCTGGGCCACGGGGACGAGAACCCCGCCGCGGGCGGTGCCGTCCAGCTTGGTCATGACCACGCCGGAGACATAGGCGGTGCGGCCGAAGATCTGTTCCTGGGCCAGGGCGTTGCGGCCGACGGTGGCGTCGAGGACCAGCAGGGTCTCGTGCGGGGCCTCGGGATCGATCTTCTTCAGCACCCGGACGATCTTGAGCAGTTCGTCCATCAGGGCCGACTTGTTCTGCAGCCGGCCGGCGGTGTCGATCAGGACGACGTCGAAGCCTTCGGCCTTCGCCCGGGTGTAGGCGTCGAAGGCGAGGCCGGCGGGGTCGGCGCCGTCGCGGCGGCTCTCGAAGGTCGCCCCGGCGCGCTCGGCCCAGACCTTGAGCTGTTCGCGGGCGGCGGCGCGGAAGGTGTCGCAGGCGACGATCATCACCTTCGCCCCCTGACCGGTCAGGTCGGCGGCGATCTTGCCGAGGGTGGTGGTCTTGCCCGAGCCGTTGACCCCGACGAACAGGGTGACGAAGGGGCGCGGGCCGTCGAGGGGCTCGTAGCGCGCCTCGTGGTTGACCAGTTCGGCGGCGACGGCCTCGGCCAGGGCCTCCTTGACCTCGCGTTCGTTGGCGCCGGCCCCGAAGCGCAGGTCGCGGAAGCGCTCGACGATGCGGTCGGTGGCGGCCGGGCCGAGATCGCTCTCGAGCAGATGCTCCTCCAGCCCCTCGAGCGCGGCCTCGCTGAGCGGTTCCTTGACGAAGGCGGAGACGACCTGCTCGGTCATCTGTTTCGAGGAGCGGGACAGGCCCTCGCTGAGGCGGGACAGCCAGCCTTTTTTCGGCGCGTCGTTCATGGGTTGGCTTTAGCGGGGCCGGGCCCATGCGTCACCAAATACTCCGCTCATCCCGGCGAAAGCCGGGACCCGGTTCTTTGGCCGGGCCGTTTGGGCCTATATGAGCCTAACCGGCGATCCCCAGGCGCCGGCGTCACGCTGGACAGGACTGGGTCCCGGCTTTCGCCGGGATGAGCGGAAGATTTGAATGCCTGACGTCTTTCACAGCCCCCGCACCCACGGCTTCGTCCGCGTCGCGGCGGCGACGCCGGTGGTGCACACCGCCGATCCGGTCGCCAACGCCGACGAGCATATCGCCCTGATCGAGCGGGCGGGCGCGCAGGGCGTGGACCTGCTGGTGTTTCCGGAACTGAGCCTGAGCGGCTATGCCATCGACGACCTGCTGATGCAGGGGGCGCTGCTGGATGAGGTGGAGCGGCAGATCGGGCGGGTCGCCGAGGCGGCCGAGGCGGCCGGGCTGATCGCCGTGGCGGGAGCGCCGCTGCGCAACGGCGACGCCCTGTACAACTGCGCCGTGGTGCTGGGGGCGGGCGGGGTGCTGGGAGTGGTGCCCAAGACCTATCTGCCCAACTACCGGGAATATTACGAGAAACGCTGGTTCGCGCCGGCGGCGAGCCGGTCGGAGGATGCGATCGTGCTGGGCGGCGAGACGGTCGATTTCGCGCCCGGTCTGATCTTCGAGGCGGCGAACCGGCCCGGCTTCGTCTTCGCGGTCGAGATCTGCGAGGATTTCTGGGCGCCGCAGCCGCCGTCGACCCGGGCGGCGCTGGCCGGGGCGCGCATCCTGCTCAACCTGTCGGCCTCCAACATCGTCATCGGCAAGGCGGACGAGCGGTCCCTGCTGTGCGCCAGCCAGTCGGCGCGGACGCTGTCGGCCTACGTCTTCGCCGCCTCGGGCTGGGGCGAGAGCACCACCGACCTGGCGTGGGACGGGCAGGCGATGATCCACGAGATGGGCGCCTGTCTGGCCAGCGGCGAACGGTTCGCGATGGCCAGCCATCTGACCGTGGCCGATGTCGACGTGGAGCGGATCGGGCTGGACCGGCTGCGCAACGGCACCTTCGCCGACTGCGCCCGGCTGGAGGGCGAGCGGGCGACGGTGGTCCCGTTCGAAGCCGGGGCGGGGCCGTCCGGCGA
This sequence comes from Brevundimonas basaltis, assembly GCF_014202075.1. Taxonomy (GTDB): domain Bacteria; phylum Pseudomonadota; class Alphaproteobacteria; order Caulobacterales; family Caulobacteraceae; genus Brevundimonas; species Brevundimonas basaltis. The sequence goes on along the minus strand of NZ_JACHFZ010000002.1, from coordinate 195,306 downwards.
CCTGATCCGGCCGTTGGACCGCCATCCCTTCGTGCCGGACGATCCGGCCCGTCTGGATCAGGACTGCTACGAGGCCTTCAACATCCAGGTGCAGGGGCTGATGCGGCGGATGAAGGCGACCAATGGCGAGCGGATCGTCATCGGCGTCTCGGGCGGGCTGGATTCGACTCAGGCCCTTCTGGTGGCCTGCCGCGCCTTCGACCGGCTGGGCCTGCCCCGGGCCGGCATCCTCGGCTACACCATGCCGGGCTTCGCCACCTCCGAGGGGACGAAGTCGAACGCCTGGGCCCTGATGAAGGCGCTCGGGGTCACGGGGGCGGAGATCGACATCCGGCCGACGGCGACCACCATGCTGGAGGCCATCGGCCATCCGTTCGCCAGGGGCGAGCCGGTGCACGACATCACCTTCGAGAATGTGCAGGCGGGCTTGCGGACCGACTATCTGTTCCGGCTGGCCAACCAGAACGGCGCCTTCGTGCTGGGCACGGGCGACCTTTCGGAGCTGGCGCTGGGCTGGGCCACCTATGGCGTCGGCGACCATATGAGCCACTACAACGTCAACGGCGGGGTGGCGAAGACGCTGATCCGCCACCTGATCCGCTGGGTGGCCGACCGCGAGCAGGTCGGGGCGGAGGCCGTGCCGGTGCTGCGCGGCATTCTCGACACCGAGATCTCGCCCGAGCTGGTGCCGGCCAGGGACGGCAAGATCCAGTCGACCGAGGCGACGGTCGGGCCCTATGCCCTGAACGACTTCTTCCTGTTCTACCTGACCCGTTTCGGTCTGAAGCCGTCGAAGGTGGCCTGGCTGGCGCATCAGGCGTGGAAGGACGCGTCGCGCGGGGAATGGCCGGCGGGGACGCCGGAGGACGAGAAGGTCGAATACGATCTGGCGACCATCAAACACTGGCTGCGGAAGTTTCTGGTGCGCTTCTTCCAGACCTCGCAGTTCAAGCGCTCGGCCCTGCCGAACGGGCCGAAGGTGGTGACCGGCGGCTCGCTGAGCCCGCGGGGCGACTGGCGGGCGCCGTCGGACAGCACCGCGCGGGTGTGGCTGGATGAGCTGGAGGGGAATGTGCCCGATTAGGGCTTAGGGCTTAGGGAGTAGGGAGTAGGGAGTAGGGAGTAGGGCTTAGGGAGTAGGGCTTAGGGAGTAGGGGGGAGGCGGCGGCGCCGTTGTGGCTCATTTGACCTAAGCCCTAAGCCCTAAGCCCTAAGCCCTAAGACCTAAGCCCTCGCCTCAGTCCACTTCGCCCAAAAACGGAAAGATCGCCGCCTTGGCTTCGGGCTCGTCGAGCATGGGGGCGTGGCCTACGCCCGGGACCTCGACATAGTCCATCCTCGGGGCGCGCTTCTGCATCTTCGCGGCGATGGCTTCGCTGAGCAGGTCGGAGGTCTCGCCGCGCACCAGAAGCACCGGGCGGGCCTTGGTCAGTTTCGAGAACATCGGCCACAGATTGGGGACCAGGGCCCGGGCCCCGGCGGCCTTGATCGGCACGGCGATGTCGGGGTCGTAGTCCAGCACCGGCGCGCCCTCAGTGCCGATGCGGAAGGTTCGGCGCGCGAAGGCGTCCCAGTCGGCGTCGCTGTAGTGCGGGAAGGCGACGGCGTTGTGCTGCTTCACATAGGCGGCGGCCTCGGCCCAGCCGGGGGTGTCGACCGGCTGGCCGGAATAGGCGGCGATGCGGGCCAGGCCTTCCTTCGCCACCTCGGGGCCGATGTCGTTGAGGATGGCGGCGGCGATCACTCTCGAGCGCAGGGCGGCCAGGGCCATGGTGATCAGCCCGCCCATCGAGGTGCCGAGGAAGACGGCGCGCGATATCCCGGCCTGGTCCAGCAGGGCCAGGATGTCGTGGGCGTAGGTGACCGGCTGATAGGTCATCGGGTCCGGCGCCCGATCCGACAGGCCGCGGCCGCGCACGTCGACCGCCAGCACGCGGCGACCGCTCTGGGCGATCAAGGGGGCGATGGCGCCGAAGTCGGCCGAGTTGCGGGTCAGACCGTGAATGGCGATGACCGGCAGCCTGGTCGGGCCGGATGCGGCCGCATAGTCTCGTGCGTAGAGGGAGAGCCCGTCGGGCGCTGTCCAGCGGCGGTCGGCGAAGGTCTGGGTCATGCGGGGCTCCGGGGAGGTCGTCCGGAGGAATTCACCGCCGGACGAATTCCATCAATGGCCGAGGAGGTCTTTTACGAAATCGTCGAGGTCGCCGCCCTCGAAGCGAAAGCCGGGGACGCCGGCGCGGCGGGCGGCTTCGAGGTCGGAGGGCCGGTCGCCGATCAGGAAGGACCGGGCCGGGTCGATGTGGTGATCGGCGATGGCGCGCAGGAGCATGCCGGGGTTCGGCTTGCGGTCCGGGTGATCGGGGTGGCGGTAGCGCTCGTCGAGGGCGTCGGCGTGGAAGGGGCAGGCGTAGACCGCGCCGATCACCGCCTGTTGCCCCGCCATGCGGCGCACCAGCAGGGTGTTGAAGGCCTTCATCTGGTCTTCGGTGAACAGGCCGCGGGCGACGCCGGACTGATTGGTCACCACCACGCACAGGTAGCCGAGCTGGTTCAGCCGGCGCACGGCCTCGCAGGCGCCGGGCATGAAGCGCAGGTGTTCTTCCAGATGGGGATAGCCGGAATCCTCGATCAGAACGCCGTCGCGATCAAGGAAGACGGCGGGTACGCCGGATGTCATGATGCCTTGGCCATACGGCGCCCCCGGCGGTCGTTGCAATCCCTCACGGGAAGTGACCCGCGCCGATTTGGCGTGGCCGCGGACGATTTGCTAGGGAGCGCCACCCCGGCGCGGTCCGACCGCGCGTTCGGAGCCTTCCCGCATGACCATCCCCTTCATCGACCTTCAGGCCCAGCGACTGCGGCTGGGCGGCGCCATCGAAGCCGCCGTGCAGGAAGCCGTTGTCGGCGGCGCGTGGGTGATGGGGCCGCAGGTTCGGCAGTTCGAGGCCGACCTGGCCGCCTTCGGCAAGGCGAAACACGCTCTCGGCTGCGCCAACGGCACCGACGCCCTGGCACTGCCGTTGATGGCCTGGGGCATTGGCCGGGGCGACGCGGTGTTCGTGCCGTCCTTCACCTTCGCGGCCACCGCCGAGATCGTGCCGTGGTTCGACGCCGAGCCGGTGTTCGTCGATGTCGACGCCCGGACCTACAACATGGACCCCGGCCATCTGGAGGCGGCCATCGAGGCGACGCTGAAGGAAGGTCGTCTGAAGCCGCGTGTGGTCATCGCCGTCGACCTGTTCGGCCAACCCGCCGACTATCCGGCCATCAAGGCGATCTGCGACAGGCACGGGCTGAAGCTGATCGCCGATTCGGCCCAGGGTTTCGGCTGCACCCTGAACGGCGACCATCCGCTGAAGTGGGCCGACATCACCACCACCAGCTTCTTTCCGGCCAAGCCGCTGGGCTGCTACGGCGACGGCGGGGCGGTGCTGGCCGATGATGACGACCTGGCCCAGCTGATCGATTCCATCCGCGTGCACGGCAAGGCGGTGGCGCGCGATCTCGAGGGCAAGACCTTCGACCACGACCCGAAATATCTGAACATGCGCATCGGCCTGAACAGCCGGCTGGACACCATCCAGGCGGCGGTGCTGATCGAGAAGCTGAAGGTGTTCGGCGACGAGATCGACATGCGCAACCGCATCGCCGCCCGCTACAACGAGGGCCTGCGCCCGCATGTGGCGGCGGTCCCGGACGTGCCGCAGGGCAATGTCTCGAACTGGGCCCAGTACACCCTCGAGCACGACGATCGCGACGGCCTGGCGGCGCATCTGAAGCAACAGGGCGTGCCGACGGCGGTCTACTATCCGATCCCGCTGCACCTGCAGCCGGCCTATGAGATGTATCCGCGCGGGCCGCAGGGCCTGCCGGTCACCGAGCGGCTCAAGGACCGGGTCATCAGCCTGCCGATGCATGCCGATCTGGACGAGGCCACCCAGGACCGCATCATCGCCGCCGTCGCTACCTTTGGAAAATAGCCGTCATTCCGGACGGCTCGCAGCGCCGATCCGGAACCCAGGCGTCCGGGTGCGGTCCCGGGTTCCGGGTTCCGCTTCGCGGCCCCGGAATGACGGGTTAGAAGGCAAGGCATGACCACTCATCAAACCACCCTGAAATTCGGCGTCGCCGGCGCCGGTGTCATGGGGCGCAACCACGCCCGCGTCCTGGCCGACATCCGCGACGTCGAGCTGACCCATGTGTTCGATCCCGACGCCGCGACGGCCGAGGGCGTGGCGGCGGCCTATGGCGCGTCGCCCGTGACCACGGCCGAGGCCTTCGTGGCGGCCGGTCTGGACGCCGCGGTGGTGGCGACGCCGAACCGGCACCACGCCGACCTGGGCGTGGCCCTGCTGGAGGCCGGCGTCCATGTGCTGGTCGAGAAGCCGATCGCCGCCACGGTGGAAGACGCCCGACGGATGATCGACGCGGCGAAGGCCAACAACCGGGTGCTGATGGTCGGCCAGGTCGAGCGCTTCAATCCGGCTGTCGACGCGGTCAAGCGGGCCATCGAGGGCGACGACGTCATCTCGATCCAGATCACCCGCGTCGGCCCCTTCCCGCCGCGCATGGGCGAGGTCGGCGTGGTCATCGACCTGGCCGTGCACGACATCGACATCATCCGCCACCTGACCGAATCCGAGATCGCCGAGGTCCAGCCGCAGCTGGCCCGCACCAAGGCCGATCGCGAGGACACCGCCCTGCTGCAGTTCCGGCTGGACAACGGGGTCATCGCCCACATCACCACCAACTGGGTCACCCCCTACAAGGTGCGCACCCTGCAGGTGGCGACGAAGAACCGGTTCGTGGTCGCCGATCTGATCACCCGTCAGGTCACGGAATATTTCGGCCAGCAGGCCGACGGCTCCTACCAGACCCGCGCCGTCAACAGCTGGCCCGCCGAGCCCCTGAAGAAGGAGCTGGAAGCGTTTGCGCATGCGATCCGCACCGGCGAACCGCCGGCGGTCACCGGCGAGGATGGGCTGAGGAACCTGGAAGTGGCGCTGAGGTGCCTGGGGGAGGGCTGAACCCTCCGCCACGCCCGCGCGTTACCGGCGCATGACCGAGGTTCCGCTTACCCCCGCTCCCGGCGACGAGGCCGAGCCCGGCGCGACCGGGACCGGCGAGAATATCTGCCCCGGCTGCAACGGCACCGGTCTGGTCGGCGACCGGCCCTGCCCGACGTGCGAGGGCTCGGGGCGGATCATCGAGGGCATCGGCGGGGGCTGACCGCCGTTCAGGCGAGGGCGCTTCGGATATCGGTCCGGGCGAAGTCGTCGCCGACATAGAGCAGCGGGCAGTCGTACAGCTCCGCAAGGGCATAGCTGAAGCTATCGCCGTAGTTCAGGCGGGCTCCGTGAAACCCCTTGCCCCAGCGCCGGTAAGCCTCCGCGGCGCGCTCCGCGAATTCTTCGTCCACTTCGACGACCGTCAGTTCAAGAGCTGTCAGGAAGGGCTTCATCGCTCGCCCGAACTCGGGACGACTCCCCACGATGAGGGCCTCTGTCAGAGTGGCGGCTGAGATGAGCAGGGTGTTATCGCGCAGGATCCCGGCGCACCGCGACGCCAGCGGCTCCTTCGCCACAACGGCGATCAGAGCCGAGGTGTCGACCGCGATCATCCAGGCAGGCCGTCGTCGTCGTACAGGAAGTCCTGGCTGCGGGCGGCGTCGAAGTCGGCCGGGAGATCGCCAACGGCCGCCTGGGCAGCCCGGATGGCGGCCATCCTCTTTTCCTTCAGCCTCGCGGGGACGCGCAGCGGGAGCAGGCGGACGATGTCCTTGCCGTGTCGGGTGAGGACGACGGTTTCTCCCTCTTCCGCGCGGCGTACGAGCTCGGTCAGCTGTGCTTTGGCTACGGAGAGGGGAACCTGGGTCATGACCAGAATATGGACCAGATGACGGTCCAATTCAATGTCTCAGCCGCCCACCACCTGCATGCCCAGCCATTCGGCGATGAGGGCCGGTTTGTCGGCGCCCTCGAGCTCGACCGTGACCTCGTGCTTGAGCAGCCAGCGGGAGCCGCCCCCCATTGGGCCCTTGTCTTCGGCGGAGATCAGTTTGAACCGCCCCCGGACGTTCGATCCCGCCGGCACCGGGGCGAGGAAGCGCAGTTTGTCGAAGCCGTAGTTGACGCCCATCACCACCCCCTCGAGCGGCGGTACGGCGTCATAGGTCATGGCCGAGAGCAGGCTGAGGGTCAAAAAGCCGTGGGCGATCGTGCCCCCGAACGGAGTCTTTGCCGCGGCTTCGGGGTCGATGTGGATGAACTGGCGATCCTCGGTGACCTCGGCGAAGGCGTCGATGCGGGTCTGGTCGACGGTGATCCAGCGGCTGACGCCGATCTCCCGGCCGATCAGGCCGGGCAGGTCGGCGACCGGCGTCGGCGCCCCCTTTCGCTCGGTGCGGCTCATGGTCTGGCTCCTAGGCGATGGGCGTGAAGCGGTCTTCGATGATGGCGGCGAACAGGGCCGGGTCGACATTGCCGCCGGACAGGACGAGGGCGGTGGTGCGACCCCGGGTCTGGAGCCGGCCGGCCAGCAGGGCGGCGAGGGAGACGGCGCCGCCGGGCTCGACGACCAGTTTCAGCGCGTGGAAGGCGTAGCGGACGGCCTCGGCCACCTCGGCGTCCGAGACGGTCTCGACCCGCTCGACGCGGCGGTTGATCGGGAAGGTCAGCTCGCCGGGCCGGTCGGTCATCAGGGCGTCACAGATGGTGCCGGGCGCGGGCGGATAGGTCTTCCGCTCGCCGGCCGCGATCGACAGCTGCATGTCATTGTAGTGTTTCGGCTCGACCGCGATGACCGGGCTGTGTGGCGCGAGAGCGGCCATCGACAGATTGATGCCGGCGAGCAGCCCGCCGCCCGAGGCCCCGCACACCAGCTGGTCGATATGGGCGCCGAGAGCTTTCGCCTGATCGATCATCTCCAGCCCGGTCGTGCCCTGACCCTCGATCACGAAGGGGTCGTCGAAGGGGCGCACCAGAACCGAGCCCTTCGACCCGGCGATCTCCTCGCCAATGGCTTCGCGGCTCTCGCTGTAGCGATCGTACATCCGCACCTCGCCGCCGAAGGCGCGAACGCCGGCCACCTTCACCGCCGGGCTGTCGGCGGGCATGACGATGATCGCCTCGATGCCCAGCATCTGCGCCGCGGCGGCGACGGCCTGGGCGTGGTTTCCCGAGGAATAGGCGACCACGCCTCGCGCCCGCTCGGCCTCGGACAGGCGGCTGATGCGGTTCCAGGCGCCGCGGAATTTGAAGGCGCCGGCGACCTGCAGGGTCTCCGCCTTGAGCAGGACGCGGCCGCCGGTCCGGGCGTTGAGCGCCGGGCTTTCGATCAGGGGGGTGCGCACGGCGCGGCCGGCGATCTGACGGGCGGCGTCCTGAACGCCGGCGAAGGAGGCGGTGTGCATGGAATATCCATACCGCGTGATTGCATCCCGGCGAAGCCGGGCTTTTCGGGGGTTCATCACAACGAACACGACGGAGAATCACAGAGGACACGACGGGGCCGGAGACTGGCGCCCATGCCGTCGTGTTCGCCGTGACCCGTGGTGTTCGTTGTGATGAACCAACCGGCGGCTGATGAGGGGGGTTGCTCCGGCTCCGCCGGGATAGCGGTTGAGTCTGTCGAAGGTCGATCTAACCTGCCCGGATGAACCGACTGATCCTCGCCATCGACCAGGGCACGACCTCGACCCGGGCCATCGCCTTCGAGTGCGGGGACGGGGGGCGGCTCAGGCCGCTGGCGGTCAGCCAGATCGAACTGGCGCAGCATTTCCCGAAGCCGGGCTGGGTCGAGCATGATGCGGCCGAGATCTGGGCGGCGACGCTGCAGACCTGCCGCGAGGTGGTCGGCAAGGCGGGCGGCGTCGGGCGGTTCGCGGCCATCGGCATCACCAACCAGCGCGAGACTTCGGTGGTCTGGGACGCCGCGACGGGGGAGCCGCTGCACCGGGCGATCGTCTGGCAGGACCGGCGGACGGCGGAAGCGACGTCGACGCTGGCGGCGGCGGGGCATGAGCCGATGGTGCAGGCGGCGACGGGGCTGATCCTGGACCCCTATTTCTCGGCCTCGAAATTCGCCTGGCTGCTGGACGCGGCGCCGGGCGCGCGCGAGCGGGCGGCGCGGGGCGAGGTCAAGCTGGGCACGATCGAGACCTGGCTGATCTGGAAGCTCACCGGCGGCGCCAGCCATGTCACCGACGCCACCAACGCCAGCCGGACCTCGCTGATGGATCTGGCGAGCCGGCGGTGGCGGCCCGATCTGGCGGCGCTGTTCGATGTCCCGATGGCGGGACTGCCGGAAATCCGGGACTGCGCCGACCATCTCGGCGATTGCGAGGCGTCGCTGTTCGGCGCGGCCCTGCCGATCCATGGCGCGGCGGGGGATCAACAAGCCGCACTGGTAGGACATGGGGCGCTGAAGGCCGGAGACGCCAAGATCACCTACGGGACAGGGGCCTTTCTGGTGGCCAATGTCGGAGCGGCGCCCGTGGCCTCGACCAGCCGTCTGCTCGGCACCCTCGGCTACGCGGCCAACGGGCAGGTCGCCTATGCGCTGGAGGGCTCGATCTTCTCGGCCGGGTCGGCGATCCAGTGGCTGCGCGACGAATTGAAGGTGATCTCGGAGTCGCGCCAGTCCGAGGCGATGGCGCAGGGGTTGAGAGACAATGGCGGGGTCTATCTCGTGCCCGGCTTCACCGGCCTGGGGGCGCCGTGGTGGGAGCCGGAGGCGCGCGGGACGATCGTTGGTCTGAGCCGCGATTCCGGCCCGGCGCAGATGGTGCGGGCGGCGCTGGAAAGCCTCGCCTACCAGACGCGGGATCTGCTTGATGCGCTCGAGAAGGACGGGGCGCCGAAGCTGAAGGTGCTCAAGGTCGACGGCGGGGTCACCGCCAACGCCTTCGCCATGCAGTTCGTGGCCGACATCTGCGAGGTGACGGTCGAGCGCCCCGCCTTCCAGGAAATGACGGCGCTGGGGGCGGCCCGGCTGGCGGCGCTGGGCGTCGGCCTGATCGGCGATCTGGAGGATCATCCGGCCGAGGCGCCGGCGCGCTGGGAGCCGCGCATGGGGGCGGACGAGCGCGAGCGGCTGCTCAAGGGGTGGCGCGGGGCGGTGAAGGCCGCCATCATCGCCGCGCAATGAGCCAGACCGACCTCGAGGACGCCCAGACCGCCTTTTCCGGCACGCGCGAGGTCGATCCGCGCCACGCGCTGAACACGCATCAGCTGGACGCCTGGCTGGAGGCCAATGTGCCGGCCTATTCCGGTCCGCTGGCCATCCGCCAGTTCAAGGGCGGGCAGTCGAACCCGACCTATGAGCTGACCACGCCCGGCCGGACCTATGTGCTGCGCCGCAAGCCGCCCGGGACGCTGCTGGCCTCGGCGCACGCCGTCGACCGCGAGTTCACCGTCATCTCGGCCCTGCACGCCCAGGGCTATCCGGTGGCGCGGCCGTGGGCGCTGTGCACCGACGAGACCGTGATCGGCTCGATGTTCTACGTCATGGACAAGGTCGAGGGCCGGGTGCTGTGGGACCTCAAACTGCCGGGCATGACGCCGGAGCAGCGGCGGGACGTCTATGACGCCCAGGTCGATGCGCTGGCGGCGCTGCACGCCTTCGATCCGGCGGCGATCGGGCTCGGCGACTACGGCCGGCCGGGCAACTATTTCGAGCGCCAGGTCGGGCGCTGGACCAAACAGTACCGGGCCTCGGAGATCGATCCGATCCCGGCCATGGACCGGTTGATCGAATTCCTGCCTGCCACCCTGCCGCCGGAGGGGCCGACGCGGATCGTCCATGGCGACTTCCGGCTCGACAATCTGATCCTCGATCCCGAGACGCCGAAGGTGCGGGCGGTGCTGGACTGGGAGCTGTCGACCCTGGGCGATCCGATGGCCGACTTCTCCTATCTGCTGATCGCCTGGGTGATTCCGGCGACGGCGCGGAACGGACTGGCCGGGGCGGACATCGAGGCGCTGGGCATTCCCACGGTGGAGCAGATGGTCGAACGCTACGCCGGTCTGACCGGGGCGCGGCCGGCCGACCTCGACTGGCTGTTCGCCTACAACCTGTTCCGGCTGGCGGCCATCTGTCAGGGCATCGCCGGGCGGGTGCGCGACGGCACGGCGGCCTCGGCCCATGCCAAGACCATGGCGGCGCAGGTTCCGATGCTGGCCGAGGGCGCCCTGGCGTTCGCGAAGAAGGCCGGGGCCTGATCCCTAGTTCGACAATACCTGCACGCGGGTCCACAGGGCGCCGCGGTTGACCACCTGCACCCTCAGCCGGGCGGGCGCGCCGGGGGACAGGGTGCAGACCGGATAGTGGTCGCCGAAGCCGTCGGCGCACAGGACCCGGCCGGCCGCGTCGCGCACCGTCAGGTCGACGTCGGTGTCGCCGTCGCCGATGGCGGCGATGCGCAGGATCTCCGCGCCGCGCGCGTCGATCTCGAAGCTCCAGCTTTCGCGGGACGCCAGCCGCCTGACCGTCGAGACCGGACCGGCGCCGAACGGCGACGACTGGACGCCGAGCATCGCGGGCGGGGGAGGAGGAGGAGGAGGAGGAGGCGGCGGCGGCGGGGCCGCGGGGGCGGGGCGGGTCGGCTGGCGCTGGGCGGGCTGGCGCGGCGCCGGCTGCCGCGGTTCGGCCAGGTCCTCGCGCTGGACTTCGACGGCGCGATCCTCGTTGCGGCGGGCCCGGGAACCGGTGACGACCACTTCCTCGACCGCCCTCTGATCAGCGCGCAAGGCAGCCGCCTCCAGCCTCAGTCCCGCCGGGGTCAGCACGGGGCCGAGGCCGGGGTCGCCGCTGGCGCCGAGGCGCAGCGGCACCTCGTCCAGCATGCGGGCGGCGATCAGAAGCGCGTCGGCGTCGCGGCGCGCGCGGCCCCAGGCCGCCAGTTCCGCGGCCGTGACGACCTGGGCCACGCCGTCGGCCTCGGGTGAGGACGCCGTCGGCGCCGGGTCCTGACGGGCGGCGGCCGCCGTACCGCACCCGGCGCAGGTCAGAACCAGGCCGAGGATGGCGATCAGACGGAGGGCCGGTGTCATGCGCGCGCCTGTGACTAACGCCCGGGGATGCGGGCGGCCAAGCTTGCACTGTGGGGGCGGGGGTTCAAGCGACGCCAGTGACGAAAGCTGACCGGGTCAGCGCGGCGGCAGCACGGCGCCGTTGAGGATGCGGCGGTCGGCCCGGGCCTGCACCAGGACGGCGACGGCCTCGTCCGCCGCCAGCCCGTCCGGCAGGTCGTAGAGGGCGGGCCGTCCGGTCCAGTCGCCGAGGCTGCGCACCGAGCGGACGACATTGACGTGGCGGACCGTCTGGCCGCGGTTGTCGCCGCGCTCGATCTGGACCGTCTGCGGCCCGGGCCGATAGACCACGGCCACGACCTCGGCGCCGCCGGCGGGGACGCGGCCCGATCCGACGCCGACCCGGTCGCCGGCCTCGCGGAATTCAATCTCGGGCGGGAAGACCCGGCGGGCCGCCTCTTCCTCGACGGCGGCCTTGAGCGCCTCTTCGCCGGCGCCCGGCACCTGACGGCGGCCGTCGATGACCACCTGCGGCGTGCCGATGGCGCGCAGCTTGAGCGGGCGGCGATAGGCGCGCTGGCGCTGGGCGAACTCCGGCCGGGCGAAGGTGTCGGGCCAGCCCAGATAGTCCCAGTAGTCGACGGCGTAGGTCAGGGCGATGACGCCGGGCGTGTCGGCGAGGGCCTCGACCCGGGTGTTGGCCTCGGGGCATCCGGCGCAGCCCTGGGCCGTGAACAGCTCGACCACCACAGGCTCGGCGGGGGGTTCGCCGCGGGGCGCGACAGGGCTCGCAGGCTGGGCGCTGGACCCGGCCGCGATGGAGGCGATCACGAGGACCGCCGCAGGGATGATCCAGCCCCTCGTGCGCATGGCGCGCACCTTAACCACGGTCGCGGAGCACGCGCCGCTCATTTTCGCGTGAGGCGTCAGACGCGGATGTCGAGCAGGGCGCCGGGACGTTGCGGGCGGTCTTCCGCGGCGCGGGTCGCCTGGGTCGCCGCGGACGGCGCGGCGGGCGGGGTCCCGGCGGGCGCGCCGACGGCGTCGAGGGCGGCGCGGAAGAAGTCCGAGCGCGAGGCGCGAACGGGCGACGGCGGGTTCTGCGCCGGGAACAGCGGCGAGGGGACAGGAGGACGAATCGCGCTCATGCCGACAGGGTTAATGAAATCCGTCGGAAATGGGTTAACGCAGCCTGGGCTCAGCGCTCGTCGGCGGTCGGCAGCGGGCGCGCCGGGGTCTGGATGGCGGCGACGAGGCGATCGATCTCGGCCTGGTCGACCAGCGGTCCGGAGGCCTTGGCCACGACCTTGCCCATGGCGTCGACGGCGTAGGTCTCGGGGGCGCCGGTAATGCCGAGGTCGAGGCCGGCGCGGCCGTCGCGGTCGACCAGAACCATCGAATAGGGATCGCCGAGTTCGTCGAGGAAGACGCGGGTGTCGGCCGGATCGTCCTTCCACGCCACGCCGACGACCGCGACGCCGCGGTCCTTCAGCGCCATCAGATTGGGGTGTTCGATCTTGCAGGGGGCGCACCAGCTGGCGAAGACGTTGATCAGCATCGGCTTGCCGACGCCGGCGGTCTTGAGGTCCAGCACGCCGGGTCCCGCCTCGGCGCCCGTCAGCATGGGCAGCACCGTCTCCGGCACCGGCTGGCCGACAAGGGCGGCGGGGCGGTACTCGCTGCTGGGGCCCTCGGCCAGCGAGCGGCCGGTGAAATCGCCCAGCCGAACGGCCGCGAAGGCCACCAGACCGACCAGCGCCACGAGCGGGATGATGGCGAACCAACGGTTCATGGACTCAGGCCTCCGTGCGGTCGGCTTCAAGCCGTTTCAGGTCCGCCGACCAGCGCCGTGCAGCCAGCAGGACGCGGGCGGCGAGGGCGGCCAGCACCGCGGCGCTGATCGTCCAGGCGGGCCAGACGAAGGCGCCGTAGGGGCTCATGTCCAGATCGAGCATGCTCAGGCCTTCCCTATGCTTCCTGGGCGCGGCGGGCGCGGATCGAGAGGACCCGGCGGCGGATGATCTCGGTGCGGATGGCGGTCAGCCAGACGGCGAGAAAGAACACCGCCCAGGCGGCCATGCTGGTCAGCAGCGGCGCCAGGATGTCGGCCGTCACCGACGGTCCGTCGGCCCGGAGCAGCGAGGCAGGCTGGTGGAGGGTGTTCCACCAGTCGACCGAGAATTTGATGATCGGCAGATTGACCAGGCCGACGAGGCCGAGCACGGCGGCGGCGCGGGCGGCCCTGGTCTCATCGTCGATCGAGGCGCGCAGTGCCATGTAACCGATATAGAAGAGCAGCAGGACCAGTTCGGACATCAGCCGCGCGTCGCCCCAGACCCACCAGGCGCCCCACATCGGCTTGCCCCACAGACTGCCGGTGACCAGGGCCAGGGCGGTGAAGGCTGCGCCGGGCAGGGCGGCGGCGCGGGCGGCGGCGTCAGCCAGCGGATGGCGGAACACCAGGGCGAAGAAGCTGGACACGCCCAGCGCCAGATAGATGCCCAGGCCGACCGAGGCGGCGGGTACGTGCACGAACATGATCCGCACCGTGTCGCCCTGGCGGAAGTCCTCGGGCGCGGTGAAGGCGAGCCAGGTTCCGGCGGCGAGCAGGACGACGGCCAGCGTCCACACCACCGGCATGAGCGGGTGGGTGAAGCGGAGGAAGCGGTCGGGATTGGCGAGGCCGAACATCGAGGCGCTCTTTAGAGGGGGAACGCCCGTCGCGCTATACGCTGGCGAGGGGCTGTGCCAGAGCGTCGCGTGGACCGGGAGGGATTTCCATGAGCGAAGATATCGTCCGCGACGCCAACGGCAATCCGCTCGCCGACGGCGACAGCGTAACCCTGATCAAGGATCTCAAGGTCAAGGGCTCGGGCGGGGTGACCCTGAAGCGCGGGACCCTGGTCAAGAACATCCGCCTGACCGGGGACTCCGAGGAGATCGAGGCCAATGTCGAGAGGGTCCGCGGCCTCGTGCTGCGGGTCGAGTTCGTCAAGAAGGCCTGAGCTTCAGCATTACGAAGGCTTAAGTAGCGTCCGGGGTGTCGCTGCGTTAGCGGGCGGGCGGAATGGAGAACCGCCGATGAAGACGCCCCCCGCCGTTTTGGCCGGACTGTCCGTGATCTTGTGCGCCGGCGCGGCAGCCGCGCAGAACGCCCCATCCGCGATGCACCAGTCCCGCGACTGGTCCGCCGCCTTGCGAGAAGACGCCACGGCGCTGCACGCCGCCATCATCGGCAGTCATCCGGGCGTGCACGACACCTTGAATCCGATGTTTCGGGACAAGGTGGACGCCAGCCTGTCGCAGGCTCTGGGCCGCGCCGGAACGACCACTGACGCCGGCGGCTGGTGGTGGGCTATGCGCTCATTCGTGGCCGGGTTTGACGACGGACACGTCCAGCTTGGCCTGACGGACCAGTCATTCTCATTTCCGACCCGGTGGCCGGGATTTCTGACCACCTATCGGGGCGGCGACGCGATTGTCGCCAGCCGGGACGATACCGACGGAAACACCCCCCCGATCGGCGCCCGGCTGGTGGAATGCGACGGCGTCTCCGCCGACCAGCTGGCCGAGGACCGGATCGGCGAATTCCGGGGGCGGTGGTTTCTCGAGTCCCAGCGCACCACCTTCGGCAGCTGGCTGTTCATGAGCGCCTCCAACCCGTGGGTTCCCGAGATGCAGACCTGCCGGTTCGAGATCGAGGGGGGCGTCCGCGCCTGGTCGCTGAACTGGCGACCGATCGAAGCCTCCGACCTGTCCACGCGACGCCGCGAACTGCTTCAGCGCCCTGCGGCGGTGTTCGGTGTCGAGGCGCTCGATGACGGCGGCGTCTGGGTATCGATGCCCTCCTTCAACGGCACGCCCGGCAGCGAGGCGCATACCGCCCTGACCGCCATGCTGGATGAGATGGGTCGGAAGCAGGGGGAACTGCGCGCCGCGCCGTATGTGGTCCTCGACCTTCGCGGCAATGGGGGTGGTTCATCACACTGGAGCGCGGCGCTGGCCACCATTCTGTGGGGCGAAGACTGGCTACGTGGCCATACCTTGCCGCCCATCGAAGCGATCGAGTGGCGCGCGTCCGAGCCTAATCTCGCGACGATACAGGGCTATCTGGATGAATGGACCGCCGCCGGCGAAGACGCGGAGCGCATCGCCTGGGCCCGGCGCATAGTCGACGGAATGACCGAGGCGCGGGCCGCCGGAAGACCTTATTGGCGCTCGGTCGCGACCACCGGCCCAGAAGTGACGTCGGAGTTGAACTCTCCGCTGCTGGTGGGCGGCCGTGTCTATGTCCTGACCGACCCCGCCTGCGCCTCGGCCTGCCTCGACGCGGTCGACATCTGGAAGGCCGCCGGAGCCGTCCAGATCGGTCGCGAGACCTCGGCCGACACGGTCTATATGGATACGCGCACCGAGCCTCTTCCCAGCGGCCTTGCGAACCTCACCCTGCCCATGAAGGTGTGGCGCGGGCGCCAGCGCGGCAACAACGAACCCCAACGGCCCGCCCATGTCTTCGACGGCGATATGAGCGACAGCGCCGCGCTCAGGGTCTGGATACGATCGCTGACCTGAGGCCGGATCAACCCTGCGCGTTTCGGATGGCCGCCGCCCCCGCGAAGGGCGTGACCACCGCCGCGAACAGCACATACGCCGTCAGCAAGGCGAGGGCCGGACCCGGCGAGAGGCCGTTCACCCCCCGCTCCAGCGCCCCGGCGCCGAACACCACCGGCGGGATGAACAGCGGCAGGACGACGACGGCGATCAGCAGGCCGCCGCGCTTCGAGCCCAGCGCCAGCGCCGCGCCGAGCGCCCCGGTCAGGGCGAAGCCGAGCGCGCCGATCAGGGCCGACAGGGCGACCAGCGGGGCCTGGTCCGGGGTCAGGCCGAGGGTGATGGCGGCGACCGGTGCGGTGACGGCGAGCGGGACGCCGACGGCCAGCCACTGGGCCGCGGCCTTGGCGAGGACGACCAGTTCGAGCGGGGCGGGGCCGAGGGCGATCAGGTCCAGGGCGCCGTCCTCGTGGTCGCGCTCGAACAGCCGTTCCAGCGACAGGATCGAGGACAGGGCCAGAGCCAGCCAGGCGACTCCGCCCGCGACGGGTCTGAGCCCTGCCGGATCCCCGCCCGCCGCCAACGGCACCAGCACGGTGAGGCACAGGAAGAAGCCGCAGGCCAGCAGCGGCCCGCCGCCGCCGGCCCAGGCGAGGGCCAGTTCGCGCCGGAACAGGATGGACAGGGCGCTCATCGCCCGACTCCGATGTCGAAGGCCCGCGCCGTCACCGGCAGTGGATCATGCACGGCCGCGAGGATGGCGCCGCCCTTGTCGACATGGGCCTGCATCAGCAGCCCCAGCGCCTCGCGCCAGCGCGCATCGAGCGGAGCGAACGGCTCGTCGAGCAGCCAGATCGGCCGCGGCGTGGCGATCAACCGGGCGAAGGCGAGGCGGCGGCGCTGACCGGCCGACAGCTGGCGCACCTCGAGATCAAGCAGGGAATTCAGCGCCAGCAGGTCGACGGCGGCGTCGATGCCGGCCGCGTCTGCGCCCAGCCAGGCGGCCTGAAAGGCCAGCTCCTCGCGCGCCCGCCGAGCGCTCTTGAGCCCGTCCAGATGACCCAACCAGTGCAGATGCCGGCGCCGCGCCTCGGCCGGTTCGAGGTCGCCGAAGGCGATGGTCCCGGCGTCCGGCCGGAGGAAGCCGGCGACGGCCCGCAGCAGGCTGGTCTTGCCAGCTCCGTTGGCCCCGGTCAGGGCCACGGCCTCGCCGGCGGCCAGCGTCAGGGACAGGTCACGGAACAGCACCCGCTCGCCGCGCGACAGAGTCAGACCGGAGACGGTCAGCATCGGCGAGCCGGTTCGCAGTTGCGAACCTCTCTCAATACCCATGCCGGCGACGTGGATACATGGACGGAGCCCCCGCGCATCGCTATATCCAGCCTCGCTGCAGCAGGCGTTCGCCGCGCGCGGCGGGGACCTGTGCGCCCCGCCGTCTGTCGCGCGACCGCGCAACCGGATGTCCGGGCGGCGTTGACCAGAGGAACCTCTCCCATGCCGTCGAACGACAGCTTCAAGACCCGTCAGGACCTTTCCGTCGGGCGCAAGAAATACGCCTATTACAGCCTTCCGGCCGCCGAGGAAGCCGGGCTCACCGGGATTTCCCGCCTGCCGCGCTCGATGAAGGTGCTGCTGGAGAACCTGTTGCGGAACGAGGACGGGGTCTCCGTCACCGAAGCCGACCTGCGCGCGGTGGCCGCCTGGATCGACAACAAGGGTTCGGTCGAGCACGAGATCGCCTTCCGCCCGGCCCGGGTGCTGATGCAGGACTTCACCGGCGTGCCCGCCGTGGTCGATCTGGCCGCCATGCGTGACGCCATGTCGGCGCTGGGCTCGGACCCGTCGAAGATCAATCCGCTGAACCCGGTCGATCTGGTCATCGACCACTCGGTCATGGTCGACCATTTCGGCACCCCGGGCGCCTTCACCCAGAATGTCGAGCGTGAGTACGAGCGCAACATCGAGCGCTACAAATTCCTCCGCTGGGGCTCGACCTCGTTCAACAATTTCCGCGTCGTGCCCCCCGGCACCGGCATCTGCCACCAGGTCAACCTCGAGAACCTGGCCCAGACCGTGTGGACGGCGGACGAGGGCAAGAAGACCGTCGCCTATCCGGACACCGTGGTCGGCACCGACAGCCACACCACCATGATCAACGGCCTGGCCGTTCTGGGCTGGGGCGTCGGCGGCATCGAGGCCGAGGCGGCCATGCTGGGCCAGCCGATCCCGATGCTGATCCCGGAAGTCATCGGCTTCAAACTGACCGGCAAGCTGCCGGAAGGCGCGACGGCCACCGATCTGGTCCTGACCGTGACCCAGATGCTGCGCAAGAAGGGCGTGGTCGGCAAGTTCGTGGAATTCTTCGGCGACGCCATCGCCGGGATGACCATCGAGGATCAGGCCACCGTGGCCAACATGGCGCCGGAATACGGCGCGACCTGCGGCTTCTTCCCGGTCTCGGCGGCGACCATCGCCTATCTGACCGCCACGGGCCGCGACAAGGCGCGCGTCGCCCTGGTCGAGGCCTACGCCAAGGCCCAGGGACTGTGGATCGACGAAACCTCCGAGGACCCGGTGTTCACCGATGTGCTCGAACTGAACATGGCGGATGTGGTGCCGTCGCTGGCCGGTCCGAAGCGGCCGCAGGACAAGGTTGAACTGACCACCGCCGCCCCGGCCTTCGAAACGGCGCTGGGCGAGGTATTCAACCGCGCCGCCGACGCCCCGCGCGTGGCCGTCGAGGGTGAGAATTTCGGCATCGGCGACGGCGATGTGGTCATCGCGGCCATCACCTCCTGCACCAACACCTCCAACCCGTCGGTGCTGATCGCCGCCGGTCTGGTGGCGCGCAAGGCCCACAAGCTGGGCCTGAAAGTCAAGCCGTGGGTCAAGACCTCGCTGGCCCCCGGCTCGCAGGTGGTCACCGACTATCTGACAGCCGCCGGCCTGCAGGCCGACCTCGACGCGCTCGGTTTCAACCTTGTCGGTTACGGCTGCACCACCTGCATCGGCAACTCGGGCCCGCTGGATCCGGCCATCTCGAAGGCGATCAACGACAACGGCCTGGTGGCCACCTCGGTGCTGTCGGGCAACCGCAATTTCGAGGGCCGGGTGAACCCGGACGTTCAGGCCAACTATCTCGCCTCGCCGCCGTTGGTGGTGGCCTACGCCCTGGCCGGCTCGATGCGCATCGACATCTCGAAGGACCCGATCGGTCAGGACAAGAAGGGCAAGGACGTCTTCCTGAAGGATATCTGGCCGACCTCGAAGGAGATCGCCGACATCCAGAAGAAGTCGGTCACCCCGGCCATGTTCGCCAAGCGCTATGCCGACGTCTTCAAGGGCGACAAGCACTGGCAGGGCATCAAGGTCGAGGGCGGCCAGACCTACGCCTGGGACGACACCTCGACCTATGTGCAGAACCCGCCCTATTTCGAGGGCATGACGATGGAGCCGGCCCCGGTGGCCGACATCGTCGAGGCCCGGGTTCTGGCCATCTTCGGCGACTCGATCACCACCGATCACATCAGCCCGGCCGGTTCGATCAAGAAGTCGTCGCCCGCCGGCGCCTATCTGACCGATCACGGCGTCGAGGCGCTGGACTTCAATTCCTACGGCGCGCGTCGCGGCAACCACGAAGTGATGATGCGGGGCACCTTCGCCAACATCCGCATCCGCAACAAGATCACGCCCGAGATCGAAGGCGGGATGACCAAACACTTCCCGTCACAGGACACGATGTCGATCTACGACGCGGCCATGCGCTACCAGGCCGAAGGCCGGCCGCTGGTGGTGTTCGCGGGCAAGGAATACGGCACCGGCTCGTCGCGCGACTGGGCGGCCAAGGGCACCCGCCTGCTGGGCGTTCGCGCCGTCATCGCCGAGAGCTACGAGCGCATCCACCGCTCCAACCTGATCGGCATGGGCGTCGTGCCGCTGCAGTTCAAACAGGAGGGCTGGACCCGTCTCGGCCTGACCGGCGAGGAGATCGTCACCATCCGCGGCCTGTCGGACGCCAACGTCGGCAAGCTGCGCCCGCGTCAGGATCTGTGGGTTGAACTGTTCCGTCCGTCGGACGGCAAGATGGCCCGCTTCCCGGTGCGCTGCCGCATCGATAACGCCACCGAGATGGACTACTTCAAGGCCGGCGGCGTCATGCCCTACGTCTTGCGGAATCTCGCGGGCGGCCCGGAAGCCATCGCGGCGGAGTAGGCCGCCGACCACCGACACGAAACGAGGCCCGGCGGATCGCTCCGCCGGGCCTTCTTCTTGCTCTTGCCCGCCGGTCTCTCGTCGGACCTGTCGGCCGTCCATGCCGGCGGGGGCATGGACCAGGGGCGCGCCCCTTCGACGGCGAGAGCTTCAATCACATCTCATCGGGTGGAATTCTGAAGCCCGGGCGGGCGTGGATTGCGCCCGAACGCCTCCATGCAGAGGGCGCGACCCAGCTCTTCCGCCGCATGGGAAATGGAATCGCCGAGTAGACGCTCGACAAGGTTTCCCGTGCGCGCCCCGACGCTGATCCGATAGCGACCGACGACCGGCGGAACGGACCGCCCGGCGCCATCAGGTTCGACCAGTTCGACGAACTCAACGACGGCCGACATCTCATCGACCCCGCTTCCATCCGCCAGCGACCCGGCCCGATTGTCGTAGCTCAACTGATCGACGTAGATCGTGGCGTCCAGCAACTGCTCGCCGGTGGCGCAATATCTGAGTTCGTTCCGGATCTCGCTCTCGATGTCGCTTTCGAGAGACGTTTTCCGCGCGTCGTCGACCACCCCGACGCGATGATCCGCATCTGTCCTCTCGGCATAGCGGAGAAAGACGCCCGGCGCGGTCAGGACCCTGACGTAGCGGATGCCGGTCTGATCGGCCACGTCCGGCGGCAGGTCGAAGGGCGCCCCGCCGACGACCTCGGGCACCGTCACACAGGCTGAGCTGAACAGCGCCAGGGCTGCCGCGACCGGGAGGCTCCTGACGCTTCGCATTCCTCGCCGGCTCATCGGGTCACCGTGATCTGTTCGCATAGCTGTTCTCCGAAGGTCTCCGCCGCCGCGGTGCGCCGCGCGGTCAGGTCGCCGCCGGTCGCCGGCAGGTCGGCGCGGATCGGGTAGCGGACGATGACGCGGCCCTTGGCGTCGTGCAGATCGACAGACCCGGGCAGGCGCACCCGCCCGTCGCCGGCGATCAGGTCGCCGCTTCGGTCGAGGGCGTGGATGAAGACGATCGCCCGCACCGGCCGCCGCCCATCGAAACAGGCCGTCGCGCCGTTGCGGAAAGCCGGAACGAAGATGTCGGAAAAGGCGTCGGGCGGATTGTAGAAGGCGCTTCGAACCTCGACCCCGTCGATGAACAGGGCGCCGACGAGGGCGGGATCGAGGGCGATCTGCGCCGGCGGGTCCATGTCCCAGAAATCGCTGACGCAGGCGGAGAGGCCGACGCTCGCCAGGACCGACGCTGCGATGATGCGCACCGTCCTCATTTCAGCCCCGCGTGGCGTTCCGCAGCCCACGCTCGCGCGGATTGCGGCCGAAGGCCTCCTCGCAGACGGCGCGGCCGAACTCTTCCGCCACCATCATCTGACGGTCGCCGAACAGGCCGCCGATCCGACCCTGGGCGCTGGTCGCCGCGGTGACCGGAAAGCGGCCGACGACGAGATTGCCCCGCGACGGATCGACGAACTCGACCGTGCCGGAGATCGTGTGCACCCCATCGCCGTTCAGCAGCGTCTCGAGCCGCCCCGCGCGGTCCAGGTCCTCGATGTGGATACGGACGTCGATCGGCGCCGTGCCGTGCATGCACAGGCGCAACTCCTCGTGAACTTCCTCGGTCAGGGTTTCGGAAAAATCATTCTCGGCGTTCAGCCAGTTGCTGGACATGTAGATGGTCCCGACCTGGGCGGTCTCCTGCAGTCCGGGTGGCAGATCCATCGGCGGGCCGCCGACGATGACCGGCGCGCAGGCGGCTGTGGAGAGAATGGCGGCGGCGGCCGCGGCGGCGAATAGCGACTTCATCGAAGGCCCCAGTTGTTCCTGTGACGCTTAAGCCGCCCGGGCGGTGAACGGTGGATGAACGCCGTTCATCCGAAGATTAAATCGCCGTAAGGTCGGGCCCTGGGCGGCGGCCGAGGCCGTTCTCAGCCTTTGAACACCTCGACCCCGATGTCGCCGTCGGAGGTCAACCAGGCCCGTTTCATGCCCTGGCTATTGAAGGGGGCGGCGATGGCGCCGTGACGGTCCAGCGCGATCAGGCCGCCGTCGCCGCCGAGGGCGCCGATCTCGTCGATGACGCCCTGCGTCGCCTCAGCCAGAGACTGGCCGGCGGCGACGCGCCAGCTGACCTGGGCCGTGGCGGCCACGCGCATGAAGTATTCACCCTGTCCGGTGGCAGAGGCGGCGATCCGGTCATCGGCCCACGTTCCGGCGGCCGGGATCGGGGTGTCGCCGACCCGTCCGGGCATCTTGCCGAACACCCCCGCCGTCGAGGTCGCCGCCGCCAGCCGGCCTTGCGCGTCCAACACGCAGCAGCCCACCGTCCCGTGGCTCAACGTGCCCGGCGGATGATTGTCCTCGCCCTTGCCGGCGCGGGTGAACCAGGTCTCGGGATCCTCGACGCGGTCCAGCCCCTGATCGGCGCAGAAGGCCGCCGCGCCCTCGCCAGCCAGCATGACGTGGGGCGTCCGGTCCATGACGGCGCGCGCGGCCGCGACCGGATTGCGAAATCCCTGCAGGGCGGCCACCGCCCCGGCCCGGCGCGTGGCGCCGTCCATCAGGCTGGCGTCCAGCTCATAGGCCCCGGCCAGATTGGGCGAGGCGCCGCGTCCGGCGACGTAGAGGCCCGAATCCTCCAGCAGCACCGTGGCCTCGACCGCGACATCCAGCGCCGACGCGCCGGCGTCTAGCCGCGCCTTCATCGCCTCGACCACCGCGCGCATGTGGGCGATCTCGCTGTCGTAGTCGCGCTCGCGCCGGGCGCCCGCGCCGCCGTGGAGGATGAGGGCCGTCATTCGGTCTGGTCTCCTGATCGCCCCTTTTCAACGGGCGGGACGCTGCTTAGCCTTCCCGGAACGCGAGCGCCACGTCGGTGAACGCCTCCTCTCCCCGGGAACCCCACCATGCGCGCAGTCCTGTCCAAGGCCCCCGGCGGTCCCGATACCCTGGTCGTGGAGGAGGTGCTGGATCCCACGCCGGGCAGGGGCGAGGTGGTGATCGAGGTCCGGGCGGTCGGGGTCAACTTCCCCGACACCCTGATCATCGAGGACAAATACCAGTTCAAGCCGCAACGGCCCTTCTCGCCCGGCGGCGAGGTCGCGGGCGTGGTCGAGGCGGTCGGCGAGGGCGTCACAACCCTGCGCAAGGGCGACCGGGTCATCGCCGTGCCGGGTTGGGGCGGCATGGTCGAGCGTCTGGCTGTCCCCGCCGCCTCGGTGATGAAGATTCCCGACGGCATGGATTTCGAGACCGCCGCCGCCCTGACCATGACCTACGGCACCTCCTACTACGCGCTCAAGGACCGGGCCCGGCTGGAGGCGGGCGAGAGCCTGCTGGTGCTGGGCGCGGCCGGCGGAGTCGGCGTCGCCGCGGTCGAGCTGGGCAAGGCCATGGGCGCGCACGTCATCGCCGCCGCCTCGACCAGCGACAAGGTCCAGTTCGCGCTGGAGGCCGGGGCCGACAACGGCCTGATCTACCCCTCGGGCAAGATGGACAGGGCGGCGCAGAAGGAGTTGTCGGGCGAGCTCAAGCTGGCCTCGGGCCGCGATGGCGCGGACGTGGTCTATGACGCGGTGGGGGGCGACTATTGCGAGCCGGCGCTCAGGGCCATGGCCTGGAACGGCCGCTATCTGGTGGTCGGCTTCCCCGCCGGTATTCCGTCCTTGCCGCTGAACCTGACCCTGCTGAAGTCCGTGTCGGTGATCGGGGTCTTCTGGGGCGCGGCGGTGATGCGGGACCCGGCGGCCCACGCGTCCAACATGGCCGACCTGTTCCGCTTCTGGAGCGAGGGCAAGATCAGGCCGCGGGTCAGCCGCACCTTCCCGCTGGAGCGCGCCCACGAGGCCATCCGGGCGCTCGGCGACCGCTCGGTGATGGGCAAGGTGGTGGTGACGGTCGAGAGTTAGTCCCGCCTCAGCTGCTCCAGCGCTTCGGTCGCCTGGTCCCTGTGCCGGCGTTTTATGTTGGCGCCCAGGGTGGCGATCAGGGCCCCGATGACGGCCGCGTCGTCGGTGAAGCCGATGCCGGCGAAGATGTCGGGAATGGCGTCGATGGGCAGCACGAAATAGGCCAGCGCCCCCAGCATCAGACCCTTGGCCGCGGCCGGTGTCTCGGGGTCGCGCGCGGCGAACCAGATCGACAGGGCCTGGCCGGCGAAGGGTATGCGCGAGGCGGTGCGCCGGATCTTGGGCCAGAAGCCCTTCTGCACCCGCACCTCATTGACCCGCTGCACCGAGGGCGTGAGCGCCCGGGCGGGGTCCAGCGCCTCATCGGGCGTGACGGGTTTGGCTTTGACGGACATGGCGGTTAAACCCCCGGCCGAAACTCAGGTTCAGACAAGATAGGGGCTCGCGCCATGAAACTCGACAGCAGCATCGCCGCGGTGGTCACCGGCGGCGCCTCGGGCCTCGGCGAAGGCACGGCCCGCGCCCTGGCCGCCCAGGGCGTCAAGGTCGCGCTGTTCGACATGCAGTCTGACAAGGGCGAGGCCGTCGCGGCCGATATCGGCGGGGTCTTCTGCCAGGTCGACGTCACCGACGACGCCAGCGTCGCCGCCGGCTTTGAAAAGGCCCGCGCCGCGCACGGCCAGGAGCGACTGACCGTCAACTGCGCGGGCATCGCGACGGGCCAGAAGACCGTCTCGCGCAAGAAGGACACCGGCGAGATTCGCGCCCACGACATGGCCCAGTTCGAGCGCACCGTGCGGGTCAATCTGTTCGGCACCTTCCGCGTCCTGTCGCAGTCGGCGGCGGGCATGGTGACGCTGGAGCCCATGGCGGACGGCGAACGCGGTCTCGTGGTCAACACCGCCAGCGTCGCGGCCCAGGATGGTCAGATCGGTCAGGCCGCCTATTCGGCGTCGAAGGGCGGCGTCTACGCCCTGACCCTGCCAGCCGCGCGCGACCTGGCCCAGGAAGGCGTGCGCGTGAACACCATCCTGCCGGGGATCATGTGGACGCCGATGATGGCGGGGATGGATCAGAAGATCCAGGACGCGCTGGCCGCCGCCATTCCGTTCCCGAGCCGTCTGGGCACGCCCGCCGACTACGCCTCGCTGGTGCTTGAGCTGGCCCGCAACGTCTACATCAACGGCGAATGCATCCGGCTGGATGGCGCAATTCGCCTCGCGCCGAGGTAGGGGCGCTATCGCTCGCCGCACGGCGGCTCGCTGCTTGAGCGCAGTTTTTCCACGAAGGGACTTGCGAGGGTCCGGCCGGGTCCGGTATAGGCCCGCCCTCGACTGAAGCGCGGGCGTAGCTCAGGGGTAGAGCATCACCTTGCCAAGGTGAGGGTCGGGCGTTCGAATCGCCTCGCCCGCTCCAGTCGAAACAGCAAAGGGCTCGGTCTCCGGACCGGGCCTTTTGGTTTTGGAGCCATAGGCCGGCGCCGGTGTTGAGGGACACCGTCCGGAGGGCTACCAACGGGCATGGCCTCCACCGCTCCACCAATCCAGCTGCTCCAGTCCGCCGTGGCCGCCTATCGCGCCGGCGACTGGGCGAGCGCGCGGGCCCGGCTCGACGAGGCCGTCGCCAGCGGCGCCGACGGCGACGCCGACGCCTGGGCCCTGTTGGCCGCGAGCTGCGTGCGCCTCGGCGACCATGCCGCGGCCGGGACCGCGGCGGACCGGGCGCTGGTGCTGAACGCCCGCAGCCTGCGCGGCGCCCTGGCGAAGGCGGACGTCCTCGCCGCCCAGGGCGCCCACCGGGAGGCCAATTTCTATTTCAACGCCTTCGTCAAACTGGCCGGCGCGGCGCCGTCGTTGCCGCCCGATCTCGCCGAAGGTCTGCGACGGGCCCGCGCGGCCCAGGATCGCATCGCCGCCGGCATGCAGGGTCTTCTCGACGGAGCGCTGGAGGACGCGGGCTATTCCGCCGGCGCGTCCGACCGGCGATTCACCCACGCCCTCGACATCCTGACCGGCCGCAAACAGCCTTATCTGCAGCAGCCGCAGGCGCTTTATTATCCAGAGCTGCCCAACATCCAGTTCTACCCGCGCGACCAGTTTCCGTGGATGGACGCCGTCGAGGCCGCCACGGACGACATGACGGCGGAGCTGAACGCCATTCTCGAGGACCGGTCCGCCTTCGCCCCCTATCTGCAAACCCAGCCCGGCATGCCGAGCCGGCCCGACTATCCGCTCGTCGACAGCATGGACTGGAGCAGCTGCTTTCTGTCGAAGGACGGCCGCGAGACCGCCAACGCCGCGCGTTGCCCGAGGACGATGGCGGCCCTGAAGGACGCGCCCCTGTGCCGGGTCAAGGCGCGCTCGCCGCAGATCATGTTCTCCCAACTGAAGGCCGGGGCGCACATCCAGCCCCACACCGGTTTCGTCAACACCCGGCTGACCTGCCACCTGCCCTTGATCGTGCCGCCGGATTGCGAGTTCCGCGTCGGCAACGAGGTGCGCGCGTGGGAGCGTGGCAAATGCTGGGCTTTCGACGACACCATCGAACACGAGGCGAGGAACGGCAGCGACCGGGCCCGGGTGGTGCTGATCTTCGATATCTGGCGTCCCGAACTCAGCGAGGAAGAGCGGGCGCTGGTCGCCACCCTTCTGGAGGCGATCGACGCCTATGCGCCGCGGACGGTGAGCTGGGACTGACCCCCGAGATTGCCCCGGCGCGGCAAATCGATCACCGTTCCACAGGGTCGTGAAGGACAGGGCTATGGGCGAGGGCGTCAGGACAGTCGGACCGACGGAGTGGAGGCGGCTGGACGCCTTCGTGGACTCCGCCTTCGCCTTCGCGGTGTCGCTGCTGATCATCGCCGGGGCCGAGCCGCTTCGGTCCTTCGACGATCTGGTACACGCCCTGATGCGGATCCCCGCCTTTCTGGCCGGTTTCGCCCTGATCATCCTGTTCTGGCTGGCCCATCGGGCGTGGTCGTCGCTGGGCCCCCGGCGCGACCGGATGGCGACGCTGCTCAGCCTGGGGGTGGTGTTCGCGGTGCTGGTGTTCGTGTTCCCACTTCGCCTGCTGACCGAGACGGCGTTGCATTTCATGTCGGGCGGCGCGCTGCCGGGCGGCGGCCTGATCGCCGGCTTCGACCAGCTGGGCTGGACCTATGCGATCTACGGCTTCGGCTTCTCGGTGCTTTCGGCGCTGTACGTCCTGTTGTTCCGGCATGCCCGGGCGGGGTTGGAAGCCGCCGATCCGACGGCGCGGGCCGCGCGATCATGGGCCCGGACGTGGACCCTGGCAGCGGTCACGGGGATCGTGTCCGGCGCCTTGGCCCTCAGCCCCCTGCTGCCCGTCGCACCGTGGCTGCCCGGTGTGGCCTATTGGGGGATTCCGCTCGGCATCTGGGTCCTCGCCGCCCTCGATCGCAGACGGATACGGCGTGCGGTCGGCGCGGCGCCGGCGTCCGAAATCTGACGGTTCGGCGCTGGACGATCCGGAGCCGGCGGTCTAGTCGCCCTGTCGGGGAAACCGGGCCGTTCCGGTTCGCCGTTTGCAGTGTATGGCCCGAACGGGCGCCGCGGGCGCCAGAACGGGACAGTCGGGGCGCATGTTTCTGGAAGGCCAGGTCAACTGGGTGTGGGTTCTGGGCGGTCTGGCGGCCGTCGGCTGGGCCATCGGCCTGATCGGCCTGTGGTTGGCGGCGACCAATCGCTCGCGGCATGTGGATGCCTCGGATCAGCTCGATCTTGTGCAGCGTGTCGCGGAGGATTCCCAGAAACGGCTGTTCGAGACCCTGAACGCCATTCCGGTGGCGCTGGTCGAGACTGACCGGCAGGGCAAGTTCGTCTTCGCCAACCGCGCCGCGCACCAGCTGCTGGGCCGCCGCGACGCCGAACTGATCGGCCTGCGCTTCCACTCGGCCACGTGGGGAATCACCTTTCCGGACGGACGGCCCATTCCGCCGGATCTGCTGCCCAGCGCCCGCGCCCTGCGCGGCCAGACGGTGAAGGGCTTCCAGCACCTGCTGGCCAACCCCGCCTCGCGCCGCAAGATGCTGGTCTCGGTCACCGCCATGCCGATCGAGAACGAGTTGGGTCAGATCACCGGTTCGACCGCCGCCCTCGTCGAGACCGAGAGCCTGATCACGCCCGAAGTCACCGCGCCCGAGACTCCGGCGACCGACGACGGCCTGACCCGGCGGGTGTTCGACGCCGCCGCCAGCGCCCTGGTCGTGGTCGGGCCGGACGGACGGGTGCGCGAAGCCAACCGCACGGCCTTGCTGGTGCTGGGCGCCGAGACCGCCGCGGGCGACTTCGCCGACCTGTTCCTCGATGAGGACGAGCGGGTCGAGGGGCGCCAGGCGCTGCGGACCGGGCTGGCGGCTCCCGCCGGCGAGGCTGAACCGATCGTTTCACGTCGGGGCGCCGAGGAGGGCATCCGCTGGTCGATGCTGCCTCTGACCGACGTCGATGGACAGGTCGACGCTCTGCTGTTGGCGGGTGAGCGGGCCGACCCCGCGCAGACCGACGCCGACGGGGCGGCCGCCGCTGAACCGGCTGTCGGACCGGACTCCGTCGCCGACCAGGCTCTGCGCGAGGAGGCCGAGGCGGCTCGCGCGGCCGCCGCCGAGGCGCTGGCCGCCGCCGAGGCCGCGCGCCGCGAAGCCGAAGAGGCCCGCGTCGCCGCGGCCCGGGTTCGTGAGGAAGCCGAGGCCGAGCTGCAGGGCGGGCGGCGGATGGAGAGCGTCGGTCGTCTGACCGGCGGGCTGGCCCATGATTTCAACGCCGTGCTGGGCGTCATGACCGGCGCCCTCGACATGATGCTGCGCCAGGCCGACGACCCGGCCCGGGTGCGGCGCATCGGTCAGGCGGCGCTCGCGGCCGGGCAGAAAGGCGAACTTCTGACCCGGCGCCTGACGGCCTTCTCGCAGGGCGACGACGAACCCGTCCTGCGAGTCATGGACGCCGGCGTGTTGCTGAGGGGCATGGAGAGCCGGCTGCGCGAACTCGCGGGCTCCGGCGTGGACCTGATGATCGAGGGCCCGGCCGAGGCCGCTCCGGCGCGGCTCGACCCCGTGGCTTTCGAAGGCGCGGTCAAGGCGCTGACCCGCAACGCCGTCGAGGCTCTCGACGGGCAGGGCTCGGTGGCGGTGCGTCTGGAGACGCTGATGGAGGGCGGCCTGCGTCTGAGCGTCCGCGACAGCGGGCCGGGCATGGACCGCGATCTGGCGGCGCGCGCGGTCGAGCCCTTCTTCACCACCCGGGAGGGCGCGGCCGGTCTGGGCCTGTCGCAGGCCTACGCCTTCGCCCGTCAGTCGGGCGGGGTTCTGTCGATCGACAGCGCGCCGGGCCAGGGCTCCGAGGTGTCGATCACCCTGCCGGCCGCACAGGCCTGACCGCTGCCGCTGGCGTCGTCGGCCCAGCGGTGTAGAATGGTTAACAGGCCGTGGGAGGGTTGATCATGAAGTTGTTGCGTTTTGTCGTGGTTCTGGCCGTTCTGGCCTACGCCGGATGGCTGGCGTGGCCTTTCCTGTCTCCCTTCTTCGAAGGCGCCGGTCCCGAGGCGGCCGCGCTGCGCGCCGGAGCGGAGGCGCAGGGCGGCGGCGAACTGTTCGGCTTCCTCCCGGCCTGGACCCTGTGGGCCGGAGCCATCGGCCTGTATGTGATCTCCGCCTTGATGCTGGGTTCGGGGAGTCCGAAGTCCGCCATCGCCTATTTCCTCGCCTTCATCGCCGACGCCGGCTTGCGGCTGGCGCTTGACCAGCAGGGCGGGGCGGCGGCCCGGTCGGGCCCGGCCACCATGTCGGCGCCGGAGGCGGCGTCGAGTTTGCCTGTGGATCCGCTCTGGCTGACGCTGGGGGCCCTGGTGATCCTGGGCCTGCTGGTCGTGATCGCTGGGCGCCGCATCCGCCGCGCGCGGACGCCGGGCCAGTTCGCCTACTAGAACGCGCCGGAACGCCTATATCGGCCGGGACGGTTGACGCGCACCCGCGCGCCGCTAGGTTCCGCGCGCTCCCCCGCGCCCAGAGAAACGAGAGACCCCATGGCCGAAGCCGCTTCCTATGACGTTGTCATCATCGGCGGCGGGCCGGGCGGCTACAACGCCGCGATCCGCGCCGGGCAGCTGGGACTGAAAGCGGCCTGCATCGAGATGCGCGACACCCTCGGCGGGACCTGCCTGAACGTCGGCTGCATGCCGTCGAAGGCGCTGCTGCACGCCTCCGAACTCTATGAGATGGCGGGCAAGGACTTCGCCGATCTCGGCATCGAGGTCGGATCGCCGAAGCTGAACCTGGGCCAGATGATGAGCCAGAAGGCGGACAGCGTCGGCGCCCTGACCAAGGGCATCGAATTCCTGTTCAAGAAGAACAAGGTCGAGTGGGTGAAGGGCCGCGGGCGGATCACCGGTCCGGGCGCGGTCGAGGTGACGGCGGCCGACGGCTCGACGTCCACCCTGTCGGCGAAGAATATCGTCATCGCCACCGGCTCGGAGCCGACGCCCCTGCCGGGCGTGACCTTCGAAGACGGCAAGGTGGTGGATTCCACGGGGGCCCTGTCGCTGCCGGCCGTGCCTAGGCATCTGATCGTGGTCGGGGCCGGGATCATCGGGCTCGAGCTGGGCTCGGTCTGGCGCCGGCTGGGGGCGCAGGTCACGGTGGTGGAGTACCTCGACCGCATCACCCCGGGCATGGACAGCGATGTCGCCAAGGCCTTCCAGCGCGCCCTGACCAAACAGGGGATGAGCTTCAAGCTCGGCTCGAAGGTGACCGGGGCGAAGACGTCGAAGGACGGCGTCGAACTGACCGTCGAGCCGGCCGCCGGCGGGGCGGCGGAGACGCTGAAGGGCGATGTGGTGCTGGTCGCCATCGGGCGGCGTCCGTACACCGAGGGGCTGGGGCTGGAGACGGTGGGGGTCGAGCCGGACAAGCGCGGCTTCGTCGCCAATGATCATTTCAGGACCAACGCCGGCGGCGTCTGGGTTATCGGCGATGTCACCCACGGGCCGATGCTGGCCCACAAGGCGGAAGAGGACGCCGTGGCCGCGATCGAACTGATCGCCGGCAAGGCCGGGCACGTCGATTACAATCTGGTGCCGAGCGTGGTCTACACCGCCCCCGAAGTGGCGTGGGTCGGCCAGACCGAAGACCAGCTCAAGGAGGCCGGCGTCGCCTACAGGAGCGGAAAGTTCCCGTTCAGCGCCAACAGCCGCGCCAAGATCAACCACGAGACCGAGGGTTTCGCCAAGGTGCTGGCTGACGCGACCACCGACCGCATCCTCGGCGTCCACATCATGGGACCGCAGGCCGGCGAGATGATCGGCGAGGCCTGCGTGGCCATGGCCTTCGGCGGCTCCAGCGAGGACGTCGCCCGTATCTGCCATCCCCACCCGACCCGTTCGGAAGCGGTCAAACAGGCGGCCATGGGCGTCGATAACTGGACCATGCAGGCCTAACCGGGTCGCCGCAGCCCGCGGAAGGCCATGCGCGAGCGGCCGAAGTCGAGGGTCACCTCGCGGAAGCGGTAGAGCAGGTCGGCGCCAATCAGCAGCGCCGGCCGCTCGATCAGTTCCAGCACCTGGAAGGCGTGAAGGTCGGCGAACAGCAGCGGCGTCGGTCCAAGACGTTGGGTCCCGAGGCGCATGTCCCGAACGTGACCGCTGGCGGCGGCGAGGACCTGGCCGGTGACGCCGTAGACGGTGATCCGCTCGAGTCCCGCCGGATCCCCGCCGACCGAGCGGAGCAGGGCGAGGTTGCCGATCGAATACTGGGCGCCGGTGTCGACGAAGACGTCGACTTCCAGGCCCTCGACGAAGCCTTTCAGAATCAGCGCGCCGAAACGGCCCCGTCGGGCGGGGCGCTCCGGGCCCGACAGCCGGGTAGCTCTGTGCCCTGCGTCCCCGACCGCCACGACATCGGGCCCCGACGGTCTCATCTGGACGCGGCGCCTCGGGATATGCAGGTCGAGGCGGAATCGGCCCAGCACATCCAGACCGATCAGGCCGTCGGCGGCCAGGGCCGCCCGCGGAAAGACCGGGGCGTGCAGGTCATGGATGCGCCGTCCGCCGACGTTGAGGCGATTGATGTGCACGGTCGGGGCCGTCTGGGCCGCCGTCAGACCGTGGACAAGCACCGGCGCCCGGGGCGGCAGCTCCCAGGCTCGAGCCAGGTCCTCGGCGATGACGGTCCGCCCCGCGCCGGTATCGAGCACGAAGAGCGCGCCCCGGCGACCGTTGATCGTCACGCGCAGAGCCATGCGCGTCAGCAAATTGGCCAGCAGCCGGGGTTCGCTCGTCTCCGGTTCCTGCGTGAAGGCGGAGCCGCCCGCCAAAAGGCCGGACAGGCCGAGCGCGACCTCGCGCCGGTTCAGGATCGGGATCGCACCGTCCGTCAGAGCCGCCTCCCCGCGTTCTGAAACGGCAGTCTAGGCCCGGGGATGCGCCGATGCATAGGCGTCGAGCAGGCGGGCGGCGTCGACGGCGGTGTATTTCTGGGTCGTCGAAAGGCTGGCGTGACCCAGCAGTTCCTGGATCGACCGCAGGTCTGCCCCGGCCCCCAGCAGGTGGGTGGCGAAGCTGTGGCGGAGGGCGTGGGGCGTGGCGCTGGCAGGCAGTCCGAGCCTGGAGCGCAGGCGCTGGACCGTAGCCTGGACGTGGCGCGGGCTGAGCGGGCCGCCGCGGCGGGCGCGGAACAGGGCGTCGCCGGAGGCCAACGGGAAGGGCTGGAGGGCGAGGTAGGCGTCGATGGCCTGACGGACGGCGGGCAGGACGGGGACCAGTCGGGTCTTGCCGCCCTTGCCTGTGATGCGCAGGGTCTCGGGCAGGGGAGTGTCGGCGCGGGTCAGGGACAGGCCCTCGGAGATGCGCAGGCCGCAGCCGTAGAGCAGGGTCAGGACGGCGCGGTCGCGGGCGACCTCCCAGGGCGCGGCGTCGGGGTCGGTCTCCGGTTCCTGCATCAGGCCGCGGGCCTGATCCTCGCTGACGGGACGGGGCAGGGAGGGCTTGACCCGCGGGCCGCGGACCAGGGCGAGCTGGGGGGCGGGTACGCCGCAGCGGCGGTCGAGGAAGGCGTGGAAGGTGCGGATCGCCGACAGGGTCTGGCTGATCGAGCGGGCGCTTAGCGGGCGGTCGCCGGAGCGGCGCTCCGCCAGATGGGCGCGGAGTTCGGCCGGGGTAACGGTTCCCAGCGACTCCATATCGGGGGTCTCGCCCCGGTGGCGCTGGAGGAAGGCGAGATACTGGCGGCCGATATGGCCATAGGCTTCCAGCGTGCGGGGCGACAGGCGGCGCTCGTGGGCCAGATGCTTCAGCCAGGCGGCCAGCGCCTGTTCCGCGCTCAGCTGAGGATGGGCCATCGTTCGGCCGTGCGTTCGACGACCCGGGCGATGAAGGCCACCAGTTCGCAGCCCATATTGGGGGTGAAGCCGTCCGGCTCGGGCGAGGCGAAGGCGCAGAGGGCGGGCCGGGGGCCGGGCTCGTCGCCGGGGAAGACCGGCGTCATGCGGATTAAGGCGACGGACTTCACCTCATCCTCCGTCGCTCCGAACAGGTTGAGGCCGTCGAAATTGGGGCCCAGCCAGGTCAGGCCGTGCTCGCCGAGCAGACCGTCGATGCCGCCGGCTTCGAGCGATTTCCAGCCGAACGGCACGGCGCCAGGCTTCTCCAGCGCGATGACGGCGCCGGCGAGGCCGAAGCGGCCCTGCGACACGCCGTCGAGGCGGCGGGCGAGATCGGAGGGGTTGCGCGCCTCCATCAGGTCCAGCGCCGCGACATGGGTCTGGGTCTGGGCGGCGAAATTGGCGCGCGCGACGGCCTCGATGCGTTTGCGGGCGTCGGCTTCGCGCTCGGCGGCCGCTTCCAGCCGGGTCAGGGCGGCGCGGCCGAATTCGACGACGTTGCGACCGTGCGGCTTGAGCCCGATCTCCTCGAGCAGGGAGCGGTCGTCGAGCAGGGTCTGGGGATTGGCCTGCAGCCAGGCGCGGATTTCGGGCCAGTGAGGCCCGGCGTCATCGGCGGAGAGGTCAGGCGATACGCTCACAGACCTCTCCTCGAGGCGTCATCAGAGAATGGACTGGCCGGTCTTGCCCCAGTCCGCCAGGAAGGCATCAAGCCCCTTGTCGGTTAACGGGTGTTTGACCAAGGCCTTGAAAGTGTCGGCCGGGAGGGTGGCGGCGTCGGCGCCGGCGACGGCCGCGGCCGAGACGTGGCCGGGGTTGCGGAGGCTGGCGGCGAGGATTTCGGTGGCGAAATCGTGGGTGTCGTAGAGCACCCGGATCTCCTCCAGCAGGCCGATGCCGTCGGCGCCGTGATCCTCGAGCCGGCCGACGAAGGGCGACACGAAGGTGGCGCCGGCCTTGGCGGCCAGCATGGCCTGGGCGGCGGAGAAGCACAGGGTGACGTTGGTCTTGATGCCCTTGTCGGCGAAGGCGCGGGTGGCGCGCAGGCCGTCCCAGGTCAGGGGCAGCTTGACGACGACGTTCGGCGCGATGGCGGCGAGCTTGTCGCCTTCCTTGACCATGGTCTCGAAGTCGGTCGCCACGGCCTCGGCGGAGATGGGACCCTCGACGAGGGCGCAAATCTCGGCAATGACCTCGGCGATGTTGCGACCGGATTTGGCGATCAGCGAGGGATTGGTGGTCACGCCGTCCACCATTCCGGTGGGCAGCATGTCCTTGATGACGGCGACGTCGGCGGTGTCGAGGAAGAGTTTCATGGCGGGGGTCTTAACGCCATGAGCGCCAGAGCGCGAGCCCCTAACCCCTCCACCATCCTTCGCCTGTGGCTCCGGATGGTCCCCCTCCTCATTTCTTCGGAAGGGGGAGGAGACGCGGAATGAAAGTCGCCAGCGTTCTCATACCGCTGCCGGTGCCGGAGGCGTTCGACTATGAGGTCCCCGAGGCGGTGGCGCTGGCGCGGGGCGATCAGGTGGCCGTGCCGCTGGGGCCGAGGCTGATCCGGGGCGTGGTCGCCGAGGTCCGGGAGACGACGGGCTCGAACCGGCGGCTGAAGGCGGTCGAGCAGGTTCTGGACGATCCACGGCTGCCGGAACGCACGGTGGACTTCGTGGAATGGGCGGCGCGCTGGACGCTGAGCGCGCCGGGGGAGATGGCGGCGGCGGCGCTGAAGGGACTGCGGGCGCCGCGGCCCCGGCCGGAGCGGCGGGTGCGGCGGGTCGGAGAGCGGTCGCCCGCCAAGCTGACGGCGGCCCGGGCGGCGGTTCTGGAGGCCCTGGGTCCGCGCTCCATGCCCGGCCCGGATCTGGCGCGGGCGGCGGGGGTGTCGTCGGGGGTGGTCAAGGGATTGGTCGACGAGGGGGTGCTGGAGGTCGTCGAGATCGAGGCGGTGGCGGCCTTCGACCCGCCGGACCCCGATCATGCGCCGGCCAGCCTGAATCCGGACCAGGCGGCGGCGGCGGACGCCATTGCGGAGGCCGTGACCGGGGGCGGGTTCGCGCCCTTCCTGCTGGACGG
The DNA here is from genome assembly GCF_014202075.1 of Brevundimonas basaltis. GTDB lineage: Bacteria > Pseudomonadota > Alphaproteobacteria > Caulobacterales > Caulobacteraceae > Brevundimonas > Brevundimonas basaltis. The sequence continues at coordinate 160,147 of NZ_JACHFZ010000002.1, read as the reverse complement.
GGTCACGGGATCGGGCAAGACCGAGGCCTATCTGGAGGCGGCGGCGCGGACGCTGAAGACCGATCCGGCGGCGCAGGTGCTGATCCTGCTGCCCGAGATCGCCCTGACCCAGGCGCTGATCGAGCGGATCGCGGCGCGGTTCGGCGCGGCCCCGGCGGAATGGCATTCGGGAGTCGCGCCGCCGAAGCGGCGGCAGGTCTGGGAGGCGGTGCAGGCGGGGCGGTGCAACATCGTGGTCGGGGCGCGGTCGGCGCTGTTCCTGCCCTTTGTGAACCTGCGCCTGCTGGTGGTGGACGAGGAGCACGACGGCTCGTTCAAACAGGAGGAGGGGCTGGTCTATCACGGGCGCGACCTGGCGGTGGCGCGGGGCCGGATCGAGGCGGCGACGGTGGTGCTGGCCTCGGCCACGCCGTCGCTGGAGACGCTGTGGAACGCCCATCAGGGCCGCTACGGCTGGCTCAAGCTGGCGGCGCGGCACGGGGCGGCGGTGCTGCCGCAGATTTCGCTGCTGGACCTGAGGCAGGCCCCGCCCGATCCGCAGACCTGGCTGTCGCAGCCGTTGAGGGAGGCCATCGGAGAAACGCTGGCGCGGGGCGAGCAGACCCTGCTGTTTCTCAACCGGCGGGGCTATGCGCCGGTGGTGCTGTGCCGGGCCTGCGGGCACCGGATGACGGCGCCGGACACGGACAGCTGGCTGGTCGAGCATCGCTACACCGGGCGGCTGGTCTGCCATCTGACCGGCTTTTCGATGGTCCGGCCCAAGCTGTGTCCGTCGTGCGGGGCGGAGGACTCGCTGGTTTCGGTCGGGCCGGGGGTCGAGCGGGTCGAGGAGGAGGTGCGCCAGCTGTTCCCCGAGGCGCGGACGGCGGTGTTCAGCTCGGACACCGCGCCGGACGGCAAGTCGGCGCGGGCGCTGATCCAGACCATGGCCGAGGGCGGGATCGATATTCTGGTGGCGACCCAGGCCGCCGCCAAGGGCCACAACTTCCCGCACCTGACGTTGGTGGGGGTGGTCGACGCCGACCTGGGTCTGAGGGGCGGCGACCTGCGGGCGGCCGAGCGGACCTTCCAGCTGCTGACCCAGGCGACCGGCCGGGCCGGGCGGGCGGACAAGCCGGGGCGGGCCGTGCTGCAGACCTGGACGCCGGAGCATCCGGTGCTGATGGCGCTGGCGGCGGGCGACCGCGACGCCTTCGTCGAGGCCGAGATGGCGGAGCGGGAGGCGGCATCGCTGCCGCCGTACGGACGGCTGGCGGCGCTGATCCTGTCGGGCGAGAACGCGGCGGCGGTGGACAAGGTCGCCCGCGAACTGGCCGGCTCGATCCCCAACGCCGAGCGGCTGGAGGTCTATGGCCCGGCCGACGCGCCGCTGGCGCTGGTGCGCGGGCGGCGGCGCAAGCGGCTGCTGGTCCGGGCCGACCGGGACGTCGATCTTCAGGGCTTCTTGCGGGCCTGGCTGGCGCGGGTGAAGATCCCGGCCAGCGTACGGCTGAACGTGGACGTGGATCCGTACAGCTTTCTGTAAGCGGCCTCGGCGCGCCGGTGAAACGCGAAAAAATGAGTCGCAGGAGTCGCAGGAGTCGCATTGGCGACACGCCTGGGGCGGCGGTCAGAGGTTCGGTTGTCAAAGACCGGCGGCGAAACACCTCGGCAGTATGCGCCCGCTGGCTTATCCGGATGGAAGATGGGATCTGGAATCGGTGATCCGACTGGAAACACGGGATGTTTTCCGCTGAACCCGACTATAATTTCGCGGATTGCCAGCGCAGCGGCACGGGCGCCGCGTCCGCAGGGGGCCGACCGTTACACTCCGGGTTCAGCGGTCTCGCGCCGGTTCAGCTCGGCCTGGGCCGCCTCGCGCGCGGCGGCCTTTCGCATCGAGGCGCGCCGCGACCACATGTTCAGGGCTTCGACGCCGCCGGAGAAGGCCATGGCGGCGTAGATGTAGCCCTTGGGCACATGGGCGCCGAACCCTTCGGCGATCAGAACCATGCCGATCATCAGCAGGAAGCCGAGCGCCAGCATGACCACGGTCGGATTGTCATTGATGAAGTTGGCCAGCGGGTCGGCGGCCAGCAGCATGACCGTGACGGCGACCAGAACCGCCACGACCATGATCGGCAGGTGATCGGTCATGCCCACCGCGGTGAGGATGGAGTCGATCGAGAATACCAGGTCCAGCAGGATGATCTGGAAGATGGCCGAGCCGACATTGGAGATGACCACCTCGGACTTGTTCTTCTCCAGCATGTCCTCGCTGGGGGTGGGATCGACGCTGTGGTGGATTTCCTTGGTGGCCTTCCACACCAGGAACAGGCCGCCGGCGATCAGGATCATGTCCTTCCAGGAAAAGGCGTTGTCGAAGACGGTGAATACCGGCGCGGTGAGGCTGACGATCCAGGCGATCATCGACAGCAGGGCCAGACGCATGATCAGGGCCAGCGAGATGCCGATGCGGCGCACGCGCGACCGGTGCTCTTCCGGCAGCTTGTTCGACAGGATCGAGATGAAGATGAGGTTGTCGATGCCCAGCACCACCTCCATCACCACGAGGGTGACCAGCGCGGCCCAGGCGGCCGGGTCGGAGAGCAGGGGAATGATGGAGTCGAACATGGAGCGTCCTGAGCGAAGCGGCTTGTGCCGAAATCGCTAGGGGCGCGCCGCGTTCCACGCAAGCGGTGAGTTGGGTCGGCGGTCGCGGTGCGACAAGGCAGACCCCGTCCAAACAGCCGCTTGCGACCGCCTGTCCCGGTTGCGGCGGGGGGGTTAGGGTGCTATCAGGCGCCCGGCTGAGCCGGAGGGTGCGTCGCGAGACGTTTCTTCGGCGTGCTTTCTTCAAGCATTTCAGGCCTTTGACCGGTGCGCACCCCGCCGCCGGTCGACAACCCGAACGCTAACCCGCGCGGACCATACAGTGGCTGACGATTACAGGACGACGGAAGTCGGCGAGCGCTATGCACAGGCGCTGTTCGACCTCGCTGACGAGACAGGCGTTCTGGACGCCGTGCGCGCCGACCTGGCGTCGCTGCGCGCCGCGTGGAAGGACAGCGCGGACCTGCGCCGGCTGGCCACCTCGCCGGTGATCGCCTCGGAGGATCAGCAGAAGGGTCTGGTCGCCATCGCCGAGGCCGCGAAGTTCAATGGCGTGACGAAGAATTTCTTCGGCCTGCTGGGCCAGAACGGCCGCTCGGGCGACCTGCCGGGCGTGATCGCCGGCTTCGAGAAGCTGTATGCGAAGAAGACCGGCGTCGTCGCCGCCGAGGTTGTCTCGGCCCAGCCGTTGAGCGACGCCCAGATGAAATCCATCCAGTCCGCCCTGCGCGCCTCGCTGGGCAAGGACCCGGAAATGACCGCCCGCGTCGATCCGTCGATCCTGGGCGGCCTCAAGGTCAAGGTGGGGTCGAAGCTGTTCGACGCCTCGCTGAAGACCAAGCTCGACCAGATGAAGTTCGCACTGAAGCGCGCGTAAGCGCGCTGACCACAAAGAATGCAACGGGCCTGACCGCCCGGCCCAAGAGACGATAACAGAGAGCCTGTCATGGACATCCGCGCCGCCGAAATCTCGGCCATCCTCAAGTCGCAGATCGCCAACTTCGGCGTGGAAGCCGACGTTTCGGACGTCGGCCAGGTGCTGTCGGTCGGCGACGGCATCGCCCGCATCCACGGCCTGGACAACGTCCAGGCCGGCGAGATGATCGAATTCCCCAAGGCGGGCGTGAAGGGCATGGCCCTGAACCTCGAGCGCGACAACGTCGGCGCCGTGATCTTCGGCCAGGACAACCAGATCGCCGAGGGCGATGAAGTCCGCCGCCTCGGCGAGATCGTCGACGTGCCGGTCGGCAAAGGCCTGCTGGGCCGCGTCGTCAACCCGCTGGGCGAGCCGATCGACGGCAAGGGCCCGATCCAGTTCACCGAGCGCCGCCGCGTCGACGTCAAGGCGCCGGGCATCATCCCGCGCAAGTCGGTGCACGAGCCGATGCAGACCGGCCTGAAGGCCATCGACACCCTGATCCCGATCGGCCGCGGCCAGCGCGAGCTGATCATCGGCGACCGCCAGGTCGGCAAGACCGCCGTGGCCGTCGACACCATCCTGAACCAGAAGTCGATCAACGGCGAAGGCGCCGCCGAGAGCGACAAACTGTACTGCATCTATGTCGCCATCGGTCAGAAGCGCTCGACCGTGGCCCAGATCGTCAAGACGCTCGAGGAGCGCGGTGCCCTGGACTACACCATCGTCGTCGCCGCCACGGCCTCGGAGCCGGCCCCGCTGCAGTTCCTGGCTCCGTTCGCCGGCACCGCCATGGGCGAGTTCTTCCGCGACAACGGCATGCACGCCCTGATCGTCTATGACGACCTGTCCAAGCAGGCCGTGGCCTATCGCCAGATGTCGCTGCTGCTGCGCCGTCCGCCGGGCCGCGAAGCCTATCCGGGCGACGTCTTCTATCTGCACAGCCGCCTGCTGGAGCGTTCGGCCAAGCTGAACGCCGACTACGGCTCGGGCTCGATGACCGCCCTGCCGCTGATCGAGACCCAGGCCAACGACGTCTCGGCCTATATCCCGACCAATGTGATCTCGATCACCGACGGCCAGATCTTCCTCGAGTCCGACCTGTTCTACCAGGGTATCCGCCCCGCCGTGAACGTGGGCATCTCGGTGTCGCGCGTGGGCTCCTCGGCCCAGACCAAGGCGATGAAGAAGGTCGCCGGCTCGATCAAGGGCGAGCTGGCCCAGTACCGGGAGATGGCCGCCTTCGCCAAATTCGGTTCGGACCTCGACGCCTCGACCCAGAAGCTGCTGGCCCGCGGCGCGCGCCTGACGGAACTTCTGAAGCAGCCGCAGTACTCGCCGCTGACCATGGAAGAGCAGGTCGTCTCGGTTTACGCCGGTACGCGCGGCTACCTCGATGGCGTCGCGGTCGGCGATATCGGCCGCTTCGAGAGCGAACTGCTGGCCCGCATCAAGTCGTCGAACCCCGGCCTGCTGGAAGGCATCCGCACCAAGAAGGACCTCACCGCCGAGCTCGAAGCCGAGCTGAAGTCGGTGCTCGAAGCCTTCGTCCAGACCTTCGCCTGAGCCTGAACTGACCGAGAAGCGAGAGTAGCGCCGGATGGCCAGCCTCAAGGAAATGCGCAATCGGATCGGAAGCGTGAAGTCCACGCAGAAGATCACGAAAGCCCTGAACATGGTCGCCGCGGCCAAGCTGAAGCGCGCCCAGGAACAGGCCGAAAGCGCCCGCCCCTACGCCCGTAAGATGGCCGCCGTGATCGCCAACCTGGCGGCCGGGGTCTCGGGCGACGGCGCGCCCAAGCTGCTGGCCGGCACGGGCTCGGACCAGAAACACCTGATTGTCGTCGCCACCGGCGACAAGGGTCTGGCGGGCGGCTTCAACACCAATGTCATCCGGGCCGCGCGCGAGCGGATCAAGAGCCTGATCGACGCCGGCAAGGACGTCCGCGTCATCGCCGTGGGCCGCAAGGTCCGCGACGGCCTGTCCCGGCTCTATGGCGACCGCATCGTGCAGACCTTCGAGATGTCGGGCCACAAGACCATCGGCCTGCCGGCGGCGGAGCCGATCGCGGCCCTGATCGCCGAGGAGTTCGAGGCCGGCAACGCCGACGTCGTGACCCTGTTCTACAGTCGCTTCCAGTCGGTCATCTCGCAGGTGCCGACGCCGAAGCAGCTGATCCCGGCCGTGGTCGACGGCGACGCCCCGCCGATCGACCTGAACGGCGCGGTGTACGAGTACGAGCCCTCGGAAGAGGAAATCCTCGAGACCCTGCTGCCGCGCAACATCACTACCCAGATCCTGGCGGCGCTGTACGAGAACCAGGCCAGCTTCTTCGGGGCCCAGATGGGCGCCATGGACAACGCCACGCGTAACGCAGGCGACCTGATCAACAGCCTGACCCTGCAGTACAACCGCAAGCGCCAGGCCCAGATCACCACCGAACTGATCGAGATCATCGCCGGCGCCGAAGCGCTCTGATCCGATACCCGCACAGACACGACCTTCCGAACGGAACGAACCGATGACCGACACCGCCGCCCCCAAGAAAACCGCCGCCCGCAAGCCGGCCGCGCCCAAGGCTCCGAAAGCCGCCGCCGCGACCGGCAACGCCGTCGTCACCGCCGGCACCGGCACGGGCAAGATCGCCCAGGTCATCGGCGCCGTCGTCGACGTCGAGTTCGAGGGCCAGCTGCCCGCGATCCTCAACGCCCTGGAGACGCAGAACGTCGACCAGAAGACCGGCCAGCCCTTCACCCTGGTGCTGGAAGTCGCCCAGCACCTCGGCGAGAACATGGTCCGCACCATCGCCATGGACACCTCGGAAGGCCTGACCCGCGGCCAGCCGGTCGTCGACACCGGCGCCTCGATCCAGGCCCCGGTCGGTCCGGGCACCCTCGGCCGCATCATGAACGTCGTCGGCGCGCCGATCGACGAGCAGGGCCCGATCAAGACCACCATGTACCGCCCGATCCACCGCGAGGCCCCGAGCTTCGAGGACCAGTCGACCTCGTCGGAAATCCTCGTCACTGGCATCAAGGTCATCGACCTGATGTGCCCCTACACCAAGGGCGGCAAGATCGGCCTGTTCGGCGGCGCCGGCGTCGGCAAGACCGTGACCATGCAGGAGCTGATCAACAACATCGCCAAGGCGTACGGCGGTTATTCGGTGCTGGCCGGCGTGGGCGAGCGCACCCGCGAGGGCAACGACCTCTATCACGAGATGATCGAGTCCAACGTCAACGTGGACCCGGCCAAGAACGGCGGCTCGACCGAAGGTTCCAAGTGCGCCCTCGTCTACGGCCAGATGAACGAGCCCCCCGGCGCCCGCGCCCGCGTCGCCCTGACCGGCCTGGCCCAGGCCGAGTATTTCCGCGACGAGGAAGGCAAGGACGTGCTGCTGTTCGTCGACAACATCTTCCGCTTCACCCAGGCGGGTTCGGAAGTGTCGGCGCTGCTGGGCCGCATCCCCTCGGCCGTGGGCTATCAGCCGACCCTGGCCACCGAGATGGGCAACCTGCAGGAGCGCATCACCTCGACCAAGAAGGGCTCGATCACCTCGGTGCAGGCCATCTATGTGCCCGCCGACGACCTGACCGACCCGGCTCCGGCCGCCTCGTTCGCCCACCTCGACGCCACCACCGTGCTGTCGCGCGACATCGCCGCCCAGGCCATCTTCCCGGCTGTGGACCCGCTGGACTCGACCTCGCGGATCATGGACCCGCTGGTCATCGGCGACGAACACTACCAGGTCGCCCGTTCGGTCCAGGAAGTGCTGCAGCAGTACAAGGCGCTGAAGGACATCATCGCCATCCTCGGCATGGATGAGCTCTCGGAAGAGGACAAGCTGGTCGTCTCGCGCGCCCGCAAGATCCAGCGCTTCCTGTCGCAGCCGTTCTTCGTGGCCGAGCAGTTCACCAACGCCCCGGGCAAGTTCGTCTCGCTGGAAGACACGATCCGCTCGTTCAAGGGCATCGTCGCCGGCGAATACGACCACCTGCCGGAAGCGGCCTTCTACATGGTCGGCGCCATCGAGGAAGCCGTCGAGAAGGCCCAGAAGCTGGCCGAGGCGGCGTAAGCATGGCCGGCAAACTCAGCTTCTCGCTGGTGTCGCCCGAGCGCGAGATCTTCGCGGGCCTCGTGGACCAGGTCGACGCGCCCGGCGTCGAGGGCGACTTCGGCGTGCTGGCCGACCACGCGCCGTTCATGACCGCCCTGCGCGAAGGCGTGGTCACGGTCATCGATGGCGGTTCGCGCCGCCAGTTCGAGGTGCACGGCGGCTTCGCCGACGTCACCCCGGCGGGCCTGACCATCCTGGCCGAACAGGCCTCGGAAGTGGCGGCGGCCTGATCCGCCCATGAGCGGGCCTGACGCCGTCATGGTGCTGGCCTGGATCGGAGCCGTCCTCGGCCCCGTCCTGTGTTTCTTTCTGGTCCGGCGGCTGCTGCGCGGCCGCCGGATTTTTCTTGCCTCGAGCGTCGCGGCCGTCGTGGCCCTCGGCTGGATGCTCGGCGTCTGGGCCTTCATGGTCGAGCCGTCGACCCTGACGGTGCGGCATGTGACGGTCGAGAGCGCGACCTGGCGGGGTCCGCCGCTGCGCATCGGGATCATCTCGGACACCCATGTCGCCGCCCCGCACACCGACGTGGCCCGGATCGAGCGGCTGGTGGCGCGGATGAACGCCGAGCGTCCGGATGTCGTCGTGCTGCTGGGCGACTACGCCGGCGGCCACGAGCCGGCCGGCCTCCGCGCGGCGCCGGAGACATCGGAGATCCTGCGGGGCGTCGAGGCGTTCCGGGGCCTGTCGAGCCCGCTGGGAACCTGGGGTGTGCTCGGCAATCACGGCTCCTGGTTCGACGACGCCGCCATCGCCGCCGCGCTCGACCGGGCGGGCGCGACGGTGCTCGACAACCGCGCGGCGCGGGTGGCGCGGCCTGAAGGGGCCTTCTGGCTCGCGGGCCTGGCTGACATGCATTCGCCGCGCGAGGGGCCGCGCGTGGGCGCGACGCTGGGCGAGGTCACGGACGCGGCGCCGGTGATCCTCCTGACCCATTGGCCCGATCCGTTTCGCGACGTGCCTGAGCGGGTGGCCCTGACCCTGGCCGGCCACACCCACTGCGGCCAGGTGAACCTGCCGGTCATCGGGCGGCTGGTGCATGCGTCGGAGGCTTCGGAACGCTAGCCGTGCGGCCTTTACGACGAGGGCGGCCGCAAGCTGTTCGTCACCGGCGGGGTCGGAGTCTCGATCCTGCCCGTGCGCTTCCGGGCGCCGCCGGAAATCGTGGTGGTGACTCTGAGAGCCGCGTCCGTCCGGCTTGACCCGACGGCGGGAGCCTCTAGATAGCCCTGGCAAGACGAGGCCACGTCCTCGCTCCCGCAAGGCGGGACCAAGTCCGGGACGGCCCGGCCCTTTGCGAGGAGGGCCGACCGATGGCCTGGACGTATCTGATCATCGCCGGACTGCTGGAAATCGTCTGGGCCTATTTCATGAAGCAATCCATGGGCTTCACCCGGCTGTGGCCGAGCGTGGCGACGCTGGGTTTCATGGCCGTCAGCTTCGGCCTGCTGTCGCTGGCGATGAAGTCGATGCCGATGGGCACCGCCTATGTGGTGTGGACCGGGATCGGGGCGGTCGGGGCCTTCGTGGTCGGGGTGGTGTTCCTGCAGGAGCATCTGAGCCCGATGCGGGTGGCGGCGGCGTTGCTGGTCGTTGCGGGGCTGGTGCTGTTCCGGCTGGCGCCGGACGGGACGGCGGCCTGACCGCTTGTCGTCGAGCGCCCCATCCACCATGCTTCGCATGGTTCCCGTCCCCCTGTGGGGGAGGACTAGAGGTCATCATGCTTCAGCTCAGACCGAACTGCGAATGCTGCGACCGGGACCTGCCGTTCGACAGCGACGAGGCCCGCATCTGCACCTTTGAATGCACCTTCTGCGCCGGGTGCGTGGACGGGGCGCTGAACGGCGTCTGCCCGAACTGCGGCGGGGGCTTCGTGCCCCGGCCGATCCGGCCGGTGCGGCTGATGGGGAAATATCCGGCGTCGACGAAGCGGGTGGTGAAGCCGGAAGGGTGTGGGGTCGCTTGAAGGCCTGGCCGCTCCGCCGCGTCTGGGTCAGCTCAACCTTGGTGGGAGGGCTGTGCGTCGTCGTCATGCTCTGCATGAAGGTCGGCCTGTTCGTAGCGCTGCCCGAAGTCACACCGGCCTTCCGTGCCGGTGAGACGACCGCCCCGGAGAACAAGGCTCTCCTCACTCTCTTCCGTGAACTGGTCATCAGCGCCGCGCTGATTCCGTTCATCGAGACCCTGCTCGTGTTCTACTTGCCCGGTCTGGCGCTGCACCGGGTTCGTGGCCGGGTCGGCGCTGTGGCGTTCGTTGGGTTCACCGGGGCGGTAGGGTGGGCGTTCCACGGGGCGGACATTCACGCCCTGGCTCACGGGCTGTGTTTCGCACTTCTCGGGGCCTGGTTCTGGACGGTCATGGTCGCGCAGGGCCGCGGACGCGCTGTCCTGGCGACGACTCTGGCCCACGGAACATGGAACGGTCTGCTCCTGCTCCTTTGGTTCGTGTGGGGCGGAACCTAGACCACCAGCGGCGCGAACAGGGCGACGACCTGCTCGTAGGCGGCGCGCTTGAAGGGAATGACGAGGTTGGGAGCGTCTTCGAGGGGGGCCCAGCGCCAGGCGTCGAACTCGATCTCTTCGTGGGCCTCGAGGTCGATCTCGGACTCGTCGCCGGTGAAGCGGAAGGCGAACCATTTCTGCTTCTGGCCGAGCCAGCCGCGCGCCTGCTTGGTCCCGCCGTAGTCGGCCGGGAAGGCGTAGGTGATCCATTCGATGGACTTGGCCAGAAGTTCGGCGGAGGTGACGCCGGCCTCCTCGTACAGCTCGCGGCGGGCGGCGGCCTCGTAGTCCTCGCCCTCGTCGACGCCGCCTTGCGGGAATTGCCAGTTGTGCGGCCCCGGCGTTCCGGCGCGCCGTCCGTACCAGACGCGCCCGTCCGGATGGAACAGCACGACGCCGACGTTGGGGCGGTATTGGCTGAGGTCGTCGGTCATGGGGTCAGGGTCTAGGGCCTGGGGGCTGGGGAGGGAAGAGGGACGGGCGACCGCCTTCGGTCTCCCCTAGCCCCTAGTCCCTTGCCCCGGTCCCTGGAACCTACCGCCCCGGCCGATTGGCCAGCGCCGAGGCCGGGGCCAGTTGCAGGCCGCGGTCCTTCAGACCGGCGGTCCAGCGGGCGGCGGCCTCGACGGTGACCGGATAGCTGAAGCCCGTGCCGAGGGCCGAGCCGCGGGTCTTGGCGAGGGCCTCAAGGGCGTTGAGCTGGCCCATGATGGCGGCGGGGGACTGTTGCTCGTCGATGATGCGGTTGGCGCTGGCCCGGGCCCAGGCGCCGGGGCGGCGGCTCATCGAGCCGTCGTCGAGGAAGGCGACGCCGCGCTGGCGCAGCACGCCCATGAAGGCCGTCATGCCCTCGTCCGAGGTGGCGAAGCGGTCGCCGAGATAGTTGGTGACGCCGAAATAACCGGTGGCGCGGCCAAGCAGCCAGTTCATCTTGGCCTGGATGTCGTCGGCCTCGGCGTTGGCGAGGAGGGTGTAGGGGCCGGGGTCGTTGTTGGGATAGCCGGTCGGCTCCATCGGCATTTCCAGCATGACCTCGTGACCCTGGGCGCGGGCCAGGTCGATCCAGCCCTGCAGACCCTCGGCGTAGGGCACGAAGCTGAGGGTGACCTCTGGCGGCAGGCGTTCGATGGCCGCGCGGGTGGTGGCGGCGTTGAGGCCGAGGCCGCCGACGATCAGGGCGACTCGGGGATTGCCGTTGGAGACGAACGGGCGGGCGTAGGCCTGGGCCGGAACGCGGCCGTCAGGGGCGATGCGCGGCAGGGGCCCGTCCGGGCCTGGCTGGCTGAGGCCGGCGATGGGGGCGGCCGGCAGCGGCTGGGCGGCGAGGCGCGGAGCGGTGACCGCGGCGCCGGTTCCGGAGACGGTGGCGCCGTCAGGCAGGGTGATGACCGCCTCGCCCATCAGGGCCGGATCGCCGTCGGCGGTGAGGTCCTGGTAGAGGCCCGAGCCGTCCAGCGAAAAGGCTTCGAGACCGGTGGGCACGGGCGTCGGGGCGGCGGCGGGGCGGTTGAGCGCGACGCGGGCCGAGGGGGCGCCGGCCCGCGGGTCGCCCAGCACGGTGACGAACAGCGCCGCGGCGCCGAGCAGCAGCACGCCGGCGGCGGCCACGGCCACCGGCGGCTTCTTCAGCACGCGCAGCACGGGGGCGAGGATTTCGGCCACGGAGCGACGGGCGGGCGGTGCGCCCGCGGTGGCGGCGAGGACGGATTGGCGCTTGGCGAACATGGGCAAGGAACTGGCGCTCGAACGGGAGCCCGCGGGACGGACTCCTTCAAGGCCTACATTGACCGCACGTCGGTTAAGAAAGCCTAACGCGGTGTTAGGCATGAGGAGGGGGGCTTAGGTCTTAGGGCTTAGGAATTAGGGAGCGAGAGGATGCACTGAATGCATGCAGAACGCACAGCACCCATACCTAAGCCCTAAGCCCTAAGCCCTAAGCCCCAAGCCCTAAACCCTAAGCCCTAAGCCCTAAGCTCCAAGCCCTCGACCTACGGCGTCTCGTCCGCCTCGGGCGACACCGCCGCCATCGCCGTGCCAGGGGGGGTGACGACGATGCCTTCCGGGGCCGCGGCCAGCCGGGTCAGGTTTCCGCCGGCGCGGAGCACGTCGAAGGCCCGCTCGAGCTGATAGTCCTTGTCCTTGTCCCAGGCTTCGCCCGGCGCCTCGTGCGGAATGTGCGGGCCCTTGCGCTCGGCGCCGATCGAGGCGTCCAGGGCCGTGGCGTAGGCGGCTTCGGAATAGATGAAGTTCGAGCGCGACACGATCTTCGCCTCGGCCTCGGAGCGGGCCACCTCGAGATCCGGCTCGATGCCGATCTTCTGGATCGAGGCGCCGGACGGGGTGTAGTAGCGCGCTGTGGTGATCGACAGGGCGCCGTCGGCGCCGCCGCGCAGCGGTATGACGCTCTGCACCGAGCCCTTGCCGAAGCTGGTCAGGCCGATGATCGTGGCGCGCTGATGGTCCTTCAGGGCGCCGGCGACGATTTCCGAGGCCGAGGCCGAGCCGTAGTTGATCAGCACCGCGACCGGCAGGCCGCCGGTGAGGTCGCCCGGGCGCGCGGCGTAGCGCAGAATCTGATCCGGACGGCGGCCGCGCTGGCTGACGATTTCACCGCGTTCGAGGAAGGCGTCCGACACCGCGATGGCCGCGTCGAGCAGACCGCCGCCGTTGTTGCGGAGGTCCAGCACATAGCCCTTTATGGCCGGGTTCCCGCGCTTCAGCCGGGCGATGGTCTCGCCCAGTTCACGGCCCGTGTTCTCGTTGAAGGTCGAGATGCGCAGTACGCCAAAGTCGCCCTCGATGCGGCCGGTGACGGAATCGATCTTGATGATTTCGCGGGTCAGGACGACCTCGCGCGGCTCCTCGCCGTCGCGCAGGAAGGTGACCTTGACCGAGGTGCCGGCGGCGCCGCGCAGTTTCTCGGACACCTGGCTGACGGTCAGGCCGGTCGAGTTCTGGCCCTCGATGGCCGAGATGACGTCGCCGGCCTGGACGCCGGCGCGGGCGGCGGGAGCGCCGTCCATCGGCGAGATGACCTTCACCAGCCCGCCCTCGGACGAAATGGTCAGGCCGACGCCGGTGTATTGGCCCTCGGTGCGCTCGCGCAGGTCGGCGAAACCCTTGACCGGGAGGTAGGAAGAGTGGGGGTCCAGCGCGCCCATCATGCCCTGCAGGGCGGCCTCGATCAGTTTCTTGTCGTCGACGGGAACGACGTAGTCGCGCTCGACCGTGGCGAGGGCGTCGCCGAACAGGCCGATCAGCCGGAAGGCTTCGTTGCGGGGGGTCTGGCCCGCGGTCGTGGCGGCGCCCAGTCCGACCACGGTGGCGGCGGCGACGCCGATCAGCAGAAACTTGCGCATTGGTCTTCTTCCAGCGGGCCGGGGAGGCGGCCTGAACGTCGTAACCTATGGGGCCGCCGGCGCCCAAATCGTGACCGGGGGACGGCGGGACGATAAAATCAGCGTCATCGGGGGAAGGGAAGGGGAAGCGCGCGGTGGGCGAGGAATTAGGGCTTAGGGCTTAGGGCATAGGAATTAGGGTTCAGGAGGAGGGCAGACCCCCGCCTTGCGCTTTTTCCTAAGCCCTAGCCCTAAGCCCTCACCTGAGCCACGGCGCCGGATCGACCGGGCGTTCGTCGCGGCGGAGTTCGAAGGCGATTTCGCCGTCGGCGCCGGTGCGGCCCAGGGTCTGGCCGTCCACGACGCGGTCGCCGGTTTCGACCGACACTTCGTCGAGACCGGAGACGACGCCCCGCCAGCCCGGGCCGAGGTCGAGAATGATCACCTGACCCCAGCCGCTTAGCGGGCCGGTCCAGGCCACGCGGCCGGCGGCAGGCGCGCGGGCCTCGATATCGTCGCCCCGCCAGCGCCAGCCGGTCGAGCCGCCGCCGAAGCGGACCGAGGGAACGCCCCCGACCGGCGGAGTCAGGTGCTCGCGGCCGGCGGGGCGGCGGGCCGTGGCCGGGACGGCGTCGGCGTCGGGACCCGGCACGGGGCCGCCAAGGGCGCGCAGCCGCGCTTCGAGCGCGCGGGCGGCGCGTCCGGCGGTCTCCGCCTCGGCGCGCAGGACGGTGCGCAGCCGGGTTTGACGCGCGGTCAGGGCCTCGATGCGGGCGCGCCGGTCGCCCTGTTCGCTCTCGGCGGTGAACAGGGCCTCGCTGTTCAGAGCGGCGAGACGGCGGATCCGGACGATCTCGGCCTGACGGTCGGCGAGGGCCTCGGCGCGGGCGTGAAGCTCGGGGGCCATGGCCTTCATCAGGATGGCGGCGCGAACCGTGTCGACGGCCTTGTCAGCGGGGACCAGCAGCGGCGGCGGCGGGCGGCGGCTCATCATCTGCAGGGCCGAGAGCAGGCGCGTCTGACGGCCGCGCGCCTGCGCCAGCCGGGCCACGAGGGCGGCTTCCCGCTGGCTGAGGCTGCGCAGACGGTCGCGCTGGGCGGCGATGGTCGCATCTCCGGCGGAGACGTCGGACCCGAGCGCCGCCAGCTCGCGCTCCAGCCGGGCGATCTCCGTGGCGGCTTCGGCGGCCTCGGCGCGAAGGCGCGAGGCGCGGGCGCGCTCGTCGCGGAACTCGGCCTGCAAACGGGCGACCTCGGTCGACTGCGGGGCGGCGGCGGCCACCGGCAGGGCGGTCAGGACGAAGACGAGGGCGAGGGCGGCGGGGCGCATAAGACCTTTTGCGCGAAATCTGAGCCCGGATGCGAGTGCACCCGAACCGATTTCGCTTCTAGTCCCGATGATAGGGCGATCCGGCCAGGATGGTCACGGCGCGATACAACTGCTCGGTCAGCATCACCCGGGCGAGGGCATGGGGCCAGGTCTGGGGCCCGAAGGCGAGGGTCGAGGCGGCGGCGTCGCGAACGCTGGCGTCCAGCCCGTCGGCCCCGCCGATGGCGAAGACCAGCCGCCGCTCGCCCTGGTCCCGGAGCAAAGCGATGTGGTCGGCGAAGGCGCGGCTGGAGAAGGCCTTGCCGCGCTCGTCGCAGGCGATCAGATGCGCGCCCTCGGCGGCCTTGAGGATCAGCTCGGACTCGGCCGCCTTGCCCGGCTTGCGGGCCTCGAGATCGACCAGTTCCAGCGGGCCCAGTCCCAGTGCGCGGCCGGCGAGGGTGGCGCGCCCGGCATAGTCGGCGGCGAGGGTCGCCTCGGGGCCGCGCCCCGGCTTGCCGATGGCGATGACGGCCAGCTTCACGGAGTGCGCCTAGGCGCGGGCGTCGACGCGGTGGCCGCTGTCGACCGACCAGATTTTCTCGATGTTGTAGAACGAGCGGACTTCCGGCCGGAACAGGTGGACGATGACGTCGCCGGCGTCGAGCAGGACCCAGTCGCAGTGCGGCAGGCCCGAGACCTTTACCTTGCCGAGGCCGTGCTCCTTCAGCGTGCGCTGAAGGTGATCGGCGAGGGCGCCGACGTGGCGGTGCGATCGCCCGGAGGCGACGATCATGGTGTCGGCCATCGGGCTTTTGCCCTTCAGGTCGATGAGCACGATGTCCTGGGCCTTGTCGTCGTCGAGACGCGACAGAATGGCCGTTTCAAGGGCCGTGGCGCCGACGGGAAGGGGAGCCTCGTGACCGCTCGGGGGACCGTCTTCGGAATGGATGGGCTCGATGGGGTCCATCTCGTGCGCCGTGTTCGAGACGGCGCTGTCTTGCGCATCGTGCGCGGGCGAGGGGGTCAGCGGAGGGCTCCAGGGAGATTACTAAAGCGGCAGTCTAGCACGGACGGGCCGGGGCGTCACGCACCGGGCCGACCGGCCTTCGCCGCCGCCCTGAGCGCGGTCGAGGAGCGGGAGTTGAGCGGCGCGTTGAGCAGGGTCCAGGCCGGGGCCTCGAGGTGCGGCAGCAGGCGGGCGCGGGCGGCGGGGACCCGGGCGAAGGCGAAGCGGGCGGCGGCGGGGGCGGTGCGGCTGTCCAGCTCGGAGCCGGGCCGGGCGATCACCGCCACGGGCATCAGCCGCAGGATGTCTGTCCAGCCCCGCCAACGATGAAAACTCGCCAGATTGTCGGAGCCCATCAGCCAGACGAAGCGCACGGCGGGGTGACGGGCGGTCAGGGCGCGGAGGGTGTCGACGGTCCACTGCGTATCGGCGCGGGTCTCGAAGTCCGAGACGATCATCGACGGCCCGGCGGCGGCCTTGGCGGCGGCGGCGCGGGCTGAGGCCATGCGCTCGGCGAGGGGGGCGCTGTCGCGGGCGTCCTTCAGTGGGTTCTGCGGCGAGACCAGCCAGACGACGCGGTCGAGATCGAGCCGGCGCAGGGCGGTCTCCGCGACATGGGCATGGCCGTCGTGGGCCGGATTGAAGGAGCCGCCGAACAGGCCGACCTTCATGCCGGGCTGGAGGCCGAGGCCGTCGCGCAAGGCGCCCCGGCGGGGGCCGGAGGCTCGCGGCGCGGGACCGGCGTGGAAGAAGGTCAAGACGGGCTCGGGGGCGGGCGCGGCGACTTATGCTCACCAGCGCCCTAACACGGTGGCGCGGCTCTGTCGCGGACGTTCAGCCCGGCTGCCGCTTGAAGGTGTCGCCGACTTCGGTGGCGTCTGGCCCGTCGGGACCGGCGGTCCGCCGTTCGTGCTCGCCGGTCCGTTTCACCGCCTCGTCGGATGTCGAGGCGTCGGGCTTGCCGAGCGGGATGGCGCCGTTGTCGTCGCGGCCCGGGGTCTGGATGTCGTCGCTCATGAGATCGCCTCCTTGTGGTCTAGGAAGCGGCGGGCCAACCCAGTTGTTCCGCTCCCTCGGTTACGGCCGCGTCTGACCCTTGCCGCGGACGACGTATTTGAAGCTGGTCAGCTGTTCGGCGCCGACCGGGCCGCGGGCGTGGAGGCGGTCGGTGGAGATGCCGATCTCGCCGCCGAAACCGAACTCGCCGCCGTCGGCGAACTGCGTCGAGGCATTGGCCAGCACGATGCCGGCGTCGGCCTCGGCGAGGAAGCGTTCAATGGCGGCCTCGTCGGAGGCGACGATGGATTCCGTATGGCCAGAGCCGTAACGGGCGACATGGTCGAGGGCCTCGTCCATGCCGTCGACGACCTTCACGGCGAGGATCGGCTTGAGATATTCGGTGGCCCAGTCGTCGTCATTGGCGGCGGCGGCTCCGGGGATCAGGGCGCGGGCGGCGGGGTCGGCGCGCAGTTCGCAACCGGCGCCGGTCAGGTCGGCGGCGATCCGCGGCAGCAGGTCGTCGGCGACGGCCTTGTCGATCAGCAGGGTCTCGGCGGCGCCGCAGACCGAGACGCGGCGCATCTTGGCGTTGACGGCCACGGCGCGGGCCATGTCGGGATCGGCGCTGGCGTGGACATAGACGTGGTTGACGCCTTCGAGGTGACCGAGGACGGCGACGCGGGCCTCGTTCTTGACCCGCTCGACCAGCGAGCGCCCGCCGCGCGGGATCAGCAGGTCGATCGAGCCGTCGAGGCCGGTCAGGATCTGGCCGACGGCCGCGCGGTCGCGGGTGGTGACGATCTGCACCGTATCGGGCGACAGCCCGGCCGAGGTCAGGCCCTCGACCAAGGCCTCGTGGATGGCGAGGTTGGAGCGCAGGCATTCCGAGCCGCCGCGCAGGATGACGGCGTTGCCGGCGCGCACGGCGAGGGCGGCGGCGTCGGCGGTGACGTTGGGCCGGCTCTCATAGATGATGGCCAACACGCCCAGCGGGGTGCGGACGCGCGCGATGTCGAGGCCGTTTTCGGGGGTCCAGCGGGCCGTCTCGACGCCGACCGGATCGGGGATGGCGGCGATCGACTCCAGCGCGCCGACCACGCCCGCCAGCCGCTTCTCGTCGAGCGCGAGGCGATCCATCATGGCGTCGGCCATGCCCTTGGCGCGAGCGTCGTC
This sequence comes from Brevundimonas basaltis, assembly GCF_014202075.1. GTDB lineage: Bacteria > Pseudomonadota > Alphaproteobacteria > Caulobacterales > Caulobacteraceae > Brevundimonas > Brevundimonas basaltis. The sequence continues at coordinate 142,194 of NZ_JACHFZ010000002.1, read as the reverse complement.
GAGGTCGGCGGCGTTGGCGGCCAGAACCTCCTTCGAGCGACCGCGCAGGGCCGAGGCCATACCCTTGATGGCTTTGGTCCGGGCGTCGGCCCCGGCCAGGGCCAGGGTGCGGCTGGCGGCGCGGGCGCGCCGGCCCATGGCCAGCATATCGGCTTCCAGAGAGGATTCGGCGGTCGGGGCGGGGGTTTCCAGTGTCATGGTCATGTCCTTTAAGGTCGCGTCCCGATCCTGAGTTTCAAGGGGCGCCGGTGTCCCGCAGGGCCAGATCGTCGGCGTGGATCACCACCGGACCGCCCGCGTAGCCCAGCGCCGCCTTGAGCCCGGCGGACCGGGTTCCCTTGATCTTCGACACATCGTTGTCGTCGTAGCGAACGAGGCCGCGGGCGATCTCGACGCCCTTTTCGTTGAACACCTCGACCGGGTCGCCCTTGCCGAAATCGCCCTCGCTCGAAAGGATGCCGACCGCCAGAAGCGACTTGCCCCGGGTCAGGGCCCGGGCGCAGCCCTTGTCGACAACGAGGCGGCCGCGGGTGGCGAGGGACCCGCCGATCCACTGCTTGTAGGCCGCCTTCACCGTCGTCGCCGGGGCGATCAGGGTGCAGCGTCGCCCTTCCTCCAGCGTCTTGGCGCCGCGCGTCTTGGGCTTGCCTTCGGCGATCAGGGTGGCGCAGCCGGCCTCGGCGGCGATGCGCGCCGCCATCAGCTTGGTGGCCATGCCGCCCGTGCCGACTCCCGCTTCGGCGTTGGCTCCGGTGGCCATGGCCTCGATCTCGGGCGTCAGGGTCTCGATATAGGGAATGTGTTCGGCGTCGGGATTCGAGCGCGGATCGGCGGTGTAGAGGCCGTCGACGTCGGACAGCAGGATCAGCAGGTCGGCGCTGATCATCTGCGCCACGCGCGCCGCCAGACGGTCGTTGTCCCCGTATTTGATCTGGTCGGTGACGATGGTGTCGTTCTCGTTGACGATCGGCACCGCGCCCATGTCGAGCAGGGCGCCGACCGTGGCGCGGGCGTTGAGCCAGCGCCGCCGCGTCTCGGTGTCGTCGCGGGTGAGCAGGATCTGGGCGGTGATGACATCGTGGGGATCGAACACCGACTCCCAGGCGTGCATCAGCATCGACTGGCCGGCGGCGGCCGCGGCCTGTTTCTTCTCCAGACCGGCGCCGCGGGCCCGGCTGCCGAGGCGCCGGCGGCCCAGGGCGACGGCGCCCGAAGAGACAACGAGCACCTGTTTGCCCTCGGCCTTGAAGCCGGCGATGTCGGCGGCGAGGCTGCGCAGCCGGACGAGATCGACGGCATTGGACTTGCGGTCAACCAGCAGGGACGAGCCGATCTTGATGACAATGCGCTCGGCGGCGGCGATGGCGGTCGCGGCGAGCGGGGGATCAGCGAGAGTCACGGGGCCCAGCCTCCCGGGGTTTCCAAGATGGTTTCGTCTTCCTCGGTCGGGGCGACTTCGCCCCGGTTTCTGCGCACCTCGGTCCAGGCGGCGCGGAGCAGTTCTGTGACGCCCTCGCCGGAGACGCCGGAAACGAGCATCGGGCGACGGCCGGCGACGGCCTCGAGCTCGGCGGCCTTCTCTTCCCGCGTCCCGGCGTCGAGGGCGTCGATCTTGTTGAGGGCGAGCACCTCGGGCTTGTCGGCGAGACCGGCGCCGTAGGCCTCGAGCTCGTGGCGGATGATGCGATAGGCCTTGCCCACATCCTCCTGCGTTCCGTCGATCAGATGGATCAGGCAGCCCGAGCGTTCGACATGGCCGAGGAAGCGGGTGCCGATGCCGGCTCCCTCATGAGCGCCCTCGATGAGGCCGGGGATGTCGGCGATGACGAAGCGCTCGGTCGTCGACAGGTCGACCACCCCGAGGTTGGGCACCAGCGTCGTGAACGGATAGTCGGCGATCTTGGGCCGGGCGGCCGAGGCGGCGGCGAGGAAGGTCGATTTGCCGGCGTTGGGCAGGCCGGCGAGGCCGACGTCGGCGATCAGCTTCAGCCGCAGCCAGATCCAGCGCTCCTGGCCCTCCTGACCGGGGTTGGCGTAGGCAGGAGCCTGGTTCTGCGGGCCCTTGAAGCGGACGTTCCCCCAGCCGCCGTTGCCGCCCTTGAGCAGCAGTTCGGTCTTGCCGGCCTCGTCCATGTCGAGCAGCACCGTCTCCTTGTCCTCGTCGAGCACCTGGGTGCCGACCGGGACCTTGAGAATGATGTCCTCGCCCTTGGCGCCGTGCATCTGGCGGCCCATGCCGTGGACGCCGGTCTGGGCCTTGAAATGCTGCTGATAGCGGTAGTCGATCAGGGTGTTCAGTCCCTCGACGGCGGTGATCCAGACGTTGCCGCCATTGCCGCCATCGCCGCCGTCCGGGCCGCCGTTGGGAATGAATTTCTCGCGCCGGAACGACACGGCGCCCCCGCCGCCGTTGCCGGAGCGGATGTAGATCTTGGCCTGGTCGAGAAACTTCATCGCGGGCTTATGTAGGAAAAGCGCGGCGAATTACAGGCGGGGGGGAAGAGGGAGTAGGGCTTAGGGCTTAGGTCTTAGGGTCAAGATGGCCGAATCCGTTCGCCGAACGCGTCACTGACCTACTCCCTACTTCCTGGTCCCTAAGCCCTAAGCCCTAAGCCCTAAGCCCTCGAAGTCAGCCCTTGGCCCAGACGCCGAACGGATCGCTCCATTCCAGGCCCATCGCCTCGGCGACCGCCGGATAGGTGATCTCGCCCTTGAGCACGTTGAGGCCGCGGGCCAGGTGGGGGTCGGCCTTAAGGGCCTCGAGACCCTTGTTCGCCAACGCAAGGCCGAACGGCAGGGTGGCGTTGTTGAGGGCCTCGGACGAGGTGCGCGGGGCGGCGCCGGGCATGTTGGCGACGCAATAGTGGACCACGCCGTCGATGACATAGGTCGGGTCCTCGTGGGTGGTGGCCTTCGAGGTCTCGAAACAGCCGCCCTGGTCGATGGCCACGTCGACCAGCACCGAGCCGTTCTTCATCGCCTTCAGGTCCTCGCGCTTGATCAGCTTGGGGGCCGAGGCGCCGGGGACCAGTACGGCGCCGATGATGACGTCGGCCTTGACCATCTCCTCGTCGATCGCATTGATCGAGGAATAGCGGGTGATGACCCGGCCCTGGGTGACCTCGTCGATATAGGCCATGCGCGGAATCGAGCGTTCCAGCACCACAACCTCGGCCCCCAGGCCCATGGCCATGCGGGCCGCGTTGAGGCCGACGACACCGCCGCCCAGCACCAGCACGCGGGCCGGGGCCACGCCCGGTACGCCGCAGAACAGCAGACCCATGCCGCCGTTGTGCTTCAGCAGGGTCTCGGCGGCCGAGAACACGGCGATACGGCCGGCGACTTCCGACATCGGGGCCAGCAGCGGCAGGCCGCCCTTGGCGTCGGTGACGGTCTCATAGGCGATGGCGGCGCATTTCGAGGCCAGCAGGCCCTTGGTCTGTTCGGGGTCCGGGGCCAGGTGCAAGTAGGTGAACAGGATCTGGTCCTCGCGCAGCATCTCCCATTCGACCTTCTGGGGCTCCTTGACCTTCACGATCATGTCGTTGTTGGCGAAGATTTCCGCCGCCGTGTCGATGATGGTCGCGCCGACCTTCTGGTAGTCCTCGTCGGTGAAGCCGGCGCCGAGGCCGGCGCCCTTCTGGACGGAAACGGCGTGGCCGTGGGCGACGTATTCGCGCACGGCGGTCGGGGTCAGGCCGATGCGGTGTTCGTTCTTCTTGATTTCGGTGGGGACGCCGACGCGCATGGGAGTTCCTCTTTCCACGGGGTGCGGGCGCGCTCTGCGGCGGCCTCTTTCGCGCGGCAATCTAGCGGGGTCCGCGCGCAGGTTCCTGTTCTTTTCGTCGTGTGAACGGCATACAGTCGCAGAATCTGCGAATGAGGCCCGTGTTGAAGACCGTTTCCGCTGTCGCCCTCGACGATACCGACCGCAAGATGATCCGCGCCCTGCAGGGCGACGGGCGGATGACCAACGCCGATCTGGCCAAGACGGTGAACCTGTCGGAGAGCGCCTGTCTGCGCCGGCTGCGGGCGCTGGAGGCGGCGGAGGTGATCAGCCGCTACACCGCCATCATCAACGAGCGGGCCGTCGGCCTGCCGATCAGCGTGTTCGTGACGGTGACCCTGTCGTCGCAGGCCGAGGCGTCGCTGACCGCCTTCGAGACCGCGGTCTCCACCGTGCCCGAGGTGGTCGAATGCTATCTGATGACCGGGGGCTCGGACTATCTGCTGCGGCTGGTGGTGCGCGACGTCGACGACCTGGAGCGGGTGCATTCGAGGGAGCTGACCCGGATCCCGGGGGTGACGCGGGTCTCGTCCAGTGTGGCCATGCGCACGGTGGTCAAGCGGGGCGCGCTGCCGGTCTAACGCAGCGCCAGGGTCACCTGTTTGACCGCGACGTATTCGTCGATGCCGTGTATCGAGCCCTCGCGCCCGTAGCCGGACTGTTTGACGCCGCCGAAAGGGGCGACGGCGGTGGAGATGAGGCCGGTGTTGATCCCGCACATGCCGGCCTCGATGCGGCGGCCCATGCGCATCGCGCGATCGAGGTCGCGGGTGAAGACATAGGAGGCGAGGCCGAAATCGCTGTCGTTGGCCATCTTCAGAACCTCGTCCTCGCTGTCGAACGGGAAGACGGGAATCAGCGGGCCGAAGGTCTCCTCGCGGCGGAAAAGGCCGTCGTCGCCGCCGAGGGTGACGGTGGGCTGGAAGAAGCGTCCGCCGAGGGCGTGGCGCTCGCCGCCGGTCAGAACCTCGCCGCCCGACGCCTTGGTCAGGGCGAGGTGGTCGAGCACCTTGTGAACCGCCTTGTCCTCGATCAGCGGACCGACCTTGACCCCCGGTTCGAAGGCGGGGCCGACCGGGACCTTTGACACGGCTTCTGCCAGTTTCCCGGCGTAGGTTTCCGCGACCTCGCGCTGGACGTAGACGCGGTTGGGGCAGACGCAGGTCTGGCCCGAGTTGCGGAACTTTCCGCGGATCGTTTCGGCCACGGCCAGATCGAGATCGGCGTCGGCGAAGACGATCAGCGGGGCGGCGCCGCCCAACTCCATCGACACCCGCTTCAGGGTCGGGGCCGACTGTTCGGCCAGCAGGCGGCCGATGGGCGTCGAGCCGGTGAAGCTGAGCTTGCGGATCAGGGGCGAGGCCGTCAGCACGCCGCCGATGGTCGCCGCGTCGCCGGTGACGACGCTGAGCACGCCCTTGGGCAGGCCGGCCTTGTGGGCCAGCTCGGCGAGGGCGATGGCGGTGAAGGGGGTCTGGCTGGCCGGCTTGACCACGGCGGTGCAGCCGGCGGCGAAGGCCGGTCCCAGCTTGCGGGTCAGCATGGCGGCGGGGAAATTCCACGGGGTAATGAAGGCGCACGGGCCGACCGCCTCGCGGAAGGTCAGAATGACGTGGCCCAACGGGCTGTCCTGGGTCTCGCCGATCAGCCGCTCCGCCTCGCCGGCGAACCATTTGATGAAGCTGTTGGCGTAGGCGACCTCGCCTCTGGCCTCCTCGAACGGCTTGCCGTTCTCGAGCGCCATCAGGGCCCCGAGAGCCTCGGCGTTCTCGTCGATCAGCCGGGCCCATTCGCGCAGGAAGGCGGCGCGCTTGTGCGGATCGGAGCGGGACCAGTCCGGGAAGGCGTCGTGAGCGGCCTGGATGGCGCGCTCCGTCTCCTCGACGCCAAGATCCGGGACGTGGCCGATGATCTCGTCGGTGGCGGGGTCGTCGACGGCGATCCGCCTCGACGCGGTGACGGTTTCGCCGGCGATCAGGGCGTGTTCGCGCAGCAGGGCGAGGCCGGCGTCGCGGCTTTTCGGGTCGGTCATGATCGTCTCCGGCGGTGGGGCGCCGAGGGATAACGCCTCAGGTCCCGATCGTATTCAGGTCCCGGCCCCGGGTCTCGGGCAGCCAGATCAGGCTGACGACGACGGCGACGAGGGTGAAGGCTACAGAATACCACAGGCCGAAATAGATGTTCCCCGACGCCGCCACGAGGGCGAAGCTGGCCGCGGGCAGCAGGCCCCCGACCCAGCCGGTGCCGATGTTGTAGGGCAGGCTCATGGCCGTGTAGCGCACCCGGGTCGGGAACAGCTCGACCAGGGCCGCCGCCTGCGGTCCGTAGAGGGCGGTGGCGGCGACGATGAAGACCATCAGGATGGCGAACATCAACGGCAGGTTCATCCGGGCCGGGTCGGCCCGTTCGGGATAGCCGGCGGCGGCGAGGGCGGCCTTGATCCGCGTCTCGACGTCGGCGCGGGCCGCCTTGAGCGCGGTCGGGGACAGGGCCTCGCCCTCCACGGAGGTCACCGCCGTCTCCCCGATCCGGATCGTCGCCACGCTGCCGGGCAGGGCCTCGGCGTTGGCGTAGGACACCCCGGCGTTGGACAGCACGTTCTTGGCGATGTCGCAGGAGCTGGCGAAGGCGGCCTTGCCGACCGGATCGAACTGCAGGGCGCAGGACGCGGGGTCGGCGACCACGGTCACCGGGGCGGAGGCCTGGGCCTCGGCCAGGGCGGGGTTGGCGGCCTTCGTCAGGGCATGGAAGCCGGGGAAGAAGGCGACCAGCGCCAGGATCATGCCGAACAGCATCACCGGCTTGCGCCCGACCCGGTCCGACAGCCAGCCGAAGAAGACATAGAGGCCCGCCGAGGCGACGGTCAGCCACAGCATCAGCATGTCGACGGTGGCGACCTCGACCTTGAGAATGCGCTCCATGAAGAAGCGGCTGTAGAAATAGCCACAGTACCAGACCGCGCCCTGGGCGATCATGATGCCGAACAGGGCCAGCAGGACGAAGCGGCCGTTGCGCCAGGTCAGGAAGGCCTCCTTGTAAGGGGCGCGGTGATCGGCGTCGGACGCCTCCTCTTCCATGCGGCGGTAGGCCGGGCTCTCGTCCAGCCGCATGCGGATCCACAGCGAGATGCCCAGCAGCAGGGCCGAGAGCAGGAAGGGGATGCGCCAGCCCCATTCGTCGAAGGCCTCGGCGCCGACGATCTTGCGGGTGATCAGGATGACGGCGAGGGCCCCGATCAGGCCAAGGGCGGCGGTGGTCTGGATCCAGCCGGTCAGGAAGCCGCGTTTCTTCGCCGGCGCGTGCTCGGCGACATAGATGGCGGCTCCCCCGTACTCACCGCCGAGGGCGAAGCCCTGAAGCACCCGCATCAGGATCAGCAGTATGGGAGCGGCGACGCCGATGTCGCCGTAGTCCGGCAGCAGGCCGATGGCCACCGTGGCCACCCCCATCAGGGTGATGGTGACGAGGAAGGTGGTCTTGCGGCCTGTGCGGTCGCCGAACCAGCCGAACACCAGCGCGCCGAGCGGACGGACGACGAAGCCGACGCCGAAGGTCAGCAGCGCCAGGATGTAGCCGGTGGCCTCGCTGACCTCGGCGTAGAAATGGCTGGCGATGACGCCGGCCAGCGAGCCGAAGATGAAGAAGTCATACCATTCAAAGGCGGTGCCGGCGGCGGAGGCGGTCACCACCGTCTTCAGGTCCGGTCCCCGGGCGGGCTCCGGCGCGGTCTGCGTCGCGACTTCGGTCATGCGTATCGTCCCCCCGGCGCCGTCTGACGGACGCCTCCGGGGACAATGCTAGCGCGCCCGCCGGCCTACGCAAGAAGGCCTCGCTTCGGCCGGACAAGCGAAGGCCCGCCGGCGGGGGGGGGGGCCTGGCGGGCCTTCTTCAACCGATCGCGTGTCGGGGGAGAGCCGCGATCAGGAACTCAGACCGCAGTCCGGACTAGCAGGTCCGGCCTTCAGCACATTTCTCGACGGCTTTGCCAGCGGCCTGGGCGTCCTCGCCCACGCCCGCGATCGTGTTGCAGGCGGCGGTGGTGAGGGCGGCGGCGGCGGCGAACAGAACAAACATCTTACGCATGGTGCGATCTCCTTTCGCCGGGGGAGCGGCGTGTGCATCAGGAACGTCGCGGGGCGGTCCGGGTTCCGAGGTCCGTAGGGTCGATGGGCGTGACCGCTTCCGGCGTCGCGAAGGTCATGCGGGCGATCGTGCCGCCGGTCGGCGCGGGCAGCATCTCGACTTCGCCGCGCAGCTGTTTGGCGAAGGCCCCCATCAGGGTGCGACCGACGCCGGCGCGGTAGGTCTCGCTGACCCCCGGCCCATCGTCCTCGACCTCCAGCACACTGGTCTCGCCTTCGACCCGGAAGCGCACCTTGAGCGCCCCGCCGCGGGACGCGAAGGCGTGCTTCTGGGCGTTTGTGACCGCCTCGACCAGCCAAAGGGCAAGGGGGGCCAGCTTGTCCGGATCGACGACGAGCGAATCCGCCTCGACCGACGAGGTCACGACCGGCCCTCGACCCGCTTCGCTCGCGACCAGTTGACCGACCAGTTCGGTCAGGAAGATGCGGGCGTCGGCGTAGCGCAGATCAGCGCTCTGGTAGAGAGTACGGTAGATCAGGGCGAGGGCCGAGATGCGCTGACGGGTGTCGCCCACCGCCGCCTTCGCCTGGGGATCGGTCAGGGCCCGCTGCTGCATCGACAGCAGGGACGAGATGATCTGGAGGTTGTTCTTCACCCGGTGATGGATTTCGCGCATCAGCGCGTCCTTCTCCTCGATGGAGGCATTCAGGTCGGCGTCGCGGTGGGTGATGGTGTCGGCCAGATCGTCGAGGGTTCGCCCGAGAACGCGAATCTCCGCCGGTGCGTTCATGGCCTGGACGGGACGCACCGAGAAGCGGCCGCGCGCGTAGATCGCCGCCACCCGCTCCAGATAGATCAGCCAGCGCACCACGATCCGCTCGGACACCCACATCACAGACAGGAAGGCGATCAGCCACGCCAGCAGCGGGACCATGAAGGCCCCCACGGGGTTCAGCCGGGCCCATGACAGCAGGCCGGGAGCGGGGGCGGACAGCAGGGCGTAGACGTCGCGCCCCGCCAGGGCTGCTCCAGCGTAGACGCGCGGCCGCCCCTCGGCATCGTCGGCCTCGAAAATGGCCGAAGCATCGGCTCGGGCGCGTTCGACCCAGCCCGTGACGCTGCGGCCCTCCGACAGGGAGAAGGCCGTCGGATCGGTCGCGGTCAGGAGTTGGCCGGCTCCGTCCGTCAGAGCCGCCTGCGAGCCCTCGGGCAGGGCCCGGTCGGCGATGTCGGGCTGCAGCGCCGACAGGGGAATCACCGCCACCATGGCGCCGTCGAAAGCGCCCAGCGGCCGCTCGAGCCGGATGGCCACGATCATGCCGGGCGCCTCGCCGACATTGACGGGAGCCCGAGCCAGCACAGTATCCTCGCCAGCCCGCAGCCGCTGAAACCAGGGCGAGGCTCGGGCCTGCTCCAACCAGGCGGGCGTCGCCGCGCCCAGGGCGTTTGAAGCGCAGGCGGTCTGACCGGTGGGGGTCAGCCGCGCGAGGCCGTCGAGGCCCTCGAGACGCTGGACCAAGGCTGTGAGTCTCGGTTCGCAGTAGATCTCGAGCGCCTCGGGACGAAGCGCCTGGAGCAGGACGGTGGTGCTGTCGAGCCGGCCCTTGACGCTTGCGGCGGTCCGTTCTGCGGCCAGTTGCAGGTCCTCGCGGCGCTGCTGGTCCTGCAGGCGGAACTGGGAGTCGGCCTGAAAGGCGCCGAGCGCGAGAATCGGCAGCAGGGCGAAGGCCAGCGCGGCGCCGAGGCGAAAGCGAATGCCTTGGAACTGTGGCGGAGCCAGACCCCGACCGAGCGCTCGCCCGAGCCGGACCACCTCAGCCCCGAACGCTGCTCAGGCGATCCGCATCGGCGAGGATTGAACGCATGGCGTCGCCGGCGGCGCGGCCGTCCCGGGCGTAACCGCCGCGTTCAAGCGTAGCCTGCAGCGCCTTGCGAGCGCGGGAGACGCGGCTCTTCACCGTGCCTACGGCGCACTGGCAAATCTCGGCCGCTTCCTCATAGGCGAAGCCTCCGGCGCCGACGAGGATCAGGGCTTCGCGCTGCTCTTCCGGCAGGGTGGCGAGCGCCAGGCGCAGTTCATCAAGGGCGACGGGCGATTCCGGATCGTCCACGGCTACGAGGGTGCGTTCGGCGGCCTCCTGATCGAGCTGGGACTGGCGCCACGAGCGGCGCTTCTCGGAATAGAACTGATTGCGCAGGATCATGAAGGTCCACGCCTTCATGTTCGTGCCCATCTGGTAGCTGGCGCGGGCGTCCCAAGCCTTCATCATGGCGTCCTGGGCCAGGTCGTCGGCGGCGGTCGGATCACCGGTCAAGGTGCGCGCGAATGCTCGAAGATGCGGGATCAGCGCGACCAGTTCCCTCTTGAAGGCGTTGTCATCAGCGGAGGGCGGCTTGGGCGGCGGGGACGAGGCGCCGCTCATGCGCCACCGTCCGGGCGCTCGTCAGCGCGGCGAAGGATGTCGAGGAACTCGTCCGGAACCGGCTCGTTCACCACCTCGTCGAACATATGCCTGAGCTTGACCCCGATCGCCTGCTGACGAAGACGCGCTTCCTCAAGGGCCGGGCCCCCGGTGGGCGCGGCCTTACGGGAAGGGTTTGAATTGCTTGTCATCGAATAAACGGCCGCCACCCTGACGCTATTGCTGCGATTGCCGAAAACGCCAGCGTCCAAAGAGGGTTCCTATGTTACGACGGATTAATGCTCAAGCTTTCCTGGTCGGGCGGGAACCGTGGCCGATTTGATACGTTGACGGGGCTTGCCTGGGTCCCAATCTAATGTGGACCGCTTACTGTCGGGGAATACTACATGAGCCTGCTGGCCCGTCTCGCGCCGCATCTGCCCTATGTCCGTCGATACGCCCGTGCGTTGACCGGCGACCAGACCACCGGCGACAACTATGTGCGGGTGGCCCTCGAGGCCCTCGCAGCCGGCGAGCGCCAACTGCCGCCCGAGATGACGCCGCGGGTCGCCCTCTACCACGTCTTCCATGCCATCTGGGCTTCGACCGGCGCCCAGCTTGAAGACAAGAGCGGCATCGAAGGGCGCGATGACGCCTCGCGCCGCCTGATGCAGATCGCTCCGCGCTCGCGTCAGGCCTTCCTGCTCACCGCTCTCGAAGGCTTCACGCCGTCGGAAGCGGCCCAGATCCTCGACGCCGACGCGATGGACGTCGAACGACTGATCGCCGAGGCCCAGTCCGACATCGACGCCGAACTGGCCACCGACGTGCTGATCATTGAGGACGAGGCGATCATCTCCGCCGATATCGAGAGCCTGGTGAAGGAGCTGGGCCATCGCGTCACGGGCACCGCCACCACGCACGATGAAGCGGTCGACGCCGTCGCCCGCAACCGCCCCGGCCTGGTGTTGGCCGACATCCAGCTGGCCGACGGGTCGTCGGGCATCGACGCGGTCAAGGACATCCTCAAGCGGATCGACGTGCCGGTCATCTTCATCACCGCCTTCCCCGAGCGGCTGCTGACCGGCGAACGGCCCGAGCCGACCTTCCTGATCACCAAGCCGTTCCAGCCGGAGACGGTGAAGGCAGCGATCAGCCAGGCGCTGTTCTTCCACCCCTCGCGGCAGCGCGAAGCGGCTTGAACCTTCCCGTCGAAACGTGAAAAGCCCCGGTCTCGCGACCGGGGCTTTTTCGTGGGCTATTGAGCCGGGGCCGACGGTCCGGCCGGAACCGTCGGCTCGTCCTGGAAGGCGGCGGCGTCGACGGGCTGATCGCCGTCATTGGCGTTGGTCGCGGCGAAACCGCCCCGGCTGACGAACCACATGCCGAGGAGCAGGATCGAAACCGCCGCCACCGAGACGATCAGCAGGGTCAGAATACGCACCCCGCCACGACCGCCACGCACGTATTGGGCCTCGACAGGACGACCCTCGTGAACCGCGTCGGCGGCCTTGTCGTGCGGCGATTTATGCGAGGTTTCGGGAGGAGAGTCGGGGGACATGTGCGGGGCTCCAAAGGCGATTGCGCTCTGCCGATCAACGCCTTCGCCAGCGGAGCCGTTCCGGCGCTCGCTTGTCAGGGGAAAAATACTTCCAACGGCGCGGAACCAGCTCGACCGTCCGCGGTTAACGGTTTGCGGAGGCGGCGACGCCCCCCCGACTTGAGACTGGCGAAAGCCGGTCTGTCGCCTCCGCGCCTCATTCTCGATGATGCCACTTCGGCGGACCGTTCACGGTCCGCCTTTTTCTTTCCGCTGCGCTGGACAGGCTGGCCGGTCGGGTCATGATGCGCGTCTTGAAAGAAAACGTGCAGGGCGGCCCGACGGGCCTCGGCGGACAAGGAGACGGACATGGCTCGGGTGAATCGGCAGTGGGTTCTTCGGCAGCGGCCCAAGGGACTGGTCCAGCCTGGCGATCTGGAATTGGTCGAGGCCCCGGTACCGGCCCTCAACGAGTCGGAAGTGCTGGTCCGCACCATCTATCTGTCGCTCGACCCGACCAACCGGACGTGGATGAACGACGCCGAAGGTTATCTGCCGCCGGTGCCGCTCGGCGGCGTGATGCGCGGCCTGACCCTCGGCGTGGTCGAGGAGAGCCGGTCGAGCCGCTTCCGCGTCGGCGATATCGTTACGCCGCTGTCGGGCGGCTGGGCGGACTATGCGGTCGTCTCCGAAATGGAGTTGCGCCAGGTCCACCGCGCGCCCGGCCTGCCGCTGACGGCTAATCTGTCGGTGCTCGGTATGACGGGCCTGACCGCCTATTTCGGCGTCACCGACGTGCTGAAGCCGCAGGCCGGCGAAACGATGGTGATCTCCGCCGCGGCCGGGGCGGTCGGCTCGATCGCCGGTCAGGTGGCCAAGGCGCGTGGCGCGCGGGTCATCGGCATCGCCGGCGGGCCCGACAAATGCCGCTGGCTGACCGAGGAGCTCGGGTTCGACGACGCCATCGACTACAAGAACGAGGACGTCGGCGAGGCGCTGGACCGGCTGGCCCCGGACGGCGTGGAGATGAATTTCGAGAATGTCGGCGGCGACATCATGATCGCCGTGTTCAACCGCTTGAAGACCCATGGGCGGATGGCCGTGTGCGGTCTGATCTCTGCCTACAACGCGACCAAAATGCCGCCGTCGCCGAACTTCGCCCGCATCATCACACACCGGCTGAGGGTGCAGGGCTTCCTTGTGCTGGACTACGCCCCCCGCGCCCGAGAGATGGTCGCCGAGATGGGGCCATGGCTGCAAAGCGGCGAGGTGAAGTGGAAGGTCCACGTCGATGACGGACTGGAAAATGCGCTGGATTCGCTGAACCGCTTGTTCACCGGTGATCACGACGGCAAGCTTCTGGTGCGGGTCTCCGAAGAGCCCGCCGGCTGAGGACATTCCGATGAGCGAACCGCTCCACGTCCATTTCGAGGATCTGGCCGTGGGGGAGGTGATTCCGCTTGGCGCCTGCATGGTCGACGCCGCCGCGCTGGAGGTGTTCGTCGAACGCTTCTCGCCCGGCTGGGACGGGGCCTATGGCGCGCCCGACGCCATGGTCTACGCGCTGTGGAGCCGGCTGTTCGCGGACAAGGCGTCGGGCTGGGCCCAGTCCAAGGTGCTGGCGGTCGACGGGCTGCGCTATCTGCGCAATCCGCCGCCGGGCGAACTGATCCGCGGCCGGATGACGGTGATGGGCAAGGACCCGGTCGGCGACGAGAAGGGCATCGTCATCGCCCAGCACGACCTGCTCGACGAAGCCGGGCGGCTGGTCTTCTCCTGCCTGACCCGGGCGTTGCTGGCGCGGCGCTGAGCCCACGAAAAAGCCCCGCCCGGCGGACCGGACGGGGCTGAATTTCGGGGCGCGCGCCTACTCAGGCGTTGCCGGCGGTCGGCTGCGCCGCAGCGGCCTTCTGGAAGGCGATGGCGATCAGACGGTCCCAGCCCAGCAGCGACACCAGGTGGGCGTAGATCTGGCCCAGGGCGCCATTGTCACGCAACTCGGCCAGCTTGTCGGCCGGCAGGGCCTTCAGCTTGTCTTCCGAAACGGCGAAATATTCGGCGATCTTCTGCGGCGAGCCCGACGTGCCGTCCGCGTTGCGCGGGTTGAACACGGCCTCGCGGGTTTCCAGCAGGTCGAGGTCCATCAGCAGCTTGACGAAGGCCTCGGTGCGCTGACGCTCCTGCTCGAAGTTGTTGCAGAACTCCATCGCCTGCTCGACGTAGGGCGAGGGTTTGCCGTCGACGAACAGCGGCGTGGCGCCGCCTTCCTTGATGAACGGGGCGTCGCGATCAACGCACAGGATCAGGCGCTTCTCGGCCTCGTCATTGGCGAACACGAACGGGTAGCGGCGCACATAGGCCGGAATGTAGGCCTCGGTCTTGAAGGCGCCAGCGTCGTCGATGAACAGGTTTTCGCCCTGGCGCAGGCCCATAACGGCGACCGGCTGCCGGGCGTCGCCCACGAAGATCACCGGATAGCTCAGCGCCGACGGCGCGAACTCCGTCACGGTCAGCGGCACGATGTTGGTCGAGGCCGCGAAATTGTACGGCTGCTCGACGGGATCGACGCCCAGCTTGCTGTGCGCCTCGATCGAGAGCGGCTCCGGCTTGCCGTAGAACAGGACGTTGCCCGAAAGCGGGCTGGCGTTGGCGGTGGTGTCGGTCATGGACGCGAAACGAGCTCTGGATGAAAAAAGGGAAGCGCGCTTCTAGCCCAGACGCCCCCGGGCGGCAAACGCGGTTCCCCTTTCCAGGGCATGGCCGTCAGAACCGCCAGGTCACGCCCGCGCGCAGGCTGCGCCCGGGCAGGGGGGCGATATCCTTCTGGAAGCTGGCGTGCTCGCGCCCCTCTTCGTCGGTCAGGTTGGAGGCCTCGGCGAAGAGAGTGACGTTGCGATCCGCGAACGGCCGCATCGCGCCCTTCAGATTGACGAAGGTATAGCTGGCGGTCGGCCGCTCGAATGCGGTGGTGCGGTCTTGCTCGCCGACGTGGCGGACCTCCATCCCGATATCGAACAGGCGCGACGCCCACTCGACGCCTCCGGTCACGGACCACGGCGGAATCCGCGCGGCCGGACCGAGGTCGGTCGAGGCCCGCACCGAGTCGGCCGCGCCGGTCAGGGTCAGGCTACGCTGGCCGCTCTCCCAGAGCCGATATTCGGCCTCGGCCTCGAAGCCCCGGAAGGTGGCGTCGGTCTGGACGTATTCGAAGATCGGCAGTCCGGAATCGACGTCTTCCAGACCGGTCGGCCGCAGGTCGATGAAGCCGTCATATTGGGCGTGATAGGCGTGCAGGTCGAACTCGAACGGTCCCCGGGCGAAATGTAGGGTCGCCTCGACGGAGCTGGCCACCTCGGAGTCGAGGTCGATGTCGCCGACCTCGAACGCGCCGGTGGCGACGTGGGCGCCCTCGGCGAACAGCTCGACCTCGCTCGGCGCACGCGCGTTGCGGGCGACGCTCACGCCGACGAACAGCGGCGCGCTCGGGCGGAAGAACACCCCGGCCGAGGCCGAGACGTTGGTGAAATCGCGCTCGGCCGCGGCGCTTTCCAGCGAGCGCTTGTCGAGGCGCAGGCCGCCCTCGAAGCCGAGGCCGCCGCGGTCGAAGCGCTGCACGGTGTAGAGGCCCTGCTCGCTGATGCCGGTGCGCGGCACATAGGCTTCGTCGCCGACCGCGTCGAAGGTCCGGTCCAGAAGCTGGGCCCCGACCACGCCCTGCCAGCCGTTTCGCTCGCGCTGGATCAGTTCGAACCGGCCTTCGTAGCCGTCCGAGAAGAATTGGGTCCCGACCTCGTCGCCCTCGAATTCGGTGTGCGCATAGTCGGCCCAGCCGGCCGACAGGCGGGCGGCGCTGAACGGTCCGGAGGCGAAGCTCAGTTCGCCGCGCAGATCGTAGCGGGTCTGCTCCAGGCCGATGGAGACGCCCTCGTCCTCGTGCGGATCCGGGTCCAGCGGGTCAGGCTCGTGCTCGTGGCCGGGGACGCCGTAGGTGGTGTCGACGTGTTTGGCCGAGACGCCGCCATAGCCGCGCGATCCGATGAAGCTGAGGCCCGCGCCGTATTGGTCCAGCCGCACGAAGGTGTTCTCGACGGTGCGCCCGTCGCCGGCCGCTTCACCTTCCTCGTCGAGCAAAATCTGCGACTCCGGGAAGACGGGGACGCGGTAGTCCGAGGACACTCGCGTGAAGCCGTCGAGGGTGATGACCAGCGGTCCGGCTTCGGCCTTCAGCCGCGCCCCGAAGCTGGAGCCGTCGTCGACGGTCGAGGCCTGGGCCGAGACGTGGCCGTCCAGCCCGCCCTCGGGCCTTTCGGTGGGGATGCGGTCGTCGATGATGTTGACCACGCCGCCGATGGCCGAGCCGCCGAACACGAGGGTCGAAGGCCCGCGGACGATCTCGATGCGCCGGGCCTCCGCCGGATCGACGGCGACCTGGTGGTCTGGCGAGACCGAGCTGGCGTCGATCATGCCCAGGCCGTTGGTCAGCACCTGGACGCGGGGGCCGGACAGGCCGCGGATCACCGGCCGGCTGGCCCCCGGGGCGAAATTGGTGCTGCGCACGCCCGGCAGACCCGCGACCAGATCGCCGAGGGTCGCGGCCGGCGCGACGGCCAGATCCTCCTCGTCCAGCACGTCGACCGCCAACAGGCTGGCCCGGTCGGTGACGCCGAACGGCGCCCCGGTGACGATCACGTCGTCAACGACGAATTCGCGGCCCTGCGGCGGGGTTTGGGCGGCGGCGGTTCCGGCGACCGCGGTGCAGCCGGCGATGGCGAACAGGAGGGAGCGGTGGGAGATCATGACGGGCCTCGATCGGGAAGGCGGAGTGTTATGAGATAACATCACAAAACGTCAAGTCCGACCGTTGCGGCCTGACGCCCGAACGACTAGCTGTGGCGCATGGCCGACGCCTGCCAGCACCACCATCATGACGGCCCGCCGGGCGCGGCCGAGGTCGAACGCGCGCTCGACGCGGCCGGCACCCGCCTGACCGCCGAAGGCGAGCGGATGACCGCGGCGCGCAGCCGGGTGCTGGCCTTGCTGCTGGCGGCGGGAGAACCGGTCAAGGCCTATGACCTGATCGCCCGTTTCGGCGAGGACGGTCAGCCGGCCAAGCCGCCGACCGTCTATCGCGCCCTCGAGTTTCTCGAGCGCAAGGGCCTGGCCCACCGCATCGCCTCGATCAGCGCCTATGTGGCCTGCACCTCGGGAGGGCGGGACCATGCCGCGGCCTTCCTGATCTGCGATTGCTGCGGGACCACCCGGGAAGTGTCCTCGCCGGTGGCGGGTGATCTGGGCCGGGCCGCTGACGCCGCCGGCTACGCCATCGAACGCACCACCATCGAGGCCCACGGCCGCTGCCCCGCCTGCCGCATCGCGGTCTGATTACGCGCGCCGCTGGCGCGAGCCGACGCCGACGCCTATCTGGGCGGCATGGATGCGATGCCGCTTTCCCCGCCCCGCCGTCTGAGCTTGCCAGTATCGAACCGCTGGGGCGCGGGCGAGATGAATGTGCTGGATTTCGGCGATGCGGAACGACCTGTCGATCTGATCTTCGTCCACGCCAACGGCTTTAACGCCATGACCTACCGCAGTCTGCTGGGCCCGCTGGCGGGCAGTCTGCGCATCTGGGCGCCCGATCTGCGCGGGCATGGCGCAACCGCCCTGCCCGCCGACCCGAAGGGTCGATTGGACTGGGCCGACCATCGCGATGATCTCGCGGCCCTGCTCGACCGGGTGGACGGACCGCCGGTCGTAGTGGCCGGGCATTCTCTCGGCGGCGCCGCGGCCCTGCTGGCGGCGGCCGAGCGGCCGGAGCGGGTCGCCGGGCTCGTGCTGCTGGATCCGGTGATCTGGCCGCGTTGGGCGGTGTCCGTCCTGCATCTGCCGCTGTTGCACAGGCTGGCGGCGAACAACCCGCTGGTCCGGGGCGCCTTGCGTCGCCGCTCCGTCTTCGACAGCCGCGCCGAGGCTCTGGCCGCCTATGCCGGTCGGGGCGCCTTCAAAGGGTGGCCTGAGATGATACTGGCCGACTATCTGGTCGACGGTCTGATCGAGACCCCGGAGGGCTTCAGGCTGACCTGCGCGCCGAAGTGGGAGGCCTCCAACTACGCGACCCATCGCAATGATCCGTGGCGCGCCATGAAGTCGCTGCAGCGGCCCGTGCGCATCCTCAAGGCGGAGACCGGCTCGACCTGTCACATGTCCGCACCGCTCAGGGGGCTCCCCGACGTCACTATCGAAACCGTCCACGGCGGCACGCATTTCTTTCCGATGCTGCAGGCTGACGTCGCCCGCGACGCCTTGTTCGACGCGGCGGTCTGACGCCGACCGACGGCGGGCCGGGCACTGGCGCCGGCGCGTCCGGCGGTCTACACCGCCGCCAACCAGAACAAGCCGACACTTCAGGGAGCCGCACGGCTATGCGCGACATCAACCATTTCATCGACGGCGCCTCGTTCACCGGCGCCTCGGGCCGCTTTTCGGATGTGTTCAACCCGAACACCGGCGAGGTGCAGGCGCGGGTGCAGCTGGCCTCGGCCGCCGAGCTGGACCGGGCCGTGCAGGCCGCCCAGAACGCCTTCGACGGCTGGTCCTCGACCAATCCCCAGCGCCGCGCGCGGGTCATGTTCGAGTTCAAGCGGCTGGTCGAAGCCAATATGACCGAACTGGCCGAGCTGCTGAGTTCCGAACACGGCAAGGTCATCGCTGACTCGAAGGGCGACATCCAGCGCGGGCTTGAGGTGATCGAATTTGCCTGCGGCATCCCGCACGCGCTTAAGGGTGAATACACCTGGGGCGCCGGTCCCGGCATCGACGTCTATTCGATGCGCCAGCCGCTGGGCGTGGTGTCCGGCATCACCCCGTTCAACTTCCCGGCCATGATCCCGATGTGGATGTTCGGCGTGGCCATCGCCGTCGGCAACACCTTCATCCTCAAGCCGTCGGAGCGCGATCCCTCGGTGCCGGTGCGTCTGGCCGAACTGATGATGGAGGCGGGCGCGCCCGCCGGGGTGCTCAATGTGGTGCACGGCGACAAGGCGGCGGTCGACGCCATCCTGACCCATCCCCAGGTGCATGCGATCAGCTTCGTCGGCTCGTCCGATATCGCCAACTACGTCTACCAGACCGGCGCGACGCACGGGAAACGCGTCCAGGCCATGGGCGGGGCCAAGAACCACGGCATCGTCCTGCCCGACGCCGATATGGACCAGGTCATCAAGGATCTGTCGGGCGCCGCCTACGGCTCGGCCGGCGAGCGCTGCATGGCCCTGCCGGTGGTGGTGCCGGTCGGCAAGCAGACCGCCGACATCCTGCGCGAGCGGATGGAGGCCGAGATCCCGACGATGCGGGTCGGCGTCTCGACCGACGACAAGGCCCACTACGGCCCGGTGGTGACGGCCCAGCACAAGGCCCGGGTCGAGGGTTGGATCGAGAAGGGTGTGCAGGAAGGCGCCGAACTGGTCGTCGACGGCCGCGGCTTCAGCCTGCAGGGCCACGAGAAGGGCTATTTCATCGGCCCGTCGCTGTTCGACAACGTTACGCCGGACATGGAGTCCTACAAGGAGGAGATCTTCGGTCCCGTGCTGCAGATCGTCCGCGCCGGCAATTTCGAGGAGGCCCTGTCGCTGGCCTCGAAGCACCAGTACGGCAATGGCGTCGCCATCTTCACCCAGAACGGCCGCGCGGCGCGCGATTTCGCCGCCCGGGTCAATGTCGGCATGGTCGGGATCAACGTCCCGATCCCGGTGCCGGTCGCCTACCACACCTTCGGCGGCTGGAAGCGCTCGGCCTTCGGGGACACCAACCAGCACGGCATGGAAGGCGTGAAGTTCTGGACCAAGGTCAAGACGGTCACCGCCCGCTGGCCGGACTCGGAACTGGAGCACGCGGATTCCAGCTTCGTCATCCCGACGATGGGGTGAGGTTCGCCTTCCCGGCGTCCGGGGGTGCGCAATGCGCCGGCAGGGGCTAACCTGCCGGCTGCAGTGAAGCTGGAGCGCTTACCCGCATGCGTCGCTTTTTCGTCTGGTCGGCCCTCGCCGCTCTGATCGGCCTGATCCTCGCGGTCGGCGGCTTCTGGGCCTATCAGCATTTCTACGCCCGGTTCCAGCCGGTGACCGTCACGCGCCATCAGGCCGAGATCCAGGCGCTTCTGGACGAGGCATCGTGGCTGTCATCGGGGGGCGGCGGCGAGCCGCTCTACATCATCGGCTATCGCGACTCGGCGGCGATGCAGCGCTACGAGCGGGTCGAGGCGCCCAAACTGCGCGCCGCCGGGCTTGAGGTGCGGATCATCGTCTTCGCCCGTCCGGACCGGGATGGAATGGTTCAATCGACGGCGGCGGAACGGGCCACGGTGGCCGAGCTTTGGCTGACGCGCGACTGGACCCTCTATCAGCGCTGGACGGCCACGCCCTCCAACAACTGGACCGCCGCGGGCATCCCCGCCGCCGACGGGAGCATGGCGCGCGGGGCCGTAGTCGAGGCAGGCCGGGACTTCATCGAGCAGTTGACCGGGGCGCTGTCCGACGAGGGGCTGAGGATCAGCTACCCGCTGGTCATCTGGCGCGACCGCGAGGGCTATATGAAGGCCTGCGCCTGTTCCGACGACCGCTCGTGGGCCTTCGTGCGCGACGATACCGGCGCGCCGGACCGGGTCGGATCGACGCTGTCAGGGGCAGATGGCGGACCGCCGCCGGAGGCTTATCCGGGCGACGGCAGCCCCGAGAGCCTGCCCTATCCGACCCTGCCGCCCATCGCCCCCGCCGGGGAAGAGACGGCGCCCGCCGATCCCGCGCCCGCGCCCTCCACCACGCCCGCCCCGTCGCGCCCCGCAACTCCGCCGACGCCGCGCAAGGCTCCCCAGCCGAAGAAGCAGGACGACACTACCTTCTTCTGACGAGGGGCGTTCAAAGCACCCGTTTGCAGACCTCGATCAGGCGGTCGACGTCGGCCTCGTCCTGATACAGGCCGAAGCCGAATCGAATGGTGTCGTCCCGCACGTCGGTGACCACATTGGCCTCCAGCAGCCGGGCCCTCCAGCCTTGCGCGTCGGCATGGCGGAAGGCGAGGTAGCGGGCGCGTACCGCCTCGTTGGCCACCGGATTGATCAGCTCGGCCTGGTCCAGCCGCCCGGCCTGGCCGGCCCTGACGCCGTCCTGGAAGCGGCGCATCAGGTTTCGCGCATGATCGGCGATCGCCGCCGTGGTCAGACCGGCCTCGTCGAGCATCCGGCGTACGCCGTTGAAGCGGTACAGCGGCGTGGCGTCGAAGGTGGCGCCCCAGAAGCGGCCCGCGTCGGCGCGATACTGGACGTCCTCGGGCCGGCCCATCAGATCGCCGAACTCCGCGAACCAGCCGGTCGCCACTGGCCGCGGGCAGAAGCCATCCGGGGCGTGCAGGATGCCGGCGCCTTCGCCGGACATGGCGTATTTATAGCCGCCAGTGACGTAGAAGATCGTGTCCGCGACGGCCGACAGGTCGGTCGGGGCCGCCATAAAACCGTGGTAACCGTCGACCAGCACCCAAGGTCCTGCGGGGGTGGCCAAGGCCGCCAGGTCGGCCATCCGGCCGAAGGCCTGCCCCGTCTTGAAGAAAATCTGGCTGACGACGATCCAGTCGAAACCACCGGTCCGCGCCGCCTCGACGAAACGGTCGTCGAAGGTCTCAAACGGATGCAGGGGGACCCGGGTGACCACCGCCTCGCCGGCCTCTTCCCAGCGCTCGCCCTGACGGCGGAACGAGTGGAACTCGCCGTCGGTAGACAGGATGCGGACGGGCTTTTTCTCGAAGCCGGAGAAAATGCGCAGCAGGAAGTCGTGGGTGTTGGGCGCGAACACCACCGTATCCGGCGAGGGCAGGTTCAGTTCACGGGCCACATGGGCCTGGGCCTCGGGTACGACGTCGCCGAAGATCAGATCCCATTTACGATCAGCGAATTTATTGGCCTCGACCCAGGCCCGCACCTGGCCGTCGAACGAGGCGTCCGGCCACAGGTGATGGCTGTGGGCCGCGAAGTGCAGCCGCTCGGGGTCCAGCGACAGGGCGCGGGAGAACAGGTCCTTGCGGCTCATCGAAATCTCCGGCGCCAGTTCACCATGGACCGTGGTTAGCGACCCGGCTTCCGGCGCTCAAGCAGAGAGCGTCGCGTCGCGGGCTTCAGCGCCCTAGACCAGACTGCCGTGGCAGTGCTTGAACTTGCGGCCTGAGCCGCACGGGCAGTCGGCGTTGCGCGGCGTGCGCTGCCAGTTGGGCGGCAGCACGTCGACCGGCAGGCGAGAACGGTCGTCGCCCATCAGCCGCGCTTCCGGCGCCTGGGCTTCCGGATTGTCCATCTGGTTCTCGCCTGTGCCCGGGTTCAGGTGGATTTCCTGGAACTCGGGAAGATCCATCGCCGGCGGCGCCTCAAAGCGGAACTCGACCGTCATCAGCCACTGGGTGACCTTGTGGCGCAGTTCGTAGAGCAGCGTCTCGAACAGGTTGAAAGCCTCGGTCTTGTATTCGTTCAGCGGATCGCGCTGACCGTAGCCGCGCAGGCCGATCACCCCGCGCAGGTGGTCGAGGTGAACCAGGTGCTCGCGCCAGTTCATGTCGATCATCTGGAGCATGAACTGTT
The DNA here is from genome assembly GCF_014202075.1 of Brevundimonas basaltis. GTDB lineage: Bacteria > Pseudomonadota > Alphaproteobacteria > Caulobacterales > Caulobacteraceae > Brevundimonas > Brevundimonas basaltis. The sequence continues at coordinate 119,767 of NZ_JACHFZ010000002.1, read as the reverse complement.
TCTCCAGACCCCGCGTCTGCTCGGCGCCGATCAGTTCGAGCCGTTCGGCCGCCCGGGCGTCGGCGGCGGCCATCAGCCGCTCCTCGATCTCCTCGTTCGACACGCCTTCCTCGGCGGCCCAGTCGTGTAGCGGCAGGTCGAGGCCGAGGGTCGACTTCACCTTCTCGTTGAGGCCGTCAATGTCCCACTGCTCGGCATAGGCCTTGGGCGGCATGTGCCGGTCGATCAGGTCGGTGATGACGTCGTTTCGGAACTCGGCGACCAGTTCGGACAGGTCGGTGGCGTCCATGAACTCCTGGCGCTGCTCGAACACGGCCTTGCGCTGGTCGTTCACGACGTCGTCGTACTTCAGCAGGTTCTTGCGGATGTCGTAGTTGCGGGTCTCGACGCGCTTCTGGGCGGTTTCGACGGCACGGTTCAGCCACGGATGGCTGATGGCCTCACCTTCGGCCACGCCGAAGCTGCGCATGATGCCGTCCAGACGGTCGCCGGCGAAGATGCGCAGCAGGTCGTCCTCGCAGGACAGGAAGAATTTCGAGGTGCCGGGGTCGCCCTGACGGCCGGTGCGGCCGCGTAGCTGGTTGTCGATGCGCCGGCTCTCGTGGCGTTCGGTGCCGAGCACGAACAGGCCGCCAGCGGCGAGCGACTTCGCCTTCTGGACGCCGATCTCGGCCTTGAACTCGGCCTCGGTCGCCGCTTCCATCTCCGGCGTGATCTCGACACCGAGATTGCGCTGCTCCTGACGCCATTTCTGGAGCTTCATCTCCAGATTGCCGCCGAGCTGAATGTCGGTGCCGCGGCCGGCCATGTTGGTGGCGATGGTCACTGCGCCGGGCAGGCCGGCCTCGGCGACGATATAGGCCTCCTGCTCGTGCTGGCGGGCGTTCAGGACGCTGTGCGGGATGCCCTTGCCGGTCTTGACCTCGATGTCGAAGTCTTCGTCCTTGAGCGCCTGATAGGCCTTCTTCGCCTCGCGGCGGACTTTTTCATCGTCGCTGGCGACCTCGTCGAGCAGGTGCTGGTGCTGAGGCTTCAGCGTCTTGACCGACACCTCGTACTCGAACTCCTTGAGCAGTTCCGAGAGGGTCTCGGACTTCTCGATCGAGACGGTGCCGACGAGGATGGGTTGTCCCTTGACGTGGCATTCCGCGATCAGGGCGGCGATGGCCTGGTTCTTTTCGGCCGAGGTGCGGAAGATCTCGTCGTCATGGTCGATGCGCTTGATCGGCCGGTTGGTCGGCACCTCGAGGACATCCATCTTGTAGATGTCGAGGAATTCCTGGGCCTCGGTCGCGGCCGTGCCGGTCATGCCGGAGAGCTTTTCGTAGAGGCGGAAATAGTTCTGGATCGTGACCGAGGCCAGGGTCTGGTTCTCGGGCTGGATCTTGACGCCCTCTTTCGCCTCGATGGCCTGGTGCAGGCCCTCGGACAGGCGGCGGCCCTGCATCATCCGGCCGGTGAACTCATCGATGAGCATCACCTCGCCAGCCTTGATGATGTAATCTTTATCCTTTTGATACAAGGTGTTGGCGCGCAGCGCCTGGTTGATGTGGTGCACCAGGCTGATGTTGGCGGCGTCGTAGAGACCGGTGGTGTCCGCAGCGAACAGGCCGCGCTGCTCCATGATCTCCTCGACCTTCTCGGAGCCTTCCTCGGTCAGCAGGGCCTGGCGCTGCTTCTCGTCGAGGTCGTAGGTCGACTTGTCCTGGATCAGGCCCTTGATGATTTCGTCTACGGTCAGATACAGGTCCGAGCGGTCCTCGGTCGGACCCGAGATGATCAGCGGGGTGCGCGCCTCGTCGATCAGGATCGAGTCGACCTCGTCGACGATGGCGAAATGGTGCGGGCGCTGCACCATCTCGCGCCGGTCGTAGACCAGGTTGTCGCGCAGATAGTCGAAGCCGAACTCGTTGTTGGTGCCATAGGTGATGTCGGCGGCGTAAGCGGCCTGGCGCTGGCCCTGGCTCAGGCCATTGACGATGACGCCGACCTCCATCCCGAGGAAGCGGTAGACGCGGCCCATCCATTCGGCGTCGCGCCGGGCGAGGTAGTCGTTGACGGTGATGACGTGGACGCCCTTGCCGCTGAGCGCGTTCAGATAGACCGGGGCCACGGCGACGAGGGTCTTGCCCTCGCCAGTGCGCATTTCGGCGATGCCGCCATCGTGCAGGATCATGCCTCCGGTCAGCTGGACATCGTACTGGCGCTGGCCCAGCACGCGCTTGGAGGCCTCGCGAACGACGGCGAAGGCCTCGTTCATGATCTTGTCGAGCGTCTCGCCACCCGCGATCCGGTCGCGGAAAGCGTCGGTCATCATGCGAAGCTCATCGTCGGACAGGGCCGCGAACTTGTCTTCGAGCGCGTTGATCTTCTGCACACGGCCCATGAAGTCCTTGACCTTGCGGTCGTTGGATGAGCCGAAAATCTTCTTGGCGATGCCGAGCATGGATGATCCGAAGGCGGGCGAGCGACAGGGGCTCTGGTACTGGAACGGTCCCGAAGGAGCGGCGACGACAGCGCCCGGGCGAGACCTCGGCGGCGGCGGCCCGGCGCGCCTGTCTCAGGCGCGCGCGAGGGCCGCGCGAACGATCGAAAATCCCTCGACTTGGGCGCAGGCGGGACTTAAGCACCGGCCTTATCCCTGTCAACGCGAGGGCCTTTGCCGCCCGTGACGGAGCTTGCCCCGAAATGACCCTGATCCCGACCCGGAATCCGGCCCGCGTTCTGTTCCCGGTGCTGCTGGCGGCTGTGCTCGCTGTCGCCGCCTGCGGCCGGGGCGGCGGCTCCGACCGCCCGCCCGAGCCCGGCGACCGGGCCGTGGCCGAGGTCCGGAACGAGACTATTTGGGCCTCGGACGTCAAGCGCGAGGCGGTGGCCCAAGGGCTGGTCGGCGAGGGCGAGCCGCTCGATGTCACCTCGGACCTGTTCCGGCGGGTGCTGGACGAGGTCATCGACCAGAAGCTGCTGGCGCGCGAAGCCGAGCGACGGGGACTGGACAATTCGGCCCTTGCGCAGCGCCGCCTGGCGGCGACGCGCGAGCGCATCCTCGGCGACATGCTGGTGGAAACGGTCGTCAACAGCGAGATCACCGACCGCAAGGTCGCCGAGCTCTATCAGGAGCAGCTGCGACTGGCCGAGACGTCGGAGGAAATCCGCACCCGGCTGATCCTGTCCCGCACCAAGGAGGAGGCCGACGCCGTAATCGGCATTCTGGGCCAGGGCGCGGCGTTCGAGGCGGTGGCCGCCCAGAGCTCGGTCGATGACGCCACCCGCTATTCCGGCGGCGACCTCGGCTACCGCACCCTCGACGTCATGCCCGAAGCCTACGCCAACGCCCTGCGCGACAAGCCGGCCGGTTCGACCGTCGGGCCGTTCCAGACCGAAGGCGGCTGGGCTGTGTTGCGGGTCGAGGACCGTCGCAAGGAGACACCGCCGACGCTGGAACAGGCCCGGCCGCAGATCGTCCGTTACCTGACCTATGAAGGGGTTCGCGCCCTGTTGGAGCAACTCCGCAACAAGGCCGATGTCGAGGTGCTGCTGAACGGCGACGCGATCTCGCAGGAGCCGGCCTCGGCGACCGGCCGGCCGGCCCCGCCCGTGTCGCGCGCGGCGCCCGTCGCCGCACCGGCGAAGGCTTCATGAGCCGCCCGCCCGAAACGGGCCGCGGATCCGCTGGCCAGAAGATCGAACAGGCGCTGGAGAAAGCCCTGGATCCGCTGGCCACGGCGCTGAAACGCGCCACCACCCCGCCCCGGGTTGCGCCCGCGCGCAGCGCGTCTGCCGCCGCAGCCGCCCCAGGCAAGCCGGGCCTTGAGGTGTCGCCGCTGGCTGTGCCCTTCCCGGTCATCCCGCCGATCGCCGGGGTCGAGATCGCCACCGCCCGGGCCGGCTTCTACAAGCATGAGCGCGACGATCTGGTGGTGTTCCGGTTCGCCCGTGGCACGACCTGCGCCGGCGTGTTCACGCGCCACAAGGTCGGCTCGGCGCCCGTCGACTGGTGCCGGCGGCATCTTGACGCCGAGGGCGGCGGACTCGAGGCGCGGGCCCTGGTGGTCAACGCCGGCTGCGCCAACGCCTTCACCGGCAAGGCCGGGGCCGACGCGGCCCGTCGCACCGCCTCCGAGGTCGCCAAACGCTTCGGCTGCCGCCAGCGCGACGTCATGCTGGCCTCGACCGGGGTCATCGGCGTGGTGCTGGACGACCGCAAGATCGCCGCCCGGCTGAACGAGATCGAGGCCGGGCTGGACGGGGACGCCTGGCTCAAGGCCGGCCAGGGCATCATGACCACGGACACCTTCCCCAAGGGGTCGTTCGCCGAGTGCACGATCGACGGGCACGCCGTCCGCATCGCCGGCATCGCCAAGGGCTCAGGCATGATCGCCCCGGACATGGCCACCATGCTGGCCTTCATCGTCACCGACGCCGACATCCATCCGAACGTGCTGCGCGCCATGCTGGGCCTGCACGTCCGCACCACCTTCAACAGCGTGACGGTCGATGGCGACACCTCGACCAACGACACCTGCCTGCTGTTCGCCACCGGGGCCTCGGGCGCGCCGCGCATCGGCCGGGTCGGCGACCGCCGCCTGAAGGAGTTCTCGCGCGCCCTCGACCGGGTCATGCTCGACCTCGCCCACCAGCTGGTCCGCGACGGCGAAGGGGCGACCAAATTCGTCAAGATCACCGTCGACGGCGCCGCCAGCCCCGCCTCGGCCCGCAAGCTGGCCAAGTCGATCGCCGACAGCCCGCTGGTCAAGACCGCCCTCGCCGGCGAGGACGCCAACTGGGGCCGCGTCGTCATGGCCGTCGGCAAGACCGAGGAGCCGGTTGACCGCGACCGCCTGGCCATCCGTTTCGGCCCCCATGTCGCCGCCGTCGACGGCGCCCCGTCGCCGGCCTACGACGAGGCCAGGATGAGCGCCTATATGAAGAACGCCGAGATCGACATCACCGTCGACGTGGGCTCCGGGCGGGCCTCGGCCACCGTCTGGACCTGCGACCTGACCAAACGCTACGTCGAGATCAACGGCGACTACCGCTCGTGAGCGAGGGCCTCCCCACCGTCCTCGTCGTCGCCGTGGCGCTGGTCGACGCCGACGGCCGGGTGCTGATCGCGCAACGGCCCGAGGGCAAGCAGCTGGCCGGCCTGTGGGAGTTCCCGGGCGGCAAGGTCGAGGCCGGCGAGCGGCCCGAGGCGGCGTTGATCCGCGAACTGCGCGAGGAGCTGGGCATCGACGTCGCCGAGGCCTGCCTGGCCCCGTTCGTTTTCGCCAGCCACGCTTACGATTCGTTTCACCTGTTGATGCCATTGTATCTGTGCCGACGCTGGTCGGGGGTGGTTCGGAACCGCGAGCACGCGGCTCTGAAATGGGTGCGGCCGAACCAGTTGGCCGATTTTCCGATGCCTCCGGCCGACGAACCCCTGGTCGCCTGGTTGCGCGACCTGCTCTAGCCGCCGAAGGAGGGGGCCATGCGTGCTCTGTTCTCCCGGTTCCTCGCCGACGAACGCGGGGCCACGTCGCTGGAATACGGCCTGATCATCTCTCTGGTGTTCCTCGTGGCCCTCGCGGGCATCACCGCCTTCGCCAGTGCGGGGACGGGGACGTTCAACGAGGCGATGGGCAAGCTGGCGGCGGCGGTCGGCGCCAGCTGACGGGCCTCAGTCTTCGTCGCCGGTCCATTCCCTGGCGCCCAGGGCGTCCGCCAGCCGGACCTTGGCCGAGCCCCGCGGCAGGGGCTTCTGCTGGCTCTCGTGCGGCGCCCAGCCGGCCAGATGGATGATCTCGAACGTCGCCGGAATGCGCCCGTCCCCCTCGCCGAAGCGTTCGGCGTAGATCTCCGCCGCCCGCGCCAGCATGCCCCGGCTGATCGGGCGGATCGGCCCGGCGAGGGCGTTGGTCTCGCCCATGGCGCGCAGATCGCGGATCAGGGCGTAGAGATCGGAATAGCGTACTGTCAGCCGATCGACGTCCGAGACCGGCAGGGCGAAGCCGGCCCGCTGCAGCAGGGCGGCCCCGTCGAAGCCGTCGGCGAAGGGCGAGACCCGCGCCTGCGCCCCGCCGCGGACCTCCAGCTCCGCCTGGGTCAGGGCCGCGCGCAGTTCTTTCAGGGTGCCGGCGCCCAGCAGGGTCCCGAGGAACAGGCCGTCGGGCCGGAGCGCGCGGCGGATCTGGGCCAGGGCGCCCGGCAGGTCGTTGGCCCAGTGCAGGCTCATCAGCGAGACGATCAGGTCCTGGGACTGGTCCGGCAGGTCCAGCGGGGCCGCCCCGGGAGCGGCCCGGGACGCCTCGTTCCCGGCGACGCGGACGGCGCCGACGCGGGGCGCGGCCCCGCTGTCGGCCAGAAGCCGGGTGAACGGCCCCGGGCGCGCTGACAGGTCGACGGCGTCCGGAAAGTCGCGCAGGATGACCTCCAGGCTGTTCACTGCGTTCTCGGCGGCCCGAACGTGAAGGAAGTCGGCGGCGGCGAAGGCCTGTTCGCCCCGCGCCAGTTTCGCCGCGCGGCGTCGGCTGTCGAAGATCACGGGGGGACCGGGGGAGGCGCTCATGGTGCATCAGGATGGGGGCTGGCGCGGGCGATTGGAAGCCGGCCGCTCGCAGGTGGCGCTTGGGCTGCGCGCATTCGGGCGCGGGGCCGCCGACCTGCTGATGCCCCCGCTGGCCCACGACAGCCCGGAGGCGACGGCGTCGGCGGGCCTGACCCCGGACGCCTGGGCGAAGGTGGTCTTTCTGGAGGACCCGGTCTGCGACGGTTGCGGCGCGGCGTTCGAGATGGACGGCGGGGCCTTCGCCTCGCCGCGCTGCGCCGCCTGTCTGGCGCAACCCTACGCCTTCGACCGGGCCCGGGCGGCCTGCGTCTATGATGAGGCGTCGCGGGGGCTGATCCTGAAATTCAAGCACGGCGATCACCAGCCGTTCGCACCGCTTTTCGCCCGCTGGCTGAGCCGCTCGGCCGCGCCGCTGCTGGACGGGGCGGACGCCGTCGTGCCCGTGCCGCTGCACCGGTTCCGGCTGCTGTCGCGCCGTTTCAACCAGGCGGCCGAAATCGCCCGGCCACTGGCCCGGCGCGCAGGGCTCGACTATCTGCCCGACGCCCTGATCCGGCAGACCCACACCACGACCCAGGGCGGCAAGTCGGCGCGCGGGCGGCGGCTGAACGTCAAAAGAGCCTTCGCGGTGACGGAAGAGGGGCGGCGCCGGATCAGGGGCCGGCGCATCCTTCTGGTCGACGATGTGTTGACCACGGGCGCCACCGCCGAGGCCTGCGCCCGCGCGCTGATCGAGGCCGGCGCCCGCGCCGTCGACCTGGCGGTCATCGCCCGGGTGCGCACAGCGCGGGAAATGCCTACATAGCGCCGAAAGAAACTGGAGTTCCCCTTGGCTGACGTCGTCCTCTACACAAAACCCGGTTGCGGCTACTGCCACGCCGCCAAGGCCCTGCTCGACGGCAAGGGCGCCGACTACACCGAGATCGTCGCGTCGAACGATCCGGCGAAGAAGCAGGAGATGATCCAGCGGTCGGGCGGGCGGATGACCTTCCCGCAGGTCTTCATCGGCGAAAGGCACATCGGCGGGTCCGACGACCTGCATGCGCTTGACCGCAAGGGCGAGCTGGACGCATTGCTCGAGGCCTGATGGCAAAGCTTCCGATCGCCCTGATCCAGACCCGCACCCCGGCCAGTCCGGGGGCGGCCTTCGCCCATGTCGAACCGCTGATCCGCGAGGCGGCGGCGGGCGGGGCGAAGCTGATCCTGACCCCGGAAGCCACCAACTTCCTGATCCAGGACCGGGCGGCGCGCGATGCGGTGCTCGAGACGCAGGAGCGGGACGAGGCAGTGCGCAAGCTGCGCGACCTCGCCCGCGAACTCGGCGTCTGGCTGCTGATCGGTTCGGCCATCGTGCGGTCCGGCCACGACGGCGACGACCGGGCTGCCAACCGCTCGCTGCTGATCGACGCCGGCGGAGCGGTGGTCGCGAGCTACGACAAGCTGCACGTCTACGACGTCGACCTGCCGACCGGCGAGCGCTGGCGCGAGAGCGCCGCGATCCGGCCCGGCGACGGGGCGGTGGTCGCCCAAACGCCGTGGGGCGGGCTGGGTCTGACCATCTGCTACGACATCCGCTTCCCGCAACTGCACCGGGCCCTGGCCCGAGCCGGGGCGATGATGATCGCCGTCCCCGCCGCCTTCACCGTGCCGACCGGCGAGGCCCATTGGGAGACCCTGCTGCGCGCCCGGGCCATCGAAACCGGCTGCTACATTCTGGCCCCGGCCCAGGCCGGCGCGCATGAGGACGGCCGCCGCACCTGGGGCCGCTCGACGGTCGTCGCGCCCTGGGGCGAGGTGCTGGCGAAACTGGATCATGACGCGCCGGGCGTGCTGTTCGCCGAGCTGGATTTCGAGGCGGTGACGCGGGCGCGCACCGCCGTGCCCCAGCTGACCCACGACCGCGAATTCACGCCGCCGTCATGATCCGCTACGCCCTCCAGTGCGACGGCGGCCATGGCTTCGAGGCCTGGTTCGGGACGTCTTCCGACTATGACGACCAGGCCGGGCGCGGGCTGGTTGAATGCCCGGTTTGCGGCTCGCGGGGGGTGACCAAGCAGATTATGGCGCCGGCGGTGACCGGGACGCGCAAGACCGACACGGGCCCCGACCCCGCGAAGCTGCAGGGGATGATGATGCAGGTCGCCCGCGAGGTCCGCAGTCACGTCGAACAGAATTTCGACTATGTCGGCGACGCCTTCGCCCGCGAGGCGCGCGACATCCACGAGGGTCGCTCCGAGAAGCGCGAGATCTATGGCGAGGCCACGCCCGCCGAGGTGCGAAAGCTGAAGGAGGAGGGCGTGCCCTGCGCGCCGCTGCCGCCGGCGCCGCCCGACCCTGCCAAGCTCAACTGAGCGCGATGGCGGGGGAAGGGGAGCGCTATGAAGAGTTCCAGCCGCCGGCGGCGTTGCGTCCCTTCGTGCGCGCGATCTGGACCTATGCGGCGCCCGCCCCCGATCCCGTCGTGCAGCGCATCGCTCCGGACGGCTGCCCCGAACTGATCGTCGATATCGGATCGCCCTATGAGGAGCAGGGCGAGGATGGGCTGTTCCGGCTGCAGCCGCGGGCGCTGTTCGCGGGCCAGATGACGCGGCCGCTGGCGCTGCGGCCGGTGGGACCGGTCGAACTGGTCGCCGTGCGTTTCGAACCCGACGGCGCGCGCGATTGGCTGGGCGTCCCGCTGGCTGAGGCGACCGACCGCCGTCTGGACATGGTCGCCCGGACCGAAGGCGTCACGCCGCCCTCGGGCGATCTGGCGGGGCAGGTCGAGGTCATGATGCGTTGGCTCGAGGACCACCGGCGCGTGGCTGACTGGGCGATCGATCCGGTGGTGCGGGCCGAGATCGAGGCGGCCCAAGCGGATCGGCCCGGGGCCGCCCGGTCGCCCTCCGAACACCGCGCCCTGCAGCGCCGCTTTCGCGACCGCGTGGGCGTGCCGCCCCGTCTGCTGCGGTCGATCCTGCGCTTCCGTCGCGTATTCGATCATGTGGCCGGTCCCGAGGCGCTGGGCTGGCTTGAGGCCGGACTCGAAGCGGGATTTTTCGACCAGCCCCAGATGGCGCGGGACTTCCGGCGCTTCCTCGGCTGCACGGCGACGGAATGGGCGCGCGAGCAGGTCGGGTTGGCGCGAGTGATCGCGTCGCAAACCTACAAGCCCGGTCCGCTGTCGCCGCACTAGGGTCCGGCCGTCAACAGAGGGGACAGACCATGACGACCGCCGCCGTTTTCGCCGCCGTCCTGATGCAGGCGGCCCCGCCGCCCGACATGTCGTGGATGGCCGGCTACTGGCTGGATTGCTCGAACGGGCGGGAGGTCTCGGAGACGTGGAGCGACCCGCGCGGGGGCCTCAGCGTCGGCCATGGGGTGACGGTGGCGGCGCGCGGCGTCTCGTTCGAGGTCTCGCACATCGGCCCGACACCGCAGGGCTTCGCCTATGTCGCCCAGCCGGGCGGCGCGCCGCCCACCGCCTTCGTCCTGACCGACAGCGGCCCGACCCGGGCGGTGTTCGCCAATGCGGAGAACGACTTCCCGACCCGGGTCACCTACGAGCGCGACGGCGACGCCCTGAAGGCCCGGATCGAGGGCGAGATCGGCGGGCAGGCGCGCAGCATGGAATGGAATTTCCGGGCCGCTCCGCTGAACGCGCGCTGCCTCGCCTGAAGCCGGGGTCAGTGTTCGCCGCGGGTCCAGCCCTTCTCGGCCATGCAGGCGGCGAAGGCGTCGCTGCGTTCGTTGCGGCCGGTGCGGGCGCGGCAGTCGGCGCGGGCGCCGTCGAACGGGGCGGCGTTCTGGCCGTGCCAGCCGACGTGATCATCGTGACCGGCGTCGATGACGGTGACGCAGGCCGATGTCATCAGGGCGGCGGCAAGGGTGGCGAGGACGAGGAGACGCTTCATGGGTGATCTCCGGAGAGGGAGTGAAAGGGAGCCCCTTCATCCCACCACCAAGCTTGGCTGTCCCGTTAAAACCTCGTCAGGTCGATGAACTCTGGATGAACCGCGTTCAGTCCCGCGTCGCGACCATCATGTAGTTGATCCCGGCGTCGTCGCTCTCGCTCCAGCGATCGGTCAGCGGGTTGTAGACGAGGCCGTAAGGACCGCTGACGGCCACCGGCTCTTCAGAGAGCATCAGCCGGATCTCGTCCGGCTTGAGAAACTGATTCCAGTCATGGGTGCCAGCGGGCACCCAGCGCAGCACATACTCCGCCGCGACCTTGCCCAGGGCGAGCGACTTCAGGGTGCGGTTCAGGGTGGCCACGATCATCATCCCGCCAGGCTTCACCAGCCGCGAACAGGCGCGGATGAAGCCTTCCGGATCGGCGACGTGCTCGATCACCTCCATGGTCAGGACCACGTCGAACGGGCCCGCGCCTTCGGACTCCAGCTGTTCCACCGTCGCCGCCCGATAACCGATGTCGAGCCCCTGCTGTTCGGCGTGAACCCGGGCCGTGCCGATGTTCTCGCTGGAGGCGTCGATGGCCGTCACCTCGAAACCGAGACGCCGCATCGGCTCGGCGATCAGGCCGCCGCCGCAGCCGACGTCGAGCAGGGTCAGGCCGGCGAAGGCCTCGCGGGTCCTCGGATCACGACCGAACCGTTCGGCGACGCGGTCGCGGACGAAGGCGAGACGGGCGGGATTAAACCGGTGCAACGGAGCGAACGGCCCGCGCGCGTCCCACCACTGCGCCGCCTGGGCCGAGAACCGCGCCACGTCGGCGGGATCGATCGAGGGCCCGGCCGCGCCATCGTCGAAGTCCGCCCCGCTTTGGGGTTTGCGCGCGGATACCGTGTCGTTAGAAGCGACCATGGGCCGAGGGATGAACCCGCGCGGCCCTCCACGCAAGATGGGGCGATACGCCACGATGACGCGGCCCGCTACGACGCGACTGGTGATGAAGTTCGGCGGCACCTCGATGGGCGACCTCGAACGCATTCGCCGCGCCGCCCGCATCGTCGCCGCCGAAGCCGCATCGGGCAAGAAGGTGGCGGTGGTGGTCTCGGCCATGGCCGGCAAGACCAACGAACTGGTGGCCTGGACCGACGGCGCGGGGCGGCCGGGGCCGGGCGTCGCGCTTTCGGACGATGAATACGACGTCGTGGTCGCCTCAGGCGAGCAGGTGACATCCGGCCTGCTGGCCCTGACCCTGCGCAATATGGGTCTGAGCGCGCGCAGCTGGATGGGCTGGCAGATCCCGATCCTGACCGACGACGCCCACGGCCGGGCCCGCATCGAGGACGTGCCGGGCGAGGTGCTGGGCGCGGCCATGGACAATGGCGAGATCGCCGTGGTGCCGGGCTTCCAGGGCGTCACCCGCGACGGGCGGATCACGACCCTGGGCCGGGGCGGTTCCGACACCTCGGCCGTGGCCGTGGCGGCGGCGCTGGAGTGTCCGTGCGACATCTACACCGACGTGGACGGCGTCTACACGACCGATCCGCGCATCGAATCCCGGGCGCGGCGCCTCGAAAAGGTCTCCTATGAGGAGATGCTGGAGATGGCGTCGCTGGGGGCCAAGGTGCTGCAGACCCGCTCGGTGGAACTGGCCATGGCGAAACAGGTCCCGGTCCGGGTCCTGTCCAGCTTCATCGAACCCGACGAGACCGGCGCCCTGCCCGCCAAGTCCGGCACCCTGATCTGCGACGAGGAGGAAATCGTGGAGAAACGCATCGTATCCGGCGTCACCATGAGCCGCGACGAGGCCCGTATCACCCTGCTGGGCCTGTCGGACCGGGTCGAGGCGCCGGCGGACGTCTTCACCCGGCTGGCCGAGGCCAATGTCAACGTCGACATGATCGTCCAGAGCCAGTCGCGAAGCGAGGGGGCGGTCAACCTGACCTTCACCACGGGCCGGCGTGACGCCCAAAGGGCCGCCGAGCTGATGCGGGCGGCCCAGACCGAAATCGGTTTCGAGGAAATCCGCGTTGACGAGGACGTGGCCAAGGTCTCGGTCGTCGGCGTCGGCATGCGCAGCCACGCCGGCGTGGCTCAGACCATGTTTCGGGCCCTTGCCGACAAGGGCGTGAAATTCCAGGCCATCTCTACCTCGGAGATCAAGATCAGCGTGCTGATCGACGCCGCCTATGCGGAACTGGCCGTGCGCGCGCTCCATTCGGCTTACGGATTGGAAGTAGTGTAGAAACGAAGCCTGGCGGCGCCCATCTGCGCCGCATCGTATTGGAGGGGCCATGCCGGTTGGCGGATTGACGACGAGGGGGCCGCGGAACCTCCTTCGCCAGATCCGCGAGGCTATGGCGGGGGCGGCGCCGGCGCAGCAACGCCTCGACGAGGTGGTCCGGATCATCGCCCAGTCGATGGTGGCCGAGGTCTGCTCAATCTACCTGCGCCGCGCCTCCGGCGAACTGGAGCTGTTCGCCACCCAGGGCCTGAAGCCCGAGGCCGTGCACAACACCCGCCTGCGACCCGGCGAGGGTCTGGTCGGTGAGGTGGCCCGGACGGCCGAGCCGATCAGCCTGTCCGACGCGCCGTCGCACCCCAGCTTCGCCTATCGCCCCGAGACCGGCGAGGATCCGTATCACGCCTTCCTTGGCGCGCCCCTGCTGCGCGGCGGCCGGGCTATCGGCGTGCTCGTGGTCCAGAACCGCTCCGAGCGGCGGTACGACGAGGAAGAGGTCGAGGACATCCAGACCATCGCCATGGTGCTGGCCGAGACCGTGGCGTCCGGCGAACTGCTGGCCCAGGACGAGCTGCGCGACATCGAGGTGGCCCCGCACCGGGCCGAAAATCTCAAGGGCCAGCGGTTCGCGGAAGGTCTGGCTTTCGGCCATGTCGTCCTGCACGAGGCGCCCGTGCCGCCGGAGAACCTCCTGGCCGAGAACCAGCAGGTCGAGGAAATCCGCCTGCGCGAGGCCCTGATCGGGCTGAAAGCCAATATCGACTCCATGCTGGAGGGGGGGCCGGGCAAGCTGGCGGGCCAGTCCTTCGAGGTGCTGGAGACCTACCGGATGTTCGCCGACGATCGGGGCTGGAACCGGTCGCTGGAGGAGGCGGTGCGCACCGGCCTGACCGCCGAGGCCGCGGTCGACCGGGTCAGGAACGAACACCGGGCCCGCTTCGCCACCGCCCGCGACCCCTATATCCGCGAGCGGCTGCACGACTTCGAGGATCTCGCCAACCGGCTGTTGCGCGTGCTGGCCGGCGACCGGCCGGGCGAGCGCGAACTGCCTGACGACGCCATTCTGGTCGCCCGCAACCTCGGCCCGGCCGACCTGCTGGAATATCCGAGGCACAAGATCCGCGGCCTGCTGCTCGAGGAGGGCTCGGCCGCCAGCCACGCCGCCATCGTCGCCCGGGCCCTGCAGATCCCCTGCGTGGGCCGGCTGATGGGTCTGCGCGACCGGCTCTCCGAAGGCGACCTGGTGATCGTCGACGGCGAAACCGGCGAGGCCTATCTGCGGCCGCGTCCCGACATGTTGGCGGCCGTGCAGTCGCGCATCGAGGTGCGCAGCGAACGTCAGGCCGAGTTCACCCGCCTGCGCGGCGTCGACGCCGTCACCCTCGACGGGACCCGGATCCAGGTCCTGACCAACGCCGGCCTCGCCGTCGATCTGGAAAATCTCGACGCCACCGGCGCAGAGGGCATCGGCCTGTTCCGCACCGAGTTCCAGTTCATGGTGTCGGAGGAGTTGCCCCGGCTCGACAGCCAGACCGCCCTCTACAAACTGGTTCTGGACACCGCGGGCGACCGGCCGGTCACATTCCGCACCCTCGACATCGGCGGCGACAAGGTGCTGCCGTATCTGGAGACCGAGCGGGAGGAGAACCCGGCCCTGGGGCGACGGGCGATCCGCCTCGGTCTCGACCGGCCCGGGCTGCTGAGACTGCAACTGCGGGCGCTGCTGACGGCCGCCGCCGGGCGCGAGTTGCGCGTCATGTTTCCGATGATCGCTACGGTCGACGAGTTCCGCGCCGCCCGCGAACTGGTCGACGTCGAATGCGCCTGGGCGCGGCGCCGGGGTCGGGCCCTTCCCGCCCTGCTGCGGGTCGGCGCCATGATCGAGTGCCCGTCATTGCTTTGGCATCTGGACGCCTTGCTGCCGCTGACCGATTTCGTCTCGGTGGGCACCAACGACCTGTTTCAGTACATGTTCGCTTCCGACCGGACCAATCCGCTGGTTTCCGATCGTTACGACCCACTGTCGCCGCCCCTGCTCAGAGCTCTGGCCGAAATCCAGAAGAAATGCGCCGACACCGGTACGCCGGTCTCCGTCTGCGGCGAACTGGCGGGGCGGTCGCTGGAAGCCTTCGCCTTGCTGACGCTGGGTTATACGCGTCTCTCGGCCCCCGCCGCCGGAGTCGGGCCGGTCAAGCGGATGATTCTGTCGGCCGATCTGCCTGCCGCCCGGCGGGGTATGGCCAACCTGCTCGGATCGTCGTCCGCGTCGATCCGGGGCGAGCTGGAATCGCTGGCCCGGAAATTGAACGTCACGATCTGAGAACGTTCCGGCCATTTCCGTCGGTACGGCTAACAAATCGTTGATCGGCCAACTCAAATGAGTTATCCACAAGACGGAACCGGGGGGTCTGCGGGGGCGGACCCGATCTGTCATCCCGATATGGTACAGGCCCGGGGTTCGAGTACGGCGCGTGAGCATCACTCGCGCGCGCCGAGTTTGGGGTCAGGCCGGATGGCGCTGGATACGGGGAACAACCCCGAAGAGTTTCGTGATCAGTCCGACTGGAAGGATGTCGTTCCCTCCGTCACGGACGCGGCGACTCTCGGCGACGGCCTGCGCATCGCCCGCACCCATTCCGGGCGCTCCCTGGCCGAGCTTTCGAGCATCACCCGCGTGCCCGTGCGATATCTGACGGCGCTGGAGCAGAACGATTTCTCGGTGCTGCCCAGCCGGGTGTTCTCGATCGGCTATGTGCGCGCCTACGCGGCCGCTCTCGGTCTCGACGAACAGCTCGCGGTCGAACGCTTCAAGCGCGAAGCCCCCGACCCGTCCGTGCCGTTGCAGCCTCCCGTCGGCGTCGCCTTCGAAGAGGTCAAACGCTATTCGCCGCGCCTGATCGCGGCCGGCCTGGCCCTCGTTTTGGCGGTAGTCGGCTGGAACGTCTTCCAGCGCGTCAGCCTGATGCGCGCGCCCCAACCGTCGGACATCGCGTCGGTCCCGGAGAGCTGGACCCTCGGCGCCGTACCGGGACAGGAGCAGTTCATGCGCCTGACCGCGCCGCGCCCGGCTCCGGCGGACCAGACGGTGCCGGCGCTGTACATCACCCCCGGTCTCGAGGCCGAATTGACGGGCATCGACCCTGCCTCGCCGGAAGCCGCCGCCGCTGTCGCCGCCGCCGCGCCGCCGGTGCAGAAGGCCTTCAACCCGCGCGGCGCCACCTATGGCGCATCGGCCAATGCCTCGCAGGTGGTGATCCAGGCCCGCAAGGCCGCCAGCCTCGTCATCCGCATGGCCGACGGCCGTGTTCTGTTCGCCCGTCAACTGGCCGCCGGCGACGCCTGGCGCGCGCCGCTGGGCGTCGCCGCCACCGTCGACGTCTCCGACCCGACCGCCTTCGACGTCTATCTGAACGGCGAGCATGGCGGAGTCCTCCAGACCGCACAGACCTCGCTGAACCAGCTGAACCAGCGGGCCCAGACCTTGGCCCGCCAGGCCGCCGCCGAGATCACAGCCCGCACCGAGGCCGCCCGCACCGCCGCGGTCCAGGCCCAGGTCCAGGCACAGACGCAGGCCTCCACGGCGGTGCAGGACGTAGTCTCCGAGGCCGCCGGAGGCTGATCCGCGACGCCGTGAATCGGCTCTTGTCGTGGCCATGCCGCAATCGGAGGCCTATGTTGCCGCCGACATGAGCCAGGATCACACCTCAGAACTCGGGCACGTCCGCCCGTGGCGCCACATTGAGCGCCGCCATAGCCGCCGGATCATGGTCGGCGACGTCCCCGTGGGCGGCGGTGCGCCGATCTCGGTCCAGTCGATGACCAACACCCCGACCTCGGACGCGGCCGCCACGATCGACCAGATCCGCCGGCTGGAGGAGGCCGGCGCCGACATCGTCCGTGTCTCCTGTCCCGACGAGGATTCGACCGCCGCCTTCCGCACCATCGCCCGCGAGGCCAAGGTCCCGCTCGTCGCCGACATCCATTTTCACTACAAGCGCGGCATCGAGGCCGCCCAGGCCGGAGCCGCCTGCCTGAGGATCAACCCCGGCAACATCGGTTCGCCTGACCGGGTGCGCGAGGTCATCCAGGCCGCCCGGGATCATGGCTGTTCGATGCGCATCGGCGTCAACGCCGGCTCGCTGGAGCGCGACCTGCTGGAAAAATACGGCGAGCCCTGCCCCGACGCCATGGTCGAGAGCGCCCTGAACCACGCCCGCATCCTGCAGGACAACGACTTTCACGAGTTCAAGATTTCGGTGAAGGCGTCCGACCCCTTCCTGACCGTGGCCGCCTATCAGCAGCTGGCCGACGCAATCGACTGCCCGCTGCACCTCGGCGTCACCGAGGCCGGGCCGCTGCGCACCGGCACCATCAAGTCCGCCATCGGCATGGGCTCGATGCTGTGGGCCGGCATCGGCGACACCATCCGCGTCTCCCTCGCCGCCGACCCGGTCGAGGAGATCAAGGTCGGATTCGACATCCTCAAGTCGCTCGGCCTGCGCCACCGAGGGGTCAATATCATCGCCTGCCCGTCGTGCGCGCGGCAGGGATTCAACGTCATCGAGACGGTGGGTGTGCTGGAAGAGAGGCTGGCCCATGTGACCACGCCGATGTCGCTGTCGATCATCGGCTGCGTGGTCAACGGCCCGGGCGAGGCGCTCTACACCGATGTCGGGTTTACCGGCGGCGGCAAGGGCGCGGGCATGGTCTATCTGAGCGGCAAGACCGCCCACAAACTGGCCAATGACGGCATGGTCGACCACATCGTCGAACTGGTCGAGGCCAAGGCGGCCGAGCTGGAGGCGGCCCGCGCCGCCGCCAAGCTGGAAGCGGCCGAATAGGCCTCGGGAACAACGCCGATGAAGCTCTACATCACCGTCCCGTCCCCCTATGCCCGGAAATGCCGCATCGTGGCGCGCGAGAAAGGGCTGGCGGACCGGATCGAGGAGATCGCGGTTGATCCCTACGCCAATGCGCCCGAACTGCTGGTCTCCAATCCGCTCGTGCAGGTGCCGACGCTGATCGCGGCGGACGGCCTGCCGCTGAACGACAGCCCGGTGATCTGCGAATATCTCGACGCTCTCGGCGAGGGCCCTCGCCTGCTCCCGGAGGCCGGGCCGGACCGGCTCCGCGTGCGGCGACTGGAGACCCTGGCCGACGGCGCGCTCGAAATGGGCGTCAAACTGCTGCTGGAGAAGCGCCGGCCGGAGCACGAGCGCTCGCCGTCGTGGATCGAGCGCTGGACGGTCAATATGGGCCGCGCCCTCGACGAGCTGGAAGCGGCGCGGCCCGATGCGGCACGGCTCGACATGGGAGTCATAACCGCCGGCGTGGCAGCCACCTGGATCGGATTCCGCCACCCGGACTTCGGTTGGAAGACCGGCCGTCCGGCCCTGACAGCGCTGCAGACCGCGTTGGAGGCCCGGCCGAGCTTCATCGACACCCGGCCCGCCTGATCGCCGCCGCCGGTCAGCCGAGCAGGCCGGCCAGCTGCACACCCTGGAACAACGACAGGACGATCAGCAACGCGCCGACGGCGAAGGTCATCGCGCGGCGCGGCGCCCGCTTGGTGATCAAGCCCGCGAAGGGCGCCGCGATCAGGCCGCCGACGATCAAACCGCCGATCGCCGCGGCGTGGTTCTGGATGGCTTCGGCGTCGCGCCAGTGCCCGCTGACCAGTGACCAGACAAAGGTGGCGGATATGGCCACGGTCAGGAAGAATTCGGCCGTGTTGACGGACCCGATGGCGCGACGCGGCTCCTGGCCGGCCCCGACCAGGGTCGAGGATACGGTCGGCCCCCAGCCGCCGCCGCCGACGGCGTCCAAAAAACCGCCGACGACGCCCAGCGGCGCAATAGCCCAGGCCGGGCGCAGCGGCCTGGTCGGCGCGTTCCGCCAGCCTCGCCACAGGATGTAGAGACCCATCAAACCGAGATAGGCCACGATGAAGGGCTTGATGACCTGGCCGTCTATGCCGGTAAGCACATAGGCTCCGACCACGCCGCCGACGACGCCGGCCGCCGCCAGCGGCAGGCACAGACGCCAATCCACGTTGCGGTGCCAGATGTGGCTACCGGCCGAGGCGGCGGTGGTGAACACCTCGGCGCCGTGGACGCTGGCCGAGGCGGTCGCGGGCGGCACGCCGAAGGCCAGCAGGACGGATGAGGAGATCACGCCATAGGCCATGCCGAGGGCCCCATCGACGGCCTGGGCCAGCAGGCCGACCAGCACGAACAGGAAGAAGGTGTCCATCACGGCGTCCCGACCCGCGCCAAGTCGCGGTGATCTCCGCCTTCACCTCTAGAGAAACCCGGGACGGAGCGTAACGGTGTTTGACGCGCTTGTTATCGCGCGCCGCTCCATCGACAGATCGCCGGCCGCCGCGCTAAGGCAGGCCTCCCGCGAACAGGATACGCCCCCCTTGCGACTGCCCCAGGCCCGGCTCGATCAGGTGCTCGACCGCTTCCATCAGGTGGAGGCGCGCATGGGCGCGGCCACGGACGGTCAGGAGATCGTGCGCCTGTCGAAGGAGCACGCCGAAATCAAGCCGGTCGCCGACGCCGTCATGGCCCTCGCCAGGGTCCGGGCCGAAATGGCCGATCTGGACGCCATGGCCGCCGATCCGGAGATGGCCGAAATGGCGGCGGAGGAGCTCGAGGCCCTGAACCAGGCCCTGCCCGGCATGGAGCGCGACGTCGCCCTGCTGCTGGCCCCGCGCGACGCCGACGAGAACGCCTCGGCCGTGCTCGAGGTCCGCGCCGGCACCGGCGGCGACGAGGCGGCCCTGTTCGCCGGCGACCTGTTCCGCATGTATTCGCGCTACGCCTCGACGCGCGGCTGGCGGGTCGAGATCGACAGCGCCACCGAGGGCGAGGCCGGCGGCTACAAGGAGATCATCGCCACCGTCACCGGCGAGGGCGTGTTCGGGCGGCTCAAGTTCGAGAGCGGCGTGCACCGCGTCCAGCGGGTGCCGACCACCGAGGCCGGCGGCCGCATCCACACCTCGGCCGCTACCGTCGCCGTCCTGCCCGAGGTCGAGGACGTCGAGATCGAGATCCGCGATCAGGATATCCGCATCGACACCTTCCGCGCCTCAGGTTCGGGCGGCCAGCACGTCAACAAGACCGACTCGGCGGTGCGCATCACCCACATGCCCTCGGGCATCGTGGTGACCTCCTCGGAGAAGTCGCAGCACGTCAACCGCGACAAGGCGATGAAGAACCTGCGCGTCCGCCTCTACGACATTCAGCGGCAGGAAAAGGACCAGGCCCGCTCCAGCGCCCGCAAGTCGCAGGTCGGCTCCGGCGACCGGTCGGAGCGCATCCGCACCTACAACTTCCCCCAGGGGCGGGTCACCGACCACCGCATCGGCCTGACCCTGCACAGCCTGCCGCAGATCCTCGAGGGCGACATCGATCCCCTGCTCAACGCCCTCATCGCCGAGGACCAGGCCGCCCGCCTGGCCGATCTGGAGGCGGAGCTGGGGTAGGGGACAGGGCTGCGCCCTTGTCATCCCGGACGCGCGCAGCGCGATCCGGGACGCTGGCTGCACCCCACCAATCCTCCCGGAAATCGCGAAGCGGTTATCCGGGAGACGGGTCGCCGTCGCACCCCGCCTGACCCGTCTCCCGGATAGCTGCTGACGCCGCTTCCGGGAGAATTGGATATGCGCGGGGCCCGTCCCGGATCACCGCTTCGCGGTGTCCGGGATGACAAGGAGCGGGCAGACCTCACCCCTCCACCGTCAGCCCCCCGCCCTCGACCTTCACGAACTGCGCCCGGCCGCGCAGCGGTTCGAACAGCTCGGCCTCCGTGCCGGTCAGAAACGCCTGCAGGCCCAGCGCCTCGATCTCGTCGAACAGGGCGGCGCGTCGGCGCGTGTCGAGGTGGGCGGGCGCTTCGTCGAGCAGCAGGATCGGGGCGGCGCTCTGGTTCGACAGCCGGGCGATCTGGGCGAGGATCAGGTTCAGCACCAGCGCCTTCTGCTCGCCGGACGAGCCCTCGGCGGCGGGCCGGTTCTTCTCGCGGTGCAGGGCCGTCAGATCCGAGCGGTGCGGCCCGAACAGAGACCGCCCGGCGGCGGCGTCGCGGGCGCGGCTGCGGGCCATGCCGTCGCGGATCGCCGCCGCGATGGCCTCGGCGCCCGCCCCGGCGGCGGCCATGCCCTCGGCCTCGCCGGTCAGGCCGAGATCGGCCTGCGGAAACGGCCGGTCACCGCGCTCGTCGATGGCGGCCTGCAGCGTGACCAGCGCCCCGGCGCGGGCGAGGGCGGCGGCGGCCCCCGCCTCGCCGAGGCGCAGCTCCAGCGCATCAAGCCACAGCGGATCGGCGGGTCGCCCCTCCGCCCCGTCGGTCAGCAGCCGCAGCCGCTCGCGCAGGGCCTTCTCATAGGTGGCCACCGCGGCGGCGTGGTCGGGGTCGGCGGCGAACACCAGCCGGTCGAAGAATTTCAGCCGCGCCGCCCGCGCGTCGGAGAACAGCCGGTCCTGCTCCGGCGTCGCCCAGACGGGCCGCAGGTGGTCGAGCAGCCGACCCGGCTGAGCCGTCTCGCCGTCGATGCGCACGATGCGCCGCGCCGCCCCCGCCGCCTGCACCCCGGTGCCGAGCTTCGTCTCGCCCTCGCCGTCGGTCAGCACCGCCGCAACCGCCCAGACCCGGCCGCCAGCCTCGCCCGGCTCGCGCCGCCCCATCTCCGGCGCGCTGGCCCCGCGCAATCCCTTGCCGGGCGTGAACAGGCTCAGCGCCTCCAGCAGATTGGTCTTCCCCGCCCCGTTCGGCCCATGCAGCACGACGGTGCCCCCCGCGACGGGCAGGGTGGCCGCCGCATAGGAGCGGAAATCGGTGAGGGTGAGGGCGGTGATCACGAGTGGGGACTACACCAATCCGCTCATCCCGGCGAAAGTACGAGCCGAAGCCCCAATATCTTTGGCTCATCCCGGCTTTCTCCCGGGTGGGCTGACTAGTTATTCACGCGCGCCTTCATCCGGGCGACGCCGTGGGGCGGCATGCTGAAGCCGACGGCCTCGCCGGGGTTCACGGCCACGCCGTATTCGTCGCCAACCACGTTCAGAACCCAGTCGGCGCGAACCTGCCGCGCGTAGGGATACTGGGGCGCGTTGCGGGACCAGGTTGAGCATTTCCCGGCGGTGGTGAAGACGACGAGCGCAAGATAGCCCTCCGGCGTCGACACCGTCAGCGGGGAGATGGCCTCGGGCGCCGGGCCGGGATCTTCCGCGAGCATGACGACGACGTGCGAGCCCATGAACACCGACGCGAGGTCATCAAGGCTTCCGCCGTTCTGTGCGGCGATGATCGCCGCTTCGAGCGCCGCGCCGGTCTCCTCGGGCGGTGGAACCTGCACGCCCTACACCCGCAGCGGCATCAGCACATACTGCACGCCCGGATCGCCCGGATCGAGCACCAGCGTCGGGCTGGCCGGGTCGGCAAATTTGAAATGCGCCGTCTCGCCGGTGATCTGGCCGGCGACGTCCAGCAGATACCGCGCGTTGAAGCCGATCTCGAAGGGCTCCTCGGAATAGCCGATCTCGACCTCCTCGACCCCCTGGCCGGCCTCCATGTTGCGCACCGTCAGGGTGACGCGGTCCAGCTCGAAGGCCAGTTTCACGCTGCGGCTCTTCTCGGCCGAGATGGTGGCGACCCGGTCGACGGCCGAGGCGAACACGGCGTTGTCGATGTCGGCCTGTTTGTCGTTCCCCTTGGGGATGACGCGCATGTAGTCGGGGAAGGCGCCGTCGATGACCTTGGAGGTCAGGCTGGCCTGGCCGAACTCGAAACGGATCTTCTGCGGGCTGACCATGACCTCGACCGGGCCCGAGCCGTCGTCGAGCAGGCGGCGGACCTGGTCGATGGTCTTGCGCGGCACGATCACGCCGGGACCGCCGGCGGCGCCTTCAGGCGCGGGCGTCTCGGCCAGGGCCAGGCGGTGGCCGTCGGTGGCCACGGCGCGCAGCAGCGGGATGCCGGCCTCGGCCACGGTGTGCAGATACAGGCCGTTCAGATAGTAGCGCGTCTCTTCGGTCGAGACCGCGAACCG
Source organism: Brevundimonas basaltis (assembly GCF_014202075.1). Classification (GTDB taxonomy): domain Bacteria; phylum Pseudomonadota; class Alphaproteobacteria; order Caulobacterales; family Caulobacteraceae; genus Brevundimonas; species Brevundimonas basaltis. The sequence continues at coordinate 97,036 of NZ_JACHFZ010000002.1, read as the reverse complement.
GGTCTTGTCGATCAGCCGGGCCAGGTCTTCCTTGGGCAGGGCGAACCGCGTCCCCGAGGTGTCGGTCGACATGACCGGGAAGTCGCCGGCCGGCAGCACCGGCAGATTGAATTTCGACCGTCCGGCCTGGACCACCAGACGGGGATCGTCGCCATTGTAGCTCAGCGAGACCTCGGCCCCCTCGGGCAGCTTGCGGACGATCTCGTACAGGGTGTGGGCCGGGGCGGTGATCTGGCCCTCGACGTTCACCTGGGCCTCGGCCTCGTCGACCATCTCCATGTCGAGATCGGTGGCGGCAAAGCTCAGCTTGTCGCGGCCCGCCGACAGCAGGACGTTAGACAGGATTGGAATGGTGTTCCTGCGCTCGACGACGCTCTGCACATGGCCGAGGGCCTTGAGGAGCGCGGATCGTTCGATAGTCAGCTGCATGTCGTCTCGCCCGGGGTGCGGCGACTCAAGGCGTCACCGCGAATAGAGGGCCTTGGACACTAGCGGATTGGCGGCGCGGAGCAAGGAAGGGGCGGGGGCGCCGGGCCGCGCGATCCGGGAACAGGCGACCACTCTCTGTGGACAAAGCGTCCGCCGGTCCGTGACGGCCGTGACGCTGTGCTTACAATCGGCGAAATTATAGTCGGATTGGGCGGAAAATCAGCCGCCTTTCCAGACACATGGCCTTTTCTCGAAGCGATCTTCCCGCCTCAGGAAAAAGCGGGCGCACAATGCGTGCCATGTCTCTGCCGGCCTGTGAAAATCGAACCCCCGCCGCTCTACCGCGGGAGCGCCAGAGTCCCCATGGCGGAAGCGCCCGGTCGTTGAAATTCCTCGGGATCAATGTCGACCCTGCCGACTCCGCCACAACGAATTTCCCGGGCCGGCGCCGACTCTGCCGACTCCGCCACACCGTTTTTTCTTCCCGGCCCGGGAGGGACGCCGTCCCCGGGCGAGCCCTAGCCGCGCAGCTTGCGGGTCAGGGCCTCGACGTCCCGGGCGATCTGGTCATCGTGAGCCATCAGCTCCTCGATCTTGCGCACGCCGTGCAGGACCGTGGTGTGGTCGCGCCCGCCGAAGCGGCGGCCGATGTCAGGGTAGGACCGGGTCGTGTGCTGTTTGCACAGCCACATGGCGATCTGGCGCGGCCGGGCGACAGAGCGGGTGCGCCGCTCGGACAACAGGTCGGCCTGCTTCAGGGTGAAATGTTCGGCGACGGTCTTCTGGATCTCGTCGACGGTGATGCGGCGCTCCGGGCCGCCGCGCAGGGCCGAGCCGAGCAGGGTCTGGACCTCTTCGACGGTCAGGGCCGACAGCCGGGCGCCGGCGACGGCGGCGAGGGTGTTCACCGCGCCTTCCAGCTCACGCATCGAACCCGGGGTGCGATCCACGAGATGCTCGAGCACCTCGGGGCGGGCTTCGCCCGAGACGACGCCGAGGTCAGCGAGCGCCTGTATGCGGTTACGCGCCACGGCCAGCTTCAGCGCGCGGTCGGCCGGTTCGACCGGGCAGGTCAGGCCCGAGGCCAAGTGGCTGCGCAGGCGCGGCTCGACCTCGGTCAGGGCCATCGGCGGACGGTCGGCGGACAGGACGATGCGTTTGCCGTCCTCGATCAGGCTGGTCAGGGTGGCCAGAAGCTCGTCCTGGGTGCTCGCCTTGCCGCCGACGAACTGGACGTCGTCGATCAGCAGCATGTCGGCGCCGCGCAGGCTTTCCTTGAAGGCCGCGGTCGAGCGGTCCTGCATGGCCCTTACAAAGGTCGACAGAAAGCGTTCGGCGGTCAGATAGACCACCTTGGCGTCGGGACGCAGGCGCTGGGCTTCCCAGGCAATGGCGTTGAGCAGGTGGGTCTTGCCGTAGCCGTAGGGGCCGCAGAAGAAGATCGGGTTGAAGTGGCCGTCGGCCCAGCAGGCGGCCTGGCGGGCGATGGCGAGAGCGAAGGCATTGCCCTGGCCTTCCACGAAGCTGTCGAAGGTCAGACGTTCCTGCAGCCCGGCGGCGCGCACGGCGCGGGCGCCGTCGGCCACGGGGCCGTGGGTGGCCATCGGCATCGGCACGACATTGGCGGCGGGCGCTTCGGCGCGTCCGGCGGCGACCTGCGAGGCGGGCGCGACCGAGCCCATTTCGGCCCGGCAGCGCACCTCGAGCCGGCGCGACAGGCCGTCGAGACCCAGCCACAGTTCGTTCATGCGCCGCAGGGCGTTCTTGCGCACCCAGTCGCGGGCGTAGGCGGTCGGGGTGACGAGGATCAGTTGTCCGGCGCCGTCGGCCCGCACCGCCGACGGGGCGATATAGGAACTGAACGCCCCCTCCCCGATCTCGCTGCGCAGGCGACCCGCCGCCTCGGTCCAGATACGATCCGGATCGGTCATCCCCGCCATCTGCGCGCCCCCCATCATAGTCAGCCACCCGTCAGAAAATTCCATCGTCTGACGCCCTTCGAGCGGCCAGGATCGGGGACGACTTCTCCTGTCGGGTGCGGCTGGGCGCCGCCCCGGTGGGGTCATTCTCTCGATCTGACATCTCACGCCGACGCGAAACTGGTCCCGCGCCGTGTTCATCCGCGGTGGGATGGAAGTGCGTTAGAGGCCCAAACTTACGCCGGGAGAGGGGAGCGTCAACGCTGATTCGAATCGTAAAATGCAGTTAAATTGTTTGACTCCGCTAAAGCCAAACACAGCCAGCGGAATCCCCGGTTTCGCCACCGACGCGAGCACGAATCCGGTCGCTGGTGGTTAAAGGCGGACGTGCAAACGGCGAGGGAGCGGTTGCGCCCTCGCCGTTGAAAACACTGATCTTTACCGTGACAGCCTAGTGAAAGGCCGTCCGCACGCCCCTGTGTCAGGCAGCCGACATTTTCTTCAGCTGAGCCGCCAGGCGGGACACTTTCCGCGAGCCCGTATTCTTGTGAACCACGCCCTTGGAGACGGCGCGCATCAGCTCGGACTGAGCCTCGACGAAGGCGCCCTTGGCGGCGGCCGCGTCGCCCCCGGTCACGGCTTCCTGGAACTTGCGCAGGAAGGTACGGACGCGCGTGCGGCGCGCCTTGTTCACTTCGGTGCGGGCCGCGATCTTGCGGATCGCTTTCTTGGCGCCGGCATTGTTGGCCATCAGTCAAACCTTCGAACGGAAAACGCCGCGGAGCACACGTCCACGGCGCGGAAATCTCAAGAGCGCGCGGCTATAGCGGAAAGGGATTGGCGAGGCAAGGCGGAGTCTATCGCCCCGTGAAGTTCGGCCTCCGCTTCTCGACGAAGGCGGCCATGCCTTCCTTTTGGTCCTCGAAGGCGAAGAGGCTGTGGAACAGGCGGCGTTCGAACTGGACGCCCTGGGTCAGGGTGGTCTCAAGCGCGGCGTTGACCATCTCCTTGTTGGCCATCACGGCCAGCGGACTCTGGGCGGCGATGCGCGCGGCGATCTTACGGACCTCGTCCAGCAGGGTGTCGTGCGGCACGACGCGCGAGGCGAGGCCGGCGCGCTCGGCCTCGGCGGCGTCCATCATCCGGGCGGTCAGCACCATGTCCATGGCCTTGGCCTTGCCGACCAGCCGGGTCAGGCGCTGGGAGCCGCCGATGCCGGGGGCGACGCCGAGGTTGATCTCGGGCTGGCCGAATTTCGCCTTCTCACTGGCGACGATGAAGTCGCACAGCATCGCCAGCTCGCAGCCGCCGCCGAGAGCGAAACCATTGACCGCGGCGATGATCGGCTTGCGGAAGCGGGTGATGCGGTCGTGGCCGAGCGAGAAGAAGTTGGCCTTGTACATGTCGGCGTAGGACTGGTCCGACATCTCCTTGATGTCGGCGCCAGCGGCGAAGGCCTTGTCGCCCGAGCCGGTCAGGACCAGGCAACGCACGCTGTCGTCATGCTCGACCGCGTCGAGGAAGTCCGACAGGTCCTTGAACAGGGCCGAGTTGAGCGCGTTCAGCGCCTCGGGCCGGTTCAGGGTCACCACCGCATAGCCGTCAGTGTGGCGTTCGATGAGCAGGGTGGAATAGCTGTCGGCCATGGGGATCTCCTCGTTTCAGTCCGCCTTACCAAGCGGGCGGCGGGGGCGGAAGCGGTCGGGGAGTCTACCGTCTATCCCGTCTACCTCGTCTAGGCCGGGACGCGCCGGACGGAGGTTATGGCATGCGCCTGCGTCAAAATCGGTCGCGCAGCGGGCCGCGCCCGACGAATTCAGGTGACCATGGCGGCGAGTTTCAACACCGTGTTCCAGTTGCGGCCCGTGCCCATGCCCAGCAGGCGCGGGGTGGCCTTCTTGAAGATGGCCGATTGGCCCTGACCGTTGGGGAACCAGAAATACAAAACGCCCCCGGCCGCCTCGACCCGCTCGCCGCCGTCCGCGAGATCGCGGCAAGCCTGCACGGCGCCGGCCCTGATCCCCGCCTTCATGACCATGGCCAGCACTTTGGCGGGGTGGGAGGCCGCTTCCTCGGGAAAGGGGTTGGCGGCGATCAGTTCGGCCCACTGCTCCGGCGTGCGGACCATGGCGGCGACCTTCAGGCCGAAGGCCGTCTCCATCGCGGCCTCAATCTCGCGCTCAAGCGTGGCTGTCGCCCCGCCGCTCTCGACCACGAGATTTCCGCTGGCCGCGAGGGTCCGGGGGTTCTTCAACCCCATCGCCTCGGCCATGGCGCGTTGCCCTCCGACCGGTACGCGAACGCCGCCGGTATTCATGCCGCGGAACAGGATGAGGCGGTGGGTCATGGCTTCACCGCTTCTGACAGGCCGGGCACCAGAATGTCGATCGGCCGGCCTGGACGGTGCGCTTGACCACGCCCTTGCAGCCGTCGCTCGTGCAGGGTTTGCCCTCGCGGCCGTAGACGTCGAAGCGGTGCTGGAAATAGCCCTGCCCCCCCTCGGCGTTGGCGAAGTCGCGCAGGGTCGAGCCGCCGGCCTCGATGGCGTCGTTGAGGACGTCGCGGACAACGGCGGCGAGGGTTTCCAGACGGGGCTTCGTCACCCTGCCGGCGGCGACCAGCGGCGAGATGCGGGCGCGGTAGAGGGCCTCGCAGACATAGATGTTGCCGAGGCCCGCGACGATGCGCTGGTCGAGCAGGCTGACCTTGATGTTCTGTGTCTTGCCGGCGAGGGCCTCGGCCAGATGCGCGCCCGAGAAGCGGTTGCCGAGCGGCTCGGGGCCGAGGGCCGCGAACCACGGATGCGACTCGACCTCGCCCGTGGGGATCAGGCCCATGAAGCCGAAGCGGCGGGCGTCGGCGAAGCCGATCCGCGTCGTCGACTTGCCGTGCACCGCGCACAGGCTGACGTGCTCGTGCTTGCCGACGACGGGGGCCGGCTCCGCGAACTCGCCGAGCTGTTCGCCGTCGAGGGTGAAGCGGCCGGTCATGCCCAGATGGGTCACCCAGGTCTCGCCGGTCGACAGCACCATCAGCAGATACTTGGCTCGCCGGTCGATGCGTTCGACGATCGCGCCCTCGAGCCGCTGCGCGAACCGCTCGGGGAAGGGAAAGCGCAGGTCGGGCCGGTTTTGCTGGACGCGGGTCAGGCGCGCGCCTTCAAGCACCGGCTGCAGGCCGCGGCGGACGGTCTCGACCTCGGGAAGTTCGGGCATGGATGCAGTCTGAACCGGACGACGGCGGCTGGCGAGCCGGTCAGTCCGCCTTATAGATGTCGTGGCAGGCCTGACAGCTGGCGCGCACTTCGGCCCACTGGGCGGCGAAGGCCTCAGCATCCTCGCCCGCCGCCAGTTCGGCCAGACGATCGGCGGCGGCGGCGTAGGCGGCGGCCTTCGCCTCGAAACCGGCGCGGTCGCTCCAGATATCATCCTTCGCATTGGTCCGGACGCCGGCCTCGCCGCCCGATCCCGCCGGGAACATCCCCGGCACGGCATGAGCCCAGCGCGCCAGCGAACGGGCGCCGAAGCGCTGGCTCGCCAGCGGCTGCTGCGCGTCGATCGAAGCCTTGATCGAGGCCATCGCGACGCCGGACAGCATCATCCCGGCCTGCCGGCCCTTGATGACAGCCGCCGGGGTGTCGGGCGCCTGCGCGCCGGTCAGTCCCGCCATACAGGTCAGGCCGACGACGGCCGCCGTGATGATCCGCTTCATGTCCGCCTCTCCCCGTTCGCCGCCACGCTCCGCCCGTCGGGCGCGCCTGTCAATCGGGGCCGCCGACGAGGGCGATTGCTCCGGACGCGGTTCTCCGCTTACCTCCGCCGTTCAAGGGAGAGGGCCCGCCATGACCGACACCGCCGACAGGGCGCCGCCGACGATCGGCAAGCGGATCGAACTGACCCTGCGCGCCCTCGTGCTGGGCTGTTTGCTGGCGGTGATCTTCACCGCCGCCAACACCTATCTGGGCCTGAAGGTCGGGCTGACCTTCGCCTCGGCCATCCCGGCGGCGGTCATCTCCATGGCGGTCCTGCGGTTGTTCAAGGACTCGACCATCTGGGAAAACATGACCGTGCAGACGGTTGCGTCGGTGGGCGGCGCCATGAGCGCGATCATCTTCGTTCTGCCCGGCCTCGTCATGGTCGGATGGTGGCTCGAGTTTCCGTTCTGGCCATGCTGACGGGGATCGTGGCCTTCGCGGTTCTGACCGTCGTGCTCTAGCCTGGGTCCGGGGCCGCTCGGCCAAGGTGTGATCTCGCCCTCGCCTCGCCGCTTTTCCGGGCGATAACAGCCGTCGTTCCGCCAGTGCGTGCTCGCCGCGCACTGGCGTTTCCGCGTTCGCCCCTGTAAGAGGCGCGCGCTCCCCGCACCGTCGCCATTTCCAGCGGCCCGCACTCGCCGGCCGCCCTGCACGTCTGATAGTCAAATGAACCTGCGCAACGTCGCCATCATCGCCCACGTCGACCACGGCAAGACCACCCTGGTGGACCAGCTGCTCGCCCAATCCGGCGTCTTCCGAGCCAATGAGGCGACGACCGAGCGGGCTATGGACTCCAACGACCAGGAGCGCGAGCGCGGCATCACCATCCTGGCCAAATGCACCTCCGTGCTGTGGAACGGCAAGGCGGGCGAGACCCGGATCAACATCATCGACACCCCGGGCCACGCCGACTTCGGCGGCGAGGTGGAGCGCATCCTCGGCATGGTGGACGGCTGCGTCCTGCTGGTCGACGCCGAGGAAGGCGTCATGCCGCAGACCAAATTCGTGCTGACCAAGGCGCTGAAGATGGGCCTGCGCCCGATCCTGTGCATCAACAAGGTCGATCGCGCCCACGCCGATCCGGACCGGGTTCACAACGCCGCCTTCGACCTGTTCGCCGCCATCGGCGCGACCGACGAGCAACTGGACTTCCCGCATATCTACGCCTCGGGCCGGGCCGGCTGGGCGACGCTGGACCTGAACCAGCCGAGCGACAACCTGTCCCCGCTGTTCGACCTGATCGTTGACCACGTGCCGGCGCCGAAACAGGTCGAAGCCAAGGACAAGCCGTTCCAGATCCTCAACGTGCTGATCGAGAGCGATCCGTTCCTCGGCCGTCTGCTGACCGGCCGCATCGAGAGCGGCAAGGCCGTTCCGGGCATGGCCATCAAGGCCCTGTCGCGCGACGGCAAGACCATCGAACAGGGCCGCATCACCAAGGTGCTGGCCTTCCGCGGCCTGAAGCGCCAACCGGTCGACGACGCCGAGGCGGGCGACATCGTCGCCATCGCAGGCATGTCGAAGGCCACCGTGGCCGACACCCTGTGCGCCCTGGAAGTCACCGAGGCCCTGCCGGCCCAGCCGATCGATCCGCCGACCATCTCGATGACCGTCTCGGTCAATGACAGCCCGCTGGCCGGGCGCGAGGGCGACAAGGTTCAGTCGCGGGTGATCCGCGACCGCCTGCTGAAGGAGGCCGAGGCCAATGTCGCCATCCGCGTCACCGAGACCGGCGGCAAGGACGCCTTCGAGGTCGCCGGCCGCGGCGAACTTCAGCTCGGCGTGCTGATCGAGAACATGCGCCGCGAAGGATTCGAGCTGTCGATCAGCCGTCCGCGCGTGGTCTATCAGACCGGCGAGAACGGCGAGCGGCTGGAGCCGATCGAGGACGTGGTCATCGACGTGGACGATGAATACTCCGGCGTGGTCATCGAGAAGCTTTCGGCGCGCAAGGCCGAGCTGACCGACATGGGGCCGTCCGGCGCCGGCAAGACCCGCATCCAGCTGAAATGCCCGTCGCGGGCCCTGATCGGCTACCAGGGCGAGTTCCTGACCGACACGCGCGGGTCGGGCGTGCTGAACCGGGTGTTCAGCCACTATGAGCCGCACAAGGGCGCCATCGAGGGCCGTCTGAAAGGCGTGCTGGTCTCGAACGGCGACGGCGAGACCGCGGCCTTCGCCCTGTGGAACCTCGAGGAGCGCGGGGTCATGTTCGTCGGCGCCGGCGAGAAAACCTACCAGGGCATGATCATCGGCGAGAACTCCCGGTCGGACGACCTCGACGTCAATCCGATGAAGGGCAAACAGCTGACCAACGTCCGCGCCGCCGGCAAGGACGAGGCCGTGCGCCTGACCCCGCCGCGCCGTCCGTCGCTCGAACAGGCCATCGCCTACATCGAGGAGGATGAACTGGTCGAGGTGACGCCGAAGTCGATCCGCCTGCGCAAGCAGGTGCTGAACCCGAGCTTCCGCAAGAAGCGCGTCCGCGAGGAGTAGGTCCGGCCGCGGATCGGCCGGATTGGGGCAATCCGGGCCCTCCCGGGGTCATTTCAGGGCCGGCGCAACGATCGCCGGAGACGCAGGTTTTGCCTTCCGTCGCGAGCCTTACCGCTCGCTTGAACAAGGAAGACACTCATGCGCAAGACCGCGCTTATGACCGGCGTCGCCGGCCTGTTGCTGACGGCCGCCCCTGCTTTCGCCCAAGACGCCACGTCCCCTCAGACATCACCGGCTTCCGGCCAGGCCGAAGCCAGAGCCGAGGCCGGGGTTGAGGCCGAGGTCCAGGCTCCCACCCTGTCGCTGACGCCCGGTGCGGTCGTGCAGGGGCCCGACGGCCAGCTCGGCGTTCTGGTCGGCGCGCGCCTGCATGCCGGCGCCCAGCAGCTGACCGTCAAGGGCGAGGACGGCGTGATCCGGGCCGTGCCGATCGACGGCATCCGGCAGGAGGGCGAGGCGGTCGTGGTCGACTTCACCCTCGGACAGTATGCCGAGGCGGAGGTGATCACCGAGGCGGACGCCCCGGCGCTTCCCGAGGTCCCCGACGCTGGCGCCGTCCTGCCGGATGAGGCCGAAGTCGATGCGACGCTCGAAGCCGAGGTCGAGGCCGAAGCGGAGGCCGTCGTTCCGCCAGCGCCCACGCCGCCGACCCTGCCGACCGAAGCGCCCGGCGTGGCGCCGCCGACCGGCGCTCCGGTCACTCCGGGCGTGCTTCCCGGCAAGCCCAACTAGCTTGTCGGACAAACGAAAGGGGCGGCTCCGTCAGGAGCCGCCCCTCTTTGTTGTCGAGAGACGCGAGCCTATCAGCCCCGGCGTTTCACCAGCCCCAGCAGGAACAGCAGGATGATCGCGCCGACCGTGGCGACGATGATTCCGATGATCCAGTTGCCGCCGGCGTCTCCGCCCAACAGGGTGTTGTAAAGGAAGCCGCCGATCAGGGCGCCGACGACGCCGACGATCAGATTGGTCAGGAGGCCGTGGTTCCGCCCCATGATCTGTTCAGCCAGCCAGCCGGCGATAATGCCGATGACGATCCACGCAATCCATCCAAAACCACTCATAGTCCGCTCCTTCCAGCGTTGGTCGATGGGCGTTTAATGCGCCGGAAGCTCAACGGTTGCGGAGCCTCCGGCGAACCGGGTTCACTGGTTCTCCCCTGCCGGGCGAGGGCGGCACGGCCCTTGCCCCCTTCAAGGCGAGCCGTCCCGCTTCGGGACAGGTTGGGAACAAGGGGAATTGGGGCCATGGCCACCGACATCGACCTTCATCTCGGACGCCGTCTGCGCCGCCGCCGGCGCTTGCTGGGCCTGACGCAGCAGCAACTGGCCACCCAGGTCGGCATCCGTTTTCAGCAGATCCAGAAATACGAATGCGGCGCCAATCGCATCTCGGCCGCCCGTCTCTGGCAGCTGGCCGAGGCGCTGGAATCGCCGGTCAGCTATTTCTACGATGGACTTGAAGAGGCCATCGAGCGTCAGGAGGCAGCCAACCAGGGCGGCGAAATGTTTTCCCGCAAGGAAACGCTCGACCTGATCCAGGCCTATTACCAACTCGGCGAACGTCCCCGTCGGCGTCTGCTGGACCTGGCCAAGTCGCTACACGCCGAGGGCGAGGCGGCCTGATTCAGCGATGATGCCGTGACATGGCGGCGGGGCGTGAGTATCCCGCCTGCATGACCGAGTACGAACTGTTCGCCGTTGAACTGGCCCGCGAGGCGGCGCGTGTATCCCTGCCGTATTTTCGTGGCGCCTGCGAGCAGGTCGACAAGGGCGGCGCCGACGGCTTCGACCCGGTGACCGAGGCGGACCGCGAGGCCGAGGCGGCGATCCGCCGGCTGATCGCCGACCGTTATCCCGAACACGGCGTCATCGGTGAGGAATACGGCGAGGACCGGCCGGACGCCGAGCACGTCTGGATTCTGGACCCGATAGACGGCACCCGCGCGTTCATCGCCGGCCTGCCACTATGGACCAATCTGATCGCCCTGAGGACCGCCGACCGCCTCGCCATCGGGCTGATCGGTCAGCCCTATCTCGACGAAATATTCCTCGGCGGCCCGTCGGGCGCGCGGTTGCTCAGGGGGAGGGCGGAGACGCCGATTGCCGTGCGATCCTGCGCACATCTGAACGAGGCCCTGATCGCCACCACCGACCCTGACCTGTTCACCGGTGCCGAATTGGGCGCCTGGACCCAGGTGCGCGCGGCCGCGCGCCTGGCCCGCCTGGGCTGCGACGCCTACGCCTACGCCATGCTCGCCGCCGGCCGGATCGATCTGGTGGCCGAGAGCGCGCTGAAGATCTGGGACTGGTCGGCGCTGGTTCCCGTCATCGAGGCGGCGGGCGGCCAAGTCACCAACTGGCGCGGCGAGGGGCCCGACGCCGGCGGTCAGATTCTGGCCGTGGGAGACGCCCGCCTGAGGGATCAGGCGCTGGTCGCCCTGCGCCGCGCCGCTAACTAGGCGGCTTCGGTCGGTTCGCGCTCAGCCGGCGGGCCGGGGACGGGCGACAGATCCTCGATCGGGGATACGTAGGAGCCCATGGCGTCGAACTCATCCAGAAAGATGGCGCGCAACTCGTCAGTCTCCATGATGACTTCGTGCTTCGCCCCCGGAATCTCGACGTAGCGCCCACGCCCGAGGCGCCGCGCGGCCCATTTATTGGTCTGTTTCCAGATACGGTCGTCCTCTCCCGCCTGCACGATGGCGACGGGAATACGAACCGACTTCAATGCCTTGGGTTTCAGCGCCCGCTCTCCGGCGTCCAGCGCCACCGCCAGCCAGCCCCAGGTGGGGCCGCCAACCGCCAGGTGCGGGCAGGCGTAGAGTTGCTGACGCCACTGTTCGTAGCGGCTCTCGTCGGTGGTCAGCGCGTCCTTCTCGAAGGTGTGGTCGAAAGGGTCGTCTTCATTGTCGAGCACATAGTCCCCCGCCTTGCCGTGGCGCAGATTCCATTTGACCGCCAACTTGACCGACCACATCGAGCGCTTGCCGGTCCTGATGCGTAGCATGGGGCTGGTCAGCAGCGCCCCTGAAAACCGTTCGTCGCCGGCCTGCAGCGTCATCAGGTTGAACGCCCCGCCCATCGAGTGTCCGACCATGATCCACGGCTTGGGAGCCCGGGTCTCATAGGTCTCGAGCAGGCGGGCGTAATCGTCGAGGAACTCCTCGACCGCCCGGGCGTGGCCCTTCAGGCGATCGGGCAGCAACCGCGCCGACAGGCCCTGGCCGCGCCAGTCATGGGCGAGCACGCACCAGCCTCGCGCCAGCAGATTTCCGATCAGCTCGAAATATTTCTCGATCGGCTCGGTGCGGCCTGGACTGACGATGACGGTGCCGCGCGGCTTGCGGGCAGCGAGAGCCGAGGGGGTCCAGAAGGCGGCGCGCAGGCGGAGTCCGCCGGCTCCGCGGAACCACTCGCCGGTTCCGCCTGGCGGGGCGGAGGCGCCCGGAACTCCCATCAACGGGGCGTTGGCGGCGTAGGCGGCGGCTCGGCTCACTCGGGTTTCCTGAATCTCAAGGTCATGCGGTCGCTTTCGCCGATCTCATCGTATTTGGACCGGTCGAACGTCGGGTCCGGCGGCGAGCCGCGTGGAGCCGTCAGGCCCATCGGCGGCAAGGTCTCGACGCCGAAAGGATGATCCTTGGTATCCCTTTCATTCGCGTTGATTTCAGAAGCGGCCACGAAGACGAATCCGGCTTCCGCCGCCAGCTGTTTGACGAACGCTTCCTGGACATATCCGTTCGCCGCCGTCGGATCCTGATCCTTGTCCGGCTCCAACCGGTGCTGCTCGATCCCGAGGATGCCGCCCGGCCGCAGCGCGGCGTAGGCGTCGGCGAAGGCCTTCTCGGCGATTCCGGCGGCCATCCAGGCGTGGATGTTACGCATGAACAGCACCATGTCCGCCGTCCCGGCCGGCGCGACGGGGCCGGACGTGGGACCGAACTCGGAAAGTTCGACCTCGCCGTAGAGGCGGCGGTCATTGGTGAACCGTCTCTGGAAGGCGGCGGTGAGTTGGGTCTGGTAGGGATCGACGCCGAGCCCGGTCTGGAAGCCCACGGCGATGTAGCGACCTCCGCCCTCGGCCAGGTAGGGCGCCAGAATTTCGGTCCACCATCCGCTTCCGGGCCAGAACTCCAGGACGGTCATGCGCGGTTGCAGGCCGAAGAAACGCAGAGTCTCCTCCGGATGCCGCCAGACGTCGCGGATGCGATCCTGCGCGCGCCACGGCCCCTCGATGGACCATTCGAGCGAGCCCTTCAGCGGTCCGTCCGGCTGGGGCGGCGGCTCGGCGGTCTTCTCACCGCTGCACCCCGCCAGCACGAGCAATGCGGCGCCGCCGGAAAGCATGGTCCGGCGGGACGCCATCGGTCGCCTAGCTTGTGTTCTTTCAGCCATTCACGTCCCCCGCGAGGCGTCTGCGCCGTACGGTTCGTCCCCGCTTGACGAGGGCTTAACCTTGTTCCCCAGACCGGTCAAAGCCGATGCGGAAGCCCTGTGCATCAGCCTGGCTTGCGGAAACGAAGGGTCATCCGGTCGCTCTCGCCAATGGCGTCGAAGGCGGCGCGTTCGGCGTCCGTGAGCGGGGTCGGCCGATCGATGGCGTTGCCGTCGCGCGGGGCGCTGACGCGAACCGGCGGGAGGGTCCAGACGCCGTAGGGGTGGGCGCGATCGTCGGCGGGATTGGCGTTCAGTTCGCTGCGGGCGTCGAGCTCGAACCCGGCAGCCCGCGCCGCCTGGATGATGTGGCTCTCGGGCATATAGCCGGTCGGCGCGGTCTCGTCCGGGTGGAGGCCGTCGACGCTGCGATGCTGTTCGACGGCCAGTACGCCGCCGGGTTTCAGGGCCTTGAAGAAGGCGGCGAGGTAGGGCTCCGTCCGACCGGCGCGGTGCCAGTTGTGGAAGGCGCGGGCGACCACGACCATGTCCGCGGTTCCGTCGGCGACTCCCATGCCTTCCAGAGGGCGGTTGACCGGGACGTAGGTCCCGCCGGTCGCCGCCGCGTAGGGCTCGAGGATGTTCCGCCACCAGCCGGCCCGGCCCGGCTCGATCTCGATCACCGTAGAGCCCGGCGTCAGGCCCCAGAAGGTCAAGGTCTCGAACGGTCGCCGGTAGACGTCGCGCGCGACATCCTCGGCCGGGCGAGACGGCGAAGCTACCGCCGCCTGCAGGGCGGCGTCTTCCTGCAACACCGGCGGGGTCATGGCGGCGCGGCGGGCGCTGCGCTGGGCCGGCGTCTCGTCGAGGGCGGGGAGGGATGGGTGCATCTGGGCGACAGCCAGCGACGGCAGGGCGAGCGCGGTGGTCAGGGCGAGGGCGATAAATCGCATCGGTCGTCTCCGGGAGGTGAAGAGCCGGACCCTGCGGACTTCGGACGCGCCGGGCAAGCCATGAAGCCTCTGCGGCGACAGAATGAAGCGCCGAAGGTGCGGTCGCACCCTTGACGGCGCCGATAGGACTCCCAAAATCCATGACCGAGGACGCCGATACCGGGTCCTCCAGACCTGACGGGGCCGAGATAGGGCCGTCGGGGCTGATCTCCCACCGCCGTCCCGGGCCGAAAACGCAGGGGCGGCTCAACCTTGCTGATCCTCAGGAGGATGACATGCGTACTTATGATTTCACCCCGCTCTACCGTTCCGCCGTCGGTTTCGACCGACTGGCCGGCCTGCTGGAAAGCGCCGCGCGGACCAGCCAGGAAAACGGTTGGCCGCCCTACAACATCGAAACCACGGGCGAGAACGCTTATCGCATCGAGATCGCCGTCGCCGGTTTCAAGCCGGACGAGCTGAATATCGAGGTCAAGGAAAACCTGCTCACCGTCACCGGCCGCAAGACCGCCAACGACGACGGAAACGGGCGGAATTTCTTGCACCGCGGTCTGGCCGAACGCGACTTCGAGCGTCGGTTCCAGCTGGCTGACTATGTGGTGGTGAAGACCGCTGACCTGGTCAACGGCCTGCTGTCAATCGATCTGGAGCGCGAGCTTCCGGAAGCGCTGAAGCCGCGCCGCATCGAGATCGGTGGCGGTTCGAAGCTGATCGAGGGCAAGAAGGGCAAGGCGGCAGCGTAGCCGCCTGTCCGACTGTGCAAAGCTGGGAGGGGCGGCGTTCGCGTCGCCCCTTTTCGCGTCAGGCGGCGGCGTCGATCTTGAGGCCCCGGGCGGCTGTGGTGATCGTTCCCGTCAGATCGGCCTGGCGCAGGCAGGCCCCGCGCAGGGTGGCCCGGGTCAGGTCGGCCCCGGTCAGGTTGGCGCGCTTCAGGTCAGCGCCCGAGAGGTCCGCGCCCTTCAGGCAGGCGCCTGTCAGGTCCGCTGGCAGCAGACGGTCCTGCGCGATCATCAGCGGCCCGAGTTGGGCCTCCCGCAGATCCGCGCCGTTGAGCCGGGCCCGCGCCAGCCGGGCCCCACGCAGGTCGGCGCCCTTCAGATTGACGGAGCGCAGGTCGGCGTCCTCGAGGTGGGCGCCCTGGAGCTGCACGCCCTCCATGTTGAGGCCGTAGAAGACCGCGCCCTTGGCCGAGAGGGCGGTCAGATTGTAGCCGGTGATCGACCGCAGGGCGCGCAGGTCGACCCCGTCGAACACCGAGGGCTGGCCGGCTGCGCCCTCCATCTCGCACCAGCGGGCGTGCTCGGACAGCATTTCAGCAGCCGGCATCCTGTCGACCGGATTGCCGACGTAGCGATCGTCGGTCAGAACCCGGGTCATGTTCGCCCCGTCCGTCCGCCACATGGCCATCTTGGCGCCGACCAGCACGGCGTCGCTCAGGTCGGCCCCGGACAGGTCGGCGCCCGACAGGTCGGCCCCGGCCATGTCGGCGCCCCGGAAGCTGGCCTGTTTCAAATTGGCGCGCACCAGCTTGCAGTCCTTCATGATGGCGTCGGAGAAGTCGGCCGCGACGGCGACGATGCCGGTCAGCTTGGAGCGCTCGAGATTGGCGCCCACGAGGCAGGCTCCGCTGGCCTGGGTGTCGTTTCGCGCCCTGGCCTCGACGACGCGGAAGCCCAGCTTGGAGTCGGCGGCGGCGATGGTGCCTTCGCGCAGGTCGGCCTCGAACAGGTCGGCCCCGGTGAGGTTCGCGCCGCGCAGGCAGGCGCCGCGCAGGTCAGCCCGCCGCATGCTGGCGTCGACGAGGATCACGTCCTGCATGTCAGCGCCGAAGAAGGTGGCGTTATCCAGCCGCGCCCCGGTCAGGTCTGTTTCGATCAGACAGGCTGCGGCGAAGTCGGCGTCGGCGAGGTTGCGGCCGGCCAGCGACAGGCCCGAGAGATCGAGCCAGGCGAAGACGGCGCGGGCGCCTCCGGGCTTGGCCTGCCACAGCCGATCATGCCGGGCGCAGATGGCGTCCAGCTCCTGCTGATCGATGCGCCTTCTGGCGGCGGAGGGGGCGGTTCCCGACATGGTCCCGCTATGGCACACCAGCGCTTAAGGAAGCCTGAAACGTTTACCGTGTTCAGCGCGGCGGTCAGGCGGTCAGCAGGCCCTGCTCCGCAAGGGCGTCGGCGAGCTCGCCGGGGCTGACCCAGACGCGCGTGTAGCCGGCCTCGCCGAGCCGTTTCAGTTCGGTAGTCAGGTCGGCCTTGGGCGAGGCGGCGAAGCGGGCGTCGAAGCCCTCGCCGGTCTCGCTGATGCGGACCAGGGGCCGGCCGGTTTCGACGCGGTGAAGATAGCCCTCGTAGAGCACGGCCGCGTCCTGGGCGAGGAGGCCGGTTTCGACCTCCAGCCCGGCCTTGCGCAGCCGTTCGACGCCGCGGCCGGAGGCGAAGGGGGAGGGATCGACGGCGGCAACCACGACCCGGGCGACACCGGCGTCCATCAGGAAGTTTGAGCAGGAGGTGCGGCCGGAAGAGCGGGCCCCGCACGGCTCCATGGTGACATAGGCGGTGGCGCCCCTGGCCTTGTCGCCGGCGGCGGGCACGGCCTGCTCTTCGGCGTGGGGGCGGCCGCCGGGCGCGGTGGCGGCCTCGGCGACGGTCTCGCCGTCCCGGACGATGACGCAGGCGACCGCCGGATTGGGCCAGGTCTGGCCCATCTGCGCCTTGGCCAGGGCGATGGCCCGCCCCATGAAACGGATGTCGTCGGAGGCCTGCTTCGCGTCGCTCATGGCTCAGGCTCCCGGCAGGGGCGGCAGGTCGGAGGCCCGGGCCTCGTCCAGATAGCGGGCGGCGGTTGGCGTCAGGTCGGCGTCGAGGGTGATATCCAGCGGATTGCCGGTCGGGATTTCGACGCCGACGATGCGGTCGTCGGGCACCGCGAATAGATGTTTGACGATGGCCCGCAGCGAGTTGCCGTGGGCGGCGATCAACACGTCCTCGCCCGCTTTCAGGCGCGGAGCGATGGCCGAGTTCCAGTACGGCAGGACCCGCTCCAGGGTGATCTTCAGGCTCTCGGTGTCCGGAATTTCCTGACCGGCGTAGCGGGGGTCGGAGGCGAAGTCGAACTCGCCGCCGGGGGCCAGCGGCGGGGGCGGGACGTCGTAGCTGCGGCGCCAGATGCGGACCTGGTCCTCGCCGTGTTTGGCGGCGGTCTCGGCCTTGTTCAGCCCGGTCAGACCGCCGTAGTGGCGCTCGTTCAGGCGCCAATCCTCGACCACCGGCGTATCCTTGATCCCCGCCGAGTCCATGGCCAGGGCGCCGGTACGCTTGGCTCGCGTGAGGACAGAGGTGAAGATCACGTCGGGCGTGAAACCGGCCTCGGCGATCAGTTCGCCGCCGCGCCGGGCCTGGGCCTCGCCCTCGGCGGTCAGGTCGACGTCGACCCAGCCGGTGAAGCGGTTCTCGAGGTTCCACTGGCTCTGGCCGTGGCGCAGCAGGATGAGGCGGGGCATTCAGGTCTCCGGTAACGTCGGCTCGGGGTAGGCCGGGGGTCCGGAAGGGTCAAGCTTTGACGCCCGCGCCGGGTTCCCCGGGACCGATCCCCGACCTGACGCGTTGTTGCGGCGCGGCGGGACCGGGGGCTAGAAGCGTGGCCGTGGCCGGGACCCGTCCGCATCGCCCGACCGTACGCCGAGGACCCATGCTGAAACCCCGTTCCGATCTCCGCCCCAACACCGCCGACTACGAGACCGTGCCGCTGGTGAAGCCCACAGGCTTCCGCGAGTACGACGCGCGCTGGATCCTCGAGAAGGAGATCAACCTGCTGGGCATCCAGGCGCTCGGTCTCGGCCTGGCGACCTATGTCCACGAAATCGGCCAGCGGCCCCGCATCGTCGTCGGCCACGACTACCGGTCGTATTCGCTGAGCGTGAAACAGGCGTTGATCGTGGGCCTGCTGGAGGGCGGCATGGAGGTGGTCGACATCGGCCTGGCCCTGTCGCCGATGGCCTATTTCGCCCAGTTCGAGCTGGACTGCCCCTGCGTGGCCATGGTCACCGCCAGCCACAACGAGAACGGCTGGACCGGGGTCAAGATGGGGGCCCAGCCGCCGCTGACCTTCGGCCCCGACGAGATCGGGCGGCTGAAGGATATCGTGCTGAACGGCGAGGGCGTCGCCCGCGACGGCGGCAAGCTGACCCGGGTCGACGACTTCCGCGAACGCTACATCGCCGACATCGTGGCGAAGACGAAGCTGACGCGGCCGATCAAGGTGGTGGCGGCCTGCGGCAACGGCACGGCGGGGGCCTTCGCGCCGGAAGCCCTGCGCCGGATGGGGGCCGAGGTCATCGAGATGGACGTCGAGCTCGACTACACCTTCCCCAAATACAATCCGAACCCCGAGGACCACGCCATGCTGTCGCAGATGGCCCAGAAGGTCCGGGACACCGGGGCCGATGTGGCGCTGGGCTTCGACGGCGACGGCGACCGCTGCGGCGTGGTCGACGATACGGGCGAGGAGATCTTCGCCGACAAGATCGGCCTGATGCTGGCCCGCGACCTGTCGGCCCTGCATACGGACGCGACCTTCGTCGTCGATGTGAAATCGACCGGCCTGTACAAGACCGATGCCGTGCTCAAGGCCAACGGGGCCGAGACCGTCTACTGGAAGACGGGGCACAGCTACATCAAGCGCAAGACGGCGGAGTTGGGCGCGCTGGCCGGGTTCGAGAAGTCGGGCCATTTCTTCTTCAACGCCCCGCTTGGCCACGGCTATGACGACGGCATCGTGGCGGCGGGGGCGATCCTGGCCATGCTGGACCGCAATCCAGGCAAGAAGCTCTCTGACCTCAAGCAGGCCCTGCCGGACGCCTGGACCAGCCTGACCATGTCGCCGCACTGCGACGACGAGCTGAAATACGAGGTGCTGGAGCGGATCGTCGCCGAGTACCAGGCGCTGGCCGACGCCGGCGGCGAAATCCTCGGACGCAAGATCGTCGAGGCGATCACCGTCAACGGGGTGCGGGTGCACCTCGAAGACGGGTCGTGGGTGCTGGTGCGGGCTTCGTCGAACAAGCCCGAGCTGGTCGTCGTGGTCGAGAGCATGCGGTCGGAGGGCGACATGCGCGCCCTGTTCCGCGACGAGGTGAAACCGCGGCTGGCGAAGTACGGCGAGATCGGCGCCTACAATCAGGAAATCTGACCGGGGCGATGAATAATCGCAAAACCCTGTCATCCCGACACTTTCGTGCACGCGGCAGACCGGGCGTCGGGTCGCCTCAAGGGCTGAACGGAGCCGCATCCTGGGGCGGAAACGGCGGCGGTTGACTGTCAAAGACCGGTCCCGTGTGGACGACGACAGTGAAGCACGGCGATACGTCAGACGCGGACGCATGCCTCGCGGCCCGGAGCACGGCCGGCGCCCGGGATGACAGGGTCTGACCGGGATTGGCCGGGATGGCAGGGTATCGGACGACCGGGTCCGGCGGTCGGGGTCAGACCAAAGCCAGAAGGTAGATCAGGCCGAGCGCCAGACCAATCAGGGCCAGCAGCGACAGGGTGACGACGGCGACTATGCGGGGGCCGGAGCGGGCCACGGCGCGGGCGTCGGTGCTGAGCCCGAGGGCGGCCATGGCCAGCACGGTCAGGGCGGTGGTCAGCCAGCCCAGGGCGGGCAGGACGGTGGCCGGGATCAGGCCCAGGGACCGCGCACCCATCAACAGCAGGAAGCCGACGATGAACCACGGCAGCAGGTGGCCGAGCGGCACGCGGCGCGGCGGGGCGTCGGCGGCGTCCGCTCCCCGCCCGCGCAGGGCGACGATCAGCGCCAGGGCGAGGCAGACCGGGCCAAGCATCAGCACCCGGACCAGTTTGATCAGGGTCCCCGCCTGCGCCGCCACCGCGCCGACAGGCAGGGTGGCGGCCAGCACCTGGGGCACGGCGTAGACGGTCAGGCCGGCCAGCACGCCGTACTGGACGCCGCTCATCTGCAGCAGGGCGCCAAGCAGGGGCAGGGTCAGGACCACGACCACGCCGAGCACGGCCGTGAAGGCGATGGCGGCCGAGACATCCTTGGCGTCGGCGTCGATCACCGGGGCCACGGCGGCGATGGCCGAGTTGCCGCAGATGGCGTTGCCGCAGGCGATGAGCGCCGCCATCTGCCGGGGCAGGCGCAGCAGCCGGCCGATGCCGTAACTGACCGCTACGGCGACCACGACGACCAGCGCCGTGCCGACCAGCAGGCCGGGACCGATGGCCATCACCGTGGCCGCGCTGACCGAGGCGCCGAGCAGGACCACGGCGATCTCCAGCACGGTGCGGGCGCTGAATTCTATTCCGGGTCGGATCGAGGCCGGGGGCGTCCACAGCGTGCGGACGGCGGCCCCGATCAGGATGGCCAGCACGATGGCGTCGATCCAGCCGCGCCCCAACAGCCGCACCTCCAGGGCCTGCACGGCCACCGCGGCCACGGCCACGGCGGCGCAGGCCAGAAGGCCGGGGATCAGGGACTGGACGCCGGACCGGCGGGCGAGAATCATCCCGGCAGACTGCTACGGTCCGGCGGCGGGCGCCATGGCGAGGTGAAGGCGGTCCGGGCGACCGCCCTAGCGATAGGCGCCGGTCCTGAGATTGACGCCATACTCGACGCTGGCCTTCAGCGCCGACAGCATCTGCGACCAGCCCATGCAGTTTCCATAGGAGGCCTTGAGACCGGCCGGGGTCTGCCGCCAACCTTCCTCCGCGATGCGGACGAGGGTGCGGGCCCCGTCATCCAAGGGCTGGAAGGTCATCGTCACCGTTGTCAGATAGTCCGCGTCCACGGCCGGCTCGCCGTCCTCCGACGCTCCTTCGCTGGCCGCCCAGCGCAGAACGATGCGCTCGTCCTGAACCACCTCGACCACCTCGACCGGGAAGGCCCCGGGAAACTCCGCGAACTCCCACTGGACGGTGGCGCCCGTCTCCAGCCGGCCGACGGCGCCGCCGGTGGTGAAATAGGCGGACAGTCTGGCTGGATCGGCGACCGCCTCGAACACGTCATGCACGGGCCGCCCGATGCGGGTCGAGACTTCAAATTTGAGCTCCATCGTCCATCTCCATGGTTGCCCGCCGGCGTTATATGTTATAGAAACATAACATGTCAATGGATGACGATCTGGACAGTGTTTTCAAGGCCTTGGCCAATCCGGTCCGGCGGCGACTGCTCGATGCGATGAAGGACGGGCCGCGCACGACCGGACAACTGTGCGAGGCGGAGCGCGCCCTGGACCGCTGCACGGTGATGCAGCATCTGAAAATCCTCGAAGCGGCCGGTCTGATCCTTGTCCGACGCGAGGGGCGCGAGCGCTGGAACCATCTCAACGCCATGCCGATCAAAGCCGTGCACGACCGCTGGATCGCGCCCTACGCCCGCGGCGCCGTGGCCATGCTGGCGGATCTGAAAGACCGGGTAGAAGTTTAGCCCGCAGCCTTCACCGCCGCGGCCACATCCGCGACCACTGACCTGACCAGTCCGGCGTCGTCGCCCTCGGCCATGACGCGGATCAGCTTCTCGGTTCCCGAGGGGCGGACCAGCAGACGGCCCTGGCCGGCGAGGCGGGCCTCGGCCTCGGCGATGGCGGCCTTGACCTTGGCGTCCTCCAAGGGCTTGCCGGCCTTGTAGCGGACGTTCTCGAGCTTCTGCGGAACCTTTTCGAACTGTCTGGCCAGCTCGCTCATCGGCTTGCCGCTGTCGACCAGCACGGCGAGCACCTGCAGGGCCGACATCAGGCCGTCGCCGGTAGTGGCGTAGTCGTGCAGGATGATGTGGCCGGACTGTTCGCCGCCGAGGTTGAAGCCGCCCTCGCGCATCCGCTCCATGACGTAGCGGTCGCCGACCCGGGTCCGCTCCAGCGTCAGACCCTCGGCCTGCAGCCGGCGCTCGAGGCCGAGGTTGGACATGACCGTGGCGACGAGTCCGCCGCCTTTCAGGTGGCCGCGCTTCGCCCAGTCGAGCGCCACCATGGCCATGATCTGGTCGCCGTCGACGACCTGCCCCTTCTCGTCGCAGATGATCAGCCGGTCGGCGTCGCCGTCGAGGGCGATGCCGATGTCGGCGCGGTAGGTGCGCACCGCTTCGGCGAGGGTCTCGGGATGGGTCGAGCCGCACTCGGCGTTGATGTTCAGCCCGTTCGGTTCGACGCCGACGGCGCAGACCTCGGCGCCCAATTCATAGAGGGCGGTTGGGGCGACCTTGTAGCCGGCCCCGTTGGCGCAATCCACGGCGATGCGCAGGCCCTGAAGGCTGAGCCGCTTGGGAAAGCTGGCCTTGGCGACCTCGACATAGCGGGCCTGGCTGTCGTCGATGCGCTTGACCCGGCCCAGAGCGTCGGGGGCGGCCAGATCGGCGCCGAGGGCCTGATCCATCATCGACTCGATCTTCAGCTCGACCGAGTCCGAGAGCTTGTAGCCGTCGGGGCCGAACAGCTTGATGCCGTTGTCCAGATAGGAGTTGTGCGAGGCCGAGATCATCACCCCGATGTCGGCGCGCATCGAGCGGGTCATCATGGCCACGCCCGGCGTCGGCAGGGGGCCGAAGGTGCGCACGTCCATGCCGGCGGCCGAGAAGCCGGCGACGAGGGCCGGCTCGATCATGTAGCCCGAAAGGCGGGTGTCCTTGCCGATCACCACCAGGTGGCGGCGGTCGTCGGCGGACATGAACAGGCGGCCGGCGGCGAGGCCGACGCGCAGGGCCACCTCGGCCGTCATCGGATGGCTGTTGGCGCGGCCGCGGATGCCGTCGGTGCCGAAATAGCGTCGCTCGCCCAAGTGTCGTCTTCCTCGTGTCCGTTGGCGGTGTCGCGCAGAAACGTTGCGAAACCGCTTTTCAGGTGCAATTCCCGAGCCGTGTCGCCTAAACCGGCGATCACAGTCACGGTCGGCTTAGACCGTCCAGAGGCCCCGCGCAAAGCGCGGGCGAGCACTTTCCGAGGGTCTTTTCATGTGCGGCATCATCGGCGTGACCGGGACCGGCCCGGCCGTTCCCCGACTGATCGACAGCCTGAAGCGGCTGGAATACCGGGGCTATGACTCGGCCGGCGTAGCGGCGCTGGTCGACGGCCGGATCGAGCGACGCCGGGCCAAGGGGAAGATCCGCGAGCTGGAGGCTGTTCTGGCCGCCGACCCGCTGGAGGCCACCGTCGGCATCGGTCACACGCGCTGGGCGACCCATGGCGCGCCGACCGAGATCAACGCCCACCCGCACAAGGCGGGACGGGTGACGCTGGTCCACAACGGCATTATCGAGAATTTCGCCGAGTTGAAGGCCGAGCTGGAGGCCGCCGGGCGGACCTTCGAAAGCCAGACCGATACGGAGGTCGTCGCTCACGCCATCGACGAGGCGCTGACCACCACCAACGATCCGCTGGTCGCCTTCAAGACGGTGCTGGACCGGCTGACCGGGGCCTATGCGCTGGCCGTGCTGATCGAGGGCGAAGAGGGGCTGATCATGGGCGCCCGGCGGGGCAGCCCGCTGGTGGTCGGATGGGGCGAGGGCGAAATGTATCTCGGCTCGGACGCGCTGGCGGTCGGGCCTTTCACGACCCAGATCTCCTATCTGGAAGAAGGCGACTACGTCGGCATCGACCGATCGGGCGCGCGCATGTTCGACGTGGACGGCGGGGCGGTTGATCGACCGGTGGTGCAGGTCTCGGCCTCTTCGGCCCTGGTCGAGAAGGGCGAGTACCGCCACTTCATGGAGAAGGAGATCCATGAGCAGCCCGACAGCGTGCAGCACACCCTGTCCGAATACCTCGATTTCGTGAACGGCAAGGCCAAGACGGGGCCGACCGACTTCGCCGCCGTCGACCGCATTCAGATCGTGGCCTGCGGCACCGCCTTCTACGCCGGCCAGATCGGGCGCTATGCGTTTGAGAAGCTGGCCGGCCTGCCGTGCGACGTCGAGATCGCTTCGGAATTCCGCTATCGCCAGCCCGCGCTGAGCCCGGGGACCCTCGCCGTGGCGGTCAGCCAGTCGGGTGAGACGGCCGACACCCTGGCCAGCCTGTCGTGGTGCAAGGCCGCGGGGCTGAAGACGGCTGCGCTGGTCAATGTGCATTCCTCGTCGATGGCGCGCGAGGCGGAAACGCTGTGGCCGACCCATGCCGGTCCGGAGATCGGCGTGGCCTCGACCAAGGCCTTCACCGCCCAGGTCGCGGCCCTGCTGGCGCTGGCGGTGGCGGCGGGGGTGCAGCGCGGCCGCATCGACGCCGCGCGCGAGGCCGAACTGGTCAAGGCGCTGTTCGAGGCGCCCCGTCTGATCGCCGCGGCGATGCTGATGGAGGACGACCTGAAGGCGGTGGCGGCCGATGTGGCGAAGGCCACGGACGTACTGTTCCTCGGCCGCGGGGCGATGTTCCCGCTGGCCATGGAGGGGGCGCTGAAACTGAAAGAGATCAGCTATATCCACGCCGAGGGCTACGCCGCCGGCGAGCTGAAGCACGGGCCGATCGCCCTGATTGACGAGGAGACGCCGACCATCGCCCTGGCCCCGCTGGACGATGTGTTCGAGAAGACGGCCTCCAACCTGCAGGAGGTGGCGGCGCGCGGCGGGCCGGTGATCATGATCGCTCCGACGTCGGCCCCCGATCCGCACGGCGCCGGCATCCGCCGGGTCGACGCGCCCGAGTGCCACTCGCTGATCGCGCCGCTGGTCTATGCCGTGCCGGTGCAGCTGCTGGCCTATTACGTGGCCGTCCAGAAGGGCACGGACGTCGACCAGCCGCGCAATCTGGCCAAGTCTGTCACCGTCGAGTGATCGCATCCGGCCGGATATGCGTTAGGCTGGCCGACCCCGCCGTTCAGGATACCGCATGACCGATCAGACCCGCCGCCTCCGCAAGGCCGTCCTGCCCGTCGCCGGTCTCGGCACCCGGGTGCTGCCCGGCACCAAGACCACCCCCAAGGAACTGCTGAACGTCGTCGACCGGCCGATCCTGAGTTACATCGTCGAAGAAGCGCGCGAGGCGGGGATAGAACACATCGTTTTCGTCACCGGGCGGTCGAAGGGGGCGATCGAGGACTATTTCGATCACCAGATCGAGCTGGAGGCCCAGCTCGAGGCCAAGGGCAAGATCGACATTCTCGAGATGATGAACGCCGAGTTGGCCCGGGCCGGGGAGATGAGTTTCACCCGCCAGATGCAGCCCAAGGGGCTGGGCCACGCGGTCTGGTGCGCCCGCGACATCATCGGCGACGAGCCCTTTGCGGTGATCCTGCCGGACGTCATCGTCGACGGCCAGCCGGGCGCGCTGAAGCAGCTGGCCGAGGTCTATGCCGAGACCGGGGGCAATGTCATCGGCGTCGAGCAGGTGCCGGACAGCGAGACCCACAAATACGGCATCGTCGATCCGGACGCCCGCGACGGTCGCCGCATCCGCATGAAGGGGATGGTCGAGAAGCCGCCGCGCGGCGAGGCGCCGTCGAACCTGTCAATCTCCGGACGCTACATCCTGCAGCCGGAGATCTTCGAAATTCTCGAGACCCAGCCGCGCGGGGCTGGGGGCGAGATCCAGTTGACCGACGGCATGGCCCGGCTGATGTCGGACCAGACCTTCACCGCCGTCGAATATGAGGGCGTGACCCACGACTGCGGCGACAAGATCGGCCTGCTGCGCGCCAATGTCGCCCTGGCCCTGAAGCGGCCGGACCTCGGCGATCAGGCCCGCGCGGCCATATCCGCGCTGCTCTAGACAAGTCCGATCCGCGATCGCGGACTGGCCCTGACCCGTCAGCCGCCGGTGCGGGTCGAGGCCTGGCCGGTGACCTTGCAGACGTTGTCCAGGGCCGGCTGACCACTCTGCCGGCCGGTCGGCGACAGGATTCCGCCGCGGGCCTGACAGTCGGCGTTGAGTCGTTGCAGTTCGGTCTCGTAGCGGGACTCGCCCATACCCGAGGCGCAGGCCGACAGGGCGACGGCGAGGGCGGCGGGGGCGGCGAAAAGGACGGCACGCATGGCGTAGCTCCTGGTTAAGCCTGGGATACTATAGAGCCTGAGCGCCGGTTCCGTTCAACGGCCTCGATCAGGCGGTCAAGATCGGCTGGCGAGGACAGGCGGTGGTCGCCGCCTTCCACCAGGTCCAGGGTGACGTCGCCCCCGGTCAGTCGTTCGATCAGGGCCGTCTGGCGACGCCACGGCACCACGTCGTCGGCCCTGCCCTGCAGGATGTGGACGGGCGCCGCGACGGGCAGGGGACCGCGCAGCATCAGCCAGTCGCGCGCCTCCTCGAACATGCGGCGGGTCAGGACGTATTCGCCGATCCCTTCCTCGACCACGAGGGTCTCGCCCTCGCGCAGGATCGCCTGGCGCTCGTGGTCGGCGAGGCCGGGCCACATCAGGTCCTCGGTGAAATCCGGGGCCGGATTGACCAGCACCAGCCCGGCCAGCCTGTCCGGCCGGGCGAGGGCCAGCAGCAGGGCGACCCAGCCGCCCATCGACGAGCCGACCGGCACGACCGGGCCGTCGAGGCTGTCGATCAGGGCGATGGCGTCTTCGCGCCAGCGGCCGATGGTGGCCTGACGCCAGTCGCCGGACGATCGACCATGGGCGAAATGGTCGTAGCGGACATAGTTCCAGCCGCGCTCGCGCGCCGCGACATCAAGAGCCAGCGCCTTGGTCCCTTCCATGTCCGAGCGGAAGCCGCCGATCCAGACCACGGTCGAGCCGGAGCCGTGCACCCGCTTCAGGGCCAGGTGTTCCCCGTCCGGCCGGGCCAGCTGTTCCACGTCGTCCATCGGCGTCCCTCTCGCGCAATCGGTTCGGGACTGATAGCGAACGACCGCAAGCGAAGCGAAGGCCAATCCGCGTGTCCGAACCCAGGGTCCTGTTCGTCACCTCCAACCGCATCGGCGACTGCGTCATCTCCTCGGGGGTGATCCGCGAGATCGGCCGCCAGCTGCCCGGGGCCCGGATCACCGTCGCCTGCGGCCGTCCGCCCGCGCCCTTCTTCCGGTCTGCGCCGGGGGTCGAGCGGGTCATCATCCTCGACAAGAAGAAGTTCGCCGGACACTGGATCGACCTGTGGAAACAGGTGTGGCGGACCCGCTGGGACATGGTCGTCGACATCCGCGGCTCGGCGCTGGCGTTTCAGGTTCGGGCGAACAGGCGGCGGGTCTATCACCGGGGTCTGGAGACCGGCGCGCCGAAGGTGGAGATCGTCACCCGCCTGATGCAGGCGGCGCAAACCCTGGAACCCGAACTGTTCATCGACGATCAGGCCCGGCGCCAGGCGGCGGCGGTCATCGATCCGCAGCTGGAGACCGCCCCCGGCCCGATCCTCGCCCTGGCCCCGATCGCGCACCAGCCGGGCAAGAGCTGGCCGGCGGACCGGTGGGGCGCGCTGGTTGAAAAACTGAAGGCGGAGCCGCGCTTCGACGGCTGGCGCTTTATGCTGGTCGGCGGTCCGGGCGACCATCCGCCCGCCGCGCCGGCGCTGGCGGCGGCGGGGATGCGGGGCATCGATTTCGTCGGCAAGGGCGACATCCTCGCCTCGGCGGCGGCGATCGACCGGGCGGCCCTGTTCGTCGGCAACGATTCCGGCCTGATGCACGTAGCCGCCGCCGCCGGCCGGCCGACGCTGGGCCTGTTCGGCCCAACCGAATGGTGGCTGTACGGCCCGTGGGGACCGAAGACCCGCACCGTGGCCTCCAACGAGACGCGCGGCGAGTTCGCGCCGATCGAAGCGCTGACGGTCGAGCACGTTTTCGAGGGGGTGCTGAACCTGCACGACGCCTTCATCGGCGCCCAGACCGCCGCCAAACCTTGAAGAACCGGGCGTTCGCGGTCATATAGGGCCGCTTGAGGGGAACGCCGCGATCCATGGCGCGCTCCCTCATGCCAACCGATTTCGTCCACTTGCAAGGAAACGACGCCCATTCGCCGTCCGATGAACCAGCCGCCCGTCAAGGACGGGCCGCCCATGAACCAGGATATCCGCGCGCCGCGCGTTCTGCTGATCGACCAGAACGGCGAAAAGCAGGGCGTCATGCCCACGTCCGCCGCGCTGGAGGCCGCCGAAGAGGCCGGCATGGACCTGGTTCAGATCGTCTCCACGTCGGAGCCCCCGGTCTGCAAGATTTTGGACTACGGCAAATTCCGCTTCCAGGAGCAGAAGAAGAAGGCCGAGGCGCGCAAGCGCCAGAAGGTCGTTGAGCTGAAGGAAATCAAGCTCCGGCCGAACATCGACACCCACGATTACGAGGTGAAGGCCAAGGCCATGCACCGCTTCTTCGACGAAGGTGACAAGGTCAAGGTGACGCTGCGCTTCCGCGGCCGCGAGATGGCCCACCCGGAGCTGGGCATGAAGCTGCTCAACAAGGTCCAGGCCGACTTTGACGAGGTCGCCAAGGTCGAATATGCGCCGCGCATGGAAGGCCGTCAGATGATCATGATCCTGGCTCCGAGATAGGCACTCGATCCGATCGAATACCGAACGCCCCGGCCGCCCTGGCCGGGGCGTTTTTCGTTTGCGGCGACGTGGTCCCTTGCGTGCGATGGCCGACTGACGGACAGATCGCGCCTCCGCCGCCCGGACAGCCGCCGTGACCCTGACGCCCGCCGCTTCCAAACCCACGAGATCGGCCCTCGCGGTCCTGTTCGGGGTGGTGTTCATCAATCTGGTCGGCTTCGGCATCGTCATTCCGTTGCTGCCCTTCTACGGTCAGACCCTGGATGCGCCGCCGTGGCAGGTGGCGATGATGTTCTCGGCCTATTCGCTCGGCCAGTTCGTGGCGGAGCCGTTCTGGGGCCGGCTGTCGGACCGGATCGGGCGCAAGCCGGTGCTGCTGATGACGGTGCTGGCCAACGCCGCCGGCTATCTGGCCCTGGCCTTCGTCCCGAACATCTGGCTGGCCATCGCGGTGCGGCTGTTCACCGGGCTCGGAGCCGGCAACATCTCGACCGTTCAGGGCTATGTCGCCGACGTGACCCCGCCGGAACTGCGCGCCGGGCGGATGGGGCTGATCGGAGCAGCCTTCGGACTCGGCTTCATCTTCGGCCCCGGGCTGGGGGGAATTCTGACCCGGCCTGACCTCGGCGCGCTGGGGTACCAGCTGCCCATCTTTGTCGCGGCCGGGCTGTGCCTGTTGGCCGCGCTGGGCATCGTCGTGCTGCTGAAGGAGAGCCGGGCCGCCGCCGATCCGGCCGCGCCGCGCCCGCCCTTCCTCGGCGGCGTACACGACGCCGTGGCCAATCCGGTGGTGTCCCGCGTGCTGCTGGTGACCCTGATCTACATGGCGGGTTTCTCGGGCATGGAGTCGACCTTCGGCTTCTGGACCGAGGCCCGCTACGGCTGGGGCGCGCGCGAGGTCGGGTTGGCCTTCATGGCCGTGGGCGTGGTGTCGGTGGTTGGACAGGGGTTGCTGGCCGGTCGTCTGGCCCGCCGCTTCGGCGAGGCGCGGGTGCTGGCCGCCGGCTGTCTGATCTTCGGGACGGGGCTGGCCGGGCAGGTCGTGGCCAGCCGCCTGCTGCCCGCTCAGGACTTCCTGGTGCCGGTCATCATGGCCTTCAGCGCCTTCGGCATGGCGATCACCATGCCCAATATCTCCGCCCTGATCTCGCGCTCGGTCGATCCCGATCGGCAGGGCGCCATGCTGGGGCTGAATATGGCCGCCAGTTCAAGCGCCCGCATCTTCGGCCCGATTGCGGCGGGAGCAGTCTTCTCCGGCGTGGGGCACGACTGGCCCTTCCTGATCGGCGCCGCCCTGACGATTCCGGCGGCGGTCATGGCGATCAACGCCGGCCGGGCGTTTCGCCTCCGCCAGCAATCGCCGGCGCTGCAGGCGGCCGAATAGACAAGCTCGCGTTTGACGCTTGGCTCTGTGAGCGGAGGCCCTTAGGGTTGCGCCAGTCAACAGTGGGGGCGCTGCCTTGTCCGTTCGTAATCTCTGCATCGCCGTGGCGGCCGCCTCGGCGACATTCCTTGGCGGGTCGGTCGCGGCCCAGGCGCAGCCGGCGCCCATCGAGGCCTACGCCGCGATGCCCGCGATCGAGAGCGTCTCCGTCTCTCCCGACGGCTCGACCTTGGCCTATATCCGCCGCAGTCCCGATGGCGACACCGTCGTCGCCCAGGCCCGGACGGGAGAGGCTCTCGTCACCATCGACATCAGCGATCGCGTCGCCCGCGGGGTGTTCTGGGCGTCACCCGACCATGTGGTGATCCAGAGCACGGTGCAGGAAAAGCTGGCCTACACGACCACGGTTCAAGACTATGTGCAGCTGGACATCGTCAATGTCCGCACCCGGCGGGTAGCCCGGGCTCTGCGCAGCGCCGACCGCGGCATCCTGACCGCGAGCTTCGGCCCGGCGACCGTCGGCACATAT
The DNA here is from genome assembly GCF_014202075.1 of Brevundimonas basaltis. Taxonomy (GTDB): domain Bacteria; phylum Pseudomonadota; class Alphaproteobacteria; order Caulobacterales; family Caulobacteraceae; genus Brevundimonas; species Brevundimonas basaltis. The sequence goes on along the minus strand of NZ_JACHFZ010000002.1, from coordinate 66,777 downwards.
CGTGGACAGCCGGTGCTGTATCTGCGGACGATCACCGTCGAGAAGAACGCCTACACCTACGATGTCTACCGGGTCGATCTGGACGACGGCCGTGGACGTCTGCACCAGACCGGGGCGGAGGATACGAGCAGCTATGTCATCCGGCCGGACGGCGAAATCCTGGCGCGCACCACCTATAACTCGACGTCCGGCTCGTGGCGGTTGCTGGCTCGCCGGGGCGGCAACTGGACCGAACTACTGTCCCGCCGCTCCCTGCTGGACCGCCCCGCCATCCTCGGCTTCGGACGCAGCGACGAGACGGTCCTGCTAAGCGAAGATCGGGAAGACGGCCCGGTGCTGGTTGAGATCAGTCTCGCCGACGGCTCCGAGGTTATGCAGCACGACAACATCGGCGCGGACAGTATCGTCCGCGACGGCGCCGGCCACATGGTCGGGATCGCCCGCCAGGGACTGACCCGCTCCTACAGCCTGTTCGATCCCGTCCACCAGGCCAACTGGGACCGGTTGGTGCAGGGTCTGGCGGGGCGCGAACTGTTCCTGACCGATGGCGACGACGATCTCAGCGTGATGGTGTTCCGTGCCGAAGGGGCTGGAGAGCCGGGTTCGGTCTATCTGTTCGATGCAGAGCGGCAGAGCGTCAATCTGATCGGGCGCGAGTACCCCGGGTTGGCCGCGGCCGACGTCGCCGAGGTCAGCGCAATCCGCTATCAGGCGGAGGATGGGCTCGACCTCATAGCCTACCTGACCAAGCCGACTGGCCGGGAGGCGCGCAATCTGCCGCTGATCGTCCTGCCTCACGGCGGTCCGGCGGCGCGCGACGAAGCCGGCTTCGATTGGTGGGCCCAGGCGCTGGCCGCGCGCGGCTATGCCGTGCTGCAGCCGCAGTTCCGGGGCTCCGAGGGCTTGGGCGTGCCGCTGCTGGAGGCCGGCTACGGGGAGTGGGGCCGCAAGATGCAGAGCGACCTGGCCGACGGCGTCAAATATCTGGCCGACGCCGGGATGATCGACCCGTCCCGCGTCTGCATCGTGGGCGCAAGCTACGGCGGCTATGCGGCGCTGGCGGGCATGACGATCGACGAAGACGTCTATCGCTGCGCCGTTTCGGTCGCGGGCATCTCCGATCTGACGGAGTTCCTTACGGTCGAACGCCGTCAGGGCGGTCGCTCGCGGTTTAATGAAGGTCTGCGTTACTGGCAGCGCTTCATGGGCGTCACCAGCGAGAGCGATCCCTCGCTGGCCGAGCGCTCGCCGGCCCAGCTGGTGTCGAGGATCAAGGGCCCTGTGTTGTTGATCCACGGCCGCGATGACACCGTCGTGCCGTTCGAACAAAGCACGATCATGGAGCGCGCCATGCGCCGCGCCGGCAAGGACGTGGAACTGGTCGCGCTGGACGGCGAGGATCACTACCTGACCTTCCCGGCCACCCGCCGGCGGATGCTGACCGAGACCATCGAATTCCTCGAAGCGCACAATCCGCCGCGCTGAGGCGTTTCTCTTGCCATCGGGGCCCGCTTCGACTAGAAGCCGCGCCTTCGCGTACCGAACCGCCGGGCGAACAGGCATGCCTGGGCGGTTCTCAATCAGGGTCTACCTTCCCCATGGGCTCAAGTAGCCGATCGGCGGTAGCCCACTCAAAACGAGAGTGAAAATGCCGAAACTGAAGACGAAGTCGGGCGCCAAGAAGCGCTTCAAATTCACGGCGACTGGCAAGGTGAAAGCCGGCGTGGCGGGCAAGCGGCACCGCTTGATCAGCCACAACAGCAAATACATCCGCCAGAACCGCGGCACCCAGGTGATGGCCGACGCCGACGCCAAGAAGATCAAGTCCTACATGCCGTACGCCTGAGGGCGCGCCGCACCACGACCTGATCCACCGCATCGAATTTGAACATCGTCCCTCAAGCAGCGAGGCCCCGCAGGCCGAGCGGTAGGGACATCCGAAGGAAAACATCATGGCTCGCGTCAAAAGGGGCGTTACGTCCCACGCCAAGCACAAGAAGGTTCTGAAGCAGGCGAAGGGCTTCTACGGCCGCCGCAAGAACACCATCCGCACCGCCAAGGCCGCGGTCGACCGCGCCGGGCAGTACGCCTACCGCGACCGCCGCACCAAGAAGCGCAACTTCCGCGCCCTGTGGATCCAGCGCATCAACGCCGCCGCGCGTCTGGAAGGCTTCACCTACAGCCAGTTCATCCACGGCCTCGGCCAGGCCGGCATCGAGCTGGACCGCAAGGTCCTCGCCGCCATGGCCGCCGACGAAGCCGCCTTCAAGGCGATCGCCGACAAGGTCCGCGGCGCGCTGAAGGCCGCTTAAGCTTTTTCCGGCGACGGAAGACGCAAAAGCCCTCCGGTCATGCCGGGGGGCTTTTTGCCTTGCGCCTTAGCCGCTAGACGAAAGCCGACATGACAGACCTCGCCCAGCTTGAACTCGATTTGATCAACGCCATCGGCGGCGCGGAAACCGCCGCAGCGGTCGAGGAATTGCGCGTGTCGGCCCTGGGCAAGTCGGGTTCGATCTCGGGGCTGCTCAAGGGTATGGGGGCGATGAGTCCCGACGAACGGCGCGAGCGGGGCCCGGTGATCAACGGACTGCGCGACCGGGTGCAGGCGGCCCTGGCCGCCCGCAAGGCCGAGCTGGAAGCCGCGGAACTCGACGCCCGGTTGAAGGCCGAGCACGTCGACCTGACCCTGCCGCCGCGACCGCGCCGCAAGGGCTCGGTCCATCCGACCATGCAGGTCATGGACGAGATGATCGCCCTTTTCGCCGACATGGGTTTCGCGGTGGCTGAAGGGCCGGACATCGAGGACGACTTCCACAATTTCACCGCCCTGAACTTCCCGCCCAAGCATCCGGCGCGGGAGATGCACGACACCTTCTTTCTGACGCCCGATCCCGGGACCGGCGAGCGCAAGGTGCTGCGCACCCACACCAGCCCGGTGCAGGTGCGGACCATGATGACCCAGAAGCCGCCGATCCGGATCATCGCCCCGGGCCGCACCTTCCGGAAGGACAGCGACGCTACCCACACGCCAATGTTCCATCAGGTCGAGGGTCTGGTCATCGACCGCGGCGTGCACATGGGCCATTTGAAGTGGACGCTGGAAACCTTCGTCGCCCGCTTCTTCGAGGTCGACGATATCGACGCCCGATTCCGGCCGCACCATTTCCCGTTCACCGAACCCTCGGCCGAGATGGACATCCGCTGCGACCGCTCCGGCGGTGAGCTGAAGCTGAACCAGGGCGACAGCTGGATGGAGATTCTCGGCTGCGGCATGGTCCACCCGAACGTGCTGAGGAACTGCGGCATCGATCCGGACGAGTATCAGGGTTTCGCCTTCGGCATGGGCGTCGACCGGCTCGCCATGCTGAAATACGGCATCCCCGACCTGCGCCCGATGTTCGAGGGCGACACCCGGTGGCTGGCCCACTACGGCTTCTCCGCCTTCGCGGCGCCCAACCCTGCAAGCGGATTGTCCTGATGGCTGAACCGACACCCACCAGATCCGCGGAGCAGCGCGAGGTCGACCCCCTGGCGACCGAGATCAGCGGCGGCCATTTCGCCCTGTTTGATCTGTACCGCGCCAATATTCAGAACGGCGGCGGGGCGATCCTCGAGGGCCGCACCTTCAGCGACTGCTTCATCGAGGGGCCGGCGGTGATGCTGGTACTCGAAGGCACGCATTTCGAGGGCGTCAATTTCGGCCCGACCGGCGGCGACCTGCGCAACATCCTGTTCCGCCCGATGAGCGGCCAGCGGGCCATCGGCGCCGTGCCGGTGCGCAACTGCACTTTCAGGAACTGCCAGTTCCACACCCTCGGCATCACCGGAAGCGACGACCTGCTGCAGATGCTGGTCGACCAGGTCGCCTCCGCCGGATAGCCACAGACCGAGTATCGGGAAACCGCACCATGACCGACCAAACCGCCGCCCCCGCCGGGGACATGTCCGCCGAAGAGGCCGCCGGCCGCGCCCTGGTGGCCCGCACCACGTTCGAGAAGGAAGCCGTCTGGCTGCCTTCGCTCGCCGTCCAGCACTGGAACGCGGGCCAGATGGCCATCGACGGCAAGACCTTTACCGACTGCGTCATCGAGGGTCCGGCGGTGATGGCCGTGATGCACGGCACCGGCTTTGAAAGCTGCGCCATGGGCACGACGACGGACATCCGGACCCTGCTCTATCGCCCGCTCAGCGAGACGAAGATGGCCGGCTTGGTCGGGATGTCGAACTGCCGTTTCGTGCGCTGCCGCTTCGTTCAGATCGGCTTCACCGGCTCCGACGCCGTGCTGGAAGAGCTGCTGGGCGGCGTCAAAACCCTATCGGAGCTGGCGGCCGACGCGGGGGAGCCGTCGGCGTGAAATTCACCCTCTCCTGGCTGAAGGAGCATCTCGAGACGGACGCGGAGATCGCCGAGGTCGCCGAGGCCATGACCATGGCCGGGCTCGAGGTCGAGGACGTCCACGATCCGGTCGCGGCCCTGGCGCCCTTCACCGTGGCCCGGATCGTCTCGGCCGAGCGGCATCCGAATGCCGACCGCCTGCAGGTCTGCCAGGTCGACACCGTCGACGGCCTGAAAGAGATCGTCTGCGGCGCGCCCAACGCCCGCGCCGGCCTGACCACCATCTACGCCCCCATCGGCGCCTGGGTGCCCGGCCTCGGGGTGACCCTGGTCGAGAAGCCGGTGCGCGGCGTCGTCTCCAACGGCATGCTGTGTTCGGCTGCGGAGCTTGAGCTTGCTGGCGAGAGCGACGGCATTCTGGATCTGGCGGACGATCTGAAGGTCGGGACCCCCGCCGCCGGCGTGTTCGGGGCCGAGCCGGTGATCGATTTCGAAGTCACCCCCAATCGCGCCGATTGGCTCGGCATGGCCGGCATCGCCCGCGATCTGGCCGCTGCCGGTCTCGGCCGGCTGAAGACCCCCGACATCCAGCCGGTGCCGGGAACCTTCCCGTCGCCGATCACCGTGCGCATCGAGGCGCCGGAGATGTGCCCGGTGTTCGCCGGGCGCTTGATCCGCGGCGTCAAGAACGGCCCCTCGCCCGAGTGGCTGCAGCGGCGGCTGACCGCCATCGGCCTGCGCCCGATCAACCGGCTGGTCGATGTCACCAATCTGGTCGCCTACGACCGCTGCCGGCCCCTGCACGTCTATGACGCCGCCAAGCTGGTCGGGAGCGAGATCGTGGTGCGCGGCGGCCAGGTGTCCGAGGGCGCCGAACACATCGCGGCCGGGACGCACGAACATCTGATCGCCCTGGACGGCAAGACTTACGCGGTCGATCCGGCCATGTGCGTCATCGCCGACGCCGCCGGAGAGCGGCCCATCGGCCTGGGCGGCGTGATGGGCGGCGAGTCCACCGGCTGCGCCGACGAGACCGTCGACGTCTTTGTCGAATGCGCCTGGTTCGATCCTCTGGTCACGGCCCAGACCGGCCGGACCCTGACGCTGACCTCCGACGCCCAGTACCGTTTCGCGCGCGGCGTCGATCCGGCCTCCGTGGTCCCGGGCCTCGAGCTGGCCACGCGGTTGATCCTCGACCTGTGCGGCGGCGAACCGTCCGAGATCGTGGTGGCAGGCGAAGGTCCGGCCAGCCCGGCCGCCTTCGCCTTCGATCCCGCCCGCGTCGGCGCCCTGACCGGCCTGTCGCTGGCTGACGACCGCATCGCCGAAATCCTCAGCCAACTCGGCTTCGAGATCGCGCGCGGCTCCCCCTGGACCGTCACCCCGCCGTCGTGGCGGCGCGACGCCGAGGGCCCGGCCGATCTCGTCGAGGAGGTCGCCCGCATCGAGGGTTACGGCAAACTGCCCTCGACCCCGCTGCCCGACCTGGGCGCGCCGTCGAAGGGCGTGCTCAATCCGCGTCAGGCGCGGGTCCGCGCCGCCCGGCGGGCGCTGGCCGCCATGGGTTATGCCGAGGCCGTCACCTGGTCCTTCACCAAACAATCGACCGCGGCCCTGTTCGGCGGCGGCGACGACCGTCTGCGGGTCGAGAACCCGATCGCCGCCGATCTGGACTGCATGCGGCCCTCGGCCCTCGCCAATCTGATCCAGGCGGCGGCGCGCAACGCCGACCGCGGCCACCCCGACGCCGCCCTGTTCGAGATCGGCCCGATCTATCTCGACGACAGCCCGACCGGCCAGCGCACCGTCATCGCCGGCCTCGTGGCCCCGCGGGCGCCGCGTCACTGGAGCGGCGGGGCCGAGGACGCCCTGTTCGCGCTGAAGGGCGACCTGATGGCCCTGCTCGACGCCTTGGGCGCCCCGACCGCCTCGCTGCAGCTGGTCCAGGGCCAGAACCGCGACTGGTGGCACCCCGGCCGCTCGGCCCGGCTGCAGCTCGGCCCGAAGAATGTGATCGTGGAGTTCGGCGCCCTGCACCCGCGCGTGCTCAAGGCGCTCGACGCTGACGGCCCCATGCTGGCCTTCGAGATCGTGCTCGACGCCGTGCCCGAACCGCGCGGCAAGGCGACCAAGGCGCGCGGCGCCGCCTCTCTGGCCCCGCTGATGCCCCTGACCCGCGACTTCGCCTTCGTGGTCGAGGACGGCAAGGCCACGGGCGACCTCGTTCGCGCCATCGCCGGCGCCGACAAGACCCTGATCACCGACGTCCGCGTCTTCGACGTCTACCGCGGCGCCGGCGTGGCTGAGGGCATGAAGTCGGTGGCGCTGGAAGTCGTCATCCAGCCCCGCGACGCCACCCTGACCGAGGCCGAGATCGAGGCCCTGTCGTCGAAGGTCGTGGCGGCGGCGGGGAAGGTGGGGGCGGTGCTGCGGGGGTGAGGCTCGCGCGAGCGGAACTCCCGCGCCATCCAACCGTAACCCCGGCGCGAGATTGATCGTCGCCGGCGCCAAATAGGATGCCAGGCATTTATGGGGATGGGAGGGCTATCCGTGATCGTATCCGAGCGCCACAACGTTCAGCTTAGCGGCTCCGGCAGCCGCGCGATGATGTTCGCCCATGGATTCGGGTGCGACCAGAATATGTGGCGCTTCGTGGCGCCCGCCTTCGAGGACCGTTTCAAAGTCATTCTGTTCGACCAGATCGGCGCCGGCGGTTCCGATTTGAACGCCTATGAGCCAGCCAGATACGCGAGCCTCGACGGCTATGCCGACGACGTCGTCCGGTTGGCGGAGGAGCTGAATGTCCGCGATGGCGTGTTTGTGGGGCATTCGGTCAGCGCCATGATCGGCCTCCTGGCCGCCAAGCGGGCGCCTCACCTGTTCAGCGATCTCGTCATGGTCGGCCCCTCGCCGCGCTATATCGACGAAGAAACGGGTGGGTATGTCGGAGGATTCTCCGAGGGCCAGATTCACGAGCTGCTGGATTTTCTCGACAACAATCACATGGGCTGGTCCCAGGCCATGGCCCCGGTCATCATGGGAAATGCGGACCGGCCAGAGCTCGCTGACGAGCTGACCAACAGCTTCTGTCGAACGGATCCGGAAATCGCAAAGGCCTTCGCCCGTGCCACCTTTCTGTCCGACAGCAGGGCGGACCTTGCCGACTTCCCGGTCCGGACGCTGGTGATGCAATGCACTGACGACGTGATCGCGCCGCAGAGCGTGGGCGAGTACGTGCACGCCGCCTTGCCCAATAGCGAGTTCGTGCTTCTGGAAGCGACCGGTCACTGCCCCAATCTGAGCGCGCCGGAAGAGACGATCGCCGCGATTCAAGCCTTTGTCTGAGGCGATGGGGGCGCAGGAGCACGAGGTCACAAGCGACACCGAGGCGCTGTTCGAGGACGCACCGTGCGGCTACCTTATCGCCGATGAAACCGGCCGAATCATCCGGGCGAACCGGACGTTGGCGGAGTGGCTGTCCCAGAAAGCTGGCGATTTCGAGGGCCGCCGCTTCTCGGATCTCCTGAACATCGCAGGCAAGATCTACTACGAAACCCACTTCGCCCCGCTGCTGCGGATGCAGGGGTTTTTCCACGAGGTCGCCCTCGACCTGGTCCGCCCCGGCCAGGACCCTTTGCCGGTGCTCGTCAATGCGGCGGAGCGGGCGTCGGACGGAGGAGCGCGGCGGATCGTTATCACCGTATTCAACGCCACGGACCGCCGTCGGTACGAACGGGAACTGCTGGAGGCGCGCCGCGAGGCGGAAGCGGCGTCTTCGGAATTGCACCAGCTCAACCTCACTTTGGAGGCGCGGGTCGCGGAAGCGGTCAGCGAGCGCCTCAAGACCGAGGAGGCGCTCCGGCAGGCTCAGAAAATGGAAGCGGTGGGCCAGCTTACCGGCGGGGTGGCCCATGACTTCAACAATCTGCTGACGGTGATCCTTGGCGGTCTGGAGACGGTCAGCCGTCAGGTGTCCGGGGATCCGACCCCCGAAGCTCGGCGAAAGATCGAGCGAGCGGTGGCGATGGCCACCCACGGGGCCCAGCGAGCGGCCACCCTGACCGCGCGGCTACTGGCCTTCGCCAGACGGCAGCCGCTGGACCCCAGACCCGTCGATGCTGGACGACTGGTCACCGGACTGGCGGATTTGCTCCAGCGAACGCTCGGCGAGGCCGTTGCCTTCGAAACCGTCTCGGGCGCGGGACTCTGGCCCACCAACGTCGATTCCGCGGAGCTCGAAAACGCTCTGGTCAATCTGGCGGTCAACGCTCGTGACGCCATGCCTGAGGGTGGCCGCTTGACCATCGAAACCGGCAACGCCTTCCTCGACGAGGACTATGTCGCGTCGATCGTGGAGCCGGTTAGGGCGGGCCAATATGTGCTCATAGCCGTCACCGACACCGGGACGGGAATGGCCGCCGACACAGTGAGCAAGGTCTTTGAACCCTTCTTCACGACCAAGGAAGCCGGGCGCGGCACGGGGTTGGGGCTCAGCCAGGTCTACGGCTTCGTGCGGCAATCGGGCGGTCATATCCGTATCTACAGCGAGCTCGGTCACGGAACGACCATCAAGATCTATCTGCCGCGGAGCGATGGCGCTCTGCCCGAGATCGCCACGACCGCCGAGAAACCGCCCTCCGCCGGCGGTTATGAAAAAATCCTGCTGGTGGAAGACCACGATGATTTGCGCGCCTACAGCGTGGGCGTCCTCGAGGAGCTGGGCTACGAGGTCCTCGAGGCGTCCAACGGACGGGCCGCCCTGGAAGTACTCCAGTCCCACAACGACATCGCGCTGTTGTTCACGGACGTGGTCATGCCCGACGGTATCAATGGCCGTCAGCTGGCGGATGAAGCGGTTCGGCGCCGCCCCGGCATCAAGGTGCTCTACACCACCGGCTATACGCGTAATGCGATCGTTCACAACGGGACGCTGGACGCCGGGGTGAACCTGATCAGCAAGCCGTTCACCTTCCGGGAACTGGCCGACAAGGTGCGCCGCGTTCTCGACGCCTGACCGACGACCGGGCAACCTCCCGTTAACCTTGCCGCCGCAAGGCTGACTCAAAGACCGGTGACGGTGCCCGCCAGCGCCCGCGCGAGTCGGGCGGACCGTCCCCGCCTCCGGAGCCATCGCCATGCATCGTCGCCAGTTGATCCTTTCCGGTCTCGCCGCCACCGCCGGCGCCTCGGCCCTGTCAGCCTGCGCCACCGCGCCCGCAGCCGATCCCAACTATCCGATCCGCTCGGACCGGGAGGCCCAGGCCTACAGCGCCGACGAACTGATCGCCGCCGGGTCACGCGAGCTGGGCATCGCCGCCGAGGCCCTCGGCGCCGCCATCGAGCGCATCTTCGCCGACCAGGGCGACCGCCCGACCGCCTATATCGCCGGCGAGGAGGGCTCGGGCGCCGCCGGCGTCGGCCTGCGCTACGGCCGCGGGGCCCTGCACATGAAGGATCTGTCGGCCTCGCAGGAGGTGTTCTGGCAGGGTATTTCGATCGGCTGGGACGTCGGCGGCAACGCCAGCCGCGTGTTCACCCTCGTCTACGGGCTCTACCACCCCGACATGATCTACCGCCGCTACCCCGGCGTGGAGGGCTCGGCCTATCTGGTCGGCGGCGTGGGCGTGAACTACCAACGCGCAGACGGCATCGTGCTGGCCCCGATCCGCACCGGCGTCGGCCTGCGCCTCGGCGCCAACGTCGGCACCATGGCGTACAGCCGCCAGCGCAACCTGCTGCCGTTCTGATCCTCTCCGCCGTCACCCTCGGGTCAGGCCCGAGGATGACGGCGTCAGGGAAGGGTTGCGGATATGTCGGTTGTGGCCCATGTCCCGGGGCCCGGTGTCGCGGATGTCTCGCCCGGAATGTATCGGGTGATTGTCGCCTATGTCCCGGCGTCGGCAAGCATGGCTTCCAATCCTTCCCGCCACGTCGGATACCTCGGACGCCAGCCGAGTTCGGCCTTGGCGCGGGCGTTCGAGAGGCGTTTGGAATCCCGGTAGAACCGGCGCATGGCGTCCGACACCGACGGATCGTCCAGATCGACCTCGGGCGGCATCGGCAGGCCCAGCCGTCGCGCCGCCCCCTCCATCACCACATCGGCCGGCGACGGCTCGTCGTCGCACAGGATGTAGGCGGCGCCGGGGCGGGGCCGGGCCATCGAGGCGAACAGGCCCGCGACCACATCATCGACGTGCACCCGGTTGAACACCTGGTCCGGCTTGCGGACGATCCGGGCCGTGCCGTCGCGCAGCCGGTCCAGCGGCGACCGGCCGGGACCGTAGAGGGCGGGCAGGCGAAAGATCTGCACCGTCAGCCCCATGCCCTGTCCGGCGTCGAGCCAGTCGCGCTCGGCCCGCACCCGGCGCGCACCCTGAAGGCTGGCGGCGTTCAGGGCGTCGTCCTCCACGGCCCAGCCGCCGGCCCGGTCGCCATAGACCGCGGTCGAGGACACATAGCCGATCCAGTCGGGGAAGGCGCCGGTGCGGGTGAGAGACGGGACGAGGCGATTCAGGCCGGGGCAGCCGTCGGCTCCCGGCGGGGCGGTGACGAGCAGGGCGGTCGCCGCGCGAACGGCGGCGTCGAGCGCGACATCGTCGGTGGGATCGATGGCCCCGAAACCCTCGGCCTCGAGCACCCGGCGGGTTTCTGGATCGCGGCTGGTCAGGACTGCGGTCCCGCCCCGGCGCACCGCTTCCCGCGCCGCCGCCCGGCCCAGCCAGCCGCCGCCGAAGATCAGCAGGTCTGAAGGAGCGGCCCCGGCCTCCATCCGGTGGGATCAGGCCGACAGGACGCGGACGGGCGCGGGGGCGCCGGTCGGCGGCGCGACCACGACGGGGTCGCCCTTCAGCGCCTCCGCCCGCTTGCTGTTCCAGCTGGAGACGCAGGGCACCTTGGTCAGGTCGGCGCGATGGGCGTAACGACGGGCGATCTCGGCGACGTCCTGCATCAGGCCCTCGGCCAGGGTGATCGGCTGCAGCCCCAGTTCGCGGAACTGGTCGTTGGCCACGACCAGCTCGTTCTCGTCGGCTTCCTGGCGGGGGTTCGGCACGTTGTGGACCTCGGCGCCGGTCATGTCGGAAATCATGGCGGCGAGGTCGCGGACCCGCCGGCTCTCGGTCATCTGGTTGAGGATCTTGACCCGCTCGCCTGACTTCGGCGGATTCTTCAGCGCCAACTCGACGCAGCGCACGGTGTCCTGAATGTGGATGAAGGCCCGCGTCTGCCCGCCGGTGCCATGGACGGTGAGGGGGTAGCCGACCGCCGCCTGCATCAGGAAGCGGTTCAGCACCGTGCCGTAGTCGCCGTCGTAGTCGAAGCGGTTGATCAGGCGCTCGTCCTGGCGGGTCTCTTCCGTCTGGGCCCCCCAGACGATGCCCTGGTGCAGATCCGTGATCCGGACGCCGTCGTTCTTGGCGTAGAACTGGAACAGCAGGGCGTCCTGGGTCTTGGTCATGTGATAGATCGAGCCCGGGTTGGGCGGGAACAGGATCTCCTGCTCGGCCGGGCCGAAGTCGGTATCGACCGTGACCTTCAGATAGCCTTCCGGGATGCGCAGCCCGGCCGTGGTGTAGCCATAGACGCCCATGGTCCCGAGGTGGGCCAGATGGACGTCAAGCCCGCTCTCGACGATCGCCGCCAGCAGGTGGTTGGTGGCGTTCAAGTTGTTGTCAACGGTATACAATTTGTGCCGCGCCGACTTCATCGAATAGGGCGCGGCGCGCTGTTCGGCGAAGTGGACGACACTGTCCGGCCTCCACTCGCGGATCAGGGAGACGAGGCGGTCGAACTCCTTGCCGACCGTCATGTTGACGAAGTCGACGGTCCGGCCCGAGACCTCCTTCCACGCAGCGATGCGCTCGCCCATGGTGCGGATCGGGGTCAGCGACTGGACCTCCAACTCGTTGTCGATGTTGCGGCGGCTGAGATTGTCGACGATGCAGACGTCCCAGCCTTGTGCCGACAGGTGCAGGGCCGTGGGCCAACCGCAGAATCCGTCGCCGCCCAGAACCAGTACGCGCATCCGTCCATCCCTCGTCATGACTGTCATCCTGCCTAGCCGATGGGGCCGGCGGGGCAAAGCCCGAGCATCCAACGCGCGAGCGCGGCGTACGGGCTCAGGCGCCGGTCCGGGCGCGCCAGGCTTCGCGGCTCTGGCCCCAGCGGTCGACGCGCACGGCCTCGAACGGCGGCGGCAGCCGGGTTGGGCCGAGGTTGCGTGATCCCAGCCGCTCGGCCAGTCGCTGCGACGGGGTGTTGTCCGGGTCGATGCAGTGAATGACCTCGGTCCAGCCAAGGGCATCGAAGGCGAAATCGATGGTCGCCGCAGCCGCCTCGAGGCCATAGCCCTTACCCTGGGCGTCCGGGTGCAGGCCCCAGCCGACCTCCGTGCCGGGCCAGCCCAGCGGCGTCCACGGGCCGACGCGGCCCAGCCACAGGCCGGTGTCCCGCTCGACCAGCGAGAACATGCTCACCCCCGTCAGGCTCCAGGCGCCGGCCATGGTCATGAAGCCACGCCAGGCCGACGCGGCCGGCTGCGGCCCGCCGAGGAATTTCGCCGCCTCGGGGTCGGCCATCATCTCCGCCCAGCGCGGGAAGTCCTCCATCACCGGCGGCCGCAGGGTCAGACGGGCGGTCTCGATCACAGCCAATACTCCTGTTCCAGTTGGTAGCGGCTGCCGTCCTGGGTCAGTACGCTGGACCACAGACCGAACCGGTCGGTCCGGATCGGCGGCGACTTCAGCAGATTGTGCCCGACGATCCACGCCCCGATCCGGTCCGGATTGGTCTGCGGTTTCAGATAGGCCAGCGTCACATGCGGGCGGTAATCGCGTTTCTCCATAACCACCCCGGCTCGCTCGCCGGCGGACCGGCAGCGTCCGGCCAGCACGGACAGCCGCTCGTTGGCCTCGACGCCCGCCCAGAGGCTGTGGCTGCGATGGTCGTCGCCGAAGGCGCCGACGCCGCTCAGGCTGAACTCGAACGGCCCGCCCCGGGCGGCGCGACCCAGTTCGGCGGCCAGATCGTCGGCGCGGCGCTCCTCCATCTCCCCATAGAAGGCCAGGGTCAGGTGCAACTGGTCCCGCGTCCGCCACTTGGCGCCCGGCAGGCCCGACTGACGGCGCTCCAGCGTGTCGGCGATATCCTCGGGGATCGACAGGGCGGTGAACAGCCGGATCATGCGACCGTTCGTAGCGGCTGAAACCCGACCGCCCAAGTCCGGTTTTCCTTGCGTATGGGAGAACCGGCCCCGATATTTGACCGGACAGCCGGGATCATCCCGGCGAACAAGGAGATCGAACTCGCGATGAGCGACTTCAACAACGGCTACGCCCGGCCTATTCCGCAGTCTGGCGACATGTCGGTGGACGCTGGCCTGCGCGGTTTCATGCTGGGCGTTTACAACAAACTGGCCATCGGCCTCGCCGTGGCGGGCACCCTGGCGCTCGTGACCGGCAATGTGCCGGCGGTGACGGAGCTGCTCTGGGTCCAGACCCCCAACGGCTTCGGCGTCACCATGCTGGGCATGATCGTCCAGTTCCTGCCGCTGGTGCTGATTTTCGGCTCGATGTTCTTCATGAAGAACCCGACCGCGGGCGGCGTGAACCTGCTGTACTGGGCTGTCGTGGCCTCAATCGGGGCGTCGCTGGGTTTCGTGTTCCTGCGCTACACGGGCTCCAGCGTGGCCTCGACCTTCTTCGTCACGGCGGCCGCCTTCGGCGCTCTGAGCCTTGTCGGCTACACGACCAAGAAGAACCTGACCGGCATGGGCAGCTTCCTGATCATGGGTGTGATCGGCCTGGTCATCGCCATGGTGGTCAACATGTTCCTGCAGTCGCCGATGATGCATTTGATCATCAGCGGCCTCGGCGTGCTGATCTTCTCGGGCCTGATCGCCTACGACACCCAGCGCCTGAAGATGACCTATTACGCGCTCGGCGGCGACAAGGCGGCCATGGGCGTGGCGACGGGCTTCGGCGCCCTGAGCCTGTTCATCAACTTCATCAACCTGTTCCAGTTCCTGCTCGCCTTCATGGGCGGCAGTCGGGACTAGGTCGGCGCAAAGGCCGAAGAAAAGGCCCGGAGCGATCCGGGCCTTTTTCTATTCCACGACGCTGAAGCGGCGGCTGTCGAACACGCGCAGCACCTGCGGCAGTTCGCGGCCCCGGCGCAGCACCACGCCGCCCTCGCCGATCACCGCCCACTGGCCCTGTTTCAAACGGAGCGCGGGGCGCTTCTCGATGCGGTAGGCGGGGGCATCGCCCGAGCGGCGAAAGACGGCGAACTCGGCGACATCGCGATGGCCGGCCATGGCGTAGTCGCGCCACTCGCCCGCCGCTACCATCCGCCCGTAGACCTTCAGGATCAACTCCAGTTCGCGCCGGTCGAAGAACACCGGGCCGGGCGCGGACTGAAATTCAGCGGCGTCGCTCATGGTTCGAGGTTAGGCGGCTCGTCCGGAAACGCCAGCGTTTATAGCCGGCCCCGATCGGATGACCGACGTGTCCCGAACGCCACTCGATGAAGAAATCGCCCGGAACACGAAATCGCCGCCGTTCCGCCCATCGTCCGCCCCCTTGGGAGGCGACACCTGATCCATCGGCTCGTCGGAGTCCGGAGCGATCCCGGATCCTGAACAGCCCCCCCAGCCCCCCTGGATCACTCCATCAAGGGCTCCGGCGGGTCGATGCTTCCTCCAAGCGAGACGCCCGCTCAGCCACCCTCCCCCCTCCGGCCGAGCGGGCGTTTTGCTGTCCGGCGTCTGGCGCCCGCGGTCAGGGCAGGATGATTTCGACCGCTTCCCCGCCCCGCATCACCGACAGGGTGCGCTGACCGCCTCCGTCGAGGGCGCGACCGAGACCGTCCAGATCGGTCACCGGGCGGTCGTCGACGAGGCGGATCAGGTCACCGGCCTGCAGACCCGCGCCGGCCGCGACGGAGCCGCCCTCGACCGCGAAGACCTGGGGACCGTCGGCGCCGGCCCGGGCGCTCAAGCCGCGCGCGACCACGACCCCGGACCCGATCACCACCGGGCGGTCGCCCGGGGCCTCGACGGTCAGCGTCGCCCGGCCCTCGCGGCCGTCGCGCAGATAGATGACCTGAACCTGGGTTCCGGGCTGGGCGATGCCGATGGTCGCCGCCACCGTGCCCGCGTTGGAGACCGGCCGGTTCTGGATGCGGGTGACGACGTCGCCGCGCCGCAGGCCGGCGGCCTCGGCGGATGAACCCGGCGCCACGCTCTCGACCACCGCGCCGCGAACGATGCCGAGGCCGAAATCGCGCGAGCGCTCGGCGTTGAGCGAGCCGAGAATGGCGCCGGTTGAGCCGCGTCTGACCTCGCCGACGGTGCGAAGCTGGCCGACGACATACATCAGGATACGGCTGGGGACGGCGAAGGCGATGCCGTCATTGCCGCCGCCGCCGCCCGACAGGATCGAGGTATTGATGCCGATCAGCCGGCCCCGGCTGTCCAGCAGCGGACCGCCTGAGTTGCCCGAGTTCACCGCCGCGTCGGTCTGGATATAGTCCTCAATCCGGTCGCCCATGCCCGACCGTCCGAGGCCCGAGATCACGCCCATGGTCAGGGTCTGGTCGAGGCCGAGCGGATAGCCGACGGCGAAGGCGAGGTCGCCGGTGCGCAGCTGGTCGGAATCGACCACCTCGATCTCCGACAGGCCGGAAGCGTCGAACTTCAGCACCGCGAGATCGGTCGCCTTGTCCGTGCCGACCAGGACCGCGTCGAAGATGCGGCCGTCGGTCAGGTCGACGGTGAATTTCCGCCCGCCTTCGACGACATGGTTGTTGGTGACGACAATCCCCTCGCGGGCGTCGATGATGGCGCCGGAGCCGCTGGAGATCGGCCGGGGCTCGTTCTCGCCCGAACTGGGCCCTTCCGACTGGCCGAGGGTGGTGACCTGGACCACCGCGGGCAGGGCCTGTTCGAGACCTTCGGCGAAGCTGAACACCCCTCGCCGGGAGTCATACGGGATCGGCCCCTGTGGCGTGGACTGGGCCGCGGCCCCGGTCGCGCCCAGCAGCGGAATCGCCATGGCCAGCGCCAGGATCGACAGGCCGTTTGCCCGATTGGTGGAACGCCGCATCGCCAGTCCCCTGTGGTTGTCGCGAGCCTAGCGCGAGAAACGCGCTGTGACGACAGCCCCCGGAGCGGCGTCATCGACGGTCATGGACGCGCCGTGTCGTTTCAGTATCGCCCGCACGAAGGCCAAACCCATGCCGTGGCTTTCCCGCGCCTCTCCGGCGACGTCAGGGGCCGGTCGCCGATCAGGCGAGAAGCCCGGGCCCTGATCGGCGACCGACAGCACCGGACCGCCGTCGCGCAGCCCGGCGGTCAGGGTCACCGCCCCGCCCTCGGGAGAGAATTTGACTGCGTTGTCGACCAGGTTGGTCACGGCCCGCTGCAGCAGGGAGCGGACCCCCAGCACAGCGGCCGGCTCGCTCTCTACCCGGATGGAGACGCCGCGCTCTTCGGCCAGCGGCTGGTAGAGATCGGCCGCCTGCGCCGCCAATTCGTCCAGCCGCACGCTCTCGAACACCCAAGCCTCGCCGTCCCGCAACGCCATCGCCTCGTTCATCGAGCGGGAAATCTGCGCCAGGTCGGCGCGGGCCTCGTCCACCAGTCTGCGCGCCTCCGGGGTCGTCGCCGCTGAGCGGAGCTTTTCAAGACGGACCGAGGCCCGGGCCAGCGGCGTCCGGAAATCGTGGGCCAGCTGGTCGGCGGAGTCGCGCAGCCAGCTGAGCAGTTCGTCGAGCCGGTCAAGCGTCAGGTTCACCTGGCCGGTAAGCTCCGTGAGCTCCGGGGCGAGGGCGGTTTCCGGGGCGCGGAGCGAGAAGTCGCCGACGGCGGCGCGATCCAGCGCACGACTGACCTCGGCCACGGCGGCGGTGAGGCGGCGGCGGGCCACGGCGGCGGCGGCCAGGCCGATGACCAGCAGCAGCAGGCCGGTTCCGATCACCGCCGCCACCGCCCAGCCCCAGGCGTCGCCCGAGCGGTCGACCACCCGGCCAACGGCGATGTCCAGCGCCCCGAACGTACGCCGAACCACCACTACCTCGACCGCCCGCGACGGGCACAGGTCGCCCGGTCCCAGCCGCACCACATGGACGTCCTCGCCCAGTCGCCCGGCGCGCTCGCTTCTCGCCGTTTCCAGCGCCGCCAGACCGGCGGGCTTGCCGACGGGCGCCCGGATGAAACGCACCCCGGCGCCGCCCCGGCCGGTGCGGCAGGTTTCCTCCAGCGTGCGGGCCTCCCGGGCCGGTCCGTCCTGGAAGGCGCTAAGCCAGGCCGAGAGCCACGCCGCGTCGGCCTCGGTGAGCTGGTCCGCCGACAGGCTGGCCTCCGAGCCGAGCTTCGAGACCATGGCGCCGTAGTCGTCGAGCGCGGCCAGCGCCGCCTTCTCGCGCTGATCCATGCGCACCGCCGCCCCGGTGATCAGCAGCGAACCGGACAGGGCCAGCGCCGCCAGCACGCCCATGGCCGCCGCCAGCTGGGTCGAGGTCCGCCGCGCCAGCCAGCCTCTCGGGCCCGGGGATCGCGCCGCCATCCCGGCCTCAATCCGCCGCCGACAGATCGCGGAAGACCAGGCTCTGGCTGCGCGCCGACACGATCAGCGGATGCAGATCCTCACCCAGTTCCGGCGTCTGTTCCTTCAGTCGGCGGCGCAGGGCGCTGATCCGGGCGTCGATGACGTTGACGAAATTGTCGGGCAGGAATTTCCACTCCACCCAGCAGCGGTCCCACAGCATGGTCTTGGTCACCGGCTGGCCCCGCGCCGCCATCAGTTCGGCGACGATGGCGAACTCCAGGGGCGACAGGTCGATCTGCCGGCTCTCGCCTGCCCCGGCATCGAACTTCAGGGTGCGGGCTCCGGGCGACAGGCGGAACGGCCCGTTGACCAGTTCGGCGCCCGCCGGCCGGGCCCGGCCCGATGCCCGCCGCAGCTGGGCGGCGATGCGCGCCACCAGTTCCTCGTCACCGACCGGCTTGGCCAGATAGTCGTCGGCGCCGCCCAGCAGACCTTCGACCTTCTGCCGTTCGCCGCCGAGGGCGGTCAGCATCAGGGCCGGGGCGTCGGCCGAGGTTCCGCCCCCGGCGCGCAGCCGCTTCAGCATCTCAAGCCCGTCCATGCCGGCCGTCAGTCGGTCGAGGATCAACACGTCATAGGGGGCGCGGGCCGCCGCCTCGAGCGCCGCCTCGCCCGCCTCGAACCGGTCCACGGCCTCGAAGCCGGCGGCGGTCAGCCGCTCCGCCACATGGTCGGACAGGGCCGGATCGTCCTCGAGCAGCAGGGCGCGGCGCCCCGCGAACACCGGACCGAGCCGGGCGAAGGGATCGTCGTCCCGCAGGGTCCCGTCGTTCTCGCCGTTCATCTCTGCGTCCACGCTGATCTCCGCCGCCGGCGCCACGATAGGACGCCGGGGCTGGATGACAACGCCCGGCGCCTCTCCGCTCTAGGCCGATGGGGCGGGGACGGGGGCTGATCGTTCCTGACGCCGCCCGTTCCCCGACCGGTCAGTGGCTGTCGTGACCGTGACCGTCGGCGCCGGCGTCAGTGGCCCCGGTCGCCCAGGCCTCGCCGCCGGTTTCCGCGAACCAGAACGGGGCGCGCGGCCGCTGGCGCGGCGCGATCTCGTTCATGCCCGAGTCGTAGACCCGGCCGTTGAGGACCGTGTAGGCGACCGAGGTGGTGTTCCGGATGTTGTCGAGCGGGTTGTCGTTCAGCACCACCATGTCGGCGAGCTTGCCGGGCTCCAGCGAGCCGATGTCGCCGTCCATGCCCAGCGCCCTGGCGCCGTTCAGGGTGCCGGCGCGAATGGCGTCCAGCGGCTGCATGCCGCCTTGGGCGAGACTCCATATTTCCCAGTGGGCGGCCAGTCCCTCGCGCTGGCCGTGCGCGCCGATCTGGACGGTGACGCCCTGGTCGGACAGGCGGGTCGCCTCGCGGGCCACGGAGATGTGGTTCCACTCGTTGTCGGGGGCGGTGACCGGACGCCGCGCGCGGGCGTCGAGGATGCGGCGCGGCACATACTGGGTCAGGATCGGATCGTCCCAGACCGGGCTTTCCTGATACCAGTAATTCTCGCCGTAGCTGCCGCCGTAGGCCACCACGATGGTTGGATTGTAGGCGACGCCGGTCTGGCGCCACAGCTGGTGCACGTCGTCGTAGAGCCGGGCCAGCGGGATGGCGTGCTCGATCGTGGTGTGGCCGTCGACGATCATCGACATGTTGTGCTGGTAGAGGGAGCCGCCCTCCGGGACGACCATCATATTCAGACGGCGGGCCGCCTCGATGACCTGCTGGCGCTGGTCGCGGCGCGGCTGGTTGTAGCTCTTGACGCTCCACGCCCCCGCCGCCTGCATCCGGCGCAGGGTCGACAGGGCGTCGTCGAGGTCGTCGATCTGGGCCGTCGAGGCCGTGGTCGCCCCGTACAGGATGGTGCCGGTCGAGAAGATGCGCGGGGCCACAACCCGGCCGGCGCGGGCCATCTCGCTGTGGGCGAAGATCTCGCTGGTGTCGGCCGAGGGGTTGTGGATCGTGGTCACCCCGAAGGCCAGCGAGGCGTAGTCGACCCAGCTCTGCTCGGGGATGATCTCGTCCGTCCCCATCGAGCCGTGCCAGTGGGTATCGACCAGACCGGGCATGATGGTCTTGCCGGCCATGTCGAGGGTCGGGATGCCGGCAGGGATGGTCATGCTGGCGGTCGAGCCGATCGACTCGATGCGGTTACCGTCGACGACGATGGTGCCGTTCTCGATCACCTCGGCGCCGTTCATGGTGATGATCCGGGCCCCGACCAAAGCCATACGGCCCTGCGGACGGTCCGTCTCGACGCTGAAGCCGAGATTGATCCCGTGTTCGTCCGGCTTTGGCAGCTCTTCCGGAGCACCCTCGACGAAGGCGAACGACCGGTTCAGGTCGCGGGTGAACAGCTCCGGTCCCTGCGACCAGTGCAGGCGGCCGGAGTCACCGGACCAGCTGAGCCATTCGCCGGAATCGCGGGTGACCCGGGCCTGCGGCAGGGACTTGCCGTCCGGACCGACGTTGATCGGTCGGCCCGCCGCCACGAAGGGGGCGACATAGGCGTTGAACCGCTCGGTCCAGCCGATCCAGTTGCCGTTCGGCGAGACGGCGAACTCGGCAGCCCAGTCGGAGGTCAGGTGGGTGCGCTGGTCCGAACCGTCCATATCGACCGAGATCAGGGTGCGTTTGTCGCCGTCGCGGCCGGTCAGAAACAGCCGGTCGCCATCGGCGCCGAACTGGGGGTGGGCGCCGTCCTCAGTGACCAGCACCGGCTCGCCGCCCGCGGCCGGGACGCGGTAGACGCCCGGTTCCCGGCTCCACAGGCCGGTGGTCAGGAAGCCGTCGTTGACCTTTCGGTAGACGATGGTGCGGCCGTCCGGCGAGAAGGTCGGCTCGATGTAGTGGCCAGGCTTCGGCGTCACGACCCGGCCGGCGCCGCCCGAGGCGGAAACCACCCGGACCGCGCCCAGCTGCTGGTCGTCCCAGGTCGTGTAGACGATCGAACGGCCGTCCCGCGACCAGTTGGGATAGAGTTCGAAATGGTCGCTCTGGCGGGTCAGGCGGCGCGCCGTGCCGGTGGGCAGGTCGCGGATCCACAGATTGCCCAGCGCCTCGAACACCACCTTCGAACCATCCGGCGAGGGGCGGGCCCAGCGCACCATCTTCACGTCGAAGCTGTCGGGCGCGACCTCGACCGGGAAGCGAACCGTGTCCTGCACCCGCCGGGTGTCGGCGACATGGAAGGGGATGTCTGAAACCGTCCCGGACGCGACCTCGACCTTCTGGATGCGGCCGTCGGCCCAGAACACAATGGAGCGGTTGTCGGGCGTCCAGCTGATCGCCGGATAGACCCCATGGATGGCCCACGTCTCCTGCAGATCGCGGTCGAGGGCGGAGAAGACCGGCGTCTCGCGCCCGGACTCGATATCCATCACATACAGCACCGACTGGTAGCGGACGCGCCGGATGAAGGCGATCGACTTGCCGTCGGGTGAGGGGGTCGGACGGATCGAGCCGCCCGGGCCGGTGATGTAGGGATCGATCTCGCCGGTCTCGCGGTCCAGACGGCGGATGACGTAGATCTGGCCGTTGACGTCCTTGGAGTATTCGAAGGTGCCGCCCGGCGTGGCGTCGTCGCTGAAATACAGATAGCGCCCGTCGGGCGAGAAGGCCGGTTCGCCGGTGTCTTTCTGCTGGGTGCGCCGCTCGGTCATCTGCACGCCACCGCCGCCGGTGCGGTGATACATCCAAAGCTCGCCAGCCCCGAGCGAGCGGGCCGAGGTGAAATGCTTCCGGGCCACGATGAACTGGCCGTCGGGCGTCCACTCCGGCTGGTTCAGCAGGCGGAACGACTCTTTCGAGATCTGGACCGGGTTCGAGCCGTCGGCGTCCATGATCCAGATGTTGTCGCCGCCGGCGCGATCGGAGGTGAAGGCGATGTGGCGGCCGTCCGGGGACCATTTCGGCTGCATGTCCCAGGCCACGCCCGAGGCGATGGCGCGCGCCTCGCCGCCCGAGATCGGCATCACATAGATGTCGCCCAGCAGGTCGAAGACGATGGAGCGGCCGTCGGGGCTGACATCGACCGACATCCACGTGCCGCGGGTCACATCGATGGGAATGTCGCGCGACGGGCCGGGCGGATTCTGCACATCCCATTTGGCGTCTTCGGCCTTCTCTTCGTCGGCGGGGGTCTGCGGGGTCTGCACGTCGGACGGAGGCACGACGGGCGGCGGAGCCGGTTCGGCCACCTGGGCCGTCGCCGGGCAGGCGAGCGCCAGCAGAGCGGCCGTAGCCAGGAGTTCGCGCTTCATGGTTTTGGTCCCCGAATCCGGACGTCTTGCGCCGACCGCCGGCTGACGCGTCCTTGCCGAGCGCGCAGTGAGCCCTGTCGGGCGGCGGAAGTCCAGCAGGCGGACGGAGACAGACGGTCGCGGCGAACCCACCTTCGGGACCCCGCCGTGCATTCCGGCGCGGCGGTCGCTATCTGAGGCGGAACATGGGAGCGATCGGCGCGGGGCGTCGTCGCTCCGCCCGCCGCCGAGGACCGCCCATGACCGACACGCTCGACCTTTCCCACTGGATCAATGGCGAGAAGGTTCGGGCGGACCTCCCGTCGGAGAGCCGAAATCCCTCGGATACGCGCGATCTCGTCGCCCGCATTCCCGACGGCGGCGTGGACGAAGTGAACGCCGCCGTGGACGCGGCCAAGGCGGCCTTCCCGGCCTGGGCCGAGGCATCGCCCGAGGTCCGCTCGGACATTCTCGACAAGGCCGGGACCCTGGTTATGGAGCGGCGCGAGCAGCTCGGCCGGCTGCTGTCGCGCGAGGAGGGCAAGACCCTGGCCGAGGGGATCGGGGAAACCGTCCGGGCCGGTCGGGTCCTGAAATATTTCGCCGGCGAGGCCCTGCGCCTGCACGGCCAGAACCTGGCCTCGGTGCGGCCGGGTGTGGAGATCCAGACCTATCGCCAGCCGGTCGGAGTGTTCGGCCTGATCACCCCGTGGAATTTCCCCATCGCCATCCCGGCGTGGAAGGCGGCGCCCGCGCTGGCCTTCGGCAATACGGTGGTGATGAAGCCGGCCGGTCCGACGCCGGCGACGGCCGAGGCGTTGGTCGCCATCCTGCACGAGGCCGGTCTGCCGAACGGGGTGCTGAACCTGGTGATCGGGCGCGGCGGCGTCGGCCAGGCCATTGTCGATCACCCGGACGTGGCCGGCGTCTCGTTCACCGGCTCGCAGGGCGTCGGCGCCGGCGTCGCGGCCGGAGCGGCGAAGCGACAGGCGCGGGTCCAGCTGGAGATGGGCGGCAAGAATCCGCTGATCGTGCTCGACGACGCCGATCTCGACCGGGCCGTGATGATTGCGCTCGACGGCTCCTACTACGCCACCGGCCAACGCTGCACCGCTTCCAGCCGCCTGATCGTGCAGGACGGAATTCACGACCGCTTCGTCGCCGCCCTCGCCGAGAAGGTCGCCGGCCTGCGCGTCGGCCCGGCGCTGGATCCGAACACCCAGATCGGTCCGGCGGTCAGCGAGGCCCAGCGCGAGACCTCCTACCGCTACATCGACGTCGCGCGCGGGGAAGGCGGCCGGGTCGTCATTGGCGGTGAGCGGCTGAGCCTCGACACGCCCGGTTGGTACGTCCAGCCGACCCTGATCGCCGACACCCACGCCGACAGCCGGATCAACAATGAAGAGGTGTTCGGTCCCGTCGCCTCGACCATTCGCGTCAAGGACTACGAGGAGGCGCTGGCCATCGCCAACGGCGTCGAGTTCGGCCTCTCCGCCGGCCTCGTCACCAGCTCCCTGAAACACGCCCGCGACTTCCAGCGGCGGGCGTTGGCGGGGATGACCATGGTCAATCTGCCCACCGCCGGGGTCGACTACCATGTGCCGTTCGGCGGGACGAAATCGTCGAGCTACGGCCCGCGCGAGCAGGGCTTCGCGGCGGTCGAATTCTTCACCCGGACCAAGACGTCCTACTCCGCCGGCTGAGAATCCGCGGTGAACCCGTCGGCGCGCGTGGCGTTAACCGGGAAAGGAGACTGCCCATGGCCACTGCAGATCCGGTCACCCGCAAGAGCGCGGCTCCCGAACGGAGCGGCGGCGACGACCTCAGCGACGTGGAACTCGTGGTCCGCCGCGCCCGCGCCGGCGACCTGACCGAAAACGAGGCGTTCGAGGATATCGACCGCATCGTCCGCCGTCGCGATCCGATGGATTTTGACCGAAAGTCCTGGGCCTAGCGCGGTCCCGGCCTGCTGAAAGGCCTGCCCCCGCCGGCGCAGCTGGTGGGAAGCAAATGGCGCACCCGGAGCGATTCGAACGCCCGACCCCCAGATTCGTAGTCTGGTGCTCTATCCAGCTGAGCTACGGGTGCGCATGGCCGCGAACGGCGAGGCGGCTATCTAGCCGAGAGGGCGCGGGGGGGCAAGGGCCGCATGCGGCTTTCCTGCAGTGATTTCCCGAGAGGGGTTTCGCCCCGGCGGCGGGCGCGCCAAGTTGCGGGTCTCCCCGTTATCGCGCCACCCGGACACGCCATGTTTTTGGTTCCGCAACCTGCCCTGCGATCCGTGATCGCGCTCGCCGTCGGGGTCGCTCTGATCCTGACCGGATGCGCCGCCGGCGCTGCAGGCGGGCCGCCCCCGGCCGCGGCGACGCCACAGGCGCCTCAAGCGCGCGGCCCGTTCGTGGCGGCGGCCAATCCCCTGGCGGTCGAGGCGGGACTGGAGGTGCTGCGGCGCGGCGGATCGGCGGTCGACGCGGCCGTGGCCGTGCAGGCGGTGCTGGGGCTGGTCGAACCCCAGTCGTCGGGCCTCGGCGGCGGAGCCTTCATGATGCTCTTCGACGCCTCGACCGGAGAGGTGACCGGCTACGACGGGCGCGAAACCGCTCCGGCCGCGGCGTCGCCGGAGTTGTTCCTCGAGGACGGCCGTCCGCTGGCTTTCGGGGACGCCGTGTTGAGCGGGCGCTCGACCGGCACGCCCGGCGCGGTGGCCGTGCTGGCGATGGCCCAGGCAGAGCACGGCGTCCTGCCGTGGCACAGCCTGTTCGCCGAGGCTGAGCGGCTGGCCCGCGACGGCTTCGTGGTCAGCCCCCGGCTGGGAGGCTTCATCGCGGCGACTCGGGGTCAGGCGCGGACCCGCTGGGCCGAGGCCTATTTCATGGGTCCGGACGGCGAGCGCCTCAAAACCGGGGACGTGCTGCGCAATCCGGCCTATGCCGAGACGGTGGCCGAGCTCGCCGCGGGCGGCTCCGACGCTTTCTATCGCGGCCGGATCGCGCGCGAGATCGTTTCGGCGGTGCGCGAAGCGCCGCGGCCGGGCGCTTTGACCGAGGCGGACCTGGCCGCCTATGAGCCGATCGAGCGCGGGGCCCTGTGCCGCCCCTACCGCATCTACATCGTCTGCGTGCCGCCCCCGCCGTCCAGCGGCGTGGCGGTGCTGCAACTGCTGGCCATGGCCGAGCTGACGCCGGACATCGTCGAGGGTCCGGACAGCGTCGACGCCTGGGTCGCCTTCGCCCAGCTGCAGCGGCTGATGTACGCCGACCGCGACCGCTACGTCGCCGATCCGGCCTTCGTCGGCGTGCCGGTGCAGGGGCTGCTGGACCCGAACTATGTGGCGGCCCGGGCGGCGCAGGCGCCGACCCTGGTCGCGGCGGCCGAGCCCGGCTTCCCGCCCGGCGGCGTCTTCACCGGCCCCGACGCGACGATGGAGCCGGCCGGCACCTCCCACTTCGTCATCGTCGACGCGGCCGGGAACGCGGTCAGCATGACCACCACGGTCGAGAGCGTGTTCGGCTCGGGCCGGATGGCCGCCGGCTTCTTCCTCAACAACCAGCTGACCGACTTCTCGTTCGCACCGCGCCGCCCGGACGGCGCGCCCGCGGCCAACGCCGTGGCGCCCGGCAAGCGGCCGCGCTCGTCGATGGCGCCGGTGATCATCCTCGACCGCGAGGGCCGGTTCGTCGGCGCGCTCGGCTCTCCGGGCGGCACCTCGATCCTCGCCTACAACACCAAGGCGCTGGTCGCCGTGCTGGACTGGGGAATGTCGATGGAGGCGGCCTTCGCCCTACCCAATCTGGTGGCCCGGGGCGACGGATTCGGGGCCGACACGGAGCGCTTTCCGGCGGCGATGCGTGAGGCGCTGGCCGCGCGCGGAGTCGTGCTGCGTCCCAACGCCAGCGAGAACTCCGGCCTGCACGGTGCGATCTGGCGGCGAGGAAGCGACGGCGTCTGGGGTTGGGACGGCGGCGCCGACGACCGCCGCGAGGGCGTGGCGCGGGTAGACTAGACTAGCCCAGCCTCTACTCCGGCTTGATCGACAGCTGGAACGCGATCAGCCCCTCGGACACGTCAGTGTCGACACCGTTGCCCGCGCGCAGGCCCTCGGCCTCGATCTCGCGGTAGACCAGGCCGATGGAGCTGTGCACCGGGCCGCGGCGCAGGGCCACGCCCAGCGAGGCGTCGCCGAGGAACGCCCCGGAATCGTGGCTGACGCCCGAGCGGCTGTAGCCGCCGTCGCGGTCCCGGGCCCAGTTGTAACCCACCGCCCGACCGGAGCCGGCGGCGTAGACGTACCAGCGGGCGCGTTCGCCGAAGGCCTCCTCGCCCTCGGGCACCAGCCGGTCGAGATCGCGGCCGATCCTGAGGGTTGCGCCGGCCTCCGTGACCTGGCCGCGGGTGCCGACCCCGACTCCGAGGTGCGGGGTCAGGGTGACGTCGAGGCCGTTCTCCGTCTGACCGAGCCTCTCGGTCCAGCCGCGCGTATAGGTCAGGTCGTAATGTTCGGCGTCATAGGCGGCCGGATCCAGGGGGCCGGGGGGCAGGGGTGAGCCGTCGGCCCGGCGCACCTGGCCCTCGGCGCGCAGGCGCAGCCTGTCGCGATAGGTCTCGCCCTCGTACCAGATGTCGCTGTTCGAGGCGGCCCAGGTCGCTGACACGTTTCGCCCCGGATCATATCCCGCCCAGCTATCGTCGCCCTCGAAGGCGGCTTTGCCGTCGCCGAAGCGCGCGTCGCGGTCGAGACGGGTTAGCAGGTCCGAAACCGTGGTGGGGCGCTCGCGCGCGACCCGCCAGGGGTCGGCGATGGCCTGCTGCGGGGTCGGGAACGCCATGGCCGCCGGGGCCGAACAGGCCGCCGCCGCCACCACTCCCGCACTGATCGCCGCAAGACGCATCAACGGTCCCCTTGTCCGTTAACGTCTGGAGCCTGCACGATCCGGGCCGCAACGCCAACTGACATTTTCCAGCCGGTCGAACGCCTCCGGTATGGGGCGGTTCCGCCTCAGCTCCAGGGCTGGAAATGCTTGGAAAGCTTGAGGCCTTGGCTCTGGTAGTGGCTGCCGCCCTCGCCGTAGAGGCGCGACGGCCGCTCCGTCAGCGGCTCATAGACCAACCGGGCCACGATCTGGCCGTGCTCCAGAAGGAAGGGGGTGTCGTGGGTGCGCACCTCGAGCACGCCCTTCGAGCCCGCGCCATGGGCCTCGTCGGTGCCGAATCCGGGATCGAAGAAACCCGCGTAATGGACCCGGAACTCGCCCACCGAGGGATCGATCGGGGTCATTTCGGCGGCCTGCATGACCGGGATCTCAACCGCCTCGCGGGACGCCAGGATGTAGAACTCGCCCGGATCGAGCAGCAGTTCGCCGCGCCGCACGCCCAGCGGCTCCCAGAAGTCGCGCGGATCGTGGCCGTCGATATGGTCGAGGTCGACCACCCCCGCGTGGCGCCGTCCGCGGTAGCCGACGATGGTCCCGTCGAGGCCCTCAAGGTCGACGCCGACGCTGCGGGTCTCCAGCTTGGGCGGCTCGCCGGCCTTGAGCCGCAGCTGGTTCAGCCGCGTACCCGGCCGCACCAGGATCGAGAAGGTCTGGGGCGCGATCTCGAGATACAGCGGCCCGTCGTAGCCCTCCTCAACGTCGTCGAAACTCGCCCCGCGGTCGGTCAGCAGCCGCACGAAGACGTCGACACGGCCGGTCGAACTTTTCGGGTTGGCGCGGGCGATCAGCCCCTTGGGCAGGCTCAACCGTTCCTGCAGTCGGGCGATGTAGACGCAGCCCTTCTCCATCACATAGCCGGCCGACAGGTCGACGCCGTGCATGGTCACGTCGGCGATCCGGTCCTCGACCGTCCGTCGGCCGGGCAGGAAGGACGCCCGCACCCGCCACGCCCGATCCGAGAGTCTCAGATCGAGACTGGCCGGCTGCACCTGATCCTTGTCGAACGGCGTATCCGAGGCGATCGCCCCGCCGGCGATCAGGGCCTCGATGGACTGCGACGGCAGGATGCCGGGGAGGGAGGTGGAAAAGCTCTGCATCGCTTCCGATTACACGATTCCGCGCCCGGTCTCCCGCAAAGTGTTCCGCCTGGCGGGCCTCGCCTCATCGGCGCTGGCGCTTGACCTGCCGGCCGCATCGGCGACCATGGGCGGATGTACGATACGCCCGCCTATGAAGCCGAGACCGAGGGCGTCCTGATCCGCGTCCGCCCCAGCTATCTGGCCGGTCAGTCCGATCCGGACGGGGGGCGCTGGGTCTGGGCCTATCAGGTTGAGATCGTCAATCTGACGCCGACCGCGATCCAGCTGATGGCCCGGCGCTGGGTCATCACCGACGGTCAGGGGCGGGTCGAGGAGGTGCGCGGCGCCGGCGTCGTCGGCGAGCAGCCGGTGATCAAGCCGGGCGACAGCTATTCCTACGCCTCGGGTTGTCCGCTCGGCACCCCGAGCGGCTCGATGGTCGGCGGCTACTATATGACGGATGCGAGCGGCCGCTCGTTCGAAGCCGCCATCCCCGCCTTCAGCCTCGACGTGCCAGGCGATCGGCGGGTGCTGAACTAGATTTCGGCTTGTTACCGCGCGTAACCCGAAGGGGGGCGAGGGGGCTGCGTCAACCCGGATAACCGCAGCCCCGCCCCTGACTCACCGCCGCGAGCGGAGGCAGCGGGAGGCGGACGGCGGCTCCCGTAGGAGCCATTCGTGTCGGCCGAAAGACCGAATTGGGACGGGCGCGCGAAACTGATCCCGCGCGCCCGGATTCAAGGCGCCGTCCTTGCTCGGGCAGCGAGCCGCCGTGCGGCGAGCGATAGCGCCCCTTGTTAGATGTACCGACGCAGCGAACGGGCCAGCTCGTCCTTGCCGCCCTTGCGGACCTGCGGCTGGTAGGCGACGCGGGCGTGTTCGACGCAGTAGACGCCTTCCGAGGAGCGGCGGCCGCAGAAGCTGAACTCGTTCGAGGACGGATCGCCGATCGGCCATTTGCACATGTGGGCGCCGAGGGTCATCACCGTGGCCGTGCCGGGCAGGTCGGGCATCGGAGCCGGGACCGACGGCGCGGCCGGGCGCGGCTGGGCCGCCTCGATGCGGCGGGGCGCCGACGGGGCCTGGGGCGGCGGAGCGGCGGGGCGCGGACGCGTCGGACGGAAGGTGGCGCGGGCCGGCTGCGACGGCGCGGCCCGGCCCGACAGGCCCAGGCGGTGCACCTTGCCGATGACGGCGTTGCGGGTGACGCCGCCGCCCAACTGTTTGGCGATCTGGCTCGCGGACTGGCCTTCCAGCCAGAGCTTCTTCAGCGCGCCGACGCGATCTTCGGTCCAGCCTGCGGTCATGCCACCCTCCGGGGTCGTGATTCAACATATGGGGTCATGGCTGCCCTCCCGGGGCCGCGACCTACCACTAATCGTAAACCAGACCCTAACAGACGCAATATGTGCGAATCAGTCCGTCCACAGAAACCAGATGTAGGGGTGGTTAACGAAGGGGCGAGGGACGACGGCGAGGGCCGAGCAAGAAGACGCACGCTTCGCCCAGACAAGGCGCCGCGTGGATAACCTTCCCTCGCCCCTCGTACCCCCCGGCCCCTTGCACTCCCGCATCGGCCAGCGCATCTCCCGCCCCATGACAGATCTCGCCTCGACCCGTCCGTCCGGCCTCCCGCAGCCGCGCAGCTATCCGGGGGTCAACTGGATCGGGGTGCGAACCCTCTATTTC
Source organism: Brevundimonas basaltis (assembly GCF_014202075.1). Taxonomy (GTDB): domain Bacteria; phylum Pseudomonadota; class Alphaproteobacteria; order Caulobacterales; family Caulobacteraceae; genus Brevundimonas; species Brevundimonas basaltis. Next base: position 36,909 of record NZ_JACHFZ010000002.1, on the reverse strand, counting down.
CGCGAGGTGCGGCGGTTCTGGAAGGTCGGGGCCCAGACCGTGGCCGGGCCGGTGGTCACCACCCTGCTCTATATGATGGTCTTCGTGGTCGCCCTGCAGGGTTCGCGCCCGCCGCTGCACGGCACACCCTTCGCCGAATTCGTGGCCCCGGGCCTGATCATGATGGCCATGCTCAACAACGCCTTCGCCAACGCCTCCTCCAGCCTGATCCAGGCCAAGGTGATGAACACGGCGACCGACTTCCTGACTCCGCCGCTCAGCCCGATGGAGCTGACCATCGGCTTCGCTCTCGGCGCCGCGACGCGGGGCCTCGTGGTCGGCCTCGTCACCGCCGTCTGCGTCCTGCCCTTCGCCCGACTGGGGATCGCCAATGTCGTCGCCATCGTCTGGTTCGGCGGTCTGGCCTGCCTGATCATGGGCATGCTCGGCGTCTTCGCCGGCCTGTGGGCCCAGAAGTTCGATCAGCTGGCCGCCGTCCAGAATTTCATCATCATGCCGATGACCTTCCTGAGCGGCACCTTCTACCTAGTTGAGCGCCTGCCCGAGCCGTTCGCCACGATCAGCCACTTCAACCCGATCTTCTATCTGATCGACGGCTTTCGTTACGGCTTCATCGGTCAGGCTGAGAGCACGCTATGGATCGGGGTGGTCATGAGCGCGGCCCTGACCGTTGGCATGGCCGTAGCCTGCTGGCTGGTGTTCCGCTCCGGCTGGCGACTGAAGAGCTAAACCTCTCCTCCTTTTAAGGTGCGCGACCGTGCTCGCCGCGCTAGCCATGGCCGCCTGATCTTCCAGGGGGTTCCATGCTGTTCCGTCGTCTCGCCGCCGCCGCGGCCCTTCTCGCCGTCGCCGCGCCCGCGGCGGCGCAGGACATCGATCTGCGCGCCCAGGTCGCCGCCTACGTCCAGCCGTCGAACGAGGCGCGGACGGAGGTGCTGGTCGATCAGCTGCGCGCCGCCGGCTTCGACCCGGTCGTCGAGACCTTCGCGGGCGGCAATCGCCAGACCGGCGAGATGGAGGGCCGCAACGTCGTGGTCACCCTCGGCGACGACCCGCGCGAGATCCTGCTCACCGCCCACTATGACGCCGTGAGGCTGCGCGACGGTACGATGTCCCACGGCGTCGTCGACAACGCCGCCTCCGTGGTCGGGGTCATCGAGGCCGCCAAGATGCTCAGGGGCAAGAACCTGAACCACCGCGTCCGCGTCATCCTGTTCGACCAGGAGGAGCTGGGCCTGATCGGCGCGCGCAAGTGGATCGAGGCGCACGGCCTGGCGAACGTCGCCGCCGTCGTGAACGCCGACGTAGCGGGCTACGGCGACACGATGATGTACGGGCTCAACAACGGCCCGCAATCGGCCGGCGTCGTCCGGGCTGTGCGCGAGGTCTGCGCCGAGCGGGCCATGCACTGCGTCGGTTTCCCCGTCTATCCGCCGTCCGACGATCGCGCCTTCTCCGGCGCCGGCCTCGGCGAGGCGGGCCAGGCCGGCTCGACCGATCGCGTTCCTACGGTCTCCCTCGGCTTTCAGGACCACATCGGCGCCCACCAGATGTGGCTGGCCTTCAACGGCGGCGAGAGCAACGGCCTGGCCGAGGGCTTCGTGCCCCGGGTCTTCCAGCTGATCCATTCCGCCGACGACACCATGGAGCGGATCGACCCCGCCACGGTGAAGACCGCCGGGGAGGTCTATGCGGCCCTGGTCGAGCGGCTGGACCAGCAGCTAGGCGACTGATCCGGGGGTCTCGGGGCGGTGTTGACTAACCCCGTCCCCCGTCCGACAAGGCCTGACCCTTTCTCAGCGGTCCCGACGCCTTCCGCGCCGGGGCCGTCTCGCTTTTGGAGGCCTGCCCCGTGTCCACCGAACATCTGATGGGTGTCTACAACCGCGCGCCGCTGGAGGTGGATCGCGGTCGGGGCGCGCGTCTCTGGGGCAAGGACGGGACCGAATACCTCGACTGCGTCATGGGCATCTCGACCAACGCCCTCGGCCACGCCCATCCGATCCTCGTCCGGGCGGTGAAGGACCAGGCCGATAAGCTCTGGCACGTCTCCAACATCTTCAAGATCCCGGGGCAGGAAGCGCTCGCCGACGCCCTGTGCGAGAAGTCTTTCGCCGACGTGGTCTTCTTCACCAACTCGGGCACCGAAGCCGTCGAGTGCGCCCTGAAGACGGCGCGCAAATATCACTCGGCCAACGGCCAGCCCGAGCGGATCGACATCTACGGCTTCGACGGCTCGTTCCACGGCCGCACCTACGGAGCCATCAACGCCGCGGCCAACCCGTCCTACACCAACGGCTTCGGCCCGCCGATGGAGGGCTTCCATCAGCTGGTCTGGGGTGATCGCGAGGCGCTTGAGGCCGCCTTCCGCAACCCCACCACCTGCGCCGTCATCCTCGAGCCGGTGCAGGGCGAGGGCGGCTGCCGCGTCACCCCCGACGAGGACCTGCGCTGGATGCGCCAGATGGCCGATGAGCACGGCGTCCTGATCATCTTCGACGAGGTCCAGTGCGGCATGGGCCGGACGGGCAAGCTGTGGGCCCACGAATGGGCCGGGATGACCCCCGACATCATGGCCGTGGCCAAGGCGCTGGGCGGCGGCTTCCCCATCGGCGCCTGCCTCGCCACGACCGAGGCGGCGAAAGGCATGACGCCCGGCGCGCACGGCTCGACCTTCGGCGGCAATCCTTTGGCCATGGCCGTCGGCCAGGCCGCCTTCACCGAGATCTCCAGGCCGGAGACCCTGGCCAACGTCAACGAGATCGCCGGCTATCTGAAGCAGCAGCTGCATGGTGTCGCCCAGCGCTTCCCGGATGTGATCGTCGAGGTGCGCGGCAAGGGCCTGCTGATGGGGGTCAAGCTGATCCCCAACAACCGCGAATTCATGGGCTGGGCCCGCGATGAGGCCCACCTTCTGGTCGCCGGCGGCGGCGACAACCTGGTCCGCATCCTGCCGCCCCTGAACATGACCCTCGACGAGGCCCGCGAGGCGGTCGAACGGTTCGAGAAGGCCTGTGAGTTCGCGCGCGGCAAGCTGGCCGCGTAGGGGCCAGCGCGAGGGGGGTTCATCACAACGGTCACGACGATGCACAACGAACACGACGGGACCGAGTCTGTTTCGCCGGAGGTGAATCAGATCGGTCGCGCCGTGATGGATGCGGCCTTCGCGGCGCACCGCGAGCTGGGCCCCGGCCTGCTGGAGTCGGTCTACGAGCACTGTCTGGCCCAGGATCTTGTTCGCGCTGGACTTCAGGTCGACAGACAAGTCGCCGTGCCGGTCACTTACCGTGATGAGCGGATCGACGCCGGGTTTCGCCTCGACTTGCTGGTGGAGCGTCAGGTGGTGGTCGAGATCAAATCGATCGACGCCTTGGCGTCGATCCATACGGCCCAACTCCTGACCTACCTGCGGTTCTCGCAGGTTCGCTTGGGTTACCTCATAAATTTCAACACAGGCAGACTCAGGGACGGCTTCCGCCGCCTGGTCTTGTGACCGTGCCGGCCTGCCAGTCAGGCTCAAACCCCGTCGTGTTCGTTGTGATCTCGTTGTGATCGTTGTGATGAACCTTCCTGCCTTCCGACAAGAGCGAGCGCCATGACCCGCCACTTCCTCGACCTGCACCGGCTCGAAGCCGAAGTCCTGCGCGTCATCCTCGATGACGCCCACGCCCGCAAGCAGGCCCGCAAGGGCTGGCCGAAGGGCCGCGCCGACGCCGATGCTCCGGCGAAGGACCGCGTGCTGGCGATGATCTTCGAGAAGAATTCGACCCGCACGCGCTTCAGCTTCGACGCCGCCATCCGCCAGCTCGGCGGCGCGTCGATCATCGCCAACGCCGGCGACATGCAGCTGGGCCGCGGCGAGCCGGTCGAGGACACCGCCCGGGTGCTGTCGCGCATGGTCGACGCCGTGATGATCCGCGCCAACAGCCACGAGGATGTCGAACGCTTCGCCCGCGTCGCCACCGTGCCGGTGATCAACGGCCTGACCGACCGCTCGCACCCCTGCCAGATCCTCGCCGACCTGATGACCATCGAGGAGCATCGCGGCCCGATCGCCGGCAAGACGATCGCCTGGGTCGGGGACGGCAACAACGTCTGTCACAGCTTCATGCACGCGGCGCCGAAGCTGGGCTTCCACCTGACCGTGGCCTGCCCGGCCGACTATCACCCCGACCTGCACGACCTGGCCAAGGGCGGTCATCACGTCACCCTGACCGGCGATCCGCGCGATGCGGTGGCCGGCGCCGACGTCGTCGTCACCGACACCTGGGTGTCGATGGGCGACAGCGACTACGAGGCCCGGCTCGAGGCCTTCGACGGCTATGGCGTTGACGACGCCCTGATGGACGCCGCCGCCGCCGACGCCGTCTTCCTGCACTGCCTGCCCGCCCATCGCGGCGAGGAGGTCACCGACGCCGTTCTCGACGGCCCCCGCTCCCTTGTCTGGGACGAGGCCGAAAACCGCATCCACGCCCAGAAGGCCGTTCTGGCGTGGTGTTTCGCGGGTTAGGCGACAGGCATCAGACCACTGGCGGCGGGGGCGATGATGTCCGTAGCCACCGCCCTCGACTTCTTGCTGCCTGCTGACTGACGCCTCAGTTCAGCTTTACGTCCGCCACCCCGCCCACGTCCGGCAGGGTGTCCGTCGCATTGGCCTTGGCGATCTCATAGGCGAACTTGAAGAAGCCGCCCTCGTTGACCCAGACCCGGCCGTCGTCGGCGTCGAAGCGCAGGATGGTCAGCATCCGATCGTCCTTGCCCTCCGGATACCAGGCGGCCAGCACTGGGTTCCAGTAGCGGTCGATGATCTCGCGGTCGTGGCCGTGCACCGACAGATTGCCATGGATGCAGGCCCAGACGTTCTGGTCCTTCGAGCCGTAGTGGAACATGGCGCTCTGTCCCGATCCCACGGCGGCGTCCTTCGCTAGATCGGTGTCCTCACGGGTGAAGAACCAGATGGTCCCGGTCTCTTCCTCGCGGAAGGCCGTCATCGGCTGGGCGTGATAGCCGGGTTGGTCGAGGCCGAGCATGCCGGTGTTCGACTTCTTCAGATGATCCCAGAATTCCGTCTCGGCCTCGGCGGCGGTCAGCGGCTTGTCGGACATGGCGTCGTCTCCTGATCTTCGGGGGTTCGATCAGGGGAATGGGCGCGGGCCCTGCGGGTTCCGGCAGGAGCCTGATCGGTTGCGGTGGAATCGCTTCGCGATTCCGCCGATGCCGTGAATCAGGCTCCAGGAAACATGCTGGACCGAAATCTGAGCCCCGATGGACGGCGTCCATCAAGGCCGATTTCGGTCTAGCGGGTCGCCTGCGGAATTCCGAGCAGGGCCGCGACGTGGACCAGCAGCACCATCACCGCGGCCCCGGCCAAGACCATCACGAAGCGCCACGGGATCATGCGCACGCCGCGGTGCGGCTGCGACGGGCGGGCGCCCCGCCAGCCGGCGAACCCCGTCAGGGCGATGGCGACGGCGAGAGCGGCGAGGGTCACGGTCAGGCTCATCCGCGCCAAGTGGCTCGCCGGAGCCGCGAGGGCAAGCGCCCGAGTCCTTTCCAGGCCGTTAATCTTCACCTGCCGTTAACCAAACCGGCAGGAGAGTCGCCGGCGGTGCACGGGCTTTCCACAGGAAGATGGGCAGACCCTACATCTTGGGGTTAACCACGCGTTTACACCCCTGATCTGGATGAGTAGCGTTCGATTCAAAGGTCGGGAGGCGAATCAGTGAGCGCAGCCGCGCCGTGGAGCGTAAAGGGGATCGAGCCCCGGGCGCGTGAGATCGCCAAGGACCTCGCCCGTCGCTCCGGCATGACGCTCGGCGAGTGGCTGAACACCATGATCATGGAAGATGGCGACGACGACGAGGGCGTGGTCCCTCTGTCCCGCCGGGCCCACGCCGCAGACAGTTTCGAGCGCCGGGCGCGCAGCCGCCGCGTCGACGACGCCTATGCGTCGGATGACGCGCCATGGCAGCGGCTCAGCGCCTCGATCGACGCCATCGCTTCCCGTCTCGAAGCCGCCGAGCGCCGCTCGACCGTGGCTATCCAGGGTGTCGACCAGGCCGTCTCGGGTCTCGTGCGCCGTCTCGACGCCCAGGACGAGTCGGGCCGCGCCTACGGCCGCCGCATCGACGACCTGTCCGAGGAATTGCGCGAGGGCCATCGCCGCCTGCGCAAATTCGAGCAGGAGGTCGGCCCGAAGACGGCCGAAACCTTCGGCAAGGTCGAGACCACCCTTGGCGCGCTCGCCGGCCGGCTCTACGACATCGAGGAGCGCCAGCGTGGCGGCGTCAACGAGCTGCGCCAGCGCATGGACGCGGTCGAGAAGATCGCCGGTCCGGGCACCGGCTCCGAGCTGCTGGCCCAGGTCGGCCAGCGGCTGGACCAGGCCCAGGGCCGGACCACCGAGGCCCTGCGCGGCCTCGAGCGTTCGTTCGCCGATCTGGACAGTCGCCTGCGCGCCGCCGAGTCCCGCGTCGAGCCCGAGGGCGCCCGCGAGGCTGCGCGTTTCGAAAAGCTGGCCGAGACGCTGAGCCGACAGGTCGAGGCCAATCGTGCCGAGATGATGCGGCGGATGGATGCGGCCGAGGCCGAAGGCCGGATGGACCGCATCGAGCGCGCCGTCCTCGCCATTGGCGATCAGGTCAAGGCATCCGAGGATCGCTCGGCCAAGGCGGTCGAGGCCATGGGGCGCGAAGTCCTGCGGATCGCCCAGAACCTCAACGGCCGCGTCGGCAAGATCGAATCCGGCGCGACCGCGGGGCTGGACAAGCTGGGCGAGGCCCTGAGCCTCAAGGTCGAGGCCGACATGGGCCGCTTCGCCCAGGGCGTGGAACAGCGGCTCGTCGCCGCCGACGATCGGCATGCCCTGGCGCTGGAGAAGCTGGGCGGCGAGATCACCCGCATCTCCGACCGTCTGAGCGAACGGATCGCCCAGTCCGAGCGCCGCTCGCAGCAAGCGCTGGACGACATCGGCCGCCGCCTCGCTGACAGCTCGAACAAGATCGAGCAGCACTACGACCGCGCCTCGGGCGAGCTGGCCGAGCGCATGCGCCTGTCCGAGGAGCGCACCGCCGCCTTGATCGCCGAAGCGCGCGAGAACATCGGCCGTCGTGCCGAGCCGACCGCCCGGCCCGAGCCCGCCCAGCCCGACTGGCGCGCCGCCGCCTTCCCGGACGCGGCCTTCCCCGAAGCGACCTTCGACAACGGCTTCGACGATCCGGTCTTCGCCGAACAGCAGGCCTGGTCTGCCGAGCTCGCCCCGCCAGAGCCCGAGCCCCAGCCCCAGCCGGTTCCCGGCGCCCGCGGCGAGGTCCTGACCGCCGCCACCGTATTCGACGCGATGATGCGCGGCCCCGCCCCGGACGTCCCGCCGTCGGCGCCGTTCGGCAGCCGCCCGCCTGAGCCGTCGCTGACCGAAGAAGTCGGCCCCGCCCCCCAAGCGCCGGCGTTCGACCCGACCCCGACCCCGACTCCGGTCCACGCGACCGCCGCCCCGTCGGCCTTTGGTCAGGGCTTCGGCGGCGCCGATGTCTCCGACGCGCTCGCGGCCACCGCGGCGCCGGAGTTCGACGCCGGTCCGGACGATTTCTCCGCCGAGACCGATTTCGTTGATCCGCGCGCCCTGCGCGCCGCCGCCGCCCAGGGTCGGGCTTCGTCCACGCGTCAGGCTATCGACGCCGCCCGCGCGGCGATGGCCGCGCCCGAGGAGGCCGCGCCCGCCCGTTCCGGCTTCGGCCTCAAGCGCGGCGGCAAGTCCCGGCTGCAGGAGCGGCTCGACAAACAGGCCTCCAGGGGCGGCGACACGGTGCGAAAGGCGCTGGGCGCCTCGGCGGTGGCCGTGCTGCTCACCGCCGGCGGGGCCGCGGCCTTCGGCGAGCTGACCGGCACGGGCGTCCGACTTCCGGCGCTCGGAGGCTTCGGCGCCGCTCCGGAAACTCAACCTGTTGCGGCCTTGGCCGTGGTTCCCGCCCAGCCGTCGGCCGAGGACCAGGCCCGTGGCGCCGACCTCTACCGTCAGGCGATCGAACTGCTCGACGGCGATGACGCCGCCGGCGTCGACACCCTGAAACAGGCCGCCGGCCTCGGTTTCGCGCCGGCCCAGTTGCATCTCGCCAGCCTCTACGAGAACGGCGCCGCCGGTCTGGCCGTCAGCCCGGCCGAGGCGCGTGTCTGGGTCCGCCGCGCGGCCGACGCCGGCGACGCCCGCGGCATGCACAACTACGGCATGTACCTGTTCGAGGGGATCGGCGGCGCCCGCAACCGGCCCGAGGCCATCGACTGGCTCCGCAAGGCTGCGGAGGCCGGTCTGGTCGATAGCCAGTTCAACGTCGCCAAGCTGTACGAGGTCGGCGACGAAGGCATCCAGCCGGATCTTCCGGAGGCCTACAAATGGTATCTGATCGCCGCGCGCGCCGGGGATGGCGACGCCCAGTCGGCGGTCGAGCGGCTGCGGCCCGGCCTGCCGGCGTCGGAACGCGGCGCGGCGCGGGCCGCCGCCGACGCCTTCAAGGTCGAGCCGCTCGCCTGACGTGGATCAGACAAGCCTTTTCGGCGCATTCGGTGGCGGTGGCTACGGCGTGCGTATAGGACACCTTCACCGTCGCCTTTCCGGCGCCTAGCCTCAGTTCCAGCCGAAGGCGCGTCCTTTGGATATCTATCTGCCGATCGCCGAGGTTTCGGTGAACTGGCCGCTCCTGGTCCTGCTGGGGGCGGTTGTGGGATTCATCTCCGGCCTGTTCGGGATCGGTGGCGGCTTCCTGATGGCTCCGATCCTGATCTTCCTCGGCATTCCCCCGCCCGTCGCGGTGGCCAGCCAGGCCAGCCACGTCGTGGCGTCCTCGACCTCGGGCGTGATCAGCTACACCACCCGGAAGGCCGTCGATTACCGCATCGGCGGCGTCATGGCGGCCGGCGGCGTGCTCGGCGCCCTCGCGGGCGTCGAACTGTTCCGCTACCTCCTCCTGCTGGGGCAGGCGGACCTGGTGGTGGCCCTGTCCTACCTGATCTTCCTCGGCGCCATCGGCACCCTGATGCTGTACGAGAGCCTCGGCCAGATTCTCCGGCGCGTCCGCGGTCAGGTCACGCCGCACAAGGAACGCCGTCGGCCGCTGTGGCTCTACGGTCTGCCGCTCCGCATGCGGTTCCCGCGTTCCGGCCTCTACATCAGCGCCATCCCGCCGTTCGCCCTCGGCGCCTTCGCGGGCGTCCTGTCGGCCATCATGGGAGTCGGCGGCGGCTTCATCCTCGTCCCGGCCATGCTCTACATCCTGCGCATGAAAGCCAGCGTGGTGGTCGGCACCAGCCTGCTCCAGATCATCATCACCACCGCCATGACCACCGTCCTGCAGGCGGGCCGGAATCAGACGGTCGACATCGTGCTGTCGACCATCCTGCTGCTCGGCGGGGTCGTCGGCGCCCAGTACGGCGCCCGCTGGTCGGGCCGGTTCCGGGCCGAGGAACTGCGCGCCGTGCTCGGTCTCATCGTCCTGCTGGTCGGCATCCAGATGGGCCTCGAACTGTTCGTCCGGCCGTCCGACCTGTTCGGTTTCGCTCCGGGGGTGGCCGAATGATTCAGGCCCTGCCTCCGCCCCCGCCCGCCGTCGAGGCCCCGGCGCCCGAACGGTCGGCCGCGACCGAGGACCGGTTGAGGGTCGCCGCCGCCCTGACCGAGGCCCGCGTCAGCGTCGACTCCGGCTTCAGCGGGGCGTCCATCGTGCTCTACGGCGCCGTGTTCAATCCGGGCGACGATCCCACGGACGTGGTGGTCGTCGTGAGGGGGCCCGACGCGCCCGTCCGCCTCGTCAAGAAGACCCGCAACCTCGGGGTCTGGCTGAACAGCCGCCCGGTCGTGTTCGAGGGCGCGCCCGGCTTCTACATGACCGCCTCGACCCGGCCGCTCGGCGACATCGCCGACTTCGGCGACCTCCGCCGTCTGGGCGTCGGTGTTGATCACCTGCGCATCAACGCCCCCGAGGAGAGCCGCGTCGTCACTCGCTACGGCGTGCGGGACGTGGTCATCAGCCGCCTTGGCGAGGACTATCTCGACTGGCGCCGCGCGGTGATCCGCCTGCGCGAGGCGGCGGCCCTGTACAACACCGATCCCGAGGGCGTCCGCTTCGTCGACCGCGGTCTGTTCCGGGCCGAGATCGAACTGCCCGCTGTCGCCCCGACCGGCCAGTATTTCGCCGAGGTCTGGCTGTTCCAGGACGGCGATCCCGTCTCGGTCTCCAACCTCACCCTGACCGTCGAAAAGGTCGGCATCGAACGCGACATCTTCGAGTTCGCCCACAATCGCCCGTGGACCTACGGCGTTCTCTGCGTCCTGCTGGCGGCCTTCACCGGCTGGGCGGCCAGCCGCATCTTCCGTCGCCAGTGAGTTCCTTCGCGATCGGAGAGCGACCGGGCGGGATCAGCGGGCCGCGAACTCGCTCAGGGCGTCCAGAACCGCGCGGTTCTGGTCCTCGGTGCCGATGGTGATGCGCAGGGCCTCCGGCAGACCGTAGCCGCCGACCGGCCGCACAATGACGCCCTTCGAGTTCAGATAGTCGTTGGCGCGCTGCGCCTGTTCGACATCCTTGAACCGGACCAGCACGAAATTTCCCGCCGAGGGCAGCACCTCGAAGCCGAAGCCGCGGATGGCCTGGGCCATGCGCGGACGCCAGGTGTGGATCAGGTCGCGCGACGCCTGCTGGTGCGCCTCGTCGCCCAGAGCCGCCACGGCCGCCTCGAGCCCGGGCACCGAGACGTTGAACGGCAGGCGGATGCGGTCCACGGCCTGCGCCACCTTCAGAGGCGCATAGCCAAAGCCGATGCGCAGCCCGCCAAGCCCGTGAATCTTGGAGAAGGTGCGGGTGACCACGATGTTCTCGCTGTCGCGGGCGAGCGGGAAGCTGGTTTCCCAGTCCGGTTCGGTCACGTATTCCGCATAGGCCTCGTCGACGACCAGCAGGACGTCCGGTCGCAGCCCCTCGTGCAGCCGACGGATCTCCTCGCCGGTGTTGTAGCTGCCGGTCGGGTTCGACGGGCTGGAGACGTAGACGATGCGGGTGCGCTCATCGACCTGCTCCAGCAGGGCTTCCACCGTGGCCTTGAACTCCGGCTCGGGCGCCAGTTTGACCGAAGCCTGGTTGGCCAGGGCGCTGATCCGGTAGGCGAGGAAGCCGTACTGGCCTGTGACGATATTGTCGCCCGGCGTCAGATAGGTCTGGTTCAGCAGGGCGAAGACCTCGTCCGAGCCGTTGCCGAAAATCAGCCGCTCCGGCTCCAGCCCGTGGTGCCCGGCCACGGCGTCGCGCAGCTTGGTCGCCCGGCCGTCAGGGTAGATGTGGATGTTGCGGACCGCCGCTTCATAGGCCTCGCGCGCCAACTGCCCGGCGCCGAGCATGTTCTCGTTGGACGACAGCTTCATCGGCTCGGCCACGCCGGCGATGGCGGACTTGCCGCCTACGTAGGGGGCGATGTCGAGGATGCCGGGTTTGGGCGCGGGTGCGTCGGTCATGGCGGTTCCTCGGATTCAGAATACAGGGGCGGCGCCGATGACGCCGCTCAGATCTCCGGGCGCGCCGTTCAGCCGCCCGTCGTCCGGCTGCACATAGCCCGCGAGCACGAACAGCTTCAAGCCGCCTGCGGCGATGAGCGGGTCGGCGGCGAGGCCGCCTTCGCCGAGGCGCTGGACGATACGGGCGTCCGTCCACGGACTGTCGGTGACCCAGAAGGTGCGATCGTCGCCGGTCGGCCCCGGATCGACGGGCTGGACCAGCACGGCCCGGGGCAGGCCGTGGCCGTGGTCCGGCAGGGCCCCGACCACCCGCAGACGCGGCTCGGCCAGCAACCGCCCCCACCAGCCGGAGGCGCCCGTCAGGTCCATGAGCGCTCGCCCGCCGTTGCGGGCTGCGATCAAGGCCGCTTCGGGGGTCCCGGCGATCCGCGCCGTCAATCCGAACCGGTCCGAGGCCAACACCTGGCTGGCGGGACCCCAGACAGTCAGAGCCGGGCCGCTCGCCGAATCAAGCCGGCCCAGAAGGCAGCGGACGGCCGCCGTCGCCGGGGGCGACAAACCCTGAAGGGCGCGGCGCAGGGCGATCGCCTCGATCTCGGGCGTCGGGTGGGGACCGGCGGCGAGACGCGCTCGCACGGCCTCAGCCACCGCGCGGTCCAGCGCCTGCCGCTCGGCGTCGGGCTCGGGGGTGTTCAGCATCAGAACAGCTTCGGCGCGGGCGCGAGCGCGAACGGCCCCAGCCAGGTGCGGCCGTCGTTGAAGATCAGCACCAGATCCATCGGGCGGTCGCCCTGGACGCCGGCGGCGGCCGCGGCGCCGGCCGCTCCGACCCGGTTCACGGCCCCCGAGCGCGACCCCGCCAGGCCGGCGATGGCCTCGCCCGGACGTTCGGCGGTCAGCGCCAGCCGACCCTCCAGCCGTCCGTCCTCGCGGGCCCACAGGGCGTCGCTGGACAGGCTGGCGCTGCTGTCGCCGGCCTGCAGCCGACCCTTGATCGCCGTGAAGCGGCCCCCGGCTTCCGTCCAGTGGGCGAACACCCCGGCGCTGTCGACCCCACGCAGCCGGCTGGCCTGTTCGATCGTCGCCTCGACCTCGGCCGACAGCCGGCCCTCGCGGGTCGCGCCCTCCACCGGACCGCCGGCCCGTCCCCGTCCGTCTGTCAGCCGGAACAGCACGTCCATCTCGTCCGTCGCCGCTTCGCCGTCGGTCAGATGGGGCCGCGCATAGAGCTCGACCCGTTCCGCCGAGGCGAGGGGGAAGGGGTCGGCTCCGGCCACGGGCGTGAAGGTCGGCCGCGCCAGTTCGACCCGGAGGTCAGGAAACCGGTCGCGCAAATGGCTGATGCTCATCCGCAGCGCCTCGCCCTCGACCGCCACCTGTCCCTTGCCGGCGCGGGTCATGACCAGGCCGTCCGGCGCCAGGATCACCCAATGGCCGGGATTCCACGCGCTGGCCTCGGCCACCAGTCTGGCGGCGGCGACGCCATGGCCCGACGGGGCCACGATGTCGGCGGCTGGGAAGGCGACCCGGGTCCGGAACGGCCAGCCGCCGACCGTGACCGGCTCGTGCGACACCTGCCAGCCCTCACCCCTCAGGGCCTCGACCTGGGCCGTCAGCCGGGTCTCGACCTCGCCCGCCAGCCAGAACCACCATCCGGTCCAGGCGGCGAGCAGGACGCCCACGATCGCGAACGGAATGACGAGGCCGCGGCGGGAGTGACGGGCAGGGGTGTCGTTCATGGGCGCTCCTTATCAGAAGACAGGAACGCACCAACCTGCTCGACGGCTTCCGCCAGACCCATCCTTTGCACCTCGGTCCCCGGCGGCAGGCTGCCGAACAGCCGGGTGGGGGTGGCGGCGTCGAGCATCACGAACACCCCCTTGTCGTCGGCCCGGCGGATCAGGCGTCCGAAAGCCTGTGCGATCCGGGCTCTGGTCAGGGCGTCGTCGAAATTTCTGCCGCCCGCGCCCTCGCCGCCGAACCGCGCCCGCCGCGCCTTGTGCAGAAGGTCCGGGCGCGGCCACGGCGCCCGGTCGAAGGCGAGGATGCGCAGCGACCGCCCCGGCACATCGACCCCGTCCCGCACCGCATCGGTGCCCAGCAGGCAGCTGTCCTGCTCGGCGCGAAACACATCGACCAGCGCCCCCACCTCCAGCGGATCGACATGCTGGGCGTAGAGCGGGATGCCGTGTTTCGCCAGATCCGGCCCCAGTCGCTCATAGACCGCCTTCAGCCGCCGGATGGCGGTGAACAGGCCCAGACCCCCGCCGCCCGCCGCCAGGAACAGCTCGCGCATCGCCGCCGCGGTCTGGCGCGCGTCGTCCTTGACCAGGTCGTTGACGACGATGACCCGGGCGTTGGCCGCATAGTCGAACGGGCTTTCGACCTTCAGCGTCCGCGCCGGCTCGATCAGCCGCGCCGCGCCGGTGCGCAGCCGGGCCATGTCGAACGGATCGTCCGAGTTCGGATCGGACAGGGTGGCGCTGGTCACCAGCACGCCGTGGGCGGGCACGATCACCGCCGCCTCCAGCGGCACCGTCGGGTCGATCCAGTGCCGCCGCAGGGCCACGTCCATGATCCGCCCGAACGCCGCCTCGGCCGACAGCCAGTCGACGAAGTCCGGGTCCGGCTCGTCCGACGCAACCTCCAGCGCCGCCAGCATCGACCGCCAGCCGGGCAGGGTCATCCGCGCCCGCCGGTCCAGCCCGCGCAACGCTCCCTCGATCCGCGACCGCTGCGACCCGTCCAGCTCCGCCGCCTCGTCGTCGAGGATGTCCTCCAGGTGCCGGGCGAGGGCCAGCAGCGGCGCCTCGACCGCCGCCAGCGCCTGCGCCGCCTCCCGCGCCGTCTCCAGCACCGGATCGGTCACCGGCCTGAGCGCGCATTCCATGCCGAACTCGACCCCCGACCCGGCCGCGTTCTCGCTCGTCCGTGCACGGAGCTGCTCCAGTCCCGCCAGCAGAAACCGTTCGATCGGCCCCACCGGATTGACCTCGCCCGAGGCCGGCGCGATCCGCCCGGACACGCCTTCACCCGGCAGCTGCGCCGCCGCCCGCACCGCATCCTGCAACGCGTTCGTCGCGGCCTCGCTATCGGCGCACAGGTCGCCCAGCCGCTGCTCCAGCCCGCGCCCGCGCCGCCCTCTCCCCTCCGGCCCCCGGATCCAGCGCCGCAGCTCGGCCGCCTCCTGCCCGGAGAGACACGCCGAAAAGGCGCTGTCGGCGGCGTCGAACAGGTGGTGCCCCTCGTCGAACACGATCCGCTTCAGCGCCGCCGTCTCGCCGTCCTGCTTCAACCCCCGCGCCGACCGCGCCCCGTCGAACGCCGCCTGGGTCATCACCAGCGCATGATTGGCCACCACCAGATCGGCTCGGCGGCTGGCGCGGATCGTCTTCTCGACAAAACAGGTGCGGTAGTGGGGGCAGGCGGCGTGGACGCATTCGCCGCGGCGGTCGACCAGATTGGCCGCGCTGGCCTGATGGCTGGGCCCGACCGCGAACAGCCCGGGCAGCCAGCCCGGATAGTCCCCGCCGGTCATGTCGCCGTCGCGCGAGTGCATCGCCCAGCGGCTGGCCAGGGCCATGCCGATCAGGTCGCCGTTGCCCAGCTGCGCCGCCTGCACCATGTCCTGCAGGTTCAACAGGCAGAGGTAGTTCTCGCGTCCCTTGCGGACCACGGTCTTGCGTTTGCGTTCGGCCGGGTCGGGCCACAGCGCCGCGCTCTCGCGATCGATCTGACGCTGCAGGGCGCGGGTGTAGGTCGAGACCCAGGCCGCCCCCTGGTTGCGCTCGGCCCACAGCGACGCCGGGGCCAGATAGCCCAGCGTCTTGCCCGTGCCGGTCCCCGCCTCGGCCAGCAGCATGCGCGGCCGCCCCTCCTCGTCGCGGGGCGAGAAGGCGAAGGCGGCTTCGGCGGCGTAGTCGGACTGGGTCGGCCGGGTCTCGTCCAGCCCCGAGGCCTGCAACAGCTTGTCCAGCCGGATGCGGGCGCTCTCGGAGTCGACCGGGGCCGAGCCGGCCTCGCCGCGCGGGGCCTCGTCCTCCCACTCCGCCAGCCGCGACCAGGCGTCCAGCCCGCTCCCGCGATGCTGTCTTTCCCGCACCGGCTGATGCTGAAGGGCGCCCAGCACCCGCCAGCCCCATGCCCATCCGGCGCGGGCCAGTGTCTCCGCCAGGGTGAAGGCGGCCTCGCGATCGGGGTAGGTCGGCTCGGCCAACTCCCTCAGCAGGCCGTCCGCCGCCCGCCGCAACGCCTCGGCCTGGGCCTCCGCGCCCCTCGGCTCGGCCTGGCCCATGGCCAGGGCCAAGCCGCTCGGCGACGGGGCGCAGAACCGCGCCGGCCGCACGAAGGCGAACAGCTCCAGTACGTCCAGCAGGTCGGTCGACCGCGCCGGCGGGGCGATCCCCAGCCGCCGCGCCGTCAGGCTGGCGTGGGCCACCAGCACCGGCCCCGTGGTGAAGGCCCCCTCGGCAGCGCCCCGCCCGATCTTCCGCGCGCCCGCCTCATCGCAGATCGCCCCCGCGCCCGGCGGCACGGCCAGCGCCGCCGGCAGCACGAGCCACGGCTCGGCGCCGGTCAGGGCAGGGGAGGCGGTGAGGGTGGAGACAGTCACCCGCGTTAGATAGCCGGTCCCGTCGCGAAACGGAACGGGAACATCAGCTCACAGCGCGTTGACCGGAAGCTTCAGGAACCGCTTGCCCGAGGGCTCGACCGGCGGCAGGTCCCCGGCGCGGATGTTCACCTGTAGCGAAGGCAGGATCAGCTTCGGCTTGCCGAGCACCGTGTCGCGCGCATTGCGGCGGGCGACGAAGTCCGCCTCGCTGACTCCGCCGCCGACATGGATGTTGGCGCGGCGCTCCTCACCCACGGTCGTTTCCCAGGCGAAGTCGGTGCGGCCGGTTTCCGGCAGATAGTCGTGGCCGACGAACAGTCGCGTCTCGTCCGGCAGCGCCAGGATGCGCTGGATCGAGCGGTACAGGGTCGCCGCGTCGCCGCCGGGGAAGTCGGCCCGGGCGGTGCCGTAGTCGGGCATGAACAGGGTGTCGCCGACAAACACCGCGTCGCCGATGTGATAACTCACACAGGCGGGCGTGTGGCCGGGCGTGTGGATCACCTCCACCTCCAATTCGCCGATAGCGAAATGCTCGCCGTCGGCGAACAGATGGTCGAACACCGCGCCATCGTCGGTTACGTCCGTGGCGTCGAACAGCGGGCCGAAGACCTTCTGCACCTCGGTGATGCGCCCGCCGATGCCGATGGCCGCGCCGGTCTGTTCGCGGATGTAGTGCGCCGCGGACAGATGGTCTGCGTGAGCGTGGGTCTCAAGGACCCGGATCACGCGCAGACCCTGCGCCGCCGCAGCCGCCAGCATGTCGTCCGCGCTGGCGGTTGAAGTGCAGGCGGACGCCGGATCGTAGTCCAGCACAGGATCGATGATCGCGGCGTCGCTCGAGTCAGGATCGCTGACCAGATAGCTGATGGTGTTGGTGGCCTTGTCGAAGAAGGCCTGGATGGTCGGTTGCATGTTGTGCCTCCGTGGCTGTGGCGGACAACATATTAGGTATTGCTAAATTAGCAAGTCTGCATATATTCCGACCCATGATCGACCTGAACTCCATCGACTTCGCCCGGTTCGAGGCCAGCGCCACTCGCGCGGCGGCCCTGCTCAAGGCCCTGTCCAATGAAAAACGGCTGATGATCCTGTGCCAGCTCGGCGACCGGGAGCTTCAGGTCGGGGCGCTGCGGCCGCTGGTCGGCCTGTCGCAGTCCGCCCTGTCCCAGCATCTGGCCCTGCTGCGCGAGGAAGGCCTCGTCGCCGCGCGGCGCGAGGGCCAGGCCGTCTTCTACCGCATCGCTGATCCGGCCGCGGTCCGCGTGATCGCCACCCTCGCCGAAATCTACTGTTCCCCCTCCCCGGAGTAAGCCTATGACCGCCGTTCTCACCCCCCTGTCGCCGCGCGACGTCGCTGATCGCCTCAACACCGGCCGCGCCGTGCTCGTCGACATCCGCGAGCCGGACGAGTTCGCCCGCGAACATCTGCCCGGCGCCGTATCCGCGCCCCTTTCGACCTTCGAGCAGGCAAATCTCGGCATCGAAGCCGGGCGCGATGTCGTCTTCATGTGCCGCAGCGGCGCGCGCACGGGCGCCCATTGCGAGCGCCTGGCCGCCCGCATCGACGGGGCCGCCTATGTGCTGGAGGGCGGCCTCAACGGCTGGAAGGCGGCCGAACAGCCCGTCACCGTCGACCGCAAGGCGCCGCTGGAATTGATGCGTCAGGTCCAGATCGCCGCCGGCGGCCTGGCGCTGCTCGGCGCCCTGCTGGCCTGGCTGGTGCATCCGGCCTTCGTCGCCCTGTCCGGCTTCGTCGGCGCCGGCCTGCTCTTCGCGGGAATCAGCGGCTTCTGCGGCATGGCGCGGATGCTCGCCGTCATGCCGTGGAACCGGCTGCGGGCCGCCTGAACGTGGACCCGGCGCTGTGGACCTTGGGCGCGGCCGCTCTCAGCGGCGCCGTGGTGGGCCTGTTTCTGGCCGTCTTCGGCGGCGGCGGGTCGGTGCTGGCCGCCCCGCTGCTGCTCTATTTCGTCGGCGTCAGCGATCCCCACGTGGCCATCGGCACCTCGGCCGCGGGGGTGGCGCTGAACGCCATCACGGGACTGACCGGCCATGCCCGCGCCGGACGGGTCAAATGGCCATGCGCGAGCCTGTTCGCCGCGACGGGCGTGCTGGGCGCCCTGGCCGGCTCGACCCTCGCCAAACGGGTGGACGGTCAGAGCCTGCTGCTGTTCTTCGCCCTCGCCATGGTGCTGATCGCCCTGTCCATGCTGCGCAAGCCGCGCAGCGAGGGAGACGCCGCGGTCCGTCTTGACCGCCGCCTCACCCTGCGGCTGGCCCCGATGGGGCTCGGCGCGGGCTTCGCCGCCGGCTTCTTCGGCATCGGCGGCGGCTTCCTCATCGTGCCGGGATTGATGGCGTCCACCGGCATGACCCTGCTGCATGCCCAGGCCTCGTCCCTGCTCAGCGTGGCGGTGTTCGGCGCCTCAACCTCGGCCAACTATGCGGTTTCCGGTCTGGTCGACTGGCCCGTCGTGGTCGCCATGGTCGTCGGCGGCGTCTTCGGAACCGCGCTGGGACTGCCTATCGCACGCGCCCTGGGGGACAGGGCCGCCCTCGGCCGACGCCTGTTCGCCGGCCTGATCATCCTCGTCGCGGTCTACGTCGCCGTCCGCGCGCTGGGTGGGTGAAACGGAACGGGAACATGCTATAGGCGCGATGTGACGCCGCCCACCGTTCCCGCAACGCTTCCGCCTCTCTTCGCCGACTGGTTCGCCTCGCGCGGCTGGGCGCCTCGACGGCACCAGCTGGAAATGATCGCGGCGGCCCAGGCCGGCGCGCACGCCCTGCTGGTCGCCCCGACGGGCGGCGGCAAGACCCTGGCCGGCTTCCTGCCCAGCCTGATCGAACTGGCCGAGCGGGGGCCGAAGCCCGCCACCGGACCCGGCTCCGGTGTCCACACCCTCTACCTGTCCCCGCTCAAGGCCCTGACTACCGACGTCGAACGCAATCTGATGATCCCGATCCGCGAGATCGGGCTCAACATCCACGTCGAGAGCCGCACCGGCGACACCAAACAGTCGAAACGCCAGCGTCAGCGCGACTTCCCGCCCGACATCCTGCTGACCACCCCGGAACAGCTGGCCCTGTTCTGCGCCTGGGACGGCGCCCGCAGTTATTTCGCTGACCTGCAATGCGTCGTCCTCGACGAGGTCCACGCCATCTGGAGCGGCAAGCGCGGCGACCTGCTGAACCTCGGGCTGGGCCGATTGCAGACGTTCGCGCCGGCGATGCGGCGGGTGGCGCTGTCGGCGACGGTGGACGACCCGGACATGATCGCCTCGTGGTTGGCGCCCGGAAATCCTCCCCACACGGGGGAGGGGGACCGCGAAGCGGTGGAGGGGGCCGGCCGCACACTCCCCCCTCACCATGCTACGCATGGTCCCCTCCTCCCGGTGGGGGGAGACCCGGTAACCATCATCCGCGGCGACCCCGGCGCCCCGCCCGTCATCGACGTCCTCGTCTCCGAGGGCCACGTTCCATGGGCGGGCCACACGGGCCGGCACGCCATCCCCGAGGTCTACGACGCGATCCGCCGCGCCGGCATGACCCTGATCTTCGTCAACACCCGCTGGCAGGCCGAATTCGTCTTCCAGCAGCTCTGGGCCATCAACGACGACGACCTGCCCATCGCCCTGCATCACGGCTCGCTGGCCGCCGAACAGCGCCGCAAGGTCGAGGCGGCCATGGCGCGCGGCGATCTGCGCGCCGTGGTCTGCACCTCGACGCTCGATCTCGGCATCGACTGGGGCGACGTCGATCTCGTCATCCAGCTGGCCGCCCCCAAGGGGGCCAGCCGTCTGGTCCAGCGCATCGGTCGCGCCAACCACCGCCTCGACGAACCCAGCCGCGCCCTGATGGTCCCCGCCAGCCGCTTCGAGATGCTGGAATGCCAGGCCGCGCGCGAGGCGGTGGCCGAGAACGCCTTTGACTGGGAGCCGGTCCACACCGGCACCCTCGACACCCTGGCCCAGCACGTCATGGGCTGCGCCTGTTCCGAGCCGTTTGCCATGGACGATCTGTATGCGGAGGTGTCCGCCTGCGGCCCCTATCGCGGCTTGACGTACGAGCAGTTCGAGGAAGTCGTCGATCTGGTCGCCACCGGCGGCTACGCCCTGCGCACCTACGAGCGCTTCGCCCGCATCGTCCGCACCCGCGACGGCAAATGGAAGGTGCGCGACGCCCGGACCGCCCAGCGCCACCGCATGAACGTCGGCGCCATCGTTACGGCGGCGACCCTCAACGTCCGCGTCGCCTCGCGCCGGGGCCAGCGCCTGATCGGCGGCCGCAAGGTCGGCGAGGCCGAGGAGAGCTATTTCGAGCCCATGGTCCCCGGCGACACCTTCATCTTCGCCGGCCAGGTTTGGGCCTTCCAGGCCATCGCCGGCATGGACGCGCTGGTCACCCACGCCCAGGACAAGGACCCCAAGATCCCCTCATGGGGCGGCTCGAAATTCCCCATGTCGACCTCCCTCGCCGACCGCGTCCGCGCCATGATCGAGGACCGTGACCACTGGCGCGTCCTGCCCCCCGATGTGCAGGAGTGGCTGGAGCTGCAGGAAGAGAAATCCGCCATCCCCGACGCGGAGACCCTGCTGGTCGAGACCTTCCCGCGCGGCAGCCGCCACTTCCTCGTCGCCTATCCGTTCGCCGGCGGTCTGGCCCACGGCACCCTGTGCATGCTGCTGACCCGCCGCCTCGACCGGCTCGGCGTCGGCCCGCTCGGCTTCGTCGTCACCGACTATTCGCTGGCCATCTGGTCGATCAAGCCCATGGACGGCCTCGACCTCGACGCCCTGTTCGAGCCCGACATGCTCGGCGACGACCTCGAGAGCTGGCTGGAGGAGAGCTTCATGATGAAGCGCACCTTCCGCAATTGCGCCCTGATCTCCGGCTTGATCGAGAAGCGCCAGCCGGGGAATGAGAAGACCGGCCGGCAGGTGACCTTCTCGACCGACCTGATCTACGACGTGCTCCGCCGCCATCAGCCCGACCATCTGCTGCTCAAGACCGCCCGCGCCGACGCCGCCGCCGGCCTGCTCGACGTCGCCCGCCTCGGCCAGCTGCTCCAGCGCATCCAGGGCCACATCCGGCACATGCATCTGGAGCGCCCCTCGCCCTTCTGCGTCCCCGTCCTCGTCCAGATCGGCCGCGAGCGCGTCGGCGGCGGCCAGGCGGCCGAGATGATCCTCGACGCCAGCGCCTATGGCTTCGACGAGGCCGACCTGATCGCCGAGGTCATGGGCGAACCCTCGGCCGAGGCGGCCCAATGAACGCAGCCCTCAGACAGGCCCTGTCCCCCGCCCGCTGCCCCAGCGGCGGCCTGCGCGTCTCCATTGAGGGCGAGCCCTGCGTGCTGCGCTGTTCCGGCGCTCTGTGGGTGTTGAATCACCGCACTCTGATCGCCGCCGACCTGCATCTGGAGAAGGGCTCGGCCTTCGCCGCCCGCGGGCAGATGCTGCCCCCCTACGACAGCCGCGCCACACTCGACCGGCTCGAGGCCGAGATCGAGGCCCTGCGCCCCGCGACCGTCATCCTGCTCGGCGACAGCTTCCACGACTCGAAATCCGTCGCCCGCATGGCCCCCGACGACGCCGCCCGCCTGCACCGGCTCGCCGCCGGCCGCGACTGGATCTGGCTCGAAGGCAACCACGACATCGCCGCCCTCGCGGACAGCGTCGACGCCCTTCCCGGCGAGGTGGTCGAAACCCTCTCCCTCGGCGCCCTGCGCCTGATCCACGAGCCCCAGCCGGGCGAGCGCCCCGGCGAGATCGCCGGCCACCTCCACCCCGCCGCCCGCGTCGCCGCCCACGGCCGCGGCGTCCGCCGCCCCGCCTTCGTCACCGACGGCCGCCGCGCCGTCCTCCCCGCCTTCGGCGCCTTCACCGGCGGGCTGGATGTGAGAGACCCCGCCATCGCCGGCCTGTTCGCTGAGCCGCCGCTGGCCGCGGCGCTGGGCCGCGACAAGGTCCACGCGCTGGCGTGGGAGAGGCTGGGCTAGCCCGATCCAGTGAGAGCGGACCGCTTCTCCGCCGCAAGCATCGCTCCCGACGCCCCCTCGATCCGCGCCTCCAGTTCCCCCATGAATTCCGCCCGCTTCAGCCCCCCCGGGATCGCCGGCAGGAACTCATAGACCACCGTCCCCGGATAGCGCCGGAACCCGTGCGCCGGCCAATGCACGCCCGAATTGGTCGCCATCGGCACGCACGGACAGTCCAGATCCCGGTACAGCGCCGCGATGCCCGGCTTGTAGTCCGCCGGCGCGCCTACGGCCGCCCGCGTCCCCTCCGGAAAGATCAGGATCTGCCGCCCCTCGGCGAACCGGCCGCGCGCCTGTTTGACCATGTCCTTCAGCGCCTTGGAGTGCGCCGAGCGGTCGACCGCGATCATCCCGGTCTTCCACGCGAACCAGCCGAAGAACGGCAGGGGCCGCAGCTCCTTCTTCATGATGAAACAGTTGTCCGGCAGCACCGCGAACGGCGCGATCACGTCCAGCATGCTCTGGTGCTTGCCGGCGATCAGGGCGGCGCCGGTCGGCCGGTGCTCCAGCCCCCGGAACTCGACCTTCACCCCCGCGATCCAGCGCAGGCCGAACAGCACAAACCGGGACCAGCCCCGGATCACCCCCATGGCGTAGCGATGCGGCAGCAACAACGCCGGCGACAGGCCGACGGCGAACAGCACCATCGACAGATAGAGCCACAGCACGAAGACGAGCGAACGGATCGTGGTCACTCAGGCGGCCTTCTTGGCGACCGGTTCCCCGGCCTCTGCCGCCGGTGTCTCATAGGCGCCGCCGCCGACCAGCGCCCGGCCGAGCGCCGCCAGATATTTCATGTATTCCAGCGTCATCCGCCGCGCCGCTGCCGCCGCCCGCCACCAGCCCGCGTCGTCCAGCGACGGCGTCTCGACCGCATAGGGCGTCAGCTCCACCCCAGGCGCCGCCGCCCGGATCTCGGTCAGGGCGCGCGGCATGTGATAATCCGAGGTCACCACGATCAGGCTGTCATAGCCCTTGGCGTCGGCCCAGGCGGCGATCTCCTGGGCGTTGCCGATGGTGTCTTCGGCCTCGAAGCCGAGATCGACGCAGCAGTTGAACAGCCGGTTCGAACCCGGCGTCAGGGCGCGCAGCTCCTGGCGCCGCACCTCGCGATTGACGCCCGAGATCAGCACCCGCTGGCCCTTGTCCTGCTCCAGCAGGCGGATTGCCGCGTTGACGCGCTCGGCCGACGGCCCGGTCAGGGCCACGATGGCGTCCGCTCGCGCCGGCTCGGCGGCCGGCGTATAGCCGCGCACCCGGTCGGCGAAGGCGAACAGGCCGACCCCCCAGATCACGACGATTATGGCGATGAAGGTCAGAAACTTCATGGCGTTAACCTAGCGACCGCCCCTCAGTCGCGCCAGCGCTGTGATCCGCGCCGCGACAAGCGCCACCGTAGCGGCCAGCAGCGGACATGGCGAGAGCATCAGCACGTCGCCCCAGGTCACCGGCAGGGCGGGCGTCACGCCGTCCGCGCCGCCGAGGAACCGCGCGCCCGCGACCAGCCCCATGGCGACGACCGCCCCGGCCGCCCCCGCGCCGGCCGCCAGCAGGGCGTAGCGGGTCTGATAGAGGCCGGCGATGCGTCCGTCCGAGGCCCCGTTCAGGCTCAGCGTCTCGATCACCGTCCGCTGCGCCGCCATCCCCGCCTGGGTCGCATAGACGATGGCCGCCCCGGCCCCGCCCGCCGTCAGCAGGAAAGCGGTCAGGGCGAGGAGGGTGATCAGGGCCGCCGACCGCTCGACCTCGCCGCGCCACAGGCTGTGATCGTCCACCGTGGCGTCGACGCCGGCCTCGGCCAGGGCCCGGCTCAGGCTGACCGGACTGGCCGGCGCCTCCGGGTCGAGCCGCACGGTGACCAGATGGGGCAGGGGCAGATCGGGCAGGACGGCGTCTCCGACCCACGGCCGCAGCAGGGCCTCGGCCGTCTTGCGGTCCATGGCCTCCGCCTCGTCGACCCCGGTCACGCCCGCCAGCGTCTGCGCCGCCCGGGCGGCCGCCTCGGAGCCCGTCTCGTTGACGCGCGGCCGGACCTGCACTGTCGCCTCGGCGCGCAGCTGCCGGACCCAGCCGTGCGCCGCCCGGTCCGCCGCCACCGCCCCGACCGCCGACAGACAGGCGAGGAAGCACAGCACCGCGATCACGGCCGCCAGCCACGGCTCGCCGCCGCCGTCGCGCGGCAGGATCGGCGCCCGGCGCGGGATCCAGCGCCCGATCATGTTCCGCCGCCCAGCAGCCGTCCGCCCTCGAGCCGCAGCGCCGTCGCCCCCGAGGCCGCCGCCAGCGCCTCGTCATGGCTGGCGATCAGCACCGTCGTCCCCAGCCGGTTCAGCGACTGGAACAGTTTCAGCAACCGCTCGCCCATGGCCGCGTCGACGCTGCCGGTCGGTTCGTCGGCGAGGATCAGTTCGGGCCGCGTCACCACCGCCCGGGCGATGGCCAGCCGTTGCTTTTCGCCGCCCGACAGGGTCGGCGGCCGGTCGTTCATCCGCTCGCCCAGCCCGACCCAGTCCAGCATCTCCTCCACGTCCTCCGCCCAGCTCTCCCGCCTGACGCCCGCCAGGCGCAGCGGCAGGGCGACATTGTCGAAGGCCGACAGATGATCCAGCAGCCGGAAGTCCTGGAACACGACCCCCATCCGCCGCCTGAAAACGGGCAAGGCCGCCCGCGGCGCCTCCCCCGCCGCCTCGCCGAACAGCGCCAGCGCCCCCGCCGTCGGACGCCGGGCGAGGGTCAGCAATTTCAACAGCGTGGACTTCCCCGCCCCCGACGGCCCGGTAAGGAAGTGGAAAGAGCCCGCGGGCAATATGAGGTTAACGTCCCGAAGCACGTCCGGGCCGTCCGCATAGCCGAAGCTGACGCCCGAGAGGCGGACGGTCTCGGTCGCGGAGTCGGTCAAGGCGGCGCGGCGGGGCTGAACGGGCATCTATTTTGGGTCAGGACGCGGCTTATGCCGCGACAGGAGGGGGCGAAACGCCTCTCAGTCAGCACACATGATACTGACCTGTCCGTCCTGCGCCACCAGCTATTTCACCCCCGACGAGGCGATCGGCCCCGGCGGTCGCACCGTGCGCTGCAAGACCTGCAAACACACCTGGCGCGCCACGCTGGAAGAGCCGCTGGAGCTGTCCGCCGCCCCGCCCGGCGTCGCCGCCGCCCCCGCGCGTCACGAGGAGCCGGCGCCGGACTCGCTGGCCGAGACCTCGGCCCCCGAACTGCCCCGGGCCTTCCGCGCCCGCGCCGAACACCAGCGTCGCCTGCGCCGCGCCGCCGCCCACGGCGTGGTCTGGGCCGGCATCGCCTCCGGCTTCGCCGCCCTGCTCACCGCCGCCTGGCTGTTCCGGGTCGAGGTGGTGGAGCTGGCGCCCCGCACCGCCGCCGCCTACGCCGCCGTCGGCCTCACCGTGAACCCGACCGGGCTGGAGTTCGAAGCGGTGTCGGCCCGCGCCGCGCCCAATGACCCCGGCAAGGTGCTGATCTCCGGCGCCCTGCGCAACGTCCGCGACGAGGAGCGCATCGCCCCGCCGGTCCGCGTCGCCCTGCTGGACGCCCACGGCGCCGAGATAGGCTATGCCGTCGTCCGTATCGACGCCGCCCCGGTCCTGCCGGGCAAGGTCCAGGGCTTCGCCGCCATGATTCCCGACCCCGGCGGCAAAGGCCAGGGCGTCGGGGTCGACTTCGTGCTCGATCAGGCCGCGCCGGTCCGCGCCGCCGCCCGCCCCGCCCCGCCCACGGTCCATCGCCCGCTCCCCACCGCGGACGCCGCTCCCGCCGCGCCGGTCAAGACGGCCGCTCCCGTCTCCGAGGCCGGCCTGCGCCCGGCCCTGCTGCCCGATCCGGCCACGGTGCTGGACATGCAGCCGATCGACGCGGTGCCATTGCCTGTCGACTCGCCCGGCTCCGGGGCGGTATCCGCCTCGCATGGCTGACACCCCGACCCCCATCGTCCTGCTGCCCGAATCCGAGGTCGCCCGCATCGTCGCCGATCTGGCCGCGCGCATCGCCCCCGTCACGGATGACGAGACGGTCGCCGCCGTCCTGCTCACCGGCGGTCTGTGGTTCGCCGCCGACCTGACCCGGGCCCTGTCGCGCCTCGGCCGCAACGTCCGCTTCGATGCCCTGTGGCTGGCCTCCTACGGCGACGAGAAGGAAAGCCGGGGCCGGATCGACGTCTACGCCCCGTTTCAGCGGCCCGTCGCCGGCAAGACGGTGCTGATCCTCGACGACGTCTTCGACACCGGCCTGTCGCTGGCCGAGGCGGTGCGGATCGCCAAAGAGGGCGGCGCCGCCCGCGTCCTCACCTGCGTCTTCGCCCGCAAGCCCTGGCCGCTGCCCCGCGCCCCCGAACCCGACTTCGTCGGCTGGGACGCCCCCAACCGCTTCCTCGTCGGCTACGGCCTCGACCACGCCGGCGCCCTGCGGGGACTGCCGGACATCTGCGCGCTGGACTAGGACCGGGCGGGGCGGGCCCCTTCCTTTCGTCATCCCGGGGCAAGCGGCGCAGCCGCGCAGACCCCGGGACCCAGCGGCGCGCGGGAGCGCGAAGTCGTCGAGAGCGCGGCTGCTCGCCACCGCCCTACCTGAACAGATCGCCTCCGGCGCCGCTGGGTCCCGGGGTCTCGCTGCGCTCGCTCCCGGGATGACGAAAGTAGGTGTGACGCTGTGCCTACAATCCGCGAAAACATAGTCGGATTGTGGAGACGTTCCGCAGCCTTTTCAGCCGCTTGGTCGAATCTGAAATCAATCTTCCATCCGAATAAGCCGGCGGGCGCATAATGCGTCGTCCGCCTGCCCGCCGGTCTTTGACAATCGCATCCCCGCCGCACCGCCCCAGGCGCGCCGATGAGACTCTGCCGACTCTGCCATACGGAATTCCGGCGCCGACTTTGCCGACTCCGCCACACCGTTTTTTCGGATTTCACCCGGGTGGAACCGGCCTCAGCCCAGCCAGTCCGCCTTCGGCTCGCGGCTCCACATCTCGTCATACGACGGCCGCGACCGCACCACCGCCCAGCGATCGCCGTCGACCAGCACCTCCGGGACCAGCGGCCGCGAATTGTACTCGCTGGCCAGCACCGCCCCATAGGCGCCCGCGCCCATGAAGGCGACCAGATCGCCCGCCTCCAGCGGGGGCAGCCGCCGCTCCCGCGCGAACACGTCGGTCGATTCACAGATCGGCCCGACAAGGTCGTAAGCCCCGACCTCGCCCGGCCGCTCGCGCACTGCGACCACATCGTGGAAGGCGTCGTACAGCGCCGGCCGCATCAGGTCGTTCATGCCCGCGTCCAGCACCAGGAAGGTCCGGCCGTCGCTGCGGGCGTTGACCTGGATGACCCGGCTCAGCAGCACCCCGGCGTTGGCCGCCAGCAGCCGTCCCGGCTCGAACGCCGCCTCGACCTCGAGCCCGTCCAGCACCCGGGCCGCCATGCCGACATAGTCCGCGATCGACGGCAGGTCGGTCTGGCCGTGGTAGGGCACGCCCAGCCCGCCGCCGAGGTCCAGCCGGCTGACCGCCAGTCCCCCGGCCCGCAGCGCCAGCGTCATCTCCCGCAGCGCCCGGAACGCCCCCTCCAGCGGCTCCAGCGTGGTGATCTGGCTGCCGATGTGACAGGCCAGCCCGACCGGCGTCACATGCGGCGAGGCGGCGGCGCGGGCGTACAGCGCCGGGGCCTCCTCGGCCGGCACGCCGAACTTGTCGGTCGCCCCGCCGGTGGTGATCCGCGCGTGGCCGCCGGCCCCGATTTTCGGATTGACCCGGATGGCGATCTCGGGCGCCGCGCCTTTCGCCGCCGCCACCGCGATCAGCCGGTCCAGCTCCACCGCGCTCTCGACATTGATCTGGCGCACGCGGGCCTCGAGGGCGAAGGCCAGCTCCGCGTCCGTCTTGCCCACGCCCGAGAAGACGATGCGCTGGCCGGACACCCCCGCCTTCAGCGCCCGCCGGATCTCCCCCTCCGACACCGTATCGGCCCCGCAGCCCAGCCGGGCCAGGGTCGCCAGCACCGACAGATTGGAATTGGCCTTCACCGCAAAGGCAATCAGGGCGTCGCCCAGCGACCCGCGATGGGTGTCCACCGCCTCGCGGAACAGGCCGTAGTGCCGGGTCAGCGTCGCCGTCGAATAGACATAGGCCGGCGTGCCCACGGCCCCGGCGAGCGTTTCCAGCGGCACGGTCTCGGCATGGAGGGCGCCGTCGATCCGGTCGAAATGGTGCAAGGCTCTAGCGGGGGTTCGTACCCGAACCGCCGTAGGGGTTCGAACTGGGTCCGCCGTCGATCGGCGCCTGGCTGGGCGGGCGGTAGACGGTCGCGGGCTCCACCGGACCCTTTCGGCCCTCGCCCGACGGCAGGCTGCGCTCGGTGCGCTTGGCCGGAGGCGCGTCCAGATCGGCCATGCGGCCGCAACCCGAAACGGAGACCGCGATCAGGGCGGCGACGCCCGTCAGAACGAGTTTCTTCATGCCAATCCCTCTACGCGAGACGCGTCTTCCATTCGGCGATGCGCGCCCGGACCTGTTCCGGCGCCGTGCCCCCGAAGCTCTGGCGGCTGGCGCAGGAGGCCTCGGGCGTCAGCACCTTGTAAACCGCTTCCGTCACGCCCGCCTCAAGCGATTGCAGTTCGGCCAGCGGCAGTTGCGCCAAATCCACGACCAGCGCCTCGGCCCGCTTCACCGCCGCGCCCGTCACATGGTGCGCCTTGCGGAACGGCAGGTTCAACTCCCGCACCAGCCAGTCGGCCAGATCGGTCGCCGTCGAAAACCCGGAGCCGGCGGCCGCGGCCATCTTGTCTGTGTCCGGTTTCAGGGCCGAGACCATCGCGGTCATCGCGCCCAGCGCCAGCGCCAGGGCGTCGAAGGCCTCGAACACCGGCGGCTTGTCCTCCTGCATGTCCTTCGAATAGGCCAGCGGCAGGCCCTTCATCACCGTCGACAGGGCGACCAGCGAGCCCATGATCCGGCCTGTCTTGGCCCGCACCAGCTCCGCCGCGTCCGGATTGCGTTTCTGCGGCATGATCGACGAACCGGTGGTCAGGTCGTCCGGCAGGACGACGAAGCCGAACTGCGGCGTCATCCACACCACGATCTCCTCGGCCAGCCGCGACAGGTGTCCGGCGCAGATCGAAGCGGCGGCCAGGCTCTCCAGCGCAAAGTCCCTGTCCGACACCGCATCCAGCGAATTGCCCATGGGCCGGTCGAAACCAAGCTCGGACGCCGTCATCCGCCGGTCGATCGGAAAAGGCGATCCCGCCAGAGCCGCCGCTCCCAGCGGGCTCTCGTTCATCCGTGCCCGGGCGTCGGCGAACCGCCCCGCGTCACGCCCGAACATCTCGACATAGGCCATCAGATGGTGGCCGAATGTGACTGGCTGGGCCGGCTGCAGATGGGTGAAGCCGGGCATCAGGTCCCCGGCGTGCTGCTCCGCCCGCGTCAGCAGGATGCGCTGCAGTCCCTGAAGTTGATCGACCGCCGCGTCACAGGCGTCCCGCACCCACAGGCGGAAATCGGTCGCCACCTGGTCGTTCCGGCTCCGCGCTGTGTGCAGCCGCCCCGAGGGTTCCCCGATCAACTCCGCCAGCCGGGCCTCCACATTCATGTGGATGTCCTCGAACTGGTCGCGGAACGGGAAGCTCCCATCGCGGATTTCGGCCTCGATGGCGTCCAGTCCTCGCAGAATGGCCTCGGCGTCTGCCTGCGACACGATTCCCTGCTGCGCCAGCATCCGGCAATGAGCCCGCGACCCGGCCAGATCCTGGGCCCACAGCCGCCGATCGACGCCGATCGACACGTTGATCGCCTGCATGATGTCAGCCGGCCGCGCCGAGAAACGTCCGCCCCACATGTCTTGACCTTCCGCGCCCGGGGAAGGCTTAACTGCGGGGCCGGGTTGGGAAGGTTGTGTCATGAAGGGCTCGAAGGCGGCAGGGATGGCGGTCGCGGCGGCGCTGGCGGTCGGCGTGATCGCGGGCGCCGGGCTGCTATACGCCAATCGCGACGCCTTCTTCAAAGCCGCAGCGCCTGAGCCGCCGGCGAAGAGCGACCTCGCCCGCTTCGCCCGGGGCTCGCTGACCCGGCTGGAGACCCCCGCCGCCACGCCGATGGCCCCGGATTACGTCTTCAGGACCCGCGACGGGGCCGAGGCCCGCTTCGCCGATTTCCGCGGCAAGGTCGTGGTGGTCAATCTGTGGGCCATGTGGTGCGCGCCCTGCCGCACCGAGATGCCGACCTTGGCTCGCCTCGACGAGGCCTATCCGGACGACCGGCTGGTGGTGCTGCCGATAAACGTCGACGCCACCGAGGACGGGCTGGCCGACGCCCGCAGCTTCATCGACGTGCACGAGCCCCTGCCGCTGTACAGCGACATGACCTTCCGGCTGCCCTTCGAACTTCCCGGTGAGGGCAAGATGCCCCAGACCGTCCTGCTCGACCGTCAGGGCCGCATCCGCGCCCACTTCTCGGGCGAGGCCGACTGGGCCAGCCCCGAGGCGCGAGCGCTTGTCGACGCCCTGCTGGCCGAACCGGCCGCCTAGCGACCATCCTCGCCCCGGGCGTCGGCCGCGGTCTCGGCCTTCTGTTCCTCGGCCTCCTCGGCGAGCCGGTCGGTGCTCTCGTCGATCTCCTGCGCGACCTCTTTCGCGCCAGCCTTGAGGGCGGATCCGATCTGACGGGCCTCTTCCTGAAGCTCTGATCCGGCGGCGTTGGCGTCGGCCTGGGCGTCGTCCTGCTCGGCCTCGGTGCAGCCCGCGACGGCGAGCGCGAGAGCCGCCGCTGCGGCTACGGCCATGAATCGGATGTGCATGAGATGTCCCCTTTCAGCGCTGAACCTTGGCGGTTGAACGCGGGAGGCCAGACAGCGGTTGCCGCTGGCGATATCGCGAAGCGGTGGTATCCTGCTGCAGCGGGTCGTGCATAACCAAGGAGCGTCCGATGCGCGCAAGAACCTCCCTCGTAATCACTCTGGCCGCAGCGCTTCTGGCGCCGCCGGTCATCGCCCAGGTGCCCGGCGGCGGAGGCGGTCCGACGAGCGCTCAGCAAGCGAGCGGTGGGCCGATCGGGCGGATGACCGCGGGGCAGGAATCCTGGCGGTTCGAGAGTGAAGCGATGCGTCGGGCGAACGCGATGACGACCGAAGAGGCCGAGGCTGAGTATGGCGCTGAGCGGGTCGAACTCGCGAACCGCGTGCAGGCGCTGATCAACGAAGGCAAATGCCGCGAAGCGCGGGCCATGGCCAATGCGGCCGGCGAACGGCAGATGGCGCTCCGTATCCGGCAGACCTGCCGTTCCCGCTGATCATCCGGAAGAGAGATGGTGGCTGGAGGCGGGCTCGAACCGCCGACCTGTGGGTTATGAATCCACCGCTCTAACCAGCTGAGCTACCCAGCCCCAATCGACGATCACGTCTCTCGAGCCCCGGCGGGAACTGGTCTGTCCGCCGGAAGAGGCGTGCCTATAGAGGCAGGCGGGGACCGATTCAAGTCGTCCTTGGGCTGCGGTGCGGCTCTTTGCTCCTTGCGCCTGTCGCCAGGAAAGCCAAGGCTCCCGGTGTCGTTTCGTCGCCAGCACCCCGTCAAGGATTCGCCATGCGCCCGCACGCTCTCGCCGCCTCCGTTTTCGTACTCGCGCTCGCGGCCGCCTGCGGCGCCAACGGACAGGGGCAGACGGCCGCCCAGGACGGTGCGCCGCTGCCGACGGGCCGGGCCAATGCGCCCGACCAGCAACCGATCTTCCCCGGCCAGACCCGGGCTCCCGGCGTCCGCACGCAGGCAGCCCTCGCGCACACCGTGCTGGCGTCCGGCCTGGTGGAGCCCTGGGGCCTGGCCCTGCTGCCCGATGGGCGCTGGCTGGTCACCGAGCGTCCCGGCCGGATGCGGATCATCACCCCCGGGGGCGCGGTGGGCGAACCCCTCGCCGGTCTGCCGACCGTCGACGCCCGCGGACAGGGCGGTTTACTCGACGTGATCGTCGGCCCGGATTTCGCCGAAGATCGTCGGATCTACTGGAGCTATGCCGAGCCCCGCGAGGGCGGCAACGGCACGGCGGTGGCGCGAGCACGCCTCTCGCAGGACGGAAGCCTGGTCGAGGACGTCGAGGTCGTCTTCCGCGCCATGCCGACCTACGACGGCGACAAGCATTACGGTTCGTCTTTGGCCTTCGATGACGCCGGCCATCTGTTCATCACCCTCGGAGAGCGGTCGGATCGCCCGATCCGGCAGCAGGCGCAGGACCTCGGCTCCCATCTGGGCAAGACCATCCGCATCAATGCGGACGGTTCCGTACCGCGAGACAACCCCTTCGTCGGTCGCGACGGCGCCCGACCGGAAATCTGGTCGCTGGGCCACCGCAACGTCCAGGGAATCGCCATCGCTCCCGACGGCGGCGTCTGGACGGTGGAGCACGGCCCCCGTGGCGGCGACGAGGTCAACCTCGCGCAACGCGGGGCCAACTACGGCTGGCCTGAGGTGACCTACGGGGTCGAATATAGCGGCGCCCCGGTCAGTAACGGGATCACCGCCCGCGAAGGCGTCGAACAGCCGGTCTACTACTGGGATCCGGTCATCGCGCCCGGCGGCATGACCATCTACGACGGAGCCATGTTCCCCGGCTGGCGCGGCAACCTGCTGGTCGCGGCGCTGAAGGAGAAACACATCGCCCGGCTGGTGCTCGACAACGGCCGCGTCATCGGTGAGGAGCGTCTGCTGACCGATCTCGGCGAACGGGTCCGCGACATCGCGGTCGGCCCCGACGGCGCGGTCTGGGCCATCACCGACGAGACCAACGGCAAGCTGGTGCGGCTGGCGAAGGCGGAGTAAATTTCCGGCCGCGGTCGGATGTCGCCTTTATCGCCCCTGTCGCGTTTGTCGAGGGCGGCCGTGTCTTGCTTGTCTCGATCGAAATGTATCGGGTCGAGTCAGTCGCGCAGCAGCTCGTTAACGCCGGTCTTGGCCCGCGTCTGCGCGTCCACCCGTTTGACGATGACGGCGCAATACAGCGACGGCCCTCCGTTGGGGTCGGGCAGCGAACCAGGCACCACCACCGAATAGGCTGGCACCTCGCCGCGGAAGACCTCGCCGGTCGCCCGATCGATGATCTTCGTCGAGCCCGACAGATAGACCCCCATGGCCAGCACGGCGCCTTCGCGGACGATGACGCCCTCGGCGACCTCAGCCCGGGCCCCGATGAAACAGCCGTCCTCGATGATCGTCGGATTGGCCTGCAGGGGCTCCAGCACCCCGCCGATGCCGGCCCCGCCGGACAGGTGCACATTCTTGCCGATCTGGGCGCAGCTGCCGACCGTGGCCCAGGCGTCGACCATGGACCCCTCGTCCACATAGGCACCGATGTTTACGAAGCTGGGCATCAGCACGACATTGCGGCCGATGAAGGCTCCTTGGCGGACGATCGCGCCCGGGACCGATCGGAAGCCCGCGTCCTGATAATGGTTGGCGGTCCAGTCGCCGAACTTGTTGGGGACCTTGTCCCACCACGGGCCGACGCCCGGCGCGTGGCTGGCCGCGCCGCGGTCGCCGCCCCGGACGAGGGCATTGTCATTCAGCCGGAAGGACAGCAGCACGGCCTTCTTCAGCCATTGGTGCGTGATCCAGACCCCGTCGGCGCCGCGCGAGGCCACACGGGCCTCGCCGGAGTCCAGCAGGTCAAGGGCTTGCTCCACAGCCTTGCGGACCTCGCCATGCGTTGAGACGCCGATATTGGCGCGATCCTCCCAGGCGGCCTCGATAACGGCTTCCAGGTGCGTCCGGTCTTCAGGGGCGGTGGCGGTCATGCGGCGACATCCTTGAAAGTCAGCTCGGTCAGGAAATCGAGCAGGTCGGGAGCGATGTGGTCGATGTGGTCGCCCAAGGGCTTGCCGTGGCCGTCCCCGATCAGGACGGTGGCCATACCCAGAGCCTTGGCCGGCTCGAGGTTGCGCGGGGTGTCCTCGAAGAAGGCCGCCGACCGGGGCTCGAAGTTGAATCTCTCCAGCATGCGCCGGAACGTCGACGGCGCGGGCTTGGGCGTAAGGTCGGCGTCCTCGATGGCGAACACCCCGTCGAAACAGTCGGTCACGCCCAGCCGGTCCAGCACCCTGCCGGCGTATTCCCGCGCGCCGTTGGTGAAGACAAAGCGCCGGCCGGGCAAACGCAGCAACTGCTCCCGCAACGCCGGACTCGGTTCCAGCCCGTCCATCGGCACATCGTGGACGTCGTGCAGAAAATGCTCCGGCTCGATGGTGTAGTTGGCCATCAGGCCGGCGAGGGTCGTCCCGTGCTCGTCGAGAAACTGCCGCTGCAGGACGCTCGCCGAGTCCGGATCCAGCCCGACCGCCTCGACGACGTAGGCGTTGATCCGCGCCTGGACCAGCGACATCAGGCCCTGGTCGCGCGGGTAAAGGGTGTCGTCCATGTCGAACACCCAGGCCGTGACATGGGACAGATCGATCAAGACGCCTTCACCAGCGTGCCGGCGCCGTGTTCGGTGAACAGCTCGACCAGCATGGCGTGCGGCCGCCGCCCGTCGAGGATGACCACCGCCTCCACGCCGTCCCGGACCGCGGCCATAGCGGTCTGAAGCTTGGGAATCATGCCGCCTGTGGCGACGCCGTCCTCGATCAATTTCGAGGCTTCGCCGACAGTCATCTGGCGGATGATCTCGCCGTCCGCGCCCTTGACCCCGGCGACGTCGGTGAGCAGCAGCATCCGCTTGGCGCTGAGGGACCCGGCCAGCGCGCCCGCCACCGTGTCGGCGTTGACATTGAAGGTCTGGCCGTCCTCGGCCACCCCGATTGGCGCGATCACCGGCACCCAGTCGGCGTCCGACTCCAGCAGCCGGACGACCAGCTTCGGGTCCACCCGGGTCGGTTCGCCGACGAAGCCGAGATCGACCTCATGCTCGATCATGCTGTCGGGGTCGCGCTTGGTGCGGCGGGTCTTCTCAACGGTCATCAGTCCGGCGTCCTTGCCGGACAGGCCGATGCCGCGCACATCGGCTTCGCGCCCGGCCATGGTGATCCAGTGGGCGATCTCCTTGTTGACCGCGCCGGACAGGACCATCTCGGCCACCTGCATGGTGTCGGCGTCGGTGACCCGCAGCCCGTCGACGAAGCTGGTTTTCACCCCGGCCTTGTCCAGCATGGCGCTGATCTGCGGTCCGCCGCCGTGGACCACGACCGGATTCACCCCCATCAGCTTGAGCAGGACGACATCGGCGGCGAACTGTTTCGCCACGGCGCTCTCGCCCATGGCGTGGCCGCCGTATTTGATGACCACGGTCTTGCGGTCGTAGATCTGGATATAGGGCAGGGCCTCGGCGAGAGTCTTCGCCGTGTCCCAGCCGCGATCTTCGGATTGCCGTTCAGTCTCGTCCATCACCAGCGGGTCCGTAATGCCAAGCCCGGGCCGTGTCATCATGAAACCGGAGCGTCGCGCGCCCGTTCCGGGTGGATGAACGAACACGACATCGACGATCGGGACCTGACGCCCTCGGATCCGGCGGACCGTTCATCGCTCCAGCATCCAGACCCGGCCCTGTGCCCGGAGTGCCTCGGAGCCGGCGTCGTGGCCACAGGCGAGACCTGCCCGGTCTGCGAGGGAACCGGAAAGCCGACCAATCGCACCGGCGGCGGTTGAAGGGCATAAAGACGGCACGCGCTTGTCGTTTCAGGCCGCAATGTTACGCTCTCCGCTCCACAGCGCGGCAGGCCCAACCATGTTCGATTTCTCCGCTTTCGGCGGCGGTTCGTGGCTATGATCGGACCGTCGAGGTCCACGTCATGATCGGCGATCGCCGGGTGCTGGCGATTGTGCCGGCCCGGGGCGGCTCACGCCGTCTCCCCGGAAAGAACACCCGCCTCCTCGCCGGACGGCCGATGGTGGCGTGGACGCTGGAGGCGGCGCGGGATTCCGACCTGATCGATCACCTTGTGGTCTCGACGGATGATCCGTCGGTCGTGGCCACCGCGACCGCCATGGGTTGGCCGCCGCCCTTCGTGCGACCCGATCATCTCTCTGGTGACGAGGCGTCGGTCATCGACGCAATTGAGCACGCCCTTGGTGAAGTCGGCGGGCGCTGGGACTATGTAGTACTGCTGCAGCCGACATCGCCGCTGCGCACCGCTGCGGATATCGACGGCGCGATCCGCCTTTGCGACGAAACCGGCGCTCCGGCGGTCATTGGCGTGTCGCCCGTTGCGAAACCGGCGAGTTTTTATGGCCGTGTCGATGATGAAGGCCGTTATGCGCCCGGCGGCGTCGATCAACGAGCAGTGCTGGTAAACGGCGCCGTCTATGTCGGACGACCGGATATCCTGATGCGGGACCGCACCTTTCAAACCTGGGACACCCGGGCTTTTCATATGCCCGTTGAGCGGGGCTGGGATGTCGATACACCGATGGAGTTCGCTGTTTGCGAGGCGTACTTGTCGCTCCTGAGGCCGGAGAAGGCCGACATCCGGTCCGTCACAACGCCTTCCTAAGCGCCGCTGTAACCCAGCGGCCACGCTTGTCGCAGTTCGGCTGTTCTCCGTCTCGACCTGGGCTAGCGGGGCTGTTATGACAACTTAAGCGGCGGCTCATACGCCGCGCTGAGCAACAACTGGGCTGCGGAGGGCATCCACCCATGCGCGTTAAGACAATCATTCTGGCGTCATGCGCCGCCGGGGCGCTGGCCCTGTCGGCCGGCGCTGCGTCTGCCGATCCGAACGGCTGGTACGGCGCGATCGACGCCGGCTACCACATGCCGGAAGTCGATACGAACATCGGCGTTGAGAT
>NZ_JACHFZ010000001.1 GCF_014202075.1 Brevundimonas basaltis | reverse complement strand
TCACGACGCGGTCGCTTGCTGCTTGAGCGCGTGACCGCACCGTACAACGACAGACCGGCCCCCGGAGCGATCCGGGGGCCGTTTTGCTGTCCGGACCGGCAGCGAACCGCTGCGATCCGCCCGCCATCCGGAACATCCCCCACGGCCCCCCGTTTAGCTTGCGAAGGAACGTCGCGGAGGGCGCGGCGTGAGACGGGCTGAACGCATGTACGACACGCGATACGAATTTATCGGCTGGGAGCAGCTGATCCAGGTCTGGGCGCCGAAGGTGCTCGGGGCCGTGCTGATCCTTGTGGCCGCCTGGTTTATCGGCAAGGCGGCCAAATGGGCGCTGGCCAAGGGGGTGGACCGCATACCGGGCGCCTCGAAGGCGAGTCTGAGCGACAATCCCAAACATTCGGTAGGCCACAGCCTTGGCGACGTGGCCTTCTGGCTGATCCTGCTGTTCGGCGTGGTCGCCGCCCTCGGGGTGATGAACCTCGGTCAGGTGGTCAGCCCGCTGAACACCCTGCTGAACCAGATCGCCGCCTTCCTGCCCAACGTGCTGGGCGCGGTGCTGATCTTCTTCATCGGCTTCGTGGTCGCCACCCTCGCCCGGCGCGTGACCGAGGCTGCGCTGCAGGCGGCCAACGCCGACCGCTGGATCGAGAAGGCGGGGCTGTCGCGGGCGACGGGCTCGACCGGCGTCAGCACCGCCGTGGGCACCCTGGTGTTCGTGCTGGTGCTGATCCCGATCACCATCGCGGCGCTGGAGCAGCTCGGCATTGAATCCCTGACGGTCCCGGCCGTGGCGGTGTTGTCGACGGTGTTCGACGCCATCCCGCGGGTTCTGGCCGCGGCCATCGTGCTCGCCATCGGCTGGTTCATCGGCCGCTGGGTGGCGCAGGTCATCGAGCGCGTCCTGCCGGCCACCGGCTTCGACCGCAGCGTGCGCAGCGTGATGAACCTGGCCTCGGACCGGACCGAAACGCCGGCCGGGTCGGCCCCCTACGCCGGCGACGTGACCCCGGCCACGGCCGCGGCCATGGGCGAGTCCACGATCTCGGGCCCGATGACGCCCTCGGGCGTGGTCGGCAAGCTGGTGATGGTGGCCATCGTCGCCTTCACCGCGGTCGAAGCGGCGCGGCTGCTGGAGTTCGCCACCCTGGCGGCCACGGTCGAGGAGATTTTGGGCCTCGCCGGTCGGGTGATCGTCGGCGGCGTCATCATCACCGCCGGCGTGCTGATCGCCGACGTGCTGGCGCGACTGATCGACAAGGGCACGGGCGGGGCCGACCGCTTCGCCTCGACCCTGGTGCGCTGGGCGACCATCGCCCTGGCCACGGCCATGGGCCTGCGCTTCATGGGCATCGCCGACGACGTGGTGTTGCTGGCCTTCGGTCTGGTGCTGGGCGCGGCGGCGGTGGCCGCGGCGCTGGCCTTCGGGCTTGGCGGCCGGACCGCGGCCGGGCAGGTTGCGCAGCGCTGGGCCGACAAGGTCACCGGCAAGGGCACCGGCCGAGCGGCGCCGCCCAGGGCCTGAGGCCGACGGATACTCGCCTGCGAGGGGCGGCGCCGAGGCGTCGCCCCTTTGCAATTCCCCGGGCGGGAGACGGCGCTTGCCGGGAACCCCGATCCGGGGCCTACGTTCGGTTCAGGAACGTTAGGGAATTGGTAACCATGCGGCGCGCACTCCGGACCGGACTGTTCATCGGCACCCTGCTGGGCATGTCGGCCTGCGCCGCGGGGCCGTATGAGGCCGGCGCCAAGGGCCCCTACGGCTCGGTCGAGGCCGGCCGCAGCCGCTGATCGCGAAGGAAATCGTGGCGGACGGGGCAAAACCCCCCTATCATCCGTCCGGCGGACGCCGACTGTCGCGCCGCGCCGGTCCCGCTCTCCCTAGATGTTAGCCATCGCCATCGCCGTCGTACTGCTGCTCGTAGTGCTGAACGGCCTGTTCGCCATGACCGAACTCGCGGTCGTGTCTTCCCGCAAATCCAAACTTCAGAGTCGATCCGAACGGGGCGACCGGGGCGCCCGGGCCGCGTTGAAGCTCGCCGAGGACCCGACGCATTTCCTGTCGGCGGTCCAGGTCGGCATCACCCTGATCGGCATCGCCGCCGGCGCCTATGGCCAGGCGGCCATCGCCGGCGAGTTGAACGCGATCCTCGAAGCGGCCTTTCCTCCGGTCGCCGCCTATACCGAGGTGTTCTCGACGGTCCTGGTCATCGTCTTCATCACCTATGTGTCGGTGATCGTCGGGGAGCTGGTGCCCAAGCGTCTGGCGCTGATCTTCCCCGAATCGATCGCCTCCAAGATGGCGGCGCCGATCTCGACCGTGGCCAAGGTGCTGAAACCCTTCGTCGTGCTGCTGACGGCGTCGACCTCGGCCATCCTCAAGCTGATGGGCGTCAAGGACCGCGACGGTTCGGACGTCACCCAGGAAGAGGTCGAGACCATGATCGCCGAGGGCACGGCCTCGGGTCTGATCGAGCCGGAAGAGCAGGAGATGATCGAGGAGATCCTGCGCCTCGGCGACCGCCCCATCCGCGTGGCCATGACGCCGCGCCACGAGGTGTTCTGGATCGCTCTGGACGACACCGAGGAGCAGCTGCGGCAGGAGGTGCGGACCTGCCCCTATTCACGCATCGTGGTCGCGCGCGAGAGCGACGTCGATAATCCGCTGGGCGTGGTCCACAAGAAGGATCTGCTGGACAGCCTGCTGGACAACGGCGAGTTCAACGTTGAACGGCTGGTGCAGACTCCGGCCTTCATCCCGCAGTCGACATCGGTGCTGAAGGCGCTGGGGATCATGAAGGCCTCGCGGGTCCACATGGCCTTTCTCGTCGACGAGTATGGCGCCTTCGAGGGCGTGGTCACGGCCACCGACCTGCTGGAGATGATCGCCGGCAATTTCGACGAGAGCCACGACGAGGACGACGCCTACATTCGCCAGAACGAGGACGGCAGCTGGCTGGTCGACGGCCAGGCCGACATCGAGGAACTGGCGGATATGCTGGGCGAGGACTTCGGCGAGGCCGAGGGCTTCCACACCGTGGCCGGCCTGGTGCTGCACCAGTTGTCGCGGGTCCCGGACGAGGGGGAGGTGCTGCAGCTGGGCCGTTTCGAGGTCGAGATCATCGACATGGACGACCGCCGCATCGACAAGCTGTTGTTCCGTCAGCTGGTCAAGGCCGAGGATGAGGCCAGCGCCGTGGCGGCGCATCAGGACGATTGACCGTTCCGCCCTTGAAAACCGGGGCGGCGTGGGGCATACGCCCCGGTCTGGCGATCCTGTCCGCTCTTCGGAGCGGCCCGGGGTTGCGTCCAGGAGTTTAGCTCAGCTGGTAGAGCACCGGTCTCCAAAACCGGGGGTCGTGGGTTCGAGTCCCCCAACTCCTGCCATTTCCCCTGTCGCCGCCGGATGGGGCTTCCTATCTGGGGGCGACAGGATCAATTCTTTGACGGATCAGTGATGGCCAAGGCCAAGACCCCCGGGCGCCGCCCCCAGACCGCCCAGCCCGCGATCGCGGGCGCCGCCGTCGCGGCGGACGCGCCGAAGAAGCCGCGGGTCTCGGTTCCGCAATTCATCAGCCAGGTGAACGCCGAGCGCCGCAAGATCGTGTGGCCGAGCCGCAAGGAGACCTGGATCACCTCGGTGATGGTCTTCATCATGGTCGCCCTGGCCGCCGCCTTCTTCTTCGTGGTGGACACCGTCCTGGCCTTCGCCTCGCGCAACATCCTGGCCATCGGCCAGTAAGAGACCGCCCATGACCGACGCCGCTCCCGCCGCCAAGCCCGCCAATCCGCGCCACAAGTGGTATATCGTCCACGCCTATTCGAATTTCGAGAAGAAGGTGGCGCAGCACCTGACCGATCAGGCGCGCCAGCAGGGGCTCGAGGACTGCTTCAGCGAAATCCTGGTGCCGACCGAGGACGTCGTGGAGATCCGCCGCGGCCGCAAGGTCAACTCCGAGCGCAAATTCTTTCCCGGCTATGTGCTGGTGAAGATGGAGATGACCGACGAGGCCTATCACCTGGTCAAGAACACGCCGAAGGTGACCGGCTTCCTCGGCGCCGCCGGCGGGACCAAGCCGCTGCCGGTCTCGGAGCGTGAGGTCCAGAACATCATCGGGGCCGTGGAAGAGGGCGTCGAGCGTCCGAAACCCACCATCCGCTTCGACATCGGCGAGACCGTCAAGGTCATCGACGGCCCGTTCGCCAGCTTCGACGGTCAGGTCGAAAGCGTCGACGAGGACAACGCCCGCCTGCGCGTGGCCGTGTCCATCTTCGGCCGCCCGACCCCGGTCGATCTGGAGTACAGCCAGGTGGAGAAGGTCGCGGCCTAGGCTACGATCCATCCAGGACTTCGCAGCGGCGGCTCCCCGGGGCCGCCGTTTGCTTTTCCGGCCCCGATCCGCTACACGCGCGCCTCGCTCCAAGGGGCGGTGCGGGTTCGCCCGCATAAATCCGTGGGAGGCAGCCATGCCACGACCACGGCTCACCGGTCCTGATTGAGTTCAGGTCCACTGTAAGGAGAGACCAATGGCCAAGAAGATTCTCGGCTACATCAAACTGCAGGTGCCGGCCGGCAACGCCACGCCGTCGCCCCCGATCGGGCCGGCCCTCGGCCAGCGCGGCGTCAACATCATGGGCTTCGTCAAGGAGTTCAACGCGCGCACCGAGAAGGAAGTGAAGGGCACGCCCCTGCCGACGGTGATCACCGTCTATCAGGACAAGAGCTTCACCTTCGTCACCAAGACCCCGCCCGCGACCCACTACATCAAGCAGGCCGCCGGCATCACTTCGGGCTCCAAGCTGACGGGCCGCGAAGTGGCCGGCAAGATCAAGCGCAGCCAGCTGCGTGAGATCGCCGAGAAGAAGATGAAGGATCTGAACGCCAACGACCTGGACGCGGCGACCAAGATCATCGAAGGCTCGGCTCGCGCCATGGGCCTCAACGTCGTGGAGGGCTAAGCACATGGCCAAGCAAACCAAGCGCTTCAAGGCCCGCAGCGGCGACGTGACGGTCAACATGCCGTTCGCCGACGCGATCAAGGCCGTGAAGGACAACGCCTCGGCCAAGTTCGACGAGTCGATCGAGATCGCCGTCAACCTGGGCGTCGACCCGCGTCACGCGGACCAGCAGGTCCGCGGCGTGGTCAACCTGCCGTCGGGCACGGGCCGCGATGTCCGCGTCGCCGTCTTCGCCAAGGACGCCAAGGCCGATGAAGCCCGCGCGGCCGGAGCCGAGCACGTCGGCGCCGAGGATCTGTACGAGAAGATCAACGGCGGTTTCATGGACTTCGATCGCGTCATCGCGTCGCCGGACATGATGGCCCTGGTCGGTCGTCTGGGTAAGGTGCTGGGCCCGCGCGGCCTGATGCCCAACCCGAAGGTCGGCACGGTGACCCCGAACGTCGCGCAGGCGGTCAAGGACGCCAAGGGCGGCGCCGTCGAGTTCCGCGTCGAAAAGGCGGGCATCGTCCACGCCGGCATCGGCAAGGCCTCGTTCGACCAGGCGGCGCTGGAAGCCAACGTCAAGGCGTTTGTCGACGCCCTGACCAAGGCCAAGCCGGCGGGCGCCAAGGGCACCTACGTCAAGAAGATCAGCCTGTCGTCCACCATGGGCCCGGGCTTCAAGGTCGACCCGGCCTCGCTGGGCGCCTGATCCACGGATCAGACCAGACTGAAGCGGCGGCGGAGAGCGATCTCCGCCGCCGTTTTCGTTCTGGCTTCACACGCCGTCGTAGCGGGCCCGGGCGGCAGGGAAACCCTCCGTGTGCAGACGGGTTGACGCGCCGGTTCAGGCGCGGGATTCACGATCCAGGTTGATGCCGGGGAGATTCGATGATGTTGCGCTGGCTTCGGGCGCTGCTGTCCCGGAACAGCGCCTCCGCGAAGCGGGCGCCGGTTCCGGACAACCGTGAGAACGCCGGTGCGCCGGCGACGCCTTCGCGGAAGAAACGCCACCCCCGCGACACGCGCATTCAGACGGCCGAGCGGCGCCAGGTCGCGGCTCTGCCGTGGCGGCGAGAACGGACGGGCGTCGAGATCCTGTTGATCACCTCGCGCGAAACCCGGCGCTGGGTGACGCCCAAGGGCGGGCGCATGTCGGGCAAGACCGACGCCGAGGCGGCCGCACAGGAGGCGCTGGAGGAGGCAGGGGTCGAGGGCGTGATCGCCGACCGGCCGCTGGGCAGTTTTCGCTATCTGAAGGTGCTGAAGCGGCGGGCGTCGCGCTGGTGCGTGGTCGATGTCTATGATCTGGAGGTCGGCGTCGAAC
The DNA here is from genome assembly GCF_014202075.1 of Brevundimonas basaltis. GTDB lineage: Bacteria > Pseudomonadota > Alphaproteobacteria > Caulobacterales > Caulobacteraceae > Brevundimonas > Brevundimonas basaltis. The sequence goes on along the minus strand of NZ_JACHFZ010000001.1, from coordinate 826,732 downwards.
GTTCGGACTGGAAGGAGCGCGCAGAGCGCGAGCGCGTCTGGGTCAGCCGTGACGAGGCCGCGCGGATGGTGGACGAACCCGATCTGCGGAGGTTGATCGCCGCTTTCGAACCCTGAATCGGGCTTGTGTTGCGTCGCCCGTTCGCTGAGGATGCACGAAAAGGGGGAATTGATGCGCTTCAAGATTGCATTCATGGCCGCGGCGTTGATGGCTGGCGGCCTGTCGGCGCCCGCCGCTCTCGCCAGTGTCGCCTCGCAGGACGTGACGGCTGCGCCCACGGCCCGCCAGCTCGAACTGACCCGCAGATACATCGACCTGACGATGACTGAGCAGTTCGAGGATTCCCTGCGGCAGATGATCATGGCCCAGGCCGAGATCGACCCGGGCGCGCGCGGCCTGCCCGATGAAGAGCGGCGCTTCATCGCCGAGCTGTCGGCGGACCTGACCGCCGACATGATCCCGCAGATGCTCGAGGCCATGACGCCGGTCTATGCCCGAATTTTTACCGAGGCCGAGCTGGAGGCCGTGATCGCCTTCTATGATAGCGAATTGGGGAAGAGCATCATCGAAAAGACCATGACGGTCATGCCCGAGGCCCACGCGGCGGCCATGACCGTGATGCCGCAATTGATGGACAAGATGGCCGCCCGAATGTGCCAGCACTACGGCTGTGACGCGGGCGAGCTGCGGGCCATGCAGGGGGCCATCCGCGGCGAAGTCCCGGTGGCCCCCAGGCGAAAATAGCGGCTACTGGATCGGGCGCTGTCCGCTTCACCGAGATCGTGACAGACGGGCACCCCGGGGTGTGGACGGCTTTCGGGCGTTGCGCCGGAGCGTCCGCGTCCCCACAACGGGAGCCATGAACGCACCCTTCCAGACCCCCGCCGATCCGACCGAAGCGCCGCTTTGGGACCTGTCCGACCTCTACGCTTCGCGCACGGACCCGCGCATCGAGGCCGACCTCGAACGCGCCCGGGCGCTGGTCGGCGAGCTGAACGCCCTGCAGGGGCAACTGGTGGCGGCGCGGGCGGACGCGGCGGTGCTGGGCGAGCGGCTGGACCGGGCGGTGAGCCGCTACGAACAGGCCTCGGACCTGCTGGGCGCGCTGGGCGCCTACGCCTTCCTCGCCGCCTCGACCGACCGCAACGACGCCGGGGCGCAGGGCTTCGAGGCGACGGTGCGCGAGAAGATCACCGTCATCGCCACGCCAACGGTCTGGGTCACGCTGGAGATCAACCAACTGGACGAGGCGGAGATCGAGGCGGCGCTGACCGCCGCGCCGGGCGCCGCGCGCTGGCGCCCGTGGTTGCGGCGGGTGCGGGCCATGAAGCCGCACGAGCTGTCGCACGAACTGGAGACTTTCCTCGCCGAGCGCGGGCCGATCAGCGCCCAGTGGCCCCGCCTGTTCGACGAGACGCTGGCGGCGATGAAGGTCAGCGCCGGCAAGGACGAACTGACCCTGTCGGAGGCGCTGAATCGACTGTCGGATCCGAAGGAAACGCGGCGCAAGGCGGCGGCCGAGGGGCTGAACGAGGCGCTGGGCGTGCGGGTGCAGACGATGGCGCTGGTGCTCAACACCGTCGCGGCCGACCACGCGCTGGAGAGCCGCTGGCGCGGCTTCAGGCGGCCGGCGGACAGCCGCCACCTCGCCAACGAGGTCGACGGCGACGCGGTCGACGCCATGGCCGAGGCGGTGGCGGAGGCCTATCCGCGTCTGTCGCACCGCTATTACGCGCTCAAGGCCCGGGCCATGGGCAAGGCGACGTTGAACCAGTGGGACCGCAACGCCCCGATCGAGACCACGGCGCCGCGCGGCTACGACTGGGCGCAGGGGCGCGAGCTGGTGCTGGAGAGCTTCGGCGATCTTGGCGACGAGTTCGCCGCCCGGGCGCAAGGTTTCTTCGACAAGCCGTGGATCGACGGCCGGGCGCGGTCGGGGAAACAGTCGGGGGCCTATGCCCATCCGGTGACCTCGGACCGTCATCCCTATGTCTTCCTGAACTGGATGGGCGAGCGCCGCGACGTGCTGACCTTGGCGCACGAGCTGGGCCATGGGGTGCACCAGACGCTGGCGGCGGGGCAGGGCAGTCTGCTGGCCGACACGCCGCTGACCTTGGCCGAGACGGCCTCGATCTTCGCCGAGGGCCTGACCTTCGATCGGTTGCTGACGACGGCGCCCAGGGCGGAGCAGCGAGGCCTGTTGGCGGGGCGGATCGAGGACGGGCTGAACACCGTCATCCGCCAGATCGCCTTCCACCGCTTCGAGACGCGCTTCCACGACGAGCGGGCGGGGGGCGAGCTGTCGGTCGAGCGGATCGGTGAAATCTGGCTGGAGGAGATGGGCGGTTCGCTGGGCCCGGCGGTGACGTTGAACCCGGGTTACGAGCATTGGTGGAGCTATGTCAGCCACTTCGTTCACTCGCCGTTCTACGTCTACGCCTATGCCTTCGGGGATCTGCTGGTGACGGCGCTGATGGAGACGCGGGCCAAGGACCCGGCGGGGTTCACGCCGCTGTATCGCGAGTTGCTCGCGGGCGGCGGGTCGAAGGGCTACGTCGAAGCGCTGGCGCCGTTCGGGCTGAACCCGCGCGACCCGGCCTTCTGGACCATCGGCACGAAACGGCTGGAAGGGCTGATCAACCGGTTCGAGGCGCTGGTCTGAGTTGACGGTCAGGCGCGGGCGGGCGAGCGTCCGGCCATGCGCCCTCTGATCCTCGCCGCCATCGCCGTTCTCGCCCTGCCGGCGGCCGCCCAGACGCCGCCGGAGCCGTCGGCCGCGACCCGCGCCATGGCGGCGGGATACAAGGCCCTGATGGTCTGTGGCGCGGTGAAGAACGCCGAGGCCGCGGGCGGATCGCGCACGGTCGAAAGCGTTGAGGCCAACGAACTGGTCGGCATCTACTCTGAACTCGACCCGTTGGCCCGCGAGATGCGGGCCGAGGTCAGCGAGCGAACCGTCTCGGCGCCCTGGGACGACGCCATGCCGCCGCGCGTCGCGGTGTGGAGCCCGGGCCAGGGCTGCGCCGTCATGCCGGTCGGCTGGTCGGGCGTGCCCGAGCCAATGATCCGGTCGGGCGTTCAGGCCGATCGGGGCTTTCTGGCGGGAGACCCGGTCCCGGCGTTGAACGCGGTCATCCGTGCGGCGGCCGCCGACGGCTATGGGGCGGGCGCCAACACCACCGGCGTGGTGGTGCTGAAGGACGACCGGCTGTTGGCGGAGTGGTATGCGCCGGGCTTCGGTCCCGACGTGCCCCAGCGTACATGGTCCGTGGCCAAGTCGCTGGCCGGGACGATTATCGGCGCCGCCGTGCAGCGCGGCGAGGTCGATGTGAACGCTCCGGCCGCCATCGCCGATTGGAGCCGGGACGGCGACCCGCGCGCGGCCATCACCGTCGACCAGCTGATGCGCATGGCGTCGGGCCTGACCAGCGACACGGCGGGCAATCGGACCGACGCGCTCTATTTCGGCGGCGTGGGCGTCGACGAGCAGGTCACGAGCTGGCCGCTGATCGCGACGCCGGGGACGCGCTACCGCTACGCCAACAACGACACCCTGATCGCGGTGCTCAGCATCGCGCCGACCTTCCGGGACCACCCGCCGGCCGCGCTGTTCCGCACGCTGGGCATGCACGACACCTGGGCTGAGACCGACTGGCGGGGCAACTACATGCTGTCCAGCCAGGTGTGGTCGACAGCGCGGGACCTGGCGCGGTTCGGACAGCTCTACGCCAACGATGGCGTCGTTGACGGGGAGCGCATCCTGCCCGAGGGCTGGCTGGACTATGTCTCCCGCCCGTCGGGGCCGCAGCCGGGCGGGGCGCAGGGTTATGGCGCGTCCTTCTGGCTGATGAACCAGACCGACGGCGTGCCGCCAGACACCATTTCGGCCAACGGCAACCGCGGCCAGTACGTCGTCGTCGTGCCCAGCCGGAACATCGTCATCGTTCGGCGCGGCGAGGATCCGGCGGGGCGGCGGTTCGACTTCATCGCCTTCACCCGCGACGTGCTGGCGGCGCTGGACTGACCGAAATGTCGCGCCTGGCTTGAGCGGGCGGCGCGCCCCGCTATAAGGGCGCCAACGACCTTTCAGATTCCCGGACCCGACCATGGCCGACCCCCACGCTCAAGACGATTACGTTCGCGGCTCGCAGGAGATCAGCGAGCAGGCGTCGACGTTCGACCTGTTCATGGGCCTGACCAAATGGGGTTCGCTGCTGATCGCGGTGACCCTGGTGATGCTGGTCCTGTGGTTCCAGCCGGGCGGCAGCTTCATCGCCGGCGCGATCGCGGCCTTCGTGCTTCTGGTCGTCGGCATCTTCGCCTTGCGCAAGAAGAAGTCGCAGCACTAGGGGCGCTACCGCTCGCGACGCGGTCGCACGTTGCCTGAGCGCCGCCCCGCTCACCTTTTGACGGCCCGTCCCGGATAAGCCTAACGTCGCTTCGTCGAGAGAGGACGGAGGGATTCGCTTGGCTGTCGCCATCGCCGTGACCCGCGAACGCCGAGATGGCGAAACGCGCTGCGCCGTCACCCCGGAAACGGTGAAGAAGCTGACCGCCCTGGGCGCGACCGTGACGGTCGAGACCGGGACGGGGATCGGTTCGTCCATTCCCGACGCCGACTACGCCGACGCCGGCGCGGCGGTGGCCAAGGACCTCAAGGCCGTGCTGGCGGGGGCCGACATCCTGCTGAAGGTGCGCGGGCCGACGGCGCAGGAGACCAGCGCCCTGAAGCCGGGCGCGGTGGTCGTGGCCCTGCTGGACGCCTGGCGCGACAAGGAGACGGTGGCGGCGCTGTCCGGCCAGGGCGTGACCGCCTTCGCCATGGAGTTCGTGCCGCGGATCACCCGGGCGCAGGTGATGGACGCCCTATCGTCCCAGGCCAATCTGGCCGGCTATCGGGCGGTGATCGAGGCGGCCTACGCCTTCGGCAAGGGTTTTCCGATGATGATGACGGCGGCGGGCACGGTGGCCCCGGCCAAGGTCTTCGTCATGGGCGCGGGCGTGGCCGGGCTGCAGGCGGTCGCCACGGCGCGGCGGCTGGGAGCGGTGGTCACCGCCACCGACGTGCGTCCGGCGTCGAAGGAGCAGGTCGAGTCGCTCGGCGCCAAATTCGTCGCCGTCGAGGACGAGGAGTTCAAGGCCGCCGAGACCGCCGCCGGCTACGCCAAACCAATGTCGGCCGAGTATCAGGCCAAGCAGGCCGCGCTGACCGCCAGCCACATCGTCAAACAGGACATCGTCATCACCACCGCCCTGATCCCCGGCCGGCCGGCCCCGCGGCTGGTGACGGCGGCGCATGTGGCGTCGATGAAGCCGGGCAGCGTGCTGGTTGATTTGGCCATCGACAACGGCGGCAACGTCGAGGGGGCGAAGCCGGCCGAGGTGGTGGAGACGTCGAACGGCGTGCGGATCGTCGGCTGGACCAATATGGCGGGCCGGATCGCGGCGGACGCTTCGGCGCTCTACGCCCGGAACCTGAGCGCCTTCGTCGGGCTGATGGTCAAGGACGGGGTGCTGGCGGTCGATCTGGAGGACGAAATCCTCAAGGCGGCGGCGGTGACCCACGGCGGGGCCGTGGTGCATGAAGGGGTGAGGGGATGATGCTTCTCGGCCTCGCCGCGGTCGCCACCATGCAGGCATATGGACCGGTTTGCCTCCGAGACGGCGACAGCGTTTCGGGCGAGTTTCGATACGTGGAGTCTCGCCACCCCAACGGGACGAACCTGCGATACGGCTTCGTCAAAACTGTCGATCCGGTGTGTGTACTCGGAGAGGCGGGGGCGACGGGTGAGCCATATGTCGTTCAAGGGCGTTGGGTTCAGATCAGCTGGTCAGACGAGATGATCGGCGATCGGCCGTTTCCCGGTGACCAGGTGGAGATCGCCGCTGATTGTTTTGAGCCGATGACAGCCTGGCACCTTGGCGACATCATCTGCATCAACGCCCGGCTGATCTCGCGCGAACCAATGTGAGGAACTGATGGAACACGTAGACCCCACCATCTTCCGCCTCGCCATCTTCGTGCTGGCGATCTTCGTCGGCTACTATGTCGTCTGGTCGGTGACGCCGGCGCTGCACACGCCGCTGATGGCGGTCACCAACGCCATCTCATCGGTGATCGTGGTCGGCGGGCTGATCGCGGCGGCGGCGGCCAGCGGCGACGACGGCTGGATCGCCAAGGGGGCCGGCGTGGCCGCCGTGACCCTGGCCAGCGTCAACATCTTCGGCGGCTTCATGGTCACCCGGCGGATGCTGGCCATGTACCGCAAGAAGGAGCGGCCGCCCGCGCCCGCCAAGGCGGCCGACGCCGGATGATCTACGATCCGCAGCAGTTCGCGGTCGGCGCGTCCTGGATCGCCACGGCGATCGGCGCGGCCCTGTGGCTGTGGAGCTGGCTGGGCGAGAAGGACGCCATCCGCAAGCTGCGCTTCCTCGACTGCGGGGTGGTGCTGCTGTTCTCGTCGATCCTGCTGCGCATCGTGGCGCAGGAGCGGCAGATGAACATCTGGGACTGGGCCGTGGTCTTCATCGGCCCGCTGTTCATCGCCGCCGCCCTGTGGCGGCTGGCGCGGACGGCCGGTGCGCCGCCAGCGGGGAAGTGAAGGCGACGATGAGGGGACACCGAACACCATGAACGCATCGATCGCGGCCCTGGCCTATCTGGTTTCGGGCGTCCTGTTCATTCTCAGCCTGCGCGGGCTGTCGAGCCCGGAGACGAGCCGGCGCGGGAATACGCTGGGCATGGTCGGCATGGCCCTGGCCGTGGCGGTGACGCTGGCGACGCTGTGGTCGACGAACGTGCTGGACCCGCTGACCCTTGGTCTGATCGCGGCGGGGGTGATCGTCGGCGGCGGGGCGGGGGCCCTGATCGCGGCGCGGGTTCAGATGACCCAGATGCCCCAGCTGGTCGCGGCCTTCCACAGCCTGGTCGGCATGGCCGCCTGCCTGGTGGCGGTGGGGGCGGTCTATGCGCCGGAGAGCTTCGGCATCGCCACGGCGACGGGCGGCATCAAGACCCTGTCGATCATCGAACTGAGCCTCGGCGTCGCCATCGGGGCGGTGACCTTCACCGGCTCGGTGATCGCCTTCGCCAAGTTGAACGGCAACATGAGCGGAGCGCCGATCATCCTGCCGGCGCGACACCTGATCAACATCGCCCTGGCGTTGGGGTTGGTGCTGCTGATCGGGGTGATGATCGGCTCGGGCGGGACGGCGGTGTGGGCCTTCTGGGGGGTGTTCATCATCGCCCTGATCCTCGGCGCGACCCTGATCATCCCCATCGGCGGGGCGGACATGCCAGTGGTGGTGTCGATGCTCAACTCCTACTCCGGCTGGGCCGCGGCGGCGCTGGGCTTCACGCTCGAGAACATCGCCCTGATCATCACCGGAGCGCTGGTCGGCAGTTCGGGCGCGATCCTGAGCTACATCATGTGCAAGGGCATGAACCGCAGCTTCATCTCGGTGATCCTCGGCGGCTTCGGCGGCGAGACGGCGGCGGGCGGCGGCGGCGCGGCCGAAACCCGCCCTGTCAAACAGGGCTCGGCCGAGGACGCCGCCTTCATCATGAAGAACGCTTCCAAGGTCATCATCGTCCCCGGCTACGGCATGGCGGTGGCCCAGGCCCAGCATGCGCTGCGCGAGATGGCCGATACGCTGAAGGAGGAAGGGGTCGAGGTGAAATACGCCATCCACCCCGTCGCCGGCCGCATGCCCGGCCACATGAACGTGCTGCTGGCGGAAGCGAACGTGCCCTATGACGAGGTGTTCGAGCTGGAGGACATCAACAGCGAGTTCTCGAGCTGCGACGTGGCCTTCGTCATCGGCGCCAACGACGTCACCAATCCCTCGGCCAAGACCGACCCGCAGAGCCCGATCTACGGCATGCCGGTGCTGGACGTGGAGAAGGCCGGGACGGTGCTGTTCATCAAGCGCGGCATGGGTTCGGGCTACGCCGGCGTCGAGAACGAGCTGTTCTTCCGCGACAACACCATGATGCTGTTCGCCGACGCCAAGAAGATGGTCGAGGGGATCGTGAAGGCGCTGTGACCGCCGACGAGATCATCCGCCTGCTGGACCTGAAGCCGCACCCAGAGGGCGGCCACTATCGCGAGACCTTCCGCGATCCGCGTCTGATCGACGGGCGCGCGGCCTCGACGGCCATCTATTTCCTGCTGGGGGCCGGCGAGCGGTCGCATTGGCACAGAGTGGACGCCGTCGAGGTCTGGCATTTCCACGCCGGCGCGCCGCTGGCCCTGAGCATCGAGGGGCAGGGGGTGCTGACGCTGGGGCCTGATCTGGCGAAGGGCGAGCGGCCGCAGGGTGTGGTTCCGGCCGGCCAGTGGCAGGCGGCCGAGAGCCTGGGCGACTGGACGCTGGTCGGCTGCACCGTCGCGCCCGGGTTCGATTTTGCGAGCTTCGAACTGGCGCCCGAAGGATGGGCGCCCGCAGGATCGCCCAAATGACCGACCCCGCAGCCCTCGGCTTCCTCAAACCGGAGAAATACGCCGCCGTAGAGCGTGAGCGGCGGTGGCTATGCACCGGGCTGCCGGACCTGCCGGTGGTGCGGGCCGAGGCGATCGAGGATCTGTATGTCGATAACTCGCTGCTGCGCTTGCGGCGGGCGACGCCGGTCGGTGGCGGGGCGCCGATCCTGCGGCTGTCGAAGAAGGCCGATCTGGCGCCCGACCGGCGGCTGATCACCACCCTCTATCTGACCGAAGCGGAGTACGGTCTGTTCGAGAACCTGCCTGGGCGGCGCATGTGCAAGACGCGCCACCACTACGCCGCCGGCGAGGTCACCCTGTCGGTCGACCGGTTCGGGGGGCCTCTGGCGGGACTGTTCCTCGCCGAGGCGGAGTTCGCCGACGACGCGGCCATGGCGGCCTTTCCAGACCCGGCCTTCGCCCTGCGTGAGGTGACCGCCGATCCGCGCTATGCTGGCGGAGAACTGGTCGTGAATGGCCGCCCGGAGCCCGCCTGATGCCCGAGCTGAAGACCCGGCCCACCGACGTTCCACCCGCCAATTTCATCGCCTCGGTCGACCACGCCGGCCGCCGCGAGGACTCCGCGAAGCTGTGCGCCCTGCTGGAGGAGATCACCGGCGAGAAGCCCGTGATGTGGGGATCGTCGATCATCGGCTTCGGCCGCTACACCTACGTCAACACGACCAACAAGCCCGCCGACTGGCCGATCATCGGCTTCTCGCCGCGCAAGGCCAACATGTCGCTCTACATCATGCCCGGCTTCAAGGCGCGGCCCGAGCTGATGGACGGCCTCGGCAAGTTCAAGACCAGCGTCTCCTGCCTTTATTTCAACCGGCTGTCGGATCTCGACGCGGACAGACTTCGGCGTCTTTGCGCGTGGTCGGTCGAGACCATGCGCGAGCGTTATCCGACCTGCTGATCAGGCCTTGCCGTAGGCGTCGAAAAACGGCTTGAGCTGGGCCTCGTACTTCTTCCAGGCTTCTTTCGACGAGGCGTACATCGGCTTGCGGACCTGGGCGAAGCTGGCGGTGGTGACGGCGCGTTCGGTCTTGTGGAAGTCGCGGACGCCGTCCTCCCACTCCAGACCGACATGTTCGATGATGCGCCGCATCCAGGTGTCGGGGTCGTCGACCAGCGCCTCGTAGGGCACGGTCAGCAGGCTGTCGCCCAGCACCTTCGACCAGTGGGCGTGCAGCCGATCCTCGCCCTTGAAATAGGCGGCGATGTCGGTCAGCGAGCGGGTCCAGTCGACGCCCTTGGCGAAGCGGGTGCGATAGCAGGACCAGGCGATGCCGGCCGGGTCGCGGCGCAGCCAGATCAGCTTCGCCTTGGGCAGCACCTGATGGATCAGGCCGAGGTAGCGGGTCTGGTTCAGGGTTTTGTCGACGACGCGTCCGGTCTTGCCGAAACGCTCGTCCACGAGGTGCAGATAGGCCTCGCCGATCCGGGTCGGCAGGGCGTCGGCATCAGGACGGTCGAACGAGGCCCGAACCTCATCCGGGGTATAGCCCTTGATGGCCATGGCGGCGGGGCGGAACAGGTTGGCCTCCGCGCCGTCCACGACCTGCGAGTGGCTGACGAGGATCTGCTCGACCAGGGTGGTGCCCGAGCGGGGCAGGCCGAGCACGAAGATGGGCCGCTCGCTGTCGACCGTGCTCCTCGGCAGGCGGTCCATGAAGGCCCGGTCCCAACCCTCGACTACGGCGTCCACGAAGGCGTCGGCGTGGGCGGCGTTGAAGGTGCTGTCGAGCTTCTGCAGCTTGGCGGCTTCGTCGAAACAGGCGAAGGCGCGCTCGAGCTGGCCGGCGTCGTCCAGCGCCTTGCCGAGGGCGTAGAGCATGACGATCCGGCTCTGGCGGTGGGCGTCGGACGTGCCGATCCGCTCCAGCATCGCCTCCATCCGGGCGATGTCGGGGTCGTCCGTGGTGAATTTCTTGATGTCCGCCAACACATGCCAGGCGTTCTCGGCGCCCAGCTGTACGCCGGGGAGGGCGATGATGCGGCGCAGGTTGGCGATGGCGGCGTCGTGGTCGCCCAGCTGGACCTGACAGGTGGCGAGGAAATGCAGGGCGGCGGGGTCGTTCGGCCGTTCGCGCGCCAGCGCCGCGCCTTCGCGTAGGGCGTCGTGGGTGCGGCCGCTCTGGATCAGCAATTGAGCGTAGGCCAGCCGGGCCTCCGGCGTCGGCGTCGCCAACACATGTTTGCGGGCGGCGGTCAGGGCAAGGGTGATCTCGCCGATGGTGGCGGCCAGTCGCGAGACCGAGGCCCAACGCGCGCCGAGCGGCGGATCGGCCTGAACCGCCTTGGCCAGCAGGTAGGCGGCGTCGTCGCGCTCGCGGGCCTGAAATGCGGCCAGCGCGCCGTTGACCAGCTGCGCTCCATCCACCGTCTGCGTCGTCATGGTTCGGTCGTCCTCCCGGCAAGCAGGAGGGCTAGCCGCCTGAAGCCGTCGCCGCAAGCCGGAGCGAGGGTTCAGGCGGCGATGCGGAAGTCCTCGGCGGGGTCGAAGGCCGGGCGGGCCTCGTCCCACAGGGCGTCTTCATCGGCGTAGCGGGCGGAGGCGCGGGCGTCGATGACGTCAATCACCTGTTCCTCAAGCCGATCCCAGATGACGGCGAGGTCGCCGCAGCCGTCTGCCTCGCACGGCACGATCAGATAGCGGGAGGCGGCGACGGCGGTTTGGGGGGCGAAAGCGCGGGCCATGGGAAAAGCTCCTGAAGCGGTGACTCTGTCGATGATCTGACTATGGGACAGCGTTGCGTCAAAATCGGACGTATGCTCTTGTCCGCCGCATGAGACACGACAAGGCGGCCCTGGTTCTCGACCTCGCCCGGCGCATGGCGGCCAGCGCCGAAGGCGTAACCTTGGGCGAGATCGAGCGCGATCTGAACGTCGGACGGCGCACGGCCGAACGGCTGCGCGACGCCGTGATCAGCCTGTTCCCGCAGACTGAGGAGGTCTCGGACCCGCCCAACAAGCGCTGGCGCATCCGCGGCGGGCTGTCGGCCTTCGAACAGGCCCCGACCACGGCCGAGCTGATCGAACTGGCCAAGGCGGCGCAGGCGCTGAAAGCAAGCGGCGAGTCCGGCCGGGCGGCGGCGCTGGAGGGGCTGGAACGCAAGCTGAAGTCAGCCATGCGCTCGACCACGCTGAACCGGCTGGCCCCCGATCTCGAGGCGCTGGTGCGAGCCGAAACCATCGCGGTTCAGGCCGGGCCCCGACCCTCGGCCGACGAGGCGGTGCTGGCCGAGATCCGTCAGGCCGTGCTGGCGGGCCGTCCGCTGGGCTTCATCTACAGCCGGCCGGGCGCCGAGGCGCGCAGCCGCAGCGTGGCGCCGTGCGGGGTGATGTTTGGTCGGGCCAACTATCTGGTCGCCGCTGACCGCGAGAGCGGCCGTATCCAGACTTTCCGCCTCGACCGGATGAGCGCCGTGCGGAGCGAGGAGGGGACGGCCTCGCCGCCCCCGGACTTCGACCTGCAGGGTTTCGCCAGCCAGTCCTTCGGCATCTATCAGGATGAGATCGAGGATGTGGTGCTGAAGGTGGCGCCGGAGGGGGCGGACGAGGCCCGGGCGTGGCGCTGGCATCCGACCCAGAGCGTCGAGGACCAGTCGGACGGCGGCGTCATGGTCCGTTTCCGCGCCTCGGGCATGCGGGAACTGGCCTGGCATCTGTTCACCTGGGGCGAACGGGTGGAGATTGTCGCCCCGGAGCGGCTGAAGTCGGTGATGGCCGACGAACTTGCGGCGGCTGGCCGCGCCCTCGATCGGGCCCGGCACCCGGGCTGATCTCTCTGGGCGACACCGACCGTCCGGATCGTGCTGAAGGATCAGTCCGCCGAAAACGGATACGGACTGATCGATTTCGACCAGTCGTCCACGGTCAGGGACCGGTCGACCGGCGGCGCGGCGCGCTCGGCGCAGGGATGCCTGTGACAGAGCCGGCAGGCGGGGCCGATAGGGGTGACCGCGGGCGTGGCCAGATCGAGGCCCCGGGCATAGATCAGACGATGGGCGTGCTTCAGCTCGCAGCCAAGGCCAATGGCGAGATCGTGCCCTTCCGTGAAGGCGTCATGCCCCTGACGGTCGACCGTGCGGGCGAGGGTGAACCAGCGCCCGCCGTCCGGCGTCTCGATGATCTGGGTGACCACCCGTCCGGGGGTGCGGAAGGCGCTGTGCAGCCGCCAACGCGGGCACGCTCCTCCAAACCGGGAAAAAGGAAAGGTCCCGGAGGCGAATCGCTTCGAGATATTGCCCGCTTGATCGACCCGCATGAGGAAGAACGGCACGCCCCGTGCGGTGGGCCGCGACAGCGTGGTCAGCCGGTGGGCCACCTGCTCGAATGAAACGCCGAACCGGGCGCCAAGCCGGGCCACGTCATAGTCGGTCTCTTCAGCCGTTCGCTGGAACGCGGCGTAGGGCATAAGGATGGCCGCCGCGAGCGTGTTGGTCAGAGACACCTTGAGCAGCCGCCGTGTGGGTTCGTCGGGCGCGGAGGCGGCGTCGGTCAGGGCGGTGAGTTCGGCGTCGTGCTCGGACAGGGCCAGCTGGAAGGCGACGGCGAAGGCGCGGGATGAAGGCCCCAGGGTTTCAGACAGCAGCAGCCGCTTGCGGTGCGGATCGTAGCGGCGCGTCCATTCGACCATGACCTCGGCGGGCAGGGTGCGGACGGTCAGGCCGTGCCGCGACAGCAGCCGGGCGCGGGCGCGGGTCTCGAACGACTCGCCGGGCGTTTCGGCCTCGAGCGTCTCCGCCAGAGCCTCGCCGAGGGCGTCCAGTTCGGGAAAGTGGTTGCGGCGGCCCTGGACGTATTCCCGGACCCAGTCGGCGGGGCTGTCGTCGCCGGCGCCGCCCGAGATGTCGGCCTCGGCCTGATCGCGAGCCCGGCGGTCGGAGAAGGCGCGATAGAGACGGAGCAGGGCGTCGGCCGCCGCGGGCTGGTCTTCGGCCAGCTGGACGATCTCGTGACGCGGCACCGGCAGCCCCTGGAACAGCGGATCGGCGAAGGCCTCGGCCAGTTCCGACTCGGTCGCCGGACCGCCGGACGGGCCGAAAGTGCGCAGGTCGACGTCATAGGTATCCGCAAGCCGGAGCAGGAGCTGGGCGGAAACCGGCCGTTGGTTCCTCTCTATGTGGTTGAGATAGCTGGGTGAAACGCCGAGATCGAGCGCCATTGCGGTCTGGGTCAGCGCCAGGTCGCGGCGCAGCCGCTTGAGACGGCCTCCCAGAAACAGCTTGCGGTCGGCCGTCGGCTCCATAGGTGGAGAGTGTCACATAATGACTCAATATCAAGTGTCATATTGTGACTACAATACACGAAAACAGTCTATTCATTGTATCAATCGTGACTTCACCGTGTTGTCCTCTGCGTCACCCGCGGCAAGCCCCGCGATTGCGCAGAGACCAACCATGACCAGCTTCACCGACCTCATTCCGTCGCCCGAGGGCCGTTTCGACGGCGTCGACCGGCCCTATACGCCCGAGGACGTTCTTCGCCTGCGCGGGTCGCTGCCGATCACCCATACGCTTGCCGAGCGCGGCGCGAACCGCCTCTGGGACCTGCTGCATGACGAGCCGTTCGTAAACGCCCTCGGCGCCGTCACCGGCAACCAGGCGATGCAGATGGTTCGCGCCGGTTTGAAAGCCATATATCTCTCCGGCTGGCAGGTCGCGGCCGACGCCAACACGGCGGGGGCCATGTATCCGGACCAGTCGCTGTATCCCGCCAACGCCGCGCCCGAGCTGTGCCGCCGCATCAACCGCACGCTCCAGCGCGCCGATCAGATCGAGCACGCCGAGGGCGGGGCGAAACGGGAATGGTTCGTGCCCATCGTGGCCGACGCCGAGGCCGGCTTCGGCGGACCTCTCAACAGCTTCGAGATCATGAAGGCCTTCATTGAGGCCGGGGCCGCGGGTGTGCATTTCGAGGACCAGTTGGCTTCGGAGAAGAAATGCGGCCACCTCGGCGGCAAGGTGCTGATCCCGACCCAGGCCCACGAGCGCAATCTGATCGCGGCCCGCCTCGCCGCTGACGTGATGGGCGCCCCGACCCTGGTCGTGGCCCGCACCGACGCCGAGAGCGCCCAGCTGATCACCTCTGACGTGGACGAGCGGGATCATCCCTTCATCCGCCGCGAGGATCGCACCCCGGAGGGCTTCTTCCGCCTGAAGCCGGGGACGGGTCTGGACCACTGCATCGCCCGGGGCCTCGCCTATGCGAAATATGCGGACGTGCTGTGGTGGGAGACCTCCCACCCCGATCTCGACGACGCCCGCCGCTTCGCCGAGGCGATCCAGCGCGAACACCCCGGCAAGCTGATGGCCTACAACTGTTCGCCGTCGTTCAACTGGAAGGCCAAACTGGACGATGCGACGATCGCCAAATTCCAGCGCGAGCTGGGTGCCATGGGCTACAAATTCCAGTTCGTGACCCTGGCCGGCTTCCACAGCCTCAACAACGGCATGTTCGAGCTGGCCAGCGGCTACCGCGATCGCGGCATGGCGGCCTATTCCGAACTGCAGCAGCGCGAGTTCGCCAACGAGACCGCGGGCTACACCGCCACCCGCCACCAGCGGGAGGTTGGCACCGGCTATTTCGACCAGGTCGCGACGGTCATTTCGAGCGGCCGGTCATCGACCACGGCCCTCAAGGATTCCACCGAAACCGCCCAGTTCGTTGCGGCGGAGTAACAAGAAGAGACTGATGGAACCGATATCCAGCCCGCAGGCGATCATCGACTTTTGCCTCGCCCCCCTGGCTCTCGACACCGGCTCGGACGCCGAGCGGGAGGTCCGCCGCCGACTCGAGCATGTCATCAAGACCTTCCAGCAGCGCGCGGCACGCCCGGTCGCGGTCGACTTCTCGTCGATGCCTTCGCAGGTGATCAACGAGGCCGCGCACGGCTACGAATAGCCGGCGACGGTCAGGCGGCGATCGACCCGGCCATCGTCCTGGGGAGGGCGACCACGAGGTGCAGCAGTTCAGCGGCGTCGAACGGCTTCGGCAGGTGCCGGTCGGCGCCGGCGGCCTCGGCGGCGCTGACGTGCTCGGGCAGGGCGTTGGCGGTCAGCATGACGATCGGCGTCCGGCCCAGACCCATCGCCGTTTCGTGCAGGCGGATTTCCCGCGTCGCGGTCAGGCCGTCCATCACCGGCATCTGCATGTCCATCAGGATCAGATCGTAGTCGCCGTCGCGGACCGCCTGCAACGCCTGGGCGCCGTCTTCGACGGATGTCAGGGCCACATTGGCCTGGCCCAGAATCATCTCCACCACACGCCGGTTCACCGGATGGTCGTCCGCCAGCAGGACCCGAACGGTCGCATGCGCCGCGGTCCCGTCGTCGATCGCCTCGCCCGGGGCCGCCACCGGGGCCTTGGCGGCCTTGAAGGGCACCGTCAGGATGAAGGCGGAGCCGCCGCCCGGCTCGCTTTCGCAATCGAGATCCCCACCCATCATCTCGGACAGTTGGCGAGAGATGGCGAGGCCGAGCCCCGAGCCGCCGAACTTGCGGGTGATCGCTCCGTCGGCCTGTTCGAAGCGGCTGAACAAGCGATCGCGGGTCTGGGCGTCGAAGCCGATGCCGGTGTCCTCGACCGAGAAGCGCAGGGTCTGCACCCCGTCCCGGGTCGGTCCGGGCGCGGCGGTCAGGCTGACAAATCCCTCGCCCGTGAACTTGACAGCGTTCGAGACAAGGTTGGTCAGGATCTGTTTCAGGCGGACCTGGTCGCCGATGATCCAGCAATCGACCTCCGGCGCGATCTCAACAAAGAACTGCAGCCCCTTCTCGCGCGCGGAGGCCTCGTAGAGCTGGGCCGCGTCGCGCACGGCGCTTCCCAGATCGAACGTCTCTTCGGACAGTTCCAGCCGTCCGGATTCGACCCGCGCCAGATCGAGAATGTCACTGAGCAGAACCTGCAGCGTCCGCCCCGACGACTGGATGAGATCCAGCATCTCGGCCTGTTGAGGGGACAGGTTGGTGTTGCCCAGCGCCTGGGCCAGACCGATGACGCCGTTCAGAGGCGTCCGGATTTCATGGCTCATGTTGGCGAGGAATTGACTCTTGGCGGCGTTGGCCGCCTGGGCCGCGTCACGAGCCTCTGCAAGAGCCTGGGCGTCGTTCTTCAGATCAGTAATGTCCGTGCAGACGGTGACGATGCCGCCCGCGGCGGTGCGCCGGTCCGCCACGCGCAACCAGCGGTCGCCGGCGATGCGCTGCTCCATCATCGCCGAAAGGGCCCGGCGCGATTGCATCCGGTCCGTGATCCATTCCTTTTCGCGGCCCCTGGCTTCGGCGTAGAGGCCCTCGTTCAGGCCGATCTGGATGATTTCGCGGAAAGTCATGCCGGCCTGGAGGTTTGACGACAGCTCCGGGTTCACCTCGTCATAGCGGTTGTTCCACAACACCAGCCGGTCGTCGGCGTCGAAGAAGGCCAGGCCGTCCGGCATGGCGTCGATCGCCTCGCGGATCTGGTGCAGGGCGCTGGAGCGCGAAATATAGCCCAGCCAGGCGGCCGTACCCGCCGCGCCGACCAGCCCGAGGATCATCATCGCGAGCACCGTCAGCATGGTCGAGGACCCTGCGGTGGGGCCGATGGCTGCCGTCGTCACAGCATCGGGCGTGATCGCCATGGCGCTCATGGCCGTGAAATGAAGAATGATGACGGACAGCGCGCCGCCCATGCAGGTCGCCGCGAAGCGTGGCGTGCCCTTGCCGTAGATCACCGCACCCGTCAGGAGCGCCATGGCGAGACCGCCGACGACGGCTGCTACGGCAAGTACCGGGTCCCAGCCGATGGTGCGCCCGGGCAGTTCGAGCGCGGCGATGCCTACGAAATGCATGGCGGCCACGCCGGACAGCCCGACCATGCCCCCAATCCCGCGGTGCAGACGCCTGTTCCCGGCCAGCAGGACCAACGAGCCCAACACAACGCCGCCCACTCCGAGGGCCAGCGACAGTAGGGTCAGGGCCAGGCCGTATCGGACATCGCCGCCGGCGTCATAGCCCTGCATGGCCACGAAATGGGTGGAGAAGACCGTGACCCCGCCGACAACCGCCCCGAGCAGGGCGACTTCACGCCGACGCGCCCGCTGCAGACGTCTGGCCTCCACCAACAGCCGGAAGGCGGCGCCGAGCCCGAAAACGCACAGGACTGCGGCCGCCAGCGTCCAGCGCCAGTCGTGCTCAACCGTCAGGCAGTACAGAATTCGGCTCAAGTCGCCCCCTTATGGCCAAACAAGATCCGGCAAAGGGGTGAAGAAACCGTGGCCTGCGGTCTGCCCTAGACGGCGGCTTCGACCTCGATCTCGAAGGCCTGGCCCAGCACCGACGTCGGATTGACCTGGGTGTGATCGCGACGAACCTCGAAATGGAGGTGCGGTCCGGTGGAACGACCGGTCGAGCCGACCAGGCCGATCCGCTCGCCCGACCCGAGACGGTCGCCGCGAGCGACGTCGACGCGGCTCAGATGGGCGTAGAGGGTTGTCATGCCGTTCGGGTGGCGCACCTCGATGAAGCGGCCATAGCCACCGGCGTCATAGCCGGTGCGCTCGACCTCGCCTTCGCAGGCGACGAAGACGCTGGTGCCCTGCGGCGCGGCGATGTCGACGCCCTTGTGCTGGCGCGCCCGGGCCTCGCCGGCGAGACGGCGCAGGCCATAGGCCGAGTTGATGGCGTAGCCCTTAAGCGGGGCGGCGAAGGCGATCAGGCGGGTCATCGGACCGGCGGGCCGTTCCACGGCGATCACCGGCGGCGCCGCGGGAACCGGCAGGGCGGTCTCGAGCGCGTCGGCGGCGGGTTCGGAGGCAGGGGCGGCGGCCATGGCGAGCACGGCGACCGAGGCCAGGGCGGCGGCCTGACCGGAATGGATAAGAAACGACCGTACGGTCGGCAACAGGCGTCGCATGGGCGGCGTCGGCTCCGTCTTTTCGGCTCGGTTGAGCGGTGAAGGCGCCGACGGGCCGCCCGGCAGGCGACGCTCACGGCCGGCGACCGGGAGGACGGTCTTCCTAGGGGGCAGGCTTGGCGACTTTGGGGCGGAAAAGGTTCCGGAGGGGTGACAGGAGGTCGCAGCGGGGCCGTAAAAAACTCGGTCAATTCAACAAAAAGACGCGCGCACGAAAAAGGCGCGCCACCCCAGGGCGGCGCGCCGGATCCGGGTTCGGCCGTTCCTACTGAAGCGGCAGGCGGAAGGTGATCGCGCCTAGATGGCTGTCAGTGGCGTCGCCATAGCGGCCGCGATAACCGACCGAGATCGAGCCCGGACCAAAGCCCGCCTCGAGCCCGGCCGAGGCGATCAGCGAGCCGCCGAACGGATCGTCGAAGTCGCGGGAAAGCACCTGGGCCGGATTGCCGGCGATGCCGACCCGAACGGCGTCGCGGCTGTCGGCGAAGCTGTCGCGATAGCCCCCCTCGACCCAGAAACTCATGCCGTCGCCGCCGCCCTCGGCGCGCAGCGAGACCTCGCCGCTGGCGCCTTCGACGGAGCGGTCCTCGTACTGGTACTGGGCGGCCACGCCCTGTTCGACATAGCCGTTGACCTCGGTGGAGACGAAGTTGACGGCGACACGCGGCGACAGGGCGATGCCTCCCATGTCGAACCAGGTTCCCGCCTGCAGGCGGGCGCCGAGGCTACCGCCGTCGGTCTCGCCGCTGTGAACGATCGGGGCCAGGGCGGTGACGCGGGTGATGTCGTCGTATTTGTCGACCGAGCCGCCCAGCGCCGCATTGACGAACATCGCGCCGGAACGCCAGCCGGCGTAGAGGTCGAAGGCGTAGGTCTCCACGTCGAAGGCCAACGGCCCGGCCTCGACATCGGCGGTGCGGAAGGTTCCGGCCATGCCGAAGCGCATCGTATCGGACATGACGTGGTCGAGGCCGACCCGTCCGCCCCAGCCGGTGGCGTCGGCCGCGGCGACCGGGCCGCGCGCGTCGGTCTCGACGCTGTCGTACAGCGCGCCGAAGGTCAGCCGCGTGCCGGGCTCCCACGACCCGCGCGCCGCCATGCTCTCGCTGGCGAGATCGAGCAGGTCCTCGCGCTGGCGAAAGGCGGTCTCGGCCTGAAGCGTCGATTGGGCGCCGAGGTCTCCGTAGTAGAGATAGTCATTGGCCAGTTGCGCCTGCAGCCGGTGTCCGGCGGCCGTCGGGTGCACGCTATCCCAGTACAGGTAGCCGTCCGGATTGGCGCAGATCGTGACGCCGTTGAAGCAGGCGTCCCGCGCATTGGTCAGGCCGAACAGGCCCGGGTTGCCGGCCAGCGCATCGCTGACCTTGTAGATGTCGAACAGGATGATATTGCTGTTGGGATTCGCCGCGGCGACTCCGAACAGGCCGGCCGACAGGGCCGAGTTGAACGTCGTGCCGGAGAAGTCCGCCAGCGCCGAGCCGGACGGTCCCACTAGCGGGTTGCTGGCCGAGAACTGCGGCGTGATCCCCAGACGCGGCAGGTTGCCGACCAGGATGGTGCCGGCTCCGGCCCCGGCCACCCGGTTGACGATGAAGTTGACGTCGGCGGCCGCGCCGGTGGCCACGACCTGCATCGTCGACTGAGCGGTCAACGGGTTCCCCGCGGCGCCGGGGAAGGCCTGAAAGATGTTGTTGGCGCCGCCGAGGATGCTGACGAGGTCGCTGGGGCCGAACACGCCGCCGGCTCCGGTATAGGCCAGCAACTGGTTGCGCATGCCGGGGGGGAAGGCCGTGCTGTCGGTGCGGGCGCCGCCGTAGGCATAGTTGATGCTGCCGGTCACCGGCGCGCCAAGGGCCGAGCGACCGGCGTTGAAGCCGAGCAGTTCGGTGAACACCGGACCGTTCGAGAAGCGGCCCTGGAAATAGGGCGGGGAGGTCGGCTGGCCGCTCCGGGCGAACAGGTTGCCGTTGTCGCTCAGACTGTCGCCGAAGACGATCAGACGGTTGTAGGTCTGGGCGCTGGCGGCGGATGCGAGGGCGCCGACCGCAGCGACGGTCAGGGCGGCGGCGGCCGCATTACGCAGGAAACGAGACATCGATGATCCTCCCTCGGCCGTCATCATGCGACCGTTGCGAGCACTCTGCGCCGGTTTTCAGCCCGCGCAAGATGCCGTGAGGGAAGCTTTCAGTGCAGCGTCCGGAAGCGCAGCGTCCCGGCCACACTGCGGAGCGCCTTCAGCGCGGCCGGATCGTAGTCGCGGTCGACGTCGGTGATGACATAGCCGGTGCGTTCGTCGGTCTTCAGGTGCTGGCCGAGGATGTTCAACCCCGCCGCCGCCAGGGCCCGGTTCAGCTCGGCCAACACGCCGGGCTGGTTGCGGTGGATGTGCAGGATGCGATGGGCGCCGCTGACTTCGGCCAGCTGAACATTCGGCAGATTGACGCAGAAGGTGGTGTCGCCCCGGTTCAGATAGGCCAGCAGACGCTCGGCCGCGAACTCGGCGATCGCCTCCTGGGCCTCTTCGGTCGAGCCGCCGATGTGGGGAGTCAGTATGACGTTGGGCAGGCCGCGCAGGGGGCTGTCGAACGGATCGGCGTTGGTCGCCGGTTCGTCGGGGAAGACGTCGATGGCCGCGCCGCCGATGCGGCCCGAGCCCAGCGCCTGGGCCAGGGCGCCGACGTCGACGACGTGGCCGCGAGACAGGTTCAGCAGCAGGGCCCCGGGCTTCATCCGCGACAGCTCCGAAGCCCCGATCAGGGCCGTGTTGGCCGTCCGTCCGTCGACGTGCAGGCTGACCACGTCGCTCTCGGCCAGCAGCGCCTCCAGCGAAGGCATCGGCCGGGCGTTGCCCAGCGCCAGCCGCTCGGTCAGGTCGTGGAAGATCACCCGCATGCCCAGCGCCTCGGCCAGCACCGACAACTGCGAGCCGATGGCGCCGTAGCCGACGATCCCGAGGGTTTTGCCGCGCAACTCGCGCGCGCCCGCGGCGGACTTGTTCCATTCGCCCCGGTGCATCGCCGCCGACTTGTCGGCGACATCCCGCAGCAGGGCGATGGTCAGGCCGACCGCCAACTCCACCACCGACCGGGTGTTGGAATAGGGGGCGTTGAAGACCGCCACGCCGCGTTCGGCGGCGGCGTCGAGGTCGATCTGATTGGTGCCGATGCAGAAGGCCGCCACCGCCATCAGTTTGTCGGCGGCATCAAGAACCCGGGCGCTGACCTGGGACTTGGAGCGGACGCCGAGCACGTGAACGCCCTTGATGCGCTCGACCAGAGCATCCTCGGACAGGGCCCCCTTGGCCGTCTCGACCCGGTAGCCGGCAGCCTGCAACCGCTCGACCGCGGCGGGGTGGACATTTTCCAGCAACAGCATCCGCATGCGACTGCGCGGATAGGACCAGCGGCCGGCCAGACCTTCCAGATGCAGAAGCTCGTCGACCGACCGCACCTCGGCGTCGGCCGCCGCGACGACCCGTTCGCGGCGCACCACTTCGGTGAAGGCGTAGAAGCGGTCCGCCGCCCCCTCCGCCTTGACCTCGGCGTCGGTCCAACCGTCCCCGACCATAACCACCGGACCAGGCAGATTGAGGGCTTTCAGCGCCGCGGCCTTGCCGAGCGGCTCGAGCAGGGGGCTGTCGGCCACGCCCGTGACGTGGCCGTCGGCGTCGAGGGTCAGATCGTTGGCGATGATGCGGTCAGCCGGAACGCCGAGGGCTTGGGCGACGGGAGCGATGATCTCGCGGAAGCCGCCAGAGACGATGACCACGCGGCCCGCCCGCTCACGGAAGAAGGGCAGGTTGCGGCGCACCGACGCCGTCAAACGCGGCTCGGCTTCAGCCGCGAGACGCTCAAGATGGGCGTGGGTCAGGGGCAAGAGGGCCAGCCGACGGGTCAGAGCCTCGCCGAACGGAATATCGCCGGTCATGGCCCGGTCGGTCAGGCGCGCGATTCTGGCCCGCACGGCCTCCGCCTCGGACGATCCCTCCAAGGCGATGTCAGCGAGGGCCTCAAGCGTTTCGAAGTCGACCAGGGTCGAATCGAAATCGAAGACATAGGTCGCCGCGTCAGCCATGGGGTGACCTTGGCGCACCTTCGCAGTTGCAGCAACGGTTCAGAATGACCCGCGCGCGGGAACCCTAGGCCGGCTTCAAGCGCAAGCTGTCAGAACTTTCCGAGGCTGCGCAGTCGGCTGTCCGGTCGCCGGGCGTCGAGGGCCGCCGCGCCGACCGCCGCTGCGATAGTCACCAGCGCCAGCAGGGCGCCGCCTTCTCTCGCGTGGTCACGGGCATAGGTTCCGGCCTCCGAAGCGTAATGGCGAGCCCGCTTGCCGTGCTTCTTCAGCGCCCTGCGCGAGGTGTGGCGGGTGTCGTCGAAGAACCGCCGGGAGCGGCGCCCGGTGTCCTCGCCCAGATCGGCCGCGCGCTCGCCGGCCTCGGTGACGCCGCGCCGCACCGTTTCGGTCAGGTCCTCGAAGCGGGTGCGCAAGCCGTCGGCGTCGACCCAGCCGCGCGGATCGAACCGTCCGCGCAGGGTTTCCAGCCGCGTCGGGCCGGTGCGCTGGTTGAGCAGAAGGGTGGCCAGGCCGACGCCCGCGAGAATAGCGACCACACCTGCGGCGACGCCGGGATGCTTGCGGACTTCGGCGAGGGCGGAAAACTGTCGGACCATCGGGTAGTAAACCTCTTCATCGAGACCGTCCTCGGTCGGGTCGTAGAGCCCGTCCTCGTCCGGCTGCCACGCGGAACGGCGGTCCCGCATCAGTGAAGGAGCGAACCGGGCGAAAAGTGGTTCCGCCACACCCGGAAGCACCGAATAGAAACTGGCGATCAGCCGCCCGCCGCCGCCGACGGTGATCTCGCGGATCGGATGCTCGGCGCAGTACAGGATCGTGTCGGCCACCACATGGGTCGCATAGACCGGCTGCGGGTTCTGCACCGCCTGACCGGTCAGGTTGCGGGCGTGTTTGTTGTAGGGTGTGTCAATCGCGCCGGGCTTGACCAGGCTGACGGTCACCGGCGCCTGTTCGCGCATCAACTCCATACGCAGGGCGTTTGTGAAACCCTTCACCGCGTGCTTCGAGGCGGAATAGACGCCCTGCACCGGGACCGGCGCATCGGACAGGATCGAGCCGACGTTGATGATGGCCCCGCCGCCCGGGCGCTCGCGCAGGTGTTCCGAGGCCACCAGCGAGCCGTTGACCACGCCCCAGTAGTTGGTCTCGAACAGCCGTCGCTGATCCTCCAGCGTGGTCTCGCGGATGGCGCCGTAGATGGAGGCTCCCGCATTGTTGACCCAGGTGTCGAACCCGCCGAACAACCGCACGCATTTCTCCGCGGCCTCCTTGAGGGCGGCGTGGTCGGCGACGTCCGCCACCGCCCAGGCGGCCCGCGCACCCGTGGCCTGTAGCTCTTCGGTCAGGGCCTTGAGATCGCTTTCGCCGCGCGCGATCAGGAAGACGCAGGCCCCCTTCCGGGCCGCCCGCCGGGCCACGGCCAGCCCGACGCCCGAGGTCGCGCCGGTCACCACGATGGCTTGCTGGTTCAGGGGCTTGAGCGTCGCTTTGGTCATGAAATCGCCGGCTGATTGAGGTCTGTGCGCCTTCGAGGAAACGGGACCGCGGCCCCGCTTGTTCCTGCTCTAGCACGCCGCCCTTACCAATCGCGATACGGGCGCCTATCTTGCGGCGCTTCCGCACAATCGCCTTTCGAGGACCCGCCGTGACCGATCACGCGCCCGCCGCACCCATGGCCGACAATCTCGCC
The DNA here is from genome assembly GCF_014202075.1 of Brevundimonas basaltis. Lineage (GTDB taxonomy): Bacteria > Pseudomonadota > Alphaproteobacteria > Caulobacterales > Caulobacteraceae > Brevundimonas > Brevundimonas basaltis. Next base: position 802,582 of record NZ_JACHFZ010000001.1, on the reverse strand, counting down.
GCCGCTTTCCAGATCGAGGGCTGGCCGGTGCGCGGCCGGCTGGTCCGGCTGGGCGAGACCATCGACGCCATCCTGTCGGCCCACGCCTATCCCGAGCCGGTCGCCGCCCTGCTGGGCGAGGCTTGCGTCCTGGCGGCCCTGATCGGCTCCAGCCTCAAGTTCGAGGGTCGGCTGATCGTTCAGGCCCAGGGCGACGGGCCGGTGCGCTACGTCGTGGCCGACTACGACACCCGGGGCCATCTGCGCGGCTACTGCCGCTTCGACGAGGCCGAGGTGGCCGCCGCCTCGCAGGGATTCGCCCGGCCCGGCGCGAAGACGCTGCTCGGCGGGGGGCTGTTCGTGATGACGCTGGACCGCGGCCCCGACTTCGAGCGCACCCAGGGCATCACCCCGATCGAGGGCGAGAGCCTGTCGCTGGCGGCCGAACACTATTTCCAGCAGTCCGAGCAAATCCCGACCCGGGTGCGGCTGGCGGTCGGCGCGGTGACCACCGGGGCCGGCACGGCCTGGCGGGCCGGCGGGGCGCTGATCCAGCTGATCGCCGGCGACGCCGCGCGCGGCTCCACCGAGGAGGCGTGGGACCGTTCGCGGGCGCTGTTCCAGACGCTGGCTGACGACGAACTGATCGATCCGACCGTCTCCCCCGAGACGCTGCTTTTTCGCCTGTTCCACGAGGACGGCGTGCGGCTGGAGAACCCGCGCGCGCTTCAGGCGGTGTGCCGCTGCTCCAAGGATCGCATCGGCACGGTGCTGTCCTCCTTCTCGCCGGAGGAGCGGGCGGAGATGGTCGAGCCCGACGGCAAGATCCGGGTCGCCTGCGAATATTGCGCGACGGTGTATGAGCTGGCGCCGGAAGAGGTCGAGGCGGGGTAAGCCCGCCGCGACCCCGGCTCGCGATCCCTCCGGCGGCCCCGCCGGGTGGCGGACCGCCTCGCCAACCTTCGAATTGCGCGCGGGGAAATCGCGCTTAAGGTTGCGGGATGGGGGACAATCCTACGGGGGCCGCGATCTGGCGCTTCGGCGGCGTCGAGTTTGACGCGGTCGAGTCCACGCTGGCGGTGGCCGGAGAGGCCGTCGATATCGATCGCAGCTGTCTGGCTCTGCTGGCCGCCTTGCTGGAACAGGCCGGAGAGCCGCTCGGCAAGGATGCGCTGCTCGAGGCCGGCTGGCCCGGGCGCGTCGTGCATGAAAACTCGCTCGCCAAGGCCATCGGTCGGTTGCGTCAGGCGCTCGGCGATGACGGGGTCCGGATCGAGGCGCTCTACGGCAACGGCTACCGGCTGACGGGGCCCGTGCAGCGCACGCCGCGTCCCCCGGGCCGGACGGACGGGCTCAACGGCCGGCTGTCGCAGCTCGGGGCCCGGCTGTTCGGCAGCCGCATCCGCACGGCGGTCGTCTTGGGGGCGGTGCTGGTCGGGCTCAGCCTGACCGCGGCCGGGCTGGCGGTCGGCTGGGGGTGGACCGCCCGCAAGGAGGCCGCCGAACAGACGCGGCAGGTCGAGGCGCTGGTAGATTTTCTCGGATCGGATGTCCTGTCGTCCGCAGACCCCTATTCGCCCGCGTTTCAGGACCGGTCGCTGCGCGAGGCGATCGAACGGGCAGCGGCGACGATGGACGATCGGCTGCGGGAAGACGCCCCGACCCGGGTGACGCTGCATCGGATGGTCGCCGAGGCGTTTTCGAACTGGGGCGAGTACGAGAAGGCGGTCAGCCATCTGGATCGCGCCTACAATCTGAGCGCTCGTCTGCATGGATCACGCGCCGCCGAGAGCGTTCCGATCGACATCGCGATCTGCCAGAATTTGCGACTGGCCGGCGAGCCGCGCCGCGCCGAACGGATCTGTCTGAGAGCCGAGCAGGGGGCGCGGGCGTCGGGCTCTCCACATTTGAACGCGGCCCGGATCGCGCGAGCCAAGCTGCAGTTCGAGATCGGCGAGTATGACGCGGCCGCCGTCGCCCTGACCGAAGCCCTGAAGCCGGGCGGGAGGCTGAGCGGGGAAGAGCGGGCGGACGCGGAATGGTTCCTCGGCCTGTCGCTGCGCAAGCTCGGCCGGTTCGAGCCCGCCGCGGGCGCGCTGCGGCGCCATCTGGCGATGCGCCAGACCCTGCACGGCGACGCGCACCCCCTGACCGCCTGGGCCCATGCTGACTACGGCGACTTCCTGGTGGACAGCGGCGACTACGTCCGCGCCGACGAGCAACTGGATCGCGCCCGACTGATCTTCGACACCACCCTGGGTCCGGATCATCCGGAGTCCTTGTCGCCCGCCTACAGCCGCGCCGTCGCCCATCTGTGGCGGGGCGAGGCCGGGGACGCCGGCGCCCTGTTGCGCGCCCTGCTCGAACGCTATCGCGAAACCCTCGGGGCCGATCATTTCTGGACCCTGTACACGATGAGCGAACTGGCCCTTGCCGAGGCGATGGCGGGCGAGGACGCGCGCGCCGCCGCCCTGCTGCGCGAAGCCCGCCAGACCGGGGCGAGGGTGCTCTACGGGCGGGCCGGCAAGGCCGCGCATTTCCATCTGCGCTGGGCCCGCACCCTGGCCGCGCTCGGCCAGGCGGACGAGGCGGAGGCCGAACGGCGCCGCGCCGGCGACGCTATGGATCAGGCGTTCGTCATGCCCGATCATCCGTGGCGCGCCCGGCTGCATTGCCTCGCCGGACAGGTCGCCGTGGCGCGGGACGATGCGGCGGCGGCGCGGCGGGCGGGGCGGGCCTGTCTGTCGGCGCTCGGCGCGGTCGACGCCCTTCCGAAGACCTATCCCGCGCTGATCGAGGCGCGAATGCTGGCCGGGCTGGACGGGCCCGAGGCGGGATAGCTCTCGCACAACCAGCGGAAATCGCCTGCAATTCACAATTTTCAGAATTGCGGCACAAGATCTTTCAGCATTGTTCAGCGGTCGGGCAAAGATTCCTCCGATCCGCCCGGGTCACGCTTCCGGTCATCCAGAGACCTGGAGGAGGACCCACCGTGAAGATGACCATTTTCACCGCACTGTCCGTGGCGATGCTGGGCGCCGCCGTCCCCGTCCATGCGGGCGATATGACCCTGTCGGCCCCCGGCGCAACCCAGGCGGAGGCCTGCAGCACCGCTCGCCAGCGGATCCAGAGCCGCTACGAGGACCGCTATACGCGGGTCACGCGCATGAGCCCGTGCGACTGCAGCCCGCGCCGCAACAGCGCCGGCCGGGTCTATGGCTACGTCTGCGAAATCAAATTCACCTACGAGCGTCGGGAATGACCGGTCGCCGGCTTTGCGGAACGCTGCTCGCCGCGCTCACCCTGAGCGCGGCGGGCGCGGCCCCCGCCGCGGCCCAGAACCTGACCCGTGGCGACTACGAACAGTGCTCGATCTATCGCGACGGCGAGTTCATCGGCCATGACAGCGTCTGCCTCCAGCGCAAATACGCCGGAATCCGCTGGCTGGAGCGAGGCTATGACGAGCGGCGGGGGCGCGACCGGCGGCGTCAGCCGTCCGTCTATCACTGCCCGTACGCGGCCAACGCCGGCCACGGCTACAACGCCACCTGGTATTCCGACGGCCGCCCGGCCTCGCTGATGGGGGCCTACACCTATGACGCCGTCATGGATGGCCGCCCCTGCATCCCCCGCCCGCCCCGATGAGCCCCGCTCAGCCCGATGCCCAACTCTGGGAGAGAACCCCATGAAGACCCTGATCATCGCTATCGCGGGCCTCGGCGCCCTGACCCTGACCACGCCCGCCCACGCCGGACGCGACGACTTCGCCCGCGCCTCGGAGCAGGTCGACGAAGTCGATCAGGCGTGCTCGGGTCGTGCGACCCGGGAGTGCGCCCTCGCGGCGGCGCGTCTGACCTGCAACTACAACGGACTGATGATCCGGTCGCGCGACCGCGCCGGCGGCGGGATGCCCAGCCGCCATGAGGTCCAGACGCTGCGATATCTCGCGCTGGCGATGGGCGACAATATCGATCTCATGCTCGAGATGGTTGACCGCGGCCTGATGAAGAACGTCGCGGAGCTCAACGGCGCCGAGGCTGAATCCTATTGCCGGAGCGTGGGCGCCGTCGCCTGGCCGTGAACAAACCAACATCCTGAGCAGATGAAAAAGGGAGACCGATCGTGCCTGTTCTCACCACATGCCGCGCCACAGTCATCGTCGCCGGACTGGCTCTGTCGCTATCGGCGCCTGCCGGCGCCGGGGTCAGAAGCTACCCCGTTCAGGGCAGCGCGACGACGGAAGCTCTGGCCTGCCGAGCCGTCAACCGCTCCGCGAGAATCGGCAGCCAGGAGGGGGTGATCTCGATCAGCCCGTGCCGCTGCGTGCAGCGCGGCAGTCATGACTTCGTCTGCACCGTCATCGTGACCCGCAGAACGGACGACTGAGTTCAAAGCTCCGCACTATCGAACGCACAGAACTGGAGAGACCATGAAAACCCTGCTCATCGCCATCGCAGGTCTCGGCGCCCTGGCCCTGACTACCCCCGCCCAGGCCGGCGGCGTCGCCGTCTGCATTGAAGTCGGCAGCAATGCCACCGGCGGCGGCGACGACAAACAGTATTTCATTCGCCGATCCCCAAGCATCAACAGTCGCACCCTGGAGAGGCAGGCACGCGAGGATTTCGACAATCGGCGGTATGGCGGCAGCAACAACTGGGCGCCGCACTGTGACCGCAGCCGGTCCATGGAGCATGGTCAGTATGTCCTGATCCTCGGCGGTCGCCGGCTGGACTATGCAGGCGCCCCCTACACGCGCTGGGCCCTCGGCTACGGCGCCAACCGGACGGCGGCGAAACGGGAGGCGGTCCGCCAGCTGCGCCTGCGCGACGGCGGCTATCAGGATCGGCACGGCTACAGCGTCGTCGAATCCGGCAGTTTCTAGAGGCGGACCGGCGCCGTCGATCTCGTTTCCCACGCCCGCCCGGACACGGCCCGGGCCGACCCCAGGAGGACATCATGACGACCCCACGATCCTTGCGGCGCGCCACCCTGAACGGGGCCGGCCTGGCCCTGCTCGCCAGTCTCGCCTGCGCCACCCCCGCCGCGGCGCAAAGCCTGAATATTGACGATACGCTTTCTTACATCAACCAGCGCTGCAGTGAGCATGTCTCTGATGCGAGATACCATCAAAGCGTGTCTCTTCACCGAAACAAGATCGCGCTCATGCGTTGGCGTCCACCACTACGTGATGGGAGGCCCGGAACGATTGGCGGATCGTATGAATACTATGTGCATACATTCGATCTGCGCACCGTTGATGTCATTACGTACAACAATGGGAATGTCTATTTCAGTTGTGGGGTTATAGATTGCATTTTCGGAGCAAACATACATCCAGACTCTGCTCTCTCGTCGGTGGGAGACGTTGTGGATGCCGCCGCTGCACGGAGCTCCAAGACGACCTCAACGACCTTTCAAAGCTGTCGAGAACCAGACCGCGTATTCAACGCCTTCAAACATCTGCAACAACTGCTCGGCGGGCGCATCCCGGACCCTGTCGACCCGTTCGCCAACTGAGGCGGAGCGGCCCCTATCCCCCCAAATCCAGCGAATAGCCCGCAGACCGCACCGTCCGGATCGGGTTGACCGTGCCCTCGAGGTTCAGCGCCTTGCGCAGGCGGCCGACGTGGACGTCGACGGTGCGGGCCTCGACGTAGACATCCGAACCCCAGACGGCGTCGAGCAACTGTTCGCGGCTGAACACCCGACCGGGGTGCTGCATCAGATGGTCGAGCAGGCGGAACTCGGTCGGACCGAGGTGGATCTCGGTTCCGGCGCGGCGCACGCGATGGGCGACGCGGTCGATGACAATGTCGCCGTGGTTCAGGCGGTCGTCAGCCAGGCCCGGGCGGATGCGGCGCAGCACGGCGCGGATGCGGGCGTTCAACTCGACCATCGAGAACGGCTTGGTCATGTAGTCGTCGGCGCCGGTGTCGAGGCCGCGCACGCGGTCGGATTCCTCGCCACGGGCGGTGAGCATGATGACCGGCAGGTTTCGGGTCTCGGCCTTGCCGCGGATGCGCCGGCAGACCTCGATGCCGGACAGCTTGGGCAGCATCCAGTCCAGTAGCACCAGATCGGGCAACCGCTCCTCGATCTGAAGCATGCCCTCCTCGCCGTCGGCGGCGACGACGACGCGGTAGCCTTCCTTCTCGAGGTTGTACTGGATGAGGGTGGCCAGGGCGTCCTCGTCTTCCATCACCAGAACATAGGGCTGCACGGCGGTTCTCCGGGTCTCAGGCGTCGTCGGCGGGCGGCTCGGGGATGTCTTCGGCGGTGTCGGGGTTCCAGCGCGGGCGCTCGCCGGTGAACTCCTGGCCGGTGATCTCGTAGTAGATCGTCTCGGCGATGTTGGTGGCGTGGTCGCCGATGCGCTCGAGGTTCTTGGCCATGAACAGCAGGTGGGTGCAGGCCCCGATCGTGCGCGGGTCGCCCATCATGTAGGTCAGCAGTTCGCGGAACAGGCTGTTGTAGTGCTCGTCGACCTCGTCGTCGGTGTTCCAGACGGCCACGGCCCGCTCGATCTCGCCGGCGGCGTAGGCGTCGAGCACGTCGCGCAGGCGCATGGAGACCAGCTTGCCCATCCGCTCGATCGACCGCGTTAGCGGCTGCATCGGATCGCCCTCGGCGAGGATCAGGCCGCGCTTGGCGATGTTCTTGGCCAGGTCGCCGGTGCGCTCCAGGTCGGTGGCCAGCTTCATCGACGACAGGGTGCGGCGCAGGTCCGAGGCGACTGGCTGGCGCAGGGCGATCAGGCGGATGGCCTTCTTCTCGATCTCGCGCTGCAGGGCGTCCAGCCTGGCGTCGCGCTCGACCACCGAACGGCCGAGGGCGACGTCGCGGCGGGCGACGGAATCGATGGCGTCGGCGACCTGGGCCTCGGCCAGACCGCCCATGCGGGCGACCTCGGCGGTCAGCTGGTCCAGTTCGTCTCCATAGGCCTTGACGGTGTGCTGGGTCATCCTGATGCGTCCTAGCCGAAGCGGCCGGTGATGTAGTCGAGCGTGCGCCGCTCGCGCGGATTGGTGAAGATGTCCTCGGTGTCGCCGGTCTCGATCAGCCGGCCGAGGTGGAAGAAGGCGGTGCGCTGGCTGACCCGCGCCGCCTGGGCCATTGAGTGGGTGACGATGACGATGCAGTAGCGCTCGCGCAGCTCGTCGATCAGTTCCTCAATGCGCGCCGTGGCGATCGGGTCGAGAGCCGAGCAGGGCTCGTCCATCAGGATGACCTCGGGCTCGACGGCGATGGCGCGGGCGATGACCAGGCGCTGCTGCTGGCCGCCGGACAGGCCGGTGCCCGGCGAGTGCAGCCGGTCGGCGACCTCTTCCCACAGGCCGGCGCGCTTCAGCGAGTCCTCGACGATGCCGTCCAGCTCGGGCTTGCCGTCGGCGAGGCCGTGGATGCGGGGACCGTAGGCGACGTTCTCGTAGATGGTCTTGGGGAAGGGGTTGGGCTTCTGGAACACCATGCCGACCCGGGCGCGCAGCAACACCGGATCGACCGACTTCGCATTGACGTCCTCGCCGTCCATCTCGATGCGGCCGACCACGCGGGCGCCGGGGATGGTGTCGTTCATCCGGTTCATGGTGCGCAGGAAGGTCGACTTGCCGCAGCCCGAGGGGCCGATCAGGGCGGTGACCGTCTTGTCCGGAATATCCAGCGAGACGTCATGCAGCGCCTGTTTGTCGCCGTAGAAGACCGAAACCTCGCGCGCGGTGATCTTGGTCGGGGCGTCAGGGTCGGCGCTGTGCAGGACTGGCGGAGGCGTCAGCACCCGGGTGTCCGTGTCACCCGATCCGCTGTTCGCGCCGTCCGGTGCGTGAAAAATCTTGAACTTCATAAGACTACCACCGGCGTTCGAAACGGCGCCGCAACAGGACGGCGGCGGCGTTCATGACGATCATGAAGGCGAGGAGGACCATGATGGCCGCGGCGGTGCGCTCATGGAAGGCGCGCTCCGAGGCGTTTTCCCAAATGTAGATCAGCGAGGGCAGGGCGCCGGTCGGTTCGCTCAGACCGGCGGGGATGCCGGGCACGAAGCTGACCATGCCGATCAGCAGCAGCGGCGCGGTCTCGCCGAGCGCGTGGGCCATGGAGATGATGGCGCCGGTCATCACGCCCGGCATGGCCAGCGGCAGGGTGTGGTGAAACAGCGTCTGGGTCTTCGAGGCCCCCATGGCCAGCGCGGCCTCGCGGATCGACGGCGGAACCGCCTTCAGCGAGGACCGGGTGGCGATGATGATGGTCGGCAGGGCCATCAGGGCCAGCACAAGGCCGCCGACCAGCGGACTGGCGCGCGGCAGGTGCATCCAGTTGATGAACAGGGCCAGGCCCAGCAGGCCGTAGATGATCGACGGCACGGCCGCCAGGTTGTTGATGTTGACCTCGATCAGGTTGGTGATCCGGCCCTTGGGCGCGAACTCCTCGAGATAGAGGGCCGCGCCGACGCCCAGCGGCAGGGCGATCAGGGCGGTGACCAGCAGCATCAAGGCCGAGCCGACCACGGCGCCCAGCACTCCGGCCAGCTCCGGCTCGGTCGAATCGCCCTTGGTGAACAGGGCCGAATTGAAGTGCGAGGTGACCATGCCATCGGCCTTCATGCCGTCCAGCCAGGCCAGTTGCTGATCCGACAGGCGGCGCTGGTCGGCGGGCGTGTCGCGCGAGATTTCGCCCTTGAAATAGAGGTCGGCGTCATCCGACAGCGGCGCCGGGATCGGCACGGTCTCGCCGATCAGGGCCGGCCGGTCCCGGATCAGGTCGGCGGCGACGAACTTCAGCTCGGACGAGAACAGGCCGCGCATGGCGGTGGACTGCGTGCCTTGCTCGTCGTCGGCGATCCCGAGCCGCGCCAGCTGCTGCTCGGCGACCAGCTGCTCGAAATTGGTCCCTTGCGGATAGGCCTGGTCGATCCGGGCCGGGTCCATATAGACGGGTACGGTCAGGGTGTGGGCGTAGAAGGCGGTGTGGCCCTGGTCGAAAATCCGGCCAAGGAGCAGCAGAAGGAAGCCCACCGCCACACCGATGGCCAGCAGGCCGTACAGCTTGAACCGGCCCTCGCGGGCGTAGCGGCGCTTCAGACCGGCGCGCAGGCGGTCGGTCCGCTCCGCGCCGGCGGCGGGCGTCGGCTTGCCGGGGGGAATGGCCGCGTCAGTCATATTGCTGCCGATAGGTATGGACGATGCGCTGGGCGATGATGTTCAGCGCCAGGGTCACGAGGAACAGGGTCAGGCCGAGGCCGAAGGCCGCCAGCGTCTTGGGGCTGTTGAACTCCTGGTCGCCGGTCAGCAGGGTGACGATCTGCACCGTCACGGTCGTCACGGTGTCGAGCGGATTGAGAGTCAGCCGCGCCGCGAGCCCCGCCGCCATGGTCACGATCATGGTCTCGCCGATGGCCCGCGACATGGCGAGCAGCATGGCCCCCGCCACGCCGGGCAGAGCGGCCGGCAGAAGCACCCGCTTGACCGTCTCGGACTTGGTCGCGCCCATGGCGTAGGAGCCGTCGCGAAGCGACTGGGGGACGGCGTTGATGATGTCGTCGGACAGCGAGCTGACGAAGGGGATCAGCATGATCCCCATGACCGCACCGGCCACCAGGGCCATCTGGTTCTGGACCAGCATCAGATATTGGCCGATCCCGTCCAGCGGGCCGCCGACCAGCAGGGCGCCGAGACCGTTGAAGAACTCGCGGAAGGCCGGGCCCACCGTCAGGGCGGCGAAGAAGCCGTAGACCACGGTCGGCACCCCGGCGAGCACTTCCAGCACCGGCTTGACCGTGGCCCGGAAGGCCGGCCCGGCGTATTCCGACAGATAGATGGCCGCGAACAAACCGACCGGCGCGGCCACGACCATGGCGATGAGCATGATCAGGAAGGTGCCGGCGAACAGCGGCAGGGCGCCGAAAGCCCCGGTCGATCCAACCTGGTCGGCGCGGATCGCCGTCTGCGGGCTCCACTGGGTCCCGAACAGGAACTCGAAGATCGGCACCGAGGCGAAGAAGCGCAGCGAGTCGAACACCAGCGAGGCGATGATGCCGACGGTGGTCAGCACCGCCACGGCCGAACTGACGAACAGCAGGGCCACCACCCAGCCCTCGACCCGGTTGCGCGCCCTCATGTCCGGCCGGATACGGCTGAACACGAACAGCGCGCCGAGCAGCGCCGCGAGCGCCGCCAGCACCACGGTCCCGAGATCCAGCATGCGGCCGATCCCGGCGACCCGCGCGCCCTCGGCCGGCAGCAACTCAGCGTAGGGCGCGGGCCAGATCTGGGTCGCAGGCTGGCCGGCTCCGATCGCGCGGGCGTCGCCGAAGAAGGCGCCCCGGCGCAGCGGGTCGAGCTCGCTCACCGCCTCGGGCGCGCCGCCCATGATCAAACTGCCCTCGATCGCCGGGCCGAACACCGCCGCAGCGATCAGCACCACCAGCGCCGGGACCGCGGTCCAGATCAGCGCCCAGGCGCCGAACTGGGCGGGCCGGGAGTGGGCGTGGATTCCCCGCTGACGCCGTTCGGCCAGTCCTCGCGCGCCAAACCAGGCGGCGATGGAGGCGACGATCAGGATCGGCAGGAAAAACCAGGTCATGCGGGTCCGGAACCGGGGAATCGGAGCGGCCGGGGGCGGCCCCCGTCGTTCGCGGCGGAACCTGCCCGTGAATGGTCAGCGGATTACGACGCCCGCGTGACAGTTCTGTTACGTCCGGCGGCCCGCCGTCATCCGGAAGTCACGCGACCCCGCCGCCCCCCTTGGGGCCGCCAGCGGGAAATAGGCCGTGAATTTGGCGCCCTTGCCGGGCGCGCTTTCGACGGTCAGCCCGCCCCGGTGGCGGTTGACGATGTGTTTGACGATGGCCAGCCCGAGACCCGTGCCGGGACGCTCGCCGCTCTTCTGGCCCTCGACGCGATAAAACCGTTCGGTCAGCCGCGGCAGATATTCGCGGGCCATGCCCGGCCCGCGGTCGCGCACGGTCACGGCGGCGTAGCGCAGACCCGGCTCCCGATCCGGCGTGACGAGCGGCAGCCGCGTCGCCCCGCCGCCCCGATTACCGCCGGACCACGGGGCCGAGGCCTGTTCCAGCGTCACCTCCGGCTGGACGACGACCTCGATCACGTCGCCCTGCGGCGAGTATTTGATGGCGTTGTCGATCAGGTTCTGCACCACCTGCACGATCTCGTCGCGGTCCCCGTGAACCGGAGCGCCCGTCTCCGGGCCCTCCATCACGATCCGCACCTGGCGCTCGGCCGACAGCACGCTGACCGCGTCGATGACGTCGGACGTCGCCCGCGCCAGATCGACCTTCCCCGACGGCGGGACATGCTCGTTCAGTTCGATCCGGCTCAGCGACAGCAGGTCGGCGACCAGCCGCCCCATCCGCTCGGCCTGGGTCGCCATGATGTCGAGAAATTTGTCCCGCGCCTTGGGGTCGTCGCGGGCATGGCCCTTCAGGGTCTCGATGAAGCCCGACAGCGAGGCCAGCGGCGTCCTCAGCTCGTGGCTGGCGTTGGCGAGGAAGTCGACCCGCATAAGCTCCATGCGTCGCACGTCGGTCTCGTCGCGCAACACGACCAGCGCCAGCGCCCGGTCGCCGGTCGGGGCGAGCGGCCGGGTCAGCGCCCGCCAGTGCCGGGTCTGGGCCCCAACGCCGGTATAGTCGGTGGTCCGCTCCACGCCGCCGAACAGGGCTTCGTCCACCGCCTCCAGCACCGCCGGCTCGCGCAGCACCGAGACCAGCAGCCCCCCCTCGCGCGGCGTCCGCAACAGCGCCCGCGCCGCCGTATTGGCCAATTCGACGCGGCGGTCGGCGATGTCGTCCGGCTCGCCGCCCGAGACCACCAGAACCGGATCGGCCAGCGCCTCGAATACGCTCTGCAGCAGGGTGGGATCGAGTCTCGATCCGGCCGGCGCCGCTTCGGCTGCGCCGTGATCGGTCCGCGCCGCCGGACCCGACCAGCGGCTCAGGGTCCACGCCGCCAGCGCCACAAGGGCCGCGCCGGCCAGCAGGGGCCAGGCGAGATCAGGCTGATAGAGAGCCAGGGCTACGAGCACGAGGATCGCCACGCCGGCGCTGGCCCCCGCAGTCCACAGCCGGGATCCGGAGTGGGGCGCGACGGGTGAGGGCGGGACATCGTAGGTCATCAAGGGTTCCGGCGGGCTTTCGCCGACGTCTATCCCGAAAACATGACATGAATTCACGACAAAGGCAGGGCCGCCCCCCCGCCCGGTGTTGTCAAACACCCTTTACAGACCTACCAAGGCGTCTGAACAGTATCCCGGGGAGGTCCCATGACGGCGGCTTTGACGCTCGACGGAGTCAGCAAGCGATACGGCGATTTCCAGGCCGTGCGCGATCTCAGCTTCGAGGTCGAGAAAGGCTCGATCTGCGGCTTTCTGGGCCCCAACGGCGCGGGCAAGACCTCGACTATCCGCATGATCCTCGGCCTGCAGCCGGTAACCGCCGGCCGGATCACCATTCTGGGGGCCGACGACGGCCGCAAGGTGCGCGACCAGATCGGTTTCCTCCCTGAGGAGCGTGGCCTCTACAAGAAGATGACCCCGGTCGACGCCATCGCCTTCTTTGGGGCCCTGAAGGGCTTGCCGTCGGGCGAGGGCCGCAAGCGGGCCCGCGAGATGCTGGTCGCCCAGGGGCTGGGCGAGGCTCGGCGCAAGAAGATGAAGGACCTGTCCAAGGGCATGTCCCAGAAGGTCCAGCTGATCGCCTCGGTGGTGCACCGGCCGGAGTTCGTGATCCTGGACGAGCCGTTCTCGGGGCTCGACCCGGTCAACCAGCAGGGGCTGGAGGCGATGATCCGCGGTCTCGCCGCCGACGGCGCCACCGTGCTGTTCTCGACCCATGTGATGCAGCACGCCGAGCGGCTGTGCGACAAGGTGGTGCTGCTGGCGCGCGGCCGAAAGGCCTTCGAGGGCACCGTCGCCGAGGCCCGCGCCACCACCCCCCGCTTCCTCGAACTGGAAGGCGCCATCGCGCCGGAGCAGGCGTCCGGCCTGCCGGGCGTCAGCGGCGTCGAGGTCGTCTCCGATATCGACGGCGTACGTGTCATCAAGGCGGCCCTGGGCCGCGGCGCCCAGGGTCAGGACGCGCTCAAGGCGGCCTTCCTGGGCGGCCTCGACGTGCGCCGCTTCGAGCTGCGCGAACCGGGTCTGCACGACGCCTTCATCGGCCTGACCGGGGACAACCCCGATCAGGACCAGTCCGTCAAAGCCGCGGAGGCCGCCCGATGAGCCGCACCCTGCTGATCGCCCGGCGCGAGTTCGCCGCCTACGCCAAGACCGTCGGCTTCTGGCTGTCGCTGCTGGCCTTTCCGGTGTTCGCCCTTCTGGGCGGCGCGATTCCCATCCTGATGGCCTCCAACCAGCCCGTGCGTCAGGTCGTGGTTGTGGAGGAGGGGCCGCGGGCCTCGGGCCTCGCCGCCGCCGTTCAGGCCTCGCTGCGCGAGGACGAAGCCCGGCGGGCCAGGCAACGCCAGCTGGCTGAGGCCAAAATCCAGGAAGCCGCGGGGGGAACCGCCGGCGGCAATGTCGCCAGGGGCGCGCTCAGCGGCCTCGACGGGCCGCGGATGACCCTCGTCGCGGCCCCTGCCGATCTCATGGCCGCCGAACCGGGCGAGCCGCGCGAGGCGGTCGCGCGTCAGTACCTCGGCGACGAGGTGGCCAAGGCCGACCGTCTCGACGCGGTGGTCCTGCTGGATCGCGACGCCAACGGCCAACCGACGGCCCGGGTCTGGTCGCGCAAGGCCACCGACACGGCGGTCGAACGCTTTGTGCGGACCGCGCTCAAGGAAGAGCATCGCCGCGTGGCCTTCGAGCGGGCGGGTATCGATCCCGCCGTGGTGACAGCGACGGCGGCCTTCGAGCCCGACGTGACGACCCTGTCGCCGCGGTCGGCGAGTGGTGGAGAGGTGTCCTTCCGCGACAAGCTGCCGGGGATCATCGGCCTCGCCTCGGGCTTCCTGCTGTGGTCGCTGATCATCACCGGCGCCTCGATCCTGCTGAACAGCGTGATGGAGGAGAAGTCGAACAAGATCCTCGAGGTGCTGCTGTCCTCGGCCTCGGCCACCGAGATTCTGACCGGCAAGGTGCTGGGCGTGGCCCTGCTGACCCTCACGGTCCTGCTGGTCTGGGGCGGCATCGGCGCATTCGGTCTGATCGCCGGCATGCCGCAGTACGCCCCGATGGTCGGCGAAGTGCTGATCGACAGCGGTCTGATCGGCTATTTCCTCGCCTATGCGGTCGGCGGCTATCTGATGTACGCGGTGCTGTTCGCGGCCATCGGCGCCTTCTGCGAGACGCCGCGCGACGCCCAGACCCTGATGGGGCCGATCATGATGGTCCTGGTCGTGCCGCTGCTGGTCATGCAGATGGCCATCCGCACCCCGGACGCCCCGCTGGTCCAGATCATGTCGTGGGTCCCGTTCTTCACGCCCTTCCTGATGAGCGCGCGGGCCCCGTCCGAGCCGCCGATGATCGAGATCGTCGGCACCATGGCCGGCATGTTCGCCTTCGCCCTGCTGATGGTGTGGATCGCCGGCCGCGCCTTCCGCGCGGGGGCGCTGTCCGACGTGAAGCTGAGCTGGAAAGCGTTTGCGGGCGCGATCGGCCGGGGAAGGTAGATCCTCACGTCTCCTCCCCGTTCGCCTTGCGAATGGGGAGGGGGACCGCGAAGCGGTGGAGGGGGAAACGGCGCAACAGTCGTGCGGCGGAACGCGCCCCTCCGTCACAGCGGGTATTCGCGCCGCGCGACCTCCGGATCGCTTCGCGACAGGGAGGAGACAGGACAAGAAAAAGGCCGCTCCGGTGTCCCGGGGCGGCCTTTTGATCGTCTGGTCTGAACTGCCGGCTTAGCCGCGACCGGCGCCGCCCGGGACGCGGGGCTTCGGCGGCGGCAGCAGGCCTTCGCGCTGGGCGCGCTTGCGGGCCAGTTTGCGGGCGCGGCGCACGGCCTCGGCCTTCTGGCGAGCGCGCTTCTCCGAGGGCTTCTCGTAGTGCACGTGACGCTTCATTTCGCGGAAGCTGCCTTCGCGCTGCATCTTCTTCTTCAGGGCTTTCAGCGCCTGATCGACGTTGTTGTCGCGGACGAAAATCTGAACCAGGTGAAACTCTCCTTTGGCCGCCCGCCGCGTCCTGTGAGGGAGACGGGCAGACAAATAAAATTCGTGCTCAGGAACCGGGGGCCCATGAGTGAAGGCGGGCTGATACACGAGGCGACCCGGCCTGTCCAGATCGTCGCGGCAAGATGTGAAGGCTCGAAACGCCCGCCGGACGGGCTTATGCTGGCCGCATGACCGAGGCGCCACACCTGTCGAACGACCCCTCCAAGGGGGAGGCTCTCAAAGCCGATTGGGCCGACCGCATGGAGCAGGCGGTGCTGGACGCCGCGGTCGAGCGTGCGCCGGCGCTGGGCTGGAACGGACGGATGGTCCGGGCGGCCTGCGCGGCGAACGGGCTGTCGCGCGGCGACGAGGAGCTGCTGTTCCCGAACGGTGCGCGCGATCTGGCCGCCCTGCTGTCGCGGCGGCACGACGACCGGGCGCTGGCCGCGCTGGGCGAGGTTGATCCGGCCACGCTGAAGATCCGCGAGCGAATCGCCCGCGCCGTCTCCGAACGGCTCGAGGCGGGAGCCGCCGATCTGGAGGCGACGCGCCGCTGCGCCGCCTTCCTCGCCCTGCCGACCAACGTCGATCTCGGCCTGCAACTGGCGTGGGAGACCGCCGATCACCTTTGGAACTGGGCCGGGGATACGGCTACCGACTGGAACCACTATTCCAAGCGGGCGATCCTGTCGGGCATACTGATCCCGGCCCTGACCATGCGCTGGTTCGACGGCAAGGAGGCGGCGGACGCCTTCGTCGCCCGCCGCATAGAGAACGTCATGGCCTTCGAGAAATGGAAGGCCGGCAAGGATTTCGACGCGCCGCTGCGCAGGATGACCGATGCGCTCAGCCGGATGCGATACGGGGCGAAGGCGGAGTAGGGAGAGAGGGACCGCCGAAACCCTACCATCCCGGACCCTGTCATCCCGGCCAAACCCTGCCTTTCCGACACGCCCGATCAGGTCTGAAAGGTCGCCCATTCCCCCACACGTCCGCTTCTGACGCAGTCCCGTGCACACTGGCTGAATGCCCGCCGGGCCTGGTCTTTGACAGCTCCAAATCCCCGCCGCCGCCGTCCAGGCGCGGCGATCCGCGCCAGCACGATCGCGCTCATATGTTGGAGTCGATGACAGGGTGCATTTTTTCGCGCCAACCCTGCCATCCCGTGCACCCTTCGGAGGCTCAGCCCAGCGGCTTGACCCGGTTCACATGGCCCATCTTGCGGCCGGGGCGGGCCTCGGCCTTGCCGTAGAGGTGCAGGCGCATGTCGGGCCTGGCCGAGAGCGTCTTCCACTGCTCGACCTCGTCGCCCAGCAGATTGGTCATCTCGACCTTGGCGTGGGCCGTGGTCGGGCCCAACGGCCAGCCGGCGATGGCGCGGATATGCTGTTCGAACTGGTCGCAGACGCAGCCGTCCTGGGTCCAGTGTCCGGTATTGTGCACCCGCGGCGCGATCTCGTTGACCAGCAGCCGGCCGTCTCCGAGATCGAACAGTTCGACGCCGATCACGCCGACGTAGTCGAGGCCTTCGAGGATGGCCCTGGCGATGGCCTTGGCCCGCTTCTCCGTCTTCGCCTCGACAGCGGCGGGGGCGAGGGTGGTCTTGAGGACGCCGCCTTTGTGGATGTTCTCGCCCATCGGATAGACGGCGATCTTGCCGTCCCGCCCCCGCGCGGCGATCACCGACAGCTCGCGGCTGAAGGCGGCCTGGGCCTCGAGGATGGCGGGGCGTTCGCCGATCGCATGCCAGGCGTCGGCGGCCATCTTCGCTGAACGAACCCAAATCTGGCCCTTGCCGTCATAGCCCTCGCGGCGGGTCTTCAGCAGGGCCGGTGCGCCCAGACGCTCCAACCCCGCCAGCAGGTCGTCGAGGCTGTCGACAGCGACGAAATCGACGGTGGTCGCGCCGACGCCGTTGAGGAAGGTCTTCTCGTCGACGCGGTCCTGGGCCACGGCCAGGGCCTTGGGGCCGGGCGCGACGAGGGCGCCGGCCTCGGCCAGGGTCGCCACGGAGGCCGCCGGCACGTTCTCGAACTCGAAGGTCACCGCCTGCGCCACCCGGCCCAGCACGGTCAGCGCCGTCGGGTCGTCATAGGCAGCGACGATCTGGCCCTGCGACACGCGGCCCGCCGGGCTGTTTTCTTCCGGGTCGAGGATAACGACGTTGAAGCCGAGGCGCGATGCGGCCTGACTGAGCATCCGGCCCAGCTGTCCGCCGCCGAGGATGCCGAGGGTCGATCCGGGGGGCAGGGGAGTCACTCAGTCCTCGACCGTCTCGTGGACCGCCTCGGTCTGGGCCTCGCGGAAGGCGGCCAGACGTCCGGCCAGCACCTCGTCCGACAGGGCCAGAATCTGCGCCGCCAGAATGCCGGCGTTCTTGGCTCCCGGCTCGCCGATGGCCAGGGTGGCGACCGGCACGCCGCCGGGCATCTGGGCGATCGACAGCAGGCTGTCCATGCCCTTGAGCGCCTTCGACTCCACCGGCACGCCCAGCACTGGGAGTTCGGTCATCGAGGCGGCCATGCCGGGCAGGTGGGCCGCGCCGCCGGCGCCGGCGATGATCACCTTGTAGCCCGCGGCCCGCGCGCCCGTGGCGAAATCGAACAGGCGTTTGGGGGTGCGGTGGGCGCTGACGACCTTCGCCTCCCAGCCCACGCCGAGCCGGTCCAGCGCCTCGGCGGCGTGCTTCATCGTCGGCCAGTCCGAGCGGCTGCCCATGATGATCGCGACCGGCGGGGTCTGAGTCGCCATGCTGACCTCTTTCGCGGGAAAGCGGCGCGATACAGGACTCGCGTTGCGCCCGCAACCGACGGCGTTAGGCTCGGGGTCGGCCGGAGCATGGTGAGTCGCCGGTCAGGGAGCGCTATTCGCCTGTGACCGACGCGGCCGCCATCGACCCCATCGCCGAGATCGAACGGCTCCGCGCCGAGGTCGAGGCCCTGCGCCGCCGCGCCGAGGCGGCCGAGGCGGCGGCGGACCACGACGTGCTGACGCCGGCGCTGAACCGCCGCGGCTTCGTCGCCGCCATGAAGGGGGCCATGGCCTTCTGCCAGCGCCACGACGTCCCGGCCGTGCTGCTCTACCTCGACCTCGACGGCTTCAAGGCGGTCAACGACAGCCTTGGTCACGCCGCCGGCGACGCGGCCCTGATCCATGTGGCCGAGATGATGCGGGCCAACTTGCGCGAATCGGACGCCGTCGGCCGGCTGGGCGGCGACGAATTCGGTCTGTTGATGCTCAACGCCGGTCTCGACGAGGGCCGGGAAAAGGCCCGCAAGCTGGCCGCGACCCTGAAAGATGCACCGTTCGAATGGAAGGGCCGCTCCGCCGGTCTCGGCGGCTCGTTCGGCGTCCGCGCCTTCGCCGCCCACACCGACCCGGAAGTCTGGCTGGCCGAGGCCGACGCCGCCATGTGGGTGAGAAAGAAGGGCCGCTGACCCTCAGGCGATGATGTCGGGCAGCACGATGGCCTCGATCTTCACAATCTCGTCCCGCAAGGTCAGCTTCTTCCGCTTCAGCCGGGCCACCATCAGCTGGTCGGGCACGGGCATGAGCATCAGCGCCTCGATCGAGGCGTCGAGGTCGGCGTGCTCCTGCTGAAGCACCTTGAGCCGGGCGTGCAGCGCCTGCTCTTCCTCGCTCAGATAAGGATCGTCGTCGTTCATGGTCGGGCCCCGGAGGCGGGCTTATAGCGCGCTGTGGTTCACGCCGGAAGCCGTTCGGCGAGGGCCGTCAGGCCGGGACGCGGCGTCATCGGCGACCACTGCCGCGCCACCGCGATCAGCGCGTCCAGCACGGGCCGCGGGGCTTTCCCCGGCGACGGGGTCAGCGCCTCCAGCGCCTGTAGCAGACGGCGTTCCGCTTCCAGCTCCACGGCCTTGACCTGGGCGCGAAACGCCTCGCGGCCGGCATCCTCCAGATCAGGGTTGCGGCCCTTGAGCGCGCGCCGGACGTCCCGGAGCGGGGCGATGGCGGTCTCCTGCCAGGCCCGGGCGATGTCGCAGGCGGCCTCGAGCGTGTCGGCGTCCGGCGCCCGCCCGGTCCGCGCCGCCCAGGCGGCCCAAAGCAGCAGGGGCACGCTCTGGCCGGCGGCGTCCTGCAGATGCAGACAGGCCTCCCGGACGCCGTCGGTCCCGTAAGCCCGCACGGCCCAGTTCCACAGGTCGCTCATTCCCTGGTTGCGCCCTTAAGTCCGGTCCAGCGCCGGACGCTGGACCACTCCAGTCCGAACAGGTCGAGAGCGCGCCCGACCGACTGGTCGATCATCTCCTCGATCGAGGCGGGCCTGGCGTAGAAGGCCGGCAGGGGCGGGGCGATGATCGCGCCCATTTCGGTCAGGGCCGTCATGGTGCGCAGATGGCCGAGGTGCAGCGGCGTCTCGCGGACCATCAGCACCAACGGCCGCCGCTCCTTGAGCACGACGTCGGCGGCGCGGGTCAGCAGGGTCGAGGTCACACCGGTGGCGATCTCGCTCATGGTCCGGACGGAACAGGGGGCCACGAGCATGCCCATGGTCCGGAAGGAACCGGAGGCGATCGAGGCGCCGACATCGTTCAGACGGTGCGTCACGTCGGCGCGGCCCATCAGGTCGTCGGCGGATAATTCAGTCTCCTGCGACAGGGTCAGCAGGGCGGCGCGGGTCACGACAAGGTGGCTCTCGACGCCGAGTTCGCGCAGGGCGTCCAGCGCCCGGATTCCGTAAGCCACGCCGGATGCTCCGGAAATTCCGACGACCAAGCGGGACGGCGTGGTCGGCCTCGGGTTCCGTACGGCTCCGTTCACATCATCGGCCATATTCGGGTCCACGGTCATCAGGTCCGGGCGGTCAGCGGCTTCACCGGAAAGTGATTCCACAGCTGGTCCAGCCGGGCGCTCAATCTAGTGGTCCCTTAGACATGGAGGCGCAAGCCATGACCATCGAAGCTCGTATCCGCGAACTGGGAAACCGTCATCGCAATCTGGATGAGACCATCCGGCGCGAAATGACCCACCCGGCGTCGGACTCGCTTCGCGTAAGGGAGCTCAAGCAGCAGAAGCTCCGGCTGAAGGAACAGATCACCAGCCTGGAGGCCCGAACGCATTAGCGACGGCCTCCCGCAGACAGAAAGACGGCCCCGGAGCGATCCGGGGCCGTTCTGATTTGTCAGTCCTTGGCACCGAACACCGACTCGGCGGTCGGTTCGGCCCCGCGGCGCTCGCGGGCCTCCGGCACGAATTCCGGTTCGGCCGGCTCGGCGGCGTCGGCGGGCTGGAGGGTGGCGCCGCCCTTCTTGGCGTCGTCCTTGGCCTTTTTGTCGGCGGCCTTCTTCACCAGTTCATCGAGCGCCAGCTGGCCGACCAGGCCAAGGGTCACCGGATCGACCGGTTTGATGTTGGCGCTGTTCCAGTGCGTGCGGCTGCGCACGCTCTCGATGGTCGATTTGGTCGTGCCGAGGAGCTTGGCGATCTGGGCGTCGGTCACCTCGGGGTGGTTGCGCACGAACCAGGCGATGGCGTCAGGCCGGTCCTGACGGCGCGACACCGGCGTGTATTTCGGCGCCGGCTTGGCTGACTTGAGCAGTTCCGCGTGGCGGCTGACCACGGCCTTCATGCGGTAGCTGTCGTCGTTCTGGGCCTTGTCCAGTTCCTCGCGGGTGAGTTGACCATTGACCAGCGGGTCGGCTCCGCGGATGTCGCGCGCCACGTCGCCGTCGGCGATGCCGCGCACTTCCAGCGGATGCAGGCCGCAAAAATCAGCGATCTGCTCGAAGGTGAGGGAGGTGTTGTCGACCAGCCAGACCGCGGTGGCCTTGGGCATCAGAATGTCGGTCATGAGCGTCTTTGCTTCTGTTCTTGGCCCGCCCCGACACGGGGCCTGGCGGGTTCCGGATACGACGGCGCCCGACCTTTCGGCCGGGCGCGTATGTGTTCGATATAAGCTCATTCGCGGCAAAAGAAAACGAAACCCGACATCGCCATACAGCCAAGGTTCATCCTGGCGGCGGAACAGTGTCGTCCGGACGCGTGGTGCGTCGTTGACCCAACCGGAGGATACCATGCTGATCGAAACCCTCGCCGCCGTCGCCATGATGTCCGGCGCCGGTCAGGAACTGACGCCGCGCGTCGCCCCTCGCGGCGACTACCGCGACAGCTGCAGCGGCGAATACGTCAACCGGGGCCGCCTGTACGCCGACTGCCGTGACCGGCGGGGCGATATCCGCGGCACCTCGATCGAGCTGAACCGCTGCACCCCCTATGAAATCCGCAACGACAACGGTCTGCTGGTCTGCGGCCCTGTCCGCGGGAGCTATGAGGACCGTCAGGGCGGTGGGCGTCCGGACAACGGCGGCGGCTGGGGGGGCGGGCGTGCCGAGATCACGGTTTACAAGGACGCCCTCTACCGGGGCCCGTCGACCAGTTTCCGGGGCGCGATGCCGAACCTGCGTAATACGGAGTTCAACGACAACATCAGTTCGATGCGGTTCCGGGGAACCTGGGAGGCCTGCACGGACGCTTATTTCCGCGGCACCTGCCGGACCTTCAGCGACGATGTGTGGAACCTGCAGCAGCACGGCATGAACGACCGGATTTCCTCGCTCCGTCCCGTGGGACGCGGGGGCCGGGACCGGTACGACCGGGATGATCGCTGGTAGTCAGGTCGTCAGCACGACCTTGCCGACATGGCCGCCCGCCTCGAGCCTGAAGTGGGCGGCCGACGCCTGTTCCAGCGGGAAGGTCTCGACCGGCGGCCGGACGAGGCCGGCCCTGACCCAAGGCCATACGGTCGTCTCCACAGCCGCGATCAGCCGCGCCTTTTCGTCGGCGGGCCGGGCGCGCAGGGTCGAGCCGCTCAGAACGATCCGCTTCATCATCAGTCGGGCCAGATCGACCTCGGCTCGTGCGCCTGAGAGGGTAGCGATGACCGCCCAGCGGCCGAACGGTTTCAGCGCCGTCTGGTTGAGCGCGGCGTAGTCCGCCCCGACCATGTCCAGCACCACGTCGACGCCGCCGTAGGCTGCGATGGCTCCCTCCAGATCGTCGGTGAGGGCGTCGAGGCTCAGGTCAGCTCCGAGCGCCCGGGCGGCGTCCGCCTTGTCCGCGCCACGGGAGGTGGCGACCACGCAGGCCCCCGCCGCCCTGGCCATCTGGATAGCAGTCACGCCGATGCCGCTGGTGGCGCCGTGTATCAGCAGGGTCTCTCCGGCCTTGAGCGCGCCGGATTCGAACACGTTGGCGAAGACGGTGCAGACCGTCTCGGGCAGGGCGGCGGCCTGAACGAAGTCGAGGCCGTCGGGGACGGGCAAGGCGTGGCGAGCATCGACCAAGGCGCAGTCCGCATAGCCGCCGCCGCCGAGCAGGGCGCAGACCCGATCGCCCACCGCCCAGCGGGTGACGCCGGCGCCGATTTGATCCACTTCGCCGGCGACCTCGAGCCCGAGGATGTTCGAAGCGCCGGGCGGGGGCGGGTACCGCCCGAGCCGCTGGAAGATGTCGGGACGGTTCACTCCGGCGGCGCGCACGCGGATGCGGATCTGGCCGGGACCGGCGACCGGCTCAGGTCGGTCGACCAGTCTCAGCGCCTCCGCGGGACCCGACCCGCCCGTAATCTCGACAGCCCGCATCGGCTCCTCGTCCTTGCAATCGTCCGTGTCCGGGCGTTCAGATAGGCGCTTGCCCGTGGATTGGCCAAGAAGGAGGCGGTGATGTTCGAGGATCTGGAGCCCCGTCCGGCGCGGGGCGCGCCGCTGATCGCCCTGCAGCGCGAGGATCTGGACGGATATTCGGTCGAAGACCTCAAGGAACGCATCGCCGGGCTGGAGGCGGAGATCGCACGGTCAAAGGCCGCCATCGACGGCAAGTCGTCCCAGCGCAACGCCGCCGACGCCATGTTCAACTTCCGCTCCTGAAATGTCCGTGACCCGGTCTGCTGGCATGGCCGTTGCAGACGGCTCATGCACCGCGCGAAACCGTGCCGGTCGTGATACGGATGCGCCTTGCCCATGAGTCAGATCGATTTGATGCCCAGCGACGACCTCATCCAATCCGCCGGACGCACCCGGGCGGCCGTCGTCGATGACTTCGCCCGGTCGGAGCTGTTCGACCGCACGTTTCGTGAGGGGATGGAGCTGGTCGAAGAGACGGCGGCCTATCTGGATGGCGACGGACGGCGGGAATCCAAGCTGCTGTCGCGGACCACGGCGCTGGCGTACGCCGGGGAGAGCATGAAGCTGACCACGCGGTTGATGCAGATCGCCTCTTGGCTGCTGGTCCAGCGGGCGGTGCGCGAGGGCGACATGACGGCCACGGCGGCCTGCGAGGCCCGGTATCGTCTGGCCGGCCGCAAGATCGAGACCGAGCCGACCCATCCGGAATTGCCGATCGCCCTCATCGAATATCTGGTCCGGGCCGAGAAGCTGTATGACCGGGTGCTGCACCTCGACCGGCGCATGTATCTGGACGCGCCGGAGGAAGAGGCGGTCAATCCGGTGCAGAGCCAGCTGGACCGGCTGGCGGCGGCGTTTCGCCATTAAGGGCTACGGTCCGATGTCGTCGACGTCGCGGCCGCGGCCGTCATCGACCACCTTGGGCAGGCTGACGGCGATGCCAAGGGCCTCGGCCAGCTTGTCGTCGCGGCCGTAGACGTCCTCGCGGAAGGCGACGCGTCCCTGACCATCGACGAAGGCGGTCCAGTACAGCAGACGGACGGTGATTTCGCGGCCGGTCTGGATGCGCTTGGTCTCGCGGCTGTCCTGAGCCGCGTCGAACGCCTCCAGCAGCGCCGGATCCGGCGAGAGCAGCAGGCGGGCGAACTCGACCGCGTCCTGGACCCGAACGCAGCCGTGGCTGCGCTGGCGCATGGCCAGGTTGAAGGCTGATTTGGTCGGGGTGTCGTGCAGGAAGATGGCGTAGCTGTCGCGCAGCTCGAACTTCACATAGCCGAGAGCGGCGGTCGGACCGGCGCGCTGGATGACCGTGCCGTTCGAGATGTACATATTGTTGGCCGCCAGATAGCCGGGACCCTTGGGCAGGATCTCGTTCCGGGCGATCGAGGCGGGCACATACCACGGCGGATTGGCGACCACCGAAGCGAACTGCTTCTCGAGACTGGGCGTCTGGTTCGACGGCGTGCCGACGACGACCCGGTTCGAGTGAACCGGTTTGCCGTCCTTCCAGTAGACCATGATGGCGGCGGCGGTGTTGACCTCGATCCGTTCGGGCGCGAGATCTCGCTTGAGCCAGCGCCGGCGCTCGAGGTTGAGGGCGATCTGGCGGGCGCGGTCCTCGGCCGAGGCGGACAGCGAGCGCTGGGTGCCCGTCCCGATCCGGCCGTCGGAGGCGAGGCCGTGGCGGACCTGGAAGCCCCTGACGGCCTCCACAAGTTCGGGGCCGTAGAAATTGCCCGCGCCGGCCAGGCGCGCGCCGTCGGCCGTGGACAGGTCGCCCTCGGCCATGAGACGCTGGATTAATACCGGGATGCGCGGGTCGCTGGTCCCCGGCTCGATGGTCGGACCGGCGCGGAACACCGGCCAGCTCCGGCCCTCGCGGATCATCCGGCGGTAGCGCTCATATCCGGCTGACAGGTTGGAATAGCCGATATCGGTCGGGGCCAGTCCCTCGAACCAGTCCAGCAACTGATTGCGGGCGAGTGCATCGTTGAGGCCGAGCGGCAGATCGACCCGGTTCTTCTGCATTTCCCACAGGTCTTCGACCGTCTCGGGCCGGACCCGGCCCTCGGCCAACACCCGGCCGTAGCCGAGGGCGGCGGCCGTGGTGCGCATCTCGGCCGCGGACGGGATGGAGGCCAAGGCCTCGAAATCGAAGAAGTCGGCGGACGACAGACCGTGACGGCCGGCGCGGTCGGCGGCATTCCGCAGGGCCCGCACGCGGTCCGGGGTCCACACCGGGCGCCAGCCGTTCATTTCGTAGAAGGCGCGCACGTCGGGCTGGATCGTCGCGGGCAGACGAGCCAGCTGATCGTTGAAGCTGTCATAGAAGGCGACCGCGGCCGGATCGCGGGTCTGGGCCATCACGACCCCTCCGCTTGCCGACGCGATGGCCGCCGCCGCCGCGCCCAGACCCAGTTGCCGTCGATTCATAACTGCTGCTCTTCGCCCAATTCCACGCAGAATCCTGCGTCTACGCCCGAATGTTCCAACGCCGACATGTTATCGGCGTTCCGGGCAAACAGAAAGGCGCCGGTCCCGGGACCGGCGCCTTCGTGATCTTCCTGGCCGGGACTGTGACCCGAAAACCAGAGCTACTTCTTGATGAAGCCGCCGAACTTGTTGTTGAAGCGCGAGACGCGGCCGCCGCGATCCATCAGCTGCTGGTTGCCGCCGGTCCAGGCCGGGTGCGTCAGCGGATCGATGTCGAGGTTCAGGGTGGCGCCTTCCTTCTGGTAGGTGGAGCGCGTCTGATAGGTCGTACCATCCGTCATCGTCACGGTGATGAAGTGGTAGTCGGGGTGCGTATCGGCCTTCATGGGTCGTTGTCCGGTCTCTGCGCGGTGACGATGCCGACCGTCCATGCGCGAAAATGAGAAACCCGCCGGGAGGCGGCGGGAATGAGCGGCGGCGTTTACACCGGGGGCCGTTCCGGGGCAAGAGGCGCGCGCCATGACAGACACCACCGCCCCCGTGACCGACGCCGCCGACCTTCGGGGACGGCCCGGCGCCGGCGCGCTGCTGATCGAGCAGATGGGCGAGGCGGGCCAGCGGCGCGAGAAGCGGCGCGACATCCGCCCGCTGGGCCGGTTGCTGCCCTACGCCCTCAGGCACAAGGGCCATATGGCCATGGCGGTGCTGTGGCTGGCGCTGTCCACAGCCGCCTCCCTGGCCCTGACCGTGTCGGCGCGCGGGGCGATCGACAACGGCTTCGAGGACGGCGGGGCGCGGCTGAACCTGTGGTTCATGGTGCTGGGGGCGAACGCCCTGTTTCTCGGCCTGGCGACGGCGGTGCGCTATTATTTCGTCACCAAAACCGGCGAGCGGGTCGTGGCCGACGTGCGCAAGGGGTTGTTCGAGCGCATCCTGACGCTGGACCCGGCCTTCTACGCCCAGATGCGGACGGGCGAGGTGCTGTCGCGCCTGACCACCGACATCGCCCTGGTCGAGACGCTGCTGACCACCTCGGTGTCCTTCGCCTTGCGCAACTTCCTGACCCTGATCGGCGGGACCATCCTGCTGTTCGTGGTCAGCCCCAAGCTGACCGGGATGGTGTTGCTGGTGGTGCCGCTGCTGCTGGGGCCGATTTTCCTGTTCGGGCGGCAGGTGCGCAAGCTGACCGTGGCGTCGCAGGACAAGTTCGCCAACGCCGTGGGCTTCGCCGGCGAAAGCGTCGACGCCATCGAGACGGTGCAGGCCTTTGGCCGCGAGAAGAGCGCCATCGCCCGCTTCGGCGCGGCGGTGGAGGCGGCGTTCGGGGTCTCGCTGATCCGCATCCGGGCGCGGGCCCTGATGACCGCGATGATCATCGTGGTGATGTTCGGCGGGGTTACCTTGGTGCTCTGGCTGGGCGCGCAGGACGTGATCGGCGGGCGGATGTCGCCGGGGGCGCTGCTGCAGTTCGTGCTGCTGGCGGTCTTCGTGGCCGGGGCCGTGGGCGCGCTGGGCGAGAGCTGGGGCGACGTGCAGAAGGCCGCCGGGGCCATGGAGCGGATCGACGAGCTGATGCGCAGCACGCCGGCGATCGCCCCGCCAGCTCGACCGCACGCCCTGCCGGAGCCGCCGGTTGGCGAGGTGTCGATGTCGGCGGTGCAGTTCAGCTATCCGGGGCGCCCCGATCTGCCGGCGCTCAACGGCTTTTCCCTCACCGTACGACCGGGCGAGACGGTGGCGCTGGTGGGCCCCTCGGGGGCGGGCAAGAGCACGGTCTTCCGGCTGCTGCTGCGCTTCTACGACCCGCAGTCCGGGGTAGTGTCGGTGGACGGCGTCGACGTGCGCGAGGCCGATCCGACGGCGGTGCGGAACCGTTTCGCCTGGGTGTCGCAGGAGGCGCCACTGTTTTCCGGTTCGGCCAATGAAAACATTCGCTTCGGACGGGAAGCGGCGACCGTGGACGAGCTTCGCGCGGCCGCCGGAGAGGCGCAGGCGCTGGGCTTCCTGGAGGCCCTGCCGCAGGGCTTCGACACGCCGCTGGGCGAGCGCGGCAAGAGCCTGTCTGGCGGCCAGCGCCAGCGCATGGCCATCGCCCGGGCCCTGGTTCGCGACGCCCCGATCCTGCTGCTCGACGAGGCCACCTCGGCGCTCGACGCCGAGAGCGAGCGGCTGGTGCAGGCGGCGCTGGACAAGGCCATGTCGACCCGGACCACCATCGTCATCGCCCATCGCCTCGCCACCGTTCTCCGGGCCGACCGCATCATGGTGATGGAGGACGGTCGGGTGGTGGAGGAGGGGACCCACGCGGCGCTGAAAGCCCGCGGCGGGCTGTACGCCCGGCTGGCGGAGTTGCAGTTCCGGGCCGACTGACCTCCTGTCAGTGAAGAATCGCGAGACCCTGCCATCCCGACACTTCTGAACGTTCCCAAGGCGGGATGATGGCTGGCGAGGGTTTCAATGGCCTAACTCGCGCAGTGTGGCAGGGGGATGCTGACTGCCGGTGCCCCTGAACTCAACTCGTCGCGGATGCCCGGCTCCCGGTGTTGGGGGCTCCGCGCCGCCGTCTATGACTCATCGCGAAGCAGGTCAGCATGGGCGATGACGTGATCGCTGAGAGCCGCGATGAAGGACTGGATATGCGGCCGGCTCCGTGCGGCGGCGTGGGCAAGCAGCCAGATATCGGGGAATGCCGCTCCGCCGGCGTCGAAACATTTGACCAGCTCCGGATCGTTCCGGCCGAGGAGGCAGGGCAAGGGCGCGAGCCCGAGGCCGGCCCGGACCGCCGACTGCAGACTGGAGAGTGAATTGCTACGCCATACCAGCTTGGCGTTTGGGACTGCCTCTTCGAGCCAGTGCATGACAGGAGCGTCGCCGGCCGACCGCTCGCTACTAAGGATCGGATGGCCGTCTGCTTCCAGGGGAGTGCACGGGCGTCCCCGGTTCTCCATGTATTCTCGACTGCAGTAGACCGCCCATGGGGCATCCACGAGCTTCCGGCCCACGAGGTTCGAATCTTCCAGGCCGTTGAATGTCGCGCGCAAGGCGACGTCCGCCTCGCCTCGAGCGAGGTCCAGAAATCGGTCGGCGATCAGAAGCTGTATCGCGACATTCGGGTTCGTTCGCTGAAAATCGAGAACTGCCGGAGCCAGCAACATGTTGGCGACGGGCTCCGCCGCCGTGACGCGTATCGTTCCGGCGAGACTTCTCGAGCGGGAAGCCAGCATGTCGTTGATCGCCTCGACCTCCTTGCCGACTTGTTCGGCGAGGGGAACAAGCTCCTCACCGGCCTCGGTCAGCCGGTATCCTGTTCGGCTGCGCTCGAACAAGGCGACACCGACCGCCCGTTCGAAGCCGGCTATTCTGCGAACAACGGTGGGCTGGCTGATACCCAGTCGGCGGGCAGCGCCCAACGTGGTTCCAG
This sequence comes from Brevundimonas basaltis, assembly GCF_014202075.1. Lineage (GTDB taxonomy): Bacteria > Pseudomonadota > Alphaproteobacteria > Caulobacterales > Caulobacteraceae > Brevundimonas > Brevundimonas basaltis. Next base: position 774,005 of record NZ_JACHFZ010000001.1, on the reverse strand, counting down.
CCTCAGCCACGGCCCTGAACACCCTGAGATCATCCCAGTCGAACATGGCATATGTTATTCAACAGCGCATAGTCACCGCGCAAGAACGTTGATTGCCGAGCTTGTCGGCAAAGCATAATTCGCTGCTGAAAGCCGGGCGCCGGCGCTCCGGAATCACCGGGTTCGGGCCTGCCATTCGGAGGAGTTTGCCTTGACCGCCGGTATCCTGTTGCTCAAAGCCATCGCCGCCCTGGCCTCGGCGGACCCAGGCCCGGGTGAGCCGACACTGGACGAAGTTCGCGCCGCAACCGAGCGGTTCCGTGACGTCAGCGTAGCATTGGCCGAAGGCTATCTCCGCGATCCCATGGACCTCTGCGATACGGCCGCGATGATGGGCAGACCGCCGGAGCTGGGCGCCATGGGCATTCATTTCTTTCGACCGGACTTGCTCGGTCTTTCGGAGCTTCCGGGGGCGCGCGTGAACGGCACAGGCATTCACACCGATTTTCTTCGGCCCGCCATCCTGATCTACGAGCCGCAGGCAGACGGCTCGCTCGCGCTGGTAGCGGTCGAGAACTTGGTTTTCGCCGAAAGCTGGAAGGCGGCGGGACATGATGCCCCGCCATCGTTCCATGGTGTGGTCTACGACACCATGAGCGATGATCCCTCCACGCCAATAGACGAGGCGCATTCGTTCGAGCCCCATCACGACCGTCATGTTTGGCTGTATCGGGACAACCCCAATGGCGTTTTCGCGCCCTTCAATCCTGCCGTGACGTGCGCCCATCACCGCGGGAACGGCGCCCATCAAGGGCACTGATCAAGCCTCGACCGCCCGCTCAGGCGGTCAGCGCCGGATCCAGATAATTCAGGTTCTCGCCCCGGATCTGCGCGGCCGCCCTGTCGTAGAAAATGGGCAGGAAGTCGAAGCGTTCGCCGCGGGCGTCGGGCGTGACTTCGAGCAGGATGGAGCAGGAGAAGACGCAGGCTCCGCCGCGGCGTGCGATAGGTGCGCGCGCCGTGTTCGGGAAGCGGAGATCGCCGCCTTCGTGGTCTGCGTTGAGATTGATCGAGAGGGCGAACCGGCGTGCCCTTGGTGGTGTTGTCCCGGTGCGGGCGAAAGAAGTCGCCGGTTTCGGCGTCATGGCGGTCCATCAGAGCGTTCGATCCGGGTCGGCTTGAGCTTCAAGGCCTTTTCGATCTGCGAGATCAGGCGGCGGCCCAGCCGCGCCACCACCTGCTTCTACAGGGCGTCGTCCTCGATCAGAACGACCGGGCGGCGCTTGTGCTGGGGGTCGGTCAGCAGGGAGGTGACGCCGTCCACGTCGCGCATGACTCAGACGGTTCGTCGCCGATTTGCGGTGGAGGGCGATCAGCCGCTCGCATCGTCGGGCCTGCGCGGACCACCAACAGATAGCGGCCCGCCGCCGTGTCGAAGACATTGTGGGGATTGGACACGCCTCCCGGTCGCGAAGGCCGCGATCATGCGGCGCCCGGACGGGCGGATCGCTTTGCCTCCACAGCCCCCGGATGCTAGAAAAATCCCTAGCGGATCACGTTCCGATTCCGGCCATTTAAAGCCCGATTTCCTTGACCGACGACACCTATGACAACGCCCTGCCGCCTTCGTCGGGCGCAGGCGGCGATATCTCCACCATAACGATCGAGGACGAGCTGCGCCGCTCGTATCTCGACTATGCCATGAGCGTGATCGTGTCGCGCGCCCTGCCGGACGCGCGCGACGGGCTCAAGCCCGTGCACCGCCGCATCCTGTACTCGATGCACGAAGCGAAAATGACGCCGGAGCGCAGCTATTCGAAATGCGCACGCGTGGTCGGAGACGTGCTGGGCCGGTTCCACCCCCACGGCGATCTGTCCGTCTATCACGCGTTGGTGCGCATGGCGCAGCCGTTCTCGATGGGGCTGATGCTGGTCGACGGCCAGGGCAATTTCGGCTCGGTCGACGGCGATACCCCGGCTTCGATGCGATACACCGAGTGCCGCATGGCCCCGGCGGCGGCGGCCCTGCTAACCGACATCGACAAGGATACGGTCGATTTTCAGCCGAACTACGACGAGAAGGAAATCGAGCCGGTGGTGCTGCCGGCACGGATCCCGAACCTGCTGGTCAACGGCGCGGGCGGCATCGCCGTCGGCATGGCCACCAACATCCCGCCGCACAATCTGGGCGAAGTGGTCGATGCGGCTGTCGCCCTGCTGGACAATCCGGATATCGGCGACGACGCCCTGCTGGACATCGTCCCCGGACCGGACTTCCCGACCGGCGGCGAGATCATGGGTCGGACGGCGCCCCGGAACGCGTTGCGCGAGGGGCGCGGCTCGGTCATCGTGCGCGGCAAGGCGACCATCGAGACGATCCGCAAGGACCGCGAGGCCATCGTGGTCACCGAACTGCCGTTCCAGGTCAACAAACAGACCCTGATCGAGCGCATCGTCGAAATGGTCCGCGAGAAGCGGATCGAAGGCATTTCCGACGTCCGCGACGAGTCCGACCGCGACGGCATGCGGATGGTCATCGAGCTGAAGCGCGACGCCTCGGGCGACGTGGTGCTGAACCAGCTGTGGCGCTTCACGGCGATGCAGTCGTCGTTCGGCGTCAACATGCTGGCCCTGAACCATGGCCGGCCGGTGCAGATGGGCCTGCGCCAGCTGCTCGAGGCCTTCCTCGAGTTCCGGGAAGAGGTGGTCGTCCGCCGCATCAAGTTCGAATTGGCCAAGGCCCGGGACCGCGGCCACGTGCTGGTCGGACTGGCCGTGGCCGTGGCCAATATCGACGAGGTCATCCACATCATCCGCTCGTCGGCCGATCCGTCCGAGGCGCGCGAGCGCCTGCAGGCCAAGGCCTGGCCGGTCGGCGACATGATGGCCCTGATCGAGCTGATCGCCGATCCGCGCTCGGCCCTGGTCGAGGGGGACAAGCTGAGGCTGACGGACGAGCAGGCGCGGGCCATTCTGGCGCTGACGCTGAGCCGCCTGACCGGCCTCGGCCGCGACGACATCTTCGGCGAGGCGCGCGAGCTGGCCGACACCATCCAGGGGCATCTGACCCTGCTGTCGGACCGGGCCAACATCTTGGCGGTGATCCGCGCGGACCTACTGCTGGTCAAGGATGAGTTCGCGGTGCCGCGGCGGACCGAGATCGGCGACGGCGATTTCGAGCTGGAAGACGAGGACCTGATCCCGCGCGAGGACATGGTCGTGACTGTCACCCACGGCGGCTACGTCAAACGGGTGGCGCTGAACGCCTACCGGACCCAGCATCGCGGCGGCAAGGGCCGCTCGGGCGTGGCCATGAAGGACGACGACGCCGTGGTTGGCGTGTTCTCGGCCTCGACCCATACGCCGGTGCTGTTCTTCGCCACCAACGGCAAGGCCTACAAGCTGAAAACCTGGCGGTTGCCGCTGGGCGGGCCGACCTCGCGCGGCAAGGCCTTCGTCAACCTGCTGCCGATCGAGCCGGGCGACAGCATCATGAATGTCTTGCCCCTGCCCGAGGACGAGGCGGAATGGGCCAACTACGACATCATGTTCGCCACGAAGTCCGGTGACGTGCGCCGCAACAAGCTGTCGGACTTCGCCACCGTCAACCGGGCCGGCAAGATCGCCATGAAGCTGGAAGATGACGATCGCATGGTCGGCGTGGCCCTGTGCACGGCCGACGACGACGTCATGCTGACGACGGCCCTGGGGCGGGCCATCCGCTTCAAGGCCGACGATGTCCGGGTGTTCAAGGGCCGGGATTCGACCGGCGTGCGGGGCGTCCGTCTGCAGAAAGACGACGAGGTCATCTCCATGGCCGTGCTGGGCCGGGTCGACGCCACGCCGGAAGAGCGGTCCGCCTATGTGAAACACGCCAACGCCATGCGCCGCGCCGCCGGCGACGAGGACGATACGCCAGTCGAGGCCGACGACGAGGCGGTTGGAGACGCCGCCCTGTCGGTCGAGCGCATCGCCGAACTGGGCGCGGCGGAGCAGTTCATCCTGACGGTCACCGAAACCGGCTTCGGCAAGCGCTCCTCGGCCTATGAGTACCGGCGCACCGGCCGGGGCGGGCAGGGGCTGACGGCTCATGGGCTGGGCGGTCGCGCCGGCACCCGGCTGGCGGCGTCCTTCCCGGTCGAGGAGGACGACGACCTGCTGCTGGTCACCTCCGGCGGGCAGATGATCCGCACGCCGATGAACCAGGTCCGCATCGTCGGACGCGCCAGCCAGGGCGTGACCATCTTCCGCACGGCAGAGGGCGAACGGGTAGTTTCGGTCGAGCGCCTGCCGGACTCCGGCGGGGATGATGAGGCCGACGTCGAGGCAGGCGGCGGCGCGATCGAGGGCGGCGAGGGCGAGGCCTGAGCCGCGCCCTCTTCATCGATGGAGAGCCGGCGTCCATCGAGGCGCTGACGCATCAGGCCTTGGTGAACTACGGGGCCTATACCTCGTTCCGCGTCGAGGACGGCGCGGCCCGGGGGCTGGACCTGCATCTGGAGCGGCTGCGCGACGCCTCGATCGAGTTGTTTGGCGAGGCGGTTCCTGAGGCGCGGCTGCTTGAGCTGATGCGGGCGGCGATGGAAGCGCGAGAGACCTGCTGGCTTCGGGTCAGCCTGTTCTCGGACCAGATCTCGAATCGGGACCCGACCTCGGTCGGCCGGCCGCGCGTGATGATCGCGGTGTTTGACCCGCCTCCACCGCTGGCCGGGAGCCTGCGGTTGCAGGTGCAGCGGCATGAACGGATCGCGCCGCACTTGAAGCACGCGGCGAACATGGACCTGCTGACGGCGCGGCGGCGGGCGCGGGCCGAAGGGTTCGACGACGCCCTGTTCGCGGATCGGGAGGGCGCGTTTTCCGAGGGCACGCTGTGGAATATCGGCTTTGTCCGGGGAGACGTGGTGACCTGGCCTCGGGCGCCGATATTGGCGGGCGTGACCCAGAGGCTGATCCAGGCGGGTCTGGCTGACGTGGGCCTGAGCGACGAGACGCGGATTCTGGACTGGAACGATGTGGCGGCGGGGAATTTCCGGTCAGCCTTCATCTGCAACAGCGCCACCCCGGCCTGTCCGGTGACGGGGATCGATAGCTGGGCGCTGGATACCGACCCGACGCTGATCGACCGGCTGCGGGCGGCCTGGGCGTCACAGCCCTGTCAGCCGATCTAGGCCGGTCCGGCCCCACCTGCTAAACCACGGCGAAGGCGGGGAGGAACGCATGCGCATCGGCCTGTACCCGGGCACTTTCGATCCCGTCACCAACGGGCATATGGACATCATCGGGCGGGCGGTGAAGCTGGTCGACCGGCTGGTCATCGGCGTGGCCCGCAACGACGACAAGGGACCGCTGTTCACGACGGACGAGCGCGTCGCCATGGTCCGGGCCGAGCTCGCGCACCTCGGCGACAGGGTGGAGGTGCGGGCGTTCGACAGCCTGCTGATGCATTTCGCCGAGTCGCTGGACGCCAGCATCATCGTGCGCGGCCTGCGCGCCGTCGCGGACTTCGAATACGAATTCCAGATGACGGCGATGAACCAGCGCCTCAATGCCGACATTGAGACGGTCTTCCTGATGGCCGACCCGCGGCATCAGGCCATCGCCTCGCGGTTGGTCAAGGAGATCGCCCGTCTGGACGGCGCGGTCGACAGTTTCGTCAGTCCTGCCGTCGCCAAGGCGGTCCGGGCCAAGGTCAAGGGATAGTCCGCTTTGAAGTTCGTCACCGCCGCCGCGCTTTCGCTTTCGTTGCTGGCCGCCGCCCCGGTCGGGGCCCAGATTGCCCCGGCGGCGGATTGGCGCACCGTCGCGCCCGAGAACCTGCTGGTCATCGACACGGTCCACGGCCGCATCCTCGTCGAGCTGGAGCCGCGCATGGCCCCGCAGGCGGTGAACCGCATCCGCACCCTGGCCGATCAGGGCTTCTACGACGGGCTCAAATTCCACCGGGTCATCAGCGGCTTCATGGCCCAGACCGGGGACCCGCAGGGCACGGGGCAGGGCGGCAGCGACCTGCCAGACCTGGCCGCGGAGTTCGAGTTCCGGCGTGGACGCGAGGCCGGCTTCGTGCCGGTCGCGTCCACCTCTGGCGAACAGTTCGGGCTGATCGGCTCCGTGCCGGTGGTCACCCAGCCGGACGCGCAGATGATGATCACCGCCGACTTCAAGACGGGCGCGCAGGGACTGTTCTGCTCCCACGTGGCGGGCATGGCGCGCGGTGGTTCGGTGGACAGCGCCAACAGCCAATTCTTCCTGATGACCGGCCCGAAAGAGGACCTGAACGGGCGCTACACACCGTTCGGTCGGGTCGTGGCCGGCATGGACGCGGTTCGCGCCATCAAGGCCGGGACGGAGGCCAACAACGGCAATGTGGCCGATCCCGACGTGATGATCCGAGCCCGGACCGCCGGCGCCCTGCCGGAGGGCGAGCGCCCGTCCGTGCGCGTGGCGACCGGCGCGGCCCTGCAGGCCGAGGTCGAACGGGTCCGCTCCGCCCGCGGCGCCGGCTTCAATGTTTGCGATGTCCAGCCGCCAGCCGAGGTCGTCGGGGGCTGATCCTGCTGTCCGGAATTCCGGGGGAGACCGTCATGAAGTCCATGTGCACTGCCGCGCTGCTCGCCGTCGTCCTGTTCGCCGCGCCCGTGCTGGCCCAGGACGTCGGCGGACCCCCGCCGCCGCCCGCACCGACCCCCCAGACCACGATCGCCGCGACCGAATGGCGCGCCGTCCCGGCCGAAAACCTGCTGGTGATCGACACCACGCGGGGACGCATCCTCGTCGAACTGTTCCCGGAGGTGGCGCCGCTGCACGTCGAGCGGATCAAGCTGCTGGCCCGGCGCGGCTTCTACGACAATACGCCGTGGCACCGGGTGATCGACTGGTTCATGGCGCAGACCGGCGATCCGCTGGGCAATGGTGAGGGCCAGAGCCCCTATCCCGACCTGACGGCCGAATTCACCTTCCGCCGCGATCCGGCCATGCCGTTCGCCGCCGTGGCCGAGCCGACCGGCGCGCGCGTCGGCTTCTTCCACTCCCTGCCCGTGCAGACGCAGCCTGACGCTGCCTTCGCCCAGACGGGGGACGGCAAGGTGCACGGCTGGGGTCTCTACTGCCCCGGCGTGGCCGGCATGGCCCGCGACGTCGGCAACGACACGGCCAACAGCCAGTTCTTCATCATGCGTCAGGCCTATCCGGCGCTGGACAAGCGCTACACTATCTGGGGCATGACCGTGGACGGGCTGGACGTGGTACGGTCGCTGCAGGTTGGCGACGGGGAGAACGGCATGATGTCCCAGGCCCAGCCCGACCGGATGACTCGCGTGCGCATCGCGGCCGACATCCCGGCGGCGGAACGGCCCATGGTGCAGATGCTGGCGACCGACTCGGCGCGGTTCCGGGCGTTGGTCGACGAGGCCCGGGGCGCACGCGGGGCCGATTTCTCGGTCTGCGACGTGACCCTGCCGGTGCAGGTGAGCAACTAGCTTACCGTCTGCGGCGGCGTCGTCTCGGGCGGCGGTCCTCGCGCATCTTCTGCAGCAGCAGGCCCTCGCGCAGGCCGCGGTCGGCGACCCTGACCCGTTCCGAGGGCCAGGCGCGCTGCACCGCCTCCATGATCGCCGCCCCGGCCAGAACCAGGTCGGCGCGGTCCGGGCCGATGCAGGATTCCGCGGCGCGGCCTTCGGGGCCGAGCTGGATCAGCCTCCGGGCCGCATTCTCGCAGTCGCCCCGCGACATCCACAGGCCGTCGACCAAATTGCGTTGGTAGCGGCGCAGGCGGAGGTGGATGCCGGCCAGGCTGGTGATCGCCCCCGAGGTGCCGACCAGATGGGCCCGGCCGGCGGCGAAGACCTCGCGGAGGGCCGGGTCGATCGGGGCCGCTGACAGAGCCACGCCCATGTCCTCGACCATGGCCTCGTACCAGGCCTCGATGACGGCCGGCCCGGCGCCCGCCGGCTCGGGATGGCGCTCGGCGAGGGTGACCACGCCGATCGGCGCCGACATCCAGCCGTCCAGTTCGAACCCGGCGCCGCCCCGTTTCAGCCAGCTCAATTCGGTCGAACCGCCGCCGACATCGACGACCAGCACGGCCTCGGCGGTGTCGTCGAACAGGTTGAGGCAACCCTCGACCGAGAGGCGCGCCTCCTCGACCGGATCGATGATGCGCAGGCGCAAGCCGGTGTCCATGCGTACCCGTTCGATGAAGGCGACGCCGTTGTCGGCCTGGCGGCAGGCCTGGGTGGCGACGGCCATGAGGCGGCTCGACTCGATCCCTTTCTTCGCGACCCGTTCCCCGCACAGCACGAGAGCCTCATAGGCTCGCTCCATGGCCGCGTCGTCGAGCCGGCCGGTGCGCGACAGGCCCTCGCCGAGACGGACGATCCGGCTGAAGGAATCCACCACGCGAAAGCCGTCCCGCGCCGGGCGGGCGATCAGCAGACGGCAGTTGTTGGTCCCCAGGTCGAGCGCCCCGTACAGGGGAGCGTCGCGCCCCGATGCGCCGTGTCCGTCGGAGGCGCCGCCGCGGGCGCGCTGGCCGCCGGACCCGAAACGCTGGGACCGGGGAGCGCCCGCGGGCGCGCCGGTCTCCGGCATGGCCGAACTTTCACGGTGGGCGGTCCAGAACGGCGCCCGTCCCGGACAGCCTAGACCCGTCACCGCCCCCGCGCCAAGACGACCTGACCCGAAAATGAACGGTTCGGCGGTGATGCCGCTCAGGTCGGATGGCGCAGTCTGGTGTCATGACCGATGAAATCATCGCCAAATTCGGACTGGGACAGATCGTCCGTCATCGCGACGCCGCGTTTCGCGGCGTGGTGATCGACGTCGACCCGGTGTTCTCGGGCAAACCCGGCGACACCGGGGCCATCTCGCCCGACCAGCCCTTCTATCAGGTGCTCGCTCTCGGGGCCGAGGGCGGGTTCATCGCCTATGCGCCGGAGGATGCCCTGGAGCACGACCCCGAACTGTCGTCCGTCGCCCGCGAGGCCGAGGCGCGCTGGTTCACCGTCGACCGCAAGGGCCACTATGCCCCGAAGGCGCACGCCATCCACTGACGCCCGCGGTCACGCTGGCGCCGCGGCCGGCCCCGGCATAGATTGGGGGGCAAGGGACCGTCAGAGTCCGAAGCGAGCAGGAGCGCCTTCATGTCCGATTTCGAGCACGTCTTCGAAGCCCCGCCCGAGGGCGCGGCCGAGGACTGGACCATCCCGCAGAACTGGTCGGCCTACACGGACGTCGAGCATCGCACCTGGGACACCCTCTACGCTCGCCAGATGAAGATCCTGCCCGGTCGCGCCGCCGACGTGTTCATGAAGGGGCTTACGGCGCTGGACCTGAATACGGGCGGCATTCCCGATTTCGAGGTCATGAATCCCAAGCTGCAGGCCCTGACCGGCTGGACAGTCGTGTGCGTGCCCGGCCTGGTGCCGGACGAGGTGTTCTTCGACCATCTGGCCAACCGCCGCTTCCCCTCCGGCCAATTCATCCGCAAGCCGGACCAGCTCGACTATCTGCAGGAGCCGGACATTTTCCATGACGTGTTCGGGCACGTCCCGATGCTGAGCGACCCCGATTTCGCCGCCTATATGGAAGCCTATGGCAAGGGCGGGCAGCGGGCGGCCTCGCTGGGCATGCTCCAGAATCTGGCCCGGCTGTACTGGTACACGGTCGAGTTCGGCCTGATGCAGGACGAGGGCGGCCTGCGCATCTACGGTGCCGGCATCGTTTCGTCGGCGACCGAGAGCGTCTTCGCGCTGGAGGACCCGTCGCCGAACCGGCTGGGCTTCGATCTCGAGCGGGTGATGCGAACGCTGTACCGCATCGACGACTTCCAGCAGGTCTATTTCGTCATCGACGGGATCGAACAGCTGAAGCACGAGACGCTGCAGGATTTCGGGCCGATCTATGAGCGGCTGAAGGGCGCCGACGACATCGCCATCGACGCCATCCTGCCGACCGACAAGGTCTTCACCCGCGGCACCCAGGCCTATGCCAACAAGGGTGGGCGGTTCGCGGCCTGAAGCGGCTTCCCCATCCTGACCAGGGGCACGGGCGCGCCGCCGCGATCGTCCTCGAACCTCTCGATCTCCCGGTATCCCGCCGCGCGATACAGGGGCTCGCCGCCCATTGTGGCGACCAGTTCGGCGCGGTCGTAGCCGGCGGCGCGAGCGGCGTCCTCGCACAGGGTGAGGATCATCCGGCCGACGCCCCGACGCAGGAATTCCGGGGCGGTGTACATGGCGCGGATGCGGGCGGCGTCGACGCCGGGCGTCAGCGGGGCCGGCTCGCGGCCCGGGGTGTGGTCGCCGCCATACTCGGTGATCCGGCCGCTCCAGCCGCCGCAGCCGGCCATGACCCCGTCATGCTCGACGATGACATAGGTCCGGTCGGCGATGATCTGGCTGTCGATGCCCATCAGCCGTCGGCTGGCGGCGATCTGGTCAGGCGTCAGGAAGGCCGCCAGCGGGCCGGCAATGGACCGGTCCATCAGGGTGACAAGCGCCGGGATATCGGCCTCGGTGGCCGTGCGGTGGGTCAGCTGCGCCATAGCTGGACGGTCCCGGCCATGTGGATCACGGCGTAAACCAGCACGATGATCGAACTGACCCAGGCGAAGGTCCCGACCGTCGCGCCGGTCGCGGCAAGCAGCGGAATGTAGCCAAGCGCGCGGACCAGATAGACGGCGCTGATGGCGAACAGCGCCAGCTTCAGCAGCGGCAGGCGCGGCATCAGGCCCGCGCCTGAGAGGGCGTAGGCCGCCCAGACCGCGAGGACGGCGGCGATGCCGAGGGTGATCAGGGTCGCCTTTGGCGAGCCCTGCTCGGCCAGTCGCACCATGTGCGGACCGGCGCCGAAGAAGTCATACCAGCGCGGTCCGCCGACGATGATGGCCAGGTGCGTCAGCGAGGCCGCCGCGCTGAGCGCGCCACCCGCGGCGAGCCAGGCGTTGGTCACGCCGGCTCCCGCTGGAAGGGATAGAAGCCGCCGCCCAGTTCAAGGATGCCGGTCAGTTCATCCAGCGCGCCGCGGCTCTCGTCCAGCAGGGCCGGGTCGGCGAGGTCGGCGGGCGCCAGCGCATCCCGGTACCAGTTGGCAGCCCAGATCGACAGGCGGGCGTGCAGCTCCTCGGTCATGCGCATGGCGGAATTGGCGGCGGCCTGCTCGGCCTCGGTCAGCACGACGCGCAGGCGCAGGCAGGCCGGGCCGCCGCCGTTGCGCATCGACTGACGCACATCGACGTATTCGACGCGGCCAATGGGGCCGTTGGAGGCGGCGAGGCTCTCGGCGACCGCATGGCTACGCGGGTTGTCGCGGGTCTCGGTCGGGCAGATCAGGGTCAGGCGGTCCTCGCCCGGGAGGGAGACCAGCATGGAGTTGAACAGATAGCTGGAGATGGCGTCGGCGAGGGGGAGGTCGGCGGCGGATATCTCGACAAATTGCGGTTCGAACAGGCCGTCGGCGGCGGCGCGGATCGCGGCCTTGGTCGTCGCCGTGTCCTCGAAGGCCAGCTCGTGGAAGAACAGGGTTTCGAGCGCCCCGACGCAGACCACGTCGTTGTGGAAGGTGCCCCCGGCGATGGCGGCGCGCGACTGGCGCGGGAAGATCGCCCGCGCGGCTCCGTGATTGCGGGCGATGGCCTGGCTGGCCTCATGCGTCTGGCGGGCCGGGAAGGCGTCGGCCCAAGGCTCGAAGGCCCCCCGACCCCAGACGAGCATATTGACGCCCGGCGCGCCGTGCTCGGCGCACAGACGGACATGGTTGGCCGCGCCTTCGTCGGCGAGGTGACTGACGGCGGGCAGGGCGTCGTGCACCGCAAAGCGGGCCTTGTCGGGGAACAGGGCGTCGAGAGCCCGCTTGGTCTGCCGGTGCTCAAGCGAGCGGTGCAGATTGGTGTGCAGATTGGCGGGGGTGAAATGCACCCGGCCGTCGGCGGCGTCGGCGCTGGGCGTCACCGTGGCGGCATTGGCGGCCCACATCGGCGAGGCGGAGCAGGCGGCGGCGGCGAAGGACGGGGCATCCTTCCACGCCTGCTCGAGAACGGCGGCGTCGGAGCCGGTGAAGCCGAGAGACCGCAGGAAGGGGAGGTTCGGCCGCTCATGCGGCGGAAGGACATATTGCGGCAGGCCGAGGTCGGCCAGCCGCTTCATCTTATCGAGGCCCTGCAGCACCGCCGCGCGGGGGTTGGACGCCTCGCCCTTGTTCAGACTGGAGGCGAGGTTGCCGGGCGACAGGCCCGCATAGGAATGGGTCGGCCCGATCAGGCCGTCCGCATTAGCTTCGACGGCAGGCGAGGTCATGCTCGCAGGCCCTTGATCTCACTCTCGATATTCTTAACCGACTCCGCTTCAAAACTGGCCACCGGGTAGGCGCAGTAGTCGGCGGCGTAGTAGGCCGACGGGCGGTGGTTGCCGCTGGCGCCGAGGCCGCCGAAGGGCATGTCGCCGGCGGCGCCGGTGGTCGGGCGGTTGAAATTGACCACGCCGGCCCGGATACGGCGGATGAAGCGATCCCAGTTGGCCGGGTCGTCGCTGACCAGCCCGGCGGACAGCCCGTAGCGGGTGGCGTTGGCCTCGGCGACGGCGGCCTCGAACGACGACACGCGGGTCACCGACAGGAAGGGGGCGAACATCTCCTCGTCGGGCACGTCGACGCCGGTGACGTCGATGATCGCCGGCTTGACGAAGGCGCCGGGCAGGTTGCCGACGGGGCCGGAGCCGCGGATCACCTTCGCGCCCATGTCGATGCGCTCCTGCAGAGCCTTCAGCGCCGCCTCGGCCGCCTTCACCGAGATCAGCGGCCCGCCGTAGGGCTCGGGCGTCGAATTCCACGGCGCGAAGGTCAGCCGATCAATGATTGATTCGACGGCCGCCACGATGGCGTCGCCCTCTCGCCCCTCGGGCACGATCAGGCGGCGGGCGCAGGAGCAGCGCTGGCCGGTGGTGATGAAGGCGGACTGGACCACCATTCCGGCGACGGCTTCGGCGTCGGCGGCGTCCCACACCACCAGCGGATTGTTGCCGCCCAGCTCAAGCGCGAGGATCACATGCGGATCGTCGGCGAATTTGCGCCGGAAATGGGCGCCGGCCGCGCCGGAGCCGGTGAACATCAGGGCGTCAATGCCGCTGTCCAGCAGGGCCGCGCCGGTGTCGCGTCCGCCTTGCACCACATTGACCACGCCTGGCGGCAAGTCAGCGGCCTCGAAGGCCTTGGCCATCAACTGGCCGACCAGCGGCGTCTCTTCCGATGGTTTGAACACCACGGTGTCGCCGGCCAGCAAAGCAGGGACGATGTGGCCGTTGGGCAGGTGGCCGGGGAAGTTGAACGGGCCGAGCACCGCCGCCACACCGTGAGGGCGGTGGCGCAGGGTCGCCTGACCGAAGGCGGTATCGGCCGTCCGCTCGCCGGTGCGTTCATCATAGGCCCGGATCGAGATGTCGACCTTGCCCTGCATGGCGGCGAGTTCGGTCGTCGTCTCCCACAGGGCCTTGCCGGTTTCGCGGCTGATGGCTTCGGCGATTTTCGGCGCGCGCTCCTTCAGCACGGCCTGGTAGCGTTTGACTGCGTCGATACGGTTCTGGCGCGGGCGGTCGGCCCAGTCGGGGAAGGCGGCGCGGGCGCGGTCGACGGCGACTTGCACTTCGGCGGGGGTGGCGGCGGCGCCCTCCCAGACGACGTCTTCGGTGGCGGGGTCGATGGACTGGAACATGCTCATGGGGTCCAGATAGGGGCTTATGCCTTCACGCGCACGGTGTCGCCCGCCCGCACCTTCAGCGCATCGGCGGTTTCGCGGGTCAGGGTGGCGGTATCGCCCTCGACGGCGGCTTTCTGGCGGACGGCGCGGAAGGCGGCGACGCTGTCGGTCGAGATCAGGGCGGGCAGTTCGGCCTCGACCTCGTCGGCGATGGCGACGTCAAGGCGGCGGGCATCGCGGACGGTGCGGATGTTGTCGCGCACACAGGAGACGGTCGGGCCGGCGTCGAAGATGTCGACCAGGCCATTGGGGCGGAAGCCTTCGCTCTCCAGCAGGGCCATGGCCGGGACGCCCTGGGGATGGACCTTGCCGATCACAGCCCGGGCGGGCTCGGGCAGGAGCTCGACATAGATCGGGTGGCGCGGCGACAGGTCGAGAATGAACTGCTTGTCGGTCGAGCCTGTCATGCGGTCGGCGTCGTCGAACTCCATCGGGAAGAATTTGTGCGCCACATGATCCCAGAACGGGCAGGCGCCGTCCGGGGTGAAGACGCCGCGCAACTCGGCCAGCACATTGTCGGCGAACAGGTCCGGCTGGGCCCCGATCAGCATGTAGCGCGACTGGCTGAGCAGGCGGCCCGCCCCGCCCTTGCGCCGGTCGGCCTTGAGGAACAGCGAGCCGACCTCGGTCCAGCCGGTGCATTCATTGACCAGAACCAGGGTCTGGTGGTCCAGCTTGACCCCCAGCGACGGCGACGACTGGGTGTTGTTGACGAGGCGAAACGAGAAGAAAGGCCGGTTTAGCCCGACGGCCGCCTTGACCGAGCCGACGCCGTCCACGTCGCCGGTCTCGGACTCCTCCAGCATCAGGGTGTACCAGCGCTGCTGCGGCTCAAGCCGGCCGGTGAAGCTGTCCCGGCTGAGGTCGAGGCGTTCGGTCAGTTGGTCGGGATCCTCGGGCAGGCTGGTGAAGCCGGGGCCACTGAGAATGGCCAGTTCAAGCAGGTGATCGAGGTCGGCGGGGCCGGCGGGTCGGACGACGAGCATGGGGTTACATCGTCTCCAGACGCAGGGACTTCAATTTGGGGGCGTCGATCTCGCCCGAGGCGATCTTGCACAGGATCAGCGCGCTGAGCTGGGCGCGTCCGACGAAGCTGGCGGGCCAGGCGAATTCCTGATCCGAATGGATATCGCCGCCGAGCACCCCGAGGGTGTCGACATTGGGCAGACCGGCGGCATGCAGGTTGTTGCCCTCGCAGACGCCGCCGGACGGCTTCCAGGCGATGGTCTGACCGAGCAGGGCGCCGGTCTCGCGCACGGCGTCGAACAGGGCGGTCTGACCGGCGTCCATCGGCTTGGGCGGGCGGGTCATGCCGCCGTGCAGATCGAGGGTCAGGCCGGGGAAGGGCGGTTCCGCGGCGATCTCGCGCACCGCCTCTGAAATCCACGCCGAGGCCTGGGCGTCCGGCACGCGGACATTGAAGCGGACGACAGCGTTGTCGGCGACGACGTTCAGGGCCCCGCCGCCGCTGATCTTGGCGACGTTGACGGTGACGCCCTCGCGCTGGCCGTTGAGGGCGTGCAGGCGGGCGGCGATGATGGCGGCGCCGGCGACGGCGTTGGCGCCCTCGTGGAAGGCGCGCCCGGCATGGGCCGCCTTGCCGCCGACGATCAGATGGTAGTTGCCGCTGCCCTTGCGCGCCCCGGCGAGGGTGCCGTCAGCCAGAGCCGGCTCATAGGTCATGCCGATATGGCCCCGCGCTCCGAGCTCAGCCAGCAGCGGGGCCGAGGCGGGCGAGCCGATCTCTTCGTCCGGCGACAGCAGCACGGTCCAGCCGACCCGGTCTCGGTCCGGATGGGTCTCGAACGCCTCCAGCGCCGCCAGCATGACGCTGATCCCGCCCTTCATGTCGGCGACGCCGGGGCCGTTCAGGGCGCCGTCAGGGCGAGTCGCAACGGTCTGGAAGGCGCTGTCGGCCGGGAAAACGGTGTCGTAGTGGCCGGTCAGGATCACCTGCACAGGGGCGTTGGGCCGCGCGCTGATCCTCAGGGCGTCGGCGTGAGCCTCCTCGCGCACCCGGCCGTCGTCGCCGACGCTGGTCGAGCCGGCGGTGGGCAGGCGCGCGACGTCCGCCCCGAGGGGCGAGGCGGCGGCTTCCAGCAAGTCCAGCATCCGCGCCAGACCGGCGGCGTTGCGGCTACCGGAGTTGACCGCCGCCCAGTCGACCGCCCGGCCGATGATGGCTGGTCCGCGCTCCGCGACATGGTCGAGAACGGCCTGATCTTGGAGGAGAATCCGCATGCGGCCGGACCCTAGCTGCGCGGGCGGCAAAGGTGAAGGCGACTGCCGATTGTGCGTTGCACAGGCGATGGGGCCTTATAGGGTGGCGAGGCCAATCAGGGAGGAAAACGGCATGACTGACATGGTGAGGGGGATGAACCCGACTGCCACGATATCGAACGCGGAAGAGGCCAAGGCGGCCGCGCGCGCCAGTGCGATCGCCATTTTTCTGGGCGTGGTTTGGGGCGCGATCGGGCTGATCTGGCTGATGGGTCCCGGCGCGGCCGTGATGGAAGCCGCCATGGCGGAGGCCGCCGCCACTTCACCCGAGGCGGCGAGCATGACCGGCATGATGACCGGAGCAGCCGTTGTATTCGCCGGCGTTCTGGTGGTTATTCAGGCGATTCTTGGCCTGGTCCAGTGGTTCAAGCCCAACATCGTCATCCCAATCCTGTTCACGGTGCTGGTCGTCTACGGACTGGGCAGCACGGCGTTAGGCATGGTGATGGCGGGCCAGATGGAAGAGCTCGGCGCCACCGCGGCGGCGACGCCCGCCTGGCAGACCTGGGGCGCCCTGGCCGTCATGGTCATCCAGCTGACCCTGCACATCGCCGGCATCCGGGGCGCCAGCGCCCTGCGCAAGTTCCGCGAAGCCCAAGCCTACTAAACCTACCGGTTCGGGCGCCGGTCCTCGCGACCGGTTCCCGGCTGGGCGGACTGGCGGCGCCAACGGATCGACAGACTGGCGCCGCCCTCTCCGCCGAATTCCGAACTGATGGTCAGGTTGCGGCGCACCTGCCACTCGACATTGACCACCGCGCCGTCCTCGCCGCCGCCGATGATCTCGAGATAGACGTCGTCGGTTATGTAACGGCCGCCTGCCACGGTCAGGCTCGAAGCCTCGCCGCCGAATGACAGCCGGTCCAGTCCGGCCAGTTCTCGGAGATTTCCGATCACGTCGAAGCCGCCGCCGCCAGCCAGCGCCCCCACACTCGCCGCCAGTTGGGCCGCCTCGAAGGCCGACAGCTGGGAGGCCGAGCGCCCGAACAGCACCTGCGACAGGATTTCATCCTGCGGCAGCGCGGGGGTCGATGACAGAGCGATCTCGGGCCGCGCCGCCGTGCCGGTGACGCGGATCGTCGCCGTCAGGGCAGGGTCGTCGCGCGTCGCCGTCAGGTTCAGGCGGATGTTTTCCGGCCGGGTCGAAAGACTGACCGTGCCGCGCTCGTCGAAAACAAACCGCTTGCCGGCGAAGTCGTAGTCGCCGCGCACCACCCGGGCCGTGCCGCTCAGGGAGGGGTTGTTGATCGTGCCGGTCACCCGCGCATTGACGTTCATCTCCACATTCAGCCCGCGTCCGACCACCACGATGTCGCCGCCGGGCGAGCGGATGGCGATATCGACGCCGATCTGGGAGCCGCGCGGGCGGTTCTGTTCGTCCTCCGGGACGTCGCCGCCGGGCTTGTTGATCTCGACCACGTCCATGCGGACGATGCCGGTGGAGCCAGGCGGATTGGCCTCGATACGGGCCTCGTCGATGTCGATCCGGCCAGTCAGCTGGATCTTGCCGTCCTCGGCCCGGACGACGCTGAGCGGACCCGAAGCGCGAGCCTCGGCGAGGTCGTTGTCGATGATCTGGAAACGCGTCAGGGTCAGTTCGACGCTGGATCCGGACCCCTCGCGCAGGCCGATGCGGCCGTCGCCTGAGACCCGGCCGCCCGAGCCGTCGGTGGCCGAGAAACTTTCCACCATCGCGGTTGTATCGTCGAACCGGCTGGCGAGGGTCATGTCCCGAAGCTGGAGACCGGTGGCGTTGTCGCGGAAGCCGCCTTCCCACAGGTCCATCCGGCCGTTAATGCGCGGCGCGGCGATCGTGCCGGCCAGGGTGGCCCGGGCATTGATCTTGCCCGACAGCGTCCGCTCCCCGCCGAGGAACAGGTCCCAGACCGGCTGGACCTGGCCTTGGATGTCGATTTCGCCGGACATCGGCTGCGTGCGGACCACGGCCAGCCGCAGAGGGGCGGCCGAGGCCTCGACGGGCAGGGTGATGTCGGCCTCGGCCCGCACGGCGCCGTCGTCGGCGACCCGTGCCTGGACGCGCAGGGTGTTGTCGACGAGCAGGGCGTTCAAGGTGCCGGCGATGGCCAGGCCGCGCGGCGCGTCGATGCTGCGCACGTCTTCCAGCGACACATTGGCGGACCCTGACAGGTCGTCGCCGGCGCCCCTCAGCGACAGCCGTCCAGTCGCCCGCCCGCGCAGGTCGGGAGCGAGGGAGCCCAGTTCGACGCTGGTCAGATTGGCCTCGATGATTGAGGCGCGGGAATCCTGGCGCAGCTCGCCGGTCAGGACGCCGCCGCCGACGCCCAGATCGACCCGGACGACGCGGCCGTCTCCGGACAAGGCCACGACGGCGGGATTGCGCGTGGCGAAGGCGATGTCCCGAATCCGGCCCGAGCCCTCCAGCACGACCGTCTGCGCGTTCGCCTGCCGTGAATAGACGCCGCTCCCGTCGAAGCGGACCGGGGTGGCTCCCCCGACATCAGCCTTGAGAGTGAAGGGCAGCCGGTCCAGCGTGCCCCGGCCGTTCAGGTCGAGCGACCGGATGGTCCAGGACGAACCGGCGAGGCGGACATTGCGGCCGGTGACGTCGAGAATGGCGGTTTCAGATCCGGCCCCCTCGGTCAGGCGCACGCGTCCGTCGGCCGTTCCCGAGGCGAGGAAGGCGCCCGGGCGGGCGGTGAAGGTCAGGTCGGCGCTGGACGGAAGCCGGTCCGACAGGGCGATGGAGCCCTGGGCGGCGACCCCGCCAGCGTCGAGGTCGACGTCCGTCAGCCGGATGCGGTCGCCGCCGAGGTAGAAATTGCCGCTGGCCCGGGCCGGACCGTAGTTGGAGCCGGCGACCACCGAAATGCGGCCGTCCGAGGCGTCGGCGCCGCGCCGGAAGCTCAGGTCGAGGGTCGCATCGCTCAGGGTGAGGGCGCCGGCGCTGACGCTGCCGAAGGTCGCCCGCAGGTCCGCGCTCGGTTGGGCGAGGGTACCGCCGACCGTTCCCTCGCCATCCATGGCGCCGTCGATCTCGACCGGACCGACGCCGAACGGGCCCCGTGCGTTCCAGTTCATCGCCAGGCGCAGCCGGCCGTCGCCCTCGATATAGCCCCGCGCCGCGGCATTGCCGTTGGCGCCGGTCAGACGCGCCGACTCGACGACCACGCGGCCGTCGTCCAGGGCGCCGACCAGCTGGAGCCGGGGCGTCGTTCCCAGCAACCGGTCCAGTTCGCTGACGCCAAGGGCGAAGCCGCGCCCGCGCCCGTCGAACGTTACCTGCCATGGCGCGCCGGCCCGGGGCATCGAGGCGGCGATAGAGCCGCCGAAAGCGCCGTCTGCTCCGGCGCGCAGGCGGGAGGCGTCGGTGACCTCGGCCCGCCCGCGGAAGCCGAGCCCGCCCAACAGGTTGCGTCCGCCCGTGCCCGTGATTTTGAGCGCTTGGCCCTCGGCGTCCAGCCGTTCGAGCAGGATCGAGCCGTCCGCCAGCCGCGCCGCTTCGAATCGAACCCGAGGCGTCGAACCCAGCAGCCCACCGATCACGCCGGCCGCGGAGCCGCCCGCCACGCGCACGTCGCCGTCGATATCGTAGCGGCCGTTTCGCGCGCGGATGTCGACCGGCCCGCGGATGCGGCCGGCGCTGTAGCTGGAGAGCTCGGCATCGATCACGTCGACCGAGCCGTCCAGGCTCCAGGCGGTCGCATTGCCCTCGAAAACGGCTGTCCAGGCGGCCCGCTCGCCGAGAGGCGTGCCCGCCAGCCGGGTCAGGGACGGGGTCGAGACATTGATCCGGATTCCGCGCGGCGCGCTGCGGTCGCTGGTGCGGATCACGCCGCTGGCGCGGGAGTTCAGGTTCTCGGACGACAAACGCCAGCCGACTCCCTGAAAGCCGTCGTCATTTCGGTCGGGAGCCACCGCCAGCGCGAATTTGGCGGTTCGGCCGATCCGGCGCACGAAGGGCTCCAGCAGGTCGGAGCCGGAGAAGTCCACAAAACCCGCGATGTTGGTCTGATCGCGACCGTAGGTTCCTTCGATAGTCAGGGGGGTGAAGTCGCCGGTCCGAACCACCGCGTCCACGACCTTGCCGTTGACGATGGCGTTGGCGATGAATGGTTGGTCGGGAGAATAGCCGAGGGCGCCGGCGATCGGGCCGCCGCGGGCCTCCCGGGCCCGCAGGTCGAGGCGCATGTCGGCGATGTCGTCGCTGATCCCCGCCGTGAGGCGCAGGAAGTCGCCCGGCCGGCTGTTGCTGTCGGCGTTGACAGTAATCCGCTTGACGCCCTTGCGCGGAACCTCGGCCTCGCCCGCCAGCTGCCAGCGACCATATTCCTTGCTGAAGCCCTTGAGCAGTTCGACGTTGGCGGCGAACCGGTCGATGTCGATCGACAGCGGCTGCGGACCCGGCGGTTCGGTCGATGGTTCGACCAAGGGGCGGCGGATCAGCCGGATGACCTCGGCCTCGATTTCCGTGGCGTGGAAACGGCGCAGGACCAGCGGCCACCAGTCCCAGTCGACGCGGACCTGACGCGCCTCCAGCCACATGCCGTCGGCGTCGGTGACCGTCACCCGGTCGATGGTGAAGTCGTCGAACAGGTCGCCGCGCACGCCCTCGACGTTGATGCGGCCGTAGCGCCCCAGCTTCTTGCCGGCTACGAAGCTGGTCACCAGGCCCCGGCCGGAATCGGACAGCAGATACATCCGCCCGCCGACCGCCAAGAGCAGCACCAGCGCGGCCAGGATCGCAAGGCCGACGCCGCCGAAGAAGGCGATGGCCTGCAGGCGGGTCCGCTTCTTTCGCTCCGCCTTCACGGCGGGGGCCTCGGGCGTTTCCGAAGGGGGCGGAGCGTCGGTCAAAACGCCTGTCCGATGCTGACGTAGATCTGGAAGTCGGCGTCGCCGTCGCGCTTGTCCAGGGGGAAGGCGATGTCCGCCCGGATCGGACCGAATGGCAGCTTGTAGCGCACTCCGAAGCCAGCGCCGTAGCGCATGTTGCTGAGGTCGGGCGCCTGGTCGAAGCCGACCGATCCGGCGTCGACGAAGACCACGCCCTGGAAGTTGCGGAATACGTCCCGCCGAACCTCGGCCGAGACCTCGAACAGGCTCAGACCGCCGCGCGGCGTGTTGTCCGGCAGGCGGGGCGCGACGCCTTGATATTGGTAGCCGCGCACGGATCCGCCGCCGCCGGAATAGAACAGGCGGTCAGAGGGCACGGTTAGTTCCTCGCCTCCGAGGATGGAGCCCAACCGGACCCGGCCGGCCAGCACGGTCTTCGCATTGTCCTGGACCGGCAAATAGGCGGTCACCTGGGTCTCGGCGCGCAGGAATACCGTGGTGTCCTCGCCGGTCACGGCCGTGGGCTGGGCCGAGGCGGTCAGCCGCCAGCCGGTGGTCGGGTCGAGCGGGTCGTTGGAATAGTCGAGATAGGCGCTGCCCCGACCGGTCAGGATAAACAGGTCGCGTTCGAAATTGATCGGCGCCTGGGTCACCGGATCGAACCGGTTTTCGTCATACCGGCCGGCGTCGAGGCCGACGCCGTAGCTGAACCAGGACGTCTTGCCGAGGCGCTGTTGCAGGTCGGCGGCGAGGGCCACGGCGGTCCGTCGGTAGGCGTCGGTGTCTTCGTTCAGCGCCGCCGCCGACAGCCTCAAGGTCCGTCCAGGCCGGCGCCAGTGCGGCAGGCGCAGATCGACGCCGAGCCGGCTGTCCACATCGGCGGCACGGGCCTGCCAGACCAGGGTGTCGGCGCGGCCGAAGCGGTTGTGCCAGGTCCAGATCAGGTCGACGCCGGAGCCTTCGGCGGTCGAGAAGGTGGCCCCCGCCTCGAGAATGCGTGGGGGGCGATCGGTCAGGGTGACGACGATCGGTCGGTTTCCGTCGGGAAGCGTCTGGTCGGCGGGGGCGAGAGCGACCCCGACCCCGTCGTAAACGCCGGTGTCCAGCAGACGGCGTTCCAGTTCGGCGACGTCCTCGGGATCATAGACCTCGCCCGCCGACCAGGGCGCCAGGCCGGCGACCCAGTTCGGATTGGTAGGCCCCAGCGTCTCGAGACGCACGCCGTCAAGCCGCACCAGCGGACCGGCGTTGATGTTGTAGGTCGGCTCCACCGTCAGGGCGGCGTGATCGACCACCACGCGACGTGGCTCGGCGCGGGCGTCGGCGTGGCCCCGGCGGGTCAGCCCTGCGACAATCCGGCCCTCGGCGGCGATGACGTCGACCGCCCGTCCGGGGGCGCCGGCCTTCAACGCGACAGCGCCGAGCACGGTCTGCTGCAAGGCGGGAGCCGGGGGCGGTTCAATCCAGTTGACGACCGGATCGGTCAGCGCGAAGCGAGGACCCGGGGTGACGTCGACGATGGCGACCGGGTCTTCCTCGCCCTCGACCACATCGTCGAGGACCGGCTGATAGTAACCTTCAGATCGAAGCAGCGCTTCGGCCGCCTCCAGGGCGCCCCGCGCTCGCCGGCGGGCCTCGAACCGGTTGGACGGCGGGCCATCGACCTCGCCGACCGCCCGTTGCAGTTGCTCGCGCAGCGACGCGTCCATATCACCGCGAATTTCCGCCCGAGGATCGGCCGCCGCCGCCGAAGCCAGAAGCGCGCACCAGGCCACGCCAGAGAGAAACACTGCGGGCCTCGACTTCAAACCGGATCCTTCGTCGGCGGGCGAACGCCCTTTATCGGCGGGCGGTGGGCGGGATCGCATCCGCCGGCGGCGCATTTGAGGCGCCACCGTTCTGGGCATGTCAGTAGAACAGAGTTTCGCTGTTCGGCTGGACGGATTCTTCCGAGGTGCGCTTGTCGGTTGGCGACCGGCTGTTGTCCGGGGGCGTGTCGGTGGCGGACGGCGCGACGACGGGCGCCTGAACGTCTTCGACGGCCGGCGCAACCGGCTCCTCGATCGGCATATCCATCACTTCCGGCTCGGCCGGACGCGGGTCGTCGCAGGCGGTCAGAGCGACCGCGCTGGTGATGGCGACAAGGGTAAAAAGACGTTTCATCAGCGAGCTCCCCGGATCGGCGTTCCAACGCACGGCGATATTGACCGTTCCATAGCGGGGATCGCGCCCGCGGTCATCACGCCCGGCAACCAATCCTTTTCCAATTCGCGCGACGGTGGCGGACTGGAGGAAATGCAATGACCGCGACGGCCTACGCCTTGGTTTCTCAGGTGCGGTACCGGGAGCTCCCGACGCGCCTCGCCCTGGCGGGATTCATCGGCGCCACGGCGTGGTTCATGGTTCCGGGTGTATGGCCCGCGGTGTGGTTTTCGGCGGTCGTCGCCACCCAGGCACTGGACTGGGTGGTGTTCCGCAGGTTTCGGGCCAACCCCGAATGGGAGCCGGACCGCGCCTATGTGGTCCTGTGCAGCGCGACGACGGTGCTAAGCGTCGTCGTCTACGCGGGGGCCAGCGCCTATCTGTGGTTCCGCGGCGGTGACGTCGGCCGCATCTTCGCCATGGTCCAGTGCGCCGGCGGACTGCTGCACGTCAGCCTGCACATGCACCAGGTGCGCACAATCCTGATCTCGGCCGTCGCCTCCCACGCCACCTACTTTCTGGGTCTGCCGATCCTCGGCGCCGTCATCGCCGGCAATTGGCATGAACTGCTCATCGCTCTCGGATGCCTGCTCTACATGAGCCATCTGGTCGTCGCCGTTCGCCAGAGCTCGATGACCACGACAGCGCTAAAATCGGCCCGGGACGCCGAGCAGCGGGCCCGCCGGAAGGCCGAGGTCGCCAGTGCGGCCAAATCCGACTTTCTGGCGGTGATCAGTCACGAGATCCGCACCCCCATGAACGCGGTGATCTCGGCCGCAAACCTGCTGCGCCGCACCCGCCTCGACATCCGCCAGCGCGAGCATGTCTCTATGCTGATCGACGCCGGCGACGTGCTGATGGGCCTGCTCAACGACGTGCTCGACTTCTCCAAGATCGAGGCCGGGAAGATGGAGCTGGAAAGCGCCGACATGGTCGTGCGCGAACGTCTCGCCACCATGGCCCGGTTATGGGAGCCGCGCGCCATGGCCAATGGGGTCCGCCTTAGGCTGCGCGTCGCCCCCGAAGTCCCCGAAGCGGTCCGCACCGATCCTCTAAGGTTCCAGCAAATTCTGTTCAACCTGCTTTCCAATGCTGTGAAATTCACCGGCGATGGCGAGATCGTGGTCGCCGTGGACTGGGATGGGGCCCGTCTCTCGGTCGCGGTGTCCGACACCGGCTGCGGGATCCCCGCCGACCGGCTGACCCAGGTCTTCAACAGCTTCGAACAGGCCGACGTTGGCACCACCCGCCGCCATGGCGGCACCGGTCTGGGCCTCGCGATCAGCCGCAGGCTGGCGGAGATCATGGGCGGAACGCTGTCGGTCGAGAGTGTCGAAGGGCACGGCTCGACGTTCATCCTGACGCTGCCGGTGCCGGCGGTCGTGGGCGAAGCGGTCCGGCCCGAACGGCGAATCGAGACCACCCAAGCGCTTCGGGGCCGATCCATCCTCGCCGCGGATGACCACGAGGTGAACCGCCGCATCCTGACCCTGCTGCTCGAGCCGCACGGCTGTCGCCTGACCCTCGTCGAAAACGGCGCCGAGGCGCTGGAGGCCGCCTCGACAGAGCCGTTCGACGCCATCCTGATGGACATGCAGATGCCGGTCATGGACGGCCTCGAGGCGACCCGGCGCATCCGCGAGGGGGCCGTCAACGGCGGGACCCCGGTCATCGCCCTGACCGCCAACGCCCTCGACAGCCATCGCGAGGCCTGGGACGCCGCCGGGGTGCACGCCTTTCTGACCAAGCCGATCGACCCGGTCGTGCTGGCCGGGACGCTCGCCGAAGCCTGCGCGGCCGAACGACGGGAGCGAATTGACAGCGCGGTGGCCTGACGCCCGGGGTCATACCCAGCCGGCGACGGCCTCTTCCAGGGACAGGGTGCCCGGTTGCGGCGTCAGCCCGGCCCTCTCGTCGCCGAATCGCGGGGCCGGCGCCGGCTGGACGAGGCCCTCCCCGGTGAAGGTCCCGCGCGCCGCATTGTGCGGATGCCCCGGGGCCTCGGTCAGGGACAGCACCGGGGTGACGCAGGCGTCGCTGTCCGCGAAGTGCGCCGCCCAGTCATCGCGATCGCGCGTGGCGAATACGTCGGCGAAACGGGCGTGCAGGGCGCTCCAGCCTGCCATGTCGAACTGCGGCGCCTTATCCGGCGGTATGTCGAGACCCGCCAGCAAGGCGGCGTAGAATTGCGGCTCCAGAGCCCCCACGGCCACGAACCGGCCGTCGCGGCAGGCGTAGCAGCGGTAGAACGGCGCCCCGCCGTCCAGCAGGTTCGTCCCTCGCGCCTCGCTCCACAGCCCGCGCGCCGAAAGCGCGTGAAACAGGCTGGTGAGAAGGGCCGAGCCATCAGTCATCGCCGCATCCACCACGCGGCCGCGCCCGTTCGTCCTGGCCTCCAGCAGGGCGGCCAGCACCCCGGTGACCAGCAGCATGGCCCCCCCGCCGTAGTCGCCGACCACGTTGAGCGGCGGCCGGGGCGGGCGGTCCGGCTCGCCCATCATCGACAGGGCGCCGGACAAGGCGATGAAGTTGAGGTCGTGCCCGACCTGACGCGCCATCGGTCCCGTCTGACCCCAACCGGTGACGCGGCCGAACACCAATTGCGGATTGAGCCCGGCGCAGACCTCCGGCCCGACCCCCAGCCGCTCCATCACACCCGGCCGGAATCCCTCGATCAGGGCGTCGGCCGCGCCGATCAGCTGTTTTACCCGCGCCAGATCGGCCGGGTTCTTCAGATCAACGGCGACCGCGGCCCGCCCACGGTGCAGCACCTCGCCGCCGACATCGGTGAACACCGGCGCGCCGGCCTCGGCGCTGCGGGTCAGGCGCAGGACATCGGCCCCGAGATCGCCCAGAACCATGCCCGCGAAGGTGACGGGCCCGAGGCCGTCGAACTCGAGGATGCGCAAGCCGGAGAGCGGTTTCATCGGAATTGCTTAGCCGTGGACGTCGGAACCGTCGAGGCGACGCTTGACCCGGGGCGCGGTTTGCAACAGAAGGCGCGTCGCGGTTCGCTAATGCGGGCCCCGACGGTGTGCGTCCTTAGCTCAGTTGGTTAGAGCATCTGACTTTTAATCAGAGGGTCCTCGGTTCGAGCCCGAGAGGACGTACCACCATCCTTCCCCTTCATGCTCCGGCGTCGGCGCTGGCCTGACTGGCATTATCGGATGCCGGCCGGCCTCCAGCCCGCGTGACTAGCTGCGTGATGGCGGCGGTTCGCGCGGGACGACTGCAAAACCGGTCGGGTCGCTCCGGCCTTCCACCACGCCAACCGCCGAGACGACCACGGGCGTGAACTGCAGCAGAGCCGTCGATTCTCCTGACGGGCAGTAGACATGCACGCCGGGGAACCGCGTCGCCATCTGCTCAGAGAGGCCGGCGGCGGTCGCCTCGTCGGTGACCTCGACCACGTGTCCTCCCATGGACAGGCCGACGGCGCTGCCGCCGCTCCGCGAACGAATGGCGATCGACGCTCTGGGGTCGTGGCGCAGATTCCCGAATTTCTGACTCGCGCGCGAGACCATGAAGTAGAGACGGAGACCATCGTTGATGTAGCCGACCGTCGTCGCTTGGGGAAAGCCGTCGGCACGATTGCACGCCACCGTCATCAGATGCTCGCGGCTGAGCAGATCGACGATGGCCGCTTCTGTCCGACGGTTGAGGGGTTGAAGCGTGTCGCTCATGGGGCGGCCTCCTGAACCGGGCTCGGGGAGACCCAGTGTAACCCAGTCATCGGGACGCGGTGGAATTGATCGTTCCGATGGCGCTTCTCTCGCGGTCGTGGTTCAAGTGTGGAATGCGCCTGCCCGTCCTGCTGCTCCCCATCGTCGCCCTGAGCGCCTGCAGCGCGGGCGGCTCGGCCATGGACGGAGTCCGGTCGTTCGGGGCCGGATTTGGAGCCGCCGCGACCGCGCCGCTGGACGACCTCAATCTGCGCCGGGAACATATCCCGACCGTACTGCTGCAGGCTGAGGCCAATCCCTACGACCTGCGCAATCTGAATCGCTGTTCGACGATCGGCGCCGAGATACGCCGCCTGGACGCCGCCCTCGGCCCCGACGCGGACGAACCGCCCGCGCCGGACGGCTCGACGATGGGCGAACGCGCCTCGGACGCGGCGTCCCGCGCCGCGCTGGACGCCATCCGCGACACGACGACGGACTTCATCCCCGGCCGCAGCTGGATCCGGCGGTTGTCCGGGGCCGAACAGCACAGCCGGGATGTGCAGGCGGCGATTCAGGCGGGTCGGATGCGGCGGGCCTTCCTCAAGGGCATCGGCATGAACCGGAACTGCGCCCCCCCGGCCGCGCCGGCCTGGTTCCGGCCTGCGGGCGGCAGCCGCCGCTAAACTCGCGCTCCCGGAACCCGTTCCGGCATCGCCCTGTTCCTCTCCTGCACAGAAAGGAGCGATCATGCCGCATCAGAATGTCGAGGCCGGCAAGGCCACCGCGCAGAACGCCGCCACCGAGCCGTTGGCCCCGAACGATCAGGGCCGCGAACAGAACGCCTCGGCCCATCCCGAACCAAGGACCTACGCCGCGCCCGACGTAGAGGATTCCACCCTGGCCCCGCCGGCCGCGGGGGAAGTCGCCGACTACATAGACGAGGGCGATGCGCTCGACGGCGATGAGGTCCAGTCGGGCCGCGACCGGACCAATATCGCCGCCCACAGCCGCGACACCGACCACCACGGCGCGAAAACGCACGCGGCTATCCAGAAGCAGCTCAGGGGCGGTTGACCGCCCCGTTGCTGGAGTGACGAGCGTGGAAGTCGCGGCGGAACTGATCGAACCGACCATGGGCGATCGCCTCACGCATGGCCGCGGTCAGGGTCTGGAAGAAGGCGATGTTGTGCCAGCTGAGCAGGATCTTGCCGAGAATCTCATCGGCGCGGATCAGGTGATGCAGGTAAGCCTTTGAATAGTCGGCGGAGGCCGGGCAGGGGGCGTCTGTATCCAGCGGGTCCTGATCCTCGGCGAAACGGGCGTTCCTGAGATTGATCGGCCCATCCCAGGTCCAGGCCTGCCCGTGGCGACCGGCCCGGGTCGGCAGGACGCAGTCGAACATGTCGATGCCGCGCCACACCGCCTCGACCAGATCGACCGGCTTGCCGACCCCCATCAGATAGCGCGGCCGGTCGGCGGGCAGCATGTCCGGCGCATAGTCCAGCACCTCGCACATGGCCTGATGGCCCTCGCCGACAGCGAGGCCGCCGATGGCGTAACCGTCGAAGCCGATCTCCTGCAGGCGCTCGGAGGACTCCCGGCGCAGGGTCTCGAAGGTCGAGCCCTGCTGGATGCCGAACAAGGCCTGCAGGTCCCGCGTGCCGAACGCGTCCTTGGACCGCTTCGCCCAGCGCGCCGACAGCTCCATCCCCGAGCGGGCGCGAGCCTCCTCGGCCGGCCAGGCGACGCATTCGTCCAGCTGCATGACGATGTCAGAGCCCAACCGGTCGGCTTGGATCTCGATCGACCGCTCCGGCGTCAGCACATGTTTCGAGCCGTCGATATGGCTGGAGAAGGTCACCGCCTCCTCGGTCAGCTTCGAAATCCCCGACAGGGACATGACCTGAAAGCCGCCGCTATCGGTCAGGATCGGCCGGTCCCAGCGCATGAATTTGTGCAAGCCGCCCAGCCGCTCCATCCGCTCCGGTCCGGGCCGGAGCATCAGGTGGTAGGTGTTCCCCAGCAGGATGTCCGCGCCCGTCTGCGCCACCTGATCCACGGTCAGCGCCTTGACTGTCGCCGCCGTGCCGACGGGCATGAAGGCGGGCGTGCGGATATCGCCGCGCGGGGTCCTGAGCACGCCGGTGCGCGCGCGGCCGTCGGTGGCGGAGATGTCGAGGGGGAAGGTCAAACGGTGCCCTGACGGTGAGAGAGGGGAGTTGATGGTGTGGTGGAGAACGACCAAATGGCCGGTCCTTCCTCAGCCGCCTGCGGCCGATCCGCAACGCGTCACGGCTCCGGTCCGTCGTGCGGCTTTGACGTCAGCTCAACCAAACCCCAGACGCTGAAGGGTGCTGCGACCAAGACAACGATCAGAAAAAGCAGTACTTCTCCCTTCTCCGACAAGTCCGGTCCCAAATGCTCAAGAGCCAACGCTCCCAGGACGTGAGGGCCGAAGAAGAGAAACATCCAGCCCGCGTGCTTGCCGCGTGATCTGAGCCGTCTATCCGCCCAGCGCAGGCCGAAGAAGGCGGCGGCCAGTCCAAGAACGCCAGACAGGACACCGAGAAGCCAGGCCGGGGCACGATTGAGGGCGATTCCATACAGGACAAGCAGTCCCCCCGCGACGCACACAAAAAGGAACCAGCGAAGGGCGGGTCTCGAACCTGGTGTTGAGAACGGATGTGCCAAGAATGACCGTTGCTGGAGGTCGGCTATGGGCCGCAAACTAGCGACGGAATAGCAGGCTGCCATCCCCGTAGGAATAGAACCGGTATCCCTCCGCCACGGCATGGGCATAGGCGGCCTTCATCGTCTCCAGCCCGGCGAAGGCGCTGACCAGCATGAACAGGGTCGACTTCGGCAGGTGGAAATTGGTCATCAGCACATCGGCGGCGCGAAAGCGGTATCCGGGCGTGATGAAGATGGCCGTGTCGCCGTGGAAGGGCTGGACGACCCCCTCTTCGGTCGTTGCGCTCTCCAGCAGCCTCAGCGAGGTGGTGCCGACGCAGACGATGCGGCCCCCGACGGCTCGAACGGCGTTCAGGGCCTCCGCGGTCTCCGGAGACACCTCGCCCCATTCGGAATGCATCTTGTGGTCGGCGGTGTCCTCGGCCTTGACCGGCAGGAAGGTGCCGGCCCCGACGTGCAGGGTGACGGCGTGGGTCGAGACGCCCTTCGCCTCGATCGCCGCCATCAGCGCCGGGGTGAAATGCAGACCCGCCGTGGGCGCCGCGACCGATCCGTCCCAGTGCGCGAACATGGTCTGATAGTCCGACCGGTCGCGGTCGTCCTCGGCCCGCTTCGCCGCGATGTAGGGGGGCAGGGGCATGACGCCGACATCGCGGATCGCCTCGTCGAGGAAGGGGCCCGACAGGTCGAAGCGCAGGGTGACGAGCCCGGCCTCGCCCTTGGCTTCAACGTTGGCATCAAGGCGACCGAGTTCGCAGGCCGCGTCCCCCTGTGCACCGAACCGCACCCGGTCCCCGACCTTGATCCGCTTGCCCGGCTTCATGAAGGCCGACCAGATGTCTGGAGCGTCGCGGTGATGCAGGGTGGCCTCGACCTCGACCGTCAGGGTCTCGCCCTCCGGCCCGATCCGTTCCCGCACGCCCGACAGCCGCGCCGGAATCACGCGGGTGTCGTTGAACACCAGGGCGTCGCCGGGGCGCAGGAAGTCCGGCAGGTCGCGGATGATCCGATCCTCCTGCCCGCCGTCGCGCACCACCAGAAGGCGCGCGGAATCCCGCGGCTCCGCGGGGCGGAGCGCAATCCGGTCGTCCGGCAGGTCAAAGTCGAAATCGGCGGTCTTCATGGGCCGGGGCAAAGGCCACGGGGAAGGAGCGGGGTCAAGCGATAGCGGCATTCCTTGACCCCGCTCCAATCAAGCGCCAAAGCCCGTTCCATGCTGCAGAACCTCGAAACCCTCGCGCGCGACGCCAGGTCGTGGCCGTTCGAACAGGCCCGCAACCTTCTCGCCCATGTGCTGAAGAAGCGGCTGCCTGACGCGGATCGGAATGCGGCGAAACTGCTGATCGACGCCGGCAAGGCGGACGAGGCGCTGGCGACCTTCGAGGCCTTGCAGCGGCCGGTGATCCTCGAGACCGGCTACGGCCCGTCCGGCCTGCCGCATATGGGCACCTTCGGCGAGGTGGCGCGCACGACCATGGTGCGCAACGCCTTTCGCGCCCTGACCGGCGACCACTGGCCGACGCGGCTGGTGGCGTTCAGCGACGACATGGACGGGCTGCGCAAGGTTCCCGAGGGCATCCCCAATCCGGAGATATTGACCGAGGACCTGCACAAGCCGCTGACCGTGGTGCGCGACCCCTTTGGCACGCACGACAGCTTCGGAGCCCACAACAACGCCCGCCTGCGCGCCTTCCTTGACGGCTTCGGCTTCGACTACGAATTCCTGTCCTCGACGGAACAGTACAAATCCGGCCGGTTCGACGCGACGCTGTTGACCCTGCTGGAGCGGTTCGACGCGGTGCAGGCCATCATGCTGCCGACCCTCGGAGAGGAGCGGCGCGCGACCTATTCGCCCTTCCTGCCGATCAGTCCCGTCACCGGCCATGTGCTGCAGGTCCCGACCCTTGAGCGCAACGTCGACAAGGGCACGATCGTCTTCGACGACCCCGCGGGCGGGCGCACCGAGGTTCCGGTCACCGGCGGCCATGTGAAGCTGCAGTGGAAGCCGGACTGGGCCATGCGCTGGACGGCCCTGGACGTTGACTACGAGATGTCGGGCAAGGACCTGATCGAGAGCGTACGCGAGAGCTCCAAGGTTTGCCGCGCGCTGGGCGGTACGCCCCCCGAGGGCTTCAACTACGAGCTCTTCCTGGACGTCGAGGGCAAGAAGATCTCCAAATCCAAGGGCAACGGCCTGACCATGGATGAGTGGCTGCGCTACGGCACGCCGGAGTCGCTGAGTTGGTACATGTTCCAGTCGCCCAAGTCGGCCAAGTCGCTGCATTTCAACGTCATTCCGCGCGCCATCGACGACTGGATGGCCTTCATCGAGGCCTACAAGACCCAGGAGCCGGCCAAGCGGATCGACAACGCCGTCTGGTCGATCCATGCCGGGGATCCGCCGACGCACACCTCGCCGGTCTCCTTCGCCCTGCTGCTCAATCTCGTCGGCGTCGCCAACGCCTCGTCGAAGGCGCAGCTGTGGGCCTATTTCGCCAAATACCTGCCGGACGCCACGCCGGACAGCGAGCCGCTGCTGGATCGGCTGATGGACCGGGCGCTGAACTACTACGAGGACTTCGTGAAGCCGACGAAGACCTACCGCCTGCCGGATCCGCGCGAAAAAGCGGCCCTGCTGGACCTGGCGGCGCGGTTGAAGGCCCTGCCGGCCGATACGACCGACGGTGAGCTGATCCAGGCCGAGGTCTATGCCGCAGGCAAGGAGCACGCCTTTGAACCCCTGCGCGGCTGGTTCGGCGCCCTGTACGAAGTGCTGCTGGGCGCGTCCCAGGGCCCGCGCTTCGGCTCGTTCGCGGCGATCTACGGCCTGCCGCAGACCATCCAGCTGATTGAGGACGGGGCCAACGGAAAGTTGGCGGGATAAGTCGTCTCCCGACGGGGAGGACTAGATGAACCGAATATAACGACAGGCCTCCGGGAGCCTTCACCTGACGCGGCGCATTGTGCCCTGCATCGACCAACTCGATGACAGGAGACTGAGCCATGTCGAAGAACAAGATCACCGCCGTCGCCGCCGCCGCCGCCCTGCTGGGTGGACTGGCCCCGATGGCGCTTCCCACCGCAGCCGTGGCGCAACAGGCCAACGGAATCACCAACTGCGACGCCCCCGGCGGTCGCCAGCAAGTCGGCGCCGCCATCGGCGCCGTGATCGGCGGCTTGGCCGGCAGCCGGATTTCCAGCAATGAACGCGCCCTCGGCGCCGTCGTCGGCGCGGGCGCCGGCGCTGCGGCCGGCTCCTACATCGGCTGCAACCAGCAGCGGGCCCGGTCGTACAATTCGGACTACGGCTACAGTAACGCCAGCAATGCCGACACCTTCCGCGCGACCACCAACCTGCGCGTCCGCTCGGGTCCGGGCACCAACTACCGCCAGGTCGGCAGCCTCTCGGCCGGTCAATCCTTCTCGGCCGTCGGTTCGCAGGGCGAATGGGTCCAGCTCGCCAATGGCGGATGGGTCAGCGCCCACTACGTCAGTCGCTAACGACATCCCGTCGAATGGAGAGGCCGTCCCGTCCGGGGCGGCCTTTTTCGTGGGCGATACCGCACGGGGCGCTACTGACTGACCCAGAGGATGCGGCCCATCCAGACGATGTCCTTGCGCGGCACGAGGCGCGGCTCAAAGGCCGGATTGATGGAGGCCAGGGTTACCGTTTGGACGGTCAGCGCCGCGACCTCCTTGGCGAGCGTCTCTCCGCCCGTTGTGCGCACCACCACCCGGTCGCCCTTGCGCACGTCCGAAGCCTCGCGGTCGACGATGATCCGGTCCCCCTCGCGATAAACCGGGGCCATGGAATCGCCGGTGACGCGCAGGCTGAGCAGCGTCTCGGTCGGGCGCGGCAGCTCCGTCTGGTCCCAGCCGTCGCCGACGGGCAGGCCGGCGTCGTCGAAGAACCCGTCCTGACCCGCCTGGGCCATGCCCAGCATCGGAACAGTCGACGGCCGCTCGGGTGCATCCCGGGCCAGATCCGCGAACTCGCCCAGCGACAGGCCGGTGGCGCGAAGCACCTGCGTCAGGCTTTCGGTCGACGGCCAGCGCGGGCGAGGCGGATCCCCCGGCCCGAACCGTTTCGACGGATTGAAGCTGGTTGCGTCCAGCCCCGCGCGCCGCGCCAGCGCCGAGACGCTGATCCCCTCGCGCCGCGCCAGTCCGTCGATCGCCTTCCACAACTGGGCATGGGACAGGGGCATGAGGGCAGGGGTCCGCGCCGGCACAGGGCGGCCGACTCGTCCAAGACTACCGCGTCAGGATAGGAATATCCACCTAGGACCCTGCCGGACTACTCAAACCCCAGCGCCCGGCGGTCCCGCCAGGCCTGGAGAACGCCGAGGGCGAGGACGAGCAGAATGCCGTAGCTGGCCGCATTGCCGACGGCGTAGAAGGCCGCGATCGGGGGGCGGACATCGATGGCGGGCAGGACAAGGCTCACGACGATCACCGATTGCAGCGCGCCGGCCCAGATCGGCCACGACCGGCGGCTTTTCCACGCCACGCCGGCGTAGGCCGCCAGCACCACCAGCTCAACGATCAGAAGCCCCCATTGCGGGCCGTACAACTGGATGTCGTTCTGAACCAGCAGGGCCGCGAGCGAACCGAGGGCGTAGATTCCCGCTCCGACCCGCTCCGGCTCATCGCCCTTGAGGAAGGCGAAGGTCACCACGACCACGCCGACCGCCGCGCCGATCTGGGAGTAGAGGGTGTCGAACACGTGGAACCTCCGCAGGGGCCGCGCCTCTACAGGCGTGGCGGCCGGGCGTTGTCGAATCCCATTGAGGCAGCCCGCCGCTCCTGCCAAGCCCAGAAAGTTCCGACGGCGAGCGCGATCAGCAAGCCGTAATTGGACATGTTTATAACCGCGGCCACTGCGTTGTGAGGAGGGCGGAGGTTGGCCGCGATCAAAGCGTGGGAGGTGACAACCAATGCTTGGAAACTGGCGGCCCAAACGGGCCAGGCACGCCGACTATTCCAAGCGATACCGATGAAGACGATCAAGAGTATGATCTCGATACCCATCACGCCCCATCGAGGAACGCTATGGCTGCCGCTGTCGGTGATCATGGTTGTGGCCAGGAAGACCATCGCGTACGCCGCGCCGCCCATTCGCTCCGGCTCGTCGCCCTTCCAGAACACAAATGCGACGACGATAATCGCGGCTGCAAGGACTAGTTGGGAGTAGATGGTCTCAAACACGGAATCGCCCCCACGCCATAGGCATGAGGGCGATACTGCCTGAAGTCAGCGCGGGCGGGAATGACCGCTCGCTGACATTACCTAGAATTAAACTGCGCGCAGTCGGTGTTCGCCGATGGTCTTGGGCTTCTCACCCTCGGGCAGCTTGTCCAGACCCTGGGCATACACACCGTAGCCCATGCGCCGATGATCCTTTGCCAGTTCCTCGTGGCAAGCGACCATGGCTTGGCGCGCGGCGGCGAGGGCGGCGATCGCTTCCATCGCCTTGGCCTGAGCCTCGGCGCCGACGACGGGCGACACGTTCATGGCCGCACGGCCCCCGATCATCGACTGAACAAGGGTCGTGGCGCGGGTGATGGCCTCGTCAACGGATTGCTCCGTCGCATTCAGATCGCCGGCGACGCTGGCGATAACTTGAGCCTTATCCATGGAAGCCTCCAAACTGAAACAGTAAACGAGGTCTTAACATAGCTCGGCAGTATCCGGTAGGGATTTGTTTACCACGCGACGACCGGTGTCGCCTTCCGGACATACGCCCCCGCCACCGACCGGCGGCGTGTCGCCCGGTTTGTCGACCGGACCGACCGCCAGAGCCTCAAGCCCCAGCTTCCGCGCCAGCGCCGCGAGGGTGTTGTGGGTCTGGACCAGATGGCCGCGCGCCTCGGCCAGGGCGCTGATCGCGGCCGCCGCGCCGGTGAAGGCGCGCTGGCCCGTGACCGCCGACAGCCAAGCCTCGGTGCGCGCGGTCGGAAGCGCGGCGGCGAGGGCGGCGGCTTCCGCCATCGCCCGGTCTATGGCCGCTTCGGCGGTGTAGAGACGGGCCGCCAGGGCCTCGCCGATATTCTGTCTCGTCATGTCTTCCTCCCGCGATTAACCATCGCGTAAAGCAAGCAATCGGACGTTACAACGTGTTACAACTAGAGATCGTGTTCAGCCACGAGGAAGTGGGCGGTCAGGGAGGCGATGGGCTGCGCCTCGTCCTCCTGCCACGCCTCGGCCAGCACATGGGCCACGCGCCGGCCGGCCTTGCTGATCCGGGCCCGGGCGTGGACATCGACGGGGCGCCCCGAGCGCAGATAGGCCACCGTCACATTGATCGGTCGCGGCAGGCGCAGGCGCGGCCACGTCAGGGCCACCTGGGCTCCCGCGGTCAGTTCCAGCAGGGCGGCCGTGGCGCCCCCATGCAGGGCGGGCAGCATCGGATTGCCGATCAGACGGTCCGCGAACGGCATGGTTACGGTCAGGATGTCCCCGTCCTGCCGGGATTCCAGCCCGAGGAAGCGGGCGTAGGGCGCGCGATCCAGCAGGGCGCTCACCGGGCCGTCTCCGCCGCCCGGGCCTTGTCCGCCTCGCGCGCGCCGCGGGCGCTGAGCACATAGGTGGCCTGCGCCGCCGCCACGGGGTCGTCCGGCTCGTTCTCGAAGGCCCAGGCCCGGACGAAGGCGATGGACCTCGTCAGACGATAGCAGCGCGCCTCGGCGATCAGGTCGCGCCGCGGCTCGGCCGCCCGCATGTAGTCGACCCGCAGGTCGAGGGTGGCGATCGGCTCGAACCGGTCTAGCGCGATCCACACCGCCAGCCCGCCGACGTGATCCAGCAGGGCGGTGACCAGACCCCCCGCCAGCACGCCGGTGTTCGGATCGCCGACCAGATCCTCGCGCCAGGGTACGCGGATGCGCACCCGGTCGCCCTCCAGCCGGTCGAATTCGAAGCCCAGGGCGTGGGTATGGGCCGCGCCGGAGGCCAGTTGGGGCAGCAGG
This sequence comes from Brevundimonas basaltis, assembly GCF_014202075.1. GTDB lineage: Bacteria > Pseudomonadota > Alphaproteobacteria > Caulobacterales > Caulobacteraceae > Brevundimonas > Brevundimonas basaltis. Next base: position 737,661 of record NZ_JACHFZ010000001.1, on the reverse strand, counting down.
GAAACGAGGGGGGAGGTCGACATGCCCTGCTATCACCCCGGCAAGGGCGGGGACGCAAGCGCCGCTCGCGCGTTCCCTGTCGGCTGCGAGGGCCCATATCCGACCCATGATCCGTTTCGAGGACCTGCTCAGGCCGACCCCGGCCGGCCTTTACTGCCCGCCGGGCGACTTCTACGTCGACCCGGTGCGGCCGGTCGACCGGGCGGTGATCACCCATGGCCATTCCGACCACGCCCGGGCCGGCCACGGCGCGGTGCTGGCCACACCGCAGACCCTCGCCATCATGGCCGAACGCTATGGCGCGGATTTCGCCGCACGCGAACAGCCTGTGGGCCACGGAGACACCGCCGCCCACAACGGCGTGGAGATCGCCCTGGTCCCCGCCGGGCACGTGCTGGGGTCCGCCCAGGCGGTGATCCGCTGGAAGGGCGTCACCATGGTGGTCTCGGGCGACTACAAGCGCCGCCGGGACCCCACCTGCGCCCCGTTCGAGCCCGTGCCGTGCGATGTGTTCATTTCCGAGGCGACCTTCGGCCTGCCGGTCTTCACCCATCCGCGGGACGCCGAGGAGATCGGCCGCCTGGTCCAGTCGCTGCAGCAGTTTCCGGAGCGGGCCCATCTGGTCGGCGCCTATGCCCTTGGCAAGGCGCAACGGGTCATCCGCCTGTTGCGCGAGGCGGGCTGGGATCGGCCCATCTACGTCCACGGCGCGCTGGAGCGGCTGAACCGCCTCTATGAGCGCGAAGGCGTCGATCTCGGCCCGCTTGAGCCAGCCACCGGGCTGAAGCCGAACGCGCTCGGCGGCGAGGTGGTGATCGCGCCACCGTCAGCGACCCAGGACCGCTGGGCCCGCCGCTTCGCCGATCCGGTGCTGGCCTTCGCCTCGGGCTGGATGGGCGTCCGCGCCCGCGCCCGGCAGCGCGGCGTGGAACTGCCGCTGGTGCTCTCCGACCATGCCGATTGGCCCGAACTGACCGCCACCTTCGCCGAACTGCGGCCTGAGGAGGTCTGGATCACCCATGGGCGGGAGGAGGGCCTGCTGCGCTGGTGCGAACTGGAGGGGCAGAAGGCCCGGGCCCTGCGGCTGGTCGGCTATGACGAGGAGGACGAGGAGGCGGGTCTCGCCGACGCCAGCTAGGCGGCCGAGCGTGAGCGACGACGTTTGGCAGGCGCTTCCTCAACCGCCGCCGTCGTCGCGCCCTGTTCAAGCGCCGCGTTCATGGCCATGCGCAGGCGTTCCGGCTTGATCGGCTTTTCGACCACGGCGGCCATGCCGCAGGCGAGGTATTTCCTGGCGTCGTCGGGATCGGCGTTGGCGGTCAGGGCCACGATCGGCACGGCGCCCGCGGGCCCGTCGAGAGCGCGAATCGCGCGGGTCGCCTGCACCCCGTCCATGCGCGGCATCTTGATATCCATCAGCACCAGATCGAACTGGCGCTCCTGAACCGCTTCCAGCGCCTCGACCCCGTCCTCGGCGGTTTCGGAGGTGCAGCCGAACATTTCGCACAGGGCCTGGGCGACGACGCGGTTGGTGGCGTTGTCGTCGACAATCAGGATATGCGGGTTGCTGGTCATCTCCAGTTCCGACAGGGACTGGACGTTCGAGGCCGGGGCGGCCTCGGCCTTCGTTCGGTCGACCTCAAGGTCGAAGCCGAAAGTCGCGCCCTGTCCGCCGTTGTTCCGGGCCCAGATCCGTCCGCCCATGCGGTCGACGATCTGGCGGCAGATCGACAGCCCGAGGCCCGCGCCGTCGTGACCCGATCCCTGCACGAAGGGCTCGAAGATCCTATCCACCCGGTCCGCGTCGATCCCCGGCCCGTCGTCGCGGATGCGCGCCTCCAGCGTGATCCGGTCGCCGGCGGCCCTGGCTCGCAGGCTGGCTTCGACGACGCCGTTGCGCGCGAACTTCAGGGCGTTGCCGATCAGGTTGTTCAACACCTGCTTCAGCCGCTCGCCGTCGATGACCGCGGCCAACTCTGTGTCGCCCTCGTAGCTGATCATCAGGGAGACGTTGTCCTGCGAGGCGCGTGGGGCCCACTGGGCCTGAACATCGTCCATCATGGCCCGAAGCGGCGTCGGCGCCGCGCGAAGTTCCAGTTCACCGGCTTCCGCCCGCGACAGGTCAAGTGCGTCCTGCAGGGTACGCAGCAGGGTCTCGGAGGACTCGACGATCGTAGTCACATGAGCGTGGGCCTGGGCGTTCAGCGGTTGCCGGCGCAGCAGTTCGGCCACGGCGAGCACGCCGTTCATCGGGGTGCGCAACTCGTGGCTCATGATGGTCAGGAACTGGCTGCGGGACCGGGCCGACTCGAGGACCTGGTTCCGGGTGTCGCTTAGCTGCCGCACCTGTTCAGCCAGATCGGCGTTCTGGCCCCGTTGATCCTCATTGACGGCCCGCAGCATCGAGGCGACGGTGCCGATGCCATGATAGCGCCCGTCGCGGGTGACGATGAACCCCCGCATGAAGGTGCCCGGACCGCCCTTGATCAGGGCGTCGCAGACGGTGCCGATGGCGACGCCCGCCTCGACCATGGGGGGCTCGGAGTCCATGACGTGGATGACTGGCCGACCGGCGTACAGGGCGTGGCCAAAGGGGGAGGCGATCTTCAGCAGGAAGTCATTGCGCTCGATCAGGCCGACCGGGAATTGGCCATCGACGACCGCGATCACCAGGGTGTCGGGTTCGCTCTCGAAGCGGGCGAAGACCTCGCTTCCCAACGTCTGAGGCGACACCGCCTCGGCGCGCTCGGTGAGACTTTCAATGGTCGGCATTACTCACCGGCACTCCACTGCGACCGATGGACATTGCCGAGAACCATTTGCGGAAGGGTTAAGGCCGCAATCCGGTCGCTTTTGCACGCCTCGCCGGGCTGGTGTAGAAGGCGCGCCCGTCCTGGAACGGCTCATCCCTCCCTGTCCATGCGCGCGGCCGATCGGCCGACCGCAGATTCGCCATGTCCGATTCAGTGGAAAAGCCCGCGAACTCCGCCCTCGTCCTGTTCTCCGGAGGTCAGGACAGCGCCACATGTCTGGCGTGGGCGCTCGCACGCTTCGAGCGGGTCGAGACGGTTGGCTTTGACTACGGCCAGCGCCATGCGGTCGAGATGCAGGCGAGGCTGGACGTGCGCGACGGCCTGGCCGAGGTGTTGCCGGGGTTGGCGGACCGGCTGGGGCCGGATCATGTCGTCGACCTGACCGGATATGGCCGCATCGCCGACAGCGCCCTGACCGCCGACAGGGCGATCGAGATGGACGCGCGGGGCCTGCCGACGACCTTCGTGCCGGGCCGAAATCTCGTCTTTCTGACCTGCGCCGCCGCCCTGGCGGATCGAAGGGGTCTTGGCGTGCTGGTCGGGGGCATGTGCGAGACCGACTCTTCCGGCTATCCCGATTGCCGCCGCGAGACGATCGACGCGATGGAGAGGGCGCTCGGCCTCGGGCTCGACCAGCCGGTGGTCATCGAGACGCCGCTGATGGCCCTGACCAAGGCGGAGACCTGGGCGCTGGCGCACGATCTGGGCGGCGAGGCGCTGGTCGGACTGATCGTCGAGGCGTCGCACACCTGCTACCGCGGCGACCGCGAGCACCGCCACGCCTGGGGCTACGGCTGCGGCGACTGTCCGGCCTGCGAACTGCGGGCCGCCGGGTACGGCGAATGGGCGGGGCGGCCATGATATATTCCGCGAAAGAGGTCTTCCTGACGGTGCAGGGCGAGGGCGGTCAGGCCGGGCGGCCGGCGGTGTTCCTGCGTTTCGCCGGCTGCAATCTCTGGAACGGCCTGGAGCGGGACCGCGCGGCGGCCGTCTGCACCTTTTGCGATACCGATTTCGTCGGGACTGACGGTGACGGCGGCGGCAAGTTCGCGACCGCCGACGCCCTGGCCGATCACGTCGCGGCGATGTGGCGGGGCAGGGCGGGGGACCCAAAGCTGGTCGTCTGCACCGGCGGGGAGCCGCTGTTGCAGCTGGACGGGGGCCTGATCGACGCCCTGCACGCGCGCGGTTTCGAAGTCGCCATCGAATCCAACGGCACGCTGGCGGCGGCCAACGGGATCGACTGGATCTGCGTCAGTCCCAAGGCCGACGCGCCGCTGGTGCAGACCTCGGGCCAGGAGCTGAAGCTGGTCTATCCGCAGGCCGCCGCCATGCCGGACCGCTTCGAGCACCTCGATTTCGAGCGCTTCTGGCTCCAGCCCATGGACGGCCCGGACCGTGAGGCCAATACAGCGGCGGCCATCGACTATTGCCTGGGCCATCCCAAATGGCGGCTCAGCGTCCAGACCCACAAATACATCGGCGTGAGATGAGCGTTTTCGAGATCACCAAGGCGGCCACATTCGACGCGGCTCACCATTTTCCCAACGAGCCGGACGGAAGTCCGTATCGCCGCATGCACGGCCATTCCTTTTCGGTCGAGGCGACGGTGCGCGGCGAGGCGCTGGACGGTCACGGCTGGATCGCGGATCTCGGCGCGCTGGACCGCGCCCTGAAGGCGGCGGCCGAAGAGCTGGATCATGGCCTGCTGAATGAAAAGCCGGGGCTGGAGCTGCCGACGCTGGAGCATCTCTGCCTGTGGTTCGCCAACCGGCTGAAGCCCGAATGGCCAAGCCTCAGCCGCATCGCCGTGGCGCGCCCGACCATCCACGAGCGCTGCGTGCTGACGCTGTGACAGCCGACCAGTTCGCGACGTTTTCAGCCACAAATTCGCGGTCAACTCGACCCGTCCGACTGACGGAGTCTGAAAGTTGATGTTGTCGATCCGCCCGTGGCGGCCCTCCGACTCCGGGGCGCTGTCGGCCTTGTATGAAGCCTCGGTGCGGCGCCTCGGCGCGCGGGATTACACCCCGGCCCAGATCGAGGCGTGGGCGTCCCTGACTCCCTCGCCGGAAGCCCTGACCGCGCGGATGCAGGACGGGCGGTCGCGGCTGGTCGCGGAGTCGAACGCAGACGTCGCCGGCTTCATCGACATCGAGCCCGACGGCCACATCGATCTGCTCTACGTGGCGCCGTCGGCGACGGGTCAGGGCGTCGCCCGAACCCTGCTCGAAACGGCCGAAGCCCTGGCGCCGGTCTCAGGCGCGGCGCGGCTGTACGCCGAAGCCAGCGAGACGGCGCGGCCGGTGTTCGAACGGCTGGGCTTTTCCGTCGTCGCTCGCCGCGATTTCGAGGTCGCCGGCGTGCCGATCCATAACTGGGCGGTCGAGAAGCCGATCTAGCAGTCGCGGCCCTGGCGTTGACGCTGTTCGCAGCGGCGCTGCTCGCGCTCGTAAGCCCGCTGCTCGCGCTCGCGTTTGGCCTTCGTTTCCTCGTCCGAGGTCGTCACGGCGTCGACGCCCGCGCCGACAACGGCCCCGGTGACCTTGGCCGCGCCGCCGACGATCGCGGCCCCCGTGCCGACCACGGCGCCGACGAGGCATCCCTGCAGCATCAGGGCCGCGCCGAGAACAGCGGCCAGGGCCGAGGTGCGTGTGATCCTGGCGCGCATCGAAAATCTCCTGCTGCCGCATCCTTAGGCAGGAATGGTGAACGGCCCCTGACCACGGAAGGATGGTGGGCGGCGAGGGGTTCGAACCCCCGACCCCCTCGGTGTAAACGAGGTGCTCTGACCAGCTGAGCTAGCCGCCCGATCTTTTCCTGCCCTACCGCTTGCCGCCCGGCGGCTCGCTGCTTGATGAAATCGACCTAGAACCGGAAGCTGGCCCGCAGGAACAGCATGTAGCGCACATAGTTTTCGATCATCTCGGCATCGGCGCTGACCGACAGCATGCCCAGCTCATTGCCGACATTGAGGCGGAAGCCGACGATCGGTCCGCCGCCCTCAATGGTGTCGGGAGCGAGGGTGAAGTCACCGCCGCCGGAGCGGAAACGGGCGATGGTGTCGCCCGGATCCACCGATATGTTCTGTCGCCAGCCGAGCCGCACTTCCGGACGCAGCCAGTCGTTGTCGCCCATCTTCATGCCGATATTGATGGCGGCCGTGGCGGAGAACATGTGGCCGTCGCGATCATCGATCTCGAGATCGAATCCGTCGCCCCCGCCTTCCTCGACGTGGCCGTCCTCGCTGAGCGAGAAGAATTCGGCGTAGGCTTCGGGCCGGATCCAGAACCGGCCGTAGTTGCGCTCATAGGACACGCCGCCGGCGGCGGCCAGGGTGAAGCCGTTCCAGTCGGATTCGTTGGACAGGTTCAGGCCGGCGCCGACGAAGCGGCGCTCGGACGAGAACGAGGCATAGCCCGCCGCGGCCCGCGCCCAGGTCGTCCAATACTGGCCCTGTGCCCGCCAGTAGAGGCCGAGCTCCAGCAGGCTGGCGGACAGGACTTCCTCCGCCTCGGCTTCGGGATCCTCAAGATCCGACGAGGTGAAGGCGAGGCTGAGGCCGACGGCGCCGAGGCCGGAGCCGCGCTCGATGCCCCCCGCGACCCCGAAGCCTTCCGAACGGAAGCCGTAAGAGTCGGTCTTGTCCTTGTCGGCGTAGAAATTGATCTCCTGCACCCAGGCGCTGGTCTCACCCGGCGCGGCCGAGGCGTTGCGGCCGGTCAGGGCGCGGGTGACGGCGTCGACGCCCGAAGCCAGCGACAGCAGCGGTCCGCCGGAGTGGTCGGGCAGCAACTGCTCGTAGAGGTTTACGAAGTCGTCGCGGTTGGTCTGGCCGAGGAAGGCGTCACGCACCAGGCCAGCGTTGGCCCCGCCCAGCGCGCCGTAGAAGGCGTCGAACATCTGGGCTTCGACCGCGATCAGGTTCGCCTCATCGGCCGTTCGGCGGCGCACGTCGGCGAACACCTGGCCAGCGGGAAGGTTGGCGCCCACGTCGACCACATACAGGTAGGGTGAGTTCGGCTCGATCGAGCTCAGATCGATGTCGCCGTAGTTCAGCGTCGCCGCGTCGATCAGGGTGAAGCGGTCGGGAGCCGTCAGCAGGGAGTTGAAGCGAACGCCCAGACCGGCGCCGTTGGCGAGCGTGGCGGTCCCGGAGACGTTGAAGGTTCCGGCGGCGTTGTTTGTCGGGTCCAGCGTCACCACGAGGGTGCCATCGGCGCCGACGTTGAGGTTGGTGAGGTTCAGCGCATTCGTATGACGGCCCTCAAGCGTGCCTTTCGATACGTCGATGTCGAGCAATCCGTCGGTGTCGGACAGGGCGCCGCGCACCAGCGCCCCGCCGCTGATCAGCAGGGAGTCCGCGCCGTCGCCGAAGCTGATGTCGCCGATGATCAGGCCGTTACGAACGTCCAGCGTGTCGGCGCCGCTTCCCAGTCTGATCGCGCCGAACATGTTCGGTTCGTTGTTGTCGGGAACGCCGTCGCCGTCCGTGTCCGGGTTGACGTCAGTCGGGGTAGCGGTGATGCCGTCCTGGATGATGGTCACGCCCGTGGTGTTGGCGCTGACATCGATGGCCGTGGCCGAGCCGGTGATCGGGTCGTTGTCGGCGTTGGCGTTGATCGTGGCCTGGATCGAACGGTAGTTCGTGATCGCCGTCAGGGTCCCGCTGAGATCGTGGATTCCGAAGGTGTTCGCCGTGCCGCCGCCTGTGGTGGCCAGAATGTTGCCGCTGTTTGTAAGGCTGTTGACCACCGCTCCCGCGTCGATGCGGATCCCGGTGGTCGAAGCGGCGATCGTGCTGTTTGAACCCGCGGTGATGGCGTTGGTGTTGATCACGGCCGGGGCGATGGCGCCTTCACCGAAACGGATGGCGGTGGAATCAGCATCGAACGACAGAGACACGATCGTGCCGTCATTGCGGAAGCCGCCCGAGAGGTCGACGGTCTGGCCCGCATTGCCCCCGATTACTACGGAATTGGCGGCGACGCCGTCGTACGCCACGCCGCCCACGGTCATCTTGCCGTACACGCCTTGGGCCGTGATGCTGCCGCGGTTGATGAAGCCGAAGGCCGCATCGCCCGTGCCGACGTTTCCGAGCACGATCGATTGGGAAGCGGAGCCAACCTCCACGGCCGGCGCCGAACCGTAGGCATTGATAGCGGCGGTTGCTTCGGTGGAATCGAGAAGGCCGTCTCCATCGCGATCGGTGTCGGTCCGGTTCGGGATTCCGTCGCCGTCGTCATCCTCGTCGCCGTTCTTGATGCCGTCGCCATCGTCGTCGCCTTCAAGGCCGCCCGCCCCGTAGCTTGGCCCGCGATCGAACACGACGCCGCGGGCCACGTTGCCCCGGATGGAGACAGCCGGCCCGCCCTGCTGAAGGTCTTCCGCGTCCAGTTCGTCGAGGAACAGCAGATCCTGATTGTTTTGTGCGGTCTCGGTGAACCCGGCGGGCCGCTCGGGCGGCCGGGTCGTATAGCGGTAGCCCGACGAAGAGATATTGGAGTGGATGACCAGGGCACCGCCGACGTCGCCGGCTACGGCAAACGCGGTCGAGCCCGGGCCGACGGCTGATATGCTGCCGCCCGTCCGAAGATCACCGCTGATGTCTCCGTTGACGCTGACCCCGAAACTGTTGGCGCCCGTGACCTGAACCGAACCAAACATGTCGAAACCGCCGTTCAGCGGGGCCTCGAGCAGGATGCCGTAGGAGTTGTTGCCCTTGACGGCGATCTGCGCGCCTGAAGCCACGGTGATTTTGCCGGTCAGGGGCGCGGCGCCGGCGAGCCGAACCCCATAGCGATCCGAGCCGTTCGCGAACGGACCGTCGATATCGCCGTCCTTGTCCGTGTCTCGCTCCCGATCGGTCGGGGTGTCTTCGCCCAGGCTGATCGAGCCCGCGATGCTGATGTCAGAGGTGTTCCCGCCCTCGATCAGGACGCCCGTGGCTCCGGCCGGGGCATTGGCGATGGTGATCGAACCACCATCCATCGTGAAGTTGTGGCTAGAGTTAACCGTGACGCCGACGCCGCTGTTCAGGACGATCGAGCCTCCCGTACCGAGCCGAATGCTGTCAGGACCGCTGCCGGTCGCATTCGCCGTGGTGATCGGCGTGGTGCGGGTCGTCGAGATGACGATCTCGGCCATGGCGCCCGAGGCCGCCATCAAGGGAGCGATCGCCACCGCGGTCGCGAGCATAATACGCATTCGGAAAAGAACCCCTGTGGACGACACGCAGAGACGCCGGCGATCCTCTAACAGGGACCGGGCCAGCCTGCCTCAAGTTTCTCGAATTTGAGGCGAATGCAAGGCCGAAGGCGCCCCGTCCATGGGCAGGTTGAGCTTGGCCATTGCCAAAAACGGTATCATTATGATATCATCACGATATCGATGTCAGGAGGGACCGATGGCCACGACCCACTCGAAATCCACAGAACGCCCCGCCTCGACGGCCAACGGCATTCTCATGCTGCTTCTGGGCCTGGCGCTGCTGATTGGGGGCCCGGTCGGAATCGCGCAGGACCCGGACAACACCCTGCTGCTCGTCGGCGGCGTCATCGCGGGCGTCACCGGCCTGTTCCTGATCGGCGGTCTATATTCGCTGCAGCCGAACGAGAGCGTGGCCATCCTGCTGTTCGGGGATTATCGCGGCACCGACCGCAAGGCCGGACTGCGCTGGGTGGTGCCGTGGTACAGCCGCAAAAAGATCAGTCTGCGTGTCCGCAATCTGACCAGCGACAAGCTTAAGGTGAACGACAAGCGCGGCAATCCGATCGAGATCGCCGCCAATGTCGTGTGGCGGGTCGAGGATTCGGCCCAGGCTCTGTTCGACGTCGATGACTATCAGGCTTTCGTGAACATCCAGGTCGACACCGCCCTGCGCGACATCGCTTCGCACTATGCCTACGACCATGGCGAGGAGTCCGACGCGCCTGAAATGACCTTGCGCGCCGACGCCGAGGATGTGGCGACCCGGCTGAGGGACGAGCTGGTCGGACGGGTCCGCGTGGCCGGCGTGGCCGTCGACGAGGCCCGGCTGGCCCATCTGGCGTACGCGCCGGAGATCGCCGGCGCCATGCTGCGCCGCCAGCAGGCAGAGGCCATACTGTCGGCCCGCCGCCTGATCGTGCGGGGAGCGGTCGCCATGGTCGAGAACGCCCTCGCCGACCTCAACGAGCGCGAGGTGGTCGAACTCGACGAGGACCGCAAGGCGGCCATGGTCTCGAACCTGCTGGTGGTGCTGTGCGCCGACCGCGAGGCCCAGCCCGTGGTCAACACCGGTACGCTGTACGGCTGACATGGCGCGAACCAGGAAGCCATTCCTGATGCGGGCCTCACCCGGGGTGATGGCGGCGGTCGAACGCCTGGCCGCCGCCGAGCTGCGCTCGGTCAACGCCCAGGTCGAGACCCTGCTGCGCGAGGCGTTGGCGCGGCGCGGTGTCGTGCCTTCGGAAGACCCTCCGCCGGTGGACGACACCAAGGATGACGCTTGAGCTTCGCCGTCGCGGGCGCTACGGCGCGCGGATGGTCAAGTCGCATATGTCCAAGGTCCGCAAGGCCCGCCGCATCCAGAAGCGGGTTCGGCGCGTTGGTCCGCTCGGTATCAGCGCGGCGGAGAAGGAACTGATGAACCTGGCCGGACTGGAGGTCCAGGAGGGCGAGCTTCGTCTGATCCCCGGGTGGGACGAGGAAGTTTCGGAGACCCTGAAGGCGACCAAAGCCGCCGGCGACGACGACCGCCCCCGGCTGGTCGACACCACCATGCTCTACGCCCCCCGCTCGGGCGGGGTGAAACGCTATCTGCTGTCCAAGAAGGCATGGCTGGAGACCGAACGTCCCGGCGTGGCCCATTCGCTGGTCGTGCCCGGCGCGCACCATAAAGCCGGCGACGATGGCATTGTGCATCTGCATGCGACCAAGCTGCCGTTCGGCGACGGTTATCGCTGGCCGACCTCGGTGCGCCGCTGGGCGGCCTGGACGGCATCGCTGAACCCGTCGCTCATCGAGGCGGGCGATCCCTACACGCCGGGGCAGGGCGCCCTCGAGGCCGGGCAGCGCGCCGGCTGCCCCGTCGTCGGCTTCTGCCACTCGGACCCGGCCGGCCTCGCCGCCCTGCATTTCGGCGAATGGGCCAAGAAGCCGGTCGAGAAGCGCTGGGCCCGGCTGTTCGGCCAGTTCGACCGGGTCATCTCGCCGAGCCGCTATATCGCGCGTCGGCTGGAGGAGGCCGGCATCGAGGATATTGTCATCCAGCCGCTGGGGGTTGAGGTCGACACCTTCCGCCCGGACCGCCGCGACCGCGACTGGCTGTTGAAGAAGCTGAACCTGCCCGGCTCGGCCCGGCTGCTGGTTTTCGCCGGTCGGCCCGCCCGGGAGAAGAATATCGACGTGCTGATCCAGGCGGTCCAGAAGCTGGGCGATCCCTATCACCTGATCCTGATCGGCGCGGGCGCCGGCCTGCCGGCCGAGGACCGGGTCATCTCCCTGCCGTACGAAGCCAACCCCAAGGCCGTGTCGAAGATCATCGCCTCGTGCGACGCCTTCGTGCATGCCAACGACAAGGAGCCGTTCGGCCTGATCGTGCTGGAGGCCATGGCCTGCGGCCGGCCGGTGGTCGGCGTCAACGCGGGCGGGGTCATGGAGACGGTCGACAACAGCGTCGGCCAACTGGCCAGGAGCGCCAATCCCGTCCACTACGCCGCCGCCGTCGAGGCCCTGTTCGCCCGGGACATCGAGGCCCTCGGCGCCGCCGCCCGGGTCAAGGCGGTTGAGCGGTTCTCCTGGGGCCGGGTGTTCGAGGATCTGTGCATGACCTACGCCGACGTCAGCGGGAAGCGCGCCTTCGTCGAACCCCGCGGTGACCGGGTCGAGCACTGACGATCTCGACAGCGACGGCGCGCCCCGTCACTCTGAGCCGAAACGGGGATCATCCATGAAACGCCTTCTGCTCGCCGCCGTCCTGACGCTCGCGACCGCCCTGCCCGCCATGGCCCAGACCGTGGTCATCGTCCGCCACGCCGAAAAGGTCGACTCCAGCGCCGATCCGCTGTTGTCCGACGCCGGGCAGGTGAGGGCGCAGGCGCTTGCCGCCCAACTGGCGGGAGATCATCTCTCGGCGATCCTGACCAGCCCCCTCCAGCGCACCATCCTGACAGCCGCCCCGACGGCGGACCTGCACGGCATGACCTCCGAAGCGATCCCGCTGAGCGACGGCCTGCAGGCCCATCTGGCCGCCATCGCCGCCCGCGTGGAAGCCGCGCCGGCGGACGCCGTCATCCTGATCGTCGGCCACAGCAACACGGTTCCGCTAATCGCCCGCACGCTGGGCTACGCCGGGGCCGCCGACATGCCGGATTGCGAATACGACCGGCTGACCACCCTGCATCTCATGGGCGAGGGCCGGGCCCATGGTGTGGTCAGCCGCTACGGCGAAGCGTCGACCTGCGCCTGATCACACGTCCAGATCGGCGACCGCGAACTGGGCGTTGTCCTGGATGAACTGGAAGCGGGCCTCGGCCTTCTTGCCCATCAGGCGCTCGACCAGATCCTCGATGTCGTCCTCGGAGGCCGGCACGGTGACGCGGGCGAGGGTGCGCTTCTTCGGGTCCATGGTGGTCTCCTTGAGCTGGGAGGCCATCATTTCGCCGAGACCCTTGAACCGGCCGATCTCGACCTTCTTGCCCTTGAACACCGTGGCCAGAAGCTCGTCGCGGTGGGCGTCGTCGCGGGCGTATTCGCTCAGGGGGCCCGCGCTGATCCGGTAGAGCGGGGGCAGGGCCATGAACAGCCGCCCCTGACGGATCGTTTCGGGCATGGAGCGGTAGAAGAAGGTGATCAGCAGGGCCGCGATGTGGGCCCCGTCCACGTCGGCGTCGGTCATGATGACGATGCGCTCGTAACGCAGGTCGTCGATGTTGAAGCGCGTGCCGGGCTGCACGCCCAAGGCCAGCGCCAGATCCGACAACTCGATATTGGCCCGCAGCTTGTCCGCCGTGGCCGAGGCCACGTTCAGGATCTTGCCGCGCAGGGGCAGGATGGCCTGGGTCGTGCGGTCACGCGCCTGCTTGGCCGAGCCGCCGGCCGAGTCGCCCTCGACGATGAACAGTTCGGTGCCCTCGGCCGACTGACGGGTGCAGTCTGACAGCTTGCCGGGCAGGCGCAGCTTGCGTGTGGCGGCGGCGCGCTGGACTTCCTTGTCCTTGCGGCGCTTCAGCCGGTCCTCGGCCCGTTCGATGACAAACCCCAGCAGGGTGTTGGCCTGTTTCGGGCTCTCGGTCAGCCAGTGGTCCAGCGGATCGCGCATCAGCTGTTCGACCAGCCGCGCGCCCTCCGGCGACGACAGGCGATCCTTGGTCTGCCCCTGGAACTCCGGGTTGCGGATGAACACCGAAATCAGCGCACCGGCGTTGGCGATGACGTCCTCGGCGGTGATCAGCCCGGCCCGCTTCTCGTTGACCAGTTCTCCATAGGCCTTGAGACCCTTGACCAGCGCAGCGCGGAAGCCGGCCTCGTGGGTGCCGCCGTCCGGCGTCGAGACCGTGTTGCAGTAGGAACTGACGAAGCCGTCGGCCTCGCCGAAGCCGATCGGCGACCAGGTCACGGCCCATTCGACGGCCCCGGCCTCGCCCTTGCGCTCGACCCGGCCGGCGAAGGCGGGGGTGACGGTCTCGATCTCGCCGATCCGCTCCGACAGGGCGTCGGCGAGGCCGTTGGGGAAGTGGAACACCGCCTCGGCGGGGGTGTGGTCGGTGATCCGCTCGGACGCGCAGGTCCAGCGGATCTCGACGCCGCGGAACAGATAGGCCTTGGACCGCGCCATGCGGAACAGCCGCGCCGGCTTGAACGCCGCCCCGACGCCGAAGATTTCCTCGTCCGGCTTGAAGCGGATCAGGGTGCCCTTCTTGCGCGACGGTCCGACCTGCTGGATCGGACCCAGCACATGGCCGCGGGCAAACGACTGCCGCCATTCGTGGCCGTCGCGCCAGACGGTGACGTCGAGGTGCTCAGACAGGGCGTTGACCACCGAAACGCCGACGCCGTGCAGGCCGCCCGAGGTCTCATAGGCCTTGCCCGAGAATTTGCCGCCCGAGTGCAGCACCGTCATCACGACCTCGAGGGCCGATTTGCCGGGGTGTTTGGGGTGCGGATCGACCGGGATGCCGCGGCCGTCGTCGCGCACGGACAGCCAGCCGTCCGCGTCGAGATCGACGGTGATCAGCTTGGCGTGCTTGGCCACCGCCTCGTCCATGGCGTTGTCGAGGACTTCGGCGAACAGGTGGTGCAGGGCCCGCTCGTCGGTGCCGCCGATATACATGCCGGGGCGTTTGCGGACCGGCTCCAGCCCCTCCAGCACCTCGATCGACGAGGCGGAGTAACCGGTCGCGGCCTCCATCGGGGCAGGCGAGGGCGTGTCGGCGGGCTTCGGCGCCGGCGCGGGCTCGGGGCGCGGCGCGGCCGCCTGCGGCGTCAGGGCCGGCTCAGGCGCAGCCGTCGGCTCCGGGCCTTTCGGCTCGGGGATGTCATCGAACAGGGATGGCGCGGCGTTGGGACCCATAGCGGTACTGTGCTGCGATTCGGGGACCGGTCTGGTAGGCCCGGCGGCGCTTCTCCACAAGCGGCGCCGCCACCGTGGACGGCGCCGGCAGGATCGCCCGGGTCATCGCCGCGAGGAACAGCACCCAGGGCAGGCCCTGGTGCGCCAGCAGGATCGACTCTGACAGGCTCAGCACGAAGAAGGCGGCCAGGAAGCCCAGCGCCCACCAGCCCTCGCGCACGCCCTGGCCCATCGAGCGGAAGACGGTGATGACGGCGGTTCCGGCCATCAGCGTCCCGACCAGTATCGCCCCGGGCCAGCCCAACTGCACCAGCAGGTCGATCCAGCCGTTGTGGGCATTGGGCACCGGCCACTGGGTTTCCTTGCGCACCCAGTCAGCGGGCGCGGACTCGCCTTCGCGGCCCCAGAAGGCGCCATAACCGTAGCCCGTCCACGGCCGGTCGGCGACCTTGCGCATCAGGGCGTCCCAGATGTCGGTCCGGCCCGTCAGCGACGGGTCCTTCCCCAGAACCTCCAGCACGGTCACGGAGTGGGACTCCCACAACCAGACGCCGGCCCCGGCCAGCACCACGGCGGCCCAGATCGCCACGACGCTGAAGGCCGCGCCGCCGCGCCGCAGGGTCCAGAAGCCGCCGACGAAGGCCAGTCCGACCACCAGGCACAGCAGCGAAGTCTTGGACTGGGTCGCCAGCACCAGAATCGACGACAGGATCAGGGCGATGGCCGGCAGCAGTCGTCTCGGGTCGGGCGAGGCGAGGCAGGCGGCGGAGGCCGTGGCCCCGATCACCATCACCGCCCCCATCTGGTTCTTCTCGTACCAGAGGCCGCGCCACAGGCCGGCGTTCTCGTACTGGTGCACCCCGATGGCGGGGAAGGCGAAGACCATCACCAGACTGCCCACCGCCATGATCAGGGCCGCATGCATCAGCAGCCGCGGCAGATGCGGCCCCCGGAACACCGCCCCCAGATAGAGGGCGAAGGCCGAACTGATGGCCAGGGCGATGACCCGCCGCATGGTGGTGTGAAAATCGATCGACCAGTAGCGCGAGGCGAAGGCCAGCCCGATCAGCAGGGCGATGGCGATCATCGCCGGCCACGCCCGCCACAGCCGGTCGATCCGATAGATCAGCAGCCCCGCGATGGCCGCATAGGCCGGCAGCCAGACCAGCCGCAGCACCGGCGTCTCTTCCTGCAGCGGGGCGAACACCGGCCCGATCAGGGCGCCGGTCAGCATGGCGATGATGACGACGCAGATCGCCCGCTCCCACAGGGCGGGCGGGGTTTCGATCAGGACTCCGTCTGGACGGGATTCGCGCACCCTCGCAGAGTCGGCCAACGGGCTTAAAGAAGGGTTGGGGCATGCATCATGGCCAGCGAGACGTCGGGTGGTCGCATGTTGCTTCACCTTCACCCATCTTCGAGCCATGGAAGGGTATTGCGGTTGAATGCGCGCTATTGCGGTGTCTCTACGGCGCTCTCTGCGAAATGTTTGTTTGCTGCGCCCACGAGCTTTTTAATAAACTCGTTCTCATCACCCTCAGCTGTTTTGATTATAATGTCGCGGTCATCCATGGGCATGTCTCGGACATGAAATTTCCCGTCAACAAAATCGGCCTTAATTGCGCCAGAAGATTTCAGCGCTATTAGATATCCATTGATCATTCCAGATATATATTTGCTTTCCATTGCTTCGAATGGGTCAAACGATCTATTTTTCTGGTGGCCGACCGCTGCCATATACATGGCTATAGCTGTACCGTTTGTTCCGTCGTTATACATCTCAACCAAGTTGAGCCCCCTCCCGGCTTGATCCGCGTTAGCTTCTGGCTTCTCAGGGGCGCTATTTGATACCGACGCATCACTGGCCGACAGAGTGAACTGATCGATCTTTTTTCCTATTGCATCAACAGACTGCGGCAGCTCATCAAACAGAGAGACTTTGCTAGCAAGGGAGAGGGCTGCGGCCTCCACCGATTTGGTTGCGGTAAATGCCTGTTGGGACGCGGACTCAATCTTGGATAGAGAAGATAACAGGGTGCTATTGCCAGACAGCGACTGAACAATTGCGATAAAAGCCACAGCCAAAGAAGATAGCCCCAAGGCTATGGAAACAATTGTTGGTATTTCATCTAGCGTTGACCATGAGACACTTAGGCTTCCAATCAGAAGCGCAGCAAGTATCACGATAGTCCAAGTCATATGCGTTTTGATATTATCGATCTTCATTTTTTCCCCCGTACTCAACTGAGCTACGCCTTCTCCACAAACGTATCGATCACCTTCTTCTCCCCCGCCTTCTCGAAGGCCACCACCAGCTTGTTGCCCTCGATGCCGGTGATGCGGCCGTAGCCGAACTTCTGGTGAAACACCCGCTCGCCCTTCGACCAGCCCGAGCCCGACTTCGGATCGGCGGTGGCCACCAGTCGTCCGTCGCCCTCGATCAGCGCATGCCGCGCCGGCCGCGCCGCCGGAGCCCGCGCCGCCGTGAACGACTGCGCCCGTTTCCAGCCCGGCGAGGAATAGCCGCTGCCGAAGGTCGGCATCTCGTCCCAGCGGCTCTTGGCCTCCTTCATGCCGGGCGTGACGCCGTAGTAGCCGGTGTCGCTCTCGGCCTCGACGTGATCGATGGGCAGTTCATCGACGAACCGGCTCGGCAGCTGCGAGGTCCAGCGGCCGTAGACCAGCCGGTTGGCCGCGAACGATATCCGCACGTCCGACTTGCCCCGCGTCACCCCGACATAGGCCAGCCGGCGCTCCTCCTCGAGGCCCTTTTCGCCCTTCTCGTCGATGCTGCGCTGGCTGGGGAAGACGCCTTCCTCCCAGCCGGGCAGGAAGACCAGCGGGAACTCCAGCCCCTTGGCCCCGTGCAGGGTCATGACCTGCACCGAGTCCGCGCTTTCGCCCCGGTCGAGGTCCATGACCAGCGAGACGTGCTCCAGATAGGCGGTCAGGCTGTCGAAGGCCTGCATGGACTGGATGAGCTCTTTCAGGTTGTCGAGGCGCGTCTGGCCGGTGGCCCGGTCGGCCTTCTGCATGTCGGTGTAGCCGCTCTCCTCCAGCACCGTCTCGGTCAGTTCCCAATGGGTCGAGGTCTGTGCGAACTCGCGCCAGCGGTCGATGTCGCGCACGAAGTTGGACAAGGCCGTCCGCGTCCGCGCCTGCAGCTCGTCCGACGTGATCAGATCGCGTACCGCCGTCATGGCCGAGCGGTTCGAGAGCCGGGCGATCTGCAGCACCTTCTGCACGCTGGTGTCGCCGATGCCGCGCTTGGGCACGTTGACGATCCGCTCGAAGGCCAGGTCGTCGTCTTCCGACAGGATCAGCCGGAGATAGGCGTGGGCGTCGCGGATCTCGGCCCGTTCGAAGAAGCGCGGCCCGCCGATGACTACATAGGGCACGGCGAGCATGACGAACCGTTCCTCGAACGCCCGCATCTGGAAAGAGGCCCGGACCAGCACCGCCATGTCCTTGTACGCCACGCCCGCGCGCCGGGCGGTCTCGATCTCGTCGGCGATCAGCCGGGCCTCGGCCTCGCCGTCCCAGACACCGCGCACCCGGACCTTGTCGCCGCTCTCGTCCTCGGTCCACAGCGTCTTGCCCAGCCGCCCCTTGTTCGAGGCGATCAGGCCCGACGCGGCGCCGAGGATATGCTGCGTCGAGCGATAGTTGCGCTCCAGCCGGATCACCTTGGCGCCGGGGAAGTCGCGTTCGAAACGCAGGATGTTGTCCACCTCGGCGCCCCGCCAGCCATAGATCGACTGGTCGTCGTCGCCGACGCAGCAGACATTGCCGGTCGAGGACGTCAGCAGCCGCAGCCACAGATACTGGGCGACATTGGTGTCCTGGTATTCGTCGACCAGGATGTAGCGAAAGCGTCGACGGTATTCCTCGGCGATATCCGCGTGTTTCGACAGTATGGTCAGGTTGTGCAGCAGCAGGTCGCCGAAGTCGCAGGCGTTCAGGCTGACCAGCCGCGCCTGATAGGCCGCATACAGGGCGTGCCCCTTGCCGTTGGCGAAATCCTCGCTCGACGGCAGTTTCTCCGGCGTCCAGCCGCGGTTCTTCCAGTGGTCGATCAGCCCGCTCAGCGAGCGCGGCGTCCAACGCTTGGTGTCGAGATTGGCCGCCTCGAGCAGCTGCTTGCACACCCGCTCCTGATCGTCCGTGTCGAGGATGGTGAAGGTTGACTTCAGCCCGACCAGCTCCGCGTGCCGCCGCAGGATCTGCGCCGCCACCGAGTGGAAGGTGCCCAGCCAGCGCAGCCCCTCGGCCGACGGCCCGATCAGATGAGTGATCCGCTCGCGCATCTCGCGCGCGGCCTTGTTGGTGAAGGTGACGGCCAGCAGCTCCCACGGCTTCGCCCGCCCCGTGGCCAGGATGTGCGCCAGCCGGGTGGTCAGCACCCGGGTCTTGCCCGTGCCCGCGCCGGCCAGCACCAGCACCGGCCCGTCGACCGTCTCCACCGCCTCGCGCTGTTCGGGATTCAACCCGGCCAGATAGTCGGGCGCGCCGGACGGGGCGACGCCGCCGGGGCCGCGTGAGCGGGCGAGATCGGATATGCGCGGGGAGGGGGTTTCAGGCAGACTCATCGGGAGAACATAAGGGGCACGGCCGCCGATGTCAGCGCCATCGTCGACGACCGCGCTCACGGAACCGCAAAGCCTGTTCTCCGTTCCGCTTGCCGACACAGGGTCACAGGAAGGGACGGCCTCATGGCTGAGAACACAAACAACACGGGCGGCGGCGGAAACACCGGCCTCGCCTTCATCGTCGGGGCGGTCGTGGTCGTGCTCGTGATTGTCGCATGGTTCGTCTTCGCCCGAGGCGGCGCGCCCGAGACCAAACAGATCGACGTCGATGTCGATCTGCCCGAGGTTTCGGCCCCGCAGGTTCCCGGCACGGGAGGCTGATCGATGACCGATCCCAACGTCCCTCCGCCCCGCGACCCCGAGGACCGGCCCGAGGTCGTGCATCATACCACCATCAACAACCCCCCGTCGAATGGCGGAGGCGGGTCCGGCTGGATCGGCTTCCTCGTAGGCGGCATCGTGGTGGTGCTGATCATCATCGCGATCGTGGTGTTCGCGGGCGGCGGCCTGAACCGCGCCACGGACACCAATGTCGACCTCGACATCGACCTGCCTGAGGCGCCGGCGCTGCCGACGCCCGAATTGCCGGACCTGCCGCCGGTCGAGCCGCCGACGCTGCCGACTCCGGAGCCCGCTCCGGCCAACTGATCGGCTATCCAGCCGACAAATGATCGTGGTTCGTCCCCGGACCTTCTGGTCCGGGGGCAGACTCGCGCCGCCGTAGCCCTCGCGCGGCAGACATGCGATCGCGGTCAGTCCGGCGCCGCGGGGTCCGCGAACGACCGGTCGCCGCCGGTCCAGGCGAGGGCCAGCAGCCGGCAGGCCGAGGCCAGCGGGGTCCGTCCCCGCCGCTCGTCGATCCGCTTCATGAGCCCGGCATGGGTCAGCCCCAGCTCGGTCGCGATCCCGTCCAGAACCGCCCAGAACTCGGCTTCCAGCGCCACCGAGGTGGCGTGGCCTGACAGCGAGACGGAGCGTTTTCTGAGCATCGGGCCAGCCTAGCCGAGCCGGTCGCCAGGGGCGAGGCTCCCACCGTTCATGATCGCCGTTCACCCAGAGCGCCGGACGCGATATGTTAACCTCGCCCCGGACAGGATCGCCGCATGACCATGATCGCCGACTTCGATCGTTTCCGCCCCCAGAGGCTGGAGCCGCTGACGGCCTTCCGCGCCTTTCGCAGACTGGTCCGCGACAAGGAGGACACCGCCCAGGTGTTCGAGATCATGCGCGCCCTCTCGGGCCGTTCGATCGCACGCGGCTACAACCGGATGCTCGGCACCATGGAAGGCGGCCGCCAGGCCTTCCTCCGCGAGGAACTGGCCCACAGGCTCGACGATCCGTCGTGGCTGGCCCAATTCGGTCCCGGCACGGTCGGCGCGGCCTATCGGGACTTTCGCGAGGCGCGCGGCTTCACCGCCGAGGGCCTGGCCGACGAGGCCCGCAAGGTCGCACCACAGGCCGACGCCCCCCACCCGGTGATCTGGTATTCGCGCCGCCTGCGCGACGTGCACGACATCTGGCACGTCCTGACCGGTTACGAGACCGACGCATTGGGCGAGGCCTGCGTGGTCACCTTCTCCCACGCCCAGACCGGCAACCTCGGCTTCGCCTTCATCGGGTTGGGCGCGGCGCGGGAAATCCGGCGCGAAAACCGCACCGTCCCGGCCCGCCGGGCCGTTCTCCAGGCGTGGCGGATCGGCCGCGCCGCCCGCTGGCTGCCCGCGCTCGACTACGAGGCCCTGTTCGCCGAACCGCTGGAGGCGGCCCGCGCCCGTCTCGGCCTGCGCCCACCCACCGTCTACGAGACGGTTCCGACCGAGGTTCGGGCCGCTCTGCGCCTGCGCGCCTGACCGCGCCTTTCGGACGCCATAAGACCGACTTGTGACGGGATGCGGATCCTCGGCTTGCGCCGGGTCTCCAGCTCCTCCACTTGGCGAACATGACCGCACCTTCCGAGTCTCTTGCTTCGCCGCCCTCCGGACTGTCCCGCGCGACCCTGTGGGCGATCGCCGGCGTGGCCGTGTGCGCCATCATCTGGGGCACGACCTGGTACGCCATCACGCTCCAGCTGGGCCAGGTCGCGCCCCTGGCCTCGATCGTCTGGCGCTTCGGCCTCGCCGCCGTCCTGCTGTTCGCCGGCTGCCTGCTGACGCGCCGCTCGCTGAGGCTGACGCTGACCCAGCATCTGGCGGCTGCGGGGCAGGGGATCTTCGCCTTCTCGATCAGCTACAGCTTCACCTACGCCGCCGAGGGCCGGATCGCTTCGGCGGTGGTGGCGGTGATCTTCGCCTCGCTCGCCCTGCTCAACCTGATTCTGTTCCGCATCGCCGCCGGTCAGCGGGCCGCGTGGCTCTCATGGGGCGGAGCGGCTCTCGGCGTTGTAGGCGTGGCGGTATTGTCCGGCTCGGAAGTGCTGGGCTCCGGGCTCGATGAGGCCAGCGCGATCGGCGTCGGGTTCGCGATCACGGCCGTGGTGGCGGCGGCGTTCGGCAATTTCTTCGCCTGGAGGGGCCAGGTGGCGGGCTCGGCGGTGATCCCCTCGACGGCCTGGGCCATGGCCTACGGGACAGGCTTCCTCGCCCTGTTCGGCCTCGCCACCGGCGTCGAATGGTCGATCGATCCGACCTTCACCTACGTCGGCTCGCTGCTCTATCTGGCGGTGTTTGGTTCGGTGATCGCCTTCGTGGTCTATTTCAGCATCGCGCGTGCGCGTGGCTACGCCTTGGCCAGCTACATCTCGGCCCTGACCCCGCCGATCGCCATGCTGGTCTCGGTGATGTTCGAGAACGCCCGCTTCGGCTGGCTGGCGCTGGCGGGCCTCGCTCTCGTCCTCGCCGGACAGGTGCTGCTGATCCGCGCGCCCAAGGTCTCGGCCGTCTGACGGACCGTCTCACTCCTCCAGTTTCGAGCCGTCGAGGAGCCGGTCGGCGCGAGCCTGCTCCTTCTCCGCCGTCGTTCGCTCCGCCTTCGAGCGGCCATGCGCGGCGCGATTGGCGGACGCGGCGGCCTTCGCCTCGGCCCTGGCCCGGTCCTTGCGCGCCCGGTTCAGGTTCACGACCTCGCCCATGACGCCTCCGTTATGCAACCGGCCGCGCGGCCGGCGGGTTGTCCTGACTCATCTCAACCCGTCAGGAGTGCCCCCATGGTAGACCTCTCGCTGCTCCGCGAAAGCCTCGAAGTTGTCGGATCGGACGGCGAACACGTCGGCCGCGTCGATCACGTTCACGGCGACCAGATCGAACTGGCCAAGCTGGACCTCGGCTCGGGCTTCAAACACCACCTGATCCCGGTCAGCTGGGTCGACCATGTCGACGCCCACGTCCACCTCAACGTCACCAAGGACGAAGCCAAGGCGCGGTGGACCGAGAAGTCCTGACCGCGGCGGGGTGTGATGCCATGGCGAGGTCCCGCTAACAGCGAGGCTTTTCTCGTTCGCTTGGTGGGATAGACTGGGCCATGGCGCTCAGACACATCGACTACGACGACAACCAACATCGCAACTATGCGAAGGGGCGGCCCCTGCACGGGGCCGCCCGGGCGCTGTGGATTGCGGCGTTCGAGGCCCATGCGCCCGAACGGCGCCCCCTACGTGTGCTGGACCTGGGCTGCGGCGCTGGCCGGTTCACCCCGCCGCTCGCTGACGCCTTCGGAGAAGCGATCGGCGTTGAACCGTCAGACCGAATGCGTGCGACCGCCGAGCGCGAGAATCCCCATGCGCGCGTGCGCTACCTCCCCGGGTCGGCCGAGGCGATCCCCCTGGAGGACGGGTCGATCGACCTGGTGTTGATGATGCTGTCCTGGCATCACGTACGCGATCAGGCGGCGGCGGCACGAGAAATCGCGCGGGCGCTGCAGCCCGACGGACGTCTGTTGGTCCGCAGCGTGTTCAGCGACCGCATGCCGGTGATCGACTGGCACCGCTTCTTTCCACGCGCAGGCGCAATCGAACGGGCCATGTTCCCGACGACGGATCAGGTGGAGGCGGCGTTCCGGCCGGTCGGGCTGAAACCGGTCGCGCTGGAGCGCCATCGCGAGCTGATCGCCGACAGCTGGGCAGAGACCGCGGCGCGGTTGAAACTGCGACCCATCTCGACCTTCGAGCATATGCAGGAAGCTGAAATCCTGGCGGGACAAGCCGCTCTGGAAGCCCATGCGGCGGCGGAGACCACACCCGCGCCCCTGTATATCGATGCGGACCTGATGGTGTTGACGCGGAGCTGACGGGTCACCCGGGCGAGATCATCTTCTCCGGCCGCACCCACTCGTCGAACTCCTCGTTCGTCAGATAACCGCCGCCGACGGCTTCCTCGCGCAGGGTGGTGCCGTTCCTGTGCGCCGTCTTGGCGATCTTGGCGCAGGCGTCATAACCCAGCTTGCCGTTCAGGGCCGTGACCAGCATCAGCGAATTGTCGAGGCCGCGCTTGATGTTGTCCTCGCGCGGCTCGATGCCGACCACGCAGTTGTCGGTGAACGACACCGCCGCATCGGCCATCAACCGCACTGACTGCAGGAAGTTGTAGGCCATCACCGGGTTGAACACGTTCAGCTCGAAATGCCCCTGCGAGCCGGCGAAGGTCACGGCGGCATGGTTGCCGAACACCTGCACGCAGACCTGGGTCAGGGCTTCGGACTGGGTCGGATTGACCTTGCCCGGCATGATCGACGAGCCCGGCTCGTTCTCGGGCAGGGCCAGTTCGCCCAGACCCGAACGCGGGCCCGATCCGAGGAAGCGGATGTCGTTGGCGATCTTGAACAGCGAGGCGGCGACGGTGTTGATGGCTCCGTGGCTGAATACCATGGCGTCATGGGCGGCCAGGGCCTCGAACTTGTTCGGCGCCGTCGTGAAGGGCAGGCCGGTGATGGCGGCGATCCGCTCGGCCACCTGTTCGGCGAAGCCGACCGGGGCGTTCAGCCCGGTGCCGACCGCCGTTCCGCCCTGGGCCAGTTCCATCAGTTTCGGAAGGGTCTGTTCGATCCGCTCGATGCCGTTGGCGACCTGCTGGGCATAGCCGCCGAACTCCTGACCCAGCGTCAGCGGGGTGGCGTCCTGGGTATGCGTCCGGCCGATCTTGATGATGTGGGCCCAGGCCTTCGCCTTGGCGTCCAGCGCCGCGTGCAGATGCTTCAGCGTCGGGATCAGGTCGTTGACTACCTGTTCGGCGCAGGCGACGTGCATGGCCGTGGGGAAGGTGTCGTTGGACGACTGGCTCATGTTGACGTGGTCGTTGGGATGGACCGGCTTTTTCGAGCCCATCTCGCCACCCAGCATCTCGATCGCACGGTTCGAGATCACCTCATTGGCGTTCATGTTCGACTGGGTGCCCGAGCCGGTCTGCCAGACCACCAGCGGGAAATGGTCGTTCAGCTTCCCTTCGATCACCTCATTGGCGGCGTCGACGATGGCCTTGCCGATCGCCGGGTCCAGCTTGCCCAGCGCCATATTGGTTTCGGCCGCCGCGCGCTTGACGACGCCCAGCGCCCGCACGATCGGCAGCGGCTGCGTCTCCCAGCCGATCTTGAAATTGCCCAGCGACCGCTGCGCCTGCGCGCCCCAGTAACGATCGGCGGCGACCTCGATCGGGCCGAAGGTGTCGGTTTCGGTGCGGACGTTGCTCATGTCGGCGGCTCTTCAGGCGTGGCGGGAGGATGCGCGGCGGTGTAGCACGGGCGGGCGAGGGGACAAGGCGGAGGAGCGGCGATGCGGACGATGATGATGGCGGCGGCGCTGGCGCTTTCGGCCTGCGCCGCCTCGGCGGCCGACCAGCCCCGCGTGGTCCTCGACACCGACGCGGGCCGCATGGTCGTGGAACTGGAGCCGGAGCGCGCGCCCCTGACCGTCTGCAACTTCCTCGGCTACGTCACCGACGGCGACTACGCGGGCGGCTCCTTCTTCCGCACCGTGGTGCGCGAGACCAACGCCAATCCCAACCCCATCGACGTCATCCAGGCCGCCACCCCGCGCGGCTCGGACGATGACCTGCGCCCGCCGATCCCGCTGGAGCGCACCCGCGACACCGGCCTCAGCCACGTCGCCGGGGTCATCTCCATGGCCCGCGACGGTCCCGACACCGCCACCTCCAGCTTCTTCATCGTGACCCAGGATACGCCCAGTCTCGACTTCGGCGGGGGGCGCAACCCCGACGGCCAGGGCTTCGCCGCCTTCGGCCGTCTGGTCGAAGGCCTCGACGTCGCCCGCCGCATCCAGATGTCCCCCGCCGACGCCGCAGAGCAACTGACGCCGCCGGTGGTGATCCGCTCGGCGACCCTGATCAGCGACGTTCCGGCCCGGTGCCGCCTGTGACCGCAGGCTGGACCGGCATCGGCAAGGTCCGCGCCCGCGTCCATGGAGAGGGGGTCGAGATCGCCATCGACGGCCTGACCACCCAGGCCAAATACTACAAGCCGCTGGTCTATGAGTTCATGCGAAAGGAGTGGGCCTCCCGCCCGTCCTGGGGCGATTTCGTCGTCGAGATCCGCATGGAGCACGTCGGCGACCCGCCGCACATCGACCTCGACAACCTCGCCAAGGCTCTGCTCGACGCCATCAAGGGCTATCTGTTCCACGACGACGCCCAGGTCGCCCGCTTGCTGGTCGAGCGCCACGAGGGCGAGCGCGAACGGATCACCATCCGGGTGTTTCCGCAGCCCTGATCGGTCAGGGTGAGCGCTCGAACCTGAGCGTCGGCAGCCGCAGCTGCATCTCCGCCCCGACGAACAGCTGCGGCTCGGAGGGCAGGGCGATACCCGCCGCCTGCTCCTTGCGCGCCACGCAGGCGCGCGCCGCCGCCGCCAGCGCCAGAAAGTCGCTCGCCGCCGGCAGGCTCTCGATGACGCAGCCGTCGAACCACGGGTACGTTTCTCCCGCCCCGCAGCCGAACGACGTCCGCTCCCGGCTCGTCGCGGTCAGAACCATACGGTTCGGCGCCGCCAGCGCATTGACGAAGACGCCGGAATAGCAGGCCGAGACGATCACCACTGTCGGCCGCGCCCCGCACCATTCGCGCACCATCCGCCCCAGTGACGCCGGGGTGACCAGCCCGTCGTCGCCGAACACCATGCCTTCGGGCGTCCCGTGCGAGGTGAAATACAGCAGGCAGCCGCCCTGCGCCCGCCGGGTCAGATCGCCGACGGCGCGCGCGACGACTTCCGCGCTGGCCGTGCGGGACGCGGCGGGGTTCAGGGTGAAGTCGATCATGCTGCCGCTCGGCAGACCCGCGGCCAGCAGACCGGCGGTCACGTCGCGCCGCGCATTGTCGAAGGCCTCGATCGGCTGCCTGCCGCCGTCGCGCCAGTCCGCCGAGATCACCACCGTGGCCCAGCCGTCAAAGCGGCCCGCTGATCCCTGCGCGCGGGCCGGTCCGGCCAACGCGAACACGGCCGTCAGCATCAGCAGCAGAAATCCCCGACCCATGCGCGACCCCTCACTCATCGCGGGGGGCAGGTTAACGCAAGCGACGCCGTGGAAAAGGGGCCTACTTCTTCCGGAACTGGTCCAGCGAGACAACCTTGGGGCCGTCGTCGCCGGTGGCGGGCGGCGGCGTTTCGGCCACCGCCTCGGGTTCGTCGGCGATCTCCTCGACCACGGCCGGCATCTCGAACTGCAGCAGGAACTGCACCGACGGATCATAGAAGCGCGTCACCGCCGTATAAGGCATCGACAGCACCTTCGGCATGCCGCCGAATTTCAGCATCACCGAGAACCGGTCCTGCTCGACCTTCAGGTCCCAGTACTGGTGCTGCAGCACCACTGTCATCTCGTCCGGGTACTTTGCCATCACGTCCGGCGGCACGCTGACGCCCGGGGCCCTGGTCTTGAATGTGATGTAGAAATGGTGCGCCCCCGGAATGCCCTCGGGCAGGGCCGCGCGCTCCAGAGCCGAGCGGATGACGCCGCGCAGGGCGTCCTGCGCCAACTGCTCGTAGTGCATCTCGTCGACTGGCGGGGTCTCGTCGGCCATCGGGTCCTCGGCGTTGCAGTCGAGGGTTTAGACGCGCAGCGGCGCGGGCGAAAGACGCGGAGACGGTAAAGAGTCGGGAAAGTGCCAGGGGTTCTGTTGGCAGGCCCCCAGGCGGCCCCGCCTGGGGAACTGATCCCCCAGGACTTAAGTGTTCGAAATCAACCGAACCGCATTACGCGGCGAGGCGGACTTCTCCAGCGAAGTTATCGTTCGCAGTTAGATAAAGGCCCGATACGGTGGGCCAGGACGGGCGAAAGCAGTCTTCTTTACACGTCCGTCGATGCTAGTCGGCCCCGCACCGCCCGCCGATACACGGGAGGAAATGGTGGAGCCGCCGGGAATCGCACCCGGGTCCGGTCCGCTTATTACAAGCGCGTTTATCGCCATAGTCCGGGCGAACCCGGACATCCCCAATATAGGCGCTCCGGGGCGGCATTCCAAGCGGGCTCATGCGGTGTCGGCGTGTAGCCCCACCGAGATTTCGCAGACCACGCCCTCGGGCCGGAAATCGAGGCGGGCCTTGCCGCCTTCTCCAGCCATGGCGCGCTCGATCATGCGACTGCCGAAGCCGTTGTGATCCGGCGCCGAGACGGGAGGGCCGCCGCTCTCGGTCCAGCACAGATCGACGCAGGGCTCCGGGTCCGGGCGCACGCGCCAAGAGACCTCGACGCGACCCTGGTCCTGCGTCAGCGCGCCGTATTTCATCGCATTGGTGGTCAGCTCGTGCAGCACGAGGGCGACCGCCACCGCTGACTGGGGCGGCAATCTCACGTCTGGCCCCTCCAGATGGAAGCGGCTTTCCGCCGTCGCATGCGCATGCAAGGCGCCGCGCACGATGTCGCCCAGATCGGCCGACTCCCAACCCTCGGCGGTCAGCACATTGTGCGCGTTGGCGAGGGCGACCAGACGACCTTCGAAGGCCTGCCTCGCCGCGGCTGCCTCGCCGCGGAAGGACTGCTGGGCGAGACTCTGGACGATGGCCAGGGTGTTCTTGACCCGATGATTCAGCTCGTCGACCAGCAACTGCAGATGGCGGTGCTGGCGGATTTCCGCCAGTTGCGCCCGGCGCCCCTCGGTGACGTCGTAGCCGAGACAGAAAATGCCGGAGACTTCGCCGGCGTCGTTGAACAGGGGCGCGTAGGTGAAGGTCAGGTAGCGGGTTTCCTCGGGCGCGTCGGGTCCGCGCCGATACCGGACCTCCGCCTCCCGCGCCTCGAAGACCACGCCGGTCCTGTAAACCGCGTCCAGCTCCTCGAAAAACCCCTGGCCCTCGATGCTGGGAAAGGCGTCACGGATGGTCTGTCCGACCCAGCTCTCGCTGTTGAACGTCGCCCGGTGCGAGTCATTGACGAACTCCACCACGTGGTCCGGGCCATGCATGATGATGATGAAGCCCGGGGCCTGTTCGAACAGCCGCCGTTGTCGGGCCGCCTCTGCGCTCCGGCGCTGTTCGGCCAGCACCGTCTGGGTGGTCTCGGTGCAGATCACCAGAACCCCGCCGACCCCGGCGGGCGCGTCCGGATTGTCGATCGGGCCGTAGCTGTAGGTCCAGTAGACGGTCTCCAGCACGCCGTTTCGGGTGATCGGCAGCAACTGGTTCTCGTGCCACGTCGCGCCACGCCCGGCCATCACCTGCTCGATTTGCGGGCTGATGTCCGGCCAGATCTCTTCCCAGACCTCGATCGCCGGTCGCCCGAGGGCTCCGGGATGACGTTCATCGCCGATCGAGGGCCGGAAGGCGTCGTTGTAGAAACAGGCCCCCTCGGAACCCCAGATGATGAAGATCGGATGGCCGGTGTTGAGCATCAGCCGGACGGTGGTGCGCAGCGGCTGGGGCCAGGTTGCGGGCGGGCCGACCGGCGAGGTCGACCAGTCATGCGCGCGCATCAGGGCGCCCATTTCTCCGCCGCCCTCCAGGAAGGCGAGATCGGTGTCCGGCGCAGTCCGCATGTCAGCCCCTTGTCCCGCAGCAAACACTGCCGCCGATCCGGACCGGGCTCAAGGGGCCGCGCCGCGCCCCACCCTCCGCCAC
Organism: Brevundimonas basaltis; assembly: GCF_014202075.1. GTDB lineage: Bacteria > Pseudomonadota > Alphaproteobacteria > Caulobacterales > Caulobacteraceae > Brevundimonas > Brevundimonas basaltis. The sequence continues at coordinate 708,715 of NZ_JACHFZ010000001.1, read as the reverse complement.
TGCGGCGTCTGGTTGCGGAACCAGGTCAGTTGCCGTTTGGCGTAGTGGCGGGTCGCCTGCCGGGTCGCCTCGACGGCCGCCTCCAGCGTCGTCTCGCCGGCCAGATGGGCCGCAAACTCGCGCACCCCGACGGCCTTCATCGCCGGCAGGGCGGGGTCGAGCCCGCGCGCGACCAGCGCCCGCACCTCGTCCAGGGCCCCGGCCTCGACCATCTGGCTGACGCGCCGGTCGCAGTTGTCGTAAAGCGCCGCCCGCTCCGGCTCGACCACCCGGCCGGTCCACGACCCCGGGGGCAGCAGCGGCGTGGTCTCCGCCGTCCAGTCGCTCAGCGCCCGGCCGGTATGTTCCGCCACGGCCATGGCGCGGGTCAGCCGCTGCCGGTCGCCGGCCTCGATCCGCGTCGCCGCCGCGGGGTCCATCTCCGCCAGACGCCGCCGGAACGCCTCCTCGCCCTCGATGTCCAAAGCCTGCATCGCCCCATCGCGCGCCTCGACCGGGATATCAGGAATATCCGCCAACCCTTTGGTCAGAGCCGTGAAATACAGACCGGTCCCGCCGACGAACAGCACCGGTCGTCCGTCCAGTCCGGCCAGCAGCTCCATCGCCGCCCGGCTCCATCGCCCCACCGACCAAGCCTCCGCCGCATCGGCCACGCCGTACAGCCGGTGCGCCGCCCGCGCCTGGTCCTCCGCCGACGGTCGGGCGCTCAGCACACGCAGGTCGGCGTAGAGCTGCTGGCTGTCGGCGTTGACGATCACGGCCCCGGTGCGCGCCGCCAGCTCCAGCGCCAGCGCTGACTTGCCCGAGGCGGTCGGGCCGGCCAGCAGGGTGATCAGGGGGGCGGGGGGCATGGATGTCCCATATCCCCCTCCCAATGCGGGAGGGAAGGCCGTAAAGCGACGCGATGATCACGCGCGCCACCGTCATCGCCGCCCTCGACGCCATCCGCGATCCGAAGAGCGGGCAGGGGCTGGTCGCCGCCGGTCTGGCGCAGGGCCTGACGGTCACGGAGGATCGGGCCGGCTTCGTGATGGAAGTCCCGGCCGGCGACACCGCCCTCTACGCCCCGGTCCGCGACGCCGCCGAGGCCGCCCTCAAGGCCATCCCCGGCATGGCCCGCGTCTCCGTGGTCCTCACCGCCGAAACCGCGCCCGCGACGAAACCCGCCCGCACCGCCGCCCTGTCGCCCCAGGCCGTCGAACAGACCCGCGCCGGGGCCCCGGTCCCCACCGACCGCCCCGCCCACGTCCGCCGCGTCCTTGCCGTGGCCAGCGGCAAGGGCGGGGTCGGCAAGTCCACCGTCGCCGCCAACCTCGCCGCCGCCCTGACCGCGCGCGGCCTGTCGGTGGGCGTGCTCGACGCCGACGTCTACGGCCCCTCGATGCCGACCATGCTCGGCGTCTCCGGCAAGCCCGAATACCGCGACGGCATGATCGAGCCGCACACGGCCCATAGCCTGAAGGTCATGTCGGTCGGCCTGCTCACCGGCGCCAACGACGCCATGGTCTGGCGCGGTCCGATGGCCTCGCAGGCCATCACCCAGATGCTGACCCAGACCCGCTGGGGAACAGAAGCCGCGCCCCTCGACATCCTCGTCGTCGACCTGCCGCCCGGCACCGGCGACGTCCAGCTGACCCTGATCCAGAAGACACCGCTCGACGGCGCCGTCATCGTCTCGACCCCGCAGGAGGTGGCTCTCGCCGACGCCCGCCGCGCCCACGCCCTGTTCCAGAAGGTCAAGGTCCCGACCCTCGGCCTGATCGAGAACATGTCCGGCGACGTCTTCGGCCGCGGCGGCGCCGAAGCCGAAGCCGCCCGCCTCGGCGTCTCCTTCCTCGGCGACCTCCCGCTCGACGCCGCCCTGCGCGAAGCCGGCGACGCCGGAACCCCGCTGGTCAGCGCCGACCGTGACGGCGACACGGCCCGCCGGTTCGCCGAAGTCGCGGCCCGGGTGGCAGACGTGCTCGGGATTTGAACCGGCCTTCGAAATCTGACGGCCGCTTGCCCGGCGCGGAACAGCCTCTAGCCTGCGCCGCCATGCTGTATGCGACTCGCCGTCTGTTCACCGAAACCCTCCATCCGCTGGAGCGCGGCGCCGCCGTTGATCTGGTCTCCATCCGGGGCGGCCCCGCCGACGCCGAGGCCCTGCTGCCTGTCCTGCTGGCTGATCCCGCCGTCAACGGCGACCTGATCGATCCGATCGCCCGGCACGGCGATGCCGCCATGGTCCGGCGCCTGTACGACCGCTTCGTCGAGGGCGGGCGAATGGTCGACGGCGCCGACCCGCGTCTGTTGTGGGCCTTCGGCTGGGCGGGTCTCGAAGAGGCCCGTCCTATGCTGTTCCACTACGCCTGCGAGCCGAACTGGGACTCCGCCCCCGCCGCCCTCGATGGCCTCGTCCACCTGCCGCCCGACGGACTGGAGGCCGAGGTTCGCGCCGTCGTCGGCGCCTGCGTCGGACGCCCGCTGTTCGCGGAATATGCGCCGGCGCTGGCCGGCTGGATCGGTGACGCGGAACTGCTCGACCGCTTCCTCGTCGAGGACGGAAAAACGGAGTTGCCGTCGGCCGACTGCCTTGCCGGGGTCATCCTCGGTGTCGGCCTGCTCGGTCCGGCGGGCCGACAGCGACTGCACGACCTGTTCTGGGCCGACCACTATCCGATCATCTGGGGCGACCAGCCCGCCGCCACCGGCCGCGCCATGCGGATGACCGGTCTCGGCGTCGCCGACCTCGCCGCCGAACTCCGGACCCGGATCGCGGCCTCCGACGAGGCGCCGCCCTTCTGGTGGTTCGTTCTCGTCAGAGTGATGGCCGAGCATCAGGTCGCGACATACGATGCGCCGCCAGCTTGGCGCTTCCAGCCCTCGCCTGAAACGCCGCTTGACCTGCACCGCGCCCTGTTCGGTCCGAACGACGGCTGGGACGAGGGGCTCGCCCATCACGCCAGGGAACGCCTTGAAGGCGAGTGTGACTGGCTTTTACACGAGATCCATCAGCTCCGCGGGCCGGTCCAGGATTTGATCTGGCGCGACCAGCTGCTCGCCGAGTTGGACAGCTATTCGGGCTCGACCACCACCGCTGTGCCATAGGCCAGCACCTCGGTGACGCCTTCCATGATCTCATTGGCCTCATAGCGCATGGCGATCACGGCGTTGGCCCCCATGCCCTGCGCATGGGCGACCAGTTCGTCATAGGCTTCTTCGCGCGACGCCTCGGCCAGTTTGACATAGGCGCCGACCCGGCCGCCCAGCATCGACTGAAAGCCGCCGACCACGTCGCTGAGGGCGTTCCGCGAGCGCACGGTGATGCCCCGCACCAGCCCCAGCGTCTTCACCACCCGGTGGCCGGGCACGTCGTTGGTGGTCACGATCAGCATGGTCATCTCCGCTCCAGCACCCGGAAGACGAAGGGATGATCGTCCTTCTCGCCCGGCGGATGCGGCTCCGACGAGACCTCGGTCCACGCCCCCTCGTCGAACGCCGGGAACAACACGTCGCCCTCCACCTCGGCCTCGACCTCGGTGATGTAGAGCCGCTTCGCCCGCGGCAGGGCGGCCTCGAACAGGCCGGCGCCGCCGATGACGCAGATCTCGTCGACCCCGTCGTCCTGGGCCTGCTCGCGGGCGATCTCGATGGCCTCGTCCAGCGTCCGGCACACCAGCGCCCCCTTGGCCTGACCGTCCTCGCCCCAGCCCTCGTCGCGGGTCAGCACCACGTTCAGCCGCCCGGGCAGGGGCCTGAGCGGCAGGCTCTCCCAGGTCTTGCGGCCCATGATGCAGGGCTTGCCGATGGTGATGGCCTTGAAACGCTGCAGGTCGCTGCGCAGCCGCCAAGGCAGGTCGCCGCCCCGCCCGATCACCCCGTTCCGGGCCCGGGCGACGACGAGGGCGATGGCGGGCAGGGCGCTCACGCCTTCGCCTCCAGCCAATGCAGCCATTTCCGCTGCATCGCCGTCTCCAGGTCGATCCCCGCCCGGTCGCAATAGATCAGCAGCATGCCCAGCACGTCCGCCGCCTCGTCGCCCAGCTTGCCGGCGTCCGCCTCGCCGCGCGCCCGGCCGCTCATGCGCAGATGCTCGGCGGTCAGCTCGCCCAGCTCCTCCTGCAGCTTCAGCAGGGCCCAGTCCCCGGACCGCTCGATGCCGTGTTCGGCCGCATAGATGTCGGAGATGCGCAGGACGGACGCGGTAAGGTCGGAGAGGGTCATGGGGGGCTTCTATACTTTCGTCATTCCGGGCGCAGCCTCGCATCGCGAGGCGGAGACCCGGAACCCAGCGGCGCCGAAGCGAAGCGAAGGCGACTGTTCAGCAGCCACGCTCCCGGCAGGTTCGCGCTCTCGCGCGCCGCTGGGTTCCGGGTTCGCTCTGCGAGCGCCCCGGAATGACGAAAGACCATTAAACCGCCACCGGCGCCTTGATGTGCGGCCACGGCGCGTAGCCCTCGAGCACGAAGTCCTCCAGCCGGTAGGCGAACAGGTCGTCCTTCGCCGCGAGAGTCATCGTCGGCAGGGGCAGGGGCTCGCGGCTCAGTTGCAGTTCCGCCTGTTCCACATGGTTCAGATACAGGTGCGCATCCCCGAAGGTGTGCACGAACTCGCCCGGCTTCAGCCCGCATACCTGCGCCATCATCAGGGTCAGCAGGGCATAGGACGCGATGTTGAACGGCACCCCCAGGAAGACGTCCGCCGACCGCTGGTACAGCTGGCAGCTCAGCTTTCCGTCGGCGACGAAGAACTGGAACAGGCAGTGGCACGGCGGCAGGGCCATGTCGTCGACATCGGCCGGGTTCCAGGCGCTGACGATGTGCCGACGCCCGTTCGGATTGGTCTTCAGCCCGTGGATCAGCTTCTCGATCTGATCGATGACCCGTCCGTCGGGCGCCGCCCACGACCGCCACTGCTTGCCGTAGACCGGCCCCAGCTCGCCCTCGGCGTCGGCCCATTCGTCCCAGATCGAAACGCCGTTGTCCTTCAGCCAGCCGATATTGGTCTCGCCGCGCAGGAACCACAGCAGCTCGACGATGATCGACCGCAGATGCAGCTTCTTGGTGGTCAGGACCGGAAAGCCCTTCGACAGGTCGAACCGCATCTGCCGCCCGAACACCCCCAGCGTCCCGGTCCCCGTCCGGTCGTCCCGCCGCGCCCCGTTGTCGAGGATGTCGCGCAGCAGGTTCAGATACTGCCACTCGGGGTGATCAGCGGCGACGGCTCCGGAGCGGGTCTGGACGTCTGCGAGAAGGACCTGGGCGTTCATGAGCACACAGTGTCCCCGATTCGCTCTCGTGGGCAGACCATCGATTCGGTTGCTCACAGAAACGTGGCCGCCCCGTCTCCTCCCCATGCAATGGGGAGGGGGACCGCGAAGCGGTGGAGGGGTTGAGGAGGGACGCACCGCCTTGCGACGACGCGGCCTCAAGCGTCATCGGGCGGAGCCCAGGCATGCGACGAAAACGGAAATGCTGCGCTGCAAGTTAATGTCTTTCCATCGTGCTTCGACGCCATAACCTTCTGTTTTCCCAGCATATCACCTCCGCGTCAGCGTCCTGAACCCGCCCTAGGGCGGCGTCCCCTTACAATCCGTCTCTTTGCTGGAGAGACGCATGACAGACCTGCTCACCACCGGTGCGCCCGTTCACCCCGGCCACCGCATCCACCCGCCGGAAACCTGGGAGCGCGCCCGCGACGACTATCTGGCCGGCTTCAGCGGTCCCGCCGTCTGCGCCCGCTATGGCCTCGGCCTCGCCGCCTTCCGCAAGCGCGCCGCGATCGGCGGCTGGCGCCGCATCGACCAGCCGGCCGCCATGCCGACGGGCCCGCTCGAAATCGAGGGCGATATCAACGAGGCCGACTATTCCGATCTCGCGGACATGTCGGTCATCCATCTGCGCGAGGCCATCGTCAACGGCTGCGTCGGTCAGGCGGAAGCCTGGCTCCGGCTGCACCTGCGGCTCAATGAGGCGTCCTGCCAGGAATTCGCCCGGTTCAGCGAACTTGGGGCGGACGATGACTGTCCGGTCGACGAGGTAGACGGAGTAGACGGTGGACTCCCGGTCCCGGAGTCTACCCTCACCCCCGAAACCCGTCCTCGTCCAGAAACGCCTGCTCCTCCGCCGTCGTCTCCCGGCCCAGCGGGCGGTTGCGGTGCGGAAACCGGCCGAAGCGGCGGATGATGTCGTGGTGATGCTCGGCCCAGCGGTCGTCGTCGGGCCGCTCCATCCGCGTCTGGAACAATTCCAGCTGACGGTCCTGATCCGCCATCTCCTCGGAATGCTGCAGCGGCAGATAGAAGAACCGGCGCAGGTCGCCCGGCGTCTCCAGATCGTGCCCGGCGTCCAGCGCCCGGTAGGCGAACATCCGCGCCAGCGGGTCGGTGGCGAAGGCGTGGCCGGTGTCGCGAAAGCTGTTCCTCGGAAACTGGTCCAGCAGGATCAGCAGGGCCAGCGACCCCTCCGCCGTCTCCGCCCAGCGATCCAGCTCGCGCCGGGCGGCGGCGACATGGGCGTCATGGAAACGGCGGCGAAATTCGGCGTCGAAGGCGTCGTCCTTCCTGAACCACATCTTCGGTCCGGCCTCTTTCCAGAAGGCGACGACGGCGGAAGGGGCTATGTCTGTGCTCATGACCGATAATCTAGGCGCCCCGCTCCCCGTCTTCCATGACCGCGACTGCGATCTGTCGATCGTCCGCGGCAAACGCGTCGCCGTGATCGGCTACGGCAGCCAGGGCCGGACCCACGCCCTGAACCTGCGCGACTCCGGCGTGGCCGACATCGTCGTGGGGCTGAAGGCCGGTTCGGCGACGCGGGCGAAAGCCGAGGCGGACGGCTTCACCGTCCTCACCGCCGGCGAGGCCGCCGCGAACGCCGACGTCGTCGCCGTCATGGTCTCCGACGAGGCCCATCGCGATCTGTGGCGCGACGAGCTGGCTCCGGCGATGCAGCCCGGCGCGGCCCTGGTCTTCGCCCACGGCCTGTCGGTCCGCTTCGGTCTGGTCGAGCCGGGCCTCGACCTCGACGTCATCCTCGCCTCGCCCAAGGGCATCGGGCCGCGCATCCGCGACCTCTATGTCGAAGGGGAGGGGGTGTTCGCCCTCTTCGGCGTGCATCAGGACGCCTCCGGCGGGGCCCATGCGCTTGGCCTGTCCTACGCCGCCGCCCTCGGCTGCGGCCGCAAGGGCATCCTCGAGACCACCTTCGCCGCCGAATGCGAGAGCGACCTGTTCGGTGAGCAGGTGGTGCTGTGCGGCGGGGTCGGCGAACTGATCGACGCCGCCTTCACCAAACTGGTCGAGGCCGGCTATCCGCCCGAGGTGGCGTGGTTCGAATGCTTCTACGAGGTCAAGCTGGTCACCGACCTGATGTTCTCGATGGGCGTGGCCGGCGCCTTCGGCCGCATTTCCAATACGGCGGAGTACGGCGCCTACCTCACCGGCCCCCGCGTCATCGGCGAAGCCTCGCGCGCCGCCATGGATGAGGTCCTGGCCGAGGTCCGCTCCGGCGCCTTCGTCAAACGGCTGATGGCCGATTACGACGCCGGCTCGCCCGATCTGCTGGCCCGCCGCGAGGCGCTGGGCCAGCGGTCTGTCGAGGCCGTGGGCCGTCATCTGGGGGAGGTCGCCGGTCGCGCACGGGACGACTGAGCGCCGCGCAACAAAAAAGGGCGCGAGGCGCCCCTTGAAGCTCGTCTCCGGCGCTTTCGGGAAGCGCTGAAGAAAATGGTCGGAGTGAGAGGATTCGAACCTCCGACCCCTGCGTCCCGAACGCAGTGCTCTACCAGGCTGAGCCACACTCCGACTTGAGGAGGGGGCTTATAGCGACGGGGTTTGCCCCCCGCAAGCCGGGAAACGCCCTGCCGCGAAAATGTCTGAAATCCGCGTCTTGCATCCCCCGCGGCCTTGTCGTATCTCGCACGCCTTCCGGCGCTTCGGCCCCGGGACCGCCGGACCTGCTGGGGAATGGTGTAATGGTAACACTCCGGTTTTTGGTACCGTCATTCTAGGTTCGAGTCCTAGTTCCCCAGCCATCCGCCGTCGCAACCCCCTTCTCCTCTCATCGCTTCCCGGCGCTGGTCCCAGGCAACAAAAAACCCCGCCGGTTTCCCGGCGGGGCTCTTCAGTCGTCAAAAAGACGACGCTTAGTCGCTATCGGAGTCGTCCTCGCTCACGCCGACCACCACGAAGGTGATGGCGGCGATGGTGAGCAGGACCGCGGGAAGCGGCACGCCCGCGAACTCGCTCGATTCACCGGCTACGGCGCCGACGCGGTCACCCACACGAGCCGCAGCATTGTTGTTGTTCGCTGCGGCAGCCTGACCGGCCACCAGCAGCAGACCAGCCGTCACGGCTGCGATGGTCTTCTTCACGTTGCTTCTCCAAAAGAACTGCAAAACCGGGGTAGTCCTAGCTCGACGGGCAGGTTCGCACAAGAACCAAAAGACTGAAGGTTGCGCGATGTTCAATGTATCGGGGAGGGCTCGAGCGCAATTCGGATGCGGACGCCCACGCCCTGTCCCGGTGCGGTCTCGACGCTCATCGACCCGCCCAGATGCTCGACCAGCCCGCGCACCAGAGCGAGACCTTCACCAGGCTCCAGCGTCTCCGCCCCGATCCCCGAATCGCGCACCACCAGGCTGACGCCGCCCACCGCCCTCGAGAAGGCCACCGCGATCGAGCCACGGCGGCCGTCCGTAAAGGCGTGGCGGCAAGCATTGGAGATCAGCTCGTGGGTGATGATGGCCAACGGCAACAAATGGCTGTCGGGCAGCAGGGCGGTATGGCCGCGCACGTCCAGACGTACCGGTCGGCCCCCGCAGGCGCGGGTCCAGAAGGCGGCCACGTCTTCCAGATAGCCGCCGAAGTCCAGCGGTCCGTCGACGGTCACCCGCCGGCTGATCAGTTCCACCGCGGCGGTGACGTCGCTAAGCCAGGTCAGGTGCCGCACGCTTTCCGGATCGGTGACGGTCCGCAGCCGAATTCCCACGAGGGTCTGCAGCAACTGGTAGCCGCCCAGCAACCGGCGCTGAAGTTCGACAACGCCCTCTCCGGCAGCGGTAGCCATCGATCCCCCAGCCCCTGAAAAAGCCCAAGAAATCTTACGTCACGCCGAACCAATTAGCCAATCAGGCATTTATCGTCCGCTAGCGGACACAGGGAGTGGTAAACGGCCTCTGGTCCCGTTCGGGGGTGTTGTGTTGTCCAATCCGCCCGACCTTCGGGTCATGATCGTAGAGGACCAGGCGCTTCTCGCCATGGAGCTCGAGCTGGTGTTGGGCGAATCCGGCTGTGACATCGTCGGATGCGCGATGGACCAGTTGAGCGCCTTCGCCATCGCCGGACGCGAGAATCCCGATCTGGCGCTGATAGACGTGAACCTTCTGGATGGCATGACCGGCCCCCGGATCGCCCAGCGGCTGGTAGCCGAGCACGGGACGGCGGTGGTCTTCCTGACCGCCAATCCAGAGCAGATTCCCGAGGGGTTTGCTGGCGCCCTCGGCGCAGTGTCCAAACCCTTCGACGAACAGACCATCCGCGCGGTGGTCGATTTCGCCCGCCAGTTCATCCAGCATCGGACCCTCGGCGAACCGCCCCGCCGCTTCCGGTTGGCCCCCTGGCTGTCGACCCCGCCGGACGAAATCGCGCCGCACTGACGGGCCCGTGCGGCGCGACTCCGGGTATCAGTGGATCTTCAGCCGCACGAACACCATGCCGCCGTCGAGATCGCCGCCCCAAGATGGCTACGGCACCGCAGGGACGGGTGAAAGTGTACGGAGGCCCGAGGCCGAAGCGCAGGTTCTCCGCCAGACGCCAATCGTGAACCGCCCCGAGTGCAGGCCGCCAGGCTTTGACGGACCGGGTTGCCATCTGGTGGTCATGCCATGGTCGAGCGGCACGCGATCATAGCCAGTCTCATGAAGGGCTGCATGAATGAACAAGGGACGCGCGACCTGTCACCGCTTGGCGGACGTGATCAGTCGAGGAGATATCGCGACGGGTGGGGGTAGGGCTCCGGCCACGTGGCCGGCTTCAAGCCAGGCCGCCGCCCAGATCAAGGCCCGGCCCGGTAGGCGGGCCGCCACCCGGGATCAGGTCGAGCTGCATCAGCGTCACGTCAAGCCAACGGTCGAATTTCCAGCCCACCTGCCGGTAGACGCCGGCCTCGCGGAACCCGAGCGACCGGTGCAGGGCGATCGAGGCGGCGCTGCTGTCGCTGTCGCTGATCGCCCCGATCACATGGCGCAGGCCCATGGCGCGGACCCGCTCTATCAACGTCTCCAGCAGGGCGCGGCCGACGCCGTGGCCCCGCGCAACCGGCTCGACATAGATCGAGCCCTCGACCCCATAGCGATAGGCCGGGCGAGGGCGGAACGGCGAGGCGTGGGCGTAGCCCGCGAAGGCGCCGTCCAGTTCGGCGACCAGCCACGGCAGACCGTGGCGCTGAACCGCGGCGAAGCGGCGGGCCATCTCGTCCCGCGTCGGCGGCTCCAGCTCGAATGTCGCGGTGCCGTTCAGCGTCTCGTGCCCGTAAAGTCTGGCGACGGCGGCCAGGTCGTCCTGCGTCGCATCGCGGATAGTGCGGATCATCGGATCAATCCCTGCCTGCCGGGCCGTCGGCAACCGTCACTGGATTCGACCTCCGCCTCTGATAATCTACCGCAGGGAGCGAGGGGAGCTGAGAACCGTGAAATCCTTTGTCATTGCGGCCGCCGCGCTTGGCCTTGACGCTGGGCGCGCCGGTTCGGGTTGCAGCCCAGACGGCGAATTCATCGTACACGCCGACCGTTGAACTCAAGGTCTGCAACAACAGCGGCCGCAACGCTACGGTCGCCATTTCCTATGTCGAGGTCGGCGCCGGGCGCTTCATCAACCGCGGCTGGTACGACGTCTACAACGCCGCCTGCATTGATCTCGTCAGCACCGACAATTCGAATTTCTACATGTACGCCGACGCCACCGACGGCTCGAACCGCTCCTGGGCGGGCAACCATACGCTTTGTGTCCAGTACCCTGGCCCCCAACACCTTCTGGTCGGACGGCGGCGACACCTGCCCCAGCGGCTACGAGACCCCCAATTTCGTGCCGATGCACGCCGATAAACCCGGCGATTACACCTGGACCCTTGACCCGTAGGCGGCGCCGGGAGCGGTCAGGGCCGCTCCCAGCCCTTGTCGATCGCCCAGACCGCGAAGGCGTAGTCGTGGGCGACCTCCTTCAGATAGTCGAACCGACCCGACGCGCCGCCGTGCCCGGCCTCCATATTGATCTTCAGCAGCACCGGCTTGCCCGAGGTCGTGGCCGGCCGCAGTTTGGCTACCCACTTTTCCGGCTCCCAATAGGTCACGCGGGGGTCTGACAGCCCGCCGGTGGCCAGCACGGCCGGATAGGCCTTGGCCTCGACCTGGTCATAGGGGCTGTAGCTCATGATGTAGTCGTAGGCCTCGGCGTCCTCGATCGGATTGCCCCACTCGGGCCATTCGGGCGGCGTCAGCGGCAGCGAGATGTCGCTCATCGTGTTGATCACATCGACGAAGGGCACCTGACCGATGATCCCGGCCCACAGGTCCGGCCGCATGTTGTTGACCGCCCCCATCAAGAGGCCGCCGGCCGAGCCCCCTTGGGCCACGATATGCCCGGCTTTGCCGTGGCCGCTGGAGATCAGATGCTCGGCCGCCGCGATGAAGTCGGTGAAGGTGTTCTTCTTGGTGAATCGGCGCGCGCTCAGGAACCAGTTCCAGCCCTTGTCCGAACCGCCGCGGATATGGGCGATGGCGTAGATCCAGCCACGATCGACCAGCGACAGCCGGTTGGTCGAGAAGCTGGCCGGCATCGGAATGCCGTAACTGCCATAGCCGTAGAGCAGCAGGGGCGCTGATCCGTCGACTGGCGTCGACTTGCGGCGCACCACCGTCACGGGGACCAATTCGCCGTCCGGCGCGGGGGCGTTCAGCCGCTCGACCACATAGTCGGCCGGGTCGTGCCCCGACGGGACCTCCTGCACCTTGCGCAGGGTCCGCTCGCGGGTCTCCAGGTCGTAGTCATAGGTGGAGGTCGGGGTCGACGGCGAGTTGTAGCCGTAGCGCATGACGGTGGTGTCGAACTCCGACGCCCCGCCCAGCGACAGGGAGTAGGCGGGCTCGTCCACGGCGATCTCGTGCTCGGCCCCGGCCCGGTCGCGGATAATGATGCGGGTGTTGGCGTCGGCGCGCTCCTGACGGCCGATGAAGTCCTTCACCAGCGCGACGCCTTCGATGTAACGGCCGGGCGTGTGCGGGACGAGGTCCTGCCAGTGGGCCTTGCCCGGCGTCGCGGTCGGAGCCTCGACGATCTTGAAATCAATGCTGTCGTCGGCGTTGGTGCGGATCACCCAGCGGTCGCCCCAGTGGTCGGCGTCATAAAGCCGGGCCACCTCGCGCGGCTCCAGAACGGCGGGCTCGGCGGTCGGCGTAGCGGCCGGGATGAACCGGGCCTCCGAGGTTTCCTGATTGGCGATGGAGATCAGCACGAAGGCGTCGTCGGCGGTGCGGCCGACGCTGATGAACATGCCGTCGTCGTCCTCCTCATAGACCAGCGTCGCCTCGCCGCCGCGGGCGGGGCGTCGGAAGATCTTGTCCGGGCGGCCGTTGTCGTCCCGGTTGGTCCAGAAAATCCACCGGCTGTCCCGCGAGAAGGTGAAATTGCCGGTCGCCGAGCCGATCGGATCGGGCAGCACCTCGCCTGTAGCCAGGTCCTTGACGAAAATCTGGTGCACCTCCGAGCCCTGGGCGTCCTCGGCGTAGGCGAAGAGCTCGTGATCGGGGCTGTGCTGGGCCGACGACACCTCGGAATAGGCCTTGCCCTCGGCAAGGGCGTTGGCGTCGAGCAGCAGTTGCTCGGCGCCCGCGCCGGTCCGGGCCTTGCGCATGTATCGGGGATGTTGGTCGCCGGTCCGGTACTCGACGTAATAGGCCCACGGCCCGTCCGGCGACGGCACCGAGCTGTCGTCCTCCTTGATGCGCCCCTTCATCTCCTCGAACATCTGCACCTGCAGGGGCAGGGTCGAGGCCATCATCGCCTCGCGATAGGCGTTTTCGGCGGTCAGGTGTTCCTTGACGTCGGCCTTTATCAGGGTCGGGTCGCGCAGCACCGCCTGCCAGTTGTCGTCCTTCATCCACTGATAGTCGTCGACCCGCACCCGGCCCAGCTGTTCGATCCGCACGGGGATCTTCTTCGCGACGGGCGGGACGGGGGCGGTCTGAGGCATCGGGGCTCCGGTGGTGCGGGCGTGGGCGGGCAGGGCGGTCGCCGCCAGGGCGGCCGAGGCGGTGGCGAGCAGGTCGCGGCGATTCATGATGTCGGGCCCCCGTGGCGTACAGGGCGCGGACCTTGTGCGACCGGCCCGGTGCCGTCAAATGAACAAAAGGCCCCGGCGTCATCCAACCCATGTTCGATCTGCAAGTCCCGCCCGAACCCGTTCCTGAGCCGCCTGTCGCGGCCCTCGTCGCCCCCGCCTGGGACCTGACCGTCGGCTTGATCTCGGCCACGGTCCAACTCGACCAACGCAACGGCGATCAGACCACCCGGCGGGTCGGCACCGGCTTTCTGGTCGATGCGCCCCGGCCGGACGGGTCGCCGCGCACCGTGCTGGTGACCGCGCACCATGTTTTCAGGGACATGTCGGCCCCGGACGCCCGCATCGGCTGGCGGGTCGAGATGCCCGGCGGGCGCTGGCGGTTCACACCCGAGCCGTTGCGCATTCGCGATGAGGACGGCGATCCGGCCTGGACCCGTCACCCCGAGCGCGACATCGCCGTGATGGAGGTGTCCGCCCCGGCGGACTTCGCCCGGGCCGCCATCCCGCTCGACTGGCTGGGCGACGCCGACGCGCTGGATGTCTGGCAGGTCGGGCCGGGCGACGAACTGTTCACCCTCGGCTACCCGCACGGCTATTCGGCGAACACCGCCGGCTTCCCCATCCTGCGCACCGGGCGGGTGGCGTCGTGGCCGGTGACGCCGATCGGGTCGTTCCCGACCTTTCTGCTCGACTTCCCCGTCTTCCCCGGCAACTCCGGCGGGCCGGTGTTCTGGACCCCGGCGGCGCGCAAGCTGCCCGGCTCGGTCCGGCCGGATCATCCATTCATCGCCGGGGTGGTGACCTCCGAGGTGCGCCCGGGCGAAGGGCGTCTGGGCATCGGCATCGTCGCCCACGCGGTCTACGTCCGCGAGGCCATCGCCCTGCTGGACGCCCCTGAAGGCCCCTAACCGGCCAGCACGTCCGGGCTCATCCGCTGCAGCAGGTCGCCGCCCTGGCCGACGGCCGCCAGCCGGCTCGAGGCGTGGCCCAGCACATTGGCGGCGTAGACTTCGTAGAGGGCGATCCGCCCCTCCAGCCAAGCGGGGTCGCCCTCGCCCGCGTCGAGGGTCGCCCGCGCTGCCAGCGCGCCCTTGGCCAGCATCCAGCCCCCGACGACGTCGCCCATCAGCGTCAGATAGGCGTCGGCACCGGCCAGCACGTCCGCCGCCCCGTCCGCCGCCGCCTTGCGGTCCAGCAGCCAGAAGGTGGCGTCCTGCACCGCCTCGATGGCGGTGGCGAAACGTTCCAGCGGCTTGCCCGAATACAGCCGCGGCAGAAGCGCCAGGGTCGCCTTCATATCGGCGATCAGGTCGCGGGCCGCCTGGCCTCCGTCCTGTCCCAGCTTGCGGCCGACGAGGTCCATGGCCTGGATGCCGTTGGTGCCCTCGTAGATCGGGGCGATGCGGGCGTCGCGATAGTACTGGGCCGCGCCGGTCTCCTCGATGAAGCCCATGCCGCCGTGGACCTGCACCCCCATCGAGGCGACATCGCAGCCGACGTCGGTCGACCAGGCCTTGGCGAGGGGGGTGAACAGGTCCTCGCGGCTCTTCCAGCGGCGCCGTTCCTCGTCCGTCGCGGCGTGCTTCGCCAGATCGGCGGCGACGCCGGTCGACAGGCAGAGGGCGCGGGCGGCGGCGATCTTGGCCTTCATCACCGACAGGGCGCGCCGCACGTCGGGGTGGTCGATGATCGGGGCGTTGGCCTCGCCGGTCCAGACCGAGCGGCCCTGACGCCGCTCGCGGGCGTAGTCCAGCGCCTGCTGGTAGGCCCTTTCGGCGATGCCGACGCCCTCGACGCCGACCGCCAGCCGGGCCGCGTTCATCATCACGAACATATGGGCCAGGCCCTGATTGGGTTGACCGACCAGTTCGGCCGTCGCCCCCTCATAGGCCATGACGCAGGTCGGCGAGGCGTGGATGCCCAGCTTGTGCTCGACCCCGACCGGCCGGAAGGCGTTGCGCTCGCCCAGCGAGCCGTCCGGCTTGACCCGGTATTTGGAGGCGAGGAACAGGCTGATCCCCTTCGGCCCCGGAGGCGCGTCGGGCAGGCGGGCCAGCACCATGTGGACGATGTTGTCGGTGGCGTCGTGGTCGCCCCAGGTGACGAAAATCTTCTGCCCGGTCAGGGAATACGTCCCGTCGCCGTTCGGAACCGCCGTCGCCGTCAGGGCGCCGAGGTCCGATCCCGCCTGCGGCTCGGTCAGCACCATGGCCCCGGTCCATTCGCCGGAGACCAGCTTGGTCAGATAGGTCGTCTTCTGCGCCTCGGTGCCGACCGCCTCCAGCGCCTCGATCGCCGCAAGCGACAGCATCGGACAGAGGCCGAAGGCCATATTGGCGGCGTGCACCGTCTCATAGGCCGCCAGCTCCAGCGCCTTGGGCAGTTGCTGCCCACCAGCGTGGGTCGGGGCGGACAGGCCGGTCCAGCCGCCCTCGGCGAACTGGCGGTAGGCGTCGGCGAAGCCCGGGGCCGCCGTCACAGCGCCATTGGCGTAGAGCGAACCCTTCTGGTCGCCGACGCGGTTCAGTGGGGCCAGCACGCCTTCCGAGAACTGGGCCGCCGCCTCCAGCACCGCGCCGGTCAGATCGGCGTCGAAGTCGGGAAAGGCGCCGGTCGCCGCGACGGCGTCGAGCCCGGCCACCTCGGTCAGGGTGAAGATCAGATCGCGGACGGGGGCGCGGTAGGTCATCGGTTCGCTCTCGAAACTGTGCCCATGTTCATGCCGCCTTGCCGCCGGGTCACGCAAGGCGCGGCTTGGCGAACCGCGTCGGCTGGGTCAAGCTGACGGTCTGACATCCGGGTAAGGGAGCAACTCCGTGGCCGAACCGCGCAACCGCTATTCGACCGTATCGCTGGTCTTGCACTGGCTGATCGCCGCCCTCGTGGTGGCCCAGATCGGCCTGATCTGGGCGCATGAGGTGACGGATGGGCCAATCTCCCGCGAGTTCGTCAATGTCCACAAATCGGTGGGTCTGAGCATTATGGTCCTGACCCTGGCTCGACTCGGCTGGCGCATCGCCAATCCGGCCATCCCGCTGCCCGAAACGACGCCGCGTTGGCAGAAGCTGTTGGCGCGCGGCACCCAGGCCCTGTTCTACGCCTTCCTGATCGGCATGCCGCTGGTCGGATGGGCCGCCTCCTCGGCCGGAGGCCGCGAGATTCTCTGGTTCGGCCTGTTCGAGTGGCCGGCCCTGCCGATCGGCGGCGGCCGCGAGACCGCCGGCCAGCTGATGGACATGCACGAGCTCGCCGCCAAGGCCCTCTACGTGCTGCTCTTCCTGCATGTCGCCGGGGCGCTGAAGCACCACTTCGTCGACCGCGACAACGTCCTGCACCGTATGCTTCCCTTCATCCCGCGCCGGCCGTGATCCGCCGGGCCGTCCTGCTGGCGGGTCTCGCGCTGCTCGGGCTCGGCGCGTGGAGCGACGCGCCGCCGCCGTGGGAGGTGCTGCGCGAGGCCTCGACCATTGAGATGTCGGTGCGCGCCTTCGGCGGCTCCCACCGGGGCCGGTTTGAGGACTGGCGCGGCGACGTCGCCTTCGATCCGGACGCGCCGTCGCGGACCCGTGCGACCATCGTGGTGCAAGCCGGGTCGTTGAAGATGAACGCCTCGGCCGTGACCGGGCGGGCGATCGGTCCCGGGTTCCTCGACGCCCGGCGACATCCGACGATCCGATTCCAGCTCCGGTCGCTCGAATCGGCCGGCGGCGACCGCTATACGGCCCGGGCCGAGGTGACGATGAAGGGGCAAACCCGTCCGGTGACCTTCCCCGTAGACTTGCGCGTGACCGGCGACCGGGCGCATCTGACGGGTGCGTTCACTCTCGACCGCACGGATTTCGGCATAGGAACCTCAGGCGCGTGGAACAGGATGGTCGGCCGCGAGGTAACCGTGCGGGTGGCGCTTCAGGCGCGTCGGCTCTAGGCGCGACCGACGCCCAGGCCGTCGAGGCGCTGGCGCGCGGGGGTCTCGTCATCCTGCCGACCGAGACCGTCTACGGCCTCGCCGCCGACGCCGGGAACGCCGCCGCCGTCGTCGCCATCTTCGAGGCCAAGGGCCGGCCCCGCTTCAACCCGCTGATCGCCCATGTCGCCGACGCGGTCGAGGCCGAGGCCATCGCCGTCTTCGACGCCCGCGCCCGCGCCCTGGCCGAAGCCTTCTGGCCCGGCCCCCTGACCATCGTGGCGCCGGTGCGTGACCGGAACCGGGTCTGCGACCTCGCCCGCGCCGGGCTGGACAGCGTGGCCGTGCGGGTTCCCGGCCACCTCCGCGCCCGCGGCGTAATCTCGGCCTTCGGCAAGCCCGTGGTGGCCCCCTCGGCCAACCGCTCGGGCCGGCCCAGCCCCACCACCTTCGCGGACGCGCTGGAGGAGACCGGCTTCGCCGCCGCCGACGCCGTGGACGGCGGCCCCTGCGCCGTCGGGGTCGAGAGCACGGTGGTCTCGGTGCTGGACGGCCGCGTCGCCCTGTTGCGGCCCGGCTCGGTGACCCGGGCCGACATCGAAGCCGTGGTCGGCCCGCTCGAGCGGGGCGGCGAGGGGCATCGCTCGCCCGGCCGCGCGGCCGTTCACTACGCCCCGGACGCCCCGGTGCGGATCAACGCCATGGCGGCGGGGGAGGGGGAAATCCTGCTCGGCTTCGGGCCCGGCGTGGGTGCGCTGCGCTGGAGCCTCAGCCCGACGGGTGACCTGCGGGAGGCGGCGGCCAACCTGTTCCGGATGCTGCGCGAAGCCGACCGTGAGACTCCGGCGGGCATTGCGGTGTCGCCGGTGCCCGGCCACGGACTGGGCGAAGCCATCAACGACCGGCTGAAGCGGGCGGCGGGGTTTGTGGGGTAGGGGAAGGCGAGGTCACGACGCCTCGGTGAATTCCTCACGACCTCAGGCGTTATTGCGTCGGACAAGCTCGGACCAGAAGTCGATCTCCCGAAGATTTTCTGGCCACGGCCGAGTCTCCCAGCCGTTCACTTCACGATCAATGTAGTCGTCCAGATCCGCCCCGTAGTGGATCACGTCGGACTGGTAGACGGAGAAGACGGGGTTTCCGGCCACGGTGGGGGTCGCCGGCAGGTACCGGTGGCTGAAGATCGGAATGAGACGCGGTGCGCGCTCCACGACCTGCCTCAGTAATTCGGCTCTTTCCTCCGCCTTGGCGGGGCGATCTCCCCAATCGGTCCACCAGAGTCCGTTCTGCTCGACATCGAAGAGCAGGCCTTCAAATGGCCAAGCCAAGAGCCGGCGCACCTTCTCCTCATTGTTCCAATCCGGCCCTCCGACCGGGCGTCGGTCCCGTAGGAGTTCGATGAGGTCAGAGGGGAAGTTAAGGCGGAATCGCGCCTGCGCTCGTTCGAGTTCGGCTGCGGTATAGCCACGTATCCAGGTCAGCGCGGTCATGGGCGACCTGGTCCCGCTACTGTGCCGTCCAGCCGCCGTCGATGGAGAAGCTGGCCCCGTTGGCCGAGGCGCCGAGGTCGCTGACCAGATACAGCATCATCCCGGTCAACTCGTCGGTGGTCACGAACCGCTTGGTCGGCTGGGAGCCGAGGATGACGTCCTTCAGCACCGCCTCCTTCGACACGCCGCGCGTGCGCGCCTGATCGGCGATCTGCTTCTCGACGATGGGTGTCTCGACGAAGCCGGGGCACAGGGCGTTGCAGGTGATGTTGTCCTGGGCCAGCTCCAGCGCCACCGTCTTGGTGAAGCCGATGACGCCGTGCTTGGCGGCGACATAGGCCGACTTGAACGGGCTGGCGACCAGGCCGTGGGCCGAGGCCACATTGATGATCCGTCCGCGGCCCTGGGCCTTCATGATCGGGATCGCCGCCCGCGTCGCATAGAAGGTGGACGACAGGTTGATGGCGATGATTTGCTCCCATTTGTCGGCGGGGAATTTCTCGACCGCCTCGACGTGCTGGACGCCGGCGTTGTTGATCAGGATGTCGACCCGGCCCAACTGGTGCTTGCCGTAGGCGACCATGTCGGCGACCTCGTCGCCGCGCCGCATGTCGGCCCCGTGATAGCGCACCCGGACGCCGCAGCTGGCCTCCATCTCCGCGCGCGTCCGCTCGATCTCCGACGGATCGCCGAGGCCGTTCAGCACCACCTCGCCGCCGCGCGAGGCGATGGCGCGGGCGAAGGCCAGGCCGATTCCCGAGGTCGAGCCCGAGATCACCGCCACCTGCCCCTTCAGGTCGCCGATGTCGCGGAAGGGGGCGTCCTCGGCTTGCGAGCCGTCACCGCGTTTAGGCCATTGGAACATGGGGTGTCGTCCGTCTGAATCTCGGGTCCAACCTAGCCGCTCGCGTCAGCGAAGGCGACAGGGACTCACGAATTTCCTGATCTGATGAATATCCAGTCCGCATCGGTCGAGGCGGCCTTGTCGAAGCGGTAGCCGTCGCGGTCGAACCCCTTCAGGTCCTCGGCGCGGTCGATGCGCTCATCGATGGCGAAACGGGCCATGCCGCCGCGGGCCTTCTTGGCGAAGAATGAGATGATCCGGCTCTCGCCATCCTTCTCCTCGCGGAAATGCGGCGTCACCACCGGCAGCTTGAGCGCCCGCGCATCGACGGCGCCGAAATATTCCTGGCTGGCCAGGTTCACCAGCGTCGGATCGTCATGTCCCTCGGCGTCGAGGTTCAGGCATTTGGAGATGCGGTCGCCCCAGAAGTCGTACAGGCTGGCGCCGCGCCGCGTCTTCAGCCGGGTCCCCATCTCCAGACGGTACGGCTGGATCCGGTCCAGCGGGCGCAGCAGGCCGTACAGCCCCGACAGGATGCGCAGGCGGTCCTGCGACCATTCCAGCGAGGTGGCGTCCAGCTCGCGCGCCTTCAGGCCCTCATAGACGTCGCCGGCGAAGGCGAAGGCCGCCTGCACCCCGTCGGCCGATTCGGTGTCGAAGGCCTGGAACCGGGCCCGGTTCAGCCGCGCCAGGTCGTCGGAAAGGCTCATCAGCCCGCGCAGCTCGGCGACGGTGCGACCCCGCGCCGTGCGCGCCAGCGACGCCGTATCCTCGCGGAATCGCCGCTCGGAGGCGGGCAGGGCGGGGTCGGCTTCGGTGAAATCCAGCCGCTTGGCCGGGGACAGGACGATCAGCAAGGCGAGGCTCCGGCGGCGGGGACGCTCCGCATAGGCCGCTTCGACGACAATTTGAACCGGACGCGCCGTCGCGCCTCAGCCCGACGTTGCATGCAGGGCCGCCAGCACGGCAGGCAGGCGGTCAGGCAGGTCCTCGGCGATCAGGCCCGGTCCGATCCCCCGCGTCGCCTCCGCGTGCATCCACGCCGCCGCCCGGGCCGCGTCGAAACTGTCCATACGCTGGGCGACCAGCCCGCCGATCATGCCGGCCAGCACGTCGCCGCTCCCCGCCGTCGCCAGCCAAGGCGTGCCGTTGTCGTTGACGGCCACGCGGCCGTCCGGAGCCGCGATCACCGTCTCCGGCCCCTTGAGCACGACGACGGCCCCGGCCCGCGCCGCCGCCTCGGCGGCCGCCGTCTCGCGTCCGGCCCCCAGCAGGTCGGGAAACAGCCGCTCGAACTCGCCCTCGTGCGGGGTCAGCACGTCGTCCCGGTCCAGCGCCTCGAACAGGCCCTCGGTCCAGTCCTCGAACACCATCAGCCCGTCGGCATCCACCACCAGGGCGGCGCCGGTCATGGCGAGGGCGCGGACATTGGCCTGGGTCGCCTCGGTAAGCCCGGCGGCCGGGCCGATCACCACCGCGTCCATCCCCTCGCAGCCCTCGACCAGCCCCTCGGGGGAGCTGAACGGGGTCAGCATGACGGCCTCGATCGCCGGTGCGATGACCAGGGCGGCGTCCGGCGGACACAGGATACGGACCAGCCCGGCGCCGATGCGCAGCCCCGCCCGGGCCGCCAGCCGCGCCGCGCCCGTCTGCGTCGCCTTGCCCGACACCACCCCCAGCCGACCGCGCGCGTGCTTGTGGGTTTCGCGCTCCGGCCACGGCAGGCCGGTGCGCCAGTCGGCCAGGGTGGTCACGCCGGTCCTCCGATCACGGATGGCGCCGGAAACCGAAAAAGGCTTGCCTTATTGTGCAATGCAATGTCCCTTTACCGCCCGAGCGCGCGGCGTTGTAAGCCCGCCTGGGATCGCTGATGAAAAAGATTGAAGCCGTCATCAAGCCCTTCAAGCTGGATGAAGTGAAGGAAGCCCTCCAGGACGCGGGGGTGCAGGGCATGACTGTTCTGGAGGCCAAGGGATATGGCCGCCAGAAGGGCCATTCGGAACTCTATCGCGGAGCCGAATACGTCATCGACTTCCTGCCCAAGATCAAGATCGAGGTGGTGGTTCCCGACGACATGGTCCCCTCGGTCATCGACGCCATCCAGGCCGCCGCCCGCACGGGCAAGATCGGCGACGGCAAAATCTTCGTCTCCGATGTCCTCGACGTCATCCGCATCCGCACCGGCGAAACAGGGGCCCAGGCCGTCTGACCGCTTGAACCACCGGCCGCCTTTCGAGGCGGCCGTTTCACTATCCTCCCCAAGAAACGGACCCTCGAGCATGAGCGCCAAGAAAATCCTGTCAGAGATCAAGGAGAAGGACGTTCAATACGTCGATCTCCGCTTCACCGACACCAAGGGGCGTATGCAGCACGTCACCTTCGACATCGATCTGGTCGACGAGGAGTTCCTGGAAGACGGGACCATGTTCGATGGCTCCTCGATCGCCGGCTGGAAGGCGATCAACGAGTCTGACATGCTGCTCAAGCCGGACCTGACCAATTTCTGGATCGACCCCTTCTATCAGCAGACCACCCTGTTCCTGTTCTGCGACGTGCTGAACCCGGACACCGGCGAGCCCTACAACCGCGACAGCCGCTCGATGGCCAAGAAGGCGCTGGCCTATGTCCAGTCCTCGGGCGTCGGCGACACCGTCTTCTTCGGACCGGAAGCCGAATTCTTCATCTTCGACGACGTGCGCTGGTCCACCGCCTCGCACGACACCGGCTACAGCTACGATTCGATCGAGCTGCCGGCCAACACCGGCGCGGATTATTCCGAAGGCAACATGGGTCACCGCCCGACGCACAAGGGCGGCTATTTCCCGGTCAATCCGACCGACAGCGCCCAGGACCTGCGCGGCGAGATGCTGGGCGTTATGCGCGACCTCGGCATGCAGCCCGAGAAGCACCACCACGAAGTGGCCCCGGCCCAGCACGAACTGGGCCTCAAGTTCAGCGACCTGCTGACCATGGCCGACCGCCTGCAGCTCTACAAATACGTCATCCACAACGTCGCCGCCGCCTACGGCAAGTCGGCCACCTTCATGGCCAAGCCGACCTTCGGCGACAACGGCTCGGGCATGCACGTCCACCAGTCGATCTGGCGCGACGGCAAGCCGTTGTTCGCGGGCGACAAATATGCCGGACTGTCGGACATGTGCCTGTGGTACATCGGCGGCATCATCAAACACGCCAAGGCCATCAACGCCTTCGCCAATTCGACCACCAACTCCTACAAGCGGCTGGTCCCGGGCTACGAAGCTCCGGTCAAGCTCGCCTATTCGGCGCGCAACCGCTCGGCCTCGATCCGCATTCCGTGGGTCAACTCGCCCAAGGCCAAGCGCATCGAGGCGCGCTTCCCCGATCCGATGGGCAACCCCTATCTGACCTTCGTGGCCCTGCTGATGGCCGGCCTTGACGGCATCGAGAACCGCATCGATCCGGGCGCGGCGGCGGACAAGAACCTCTACGACCTGCCGCCGGAAGAGCGCGGCAACATCCCCGAGGTTTGCGGCAGCCTGCGCGAGGCCCTCGAGAGTCTCGACAAGGATCGCGCCTTCCTCAAGAAGGGCGGCGTCATGGATGACGACTTCATCGACAGCTACATCGAGCTGAAGATGGAAGAAGTGATGCGGCTGCAACTGCACCCGCACCCGGTCGAGTTCGACATGTACTACAGCTGCTGATCGACAGCGGGGGCTGACGATCAAAGGGCGCCGGACGGGAGACCGCCGGCGCCCTTTTCACATGCTGCGGGGGGATCAGCGGTTGGTGGTCTCGACCTCGAGGCCGTCGCGGTTGGCGCGGACGGTGGTGCTGTCGCCTTCGCGGCGATCCTCGACGACCACCGGCGGGGTCGGGACGGGAACCTCGCGCTCGACCACGACCGGATCGGCCGGGACCTCGCGCTCCACGATCGTGGTCGTGTCGGTCCCGTCGTCCGCGTCATTTTCGGCGGGCGTGCAGGCGGCGGCGGCGAAGGCGAGGGCGCCGATCGAGGCGACGGCGGTCAGGCGGAAAAGGCTGGTCATGGTCGGACTCCTGAATGGGAACCCGGTCCAAACGGCCACGCTGCCGCGGGGTTCCGTCAGGCCGGGGCCGCGTCCGCCTTCCTGCGCCGCAGTTCGATCAGCCGCACGCACCAGATCGAAATCTCGTAGAGCAGCAGCAGCGGGACGCCGAGCATGATCTGGCTCAGCGGATCGGGCGGGGTGACGAAGGCGGCGACCACGGCGATGGCGACCACGGCGTATTTCCGGCCCGAGGCCAGCGCTCTTGAGGACACCATCCCGGCCATGCCCAGCAGGGTCATCACCACCGGCAGCTGGAAGCACAGGCCGAAGGCCAGCAGCAGCGCCATGACCAGGTTCAGATAGTCCGACACCCGCGGCAGCAATTCGGCCGTGACGACGCCGCCGCTGATCTGCTGACCCAGGGAAAACAGCATCACGAACGGCAGCATGACGTAATAGACCATCGCCGCGCCGGTCAGGAACATGGCCGGGGCCGCGATCAGAAAGGGCAGGAAGGCGCCCCGTTCGTTGCGGTACAGCCCCGGGGCCACGAAGCGGTACAACTGCCAGGCCAACACCGGAAAGGTCACCACCACGGCGCCGAACGCCGCCAGCTTCATCTTGGTGATCAGGAACTCCAGCGGCGCCGTGAAGATCAGGTTCACGGTCTCGCCGTCTCCGCGCGGCACGGGAACCAGCCCGGCCGTCCCGAGGATCAGATCGAAGGGCGACACGCTTCCCCCCGGCCCGGCCGCTTCGTGGAACTGGGCCGCCACCACGAACGGCTGAACCAGGAATACATAGATCGGGTCGGCGACAATGAAACAGCCGACAAAGCCCACCACGAAGGCGGCGACGCAGATCATCAGCCGCGTGCGCAGCTCGATCAGGTGATCCATTAGCGGGGCGCGCGACGCCTCGATGTCGGCCTCGTCGCGTTCGGGCCCGCTCACAGGTCGATCGCCTTCTTGCGCGGGGTTTTCGGTTTGGCGGCCGCAGCCTTCCGACCGGCGGATGGGGCTTTCGGCTTGGCCGGGCGGGCCTTGGCGGCGGGCTTCGCGGCGCCGGCCCGAGTCCCGGGCGTCTTGGCCCGCGCCTTGGCGGCCTTGGGCGCAGAGGCCGTGGGCTTCGTTTCAAGCGGCTCCATCACCGGCGCGGCGTCGGGCCATTCATCCGGCCCGGTCAGCGCGGGCTGGGTCGCGGGTTCGTCCAGCGGTCTGTTCAGATCATCGCTGATATCGCGGAAGGTCGCCTCGGCCTCGGCGCCGAGCGGAACCATACCCTGGCCGCGCCGCAGGGCCTCGACCTCCTGCCGCAGCTCGTCCAGCTCCGACTGCCGCGCCATCTCGTCGAAGCTGGCGCGGAATTCGTTGGCCATGGCGCGGGCCTTGCCCACGGCCTTGCCGACCCTGCGCATCAGCAGCGGCAGGTCCTTCGGTCCCACGACGATGAGCGCCAGCAGGCCGATGACGAGGATTTCCAGCCCGCCGATGCCGGGCCCAAGACCACCCATCCGTCAGAGTCTCCGGCGCGAAACGGGGCTTACGACTTCAGGTCTTCTTTTTCGGCCTCGGTGCGAGGCAGGGCGCCCGCGCGCTCGTCCCGGGGCTTGTCGGCGTCGCCGTCCTTCAGGCCGTCGCGGAAGGCGCGGATGCCCTTGGCGGCGTCGCCCATCAGGCCGGAAATCTTGCCGCGCCCGCCGAACAGCAGGAGGGCGAGGACGGCGATGATCAGGATTTGCCAGATACCGGGCTGCATGGCGGCTCAATCTCTATCGATGATCGGAGCGGTATTGCCCCGACGGAAAACATGGTCCCGCATATAGGCCGTTCAGTGGCGCGACGCCAAGCGAATGCGGCGTCAGGTCGCCGTGCTGTTGGCCCGAACCCAGGTTGCGAGGGCTTCGATATCGATCTGGCCCGCCGCGACATCCAGCATGGTGTTGATGGCATCGATCGGGTCAGCTCGAAGCGGAGTCCCATTCAACGCCAGAAACAGGATCAACGCCTGGAATGCCGCCCGTTTGTTGCCGTCCACGAACGGATGGTTCGTTGCGATCCCAACGGCGTAGATCGCGGCGAGCGCGGCAGGGCTCGTCTCTCCTTCGTAGGCAAAGTGATCGATGGGCCGTTGGAGCGCAGACTCCAGCAATCCCTCGTCCCGAAGGCCGCTCGGGCCGCCATGGAGAGCCAAGGTACGGTCATGTAGTGCGATGATCGCCTGCTTCTCGAGCCACCGAGGCTCAAGGTCCCTCATTTGGCCAAGGCACGGAAAACGTCGCGATGTTCGTCCATCAACTTCTCGCCGAGTGCGATCTGCTCCTGAATGCGGTCGTCGTACGGAGAGATGCGCATGCTGCCGTCTGGTGCGCGGGTCATGTAGAGGGTCGAACCCTTTTCGACGCCGAGCTCCACGACGGCTTCCTTGGGCAACAGCATCCCAAGGGAATTTCCAACCTGAGTGACTTTGACGGCTATCATCGCTGGTCTCGCTTTCAGATAGCTATATAACAAATGTTATAACGCAAAGCGAGCCTATCTTGTCCCATGTGATCATCCACACCGACGGCGCCTGTCGTGGCAATCCCGGTCCCGGCGGCTGGGGCGCCGTGCTGCAAACCGGCGGCGGTCACGAGAAGGAGTTGTGGGGCGGCGAGCCGCTGACCACCAACAACCGCATGGAGCTGATGGGGGCGATCATGGCGCTGGAGGCCCTGACCCGGCCCTGCCGCGTCGACCTGCACACCGACAGCAAATACGTCATGACCGGCATCACCGAATGGATCCGGGGCTGGAAGGCGCGCGGCTGGAAGACGGCCGACAAGAAGCCGGTCAAGAACGAGGACCTGTGGAAACGCCTCGACGCCGCCCGCGCCCGCCATGAGGTGAAATGGCACTGGGTCAAGGGCCACGCCGGCCACGAGCTCAACGAACGGGCCGACGGTCTGGCCAATCGCGGGATCGACGAGATGGGAGGCTAAACGGCTCGCACCTTCAGCTTGGACCCGTCCATCGCCTCCACGATCACGCTTTCGCCCGCCAGCGGCGCGGCGCCCTCGATCTCGGCGATCCATTCGGAGCCCGAGACGAACACCCGACCCCGGCCGTCGACGAAGGCCTGGACCACCTGGGCCCGTTGGCCGACCAGGCGGCTGTCGCGGGCGTTGATGTCGGGGCTGTCGGCGGGGTTGACGCGCTGGATCAGCCGCCGCGACATCAGGGTGGCGGCCACGGTCAACACCGCGAACAGCGCGGTCTCGCCCCAGAACCCGCCGAGCGGCAGGCCCAGCGCCGTGACCACCGCCACGACGCCCGCCGCCACCGCCGGCCACAGCAGCCATTCGGTCGAGAAGGCCGACTCGATGGCCAGCAGAATCACGCCGATGGCCAGCCAGATCCAGTAGGGTTGGGCGGCGTGCAGGTCGATCAGGGCGTCCATGGATCAGCTCCTCGGAACGGACCCGCCGCGTGGGCGGGGCGGGGCGGGGGGCGTGGCCCGCGGCGGGGCGGCGGCGCGGACGTCGGTGCGGCCCTGCTGTTGCTCCTTCGCCAGGCCGACCAGTTCGCCGAGACCGGCGATGGTGCCGACCAGACCGGACATTTCGGCCGGGACGATGACCGTTTTTTGGGTGGGGTTTCGGGCCAGTTCGGCGAAGGCCTCGACGTATTTCTGGGCCACGAAATAGTTGATCGCGTTGACGTCGCCGCGGGCGATGGCCTCCGACACCATCGACGTCGCCTTGGCCTCGGCCTGGGCTTCGCGTTCGCGGGCCTCGGCGTCGCGGAAGGCGGCCTCCTTGCGGCCCTCGGCCTGCAGGATGGCCGACTGTTTGGCGCCCTCGGCGCGGGCGATGGCGGCTTGTTTCTCGCCCTCGGCCTCGGTGATCACGGCGCGGCGTTCGCGCTCGGCCTTCATCTGCCGGGCCATGGCGTTGGTGATGTCGGCCGGCGGGCTCAGGTCCTTGATCTCGATGCGGTTGACCTTGACGCCCCACGGCTCGGTCGCCGCGTCGATCACGGTCAGCAGGCGCGAGTTGATGTTGTCGCGCTGGAACAGCACCTCATCGAGGTCCATCGAGCCGACCACGGTGCGCAGGTTGGTCGAGCACAGCTGGGTGATGGCGTACGGCAGGTTTTCGACCCGGTAGGCGGCGCGCGCCGCGTCCATCACCTGGATGAAGACGATGGCGTCGACCTTCACCATGGCGTTGTCCTTGGTGATGACCTCCTGCTGGGGCACGTCGAGGACCTGCTCCATCATGTTCATGCGGCGGCCGATGCGCTCCACGAACGGCGTCAGCAGGCTGATGCCGGGGGACAGCGTCCGGGTGTATTTCCCGAACCGCTCGACCGTCATCTCGCGCCCCTGCGGCACGATCTTCACCACGCTGAACAGCAGGATGAACGCCATGACGACCAGCGCGCCGACGAAGAGTGTGGAAAAGTCCATCAAAAGCCTCCCTGTTCTCCTCAAGGTTAGCACCCGGGGGCCGGCCCGCCAGCGAAACCGGACCCCCGTTCATGAACTCGCTGTAATGTTTCAGCCTTCCCGGGTCGCCACGGCCAGGCGGATCACCCGCCGGGTTTCGTCCCAGTCGACCAGCGTCTCGACCTGGTCCAGCGGCACGAACCGGGCCTCCAGGGCGTCGTCACCGGCGGTCGGCTCGCCCGACAGCCACCGCGCGGCGTAGTCGACCAGCACATAATGCCGGCCAGCCTCAGGGAAGATTCCGTCCACCACATCGATCAGGCCGGTGATCTCCGCCTCCACGCCGGTTTCCTCGCGCAGTTCGCGCAGCGCCGCCTCCGTGGCCCGTTCGCCCGGCTCCATCCGTCCGCCCGGCAGGCTCCAGGCCCCAGCCATCGGCGCCCGCCCCCGCCGGATCAGCAGCACATCGTCCCCACGCAGGCAGACGACGCCGACGCAGGGCACGGGAGCGGGCAGCGGACTGGTCATGGTCCAACCATGTTGGACCAACTCGGGCGTCCGTGATAGTCTTGGGTTCATGACGACGATGAACATCGCCGAGGCCAAGTCCAAACTCTCGGAACTCGTCGCTCGAGCGGAAGCGGGCGAGGAGGTCGTCATCGCGCGCAACGGCAAGCCGAGCGTCCGGCTTCAGCCCGTCGAGCCCGCGGCGCGCCGCAAGCCGGTTCTGGGCGCTTGGCAACACCTGAACATCAATGTGCCGGACTCGGTGTTCTTCGAGCCAGACCTGGAGTTGGAAGCCTTGATGGACGCGCCGATCGATCCCGCCAGACGATGAGGTTGCTGCTCGATACCCATGCTCTCGTGTGGTCGGCGCTGCTTCCGTCAAGCCTGTCCGCAAGGGCGCGCGACCTGATTTCTGATCCGGACAACGACCGCATGGTCAGCACCGCTTCCGCCTATGAGATCGAATACAAGCGCCGACGCGATCCTGAACTCTCCAGGCTTCCGACCGATCTCGACGAGCTCCGTCATCTGCTCGTCTTCGAGTGGCTGCCGATCGATGAAGGCCATGCAACCCGGGCGGGCCGACTGCCCGAACATCACCGGGACCCTTGGGACCGGATCATCGTGGCCCAGGCGCTCGCCGAGAACCTCACGCTCATCTCGGCCGACAGGGCCTTGCCTATCTATGGGACTCGGCTGGAATGGTGAGTCCGCAGGCTTTGGCCGCGCTCAAGTCCGCCCTCGGCGACGGCGGCTGGACCGACGATCCGGCCGAGATCGCGCCCTGGCTGACCGAATGGCGCAACCGCTGGCACGGCCACACGCCCCTGATGCTGACGCCCCGTTCCACCGATCAGGTCGCAGCGGCGGTGCGGGTCTGCGCCGGACACCGCGTCGCCATCGTCCCGCAGGGCGGCGACACCGGCCTCGTCGGCGGCCAGATTCCGTTCGGCGAGGTGCTGCTCTCGACCCGCAAGCTCCGCGCCGTCCGCGACGTGACCCCGCTCGACGACGCCATGACCGTCGAGGCCGGCGTCACCCTGCTGGAGGCGCAACAGGCCGCCGCCGCCGCCGACCGGATGTTCCCGCTCAGCCTCGCCGCCGAGGGCACGGCCACCATCGGCGGCGTCGTCTCGACCAACGCCGGCGGCACCGCCGTGCTGCGCTACGGCGTCATGCGCGACCTGGTGCTGGGGATCGAGGCCGTTCTGCCCGACGGCGAGGTCTTCCACGGCCTCAAGCGGCTCAGGAAGGACAACACCGGCTACGACCTGAAACAGCTGCTGATCGGGGCGGAGGGCACGCTGGGCGTCGTCACCGCCGCGACCCTGAAGCTGTTCCCGGTGATGCGCTCGCACGCCACCGCCGTGGTCGGCCTCGACAGCTCCCGCGCCGCCATCGAGCTGCTGGCCCGCGCCAAGGTCGAGACCGGCGGCGGGGTCGAGGGCTTCGAACTGATGAAGCGGATCGGCATGGAATTCGTGCTGGCCAACATCCCCGACACCCGCGAACCGCTCGACTCCGCCCCGCCCTGGTATGTCCTGATCGAACTGGTCTCTGGCGAGCCTGGGGCGGCCGACGCCGCCATGGAGCGGCTGCTGGCCCAAGCCTTCGAGACCGGCCTGATCGTCGACGCCGCCATTGCCCAGAACGACGCCCAGCGCGCCGCCTTCTGGAAGGTCCGCGAGGAACAGTCCGCCGCCCAGAAGCCCGAGGGCGGGGGCTGGAAACACGACGTCTCCGTCCCCGTCTCCCGCATCGCCGACTTCCTCGAGGAAGCGACCGCCGCCGTCGAACGCTTCCACCCTGGCGCCCGGGTCAGCGCCTTCGGCCACGTCGGCGACGGCAACCTCCACTACGATGTGCTGTGCCCGCCGGGCGGTGACCTGAAAGCCTTCCTCGCCCGCTGGGCCGAGGGCTCGCAGATCGTCCACGACATCGTCGCCCGCTACGACGGCTCCATCTCCGCCGAACACGGCCTCGGCCGTCTCAAGACCGACGAGGCCCGCCGCTACAAATCCCCGCTGGAGATCCGCACCATGCAGGCGATACGCGCGGCGATCGACCCGCACCGGATCATGAACCCGGCGGTGCTGTTCTGATCTGACCTCGTAGGTTCATCACAGCGGCCACAACGAGAAAAAGCCACAACGGGCACGACGACATCGAGCGGGCTTCCGGACTTCGCGGGCCCTTACCCGCCATGGTATTGTGTTGCGCCTCCCTGACGGGCGACGCGGGCCCGCCGGCCCCGTTGTGTCCGTCGTGTCTTCGTTGCGGCCGTTGTGACGAACCAGCCGGCCTCGCCCCGAGGTTCGGCAAGGGACGCTTGCCCGCACCGGGCGATCG
Source organism: Brevundimonas basaltis (assembly GCF_014202075.1). Lineage (GTDB taxonomy): Bacteria > Pseudomonadota > Alphaproteobacteria > Caulobacterales > Caulobacteraceae > Brevundimonas > Brevundimonas basaltis. Next base: position 677,861 of record NZ_JACHFZ010000001.1, on the reverse strand, counting down.
TCCTAACCCTCCGCCTCAATTCAAATACCCCGGAGCCCCGCCCATGACCCTCGCCCTGCTGTTCCCCGGACAAGGCAGCCAGTCGGTCGGCATGGGCGCGGCCCTGGCCGACGCCTTCGCCTCCGCCCGCGAGGTCTATGCCGAGGTCGACGACGCCCTGGGCCAGAAGCTGTCGCAGCTGATGCGCGAGGGGCCCGAGGACCAGCTGACCCTGACCGAGAACGCCCAGCCGGCCTTGATGGCCGTGTCGCTGGCCGCCGCCCGGGTGCTCAAGGTCGAGTTCGGCGTCGACGTCAGCCGCGCCGCCTTCGTCGCCGGCCACTCGCTCGGCGAATACTCCGCCCTGTGCGCCGCCGGATCGATCACCCTCGCCGATACCGCCCGCCTGCTGAAGCTGCGCGGTCAGGCCATGCAGCGCGCCGTGCCGGTCGGCCGCGGGGCCATGGCGTCGCTGATCGGTCCCAAGACCGACCTCGCCCTCGCCGAGGCCGCCGCCGCCGCCGGCTCCGAGGTCGGCGTCTGCGTCGTCGCCAATGACAACAACGCCGGCAACATCGTCATCTCGGGCGACAAGGCCGCCGTCGACCGCGCCATCGAAAAGGCCAAGGAGCTGGGCGCCCGCGCCATCCCGCTGAACGTCTCGGCCCCGTTCCACTGCCCGCTGATGCAGTCCGCCGCCGACGAAATGGCCGACGCCCTCGCTGACGCGAAGATCGTCGCCCCCGCCGTCCCCGTCGTCGCCAACGTCACCGCCCGCCCGGAGACCGACCCGGAAGTCATTCGCCGCCTGCTGGTCGAGCAGGTCACCGGCCGCGTGCGCTGGCGCGAGAGCATGGAATGGATGGCCGGGGAGGGCGGTGTGACCCGCTTCGCCGAGATCGGCTCGGGCAAGGTCCTGACCGGCATGGCCAAACGCATCGCGCCCGACGCCGAGAGCCTGGCCCTGAATACGCCGGAGGATCTGGAAGCCTTCGCGAAGTCGCCGGGCTGATGAGCCTGTACCGGGTCGCGCTCGGACATGCGCTGCTCAGCGCGGTCGTCGGGATCCTCGTTCTTTCTGGGCTGTTGTTTCTCGCTTATGTCCCAGGCTGGCTGTTATTTGCGTGGTTCGGCCTGCTGCTGGTGTCGATCGCCCTCAGGTGTCCGGCCTGTGGCCGTAACGTTTATCGGCGCGGGATGTGGGTGACCCCGGTTCCGGTCAAACGCTGCTCAAAATGTGATGAAGACCTGACCTAAGGCCTGGATTGGAGAAGTTTCAGATGTTCAACCTCACCGGCAAGACCGCCCTCGTCACCGGCGCGACCGGCGGCATCGGCGGGGCCGTCGCCCGCGCCCTGCACGCCCAGGGAGCCACCGTCGTCCTGTCCGGCACCCGCGAGGCGGTGCTGCAGGATCTGGCGAAAGACCTCGGCGAGCGCGCCTTCGCCGCCGCCGCCAACCTGTCGGACGCCGACTCCGTCGACGGCCTGATCGCCCGCGCCGAGGAGGCCGCCGGCGCCCCGCTCGACATTCTCGTCGCCAACGCCGGCATCACCAGGGACGGCCTGTTGATGCGGATGAAGGACGAGGACTTCTCCGACGTCATCAAGGTCAATCTCGAGAGCTATTTCCGTCTCTCGCGCGCGGCCATGAAGGGGATGATGAAGCGCCGCTCGGGCCGGATCATCGGCGTCACCTCGGTGGTCGGCGTCACCGGCAACCCCGGCCAGACCAATTACGCCGCCTCCAAGGCCGGCATGATCGGGTTTTCCAAGTCGCTGGCGCAAGAGGTGGGCTCCAGAGGCATCACCGTCAACTGCATCGCCCCGGGCTTCATCGCCAGCCCGATGACCGACGTGCTCAACGACCAGCAGCGCGAGACCATCCTGAAGAACATTCCCGCTGGCCGCCTCGGCACGGGCGACGAGATCGCCGCCGCCGCCGTCTATCTGTCCTCGGACGAAGCCGCCTACGTCACCGGCCAGACCCTGCACGTCAACGGCGGCATGGCGATGATCTGATCCTCCCCGCGCCGCAGGCGAGGGGAGGGGGACCGCGAAGCGGTGTAGGGGCGAAGCGGCCGGACCCCTGTCTCGTCCCTGTCGCGCAGCGATGGGGAGGGGGACCGCGAAGCGGTGGAGGGGTCCGAGGGCCAATCACATACGCCTACAACCCTGTTTCCACCCGCCCCGCCCGTGCTAAACCCCACGCAACCGGTTCGCCTGAGTCTTCGTTGAAGGCTTGCGCAGCCGCCGCCGTCGTCATACGGCAAAGACTGAACAACAGCCGCCGCGGCGGCCCTGAGAGCAGAGACCCCCATGTCCGACACCCTGGAACGCGTCCGCAAGATCGTCATCGACCACCTGGACGCCGATCCGGAAAAGGTCGTTGAAAAGGCCAGCTTCATCGACGATCTGGGCGCCGACTCGCTCGACAACGTCGAACTGGTCATGGCCTTCGAGGAAGAATTCGACATCGAAATCCCCGACGACGCCGCCGAGCACATCCAGACCGTCGGCGACGCCGTGAAGTTCATCGACGAGAAGCTGGCCGGCTAAGGCCGCCAGCCGATCGTACGGCACGAGAGGCCGCCGCGACGCCGAAGGGCGCGCGGCGGCCTTTTGCGTTTGGGGGGGCGCTAAAGGCAGCGTCTGGCTCGCCGCGACGGCGATGAAGGGGGCGGGATTGAAGTTACGCATACCCGGTCTCCAGACATGCGGCCGATCCCGGCCTTCTGTGTCTCTACGCGCCAAGCGGGCGCTTCCCTCGTGAAGGACGGTCGCGGCCGATCGAGGGATCGGCCGCGACCCCTTAGGCGATGCCGTAGCCGGCTTGCTCGATCGCGGCCCGGACCCGGGATTCGTCGACCTCGCCTTCCACCCGCAGCGTCCCGGTGGCGATCTCGATCTCCATCCGGGCCTTTGGCGCCACCTCAGCCACGGCAGCCCTCACCGTCGCAGCGCAGCCGCCGCAGGTCATTCGCTCAACCTTCAACTCGATCATCGTCATCTCCTTTGTCGATTGACGATGAGGCAGGTGGGGTTTCCCAGCGTGGGAAGGTCAAGGGGGTGAGCATCGGACTTACTTGAAGGGACGCTTGACCTTCCCATGACTGGAAGGTTCAAGAAGGGCGGGACCTCATTTTTGGAGACCGTCCCGATGACCGCCACGACCTTGCGAACCCTCGACATTCCCGTGCTCGGCATGACCTGCGCCAGTTGCGTCGGTCGCGTCGAGAAGGCCATTCGCGCCGCGCCCGGCGTGAAGAGCGCCACCGTGAACCTCGCCGCCGAACGCGCGCGTGTGGAGATGGACGACGCCGGCTCTGCGGCGGCGGTGACCCAGGCGATCCGCTCCGCCGGCTACGAGCCGATCGAGCACACGATCGAACTGAACATCTCGGGGATGACCTGCGCCAGTTGCGTCGGCCGCGTCGAGCGCGCCCTGAGGACATCTCCCGGCGTTCTGGACGCCAGCGTCAACCTCGCGACGGAGCGCGCCACTGTCCGGGTGTTGGAAGGCGTCGCAGATGCCCACACCCTCAAGGAAGCCGTGGCCAAGGCCGGCTACACCGCCGAAGCGGCATCCGCGCCGGACGCGACCAGCGAGGATCGCGAACAGGCCTCACGCGCCGCGGAAATCCGCGGCCTTGGGCGCGCCGTCGCCGTCGCCGGCGCGGCGACCCTTCCGCTGTTCGTCATCGAGATGGGGCTGCACTTCGTTCCCGGCGCCCACGGCTGGTTGATGGACTCCATTGGCATGACGCCCTGGCGGATCATCAGCTTCGTGCTGGCGACCTTCGTGCTCTTCGTTCCGGGTCTGCGCTTCTATCGGAAAGGCGTGCCGAACCTCGTCAGGCTGACGCCGGACATGAATTCGCTGGTCGTGCTGGGCGCCACCGCCGCCTGGGCCTTCTCCACCATCGCGACCTTCGTCCCTCAATGGCTGCCCGCCGGGACCGCCAACGTCTATTTCGAAGCGGCGGCGGTGATCGTCACCCTGATCCTCGTCGGCCGCTGGTTCGAAGCGCGTGCGAAGGGGCAGACCAGCCAGGCCATTCGTCGCCTGATGACGCTCCAGGCCAAGACCGCGCGCGTCGAACGGGATGGGTCGGAGGTCGAATTGCCGATCGATCAGGTCACCCCCGGCGACGTCGTGGTGGTCCGACCCGGCGAACGCGTTCCGGTCGATGGCCTGGTGCTGTCCGGGGCCTCGTTCGTTGACGAGTCCATGCTGACCGGCGAGCCGATCCCGGTGGAGAAGGTTGAGGGCGGCAAGGTCGTCGGGGGCACCATCAACACGACCGGCGCCTTCCGTTTCCGGGCCGAGAAGGTGGGCTCCGAAACCGTGCTGGCGCAGATCGTTCGCATGGTCGAGGCGGCCCAGGGGGCCAAGCTGCCGATCCAGGCGCTGGTCGACAAGGTGACCGGCTGGTTCGTCCCCGCCGTCATCGCCATCGCCGTCCTGACCTTCGGTGTCTGGCTGGCGTTCGGTCCTCATCCGGCGCTGGGTTTCGCTCTCGTCAACGCGGTCGCGGTGCTGATCATCGCCTGCCCCTGCGCCATGGGACTGGCGACGCCGACCTCGATCATGGTTGGCACGGGCCGGGCCGCCGAACTCGGCGTCCTGTTCCGCAAGGGCGAGGCGCTTCAGGCGCTCCAGGGCGTCGAGGTCGTCGCCTTTGACAAGACCGGCACCCTGACTGAGGGTCGGCCGAGACTGACGGATCTCACCGTCGCCGCGGGCTTCATCGAGGATGAGGTGCTGAGCCTGGTCGCCGCGTTGGAGACCCGGTCGGAGCACCCCATCGCCCGCGCCATCATCCAGGCTGCCGAAACGCGGAGCCTCGCCGTACCGGAACCCGAGGTCTTCTCGTCGCGTCCCGGCTTCGGCGCCGAAGGCCGGGTCGCAGGCCGCGCGGTACAGGTCGGAGCCGACCGCCTGATGATCGGACTCGGCCACGACGTTTCCGCCTTCGCCGATCAGGCCGAGCGGCTCGGCGAGGAGGGCAAGAGCCCCCTCTATGCGGGGATCGACGGCCGCCTGGCGGCCATCATCGCGGTCGCCGATCCGATCAGGGCGACGACGCCCGCCGCCATCGCCGCGATCCACGCGCTTGGGCTGAAGGTGGCGATGATCACCGGCGACAACCGCCGGACCGCCGAGGCCGTGGCCCGGCATCTGGGCATCGATGAGGTGCGCGCCGAAGTTCTGCCCGACGGCAAGGTCGAAGCCGTTCGCGCCCTTCAGGCCGGCGGTCGCCGCGTCGCCTTCGTCGGCGACGGCGTCAACGACGCCCCGGCGCTGGCGGCGGCGGATGTCGGGCTGGCCGTCGGCGGCGGCACGGATGTCGCCATTGAGAGCGCGGACGTGGTCCTGACCGGGGGTGACCTGCGCGGAGCGATGAACGCCATCGCCCTGTCACGCGCCACGATGCGCAATATCCGCCAGAACCTGGTCTGGGCCTTCGGCTACAACGTCGTGCTGATCCCGGTCGCAGCCGGTCTGTTGTTCCCGGTGTTCGGCTGGGTGCTGTCGCCCATGCTGGCCGCCGGCGCCATGGCCCTGTCCAGCGTCAGCGTCCTGACCAACGCGCTTCGCCTGCGCGGCTTCAAGACCCGCTTCGAAGGAGTCCAGACATGAACATCGGCCAGGCCTCAAGGGCGACCGGCGTCTCGACCAAGATGATCCGCTACTACGAGTCCGTCGGCCTGATCCGGCCGGCGGACCGGACGGACAGCAACTACCGCGACTTCGGCGAGCGGGATGTGCGGGAGTTGCAGTTCATCCGTCGCGCCCGTGACCTGGGTTTCTCGGTCGAGGAAATCGGCCAACTGCTATCGCTCTGGCGTGACCGCGCCCGTCCGAGCCGGGAAGTAAAGGCGATCGCCCAGAAACACGTCGCCGACCTCGACGCCCGGGTTGCCGAGATGCAGGCGATGGCGGACGCGCTTCGGACGCTCGCCAAAGGCTGCGCTGGCGATGACCGCCCGGACTGTCCAATCCTCATGGATCTGGCAGAACGGGATGGCGGCGTGCTCCGGGTCCGACAAAAAGTCGTCCGATCCCCCAACCCGGTCTATTCGGGCGTTTCGAGAACCCGATCATAGGACTTTTGTCAAAGTCCGCGTCCAGCGCTGTCCTGACCTGAAGCCCATCGGCGTCTGAGCGTCCGCTATGGGCGGGAAATGGACGTCGCCGCCGGGTCGTCACTTCAGATTGGAAGCGCTGACGCAATCTTCGCCCTGAGTTCTTCGCCCACTCCGAGCAGAGGTCGCGGCGGCTGGGCATCGGTCAGTTCTAGAAGGTTCGCCGCAGCATACATCAGTCGCAGACTTCCATTCGCTCTGATGAGGTCCCACAAGCCCGCAAAGACAGCATCGTGACGGTCGGCCTCTTCGCGATCGCCCTTCATGGCCGCAGCCGTCAGGGCTGCAGCGCGCTCGGGGAAGAGCCCGCCAATGACGCTGAACCAGCAGTCGGCACCCGCTAGCAGGGCCTCCTTGCAGCCCCAGTCCCCACTGTAGCCAACGGACAGGCCGGGCGCGGCCTGACGGAAGGCCGCCAGGTCGGCGGCGATGTCGCCAGAGGACGGGAGTGGAAGCTTGATGGCCGCGACGGTCGGAATGGCCGCCAGGCGAGCGACGAAGTCCGGCCGGAACGTGAAGTTGGTCGTTCCGGGATTGCTGTAGATGCACAGGGGCAGGTCGCTGGCGGACGCGACCGCGAGGAAGTGCTCGAAAACCTCTCCTTCGGTCAGAGGAGTGTAGCTCACGGGCGCCAACAGGAGGCCGGCCGCCCCCTCCGTCGCCGCATCGCGCGCCAGGGACTCGGCATCGTCCGTGCGCATGGCCCCGACGCCGACAATCACGGGGATCGATGAAACTGCCCCGACGGCGGTCGCCACGGCCCGCCTCCGCTGCTCTTGGCCCAGGAACATATAGGTCCCTGTGCTGCCGAGCAGACCGATGGAAGCGGCGCCGCCGGCTTCGATGCGGCGAGCGAGCCGGCTCAGGTCGGCAGCGATGAGCTCGCCCGACGGCGTCATCGGTGTGATCGGAAAGGCCGAAAGACCTGAAAATAGCGTCATGCCTCAACTCCAGAAACCGCAGCAATGGATCCGTCTTTCGACAGCGACACAAATCAGACTTGGGTTCGGTTTGTGAACGCCGGTCTCAGCGTGGCGCAGTCGCCACCCTGACGCCTTAGGTCTGCTACGGGTCGGAAGTGGCCGCCTGGCCGTCCAGGCTCGGAGGTCCGCTTCCCGGCGACGATCGAATGTCCGGCTCTGGCGCATCTCGGGCATTCCGATCGGCTTCATCCACCCCGCCTAGCCCCGCGCGCCTCCACCCCCTATTCTCCCAGCGAGATTCACCGCAAAGGACCGCCGCATGCGTCGCGTCGTCGTCACCGGCCTCGGCCTGCTCACCCCGCTCGGCTGGGGCGTCGAGCATAATTGGAAGGGCATCGTCGAGGGGCGGTCGGGCATCGGGCCGATCACCTGTTTCGACACCGAGGGCTATGGCTGCACCATCGCCGGCGAGATTCCGTCGGTGGACGGGCGGGGCGGCGGGGCGCCGGACCAGCCGGGGGTGTTCGACCACGAAAAGATCATGTCGCCCAAGGACCGCAAGCGGGTCGACGACTTCATCGTCTACGCCATCGCGGCGGCGGACGAGGCCCTCGGCGACGCGGGCTGGAAGCCGGAAACCGATGATCAGAAGGAGCGCACCGGCGTCATGGTCGGCTCCGGCATCGGCGGGCTCGGCCCCATCGCCGACACCGCCCTGATCCTCAGGGAACAGGGCCCGCGCCGGGTCAGCCCCTTCTTCATCCCCTCGGCCCTGATCAACCTGGCCTCGGGCCAGATCTCGATCCGCCACGGGCTCAAGGGCCCGAACCATTCGGTGGTGACCGCCTGCGCCACCGGGGCCCACGCCATCGGCGACGCGGCCCGGATGATCGCCATGGACGACGCCGACGTCATGGTGGCGGGCGGGGCCGAGAGCTCGATCGTGCCGATCGGCATCGCCGGCTTCCTGGCCTGCAAGGCGCTGTGCACCGCCTTCAACGACACGCCGGAGAAGGCCAGCCGCCCCTATGACCGCGGCCACGCCGGCTTCGTCATGGGCGAGGGCGCGGGCGTCATGGTGCTGGAGGAATACGAACACGCGAAGGCGCGCGGCGCGAAGATCTACGCCGAGGTGGTCGGCTACGGCATGTCCGGGGATGCGTATCACATCACGGCGCCGTCCGAGGACGGCGAGGGCGGGGCGCGGGCCATGAAGGCGGCGCTGAAACGGGCCGGAATGTCGCCGTCGGATCTCGACTACGTCAACGCCCACGGCACCTCGACCATGGCCGACTGGATCGAACTGCGCGCCATCGAACGGCTGGTCGGCGACCATGCGAAGGACCTCGCCGTGTCCTCGACCAAGTCGATGACCGGCCACCTGCTCGGCGCGGCCGGGGCCATCGAGTCGATCTTCTCGGTGCTCGCCATCCGCGACCAGATCGCCCCGCCGACCATCAACCTCGACGATCCCGAGGAGGAGACGGCCATCGATCTGGTGCCCCATAAAGGCAAGCCGATGAAGATCGACGTGGCCATGTCCAACTCGTTCGGCTTCGGCGGCACCAACGCCTCGGTCATCTTCAAGAAGGTCGCCTGATGGCCGGACGTCCCCGGGGGGCGGGCGCTCCGAAACGACAGCGGTCCGGCCGGGCCACCGCCCTGCTGGCCGCCTCGGCCACCTTCAGCCTGTTCCTGATCGCCGCCATCGTCGCGTCCTGGAGCGTGTTCTACGCCCCGGGACCGGCGGCCCGCGGCGGCGAGGATCACACCATCGTCACCCTGCCCAGCGGGGCCGGCGTCAACGCCATTGCGGCCAATCTGAAGGCGGCCGGGGTGATCCGTTCGACCGACATGTTCAAGGCCGCCGCCACCCTGACCGGCGCCGACCGCAAGCTGCGGGCCGGCGAATACGAAGTGCCGTCCCGGGCCTCGCTCCGGTCGGTTCTCGCCCTGCTGGTCGACGGCAAGGTGGTTCGCCACTACGTCACCCTGCCCGAGGGCTGGTCCTCGGCCCAGGCCGTCGACATCCTGATGCGCGAGCCGCTGCTGACCGGCGAGATTCCAGACACCCCGGAGGAGGGCTCGCTGTGGCCCGACACCTATGAGATCGCCCGCGGCGACACCCGCGCCTCGGTGGTCGCCCGCATGACCCGCGCCCAGGCCGACAATCTCGCCCGCCTGTGGGCCGCCCGCTCGCCGCGCACCGTGGTCAAGTCGCCCGAGGAGGCCGTCATCCTCGCCTCCATCGTCGAGAAGGAGACCGCCGTCGCCGCCGAGCGCCCCCGCGTCGCCGCCGTCTTCTCCAACCGCCTGCGTCTCGGCATGCGGCTGGAGAGCGACCCGACCATCGTCTACGGCATCACCCGCGGCCGCCCGCTGGGCCGCGGCATCCGTCGCTCCGAGCTCGACCGCCCGACCGAGTGGAACACCTACCAGATCGCCGGCCTGCCGCCGACGCCGATCGCCAATCCCGGCCACGAAGCCCTCGCCGCCGTGCTCAATCCGCCGGCGTCCGACGAGCTGTTCTTCGTCGCCGACGGCTCGGGCGGCCACGCCTTCGCCCGCACCTATGACGAGCACCTCGCCAACGTCGCCCGCTGGCGCGAGATCGAGCGCCGCAAGGCCGGTCTGCCCCCCGGCGCCCCGTCGCCGGCCGTGCCGGGGACCGTGCCCGGCGTGCCCAACGCCGACCCCGACGCCGCGCCCGCGGGCGTCGTCGTCCCGCCCGGCGCCCAGGTCATCCGCGTCCCGCAGCAGGCCCCCGCCCGATGAGCCGGATCTCCGGCCAGATCTCCGGCATGACCGGCTTCGGCCGCAGCGAAGGCGGGGAGGGCGGCTGGACCTGGGCGGTCGAGGCCCGCTCGGTCAACGGCCGCAACCTCGAGGTCCGCTTCCGCGGCCCGCCCGGCTTCGACACCCTCGAAAACCACGCCAAGACCGCCGCCCGCGCTCACTTCAATCGCGGTCAGGTCACCGTCGGTGTCCAGGCGAAGCGCGCCGACCCCGGCGCCGCCGCCCTCAGGGTCAATGACGACATCCTCGCCCGCTACCTGGCCCTCGCCAACCGGCTGGCGGAGGCGGGGGCCGCGCCGCCCTCGGCCGACGGCCTGCTGGCCCTACGCGGCGTGCTCGAAGCCCCGGAGGAGGACGAGGCCCCCGAGGCCCGCGCCGCCGTCGAGACCGCCATGGCCGCCGCCATCGACGCCGCCTTCGCCGCCCTCAAGGCCTCCCGCGACCGCGAGGGGGCCCAGCTGCTGCCGGTGATCACCGACTTCATCGACCGCATCGGGACCCTCGTCGCCTCGGCCGAAACCGAAGCCGCCGCCCAGACCGGGGCCATCCGCGAGCGCTTCACCCGCCGCATGACCGAACTGGCTCCCGACGCACCCGGTCTGGAGGAGCGCATCTTCCTCGAAGCCGCCGCCCTGGCCGCCAAGGCCGACGTCCGCGAGGAGCTCGATCGTCTCGCCGCCCACCTCGACTCCGCCCGCCAACTGTTGCGCCAGCCCCCCGCCGGGCGGAAACTCGACTTCCTGATGCAGGAATTCATGAGGGAGGCGAACACCCTCTGCTCGAAATCGGCTACGACCGCGCTCACCGGAATCGGCCTCGAACTGAAGGCCGTCATCGAACAGCTGCGGGAACAGGTCCAGAATGTCGAGTAAATCCGCAGCTCAGGCGTGAATCGGTGGATTTCGCCAAGAAATGTCCGACCATCCATTAACCTGCTGATCTATGCGTGATGGGCCAGAATGACGCCCGGTATTTGCCCTGTATTGGCCGGTCTTGTATTATTTCTGCATGACGATGCGCGCTATCGGATTTGCCGCCGCATTGTGTCTGGTCGGTCTTCCGGATCGGACGGCGACGGCGTCGCCTCCGGCGGCGGTCGAACCGTCCTGGCCCACAGGCGAGGCGGCGGTTGATACGCCCGAGCTCGAGAATCTGTCCGTGCCTGGACGGGTTCGCGCGCGCGGAATCTACGGCCTGTTCAGCGTCGCGGGCGTTCTGTCATTCCAGGGCGGCCGGCTGCACTGGACGGTCGACGGCGTAACGGAGTCAGGGCGGTACGATCAGTCTCAGACGGCTGACGGCGCCCGGTTCTCGGCAGACTATGTCACCCGGGACAATGAGCGGCTCCAGTGGTCCGGATACGTCCGTAACGGCCGCCTTCGCGACGTGACGGCGATCTGGACCCGGGCGCGGGGCGACTTCGTGCATGATCTTCTTCTGCCGCGACGACTGACTCTGGACTTCACCCCCGATCGCCAGCGCAGCTCTCGATGATACCCGGGTCAAGGCGCTGGCGCCCGAGCTTGCGGTGGAAACAGAATCCCCCGATCCGGACCGCCCGTCCGGAGAGTCGGTCTCCCAGGCGTCCCTGCCTTGCCTCGGACGTCTGCGGAGCGTTTAACGGCTGGGAATTATCCCGCCCGAGCGACTTCACGGGCGGGGTCGTCGAGCCCAACCTGAACTGCGCGTCCCGGAAAAGAACCCAAGAATGTCGAATGAACGCACGCCTCGCCGGGGCGTCCTCCTGATCGTCGCCAGCCCCTCGGGCGCCGGCAAGACCAGCCTGTGCCGCCGCCTGATGGCCGACCACGGCGGTCTCGAATTGTCGATCTCGATGACCACCCGCGGCATTCGCCCCGGCGAGGTCGCCGACCGCGACTACCATTTCGTCGACGACGCCGAGTTTCAGCGCATGATCGACGCGGACGCCTTCCTCGAATGGGCCGACGTCCACGGCAGCCGCTACGGCAGCCCCCGCGCCCCGATCGAGCGCGCCCTCGCCGAGGGCCGTGACGTGCTGTTCGACATCGACTGGCAGGGGGCCCGCGACATCGCCGCCAAATGCCCCGGCGACGCCGTCCGCGTCTTCATCCTGCCGCCCAGTCTCGAGGAGCTGCGCCGCCGGCTGGTGACCCGGTCACAGGACGCCGAGGACGTCATCGAGCGCCGCATCGCCAACGCCAAGGGCGAGATCGAGCACTGCGGCGATTTCGACTACATCTTCGTCAACGACGACTTCGACCGCTCCTACGCCGAGCTGGCCCACATCTACCACGCCGAACGCTCGCGCCGCTCGCGCAACACCTGGGTCGACGCCTACCGCAACGCCCTGCTCAACGAGACGGTCTGAAGCAGGCAGGGCTTAGGTCTTAGGGCTTAGGTGTTGGCTATTTGCTCTCGGGCCCAGCAACTCAAGCCCCAAGCCCCAAGCCCCAAGCCCCAAGCCCCAAGCCCCAAGCCCTAAGCCCTAAGCCCCAAGCCCCAAGCCCCAAGCCCCAAGCCCCAAGCCCCAAGCCCCAAGCCCCAAGCCCTAAGCCCTAAGCCCTAAGCCCTAAGCCCTAAGCCCTACGACCTAAGCCCTTCCTACAGAACCCTCACCCTCGGCCCCATCCCGGCCCCGTCCACCAGCAGGTCCGTCACTGCCCAGACCAGCGCGTCGGCCCGGTCGGGCGACCCGCCGCCGTCTTCCAGCCCCAACCCCATCAAGGCCTCCTCCAGCGCCTCCAGCCCCGCGCTGTGCCGCACGCGCCCCTGTTCATAGAGCGCCGCCACGGGCTCGGCCCGGGCCTGCTTGCCGAGCCGCGCATGCACCCGTTTCACCGGACAGCGGACACCCGCCGTCTTCAGCACCGCCTCGACCATTTCCCCGCCCTGGTTGGCCTCGGCGACCACCCGCACGGCGCCGAATTCCGCCGCCGCCCGCGCCACCACGCCGGCCCAGCCCTGCGGCGACCGCCCATGCACCGTTCGGTCCGCCAGCACCCACGCCATCCCCCGCGCCCGACCCGCGACCACGATCCCGCAGGCGTCGCCCTCCGCCGAGCACGGCGGATCGACCGCCACCACCACCCGGTCGAACCCGGAAGGGCGCTCGCGCTCTCCCTCCCCGTTCCGGGGAGGGTCGTCGGCGCGAAGCGACGACGGGGTGGGGGCGGCCCGGCGATCCAGCGAACAGGCGGCGGGTCGCTCGCCCGGCCCTTCCCACCCGGTCGCCTCCGGCGACCCCCCTCCCCGGGGCGGGGAGGAGAGCGCATGCCTTCCCCCCGCGCCGCCCGCATCATCGCCAGGGTGAACAGCGCCCCATCCCCCTCCACCACCATCCCCTCCAGCTCCTGCGCCGCCAGCCGGGTGCCCCCGTACAGCTGTTGCAGTCCTTCCAGAAAGGCCGGCGCCAGATTGGCCGCATTGGCCGCCGTCGGCAGATCCGTCCGCGCCAATCCCGCCTCGTTCAGCAGTCGGCGCAGCGCCGCCATCGGCTTCGGCGTCGTCGTCAGCACCAGTTGCGGCCGGGTCCCCAATCTCAACCCCATGCGCAGCAGGGCCAGCGTCGGCTCCGGCCTTCGCCAGGCGCACCATTCGTCGGCCCACGCCGCCCCGAACTGCGGCCCGCGCAGGCTCTCCGGGTCCTCGGCCGAGAACACCATGCCGATCGCCCCGTTCGGCCACGTTAGCCGCCGCCGGCTCGCCTCCCACCCCGGCCGCCCGCCGATTGAAAAGCGGGGCAGGGCGCGGATGCCGGACGGTCCCTCGATCATCACCTCGCGCACATCGTGCAGGCTCTGCCCGACCAGGGCGATCCGCCCCGTCTCCCACGCCCGGTCGGCGATCCACTCCGCCCCCGCCCGCGTCTTCCCCCCGCCGCGCCCGCCGAGGATCAGCCAGGTCGACCAGTCCCCCGCCGGCGGCTTCTGGCCGGGGTGCCGCGCGAGGCGCCAGTCCGCTCCGAACATCTGCTTGTCCGGCGGCGACAGCCCCGCAATCCGCGCCGCCCGGCTCAAACCGTCTCCTCCCCGTCGCGAAGCGATGGGGAGGGGGACCGCGAAGCGGTGGAGGGGTCGAGGTCATCCACCACCGCGCGCCAGTCTTCGCCCAGCACCTTCCTTCGCACCGCCTCGAACGCGGCCTGATCCGGCTCCCCCGGATCGCCCGGCCCGTCGCCGTCCAGCCGCGCCGCCGCCCGCGCCATCACGTCCGCCACCCGCGCCGCTTCGGCCGCCCCGGTCATCTGCCCGATCTTCATCAGCCGCACCGCCGCCTCCAGCGCCGTTCGCGCCGCAGCCCGCGGGTCCAGTTCCGCGTCCTCGAATCCGTCCGCCGCCGCTTCGGCCGCCGGCGCCGCTGCGGCCTCCTCCGGATCGGGCATCCCCGCCTCCTCGGCCTCGGCCAGCGACGCCTTGCTCCAGCCCTCGCGGCGGATGCGCTGGCGGATGGCGTATTCGGTGACGTTGAACACCTCGGCCAGCCGCGGCGCGCTCTGCCCGGCCAGATAGCGCGGCCGTATCAGGGCCCAGGTCCGCTTGCCGCGAATGCGATAGGGGTTGCGTCGGGGGGTGTCGTGCTTTTCCATCCCGCCATTATCGCCCCGCCGCTTCATGGGGCGGGTTCAGGACGCTGTCGCGACACGAAAGGCGCGGGCGATCAACGCCTTGGCCCGCCAGATTGTGATGGCTGGCGGCGGATTGTCAGCATTTGTCGCGCATGTCTCGGGTGTCGCCGCTGTCGCCGGCGGCGGTGTCCCGGATGTCTCGCGGAAAATGTCTCGGGCGACGGTCCAGGTCCCGCGCCGCGTTCAGGGACCGGCTCTCGACCCTTTGGAAGGCCCGGGAGGGCCTGCAATGCAACCCGTCGGCTCCCCGCGCTGTTTTTCCTGCAGCGGCAGGGAGGACACAGATGTTCGGATCACCTCGTCACGACGCGCTCGAGCGGATCGTCTACTGTAGCAAGGCCTGCGTCGACACCGCTTCCCTGCAGATCATTTCCGAGATCCTCGGCGTTTCCCGACGCAACAATGTCCGTGACGGCCTGACCGGCGCCCTTGCCGTCAACGACGGCTGGTTTCTCCAGGTCGTCGAGGGCCCGGGTCCGGCGCTGGACGGCCTGCTCCGCCGCCTCGCCGACGACGCGCGGCACGCCGAGATCGAGCTTCTGTCGCGCCGCACCGTGTCCGGCCGCCTGTTTCCCGACTGGACCATGGTTGCCGCCCGCATCACGCCGGAGATCGCCCCACAGCTTCAGCGGCTGATCGACCAGTGCCGCGTCTCGCCCGAGGCCGCCGTCGACGCCCTGCTGCGCATCGTCACGGGACGGACGGGCGCGGTGGAGTCGGAGGCGCGGTAGGCGAGGCGGCCCGGCGCTTCGCCGCCGTCGCCCGCGCCGCTTTCGCCCACGCAGCGGAACCGGCCGGCGGCTCCCCCGCCACCCAGCGTTCGAAGACGCTCAGCAACAGGACCAGGTCGATCAGAAACCAAAGGCCGACACGGGCCGAGGCGACGGCAAAGTGCGCGACCGCGGCGTGCAGCATCCAGAGAGCGTAGGTGAGCAGGAGCAGACAGGTCGCCGCAGCCATGACAGCCGGCCACCAACGGTTTGATCGAAACCACAGGCCGCCGAAGATGAGCAGAGAGACGGATTCTCGGATCATGGACGCGGTATAGGAAGCTTCGATTTCCCACCGCCAGGTGACGAACGACGTCAGGTTGTGGATCAGCAATACCCCCACGGCCAGTCTCTCTGGAGGTCCGCCGCGCATCCAGACAACCGTGTAGACGATCAGGCCGAACAAGATTTCTGCTTGCTGCCAGACGGTCACCGTAGGCCGATCTCCACCGGTTCAGTCCGGGCCCGCCCCGGTTGTGACAGATCATCGCCCCGGCGTCACCGGCGCTGTCGGCCGTCCCGGACCAAGTCGGACAGCAGGCCTATACGATGCGCCTTCAAGCGCCGCGGGAGATCGCTCTATCGTGCCCGTCTGCCTCGTGCATTCTGGATCCGTCGAGGCGCGCGCCAGCACCGCGTCGAGATCGCTGCGCGCGGCCATGCGATCCGGATCGACGTCGTCGCCCAAGCGGACCGCGCCGTGACGTTCTGCGTCGTCAGGGCGATCGGCCAGATGACGGCGTAGCGCGACGTCTATGCCGTGGGATGGGCGAGCGTCGAACCCGGAACGGCGCCCTCGGCCGCGCGGGACGACTCAGGCCAGCGCCGCCGCCAGCCGCAGGAACCCCGCCAGATCCACCACCTCGGCCCGGTCGTCCGGGGCGATCCCGGCCGCCTCGCACAGTCCGGCCCCGCCCAGCGTCTTCAGGCTCGAGCGCAGCATCTTGCGGCGCTGGCCGAAGGCCGCCGCCGTGACCCGTTCCAGCCGTTTCAGCGTCTCCCGGTCCGCCCGGTCCGGGCGCGGGACCAGATGCACCACGGCGCTGGCCACCTTCGGCGGCGGGGTGAAGGCGGCGGCGGGCAGGTGCATGACCAGTTTCGCCTCGCACACCGCCTGCGAAATGACCGCCAGCCGGCCGTAGGCCTCGTCCCCGGGCCCTGCGACGATGCGCTCGGCGACTTCCTTCTGGAACATCAATGTCAGGGCGTGCGGCGTCCACGGCCCGGTCAGCCATTTGATCAGCAGCGCCGTGCCGACATTGTACGGCAGGTTGGAGACCACATGCGCCGGTCCGTCCGCCAGATCGCTCTCGCGCACCTTCAGCGCGTCGCCCTCGACGATCTCCAGCCGCCCCGAGCCGTCATCGAGTTCCTTCAGCAGCGGGATGAACCGCGGGTCCTTCTCGACCAGCACCACCTTGCCGGCGTCGCTCTCCAGCAACGCCCGCGTCAGCCCCCCCGGCCCCGGTCCCACCTCGATCACGCTCCGCCCCTCGAACGGCCCCGCCAGCCGCACGATCTTCCGCGTCACGTTCAGATCCAGCAGGAAATGCTGCCCGAACGACTTCTTCGCCAGCAGGCCGTGGGCGTCGAGCGTTTCGCGGAGGGAGGGGAGGTCGGGCAAGGGGCTGTCCATCATCGTATCCTTCTCCCCCTGGGGGAGAAGGTGGCCCGGAGGGCCGGATGAGGGGTAAGCCAGCCGCGCCCCGACGCCAACCGTTTTGGGACTTCACCAAACTCAGCGTCCGCTCACCGTCGCCGCATGTCGCCGGATCGCCTCAAGCACGACCGCCGGATTGCCCAGAAACGCCTCGTTCCCGAAGCGCAGCACCGTGAACCCGGCTTTCGCCAGTCGGGCGTCCCGCTCCGCGTCCCGATATTCAAGTAGCCGATGCACGCCGCCGTCCAATTCGATCGCCAGCCGAATCTCCGGACAGAAAAAGTCCGGTATCGCGCCCGCGGTGGGCGCGTGCCTGCGGAACTTGAGCCCGTCGCACCGTCTGCCCCGCAGCATGGCCCACAGCTTCGCCTCCGCGCCGGTCATCTCGACGCGCAGGCGTCTGGCTTGTCGCGTCCTCGACGGCGTCTGGAACATCGGAGAACCTCCAGCGGCGATCCTGATGGATCAACCGGGAGATGGCCAGACGATACATCCGAAAGTCGCAGACCGCATCCTTCTCCCCTTGGGGGAGAAGGCGCCCCGGAGGGGCGGATGAGGGGTGAATCGGCTCCGGATCGGCTGACCGCCGGCGGGCTTCAAACAGCCCCCTCATCCGGGCCTCCGGCCCACCTTCTCCCCCGAAGGGAGAAGGAATCCTGACCCGCCCTTGCCCTGGCCATCTCGCCCGCCAGCGTCACCGCCGCGATCAGGCTGTCGGCGCGCGCAACGCCCTGGCCGGCGATGTCGAAGCCGGTGCCGTGGTCGGGCGAGGTGCGCACCACCGGCAATCCCAGCGTGGCGTTGACCCCGCCCCAGAAGTCCAGCGTCTTGACCGGGATCAGCGCCTGGTCGTGATACAGGCACAGCACCGCGTCGTAGCCGGCCCGGGCCGCGTCGTGGAACAGGGTGTCGGCGGGCTGGGGATCGGTGATCTCGACGCCTTCGCCGCGCAGGGCCGCCGCCGCCGGAGCCAGCACCCCGATCTCCTCCAGCCCCAAGGCTCCGCTCTCGCCGGCGTGGGGGTTCAGCGCCGCCAGCGCCAGACGCGGCCGGGCGATGCCGAAATCGCGCTTCATCGCCTCGTGGACGACGCGGGCGGTGCGCCGGACGCGCTCGCCCGTGACCAGCTCCGGGACCTCGGCCAGCGGCGCGTGGATGGTCACCAGACAGGCCCTCAGGTCCTTCGCGGTCAGCATCATCACCGGGCCCCGCACCCCCGCGAACGGCGCCTCGGCGGTCAGTTCGGCGATGAACTCCGTATGGCCGGGAAAGCGGAAACCGGCGGCGTACAGCGGGGCCTTGGCGATCGGGGCGGTGACCAGACCGGCGACCTCGCCGGCGAGGGCCAGGTTGACGGCCTGTTCGATCCAGTCGGCCACCGCGCCGGCGTTGGCGGCCTCGGGCCGGCCCGGCGTGACCGGGGCGGGCAGGGGAGAGTCGAGCACCGGCACGGCGCGGGCGAAGGCGCGGGCGGCGTCGGCGGGCGCCGCGATCGACTCGACGGGGACGCCCTGGGCGCGCATCAGCGCCGCGTCGCCGACGACGGCGAACGGTTGCGGCCCCTCCTTGAGGGCGCGCCAGGCGGCGGCGATGATCTCGGGTCCCACGCCCGCCGGCTCGCCCATGGTCAGGGCCAGCGGCGGGGCCGGGGTCACTGGCGGAACTCGATCAGGGCGTCCTCGCGCAGGTCGCGCATATAGCGGCGGCCCAGGTTGGCGAGGTTCTGGCGGAACAGCTGGTTCTCGACGGCGCGGCGGTCCGGGGCCTCGGCTCCGCCGACGCGGCGGCCGCAGACGCCGACCAGGTGCAGACCCAGCGGGGTGCGGATCGGGGTGCTGACCGAGCCGACCTCGGCCGAACGCGCGACCTGCTGGAACTGCGGGGCCAGGTTCTGCACATCGGCCTCGCCGAGGTCGGCGCCGAGCAGGCCATGCTCCGACGTCGCACGCTGCAGCATGTTATCGCAGGTCAATTGCGGCTGGAGGGCGGTCAGCCGCCGCGCCGCCGCCGCCACCTCGGCCTCGCTCGCCGTCTCCGCCAGCTCGACCATCACCTGCTTCAGCTGCACCAGGCTCGCCGACGCCCCCTCCCGCTTGTCGCGCATGTAGATGATGTAAACGCCCCCCTCCACCGGAATCGGCCGCGAAAGCTGCCCAACTTCAAGCTGGTCCATTGCCTGCTGGAGAGTCGGGTTTACGGTGCCAGCAACGACCCAGCCCGCATCGCCTCCACGGGTCGCGGACGGGGCGGCCGAGAACTGTTGCGCCACGTTCTGGAACGGAGCCCCCTGGACCATCTGCTGGACTAGCTGGGCGGCGCCGTTCATCGCGGCTTGTTGGCCGCCCACCCGAGCGGCCTCGATGTAGATTTCGCCGATCAGGTACTGCTTCTTGGACGCGGCCTCGGAAAGCTGGCGCATGGCGGCGTCGACCGCGCCCCTGCTAACTCTGGCCCGGCTCTGGAATCGACCGCCGACCAGCTGCTGCCAGCCGATCTGGGTGCGCAACTGGTCGCGGAGAGTTTGCTCCCGAATGCCGCCGGCCTCAAGGAAGGCCAGATAGGCGTCGGCGGTGACCCCGACCTCCTGGGCCATAGCGGCGATTTCCCGAGTCACTTCCTCGTCGCTGACGACGAGCCCCTCGTAGTTTCTCAATTCCTGCATCTGCAAGCGTTCGTCGATCAGGGCGTTGAGGGCTTCCTGCTGGATGGCGGGAATGTTCTCGGGCGTGGGCTGGACCTGGGTCATGGCGATCAGCAACAGCATACGCTGCCGGAGATCGAAGCCGGTGATGACGCTGTCGTTCACCGTGGCCAGGATGCCGTCGGCCATCTGGAACTGCGGCGCGCCCGCCGGCGCGGCGGGGGGGGTCTGCGCGGTGGCGGGATTCAGCGTGCCCGCCGCCGCCGGCGGCTGCGGAGCGGTCTGGGCCATGGCCGTTCCCGCCAGGAGGGCGGCGATCGCCACGCCCGTGAAATAACGCTGAAAACGCATATTAGTCCTGGTTCCTCAAGCGGCGCCGTGGGTTCGAGCCCCGTTCTGGCAGCCCGCGCACGACCGAGATCGCACGCCGGCCGGCGCCTGTCGCCCCGTCAATATCCTGTACCGCCGAAAGTGGCGAGGGTTAGGCGCACATAAGGGCCCTCGGAGGGGCCGGACGGCCTCACGCTGGTATTGTCCCGCCGCCAGCCGAGTTCGAAACGGAAGCAGTCGTCATCGAACAGAAGGCCAATCTCGGATTGCACCAGATAACCTGGATCGGGCTGGCCCGGACGGGGCGTCCGTTCGAGATCGGCGATTCCCGCAAAGGCCACCCCCCAATTGCCATACAGGAACTGCTGACCCGCCAGTTGGACGAATTCGTAGTTCCGGTTGTTCGGCCCGGCCAGAGGGTTGGAGCGGTCGAGAATGTAGCTGACCGTCGCCAGGTTTCGCCGCCCCCATCGGCCGTCGACGGCGATCTCTGCCCGCCGCACATTGCCGCCGGAATCGATCGTGGCATGGCCCCAGCCGCGAATGCGGTCCGACGGTGAGAACTCGCCCTGCATGACCCAGTCGGAGGTGTCTGCCGCCAGACCGGTCGGATCGTAGAGATCGCCCGGAGAGTCCGGAACGGGAATCAGGAAGGCGGGCTCTTCGTCGGACCGGAAGCTGCGGCCGATGAACAGGCTGGCTTGCCGTCCGGCGTCCCAGCGCAGCGTGGTCCGCGCGCCCGTTGTGAGGCGCAGGCCGCCCTCGTAAAGATCGTGCCCCGGGAACCGGTCCACCCTGAACAGCGAGCTCTCGGCGAGTTCGATGGTCTCGCTGTCTTCGTTCGGGATCCGGGGGTCAAGATCCGGATCGGTCGAGAGCGACAACTGCGCTATAGGCTCGAGGATCATCTCCGTAGCCCCAAATCGCCGGATCAACGGATAGCTGACGTCGACGCCTGCCGTGGCGCGCCCGCGCCCGATCGATTCCTCGTCCAGCCCAAGGGCGGGTGGCAGGTCGGCGACGGAATAGTAATCGGCGCGCAGGTCGATGAACGGCTCCCATCGCACGCCCGCCGGCGAGATCATCGTCTTGCGCCAATCGGCCTGGGCCGACACCCGTCGGCTGTCGACGCCAGGGAAACCCAGGGTCGGCCCGGTGGGGAGAACCTGCGGCCGGAGCACCGGGCTGCCGACGTAATCGTCGCGATAGAGGGCGACCGCCGACCCCCGCAGGCGCAGCCGTCCGCCCAGCACGGGCCCGTCCGGCTCCCATCGCGCTTCCACCAGAGGTGCGACGGCGGGAAGCGCGCCGTCGCGCTCGAACTCGTTCAATGCGGGGGTGATCGGGTCGAACTTCGCCACGCGCAGGCTCTGCAAGGTGAAGGCGGCGACCGAGACATAGGACCGGTCGGTCTGATGCTCGGCGTAGATTTGGCTGATGAGCCGGCGCTGGTCGCCGTAATAGAGACCGTTGTCCTGATAGGGGTCGCGCACATCGTAGCGGTCGAACAGGGTCTTGTCCGAGGTGCGCTCGGCCGTGAAGCCCCAGCGCCATGGGCCCGCCGGATCGAACCGGCCGTGCCCGAGGAAATAGCTGCGGCTGGTGCGGTCGCCGAATTTTACGTTGCTCTCGGCATCGCCGTCGTTGTCGAGATCGAAGTCGCCGAAGTTCCGCTCGTAGGTGTAGCCGCCGCGCAGCACGACCGTGCCGTCTGCGAATCGACGGCGCCATTGCAGGTTCAGCAGCGGCGCGACCCGGTTGTTAAGCTGGGGACTGATCAGCCAGTCCTCCGATGGTGACACCACCTGAAGATAGGGAACCTCAAGGCTTAAGCCCCGACCTTCGTCATAGCTGGGAGTCGGTGCGAGGAAGCCGGAGGCCCGCTCGACCGTCGGGTCCGGATGGGCGAACCAGGGCAGGTAGAAAACCGGCACGCCTCCGACCCTGAAGACGGCGTTTCGGTACAGCACCGCGCGCAGGCTCTCGTCCTGCACTACCTTCTCTGCCTGGATGGCGACGCTCGGCTCCCGGGGATTTCCTTCAGCGTCGCAGATGGGGCAGGGGGTGAACAGGGCGTAGTTCAGCTCGTTGACGTTCTCGCTGCGACGCACGGCCGTGGCCGCCATCAGGCTGGCCCCGTTGCGGAAGCGGGTGGCGAAGTCGACGGCCACGCCGGCCTTCAGGTCGGAGTCGAGCTCCAGATGACTGGCGAAGACGACGTTGCCTTCGGGATCAATGAACTCGACCCGGTCATCGGCCGTCGCCACGCCCAGATTCAGATCATAGGACAAGCTGCCGGCGCGCAGGGTGGTGTTGCGGAAGCGGGCCAGAACCCGCTCCGTCCCGCCGGCCGCGGAGATTACGTCTCCGTCGCGCGACGCGGTGTCCGCCTCCAGATAGACCGCTTCCGGTGTCAGGCCGTCGAGGCCGGGCTGCGCGACGGGGCCACCGGCCGGCGGAGTCTGTTGGGCCTGCGCCGTCCCGCTCCATGACGCCACGGCCACGGCCGCCGCGCCGGCCAGAAGCCGGAGGCGCAGGGCTCCTGTTTCGGCGTGGCTGTCACGCGGCATTCAGGCTCACTCGATGGGCGGCAAAGGAGGATGGGCGACGGCTCGCTTAGCCGTCTTCGGTATAGAACAGCAAGGTGAAGGCGGCGAGCGCCGTCAGCATTGGCGGCAGCCACGCCGCCAGCCAGGGCGGGATCACCTCTGCCGAGCCGAACGCAGACGCCGCCTGGTTGACGAAGAAAAAGCCGAAGCCGAGCACCACCGCCGCCAGGCTCATCCGCGCGAGGTCGCCCAATCGCATCAGTCGCAGCGAGAAGGCGGCGGCGAGGATCGACATGGCCGCGAACATCAGGGGCGTGGCCAGCAACTGCTGGAGCCTCAATCGATAAGCCGTACTGGAAAAGCCCGCCGCCTCGACCCGGGCGATTTGACCGGGAAGCGACCAGAACGGGGTCGACTGCGGCCGCGCGAATCGCTCGAAAGCCTCGTCGTCGGCAAGGCTGGAAAGCAGGTCGAGCGTTTCGTAGCGCACTGCCCGTTGGCCGACCTGGGCTCCCACGGCGTCGACCAACCGCCAGCGACCGGCGCTCAACGAGGCGGACGCCGCGTCGATCCGCTCCCGGAAAGTGCGATGACCGTCGCCGTCGTTGGCATAGATGAAGAAGGTCACGCCGAGGAGTTGGGCGTTGCTCCGGTCTTGTCGTTCCGCGCGAATGACCATCTGCCGGGTGTCGTCGCCCTCCCGAATCCAGACTGCTTCCGCCGCGTCCCGGGCGCCCGAGAGTCGGCTGCGCTCGCGCTGGAACAGGCCGTCCCCTGACGCGGCCAGAGGACCCAGAGCTGTCACCGTCAGCGCGCCGAACAGGAAGGCCGCTCCCGCAGCCGGCAACACGAACCGCCAGGCCGACAACCCGGCCGCGCGCATGGCGATCAGCTCGCTTCTCCGGTTCAACCCCACGAAGGCGGCGAGGGTGCCGAACAGAAAGACGAACGGCAGCAGCTGGATGATCACCTGCGGCGATTTCAGCAGCATGAGCCCGAGGATACGGACGCCGGACAGGTCGACGTCCGAGCCCACGCCCCGGGAAATTTCCACGAAGTCGATGAGCATGATCAGGGCGGCGATGACGCCCAGCGCGATGGCCAGATAGCGCGCCTGCTGGAGGAGCACATAGCGCTCGATCCGCCCCAGCCTCAGCCATGAAGGCGTGGTGTCGGCGCTCACGCGAACCTCGCCTTCAGGCGATCGTAGGCCGGCCATGACCGCCGCCGCCGGGGCTTGAGCGCGCGGAACAGCAGGCGCAGGGCGACGACGGTCGCCGCGAGAGGCAGGAGGTATTGGAATACGTTCAGCCAGCCGTTCCAAGCGCTGGCGGCCACTACGCCGTAGCCGACGATGCGGATGGTCAGGAACGCCGCCGCCACCTGGGCGATCCGCAGGCCGTAGCCGGTGCGGCTGAACTGACCGCCGAGGATGGCCGAAAGCGCCATCGCCATGGCCAGCAGCGCATACAGGGGGGCGGACAGCCGCGAATGCGCCTCGGCCCTGAGCTCGCCGGCGGATCCGATCCGGTCGAGATCCTGCGGGGAGGGGTTGAGCAACTGGGTCAGGTAAAGATCGGACGGCTTGTAGCGGACTGTGTCCGTGACCTCGGTGTAGGGGCCCAGCGGCACATCCTGACGCCCGAAGGAGAGGTGTTCGAGCACGCCCCGGCTGGAGTATCGCTGCCACGACCCATCGATAAGGGTCAGGATCGGCTCGCCGTCGATCCGGGAAAATCGGGCCTCGGCCGCGTCCCAGGTGGTAACCCGATCATCCTCGGCCAAGTAGATGAAGATGTTCTTCAGCAGGCCGTTTTGTTCGATCTGCTGGACATAGACTGTCAGTCCCTCGGGCCCCTGGACGAAGCGGCCCTCCTCGACGAGCAGGGCGGCGAGATCGGTGCGGACGGCGAAGGCCTCGGCCCGCGCCTGCCGTTGCGCCCACGGCTGCAGCACAGTGGTGACGACCAGAGTCAGGACCGCAGCGATGGCCGCGATGCGCACGGCCGGCCGAATCGCCGACCAGCGGGTGACGCCGGATGCGAAGACCGCGGTGAGCTCCTGTTCCCGCTGGAGTCGGGTGAGGGCGACGAGGGCTCCGACGAACAGGCCGATCGGCACGATCACCGCCAGAAGCTGGGGCACGGCGAGCAGGGTCAGCTTGACCATGACCCAGACGCTCTGACCGCGCTCGACGATGATTTCGAGCTGGTCGAGGCTCTGGCTCAGGATGCCGATACCGGCCAGCGCGGCGCACGCTCCCACGACGGGGCGGGCGATCTGGCGAAATAGATAGCCTTGAATCAGCGTCATAAGCGGAGAAAATCGCCCGTTGCAGGCGGCGGCGGGAACGCCTCTAATACACATCCCCACGCACCGGCGACAGTCGCCCGCGTGCGTCACTGCAAGTACGACCGGGGCGTTCCATCCCGGCAGGAGTAGCCTCATGAAGATCGAGTTCGTCGCGAACGCCAGCGGAGCCGAGGTGCTGGCGGTACTGGTTCACGAAGGCCGCGCCTTCCAGGGCAAGGGCGCCGAACATGATACGGCCGCCTCGGGCGCCCTAACCCGGGCCATGACCGCCGGCCGCTTCACGGGTGGCGCGAACAGCACCCTCGTCGTTGCGGCCCCAAGCGGGATCGACGCCGACACGGTGGTGCTTACCGGCGCGGGCGATCCAGGCAAGTTCGACGATCTGGCGATGGAGACGGCTGCCGGCGCCGCCTATCAGGCCGTCAAGCTCTCGGGCGCGAAGACGCTGACCATCGACGCCGGCTCCCTGTCCGCCGATCAGGCCGCGCGCGCCGCCTTCGGCGCCCGCCTGGCCGCCTACCGGTTCCTCAAGTACCGCACCACGCTGAAGCCCGAGAAGACCCCGTCGATCGAGACCATCAAGATCGTCGCCGGCGACGTGAAGGCAGCCCAGGCCGCCTGGGGCAAGCTCTCGCCCGTCGCCGCGGCCGTTGAATTTTCGCGTGATCTCGTCGCCGAGCCGGCCAACGTCCTGTATCCGGTCGAGTTCGCCAAACGCGTCAAGGCGTTGGAAAAGATCGGCCTCGAGGTCGAGGTGCTCGGCGAGAAGGAGCTGGAGAAGCTCGGCTTCCGCACCTTGCTCGGGGTGGGGCAGGGCAGCCGCCGCGAGAGCCAGGTCGCCATCATGAAGTGGAACGGCGGCAACAAGGGCGACCAGCCGATTGCCTTCGTCGGCAAGGGCGTGACCTTCGACACCGGCGGCATCTCAATCAAGCCGTCGGACGGCATGGAGGAGATGAAGTGGGACATGGGCGGCGCGGCCGCTGTCTCGGGCTTGATGCACGCCCTCGCGGGTCGCAAGGCGAAGGTCAACGCCATCGGTGTCATCGGCCTGGTCGAGAATATGCCGGATGGGAACGCCCAGCGCCCCGGCGACGTGGTCATGTCGTTGTCGGGCCAGTCGGTCGAAATCCTGAACACCGATGCCGAGGGCCGCCTCGTCCTCGCCGACTGCCTCTGGTACACCCAGGAGCGGTTCAAGCCGAAATTCATGCTCGACCTGGCGACGCTGACCGGGGCCATGATTGTCGCCCTTGGCCTTGAATATGCGGGTGTTTTCTCGAACTCGGACGAGTTGGCGAACAACTTCCTCGCCGCCGCGCCCAAGGTCGGCGAGAACGCCTGGCGGATGCCGATCCCGGAGGCTTACGAGCGTCACATCGACAGCCCGATCGCCGATGTGAAGAACACCGGAAACGGCCGCGCCGGCGGCTCGATCACCGCCGCCCTGTTCCTGCAGCGGTTCACCAACGGCGTCCCGTGGGCCCACATCGACATCGCGCCGACGGCCTGGGTCAAGGACAGCAAGAACCCGACCGTGCCCGACGGCCCTGTTGGCTGGGGCGTCCGCACCCTCGATCGCATGGTGGCCGATAGCTACGAGAGCTGATGCGGCGGCATCGCGGGCCGTAGCCAGTTCGTGACGATTTCGACCAGCGCCGGACGGGCTATCGGCCCGTTCGGACGGCCATTTCGATCAGCTCGACCAGAGACATGCGTCACATTCGCCCGCGACAAGCGGGACATATCCGCGACCCGGCCGCTACAGATCATGGACACGGCGGCTACACCGGCAGGGACATCCGCGACACACGCGACTCCCGAGGTAGCGGGGCGAGGCTCAGCCGCAGCCGAGGCGGACGACGGTCTGGCTGTCCGGATCGATTTCGATGTTGAGCCGATCGGGCCGCAGGTCCTGGGTCACCGGCTGACCGGTTTCGTAGATCCGCCAATTCGCCCGCGACGGAGGGGCCGGCAGGTCCGAGCGTGCGCGACCGACCCAGTCCTGACGTTCGGCCGCCCCACACCCATCGGCCGGAACCGGGGTGGGCGGCGCCTCCGGTCTGGCCGGAGGGGATGGACGGGGCTCAGTCGGCGCGGACGGGGGCGCCGGTTCGGTGCAGGCGGCCAGCGTCGCCGCGGCCCCGAGGGTCAGGACGATCAGCCGCAATCCACCCTCCGGATGATGCCCGTGTCCTGGTCAAAGCGAACGTTGAGCCGGTCCGGGCGCAGGTCCTTGGTGGTGGGGCAGGTGGTGCAGACCACGCGGACATTGGCGTCGGCCGGGAAGCTGACGGCGCCGACGTGCGATCCGATCAGGGACTGGTTGGCCCCGGCGTCGCAGCGCTGGGGGATCGGGTCGCCCGCGCTCTCCGGCATCGGGGCGCAGGACGCCAGGACGAGCGCGCCCGCCGTCAGGACAAGGGTTCTCATCCGCATTTGACCTCCCGGATCACGCCGCTGGACTGGTCGTAGAGAATGTTCAGGCGGGCGGGGTTGTAATCCATGGTCACCGGGCAGGTGGTGCAGGTCACGCGCCAGACCTCTCCGGCGGGCCGGGCCGGGAGTTCGGACCGGTTGCGGCCGATATAGCGTTGATAGTGGTCGGCGCGACACTGGGACGGGCTGTCCCCGGGGGGCGTCGGCGCGGGGCCCGGCTCGACCGGGGCGCAGGCTGCGATCAGCAGGCCGGCGGCGGCGAGGCTGGGCAGATGAATCTTCATGGGGCGTCTCCCTTGGCTTCAGCCGCAGCGAACCTGTTCGACGATGTCCGTCTGGTCGTTGAAGAAGATGTTCAGGCGGTGGGGCGAGAACTCCTCGGTCACCGGACAGGTGGTGCAGGTCACCCTGCGGTTGACCACGTCAACGGGAACGGGGATCTCGGTCTTCGGTTTCCCCACCAGCCACTGCAGCTCGCCGGCCTTGCACAGGTCGGCGGTGGGGCTGACCACCGGAGCGCCGATCGGCTGGCTCATCTGGGCCCGCTCCACCGTCCGGGGCGCAGGCGCGTCAGACGCCGGGGTCGAACAGGCCGCGAGCGCGGCGAGCGCGATCAGGCCGCCTTTTCCCAGCGTCCCTCGGGCGACTGCTTCCAGTAGGCGAGATTGGCGCCGCCGTCCTTCAACGTCTTCCAGCGCACCCGGGCCGCAGCCACCGCGGTGTCGTCCCGACCGTCGAAGATGATGAAGCATCGATCGAACCCTTTCGTATCGCCAAGCTCTGCGTCGTCCAGGATGAACAGCGCCTGAGCGCCGTTCGGGTTCTCGGCGGACTGCGTCAGAAGGATGGGTTGCCGCGCCGCTTCCGGCTCCGAGGCGCGGCCATGGGCCAGAAAACTGTCGTCGCGATAGGTCCAGAGCCGCTCGTCGAGATCGTCCAGCCGCCGCTGGTCGGCGGCGCGGACCAGCGCCCGCCAGCCTCGCTCGCGCGTCTTCTCGAGCAGGCCCGGCAACACCTGATCGAGCGTCGAACGTTCGAGGTGGTAGAACCAGATTTCGGGGTGTTCAGCCATAGGGCCGGCATCTTAGCCGGGGGACCGGCCGTTCGCCTACAGGCGACAGGCCCGAGCCGCGTTACTTCTTCGGCGCGGGCGTGTCCCTGCCGCCCTGGTGCAGGATCAGACCGTCGACGGTTCCCGAGGAGTCACGGGTGAAGGTGACCTGGGCGTCGACCACGCGCAGGAAGAACGCGTCGGCGGATTCCGCATGCAGTTCGAATGCGTCCTGGCCGGTCGCCTGCGCCATCAACCTGTCGTCCACCAGCGATACAGTGATGGCGAATGTCGGGGTCAGCTCGTAGACGCCTTCGTAGGCTCTCAGCACTTCGGGCGCGACCGTGAAGGCCTGACGCTCGCCCGGCAGGGTGACGGCCTGACCGCGCGCAAGCGCCATAAGCGAGGCCCCGACCTGATCCGGGCCGGCGCCATTGAGATTCCCAAGGACGACGACCGTCATCCGGCGCGCCGGATCATAGGCCAGATAGGTGTTGAAGCCTTCGATGCCGCCGGAGTGGCCGACGGTGGTGTTTCCGTCCTTCTCCGTCACGATCAGACCGAAGGCGTACTGGTTGCGAACCGGCGTCGTCAGAAGCGTGAGCGATTCCGGACGCAACAAACGGCCGCCAAACACTCCCTGTGTCCATTTCAGGAGATCGTGAGTGGTGGAATAGAGCGCACCCGCGCCCTGGGGGATGCTCATATCCACATAGTCGGCGTTGATGATGCCACGGGCGCTGGGCGTGTACCCCGCCGCGCGACGCGGCAGGATGGCGGCGTGGCTGTCATAGCCGCTGTCACTCATGCCGAGCGGCTGGAACAGCGCACCGGCGACGAAGTCGGCGTAGGACTGGCCGCTCGCCTGCTCGACGACGGCGGTCAGGAGGACATAGCCTGAATTGGAATAGGCCCAGCCCTCGCCCGGCTGAAAGTCGAGCGGCCGATCGCGGAAGCGCGCGATCAGGCTGTCCAGGGTGGCGGGCAAGGTCTTCGTCGCGTCGTAATCGTCGAAGCTGGTGAAGCTGGGCACGCCGGAGGTGTGGGTGAGCAGGTGGCGGACCGTGACGTCATCCCAGGCCGCCGGCGCGTCCGGCAGCCAGGTCTTCACCGGCGCGTCCAGATCCACCAGACCGCGTTCGTGCAGGATCATCACCGCGACGGCGGTGAACTGTTTGGTCACCGACGCCAGGCGGAACTTGGTGTCGCCGTCATTGGGGATGTTCCATTCCCGATTGGCGAGGCCGTAACCCCGGTCGAGCAGGATTTCGCGATCGCGGGCGACCAGAACCGAACCGCTGAACTGCTCGGCCTCGACCGAGGCTCGCACGACCTGGTCCATACGCTCCGGGTCCCGGGCCAGCGCGGGGGCGGCGCAGAGCGCCAGGGCCGTCAGGCTGACGAGGGTGAGGCGGATACCGCCGCGACGGCCCTGAACCGGATGGCGGCCCTTCGGGCCCTGGTTCCTGGAGACAGTGGAATCGAACATTCTGGCACCCCGCTGGAGCGTGACTCTCACGCCTTCGACGACAAGGAGGCCGTCCGCGCCGCCTGTGGATGCAGCCGGCAGCATGAGGTTTCTGTAATAACGCCCGTCTGGTCCCGCTCCAAGGGTCGGTCTCAGTTCACCTCCGCCAACGCCTCCTCGGCCTGCATCCAGGCGGCCTCGGCTGCTTCCAGATCGGCTTGGGTTTTCGCGCGTGCCCGGGTCAATCCCTCCAGCGCCTTCGGATTGCTGACCGCGGCGTTGGCGAGATCGTCGTCGATGCGGGCCACCTCGGCGGTGAGGGCCGCCATCCGCTCTTCCGCCTTCTTCACCGCGTGACGCAGTGTCGAGGGGGACGGGCCGGATTTCTTCTTGTTCGCCCTGTCGTTCGGGCCGCGGGCGCTGTCTACCTGAAGGCTGACCTTCGCCTCGGCCTCCGCCTTGATCTGGGACGGCTTCACCGCCGCCTGCTTTGCCCGGTCGAGGACGAATTTGGCGTAATCGTCCATGTCGCCGTCGAAGGGCTTCACCGTGCCGTCGGCGGCCAGCCACAGCCGGTCGGCGACCAACTCCATCAGCGAGCGGTCATGGGTGATCAGGATGACGGCGCCGGAGTATTCGTTGAGCGCATCGAGGAGGGCCCGGCGGCTGTCGATGTCGAGGTGGTTGGTCGGTTCGTCGAGGATCAGGACGTGCGGGGCGTCCATCGCCACCTGATTGAGCAGCAGCCGCGCCCGCTCCCCCCCGGACAGGGACGCCACGGTGGTTTCCTGCTTTTCATAGCCCAGACCCCATTGGGCCAGCTTTGACCGACGGCTGCTCTCGCTCGCGTCCGGCATGGCGCGGCGGATGATCTCCAGCGGCGTGTCGGTCGGGTCCATGGCCTCGATCTGGTGCTGGTGGAACCAGCCGACGCGCATCTTGCGGTCGCGGTGCAGTTCGCCGGTCTCGACGTCCAGCGCGCCCGCGATCATCTTGGCGAAAGTCGACTTGCCGGCGCCGTTGACGCCGAGCAGGCCGATGCGGTCGTCGAGGTCCATGCGCAGGTTGAGATTGCGCAGGATCGGCTTGCCGGGCTCATAGCCGACGTTGGCGGCCTCCAGCCGGATCAGCGGCGGCGCCAGCGGGCGCGGCGGGGAGGGCAGTATGAAGGGCGCGACGCGCTCCTCGATGGTGGTCGAGACCGGCTCCATCTTGGCCAGCCGCTTCATCCGCGACTGCGCCTGGGCGGCCTTGGAGGCCTTGGCCTTGAAGCGGTCGACGAAGGCCTGCAGGTGGGCGCGCTCGGCGTCCTGCTTGGCCTTGGCCGAGAGCTGCAGTCGGGCCTTCTCGGCGCGGGCCTTTTCGAACTGGTCGTAGTTGCCCGTGTAGAGGGTCAGGGTCCGGTTCGCGAGGTGCAGAATGTGGGTGCAGACCTCGTTCAGCATCTCCCGGTCGTGGGAGATGATCAGGGCGGTGTGCGGATATTTCTTCAGCCGCGCCTCAAGCCACAGGGCGCCTTCGAGGTCGAGGTAGTTGGTCGGTTCGTCGAGCAGCAGCATGTCCGGCTCGGCGAACAGGGCGGCCGCCAGGGCCACGCGCATGCGCCAGCCGCCCGAGAACTCGGACATCGGCCGCTGCTGGTTGTCCTGGTCGAAGCCGAGGCCGACGAGGATTTCGGCGGCCCGGGCCGGGGCGGCGTCGGCGTCGATCTCGATCAGCCGGGTCCAGATCTCGCCCATCTCCTCGGGCTCGGCGGTCTCCAGCCGGGTCAGCAGGTCATGGCGCTCGACATCGGCCTCGAGGATGGTTTCCAGCACGCTGACGGGGGTGGCCGGGTGCTCCTGATCGACCGAGGCGACGCGGGCCGTCTTCGGCAGGGTGATCTCATCGCCGCCGGCGGCCAGCTCGCCGAGGATCAGCTTGAACAGCGTCGACTTGCCGATGCCGTTGCGGCCCACAAGGCCCACTTTCGATCCCGGCGGCAGGCTGACCGAGGCGTCCTCGAGGAATTTGCGGCCCCAGGCGCTGAAAGTCAGGTCGGTGATCTGGAGCATGAAACAATCGAGGTCAGCGCACGTCCCTCAAGCAGCGAGGCGCCGCGCGCCGAGCGTTAGGGACGCCTTGGAAAGGTCGGAGGGCGCGTCTATAAGCCCGCGACCCTCAATCTCCCAACAAGAAGTCACTCCCATGACCGAACGTACGTTCTCGATCATCAAGCCCGACGCCACGCGCCGCAACCTGACCGGCGCCATCAACGCCGTGATCGAGGGCGCCGGCCTGCGCATCGTCGGCCAGCGCCGCGTCAAGCTGACCGAGGCCCAGGCCAAGAAATTCTACGAAGTCCACGCCGAGCGTCCGTTCTACGGCGAACTGGTCGGCCAGATGACCGCCGAGCCGGTCGTGGTCCAGGTTCTGGAAGGCGACAACGCCGTGGCCCGCTACCGCGAAGTCATGGGCGCCACCAATCCGAAGGACGCCGCCGACGGCACCATCCGCAAGCAGTTCGCCCTGTCGATCGGCGAGAACTCGGTGCACGGTTCGGACTCGATCGAGAACGCCAAGATCGAGATCGAGCAGTTCTTCGCCGACGATCAGATCGTCGGCTAAGCCTTTTCGGCTTTCGGAATATCGAGCGGCCCCGGCGAGCGATCGCCGGGGCTGTTTTCATTGCGTTCGACCCCGACCGGCCCGGCAGAAGTCGGCCAGAACCCGCGGATAGAGTTCGTGCTCCGCGGTCAAAACCCGCTGCGCCAGAGAGGCCGGGGTGTCGTCGGGCAGGACCGGCACACGCGACTGCCCCAGCAGGGGGCCGTCATCGACGCCCTCGGCGACCAGATGCACCGAACAGCCGGCCTCGGCGTCGCCGGCGGCGAGGGCGCGCGCGTGGGTGTCCAGACCCGGATATTTGGGTAGCAGGCTGGGGTGGATGTTGACCATCCGACCCTGCCACCGGCCGACCAGCCACGGCGTCAGCAACCGCATGTAGCCGGCGAGGGCCACGACCTCGACGCCGTGCGCCTCCAGCACCGTCTGGACGGCCCGTTCGTGAGCCGCGCGGTCCTTGCCGAGGGGGCGGTGGTCGACGACGGCGGTGGCGACTCCCCGGGCCTGGGCGACGGCCAGTCCGCCGGCGTCCGGTTTGTTCGACAGCACCAGAACCACCTCGAACGGGGCGTCGGACGGCTGCGCGGCGTCGATCAGGGCGGCCATGTTGGACCCGGCGCCGGAGATCAGGACGGCCACGCGCGCGCGGCCGGAAGGCGGCATGGACATCAGCGCGCGGGCGGGGCGGGGTCGCCGACCGAAACGAACGACCCGGCCGGCCCGGGGAAGACCACCGGACTTTCATAGCCGCCCGCGGAGACCGCGGAGACGCCGAAGAAGTAGTCGTCGATGACCACGCCCGGCAGGGTCAGCTCGGTCGCCGATCCGGCCCAGCGGCTATGGGTCCATTGCGACGCGGTGGTCGGCCGCCACCAGACGCGATAGCCCGCCGCGCCGGGGACGGCCTGCCATCTGACGGTGGTGTCCGGCTTGACCGCGCCCTCGATGGTGACGCCGAGCGGCGTGGCCGGGGCGTTGGCGAGGGCGGCCATGGCGACGATGTTCAGTCGCGCCACCTGGCCCAGATAATCGAAGTCGACGCCGTCGATGGTGTCGCCGTAATGGACCCCATCCTCGACCCGCAGGTCCTGGTGCTGGCGGTCGTAGTTCTCGGCCCCCTCGCTGATGCGCACGGCGGGGAAGCCGTGGCGCAGCATCTCGACCTGGTCGCCGCCGCGGCCGTAGCGGTCGGTGCGGTAGATCATCTCGACGTCGAAATTGGTCAGATAACGCTCGGCGACGGCGTCGATGAAGCGGGCCAGATTGCGCGACGACGAATCGACTTCACCGCCGTTGTAGCGCCGGCGTTCCGCCTGGGCGGCCGTCTCTACGGTCTTGGTGCCTTCGGAGAAGACGCGCACCCGGGTGGTGTCGCGCACGCCCGACTGCCCCTGGGAATTGCCGACGATGTCGTTGTTCAGATTGGCCTCGACCCGCCAGCCCTGCGCTTCGGCGTAATCGGCGACGATCTTGCCGCCCAGCAGGCCCTGTTCCTCGCCCGACAGGGCGGCATAGACCAGGGTGGCGTCGAAACGGTGTCTCGACAGAACCCGCGCCGCCTCCATCACCGCCGCCACGCCCGAGGCGTCGTCGTTGGCGCCGGGAGCGTCGTCGGTGAAATTCATCACGTCGCTGACCCGGGAATCGAGGTGCCCCGAGATGATGATGACCCGGTTCGGGTCCCCTGTGCCGCGCTGGATGGCGACGATGTTGACCACCTCGGTCGGCGTCGGCACCCGGGCGCCGGTGACGGTGTCCGAGGGCGTCACCACGGTCAGGCAGCCGCCGCAGTCGCGGCTCATGGCTTCGAACTCGCGCTGGACCCAGCGCCGGGCGGCCCCGATGCCGCGGGTGTCGGACTGCGTCTCCGACAGGGTGTGGCGGGTGCCGAAGCCGACCATGGACTCGATGTCCGCCCGCATCCGCTCGGGCCGGACCTCGGCGGCGAGCCGGTGCAGCAGGGCGTGCTCGTTGGCGGCGGGCGTCTGGGCGGCCGCGGATCCGGAGACCAGCACCAGCCCGGTCAGGGCGATCGAAAGCGCGCGCATCAGCGACCTCACAGCGGGGAAGGCGCGGACCTTGCCGGGGCAGGGCGCGGCGGTCAATGCGGGCGGCTTGCGCCGGAGCCCGTCCTCCGGGACAGTGTCTCGAGGAGAACCAGATGCACCCGCTGATCCTTGCCGCCGCCCTCGTCGCCGCCCCCCAGGATTCGGGTCAGATCACGCGACAGATCGTCGTCGGCGTCTGCCTGCCGTTCGCCGCTTCGGGCGAGGTTTCGGCCGACAACATCGCCCTCGCCGGTCTGGTCCGGCGGCCGGGCGGCGACGAGCGCGATCTGCAGACCGCCAACGGGCACCACCTCGTCAAGTTGACGCTGACCGGGAACGCCCGGGACCACAACCTGCGCCGGGTGTGCGAGGTGCAGGCGCGGGCGGGCGGCTTCGATCAGGCGCGGGACGCCGTGGCGGGCCCGCTGGAGAGCGCGGGCTTCGCGCCGGTTCCCGACGAGCCCGAGGACTGGCCGGTGTGGACGCGTGAAGGCCTGACGGCCACCGTGCACCAGAACCCCGGCCGCGCCACCATCGTGCGGGTCAGCTATTCGCTCCTCGAAGACTAGGCTGGGTCGGCCGCCAGCTGGCCGCAGACGAAGGCCGCCTCGCCGGCGTTGAGCAGGGCCGCCAGCACCGGCTCGGCGTTTTCCGGCGCGACCACCAGGATAAAGCCGACGCCGCAGTTGAAGGTCCGGCGCATTTCGTGATCCGAAATCCCGCCGGTCTCGCCCAGCCACTGGAACACCTGCGGCAGGGGAATGGCGTCCCAGTCGAACTCGGCGTGCAGACCCTCGGCGATGCAGCGCGGCGGATTCTCGATCAGGCCGCCGCCCGTGATGTGCGCCGCGCCCTTGACCAGCCCCGCCTTCATAAGAGGCAGCACCGGCTTCACATAGATACGGGTCGGCTCCATCAGGGCCTGGGCCAGGGTGCGGTCGCGAGCGAAGGGGGCGTCGTCCGCCCACGACAGACCGGACTTTTCGACCACCTTGCGGATCAGGGAGTAGCCGTTCGAGTGCGGTCCGGATGAAGCCAGGCCGATGATGACGTCGCCCGGAGCCTGCCGGTCCAGATACGGCAGGGCGTGGCCGCGCTCGACGGCGCCCAGCGAGAAGCCCGCCAGATCATAATCGCCGCCGGCGTACATGCCGGGCATTTCGGCCGTCTCGCCGCCGACCAGCGCGCAGCCCGCCTGACGGCAGCCTTCGGCGATCCCGGCCACGACCCGCTTGGCGGCGTCGATCTCCAGCTTGCCGGTGGCGTAGTAGTCGAGGAACAGCAGCGGCTCCGCGCCCTGGGCCAGCAGGTCGTTGACGCACATGGCCACCAGGTCGACGCCGACGCCGTCGTGGCGTCCGGTCTCGATGGCGATCTTCAGCTTGGTGCCGACGCCGTCGGTGGTGGCGACGATCAGCGGATCCTCGAACCCCGCCGCCTTGAGGTCGAACAGGGCCCCGAATCCGCCCAGCGACGCCTCGGCGCCGGGCCTCCGCGTCGACTTCGCCAGCGGCTTGATGGCGTCGACCAGCATCTCGCCGGCGTCGATATCCACGCCGGCATCGGCGTAGGTGAGGCCGTTGCGCGGGCTGTCGGGGGTGTCGCTCATCGGTCACGGGCCTGAATCAGTGGGCGGATTTGTGCGGCGGCTCTTGCCACAACCGCATCGCGCGGGGCTATAGCATCCGAATGACGCCGATCACCACCACCGAGGGGCTGCGCGACTTCTGCGCGAAGCTCTCGAACCAGCCCTTCATCACGGTCGACACCGAGTTCATGCGGGAAACGACCTATTGGCCGCGACTGTGCCTGATCCAGGCGGCGTCGGCCACAGACGCGGCCATCATCGACCCGATGGCCGAGGGCATCGACCTCGAGCCCTTCCTCGAGCTGCTGCGCGACGAATCGATTCTCAAGGTCTTCCACGCCGCCCGCCAGGACGTGGAGATCTTTGTGAAGCTGGGCGCCATGCCCCGGCCGATGTTCGACACCCAGGTCGCCGGCATGGCGGCGGGGTTCGGGGATCAGGTTTCGTATGAAGCCCTGGTCCGCCAGATGCTGCGGCAGGAGGTCGACAAGGGCAGCCGCTTCACCGACTGGGCGCGCCGTCCGCTGTCGGACGCCCAACTCACCTACGCCTTGGGCGACGTCACGCATCTGGCCGCCCTGTTCCCGAAGCTGCGCGAGCGGCTGGAGAAGGACGGCCGCCTGAGCTGGGTCACCGCCGAGATGGAGGACCTGACCGACCCGGCCCTCTACGACACCGATCCGGAAAAGGCGTGGAAGCGCCTGAAGCCGAAGAAATATTCCGCCAAATACCTGGCCGCCTTCGTGGCCACGGCGGTGTGGCGCGAGCGGGCGGCGCAGGAGCGCGACCAGCCGCGCGGCCGCATTCTCAAGGATGAAGCCATCGACGAGATCGCCGCCCAAGGCCCCACCGATCCTGACGCCTTCAATCGCCTGCGTTCGGTGCCCAAGGGCTTCGGCGCCTCGCGTCTCGGGGTCGAACTGACCGCCGAACTGAACCGGGTGCTGGCCGATCCCGAGGCCCACGCGCCCAAGCTCGAGCGCCCCTCCCACAACCAGCCGGCGCCGCCGTCGGTGGTGGAACTGCTGAAGGTGCTGCTCAAGGCCAAGAGCGACAACGCCGGCGTGGCCACCAAACTGCTGGCCAACGTCGCCGACCTGGAGAAGATCGCGCTCAGCGACGAGGCCGATGTCGACGCCCTGAAGGGCTGGCGCCGCCAGCTGTTCGGCGAGGACGCGCTGAAGCTCAAGCGCGGCGAGATCGCCCTCGTGCTGAACGGCCCGCGGGTCGAGGTTGTCGAGATCGAATAGGGGCTAGGGCTTGGGGCTTAGGGCTTGGTGGGAGCGCGTCCCCAAGCCCCAAGCCCTAAGCCCTACGACCTACGACCTCAGCTCACCGTCGCCTTGACGATCTTGCCCGGGTTGCGGGGCGGCTCGCCCTTGGGCAGGGCGTCGACGTTGTCCATGCCATCCGTCACCTCGCCCCAGACCGTGTACTGGCGGTCGAGGAAGGTGGCGTCGTCGAGGCAGATGAAGAACTGGCTGTTGGCGCTGTTGGGGTCCGAGGTGCGGGCCATCGAGCAGACCCCGCGGACATGCGGCTCGGCCGAGAACTCGGCCTTCAGGTTCGGCTTGGACGAGCCCGAGGTGCCGGTGCCGGTCGGATCGCCGCCCTGGGCCATGAAGCCGGGGATGACGCGGTGGAAGACCACGCCGTCGTAGAAGCCTTCCTGCGCCAGCTCGCTGATGCGGGCCACGTGGCCGGGCGCGAGGTCGGGGCGCAGCTTGATGACCACGTCGCGGGCCTCGCCGTCGCCGGTGTCGAGGGTGAAGGTGAGGGTGTCGGCCATCGGGCGCTCCTGTTTGAGTTGGGGCGCTCTTACATCCCGGCGCGGGACCGCGAAACCCCGGCGTCGTTCACAGCAACGTCGGCTCGAGCGGCGGGAAGGCCCGCTCCACCGTCAGGCTTCCGGCGGCCAGCGGGCGAAGCAGCGCGTCCTCGGGCCGGGTCAGTCCCAGCCAATCCGGTCCCAGATCCGGCGGCAGCACCACGACCTGGCGGTTGTGATACGGCGCGACGTCCTCGCCGGGCTCGGTGGTGAGCAGAGCGAAGGCTCCGTCCCGGACGATGCCCGCCATCCAGAACCATTCCTCGCCCTGGAGGGTGAACAGCCAGCGGGTCTTGCGCTTCTGGCCAGGCTGGGGATCGGTGAATTCGAAGAAACCGGAGGCCGGGACGAGGCAGCGCCGGCTGCCGTCAAAGCGCCGCCCGTCCGAACGGAAATTGAACACCGGCCGCCGGTTCGGACCCTTCCACGCGAAGGGCAGGGGCGCCATCTCCGGCCCGTCCTCGCCCAGCGTCACTACCGCGGCCGAATCGCCGATGGTCACCTCGTCGCGCGGCTCGATGTTCGGGCGTCCGGCCGGGAAGCGCAGCGGGAAGCGCGTATGGCTGAACGACGCCTCGACGACATGCAGGGGGAGCTTGACCTGGAACTGGCTGCACATGCGCCGAACCTGCCCGAGGTCGCGCCTTCCGTCGACCGAAGGCGGATGACATAAGCGCTTCATGTCCGACGAAGAAGCCAAACCCGAACGCCGCCGCATGGTGCGCCCGCCCTCCGGCGGCACCGCGGCCGGCCGCGGCATGGGCACGAAGATGAAGACGGCGGACACCAAGTCGATGTCCAGCCAGCAGTGGATCAAGCGCCAACTGTCCGACAAATGGTCCGAGCGCGCCCGGGCCGAGGGCTGGCGCAGCCGCGCGGCCTTCAAGCTGCTGGAGATCGACGACCGCTTTCACCTGATCCGGGCGGGCAGCCGGGTCATCGACCTCGGCGCCGCGCCGGGCGGCTGGGTGCAGGTGGCGCTGAAGCGCGGGGCGAAGGCCGTGGTCGGCGTCGACCTGCTGCCGATCGAGCCCATCCCCGGCGCGGAGCTGGTCCAGGCCGACTTCACCCACCCGGGGGTGGACCGGCAGATGATGGACCTGCTGGGCGGGCCGCCCGACCTCGTCCTGTCCGACATGGCCCACAACACCGTCGGTCACCGCCAGACCGATCACCTGAAGATCATCGCCCTGATCGAGATCGCCGCCGACTTCGCCATCCGCACGCTGAAACCGGGCGGCCATTTCGTGTCGAAGAATTTCCAGGGCGGCGACGCCGGCGGCGTGCTCACGCGGCTCCGGGCCGAGTTCGAGACGGTCAAATACGTGAAGCCGGAGTCGAGCCGGAAGGACAGCGCCGAGGTCTTCCTGGTGGCGATGAACCGGCGCTAGGCCCGCGCCATCTGCGCCGCCCGCGCCTTGCGGGCCTCGATCCGCGTCCAAACGCGGTCGTGCACGGTGAAGAAGACGGTCTGCACCAGCGGCTCGATGATGCCGATGGCCAGCGCCAGCCGCCAGTTCCAGGTCAGGGCGTAGGCCACAGCCACCGCCACGGCGAAATGCATCACGCCATAGGTCACCGTCTTGGCGGCGATCTGTTTGAACGATCGCGGCAGCACGTGGCTGTGGCCGCAACCGGCTCCGTGGGCCCGGGTCTGTTCCTCGGGCGTCATGAAGCCGAGACGGGCGGTGAAAGCCTCGGAGGCCTCTTCCACGCCCGACAGCATTCCGCGTCGCTCGATGCGGTGCCAGACCCGGTCGTGGATCGAATAGGCGATGGTCTGGAAGAAGGGCTCGACGGCGCCCACGGCCAGCGCCAGCCGCCAGTCGCGGGTGATGGCGAAGGCCACGAGGATGGCCACCACCAGGTGCATCACGCCATAGCTCGCGATCTTCAGCGCGAGGCGACGGGCGGTGTTGATCAACAGTCGGACCATTCGTCCTTCAGATGTGGGGTCGGCGCCGCATCCGGCAAGGCAATTGTTCTTATCGTAGGGATAGGCGCGAGCGGGCCTTGCGGTTCCCCGCCATCGACCGCTATACGCGGCCCGCAAAACGGAGACTCCTCATGGAGATACGCGAAGGGCTCACCTTCGACGATGTTTTGCTGGAACCCGGCCCGTCAGAGATCATGCCCGCCGACGCGGATGTCTCGACGCAGCTCACCCGCGACATCAGGCTGAACATCCCGCTGACCTCGTCGGCGATGGACACGGTCACCGAGGCGCGTCTGGCCATCGCCATGGCCCAGGCCGGCGGTCTGGGCGTGCTTCACCGCAACATGACGGTCGAGCAGCAGGCCGACATGGTTCGCGAGGTGAAGCGCTACGAAAGCGGCATGGTCATCAATCCGGTGACCATCATGCCGCAGACCACACTGGGCGAAATCCGCGAGATCCGGGCCCGTAAGAAGATCAGCGGCTTCCCGGTCGTCGATCCCGCGACGGGCAAGCTGGTCGGCATCCTGACCAACCGCGACATGCGCTTCGACACCGATCCGGGCCGCAAGGCTGCCGCGATGATGACCGCCGGCGACCTGATCACCGTGCGCGAGGGCGCCGGGCGCGACGAGGCCTTGGCCCTGCTGCGCGACCGCAAGATCGAACGCGTCATCGTCGTCGATGAGGCCTACCGGGCTGTCGGCCTGATCACGATGAAGGACATCGAGAAGGCCCAGGCCCATCCGCACGCCGCCAAGGACGATCAGGGCCGGTTGCTGGTTGGCGCCGCCTCGACGGTTGGCGACGCGGGCTACGAACGCTCCATGGCCCTGGCCGAGGCGGGCGTGGACGTGGTGGTGATCGACACGGCCCACGGCCATTCGGCGCAGGTCTCGCGCGCTGTCGAACGCATCAAGCGCGAATCAAACCGCATCCAGATCATCGCCGGCAACGTCGCCACCTATGACGCCGCCCGGGCGCTGGTCGACGCGGGCGCGGACGCGGTGAAGGTCGGCATCGGCCCCGGCTCGATCTGCACCACCCGTATCGTCGCCGGCGTCGGCGTGCCCCAGCTGACCGCCATCATGGAGGCCGTCCGCGCCGCCAGGGAGTCCGGCGCTCCCGTCATCGCCGACGGCGGCATCAAATATTCGGGCGATCTGGCCAAGGCCATCGCCGCGGGCGCCAGCGTGGCCATGATGGGCTCGATGTTCGCCGGCACCGACGAAAGCCCCGGCGAAGTCTTCCTCTACCAGGGCCGGTCCTACAAATCCTACCGCGGCATGGGCTCGGTCGGGGCCATGGGCGCCGGTTCGGCCGACCGCTACTTCCAGAAGGAAGTCGAGGACTCCCAGAAGCTGGTGCCCGAGGGCATCGAGGGCCAG
Organism: Brevundimonas basaltis; assembly: GCF_014202075.1. Lineage (GTDB taxonomy): Bacteria > Pseudomonadota > Alphaproteobacteria > Caulobacterales > Caulobacteraceae > Brevundimonas > Brevundimonas basaltis. The sequence continues at coordinate 636,795 of NZ_JACHFZ010000001.1, read as the reverse complement.
ACGCCCTACAAGGGGCCGATCTCGCCGGTGCTGCACCAGATGGTCGGCGGCCTGCGCGCCGCCATGGGTTACGTCGGCGCCGCCACCATCGCCGATCTGCAGGAGCGGGCGCGGTTCGTGCGCATCACCGGGGCCGGCCTGCGCGAGAGCCACGTCCACGACGTGATGATCACGCGCGAGGCGCCGAACTACCGGCAGGGCTGAGGAAACAGGCCATGGATATGACGCCCGAGTTCATCATGCTGGCCTTCACCCTGATCCTGGCGCTGGTCCAGATCGGGGCGGCGGGCATGGCCCGGACGGCGGAACTCGGCGCGAAGTGGAACGCCGGTCCGCGCGACGCCGAGGTTCCGCCGCCGGGGAAACTGGCCGGGCGGCTGATGCGGGCCCAGGCCAATCTGTTCGAAACCCTGCCGATCTTCGCCGCCGCCGTGATCATGGCGCATATCGCCGGTAAGGACGGCGTGATGCTGACCCTCGTCGGCACGCACCTCTACTTCTTCGGGCGGCTGATCTACCTGCCGCTCTACGCCTTCGGCGTGCCCTACATCCGCTCGCTGGTCTGGCTGGTCGCCGCCGGCGGGTTGGTGATGGTCCTCGCCGCCCTGTTCGTCTGAAAGTTTCGAGTTGACCCCAGCCGCCCGCCTCGCCGCCGCCGCCTCCGTCCTCGATAGCATCGCCCAGGGCCGCGCGCCGGCCGAGGTCGTGCTCAAGGCCTGGGGCGCCGCCAACCGCTATGCGGGCTCCAAGGACCGCCGCGCCGTCGCCGACCGCGTCTATCGCGTGCTGCGCGCCCGCGGCCGTCTGGTCTGGGCCATGGGCGGGCGCGAGGACGGCCGGGCGCTGGTCATCGGCTCGCTCTCGCTGATCGACGGCCTGTCGCTGGAGGAGATCGAGGCGCTGCACTCCGGCGAGGGCTATGGCCCGCGGCCGCTGTCGAAACAGGAACGCGCCCGCATCACGGCCGGGGAGGGCGATCTGCCCGGCTGGGTTGCCGCCGGCCTGCCCGAATTCGTGGTCGAGGACTTCAAGGCCACCTTTGGCGAGCGCTGGAGCGAAGAGGCCCGCGAGCTGATGGCGCCCCGCGCGCCCATCGACCTGCGCGTCAACACCGCAAAGGCTTCCGTCGAGGGCGTGGCCGCCGAGCTGACCGCCGCCGGTCTGTCGCCGGAGCCGACGCCGTGGTCGGCCCACGGCCTGCGCCTGCCCTCCGAACCGCCGCCCAATGTCCAGGCGCTGGAGGCCTTCAAGGCGGGTCATATCGAGATCCAGGACGAAGGCAGCCAGATCGTGACCTGGCTGGCCGGCTCGGGTCTGGACTTCACCCCCGAGAGCATCGTCGTCGACTATTGCGCCGGTGGGGGAGGGAAGACGCTGGCGCTCGCCGTTCAGGGCCTGCCTGACGCCGATCCGTCCGAAGTCCGCGCGCCGAAGCCCGCCGGTTGGTCGCCCACCGGTGAGGATGAAGCCGCCGCTCGCCGCGCCGCCCCGCCGGCCTCCGGCATGAAACTCATCGCCTGCGACGTGGTCCAGAAGCGGCTCGACAACATCCGCCCCCGCCTGCAGCGCGCCGGCGTCGCCGCCGACCTGCGCCTGATCGGCCAGAACGGCGGCGGGGTCGAGGAGTTCAACGGCAAGGCCGACCTCGTCTTCGTCGACGCCCCCTGCACCGGCTCCGGCACCTGGCGTCGTCGTCCTGAGGACGCTTGGCGGCTGAAGGCCGACGAGGTCGAGCGGCTTCACGCCCTGCAGCGCCGCATCCTCGATCAGGCCGTGGCGCTGGTGAAGCCGGGCGGCCGCCTCGCCTATGTCACCTGTTCCATGCTGACCGTCGAGAACGAGGCGACCACCGGCGCCTTCGAGGCGGCGCATCCGGACTTCACACCCCTGCCGGTCGCCGATCTTCTCGACGCGCCGACTCTGACCGCCGCCGCCCGCGAGCGCCTCGCCGCAGCGGCCGCCGGCCATCGCCTGCGGATGTCGCCGGCCTCGACCCATACCGACGGCTTCTTCCTCGCCCTCTACGAGCGGCGGGCGTGAGCCGGGACTGGGCCCTTTCCCGCTTCGGTCCGAAGACCGTCCTGTGCGCCATGGCCGCCGAGGCCGAATACGGCCCGGCGCTCCGCGCCCGCATCCGCCCTCTGATGACCGGCGTGGGCCCCGTCGAGGCCGCGGCCGCCATCGGCCACGCCCTGGCCGAGCTCAAGGCGGCGGGCGATCTGCCGGACCTGGTGATCAGCCTCGGCTCGGCCGGCTCGCGGACGCTCGATCACGCCCGCGTCTACCGCGTATCGCACGTCGCCTATCGCGACATGGACGCCAGCGTGCTCGGCTTTCCGAAGGGGGAGACGCCGTTCCTGCCGGGCTCAGCCGTCCTGCCTCTGGCCGACGGCCCCGCCGCCTTGCCAACCGCGCGGCTGGCGACCGGCGCCAGCGTCGTCTCCGGCGCCGGCTATGACGCCCTCGACACGGACATGGTCGACATGGAGACCTATGCCGTGGTCCGCGCCGCCGCCCGTTTCGGCGTGCCGGTGCTCGGCCTGCGAGGTGTCTCGGACGGCCGCGCCGACCTCAGCGCCCTGTCGCACTGGACCGACGCCCTGGCGGAGATCGATCTCCGTCTGGCCGAAGCGCTCGACCTGTTGCATGACCATTTCGCCCCTGCCGCCACGGAGCCCGCATGACCGCCCCCGCTGATCACCAGAAGGTTCTGATCGTCGACTTCGGCAGCCAGGTCACGCAGCTGATCGCGCGGCGCCTGCGCGAGGCCAGCGTCTATTGCGAGATCCATCCCTATGCGAAGGCCGAGGCGGCGCTGGCGGCGCTGAAGCCGGCGGCCATCATCCTGTCGGGCGGTCCCGAGAGCGTGCACGAGGAGGGCAGCCCCCGCGCGCCGCAGGCGGTGTTCGAGGCTGGCGTGCCGGTGCTGGGCATCTGCTACGGCGAGATGACCATGTGCGAACAGCTCGGCGGCAAGGTCGAGGGCGGCCACCATCGCGAATTCGGGCGGGCCGAGATCACCGTGCGGAAAACCTCTCCGCTGCTGGCCGGCCTCGCTCCGGTCGGCTACGAGGAAACCGTGTGGATGAGCCACGGGGACAAGATCGTCGCCATCCCCGAGGGCTTCGAGGCCGTCGCGACCTCCGCCGGTTCGCCCTACGCTGTGATCGCCGACGAGACCCGCCGCTTCTACGGCGTCCAGTTCCACCCCGAGGTGATGCACACCCCGCGCGGTGCGACCATGCTGAAGAACTTCACCCACGGCATCGCCGGGCTGAAGGGCGACTGGACCATGGCCGCCTATCGCGACGAGAAGATCGCCCAGATCCGGGAGCAGGTCGGTTCGGCGAAAGTGATCTGCGGCCTGTCCGGCGGCGTCGACTCATCGGTGGCCGCGGTCCTGATCCACGAGGCCATAGGCGACCAGCTGACCTGCGTCTTCGTCGACACCGGCCTGCTGCGCAAGGACGAGGCCAAACAGGTCACCACCCTGTTCAGGGACCACTACAACATTCCGCTGATCCATGTTGATGCGTCAAGGGAATTTCTCGGCGAACTGGCCGGACAATCGGACCCGGAGACCAAGCGCAAGATCATCGGCCGGGTCTTCATCGAGATCTTCGACCGCGAGGCCGGCAAGATCGAGGGCGCCGAGTTCCTCGCCCAGGGCACCCTCTATCCGGACGTGATCGAAAGCGTCTCCTCGTCGAGCGGCAAGGCCCATGTGATCAAGAGCCATCACAACGTCGGCGGCCTGCCCGACTATATGAAGCTCAAGCTGGTCGAGCCGCTGCGCGAACTGTTCAAGGACGAGGTCCGGGCGCTCGGCCGCGAGCTCGGCCTGACCGAGGCCTTCGTCGGCCGCCACCCCTTCCCGGGGCCGGGCCTGGCCATCCGCATCCCCGGCGAGATCACCCCCGACGCCGTCGCCACCCTGCAGGAGGCGGACGCCATCTACCTCGACGAAATCCGCAAGGCCGGCCTCTACGACAAGATCTGGCAGGCCTTCGCCGTCCTGCTGCCGGTCAGGACCGTCGGCGTCATGGGCGACGCCCGCACCTACGAGAAGGTGCTGGCCCTGCGCGCCGTCACCTCCACCGACGGCATGACCGCGGACTTCTTCGAATTCCCGTGGGATGTCCTCGGCAGGACCGCCACCCGCATCGTCAACGAGGTGCGGGGCGTCAACCGGGTGGTCTATGACGTGACCAGCAAGCCTCCGGGGACCATCGAGTGGGAATAATCAGCTAACCAGCTGGCCCCGCTCGAACACGCCGCAGGCGATGCGGGCGCCGCTGTCGCCGGAGGGATCCGTGCGCTGATCGTCCGCGCCGGCGTGGACCACGAAGGCCGAGCCGTCGGCGTCGAACAGGCCGTCGAAGCTGGCGCCTTCAAGCCGGTATTCCAGCGTGCCGCGTCCGTCCTGGGCCACGGTCAGATTGGGCATGTCCCCGGCGTGCTGGCCCTCAGGGTCCTCGATCCCGTGCTTCTGGTTGGTCGGGTTCCAGTGGCCGCCGGCGCTGTCGAAGCCCGGGGCATCGCAGCGTCCGGTGGTGTGGACATGTACGCCGTGCTGTCCGGGCGGCAGACCCTGAACGCTGAGAGCGATCACCACCTGACCACCGGTGTCGGTGGCCGTGGCGCTGCCCGCCGCGGATCCGTCCGCCGTCCGCAAGATGGCGACGGCCCGCGTGGCCTGATCCACGGCGGTCACGGGCGCGGGGGCGGGGGAGGGCGCCTCGGCCGGTTCCGTCGTCTCGGGCGCGCCGCAGCCCGCGAGGGCGAATGTCAGGACCGTCGCGGTCCAGGCCAGCCGATTCATCAATGCCTCCTCTTGTCGTTCCAAGCCTCAAGGTCCCGGCGGCCGATCCGTTCCCTCCAGGCGGAGGACTATTCCCTCGCGGCGCGTTCCAGTTCGGCGACGTTCAGCCGCTTCATCTGCATCATGGCCTCGAAGACCCGCTTGCGGACCTTTTCGTCAGGGTCGGCCAGCAGGCGGGGCAGGGCGTAGGGCACGATCTGCCACGACAGGCCGTAGCGGTCCTTGACCCATCCGCACTGCTCGGCTTCGGGGACGGCGGACAGGGCCTCGGTCAGCCGGTCGACCTCGGCTTGGTCCTCGCAGTCGATCTGCAGCGAGACGGCCTCGCTGAATTTGAAGTGAGGGCCGCCGTTCAGGGCGGTGTAGCGGCTGCCGGCCAAAGTGAATTCGACCACCAGCACATCGCCGCTCTGGCCGCTGGGATAGTCGCCCGGCGCGCGGATCACGCTGTCGACACGGGAATCCGGAAGCAGCGACGCATAGAAGTTCGCGGCCTCTTCGGCCTGTTTGTCGAACCACAGACAGGGAATGACTTTCTGACGCGGGGGGAGGGTGGTCATGTCGGTCTCCGTTGTCGGCCCGGCCTGTATATTAAACCAAGCGGTTAAACGCAAGGTCCTCGGCTTGCGACTCGTGGAGGCTCCCGGCAGACAGGAAAAATGACCCTCACCCTCTACGGCATCCCCAACTGCGATACGGTCAAGAAGGCCCGGACGTGGTTGGACCAGCGCGGCGTCGCCTTTGCGTTCCACGACTACAAGAAAGCCGGGATCGACCGTCCGCGGCTGGAACAATGGGTGGCGGCGCACGGCTGGCAGACGGTGCTGAACCGCGCCGGCACGACCTTCCGCGCCCTGCCGGACGCCGACAAGGCCGACCTCGACGCCGTCAGGGCCGTTGACCTGATGCTGGCCCAGCCGTCGATGATCAAACGGCCGGTGCTCGACCTCGGCGACCGGACCCTGGTCGGCTTCAAACCGGACCTCTACGCGGCGGCGTTCGCCTGACGGCCGTCAGCGCGTCAGGCTGAACCGCGCCGGCTCCCCCGCCTGGGCGTTCGGGGCCAGCCAGACGTCGAACTGACCCGGCTCTACCGTCGGTTCCAGGTCCGGGCCGAGGAACAGCAGGTCGGCGAATCTCAATGGCAGGCTGACCTCGACGCTGCCGCCGGCTGGCACGGTGACCCGCCGGTACCCCTTCAACAGCCGGATCGGCTGGGTGATCGAGGCGGCGCGGTCGCGAATGTACAGCTGCACCACCTCCGACGCCTCGCGCGCGCCTCTGTTGGTCAGGGTGACCGTGGCGGTCAGCTCGCCGTTCCACCCCATGGCCGGCGCGGACAACCGAACCGGCGAATACTGCACCGGCGCATAGGTCAGGCCGTGGCCGAACGGATAGAGGGCGGCGTTCGCCGTCTCGCGGAACTGCGCCTTGAAGCCCTCGTCGCGCGACGCCGCCGGGCGGCCGGTGCTCTTGTGGGCGTAGTAGAAGGGCGACTGGCCCGAGAAGTGAGGGAAGCTGACCGGCAGCCGCCCGGTCGGCGCATGGTCGCCGAACAGCACGTCGGCGACGGCGTTTCCGGTCTCGGAGCCGAGGAACCAGGTGGCGAGGATCGCCGGCGCGTCCTTGACCGCGCCCGACAGCTCCACGGCCCGGCCGTGGCGCAGCAGGACCACGACCGGCTTGCCCGTCGCCGCCACCGCTTCGGCCAGCGCCAGCTGCGGCTCCGGGAGGCCGATGTCGACGCGCGACTGCGCCTCGGCCGACATGTTTTGGCTCTCGCCGACGGCCAACAGCACCACGTCGGCCTGCGACGCGGCGATGACGGCGGTCTCGACGCCGCCCGCGATCGGGGCCTCGACGTCGGAGCCCTTGACCACGGTCAGCGATCCGCCCGCTCCCATGGCCGCGCGCAGCCCCTCTTCCAGCGACACCGACAGCCTGGCGTCCTTGAAGATCGACCACGGCCCGAACAGATCGACCTTGTCCGCCCCGAACGGCCCGATCAGGGCGATGCGCTGGCCGGTCTTCGGCAGCGGCAGCAGGCCGTTCTCGTTCTTCAGCAGCACGATCGACTTGCGTCCGGCCTCCCGCGCCAGCGCCAGATGTTCGCGGCTGCCGGTGACCCGCCGCTCCACCCGGACATCGGAGCCGCGGTACGGGTTTTCGAACAGGCCCAGCGCCGCCTTGGTCATCAGCACCCGGCGCACGGCCTCGTCGACCCGCGCCATCGGCACGTCGCCCGACTGCACCAGATCCGGGATGTGCTTCATGTAGAGGCCGCTCTTCATCGACATGTCGACGCCGGCCATCAGGGCGATCCGCGCCGCGTCGCGGCCGTCGGCGGCATAGCCGTGGGCGATCAGTTCCTCCTCCGAGGTGTAGTCCGAGACCACGAAGCCCGCGAAGCCCCATTCCCCGCGCAGGATGTCGGTCAGCAACCACTTGTTGCCGCTGGTCGGGACGCCGTTCAGATCGTTGAACCCGCTCATCGTCGACAGGGCGCCCGCGTCGAAGGCGGCCTTGAACGGCGGCAGATAGACGGAGCGCAGCTCCAGCTCGCTCATGTCGGTCGAGTTGTAGTCCAGCCCGGCCTCGGCGGCGCCATAGGCGACGAAATGCTTGGGACAGGCCAACAGCGACGACCAGGCCTTCAGGTCGTCGCCCTGGAAGCCCCGGGTGCGCGCCGCGGCGAACAGATTGCCCAGCAGCACGTCCTCGCCCGCGCCCTCGACCACCCGGCCCCAGCGCTGGTCGCGGCCGATGTCGACCATCGGCGCATAGGTCTGGTGGACGCCCGCCGCGCCGCCCTCGACGGCGGCGGCCCGCGCCGTGCGCTCGGCCAGATCGAGGTCCCAGCTCGCCGCCTCGCCCAGCGGCACCGGAAAGGTGGTGCGCAATCCGTGCACGATGTCGGCGGCGAACAGCAGCGGAATGCCCAACCGGCTGTCCCGGACCGCCATCTCCTGCACGAAGCGCGTGGTCGCGGCCCCGACGCCATTGAACAGGGCGCCCATCCGTCCGGCGCGGATCTCGGCCGCCGTCTGCTCCTGATTGGTGTCCAGCGTGTCGCCGGGGTTCACGCCTTCGGGCCGCCAGCGGAACGGGTCGTTCTGCAGCGTCAACTGGCCGGCCTTTTCCTCGATCGTCATGCGCGCGATCAGGGCGTTGACCCGGTCCAGATTGGCCTGCGCCTGGGCCGCCGCGATGCGCGGCGCCATCATCAGCCCGGCCGCGACCGCACCTCCGGCCAGAAGCATGCGGCGGGTCGGGGCGGGGAGGGGCAGGTGGCGCATGTAACCGGTTCCATCTGTGGGACGACGCAGGACTAAACGGCGCGTCGCCCCGCGCCTACCCTCGATCGATCACAAGGCGTTGCGCCGGTGGTGGATCAGCGCTGCCGACGCAGCCAGGCGATCACCGCCGCCCGCTCGGCGGCGCTCCCGCCCTGATACGGCATGTCGGTTCCGGGCACGACGGCTACGGGGTCGGCGAGATAGCGCTCCAGCGTCCGTTCGTCCCACACCATGCCCCGTCGGCCCGCCGCCTTCAGGGCGTCGGAATAGGCGAAACCGGACGCCCCGCCGGCCCGGCGGCCGAGCACGCCCCTGAGGCTCGGTCCCGGATTGTCATGATCGTTCGCTCGCATGGAATGGCAGGCCGCGCAGCGTTGGAAAGCGCGCTCGCCCGGATCGGGCGCGGGCGCGGACTGGGGCGCCGGCGGGGTCGTCAGGACCGCCGTCAGCAGAAGCCAGTAAAGGGGCATGCCTCAGTCGCCGTGCCGGATGACGACCAGCCGGTCGGTGCCGGATTCCGCGCCCCAAACCTCGCCGGGCCGACCCAGCATCTGGCGCACCTGGGCCCCGGGGCGGTCGCTCGGGAAGCTCTCGAAGGTCTCCGTGGCCGGGTCGAAGCGGACAATGGCGTTGGCGGCGAAGTCGGTCAGCCACACCTTGTCGGTCTCGTCGACATAGACCGAATAGGTCTTCGGGGCCTCGCCCGGGAGCTTCCAGGTGCGCCAGCTGCCATCGCGCGGGTCGTGGACGCTGACGTTGCCGCTGTTCCACTCGCTGACCCAGATTCGGCCCCGGCTGTCGGACCAGACCCGCCGCGCCCCCTGGTTCGGGGTCGGCGGCTCGACGATGGTCGCCTCACCGGTGTCCAGATCGACCTTCGCGATATGGCTGCCGGCCAGCGAGGCGTACCAGACGTCGCCCGAGGGCGTGGTGGTGATGCCGTACGGACCCCGTCCGCGCGGCGCCGCCCAGACCTTCATGTCGTCGGTGGCCGGGTCGAGCCGGCCGTAGAAGCCGGTCTGGCCGGTGAACCAGATGCGGCCGCGGTGGTCGAAGGTGGCGGTGTTCATATTGATCGGGCCGGTGTCCTCCGGCAGAGGCCAGACCCGGACCTGCCGCGTCTCGCGGTCGACGCGGACGATGGCGTTCTGGCCGCCGTCGGTGATCCAGGCGTCGCCGTCCGGGCCGACGATGACCCCGTGCGGGGCCGAGCCCTCGCCCAGCGGAATGATCACCGTTTCGCCCGTCTCCGGGTTCAGGATGCCGTGCCCGCCGCCGCGCTGCACCGTCCACCAGACCTCCGCGCCGTCGGCGGTGACGGCGACATCGTGGGCCCGACCGCCCGGGGGCACGTCATAGTATTGAACCTGCTGGGCCCAGGCCGGTGCGGCGATGGCGAGGACCGCCGCTGCGGGCAGCGTCATCCAGAAGCAGCGCATGTGGAATCCCTCCGTTCGTGATGCGGACAACGTTACCCTTCTACGGACGACGCGCCCCCTTCCGTCGGAGATTGCGACCGAAATCGGGCCTCAGCCTTCGACCTCGGTCTGCGGCCGATCATGGCCGTCGGCCCGTTCGGTCACCCAGCGTCCCGACGCATCAGCATATTCGATCAGGGTGTTTTCGTCCGGAACCTTCTGCTCGCGCGCCGCTGCCACGGCCGCCGCCCGGGCGGAGTCGTGGTCAGGATAGGTTTCCGAAAAGGTGTCGCCCAGCTGGTAGGCCCAGCCCCCGTCGTGTTCGACGATACGATAGGTGATCTGGACCATGGGGCGGTTCTCCAGCGGCGTCGGCCGGCAAAAAACGCACGGCATACAGCGAACGCGGGGCAGGCTGTGCAGTTGCAGGGCGGTCGGACCCCTTACCCGTCGCTCACGACAGCTGGAAAAAGCCAAACGCAGCGCATCCGCTGGCGCGCCTGGTCCATCGAGGCGACGGCACTGCTGTGGGGCGTCAGCCGGGTGGTCTCTCCCCTCGCAGAAAGCATGGTCGCGGCCATCCAGCCCATCGCGATGGTGCTGGCGACGGCCCTCGGCGCTCGCCGCCCGCTGGCTCTCGCGCCGCTTCGGCCGAGCCTGAACCGCTTTACGAAAGTTTCATCCGCCGGATCGCATCCGCAGGCCGCCGTCGCCGCCTCTTGTCGTCAGAAGGCCGAAGCATCACGCTCCGGTTTCACACGAGAGGGGATACCTCAATGGAAGACTTCATTCCGGTTGTCGCGATCGTCGCGTTCTTCGGAACCATCGTGGCGGTCTTTTTCGGCCCGACCTATTTGAAATCGCGGGATCGCCGGGAAACACAGGCCACGGTCCGTCACGCCATCGACAAGGGTCAGCCCCTGCCGCCTGAACTGGTCGACGCCATGACCCGCGACGTCGCCAGCAAACTGCCCTCACGGACCCGCGACCTGCGCCGCGGCGTCATCTGGCTGGCCGTGGGCATCGGTTTCGCCGCATTCAGCTATCTGAGCAGCCTCGGCTGGAACGATCACGATGTTCGGGGCGCGTCCGCCGCCATGACGGGTCTGGCTGCCCTTCCGGTGACCATCGGCCTGGCCTTCATTCTGCTCAGCTTCTTCAACCCGAACAAGGAATAGGGCCGGGGCGGACAGGGGGACAGATCATGACCCAGGCCTTGGTCGACCGGCACGACGTCGAGCTCGCCGCCCTTGCGGCGGCGGGCGGTCGGCGGGAGTTCGGAGAGCTCGTGCGCCGCCACGGTTCGGCGGTGCGCGCCCTTCTCCGGCGCATGGGGGCCCAGCCCTCGCTCGCCGACGACATCGCCCAGGACGCCTTCATCCAGGCCTTCCAGCGCTGCGGCGAATTTCGCGGGGAGGGGACGTTCGTGGCCTGGGTCAAGCGGATCGCGGCGCGCCTCTATATCAAGCGGGTCGCCAAGGAGGCCCGTTACGTCGGTGAAATCGAACAGGATGATGTCGCGCCCGCCGCCGATCAGGCGGGCCTGATGGACCTGGACGAGGCCCTCAAGGCCCTCAGCGAACCGGAACGGCTCTGTGTGTCTCTCTGCCACGGAGCGGGCATGGCGCATCCCGAGATCGCCTCCGCCCTGAATTTGCCACTCGGTACGGTGAAGTCTCATGTCAAACGTGGTCTGGATAAACTCCGCGCGCGGCTCCAGCCGGAACCCGCTCAAACCTTGGGGAGAACGCAGCATGTCGGCTGACGAGTTCGATCCCTTCGTGGAACGTCTGTTCGCGCGGACGCCCACGCTGCCCGACGCCCCCCTGTTCACTGCCCGGGTCGAGCAACGTCTTCAGAAGGGCTCCCGCGTCCGCTTTCTCGCCCTGTCGCTCGCCGGCCTGATCGGAGGGGCGGTGGCCGTGCGCGAGACCATGCAGGTCGATATCGATCTCGGCGCCCGCGACGGCGTGGTCGCCGGCGACGCGCTGGGCCAGGGCATCCAGTCCGCGTCCCTGAACGTCCAGAACATGACCCAGTCGGCGCTCGATCAGGTCGGCCTCGCCAATATGGAACTGGGCTCCATGGGCGGCATGCAGTTGTTCTGGATCGCCGCCGGCGCCCTGATCGCCGTCGCCGCCGCCGGGGTGATGAAGCTGTCGCAGGAAGTCTGAACCCTTCCCGTCTACCCCGCCCGGGGATGACGGGCCGGGCGCGGAGCCCTATATCCCGGTCTCCGAACAGGAGGCCGACCATGTCCAGCCACAAGCAGGAAGCCGTCCGTCGCATCGCCGCCCCCGACATCCGGGCGCGCAAGGGCGGCGAGCCGCTGGTCTGTCTGACCGCCTACGACGCCCCGACCGCCGCCCTGCTGGACGATCATTGCGACCTGTTGCTGGTCGGCGACAGCGTCGGCATGGTCGTGCACGGCATGCCCAACACCGTCGGCGTCACCCTTGAGATGATGATTCTGCACGGCCAGGCGGTGATGCGGGGTTCGAATCGGGCCATGGTGGTCATCGACATGCCGTTCGGCTCCTACGAAGGCGGCAAGGAACAGGCCTACGAGAACTGCGCCCGTGTCATGAAGGAAACCGGCGCCCAGGGCGTGAAGCTGGAAAGCGGTCCGACCGTCGCCGAAACCATCGCCTACCTCGTCCAGCGCGGCATTCCGGTCATGGGTCACGTCGGCCTGCGCCCCCAGGCCGTGCTGACCGACGGGGCGTTCAAGGCCAAGGGCCGCACCGACGAGGAGCGGTTGCGGGTCATGTCCGAGGCCGAGGCCACCGCCGACGCCGGCGCCTTCGCCATCGTCATCGAGGGCGTCGCCGAAGGGTTGGCCCGGGAGATCACCGAGGCGGTCGACAAGCCGACCATCGGCATCGGCGCCTCGGCCGCCTGCGACGGCCAGATCCTCGTCACCCCGGACATGTTGGGCCTGTTCGACTGGACGCCGAAATTCGTCCGCCGCTACGCCGATCTTCGCTCCGAGATCGGCCGGGCGGTCGGCGCCTACGCCGACGATGTCCGCGCCCGCCGTTTTCCTGCCGAAGTCGAGACCTACTTCTCGAAAAAGCCGGTTTCGCCGTAGCGCCCGCGTTGCGGCGCGGGAAACGAGTCTCTAGGGTCCGGCCGGTTGGATTTTCTGCGACTTTTGGGGCGACGTATCCGTGGTTGATGTCTTCGATCAGGTCGAGGAGGAGCTTCGCTCCGATCGATACAAGCGGCTGGCCCGCACCTGGCTGCCGGTTGTCGGCGGCGTGCTTCTGGTCGCCCTGATCGCGGCCCTTGCCTGGTGGGGCTGGCAGAAGATGGAGACCTCGAAGGCCGACAAGGCCTCCATCGCCTACCAGCGGGGCCTCGAATCGCTCGAGTCGAACAATCTGGTCGGGGCCGACGCGGCCTTCGTCCAGGCCGCCGACGAGGGCAATGCCGCCTACAGGGCGCTGGCGCTGCAGCATCGCGCCGGCATCGCCGTTCAGCAGAACCGCATCCCCGCCGCCGTCGAACTGTTCGACGAAGCCGCCGCCGCCTCCCGTGATCCCCTGCTGCGCGACGGCGCCGCCTACAAGGCGGCCCTGCTGGTGATGGACACCGCCAGTCTGGAGGACGTTCAGGCCCGGCTCGAACCCCTGACCGAAGAGGGGCGGCCCTTCCGCGCCTTCGCCCGCGAGGCGCTGGCCGCCGCCCAGCTGCAGCACGGCAAGACCGCCGAGGCCCGTTCGACCCTCGTGGTGCTCAAGAACAGTCTCGACACCCCGCGCGAGCTGAGCCAGCGCGCCGAGCTGGCGCTCGCCTCGATCGACGACGGCACCGCCTCCAACATCCCCGCCATCATCGCCGCCATGGGCCCGGTCGAAGCGCCCGCCGCGCCCGCCGCGCCCGCCGCGCCCGCCGCGCCGCCCGCCGAGACCGCTCCGGCCGGGCAGGCCCGCCCGTGACCCCCGCTTCCAGGACGTCCGCCATGAACCGCGTGCTTAAAGTCGCCCTGCTGTGCGGCCTCGCCGCCACCGTCGCCTCCTGCGGCACGGTCCGCAACATCCTGCCATTCGGTCTCGGCGGCTCCGACGCCCCCCAAGCCCGCGCGACCGAAGGCCAGCGCATCTCGGTGCTCGAGTTCGAACAGCAACTGGCGCCCTCGGCCGCCCTGTCCGGTCGCGACTTCTTCCTGCCTGGTCCCCAGCCCGCCGCGGCCTGGACCCAGCCTGGCGGCAATCCGGAGAATGCGGTCGAGCACGTCGTCGCGGCCCCCGAGTTCGCCGTCGCCTGGCGCCGCGACATCGGCGCCGGTTCGTCCGACACCCGTCAGGTCATGGCCCCGGTCGTCGCCGACAACGGCCGCGTCTTTGTCCTCGACGGCGAGGCCACGGTCACCGCGGTCGACTCCGCCAGCGGTTCGGTCGCCTGGAAGGTCAGCGTCAAGCCTGACGAGAAGGAGTTCCAGCGCGGCCTGTTGGACTTCAACCTGTTCGGCGGCAGCTCGACCGGCGGCGGCTTCGGCGGCGGCGTCGCGGTCGGCGGCGGCAAGGTCTTCATCGCCTCGGGCTACCGCACCGTCACCGCTGTCGATCAGGGCACCGGCGCGGTGCTGTGGACCACGCCCGTCGACGTGCCGATCCACGGGGCCCCCACGGTCTCCGGCGGCCGCGTCTACGTGGTCGATGTCGAGAACCAGATGCTGGCCCTCGACGTGAACACCGGCCGGCAGGTCTGGGCCTATCGCGGCATTCCCGAGCCCGCCCGCATCATGCGCGCCACCAGCCCGGCCGTGACCGGCGACACGGTCATCGCGCCCTTCTCCTCCGGGGAACTGGTCGCCCTGCGCGCCTCCACCGGCCAGCCGGTGTGGCAGCAGGTGCTGTCGCGCACCAGCCGGACCAGCGCCCTGTCCGAAATCCGCGACATCGCCGGTCGTCCGGTGGTCAGCCGCGGCGTCGTCTATGCGATCAGCCACTCGGGCCTGATGTCGGCCATCGACGTGCCGACCGGCCAGCCCAAATGGCAACTGCCGGTCGCCGGCGTCAATGCGCCCCTGCCGGTCGGGGACGTCGTCTATCTCGTCTCCAAGACCGGCGAACTGACGGTCGTCAACCGCGACTCGGGCCAAGTCTACTGGACCCGCGACCTCAACGAGGGCCGCGTGCGTCAGGAAGGCGGCTTCTTCGGCTTCTGGGACCGCACCGTGCGCCCGACCTGGTCGGGCCCGCTGCTGGCCTCGAACCGTCTGGTGCTGGTCAACTCCGACGGCGAGCTGGTGGCCTTCGATCCCAAGACCGGCCTGCAGACCGCCTCGCTGCGACTCGGCGCCCCCGCTTTCATCGCGCCGGCCGCCTACAACGGCGCCCTCTACGTTCTCACCGACAAGGGCACTCTGGTCAGCATTCGCTGACCGTTCGCCCCATTCTGCGTTAGAAGGCCGACATGGCTCTCAAGGTCGCCATCGTCGGCCGCCCCAATGTGGGCAAGTCGACCCTGTTCAACCGCCTCGTCGGCAAGCGCCTTGCGCTGGTCGATGACCGCCCGGGCGTGACCCGCGACCGTCGCTACGCCGAGGGCAACATCGGCGACATGGATCTGACGCTGATCGACACGGCCGGCTACGAGGACGTCACCGACGAAAGCCTCGAGGCGCGGATGCGCGAACAGACCGAGGCGGCGCTGGAAGACGCCGATCTGATCCTGTTCATGATGGACGCCCGTGAAGGCGTCACGGCGCTGGACCGCATCTTCGCCGAGCGGCTGCGGCATCAGCACAAGCCGGTCATCCTGCTGGCCAACAAGTCCGAAAGCCGCGAGAGCGGCGGCGGCATCGGCGAGGCCTATGCACTGGGCTTTGGCGAGCCCGTGGCCATCTCGGCGGAGCACGGCGAGGGCATGGCCGATCTCTACGCGGCCATCGTCGCCGGCAGCGCCGACATCTTCATCGAGGAGCTGGACGAGCCGGACAAGCCGATCCGCATCGCCATCATCGGCCGCCCCAACGCCGGCAAGTCCACCCTGATCAATCGCCTGATCGGCGAGGACCGGATGTTGACCGGCCCCGAGGCCGGCATCACCCGCGACTCCATCTCGGTCGACTGGGAATACGAGGGCCACAACATCCGGCTGGTCGACACCGCTGGCATGCGCCGCAAGGCCCGGGTGCAGGAGAAGCTGGAGAAGCTGTCGGTCGCCGACACCATCCGCGCCATCACCTTCGCCGAGGTGGTCGTGCTGGTCATGGACAAGGACGACGCCTTCGACACCCAGGACCTGCAGCTGGCCGATCTGGTCGAGCGCGAGGGCCGGGCGCTGGTCTATGTCGCGGCCAAATGGGACCTCGAGACCGAGCCCCAGTCCCGCCTCGCCAAGCTGCAGCAGATGGCCGAGGACAAGCTGCCCCAGCTCAGGGGCTCGCCGTTCGTCGCCCTGTCCTCGCACAGCGGCCGCGGCGTCGAGCGGCTGATGCCGGCCGTGCTGCAGGCCCACGCCACCTGGTCGGTCAAGGTCAAGACCAAGGATCTCAACACCTGGCTGTCGCTGGCCACCCAGAGGCATCCGCCCCCCGCCGTCGATGGCAAGCGGATCAAGCCCAAATATATGGCCCAGACCAAGGCCCGGCCGCCCACTTTCGTGCTGATGGCCAGCCGCGCCGAGGCCATGCCGGAACAGTACAAGCGCTATCTGATCAATAACCTGCGCGAATCTTTTGACTTGCCGGGTACCCCGATCCGCCTGATCGTCAAATCGGGCAGCGAGAACCCCTACGCCCCGGGCGGCGCCAAGTCGGGCCCCGAACGCTACAAGGGCGACGCGAAGACTGCTCCGCGTCGGGTCATCAAGAAGGCCGAGCGCGAGGACCGCCTGTCCAACCTGCCCGGCAAGGCGCTGGAGCAGAAAAAGGCCGGCAAGGGCAAGTCAAAGCCGCTGTCCGGCCTGAAAGCCAGCGCCAACAAGAAGGCCGGCTCCTCCGTCGCCGTCCAGAAGGGTGCGCGGGGAGGGGCGAGGCAGGTGTCGCGCTCGGGTCGTGTTCGCACAGGCCAGAAGCACGCGCCGAAGAAATAGCGGTTTGCCGGTCGCTTTGACGCCGGCCTCGCCCGGGCCCAGTATCGGGCAGGGGGAATTCCAGATGCTCAGAGCCATCCTTTCCATCGTCGCCGGCGTGGCTGCGGCCTTCGTGATCGTCATGCTCGGCGACATGCTGTCCCACATGCTCGCCGCATCCACGGCGGGCGCGCCGCCGACGGATATGAACGACCGGCCGGCCATGGAGGCCTATGTCGCCGGCCTGCCGACCACGGTTTTCGCAGTCATGCTGGCCGGCTGGACGATCGCCGCGTTCGCCGCCGGTTTCGTCGCCGCACGCTTCGGCCGCAAGGGAGCGTGGCCCGGCTGGGTCGCAGCCGGCATCTTCCTCTGCGCGACCGCCGCCAATCTCCTGATGATCCCTCATCCGGTCTGGATGACCGCCGCGGGGATCGTGCTCGTGATCCTTGGCGGCCTGACCGGGAGCCGCGTCGGCTCGAAACGCGCGCCTGTCGCCTGACGCGCGACCTCAGATCAGCGCCGCCACCGCGGGCCCTTCGCTCCACGCCTTGAAGCTGACCTCGAGCGGCGGCTCGAGATCTTCCCGGGCCAGTTCGACCACCAGCGGGCCGATGGCCGAGGGATGGACCACCGTCTCCGGGTCCTCGCCCGGATAGGCCTGGGCCCGCATCTGGGTCCGCATCCGGCCCGGATCGACGATCGAGACCCGGATCGGCATCGACTCGATCTCGTCGGCCCAGCATTTCATCAGCGCCTCGGCTCCCGCCTTGGTCGCCGCATAGGGGCCCCAGAAGGCCCTGGGCGCGCCGGCGACGCTGGTCGTCAGATGGATCACCCGCCCGGCGTCCGACGCCTTCAGCAGCGGTTCCAGCGAGCGGATCAGGCGATAGACGGCGGTGAAATTGGTTTTCTCCACCTTGGCGAAGCCGCGCGGGTCGGCGTGGCTTACCGGCGTCAGCCCCTCGGCGCCCATGGTCGCCGCCGCCTGCACCCAGACGTCCAGCCGCCCGAAACGCTCGAAGATGGCCCCGCCCAGCCGGTCGATGGCCCCGCCGTCGACCAGGTCGAAGGGGATCAGGGTGGCGTGCTTGCCGGTGGCGGCGAAAATCGCGTCGTCCAGCTCCTCCAGCCCGCCCTGGGTCCTCGCCGTGGCGATCACATGCGCCCCGGCCTTGGCCAGCGCCAGGGCGCTCTCATAGCCGATGCCGCGCGAGGCCCCGACGACGAGGGCGATGCGGTCCTGGAGGGGAAGGTCTGACATGGCGGGCCTGATAGCGCGCCGTCACGTCCGCTGAAAGCGAAACCGGTCTAGAACCCCGGCGCGGGCCGCCACAGGCTGAAGCTGACGCCCTGGTCGTCCGAAACCACCGCCGTCCGCCCGGACTCGCTGTCCGACGGCACGGCCGCCTTGCCGCCCAGTTCGGTCACCCGCTCGCACAGGCCGTCGACGTCCCCGACCCGGAAATACAGATGCGAACAGTCTTTCGCCCGCTCCACCTTGGTGAAGCCGCAGGGCGGGTCGCTGTCCGCCACATGGGCGTAGGTCTCGTGCGACGAGGCCTCGTCGAAGGTCCAGCCGAACAGGGCGCCGTAGAAGGCGCGCGCCTTGTCGATGTCCGGAACGCCGATGGTGAAGTAGCCGAGCTGGGTCATTGCTGACCCTAAGCGCTCACCAGCAGCGAAAGTTGCCGGGCCGCCACCTCGCGCCCGCCTTCCTCGATCTCGCGGTCGAGCAGCCGGGTCGGGTATTCGCCGGTGAAATAGTGGTCCGTGAACTGCGGATGGCGCGGATCGCGCGGCCCGGCCTCCATGGCCTCGTAGAGGCCGTCGACCGACAAGAAGCCCAGCGAGTCGACCTCGAGGTGGGCCCGCATCTCTTCCAGGGTGTGGTTGGCCGCGATCAGCTGGTCCCGCTCCGGCATGTCGATGCCGTAGAAGTCCGGCCACAGGATCGGCGGCGAAGCCGAGCGCAGGTGGACCTCCTTGGCGCCCGCGGCCCGCACCGCCCGCACCAGCTTCACAGACGTGGTGCCGCGCACGATCGAGTCGTCGATCAGCACCACCCGTTTGCCTTCCAGCACCGAGCGGTTCGGGCTGTGCTTCATGCGCACGCCCTTCTGCCGCGCGCCCTGGCTCGGCTGGATGAAGGTGCGCCCCAGATAGTGGCTGCGGATGATCCCCATCTCGTAGGGGATGCCGCTTTCCTGCGCATAGCCCAGCGCCGCCGGTACGCCGGAGTCCGGCACCGGCACGACCACGTCGGCCTCGACCGCGTGCTCGCGCGCCAGCGTCATCCCCATCCGCTTGCGGACGCCATAGACCGACTTGCCGTTCACGATGCTGTCGGGGCGCGAGAAATAGACATACTCGAACAGGCAGGGCCGCGCCGCGCGGGTCGGAAACGGCTTCAGCGACTTCAGCCCGTCCTTGTCGATGACCACGATCTCCCCGTGCTCGACGTCGCGCTCGAAGGTCGCGCCGATGGTGTCCAGCGCGCAGGTCTCGGAGGCCAGCACCCAGGCCTCGCCCAGCCGGCCCAGCACCAGCGGACGGATGCCCAGCGGATCGCGGGCGCCGATCATCTTCGAGCGCGTCTGGCACACCAGGGCGTAGCCGCCCTCGATCCGGCCGACGGCGTCGATGAAGCGGTCGACGATCTTGGCCTTCCGGCTGCGCGCGATCAGGTGAAGGATGACCTCCGAGTCCGAGGTCGACTGGAAGATGGCCCCTTCGCCGACCAGCTGGTTCCGCAAATAGAGGAAGTTGGTCAGGTTGCCGTTGTGGGCGATGGCGATGCCGCCCTGGTCCAGATCGGCGAACATCGGCTGGATGTTGCGCAGGAAGCTCCCCCCGGCGGTCGAATAGCGGGTGTGGCCGATGGCGGCCGGCCCCGGCAGACGGTCCGGCAGGTCGGCCCCGCCGAAGGCTTCGCCAACCAGCCCCATGTGGCGTTCGGTGTGGAAGCGGGTCTCGCACACGCTGGCGATGCCGCAGGCTTCCTGACCCCGGTGCTGCAGGGCGTGCAGGCCCAGCGCCACGATCGCCGCGCCGGCGTCCGGTTCGGCGCCCCACACGCCGCACACGCCGCACTCGAGGCGCGGGCGATCGTCATCGGCGTCACGCCAATGCTCGCGGTGAACGACGGGGTCGGCGATGGAGTGGGACATCGTCGGGGCTCCGATGACCGGGGTATGCGACTAGGGTGCGGTGCGCCGGGAGGTAGGCCCGGAATCTGTCGGGGGCAAGGCGTCGTCGCCGGAAATCCCCTTGCTCACGGACGATGTGACCACCGGCGTGAGGGCGTCGGCGCCCCGCCCGATGCCCGGCAGCACGATCTGGATGGCCCGCGCGGCGCCCGCCGTGAGTGGCTGCAGGGCGGCCTCGGTCAGCCAGCGCGGGGTCTTCTCGCCGGGCATGGCGGCCACGATGACCAGATGGATGGCGCCGAGCAGCACCAGCGCCCGCCCGGCGCCCACGAATACGCCGATGACGCGGTCGATCCCGCCCAGCTGCGGATGCGCCTGGGCCCGTTTCGACAATTTCGAGCCGAAGATGCGGATGCCGAAATAGACCAGCAGGAAGGAGGCCACAGCCGCCAGGATGGTCCCGGCCCAGTCGGGATCGATCAGCCCCCGCCCGATCGGCGCCGTGACCGGCAGCGCCACCAGGGCGATGAAGGCTGCCAGGATGAAGCTCAGCAGGGTGATGATCTCGCGCGTGCCCCCGCGCACCCAGCCGGCGGCGGCCGAGGCGAGGATGATCAGTATGGCGACGACGTCGAAACCGGTCATGTGGGCTCGCTCAAATCCCGTTCGTCCTTCCGGGGCTTCGCATCGCGAAGAACCCGGAACCCAGGACCGCAGCTCGAACCCCTGGGTTCCGGGTTCCGCTTCGCGGCCCCGGAATGACGGAGATGGGACGGCGACCCTGCCCAAACATCAGTAGCGGTTTTGCGAGATTCGTTCGACCGCCTCGGTCAGCCGGTTGACCGCCGTCACCTTGACGCCCTTGTCCTTCACCGTCAGCGGCGGCGACAGGGCCTGATCGAAGCCCAGCTTCTGCGCCTCGCGCAGCCGCGCCTCGGCCCGGCCGACGGCGCGGATCTCGCCCGACAGACTGATCTCGCCGAACACCACGCAGCCTTGCGGCAGGGGCATGTCGGTCGCCGAACTGACCAGCGCCGCCGCCGCCGCCAGATCGGCCGCCGGCTCGTTGATGCGCAGCCCCCCGGCCACGTTCAGATAGACGTCCTGGTCCCCGAAGCCGAAACCGCAGCGCGCCTCCAGCACCGCCAGCACCATGGCCAGCCGGCCCGTGTCCCAGCCGACCACCGCGCGGCGCGGGGTGCCGTAGGCGGATTTGGAGACCAGCGCCTGGACCTCGACCAGCACCGGCCGCGACCCCTCGATGCCGGCGAACACCGCCGCGCCGGGCGCCCGGTCCTTGCCCTCGCCGAGGAACAGGGCCGACGGGTTGGCCACCTCGCGCAGCCCCGCGTCGCCCATCTCGAATACGCCGATCTCGTCGGTGGCTCCGAAGCGGTTCTTGCCGGCCCGCAGGATCCGGAACGGATACCCGCGTTCGCCTTCGAAGCTGAGCACCGCGTCGACCATGTGCTCGACCACCCGCGGCCCGGCCACCTGGCCGTCCTTGGTGACATGGCCGACCAGCACCACGGCCACGCCCTGCGACTTGGCCAGCCGCACCATCTCGCCGGCGCAGGCCCGCACCTGGGTCACCGAGCCCGGTCCCGCCTCATGCGCGTCCGACCACAGGGTCTGGATCGAATCGACGATGACGATGTCGAATTTCTCGCGCTTCAGCGTGCCGAGGATTTCACGCAGCGCCGTGGCCGAAGCCAGTTCGACCGGGGCCTTCTCCAGCCCCATCCGCTTCGCCCGCGCCCGGATCTGCTCGACCGCCTCTTCGCCCGAGATATAGGCCACCCGCCGCCCCGACATCGCCGCCCGCCCGGCCACGTCGAGCAACAGGGTCGACTTGCCGACGCCCGGATCGCCGCTCAGCAGGATGGCCGACCCCGGCACCACCCCGCCGCCGCAGACCCGGTCGAATTCGGTCACGCCCGTGACGATGCGCGGCGGCTCTGGCGTATCGGACTGCAGCGTCTCGAACTGCACGCCGCGCGTGCGGCTGCTCGCTGCCGGCTTCAGCGCCCCCGGCGGGGCCGAGCGGCTCTCCTCGACGATCGAATTCCACTGCCCGCACGCGCCGCACTGGCCGGACCACTTGCCGTGCACCGCCCCGCAGGACTGACAAACATGGATTGCGCCGTCTCGAGCCATGCGGTTGGCTTACAGCACCCGGCGCGGACGGGGCAGGGGGTGCGGTCGGGCCTACGACCGATTTTGACGTGGGCGCTACGGTCTCAACCGACGTAGCGCCGGGGCACGCGCGCCGCGACCGAAGTCAGCAGCTCCCAGGCCACCGTGCCCGCCGCCGCCGCCGCGTCGTCCAGCATCCGGTGGGCGCCGAACAGCTCGACGGCATCGCCGGCCGCGGCCTCCAGTCCGGTCACATCGACGGCGCTGACGTCCATCGACACCCGCCCGATGATCGGCCGCAGCGCGCCGCCGATCCACACCCGGCCTTCGGGGCTGTAGCTCCGCAGCACGCCGTCGGCGTAACCGGCGCCGATGGTGGCGATCCGGCGCGGCCCGTCGGCGACAAAGCCCCGCGAATAGCCCACGCTCTCGCCCGCCGGCACGTCGCGCACCTGCAGCACCTCGGCCGTGAAGGTCGCCACCGGCCGGATGCGGTCGTCCGGACGCCCCTCGGGTCCGCCGCCATACAGGCAGATGCCCGGCCGCGAGGCGTCGAACGCGTAATCTTCGCCGAGGAAGACGCCCCCGGAGTTGGCGAACGACCGCAGGGCGCCGGGATAGCGCGCCGCCACCGCAGCGAAAGCGTCCCTCTGGCGGGCATTCATCGGTGCGGTGGGTTCGTCGGCGCAGGCGAGGTGACTCAAAACCAGATCCAGCCCTTCGAATGGCTCCGGCGCGTCCCCGGGCCGTAAGCCCAGCCGGTTCATGCCTGTATCGATCTGCAGACCGCAGGCTCCGCCGCCCGCGCTTCGCCATTCCCTCAACTGGGCGCCGGTGTTCAGCACCGGCCGAAGATCGGCGCCCTGCAGCCGCCCCGCCTGCCCGGACAGGCAGCCATCGAGGACATAGATCGCCGGCCCGGACCCCAGGGCCGTCCGCAGCTGCTCGCCCTCGCGCGTGCGGGCCACGAAGAAGGTGCGCGCCCCCTCGCGCATCAGCCGTTCGGCGCAGGCCGCGGCTCCGAGGCCGTAGCCGTCGGCCTTGACCACCGGATGCACCGGAACGCCGCCGACCCGTTCCAGGGTGCGGTAGTTGGCGACGAGCGCGTCGAGATCGACGGTCAGCAGGGCGGGGGAGGGCGCGGGCATGGCGCATCTAGAGCCAGCCCGTTGTGCGACGCAACACGCCGTCGCCGCCCGGCCGCATCAGAGCCGCGCGAAGGCCTCCCCGTCGCCGTCGAACAGATGCGTCTCGCCGGCGGCGACGTGCAGCTTCACGGCCTCGCCCGCAGAGGGCCGCACATCGCCGGGCAGCAACACCGTCAGCGGCGTCTCGCCCGCGTCGAGATAGGCGTAGGTGGCGTGGCCCAGGGTCTCGACGAAGGTGACCGTGGCCCCGAGGGCGTCGCCCTGGCCCGACAACCTCAGATGCTCCGGCCGCACGCCCAAGGTCACCGCGTCGCCGGGCGCGGCGCGCGAGGCGTCGACATCGACCCGCACGGTCTCGCCCGCTCCGGTGCGCACCGTCGCGCCCGCGGCCGACGCCCTGACGATCTCGGCCGGCAGCAAGTTCATCTTCGGGCTGCCGATGAAGCCGGCGACGAACAGGTTGCGGGGCCGCTCGTACAGCTCCATCGGCTGGCCGACCTGCTCGATGCGCCCCTCGTTCAGCACCACGATCCGGTCGGCCAGGGTCATCGCCTCGACCTGGTCGTGGGTGACGTAGATCATCGTCGTCTTCAGTCGCTCGTGCAGGCTGGCGAACTCATAGCGCATCCGCACCCGCAGGGCGGCGTCGAGGTTGGACAGGGGTTCGTCGAACAGGAAAACCTGCGGCTCGCGCACGATGGCCCGACCGATGGCCACCCGCTGGCGCTGGCCGCCAGACAGGGCCTTGGGCTTGCGCGAGAGATAGTCAGTGATGTTCAGCGTCTCGGCCGCCGCGCGCACCCGCCGGTCGATCTCGGCCTTGTCGTGTTTCGCAAGTTTCAGTCCGAACGCCATGTTTTCATAGACGTTCATGTGCGGATACAGGGCGTAGGACTGAAACACCATGGCGATGCCCCGCTCCGACGGCGACCGGTCGTCGACCGCCCGTCCGGCGATGGCGATCTCGCCGGCGTCCAGCTCTTCCAGCCCGGCGATGGTGCGCAACAGGGTGGACTTGCCGCAGCCCGATGGGCCGACGAAAACCACGAACTCCCCGTCCGCGATGTCCAGATCGATGCCTCTCAGCACCTCGGTCGAACCGAAGCGCTTGCTCACCCCGGTCAGCCGCACCTCCGCCATGTCTCCCGCTCGCCGCTGCTTGCCCCGGGCTAACCGTAAACGGTTACAGATCAGGCGCAATGGCGGGCCGGAGGGGTGACATCCGCGGCTCCGCTGATAAGGTCGGCGCGTGGCTGTGTCTCCCGTAATCCAGGCCTTGCGCGCGGCGACGGCAGCCGACCATCACGCGATCGAGCGCGAGGCCGATGTCGAACGGCGTCTGCGCGACCCGCTCACCCGGGTGCGGATGGTGTCGCGGCTCCTCGCGTTCCACCTCTCGGTCGAACAGCGGCTGGCGCCGTGGCGGACGGCCCTGGACCGGGTCGGTTGTCACCCGCAGGCCCGGTCGGCGTTAATCCGTGAGGGGCTGGCCGCGCTCGGCGAACCGGCGGTCGATGTCGTCGAGACGGCGCCTCTTGGCACGTTCGGCCAGGCCTTGGGTTGGGCCTATGTCGCCGAGGGCTCGATGCTGGGCGGCCGGGTCATGCGCCGCGCCATGATCGCCGACGGCGTGAGCCTGACCGGCTTGGACTTTCTCGACCCCTATGGCGAGGACGCCGGGGTGCGTTGGCGGGCCTTCCTCGGCGCGATTGACGCCGCCTGCGCCCAGGGCCTGGCTGCGCCGGCGGATATTTGCAGGGGTGGAAAGGACGCTTTCACCCTGGCCTCGAGACTGCTGGTCGACCGCGCGTCCGTCGAGTTCGCCTGATGACGTCTTCTCCGCACGCCGCCCCGCCCCTCATTCTGTCGGACTGTGATCGCGAGCCGATCCACACGCCGGAGGCCATTCAACCGCACGGTCTGCTGCTGGTGCTGGACGGCGATCTCAAGGTCATCCGTGAGGCCGGGCGGCTCGGCCCGATCACCGGCAAGGAAACCTGGCTTGGCGTGGCCATCACGAGTCTGCTGGGCGATGCGGTCGCCGAACGGCTGGCTGCGGTTGCGGGCGCCGCCGGCGAGGGGCTCGCGGGCCGTTGGCGGGGCGCCAATAGGCTCGAATACGACGTCATCGCGCGGTCGGGCGGCGAGGCGATGATCGTCGAGCTCGAGCAGAGCTCTCACGCGGCGCAGCTCGGCATTGAACTGATCGGCCGTCTGGACGCCGCCGCCGCCGCGCTCGAGCGCGCCGGTACCGTGCGGGCGGTCTGCGAGGCCGCCGCCGGGTCGTTCCGCAGCCTGACGGGCTTCGACCGCATCATGATCTACCGCTTCCTCGACGATGCGGCGGGTCAGGTAGTGGCGGAATCACGCTCGGACGAAGTCGAGTCATTCCAGAACCACCACTTTCCGGCGACGGACATCCCGCGTCAGGCGCGGGCGCTCTATCTGCGCAATCCGGTCCGGGTGATTCCCGATTCCAACTATGAGCCGCAACCCCTCAGTCCGGCGGTGGGCGACCCGCTCGACATGAGCGACTGCGCCCTGCGCAGCGTATCGCCGGTCCACCTCCAGTATCTGCGCAACATGGGCGTGCGGGCCTCCGCCTCGGTCTCGATCATCATCGACGGCGAGCTGTGGGGACTGGTGGCCTGTCACAGCCCCCGCCCGCAGCTGCTGCCCTTCGAGCTGCGCGCCGCGGCGACCAATCTGGCCCGGTCGCTCGCCCGCCAGATCAAGGCCAGGAGTGAGGCGGAGCTCTATCGCGAGCGGACCCGGCTGAGGCGGCTGGAGGATGAACTGGTCGGCCGCCTGGGCGCTGACCGGCCGCTCGAGGAGTCGCTGGCCGATCACGCCCGGGACCTCGCGGACCTCGTGGACGCCGACGGCGTGGTCGTGGTCGGCGGCGGGCAGACCTATCGCTTCGGCGTGACGCCGCCGACGGACGGGATCGCCCTCATCGCCGACTGGGTCGCCCTCCAGCCGGGTCTCAGGCCGCTCGTCACCCATGCCCTCGGACGGCTGCACCCCGAGGCCGAAGCTTGGCATGCGGAGGCCAGCGGTCTGCTGGGCGTTCACCTGCAAGGCGAGCAGCCGGTGACCCTGCTGTGGTTCCGGGCCGAGATCGTCGAGACGGTGCGCTGGGCCGGCAATCCATCAACGGCGGTCAAGCAGGGGCCGTCCGGCGCCCTGACCCCGCGCGCCTCGTTCGTGGCCTGGACCGAGTCGGTGCGCGGGCGGTCGCGCCGCTGGTCTCCGTCGGAGGTTGAATCCGCCCTGCGCCTCCGCGACGCCCTGATGGACTTCACCGCCGTCGGCCGGTTGCGCAACCTGAACCGGACGCTGAGGGCCAGCCTGGATGAGCGCGACCTCAAGCTGGAGCAGCAGGAGTTCCTGATCCGCGAGGTCAATCACCGGGTCCAGAACAGCCTGACGCTGGTCTCATCCTTCCTGGGGCTGCAGGCCCGGCAGGCCGAACCGGAGGTTCAGCGCCAGCTTGCCGAGGCTCGTCGCCGGATCCGTGCGGTGTCGGCGGTGCACAGTCGCCTGTACCGGGTCGAGGCGTCGGCCACGATCGATCTGGCCCGATATTTCGCCGAACTCATCGAAGAACTCGGTGGGTCGATGGGCGCCGACTGGACGGCGCAGCTGGATCATCATCTCGTTCCGATCAGCGTCGAGGCCGGTCGCGCCGTGACCCTCGGCCTGGTGCTGACCGAGCTGATCATCAACGCCC
Source organism: Brevundimonas basaltis (assembly GCF_014202075.1). GTDB lineage: Bacteria > Pseudomonadota > Alphaproteobacteria > Caulobacterales > Caulobacteraceae > Brevundimonas > Brevundimonas basaltis. The sequence continues at coordinate 610,070 of NZ_JACHFZ010000001.1, read as the reverse complement.
AGAAGTACGCCTATGGCGGTCAGCCGGGCTCCATCCGGATTCAGCTCGAAGAGACCGGGGGCAAACTTCGCCTTGCCGTCGAGGACAGCGGCAAGGGCGGCCACGCCGCCGGCAAGGGGTTCGGCTCGATGATGATCGACCGGCTGGTCGCCCAGCTTGGCGGCGAGATCGACTATTCGGACGTGAACCCCGGACTGCGGGTGACGCTTCGGGCCCCGATCACGCAGGGCGAAGCCTAACCCCGATCAGGCTTGCCCTTGAACGGCTTCCCGCCCGGCTTCTTGAACCCCGGCTTGGGCTTGCCCGTCCACGGCCGGTCGCCGGCGGCCGAACCCTCGGCGCGCGGCGTCCACGGCTTCTTCGGCCCTTTCTTGTCGACCCACGGCTTCTTGCCCTCGGGCGTCGGACCATCCTTGGTGCGCTTGACCCACTTCTTCTCACCGGCGTCCGCGGCCGGCGCGGCGTCGCCGTCCGTGCGCGGCGTCCACGGCTTCTTCGGCCTGTCGCCGTCCGGCCGATCCTCCCGCGCCTTCCAGGGCTTCTTGGCCGCATCGCCGTCGGGACGCGGCGCCCAGGGCTTCTTCGGGCCGTCGCCGTCGGCGCGCGGCTTGCGGAACGGCTTGTCGCCGCGCGGCGCGCGATCATCACCGCCGCCGGGCTTGTCCCATTTGCGCAGGCTCTTCTCGCCCGCCGCCGGTGCCACGGCGTCCTGAACCGTCACCCCGTCGTCGTTCGGCTGGGTGAGGGCGACGCGGAATTTCGCCTCGGCGTCCTTGGTGATCTCGAACTTGGTCTCGCGGTCGAAGATCTTGATCGAGCCGACGTCACGCTTGGTCACATGGCCGAGGCGGCAGATCAGCGGCAGCAGCCATTTCGGATCGGCGTTCTTGTCGCGCCCGATATTGACCCGGAACCAGCTCATCTCGCCGCCGCGCGCGAAGTCGACCAGCGGGCCGTCCCTCTGGCCGCGCTCGTTCACGCCCGAGGCCATGGCGCGCTTCATCCGTTCGTCGTCCTGCACGTCCTCCGGCGGCGGCAGCTTCTCGCGGTACAGCCGGATCAGGGCCGCGGCGACGTGCTCGGGCGAGGTCCGCGCCAGCAGTTCCTTGCCCATGGCCAGCGATTCCTCGTCGGCTTCGGCCATCAGCACCGGATCGGTCAGCATCCGCTCGTGATCCTTGGCCCGGATTTCGTCGGCGCTGGGCGGGCCCTGCCACTCGGCCTTGATGGCAGCCGACTGCAGCATCAGCTCGACCTTGCGACGCCGCGTATGGCTGACCATCAGCACCGAGACGCCCTTCTTGCCGGCACGGCCGGTCCGGCCCGAACGGTGCAGCAGGGTCGCCTTGTTGACCGGGATCTCGGCGTGGATGACCAGACCCAGATCGGGCAGGTCCAGCCCGCGCGCCGCCACGTCGGTGGCCACGCACACCCGCGCATGGCCGTCGCGCAGCGCCTGCAGCGCCTCGGACCTCAGCGACTGGGTCAGTTCGCCGGACAGGCCGACGACCGAGAAGCCGCGCTCGCGCAGGCTGGCGGTCAAATGCTTCACCCGCTCGCGCGTATTGGCGAACACCAGCGCGCCGGGGCTTTCGAAATAGCGCAGCACATTGACCACGCCGTGCTCGATTTCGTGCGGCGCGACGCGGATGGCGCGGTATTCGATGTCGCCGTGGGCCATGTTCTTCGACGTGGTGTCGATGCGGATGGCGTCGCGCTGGTAGGTCTTGGCCAGGTTGGCGATTTCGCGCGCGATCGTGGCCGAGAACAGCAGCGTCCGGCGTTCGGCCGGGGCCTGGTCGAGGATGTAGGTCAGGTCTTCGTGGAAGCCCATGTCCAGCATCTCGTCGGCCTCATCCAGCACCACGGCCTTCAGCTGCGACAGGTCCAGCCCCGACCGCTCCAGATGGTCGCGCAGGCGGCCGGGCGTGCCGACCACGAGGGCCGCGCCCCGCTCCAGCACGCGCCGTTCGGCGCGCGGGTCCATGCCGCCGACGCAGGTGGCGATGCGCGCCCCGGTCTTGGCGTAGAGCCACTCCAGCTCCTTCGATACCTGCAGCGCCAGTTCCCGGGTCGGGGCGATGACCAGCGCCACCGGCGCGGCGTTGTCCGCGAACCGCTCGTCCTCGCCCAGCAGCGTCGTCGCCAGCGCCAGGCCGAAAGCCACCGTCTTGCCCGATCCGGTCTGGGCCGAGACCAGCAGATCGCGGCCGTCCTCGGCCTCCAGCACAGCGGCCTGCACCGGCGTGGGCTCGGCGTAGCCGCGTTCGGACAGGGCGCGGTCGAGCGCGGGATGACTGGCGGGGAAGGGCATGGGGCGGTCCAATAGCACGGTTCAGCGCGCGAACGGTCGGCGCGAAGAGCGGCGGACGGCGGCCTGTAGGAGGAAATAGCGGCGAAATGGTGGATGCGACAGGGATTGAACCTGTGACCCCCTCGGTGTGAACGAGGTGCTCTCCCGCTGAGCTACGCATCCATCAATCGGGGAGGCGGGGACATAGCTTGCCCGCCCCCGGCTGGCAAGCGGTGTCGGACAGGCCGTTCGCGTCTTCCCCGTCTCCCGTCCGCCGCCCTGATGGGCTAGACCTCCCGGGTGACCAACCGCCGGACCGATTCATGACCCGACCAGCCAATCCTTCCGCGCAAAGGAGGGCCGCCATCATCCTCGCCGCCGGACAGGGCACGCGGATGAAGTCGCTTGTCCCCAAGGTGCTCCACCCCGTCGGCGGCCGCGCCATGCTGGATCACGCCATCGACGCCGCCGAGGCGCTGGGCTGCGAGCGGGTCGTGGTCGTGGTCGGGGCCCATTCGCCCGAGGTCCGCGCCCATGTCGAGAAGCGGCTCGGGGCCGCCGCCATCGCGGTGCAGGACCCGCCGCTCGGCACCGGCCACGCCGTCCGCGCCGCCGAAACCGCCCTGGCCGGCTTCGCGGGCGAGGTGATCATCACCTACGGCGACGTGCCCCTGCTCAAGGCCCGCGACATCGAGGCGGCCTTCGGGGGCGGGGAGGGCGTCACCGTCGTCGGTTTCGAGGCCCGCGACCCGACCGGCTACGGCCGCCTGCTGATCGACGCCGACGGCGGACTCGAGGCCATCGTCGAGCACAAGGAGGCTTCGCCCGATCAGCTCAAGATCACCGCCTGCAACTCCGGCGTCATGGCCGCGCCCGCCCGCCTGTTGTTCGAACTGCTGGCCGAGGTCCGCAACGACAACGCCAAGGGCGAATACTATCTGACCGACGTGGTCGCCCTGGCCCGCGAGCGCGCCGCCCCGACCCGCACGGTCATGGCCGACGAGGACGCCGTCATGGGCGTCAACGCCCAGTCCGAACTCGCCGCCGCCGAGGCCCTGTTCCAGAAGGTCCGCCGCGAGGACCTGCTCGCCGCCGGCGTCACCATGGCCGCGCCCGACACCGTCCATGTCTCGTGGGACACCGAGATCGGCGGCGGGACCACCGTCGAGCCCTATGTCGTCTTCGGCCCGGGCGTGAAGATCGCCGCCGGGGCCCGCATCCGCGCCTTCAGCCACCTCGAGGGCGCGACCGTCGCCGCCGGCGCCGAGGTCGGCCCCTATGCCCGCCTGCGCCCCGGCGCCGACCTCGGCGAGGGGGCCAGGGTCGGCAATTTCGTTGAGGTGAAGAACGTCCGCATGGCCGCCGGCGCCAAGGCCAACCACCTCGCCTATCTCGGCGACGGCGATGTCGGGGCGAAGGCCAACATCGGCGCGGGAACGATCTTCTGTAACTACGACGGCTTCTTCAAACACCGCACCACGGTGGGCGAGGGGGCCTTCGTCGGCTCGAACAGTTCGCTGGTCGCTCCCGTCTCCATCGGCGCCGGTGCGATGGTGGGGTCGGGCTCGGTGATCACGAAGGACGTCGCGCCGGGCGATTTGGCGTTGGCTCGCGGTCAGCAGACGGCGAAACCCGGCTGGGCGGCGAAATTCATGGACATGATGCGGGCGAAGAAGGCGGCGAAGACATGAGCGCGGACACCCAGAAAAAACGCGCCGGCGAAGCCGCCGCCCTCCGCGTCGAGGCGGGCATGACCGTCGGCCTCGGCACCGGCTCGACCGCCGCCTGGTTCGTCAAGGCGCTGGCCGCCCGCAACCTCGCCGACCTGCGCTGCGTCCCCACGTCCGAGGCCACCGCCGAACTGGCCCGCGACCTCGGCCTGCCGCTCTCCACCCTGGAGGACAGCCCCCGCATCGACCTGACCGTCGACGGCGCCGACGAGGTCGGCCCCGGCCTGGCCCTGATCAAGGGCGGCGGCGCGGCCCTGCTGCGCGAGAAACTGGTCTGGGAGGCCTCGGCCCGCTGCCTCGTCATCGCCGACGCCGCCAAGGTGGTGAAGACCCTCGGCGCCTTCGCCCTGCCGATCGAGGTCGTCGCTTTCGGTCACAAGACCACCGCCAACCGCATCGCCGACGTCCTCGCCGACCACGACATCGCCATGCCCGCCCGCGTCAGGACCGCCTCGCCTCAAGCCGCGAGTGACCGCGTCGCGAGCATAGGCGCCCAGTATGTCCGCACCGACGGCGGCAACCTGATCTATGACGCGAAATGCGGCGCCATCCACGACCCCGCCCGCCTCGCCGACGACCTCAAGCTGATCACCGGCGTGGTCGAGCACGGCCTGTTCCTCGACCTCGCCGACGAGGCCATCATCGGCACGGACGGCGGGGTGGACCTGCTGACGCCGTAAGGCTCTAGTCCTCGTCAGCGTTCGGCCTGACGGCCCGCGCCTGCTGGTGCGCCTGATGGATCGAGTCGGCGATCTCCATCCGGCCCGCGTGCAGGTTCTTCCGCGTGCGCTCGGCGTCGTACAGGCCGCGCAGATAGGCCGTGTCCCAATCCGTCAGGCCGTCCGCCTCATGCGGCGCGTCGAACAGATTCAGGATCGAGGCGTAGCGGCTGGTGTCCGCCTCGGGATCGATCTGGGCCAGGGTGACCATGGCCACATAGTCCGCCAGCTGCTGGGCGGAGACGCCACGGATCTGGTCGATGTCGAGGATGACGACGGTGCGGAAGATGTAGTCGACGATCTGGGTGCTCAGCCGCGAGGCGGCGAATACCGAAATGTTGGGGGCGAAGTCCTCCACGCTCTGACACGGGTCCCGGCACTCGCCCGGTATGCGGACCGCGCGATCGCCGGTGTCCGCGTTGGCCGGCATGCTGACCTGCCACCAGCGCACGGGCGCATCATTGCTCACGAACGCGTCCAGCGCCCGTCCACCGCGGTCCATACCGGAGCCGCCCATGCGGAAGGCCCGGCGCCGTTCCTCCGTCAGCTGCCGCGCCAGGCCGTCGGGATCGTCGCTGGCGACGATGATGACGTTCGGCTGACAGCCCGGCGCGCCCGGCATGACGCCGAGGTCCTCCGCCACCGTCGACACCCGGTCGACGATGTACTGCGCCGGCTCGGCCCGCAGATTGGCCACCCCGACGCAGATTCGGTCGTCCCAGCGGGCGATGCCGCGGCGGCGGTTGGGTGCGGCGACCTCATTGACGAACGAGCGGATCATCGAGTCCAGCGGCCGTCCGGTGACCTCCACGTCACCCAGGTCGACGGCGGCCGGGTCGATCGCCGTCGCAGGCTGCTGCGGCGTGGGCGCGGGCTGCGGCGGGTCCTGCATCGGCGCTGCGGCCAGCAGAAGGGAGAGGGCAAGGGCGACCATGGGTGACATCCTCTAGTGCGTTCGTCCTATACTGCCTTCGACCCGACCCTGCCCGCGCGGACCCGGCCAGGGTCGCGTCCCGCGCCCGTGACGGGAGCGGCCGCTAGTCTTCGTCGCCCCTCAGGTCCCGGTGGGCGTCATGGATCGAGTCGGCGATTTCCATACGACCGGCGCGCAGGTTCCGCCGCGTGCGCTCGGCGTCGTACAACCCCCGCAGATAGGCCGTGTCCCAGGTGGTCAGGCCGGTCGTCCCGGGCGCCTCGAACAGGTTCAGGATCGAGGCGTAGCCACTGGTGTCGGCCTCCGGATCGATCTGGGCCAGGGAGACCATGGCCACATAGTCCGCCAGCTGTTGGGCCGAGAACCCGCTGATCTTGTTCATGTCGAGAATGACGACGGTGCTGTACATCTGGTCGACGATCTGGGTGCTCAATCGGGAAGCGGCGAACACCGAAATCTGCGGCGCATAGTGCAGCGGGCTGCTGCAGGGGTCGATGCAGTCCCCCGGGATGCGCGTGGCGCGCTGACCGGTTTCGGAGTCCACCGGCATGCTCACCTGCCACCAGCGCACCGGGGCTTCCGAAGCGATGAAGGCGCGCAGGGCCGAGCCACCCCGGTCCATGCCGGACCCGCCCCTTCGGAACGCCTGTCGCTGCTCCTGGACCAGCTCGCCGGCCAGCTCCGACGGCCGGTCGCTGGCGACGACGAGCACATTGGGCCTGCACCCCGGACCCCCGGGCCTGAGCCCCAGGTCCTCCGCCACGGTCGAGACGCGATCGACGATGTACTGGGCCGGCTCTCCCCGCAGGTTTGCCACGCCCACACAGACCTGGCCGTCCCACCGCGCGAGGCCCCGGCGGCGGTTGGGAGCCGCGACCCCATTGACGAACGAGCGGATCATCGAGTCCAGCGTGCGGCCGGTGACCTCGACCTCGCCGAGGTCGACCGGGCCCGGATCGACGGCCGCCGACGACGGCGGCGGGTCCTGGATGCCCGTCGGCTGTGGCGGCGCCGGCGCGATGGCGAGCAGGGCGGCGATGGCGAGAGCAACCATGAGTCACATCCTGGGCGACATTCGCCTCGACTATGCGCCCGTTTCTGTCCCGGTCAAGCCTTCTTCGACGCCGCCGCCGCCCTTGCTCCCCCGGACCCTGGCGCCTAAGTCGGGCGCCGTCCCCCGAACCACGCGTCCCCCGCCGAACGGAGCTTCGCCGAATGGCCGACTACGACTACGACCTCTTCGTCATCGGCGCCGGCTCGGGCGGCGTCCGGGCGGCGCGGCTGACCGCCCTCGGCGGCAAGCGCGTGGCCATCGCCGAGGAGTTCCGGGTCGGCGGCACCTGCGTCATCCGCGGCTGCGTGCCCAAGAAATTCATGGTCATGGCTTCCGAGGTCAGCCACGCCCTCGAGATCGCCGAAGGCTACGGCTGGTCGTTCGACAAGGCGGAATTCGACTGGCCGACCTTTCTTGAGGCCAAGGACGTCGAAATCGCCCGCCTGTCCGGCATCTACGCCGCCAACCTCGGCAAGGCGGGGGTCGACCTGTTGCACGGTCGCGCCGTCCTCAAGGATGCCCACACCGTCGAGGTGACGCACCGCGACGGCGGGGAGAGCCAGACCATCACGGCGGAGAAGATCCTCATCGCCACCGGCGGCCGCCCGTGGAAACCCGAGGACCTGCCGGGGGTCGAACACGCTATCACCTCGGAAGAGGCCTTCCACCTGCCCGAGCTGCCCAAACGCATCCTGATCGCCGGCGGCGGCTATATCGCGGTCGAGTTCGCCGGCATCTTCGCCGGCCTCGGCGTCGAGACCACCCTGATCTATCGCGGTCCCAACATCCTGCGCGGCTTCGACGACGACGTCCGCGCCCATCTGGCCGGCGAGATCGAGAAGCGCGGGATCAAGGTCATCCTCGGCTGCCAGCACACGTCGCTGGAGAAGACCGCAGACGGCATCGTCAACCACCTCGAGAACGGCATGAGCCTCGAGACTGACGTCGTCATGTTCGCCACCGGCCGCGTCCCCCACGTCAAGGACCTCGGCCTGCAAACGGCCGGGGTGAAGATCGACGACAACGGCGCGATCTGTGTCGACGCCTTCTCGAGGACCAGCGCCGACAACATCTGGGCCATCGGCGACGTCACCGACCGCATGAACCTGACCCCCGTCGCGATCCGCGAGGCCGTCGCCTTCCACGAGACCGTCTACAGGAACAACCCGCAGCATTTCGACTACGAGGCCGTCGCCACAGCCGTGTTCAGCCAGCCGCCGGTCGGCGTGGTCGGCCTCAGCGAGAGCGAGGCGCGCCATGCCTGCCCCGGCGAGGTTGACGTCTACGTCACCCGTTTCCGGCCGATGAAATACGCCTTCACCGGCTCGGACGAACGGATGCTGATGAAGCTGGTCGTCGACGCCACGTCCCAGAAGGTCGTCGGCGTCCACATCGTCGGCCCCGAGGCGCCCGAGATGATCCAGATCGCCGCCATCGCCGTGAAGGCCGGCCTCACCAAGGCCCAGTGGGACGCCACCTGCGCCGTCCATCCGACCATGGCCGAGGAACTGGTCACCCTGAAAGAGAAACAGTCCCCGGACGCGCGCGCGGGGTAGGGCGCCGCCCGGCTTCGGCCGGCTGGTTCGTCACAACGACCACGGCGAAGCGAAGCCACAACGGACACGACGGGAACGAGCCCCGCTTCGCCTTCGCGGGCCCTTGCCCGCCATCCATCGACTGAGTCTCCCTGCGTTAGCCGCCGCCCCGCCGGCCCCGTCGTGTCCGTTGTGACGAACCTCGGCTCTCAAGGGCCATGTCGCTGTGCTGACAATCCGCGAAATTATAGTCGGGTTCAGCGGACGATCTCCGGCGATATCAGCCACATAGCTGAATCTAAAATCGATCTTCCATCCGCATAAACGGGCCGGTCTACACTCTTCCCATCCCGTCGGTGGGGAGGGCGTCGGATCCACGTTCTCGATGGCGGCGGGCTGTGGTCGAGCGATGAAGCCCGGGCGACGGAGAGTCCGGGGGTCCTCGAGACGGTCGATGGATGGCCGTCGCTTGCTCGCCGCGCGCTAATGGAAGCGGGCTGCTGACGTCAGCAACATGCCGTCATGTCCGCCCCGCGTCGAAGTCAGCAATGGCGGCGGCGGTGATCCGGCAAGGCTCGAATGACAGGGCCGCCAGCCGGAGGGCGCGTGGAAAACGGCCGCGCGGGGCAGTCTGTCTCGTCGAAACGGTAAATACATCCCAACCGGGCGAGGCCCGGCTGTCCCGTGCCCTCCCCAACCGCTTTTCCCGAAGCGGCGCAGAGTCCTGCCTTTTCCCTCCCCGTCCCGGGGAGGGATGTCGACGCGCCAGCGGCGGCAGGGTGGGAGCGGCGCCGCGATCCGGACGCCGGCCCTCCCCAAGGCGGTCCCCGAAGGCTATGTACCCTCCATGCGCCAGTCCTTTGATGAAACCACCGATCCGTCCTTCGGGGCCAAACACCTGCCGCTCGTCCGCGCGAAGATGGCCGGGCAGGGCCTCGACGGCCTGCTGGTCCCGCACGAGGACGAGCACCAGAACGAATATCTGCCGGAAGCCAACGACCGCCTCGCCTGGCTGACCGGCTTCACCGGCTCGGCCGGCGCGGGGGCCGTGCTGACCGACCGGGCCGCCGTGTTCGCCGACGGCCGCTATTCGGTGCAGGTCCGCGCCCAGGTCGATCCGACGCATTTCGAGATCCTGTCGCTGGAGAACGACGGCCTCGCCGCCTGGCTGGAGACGGCGCCGAAGGGGGCGACGATCGGCTACGACCCGCGCCTGCACAGCCCGGACGCCCTGACCTCGCTGCGGCGCGCGGCGAAGAAGGCCGGCGCCACGCTGAAGCCGGTCGAGTCCAACCCCATCGACGAGGCCTGGGGCGCCGGACGCCCGGCTCAGCCGACCGCGCCCGTCACGCCGCACGAGGACCGCTACAGCGGCGAGGCCAGTGCATCGAAGCGCGCCCGCATCGGCGCCGCGATCGCCGACAAGGGCGCAGACGCCGCCGTCCTCACCGCTCCGTCCTCGATCGCCTGGCTGTTCAACATCCGCGGCGGCGATGTCATCCGCACGCCCCTGCCGCTGGCGCAGGCCATCGTGAGGGCCGACGGCGCGGCCCGCCTGTTCCTCGACCCGCGCAAGGTCACCAATGAACTCCCCGGCTGGCTGGGCGACGCCGTCACCCTCGAGGCCCCCGAGGCCCTGCCGGACGCGCTGGACGGGCTCAAGGGCCAGAGCGTGCTGATCGATCCGGGCCAGTCCCCGGCCTGGTATTTCGACCGGCTCGAGGCCGCCGGCGCGACGGTCGTGCGCGGCATGGACCCCTGCGCCCTGCCGCGCGCCGTCAAGAATCCGGTCGAGATCGAAGGCTCGCGTCAGGCCCATATCCGCGACGGCGCCGCCCTCAGCCGTTTCCTGCACTGGGTCGACACAGTCGCGCAGGAGACCCTGCCCGACGAGCGCGAGATCGCCCTGACCCTCGAGCGCTTCCGGGAGGAGACGGGCGCGCTTCAGGACCTGTCGTTCGACACCATCGCCGGCGCGGGCCCCAACGGCGCCCTGCCGCACTACAAGCCGGTGAGCCGCACCATCCGCCGCATCGAGAACGGCTCCCTGCTGCTCGTCGACGGCGGCGGCCAGTACCTGGACGGCACCACCGACGTGACCCGCACCATGGCCGTCGGCGAGCCGACCGCCGACCAGCGCCGCATGTTCACCCTCGTGCTCAAGGGCCATATCGCCATGGCCACGGTTCGCTTCCCGGCGGGCGTGACCGGCCACCAGCTCGACGCCCTGGCCCGGGTGCCGCTGTGGATGCAGGGCTTCGACTACGATCACGGCACCGGCCACGGCGTCGGCAGCTATCTGGGCGTCCATGAAGGCCCGCAGCGCATCTCCAAGGCCCCCAACAGCCAGCCGCTGCTGACCGGCATGATCCTGTCCAACGAACCGGGCTACTACCGAGAGGGTCATTGGGGCATCCGCATCGAGACCCTGCAGGTGGTCACCCCGCCGGAACAGATCCCTGGCGGCGAACGCCCCATGCACGGCTTCGAGCAGCTGACCCTCGCTCCGCTGGACCGCAAGCTGATCGACGTCGCCCTGCTGACCGCCGACGAGCGCGCCTATGTCGACGCCTACCACGCCGACGTCTGGAACAAGGTCGGCCCGCGGCTGGACGGGGAGGCGAAGGCGTGGCTGGAGCGGGCCTGCGCCCCGCTGGACCGCTAGCCGCCGATCAGCGCCAGCCACTCGTCCTCGGTCAGCACCGCGACGCCGTGCTTCTGCGCCTCGGCCAGCTTCGAACCCGCGCCGGGGCCCGCGACCAGATAGTCGGTCTTCTTCGACACCGAACCCGACACCTTGGCGCCGAGCGACTCCGCCCGCGCCTTGGCCTCGTCCCGGGTGAAGCGCTCCAGGGCGCCGGTGAAGACCACGGTCTTGCCGGCGACGGCGGTGTCGGATTTCGGCTTCTCCGCATCCTCGATCCGGTCCAATTCGGCCACCAGCGCATCGACCATGGCGCGATTGTGGGTCTCGCGGAAGAACAGCGCCAACGCCCGCGCCGCGACCGGTCCGACGCCCGCGACGCCGGCGATCTGGCCCAGCCCTTCCGACGGCCCTTCGGTGCGCGCCACGTCGGCCAGTCGCACCAGCCCGCCCCAGTCGTCGGCCAGCGTCGCCAGTCCGCGCCTCGCGGGAGCCGCGAGACCGGGGAAGGCGAGGGCGATCTTCTGGTCCAGCGACGCCTCGGGCCACGGATCGTCCGCGGGCGGCGACGCCTCGGCCAGCATGGCGACGACCCGGGGAGACACGGCATGCGCCTCGTTCAGCCGCACCCAGTCCTCGCCCGGTATACCGTCCGCCGCCGCCATGCAGGCCGCCTCGAAGGCGGTCCAGGTCTCGAACGCCCGGGCCAGCACGATCGAGGTCTGCTCGCCGATGTCCCGCACGCCCAGCCCATAGATGAACCGGTCCAGGCCGATGGTCCGCCGCGCGTCGATCCCCGCCACCAGATTGCGCACGCTGGTCTCGCCGTAGCCGTCCTCGGCGCGCAGGGCGTCCAGCTTCTCCGGGTCGCGAGCCAGCCGGAAGATGTCCGCCGGCTCGCTGATCCAGCCCCGCTCGTGGAAGGCGATCAACTGTTTCTCGCCCAGCCCCTCGATGTCGAAGGCGCGGCGACTGCAGAAATGCTTCAGGTGTTCGATGCGCTGGAACGGGCAGGCCAGTTCGCCGGTGCAGCGCCGCACCACCGACTCCACGCCCGAGGCGTTGGTCTCCTTCACCAGCGCCGTCTTGAGCGGGCAGACGCAGTTGTGCGGAAACTCGTACGGCGGGCCGCGTCCCGTCCGATCCGCATCGACCACCCCGAGGATCTGCGGGATGACGTCGCCCGCGCGCTGCAGGGTCACCGTGTCCCCGATGCGCACATCCAGCCGTTCGATCTCGTCGGCGTTGTGCAGGGTGGCGTTGCGTACCACGACCCCGCCGACGGTGACCGGGTGCAGGCGGGCGACGGGGGTGTGCGAGCCGGTCCGCCCCACCTGGATGTCGATGCCTTCCAGCACCGTCTGCGCCTGCTGCGCCGGAAACTTGTGGGCGATGGCCCAGCGGGGCGTCCGCGCCACGAAACCCAGCCGGTGCTGCCAGTCCAACCGGTCGACCTTGTAGACCACGCCGTCGATGTCATAGCCGAGCCCGGCGCGATCGACCTGCAACCCGTCGTAAAGCGCCGTCAGCCCCGAGGCGTCCTCGACCCGGCGCGAGCGGTCGTTGACCGGGAAACCCCACGACCGCAGCGCCTGCAGAGCCTCCCACTGGGTCTCTGCAAACGGCGCCGACGCCTCGCCCCAGGCGTAGGCGAAGAAGCGCAGCGGGCGTTGGGCCGTCACCGTCGCATCCTTCTGGCGCAGCGAGCCGGCGGCGAAATTGCGCGGATTGGCATAGGTCCGCGTGCCCGCCGCCTCGGCCGCCGCGTTGAAGGCGTCGAAGGCGTCGTTCGGCGCATAGACCTCGCCCCGCACCTCGATCACGGAGGGCCAGCCTGAGCCGGTCAGTCGTTCGGGAACGTCGCCGAGGGTGCGCAGATTGGCCGTCACGTCCTCGCCGGTGCGGCCGTCGCCCCGCGTGGCGCCGCGGACCAGGAGGCCGTCCTCGTAGCGCAGGCTGGCCGACAGGCCGTCGATCTTGGGTTCGGCGACGAAGGCGACGGGCTCGTCCGCGGGCAGCTTGAGAAAACGACGGATGCGGGCCTCGAAATCGGCGACCTCGCCGGCGTCAAAGGCATTGTCCAGCGACAACATCGGCACGCCGTGGCGGACCGGGGCGAATTGCGCCGACACCGCCGCCCCGACCACCTGCGAGGGCGAATCCGCCAGCGTCAGCTCAGGAAACCGGCTCTCGATGTCCAATGCTCGCCGCTTCAGGGCGTCGTAGTCGGCGTCTGAAATTTCCGGTGCATCCTGGCCGTGATAGAGGGCGTCGTGACGCGCCAGTTCGGCGGTCAGCCGTGAGAACTCGGCCCGGGCCTGGTCCTCGGTCAACTGATCGACGGCGGTATCGGCCATGGGAATCGCGTCTGCTCCATCTCTCGGCTGCCTTCTAGCACCCGGGGCGAACGCCGCGAGGGGGTGTCCGTTTCCGCGTCATGACACCACCTTAACCTGACGCCGCCGCGCCGGCCTGCTAAGCGTCGGGCAACCCACGGAGCCTTCATGCGTCACCTTCGCCTCGCCGCCCTCTCACCGCTCGCCGCCGCCCTGCTGCTGGCGGCTTGCTCGACCGGCGAACCCGCCGTCGCCCCGTCCGCGCCGCAGCCGTCAGCCATGCACGCCCAACTGCTCGAGGACGTCCGCATCCTCGCCGCCGACGAGATGCAGGGCCGCGACACCGGCGCGCCGGGCGGGGCGCTGGCCCGGGCCTACATCATCGGCCGGCTCGACGCGCTCGGCGTCACCGCCCCGCCGGTGGGCCGCGAGCAACCCTGGGAGATGCAGGGCCGCACCCGCGAGGGGCCGAAGACTTTCAACGGCGTCAATGTGCTGGGCGTCATCCCGGGAACCCGGGTCACCGACAAATACATCGTCGTCACCGCCCACTACGACCACGTCGGCGTCAACGACGGTCAGGTCTTCAACGGCGCCGACGACAATGCGTCGGGCGTCGCCACCATGCTGGCCCTGGCCGCCGACCTGAAGCGCGAGGCGCCGGAGCACTCGGTGCTGATCGTGGCGCTGGACGGGGAGGAGCGGGGCCTGCTGGGCGCCAGGCATTTCGTCGAGGCGCCGCCGGTGCCGCTCGCCTCGATCGCGATGAACCTGAACTTCGATATGACCGCCCGGGCCGAGACCGACGGCAAGCTGTGGGTCACCGGCACCTACCAGCACCCGACGTTCCGCCCGCTGCTGGAGGCCGTTCCCGCCAACGGCGCTGTGGCCCTGGCGTTCGGCAAGGACACGCCGCAGGACACCGGCGACGATAATTGGGTCAACTCGTCCGACCATGCGGCCTTCCACCGGGCGGACGTGCCGTTCCTGTATCTCGGCGTGAACTACCATCCCGACTACCACCGGCCGTCGGACGACTTCGCGACCATCACCCCGTCGGTGTTCATCAGCGCCACCGAGCTCTCGATCGCCAGCTTCCGCGCCCTGGACAGGGGTTTGAATCGCTAGGTGTAGACAGCGGACGGCCCGCATGGTCGGGTCACGCCCGGAGGGGCCCATGCACACGAGATTTCTCATCGCCGCGGCGCTTGTCGCCGGTCTCGCCGTCGCGTCTTGCGAGCGCACGTCCGGGCCGCCCGGAACGCCGGCGCCGGCCGCCTACACCCACGCCGTGACAACCGACATCTCCGGCTACTACATGCCGGCGGACCCGGTCCGGATCGGCGATTGGAGCCTCGATCACGTGTTCATCGGACAGGCGTCGGAGTTCCAGACCTGGGAGGGCGGGGCGCGCAGCGAGACGTTCGCGCCGGTCATGCTTCAGTTCGACGACGCCTCAAGCCCGATGGCTGCGACGGATCCGGGAGAGGCTCACAGCGTGACGGCCCGCGTCTTGCCGACGCGCTACGAGGTCACCGACACCGCCGTGATTTTCGAGGGACGTTCTCCCGAACTGGGACGGGTCGTCTTCGACGGGCGGCTGGATCCCGACGCCCTCGCCACCTCGAGGCGAACTCTCGGCGGCGGCGACGGCGCGGTGATGACCGGAACCCTGACGGCCGACGGGCGGACCGTGCGGGACGTCGGCCTGCGCTGGTGGATGGGCGACTGACGCCTCACCTTCCGTTGCGGATGTCCAGCTTGAGACCGAGAGCTTCCGCCAGCGCCTTGCCGCGCCGCCGGGTCTGCTCGCCAAGCAACACGTCGGCGTAGCCGTCGGAAGCGGAGAGAACCAGCACGCCGTCCGCCACCGCGATATGGGCGTTGACGAGCAATTGCGGCGACCGCCCCGACAGGTCGCAGGCGAGGCGAATGGCCAGCCCGAGAGCCCGGCCGGACGTCCGCTGTTCCTCGGTCAGCAGCCGACCCATCGTGTCGGGCTCAGGCGTGGCGGCGCCGCCGCCGTAGCGGGCATTGACGGCGGTGGCGAGGAAGGCGCGCTCTGCATGGGTCTGGCCGGGGATCGGCGCGCGCAAAACCTGGTCGAAGGCCAGTTCGATACGGTGATCCGGGTGCAGGCGGGCCCCCAGATCGGCCAGCCGGCAGGCCGCGTCGGCCAGCACCCGGTCGCGTTCGCCGCCGAAGATCGTGGGTAGGGCGTCGAAAATGGGCTGGATCCAGCCGTAAAGGGCGCCCGGCAACCCGGGTGATATCCCCTGCCGGGCCCCGAGCGCGGTGCATCCGGCCAGCAGTGGGTCAGCCGTGGCTGTCTCCTCGTCGAGGGCCTCGAACAGCAATCCCTCGCGCACCCCCCACGCCGACAGGACGATGCGCTTCAGTCCGAGACGATCGATCAGACCCTCGAGCACCAGGGCGGCATGCGGCAACGTCTCGGCCCGCTTCTTCGAAAGCCCCTTCCAGCGTTCCAGAGACGTGCGGGACGAGCGGGCGATCAGGCGGATGATGTCCCGCGCCTCATCGGCCTCCATGACGTACTGATGGACGATGTGCAGCGGATAGCGGGCGTGGCCCATGTGAACCTGGGCCAGCGTCCGCCAGGCCCCGCCGACGGCGTAGAGGGTATCGGCCTGATAGTCTCCCGCCGGTTTCAGACGGGTGGCTATCGTTTCCCTTAGCCTGCCCGGATCGATCGGACCATCGCCGGCCAGAGAGAAGGGACCCAGCGGCAGGGTGATCCCGCGGCCGACGCGGCCCTCCTCGATCCCGACCAGTTCCAGACTGGCGCCCCCGAGATCGGCCGCTACGCCGTCCGCCCGCGGCATGCCGGCGATCACGCCGAAGGCGGCGTAGCGCGCCTCCTCCTCACCGGACAGGACGCGGATGATCAGTCCTGTCTCCGCCGCCACTCGTTCGCAGAAGGACTGACCGTCGCTCGCCTCGCGCACCGCCGCCGTCGCGGCGACGAAGGTCTGGGCTGGTTTGACGCCGTCGATCACGGCGGCGAAACGCTTGAGTGCGGTCAAAGCCAACGCGGCCCCGTCTTCCGACAGCCGTCCGGTCGTGGCCATGTCACGTCCGAGGCCCGCCAGGACCTTCTCGTTGAACACGGTCCAGATGGCCCGCCCTTCCAACCGATAAAGAACCAGGCGGACCGAGTTCGACCCGATGTCGATCGCCGCGAACTCGCGAGCGGTCGGGAACGCCGGAACAGCGCCCTCCAGCATCAACGCTTCTTCCGCGAGGGTTCGTAGCTCAACTGGCCGGGCAGGGTCTTCACCTTGCGCCCGCGTCCCGACAGGCTCGGATTGGTCATGAAATATCTGTGGGCCGAGAACGGACGTTGGGCGTCGGCCGGCGTCACCCGGTTGTAGGCGCCGTCGGGATCCAGAACCCAGCTGTGGGCGTCATCCTTGAGGTTGGCCACCATGATCTGGTCCAGCACCTGGTCGTGGACGGTGGCGTTCAGCACGGGTGTCATCAACTCAACGCGCCGGTCGAGGTTGCGATTCATCCAGTCGGCGGACGAGATGAACAGCTTGGCCCTGTCGTGCGGCAGGTCGCGGCCGTTGGCGAAGGCGATGATGCGGCTGTGCTCAAGGAACCGGCCGACGATCGACTTGACCCGAATGTTCTCGGACAGGTCGGGCACGCCGGGGCGGAGGCAACAGATGCCGCGAACCACCAGCTCGATGCGAACGCCCCACTGGCTGGCGCGATACAGGGCGTCGATCACCGCCGGGTCCACCAGCGAGTTCATCTTGGCCCAGATCGCCGCCGGCTTGCCCTTGGCCGCCGCCGCCATCTCGTGACCGATCAGGTCGATCAGGGTGTCCTTCATGTTGAGCGGGGAGACGACCAGCGCCTCCAGCTCGTCGGGCGCGGCGTAGCCAGTGATGTAGTTGAAGACCCGGGTGGCGTCCCGGCCGAGCCTTGGGTCGCAGGTGAACAGGCTCAGGTCGGTGTAGATGCGGGCGGTGACCGGGTGGTAGTTGCCGGTGCCGAAATGACAGTAGGTCTTCAGCGCCTCGCCCTCGCGCCGCACGACCACGCTGACCTTGGCGTGCGTCTTGTACTCGACGAAGCCGAAGACGACGTGCACTCCGGCCCGTTCCATGGCGCGAGCCCATCGCAGGTTGGCCTCTTCGTCGAAGCGCGCCTTGATCTCGACCAGGGCGGTGACGTTCTTGCCGTTCTCGGCGGCCTCGATCAGGGCCGCCACGATCGGGCTGTCGCGTGAGGTCCGGTAGAGGGTCTGTTTGATGGCGATGACGTGCGGATCGCGCGCCGCCTGGCGCAGGAACTGAACCACCACGTCGAAGCTCTCGAACGGATGGTGGATCAGCATGTCCTTCTCGCGGACCGCGGCGAAGATGTCGCCGCCGTGGTCGCGGACGCGCTCGGGATAGCGCGGCTCGTAGCCGGGGAATTTGAGGTCGGGATGGCCCGAGGGGATCAGGTCCGAAATCTGGGCGAGGCCGAGCATGCCGTCGACGAGAACGACGTCCTGCGGCGCCGCATTCAGCTCGTTGATGATGAAGGTGCGCAGGTCGTCGGGCATCGACGTCTCGATCTTGATGCGCACCACCGATCCGAGGCGGCGCTGTTTCAGCGCTTCCTCGAACTCCATTACGAGGTCCTCGGCCTCCTCTTCGATCTCGATGTCCGAATCCCGGATCAACCTGAACACACCGCGCTCCAGCACCTCGCAGCCGGGGAACAGGTGGTCAATGAACAGCGTCAGCAGGCTTTCCAGCGCCACATAGCGCTTGCGGCCCGGCTTGGACCGTCCGTCGGTGGCCAGCGGCCAGAACCGCTTGACCTGGGTCGGCACCGGCACGAGGGCGTAGAGCATCCGGTTGTCGGATCGTCGCCGGAGCTTGAGCGCCAGGGAGAAGCCGAGGTTGGGCAGGAATGGGAAGGGGTGGGCCGGATCGATGGCCATCGGCGTCAGGATGGCGAACAACTGGCTGAGGAACTCGGGTTCCAGCCGTTCGCGCTCGGTGCGGGTGATCTTGGCGGGATCGACCACCTCTATGCCCGCCGTCGTCAGTTCCTTGCGCAGCTTGCGCCAGCGGCGCTGTTGCTCGTCCATCAGCCGCCCTGCAGCGACGCTGACCTTTTCAAGCTGCTCCGCCGGGGTCAGTCCGTCGGCGGACAAAACCCGGACCCGCTCGCGCACCTGACCCTTCAGGCCCGCGACCCGGGTCATGAAGAACTCATCCAGATTGTTGGCCGAGATGGACAGGAAGCGCAGGCGCTCCAGCAGCGGGTGCGCCGGGTTGGCGGCCTCTTCAAGCACGCGGCCATTGAACCGGAGCCAGGATATCTCGCGATTGAAGAACCTCGCCGGCGAAGCCATCAGCTCTTCCGACAGGTGCAACTGCGGGGCGCGGGAGGAGGGGACCTCTTCGCCGGTGGTGGTGTCGCTGATGGCCGCGTCGCTCATGCCTGTGGTTCTGACGCGCGCCGCGGGCGGCTGCAACCTCGATCAAGGACAGCGAAACGCCGGCCGATCGTATGACCGATCGGCGTTCCATCCGTAAGCTGACGGCTTACCAGCTCCAGGCGTCGTAGATGACGTCGATGACGTAGCCGTCGTACTCGTCGATCAGATAGATGTGGTTGTCGACCAGCACCCAGCGGGTGCCTATAGGCGGATACCCCAGTCCGTAGGTCCGCCAGTCGTCCAGCCGGTAGCGCCAGAAGATCGAGGGCAGATAGTCGCCGACCCGCCACGTCCGGTTCCAGTAGCTGCGCGGGACGTTGTAGTAGCCGTAACCGGGAGCGAAATAGAAGCCGATCCGAAGGCCGCTATAGCCACGCCAGCGCCGGTCGCTCCGCCACCAGTCACGGCCGTGCCGGCGATTCCAGTCGCGCCGCCACTGATTGCCGTCGAAACGTTGGCGGAATTCCCGGTACTCGCGGCGATCCTGGCGTCGTTCCTGGCGGTCCTCGCGCCGATCCTGCCGTCGATCCTGACGGTCATCACGGCGATCCTCGCGCCGGTCCTGCCTGTCGCCACGGCCGTCCTGCCGGTTATCAGGCCGATTGGGGCGGTCCTGCCAGTCTTCCCGACGATCTTGTCTGCGGTCCTGCCGGTCGTCGCGACGATCCTCACGCCGCTCCTGACGATCGTTGCGTCGATCCTGGCGAACTTCGGGGCGAGTCGGAGGTGCGGGCCGATCGGCGCGCCGCTCCTGGCGGTCTTCGCGACGCTCCTGCCGGTCTTCCCGGCGTTCTTGGCGCACCTCCGGACCAGCGGGTCGCTCGACGCGGGGTTGGGGCTGCGGGTTCACGCGTGGGGCCGGCGGGGGCGAGGCGTCAGCCTGGCGTTCGGCGCGGGCCTCTCTCCTTTGCTCGCGCGCCTCAGCGCGGTCCGGCCCCCCGTCCTGCGCCAGAACGGCGAGCGGGGAGGCTGCGGGGACAACGAAAGCCGCGACCGACGCGGCGACCATCAATGAGCGCTTCATTCTCGTCTTCTTCCTGCACGCCCCTGTCAGGCGGCTTGAGGCTAAGGTCGGGTCGGCATGATGAACCTTGACTGAACGGGCGCGTCAGGCGCGGGCGAAGCGGGCGTGCGACGCCCCGCCGCCATGACCGGCGGGGCGCTCTGGTGGCCGGTTCGACCAGTCTAGAATACGTCGTGCAGCACGCTGGCGATCAGCCCGGTGGCGATGGCGATCATGACGATGTCGTCGCCGGCATGAACGTAGCGATAGCCGCGCGGCGCCGGGCGCAGGCCGTAGACATACGGGTCGCGCACATAATAGCTCCGGTACGAGTGCGGCAGGTAATGACCTCGCTGCCAACGGTAGCCGTAATAGCGTGGCTCGACGCGGTAGTAGCCGTAGCTCGGGGCGTACCAGTAGCCGTTCCGCCGGCCGCGATAGTCGCGGAAGTCGTCTCGCCCGCGCCACCAGTCGCGACTGTAGCGGTCCCAGCGGCGGTCCCAATGGTGGTCGTTGCGCCGGTCCCGACGGAAGTCGCGCCGGTCTTGACGGCGCTCCTCGCGGAAATCCCTGCGATCCTCGCGGCGGTCCCGGCGGTAGTCCCGGCGACTGTCGTATTCGCCCCTGCGCCAGTCCCTGCGGTCCTCGCGGCGTTCCTGACGATATTCCCGGCGATCTTCGCGACGATCCTGGCGGTAGTCGCGGCGATCGTCGCGGCGCTCCTCACGGTCGCGGCGGCTCTGGGCCTCGGCGACCATCGGTGCGGCGGTGGTGGCCAGGGCGAGGCCAATGATCGCAGCCCTGGTGAATCGCTTCATGATCCTCTCCATCCACTGTCGGGACGGATAGGCTGAACCGGCCCGTTAATCATACGCGAGCCTGTCCGGACCGCGATGAACTGCGCCTGAACATCCCTTTCAGGTTCGCCGCAAAGCCGTTGCGCTGGGGCCTCCGCCTTCCCACGTCCGGCGTCTTCGAACCCAGGAGCGCGCCGTGTGACCCGACCGATCGAACTCTGGTACTGGCCCACGCCGAACGGCTGGAAGATCTCCATCGCCCTCGAGGAGATGGGACTGCCCTACGAGATGAAGCCGGTAAACATCGGCGTGGGCGAGCAGTTCGATCCGGCCTTCCAGGTCATCAGCGCCAATAGGCGGATGCCGGCCATCATCGACCCGGAAGGACCCGATGGGAGACCCCTGTCGATCTTCGAGTCCGGCGCCATCCTGCAATATCTCGGCGTGAAATCGGGCCGCTTCTATCCGCAGGACCCTCGCGGTAAGGCCGAGGTCGACCAGTGGCTGTTCTGGCAGGTCGGCGGCCTCGGCCCGATGGCGGGCCAGACCCATCACTTCCGCCAGTACGCGCCGGCCATGGTCAAGGACCAGCGCCAGATCGCCTACGGCGTGCGCCGCTACACTGATGAGACGCACCGCCTCTACGGCGTTCTGGACCGCCGGCTGGCGGACCGGGAGTTCATTGCCGGCGACTATTCCATTGCCGACATGGCGATATGGCCATGGATCCTGCCTGCGCTGCAGGGACAGTCCCTCGAAGAGTTCCCCGGCCTCAAAGCGTGGATGAACCGCGTCGGCGAGCGGCCCGCCGTCAGGGCAGGGCGAGCGTTGGGTGAAGACCTTCGTCGCTCGCTGACGGCCTCGGGAAGCGCGGCGGAGGAGGCCCGCAAGGTGCTGTTTGGACAGCGGGCCCTGTAACCCCCTGCAAACCGCCGGGTGACTCTTCGTTAGAAGTCGTGAATCAGAGATTTCGAAGAGATTTCAGAGGTATTTACGCGCCGCACTATTCGAGCCGGATTTGCCCGAAAGGTCGGTTCGGCCTCGTTCCTGTTAACTTTAACTTCAAACCGCGGGTATTTCATTCGTGTCAGAGGGCGGGGCCAGAACGGCTCCGGTTCGGAGGATACGGTGATGATCGCGCAAGAAACCGCGCCCACGACCAACGAAGAGCAGGGTCTGCCCCTGCCGACGGCCGACATGAGCGGGGACGACCTGTTCCGGCTGGGCATGATGTATTCGAGCGGCCAGGGCGGTTGCCCGATGGACCGCGTTTCGGCCCACATGATCTTCAATCTCGCCGCCATGAAGGGCTCGGTCGAGGCGCGCGTCTACCGCCGCGAGATGAGCGCCGAGATGGAGCAGGACGAGATCTGCGAGGCCCAGAAGGCCGCTCGCCGCTGGATCGACGCCGGCGTGGTGAAACTCGCCGCCTAGGCGCTCACGGGCGACTGGATTCGAGCGCCGCTGACCGGACGCAATCCATCGCGGCCCGCAGGGCCCCGGTCTGGTCGTCACCTTCGCCGAAGATCGCGGTCCGTGCATCCAGCTCGACCTGCTGTGCCGCGGTCGGAGCGCGATAGGCGCCGGAGCCTACGCAGGTCCAGGAGAGTCGTCCGGATCCGGCCCCCTCGGCCCGGATCACGATGTGGCGCGGGTCCTGCCAGTGTTCGGGCGCCGGGACGAGACCTCGGACGCACCCCCCGAAATCGTCGTCCTCGAGGCAGGCGCGAACCTCGTGCTCACGAACCGCTGGCGCGACACGGGCGAAGGCCTCAAGGGCGCTCATATACTGCACCAGGGCGTCGGACTGGGCTTCCGCCTCCTTGTCCGCCGAGACCACCAGCACCCGGTAGGATGGCGGGATTGAGGCTTCCGCCCACCCGACGGGGATGGCAAGGGCCAGCCCGACTACGAGAATTCCAATGCGGCCCATAATCCCTCCCGAGTTCCGCCGACTTTACGGCAGGGAGAAGCTGGCGGGCAACTCCCGCCCGACGGAGGATCAGCAAACGTCAGGACGGAGCCCCTGGGGGCGGCCCTAAAAGTTCTGATACTGCCCGCCGATGGCGTAGCTGAAGCCGATCGGCAGAGCGTTGCGGAACAGCGAGACGAAGTTCGCCACCTCGCCGAGGTTCGAGCGCGGCACGAAGATGATGTCGCCGCGCCGCAGGGCGACCACCTCGCCGCGGCGGGGGCGCAGATCGACCGCCCGCATCATCCGGATTCCCCCCGGACCGCGTCGGATCAGGGCCACCTCCTGCGGACGGGCGGTCGGCAGGAAGTCCCCGGCCTGGATCACGGCCTGATAGGCGTCGAGGTCGCCGTTCATCTCGATCATGCCAGGGGTGCGAACCTCGCCGCCGACCCAGACCCGGATCGGGCCGGCGGTCTTCAGCGTGATCTCCACCATGGGGCGGCGCAGCTGGCTGGCGAAGGCGTCGGACGCATCCGCCTCGACCTCGGCGATGGTGCGATCCGCGGCCATGATCTGCCCGACCAGCGGCAGTGAGATGCGTCCGTCGGGCCCGATCCTCTGGGTGCGCGTGAGTTCCGGCGCCGTGGGTGTGGCGATCTCGATCTCGTCGCCGGGATAGAGGACGTATTCAGGTTCGGTCTCGGTCCAGTCCGCGAACCCGATCTCCGGAAACGAAGACCGCCCCGCTTCCCTGACGCGCTGAGCCCCCGCCACCGGGCCGGGCATCCGTGCGCCGTACTCGCCGCCGCCGCATCCGGCGACCAGCGTCCCTCCGACGCCGGCGAGGCCCAGAAGCAGCAGGCGACGGTCGATGGACATAGCGGTGCGATTCCCGAAAGCGGCGTCTGAGAGGCAAGGTCGCCGCTTATGGGTAACCATGGGTTAACGCCGCTGGCCCAAGGCTGGTCCCGTTCAGTCCCGCAGTATGGAATCAGTTCGCCCGCATGCGCACGACGGCCTACACCACAGTCCGCCCGCGCTACGGCTTTCTCGACGTCGTCGGCCTGCTGTTCCGCGAGTTGCTGCTGATGGTCGTCATCTTCCTGCTGGTGTTCGCGATCGGGACGGCGGCGGTCCTGACCCTGAAGAAATCCTATACCGCCAGCGCCAGCGTCTACGCCGGCGTTGGTCAGGAATACGTCTACCAGCCCCGCGTGGGAGCTGCCGATCGCGGCGGCCAGCCGCTTGAGGCCGACGCTGTCGCCCAGTCCGAAGCCCAGATCCTCGGCAGTCTCGCGGTCAAACAGAAGACGGTCGACGCCCTCGGCGCCGACGCCATCCTCGGCCCGCGCGCAAGGGGCACGCCCGCCGAGAAGAAGGCCGCTGCCCTGAAGGCGCTCGACAGCGGCCTCGGCGTCGGCACCACCCCGGGCAGCGCCATCATCTCGGCCTCCTACGCGGCCGACGATCCGGTACGCGCCGCGACCATCCTCAACGGCCTGATCGACCAGTATCTGGTACAGCGCCGCTCGGTCTTCCGCGATCGCGCCACCCCCGCCATCGCCGCCCAGCGCGAGGCCTTCGAAGACGAACTGGCCAAAGCCGACGCCGCCTACAACGCCTTCATGACCTCCAACGACATCGGCGACTTCGCCACCGCCAAGGCGTCGCTGGCCGCCAACTATCAGACGACCCAGGCCGAGGCCCTGTCTCTGCGGGCCCAGCTGAATCAGGCCACCCAGCGGCTCAACACCCTCCAGGCCCAGCTGGCGCAACAGCCGGCCGAGGTGGTGCTGCAGCAGGATCTGAACGTCTCGGCCCAGAACCAGATTCTCGAACTGCGCACCCAGCGCGAGGCCTTGCTGTCGCGCTATACGCCCGACGCCCAGCCGGTGAAGGACATTGAACAGCAGATCGCGGACCTGCAGAGCTATGTCGCCAGCGGCACGACGGTCGGCGCC
This sequence comes from Brevundimonas basaltis, assembly GCF_014202075.1. GTDB lineage: Bacteria > Pseudomonadota > Alphaproteobacteria > Caulobacterales > Caulobacteraceae > Brevundimonas > Brevundimonas basaltis. The sequence goes on along the minus strand of NZ_JACHFZ010000001.1, from coordinate 585,682 downwards.
AAGGAGGTCCGGACCGGCCCCAGCACCATCTTCACCGCCATCGAAACCGAACGGATCACCGCCGCCGCGGACCGTGCCGGCCTGGCGGCCCGGTTGGCCGTCGCCGACAGCCAGCTGGCCCTGCTGCGCTCGCGTCTGGCCGAGATGAACCGGCTGGAATCCACCAACGCCAACCTCGCCGGGAACCGCGAGGTGCTGACCGCCAGCATCCGCGAGTTTCAGCAGCGCGAGGCCCAGGCCCGCGCCGACGGCGCCCTGGTCGCGGCCGGAGCCGATAATGTCACCGTCATAGAGAGGGCCGAAGCCCCCACGCGCGGATCAAGCCTGAAGGCGCCGCTGCTGGCGGTCGTCTTCCTGTTCGCGGCCTTCACGGCTCTCTGCGTGGGTCTGCTGCGGGTGTTCACCCGGCGCGGCTACGTCACCCCGGCCTCGACCGGGCGAACGCTGGAGATGCCGGTGCTCGCGGTGGCCCCGATGAAGGCCCGATGATGCGCGCGTCCGCGCCCGTCATGGTAGCGTAGGGACCTGTAGCCGGGCGCGTAGCGATTCGATGGTCGACCTGACATCCGAAATGGCCGCTCTCTGGGCGGCGCTGGGTCCGGCGCCGGGCCATCGCGGGCGCGTGATCCAGATCGCCGCCGCCAGTTCCGGGGAGGGGGTCTCCACCGTGGCGCGCGAATACGCCCGTCTGGCCGCCGTCCGCGCCCGCCGGCCGGTCTGGCTGATCGATGCGGACCTTGCGCAACAGGGCCAACTCGAGGCGGTGGCGGCCGAACCCGACCGGTTCGGCGCCTTGGGCAAGGCAGCCATCGCGACCCCGGACGGTTCCATCTTCTTCGCCGTCACGCCCCGGCTCATTGACCGGACAGGTAAGCCGGTCCACCCCGCGCGGCTGATGACGGCGCGTCCCTGCCTCGGCGGACGCCTGTGGGTGACCCGGTTCGCCGCCGAACACCTGCGCTCGGGCCAGCGCGCCGAGCCGGTCGCCGACGCCCGCTACTGGGACGCGCTGCGCAAACACGCTGACACGGTGGTCATCGACAGTCCGGCGACCGACCGCAGTTCGATGTCGATCACCCTCGCGCCCTTCGTCGACGCCACCGTTCTGGTGGTCGCTGCGGAAAGCACCGACGCAGGCGATCCGCTGAACCTGCGCGACGAGATCGAGGCGGCGGGCGGCAAGATCGCCGGCGTCGTGGTCAACCGCTCCACCTACCAACCGCCGGCGTTTCTGAAACGACTGACGGGATAACGCCTGCGTCATCAACCTTGACGCGTGGCGCAAGGCGGCGTCTTGTCGGGAACCATCGGTCTTCGACCGAGCCGCAGGAGAGCCGCCATGCGTCGCACGATCCTCAGCATCCTTGTCGCCGGCGGGTGCCTCGCCCTCGGTGCCTGGACGACCCAGGTTCAGCCTGGGCCCGCCGCTCAGCCCGCCGAGCCTGTCCAGGCCGCCGAACAACAAGCCGACGACAGCTGCGCCCCGGTGCAGGCCACGGCCACCGCCCACCGCCGCAGGGACGAAGCGCGCGACCGGGGCATCGGCCGCACTCACACGCGCCCCAAGGCGTCATCGGCCCGGCCGTCGACCGACACCGAGTGCCGGCAGTCGTGGCGGATGGTTCGGCGTGACGCCCAGCGGGTCCAGCGCAATGCCGCCATCGACCGCACGCTGAATCGGGGCGAATAGCCGGGTTCAGGCGGCCGCGCGCTCCAGCCGCGCCAGTTCGCGCGCGCCGTAGAAGTGCGGTTCGAAGCCCTTCATCCAGAACAGCTTTCCGACGCCTCGCGCGGTGCGGTCGTACAGGGCCGCGCGTGCTGGGCTGCGGATGAGGGTCAGGGCCGCCGCAGCCGCGCCCCAGACGATCGTCTGCCCCACGCCGATGATCATCCAGCGCAGCACGGCCGGCCAGTCGCGGGCCGCCGCCGCGGTCTGGCTTGGCCCCTGACCATAGGCGAAGGCGCGGGCGAGGGCATAGGCGAGCGTCGCGCGATGCGCCGGCGCGAATTCCTCCACCCATGCGTCGGCGGCCCAGCCGAAGCGGCCCCCGCGGTCCCGCAGGGCCGCGAACAGGGCGTCATCCTCGCCGCCGACCTGATCCGATCCAGGGTCGAACGGCTCTGAACCGGGCAAGGCGGTCGCCCGGACCATCAGCGAGTTGCCGCAGCCGTAAGGCTCATCCACCAGACCGGTTTGCGCGGGCCCCTCGCGGCCGAAGAACCGTTCGAGATACGGCTTCAGCCACGGCTCGGCTTCCGGCGCACGACCGGTGATCGGTCCGAACACCGCATCGGCTCCGGTCGTCTCCTGCGCCTTGATCAGGCTGCCCAGCCAGAGCGGCGAAGCCGCCTCGTCATCGTCGAGGAAGGCGATCAGCCGCGCGTCGGTGGCGGCGAGACCGGCGTTGCGCGCTGTGGCGACGCCCGGCCGGGGCGCATGGACATAAAACAGTGGCCATGGCGACAGCGTGCGCAGGGCCTCGACGCCGCCTTCGGCCGAGCCGGATGGATCGTTGTCCACAACCACGATGGCGGAGACGCGGTCGGCGACGCCGGTCTGGGCGAACAGCGAGCGCAGGGCGCGCTCGAGGCTCTGAGGTCGCCGCAGGGTCGGGACGATGATCGCAACGTCCGCCATCACACCGCCTCCGCATAGAGCGCCGCGCGATACAGGCGCAGTGAGAAGGCCCGCGCCGGGACCGGCAACCAGTCCGCCTCGGCGGCTCCCCGCATCCTTCCACGCCACCACGGCAGGCCCGGCAGGCGCTTCAACAGCCTGGCGGCCTTGTAGCTGGGATAGGCCGCAATGATTTCGGGATGCCGGTCGGCCATGCGCGCGAAATTCGGCGCCGACTGTTCGTACTTGCCGGCCAGCGACGCCACCGTGTCCAGCCCCATATGAGTGGCCGCGTTGTCGAGGTGGACGACCCGGAACCGGCGCGACACCCGCATGGCCCACTCGACGTCCTCCCAGCCCCAGCCGGTGAAGCCGGGATCGAACGCCTCGGAGTCGAACACGTCACGGCGCACCAGCAGGTTTGAGGTGTAGACGTATTTCTCCGGCTGCCGGGCGCGCTCGGTGTAGGGCACGCACTCAGACTTCGCCGCCATCGCCCGGTGCACCGCGAAGCGGGCGTCGGTCGGCGCTTGCAGCAGCGAGAAGCCGCCGAAAGCCACGGCGGGATCCTCGCGCGCCACCAGATCGGACCAGTCGCGCAGGAAACGGCGATGGTCGGGCCGCATATCGCTGTCGAGGAACAGCAGGCTGCCGCCGCGCGCCGACGCCGCCAGCCGGTTGCGGCCGATCGAGCGGCCCTCATTGGCGGTAAGTGTGATCAGCCGGGCGGGCAGGGCCATGGCCTTGATCCGCGCCGTCAGCCGCCTTGTCAGTTCGGGATCGCATGTGCCGTCGTCCAGCACGATGACCTCCACCGCGCCGTCGACCGACGCGGCCTCCTCGTCCAGCAGGGCCAGCAATTCGTCCGGATCATTGCGCAGGAATGGCGTCAGGACCGACAGGGCCGGCTTCGCTCGCCTCCATGCGGCGTTGTCGATGACCTTGGCGCTCGTGGTCATACCGTGGCCCTCCGGTCTCGCGCCTGAACCAGCAGCCGCATCGCCACGTCGCGGACGCCTGCCGCGTTCAGGGCCATGGCGACGGCGGCGTAGACAATCATGCCGACGCCGGCGTCCAACGCCAGCTCGGCGATCCCGCCGATGGCCGGCAGGCGCCACACGACCAGGGCCATGGCGCCCGTCGCGACGCCGCACCGGATCAGACTGTCCCACGGGATCGGCAGGGGCATCACCCGGCGACCGATCATTTGGGTGGCCAGCAGGCCGAGCGCGAAGCTCGCCGCCGTCGCCCAAGCCGCCCCGATCAGGCCGAAGCGCGGCACCAGGATCAGGTTCAGGACCACGTTCATGCTCGCCGGAATGGCCATGGCGACCAGCAGGTGTTTCGTCTTCTTGCCGAGGGTGAAAGCCTGGCCGAAATAATAGGCTGTCAGCCCGTAGAGGAGGGCCGACAGGGCGATCCACGGCGTCACGCTGGCCGCGGCCCCGCGCAAATCCTCGCCGATCAGCACCTCGGCCAGCGGTCGGGCGACCAGCGCCACCCCCGCCGCCGCCGGCAGACCGATCAGCAGGAAGGTCGACAGCTGCTCGCGCGCCGCGGTCTTCAGCTTGTCCAGTCCGCCGCGCTCGAGCGCCATGACCAGCGCCGGTTGTCCTGCCGCGCCCAGCCACAGGAACAGCACGTCCAGCGTCCGGTTCGCTATGGAATAGCCGGCGTGATAGGCGCCCACCGCCGCCTCGTCGAGGAACGCCGCCAGCAGGAAGCGGTCAGTCGACGCCAGCACCACTGTCAGGGCGAGCGACGCGGCGATCGGGTAGCCGTAAACAGCGTAGTTCTTCAGCCGCTCTTGCGCCGCCACGCCGCCGCGCGCCTGCTTCAGTTCTCCCGGCAAGACGAAGGGCAGGGCGGCCAGCGGGGCCAGGCCGATGCCCAGCAGCGGCGCCGCGCCTCCCGCTCCCCCCAGGGCGAAGCCTACGCCGATGATCAGGCCGCCGACGGCCACGGCGATGTCCAGCCCTGCCGCCTTCGCGACCTCGCCCGCTGCCCGATAGCGTTCCTGGGCCAGTTTGACGAAGCAGCGCACAGGACAACCCGCCAGACCGGCCGCCAGCGCGAACTTCATCAGCGGATCGGTCGGCCACAACCACAGCGCCAGCGCGGTCACCGGCACGAACACCAGCGTCATCAGCACGGCGCCGCGGTACAGGCTGGCGAAATGTCCGGCCAGGTCGGCGCCGGGGCGACCGGAGGCCCAGAACCGGGCCATCGCCGCTTCCAGCCAGGTGAAGACCGCTACATGAGCCAGGGTCAATACGGCGAAGGCGAGGGCGTAGCGGCCGAAGTCTTCGGCGCTCAGCAGACGAGTGAACAGGACGATGGCGAGGAACCCGACCACCCCCTGCACGATGTTGGCGGGCAGATAGCCCCAGACGCCGCGCCAGAACATCGCGCTACCGCACCGCCGACCGGTCGCCGAGCAACACCGGCACGGTGACGGCCATGATCCACAGGTCCAGCCACAGCGACTGACGCTCGACATACTCGATGTCCAGCCGCACACGGGCCCGCACGTCCTGGGCCGTATGCAGCGGGCCCCGCGAGCCGTTGACGGCGGCCCAGCCGGTCATGCCGGGCTTGATGCGATGCCGGTGGGCGTATTCCGCCACCAGCCGGGCGCTCTCGACATGGCCGGTCTTCATGCCGATCGCGTGCGGTCGGGGCCCGACCAGCGACATCTCGCCGGTGATGACGTTGAGCAGTTGCGGCAGCTCGTCGAGGCTGGTCTTGCGGATGAATTTCCCGATCCGGGTGATGCGGTCGTCGTCGTGGGTCACCTGGCGGCTGGCAGTGGCGTCGGCGGCCTCCTGCTTCATCGAGCGGAATTTCCACACCACGATTTCCTCGTGATTGAAGCCGTGTCGGCGCTGCCGGAAAAAAATGGGGCCCGGGCTGTCCAGCCGGATGGCGGCGGCGATCACGGCCATGACCGGGGCCAGAAGCACGAGGGCGAGCAGGCCGATCAGCAGATCCTGGAGACGCTTGTTGAAGGCCCGGCGGTCATGGTCGATCGGCCCCTGCACATCGGCCAGGGGCGCGGCCGCCAAGCGGTCCAGCGCCGAGCGCATCTCGGCCTCGCTGTTCGGCTCGACAAGCAGGGTCACCTCGTTCGGCAGGGTCCGCAGCTGGGTCGTCAAATGGCGCACCCGCGCTTCGGCCTTCGGGTCGATGGCCAACACCACCCGGTCGACATAGGGGGTCATCTTGTGGGCCAGCAGGTCGGTCGCCGTGCCCAGAACCGGCACGCCCTCGACGGCCTCGGGCGACCGCGCCAGCCGGTCGTCGAAAATCCCCAGCACGTTCAGGTCACGCCGCTTAAGCGCCTCGCGGATCAGGCTCTCGGCGCGCCGGGTCGCGCCGACCAGCACGATGTTGGGCGTCAGCGCGCCCGACTCTCGCCAGCGCCGGACCATGTCGCTCCAGCCCATGTGCAGGGCATAGAGGCTGACCAGCACCAGCCCGCTCCAGACCAGCCAGGCCGCCCATTGCGCCGTCGTTCCCTGGAGCGCCCAGCCCGACGTCAAGGCCACGAGCGCGCCCACGGCCACGATTGCGGCCACCGAGGCCAGATGCAGCGCCGTCTTCTGGCCGCGCGCGAACCGGTAACGCCCCAGCGACCGCATCAGCCCCAGCACCGTTAGCGCGCCGAGCGCAAACGGCGCCAGCGTCGAGAGGTCCGCGTAGACAAGCGGCCCCGGCGTCGCCGCCGAGGCGCACAGCAAGGTCACCGCCGCCACGGCCAGGACGTCAAACGTCCGAAAATAGTGGGCCGCCAGCCGGGAGGCGTGCCTCTGCCGGGCATTAAGCCAGACCTCGGGACGGAAGGGCCCGCGACGGGCCGCGCCCTTGCTTGGCGTCGGCTCGCCTCGTCCTATCGAGGCCGAGGCGGCGAGGGCCTGCAAGCTGGCCACGTCGAACTCGCCGGCCGCGGCCGGATCTGTGTCGAGCGAAAAGCGGCTGGCGGCGTCGGGCAATCGAGACTCGCACGGCGGAGGTTCGCCGCCACCTTGCACGGGCCCTCTCACTGTCGCGTTAACGGTCGCCTGCTCCAGCAAGCACGTCCAAGACCCGTTGCGCCCGCCCGCGCGCTCCGCTATCCACGCCGCCTGCCGGAGACGTGGCCGAGTGGCTGAAGGCAACGGTTTGCTAAATCGTCGTACCCTGTAAGGGGTACCGAGGGTTCGAATCCCTCCGTCTCCGCCAGTGCCCTGATTTCTTCAAGGATTTCAGGGGTCATGCTACCGGTCTGCCTCGCTCGTCCATCGTTTGGTACACGAGCGTGGTACACGAACCCTCGCCCGAGGCCACGTGTCGGGCGGCTCGATTGGATCGAGTTTAGGGATGGGACGCGCCGCCAAGAGCGGAAGCCGTGTGCCGCATCTGCAACGACGTCATGGCACCTTTCATCTGCGCGTGCGGGTGCCCGACGATCTTCGTGTGCGGGTGGGTTTGCGCGAGGTCCGACGATCCCTTCACGTCCACACTTTCGCTGAGGCCCGTCCGCTTGCGCTGAAATACGCCGCGCGTGTGATGGAGGTGTTCGAAATGATTAGGGCGTCAGAACTGACCAAGGATCGCATCAGTGCGATGATCGTGGATCGGTTCAGTGATCTCGAACGGGCGGCCAACGGCGGCCGCCGCTTTGAGACGCGGGACCGAGAACGTGAGCTTGAGTACGTGGCTCACCTCACCGAAGAGGCCATCTCGGAAATCGAAGCTCAGCGGGCAACAGGGGACTATCGGTACCCCGTCGTCGGAGAGGTCCTACACCTCCTTGCGAAAGCCGGCGTGGCGGTCCTCGACCTGCCACAAGATGTGCTGGACGACATGCACGACGGAGTGGCCCGGGCGCTCATCGAGCGCGACCGGCTGGTCATCTACCGTCTCTCAGAGCGGCTGCTGCCGTACCAGCCGGTCGATCCCTTGTTTCGGCGGGCTGCCGTGAGTGCGGTCGGCGTGACCCCCCCCGAGTGGAACTCCACACCCGTCTTGGGGCCGACCCTTGGCGAGGCGTTGGACGTCTACTTGGGGGAGGGAAAGCGGATGTGGTCGCTGAAGACCTGGAAAGGCCGCGCTCGCCAACTGGATTATCTCCGAGAGCATATCGGAGCCGAAACGCCCATCGCAGCAATCACCGCACAGCACATTGTGAGCTATCGCGATGCGCTGCGACGTCTTCGCCCCCGTTCCATGAGGGCCGGGGGCGAGAGCTTTCTGGCTCGACAAACGTCCAATGAGGACACCCGCATTTCCGCCGTCACGGTCGAGAACCTCTTCAACCCCTGCCGGGCGTTCTTCCGCTGGGCGAAGGGCCAACAGGGCTACATTTCGATCAACCCGGCAGAGGACGTTCGCTTGCCAAGGGTCAAGAAAGCCAAGGGCGTGAAATCACGCCGCCCGTTCAATGCCGAGGAGTTGCGGGCCCTTTTTTCGGCCCCGGTCTTCACGGGAATGAAGTCGGCGAAGCGACGCTTCGAGCCGGGCTCACTCGTCATCAAGGATGCCCACTTCTGGATCCCCATCCTCGGCTACTATACCGGTGCCCGCCTTGGTGAGCTGGTCCAGCTTCACCTCGCCGATGTCAGGCTCGACGATCCGGTCCCCCATTTCGTGATCACAGAGGAGGGCTCTGCTGAGCGCGGCACCGGCGAGGAGAAAATGGTGAAGTCGCACGCTGGAGTGCGCCGAGTGCCGATCCATCAGGACGTCTTGGACCTTGGTTTCGGCGACTTCATGCGGAGGCGGCTTAAGGACAAGCGGCCACACAAGAGGGTATTCTGGCAGGTCGGATTTGGCGCTGACGGACAGCCCTCGACGGTCTTTTCGAAATGGTTCGCGCGACTGCTCGACAAGGTCGGGCTCAAGGATCCCGCGCTCGTTTTTCATTCGTTTCGACATACCGCCGAGGACGCTTTCCGGAACGCTCTCCTTCCGCAGTACGTGATCGACCGGATAATCGGGCACGCAGGCGGGAACGTCAGCGACGGTTACGGTGAGGGCGTCTCTTTGACCGTCTGCGAAAATGCCGTCAGAGAAATGAGACTTCCGTACAGAGTAAGAATTTGATTTGCTTGTATTCTATAATGATCCAGACAGGTCCGCCTGCTGCATCTGATTGGATGCGATAAATAATCTAGAGCGGACGATTGACGTCCGATCTTATTGTCGACATCCTAATCACCGATCAGATGGTTTCGAGCCATCATAGCATCACGCAGAGTGATTGAGCTGCTTTAGCAGCTGCAACATCACCAATCGGCACACCCTGTGAGTGGCCAGTTTCCCCTGTTTTTCGTCTCAACTCGCGGGCATGTCGCTCGCATGGAAACGCGTGATGTCAGTATCCCTAAAGATCATATCTCGCCCGCTATCGGTTCGCAGGCCGAATGACCCTGCCCTCCTCACCCGGGAAGAGGCCGCCACTTTCCTTGGAGTTTCCGTTTCCAGCTTGGCGCACTGGTCGATGGCGGGAACAGGACCCGTCTTCATCCGGGTCGGCCGTCGCGCCTGGTACCGTGAAGCGCATCTGCGGAGCTGGATGGCAGACCAAGTGCCTGCGCGGATGGGAGGGTCGGCCTGATGGCGGCCCGGCGCAGCAACCGTGGCATCGGTTTTGACCGAGACGTCAAGGCCTTCGCACCCCTGTTCAGACTGCTTCAGCTGCAGGGCATCATCGCGATCCGCGAGATGCTTGGTGCCCTCAACATCCGCGATGAGTTCGGACCGTACGGCCGAGGCTGGAACTACGGGGTGCTACATCGGATGCTTCGCCGAGGGGCTGAACTAGGGCTTTGCGAAGGCCCGAGAACCCGGGCTGCCGCTGCTCTCTCTCGCCGCCTGTAGCCACCGCACACCCGAAATCAAAAGGGCACAGGCGGCGCTGAGTGCTGCAGTCAATCTGGAAATGGATCACTGCCCGAAACCTGAGGAACGACCAATGACGAACTCCGACAAGTCCCCGCGGGCTGCCCACAAATCATGGCCCTCCCAGTGGGACAGGCTGGCGATGCCCGCTGATCATCAGCAGGCCCATCGTTTAGCAAAAATCGCGGCTCACAGGACCCGATTGATGATCGCGGCCGTGCGGCGAACAGGCGAGGTGAACGGTGCCCGTCGTGCGGGCCGGCTTTCGCGCCGGTTTCTAGCCAGTGACACTGCCCGACTGGCTGCGGCCGCTGCCGCCTACGAGAGAAAGGTCGGCGGCCTCGTCGGTGCTGATGGTGATGCTCTGAAGGCCGTGTTCGCCGCCCTCCCTGCCATGGACCCGTACAAGCCTAGCCGGGGGAGGCTGTTGGCGGTCCCCCGCGAGAAGTTCGACGGCTCATTTCGCTGGGTGTTCAGCGCCAAGTTCGTCGATCATGCCGTCGGGCTGCTGGTCAAATATGCACTCGAGGGGCTGTGCACCCCGGAGCCAACGCAGTTCATGTCGACTGGGGGAAGGGCGGGTTTCGAGCGTTGGCTCCGAACCGAGCTGCCCGCGGCCGCCCTCGTCATAACCACCGACATCCCAAGTTGCTTTGAAAGCCTCTTGAGGGATGCTGTCATTTCCGGCCTGCCGCTTCCAGCGGCGGTCAAGAAGGCGGTGCTGTTCGATCCTAAGGATCGGGCGCTCTTCCTTGATGTGGCCCCTGGGGGTCTCACTCCTATGAATAAGGAGAAAGTCGCCGTGGTGAGCGCGCACAAGCGGGGCATCCCGCAGGGCACGGCACCTGCCTCAATCGTTTCGGAGGCCATGATCGCGCCGATCATCCGAGCCATCAACGACACGTCCCCAGATGTGTTTGCTGCGAGCTTTGGTGACAACCTGATCGTGGTCCTGCGAAACGCCAAAGACAGGACGTCAGTTATAGACGCCCTCACGTCATCAGTCAGAGATACCTTTGGCGCGGACGTGATCGGGCCGCTCACCAGTCGCACCCGGATCACCTCACCCCGTCGTGGTGTGAGTTTCTGCGGACGGGAATATCGGCTCCACCGGGGCAAGATGCGGGTCGAACTTTCGGCTGGCCGGCTCGATAAGTTCGCCCTCAAGACACTGGTCAGAATACGGGACGCTAAGCGGTCGAAGGACCCTGTCGCTTTCGCAGCGATCAGGGAAAGCATCAACGGCTGGGTCGCCCAAAATGCCGTCATCCCGGGTGCCGTTTCGGTGGCGGTCGACCTCCTCATCCACTTGGAAAGCATGGCCCCAAAAGAGGCCGCTTACACTTTTGAAGATGATCCAGATGGAACGCCGACCGTGGGCGAGTTGATAATGGCCGAGGACACCGATCCCCCTTGGGTCGAGAGCCTATGAGGTTCGCCGTTTCTGGAACGAGCAGATGGCACCTTGGAAGCGATTTCGCCGTCACAGATACGTTAGGGTTGCCTGTCCGAAGCCGCCCGTCGGACACAAGTCCTGGCTTCGTGGCCGACGCCGCTCGACCGGAGTTCTGCTCGCGCTCCACCACGCTGCCGTGCTGCTCCGAACAGGGCCTCAGAGCAGCGCGATGTTGTACAACACCGCTTTCGGAAGAGCCCAAATGCTCTCCGCCAAGCCCCGCTGGTACCCAAAGGAAGAGGTGTTTTTCCGTTGGCTGGTGCACCACCGTATCGCGAGAAAAACAGGGCGTAACGAGTGGGTTGCTGGGCTGTACGCCCCGTGTTTCGCGATCATTCCCAACCGGCTGCTCGTCTACCGATTGGGCAAGCTCATCCTCGCGCGGGAGGGCGTAGTTGCTGAGCAGCCGGAGCAAATAGATCCGCAGCGAACCCGGTCTACGTCATCGAGTGTATGACCGCTTTGAGGAACAATACGAATGGCCACTCCCGACCCAAAGCGGACGTTGAAGTCTTGGGACTGACCCGCAAGTCGGAACCTTCCTCAGTGAGGAAATCGCCCACCAGTGAGCTCGGAGAAAGCGCGGCTAACCGGCACCCGTGACATGATGTGGGGCCCCCAACGGGTTTGGACTCTGGCGAGCCGCGTTCCCGCATAAAAATCGCCAGCACGATAAGGACGGCTGTCGACAGAAACTTGCTCTGCCAATTCTGGAAGCTTTCGAACCAGAAGTCCGCCTCGGCCACGTGAGCGATCAAGCTTCCGCCGACATCCTCATTATGAAGCTGCGCCTGATCCGCTGCCAGCGCGCTGTTCACGCAGTGAAGAACGAACGAAACGATGAACAGCAGGAACAACGCCAGCCCCAAAGAGTGAGAATAGACGACGCGGGCCATTCCGCCGAGACGGACCGGGAGCGGCGCTTTGGCCTTGCCTGCGTCAAGAGCGGGGTCACGATCCTGGGGCGCTGGTGCGTCGGGATACTTCTCCGGCGATCCCCGCTGAAACAGGTATGCCGTCAGCATGACAAACGCCCACATCTGTAGGAACTCGCTCTCCCAGTTTTCGAACAGGGAGGACAAAAAGGCCCTGCTGGTCAGATAGGCGGCACGGCTTAGGGCGGGTTGGCCTTGGTCTGCCAGCTCGGCGTTTTCGCTGGCTTGGCCGGCGAGGGCCTGTCGAACGAGACTGGCGAAGAACAAGGCCAGCAAGGCTAGCGTGTAGGGCCGTTGTCCCTGACGGTCTTCGTCACGTGGTCGTTCCTTGTGAAACGCTGGATGCTGATCGCGACGGGGTGGGTGTTGATTGCCCTCGAATGATGGCGGCGCCCTCGGGTTCGCGCCTGAGCGTCACGATCTTCTGGTCGCCCAGAAAGACATGCACGGCGTACCCGCTGGCGTGCTGTGCGAGCAGCTCCCCGGCTTCCGTGGCTGCACTATCGGGATCCTCAGCGGTGAGGGGTTCCATGTGGGGGACAGACAGGATGGAGGACTCGATAAAGCAGAAATAGGTCACTTCTCCTCCAGTCCGTTCACGGCGCCATGAAACGCTCGGACCAAAGCGCCGTCTGCCGGGATTCGGACACTGGCCCTGGCGACCGGACCTGCCGCCTGACCGCGAGCTCCGGCTCAGCCGGCGTTCGAGGCCTTGAGCTGTTCAGCCATGCGAAGGTGGCCTTCAATCTTCGGAACCACCGAACGGGCGTGTTCGGCCAGCGGAGGCGCTTCGTTGTGGTCGGACAAGCCGCGGTGGAGAGTCAGGGCCTCGCTGCGGGCCGCGATCTGCTGGTCGAGGAAAACTCGGTCGAGGCGGCGGCGCCCGCCGCGCGTAGATTGTTGATCAGACCTTGGCGGCGCTCGTCGAGTCCGGCGGGCGGCGTCATTGGCGGGTTCATGGTGCCGATGATGGCCTTGAACCTGTTGGAGGCGTCGATGTGATCCGTCTTGATCATCGTCGCCAGTCGCCCGACCTCGGCGTTCCGTTCGGCACATAGGCGGAAACCGTATTGGCTCCGAGTGTCGCGGCCGAGGCCCGCCCGACGGGTGCCGCGGCCATGTACTGGGCCTTGTCGATCGCGGGCGAGGCACCGCGCTCGTTGCAGGCGGCGAGAAGGGCGACGCATGCGGCGCTGGCGAAAAGTGTATTCATCATCGGTGGTGATCCCTGAGTTGGGTTTTTGGCAAAGCTTCTGGAGTCGCGGACGGGCAGGCTGGGCCTTGGACGGGGCGGCCGGCCGAAGTCGCGATGTCAGCCGCCTTGTTTTCCAGGTGAGGCGATACACTCCGACGCCGTCGGACAGGACGGCGATGCAAAGCCCGACTCGCTGAAGAGCAGCCTTCGACGGGCGGGAACTTCCGCCTCATCCGTGTCGGCAACGTCGACGATTTCGCGAACTCCCTGGCCACAAAGGTATTTCAACTTGTGCTGAGGCATCAATCGGCAGCGACTCCAAACTGCCCATGTCAAACCGGCGCGGACTGCGGGGGGTCATGTGTCTGGAAGCCGACGAAACCCTGCCTCGGCGACGCCGTTACGGCGGTGAACCTCTGCCGTGGACGGGAGTCGGATGTGAAATCGGCACCTATCAGCCCCCCGATCGCGAAGGGCGCGCGAGGGCGCGACCTGCCTGCCTATGTCTCCAACGGGCTCATCGGCCTGAGGGTGCGGGAGAACCCGCTGCAGTCGGGGATGTGCATCATCAGCGGCTTCGTCGGCGAGCACCACGAAAAACGCATCGAGGCTGCGGCCGCCGCGCCCTACCCCCTAGGCGGAGACATCGCCATAGACGGGCTGTGGAGCGCCGACCAGCCCGGTTCGGTCGAGCCGGTAGATCAGGCCTACGACTTTGGGAGCGGGGAACTGACCAGCCGGCTTACGGTGCGCATCGGCGACCGTCGCGCCGACGTCGAGGTGCTGACTTTCGCCAGCCGCAGCCATCCCACCGTCCTCTGTCAGGAGGTGACGGTCGAGGTCGATGGTGCCTGCGACCTGATGGTGCGGATGCGGCTGGACTCAACCGGGTTGCGGGGCCGTCAGATCGAGCGGCGCCTCGACACGCCGGGAGAGGCCGCACCGGTGTGCGACGGCTCGTTGTTGTGGGAAGCGGAAGGCGCCTTGGGCCGGTGCGGACTGGCGCTGATGACGGAGGCGGCGCACGAGGTCGCTCGAAAGCAGGAGCCGTGGGACGCCCTCGGCCCACTCTCAAGCACATATACGCAGCGGGTGCGGAAGGACCGCCGCTACCGGTTCCGTCAGATGGTCAGCCTTGTGCCGGATGTCATGCACCATCAGCCGCAAAGGCACGCCGTACGGATGATCGCGGCGGCGGGTGACCTGGGCTTCGATGAACTGCGTCGTCGCAACCGAGCGATATGGCGGGAGCTGTGGAAGGGGCGGATCCGCCTCGTCGGCGCGGAGAGAAAATGGCAGGCCATGGCCGACGCCGCCTTTTTCTACCTCAACACCTCGGTCCACGCCGCCTCGCCATCGTCGACGTCGATCTACGGTCTCGCGACCTGGACGGACTACCACTATTATTTCGGCCACGTGATGTGGGACGTGGACGCCTTTGCCATCCCGCCGCTGGCCCTAACGCAGCCGGAGGCAGCGCGGGCGATGTTGGATTTCCGCACGCGCGGTCTGCCGGCGGCGCGGAGCAATGCGCAGACTTGGGGCCGGCTGGGGGTGCAGTATCCGTGGGAGGCCGGGCCGTTGCGCGGCGAGGAGGCAGCGCCGGGCGGAGCCGGCGCGGCGGCGCGCGAGGACCATATCAACATGCATGTGGCGCGGGCCTTCGCTTGGTACGCCGACGTCACCGGCGACGAGCAGTTTTTGAAAGAGGCCGCCTGGCCGGTGCTGGCGGGCGTGGCGGACTGGTTCGTGGACCGGGTCGACCGGGCGCGGTCCGGCTACGACCTGCGCGAGGGCGGCGGTCCGGCGGAGCGCAAGAAGACGGACGACAACGACGCCATGACCCTGATGGCGGCCCGGATCGTGCTGGAACGGGCGTTCGCAACGGCCGAACGGGTCGGCCTGCCCGCGCGGGCGTCATGGGCGCGGGTGGCCCAGGGGCTTCGCCTGCCAATGCGGGCCGACGGCGTCATTGCCTCGCACGACGGCTACCGCAGCGACGAGGAAAAAGGGGCGACGCCCGCGCCGCTGATGGGCTTCTTCCCATACTGGGCGGACATCGATCCGGACACGATGCAGAAAACACTGACCTTCTACCTGGGTCTCTGGAAGGACTACGCCGGGGCGCCCATGCTGCCGGCGCTGTACGGGACCTGGGCGGCGTGGGCAGGCCACCGCGACCTCTCGCTGAAGCTGCTGGAAGAGGGGTACGGAAAATACCAGTACGGCCGGTTTCAGCAGACCCTCGAATACCGGCTCGACACCGTGGACGGCGTGGCGTCCGGGCCATTCTTCGCCAACATGGGGGGCTTCCTGACCGGCCTGATGTTCGGGCTGACAGGGATTCGCGTCGGGCCCGGCGACCCGGAGTCGTGGCCGGCGCGCCCCGTTGTGCTGCCGGAAGGCTGGGAAGCGATCGAATGCGACAGGCTGTGGATCCGCGGAAGGCCCGCGCGGTTTTCGGCCCGTCAGGGGGCCGGTCGGGCCGAGCTGACCTGGGTCGGTCAGCAGGGGGACTGACGCCCGTCGGCGCTTCAGCGGATCGGACTCGTACGCGTTCAGCGGGCCTCTGTCCGAGTTCGGACTTACGCGGGAATCCGGACCCGCTACTGCGGTCTGGCGACGCCCGCCCGAGTCTCTTGCCCTGGCCCGGGCGCGACCTAGATCGGCGCTCGCTGAGACCCATAAGGGAGTGAGCGATGGAGAAGATACGGGTCAAACCGTTGGGCGACGGCTGGGCCGTCGAGACTCCCAGCACTGATAATCCGATGGTGTTTCGGTCGGGCCGCGCTGCGGAAGACGCCGGCAAGCGTCTGGCCCGCCGGCTGGCCCGCGCGGGGTCGACGACTGAGCTGGAACTCAGGCTCCGCTCCGGCGTGTGTGCAGGACGTTTTCTTTGCGTGCCGCCCGTCGACGAAGACGACGACGTCCTGCTCCTTGGCTTGCCTGGCCTGCCGCCTGGCGGCGGCGCGGCTTTCTGGCAGGGGCACTCGGGCAACCCATGAAGCTGTCACGCTTTACGGAGTCCTTGCCCGCGCATGCGGAAGGTGGGCTGATGGCTGCCGTGCTGAAAAACAAATTCCTTTCGGCGATCGCGCAGGAAGACCTCGCTGCCATGCTCCCGCGGATGCGGGAAGTCGAACTGCGCAAGGGGCAGGTCCTGATCGAGCAGGAAGCCGCGGTCGAGGAAGTGCATTTTCCGCTTTCGGCGCAACTATGTAATCTGACGATCTTCACCGATGGGCGCAGCGTCGAAACCGCCGTTGTCGGGTCCGAGGGCGTGTCGGGTCTTGCCCCCTTCCTTGCGGATGCGCCCTGCGCCTGGCAAGTCGTGGTGCAGATCGCGGGATCGGCCCTCGCGCTGCCGTCCTCGGTGCTCCGGAGCCAGGCCCGGGAGAGCGCCGACCTTCGCGGGCTTCTGGTGCGTCTGGTGCACGACTATCAGGCGCAGTCGGCGCAGACGGCGGCCTGCAACACGGTTCACCGGTCGACCGCGAAACTGGCACGCTGGCTTCTGATGTTCGACGATCGAAGCCAAGGCAAGAAGCTGGAAATCACCCAGCAGGATTTGGCCGCCCTGATGGGCATGCAGAGGACGACGATCAATCAGGCGGCTGGTGAACTGAAGACGCTGGGTGCCATCGCTTATCAGAGGGGCTACATCCGCATTACTAACCGGGACCTGCTGGAGCGGTCGTCCTGCGAGTGTTACGAAATGCAGCGCCGTCGGTCCCGGGCGCTGGGCCTCGACCCGGCCTGATTTCAGTTTTCGGGCGCCACATCAGCTTGGGCGACAGGGTCCACGGCGCCGTGGCTGTGATAACAGCGACCAATCGACCGGTCTCATCCGTTACGCTGACAGACAGCATTTTACGCCGCCAGAACTCGTGCCGCTTCATTGGAAGCAAGGCGGCCATGACATCGGGCGCTACCGCCTTCGCAGCGTCGATGTCCGGGAGCTCTTCGCCCTCTGAGTCCCTGAGGGTCGCCCCGTCCGCGGCGTGAAAATGGTAGCGGGTCATCCCCGCGGAACAGCCAACCCCGAGACACGGTTCCTGAGTCCGGGATGCGACAGAGCCAGCTAAAATCGTCGCTCTGTGTCGGGGTTACGACAGAACCGTCCGCCGAGCCGCCCGTTTTGCCGGGATGGCTGTCCAGGACCCCGACCCCCGCGTCCCCGTCTATGCGATGGCCGGAATCTATACGATCGGAGGTTTTGCAATGAGTGACGACAGGAGCCAGGCTGGCGGCCAAGACCACCAACGCATCAGCCTGTCCGACGACTACGAAGCGCGGGACTGGAGCGCCAAATACGGCGTCAGCGAGGAACGGCTGCGCGCCGCGGTCGGCAAGGTCGGCAATATGGTCGACGATGTCGAGCGTGAGTTGAGGGGGCGGTGATGGAAGCCTTCCCTTGGGCGCTGGTGACCGTCGGCGGACCGCTTCTCGTTTTCGCGGTGGTCATGTGGGCGTGGCTGCGAAGCCGCAAGGCGGACGATCAACTGGACCCGACCACCCCGTCGGACGACCCGTCCAAGGGCATGACGGGGCACGACTGATGAGAGGCGGGACGATGGTGCTGGTTGCGCTGGTCGCCGTTTTGCTGAGCCTCCTGATCTACATGGCGACAGGCGGCCATTTCGTCTTTTTCGCCCTTCCTCTGCTGTTCGGCCTGCCATTTCTCGGCCGGCGGCGAGGTTGACTCCAACTGAGCAATAAAGAGAAGCCATGACCGACACTCAACCTGACCAGAAGATCCAGCGCGACCGCGAGGAGGGCGACGGACAGCGACGCCCGGACCAGGGGTCAGACGCCGCCCCCGCGCCGGCCCAAACCGACACCGGGCCGGCGACCAGCGGCGCGGGCGCCGGAGGGCCAGGAGGCTTCGGGCACATGACGATGCGCATCTACGAAGTCGCGGTATCCGGACGGGACGGTGCGACCCGTGTCGTGAAAGTCCCGTCGAAGACGGACGTCCAGGCCGGCGACGCTGCGGCGACGCTGATGTCTCCGGGCGAGTCCATCCTCTCCATCAGAGAGACGGACGATCCCCTGCAGGATGTCGACGCCATGCCCCCCGGAACGCAGACGCATCCGGACCGGCCGGTCTGAGCCATGCCGAACCGACGCATGACACATTCGGCAGACGCGGCCGCCGGCCTTGTGGTCGGCGGACAGGGCGGGCCGGAAAGCGAATTGCTCGAAGACGGTCAGGAGGAGGTGTTTTCGCGCACCGAGGTCGAGACCGGGCGTATCGAGCACAGGGCCGAGGCCGGCAGTTGCGAAGACGCGCCGGTCGGGCGGCCCCGGGCCTAAGCGGCGCAGATGCTGGATAGAGCGGATCCGAGCGGAACCCTTCCCCTGTTCGAACCGGCACCGTACGCGCCCCCGGGCTTCTCTTATGCGCGGGAGCTGGTTCCGCCGGATGAACACGCTGCGCTGGTGCGCCGGTTCGAACAGCTTCCGTTTCAGCCCTTCGATTTTCACGGGTTCAAGGGAAACCGTCAGACCGTGCCCTTCGGCTCGCGATACGATTTCACGCAGAGCCGGGTGAAGCCGGCGGACCCTTTCCCTGACTGGCTCCGGCCGCTGCAATCGCGGGCCGCCGCCTTTGCGAATCTAGAGCCGGACGCCCTGGTCCAAGCCTTGATCACCGAATACGCGCCCGGCGCGGGGATTGGCTGGCACCGCGATCGTCCGGAGTACGGAAAAGTCGTAGGCGTCTCTTTTGCGAGCGCGTGCATTCTCCGGCTGCGCCGCCGCCATGGTGAAGGCTGGCGACGCGAGAGCGTGCTGCTTGAACCTCGCTCGGCCTATCTGCTCGACGGCGAGGTGCGCCACGACTGGCAACACAGCATCATGCCGGGCGACAGGCTGCGCTATTCGGTGACGTTCAGAACGCTACGTTGAACTTCCTCCCGCACGCCGTGGTGACGGTCTGGCTATAGTCAGGCTGACAATTCAGGGGCGTGGGGTGTCCCGTTCAGGCCGACGTATATGTCTGCCTTCCCCCCGAAACAGACCTTTGGTGGATCCGCTTGCCGACGGACCCACCGCAGCCTAAAGATCGATCTGCTCGGAGATCTCCAGAGCGTCATCAACCTTGATTCCAAGATATCTGACGGTGCTCTCCAGCTTGCCGTGTCCCAGGAGCAGCTGGCAGGCGCGCAGGTTTCCGGTCTTCTTGTAGATCAGCCACTTTGGTCCGTCGCAGAATGTGTGCGCCGTACCCACTCGGGTTGAGATCGATCATACGAACCCAGCCGTCGACGAGGCGTGCGTACTGCCCAGTCCCGATATGCCTTCCGGCATTGCTTCGGCGCGGGAACAGCCAGTCATCCAGCCGCCGACCTCGGAGCTCCAGTCATTGCGTCAGCGCTTCTCTCGCCGGCTCTGTGATCTCGAACGGTACGGGTCGCCCGGTCTTCTGTTGGACGATGGTAGACCGCTGTCGAATGACGCCTCCATGGGCGACATCGGCAAGCCGCAGCCTGACGAGGTCGCAGCCCCTGAGTTTTGCGTCCAGCGCGGTGTTGAACATCGCCAGATCCCGGACCGATCCAAGTGACTTCAGGTGCTGGCGGATTGCCCAAATATGCTTCGGCTTGAGAGGAGCTTTCGCCCCAGTCATGCGTCCAGCGTTCCAGGGTTTTCGAAGCATGCGAAAAAGATCGGGCTGGCCCATGGCCGCCTCCCAGTGCGGAGGCCCCCGATCTCCACGTTACGCCTTGTGGGTCGCGAATGCGCCAGAACCGGTCACTCTCTAAGCGCCGGAAACACGACATTCAGCCATGCCGTCTGAGCCTGGGAACGTCCGCTTGTCGGTCCGATGCCTTTGGCCGCTCCCGACCCGTAGCGGTCGTCAGTGAGCCTGCGTCGCTCCCGCTCCGGGGGTCGCGATGTCGACGACATTGCGCCAGCTGCCGTCCCCCTGCTTGCGCCAGATAGTCACCGTCCTGAACTGCTGCGTCTCCAACCCTCCAGACGGGCCGGGAACTGTCACCTGGGTTCGCTCCAGAAGGTACCCCATGTCTCCGGACGCCGACACATGCGCTTCGACCGGCTCCCAGCTGATCCTGAAGCCGGGTAGTTTCATGCTCTCTGTCACGTAAGTACGGATGGCTTCCTTTCCTCTGAAGGTCGGCAGACCAGACATCAGCACCACGGCATCATCCGCCCAATATCGGATGATCGCATCAACATCCCCGCTCGCGGCCGCCTGCGACCACTCGCGACTAGTTTCCATCAGCCGCAGTTCCTCATTTGCCGAGTTGGTTGGGAGGCTTGCACAGGATACCGCCAGAAAGCAGGAACAGGCGGCGAACGACAGCCGTATCGGCGAGGTTTTCATCTAGCTCTTCCTCGTTTCAAGTAGCCAAAATACCGCACGGGGGCTGGGGGCTACATCCTCACAAGGCCTTTCAATAGCCGAGTTGGCAAGGTCCGTTCTCCCCCCATAGCGGACGCTCGGAAGGTCTGCTTTTCAGCGAAAGGCCCGCTCCTGAAGTGAAACTTCATTTCTTCCGTGACGGTCAAACCTGAATAGGCTGGATCGCCTTATCCAACCATAACCCGATCCAGACCCAACATGGCTCTCGTCGCATACACCCGCGTCTCGACCGGCAAACAGCAGGCTTCCGGCCTCGGCCTTGAAGCACAACAAGACGCCATCGAGAGGTACGCAGCCCGAACGGGCCAGCCGATCATCGCCACCTTCACCGAGGTCGAGAGCGGCGCGGTCCGGGATCGGCCGCAACTTGCGGCGGCTCTGGATCTTTGCCGCCGCAAGAAGTCGGTCCTCCTCATTGCGAGGCTAGATCGTCTTTCCCGGTCGCTGGCCTTCATCGCCCAACTGCTGGAGGCCGGGGTAGATGTTCGGGCTGCGGACGTGCCGGAGGCGAACCGGCTGACGCTTCAGCTACTGGCCGTTTTCGCCGAACACGAAAGAACCATCATTCGGGAGCGGACGCGGGCGGCTATGGCAGCGGCCAAAGCTCGGGGAACGATCCTCGGTAAGAACGGCGCGGTGTTGGCCGCCGAGCACAAGCGGCTCGCCGCTCTCTTTGCAGAGACCGTGCGCCCACAGGTCGAGGCAGTCCTTGCCACAGGCGCGACCACGACCAGACAGATCGCAGACGGTCTCAACGCCATGGAAATAGCAACCCGAGAGGCCGGGCGGTGGCACCACTCCGGGGTTTCGAAACTTCTTCGCCGGCTCGACATCATCACCTTCCCTGCCAAGCCATGACTTCCACGCTCAAGGGCCGATCCCACAGCCTTTGGAGCCTCCGTGTTCACTCCCTCATCCGAACTCCTCGTAGAGGAGGCCTTCGCCTGGGTTGCCCGTTGGGCGACGCTGGAGCCGCAACCAGCCCACGTTGACCCTGAACATCGTTGGCGGATCAGGAGCAGCCTCCAGAAGGCCGTGCGGAGGGGTCAGGCCGACAGAGCGGTCAGGATGGCCCTAGCCCTCCATAGGCTCGATCCTCGGTACGTCTGGCGGGCTATCTCGACCATCGCCGTCGAGGATGTCGGTATCGGCGCTCCTGAAGCCGTCTTCTGGGCCACGGCCGCTCAGGGGGCGGCCTTTCGCAAGGCCGTGGGAGAGCTGCCCCTGTTGATCGCCCTGACACGGCGCATGGCAGCCGCCCTCAAGTCCCGTTCGGCCATCGAACTGGCCTTTGTGGTTGAGACGGGAGAGCCAGAGATGTTCCGACCGTTCGGTGGCATGACCACTGACCAACTTCTTGATCGGTTCGGCGGGGCTGACCCATATGAAGCCTATGTCGCCTTGTCGATCCTGCGCGGGATCGTACCGAAGGGCCTTAGTCTGTGCCCGCCCGATCAGCGTGGCATCACGGCCGCTGGCGAGATGTTACCTAATCAGATGGACCCGGCGTCTGCTCGGGCTGCTCAGGCGTCTCTGCTTCGCCCCCTCGACAACATGAGCCTCGGCTTCGTCGTGGCCACCCGCCTGCATCGGGACGATGTTGAACGGTACGACGCAATGCCTGAAACCATGATGATCGACGGCTATCCTGCTGAGGCATTCGATCAGCATGAACGGCTGGGACGTCAGGCCATCGGTCGGTTCACCAGATCGCTATCTCGGGTCTCGCCGGCCTTGGCCCAGCTCTCCCCCGGCAAGGCTCACGCTGCCGTCGCTGACGCAGTGTTCGTGGTCGAAGGTCAGTGTCTGGACCGCTGGGTGGGAGGCCCAGACCTCGACCGGCTCCGGGGCGAGGCGGACGGCCATAGCCTGACCCGTCATGGTCTGTCAGCAGAGGCGGGGATGGGGGTCCGGCAGCTTGTTTCCAACTCTCTGACCTGTCTGCACGAAATCCGTAGTGCAATGGTTGAGGGGGTCACCAACCCCTCGTCAGCCTGATCGCCTGATCGCCTTATGCACATCCTAGTCGAAAAGCAGACACTTCAAACGTCCGCTATGGGGGGAAAGCGGACGTTCCGCCTACGCCTGTCCGCCGCAGTTATTGTCGCGATGCGGCTGGGATCGAAGATGCTCGGATATACCAACTCTCGCCCAGCGACATGAAGACCGTGTGGTCTGCGTCCGGATCGCTTCGGATCACGCTGTCGATGCTCGCCACCGGCTCAGTGGGGGGTCAATCGGTCTGTGCGTGAACATCCGTGACTCATAGCGGTCGCGTCCCGCTTGTTCGAACACGAGGATGTCCACACTCGGCTGCGAGCTGTGGTCCGAGGATACTGACTCGACGCCAAGGCGTTGCATCAGCGAGCCAATGGTCGCGACCCTCTCTCGGCTTGCGTCTACTGGGAGGACGGACAGACCATCATCCTCGTCCCGCTCGACCCAAAGGATGCGTGGAGGCATCGTGACGGCTTGGCGAATGGTTTCGAAGTCGCTTCTATGGGACGCCCACTGTTGGACCATCACTGCCTCCGAGGGAGCAGTTTCGGTCTGAGAACAACCGGTGGCAGTCAGCAAGGCGACGCCAGCGGCGGCTGCAAATATCGTTTTCATCGTCACCCCCTTCGCACGATGCGTATTTTGCCGAACGTCCGCTTCGGGTCGAAAGCGGTCGGTCGTCTAAGGGTGGGAAGCGGACACTCGGCTCCCCTTAGATCCGCGCACACGAGCGGTCATCTCGCGGCGGTTGCGGATACTGAAGAGGACAATCGTTCCGGCCTGATTGACGGCGGCGACAAACTGCGACGCTACTGGGCCACGATCAAGCTGACCGCACGGGGAACTTGTAGATTGACGGTAGAGCGCACTTTGACGCCCTCGATACCCGCGACCACTCCAGAGGCCGTCCAAAGCCCAGTCGCCGCATTCGAGCAGTTCGTGGACATCGTACGCGGGTCTCGCGGCCTAAGCGATGTTGATCCAGACGCGATACGACCGCTGTTGCGCCCGTTTCTCGCCAACCCTCATCGTGACGACGCGCCAGTTCGCGAGATCGTAAGCGCTATTGGGGTCACCACCTTCAGCTCGTTGATCAGGAGCTTTCCGGGGTTCAACTGGCTGTTCCCGCGCATGTTCGGGCCGATGGAAAAATGGGCACCTCAGTACGTGGCTCGCCTCACCGAGCTTGAGGCCATTCTGAAGAACCGTCTCATACCCGGCAGCGTAACCATTCACGTCATGCCAGCGCGCTTCCTTGAGAAGCCAAGCGGCTTCGGACAAACCCCGCAGCTTCGCTACCGCCTCCAGGTGCAGACGCTTATCGACGTGCCGGAGGGTGACCACCTGGAGGCGGTCAGTCTTGAGGTCCGTGCCCTTTCACAAGAAGGCATCGTCTTCGAGGAAATCTCACCAACCGCAGCCTTCTCGTCCGTCACTAGGAAGAACAGCACCGGCGCGCAAACTGGTCTGAAACGCACGGCGACGCAGAAAAACTCCACGAGCGTCAACATAGGGGGAGCGAAGGGAGGGTTTTCCTCCAGTCGCGAGGTGACGGGCAATGACGAAGTGGCAATATCCGTGAGCAGCGGAGCCGAGCAAACGAGCTCGACCGTCGAGCAGTACCTAATAGCTCGAATGGCAGCAAATCGGGCGGTCTGGCGAGTGATCGCCGGCGTCGGACCCATTGACCCTGCGGGTCTTCAATACACCGTCGATCTCTTGGCTCCACCGCAGACGCGAGAGCTCGCACTTGAAGTCGACGCTCGGATTGAATGGCACCGGGCTGGGGCAGTGCCTGCTGAGCTGCGGCAACGCCTGCTTCTCCCCTCGCCTGATGACCTGAGCTAGGCCAAGAGGGCGCGTGGAGCGGCAAACCGAAGAGCGGATCCTCCAAACACCTGCGCCCTGCTCTAGTGATGCCCAGCTGCGAAGTTTCGCAATGGATCGAAAGCTGCCCGTCGCCTAGGGGGGGTAGCGGGCGGTCGCAACTCCGTCAGGAGGCGGCGGAGACGTATTTCCGATTGGGGCTCACAAACTCCCCCCAAAGAAGTCGTCTTGCCCGCCCACGGCCGCCCTAGACGGCCTCAGGGGGGCTAAGTCCTTGGCTTTAGGGCCGCGTCGATCAGTCTGCTGATCCATTCGAGATCGCGATCCGGCAGTGCCGACAACCGGGCGACGGTATTTGTCAGCGCCCGGGGTGAACAGTTCAGCAGGATCGCCTTCCAACGTTTGGGGCGGCTTGCTTTCCTCGGTCCGGACAGTTTCTGTCCCGTAGTGGGGTTTGCCTGATGCCATGGGACGCGCTGCGCGTCTTGGCTGACGCAATGATGATCGCGAAGTTTGGTACACCGGCTTGGTACACAGGCTTGGTACACAAAGTCGGTTGGGTATAACATAAATCAATGAGTTGGAGGTGTTTGGTTTGGTACACGTCACTTCCCTCCGTCTCCGCCAGACCTTGCATGGTAGTCCTGAACCTCCGCCGCCCACACCTGCGGGCGAGCCAGATGGGCCTGTCGCGACAATTACGCAGGCCATGCCGCGTCGACCCGATCGGCATCAACGCAGGACAATCCGCGGTGTGGTAGGATCGGGCTCCCGACCCGGCCCGTCAGGAGTCTGCCATGAGCGCCGAGACCCCGCCACCGATCCACAGCCGCGCCGTCGCCGCCATCGTCGAACTGCTTGATCGCGAAAGGCTGATGACGCTTGCGTGCAATCGGCCCGACGGCTGGCCGCAGGCGACAACCGTCGGCTACCTGAACGAGGGCTTGAATCTCTATTTCATCATCGCCCGAACGAGCCAGAAATTCGCAAACCTGCAAACCGACCCGCGCGCCTCCGTCGCGATCCGGTTCAAGAGCGGCAGCAGTGGCGGAGGCGGTGTCGGGGTCTCCATGGCCGGACGGGCCGTCGAGGTCGATGACCCCGCCGCTGTCGAGCGGCTGAATCGCCTTGTGGCCGAACGGTTCCCGGAGGTGCACGTCTATTGCCCATCCGCGGACGCGGTCGCGGTGATGCGGTTTCGACCGACAGTCATTTCCCCCGTCGGCGTGGCGGGCGGCCGCAGCGATCCCCAGACCTTCACAGTTGGCGAGCAGGAGCCGCCGAGCGTTTCGGACCTGTTCTGAGTCGCCGATCCGGGCGCTGCCCGGCGATAGTTCCACTGGCATTCGAAAGGAGACCGCCCATGAGCCTGAAACGTGTCCTCGCCCTCGCCGACGGCCGCTCCGGCGATCCATCCGCCCTGGTCTTCGCCGCCTGGCTGGCGGCCCAGCATGACGCCGTGGTCGAAGTCATCCCGGTCTATCCTGACTCCGCCATGGACATGATCACCCTCGGCATGACGCTCGGCGCGACCTTGTCCCGCGAGGCCATCGACGAACTGGCGGCTGCGGAGCGGACCATGCAG
Source organism: Brevundimonas basaltis (assembly GCF_014202075.1). Taxonomy (GTDB): domain Bacteria; phylum Pseudomonadota; class Alphaproteobacteria; order Caulobacterales; family Caulobacteraceae; genus Brevundimonas; species Brevundimonas basaltis. The sequence goes on along the minus strand of NZ_JACHFZ010000001.1, from coordinate 559,797 downwards.
GAGCGGATCGAAAGGGTGGCGCGGGAGGCGGCGGACGGAGCGAGGGTCGCTTACGGCGCGGGGCAGGGCGGACCCCGGATGTCCGTGCTCACACGCGGCCTGCGTCCGGCGCTCGCCGTCTCGCGCAATGCGGCGCTGGCCGATCTCTTGGTCATCGCTCGCGACGCGCTCGGTGAGGCGCCCGTGAAGGACATTCTGAGCCAGGTTCTGCTGGCCGATCGTGCGCCCGTGCTGATAGCCGGGGGCGACCCGGACCGTCTGTCCGGGCCGGCCGCGATCGCCTGGGACGGAAGCCCTCAAGCTGGTCGCGCGGTCCGCGCCGCCCTGCCGCTGTTGGCTATGGCTAGCGCAATCCACGTCCTCCAATGCGTTGATAGCCTCGACCGCCACACAACTGAGCCTGACATTGATCTGCTCAATGCCTATCTGAAGCTCCACGGTGTCGGGACCGGGATTGCGACCCTGCTCGAGGGCGCGGAGGAGGGGGCGACCCTAATCGCCGCGGCGGAGGGCAAGCAGGCTGGTCTGTTCGTCGCCGGCGCCTGGGGTCATTCTCGGCTGCGAGAAGCGATTTTCGGCGGGGCCACCCGGACTTTTTTGGGCCAGGAAGACGGCCCCAATCTTCTGTTGGCCCACTGAATATGGGGGCTCGCGACCACCTGTCCCGTCCCGGCAACGCGGGATTGTACGGATGAATGGGACCGGCGTCGATCCGGGAGTCTTGCCGGCCTTCGCCCTCGCGATGATCCTCGTGGAGCTCACGCCCGGGCCCAATCTGACATATCTTGCGCTCCTGGGCGCCTCGAACGGCCGCCGGGCGGGACTGCTCGCCGTCGCCGGAATCACTGTCGGGCTCCTGTTCTGGCTGTTCGTCGCCTTGTTCGGTCTGACCCGAACACCGCTGCATTCGCCCGAGGCGCTGGACGTCCTGCGCTGGGTCAGCGCCGCCTATCTTCTCTGGCTGGCCTGGGAAGCCCTGCGGTCCGGCTCCGGCGCGACGGCAGACGAGAAACCCGCTCGCGCTGGCCCGTTCGTCCGCGGCCTCGCGGCCAACATGCTCAATCCCAAGGCGGCGATCTTCTACCTCGCTCTGCTGCCGGGATTCATTGAACCTGAGGCGGGACCATTGGTCACCCAGATCCTTGTCCTCGGCGGCCTCCACATCGCCATCAGCATCGTGATACACAGCGCGGCCGTATTCGGTGCCGCGGGAGCGGCTTCCAGTCTGCCGCCACGCTGGGCATACGGTCTTCGGGTCTTCCTGGCGATCAGCTTGGTCGCGGCGGCATTCCTGATGGTCGTTATCCCCTTGGCTCCGGGATGAAGATCACCCCTCATCCACCGGCTGGTGGGTGAAGCCCTTGATGCCGCTCAGGGGCCGCAGGTCGCGTTCGATCTCCACCTCGCTCTCGGCATAGGCGATCAGCAGCCGGGCCAGGTCGACCAGGGCGCTGGCGTGTATGCGCTCGTAGCCGTGGCTGGCGTCGATGCCGAAGGTCAGCAGGGCCGTGCGGATGTCTGCGCCGGCCTCCAGCGCCGAGGCGGAGTCCGACCGGTAGTAGCGGAACACGTCCTTCTGGTGCGGAATGCCGTGGTCGACGGCCAGCTGCGCCAGCTTGCGCGACAGGTGCCAGTCGAACGGGCCGGTCTGGTCGGCCATGGCGATGGTGACGCCGAACTCCGACGAATTCTGCCCCGGCGCGGTAGTGCCATTGTCGACGGTGACCATGGAGGCCACGTCGGGGACCAGCACGGACGAGGCGCCGTGGCCGACCTCCTCGGCGATGGTGAACAGCCACCACGTGTCGACTGTAGGCGTCCGTTCCTCACGGATCATGCACTCCAGAGCGGCCAGGAGGGTTGCGACCCCTGCCTTGTCGTCGAGATGGCGCGAGACGATGAAGCCGCTGTCCATGAATTCCGGCTGGGGGTCGATGGCCACGATGTCGCCGATTTCGACACCGAGCAGGCGCGTGTCCCTGGCATTGTGGGTCACGGCGTCGATGCGCAGCTCGACCTGGCGCCAATTGACTGGCTGGGTGTCCACCTCCTCGTTGAAGGTGTGCCCCGAGGCCTTCAGCGGCAGGATCGTGCCCCGGTACATGCCGCCTTCCGAAAAGATCGTGGCTCGCGCCCCTTCGGCGAAGCGCGACGACCAGTGCCCGATGGGTACCAGCTCCAGCCGGCCGTTATCCTTCACGAACTTGACCTGGGCGCCGAGGGTGTCGACGTGGGCGACCATGGCGCGGGCGGGCTTCGGGTCCCGCCCCGGCAGGCGCGCGCGAATCGCGCCCCGGCGCGTCAGCTCATAGGTCAGGCCCAGCCTTTCCAGCTCCCGGCACAGCAGCCAGACGGCTTCGTCGGTGTAGCCGGTCGGGCTGGGCGTGTTTAGCAGCTCGCCGAGGCGAGACTTCAGATAGTCGAGGTCGATCGCGGGACGGGACAAGATTGCTCCTTCTGGTTGGGGGTCAGGCGGCGCCCGGGGCGTCCGGACGGCCCGCGATGCGCGACGCCGCCGGCGCCGACAGCGGGAACAGCAGGTCGATGAACCGCTCGGCCGTCGGCTGGGGCTCGTGATTGGCCAGACCAGGCCGCTCGTTGGCCTCGATGAACGCGTAGTGCGGCTCGCGCGGCGATTTCACCATCAGGTCGATGCCGGTGACGGGGATGTCGATGGCGCGGGCGGCCGCGACCGCCGCGCGGATCAGTTCCGGATGCACCTCTTCGGTCACGTCGTGGATGGTGCCTCCGAGGTGAAGGTTGGCGGCCTTGCGCACCATGATCTCCGTTCCCTCGGGCGCGATGTCATCGAGGCCATAGCCCGCCTCGGCGAGGGCCCGTTCGGTCTCGGCGTCGAGCGGGATTCTGGATTCCCCGCCGGTGGCCGCCTCGCGGCGGCGGCTCTGGTGTTCGATCAGAGCCCGCAGGGTCGAACGGCCGTCGCCGAAGACGCGGGGAGGGCGTCTCAGGGCGCAGGCGACAACCTTGTAGTCGATGACCACCAGCCGCAGGTCCTCGCCCTCCACCTGCTCCTCGACCAGCACCTCGGAGCAGATCTGCCGGGCCCGTTCCAGCGCCGCCTCAACATCCTTCACGGTCGTCAGACCGACGGCGACGCCCTGGCCCTGTTCGCCGCGGGCGGGTTTGACCACGAGTGCGGGGTATTTCTTCAGCGCAGCCCTGATGGCGGCCGGCTCGTCGGCGGCGATCCGGGCGGGCACGCGCACGCCCGCCGCATCGACGATGCGCCGGGTCATCCGCTTGTCGTCGCAGATGCTCAGCGCCACCGCGCTGGTCAGTTCGGACAGGCTCTCGCGGCAGCGCACTGATCGCCCGCCCCAGCTGAGGCGGAACAGGCCGCCTTCGGCGTCAATAATGTCGGTATGGATGCCCCGACGCCTCGCCTCATCGACGATGATGCGGGCGTAAGGATTGAGATCGAGATCGTCGGTGGGCCCGACGAACAACACCTCATTGATCGGGTTCTTGCGCTTCACGCCGAAGAAATACACGCGCCGGAAGCCCAGCTTCTCATACAGAGCGATGGCCTGGAGATTATCGTGCATGACCGACAGATCCATGTAGGCCAGACCCTGGGTCGCGAAATGCTCGGCCAGCCGCCGGACCAGGGCCTCGCCGATCCCCGGCTGGGTCGCTTGCGGATCGACCGCCAGACACCACAGGGACGAACCGCACTCCGGATCGTCGAAGGCGCGGGCGTGATTGACCCCCGTCACCGTGCCGATCACCAACCCCGTCACGCTGTCCTCGGCGACCAGATAGGTCAGGGTCCGGTCGTCCCGGTGTCTCCACAAGAAGTCGGCCGGCGCCTGCACCATCCGGCGCTTGGCGTAGATTTCGTTGACGGCCTCTGCGTCCGCTTCCGAGGTCAGGCGGCGGACGGTGAAGCCGCGGGGCTGGCGGCGGCTGGCGCGATAGGTGGCCAGGTCGAGGCGGTAGGTGTGCGACGGATCAAGGAACACCTCCTGAGGCGCCGACGCCAGCAGGACGTGCGGATTGCGGACGTAGAAGGCGATGTCGCGCCGGTCCGGCCCCTCGGCCCTCAGCGCTTCCACCAGCGGCGGGGCGGCCTTGAACGTCTGGGCGAACAACAGCCGGCCCCAACCGCAATCGAGCACCGCGTTGGGCTGGGGCGCGCCCACGCCGGTCCGCACCGGCGGCTTCAGCCCCTCGTGGCGCAGGCGCTTGAGCCGATGCGCCTTGGCGCGGACGGGGCGGATGTCAGAGGCCATGCTGCTGCATCCACATCTCGAGGATGGCGACCTGCCAGAGCTCCGAGCCGCGGAGGGGCGTGATATGCGCCGTCGGGTCCGCGAACAGGGTGTCGAGGTAGCCCTTGTCGAACAGGCCCCGGTCGCGTGCCGCCCGGTTGGTGAGCGCCTCGCGCACCATCTCCAGATAAGGCCCCTCGATGTACTTCAAGGCGGGAACGGGGAAGTAGCCCTTTTTGCGGTCGATGACCTCGGGCGGGACGACCAGTCGCGCCGCCTCCTTCAGAACGCCCTTGCCGCCCTGGCTCAGCTTGTGCTCCGGCGGAATTCGACCCGCCAATTCGACCAGCTCATGGTCGAGGAAGGGCACCCGCGCCTCCAGGCCCCAGGCCATGGTCATGTTGTCGACCCGCTTGACCGGGTCGTCGACCAGCATCACCTGGCTGTCCAGCCGCAGCGCCTTGTCCACCGGCGTCTCCGCGCCCGGCTGGGCGAAGTGCGCCTCGACCAGCGCCCGGCTGACATCGGTGTCGGCCATGAACGCCCCGTTCAGCTGTGTCTTCAGCGTCTCGTGGCTGCGGTCGAAGAACGCCTTGGCGTAGGTCTCGACCGGATCGGTCGCGCCCACCATCGGGGGATACCAATGATAACCGCCGAAAACCTCGTCGGCGCCCTGGCCCGACTGAACCACCTTGATGTGTTTCGAAACCTCCTGGCTCAACAGGTAGAAGCCGACGTTGTCATAGCTGACCATCGGCTCCGACATCGCCCCGATGGCGCCCGGCAGAGCTTCCATCAGCCGCTCGTGTGGCACGAAAATCTGGTGGTGCCGGGTGTCGTAATGATTGGCGATCAGGTCGGAATAGACAAACTCGTCGCCCTGTTCGCCGTTGGCCGCCTCAAAGCCGACCGAGAAGGTCATCAGGTCCTTCTGCCCCAACTCCGCCAGCAGGCCGACGATCAGGCTGGAATCGACCCCGCCCGACAGCAACACCCCGACGGGCACGTCGGCGATCATGCGGCGCTTCACGGCGACGCGCAGCGACTCCAGCACCCGGTCTCGCCAGTCTTCGGCCGTCAGCCCGGCGTCCTCCGGACGCCGCGTCATATCTGGTCGCCAGTAGACGCGCTCACGCGACGTCCCGTCCGGCTCGATCACGCGGATCGTGGCGGCGGGGAATTTCCTGATCCCCGTCAGTATGGTGTGGGGCGGCGGCACCACGGCGTGGAAGGTCATGTAGTGGTGCAGGCCCACCGGATCGATCGACGTGTCGACCTCGCCCGCCGCCAGCAGGGCCGGCAGGCTCGAGGCGAAGCGCAGCCGCTTGCCCTTCTCCTCCAAATACAGCGGCTTGATGCCGAACCGGTCGCGGGCGATCACGACCCGGCCGCTGTCCCGCTCATGCAGGACGAAGGCGAACATCCCCTTGAAGCGATCGACGCAGGCCTCGCCCCAAGCCTTCCACGCCTTGATGATGACCTCGGTGTCGCCGTGCGAGAAGAAGCGGTGCCCCAGCCCCTCAAGCTCGGCGCGCAGTTCCGGATAGTTGTAGATGCAGCCGTTGAAGGCCAGCGTCACGCCGAGGTCGGAATCGACCATTGGCTGCTGCGCCTTCTCCGACAGGTCGATGATCTTCAGCCGCCGGTGGCCCATCCCCACCGGGCCGCGCATCACGATGCCGGACCCGTCCGGTCCCCGAGGCGAGAGCGCATCCGTCATGCGTTGCACGGCGCCGGCGTCGGCTGGCCTTCCGTCGAAATTGATCTCGCCGCTCAGACCGCACATGGGCCCTCCTTGAATTGTGAAAGCAGCGTGTGGATATGGTTAGTGCACTAACGAGTTCAACCCGATGGCCGAGCTTTCCGTTCCCGTTGACAGCGATCCCACGGCCTCTCTCGTGCGGTCGGTGCGTAGGATCGCCCAGGCGATTGACGTCCGCTCGCGCGAGATATCAAGCCTGACCGGCCTGACCCTGCCGCAGTTGCTGGTCCTGCAGTCAATCCGCGCCCTCGGGGAGGTCAGCACCAGCGCTATCTCCCGCGACGTGTCGATGTCCTCGCCGACGGTGGTCGCGGTGCTGGACCGGTTGGAGGCCAAGGGCCTGATCGTCCGCTATCGCTCCGAGACCGACCGCCGGGTGGTGCACGCCCGGCTCACCGACTTCGGCTGCGCGGCGTTGACCGACGCGCCCGGCCTGATGGGCGCCGAGGCCCTGTCGCGGTGGTCCGCCCTGGCGCCCGAACGTCAGAAGACTATGGCCGGCGCTATGTCGATGTTCGCTGATCTGATCGCCGGGAAGCGCCTTGACAACGACGTGGGCGAGACTTGAGCACCGCCACCCCTTGACAGAGCCAGTCGCCGACGCAGCCAGCGTGCGGCTGCATTGGTGCGATCATGAAGCTGGCGGTTGAGACGAAGAGCAGACGGCGGGCCGCGGCGGTGGATTAAACGAGGGTGGCGCGGGCGCGCCTCTCGCCGGGGCGCCAGTCGGGGTCAATCGCAGTCGCATTTGCATCGACCGTAAACCCCCGTTCTGAAACCGGACCGCCGCCAGGGGGTTGCAGACATAGCAGTTATCAGGCGCCCGCCATGTCATCGCTCCGGCCCTACATCGAACGCGTGTCCACCGTCTTCCGCGGAGCCGCCTCCCGTATGCGGACGGGCCACGTTGTCGCGCTGTCTGTCCTCGCGGCGGCTGCCTTCGGTCTCGTCGGTCTACGCGCCGTCGAGCTACCGGGGCCGCGCCCGGTAAGCGACAGCGACCGCCTGCGGATCGAGATCGTGCCGCCGGTCGAACCCGACCTCGTCCCCGGTTCGGTGATGGAGGTCGGTGAACTGGTCGACGGCTTCCAGGGTTTGCCGCCGCCCCTTCCGCCCCTGACCGACGTGGCCTGGTCGTACGACGATGGCTGGGACGACCTTGATGAGGTCTCAAGGCCGCGCCGCGAGACCCGGCGTGTGTCCGAGGCACGCGACTACGAGCCGGCGCCCGAAACCGAACGGACTTCAGCGGTGCGGACGGTGCAGCGCTGGTTTGGCTTCGATGCGCCGCAGCGCGATTTTCAGGCCGAGCGAGAGGCCCGGCGCGCCCGTCTGGACGCCATGGAGCGGGACGCCCGGGAAGCCCGCGCCCGTGAACGCCGCGCCGCCGAGCGCTATCGTCATGATCGCGCCCGGGAGGACGAGCGCCGGGTCTTTGCGAGCCGAGAAGCGCGCGGCGGCCCCCATTGGCGGATGGTTCCTCCGGACCGGGAATGGCGCGAGCCCCGCAGGCCCCTCCCGCCGCCGGACTTCCGCGAGCCGCGTCCGGAGCGCGCCCAGGAGCCGTCGCGCCACCTGTCGCCTCCGCCCCCGCCGGACAGTGGACCGCGGCCCTATTACGGATGGTCGGACTGACCCCAGGGCGGCGCCCGAACGAGAACTTGACCCGGGGTGATCTTGGCAGGCCTCGCGGCCCGGTCTAGGTCGGAGGTTCAACCTCGTCAGGAGACGCACCATGGCCGATCTGGCCCAAGTCACCGAACACATCCGCGGCGCCGTCGGCGACAACTCCGGTCTGGGCAAGACCGTGAAGATCGATCTGGGCGACGCCGGTAAAATCTACATCGACGGCGCCTCGGTTCCGAACACCGTGACTAATGAGGACAAGCCGGCCGACGCCACCGTCTCCATGTCTTGGGATGACTTCATGGCCCTGTCGAACGGTCAGCTCGATCCGATGATGGCCTTCATGCAGGGCAAGCTGAAGATCGCCGGCGACATGATGATCGCCCAGAAACTGGCCCCGCTGCTGAAGCGCTGAGGCGGGCGGCGACGGACTGATTTCAGCGGCGCGGCTCCGACGGGGTCGCGCCGTTTTCGCATCGGAGCATCACCATGGATTTCCGCCTCAGCGAAAAGGCCCTGCATTGGCAGGATCGCGTCCGCCGTTTCATGGAGGACAAGGTTCTGCCGCGCGAAGCGGACTACCGGGCGCAGGTCCGCGCAAATCCGTCCCGCCAACCCCCGGTCATGGAGACGATGAAGGCCGAGGCGCGCGAGGCGGGCCTGTGGAACATGTTCCTGCCCGGTGATCACGGCGCCGGTCTGACCAACCTCGAATACGCCCCGCTGGCCGAGCTTATGGGCCGGCATCTGTGGTCGGCCGAGGTGTTCAACTGCAACGCTCCCGACACCGGCAATATGGAAGTGCTCCATATGTACGGGAACGCGGCGCAGCAGGACCGCTGGCTGAAGCCCCTGATGGCCGGTGAAATTCGTTCGGCCTTCCTGATGACCGAGCCCGAGGTCGCCTCGTCCGACGCCACCAACATCCAGACCCGCATCGTCCGTGACGGCGACCACTATGTGATCAACGGTCGAAAATGGTGGTCGACCAACATGGCCCACCCGAACGTCGCCGTGACCATAGTCATGGGCAAGACCGACACTGATGCCGCCACCCACGCCCAGCAGTCCCAGATCATCGTCCCGGTCGACGCGCCGGGCTTCCGCGTCGAGCGGATGCTGACGGTGTTCGGTTATGACGAACTGCCGATCGGCCACGCCGAGGTGGTTCTGGAGAATGTCCGGGTCCCGGTGGAGAACCTGATCGCCGGCGAGGGCCGGGGCTTCGAGATCGCCCAGGGCCGCCTCGGGCCGGGCCGCATCCACCACTGCATGCGCGTCATCGGCATGGCCGAACGGGCGCTCGAACTGATGACCGCCCGCCTGCTCAGCCGCACCGCCTTCCGCAAGACCCTGGCCGAGCATTCGGTCTGGGAACAACGCGTCGGCGAGGCCCGCACCCAGATCGAGATGTGCCGCCTGCTGGTGCTCAAGGCCGCGTGGATGATGGACAACGGCGGCGCCAGGAACGCCAGGTCCGAGATCGCCCAGATCAAGGTCGCGGCGCCGCGCATGGCGCTGCAGATCATCGACGACGCCATCCAGGCCCATGGCGGGGCCGGCGTCTCGGCCGACACGCCCTTGGCCGAGATGTACGCCATGGTCCGTACCCTGCGCATCGCCGACGGCCCTGACGAGGTCCATAACCGCACCGTCGCCCGGCTGGAGTACGCCAAGCATGGGGGGCGGGGCGGCTAGTAGCGGGTCGCCATCGTCGGATGGGCCCGGGCGACCCGGCGGCCCCTCGTGGACGGGTTCAGTCGGCAAGGCGCTCCAGTGCTTCGATAAGGCGATCCAAGCGGGCGACCTCATCCTCGAGCCGGGTCTGTTCGGAGGCCATGTCGACCAGCGTACCGTCCTCGTAGCTGAGTTGGGCGCCCTTCGCGATCAGGTCGAGGCGGTAGATCAGGGTGACCCGACGGGCGGCCAACCGGGCGAGGTCCGTCCCGTTCTCAGCGACCGTCATCAGCTCGCGTCCCGCCACGCCTTCAGCGCCTCCAGCGCCCGCACGCTCATCAGCCGCTTTTTTGCCCGCCCGCGATCCTTGGGCGGAATCTTCTTGCCCTCGGCGTCCACCTTCGGCGCCTCCAGCGGCGGCAGCAGGCCGTAGTTGATGTTCATCGGCTGGAATTTCGAGCCTTCCAGATGGCCGCCGGTGATGTGTTCGACCAGCGCCCCGATGGCCGTCTCGGGCGGGGGCGGCGACAGGTTGCGGCCCAGGGTCTGGGCCGCCGCCAGTCGGCCGGTCAGCAGACCCATGGCGGCGCTCTCGATATAGCCCTCGACGCCGGTGATCTGGCCAGCGAAGCGCAGCCGCGGCATGGCCTTCAGGCGCAACTGGCGGTCCAGCAGTTTCGGCGAGTTGAGGAAGGTGTTGCGGTGCAGGCCGCCGAGCCGTGCGAACTGGGCTTTCTGCAGACCCGGAATCATGCGGAACACCTCGGCCTGGGCCCCGTGTTTCAGCTTGGTCTGGAAGCCGACCATGTTGAACAGGGTGCCGAGCGCATTGTCCTGACGCAGCTGGACGATGGCGTGGGCCTTGACCTGCGGGTCGCGCGGATTGGTCAGGCCAACCGGCTTCATCGGGCCGTGGCGCAGGGTCTCGCGGCCGCGCTCGGCCATCACCTCGATCGGCAGGCAGCCGTCGAAATAGGGGACGTTCTCCCAGTCCTTGAACTCCGCCTTCGGTCCAGCCAGCAGGGCGTCGATGAAGGCCTCGTACTGCGCCTTGTCCATCGGACAGTTGACGTAGGCGGCCGCGTCTCCGCCCGGCCCTTCCTTGTCGTAGCGCGACTGGCGCCAGGCGATGTCGAAGTCGATCGAATCGGCATGGACGATGGGCGCGATGGCGTCGAAGAAGCTCAGGCTCTCCTCGCCGGTAGCCTTCAGAATGGCGTCTGCGAGGGCGGGCGAGGTCAGCGGGCCGGTGGCGACGATGACGTTGTCCCAGTCTTCGGGGGGCAGGCCGGCGATCTCCTCGCGCATGACGGTGACCAGCGGGTGGGCCTCCAGCTTCGCGGTCACCGCCTGCGAGAAGCCGTCGCGATCGACCGCCAGCGCCCCGCCGGCCGGCACCATATTGGCGTCGCCGCAGGCCATGATCACCGAGTTCAGCGCCCGCATCTCGGCGTGCAGCAGGCCGACGGCGTTGTACTCCCAGTCGTCCGAGCGGAACGAGTTGGAGCAGACCAGTTCGGCGAGGCCGTCGGTGTGGTGGGCGTCGGTCTTCACGCCGGGCACGCCGCGCATCTCGTGCAGGACGACCGGCACGCCGGCGTGGGCGATCTGCCAGGCGGCCTCGGAGCCGGCGAGGCCGCCGCCGATGACGTGGACGGGGGTGGGGGAGGTGGAGGCGTTCATCGCGGCTTTCTAGTCATGCGGACGGTCCGCGTCAGCCTCGGAATTCGATCTGGCTTGGGCCTCAAGCTTGGCTGTGGTTAATAGAAGGCCGCCGGGGAGGGCGCGGTATGAAGACATTTTCGATTTCTCAAGCTGTCGCCGAGCCGTTCCGGCAGGCGGTGCGGCGCCCAATGGCCACGATGATCTGGGGGCTGGTGCTGCTGGCGCCGACGGCGCTCGCCTTCGCCGCCATCATTCCAATGTTGACGGAGCTTATGGCGTCGGGCGCGTTCGAAAACGGACCGGGCCCGGACCACGTCTCGCCGTTCGACGACGATTTCGCCGCGATGATGCAGTTCCAGATCTGGAGCCAACTGGCCAACATCGCCCAGCTGTTCGCGGTCCTTCTGGTGACCACCGCCATCATTCGGGCCGTCTTCGCGAGCCGGCGCGGGGACAGCGCCGCTCACCTCCGCATCGGCATGCAGGAGCTCTATGTCGCCGTAATCGGGGTGACGGTGGGGATCGGCATGGTGATCACCGTGGTCGCGGCTGTTCTGCTGGCGGTGGCGATCGGCCTGGCCCTGGGGGGGACGCCCGAGCCGTGGCGGAGCCTCATCTATTTCGGCATGGGGATCGGGTTGGCGGTCGGCTTTCTTGCCCTCTGGGGGCGGCTTGCCCTGCTTGCGCCTGCCTGTCTCCGCTACAACACATTCGCCTTCGTCGAAGGCTGGAAGCTGGGCCGCGGCCAGACGTGGCGTCTTCTGGCGCTGATGATCGTGATGTTCTTTGTCGCCCTCGTGCTCTGCGCTGTCCTGTTCACCGTCATCCTCGTGGCCGCGATGTTCGTGGGCGGCGGCATGGCGGCGATGGAGCCCGAGCCCGAGGCCGTGCAGGCCTGGTTCGAGGGGCTGCAGGGGCGGCCCTTGCTGTTGATCGGCGGCGGGATCTTGCTGCTGCTGCCCGTCGCCTGGGTTCACGGCTTCTGCCAGTTATTGGGCGCCGCCCCCTTCGCCCGGGCGGTGCTCGATCTCGCGCCCGACGTAACGCCGAACAGCGCGATTTCCGCTGACACGGCCCTGATCGACCACTAGGTTCCGGGCGAATACGCATAGGAGGGGACCATGGCGTTTTCCGGCAGCGACGCGGCGTTTGAGGGCTTTCGGCTCGTCAGGCGCAATCCGATGGCGCTTGTCGCCTGGGCGGTTCTTTACGCCATCGTGAGCGTGGGCAACCTGTTCGCCATGTCGACCATGATCGGCCCGATGACCGAATGGGCGGAGCGGATGGAGGCGTTGGAAGCCCAGTCCCCCAAGGCGACCCCGGAACAGGTTCTGGAGGCGTTTCAGGGCTTCGGACAGGTGATGCTGGGCATGGCCTGGCTGCTGCCGATCACGCTGATCGTCACGGCCATGCTGATGGCGGCGGTCGCGCGGGGGGTGCTGAACCCACGCGCCACGGGGTTCGGCTATCTTCGGCTCGGCATGGACGAACTTCGCGTGTTCGTCGTCACCCTCGTGCTCGGCATCGTAATCTTCTGCGCCTGGATCGCCGTTGCCGTCGTGGTCGGCACGCTGGCGGGCATCGCCAGCGCCGCCGGCGCCAACTGGTTGTGGTTGTTCGTGGTTCTGGCCGGCCTCGCCGGCGTCGCCGGGCTTGTCTGGCTCGCCGTCCGCCTGAGCCTGGCGGTGCCGATCACAGTGGCCGAAAACCGCTTCGCCTTCTTCGACTCGTTCGCGGTGACGCGCGGACGGTTCTGGTCCCTGCTCGGCATGGCTGTAATCGCCTTGGCCATGGTGCTCGTGATCAGCATGCTGTCCTGGGTCGTCACCCTGCCCCTCGCGATGATGGCCGGAGGCGAGATATGGTCCATCGGTTCGGGCGGCGACGCCGAGGCAGTGGCTGCGGCCCTTGACGTGACCAACCCGTGGATCATCGCCAGCGCCGTCGCCGAAGCGGTGGTCTACGCCCTGACGGTCGGGGTGATGTACGCGCCCTTCGCCGCCGCCTATCGCGACATCAAGGGACTGGGCGCGGAGACCCCGACCGCCTGAGACGAGAGCGCCTCAGGCCCGCTTCTTCAGCGCCGCCACCCGGGCCTTGCGGCGGGTCTCGTGCCGGTCGAGCACCTCCTTGAGGTATTTGCCGGTCCAGCTCTTGGGGTTGGCGGCGACCTGTTCAGGGGTGCCGACCGCGACGATCTCGCCGCCGCCGTCGCCGCCCTCGGGGCCGAAGTCGAGCAGCCAGTCGGCGACCTTGATGACATCCAGATTGTGCTCGATGACGACGATGGTGTTGCCGTTCTCGACCAGTTCCTGGAGTACCTCGAGCAGTTTGCGGATGTCCTCGAAATGCAGGCCCGTGGTCGGCTCGTCGAGGATGTAGAGGGTCTTGCCGGTGGCCCGTTTCGACAGCTCCTTCGACAGTTTGACCCGCTGGGCCTCGCCGCCTGACAGGGTGGTGGCGGACTGGCCGACCTTGATGTAGCCGAGGCCGACGCGATTGAGGGTCAACATCCGGTCGCGGATCGAGGGCACGGCCTTGAAGAAGCTTCCGGCCTCTTCAACCGTCATATCCAGAACGTCGGATATGCTCTTTCCCTTGAAAACAATTTCCAGGGTTTCGCGGTTGTAGCGTTTGCCCTTGCAGACGTCGCAGGTGACGTAGACGTCGGGCAGGAAATGCATCTCGATCTTGATCAGGCCGTCGCCCTGACAGGCCTCGCAGCGCCCGCCCTTGACGTTGAAGCTGAACCGGCCGGGACCATAGCCGCGCGCCTTCGACTCGGGCAGGCCGGCGTACCAGTCGCGGATCGGGCCGAAGGCGCCGGTGTAGGTCGCCGGATTGGAGCGCGGGGTGCGGCCGATGGGCGACTGGTCGATGTCGATGACCTTGTCGAACAGCTCCAGTCCCTCGATCCGGTCGAAGGGAGCGGGGGCGTCGGAAGCGTTGTGCAGTCGGCGCGCGGCGGCCTTGTAGAGGGTCTCGATGGTGAAGGTCGACTTGCCGCCGCCGGACACACCGGTGATGCAGGTGAACAGACCGCCGGGGATTTCGCCGGTGACGTTCTTGAGATTGTTGCCAGTGGCGCCCGACACCCGGAGCATCCGCTTGCGGTCGACCGGTCGCCGGCCCTCGGGCGGTAGTTCGATCTCCCGTTCCCCGGTCAGGTATTTGGCGGTCAGGGATTTGGCGTCGGCCATGACCTCGGCGGGCGTGCCCTGGGCGCAGACCTCGCCGCCGTGGACGCCGGCGGCCGGGCCCATGTCGATGACATAGTCAGCGGTCAGGATGGCCTCCTCATCGTGCTCGACCACGAGGACGGAATTGCCGAGGTCGCGCAGGCCACGCAGGCTTTCCAGCAGCCGGGAGTTGTCGCGCTGGTGAAGGCCGATGGACGGCTCGTCCAGCACATAGAGCACGCCCGTCAGGCCCGAGCCGATCTGTGAGGCCAGCCGGATGCGTTGGCTCTCGCCGCCCGACAATGTGCCCGAGGCGCGCGACAGGTTCAGATAGTCCAGGCCGACATTGTTGAGGAAGCGCAGCCGGTCGGTGATCTCCTTCAGGATCCGCCGCGCGATCTCCATCTGCTTGTCGGTCAGCTTGCCGTCGAGGTCGGTGAACCATTCGTGGGCGTGCTTGATCGACAGCCACGACACCTCAGCGATGTCCGTCCCGGCGATCTTGACCGCCAGGGCCTCGGGCTTGAGACGTTTGCCGCCGCAGGCTTCGCACGGCGTCTCCGACTGGAACCGGCCCAGCTCCTCGCGCACCCAGGCGCTGTCGGTCTCGCGCCAGCGGCGCTCGAGGTTCGGCAGGACGCCCTCGAACGCCTTGGTCGTCTCATAGGTGCGGGCGTTGTCGTCGTAGGTGAATTTGATCTTCTCCCCGCCCGAGCCGTGCAGGATCACGGCCTGCGCCTTCTCCGGCAGGTCGCGCCACGGCTTGTCCATCGAGAAGCCGTAATGGCGGCTGAGGGACTGCAGCGTCTGGGTGTAGAGCGGCGACGGGCCGCGCGACCACGGCGCCACCGCCCCCTTGTGCAGGGCCTTGTCGCGATCAGGCACCACCAGGTCGGCGTCGAAGGCCAGCTTGACCCCCAACCCGTCACAGGTCGGGCAGGCCCCGAACGGGTTGTTGAAGGAGAACAGCCGCGGCTCGATCTCGCTGATGGTGAAGCCGGAGACCGGGCAGGCGAATTTTTCCGAGAAGGTGATCCGCCGGGGCTCCTCGCCCTCGGGCGCATTGGCCCACTCCGCCACCGCGATGCCATCGGCCAGACCCAGGGCGGTCTGCAGGCTGTCAGCGTAGCGGCCTTCCAGGCCCGGCTTGGTGACGATCCGGTCCACGACGATGTCGATGTCGTGTTTGAACTTCTTGTCCAGCGTGGGCGCGTCTTCGATGGCGTAGAACTGGCCGTCGACCTTGAGCCGCTGGAAGCCCGAGCGCTGCCACTCGGCGATCTCCTTGCGGTACTCGCCCTTGCGGCCGCGAACCACGGGAGCCAGCAGCAGCAGGCGCTCGCCCTCGGGCAGGGCGGTCAGCTTGTCGACCATCATCGAGATGGTCTGGCTCTCGATCGGCAGGCCGGTGGCCGGCGAATAGGGCACCCCCACCCGCGCCCACAGCAGGCGCATATAGTCGTGGATCTCGGTCACCGTGCCGACGGTCGAGCGCGGGTTCTTCGAGGTGGTCTTCTGCTCGATCGAGATGGCCGGCGACAGGCCCTCGATCAGGTCCACGTCCGGCTTGCCCATCAGCTCGAGGAACTGGCGGGCGTAGGCGCTCAGGCTCTCGACATAGCGGCGCTGGCCCTCGGCGTAGATGGTGTCGAAGGCCAGCGAGCTCTTCCCCGAGCCCGACAGGCCGGTCATCACCACCAGCTTCTCGCGCGGGATGTCGATGTCAACGCCCTTGAGATTGTGCTCCCGCGCGCCGCGCACGCGGATGAAGTTGTGCTTTTCGGTCATGGAATCCGGGAACGCGGGAGGGCCGGACGAGGTCCGGCGCGACGACGCTATATGGGGATCAATTCGACGCTTTCAGCAAGAACATTATGGGAACGCGCGCGGTTCGGTCGCCGTCTGCTGACACCATTTTGGCAGGAGACGGCGGTGCTTGGGCCGCTCAACTGGGCGGCGTCCACGCGTCTTGCGACTGCACATAGCGCTCACCCTTCCGCAACAGGACGCCGTTGGCGCCGGCGATGCCCAGCTCCAGGCTCTCGGCGATGCGGCGGGCGCGTTCGATGAAGTGGTCGGCGGCCACGGGGGGACACAGCTCCCGCGCCGTCGTCTCGAAGAGCTCCAGCCAGCGGTCGAAATGGCGGGCGTCGACGGGTAAGGGCAGGTGCTTCGGCATCGGACGACCGTGATAGGCGCCGCTCATCAGCGCCACGGATGACCAGAACAGCTTCATCTGTTCGAGGTGAGGTCCCCAGTCGTCAATACGCTCGTGGAAGACTGGGCCAATTAACTGATCGCCACGAACCCGCTCGTAGAAGCCATCGACCAGCCGGCCGATCATCGCTTCGTCGATGCCGGTGTCGGCCCGGATCTGGTCGACGACCGCCGCGCGGCGGGTTGCGGCGTCCTCGGTGTCGGCGGCATGGCTCATGGCCGCCATCTAGGGCGGACCGGGCGCCGAAGCCAGTCGGCGCGGCGTCGCAGGCCGGTGCAACTGGGTCTTCTCACGGCCTTGTCAGCAGCGGGGTTCGCCGAAATCGCTTGCGAATTCTGGTCCGCGCAACCATCCTGTTGGTTCGAGTGAGTTCACTGGAGGCCCGACGAACATGATCAGCGCACTGGGAATTGGTTTCGCCCTTTCCGCCTCGCTGCTCGCGTTTGTCCATGTCCTTACCCAACCTCGTCCCCGGCCCGTCCGCATACGCACTCGTGACGCTCGATCGCGTCGCGGCCCGCACGCCTGACGGCCACACCCTATTTTTTGACCTGAGCCTCGCCTTCGGGCGCGAGCGCACGGGCCTTATCGGCCGCAACGGCGTCGGCAAGACCACCCTGCTGCGCCTCGTCACGGGCCTCGCCGACCCCGCGGAGGGCGTTGTCTCGCGCGCCGGCAAGGTCGGCTGGCTGGAACAGCGGCGCGAGCCCCGGACCGGCGAGACGGTGCTGGACCTGCTCGGCGTCGGCCCGGCCATGGCCGTGGTGCGCCGGGTTCTGGCGGGCGAAGGCGCGGCGGATGATCTGGCGGTGGCCGACTGGACGCTGGACGACCGCATCCAGGCCGCCCTCGCGGATGTCGGCCTCCCCGGCCTCGACCTCGACCGCCCGGCGGCGACCCTGAGCGGCGGAGAGCAGACGCGGGCGCGCCTTGCGGCCCTGTTGCTGCAAGCGCCAGACCTGCTGGTGCTCGACGAACCCACCAACCATCTCGACAAGGCCGGCCGCGACGCCGTCGCCGATCTGCTGGCCCGCTGGAAGGGCGGGGCGGTCGTGGTCAGCCACGACCGCGCCCTGTTGCGACGGATGGACCGGATCGTAGAGTTGTCGGGCCTTGGGGTCGCCGTCTACGGCGGGAACTACGACCTGTACGCCGAGCGCAAGGCGGCTGAGCGCGTCGCGGCCGAACGCGATGTGGAAGTCGCCGAGAGAAGCGCGGCCCAGGTGGCGCGCGAAAGCCAGACGTCGCTGGAGAAGAAGGCCCGCCGCGACAAGGCCGGCCGGGCCTTCGCGGCGAAGAAGTCCGAACCGAAGATTCTGCTCGGCGCCATGGCCGAACGCGCCGAGAACTCGGGAAACCGTGAGCGTCTGCTCGCCCGCCGCCGGGCCGAGGCCGCCGAAGTCGCGCTCAACGAGGCCCGGTCACGGCTCGAACGGGTGCGCGCCATGACCATCCCCATTCCGTCCTCAAGGCTCGCTGCCGGAAAGACGGTGCTGACACTGGAGGACGCGACGTGGCACACGCCGGACGGGCGTCGCGTGTTCCGCCCGATCTCGCTGCGCATCACCGGCCCGGAACGGGTGGCCGTCACGGGCCCCAACGGCGTCGGCAAGTCAACCTTGCTGAAGCTGATCGCAGGCCCGCTGGAGCCGACGGCAGGCCGGGTCGAGCGTTCCGGCGCGGCGGTCCTCCTGGATCAGGAAACCGCGCTCCTCAAGCCCGATGAAACCCTGATGGAGGTCTACCGTCGCCTGAACCCGGGGACCACGGCGAACGCGGCGCACGCCGCCCTGGCGCGCTTCCTGTTTCGCAATGCGGCGGCGCACCGGATCGTCGGAACCCTGTCCGGCGGCGAACGGCTGCGCGCTGGCCTGGCCTGCGTCATGGCCGGCGCCCGCCCGCCGCAGCTGCTGATCCTCGACGAGCCGACCAATCACCTCGATCTCGACTCCATCGCGGCGGTCGAGGCGGCCCTGATCGCCTGGGACGGGGCGATGGTCGCGGTCAGTCACGATCCGGACTTCCTCGCCGCCGTCTGCGTCGACCGGACGGTCGAACTCAGGCGGTGCGGTTGAGGGCCACGGCGCGGCCGTCGCCAGTGTTGGCCTGGCCGGTGGAGCCGTAAGCCGAGGGGCTTCCGCGCTGGGCGGCGACCTCGGCGGCGATGGTCTTGACCAGTCCCTCGGAGATGATCCGCGCCGCCTCGATAGCGCGCGAGTGGCGGCTCAGCACCACCTCAAAAGCTTCGGTGGCCTTGATCAGGGCTTTGCGCTCGCCGACCGGAGCGGCGGCCAGCACAGCCGGATGGGCCTTCACCTGGGCCGACTCCCGGCGATAGGCGTTGGCCAGGTCCTGGGTCCCGGCGAGGCATGCGGCTGCGTCCTGCGGCCGGTGCGCCTCGAAGGCCTCGGCTTCGGCGCCGAGGCTGGCGGTCAGCCGCTCGGTCAGGTCGATCAGCTGGCGCACGCGAGCCGTGGCGTTGAGTTCGGCGGTTCCGGTCACTGGTCTTGCTCCTGCATCTTCAGCATCTGGGCGACGACCTGATCGGCCAGGCCGATCCCGCCGGCCCTGACGGTCTGTTTGGCCATGGCCTCGATCATGAAACCCCGCCAGGTGCCCTCGGCCTCGCCGCCACCGAAGGGGCCGTCGGTCGAAAGGCCCTCGAACATCGGCTTCAGCATCTGGGCCATGAAGGAGGCCTCGAACGCCTCGGCGGTTTCGCGCATTCGGGTGGTGACCACGGGTGCGGCCGGCGTCGGCTGCAGCAGGGAAGGGGAGACGGCCAGGTCGGTCATGCTCACATCACCTCGATGTCGGCCTGCAGCGCGCCAGCCGCCTTGATGGCCTGCAGGATGCTGATCATGTCGCGCGGGCTGACGCCGAGGGCGTTCAGTCCATTGACGAGGTCAGTAAGCGACGCGCCGCCGCCGACGATGCGCATCTGGCGACCGAGTTCTTCCTCGACAGAGACGTCGGAGTCAGGGACGACGACCGTCTGTCCGCCGCGGCTGAACGGCTCCGGCTGGCTGACATAGGGCATCTCCTGGATGGAGACGGTCAGATTGCCTTGGGCGATGGCGACGGTGGAGACGCGCACTGCGTCGCCCATGACGATGACGCCGTTGACCTCATCGATGATCACCTTGGCGGGCGAGTCGACGGTGACCGGCAGGTTCTCGACCTGGCTGATGAAGCCGGCCATCCCCATCTGACCGGGCGAGCGCAGGGCGATGACGGTGCCGTTCTCGGCCAGAGCCGCGTTCGGATAGACTTGGTTGATTGCGGCGGCGACGCGCTGCGCCGTGGTGAAGTCGGGATTGCGCAGTGTCAGCCGCACCTCGTTCATATTGGCCAGGTGGAAACCGGTCTCGCGCTCGACCGTCGCGCCCGAGGCGATGCGGCCCGCCGTCGGCACGCCGCGCGTGACCGACGAGCCCGACCCGCCGGAGGCCGACACGGCGCCGGTCTGGATCGACCCCTGCGCCACCGCATAGACCTCGCCGTCGGCGCCTTGGAGGCTGGTCACCAGCAGGGTTCCGCCAAGCAGGCTCTTGGCGTCGCACATCGACGAAACGCTGACGTCGATCCGGGCCCCGGGCGTCGCGAACGGCGGCAGCTCCGCCGTCACCATGATCGCCGCCATGTTCTTGGAGTTGGCGTTGGAGCCGCGGATGTTGACGCCCAGCCGCTCGGTCATGCCTTCCAGCGATTGGCGGGTGAACGGGCAGTTGCGCAGCGAGTCGCCAGTGCCGTTCAACCCGACCACCAGGCCGTAACCGACCAGTTGGTTGGTGCGCACGCCCTCGATGGCGGCGATGTCCTTGATCCGCGACTGGGCCTCGGCGGGCCCCGCGAATCCGGCCAGGGCGGCGGCGGTCAGAAGAGAGGCGAGCAGTTTCTGCATCGGTACGGTGTCCGCAAACTGTTGTGCCGACAACGCTGCCAGTCGCGTGCCAGCGCAAAAAGCCTGCAAAAACATACAACAGCTGGCCGCATAGCCTGAGCGATGCGGCAGAAAATGCCGGGCCGTTAACCAAACAGTGACCGACCGCCGACGATGGTCGAGCATGTTCTGGAGTCGCAATCCATGAAGGTCACCGGCCCATCCGGACCGTCCACCTCGCCCGGCGCGCGGCCTGCCGGCCGGCAAGGCGGCGGCTTCTCGGTGCCGTCGTCCGGCGCCGCGGCGCCGGCGGGCGCGGCGACGGCCGCTGCTGGCGTGTCGGGCGTGGCGGGAGTCTCGGCGCTGATGGCGCTGCAAGGTGTCGAGGACGTCACCGAGCGTCGCCGTCGCGCCCTTCGTCGGGGCCATGGCCTGCTGGACCGGCTGGAAGAGCTGAAGCTGGCTCTGCTGGGGGGTGAGGCCGGCGAAGCCGCGCTTGAACGCCTTGGACGCGGTCTGGGCGAGGAGCGCCCAACCGACGCCGATCCCGGCCTGAACAGCCTGCTGAACCAGATTGACTTGCGCGCCGCCGTGGAGCTGGCGAAGGCTGATCTTCGCCGCGCTGCAACATAAGTCGGTGAAATATTTCGCAAAAGCGTGATCGTGGAGCGGCGGGTGATGAAGAAATGTCACGCTCGCCAGTAGAACGGGCGCCAACGCCGGTCACGCTCGCGCGAGCGTTGTTGCCGCGACTCGTCGCCATCCCTATACGCAGCACTGCGCCACAGGGGGGCGCTGTTGAGAGCGTGAGTGCGATGAACGCATTGGCGTCTGCGATTGAGCCGAACGGGTATCGGCCATCCGAGGACGAGCCGTTCATGAGTGAGCGGCAGCAGGCCTACTTTAAGGCCAAGCTTCTGGCCTGGAAGGACGAAATCCTTCGCGAGTCCAAAGGTACCGTGGTCAACCTGAAGGCGGAGACGGAAAATCATCCTGATCTCGTCGACCGGGCGTCGTCGGAATCCGACCGCGCCCTGGAGCTGCGGACCCGCGACCGCCAGCGCAAGCTGATCTCCAAGATCGACGAAGCGCTGCGCCGGATCGAGGACGGCTCCTACGGCTATTGCGAGGAAACCGGCGAGCCGATCAGTCTCGGCCGCCTCGAAGCCCGCCCCACGGCGACCCTCTCGGTCGAGGCCCAGGAGCGGCACGAGCGCCGCGAACGGGTTCACCGCGACGACTGACGAGATCGGCAGCGCCTTGACTTGGCCGCGTGGGGGCGCGACCTACCGCGCCTCGCGTTTCAAGGTCACCGTATGTCCGTCAAGGTTCGCTTCGCCCCGTCGCCGACGGGGAAACTGCACGTAGGCAACGTGCGCACGGCCCTCGTGAACTGGATGTTCGCCAAAGGGCAGGGCGGCGCCTTCGTCCTGCGCATCGACGACACCGACCTGGCCCGTTCCACGCCGGAGTTCGAACAGGGCATCGAAGATGACCTGGTCTGGCTCGGACTGGTCTGGGACGAGCGCTACAATCAGTCGAAGCGGTTCGACCGCTACGAGGAGGCCGCGGCCCGTCTCAAGGCGGCTGGACGCCTGTATCCCTGCTATGAGACCGCCGACGAACTCGACCGCCGCCGCAAGGTCCAGCTCTCGCGCGGCCTGCCGCCGGTCTACGACCGCGCCGCCCTCCAACTGACCGAGGCGGAGAAGGCGGCTTACGAGGCCGAGGGTCGCCGCCCGCACTGGCGCTTCAAGCTGGACGGCAAGCGCGTCGCCTGGGAGGACCTGTCGCGCGGCCACGCCGAGGTCGACACCGCCTCGATGTCCGATCCGGTCCTGATCCGCGAGGACGGCCTGTTTCTTTACACCCTGCCGTCGGTGGTCGACGATATCGACATGGCCATCACCCACGTCATCCGCGGCGAGGATCACGTGACCAACACCGGGGCCCAGATCGAGATCTTCGAGGCGCTGGGCGGCCCAGCGCCCGACTTCGCCCACATGCCGCTGCTGGTCGGGGAGGATGGCTCAGCCCTGTCCAAGCGGCTCGGCTCGCTGTCGATCGCCGAGATGCGCGACCAGGGCTATGAGCCGATCGCCATCACCAGCCACCTCGGCCGGATCGGCACCTCCGATCCGCTCGAGGTCGCGCCGTCGGTCGAGGCCTTGGGCGAGAGCTTCTCCTTCTCGAAGATGGGCCGTTCGCCGGCGCGCTACGATACCGCCGATCTGGACCGGTTGAACGCCCAGGCCCTGCACGCGATGGACTATGCGACGGCGCGGCCGCGGCTCGCCGACCTTGGCTCGGACATGGGTGAAACGGTCTGGAATACGCTTCGGCCCAACCTTCAAAAGTTCGCTGATGTTGTTGATCTGGAACGGATCATCAGTGGGCCAGTCAACCCCGTGATCGAAGATCCGGCCTTCGCCGCCGCCGCGCTCGAGGTCCTGCCGGCCACCCTGGACGCCGACGCCTGGTCAATCTGGACCAATGCCGTCAAGGAGCGCACCGGGGCCAAGGGCAAGGCCCTGTTCATGCCGCTGCGCCACATCCTGACTGGTCAGGCCCACGGCCCCGACATGGCCAGCCTCGTGCCGCTGATCGGCCGCGAGCGCATTGTGAAACGACTGGCCGGCGAAACCGCCTGATCGACGGACCAGACACAGAAAGGGCCGCCCTTCGGAAAGGGCGGCCCTTGTCTTTGGTCGCTGTGCTTTCGCCGGTCAGGCGTTGCAGGCGGCCACCTGCTCGGCGGTCAGTTCGACGCCCTTGTAGGTGAAGGCGGTCACGGCGCCGAAGCGGGCCACGATCCGGCGGCAGGCGCGGGCGGCCGGCTGGTTGGCGCCGCCGCTGGCGGTGCAGGTCGCACCTTCGCAGCGCCAGGCGGCGCCATCGATGATGGTGCGGGCGGCGGGCGCCTTGGAGGCGTCGGCGAGGACGGCGCTCGAGACGGGGGCGTCGGCGAAGGCAGGGGCGGCGACGAGCAGGGTCGCGGCGATAAGCAGAGCACGCATGGGGAGGTCTCCGAAGATGGCAGGGGCGTTGATCCGCCCGGCGACGTCAGCCGCCAGCCGTGTCGGCGACGTTGACTGACCAGTGATTACTTATCGCTGATCATGTTGCAAGTGAGGCAGATCTTCGGCGGCCCTCACCGCCTCGATCGACTCGGCGACGGTGTTGCAGACGATCCACGCCTGACGGAACGATTCGGGCGTCATGCCCTCATCGATGCTGTGCTCCATCACCCTCAACAGGGCATCCCAGAAGCCGTGCAGATTCAGAAAGATGACTGGCTTGGCGTGCAGATCAAGGCGCTTCCACGATAGCACCTCAATGGCCTCTTCCAGCGTGCCGACGCCGCCCGGCGCAACCACGAAGGCGTCGGACTGGTCGTACATGATGGTCTTGCGCTCGTGCATCGACGGCACGACGAGCGTCTCGACGTCGTCGAATAGCCGCTCGCGGCTGCGCAGAAAGCCGGGCATGACTCCCAGCACCCGCCCGCCGGCGGCGTGGGCCGCCCGCGCCGAGGCCCCCATCAGCCCGACGCCGCCGCCACCGTAAACCAGTCGCCAGCCCGCGTTAGCCGTCGCCGCGCCGAAGTCCCGCGCCGCGTCCAGATATTCCGGCCGGACGGACTCGGACGAGCCGCAGAACAGGCAGACCGACTTGCCGTCGAACGGCTGGATGGTGACGGACGACGACATGGAGCCTCTTGAAGACAGTGAAAGACAGCGGGCGGGGCGCCGCGTTATCTGGGGCGACACTCCTAACGGTCGGAGAGGCAGTATGAAACGGGCGATGTTGTCGATGGCCGCGGCCGTCCTCGCGGGTGGTGCGGCGGCCTGCTCGCCGTCCCCTCCGGAGCGGACGGCGAGCGAAGCCCAGGCGGCGCGCGAGTGGGCCCGCCCCCCGGTCATCGAACGGGTCGAACGGGCCGGAACATCCCTGATGGTTTCGGGGGTCGCCGATCCCGGGGCGCGGGTCGTTCTGCGCGGAGACGACGGCGCTGCGTTCGCGGCCACCGCAGACCCCGGCGGCGGTTTCGATATCCGCGTCCCCGTGCCCGCCGGCCATCGTCTGCTGCATGCCGAGACCCAGATCGGGCAGGACGCTGCGCCTGCCCCGGATCGCCTGCTGATCCTCGCGGCCGGAAAGGGACCGATCGCGGTGCTCCGTGCGGGGGGGGCGACTCGCCGGCTGGACCCCGCGCCGGTACTGGGCGCGATCGACAGCGACGGCCACATGCGGCTGGCGTCAGGCCGGGTTCCTCCCGGCACACCCGCCGTGGAGATTCAGACCGGGGGAGAGACGGTGCCGGTGGTGCCCGACGCCGAAGGTCGGTGGAGTGTGATTCTGGCCCCTCGGGAGGGGACGGACCAGGTTCGCGTGGGGGGACGGGATTTCGCGTGGCCGGGAGAGGGCGGCGCGTCGGGAGACTGGCAGGTCGAAAGGATCGGAGCGGGTTGGCGTATCCGCTGGACCGGTCCAGGCGGCTCGGGGCAGACCACCTGGCTGCCGGACGCCACCGCGCCCTGACGAGGTTTACGATCCGTTTACCAATTCAGCCGAACGAGGAAGTGTCTTCTTTCGAGGACACCCACCATCACCGAACTCTTCAGCCCGGCGCTCGCGTCGGGCTTTTTTCCGTTCGATTGTGTTGGGGACGGGAGAGTGGCTCCGCGGGTAGGATTCGAACCTACGACCAGCCGATTAACAGTCGGCTGCTCTACCACTGAGCTACCGCGGAACACTTCCTCTCGGGAAGGCGGGCGCTATAGCAGCGCGAGTCAGCCTCGCGCAACGGGAAATATCCGATTGGCCGTAATCCCCATCGATGATCCGCTGGACGCGCGCGTCGCCGTCTTCCGCGATATCCGCGAGCGCGACCTGACGGGCCGCCAGGGGCTGTTCGTGGCCGAAGGGGAGGTGGTGCTGCGCGTGCTCGCCTCGCCGGCCTCCCGGTGCCGCCCTGTCGCCGCCCTGATCGCGGAAAAGCGCATCGCCGCTCTCGCCGATGTCGTCGAGGCCCTGCCGCCGGAGACGCCGGTCTACGCCGCGTCTCAGCCCGTGCTCGACAGCATCGCCGGGTTTCATCTCCACCGGGGAATCCTGGCGGTCGGCGAGAAGCCCGCGCCGCCCCCGCTCGCCGGATTGCTGGCGGGAATGGGCGACGACCACGTGGTGGTGGTGGTCGCCTGCGGGATCGGCAATCACGACAACATGGGCGGGATCTTTCGCGCCGCCGCCGCCTTCGGGGCCGCCGCCGTTCTGCTCGACGGTCGCTGTTGCGATCCCTTCTACCGCAAGGCCATCCGGGTGTCGGTCGGCGCCGTGCTGCGCACCCCGATGTCGAGAGGCCTCGGTGCGAGGGAGCTGATCGAGGGCCTGAGCGGTGCGGGCTTCCGTGTGCTGGCCATGACCCCGTCGTCGCTATCGCCCCTGCACCTCTCGCCTCGGGGCGGCCGCACCGCCATCGTGCTCGGAGCCGAGGGCCCGGGGCTGCCGCCGGACCTGCTTCAGCGCTGCGAGACTTTGGGCATCCCGATGTCGGGCGGCTTCGATTCGCTCAATGTGGCGACGGCGGGGGCCATCGCCCTGCATCATTTCACCCGGGAGGCGTAAACCGTTCACTGATTCGCGATTAACTCTTCGTATACCTTGATGAACGGCGGAAACTGTGCCGCTGTGTCGTGGTCCGGGGGGAGTTGGCTATGCTCGACAACATTCTGTTCTTCGTGAATCGCAACGCGCGGGTCGCGGTCGCCATCACCATCGTCGCCGCGACGGTGAGCGCGGCCACGGTCATCGGCTGGATGACTGCGCCCATCTAGAGGGCGCGTCCGAACTGTCCGAACTCGCGATGGAGGCCTGACCGGGAATCGAACCCGGGTGCAAGGATTTGCAGTCCTCTGCGTCACCACTCCGCCATCAGGCCCTGGGCCGTCTGTTCGACGACCTCGCCATCGCGAGGCGCGTTCGCTATCAGATCGGATTGTCCCCCGCAACGCACAGACCTATAAGCGCGCGAGATTTCGGGCGCGCTACCGCGCCGTCGCCACAACGGGACGATCGAAAGATGGATTTCGCCGCCGCGCGCAAGGTCATGGTGGACAGTCAGGTGCGGGTGAACGATGTCACCGACCGGGACCTTCAGGCGGCGTTGCTCGCGGTCCCGCGAGAGCGCTTCCTGCCTGCCGACCGCGCTTTTTCCGCCTATGCCGAAATCGAACCCGAGATCGCCGGCGGCCGTCGCCTGATGCTGGCCCGCGACCTGTCCAAGCTGCTGATGGCGCTGGAGCCGCGCGTCGGTGAGCGGGCTCTGGCCATCGCCGGTCCGTACGCCGCCGCCGTGCTGGCCCGGATGGGTCTGACGGTCACCGCCCAGGAAGCCGAGGCTGAGGTTCTTGACGTGGTCGTCCCCGCCTTGGCCGAAGCGGGCGTCGAAGGTGTCCTGGCGCCGTTCACCCGGCCAACGGGCGAGGGCTACGATCTGATCGTGTCCGAAGCCGCCACGCCCGTGCGGCCCGACGCCTGGCTGGCGGCGCTCAAGGTCGGCGGCCGGCTGGCCGTGGTCGAGCGCAGCGGGCCTGCCGGCAAGGCCGTCCTGTATGTGAAGGGCGCCTCCGGCGTTTCCCGCCGTGAACTGTTCGACGCGGCTCCGCCCGTGTTGGCCGGCCTCGCGCCCGAGCCCGCCTTCGCCCTGTAGGACCGGCGCCGGCTGGCGCGGTTCGGCGGCCGCGTGAAAAAATCTTAACTGGCGTGGGAGGAAACCGTCCCGCATCAGGCCTATGGGATACAAGAGGGCGTGCGCTTGTCCGTGCGCGCCAGGCAGGAACAGTCATGTTGAAACGTTCGCGCGCGCTCGCCTCGGTCGCCGTCATCGCCGTCTTCAGCGGCATGGGCGCGCCTGCCTGGGCTGAAACGCTGCGGGACGCGATCGCCCTGGCTTACCAGACCAATCCATCGCTGCTGGCCCAGCGGGCCAACCAGCGTGCGCTCGACGAATCGATCGTTCAGGCCCGGGCCGGTCTGCGCCCGCGCCTCGATGTCACCCTCAGCGGCAGCCACACGCAGAGCTACGGCGACAGGGCCGGCTTCGACGGCGACAGCGCCTCGGCCAGCATCGGCCTGTCCCAAACCCTGTGGACCGGCGGCCGCATCGGCCACGGCATCACCGCCGCCGAGGCCGACATCCTCGCCGGCCGCGAGAACCTGCGCGACATCGAACAGACGGTGCTGGCCTCGGTTATTCAAGCCTACGCGGACGTGATCCGCGACGCTGAAATCCTGCGTATCCGCCAGGCCAACCTCGGCGTGCTCCAGCGCCAGCTCGAGGAGGCCTCGGCCCGCTTCGAGGTCGGCGAGATCACCCGCACGGACGTGGCCCAGTCGGAAGCGCGTCTGGCCCAGTCCGAGGCTGATCTGGCCAACGCCCAGGCCCAGCTGTCGGTGTCCCGCGCCTCCTACGCCGCTGTCGTCGGCCAGTCGCCGGGGGACCTCGCTCCGATGCCGGCGCTGCCGGGCGTGCCGTCCGATTTCGACGACGCCCTGGACGTGGCGTTGCGCGACAACCCGGGAATCCGCGCAGCCGCCTACAATCTCCGCGCCGCGGAGGCCAACGCCGCGGCCGCCAGGTCGGAATACCTGCCCTCGGCCCGGCTGACCGCCTCCTACGGCGGCTCGAACGCTGACTTTGACCGGATCGGCGACATCGGCGACAACCAGCGTCTGACCGCCGGCGCCACCGTCTCGGTGCCCCTGTTCACCGGCGGGCTCAACGGTTCGCGTGTGGCCCAGGCCCTCGAGCGCGCCAACGTCGCCCAGATCAATGTCGAGGGCGAGCGCCGCAACACCCTGCAGTCGGTTAGTTCGGCCTACGCCCAGGCCCTCTCGGCGCGCTCCAGCCTGCAGGCGGGGACGGAAGCCGTCCGGGCCGCGACCGTCGCCGCCGAGGGGGTCCGCCAGGAAGCCCAGGTCGGTCTGCGCACCACCCTGGACGTGCTCAACCAGGAACTGGAACTGCGCAACGCCGAGGTCACCCTCGCCAACGCCCGTCGAAACGAATACGTCGCCCAGGCCAATCTGCTCGCCGCCATGGGGCGGCTCGAGGGCGCCGATCTCGATCCGACGCTGACGATCTACAATCCGGCCGACAACTATGAGCGCGTGCGTAACCGGGGCGCGCTACCGTGGGACGGAGTGATCGAGTCCTTTGACCGCGTTCTGGCGCCGCCGATCGTGCCGGCCAACGACGCTGCCGACGCGCCGATCGACCAGCGGCTCAAGTCCGGGATCGTTCAGACGGCCCCGCGGGATTGAAGCGTCGCGGGATCGCCCGATAGGCGACTCAGGCCCGGCTCATTAACCTGTGACGCGAAAAACGCCCGTTGATTCCAGCGGGCTGAGATGCGACGACAAGGGGCGGAGTGGGGGCCGCGGTCCCGCGCCGCATCACCAGAATTGTGCGTTGCCGCGCGCCTCGGGGTTTCGACATGACCGACCAGACCGCCCAGGAACCGACGATGGAGGAGATCCTGGCGTCGATCCGCCGGATCATCTCCGAAGACGACGCGCCGGCGGAGACGGCGGCGGCCCCGGCCCAGACGGACGGCGAGCCCCAACCCGAGGCCCAGCCAACGCCCGTCGAGGCGGAGGCCGAGCCGGTCTCGTCCGCTCTGATGGACGAAACGCCGTCGACGGAAGAGCCCGCCGCGTCCGAGGAGGACGTGCTGGAGCTGACCGAAACCTACGAAGCGCCGGCCGCCGAGAGCATCGGCGATCTCGACGTCTCGCCGGCGGAGGACGAAGTGGAGCCGTTCCCGGCCGAAGCGGCCAGCGAATCGGTCGTCGCGTCCGAGCCGGAACCTCCGGCCGACACGACCAGCTTCGACGCTCCGGAGACCTACGATCCCCTCGTCGGCGACAGCGCCGCGGCCAGCGCGGCCTCGGCCTTCGCCGGACTGGCCTCGTCCCTCAGGAAGCCCGAGCCCATGGAATCTTCGACGCCCTCCGGCCCCACGCTCGACGAATTGGCCCGCGCCCTGCTGCGTCCGATGTTGAAGGAATGGCTCGACGCCAACCTGCCGGGCATCGTCGAGGCCCAGGTACGCAAGGAAGTCGAACGCATCGCCCGCAACGCCGGCTAGCTTCACCTGCGACCTGATCAAGGCTAGATCATTCCGGGGCGGCTCCAGTCGGAGCCGCCCTTCTTCTTTGCAACAAGACCCCCTCATGCTTGACAAGACCTTCGATCCGAAAGCCACCGAACCGCGCCTCTATGCGAAATGGGAGGAGAGCGGGGTCTTCTCGCCGCGCCAGGACACGGCCGCAGAGGCCTATTCGATCGTCATCCCGCCGCCGAACGTGACCGGCTCGCTGCACATTGGTCACGCGCTGAACAACACCCTGCAGGATATCCTTGCCCGCTATCACCGGATGACCGGCAAGGCCGTCCTGTGGCTGCCGGGGACCGATCACGCCGGCATCGCCACCCAGATGGTGGTCGAGCGCCAGCTGGCGGCCGCCGGCAATATCGGACGGCGCGACATGGGCCGGGAGGCCTTCATCGACAAGGTCTGGGAATGGAAGGCGACCAGCGCGGGATCGATCCAGCAGCAACTGCGCCGTCTCGGCGCGTCCTGCGACTGGTCGCGCGAGCGGTTCACGCTGGATCCCACGCTTCAGGACGCCGTCCGCAAGGTCTTCGCCCAGCTGTTCAAGGAAGGCCTGATCTATCGCGACAAACGGCTGGTCAACTGGGACCCGCATTTCCAGACTGCCATCTCCGACCTCGAGGTCGAGCAGCGCGAAATGGACGGCAGCTACTGGCATTTCGCCTATCCGCTGGCCGACGGCGTGACCTATGAGCATCCGGTCGCCTTCGATGACGACGGCAAGGCGACCGACTACGAGATCCGCGATTACATCGTCGTGGCGACGACCCGGCCCGAGACCATGCTGGGCGATACCGGAGTCGCCGTGCATCCGGATGACGCGCGCTA
Source organism: Brevundimonas basaltis (assembly GCF_014202075.1). Taxonomy (GTDB): domain Bacteria; phylum Pseudomonadota; class Alphaproteobacteria; order Caulobacterales; family Caulobacteraceae; genus Brevundimonas; species Brevundimonas basaltis. Next base: position 529,548 of record NZ_JACHFZ010000001.1, on the reverse strand, counting down.
TTCCGGGCTGGTCGGGAAATTCGTGACACTGCCCATCGTCGGCCGCCGCATCCCCATCGTGGCCGACGACTACGCCGATCCGACCAAGGGGTCGGGCGCGGTGAAGATCACCCCGGCGCATGACTTCAACGACTTCCAGGTCGGCAAGCGGGCCGGGCTGGCGGCGCTCAACGTCATGGACGGCTTCGGCCGCATCACCGCCGCCGACACGCCGGACGTCCCCGCCGACTACGAGGGCATGGACCGCTTCGCCGCGCGCAAGGCCATCGTCGCCCGGGCGGAGGAAGAGGGCTGGCTCAGGGAGATCGAGAAGACCCGCCATGTCATCCCGCATGGCGACCGCTCCGGCGTGGTCATCGAGCCCTGGCTGACCGACCAATGGTACGTCGACGCCCACACCCTGGCCCAGCCGGCGATCAAGGCGGTGGAGCAGGGCGACACGGTGTTTGAGCCGAAGAGCTACGAGAAAATCTATTTCGAGTGGCTGCGCAATATCGAGCCCTGGTGCATCTCGCGCCAACTCTGGTGGGGACATCGCATCCCGGCATGGTACGGGCCCGACGGCGCCATCTTCGTTGAGGAGACCGAGGATGAGGCCCGCGCCGCCGCCCGCCACCACTACGGCGCCGAGACCCCGCTCACCCAGGATGAGGATGTGCTCGACACCTGGTTCAGCTCGGCCCTGTGGCCCTTCTCGACCATGGGCTGGCCGGAGAAGACCGAGGACCTCAAACGCTTCTACCCGACCTCCGACCTCGTCACGGCCGCCGATATCATCTTCTTCTGGGTTGCCCGGATGATGATGATGGGACTTCACTTCATGGATGAGGTGCCGTTCAAGCGGGTGATCATCAATGGCCTCGTCCGCGACGAGAAGGGCCAGAAGATGAGCAAGTCGAAGGGGAACGTCATCGACCCCCTGACCATCATCGACGAGCTCGGCGCCGACCCGCTGCGCTTCACCATGGCCATCCTGTCAGGCACGCGCGATATCAAGTTGTCGCGCCAACGCATTGAAGGTTATCGCAACTTCGGTACCAAGCTGTGGAACGCCGCGCGCTTCTCCCAGATGAACGAAGCGCGCCGCGTCGAGGGCTTTGATCCCGCGGGCGTGGAGCAGACCATCAACCGCTGGATCCGCGGCGAGCTGACGAAGGCCGAACGGCAGGTCTCCGCCGCCATCGAGGGCGGCCGCTTCGACGACGCCGCCTCGGCCCTGTACCGCTTCGTCTGGAACGTCTTCTGCGACTGGTATCTTGAGCTGGCCAAGCCGGTCTTCACTGGCGCCGATGAGGCGGCCAGGGTCGAAACCCGGGCCATGACCGCCTGGACGCTCGACCAGACGCTGAAGCTGATGCACCCGGTCATGCCCTTCATCACCGAGGAACTGTGGGACAAGCTGGCCGGGGAGGGCGCCCCGCGCGCCGAGCCGACCCTGATCGGGGCCGCCTGGCCCGCCCTGCCGGATGCCTTCATCGACGCATCGGCGGAGGCGGAAATCGGCTGGCTGGTCGATCTCGTGACCGAGATCCGCGCCCTGCGCGCCGAGATGAACGTGTCGCCGTCCGCGAAGCCGCCGCTGGCCTTCGTGGTTCCGGACGCGGCGACAGCGGATCGCATCGGCCGCCACCGTGACCTGATCCTGACCCTCGCCCGCGTGTCCGAGGTCGTTCAGGCGGACGCCGCCCCGGCCGGCGCCGTGACCTTCGTCTCCGGCGGCGCCACGGCAGCCCTGTCCCTGGCCGGGATCATCGATATCGCGGCCGAGCGCGCGCGGCTCCAGAAGGAGATCGCCGCCTTCGACAGCGACATCGGCCATTTCAACAAGAAGCTGGGCAATCCCAACTTCGTCGCCCGCGCCGCCCCCGAGGTGGTCGAGGAGCAGCGCGGCAAGCTGGCCGAGGCGGAGGCCGGCAAGGCGAAGCTGTTGTCCGCCCTGGCCCGGCTGGACGCGGTGGAGTGACGAGGGTCCGCCTCGACCAACTACTGGTCGCGCGGGGTCTCGCGGAGAGTCGCGCGAAGGCGAGGGCGGCGATCGAGGCGGGCGGCGTCACGGTGGATGGCTCTCCCGCCCGCGCCGCTTCGCAATCGGTCGCCGAGAAGGCCGTCGTGGCCTACGTCGACGCCCACCGCTGGGTCGGGCGCGGCGCGCTCAAGCTGGAGCACGCCCTGTCGCTGTGGCCGGTCCCGGTCGAGGGACGCATCGTCCTCGACATCGGCGCCTCGACGGGCGGCTTCACCGAGGTCTGCCTCGAACACGGCGCGGCCCGCGTCTACGCCGTCGACGTCGGCAACGGCCAGATGCATCCCCGCCTCGCCGGGGACCCCCGGGTGATCAACCTCGAACGCACTGACGCCCGCGACCTGACCTCGGCGCTGATCCCCGAACCGCCGCAACTGATCGTCTGCGACGCCAGCTTCATCGGCCTCTCCAAGGTTCTGCCCGCCGCCCTGGCGCTGGCGGCCCCGGACGCCGATCTGGTCACGCTCGTGAAACCCCAATTCGAGGCGGACAGCCCCAGGGGCGTCGGCAAGAAGGGTGTCGTGAAGGACCCCGAGGCGCACCAGGCGGCGGTCAACTCGGTCTCGGCCTGGTTGGAAGGGCAGGGGTGGAGGGTCGAGGCGACCTCGCCAAGCCCCATCGTCGGCGGAGACGGCAATGTCGAGTTCCTGCTCTGGGCGCGGCGCGCTAGCGGCGAGCGATAGCGCCTCACGTCTGCGCCCAAACAGCGAGCGACCGCATCGCGGGCGTTAGCGCCCTCTCTTTCAAAAAAAGGAAAAACCCCCGATGGATTGCTCCACCGAGGGTCTCCGTCACATCGCCGATCGACAGGGGGGCTGAAAAATAATCGGCGACGCGATTCGGTCAGTAGCGGTCCGGGCAGGACTGCTCGTATCGGGTGACGAGACGGCCATCGCGGGTGTAGCTCCGGCTCTCGATGGTTCGGCAGCCATAGCGGTCGCTGCTGTAGCCCGACTGATAACCGCTGCTGTAGCGGCGGTCGTAGTCGTAGCCGTAGTTCGACTGGCCATACCGGTAGCGATCATCGCTGTAGCGGCGGTCGTCGTAGCCGTAGCGGTCGTCGTACCGGCCCTGGGTCTGATAGCCGTAGCGATCACCGTAGCGGTTGTCGTCGTAGCGGTAGTTCGAGTCGTAGCGCTCGCACTCGCGGGCCGAGCTGCCGCCGACGCCGGCGCCGACCACGGCCCCCAGCACGCCGCCGAGCAGACTGCCTTCAGTGCGGCGGCCGCGCGCCGCCATCTGCGAGCCGGCCACGGCCCCGACCGTGGCGCCGATCACCGCGCCGCCGGCCTGACGGTCGCTGCGATAGCTGCGGCAGGCGTTGTCATGGCGATAGTCGCGATAACGGTCGTTCTGGTAGCCGTACCGGTTGTTGTAGTCGTACGCCTGACCATAGGCGCCGGTCCCGTAGTTCTGGGGGCCTTGGTAGGTGTAGGCCTGCGCCGAAGCCGAGGCGGGCGCGAGCAGCATGCCGGCGGCGGCGAGGGCGGCGGTGGCGGCGATGGATCGGGCGAACATCGGATCGGTCCTGAACTGGTTAATCGATGGACCCCGAACGAACGGCGCCCCGGGTCTGTTGCATTCAGGATTAAGGCCCGGAAGCTGAACGGCCTTTGAGCACCCCGTTCATCTTCGTTCATGTTTCGCCGGGCGCCGGGAACCTCTAGAACCGCGCCATGACGGAAACGCTAACCATCACGCGCGTGGGCGGGCAGGGCGACGGGATCGCCGAAACAGGGGCCGGGCCGGTGTTCGCCCCTTTGACCCTGCCGGGCGAAACGGTGAGGGCCGAGGTGCGCGACGGACGCGCGGAAGCCGTCGAGATCGTCAACGCCAGCCCCGACCGGATCGAGCCCATGTCTCCCCACTATGGCGACTGCGGCGGCTGTTCGCTGCAGCACTGGGCCACCGGCCCCTATCTGGACTGGAAGCGCGAACAGGTCCGCCTCGCGCTCGCCCGGGAGGGGATCGAGGCGGAGGTCGATCCGGCCGTCGCCGTGCCACCGGGCGCCCGCCGGCGGATCGCTCTGCACGCCCGTCGCGGTCCGGACGGCCGGGCCGTCCTCGGCTTCAAGGCGCGCAAGAGCTGGCGGCTGGTCGAGATCCGCGTCTGCCCGGTGGCCGATCCCCGTCTGGTCGCGGCCATTCCGGCTCTGACCCGGGTCGCCGAGGCCTTCCTCGAACATCCGAAGTCGGCTCCAACCCTGCATGCGACCTGGACGCTGACCGGACTCGACGTCGACGTCACCGGCGTTGAGCGGCGCAGCGGCGGCCTGTCCCGCGACGCGCAGATGCGGGCCATCGAGGCGGCTGGCGTCGCGGACCTCGCCCGCCTCAGCCAAGCCGGGGATGTCCTGATGATGTCGCGCCAGCCGGTTGTCGCCTTCGGGCCCGCCACCGTGCCCCTGCCGCCGGGCGGTTTCCTGCAGGCCGCGCCCGAGGCCGAGGCGGCCATGGTCGCCCGCGCCGTCGAGGCGGTGGGCGGGGCGAAGAAGATCGCCGACCTGTTCTGCGGAGCGGGGACCTTCACCTTCCCGCTGGCGACCGTCGCGTCGGTGCTGGCCGCCGACGCCTCGGCGGCGGGGATCGCCGCTCTCAAGGCCGGCGTCGGGACGGCGAAAGGTCTAAAGCCGATCGCCGCCGAGGCGCGCGACCTGTTCCGGCGGCCGCTGGCCCCTTACGATTTGCGCGGCTGCGATGCCGTCGTGCTCGATCCCCCCCGGGCCGGCGCCCGCGAACAGACGGCCCAGTTGCCGGGCACGAAGGCGCACACGGTCGTCTACGTCTCCTGCAACCCGGTCACCTTCGCCCGCGACGCCCGCCTGCTGATCGACGCCGGCTTCCGCCTCGATCGGGTCACGCCGGTCGACCAGTTCCTGTGGTCCGCCCACGTCGAGCTCGTCGCGGTCTTCCGGCGCTAGTCACCTCGCAAAAACCTCCCCCGCGAGGGGGGAAGGAAGAAGTTGGTCGAACAGGTCCAGCTGCCTTTTCATCTCCGTCGGAACCCGGAACCGGCTCTCGTCCAGCAGAGGCCGCGGTCCATCCAGCCCATACCGTTTCACCGCCGCCCTGAACCGCGCGGCGATCAGTTCCGCCACCGGACCGGTCCCCTTCATCCGCTGGTTCCAGTCGGGGTCGTAGTCGCGGCCGCCGCGGGTCTGGCGGATCAGCGACATCACCCGCGCGGCGCGCTCCGGCCGGGCGTCGGCCAGCCACTCGCGGAACAGGTCCTTGATCTCGAGCGGCAGGCGCAGCGTTACGTACATGGCGGAGGTCGCCCCTGCCTTCGCCGCCGCCTCCAGCACCGCCTCCAGCTCGTGGTCGTTCAGGCCGGGGATGACCGGCGCGAAGCCGACCCCGACCGGGCACCCCGCCTCGGCCAACCGGCGGATCGCCTCCAGCCGCTTCGCCGGCGTCGAGGCGCGCGGCTCCATCGCCCGCGCCAGTCCCCGGTCCAGGGTGGTGATCGAGACGATGGCCGAGGCCAGTCCCTCGCGCCCCATCGCGCCCAGTATGTCGGCGTCACGCGCGATCAGCACCGATTTGGTGATAATGCTGAACGGGTGTCTGAATCTCTGCAGAACCTCAAGGATCGACCGCGTCGACTTCAGCTCGCGCTCGACCGGCTGATAGGGGTCGGTATTGCCGCCTATGTGGATGCGCTTGCAGACGTACCGGGGCTTGCAGAGTTCCTGCTCCAGCAGACGCGCGGCCTCGGGCTTGTAGAAGAGCCGGCTCTCGAAATCCAGGCCCGGGGATAGGCCCATGTAGGCATGGGACGGACGGGCGTAGCAGTAGATGCAGCCATGTTCGCAGCCCTTGTAGGGATTGATGGACCGGTCGAAACCGATGTCCGGACTGGTGTTCTTGGCGATGATCGTCCGGGCGTGCTCGGGCGTCAGGCTGGTGCGCAAGGGCGCTGCACCGTCGTCGTCGCTCGTCCAGCCGTCATCGAAGGCTTCCACGGTTTCCGGTTCGAACCGCCCGGTCGCATTCGACCGCGCCCCCCGTCCCTTCGCCGCTTCAACCATGCCTCCCTGTACTGGCTCGAGCGGAACAAAGCAAGAACGTTCCTCACGTCCGCGCCGTGACGGCGTCGGCCGCCCGCGGAGTGCCAGGTTAATCCCGTTGGCCGCTCCCGGCGAGGTTCCGCTCGAGAATCCTCCGGAAACGGAAGACCAGATTCGTCACATGAGGCTCGTCGAGATCCTCCATGGGCGTCTCGCCCTGACAGACGACCCGGTAGTAGCTGTCGCCTACCGTGCCGGGCTCGATGTCTTCCGTGACCCGGTCAGCCATTGGGATCGTGCCGCCGCCGATGACCCGGAACTCCGGGTCGATGTGAGACAGCTGCCATATCTGGATCGTCCTTGCCTGGCAGTCCACCGTCGCCCAGCCCTGCGAGTACAAGACATTGTTCTGGACGACATTGGTGGCGTGGACGATCGGGAAAGTCTTCTTCTGCCCCTGGGGGTAAACGCCGCCAGTCTGGATCCCGTAATATCCGGCTTCATCCGAGTGAAACACGGTCGCCCAGCCGCCCTCCGCACCAGCACTCATTACAAGCGCGGCCGCGACCACGAAACCACTGGGCAGGGACATCGGGGCTCTCCTGTGCGAACTTCGGCAGACCGACGTTCGCACAGGTGTCACCGGAAGGAAAACCCCGAGCCCGGTCGATCACAGAGGCGCGGTCGCCACATCCGCCGGGCGTGGCGACCTGACGTGGGAATGGTGCGGATGAGAGGACTCGAACCTCCACGCCTCGCGGCGCTGGAACCTAAATCCAGTGCGTCTACCAGTTCCGCCACATCCGCATAGGTCCGCAGCGCTCCTAGGCGGCGCGGCGCGGTTCGGCAAGGCCGGCTCGCCGGCCCGGCTGTGGAAGGCCTGTCGGGAACGCACAAAAGCCGTGATTCCGACTGGCCAATCGGTTCACCATGTGGATAGTTGCGCCGCTTGAGGGGTCGAGGGAATCCGAATGGCTAACAATCCGAGCTCGATGCAGGGCTTCTACGACGGCGTGACCAACGTCAGCGATTTCATCTGGGGCGGAACCTGGCACGGCGAGCAGGTTCTGCTGTTCCCGCCGATGGTCGTCATCCTGCTCGGCGTCGGCATCTGGATCATGATCGGGCTGCGCTTCTACCCGATCACCCATCTCGGCATGGCCTTCGCCGGCCTGTTCAAGCGAAGCGCCGACAAGGAGAAGGGCGAGATCTCGCCCTTCGCCGCCCTTTCGACCGCTCTGTCGGGCCAGGTCGGCACCGGCAACCTGGCCGGCGTCGCCACCGCCATTACCCTCGGCGGACCGGGCGCGCTGTTCTGGATGTGGGTCACCGCCCTGATCGGCATGTCGCTGGCCTTCGCCGAGGGCTCGCTGGCCATCCGCTATCGTGAGAAGGGGCCGGACGGGCACTTCCGCGGCGGCCCGATGAACTACATTCGCAACGGCCTCGGCAAAAAATGGGGCTGGCTGGCGGTGATCTTCTGCATCGGCCTGCTGTTCTCGTCGATCGCCACCGGCAACATGATCCAGGCCAACTCCTTCGCGGATTCGTTCAGCGGCCTGACCGGCCTGCCGGAGTGGGGCTCGGGCATCGTCGTCGCCGTGGCCGTGTTCGCGGTCATCATCGGGGGCATCAAGTCGATCGGCGCCATCGCCGAGAAGATCGTGCCCGTCATGGCGCTGATCTATCTGGTCATGGCCTTCATCGCCCTGGCGCTGAACTTCACCGCCATCCCGGGCGCCTTCGTCACCATCTTCGAGAGCGCCTTCACCGGCCACGCCGCGGCCGGCGGCTTCCTCGGGGCCGGCATGATTCTCGCCATCCGCTCCGGCGTGGCGCGCGGCCTGTTCTCCAACGAGGCCGGCCAGGGCTCGACCCCCATCGCCCACGCCGTGGCCCAGACCGACGACCCCGCCAAACAGGGCCGCTTCGCCATGATGGGCACCTTCATCGACACCATCATCATCTGCACGGCCACCGGCCTTGTGATGCTGGCGGTGCAGGGGGCCTTCCCCCACACCGGCGCCGACGGCGTCGTGGTGATGCAGAATACCGTCTGGACCTCCGACCTGACCGGCTTCGCCATGACCGAGGCGGCCTATGCGACCGCCTTCCCGATGCCGTTGTTCGGCACGGTCACCCTCGGCGGCCTGGTCGTCTCGATCGCCCTGATCCTGTTCGTGTTCACGACCCTGATCACCTGGGGTTACTACGGCGAGCGGGCGGCGACCTATCTGTTCGGCATGAAGCTGGCCATTCCGTTCCGCCTCTTCTGGGTGGTGATGATCTTCATCGGCTCCTTCCAGGAGATCGAACTGGTCTGGCGCCTCGGCGACATCGCCAACGCGGCCATGGCCCTGCCCAACCTGATCGCGCTGGCCCTGCTGTCAGGCGTCGTCTTCGCCCTCGCCAAGGGAAACAGGACGGCCGGCAAGGACCACGAGTAGTCTGCACCGCGCCCGGGCCCCTGCGGCCCGGGCGTTCGTTCGAGGGGCGGCGCTCACCGCCCTGATAAAGAGAGGCGGCCGCTCAGCGTCGCCCGCACGGGAGTAGAGAATTTGGCTGGAAACACTGCGGCGCCGACCGGGGCGCGATGGTCCTCGAAGGCCGCCTTCGTCCTTGCGGCCACCGGCTCGGCCGTCGGCTTGGGCAATTTGTGGCGCTTTCCGACCGAGGCGGGCAGCAACGGCGGCGGGGCCTTCGTGCTGTTCTACGTCCTGTTCGTGGTCCTCATCGCTGCGCCCCTGCTGCTGGCCGAGAGCCTGATCGGCCGTCACGGCCAGCGCTCGACCATCGCCAGCGCCGTCTATCTGGCCCGCCAGTCGGGGGCGAGCCCGGCGTGGAGCTTGTTGGCGGTCATCGGCCTGATCGCCAATACCGCCATCCTGACCTTCTACTGCGTCGTCGCCGGCTGGGTGGTCTACTTCATCGGGACCAGCGCGGCTGACGTGTTCGGTGCGGTCTCGTCGGGAACGCCGTTGGCGGGCGCCTACGCCGGCGATTCCGTCGCACAGATCCAGCAACTGATGCCCGCCCTGTTCGCCGATCCGGTCCTGCTGGTCGGTCTGCAGCTGGCCTTCGTCGCCGTAACGACCTGGATCGTCGCCCGCGGCGTCAAGGGCGGCATCGAGGTAGCGGCCACCTGGCTGATGCCGGCCTTCTTCTTCCTGCTTATCGGCATCACTGTTTACGCCGCCATCACGGGCGATTTCGCGGCCGCCGTGGCGTTCCTGTTCACACCGGACTTCGAACGCGCCCTTCAGCCCGGCGTGCTCAGCTCCGCCCTCGGCCAGGCGTTCTTCTCGCTCAGCCTCGGCGGCGGCGCGATGATCGCCTATGGCGCCTACGCCTCGCGCGACACCAACCTGGGCCAGACCTCGGGCATGATCGCCTTCGCCGACACCTCGGTGGCCATCATCGCCGGCCTGGCCATTTTCCCGATCGTGTTCAGCGTGGGGATGGAGCCGAACGCCGGCCCGACCCTGATGTTCCAGACCCTTCCGGCGGCCTTCCACTCGATGCCGGGCGGGGCCATCGTCGGCCTGTTGTTCTTCGTCCTGGCCCTGTTCGCCGCCCTGACCTCGTCGGTCTCCCTGCTCGAGATCTCCGTGGGCTGGGTGACCGAGAAGTTCGGGACCTCGCGCGTCAAGGCCTCGATCTGGATCGGCGTGCTGGTCTTCCTCGTCGGCGTGGTTTCGGCGCTGTCCTTCAACGTCTGGGCCGACCACCGGCCGATCCCCTTCATCCCCGGTTTCGAAAACGCCGGCTGGTTCGACGCCATCGACGGCGTGACCGGAAAGTTGCTGCTGCCCCTGTCGGGTCTGGTCACCGCCATCTTCATCGGCTGGGTCGCGGACCGTCAGCTGGTCAACGCGGAAACCGGCCTGAGCGGCGGGGGTCTGAAGGTCTGGCGATTCCTGATCGCCTGGCTGTGCCCGCTCGCGGTCGCCGCCATCCTGATCATCGGCCTGTTCCCGCAACTGCTGGGCTGAGCCCGGCTCGTTCCCGAAGTGAAACGGCCCGGACGCGAGTCCGGGCCGTTTTCGCATGCATGGGCGAACGTGAACGGGGCTTGGACTGGTCCACGAGCCCGCTCCGGGAGCATGGCCTCAAACGGGCGCGCGGCGGGTACCGAAATGAGAAAGGCCCGGGGGCGAACCCGGGCCTTTCCGCTGACGAAGGCCGACCGGCCTCAGTCCTCTTTCACGTTGTCCACCTCGCCGCCCAAGGCCGCGGCCGGGCTGGAAAGTTTGGTGTCTTCGGTGATGTCGATGCCCTTCGCCAGCTTGGAGTGCCAGAAGCCATAGGCGGCGTAGATGATCGCGCCGACGACAGCGTAGCCGCTCAGCAGCATCAGCGGCAGCGGATTGTCTTCCGCGGCGTGCTGGAACATCGGGATCAGGTTCTGGCTGGCCAGGAACAGGCAGGCGAGAATGCCCAGCACCGCGGTGACGATACCGCCCGGCACCTTGAACGGCCGCTCCATCTCGGGGTGTTTGACCCGCAGGACGATGACGCTCAGGCAGACGATGGCGAACGCCGTCGCGGTGCCCAGCGACACCAGGTCCCCAAGGATGGAGATCGGCAGGAAGGCCGCTGCGATGGCGATCAGGACGCCCAGCACGATGGTGCCGATCCAGGGCGTGCGGAACTTCGGATGAACCACGGCGAAAGCCTTGGGCAGCAGGCCGTCGCGGGCCATCGTGTAGAAGATCCGGGTCTGGCCGTAGCACAGCACCAGCATCACCGAGCTGAGGCCGGTGACCGCGCCGATCTTGATCAGGAAGCCGATCATGTTCAGCTCGCCGCCGGGCGCCGCGCCGAGCGGCAGATTGGCCCACTCCAGACCCATGCGGTCGATGGCGACGGCCACCGGCGCGGGACTGGCCAGCTCGAGATAGGGCACCACGCCGGTCATGACGGCGGCGACGGCCATGTAGATCAGCGTGCAGACGACCAGGGCGCCGAGAATGCCGACGGGAACGTCCTTGGACGGGTTCTTGGCCTCGGCCGCCGCGGTCGAGACCGCTTCGAATCCGACGTAGGCGAAGAAGATAATCGCCGCCCCCCGGAAGATCCCTCCCACGCCGAACTGGCCGGGCTGGCCGGTGGCCTCCGGAATGAAGGGAACCCAGTTGGCTGGATCGATGTACTGGATGCCCACGGCGATGAAGGTCAGCAGTACGACGATTTTTACGACGACGATGATGTTGTTGATGTTCGCGGACTCCGAGACGCCGAGAACCAGCAGACTGCAAACTGCCGCGATGCCGACGGCGGCGACGAGGTTGAAGGTGCCGGTCAGCGGGAAGGCGGTCGATCCGGCGTCCTGCACCAGTTGCACCAGCGGAGTCGCCCACTGCGGTCCTTCGCCCCCGGCGTACTGGATGGCCGGGAAGATCTGCTGACTTATGCCGAAATCAGACAGGATGGAGACGACGTAGCCGGACCAGCCGACCGCGACGGTCGAGGCCGCTACGCCGTACTCCAGCACCAGCAGCCAGCCCATGATCCAGGCGAAGACCTCTCCCAGGGTGCCATAGGCGTAGGTGTAGGCCGAGCCGGAGACCGGCATGGTCGAAGCGAGCTCGGCGTAGCATAGGCCGGCGAGACCGCAGGCGATGCCCGCGACCACGAAGCTCAGCATGATCGCAGGCCCGGCGTTTGCCGCCGCGACCTGGCCCGTGAGCACGAAGATACCGGCGCCGATGATGGCGCCGATGCCGAGACTCATCAGGTTGATCGGGCCGAGCGTGCGTTTCAGCTCGCTCTTGGCGGCCTCCTTCTGGATCTGGGCTACGGATTTTTTGAGAAACAGCCGGTTCCCCGGCGGGCGACCTGTTACGGCCATCTGTGTCTTGTCCAACCGTGCGCCCCTCCCTTGAGCGGCTGACCACGACGCGCGGACGGTAGCGGGGCGCAATAGGCTGTCAACGAACCAAATTCCGGCCGCTCCAGCGCCCCGCCTTCCGCCTGTCGCCGCCGACCGCTAGATCCGATCCGATGTTGCCCATCCACGCCGTCCTCAAGCCGCTGAAGGCCGCGCTGGCCGCGAGCAATGCGGTGGTGCTCGCCGCGCCGCCGGGAGCGGGCAAGACCACGGTCGTCCCGCTGGCGCTGCTGGATCAGCCTTGGCTGGGCGGCCGAATCCTCGTCCTTGAGCCCCGACGGCTGGCCGCCCGCGCCGCGGCCGAGCGCATGGCTGCGACCCTCGGCGAGCGCACCGGCGAGACCGTGGGCTACCGCACCCGGCTGCAGAGCCGTATCGGCCCCGACACCCGTATCGAGGTGGTCACCGAAGGCGTCTTCACCCGGATGATTCTCGACGACCCCGGTCTCGACGGCGTCGGCGCCGTGCTGTTCGACGAGTTCCACGAGCGCAGCCTCGACGCCGACCTCGGCCTCGCCCTGGCCCGGGAGACCCAGGCGCTCCTGCGCGACGACCTGCGTCTGCTGGTCATGTCCGCCACCCTCGACATCGCCGGCGTCTCGAAGCTTTTGCACGACGCCCCGGTGATCGAGGCCGAGGGCCGGATGTTTCCGGTCGAGACCCGCTATCTCGGCCGCAACGGCGGCGAACGGTTCGAGGACGCCATGGCCCGCGCCGTCCTGCAGGCCCTCGGCGAAGAGACCGGCTCGGTGCTGGCCTTCCTGCCGGGGCAGGGCGAAATCCACCGCACCGTCCAGCGCCTCGCCGAACGCCTGCGCGACCCGGCCGTCGACGTCGTCCCCCTCTACGGCGCCCTCGACAAGGCGGTACAGGATCGCGCCATCGAGCCCGCCGCGCCCGGCCGCCGCAAGGTCGTCCTGGCCACCTCCGTCGCTGAGACCAGCCTGACCATCGAGAGGGTGCGCGTCGTCATCGACTGCGGCCTGTCGCGCGTCCCCCGCTTCGAGCCGGCGAGCGGCCTGACCCGGCTCGCCACCGTCCGCGTCAGCCGCTCCTCGGCCGAACAGCGCCGGGGCCGCGCCGGACGCACGCAGCCCGGCGTCTGCTACCGGCTGTGGGACGAGGAGCAGACCCGGGGACTTGTCCCGCACCAGCGCCCCGAAATCCTCGAGGCCGACCTGACCGACTTCGCCCTCGACCTCGCCCGCTGGGGCGCGCGATCGACGGAAGGCCTCGCCCTGCTGGACCAGCCCCCCGCCGGCGCCTTCGCAGAGGCCCGCAAGGTGCTCCAGCGCCTCGACGCCCTCGACGACGCAGGCGGCCTGACCGACCACGGCCGCCGCCTGACCCGCATCCCCCTGCCGCCCCGTCTGGCCCACATGGTCGCAGTGGCGGCCGACTCCGGCGACGCGATGCTGGGCGCCCGGGTCGCCGCCATCCTGTCCGAGCCCGGCTTGGGCGGAAACGATCTGGACCTGCGCGAGCGGCTTCGGGCCCTCGATCGCGACCGGTCTCCCCGCGCTCGCGACGCCCTGAAGCTGGCTGACCGCTGGGCGCGCGCCGCCAAAGACGGGGATCGGGGCGGGCAGGGGGGCGAGGCCGAGGTCGGGACCCTGCTGGTCGAGGCCTTCCCCGAACGGGTAGCGAAGGCGCGCGGCAAGCCGGGGGAGTTCCTCCTCGCCTCCGGGCGCGGCGCCTTCCTCGACCCGACCGACACTCTCGCCCGTGAGCCCTGGCTGGCGGTGGCCGAGCTCGGCGGCGGCGACGCCCGCGACCGCATCCGCCTCGCCGCGCCCGTCGACCCGGTCGCCCTGGAGCACCGCATCGGGATCGAGGAGCGGCTGACCCGCGAACCGTCCGGCCGCAGGGTTCTAAAACGTATCCGGCGCCTCGGCGGCATCGTGGTGGACGAACGGATCGCCGGCACGCCCGACCGGGCCCAGGTCGCCGCCGCCCTCCGGGAGGAGGTCGAGCGTGACGGCTTGAACTCCCTGCGCTGGGGCGACCGCGCCACGGCTCTGCGCGCCCGTCTCACCTTCCTGCGCACGCTCGACGACGGCTGGCCCGACATGTCCGACGACGGGCTGCTCGCGGCCCGCGAGACTTGGCTGTGGCCCCTGCTGGACGACGTCCAGTCGCTCGACGCCATTCCCGACACGGCCCTCGAACAAGGTCTCCGCGCCCTGATCCCCTGGGACCGCCAGCGCGCCCTCGACGACCTCGCCCCAGCCCGGCTGGAGACCCCGCTCGGCTCCGCCGCCATCGACTACGCCGCCGAGGGCGGCCCCCGCGTCGACATCCGCGTGCAGGAGTTGTTCGGCGTCACCACCCACCCCGCGGTCGGCGGCGGCCGCGTCCCCCTAACCCTCGCCCTGCTGTCGCCGGCGCGCCGTCCGGTGCAGGTGACCAAGGACCTGCCGGGCTTCTGGAAAGGCAGTTGGGCCGCCGTCCGCGCCGAGATGCGCGGTCGCTACCCCCGCCACCCCTGGCCCGAGGATCCAATGAAGGCCGAGGCCACCACCCGCGCCAAGCCGCGCGGGACCTGACCGTCAGGAGGTGACGCTCAGCAGTCGGCCATAGCTGTCGACCAGGCTGGAGTAGGTCGGCACGAACATCACCACCGCCGCTCCGCCGCCGCTGGCTACCGGCGCCTTGATCTCGAAATGCAGGTGGATGGTCGTGGCGTTGCCGCCGAAGTCGGCCGACACCTTTCCCAGATGCTGGCCGCGCGTGACGTCGCGCGACGCGGAGTTCGGGAACAGGGCGTGCACCCCCGCCATGTCGAGGTGAAGGTAGCGGTAGATGCGCCCGGAATCGCCCAGCAGCGTCACGGTGTAGCTGCCGATCGAGGTGACCCGCCCGCTCTCGGCCGCGACGGCCCAATGGACCTTCTTCTCGCAGGTGGCCGGACGGATATCCTGGCCCTGATGCCCCTTGCCCGCCGGGCACATGCCGTTAGTCCACGACCGCGTCTCGCAGAAATTATCTCGCCACGGATAGGCGTAATTGCGGGCGTCGCACTGGCCGCCCGGCCCCGGGGCCAGATAGCCCCCGTAGCCGTAGACCTGAGAGTTGGCGTAGGCCGGCGCGGCCTCCATCGGGAAGCGCATGCCGGCGGCCCACAGGGTGGCGTCGGTCGCGCCGTTCCCCGAGCCGGGATACAGCGAACCGCCCGGCTCATGGGGCCAGGTCACCGGCTCCGGCTCCGGCGGCGCTTCGGGCTCCGCCAACGGCTCGTCCGGATCACCGGGCAGGGGTTCTTCCGCCGGATTGGCGTCGCCGGTCTCGGGCGAGCCGGTCGGCTGGCAGCCGCCTGGCGCGCAGGCTGTCAGCGTCAGCAGCAGTCCCGCGACCGCCAGCCGTCTCACGAAGCGCCCCCGCCGATCAGCACCAGTCTGGCCGCGAACAGGATGGCGTCCGCCTCGGCGCAGTTCGGCGCCCCCTCGCAGATGAAGGTGACGTTATAGGCCGCGCCGAAGCGGCTGAAGGTCACGTCGACCCCGTATTCGGTCCGCTCGGTGCGGATGTCGCTCAGGCCGCGCGCCCGCGCCCGCGCCTGGGCCAGCGCCTGCCCGGCGGCGTCGGGAATCCGGGCTGCGGCGATCCGCGGGCCCCGGGCTGCGGTCACAGGGGCCGCCCGCGTCACCGGCGCGGCCGGGGCGGACTGGGGCGACGGCGCGCCCAGCGGCGACTGGAAGGCCTTGGTCGCTCCGTAGATTTCGATGATCGTCTCGCCGCGCTGGACCGTCAGCATGTAGAAACGGTCGCCGCCGTTGAACTCAGCCGAGGCCAGCAGGGCCGGGTCGGTCGGCGCCAGCACCGGCACGGCGGAGGCGTTGACCCGCTGCATGAAGTCAGGCGACTTGCTCTGCCCCAGCACCCCGCGCAGCCGCGCCGCCACCGGGTCCTGCCGCGCCTCTGCCAGCGCCGCATTGTCGGCCCGGCTGGGCGTCAGCGCCACCTGGGTGGCCGCGACCGGCGACGGCGGTTGCTGTTGCGAAGTGGCGACCCCCGCGACCGCCGCGGCGATGATCACGCCGCCGGCCAGGGCCCGGTTGCGGATGCTCATGGTGGAGTCCTCCCGGACTTCACCATAGCGTTGTTATGCGACGCTGGCGAGTTCGCCCACGCGCCGCTTGCCTTTTCCCCCCATCCCGCATAGAAGCCGCCGCACTTCACACGCAGGCGTGGCGCGGTCAGGGAGAAATCCTGTTCGCTCCGATCCGAGGACTTCGGTCTTTACAGCGCCTGCGGCGGATCAATCGGATAAAGGACTACCCCTCATGGCTCTGCCTGAATTCTCCATGCGTTCGCTGCTCGAAGCCGGCGCCCATTTCGGTCACCAGACGCACCGCTGGAACCCGAAGATGGACCGCTACATCTTCGGCTCGCGCTCGAACATCCACATCATCGACCTGTCGCAGACCATCCCGCTGCTGCACCAGGCCCTGGTCGCCGTGCGCGACGTCGCCGCCAAGGGCGGTCGCGTCCTGTTCGTCGGCACCAAGCGCCAGGCCGCCGATCCGGTCGCCGAGGCCGCCCAGCGCTGCGCCCAGTACTACATGAACAACCGCTGGCTCGGCGGCACCCTGACCAACTGGCGCACCGTGTCGGGCTCGATCGCCCGCCTGCGCGAACTGGAAGGCCTGCTGGAAGGCGGCGGCGAAGGCCGCGTCAAGAAAGAGCTGCTGACCCTGCAGCGCGAGAAGGACAAGCTCGAGCTGTCGCTGGGCGGCATCAAGGACATGGGCGGCATCCCCGACATCATGTTCGTGATCGACACCAACAAGGAGGCCATCGCCATCCTTGAGGCCCGCAAGCTGAACATCCCGATCATCGCCATCCTCGACACCAACTCGGATCCCGACGGCATCACCTATCCGATCCCGGGCAACGACGACGCCGCCCGCGCCATCCAGACCTACTGCGACCTGATCGCCGACGCCGTCCTCGACGGCCTGGCAGCCGGCGCCGCTTCGTCGGGCGTGGACCTGGGCGCCTCGGAGAACCCCGAGGAGCCGATGCTGCGCGAGGCCAAGGCCCCGAAGGCCAAGGCCGCCAAGGCTGAAGACGCGGCTCCGGCCGGCACGGAAGGCGTGGCCGCCGAGATGGAAGCCGCCGCCGAACCGACCGCTGCTGAACCGGCTGTCGCCGACGAAGCCGCCAAGGAAGCGACCTCGGACGCCAACGACGCCGTCGAGACCGAGAAGGCCGCGGTCTAACCGACCCGCCTTCCCGACGGCGAACTGAATACGCGGCCGGACCCGGATCAGGGTCCGGCCGTTCCCGCATACGCATACCCAAGGAGACTACCCATGGCCGAGATCACCGCCGCCCTCGTGATGGAACTGCGCGCCAAGTCCGGCGTCGGCATGATGGACTGCAAGAAGGCCCTCCAGGAGACCGACGGCGACATCAACGCCGCCGTCGACTGGCTGCGCGCCAAGGGCCTGTCCAAGGCCGCCAAGAAGGCCGATCGTGTCGCCGCCGAAGGCCTCGTCGCCGTCGCCTCGAAGGAAGTCGGCGCCGGTGAAGTCGGCGCCGCCATCGAGTTCAACGCCGAGACCGACTTCGTCGCCCGCAACGAACTGTTCCAGAACGCCGCCAAGCGGTTCGCCCAACTGGGCCTCGAGCACGCCACGGTCGAGGGCCTGCACGGCGCCGAACTGGAAGCCGGCAAGACGGTCCAGGACGAAGTCACCGGCATGATCGCCACCATCGGCGAGAACATGCAGCTGCGCCGCGCCGCCCGCCTGTCGGTCGACGAGGGAGTGGTCGCCTCCTATGTCCACAACGCGGTGTCGCCGGGCCTCGGCCGTATCGGCGTGCTGGTCGCCCTGCACGGCGGCGGCGACAAGACCGCCCTGCGCGAACTGGGCCGCAAGATCGCCATGCACGTCGCCGCCACGGCGCCGCTGTCGCTCAACACCGACGACCTCGACCCGGCCGCCATCGAGAAGGAACGTCAGGTCCTGACCGAGAAGGCCAAGGAAGACGGCCGTCCGGAAAACATGATCGCCAAGATCGTCGATGGCCAGATCGCCAAGTTCCAGAAGGACGTCGTTCTGTCCAAGCAGCCGTTCGTGATGAACCCGGACGTGACCATCGAACAGCTCGTCGCCGACACCGGTAAGGAACTGGGCGCGCCCGGTCTCCACCTCGCCGGCTTTGTCCGCCTCGCCCTCGGCGAAGGCGTCGAAAAGGTCGAGGGGCCCGACTTCGCCTCCGAAGTCGCCTCCATGACCAGCGGCCAGTAGAACGTCCTCACCGCGAGGAGATCGATCAGGGGTCGGCGGAAACGCCGGCCCTTTTTCGTGGAGACGCCCATGACCCCGAATGACGACCTGTCCGACGAAGATGGCGGCGGCTTCGATTTCGACGACTGGTCGCGCCTGACGCCCTTCACCGGCGCCGTGGCCACGCTCGATGACGTTCAGGCCAGACGCGCCGTCTTCGCCCTCGCCGAGACCGACGACCCCCGTCCCATCGCCATTGACCTGCCCCAGCCGGTGATCTGGTGGGAGGCCGACGGCGAACAGGCCGCCGTCGCCGTCCAGGCCGAAAGCCACCTCGGTTCCGACGGCGAGGAGATGGAGGTGCTTGGCCTGATCCTCCCCGACGGCGGCGGCGCCGTGGCCCTGCTCGAGGACGTCGATCTGGTGGACGACACCGACCCCGTCTGGCGCCGCCTGGTCGAAGAGGCGGTCGATCCGGGCGCCGCCGACGACTGAGCCGTTAGGGACCGCGACATCTCCCTTTGCACTGCGTCGCTTGATCGCGTCATATCGCGGCCTGCAACGATTCAGGGGAGTTACCATGCGTCTGGCCGCCTTGCTGTCCGCGACCGCCATCGCCTTCGCCGTGCCCGCCACGGTGTCCGCCCAGGAGGTGGATCGGGTCGCTGTCAACCGGATCATCGATCAGGGCTTCAACCACAGCGAGGTGATGGAGACAGCCGCGCACCTGACCGACCGTATCGGCGGCCGCATCACCAACTCGCCGCAGATGCGCGAGACCGAACGCTGGACCCAGCAGTGGTTCCGCGACCGGGGCCTGTCGAACGTGCGCGCGGAAGGCTTCGAGTTCGGACGCGGCTGGTCGATGGTTCGCTCCGATGTACGCATGATCGCGCCGCGCCCGCTGGAGCTGCGCGCCATCCCGGTGGCCTGGACGCCGGGCACCGACGGCACGGTGAGCGGGGAGGTGATCCTTGCCCCGATGAGCCGGGTGGCTGACTTCGACAAATATCGCGGCAAGCTGGCCGGAAAGATTGTGATGATCTCCGAGCCGACCGACGCGGAGGATCCGACCTCGCCCCAGTTCCGCCGCTGGACCGATGACGAACTGGCCGGCCGCACGGGCTATAACCAGCCCACCCACTCGCATGTGAACGTCAGCCGTGACGGCGGGCGCGACAACTTCGCCCTTCGCATGGACGAGTTCCTCGCCGCCGAGGGCGCGCTGGGCTGGGTGCGCATGTCCTACCGCGACGGCGGCCTGCTGCACGGCGCCGGCTACACCCACCGGACCGGCGCCACCCCGACCTTGCCGGGCATGGAGTTGGCGGCCGAGGACTACCGCCGCCTGGCCCGCCTGTCGCGCGCAGGCGCGGCGCCAGCGCTCGAGATGATGAGCGAGGTCCGTTTCCACGATGAGGACGTCAACGCCTACAATGTGCTGGCCGACATCCCGGGAACCAGCCGCTCGGGAGAGTATGTGATGGCGGGGGCCCACTTCGACAGCTGGGCGGCCGCGGACGGCGCGGTCGACAACGCCGCCGGGACCGCCGTCGTCATGGAGGCGGCGCGCATCCTGAAGGCCCTGAACGTGCGGCCGAAGCGCACCATCCGGTTCGCCCTGTGGAACGGCGAGGAGCAGGGCCTGCACGGCTCCCTCGCCTATGTCGACCGTCACCTCGCCACCCGCGCGCCGCTGGGCGATCCCGAGCTGGACGCCCTGCCCAACGGCCAGACCTGGCGCGCCCGCTGGCCGGTCCAGCCCCGGCCCGGCTATTCCGACCTCGTGGCCTATTTCAACATCGACAACGGCTCGGGCCGCATCCGCGGCATCAATGCAGAGGGCAATGTCGCCGCCGCCGCCGTGTTCGAGGAATGGCTGAAGCCCTTTTACAGCCTCGGCGCCACGACCGTTTCGCTGCGGCCGTCTGGCGGCACCGACCACGTCTATATGCAGACCGTCGGCGTCCCCGGCTTCCAGTTCATCCAGGATCCGCTCGACTACGGCAGCCGCCTGCACCACACCTCGATCGACAGCTACGATCACCTGCAGCCCGAGGACCTGCGCCAGGCCGCCGTGGTCCTGGCCGGCCTTCTGCTTGCCGCCGCCAACAGCGACGAGCCGCTGCCGCGCATGCCTATGCCGACGCAGCCCCGACCGACGAACCCGTTTGGCAACTGAGGCGTTTGCAATCGATTTCGAAGGGGCCGGCGGGCAGACTCGCCGGCCTCTTCTTTACGCGCCGCCGTCCGCCATCGCCCTGCGCCCCAGCATCATCGCCCCGATGACGCAGCCGCCGAACAGCAGGCCCTCGATGCCGCCGGTGACCACCTGGCTGATGGGCCCGAAGCCGGTCTCGCCGAACACCGCCCCGATCTGGTCGAGGCTGAGCCGCGAGTCCTGAAATTGGCGGGCCAGCAGATCGAGACTGCCGCCCATCAACCGCCCGCCGAGCAGCGGAATCAACAGCCCCGCCGCCGCGCCGGCCAACCCCCCGGCCGCGAAGCTCGGCGTCAGCCGCGGCCGGCCCGGAAAACAGGTCGCCAGCCGGGCCCCCAGGCCCAGCGCCCCGCCGATGGCCGCCCCTTCAACCCCGCCGGTGATCGCGCCCGGCGTCTGTCCGAACAGCAGGTTGAAGGCGTCCAGCCCGATCAGTTTTCCGACCGCCCCGATCAGCAGCCCGCCGCCGGCGCCGCCGACGATGCTCCACAGCCAGCGCCGCTCCGGCGCGAAGCCTGCCGCCGCGATGCCGAAGCCGACGCCAGCCCCCGCGATCAGCCCCAGCACGACGCTGAGACTGACCAGAACCAGCAGCACCGAGGCGGCCCCGATGCCGGCCTGCAGCGGGTCCGGCGCCGCGCCGAAGCCGTAGAACAGGCCGATCAGGGCTCCCGCAACTCCGCCGCCGGCCATGCCCGCGGCGCCGCTCAGCCAGAAGCGCCGCCATGGCGAAGACGCAACGGGCGGCGCGGTCACGGCCGAGGCCGCCAGTGCCGGGGAGGGCGCGTCCTCCCCCTCGGCCTCGACCTCGGCGATGAAGCGGTAGCCGTGCTTGGGCGTCGTCGCGATGAAGCGCGGCCGGCTCGCGTCGTCCCCCAGCTGCCGCCGCAGCGTGCGGATGCACTGGGTCAGCGCCTCGTCGGTCACGGGCACGCCGCGCCAGACGTCGTCGAGGAAGCGATCCTTGGTGACCAGCCGACCGTGTTCGCGCACCAGCAGGACGAGGGCGTCGAAATAGCGGCCGTTCAACTCGACCGGCTCACCGTCGCGCCGGAGCCGGCGGTCGTCGACGTCGAGCTCGAATTCTTCGAAGCGGAAACGGCCAGACGCCATTTTTCAGCAGGACCTCACGACTTGCTCATGCCGCTCACCGTCGCGCCAGGCAGGGTGCAAGCCTCACTTATCGACGGAGGCGAGGCAATGGCCAATACGGCGGAGATCGTGGGCGACCGGCGCGGATGGGTCGCGCCCTTCGCTCCCGTGTCGTCTCGGGCGGCGATCAGCTCCCCGATCCTCGCCCTGAGGATTGGCGGCGACCGGAACGGTGTGGCGCTCACCCGCAACGAGGTGGTGCGGGAGGCCCTCGGCGGCCGCACCTGGCGGGGCGCCTTGACCAATATCGCGAGCACACCGCGCACCGCGGTGTCAGTCGAGATCCACTTCCATGACCGCAGCGGCCGGGTCGTCGGCGCCCCCGTCAGCGCCCGGGTCGGCGGGCTCGATCCGGGCGCAGCCATTCACCTGCAGGCGCGCCTGCCCGCTGAGGCCGCCGGTCTGAGCGTCCACGCCCTGCGCTGGGCTGACGGCGGCCGGCGGGTGACGCTCGAGCGTCCCGAACCTCTGCCTTTCGGCTGCCTGCCGGACTGAGCGCCGCACCCCGGCGGCCTTCTCCCGCGCCGCCGGACCGGCTAAGTCCCTTTCATGATCGGAAGACTGAATCACGTCGGCGTCGCCACCCCGTCCATCGAGGCCAGCGTCGCCCTGTATCGCGACCTGCTCGGCGCGACGAAGGCGCATGAACCTTTCGACCTGCCGGCCCAGGGCGTCCGCGTCTGCTTCGTCGACCTGCCCAACAGCCAGATCGAGCTGATCGAGCCGCTCGGCGACGGCAGTCCCATCCACGGCTTCCTCGCCAAGAACCCAAAGGGCGGCCAGCATCACGTCTGTTTCGAGGTCGAGGATATCCTGGCGGCGCGTGATGCGCTCCGCGCCAAGGGCGCGACCATTCTCGGCACGGGCGAGCCGCGCATCGGCGCCCACGGCACGCCCATCATCTTCGTCCATCCGAAGGACATGGGTGGGGTGCTGGTCGAACTGATGGAAACGCCGAAACAGGGAGCCCACTGATGGACATGCCGATCGGGCCGGTCACCATGCTGGCCATCTACATTGTCTGCTGGTGGGTAGTGCTGTTCGCGGTCCTGCCGCTGGGCATGACGCAGGGCGCGCAGGAACGCCCCACCGACGGCGGCCAGTGGGGGGCCCCCGCCGATCCCCGGCTGAAGCGCAAATTCATCACCACCAGCTGGGTCTCGCTTATCGTCTGGGCCGTTGTCATGGTGCTGGTCTTCATCGGCTGGATGCCGCTGCCGGATCTGGCCCCGCCCGCCTGAGGTAACCGATGACCGATCGCCTGTTTCTCCTGAACCCCGACTGGCATGACGACGACGGCGGCCCGTGGTTCTGCCCCGCCGGCGCCTTCGTCGAGGGCGTGCTGGCTTTCTATCCGGCCCTCAAGTCGCATCTGGACATCACCCGTCTTGACCACCCCCGTCCCCGCCCGCCGGTGATTGAGGCGGTTGGCGAGGCGCACCAGTCCTGTCCGATCCTGGTCCTCGACGGCGCGTTCGACTGGCCCGACGCCGAAACCAGCGCCGCCACCGGCCGCCGCTTTCTCCAGGATCACGCCATCATCCCCTATCTGGCAGCGCGTTACGGCATCGGCCGGCCGCATCCGTGAAGGAAGGGCTTAGGGCTTAGGGCTTAGGGCTTAGGGCTTAGGGCTTAGGCATGGGACCAAGTTTTGGAGCGAGGGTGTCGAGGTGATCTCCGGAACCCCCCTAATTCCTAAGCCCCAAGCCCTAAGCCCTCCTCACTTGGCCTAGCTTTCGCCCCGCTCTCCCGGCTAAAGCGGTTCTCCACCTCTGTCCCCGGAGTCCGCCCATGCGTCTGTCGCGCTACTTTCTGCCCACGCTCAAGGAAGCGCCGTCCGACGCCCAGATCGTCTCGCACAAGCTGATGCTGCGCGCCGGTCTGATCCGGCAGGAGGCCGCCGGCATCTACGCCTGGCTGCCGCTCGGCCTGCGCGTGCTGCGCAAGATCGAGCAGATCGTCCGCGAGGAGCAGGTCAGGGCAGGGGCCGTCGAACTGCTGATGCCCACCCTGCAGCTGGCCGATCTGTGGCGCGAGTCCGGCCGCTACGACGCCTACGGCCCCGAGATGCTGCGCATCACCGACCGGCACGAGCGCGAGTTGCTGTATGGCCCGACCAATGAGGAGATGATCACCGACATCTTCCGCGGCTATGTGAAGAGCTACAAGTCGCTGCCGCTCAATCTCTTCCACATCCAGTGGAAATTCCGCGACGAGCGCCGGCCGCGCTTCGGCGTCATGCGCGGCCGCGAATTCCTGATGAAGGACGCCTACAGCTTCGACATCGACGAGGCCGCCGCCCGCAAATCCTACAACCGCATGTTCGTGGCCTATCTCAACACCTTCGCCCGCATGGGACTGAAGGCGGTGCCGATGCGCGCCGACACCGGCCCGATCGGCGGCGACCTCTCGCACGAGTTCATCGTCCTGGCTGACACCGGCGAGAGCGAGGTGTTCTGCGACCGCAAACTGGTCGAGATGCCCGCTCCCGGCGGCGACGTCGACTGGAACGACCTGCAGTCCATCGTCGACGAGCGCACCGCCCTCTACGCCGCCACCGAGGAAATGCACGACGCCGCGCGCTTCGAGCGCGAGACCGCCGAGGGCGACCGCCTTTCGGCCCGCGGCATCGAGGTCGGCCACATCTTCTACTTCGGGACCAAATACTCGGCGCCGATGAAGGCCCGGGTCGCCGGCCCCGACGGCAAGGACACGGATGTCCACATGGGCTCCTATGGCGTCGGGGTCTCCCGCCTGCTGGGCGCCATCATCGAGGCCGGCCACGACGAGGCCGGGATCATCTGGCCCGACGCCGTCGCCCCGTTCGACGTCGTCGTCATCAACCTGCGGTCCAGCGACGCCGCTTGTTCCGCCGCCTGCGAAGACGCCGTGGCCAGACTGGAGGCCGCCGGCAAGGATGTGCTCTATGACGACACCGACGAGCGCCCCGGCGGCAAGTTCGCCACCGCCGACCTGATCGGCGTGCCGTGGCAGCTGACCATCGGGCCCAAGGGCCTCGCCGACGGCGTGGTCGAGCTCAAGCGCCGCGCCACCGGCGAAAAAGTCTCCATCCCTCTCGACCAGGCCATGACGAGGCTGACCGCATGACGGACGCGACCGCGCCGTTGAAGACCCCGAAGCCCGCCGGCCCCTTCTCCGCCTGGGAGTTCGGCCTCGCCCTGCGCTATCTGCGGGCCCGCCGGCGCGAGGGCGGCATCGCCCTGATCGCCATCATCTCCTACGTCGCCATCGCCCTGGCGGTGATGGCCCTGATCGTGGTGATGAGCATCATGGCCGGCTTCCGCAACGAGCTGCTGGACCGCATGCTGTCCTTCAACGGCCACATGTACGTCCAGGGCCAGGTGCTGGTCGATCCGACCCGCGACGCCGCCCTCGATCGCATCGCCGCCGTCCCCGGCGTGGTCAGCGTCACACCCCTGATCGAGAACCAGAGCATCGTCCGCGCCGCCGGCGTCACGACGGGCGCCATGGTGCGCGGCCTGCGCCCGCAGGACCTGGGCTCAATGCAGTACGTCAACGAGAGCCTGTCGGAAGAGGCCCGCCGCAGCTTCGGTCAGGGCGCGTATGGGGGCGACAATATCCTGATCGGCAAGGCCCTCGCCGACGGCATGGGCCTGCGCGTCGGCGACCCGATCACCCTCTATTCGCCGACCGGCGCCGACAGCGCCCTCGGCAATCTCGGCGGGCTGGAGAAGACCTACCGCGTTGGCGGCACCTTCAGCTCCGGCACCGCCGACTTCGACCGCGCCTTCATTTTCATGCCGCTGGAGCAGGCCCAGCTGTTCTTCGCCAAGGAAGGCGTCTGGGACGTCATCGAGCTCAAGGTGGCCGAGCCCGACCGCGTCGAGACCCTGCTGACCCCCGTCCGCGAGGCCGTGGGCGGCGCCGCCATCGTCAGCGACTGGCGCGACCGCCTCGCCGCCTTCTGGGGCGCGCTCAAGGTCGAGCGCGTGGCCATGAGCATCATCCTCGGCCTCGTCGTCGCTATCGCCGCGCTCAACATCATCTCCGGCATCGTCATGCTGGTGAAGAACAAGACCCGCGACATCGCCATCCTGCGCACCGTCGGAGCCAGCCAGTCCTCCATGCTGCGCATCTTCTTCATCGCCGGCGCCGCCATCGGTGTGGCGGGGACCATCACCGGCCTCGTCCTCGGCCTGCTGTTCTGCCTCAACATCGGCAGCATCCAGCATTTCCTCGAATGGCTGTTCCAGGTCCGCCTGTTCGACGCCGACGTCTATATGCTCGAGTCCATCCCGGCCGAGGTCGACCCCTGGGACGTCCTCTGGGTCACGTTGTGGTCCGTCTTCATGTCCTGCGTCGCCAGCCTGCTGCCTTCGTGGCGGGCCGCCAAAATGGATCCGGTGGAGGCCCTCCGCTATGAGTAAGGCCACCCCCGTCCTCTCCGTCCGCGGCGTCACCCGCACCTATGAGTCCATGGCCGGTCCTCTGACCGTGCTCAAGGGCGTCGATCTCGACGTCATGCCGGGCGAGGTCGTCGGCCTGATCGGTCCGTCGGGCTCGGGCAAGTCGTCCCTGTTGCACGCCGCCGGGCTGCTGGAGCGCCCCACCTCGGGCGACATCCTGATCGACGGCAAGGACGTCGGCGACCTGCCCGAGCGCGCCCGCACCCACATCCGCCTCGCCAGCATCGGCTTCGTCTACCAGTTCCACCACCTGCTGGCCGAGTTCGACGCCCGCGACAACGTCGCCCTGCCGCTGCGCATCGCCGGCGTGAACCAGACGGACGCCCGCGCCCGCGCGTCCGAGGTGCTCACCGCCCTCGGCCTCGGCGAACGCCTGACCCACCAGCCGGCCCAGATGTCCGGCGGCGAACAGCAGCGCGTCGCCGTCGCTCGCGCCCTCGCCAACCGCCCGCGCCTGCTGCTCGCCGACGAGCCGACCGGCAACCTCGACCCCGCCACCAGCCAGACGGTGTTCGAGGCTCTGCACGATCTGGTCAAGAAGACCGGCGTCGCCGCCCTGATCGCTACCCACAACATGGAGCTGGCCGGCCACATGGACCGCGTCTTCGCCCTCAAGGACGGCCATCTCGAGGAACGCCCCGCCGAGAGCCACGCCTACTAGCTTCAATGCGGCGGGGGCCCTCTGTCTCCTCCCTGTCGCGAAGCGATGGGGAGGGGGACCGCGGAGCGGTGGAGGGGTGGAGGAAGGCGCACCGCGCCCGACGACGAGGGCCGCACTGACGGCCGGCGGCTCACCCCGAGCTGATCGTCCGCATCAGCGTCGCGGCGTTGATCTGGAAGGCCACCACCGTCTGGGCGACGTTGATCAGGGTCAGCAGCACGAACTCGGTGTTGGCGAACATGTCGAACCCCGCCACGCCCGAGGCCCCCAGGGTGAACAGCACGATCTGCACCACGGCGACCAGCCCGATCAGCAGGGCCTCGTTGATCTGGTTCACGCCCGGTTTGGACACCTTCAGCTGTTCGGCCATGGCCACGATGGCGGCCGCCACCATCAGCACCTCGACCCAGGCCAGCTTGTAGCCCTCGATGTCGAACAGGACGGCGCGCGGATCCCTGAAGATCAGCTGGCCGGCGATGAACAGCACCAGGATCAGCACAAAGCCGGGCAGGAACCGGAACAGGCCGCCGTTGCTACGGCCCTTGTCGTTCCGCCCGACGACGGCGGCCTCCGCTGCAACGTCATTCATGCCGTCTGCTCCCGATGGTTAACGCCGAAGCTATGCGGTCAAGGCGCAACGGCGCAAGGGCGCTCGCGGGGCAGGGGAGAGGGAGGGGCATTGCAGGACCGCACCTTGTCATCCCGGACGTCGCGAAGCGACGATCCGGGACGGGTTCGCAAAGATCATGACCGGCCCGGAAGCTGCGCAGCGGCTGTCCGGGCCACAGGTTGGGCTGGCTCGGATCGCCACCAGTCTCCCGGACAATCGCGAACGATTTCCGGGAGCGGCATTCTGCGCCTTGCCGTCCCGGATCGCCGCTTCGCGACGTCCGGGATGACAAGGCTCCGGACGCCTCGGAGCGACCTACTTCTTCCCCGGCGCCTGGGTGAAGGGCGAGGTCCCCACCGATACCGCCGGTTTGGCCTTCTCCGCCTTCGGCTTGCGGATTTCCTTGTTGCTGCGCGCTTGACCCTTGGCCATGATCGTCATCCCGCGACGCCTGCCGCCGGAAGGCGGATGACTGGTGGCGTCTGCTGCAGGCAGCATAGCATTTTCAGGTCGAGCGAGCCCGATACGTTGAAACTTGGCCGCCAGTCCTTACGCGCTCTTCACCGAGAGGGTCGCCTCACGCACTTGATCAGCGGCTATGTCAGCCTTGTCTGCTGTGGGCGGCGCAACGGGAAGCGCTGTGATCGGGGCTGGGAGGTCACCTAACATCACATGATAAGAGTGGTGGGCGCTAAACCCGCGCCCGGCGACCGCGACATCGACTCTTACCCACCCAGAGGCACCACCATACTTATCGCCAAGCGTGGGACTAAGCTGACGAGACTGTTGGTTCCGCGAAAGTAGCTGCCACTCCAGTTCCCCGCTGGGAGGCACCCTGACGGCTGCAGCCGTCAGCCTGTCACGCTTCTCCCAAACGAAGGTCCCATCAACGTAGTGCACCTCCGCCAGATAGATGGCCTCGATCGTCAGTTCGCGGCCGGGCTTGGCCTTCAGAGCCGCCCAGAGCGAAATCTCGCGATCACCGCTGTCCGACCGATCCCGATAGATCAACGGCTTAAACGTAACCGGGGACATTGCTCTTTGCAGTCGCGTGAGCGGGCCTTTCCCGTGAGCCGCCTCACCCAATACGAATCCGGCCGACAAGACGGACAGACCGAGGAACAGGGCGGGCCAAACATAAACTGGAAGGAGCGGGGTCAACCAAGTGTCAGCAATCCACAGAAGCAGCGCTGGCATCCAAGCCAGTCTGGCAAATGCTGCGAGATAGCGTCGTGAGCGGAAGCTAACTTGATGCGGGATCATTAAGCGAGGCTATTGCAAAAAGAACAAAACAAGAATAGGAACATACCCGGAACACGCACGAAGGAGGCCGTCATGGCGCGTTGGGTTCGGGATGCACTGTCGCTGGCGTCGTGCGGCGGCTTCGTCTGGGTGATGTGGCAGGCGGCGCTGCTGACCACGGCGGCCTGATGCGGCAGGGCGATCAGGTCGCCCTGAACGGCGGCTCTCGCCGACTCCCCGATGTCGACTCTGCCCACTCTGCCACACCCAATTTCGGCGCCGACTCTGCCGACTCCGCCACACCGTTTTTTCGTCACGCCCCGGCTCATCCACAGCCGGTCCCCGGTCCCGCCGCCGTCCGCGCCGCTTTCGGGTGTCGCGGTCGCCCGCGATGTGAGACTCGGTCCATGACAGGGGCTCACCTGACGAAGGACCCGGTTTGACCGACACGCTGAACAGCCAGGGCTTCATCCACCTCCGGGTCCGCTCGGCCTATTCCCTGCTGGAAGGCGCGATCAAGGCCGGCAAGGTCGCCCGGCTGGCCGCCGACGCGGGCATGCCGGCGGTCGGCGTCGCGGACCGCGCCAATCTGTTCGGCGCGCTGGAATTCAGCCAGGCCGCGAAGGACGCCGGAGTTCAGCCGCTGATCGCCTGCGCCCTGCCGGTCACCGGCATCGGCGGCAAGATCAACGAGCGCTGGGCCAAGGTCCCCACGGTCGTGCTGCTGGTCCAGAACGAGGCCGGCTGGCTCAACCTCTCGATCCTGTCGTCCTCCGCCTTCCTCGACGCCGGGGCGATGGACGAGCCAAGCGTGCCCTGGGAGAAGGTAGCGGCCCATGCCGAGGGCCTGATCCTGCTCTCCGGCGGCCCCGACGGCCCGGTCGATCCCCTGTTCGTCCAGGGCAAACCCGCCGAGGCCGGCGCGGCCCTCGCGGCCATGCAGGCCGTCTTCGGCGACCGTTTCTACGTCGAGCTCCAGCGCCATGGCCTCGCCTCCGAACAGCAGGCCGAGCGCGGTCTCGTAGAGTGGGCCTATGCTCACGACGCCCCCCTCGTGGCCACCAACGACGTCCATTACGCCAAGGCCGCCCAAGCCAGGTCGCACGACGCCCTGCTGTGCATCGCCGACGGCGCCTTCACCGGTCAGGAGGATCGCCGCCGCATCACCGGCCAGCATTGGTTCAAGACCGCCGCGGCCATGCGCGAACTGTTCGCCGACCTGCCCGAGGCCTGTGACGCCACCCTCGACATCGCCCGCCGTTGCGCCTTCGTCGCCCCGACCCGCGCGCCCATCCTGCCGCGCTTCGACGCCGGCGACGGCCGCTCCGAGCCCGACGAACTGATGCATCAGGCCCGCGAGGGTCTGAGGGTCCGCCTCAAACAGGTCACCCCGGCCGCGCCCGAGGAAGAATACTGGAGCCGCCTCGAATGGGAGGTCGGCATCATCCAGCAGATGGGCTTCCCCGGCTATTTCCTGATCGTGTCGGACTTCATCAAATGGGCCAAGAGCCACGGCATCCCCGTGGGTCCCGGGCGGGGCTCCGGGGCCGGCTCGCTGGTCGCCTGGT
Organism: Brevundimonas basaltis; assembly: GCF_014202075.1. Classification (GTDB taxonomy): domain Bacteria; phylum Pseudomonadota; class Alphaproteobacteria; order Caulobacterales; family Caulobacteraceae; genus Brevundimonas; species Brevundimonas basaltis. The sequence goes on along the minus strand of NZ_JACHFZ010000001.1, from coordinate 499,487 downwards.
CGCTGACCATCACCGACCTTGACCCGCTGCGCTTCGGTCTGCTGTTCGAGCGCTTCCTCAATCCCGAGCGGGTCTCCATGCCCGACTTCGACATCGACTTCTGCCAGGAGCGGCGCGAGGAGGTGATCGACTACGTCCAGGACCGCTACGGCAAGGACCGGGTGGCCCAGATCATCACCTTCGGCACCCTGCAGGCCCGGGCGGTGCTGCGCGACGTCGGCCGGGTGCTGCAGATGCCGCTCGGCCAGGTCGACCGCCTGGCCAAGATGGTCCCCGCCAACCCCGCCAACCCCGTCACCCTTGCCCAGGCCGTCGACCTCGAACCCCGGCTCAAGGAGGCGCGCGACAGCGACGCCAATGTCGCCGCCCTGCTGGAGACGGCGCTGGAGCTGGAGGGGCTCTACCGAAACGCCTCGACCCACGCCGCCGGCATCGTCATCGGCGACCGCCCCCTGGTCGAGCTCGCGCCGCTGTATCAGGACCCGCGCTCCTCCATCCCGGCCAGCCAGTTCAACATGAAATGGGTCGAGGCCGCCGGTCTGGTGAAGTTCGACTTCCTCGGCCTCAAGACCCTGACGGTGCTCGACCGCGCCCGCCAGTATCTGGAACGGCGCGGCGCCGCTCCCGACTGGAACGGCCTGCCGCTCGACGACGCCCGCACTTATGAACTGATGGCCTCGGGCCAGACCGTCGGCGTGTTCCAGCTGGAATCGCAAGGCATGCGCGACACCCTGCGCAAGATGCGTTGCGGCTCGATCGAGGAGATCACTGCCCTGATCTCCCTCTACCGGCCCGGGCCGATGGAGATGATCGACACCTACATCGATCGCAAGTTCGGCCGTCAGGAGGTCGACTACCTTCACCCCTCGCTCAAGGAAGTCCTGACCGAGACCTACGGCGTCATCATCTACCAGGAGCAGGTGATGAAGATCGCCCAGATCCTGGCCGGCTACAGCCTCGGCGAGGCCGATCTTCTGCGCCGGGCCATGGGCAAGAAGAAGAAGGAGGAGATGGACTTCCAGCGGGCGCGCTTCATCAAGGGCGCCTCGGAACGGGGCGTGCCCGAGGAGCAGTCCGGCGGCATCTTCGATCTGGTCGCCAAGTTCGCCGGCTATGGCTTCAACAAATCGCACGCCGCCGCCTACGCCCTCATCTCCTTCCAGACCGGGTGGCTGAAGGCCAATCACCCCGTCGAGTTCATGGCCGCGTCCATGAGTCTCGATCTCAGCAATACCGACAAACTGGCCGTATTCTATCAGGATTGTCGCCGCTTCGAAGTGCCGGTGAAGGCCCCCGACGTGAACCGTTCCTCGGCCGACTTCGACGTCGCCTGGGAGGAGGGGACGGACGGCGAAAAGATTGGTTCGGTGCTCTATGCCCTCGGCGCCATCCGCAACGTCGGACTGGAGGCGATGAAACACCTCGTCGAGGTGCGCGAGACTGGCGGCCGCTTCACCGACATCTTCGACTTCCTCGAACGGGTCGATCCAAAATACATCAACAAGCGCGCCCTCGAGAACCTCGCCCGCGCCGGCGCCTTCGACAGCTTCCACACCAACCGCCGCCAGCTGGTCGAACAGGCCGACACCCTGATGGCCTATTGCCAGAGCGTCGCGGCCGAGCGCGCCTCGTCCCAGGTCTCACTGTTCGGCGGCGATCAGGCCGGGGCGGCCCGGCCGCGTCTCCGGCCGGTCGAACCCTGGGTCGGGCCCGAGAAGCTGGATCAGGAACTGGCCGCCGTCGGCTTCTACCTGTCTGGCCACCCCCTGGAGGACATGGCCCCGGCCCTGAAACGCAAGCGCGTCACCTTCGTCGCCGAGGCCACCGCCCTGGCCGAAAGCGGCCATGAGGCCTTCCTGATGGCCGGCGTCGTGCGCCGTCGCCAGGAACGGGCCAGCGCGAAGACGGGCGAGAAATTCGCCTTCGTTACCTTCTCGGACCCGACCGGCGAGTTCGAATGCCTGTTCCCCCCCGAACAGCTGCGCAACAGCCGCGAGGTGCTTGAGGCCGGCGCCTCGGTCATGATCCGCGTTCGCGCCAAATCGTCAGACGGCGAGGTGCGATTCTTCGGCGACAGCGCCACCCGGCTGGAGACGCTGATCGACGACGGGCAGATGGGCCTGCGCATCCATGTCTCCTCGAAGGCCGCCGATCCCGCCGCCCTCAAGGCCCGCCTCGATCGCGCCCGGGCCGAGGGCAAGGGCGGCGAGGTCTCTCTGGTCGCCTCGCTCGACGGCCGCCGCGAGGTCGAACTGAAGCTCCCCGGCCGCTACCGCCTCGACGGCGCCCTCCGCGGCGCCCTCAAATCCGCCCCCGGGGTGGTGCTGCTGGAGGATGCCTAGGCCTGATCCGTCACCGCATAGACCATGATCCCCGTGGCGATCGCCAGGTTCAGGCTGTCGGCCCGCCCCCGCATCGGGATCTTGACGTTGACGTCGCAGGCCGCCGCCAGCGCATCCGTCAGCCCGGCCTGCTCATTGCCCATGAGGATCAGGGCCGGGCGCTGGATATCAGCCTCCCGATAGCCCGTGGCGGCGTCCAGCCGCGTCCCGATCACGCTGCCGGGCCAGTTGTCCCGCCAGGCCAGGAATTCGGCCGCCGAGGCCTGGGCGATGGCCACCGCGAAGGCCGATCCCATAGTCGCCCGGACCGCCTCGACGGAATAGGGATCGACACAGTCCCCGATCAGCACCACCCCCCCGCAGCCCGCCGCGTCGGCCGTGCGGATGATGGTCCCCAGATTGCCCGGGTCCCGCACCTGCTCCAGCGCCACCCAGCACGGCGCCGTCCCCGGCACGATCGCCGTCAGCGGCGTATAGACCTGCTCGAAAACGCCCAGAACGGTCTGCGGATTGTCCCGCCGGCTGATCTTCTCAAGGATGGCGTGGGTCACCGCCACCACCTCACCCCCGGCGGCCCGGGTCTCGGCTTTCGCCCGCTCCAGCAGCGGATGCGGCCGCGCCTCCTCGCCGACGAGCAGCAGCTTCGGCGTCCGGCCCTGATCCAGCGCCTCGCCGATGAATTTCAGCCCCTCGGCCAGGAACCGCCCCGTCGCCTCGCGCTCCTTGCGCATGTGCAGGGCGCGCACGGCCTTGACCGTGTCATTGGTCAGCGAGGTGATCAGCCGGTCCGCCATCAGGCGCTCCACCGCGCGAAGAAGCTCAGCCCGATCGCCCGCCCGTCCGGTCCGTCCTCGGCCAGCGCCAGTTCGCCCCAGTCGATGACGCCGCCCCGATCCGCCGTGGCCTCGGCCATCAGATGCGCCAGCGACAGCCCCGAAATCCGCGCCGCGTACGCGTTAAGCAGCAGGAACGACGCATCGTCCGACAGCAGGGCCGCGCAGTCCTTCAGCAACCCCGGCAAATCGTCGAACAGACGCCACACCTCCCCCGTCGGCCCCCGCCCGTATTTCGGCGGGTCGAGGATGATACCGTCGTATTTCGACCCTCGCCGGACCTCCCGCGCCGCATATTTGCGGGCGTCTTCGACGATCCAGCGCACCGGCCGGTCGGCCAGACCCGACAGCTCGGCGTTCTCGCGCGCCCAGGCCACCGACTTCTTCGAGGCGTCGACGTGGGTCACTTCCGCCCCCGCCGCCGCGCAGGCCAGACTGGCCACGCCCGTGTATCCGAACAGGTTCAGGATCTTTGGCTTGCGCAGCCGCCGCACCCGCCCGTCCAGCCAGTCCCAGTTCGCCGCCTGCTCTGGGAAGAATGCCAGATGCCGGAACGGCGTGAACCGGCTGGTGAACCGCACATCGCGCCACGCCAGCGGAAAGCAGTCGACCGGCTTGCCGGCGAACCGCCAGCGACCGCTCTCGTCCTCGTCGGTAGGATCGAACACGGCGTTTGCGGCCTCGAAGGCGGCCGGATCGCGCGGCGACCAGAAGCACTGCGGCTCCGGCCGCACGACCGTGTAGGGGCCGTAACGCTCCAGCTTGCGGCCGTCGCCGCTGTCCAGCAGGGCATAGTCCGGCCAGGCGCGGGTGACGAGGGTTTCAGGCGACGGGTTGAGGCGCGGCGGCATGGCCCGCTGATAGGCGTTCCGGCGCCGCCTCGTCCAGCGCGGCGTGCGCAGGCGCAGGCGCAGTCACCGTCGCGGTCACGGGTTCGTCGCGCCGGTGACGCGTCTTGTCCCAGGCGAACGGCTCCCGCACCAGGCGCCACGCCGCATGGGCGGCGGCCAGGCTCTGCAACGCCCAATAGGCGGGCGCGACGATCATGTCCGTCGGCCCGTAGGGCACGCCGGCCCGCCGCGCCCCGATGGCGCAGGACAGCCATGCCGAGGCCGCGCCGAGGATGAGGACGACGAGCGCCAGCGCGGGCGTCTGCGGCGGCAGCCCCGCCACCGCCGCCACGAGCACCGTCGTCGCCAGCCAGGCGAGGGACGGCCCATTGACCGACGCGGAGACGATGCCGGCTCCGACCGTCATCAGCAGGGCGAAGGCGCCCCGCGCGCCCAGCCGCCACGGCCGCCGCGTATGCACGCCCCAGGTCTGCATATAGCCCTTCAGCCATCGCGTCCGTTGCGGCAGCCAGTCGGACAGGTCGCCCGGCGGCGTCTCCCAGGTGGGCCGGCTTATAACCCCGAGCCGCCAGCCCTTGCCCCACAGGCGAAAGCCCAGGTCAGCGTCCTCGGTGACGTTGAAGGCGTCCCAGCCGCCGACCGCGCGCAGCACGTCGACCCTGAAATGATTGCTGGTCCCGCCCAGCGGAAACGGCAGGCCGAGCCGCGCCATGCCGGGCAGGGCCGTCTCGAACAGGCTGGCGTATTCGGCCGCGAACTGCCGGTCGAGAAAGGGGGAGGGACTGAGCCCGCGATGCATCCGCCGGATGCGCAGCGGCGCCTGCAAACAGGCCAGGTTGCCACCGGCGTCGGCCGCGAACCGGGCGGCGGCCTCGCGCAACTGCTGCGGATCCGGCTCGTCCTCGGCGTCATAGACGGTCAGCAGGTTGCCGGTGACGTGGGGCAGGGCGCAGTTCAGGGCCCGGGGCTTGGTCTGCGGCTCGCCGGGCGGCGCCACGAAGACTTCCAGCCAACCCGGTTTCGACGCCGCCAGCGCCGCGCTAATGGTCGGCGCGTCGTGCGGTTCGAGGATCAATAGACCCTGCAGGCGGTCCTGCGGGTAATCGATGCGCGCGAGACGTTCGACCAGTTGATCGATCACTTCGGCCTCGTCGTGCAGCGCGACGAGCACGCTGTAGCGGGGCAGGTCGGCGGTCGCGTGATCCCGCCGGTCGATGCCGCCCGCGCTCAGGATGACCAGCGCCACGCGCCAGCACGAAATGACGAGGAAGGTCGCCGCCGCGCCCGCCACCAGCAGCGGCCCGATCAGGCCTGGGCGTATCCAGACCAGGCAGCCCGCCGCGGTGAGCGCACCGGCGAGGGCGAGCCACTGGAAGTCAGAGAGGCCGCGCAGTCGTGCACTCATTTCCCGCGGCGGCTCAGGACGCACAGTCTCGCGCCCACGATCCCGAAAACCGCTGATCCCCGCCCGTTCCATTCGAAATGGTTAACGCGCCGGTGCGCAACCTGCAAGTGATTGGCGCGAGGCGGGGAATGCCGCTATTCAGAAGCCGCAGTACGGAGTTTCGACCCAGGTGACCGCCTCCGCCGTCCTCAATCCGCGATCCCGGCGCAAGCCCAAGGGCGAAGGTCACGCCCGCCGCGCCGAGATTCTGGCCGCCGCTGAACGCATCTTCGTCGAGCATGGCTATGAAGGGGCGACGATTCGCAAGATCGCCGACGAGGTCGGCCTGTCCTCAACAGCGCTCTATATGCATTTCGCCGAGAAGGGCGAGATCCTCCATGAAATCTGCCGCCAGGCCTTCGCCACCCTGCTTGAATTGAACCAGGCCGTCGTCGCCGAGCCGGGCGGGCCGAAGCAACGGCTGCGACGGATGCTGCAGGCCTACATCGACTTCGGCTTTGACAATCCCAACGCCTATCGGCTGATCTACATGACCCGGCCGGTCGAGCTGCGGCACGGGGCGTTGTCGGCGGCTCAGGAGACGGGGGCGTCCCTGTACCGGTCGTTCGAACAGGTGGTCGAGGACGCCGAGGCGGACGGCCTGTTGCGCTGCGACGCGCGCACCACGGCCCAGGCGCTCTGGGCGGGCTGTCATGGCGTGGTCTCGCTGATGATCACCAAACCCTATTTCGACTGGGTCGATCGCGAGGCGCTGGTGGGAACGCTGCTGGACGGGCTCTTCGCGGGCCTGATGAAGCCGTGAGGTCGGCGGCGACGGCGGCAGCCCTGACCCTGACCCTTGTCCTGACCGCGACGCCGGCGGCGGCGGGCGAGAGCCGTCCATTGCGGGTGATGTCCCTGGATCAGTGCGGCGACCAGTATGCGCTGGCGCTGGCGCCCGATGCGGAGCTGGCCCTGTCGCCCCGCGCAGACGATCCCGATTCGTGGATGCGCGAGGCGGCGGCGGGGCGGCGGCGGGTGCGGCCGACGCTCGAATCCGCCATCGGCTTCCAGCCCAATGTGGTCCTCCGCTACTGGGGCGGCGATGCCCGACTGCTCGCCCGGCTCGAACAGAGTGGGGTGCGCGTCGTCGACATCGAGGACGCCACGGACTTCGAGGGGGTTCGCCGCAATATACGGACGGCCGCCGCTACGCTGGGGGCCCAACCCCGCGGAGACGCCCTGATCGCCCGCATGGACGTCCGCCTGCGCGAGGCCGCGCCCCGTCCGGCCACGCCCGAACGATCCGCCCTGTATGTGACCGCCGGCGGCTTCACCGCCGGGCGCGGCACGCTGACCGACGCCATTCTCGGGGCCGCCGGCCTGACCAATCTGGTCACCAATCCGGGGTTCGTCCCCGTCAGCGTCGAGCGCATCGTATTGTGGCGGCCCGCCCGGTTCGTGCTGGGGTTCTTCGACCAGTCGCGCGGCGACTGGCGGGGGCCGGGGCGGCATCCGGCGGTGCGCGCGGCGACGCAAGACCGGGTCGTCGCCCGCTTGCCCGCCGCCAGCCTGACCTGTCCGGCATGGTTCGCGGCGGACGCGGCGGCTATGCTGAGGGCCGCCGGATGACGGGCGGTCGCGAGGGGCGTCTGTCTCTGATCCTCGTCGTCCCGATCGGGCTGGCGACGCTGGCGGCCGTGCTGTTCGGCGAGACCATCTTCAGCGCGGCGCAGCTGCGTCAGGGCTTCATGGATCCGTCTTCCGGTCCAGCGGAGGTGCTGTGGGCGGTGCGCGCGCCCCGGGCGGTGACGGCGCTGATGGTCGGGGCGGCGCTGGGCCTCTCCGGCGCGGTCATGCAGGGCCTGCTGCGCAATCCGCTGGCGGACCCCGGGGTGCTGGGCGTCTCGGCGCTGGCCGCTCTGGGGGCGGCGGCCGCGATCGTGCTCGGGTGGGCCGCCTGGCCCGGCGCGGTCGAGATCGCCGCCCTGGCCGGCGCGGGCCTTGCCGGGGGGGTGCTGGTGATGTTCTCGGCGCGGGTGCGTTCGCCCGAGGCGTTGATCCTGTTTGGCGTGGCGGTGTCCAGTTTCGCCGGCGCGGCCACGGCGCTGATCTTCAACCTGTCGCCGTCCCCGATCGCCACCGCCGAGGTGATGAACTGGCTGCTGGGCTCCGTGCAGAACCGCAGTTGGGTCGACGTCGCCTGGGTCACGCCCGCAGTGCTGATCGCAGCAGGCCTGGCCGCCTTCGCCGCGCCCGGGCTGCGCATGCTCAGCCTTGGCGAGGAGACGGCCCGGACCTCGGGCCTGCCGATAGCCCGGCTCAGGCTGGTAGCCCTGCTGGCGACGGCGGTGGCCGCGGGGGCGGCGGTGGCGGTGGCGGGGGTGATCGGCTTCGTCGGCCTCGCCGCGCCCCATCTGGTGCGGGCGGCGGTGCGCGGCGATCCCGCCCGCCTGTTGCTGCCCTCAGCCCTCGCCGGAGGATTGATGCTGGTGGCGGCGGATCTGCTGGCGCGGCTGACGCCGACCGATCAGGAGTTGAAGCTTGGCGTGTTCACCGCCCTCGTGGGCGCGCCCCTGTTCGCCCTGATCGCCTGGCGGGCGGCGCGGGAGTGGCGGCTGTGACCGCGTGGCTCACCATGTGGGACGCCACGGCGCGGCTGGGCGGCCGGAGGGTGCTGGACGGCGCCGACCTGCGGGTCGAGCGGGGCGAGCTGGTGGCCCTCGTTGGCCCCAATGGCGCGGGCAAGTCCAGCCTGATCCGGGCCTTGGCGGGTCTGCTTCCGCTGGATACGGGCGTGGCCCGGCTGGCCGGGGATGATGTCAACGATCTCTCGCCCCGCGAGCGGTCGGCGCGCGCCGTCTATCTGCCGCAGGAACGGCGCATCGCCTGGAACCTGCCCGCCATGGAGGTCGCCGCGCTCGGCGCGCCCTTCCTGTCGGGCGCGGATGCATTGGCCGCGGCCCGGAAGGCCCTCGACGAGGTCGAGGTCGGTGGCCTTGCGGACCGGGGCGTGGCGGAAATGTCGGGCGGCGAGCGCGCGCGGGTCCTGCTGGCGCGAGCCTTGGCAGCCCCGTCGCAGGCCCTGCTCGTCGACGAGCCCATCGCCGGGCTTGATCCCGAGGCGCAGCTGATGGTGCTGGAGCGGCTGCGCGCGCGGGCCGGGGCGGGGCAGGCGGTGTTGGCCAGCCTGCACGACCTGCCGCTGGCGGCGCGGTTCGCCCATCGGGTGGCGGTGCTGGATCACGGCCGGGTCGTGGCCGACGCCGCGCCGTTGGCGGCCCTGACGCCGGACATTCTCCAGCGCGTGTTCGGCCTGTCAGCGCGCTGGGTCGACGGGCCGGACGGGCCCCTGCTGTCCGCTGTCCGCGCGCGCCCTCAGGGCTCGTAGGGACGCGGTCCGCTGTTCACGCCGGCTCCCCGCCGCAGGTCGTCCGACAGGGTCAGAGGCGCCGAGCCGCCGTTGAGCCGGGCCTTGTAAACCGACATGTTCTCCATCACCCGCATCATGTAGTTGCGCGTCTCGGTGAAGGGCGCGCACTCGATGAAGTCAACCGGATCGACTTGGCCCCCGCGCGGGTCGCCGCAACGGGCGATCCACTGGGGCGGGCGCGCCGGACCGGCGTTGTAGCCCACCGTGGTCAGCAGCATCGAACCGCCGAACCGGTTGGTCAGGTCGCCGAGGTGGAAGCTGCCCAGCGTCATATTGTAGTCCGGGTCCCACAGCCGCTCGGCCGAGAAGGGCATGCCCAGCTGGCGCGCCACGGCCGCCCCCGTCGAGGGCAGAAACTGCATCATGCCCCGGGCGTCAGCGTGCGAGCGGGCGCGCGGATCGAAGCTCGATTCCTGCCGGGTGATGGCGAGGGTGAACTCGAGCGGCGCTGCGCCGGGAACGGCGGGCGGGATCCGGATCGGATACTGCCGCTCGGGCATCAGGAAGCCGCGCTGGCTGGCGGCGCGGCCGACCATCATGGCGGTGAAGTCTTCGCCGTAGGCGCGGGACAGGTCCATCAACAGCGCCAGTTCGGACGCTCCCGGAAGATCATCGTCCAGTTGATAGGCGAACACCCGGAACAGGCTGGCCTCGCCGGTTTCGCCGAGGATGCGCATCGCCTTCACCAGTTCATTGGCCTCGAAGGCGGCGCGCTCGGCGGTGGTCGGCGCCGGATCGCCGGGCAGGGTCAGGGTGCGTATCCCCGCCTTCTCGGCGGCGAGCTGGCCGTAGAAGGTCTGGATGTGCTGCGCGCCGTTCCGGTAGAATTCGACGGCCGCCGGCGTATGGCCGCGCGCCTCCGCCGCCCGGCCCAGCCAGTACATGGCCCGGCCCTGGGTGATCGGCGTCGAGGACGACTGGCGCAGGATTTCGAAGTGATTGGCCGCGCGGGCAGGGTCGTTCAGCTTGGTCAGAGCCACCCAGCCCGCGAAGAACTCCGCATCGACCTTGCGCTCGCCCGAGGGAAAGCCATGCCCGGCCATGGAGTCATAGGCCGCCTGCCAGTTGCGGCGCTCTAGGGCGTCGAGGAAATAGTTGCGTCGCTCGCTCCACAGGGTGTTCTGGCCTTCGCTGTGCGACGGCGCCGGGGGCAGGGCGGCCAGCAAGGCGAACCCCTCAGACTGGCGGTTCTGCGAGCGCAGAATGCGAACGCGTTCCAGCGCCACGGCCGGATCCATCGCCTGCGCCGGCCTCAGGCCGGCCACGACCGCGTCGGGGCTGTAGGCGTTGCGCAGCGCCATCGCCGCCTCGGCCACGGCGCGCCGATCCGGCGAGACCATCTGGGTCATGGCCCGCGTCGCGGGTCCGTGCGGCCCAAGCAGCAGCAGGTTCAACCGCGCCTCGTGGTCGGCCTGGGTCAGGGAACCGCCCCAGCGGGTCAGGACTCTGGTCTGCAGCGCCTCGTCGAAGGATCGGGTCCGCCACCACTCGCGGATCAGCGCCCCCGCCTCGTCGCGGCGGCCGCGTTGCTCCAGCGCGTCGGCCAGGGCGACGGCGCCCTCGGCCGTGGTCGGCGGCGACCCTGCGAACAGGGCGAGCGCTGCGTCAGGCCCAGCGTAGGCGAGGTCCAGCGCCCGCTCGGCGGCCTCGCGGCGGCTGTCGCCCCGCGGCCAGCCGGCGAAGGCGGTCTGGGCGGCGGCGAGGTCGCTGTAAGGCAGCTGCGGGGCCGAGGTGTCGAGCAGCGCCCATTCGACCAGCTTGCGCGCGGTCGGATTGCGGATCTGCGCCGCCGTCTGGCGCGTGCTGACCACGTCGCGGGCGCGGGCCTGGGCCAGGCCCTGACGGAAGAGGGCGGTGTCCTGATCATTCAGTACGCGCGCCTGCGAGCCCTGCGGCGCGACCTCGGCATAGGGGCGGGCCTGCGGGACCAGCGATTCGGGCGCGGGGCCGAGCAGAGCGAGAGCGGCCGCGAGACTGGTTGCGATCATTCGGTGTCCGAACCCCATTCCATGACGGTTGCGGCGGCGTCGCCGGCAACCTAACCTTCCACGCTTCGCTTCAGGGCGCACCGCCCCTTCCCACGCAGGACCATCGTTTCAATGACCGCCCCCTTGTTCAAGGGCGTGATCACCGCCCTGATCACACCACTTCGTGACGGAAAGGTGGACGAAGCCGCCTTCAGGACGCTGCTGGAACGCCAGATCGCGGCCGGGGTTCACGGCGTCGTCCCCATGGGCACGACCGGCGAGAGCGCCGCCCTGCATCTGGACGAGCACAAACGGGTCGTCGAATTGTGCGTGGAGATCGCGGCCGGGCGCGTGAGGGTCATCGCGGGCGCCGGGTCTTCGGCCACCGACAAGGCGATCGATCTGGTCCGGCACGCTAAGACCGTCGGCGCCGACGGGGCGCTGGTGGTGACGCCCTATTACAACCGGCCCTCGCAGGCCGGCATGGCGCTGCATTTCGAGGCCATCGCCGAGGCGGTCCAACTGCCGGTGCTGCTCTACAACGTGCCGGGCCGCACTGGCGTCGACCTGGCCAACGAGACCGTCGCGCGGCTGGCCGCGCATCCGAACATTGTCGGCATCAAGGACGCCACCGGCGATCTGGCCCGCGTCAGCTGGATGCGCGCCCACATCCGCGATCAGCAGTTCGACCTGATCTCCGGCGACGATCCCAGCTACCTCGGCTATCACGCGCAGGGCGGCGTCGGGGTGATCTCGGTGACCTCCAACGTGGCGCCCGAGGCCATGGTGGCGCTGCACGAAGCCGCCGCCGTGGGCGACTACGCCACGGCGCGGGAGTGGCAGGACCGGCTGATCGGCCTGCACAAGGGGCTGTTCCTCGACAACTCGCCGTCGCCGGCCAAATACGCGCTGTCCCGGCTCGGCCTGTGCACCGAGGAGGTGCGGTTGCCGCTGGCTCCGACCGCCGACGCCGTGAAACCGGCGATCGATCGGGCCATGGCCGAGGCGGGACTCTAGAAAATTCGGTGTGGCGGAGTCGGCAGAGTCGACACGCTGCGGGTCCCTGAAGCTGGAACGCGTTCTGACCCTGCACATCGACCGGGCCATGGGGGCAGCATAGACCGGGCCTGCGTCAAAATCGGACGTGGGCGGGAGCGACGGCTTCGCGAGCGCGGGCGGAGCGTGTAGGAGGGCCGGAATGGCCGCCGAGAAACCCAAGACCAAAGTCATCGCCGAGAACCGCCGGGCGAAATTCGACTATTTCCTCGAGGATTACACCGAGGCCGGGATCCAGTTGCTTGGCACCGAGATCAAGGCGCTGCGCGACGGCCGGGCCAATATCGCTGAGTCCTACGCGGCGGTGGAGGGGCGCGAGATCGTGCTGATCAACGCCGACATCCCGCCCTATAAACAAGCCAACCGCTTCAACCACGAGCCGCGCCGGCCGCGGAAACTGCTGCTGCACCGCAAGCAGATCGACAAGATGATCGGGGCGGTCCAGCGCGACGGCCAGACCATCATCCCGATCCGCCTCTATCTGAACGAGGCCGGCAAGGCGAAGCTGGAAATCGCTCTCGCCAAGGGCAAGAAGCTGCACGACAAGCGACAGGCGACAGCGGATCGCGACTGGCAGCGCGACAAGGCGCGGCTGATGAAGGACCGGGGCTAGGCGCGCGGCGACCTGCCGGACAGCAGACGTACCGAACCGCTGTTATGGGTGGAAAGCGGACGTTAGTCCTTGCGAACAGCAGTCTCACGCCATTCTGACATCGTGGGACCCTGAGGTCCGATCGAGAGATTTGCGCAGCGCTCTACCGCCGCGCCGTCCTGCCGGGTGCAAACGACATCGCCGCCAAGCCGGTATGTGCCGTAGGTCGGCGCCACGCCCTGGAACTGCCATCGCCCATCGGGGCCCCAGATCATAGGCCAGTCGTATTCTTCGATCAGATATCGACGAAGCTCCCATTCATATGCGGGTCGCGACACCGGTGAAGTAGGGCGATACTCAGCCGCTTCCTTTTCAGGATCGATCGGCTCGGAGCAGCCTGCGCTGGCCAGAACGACGGCGCAGAGTGCGGACGGAGCTGACAGTCTTCGCATCACGGATTCCCGACGGCGATCACCTAAGAGTGGCCGTGCATGGCCCGCGTGGAAAGGTCCGCAATGGGTCGGAAGCGGCCATAGGGTCGCCGCCGAAAAGCGAACCTCATTGAAGGCCAGCGGTCGCAATAGCGCCCCGAAGAGTGACGACGAGGGCTAGAGCGTCGAGGCGATCGGCTGGGCGTCGAGGACGTCGGGCATGGCGACCGACGCCTGATCCGCGCCCCACGGCCCGAGCGACGGCTGGGTCGACTGCTGGAACAGCAAGGCCAGAAAGGCGATAACGCCCGCGATCAGCAGCGCCCAGAGCGCGCCCTTGCGTTCCTCGGCGGTGAACGCCCCTTGCTGACTGTTACCCATTACAAACCTCCCAGGTCCCGCTGAAATGAACGCGGGATCGGCGACGCTGTTCCTGGGGAAGAAGGCTTCATCCGCGGCCCACTGATTCGCGTGGCGCGGGAGGCACAGTCGCCACCTGGACGACCGGTGTTCGATCAGGATTCGACGAGGTCCCGGGCGCGCTGGAAGATGTCCTCGAACATCGGCGCCGTCAGCCGCCCTGTGTTCGTGTTGAGCCGGGAGCAGTGATAGCTGTTCAGCAGTACATAGGGTCCGATCTCCGCCTGGGCCCCATGCCCCGCCGGCATGGCGCTGGCCGGACGGCCGAGGGTCTTCAGCACATTGCGTCGGGAGACGTCGCCGAGGGTGACGATGACCTTGAGCCGGGGCAGGGCGGTGAGCCGCGACTGCAGGAAGGGTCGGCAAGTCGCCTCCTCGGCCGGCAGCGGCTTGTTGCCGGGCGGGGCGCAGCGGACGGCGTTGGTGATCATGCAGTCGACCAGTTCGAGGTCGTCGTCGCCGTCGGGGTCATAGGTCCCGCGCGCGAAGCCGGCCTTCAGCAGGGTGTCGTAGAGCAGCCAACCGGCGTGATCGCCGGTGAACGGACGGCCGGTGCGGTTGGCGCCGGTGCGGCCCGGCGCGAGGCCGGCGACCAGCAGGCGGGCGTTCGGATCGCCGAACGAGGGTGCGGCGCCGTTCCACCAGCCGGGCTTCTGACGGGCGTTCTCCTGCCGGTATTCGACCAGGCGGGGACAGAGCGGGCAGTCGCGCGGGGCTTCGGGAGGGTAGGGGACAGTCATCGGTCGAACACCCGGCTGTTCGCACCGGCGCCGGCGGCGCGCGGCCGTCCGATCTCCGGCAACAGATCCTGCAGCTCGACAAACGCATCCGCCTGGCGGCGCAACTCGTCCGCGATCTGGGGCGGCTGGCTCTTTATGGTCGAGACGACCGTGACGCGTACGCCGCGCGCCTGGACCGCCTGCACCAGCCGCCGAAAGTCGCCGTCGCCGCTGAACAGCACCATGTGGTCCACGCGCGGCGTCAGCTCCAGCATGTCGACGGCGATCTCGATGTCCATATTGCCCTTGACCCGCGAATGCCCCTGGGCGTCGGTGAAGCGCTTGACCGGCTTGGTCACCACGGTGAAGCCGTTGTAGTCCAGCCAGTCGACCAGCGGCTTGATCGGCGAGAATTCCTCCCCCTCGATCACGGCGGTGTAGTAGTGGGCGCGAACCAGAACGCTGTTCGCGCGATACATATCCAGCAGTTTGCTGAAATTGAGGTCGGCGTTCAGGGCCTTGGCGGCGGAATAGAGATTGGCCCCGTCGATAAACAGGGCGATGCGCTCGGTCGGAATAGGCGTCATGGAAATCGATCCCGAAAATATGGACGTCCCGGTCGCCGTCGAATTGGGCGGCGCCCTCGATCTGGATCAGGCCGTCATCGTCGCGCTGGGCTGCAATGACAAGGGGGCGTGGCGGGATTGCCGGGAGGCGCTGGAGGCGGCGCTGGCCCGGTTCCGCGCCGAGGGAATCGACGTGCTGCTGCGCTCGTCCTGGTGGCGCTCGGACGCCTGGCCAGACCCTTCGGACCCGCCCTTCCTGAACGGGGTCGTGGTCGTCCGCACCGCCCACGACCCGCACGCCCTGATGGCCGCCCTCGGGCGGATCGAGGAGGCGTTCGGCCGCCGCCGCGAGGCCCGCAACGCCCCGCGCACCCTCGACCTCGACCTGATCGCCTACGGCCGGCTGAGCGGCGACCTCTCGGGTCTGATTCTGCCGCACCCGCGCGCGGCGGAGCGGAGGTTCGTGATGGGACCGCTGGCCGAGATCGCGCCCGACTGGCGGCATCCGGCGGGCGGCCGGGCGAGGGATCTCGCGGACGCGGCGCCGATCGGG
Source organism: Brevundimonas basaltis (assembly GCF_014202075.1). Taxonomy (GTDB): domain Bacteria; phylum Pseudomonadota; class Alphaproteobacteria; order Caulobacterales; family Caulobacteraceae; genus Brevundimonas; species Brevundimonas basaltis. Next base: position 484,340 of record NZ_JACHFZ010000001.1, on the reverse strand, counting down.
CAGGATGCGGCGCCGCTGCGCTGATCGCCTCATTCCCGCCCATGCGGCGTTGCACAATGAGCGCCAACCCTATATTTTGTGCGGTTCTCCCCCGCGTCCCGAGGAAATTCATGGCCCGCGTCACTGTCGAAGACTGCATCGAGAAAGTCCCGAACCGTTTTGGTCTGGTTCTGCTGGCCGGCCACCGCGCCCGCTCCATCGCCAACGGCGCGCCGCTGACGCTCGACCGCGACAACGACAAGAACCCGGTCGTCGCCCTGCGCGAACTGGCCGAGGACACGGTCAGCCCGGACGAGCTGCAGGAAAACATCGTCGTCACCCTGCAGCGCGTCGACGAGCGGACGGAAGCCGAGGACGAGGCTGAAACCGTCGCCCTGCTGGCCGAACCGCAGCACATGAACATGGCGGAAGCCGAGCTGATCCGCGCGCTGCAAAGCGACCGCGACGGCGGGCAGGAGGAGCGGTACTGACGGCTGAACCCGCCAACGGTATCACCATCCTGCCGGCGCGGACGTCGCAGCCCGCGTCGCCTCTGAAAGCTGCCAATCTGAACGACCCGGAGGGCGATCCCCCTCCGGCCGACGCCGTCGAGCCCGCCCGGGCTCCGGTGCTGCGTCAGTTCGAGCTTGTCGAGGCGGTCCGGGCCTACGATCCCACCGCCGACGAGGGACTGCTGAACCGCGCCTACGTCTATGCGATGAAGATGCACGGCTCGCAGCTGCGGGCCTCGGGCGATCCCTATTTCGCCCATCCGATCCAGGTCGCTGGCATTCTGACCGACTACCGGCTCGACACCGCCACCATCGTCACCGCCCTGCTTCACGACGTGGTCGAGGACACCTCGGCCACGCGCGACGACATCGCCGAGCGCTTTGGCGAGGAAGTCGCCGACCTCGTGGAGGGCGTCACCAAGCTGTCGCGGCTGGAGCTGCAGGCCGAGCACACGCGCCAGGCCGAGAACCTGCGCAAATTCATCCTCGCCATCTCGAAGGATGTGCGTGTCCTGCTGGTCAAGCTGGCGGACCGTCTGCACAACATGCGGACGCTGAAGCACGTCAAGCCGGACAAGCGCGAGCGGATCTCCCGCGAGACGCTGGAGGTCTACGCCCCGCTGGGCCGGTCGATCGGCATCCACTCCATCGCCTCCGAACTGGAGGAACTGGCCTTCGAGCATCTGAACCCGACGGCCCGCACCGCCATCGAGCGGCGGCTCGAGGCGCTGAAGCTCGAACACGGTCAGGCCATTGACGGCGTCGCGCGCGAGGTCGAACGGGTGCTGGAGGAGGCGGGCGTCCATGCCCACGTTTTCGGCCGCCAGAAGACGCCCTATTCGATCTGGCGCAAGCTGCAGCGCAAGTCGGTCGGCTTCTCGTCGCTGTCCGACATCTACGGCTTCCGCGTCATCGTCGAGGCCGAGGACGACTGCTACCGCGCCCTCGGCGTGATTCACCGCGCCTGGCCGATGGTGCCCGAGCGGTTCAAGGACTTCATCTCGACGCCCAAGTCGAACAACTACCGCTCGCTGCATACCACCGTGGTCGGCCCGTCGGGCCTGCGCATCGAGATGCAGATCCGCACCGACGCCATGGACCGGGTGGCCGAGGACGGGGTGGCGGCGCACTGGGCCTACAAGAACATGGCCTACGGTTTCGACGCCGAGGCCATGGCCGCCCAGGGCGGGCGCGATCCGCTTCAGAACCTGCGCCATCTGGTGCAGGTCATCGAGCACGGCGAGGGCGGCGAGGATTGGGTCGAGCACGCCAAGCTCGAGATGTATCTCGACCAGGTCTTCGTGTTCACGCCGAAGGGGGCGCTGATCACCCTGCCGCGCGGCGGCATGCCGCTGGACTTCGCCTACGCCGTCCACACCGAGGTCGGCGACACGGCTGTGGGGGCCAAGATCAACGGCGAGCTCAAGCCCATGCGGACCCAGCTGCAGAACGGCGACGTGGTCGAGATCATCCGCGGCGCCAAGCGGGAGATTCCGGTCGACTGGCGCTCGCTGACCGTGACCGGCCGGGCCCGCTCGGCCATCCGCCGTCACATCCGCACCTCCGAGCGGGGCGAGTTCCAGAAGCTGGGCCGCGCCACCCTCGAACAAACCCTGACCCGGGCCGGCAAGACCGATGTCGAGCTGACCCTGCGCCCGGCGCTGGAGCAGCTGGGCTTCGCCAGCGACGACGATCTGTACGAGGCCGTCGGGCGCGGCCGGGTGTCGGCGGCCAAGATCGGCGAGATTCTCTTCCCCGCCCTCAAGGGACGGCTCAAGGCCGGCCCGGACCGCAAGCGGATCGGCGACGAGCAGGGTCGGCTGTTCGTGCGCGGCGGCGGCTTGACGCCTGGCGTCAGCGTCCATTTCGGGCATTGCTGCTCACCGGTGCCGGGCGACCGCATCGTCGGCATCCTCGAACCTGAGGCTGGCCTGACCGTTCACACCATCGACTGCCAGCGGCTGGAGGAATTCGCTGACGACGACTCGGTCTGGCAGGACCTGCAGTGGACGCCGCAGGCGGAGCAGGGCGCCGTCGCCTCCGCCCGCGTCCGCGCCACCATCAAGAATGCGCCCGGCGTGCTTGGCCAGGTGGCGACGATCATTGGCGAGGCCGGCGGAAACATTCTCAACCTGGTCATGACCCACCGTCAGCAGGACTTTTTCGACATGGACATCGACATGGAGGTCGAGGACGCCAAACACGCAACGGCCATCATGGCCGCCCTGCGCACCAATCCCTCCGTCGACACCGTCGAGCGGTCGCGGGGGTGAGCGCGGAGGCCCCGGACAACGCGGCCCAGATGGCTTCGCCGTCCTTCCGGCTGGCCGCGCTCGACGAAGAGTTTTTGCTCGGCGACTCCATGCGCGGCGTGCGCTTCCTGATGGAATACGCCAAGGCCGAGGAGGCGTTGCGGGCCTGGGGCGTCCGCTCGACGATCGTGGTGTTCGGCAGCGCCCGCATCGGCGAGGACGGCGAAGGCGAACATGCTCGCTGGTACGAGGCGGCGCGGGCCTTCGGGCGACTGGCCTCGGAGCGCGGCGGGGCGATGCATGGCCCGAACGGCCAGCCCCGCGACAACGTCATCGCCACCGGCGGCGGGCCGGGGATCATGGGCGCCGCCAACCGGGGCGCGGCCGACGTCGGCGCGCCGTCGATCGGCTTCAACATCACCCTGCCGCACGAGCAGGAACCGAACGCCTGGTCGAGGCCCGAACTGACGTTCAACTTCCACTACTTCGCCATGCGCAAGATGCACCTGGCCATGCGCGCCAACGCGCTGGTGGTCTTCCCGGGCGGCTTCGGCACCTTCGATGAGCTTTTCGAGATCCTGACCCTGCGCCAGACCGGGAAGGCGCCGCGCATTCCCATCGTCCTGTTCGATGAGGCCTACTGGCGATCGGCGATCAATTTCGACGTGCTCGTGCGGCACGGCATGATCCACCCGGGCGATGTCGATCTTTTCCGCTTCGCCGGAGACGCCGAGGGTGTCTGGTCGGCCTTGCTGGCCGGAGGCCTGAAGCCGCACCAAAGGGCCGATTGACGCCGGCGCATCTTCTTTCGCCGCCACGGCTGCGCTAGACAGCCCGCCATGACCTCAGACGACGTTCTCGACGAATTCCGCGCCGCCGGAGCCCTGCGTGAGGGCCATTTCGTACTCTCCTCCGGCCTGCACAGCCCGGTCTTCCTGCAGAAGAACCTGGTGTTCATGGACGCGGCGCGCTGCACCCGCCTGTGCAAGGCGCTGGCGGAGAAGATCATCGCCGCCGTGGGCCCCGTCGACGTGGCCATTTCGCCCGCGGTCGGCGGCATCATTCCCGGCTATGAGACCGCCCGCTGGCTCAAGGTCCCGTCGATGTATGTCGAGCGCGAGGGCGGTGCGTTCAAACTGCGCCGCGGCTTCCACGTCGAACCCGGCCAGAAGATCGTCATGGTCGAGGACATCGTCACCACCGGCCTGAGCTCGCGCGAATGCATCGCGGCGATCCGGGCGGCCGGCGGCGACGTCGTGGCGGCGGCCTGCATCGTCGACCGCTCGGGCGGTCGGGCCGATGTCGGCGTGCCGCTGGTGGCGCTGGCCACGCTGGACGTTCCGGCCTATCCCGCCGACGCCCTGCCGCCCGAACTGGCCGCCCTGCCGGTCGAGGACCCCGGCAGCCGGCGGCTGGCGAAGTAGGAGAGCCAGATGGTCTCGCCCGTCCGCCTTGGCGTCAACATCGACCATGTGGCCACGGTCCGGAATGCCCGGGGCGGGGTCCATCCCGATCCGGTCCGCGCCGCCCGCGAGGCTCTCGCCGCCGGCGCCGACGGCATCACCGCCCACCTGCGGGAAGACCGCCGCCACATCACCGACACCGATATCGAGGCGCTCAGCGAGCTGTGCGCCGTCGCCGGTCGCCCGCTGAACCTCGAGATGGCGGTCACCGACGAGATGCTGACCATCGCCCTGCGCCATCGCCCGCACGCCGCCTGCCTGGTGCCCGAACGGCGCGAGGAGGTGACCACCGAGGGCGGCCTGGCCGTGGCCGGCTGCGAGGCGCGGATCGCGCCGGTGGCCAGGGCCCTGGCCGACGCCGGCGTGCGGGTCTCGCTGTTCATCGAGCCGGCGCTTGAGCAGGTCGAGGCCGCCCACGCCGTCGGAGCCCAGGTCGTCGAGTTCCACACTGGCCGGTACTGCCATGTGTCGGGCGACGAACGGGCGGTGGAGTTCGTCCGCCTGCAGGCCGCCGCCAGCCGCGCCGCCGATCTTGGCCTGGAGGTCCACGCCGGCCACGGGCTCGACTACCAGACCGCAGGCGACATGATGGCCATCCCGGAGGTGCGGGAGCTCAATATCGGTCACTTCCTGATCGGCGAAGCGGTCTTCGTCGGCCTGACCGCCGCAATCCACCGGATGCGTGCGGCCATGGACGCCGCTTCATGATCGTCGGCGTCGGCGCGGACCTGTGCGACATCCGCCGCATCCAGAACTCGCTGGACCGCTACGGCGAGCGCTTCAAGCTGCGCTGCTTCACCGAACTGGAACGGGTCCGTTCTGACCGCAAGCCGGAGCCGGCTTGGAGCTACGCCAAGCGATTCGCGGCCAAGGAGGCCTGCGCCAAGGCCTTGGGCACGGGCATGCGGGCCGATGTCTACTGGCGCGACATGGGCGTCGCCAACCTGCCGTCCGGACAGCCGACCCTGCGCCTGACCGGCCACGCCGCCGAGCATCTGGCGCGTCTGACGCCTCCGGGTCACGAGGCGCGAATCCATCTCACGCTGAGCGACGAACACCCCTACGCGCTCGCCTTCGTGGTGATCGAAGCCTTGCCGATGGCTTAATCACGTTATACCGCTTCTGCCGCTGAAAGACCGCGCACAGCGGCTGGGGGACAGGGTCACCATGAGCGACGAGAACAAGCCGCACGACGACCACGGCCAGGACGCCGGACACGGTCACGATGATCACGCACCGGCCGCCTCGCCGGAACCGGATCATGCGGAGCCCGCCGGGACGCACGGCGCCGAGCGGCACGACGAGGCCCACGCCGCGCCGGCCGCCGATGCTCATCATGACGAACCTGCACCCGAGGTCCATCCGGTGGCGGACGCCCATGCCGCGGATCACGCCGGGCACGGCCACGAGGTCCAGGCCGAAGCCGCGCACGGCGACCACGACGCGGCTGTGACCGCCGCCGGGGCGACCGCCGCCGCCGCCGCCGGTGCCGCCGCCGCCTCGTCCAGGACGCCGGTGTGGAGCGACTCGGGCGACGCGCCCTTCGAGGACGTCGATACGACGCCCGTCTACGCCCGCGGCAAGACGGGCCGCAAGAAAGGCAAGTCGGGCGGCGGCAACGAGACCGTCGAGATCATCAAGACGATCGTCTTCGCCCTGCTCATCGCTCTCGTCCTGCGGGTGCTGCTGTTCCAGCCCTTCACCATCCCGTCGGCCTCGATGGAGCCCAACCTCTACGAGGGCGACTACATCGTCGTCTCCAAGTGGAGCTATGGCTATTCGAAGCATGCCATCCCGTTCAGCCCGCCGGTGTTCGAGGGCCGCATCTTTGGACAGCAGCCCGAGCGTGGCGACATCGTGGTGTTCAAACTGCCGCGCGACAACAAGACGGACTACATCAAGCGTCTGGTCGGCCTGCCCGGCGATCGGGTCCAGATGATCAACAACGTCCTGCACATCAACGACCAGCCGGTGCAGGACGTCGTCATCAGCGACGCCGACGCCGCCAACATGTACGGCATGCCCGTCATCAAGGCGCGTGAGACCCTGCCCGGCGGCAAGACCTTCACCATCCAGGACTACGGTCCCGGCAACCAGGCCGACGACACCCCGGTGTTCGAGGTCCCCGAAGGCTACTATTTCATGATGGGCGACAACCGGGACAATTCGGTCGACAGCCGCTACGGCGTCACCGAGAACGGCGTCGGCCTGGTTCCGGCCGAGAACCTGATCGGCAAGGCCGAGATCATCCTGTTCTCGTGGACCGAGGGCGCCTCGCTTTGGAATCCCGTCAGCTGGTTCTCGAAGGTCCGTCCGAGCCGGTTCTTCACCGTCCTGCACTGATGGCTGACCGGCGGGCGCAGGCGGTCGCGGCGCTGGCGCGCAAGCTGGGCCACGACTTCCGGGACCCGTCGCTGCTCGACCAGGCCCTGACTCACGCCAGCGTGGGGGAGGGGGCCGAACGGGATGCCCGCGGCCGGCCGTTCCTCGACAACCAGCGGATGGAGTTTCTCGGCGACCGGGTGCTCGGCCTGCTCGTCGCCGATCGGCTGATGCGCGACTTCCCCGCCGCTGACGAGGGCGAGATGTCCTCGCTGCTGCACGGCCTCGTCGACAAGGCCACCTGCGCCCGCGCCGCCGAGAGTCTCGGCGTCGGCGACGCCATGCGACTGTCGCCGGGCGAGGCCAAACAGGGCGGCCGGCGTCGCGAGGGCATGCTCGGCGACGCCATGGAGGCCATCCTCGCCGCGGTCTGGCTGGACGGCGGCATCGACGCCGCCCGCGCCGTGTTCGAACGCGCCTGGGCCGCCGAACTGGCCGCCCCGCCGCGCCGGTCCCTGACCAACCCGAAATCGGCCCTGCAGGAATGGGCGCTGGGGCAGGGGAGACCGCTGCCGACCTACCGCATCGTCGAGCGCACCGGCTCGGACCACGCCCCGACATTCACCGTCGAGGCCATGGTGGACGGATATCCGCCCTTGACCGCGCAGGGCCGTTCGCGTCAGGACGCGGAGAAGGCGGCCGCCATCGGCCTGCTGCAGCGTGAAGGCGTGATTTGACCGAGACCCAAAACCAGCGAGCCGGCTTCGCCGCGATCATCGGCGCGCCCAATGCGGGCAAGTCGACGCTGGTCAACCGCCTGACCGGGACAAAGGTCTCGATCGTCACCCAGAAGGTCCAGACCACCCGCTTTCCGGTGCGCGGCATCGCCATGGAGGGCGACGCACAGATCGTGCTGGTCGACACGCCCGGCATCTTCACCCCGCGCCGGCGCCTGGACCGGGCCATGGTCGCCTCGGCCTGGGGCGGGGCCGACGACGCCGACGTGGTGGTCCACCTGATCGACGCCGCCTCGCACATCGCCGCCGAGGGCAGGGACGGTCAGGCCGCCGATCGCCGCTCGGCCGAGGACACCGAGACCATCATCGCCGCGCTCAAGGCCGCCGGGAAACAGGTCATTCTCGCGCTGAACAAGATCGACGGAATGCGGCGCGACACCCTGCTGGCCCTCTCGCATGCCCTGTTCGAAACCGGCGTCTATTCCGAGGTCTATATGATCTCCGCGCTCAGCGGCGACGGTGTCGATGACCTGAAGCAGCGCCTCGCCCGAGCCATGCCGGAAGGGCCCTGGCTCTATCCCGAGGATCAGTCGGCCGATGTGCCGATGCGCGTGCTGGCGGCCGAAATCACCCGCGAGAAGGTCTATTTGCGCGTCCACGAGGAGCTGCCCTATTCGGCGGCGGTCGAGACCACCTCGTTCGAGGACAAGGCCGACGGCTCGGCCCGCATCGAACAGACCATCTACGTCGAGCGCGAGAGCCAGCGGCCGATCGTGCTGGGCAAGGGCGGCCAGACCCTGAAATGGATCGGTCAGAAGTCCCGCGAGGAGTTGATCGAGCTGCTCGACCGCCCGGTGCATCTGTTCCTGACGGTCAAGGTCGACCCGAAATGGCAGGACAGCCGCGCCCTCTTCGCCCAGTTCGGGCTGGATTACGACGTCTAGGCTGGTGTTTCACGTCCCCAGACACTCCGGCGGCCACCCCCGGCTGACGATGGCCTTTCTCGCCGTGATCTTCGTCCTCGCCGCCGGGGTCGTCGCCTGGCTCACGGTCCGGCCCTTGCCGGAAGCGCCGGCGCCGGAACCTCTGCCGCCCCGCCCGCCGCTGGTCGTGGTCGAGGACCTGCCCCAGCTGGCCGGACAGCTGGAACGCTGGGGCGGGTCAGGCGCTTTCACCGGCGGCGTGCTGGTGGCCAGGGGCGATCAGGTGCTGTTCCGCCAGGTCTACGGCTATGCGGACCGCAATCTCGGCAAGCCGCTGGCGCTCGATTCCCGCTTCCGCCTCGCCTCGGTCAGCAAGCAGTTCACCGCCGCCGCCATCCTCCGACTGCAGGACGAGGGAGTGCTGACGGTCGACGACCCGGTTTGCCGTTGGGTCGAGGACTGTCCGGCGGCCTGGGCCCCGATCCGCCTGCATCACCTGTTGTCGCACACCTCGGGCATCCCTGACCTGATGGCCCGTCCGGGCTGGGGTCTCCGCCGCGTCACGCCGGCCACTTCGGAACAATTGACCGTGGAGTCAGCGCAGTATGGCCTGCAGTTCCCGCCGGGTACGAAGGTCCGCTACAACAACGCCGCCTACAACCTGCTGGGCCATGTGGTGCAGAAGGCCAGCGGCCTGCCGCTGCAAGACTATCTTCGCGACGCCTTCTTCGTGCCGCTCGCCATGGCCGACACCGGCTTCGAGGACGACCGGTCCGACGTGGTCATGGGCTACGCCAATCTTGGCGGCCCGCCGTCGCCGCAGCCGGACCACAACGTCAGCATCATCCCTGGCGCGGGCGCCCTGTATTCGACACTGGACGACCTGCTGGTCTGGAACCGCGCCCTGCATGGCGGGACGCTGCTGAGCCCGGAGAGCTATAGCCAGATGATCGCCGATCACGCCCCGGCCGACACGCCGGACGAACGCGGCCGGCCCCGCCGGGACTGGGGCTATGGCCTGTTCGTCAACAGTCTTGGCCGCCGGGTCCGGCCCGATTTCCTCGACCGCCAGATTTATCACACCGGCAGCTGGTCGGGCTTCCGCAACCTGGCGACGCACCAGCCCGAGGGCGACGTCACGGTGATCGTCCTGTCGAACAACTATCACCAGCGCGAGGCTGTCTTCCAGCTGTCGCAGCAGGGCATGGCCGAGGCGCTGGGCCGGGCCTTCCCGACCGCGATGGCGCGCTAAACCCTCACGACGCCGGTTGTCCGTCTCCCGAGGGGATCGTATTGACCATCCAGGGTACGCCGAACTTGTCGGTCAGTGAGCCGAAGCCGGGCGACCAGAAGGTCTCGGCGAAGGGCATGCCGACCTTGCCGCCCTCCGCCAGGGCGTCGAACCAGCGGCGTCCCTCGACCGCGTCCTCGGTGTGCAGGGTGACGTCGAAACCGTTCTTCGGCTTGTCGACGTTCGGCGCCCAGTCGACGTCCATGTCGGCGCCCATGATCGCCTGATCGCCGACCTCAAGCCAGCAATGCATCAGCCAGTCCTTGTATTGCGGGCCCACCGGCATGTCGGGCGGGGCGTCGCCATAGGGCATGGCGGCGGTGATCTTTCCGCCAAGCACCTTGGCGTAGAATTCGAAGGCTTCGCGGCACTGTCCGCGGAAGCTGAGGCTGGTCACGATCTTCATGGTCTTCGCTCCTCGAGCAGGTTGAACCGAACGCGTCTCTACTGATCAGGAATAGGCCTTCTTCAGGAAACTCCGTCTTGCGCCAGAAAGGCCTCGAGCCGGTCGAAGGTGCTGGTCCAACCGTGCCTGTGGCCGGTCAGGCTCTGTTCGGACTTCAGGCCCTCGTGGGTGAAGTCCATCACGGTTCCGCCGCCCGGCGCGTCGCTGAGCCTCACCGTTACCAGGGTGTCGACCGGCGGTCCGTCCTCGTGCGCCTCGTCCCACTTGAAGGTGAAGACCAGCCGCTCCTCCGGCACGATCTCGCGATAGATCCCGCCCTGCCACAACGCCTCGCCGGTGGCGGGCGAACGCAGGCAGGCCCGCCAGGCGCCGCCCACGCAAAAATCGCCGGAGCCGGACACCATCGGCCATTCGACCGGCCCCATCCACAGCACCATGATCTCGGGGCTGGTCCACGCCCGCCACACCAGCGCCCGCGGGGCGTCGAAGACGCGTTGAATGTGCAGGGTGGGGCGGGTGGCGACGTCTTCTGCGAGGGTCATCGGGGGGCTCTTCGGCGGGTCCGGTCGCGACCGGGGAGGGTCAGGGGCTCTTCAGCAGCTCGGCCAGCTGGTCGGCGCACTGGCCCCAGCCTTCGTGGAAGCCCATGGCCTCGTGCTGCTTCATCGTCTCGGCGTTCCAGTGCCGCGCGGTGGCGACGTAGTCGGTCTTGCCGTCATCGCGCGGCGTCAGCTCCACCGTGGCCACCATAAACGGCTGGCCGGCCGGCCGCCAATCGGGCGTCAGGGCGTCGGTCGTGACCCAGCGCTTGTTCGGAATCGCCTCCAGGAAAACGCCGCTGTTGGGAAAGCGCTCGCCGTCCGGACCGTGCATGACGAAGTTGAACACGCCTCCGGGCCTCGGATCGACCTGCACGTCCGAGATCGTCCATGGCTTCGGCGCGAACCATTGCTTCAGCAGGTCCGGCGTCATCCACGCCTTCCATATCCGCTCCGGCGAGGCGTCGATGACCCGGCGCAGGACCAGCGCGTGCTCATGGGCGACACCGTCGGTGTGGCAGGGATTGGTCTCAGTGTTCCCGTCCATCGGGGTCTCCTTTCTGAATCTGCTTCAGGTACGCATCCAGACGGTCGAAGCTGGCGTCCCAGTAGCGGCGGTAATGCTCCAGCCAGTCGGCGACGCCTTTCAGGCCCATCGGTTCGAGCCGGGCGGGACGCCACTGCGCCTCGCGCCCCCGGCTGATCAGCCCGGCCTTCTCCAGCACCTTCAGATGTTTCGACACGGCCGGCAGGCTCATGTCGAACGGCTCGGCGAGGTCGTTGACGGTGGCCTCCCCCTCGCACAGCCGCGCCAGGATGGCCCGACGGGTCGGGTCGGCCAGGGCGGAGAACTTGGCGCTGAGGGGATCGGCGGGCATCAGGCACTCTGTATGTAACTGGCTAGTTAAATGGACCGCCGTCGCGCCGCTGTCAACCGCTTGGTTAAATAGGACGGGCGTGGGGCGAGCGATCCGGCCGGACTTTCCCGCCGGCCCGGTCTAGGCTCATGACGCCATATCGCCGGAGACCTCGCCATGCTCGCCCTTGTCGCCGCCCTCGCCCTGCCCATGGCTCCGCTTCAATCGCCCGAGGCGGAAGTTGCCGCGACGATCGACGCCCTGCACGTGGCCGCCTCCAGCGCCGACAGCGCGGCCTATTTCGCGCTGTTCACGCCGGACGCCCGCTTTATCGGCACCGACGCCGCGGAACGTTGGACGCTGCCGGAGTTCAGGGCCTACGCCGAACCGGTTTTCGCCCGCGGTCAGGGCTGGACCTACACCCCGGTCGAGCGGACCGTGACCCTGGCCCCGATCGCTTGCCGGTGCATCGCCTGGTTTGACGAGGTTCTGAACAACAAGTCCTACGGCGTCACCCGCGGCTCCGGCGTGTTGCGTCTGACCGACGGGGGCTGGAAGATCGAGCAGTACGTCCTCAGCTTCGCCGTCCCCAACGATCAGGCCAGGGCGGTCGTGGAGACGATCCGGTCCCCGGAATAGACGGAACGTATGGCCAACGCGCGCCGACCCCGCTAACCCGGGCCATGGAGTTCACCGACGACGCCTATGTCCTCTCGGCCCGCGCCCACGGCGATACCGGCGTGGTGGTCGAGCTGCTGACCGAGGGGCACGGCCGCCGCGCCGCCTATGTCGCGGGCGGGGCCTCGCGGCGGATGAAGCCGTTTCTGCAGGCCGGGGCCCGGGTCGTCGCCGACTATCGGGCCCGCACCGCCGACCATCTCGGCTCGGCGCGGCTGGAGCCGGTGGGGGAGGGACCCAGCGCCCTGTTCGACGATCCGCTGGCCCTGACCGGACTCGCCGCCGCCGCCGCCGTGGCCCAGGGGGCGCTGCCCGAGCGTGAACCACACCCGGGCGCCTTCCATGCCTTCGAGGCCTTGATGGCCGCCTTCGCCGTGCCGGACGTCTGGCCGGCGATCTTCGTGCGCTTTGAGTCCGGCTTGCTGGAAGATCTTGGCTTCGGCCTCGACCTGTCGCGCTGCGCCGTCAGCGGGAGCATGGACGATCTGGTCTGGGTCAGCCCCCGCACCGGCCGCGCCGTCAGCCGCGCGGCCGGCGAACCCTATGCCGGCAAGCTGCTCGATCTGCCGCCCTTCATGCTCGGCGCCCAGGCCGGCCTGGGGCAGGGGGATGTCGGCTCGGGTCTCGCCCTGACCGGCCATTTCCTCGAACAGTTCGTCTTCCACCCGCTCGACCGGCCGCTTCCCCCCGCGCGGGTGTGGATGATCGACAAGCTGGGCGAGGCGGGACGGCTTTAGGCGCTAGACTTCCGGCTCCAGACCGCCGATTCGAAGGCCCATGACCGTTCATACCCCGCCGCCCGAAGGCGGACGCATAATCGACGAACCGATGAGCGAGGCGCTGTCTCGCCGCTATCTCGCCTATGCGCTGTCGACCATCACCAACCGGGCCCTGCCGGACGTGCGCGACGGCTTCAAGCCCGTGCACCGGCGCATCATGTACGCCATGCACCAGATGCGGCTGAACCCGCAGGCGGCGGCGCGCAAATGCGCCAAGGTCGTCGGCGAGGTCATGGGCGGCTACCACCCGCACGGCGACGCCTCGATCTACGACGCCCTGGTGCGTCTCGCCCAGGATTTCTCGCAGCGCTATCCGCTGGTCGACGGCCAGGGCAATTTCGGCAACATCGACGGCGATAACGCCGCGGCCATGCGCTACACCGAGTGCAAGCTGACGCCCGCCGCCGTTCTGCTGATGGAAGGCATCGACCAGGACTCGGTCGACTTCCGCGCCACCTACGACGATCAAGACGAGGAGCCGGTCGTCCTTCCCGCCGGCTTCCCCAATCTGCTGGCCAACGGCTCGTCGGGCATCGCCGTCGGCATGGCCACCTCGATCCCGCCCCACAACGCCGGCGAGCTGATCGACGCCTGCCACCTGCTGCTCGAGCGGCCCGACGCGACCACCGAAGAGCTGGCGCATATCGTGCCGGGGCCGGACTTCCCGACGGGCGGCGTCGCCGTCGAGGGCCACGCCTCCATCCTCGACGCCTATGAGACGGGCCGGGGCGGGGTGCGCCTGCGCGCCCGCTGGGAGACCGAGGACCTCGGCCGCGGCGTCTGGCGGATCGTCGTCACCGAGATGCCCTATCAGGTTCAGAAGTCGAAGCTGATCGAGGCGCTCGCCGACCTGATCGAGAACAAGAAGGCCCCGCTGCTTGGTGACGTGCGCGACGAGTCCGCGGAGGACATCCGCCTGGTGCTCGAGCCGAAGAGCCGCACGGTCGAGCCCGAGGTCCTGATGGAGAGCCTGTTCAAGCTCTCCGACCTCGAGGTCCGCTTCCCGATCAACATGAACGTGCTGGACGCCACCGGCACGCCACGGGTCATGGGACTGAAGGCCTGTCTGCAGGCCTTCCTCGATCACCGCCGCGAGGTGCTGGTGCGCCGCGCCGGCTGGCGCATCGACCGGGTTGAGAAGCGGCTGCACCTGCTCGAAGGCCTGCGCATCGTCTTCCTCAACCTCGACGAGGTGATCCGCATCGTCCGCGAGGAGGAACAGCCCAAGGCCGTCCTGATCGCCCGCTTCGGCCTCAGCGAACTCCAGGCTGACTTCATCCTCGACACCCGACTGCGCCAGCTGGCGCGGATTGAGGAGATGACGATCGAGAATGAATACAAGGCCCTGTCGGACGAACTTGCTACACTGCAGGCGCTGTCGTCCTCGCCCGCCAAACAGTGGAAACAGGTCGGCAAGGACCTTGAATCCGTCCGCAAGGCGCTGGTCTCGCCGCGCCGCACCACCATTTCCGAGGCGGTCGACACCGCCGCCATCGCCTCGATCGAGGCCTTCATCCCGCGCGAGGCCATCACGGTCATCCTGTCCGAACGCGGCTGGATCCGCGCCGCCAAGGGCAAGGTCGACGATCCGTCCGAGCTGAAGTTCAAGGAGGGCGACAGCCTCGCCTTCCTTGTGCCCGCCTGGACCACCGACAAGCTGCTGCTGGCCGCCTCGGACGGGCGCATCTTCACCATCGGCGCCGACAAGCTGGCCTCGGGACGCGGCCACGGCGAGCCGGTCCGGCTGATGATCGACCTCGACGAGGGGGCCGGGATCGTCAATCTGCTGGCCCATCAGCCCGGCGGCAAGCTGCTGGTGGCGTCGAAGGCCGGCTACGGCTTCGTCGCGCCGGAAGACGACCTGCTGGCCCAGAAGCGCGGCGGCAAACAGGTCCTCAACGGCGAGATGCTGGCCGCCATCCGGGTGTCCGGAGATCACGTCGCCGCCATCGGCGACAATATCAAGGCCCTGATCTTCCCTCTCGCCGACCTGCCGGAGATGGGCCGGGGCAAGGGGGTCAAGCTGCAGTCCTACAAACAGGGCGGCCTCGCCGACGTCGCGGTGTTCAGCGCCGAGGCCGGTCCCGAATGGGTCGACGGCGGCGGCCGCCGGCGCAACTGGCCTGACTGGAAGGACTGGCTCGGCAAGCGCGCCGGGGCGGGGCGGCAGGGCCCCCGCGGGCTGCGCAAATTCAGGTGACGCCGATTTCACTATCGAGCGTCGTCCGGGCGCCCGATAATCGTTCGTGGCCGATCACCGGCCGAGCTTGGAGACCGCCATGCTGACCACCCTGATCGTCATCGCCGTCATCGTCGCCGTCGTGCTGTTCGTCGTCGTCGGCGCCTACAACCGGCTGGTCGCGCTCGACCAGAAGGCCGACCAGTCGTTCGCGGACATCGACGTCCAGCTCAAGCAGCGTCAGGACCTGATCCCCAACCTCGTCGAGACGGTGAAGGGCTACGCCACACACGAGCGGGCCACCCTCGACGCCGTCACCCAGGCCCGCGCCGCCGCGGCCGGCGCCAACTCGGTCAACGACAAGGTCCAGGCCGAGAACATGCTGACCGCCACCCTCGGCCGGCTGTTCGCCGTCGCCGAGGCCTATCCGGACCTCAAGGCCAACACCAACTTCCTCGAACTGCAGCGCGAGCTGTCGGACATCGAGAACAAGCTGGCCGCCGCCCGCCGCTTCTTCAACAACGCGGTCAGCGAGTTCAACGCCGTGCGCCGCCAGTTCCCGACCGTCCTGTTCGCCGCCATGGTCGGCTTTGGCTCGGACAAGCCCTTCTTCGACGTGGGCGAGACCGATCGGGCCGCCATGACCGCCGCGCCGCCGTTGGTGAATTTCCAGGCCTGATCCATGCGCGCCGTCGGGCTCCAGACCCACATCTGGGCGAACAACACCCGCTCGATCCTGCTGCTCGCCGCCTTCCCGGTGCTGGTGATCTTTATCCTCTACGGGGTGCAGCTGATCCTGATGGGGCTGGGGTTCATGCCCGGCACGGGCAAGGGGCTCGGCGACGACATGGCGCTGGCCGCCTCGTGGCTGGGCTGGACCGTGCCCCTGGCCTTGGGCATCGCCGCCGTCTGGTTCGCCATCGCCTATTTCGGCAGTCAGGCCATGGTCGACGCCCTGACCGGCGCGCGCAAGGTTGAGCGACGGTCTGAACCTGAGCTCTACAACCTGCTGGAAAACCTGTCCATTTCGCGCGGGCTGCGCACCCCGACGCTGCGCATCATCGAGACCGACAGCCTCAACGCCTACGCCACCGGCCTGCACGAGGGTCAGTACAGCGTGACCGTCACCCGGGGCCTGGTGAACACTCTCGACCGCGACGAGGTCGAGGCGGTTCTGGCCCACGAGTTGACCCACGTCATCAACAAGGACGTGCGCACCATGGTGATCGCCTCGATCTTCGCGGGCATCATCAGCGTGATCGCCGAGATGGTGTTCCGGGGGCTGCTCTATTCCCGCAGCGGGCGGCGCGACAACAAGAACGCCATGCCGCTGATCCTGATCGGCCTGGCCTTCGCCGTGATCGGCTTCGTGCTCGCCTTCGTCATCCGCATGATGCTGTCGCGCACCCGCGAGTTCGTGGCCGACGCCGGCGCGGTCGAGCTGACCAAGAACCCCGACGCCATGATCTCGGCCCTGCGCAAGGTCGAGGGCCGATCCTCGATCAAGGGGCCGGACGAGGTGCAGCAGTTGTTCCTCGACAACCAGCCCGACGGCGTCGGCCTCGAAGGCCTGTTCGCCAGCCATCCGCCGATCCAGAAACGGGTCGACGCCCTGGTGAAGTTCGGCGGCGGGCGGGATCCCGGTCCATGGCCGGGCGGCGAGGCGGTCTCGCCGTGGGGGACCTCGACGCCGGTCTCCGGCTAGGGCAGTCGCTCCCAGCCCAGCCGGGTCAGCCGCTCCAGCGGCCGGAAGCCGGCCTTGTAGTCCATCTTTTTCGAGCCCTGTACCCAATAGCCGAGGTAGACAAAGGGCAGGCTCACCGCCGCCGCCTGCCGGACATGATCGAGGATGGCGAACCGGCCGAGGCTGCGGGCCTCCAGCGCCGGATCGAAGAAGCTGTAGACCATCGACAGCCCGTCCGAGAGCAGGTCAGTCAGGCACACCCCAACCAGATCGCCGGGTCCGCCGTCGGGCGGGGGCAGACGGTATTCGATCAGATGGGTCCGCACCGTCGTGTCCTCGACCATGGCGACGTAGTCGAGCCAGCCCATGGTGCTCATGCCGCCGCCGGGATGCCGGCCCTGCAGATAGCGCCGCAGCAGGTCGAACTGCTCCATCGTCGCCTCGGCCTCGACCAGATCCCGGGTCAGGTCGTCGTTGCGCTTGAGCACCTTGCGCTCGGAGCGCGAGAAGGAGAACTCGGGCACCGGCAGCCGCACCGAGACGCAGGCGTCGCAGCCTTCGCAGGCCGGACGATAGGCGATGTTCTGGCTGCGCCTGAAGCCGGCCTGGGTCAGTTCGTCGTTGACGTGCGCGCCTTCGCTGAACGGCAGGTTGGCGAACACCTTCCGCTCGGTCTGCCCCGGCAGATAGGGGCAGGGGGCCACCGAGGTCATGTAGAAGCGAAGCTGACGCGTGGGGACGAACTGGGTCACGGACGACAGCTCCACACCCAATTCCGACGACAGTTTGGCGCTCCTGACGGCATCGCCCGATTTGGCCCTGCGCCGGTCCGCGCGGCAAGGCCATTCGCCCGACGCCTGAGCGGCGGGCGGGCGGTCACAGGCTGGTGTCCGTAGGCAGCACCGGAGCCTCGCGCAGCAGCACGATGGCGATCCGGCGGTTTCCGGCCAGCGTCGGGTCGTCCGGATAAAGCGGATCGGACCCCGCCTTGCCCGAGACCTGATAGACCCGGTCCGGATCGACGCCCGCACCCTGCAGGATCAGACGCGAGGCATTGGCGCGCTCGGAGGACAAGGTCCAGTCGTTCGGTCCGCTGGCCCGGTTCGCCCCCGCGGCCGCCGAGGTGTGGCCGGTGATCGAGATACGGTTGGGCAGCTGGTTGATCACCCGCGAGATCGCCCTGAGCAGCAACTGCGCCCGCGCGTTCGGACGGGCCGAATTGGTCTCGAACATCGAGCGGCCTTCCTGATCGACCAGCTGGATGCGCAGGCCCTCCGGGGTCTGGTCGATGATCAGCTGTTTCGACAGTTCGGCCAGTTCCGGCATCGACTGCATGGCCTGACGCAGGGACTCGGCGGCCGAGGAGAATTCGGCGGCCTCGCGCCGGGCGATCTCGTCGCGCAGGGCCGCTTCGCTGGCGGCCGCGAGGCTCTGGCTCTGTCCGGCCTCCGGCGGCGCGTCCGGCGGCGCTTCCGGGGCCAGCTGGCTGATCACCGACTGCGAGCCGGATCCCTTGGCGCCGTCGTCGCCCAGCGATGTGCCCCCCAGGATGCCGCCCGAACCCGAGGTCGTGGCCGACACGCTGGCCGGGGCGAAATATTCGGCGATGCCGCGCTTCTGTTCCGGATCGGTCGTGTTGATCAGCCACATCAGCAGGAAGAAGGCCATCATGGCGGTCACGAAGTCGGCATAGGCGACCTTCCAGGCGCCGCCATGATGCCCGTGGCCGGCGACCTTCTTTATCTTCTTGATGAGGATCGGCCGATCGCTCATGGACATCGGGGAGACTCGCTACGCATCCAGTTCCCGCCACAGTCGACGGTCGGCGTTAAGAACCCGTTTGCGATAACCGCTGACCCCGTTCGACGGGCGACACGGAAACGGACCTTGCCGCTGCGCCGGGGCTATCCTAGTCCTGCCGGGTGACCGGTCCCGCCGCCCCTCAAGCCTTCGACGCCGCCGCCTACCGCCGTGCCCTGGGCGGTTTCGCGACCGGCGTCTGCGTCGTCACGGCCCACACCGACGAGGGGCCGTACGGCATCACCGTCAACTCCTTCACCTCGGTTTCGCTGAACCCGCCGCTGATCCTGTGGTGCCTCGACCGCGCGTCCTGGCGGCACGACGCCTTCGCCTCGGCCGACCGGTTCGCGGTGCACATGCTGCCGGTCGAGGATCGCGAGATGTCCGACCGCTTCGCCTGGGGCGTTTGCCGGCTGTCTTCCGACGAGTTCGACAGCTCCAGCCGGGAGCCGCCCCGTCTCAAGAACGCCCTGACCCGGCTCGACTGCCTCGCCCGCGACCGCATCGTCATGGGTGACCACCTGACCATCGTCGGTGAAGTCCAGGCCTTCGAGACCCGCCCGGGCGACGCCCTGACCTATTATCGCGGCCGATACGGCGCTGCGACCGAACCGAACAGCTGAGGATCCAGGCATGAAGATCGGCTTCGCGGGACTGGGCGTGATGGGCGCCCCGATGGCGCGTCATTTGGTCGAGGCCGGTCACGCGGTCGCCGGCTTCAACCGCTCGCCGGACAAGGCGCGGGCCTGGGCCAAGGCGACTGGCGGCCGGTTCGTCGCGACTGTCAACGAGGCCGCGGCGGGCGCGGAGATGTTCATCCTGTGCGTCGGCAATGACGACGATGTGCGTGAGGTCGTCGCGGCGGCCCTGCCGTCGCTGGCCCGGGGCGCGGTCATCGTCGACCACACCACCACCTCGGCGCGGGTCGCGCGCGAGATGACGGCGCAGGCGGCGGGGCAGGGGGCTGCGTTCATCGACGCGCCGGTCTCGGGCGGGCAGGCGGGGGCCGAGACCGGCCAGCTCAGCGTCATGGCCGGCGGCGACGCGACCGCGCTGGTCCGGGTCGAGCCGGTCCTCATGCACTATGCGAAGGCCGTCAAGCACATGGGCCCGTCAGGCGCCGGCCAGCTGACCAAGATGGTCAACCAGATCGCCATCGCCGGCGTCGTCCAGGGACTCGCCGAGGCGGTTCACTTCGCCCAGACGGCGGGGCTCGACACCGACGCGGTCTATGACGCCATCTCCAGGGGCGCCGCGCAGTCGTGGCAGATGGACAACCGCTGGAAGACCGCGGCGGCGGGCCAGTTCGACTTCGGCTTCGCCGTCGACTGGATGCGCAAGGATCTGGGTCTGGTGCTCGACGAGGCGCGGACCAACGGGGCGCATCTGGCCCTGGCGGCGCTGGTCGACCAGTTCTATTCGGAGGTTCAGGCCATGGGCGGCGCGCGCTGGGACACGTCCAGCCTCGCGGCGCGGCTTCAGGCCCGTCCGGCGCGGTGATCCGATTGCTGACCCTCAGGCGCCATGCTTGGGATCGTTGCTGACGACCGGGCGACGAAACGCCAGCCGCCGGGGGGCAGAAGATTCGCGAAGAGGGAGGGGCGGCGTCCCTTCAGGACCACCTGGATGGCGCTCCGGCCTTCGACATCCACGACCTCGTAGAGACCCTCGACCGTTGGGGCCTGTTTGCCCCATTCGCCGAGTTCAGACTCCACATGGGTGCGGGCGCGCTCGTTGGCGTCGGAGGGCGCTGAATGGTCATCGGCGGCGGCCCGGGCGGCGCTGTTGGCGATATCCTGGAGATGGTTCTTCGATGCCTGGACCTGGATCAGGTCGAACCCGACCGCGCCCATCATCAGGACCGCCGGAAGAACGAGCGCCGATTTCAGGGCGAGCGAGCCCCGGGTGTTCTTTCCGAACCGTGTGGCCCAAAAGATGATCCGCACGCCTCTACCGCCTCTATCGCCTGCGCTGCCGGCGCCCTGGACCCGATCGACGGGTTGGGCTTCAGCGTCAGGATCGTTGTACAGTCGACAGGTTAAACGTTTCTGCCCAAGCGGCTGAAGGCGTTTCACATTTCGCATAATATATCTTAGGCGACAATCAGGTCCGCGTGTTTGGACTCGCTATCGGCCGCCGCCGCGATTACCCCTCTCTCGCTGACAAGGAGCGATCATGGCCGGCCTCAAGGACAAGCGCGGCTTTATCGACAAGGACCGGCTCGACCTGTCGGAGCGTCAGGCCGTGGAATACTGGATGAAGCGCTGGGGCGTAACCCGCGACCAGATTGTCGCCGCCCACCGCAAGGCCGGCCGCATGGTCAAGGACATCGCCGCCGAGCTCGGCAAGAAGCGTTAGGGCCGTCCCGCCGCGCCTTAGAGGTGCAGCACCCGCTCATAGGCGTCCAGGGACGCCTCGTGCATGGCCTCGGACATCGTCGGGTGCGGATAGACGATGCCGTGGATGTCCTCTTCCGTCGCTTCCATGGTGATGGCGGTGACATAGCCCTGGATCATCTCGGTGACCTCGGCGCCGATCATATGGGCCCCGATCAGGGCCCCGGTCCTGGCGTCGAAGATCGTCTTGACGAAACCCTCCGTCTCCCCGGCGGCCACGGCCTTGCCGTTCACCTTGAACGGGAAGCGGCCGACCTTGATCTCGCGCTTCTCGGCCTTGCAGGCCTGTTCGGTCAGGCCGACCGAGGCCACCTGCGGCTGGGTATAGGTGCAGCCGGCGATCGGTGAATGGACGTTCGGCGTCTTGTAGCCGGCGATGTATTCCGCGGCGTGGATGCCCTCGTGCGAGGCCTTGTGGGCCAGCCACGGCGCGCCGGCGCAGTCGCCGATGGCGAACAGCCCCTTCACATTGGTCTGGCAGTGGCCGTCGATCTTGATGTGCCCACGGTCCAGTTCAACGCCCAGCGCCTCCAGCCCGATGCCGTCAGTGTTTGCGGTGATGCCCACGGCCGAGATGCACACCTCGGCTTCGAGCGTCTCGGCCTTGCCGTCGACCTCGACGGCCACGGAGACGCCCTTGGCCGACTTGGTGACCTTGGTCACCTTGGCCCCGACGCGGAATTTGAGGCCGCGCTTTTCGAAGGCTTTGCGGGCGGCCCTGGAGACCTCCTCGTCCTCGACCGGCATGATCCGGTCGACCGCTTCTACTACCGTAACTTCTGCTCCCAGGGCGCGGTAGAAGCTGGCGAATTCCAGCCCAATAGCGCCCGATCCGATCACCACGAACGACTTCGGCAGGGACTTCGGCGCCAGAGCCTCGCGATAGGCCCAGATCCGGTCGCCGTCGGCTTCCAGGCCGATCTGCGGCAGCGCCCTCGCCCGCGCCCCGACGGCCAGCATGACCGCCTTCGCCTCGACCGTCCGCGAGCCTCCGGCCTTCAGGGCCACGACCACCTTCGGCGACTCCTTGCCCTTTTCGAGCTTCGCCGAGCCCTCGATCACCTCGATCTTGTGCTTCTTCATCAGGAAGGCGACGCCCTTGTTCATCGTGGCGGCGACGCCCCGAGAACGCTGGATGATGGCCTCGAAGTCGAACCCGACCTTGTCGGCAGACAGGCCGTAGTCCTTGAGGTGCGTCAGGCTCTCGTACTTTTCGCCCGACTTGAGCAGCGCCTTGGTCGGGATACAGCCCCAGTTCAGGCAGATGCCGCCGAGGTTCTCGCGCTCGACGATGGCGACCTTCTGGCCCAGCTGGCTGGCGCGGATGGCGGCGACATAGCCGCCGGGGCCCGAGCCGATGACGATGAGGTCGAATTCCATCTCTAAACTCCGTCACCCTCGGGCGTGTCCCGAGGGCCCATGGCGGGTTCGGACACGAACACCGCCGGTAGGTTGCGCCCGCCGATCCCTGATCCTTGCGTTGGAACGATGGGTCCTCGAGACAGGCCCGAGGATGACAAGCGAAAAGGTTACGCCAGCATCGTCACAGGATCTTCGATCATCGCCTTGAAGACCTGCAGGAATTTTGCACCGATCGCGCCGTCGACGACGCGGTGATCGCAGGTCAGGGTGACCGACATCACCGTGGCCACGGCCAACTCGCCGTTCTTGACCACGGGGCGCTGCTCCCCTGCCCCGACGCTCATGATCGCGCCCTGCGGCTCGTTGATGATCGAGGCGAATGACTTGATGCCGAACATGCCCAGGTTCGACACGCTGAAGGTGCCGCCCTGGAACTCCTCGGGCTTCAGCTTGCGGTCGCGGGCGCGTTTGGCGAGATCCTTTGACTCCGTGGCGATCTGCGACAGCGTCTTGGTCTCGGCCTTGCGGATGATCGGGGTGATCAGGCCGCCGTCGATGGCCACCGCCATCGCCACATCGGCGTTGTGGTGCATGGCGATGCCCTCGGGTGAATAGCTGGCGTTGGCTTCCGGCACGGCCTTCAGGGCCATGGCGGAGGCCTTGATGACGAAGTCGTTGACCGAGACCTTGACCCCGTCCTTCTCCAGCATCGCATTGACCTTGGCGCGGGCGGCCAGCAGGCCGTCGATGTCGCAATCGATGGTCAGCGGGAAATGCGGCACGTCGCGGAAGCTGTCGGTCAGACGCCGGGCGATGGCCTTGCGCATGCCGTCCAGCGGGATCAGGTCGTAGCTGCCGTCCGGGATGCCCATCTGAGCCAGCGACTGGACCTTGCGGACCTCGCCGGCCGGAGCCCCGGCGGCGGGCGAAGGTTGCGCCCCGCCCTTGCCCGCGCCCTCAACGTCACGCTTGACGATGCGGCCGTGCGGCCCGGTGCCCTTGACGGACTTCAGATCGACGCCGTTCTGGGCCGCGATGCGGCGCGCCAGCGGCGAGGCGAAAATGCGCTCGCCGTCCTTCGACGGCGCAGCGGGCGCCTTCTGGGCCGGAGCAGCGGCGGGGGCGGCGTCCGCTTTCGGGGGCTCGGCCTTGGCCGGTTCTGCCTTCGCGGGCGCGGCCTTCGGCGCCGGAGCGGCCGCACCGCCCTCGTCCTTCAGTCGCGCGATCGGGGTGTTGACCTTCACCCCCTCGGTCCCTTCGGCCACGAGGATGTCGGTGATCTCGCCCTCGTCGACGGCCTCGACCTCCATGGTCGCCTTGTCGGTCTCGATCTCGGCGATGACGTCGCCGGCGGAGACGACATCGCCGACCTTGACGTGCCATTTGGCCAGTACGCCCTCCTCCATGGTGGGCGACAGGGCGGGCATCAGGATGTCGGTCATTGCGCGCTCCCCGACGGTTCGAGCGGTTCCGTGACGGTCTGGACGTTCTGCGCCTTGATGGCGTCGCTCATGCCAGTCAGGATCTGGTTGTAGGCGTGCCGCTCGTCCATGCCGTGCCGAACCTTGTAGCCGTGCGCCATATGGGTGGCGGCATAGGCCAGCATGCGGCCGAACATGGCCGGGTCGTTGAAGGCCGGCTTGACCGACATCACTGGCTCCTGCTTCGACCACCACATGCGCAGGATCTCGACGGCCTCGGGATCGGCGGCGACGCTGTCCGGGGTCTTCAGCTGGTGCTCTTCGGGCTCGCTCATGCCATCACCTGTTTCACGGCGGCGACGATCTTGTCGGCGCCCGGCAGCGACAGCGCCTCCAGATTGGCGGCGTAGGGCAGCGGCACGTCCTCCTGGTGGACCCGCAGCGGCGGCGCATCCAGATAGTCGAAGGCGTGTTCGATCACCCGGGCCACGACCTCGGCGCCGACGCCCATCGGCCCCCACCCCTCCTCGGCCGAAACCAGACGGCTCGTCTTCTTGACGCTCTCGACGATGGTTTCGTGGTCGAGCGGGCGCAGGGTGCGCAGATCGACGACCTCGCAGCTGATCCCCTCCTCCGCCAGTTTCTCGGCGGCCTGCAGGGCGAAGCCGACCATGCGACTGTGGGCGGTGATGGTCACGTCCGTGCCTTCGCGACGCACCTTGGCCTTGCCGATCGGCACCAGATAGTCCTCGACCTCGGGCACGTCGAACTCCAGCCCGTACATCATCTCGTGCTCGAGGAAGACGACGGGGTTGGGGTCGCGGATGGCGGCCTTCATCAGCCCCTTGGCGTCGGCGGCGTCATAGGGAGCGATGACCTTCAACCCGGGCACCTGGGCGTACCAGGCGGAATAGTCCTGGCTGTGCTGGGCGCCGACGCGGCTGGCGGCGCCGTTGGGTCCGCGGAAGACGATGCTGGCGCGGATCTGGCCGCCCGACATGTAGAGCGTCTTGGCGGCCGAATTGATGATGTGGTCGATGGCCTGCATGGCGAAGTTGAACGTCATGAACTCCACGATCGGCTTCAGGCCCGCCATCGCCGCGCCGACGCCGAGGCCGGCGAAGCCGTGCTCGGTGATCGGGGTGTCGACGACGCGCTTGTCGCCGAACTCCTGCAGCAGCTCGCGGCTGACCTTGTAGGCGCCCTGATACTGGGCGACCTCCTCGCCGATCAGGAAGACGCCCTCGTCGCGGCGCATCTCTTCGGCCATGGCGTCGCGCAGGGCGTCGCGGATGGTGGTCTTGACCAGTTTGGCGTCGGCGGGAACCTCGGGATCCTTCAGCTCGACCTTCGGGGTCGCCGTCTGCGACGACGCCTTCTCCGGGTCGCCGGTCTCCTTAGCGGCCCTGGTCTCCGAAGTCTCCGAAGTCGTCTTTCCGCTGTCTCCGGAGTCCCCGGATTTCGTCGTCGAATTCGCCGCGCCGTCTTCACCCGCCAGACGGGCGATCGGCGTGTTGACCTTCACGTTTTCCGAGCCCTCGGCGACGAGGATTTCCAGCACCTCGCCCTCGTCGACGGCCTCGACCTCCATGGTCGCCTTGTCGGTTTCGATCTCGGCGATCACGTCGCCGGCCGACACGGTGTCGCCCGCCTTGATGTGCCATTTGGTCAGCGTGCCCTCTTCCATCGTGGGCGACAGCGCCGGCATGAGAATGTCGGTCACGAGTCAGGCCTCCACGTAGACGTCGGTGTAGAGCTCGGACGGATCCGGCTCCGGGCTTTCCTGGGCGAACTGCACCGCCTCGGCGACGATGGCCTTGACCTCGTTGTCGATGGCCTTGAGCTCGTCCTCTGTCGCCTTGGCGGCGGCCAGCAGGGTCTTGATGTGATCGATCGGGTCGCGGGTCTTCTTGACCTCGTCGACCTCCTCCTTGGAACGGTATTTGGCCGGGTCCGACATCGAGTGGCCGCGGTAGCGGTAGGTCTTCACCTCGAGGATGTAGGGACCGCCCCCTTCCCTCGCCCGCTTGACGGCCTTGGCCACCGCGTCGCGCACCGCCAGCACGTCCATGCCGTCGACCTGCTCGCCCGGAATGCCGAAGCTGGCCCCGCGCTGACTCAGGTCGGTCGTCGACGACGAGCGCTCGATGCTCGTGCCCATGGCGTACTGATTGTTCTCGATGATGTAGATGGCCGGCAGCTTCCACAGCTGGGCCATGTTGAAGCTCTCGTAGACCTGTCCCTGGTTCGCCGCGCCATCGCCAAAGTACACAAACGCCACCGAGTCATCCCCGCGATAACGACCCGCGAAGGCCAGACCGGTGCCGAGCGCGACCTGGGCCCCGACGATGCCGTGGCCGCCGTAGAAGCCCGTGGCGGTGTCGAACATGTGCATCGAACCGCCCTTGCCCTTGGACGAGCCGCCGATGCGGCCGGTCAGCTCGGCCATGACCTCTTTCGGGTCCATGCCGGCGGCCAGCATGTGGCCGTGGTCGCGGTAGCCGGTGATGATCTTGTCGTGGCCCTGTTTGACGCTCTCCTGAACGCCCACCGCCACGGCCTCCTGGCCAATGTAGAGGTGGCAGAAGCCGCCAATCAGGCCCATGCCGTAGAGCTGGCCCGCGCGCTCCTCGAAACGGCGGATCAGCACCATCTCACGGTAAAATCGCAGCAGGTCCTCCTTGGAGGCCGTCGGCGTGTTGGGCAGTTTGGTCGCCTTGCTGGAATCAGCTTTGGCGGCGGGGGCTTTCGCCATCCGTCATCTCCCGGCTGGGCCCCGCTTCCAGGACCTCTTGTCGTTACGGAAAGGGGCTTTAGCAGCCTTCGTTCCCGAAACGCAAAGCGCTCCGGTCAAGCTGTAACGAAAGTTCACGCCTTCGGCGTCGACCCGGCCTCCGGAGCGGGCGCGGAGACCCGGATCACATAGTCGCGGGGGTCGGCGAAGCCGAGCACGGCGCGGGCCCTCTCCTCGAGCAGATCCCGCGACAGGCTGTCGGTGCGCAGGTAGCGGACGCGGACTTCAAGATCCCGCCGCTGCTCCAGAATCCCCGCCAGCTGGGCCTCGCGGCGCAACAGCATGGCCTCGCGCTCGCCGCCGCTCAGCAGCCCGCGTTCGCCGGTCAGGGCTTGGACGCCCAGGTAGGCGATCAGCAGCATCAGGATTGCTGACGGGAAATACGGCTTCATCCGTTCGGGCACTGACGGACGCTCCTTCTGAGCGTGGACTCACGATTGACGAGTCCTGACCGAAAATGCCTAACGAACCGTAGCTTGGCCATAAAACCCGTCATCCTCGGACAACGAGCGAAGCGAGGCCGATCCGGAGACTATTTCAGCAGCATTCCGTCGCCATAGTAGGCGCCCTGGTCACCCAGCATCTCCTCGATGCGGAGCAACTGATTGTATTTGGCTGTGCGGTCGGATCTGGCCAGCGAGCCGGTCTTGATCTGCCCGCAGTTGGTGGCGACGGCCAGATCGGCGATGGTCGAGTCCTCGGTCTCGCCCGAACGGTGGCTCATGACGGCGGTGTAGCCAGCCCGGTGGGCCATATCCACTGCATCAAGCGTTTCGGACAAGGTCCCGATCTGATTGACCTTGATAAGGATGGAATTGGCCAGACCCTCGCCGATGCCGGCCGCCAGTCGGGCCGGGTTGGTGACGAACAGGTCGTCGCCGACGATCTGGACCCGGTCGCCGAGCCGATCGGTCAGCAGCTTCCAGCCGTCGAAATCGTCCTCCGCGCAGCCGTCCTCGATCGAGACGATCGGGAAGCGTTCGCACAGATCGGCGAGGTAGCCGACCATGGCCTCGGCCTCGAGCGTCTTGCCCTCCCCGGCCATGACGTATTTGCCGTCCTTGAAGAATTCCGTCGCAGCGACGTCGAGACCGAGGTGGAAATCTTCGCCCGCCAGATAGCCCGCCGCCTGGCCGGCGCGGGTGATGAAGCTAAGCGCCTCCTCGGCCGAGGCCAGGTTGGGCGCGAAGCCGCCCTCGTCGCCGACGTTGGTGTTGTGGCCGGCGTCCTTCAGCTGCTTGCGCAGGGCGTGGAAAATCTCCGCTCCCATCCGCAGGCCTTCCGAGAAGCTGTCCGCCCCGGTCGGCAGGATCATGAATTCCTGGATGTCGATCGGATTGTCGGCATGGGCCCCGCCGTTGATGATGTTCATCATCGGAGTCGGCAGGATCCGGGCCGATACGCCGCCGAGATAACGATAGAGCGGCAGGCCCGAGGAAATGGCGCTGGCCTTGGCGCAGGCCAGGCTGACGCCGAGGATGGCGTTGGCGCCCAGCCGGCTCTTGTTCGACGTCCCGTCCAGCCCGATCAGGGCCTCGTCGATGCGGCGCTGGTCTTCGGCGTCCATGCCGCTGAGGGCGTCGAAGATCTCGCCGTTAACCGCGTCCACGGCCTTGCCGACACCCTTGCCGCCCCACAGATCCTTGTCGCCGTCACGCAGCTCGACCGCCTCATGGGCGCCGGTCGAGGCCCCCGACGGGACCGCCGCCCGGCCGAAGCTCCCGTCATCCAGGATTACATCGACCTCCACCGTCGGATTGCCCCGGCTGTCGAGGATCATGCGGGCGGCGATGTCGGCGATGTCGGTCATGAGACGGCTCTGTCAGGGCGAGGATTGGATGGCGGGTTTAGCCCAACGCCTTCCGAATCGCCAAGCGCCTGACCGCCGTCAGGCGCAGCCCTCGACGTATTGGATGCTCGGTCCGCCCCCGGCGATGTGCTGGACGTGGCCGTCCATCCCGATCTCGTATTTCAGGCCCCGCGCGGCGGGGCTCTGGTGGTCGGCGTTGGACCAGACCATGATGTATTCGGCTGGCGCGGACTCATATTCGTGTGGTTCGACCTTCGCGGCCGCGCCGTAGACGCGCTTCACCTCGGCGGCCGTATCGCCGATGGTCAGCGCACGGTCCGTCGCGACAACCGTATTGCGGCTGAGCCAGATGCTGGTCAGCACGCCGTCCTCGATCATCACCTCCAGGCCTTCGGGCGCGCGCTCCGGCCGGAACATGTCACAGGACGCGGGGTCCGGGCCGCCGGGCGACTCGGGGTCGGCGTCGGGGCCGAGCGCCGCAACGACCTCGGCGCGGGTCATGCCGATGCGCAGCGGACCAAATCCCAGAGCGGTCAACGGCTCAGCGCTGGGAGCCGGAACTGCAGGCAGATCCGG
The DNA here is from genome assembly GCF_014202075.1 of Brevundimonas basaltis. GTDB lineage: Bacteria > Pseudomonadota > Alphaproteobacteria > Caulobacterales > Caulobacteraceae > Brevundimonas > Brevundimonas basaltis. The sequence goes on along the minus strand of NZ_JACHFZ010000001.1, from coordinate 455,580 downwards.
AGCCCTGACGGGTTCAGGCGGCGGGGCGCCACAGGCGGCGAGGACCAGGACGGCGGTCGAACCGAGGGCGATGAGGCGGGTCATGGAGCGTCTCCGACGTTGCTGCCGCCGCCTACAACGCACGAAAACGGCGCGCGAGGCCATCGCGCGCCGTGAAAAGCTTCGCCGGACCCGGGGTCCGAACCAGTCGAAAGACCTAGTCTTCCTTGGGCGTCAGGACCTGCCGGCCGCGATAGGTTCCGGTCTTCAGGTCGATGTGGTGCGAGCGGCGCAGCTCGCCCGTGTCCTTGTCCTCGACGTGCGGGTTGGAGCCCAGCGAGTCGTGGGCGCGGCGCATGTTGCGACGCGAGGGCGATACTTTGCGCTTCGGAACGGCCATGTCCGTCTCAATCTTCTAGGTCGGGCGCCGGAAGGCGCGAAAACAACAGCGGCGGCCCCCGGAAGAGCCGCCACGCGAGCGCGGGCTTATGCCTGAACCCGACCGCGAGTTCAAGTGCGCTGACGCGAGCTCCAGTCCGCGCGGGACAGTCCATAGTACAGGCTGTCCTTCCACTCGCCAGCGATCTCCCAGGTGCGCTCCGCGAACCCGGTGCGCACGAAGCCGAGCCGTTCCAGCAGGCGAATCGAGGCGACGTTCTCCGGATCGACGTCTGCGGTCAGGTCGTCGATGTCCCGGGTGGTGAAGACATGACCGATCGCGGCCTCCACCGCTTCCCGGGCGAACCCCTGCCCCCAGTGGTCGGGGTGCAGGATGTAGCCGATCTCCGGCAGCTTCCAGAAACCCGCCTTGCCGATAACGACGCCAGCGCGCTCGATGACGAAGTCCGGCTGATCCGGCCCGTTGGCGATCATGCTGCTCAGCCACTGCGCGGTCTGGTCGAGGCAGTCGTGCGGCGGCGTCGACCACCAGCGGGTTGCGCGCGGATCGGACAGGACGGCGTGCATCGCCGCCAGATCGTCCGGCCGGGCGGAGCGCAGGACTAGCCGGGGGGTGCGAAATTCCATTTTGTGCGAGTGCGGCCTGACGCGTGAACGGTCAAGCCAGCGGGCGTTCCATGACGATGAAATGCAGGTCGTCGCGGAGCGGCAAGCCGAAGCGCGGGTCGCCATAGGGGAACGGCAGCGTCTCGCCGGTCGGCGCATACCCAAGCCGCCGGTACCAGTCGATCAGGGTTTCGCGCTGCGGGAACACCGAGATGCGCACCCGCCGCGCGCCGAACCTGTCCGCGAGCGCCTGATGAGCGGCCTCGACCAGCCGGCGGCCCAGTCCGCCGCCTTGCAGGGGCGGGCTGACCGACAGCATGCCGAAATAGCCCGTCTCGCCGCCCCGGTCGGCGATCAGGATGCAGCCGAGGAGTTCCTCGCCTCTCCAGGCGGTCAGCATGGCCTGCGCCGGATCGGCGAGCACGGACGCCAAATCCTCGGGATCGGTGCGCTGCCCCGCCAGCAGGTCGGCCTCGGTCGTCCAGCCGGCGCGCGAGACCTCGCCGCGATAGGCGCTTTCGATCAACCGGTGCAGCGCCGGGATGTCGGCCGCTACGGCCTCGCGGATGAAGACCTCAGTCATCGAGGAGACTGCCCGCCACAGCCTCACCGACCGCCAGCGAACTGGTCAGGCCGGGGCTCTCTATCCCGAACAGCGCCATCAGCCCGTCGATCCCGTGATCCTCGGAGCCCCTCAGCTGAAAGTCCGGCTGCGGCTCGCCCGGCCCGTGCAGCTTGGGCCGGACGCCGGCGTAGTCAGGCGTCAGGGCGCCCTCCGGCAGACCCGGCCAGAAACGGCGGATGTAATGTCCGAACTCGGTCGCCCTGGCCGGGTCGACCGAATAGTCCTCTCCCTCGACATATTGCAGGTCCGGCCCGAACACCGCCTGCCCGCCCAGATCCTTGCGATAGTGGGTGCCCAGCGCGCCCGGGATGGGCGGCGGATAGATCAGCCGCTCGAACGGCGCCTTGCCGATCAGGCGGAAATAGACGCCCTTGCCGAAATGGCCCTCGGGGATGCGATCAGCCGGGTAGCCGTCGATCCGGGCCGCCACATCCTGCGCCTGCAATCCCGGCGCTGTGACCAGCAGGCGGGCCGTCAGGGTCGCGCCCCCCTCTCCGCCGGCCGTGACGGTGAAGCCGCCGCCGGGCAGCGCCTCCGCCCGCTCGAACGGCGTCGAGACGACGACCGAGCCACCCGCGTCCTCGATCTCGCCCTGCAGGGCCAACATGTAGCCGTGGCTGTCGAACACACCGCTCTCGGGCGACAGAATGGCGGCCCGGGCGTTGAGGCCCGGTTCCAGCGCCCTCGCCTGGGCGCCCGTCAGATGCTCCAGCCCCTCCACCGCGTTGGTGGTCGCCTGCCGGAAGACGGCCTCGATCCGCTCCACCTCGGTCTCGTCGGTGGCCACGACCAGCTTGCCGCACTTGCGATAGTCGACCTTGCGGCTGTCGAGGAAGGCGTAGAGCGCGCGCCGCCCCTCGACGCAGAACCGCGCCTTCAGCGATCCGGTCGGATAGTAGAGACCGCCGTGGATGACCTCGCTGTTGCGCGACGACACGCCCTGTCCGATGTGCGCTTCCTTTTCGAGCACCAGCACCGTAATCCCGCGTCGGGACAGGGCGCGGCCACAGGCCAGACCGACCGCCCCGGCGCCCACCACCACGGCGTCGAAGTCGAAGTTCATCCCTTCGGCCCGTAGAGATGCGCGGCTCGCGCCTCGAAACAGTGCATCAGGCGGTCCACGGCCCGGTCGAAATTGGCGTGCAGCAGGCCGTCCAGCAGCCGCGACTTGAAGGCGAAGTCGATCATGAACTCGACCCGGCTCCCGGCGGGATCGGGAAAGAACTCCCAGCGGTTCTTCAGATATTTGAACGGCCCGCGCAGCAGGCCCACCTCGACCAGGTCGCGGTTCCGGTCATGCCGGACCCAGGTCGAGAACCGCTCTTTCAGGAATGAGAATCCTACGGCCGCCTCCGCGTCGACCAGCGACACGCCGGGCGCCTCCACGCGTGGATTCCAAACCCGCATTCCGCTCACCCAGGGCACGAACTCCGGATAGGCGCGCACGTCGGCGACCAGCGCGGCCAGCTGGTCGGGCGTATAAGGCAGGATTTTGGTGACGCGGTGGACGGCCAAGCGCGGATCAGCGTCCGGTCTGGGCCAGCCGCGCCGCCTTAAGGCGTGCGAAATCATCGCCCGCGTGGTGTGAGCTGCGGGTCAACGGCGACGACGACACCATCAGGAAGCCCTTGGCCCGGGCGATCGCCTCATAGGCCTTGAACTCTTCCGGCGTCACGAACCGGTCGATGGCGGCGTGTTTGCGGGTCGGCTGCAGATACTGGCCGATGGTGATGAAGTCGACGCCGGCCGAGCGCATGTCGTCCATCACCTGCATGACCTCTTCGCGGGTCTCGCCCAGGCCCACCATGATGCCGGACTTGGTGAACTGGTTCGGGTCGCGCTCCTTGACCATCTGCAGCAGGCGCAGGGAGTGGAAGTAGCGGGCTCCCGGCCGGATCTTCAGATACAGCCGCGGCACGGTCTCGAGGTTGTGGTTGAAGACGTCGGGACGGGCGTCGATCATCACCTCGGCCGCGCCGTCCTTGCGCAGGAAGTCGGGGGTCAGGATCTCGATCGTCGTGTTGGGGGCCTGCAGGCGGATCTGGCGCACCACCTCGGCGAAATGGGCCGCGCCGCCGTCCGCCACATCATCCCGATCCACGGAGGTGATGACGACGTGGTTCAGACCCAGCTGCGCCACGGCCAGTCCGACCTTGCCCGGCTCTTCCGGGTCCAGCGGCTGCGGCAGGCCGGTCTTGACGTTGCAGAAGGCGCAGGCCCGCGTGCAGGTGTCGCCCATGATCATCAGGGTGGCGTGTTTCTGGCTCCAGCACTCGCCGATGTTCGGGCAGGCCGCCTCCTCGCAGACCGTGACCAGACCCTTGTCTTTCACGATGGCCCTGGTCGCGTTGTACTGGCCCGACCCGGGCGCCTTCACCCTCAGCCAGTCGGGTTTCTTCAGCACCGCCGTTTCCGGGCGCTTCTGCTTCTCCGGGTGACGCAGTTCGGCCGGCGTCTTCGTCAGGGTGTCGATCAGCGTGACCAAGGCGGGGTCGGCTCCGGGCGTTGCGAGACCGCTATGTCGTCCTTCCGCGTGGCGAAGGCAAGGCGCGGTCCGGGCTCACGCCGGGTAACACATCTTTTCAACCATGGCCCCCCGCTCTAGTTTGGGCGTTCGGACAAGACGCGGCCAACGCGTCACGGAGGATGTCTTTGCGCGTACCCCTGGACCCCACGGCCGTCGAGGAGACGATTTTCGACGCCCTGATCGCGGCGCGCGACACCTACGGCGACAAGGAAATCCTCGAGGATCAGGATCGGAAACCCCTGACCTACACGGGGTTGATCCGGGCCGCCTTCGTGCTGGGGCGCAAGATCGCCGCGATGACTGAACCCGGCGAGCGGGTCGGCATCCTGCTGCCGTCCAGCATGGGCGTGGTGGTCACCTACTACGGGCTGCACGCCCACGGCCGCGTGCCGGTGATGATCAATTTCACCGCCGGCGAGCTCAATATCAAGGCGGCGATCGAGGCCGCCGGCGTCACCAGAATTCTGACCGCGCGGCGTTTTGTCCAGCAGGCCAAGATCGAGGACCTGGTCGCCAGGATCGAAACCGTAGCCGAACTCGTCTGGCTCGACGACGTGCGAAAATCGATCGGCCTGCCCGACAAGCTGTACGGCCTGATGGCCGGTCTATTGCCCAAGCGGTTCCGGGTGAAGACCGAGCCGTCGTCGCCGGGGGTGATCCTGTTCACCTCCGGCAGCTTCGGCGCGCCCAAGGGCGTTGTGCTGAGCCAGGCGAACCTTGTGGCCAATTGTCGTCAGGTCGCACAGCACATCGACCTGCTGCCCGAATGGGTGATGTTCAACCCGCTGCCGACCTTCCACTGCTTCGGCCTGACCGGCGGCGTGCTGCTGCCGATCCTCCACGGTATGAAGGCGTTCCAGTACCCCTCCCCGCTGCACGCCAAACAGATCGTGGAGCTGCTGCCGCAGGTGAAAGCGTCCATCCTGTTCGCCACCGACACCTTCCTGAACCAGTACGCCCGCGTGGCCGGGCCGGACGACTTCTCGACCCTGCAGTTCGTGGTCGCCGGGGCTGAAAAGGTCCGGCCGGAGACCCATCACCTGTTCAACACCCGCTTCCACGGCTTGAAACTGCTGGAAGGCTATGGGGCCACTGAGGCGGCGCCGGTGGTGGCGGTGAACCACCCCGACCGCAACCGCCCGGGAACGGTTGGTCAGATGATGCCTGGGATGGAATGGCGGGTCGAACCGGTCGAGGGCATCGACGAAGGCGGCCGGCTGTTTCTGCGCGGTCCGAACGTCATGAAGGGCTATCTGTCGCCGGACGACCCCGAGGCCATTGAGCCGCTCAGGGAGGGCTGGCACGACACCGGCGACATCGTCGCGATCGATGACGAAGGCTATGTTTGCATCCTCGGCCGCGCCAAACGGTTCGCCAAGATCGGCGGCGAGATGGTCTCGCTGACCGCCGTCGAGGGCCTCGCCAGCGCGGTCTGGCCCGAGGCGCGCCACGCCGTCGTCTCGGTGCCCGACAGCCGCAAGGGCGAAAAGCTGGTGCTGGTCACCGACCGCAAGGACGCCGACGTAGCCCGCCTCGCCGAATGGGCCCGCAGCCACGGCGCACCGGAACTGGCGGTGCCCAAGAAGATCATGCGGGTCGCCGAAGTCCCCGTGCTGGGCACCGGCAAGACCGACTACGTCCGCATCCAGCAGATTGTCGAAATGGACAAGGCGGCCTGACGGGCCGGCTCTTGTCTGTAACAGTATCGGTTCCAATATGGAGATCGGCCCAAGCCGGGCCGGTTATCAAAGGAACCCGATTCATGGATCTGTTTTCCAAGCTCGCCCCGCACTCCGACAAGGCCCTGGCGGGGCTCCGCATCGTCACGGGCCTGATGTTCATGCAGCACGGCGCCCAGAAGATCTTCAGCTTCCCGGCCCCGGCCCACGGGCCGTTTGAACTCTTCAGCCAGATGGGCGTCGGCGGGGTGCTGGAGCTGTTCGGCGGGGCCCTGATCGTGGTCGGACTGTTCACGCGCCCGGTGGCATTCGTCCTGTCCGGCATGATGGCCGTGGCCTATTTCCAGTTCCATGCCCTGACCGGCGGGGTCTTCCCGATGGTCAACCAGGGCGAACTGGCGGCGCTGTATTGCTGGGTCTTCCTCTATCTGGCGTTCGCCGGGCCAGGCGCCTGGGCCGTGGGCCACATCCTCAAGCGGAAAGCCTAGCCGATCCGGACTCCGGTCATCGAGATCGAACCGCCCTCGATGACGTCGTTGAAGAAGCTGACGTCGTCGCCCGCCCTGCGCTGGGCGGCGACGTAGAGCAGCGGCAGATAGTGTTCGTCGGTCGGGACGCTCAACTGGGCGTCCTCGGCCAGACCGACCCAATTGATCAGAGCCTCGTTGTCGCCGCGGGCCAGTGCCGCCTTGACCGCCTCGTTGAAACGCGTCGCCCAGTCATAGGCCTCGCCCCCGGCCCGCTTCCAGGTCCGCAGATTATGTACGAAGTCGCCCGAACCGGCGATGATGACCCCCTCGTCGCGCAGCGGCGCCAGCTTCCGAGCCAAATTGAAATGCCCACGCGCGTCCAGCCGGCGGTCCAGCGACAGCTGCACGACAGGCACATCCGCCGCCGGCCAGACGTGGGCCAGCACCGACCAGGTTCCGTGATCGAGGCCCCACTGGTCGGTCGGCGCGGCTCCGGTCAGGTCAGACACCCGGAGGGCCAGGGTCGGACACCCCGGCGCCGGGTATTGCATCGCATGCAGTTCGTCCGGGAAGCCGCCGAAATCATGAATGGTTTCCGGAGCTGATTGCGTCGTCACCGCCGCCCCCTCCGTTTCCCAGTGGGCCGAGACCATGACCACGCCCCGTGGCTTACCGACGCCTTCGCCCAGCCTGCGCCAGCCCTCGGCATAGGGGCCGCCGAGCGCGTTCATCGGCGAGCCGTGGCCAAAGAAGAGCGCCGGCTGACGCATCAGCCGAACAGCTTCTTCGCTGTCTCGGCGACATAACGACCCTGCCAGCGGGCGCCTTCCAGCTCGTTGTCGCTGGGCATGCGCGAGCCGTCGGAGCCGGTGATGGTCGTGGCGCCGTAGGGCGAGCCGCCGGTGATCTCGTCGATGCGCGACTGGCCTTGCCAGGCGTACGGCAGGCCCGCGACGACCATCCCTTGGTGCAGCAGGGTCTGGACCAGGCCGATCAGAGTGGTCTCCTGACCGCCATGCTGACTCGCGGTCGAGGTGAAGGCCGATCCGACCTTGCCGACCAGCGCGCCCTTCACCCACAGCCCGCCGGTCTGGTCGAGGAAGTTGCGCATCTGGGACGCCGCCGTGCCGTAGCGGGTGCCCGCGCCGACGATGATCGCGTCATAGCCGGCGAGTTCGTCGACCTCGGCGACCGGAGCGGCCTGGTCCAGCTTGTAACCGCTCCTCCGCGCCAGTTCCTCCGGGACCAGTTCGGGAACGCGCCTGATGTCCACCGTGGCGCCGTCGACCTGCCGAGCACCCTCGGCGACCGCCCCGGCCATGGCTTCGACGTGGCCGCGCGTGGAATGGTACAGGACAAGGATCTTGGGCATGGGAGTCTCCGCTGATGGGGGCTGACATTAGCAACATAGCGTGTAGCGGATATGGGTTCCATTGACCGGGGGACAAGTGTCTCCGTTCAGACTTTGATCCGAGGCCCCAGCGGGCAGACCCGGTCGTAGAAATCGGGCGGCGCCGGAACGACGCCGCCATGGAGCAGGCGGAAGCGATGCTCCACGACCATCGCCTGTTGCTCGATATTCAGCCCGCCCCAGTCGCAGTCCATGCCGATCGGGTATTCGTAGGACTCCGGCCGGTCCCCCGCCCGGAGTTTGCCGGTGAGCAGGTTGACGCCCTGCTGCGCCTGCCAGACATGGGTCAACTCATGGATCAGAGTGGCCTGGGCCTTCAGCGAAGCGACGGCGATATCCGCAGGCAGGGTCCGGGCCGGCCAGACAATCCACTCCCGGCCGAACCAGCAGCCCGGCACGAAGGCGCGATCGAAGGGCCAGGGCGCGGGGAGGAAACGGACGCTCTCGCATCGCAAGGCGTCGCCGAAGGCCTCGCGGGCGAGCGCCGCCTCGCCGGGCGTGAGGGCCCGGATCAAGGCGCAGCCATATCCAGCGCATAACCCCCGGTCGGGCTCACCCATTCCCAGTGCCACGGCTCATAGACATAGGGCACGAAGCCGAACCGGTGGGCGTTCCGGACCAGCCAGCGGTAGGTGGCGGAGCGGCTCATGTGCAGCCGGCTGGCCGGCGAGGTGTTGTCGACGCCCATCTCGTCCAGCTGACCGACGTAGAGATCGACCGCCGTGCCGGTCCGATGCGGCGAACAGACGGCGCGGCGCAGGCCGTCGCAATTGCCCTGGGCGGCGCATCGGGCGGCGTCGGCCTCCGGATCGCGGAAGCCCGAGAAGATCTGCAGCAGCTCCGGATCGGCGGCCACTTCGGGAACCTCCTCCCGGGCCGCCGCCACCATCAGCCGATAGGCGGCCAGAACGTCGCGGCGCAGCAGGCGCGTCAGCCGGTCGGCGTGCTCCTCCGATGCCACCAGATAGCCGAGCTGATACAGCGGCGGCGGGTCGGGGCACGGCTGTTCGCGCACCCGCTCCATGATGAACGGCCGCCGCTCCTGCCACAGGCCGCGAAACACCTGGAAGGTCGCCGCGTCGAACCAGCCGGTGGCCGGCAGGCCGTAGTTGTACTGGAACTCCGCCAGCGCCCGCGCGAAACGCGCCGAACCGGGTGCGCAGCCGGTTCCGAGCTCCTTCTGGATCAGGGGCAGATAGGTTTCCCATCCCCATTCGGCGCCGCCGAACGGCCGCCATTCCAGCGAATAGTGGGAGATGGCGTTGGCCAGGGCGGGCGCGCCCCATTCGACCTGGGCGGCGTCGCAGTCCTCCGCCGACTGGGCGGCGGCGCGTGGCGCCGACACCGCGGCGGCGGCGCATAGAACGAGCAAACCGAAGAGTGTGCGCGACAACGCCATCCGGCAAGCAAACCTGACCCTGCCAGTCAGGGCAAGAGCCCATGTCCGAACGGGGATTTCGGACCAATACATGCGGGGCGAGACATCCGGGACACGGCACGCCGCGACATCATCGACAAGGCGGACAGGCGGGACATGTCGCCGGACTATGCGGCCGCCATGAAAAACCGGCATGCTGAGACACGGCCGACTCAGGGCCGGACCGCCGGACGCCCGCATGACCGACGCCGCCCAGACCTCGACCGCAGGGGCCGCCCCGCGCCGCAGCAACGGCGTGCTCGCCGCCTTCTCCGCCGCCTGCCTGCCCTACGCCGCGCTCGGCCTGCCGGTCTATGTGACCCTGCCCGAATTCTACGCCAGCCATGTCGGCGTCGACCTGGCCGTGGTCGGCCTGGTGTTCCTGATCATCCGTATGGCCGACATCCTCATCGATCCGGCCCTCGGCATGGTCATCGACCGGACCCACAGCCGCTTCGGCCGCTACCGGCTGTGGATGGGGATGGCGGCGCCGGTGCTGATGCTGGCGGTCGGCATGCTGTTCATGGCCCGGCCCGGCGCCGGAGCGGCCCACCTGACCGTGTGGCTGGTTGTCCTGTCGCTCGGCTTCTCGGTCAGCCTGCTGTCGCAGGTCAGCTGGGCCTCGGCCCTGTCCTCCGACTACAACCAGCGTTCGCGCATCTACGGCTGGTGGCAGACCGCCAACATCATCGGCGTGCTGGCGGTGCTGATGGTGCCGGTGCTGGTGCAGAACATGGGCTGGGGCGACTACGCCCGCGCGGTGCAGTGGCAGGGCTGGTTCATCATCGTCGCCCTGCCTGTCGCCCTCGCCATAACCTTCGCCTTCACGCCGGAACCGCCGCCCGGACCGCCCGCCTCGACCGAAAGCCGTTTCGCCTATCTGGCCTTGTTCAAGCGGCGGGTGATCCAGCGTCTGCTCGGGGCCGACCTCGCCCTGGGCGTGGCGCGCGGCGTGGTCGGGGCGCTGTTCTTCTACTTCTTCGAGGCCGCCCGGGGTTTCGAACGGGCCGAGACCTCGATCCTGCTGCTGGTCTATTTCGTCTTCGGCCTGTTCGGAGCGCCGGCGTGGAGCTGGCTGGCGGTGCGGCTGGGCAAGCACCGGGCGCTGATCTGGGCCTGCGTCTATTTCGCCGTCACCCTGATGTTCGCGGCCTTCCTTGCGCCGATCCTGGTCGGACCCGCCGAGGCCGGGCTGCAGGCGCTGACCGGAAAGCCGGCTCCTTACGCCGACCTGTTGATGGCCGCTCTCATGGTCGCTCTCGTCGGCCTCGCCTTCGCCTCGGGCGACCTGCTGCTGCGGGCCATGATGGCCGACGTCAGCGATCAGGTGCGGCTGGATGACGGGGCCGACCGCACCGGCCTGCTGTTCTCGATCCTGACCGCCACCTCCAAGCTGGGCTACGCCGTTTCGGTCCTGACCTTCGCCGGCCTGCAGATGGCCGGTTTCGATCCGGGGCTGGGCGGCGAGAATTCCGGCCCGGCCCTGATGTGGCTGCAGATCATGTTCGCCGGCCTGCCGGCCCTGTGCCTGCTGCTCGCGGCCGTGGCCCTGCACCGCTATCCGCTGGACCAGGCGCGCCACGCCGAAATCCGCGCCGCCCTTGAAGCGCGCGGGGCGGCGCCGCATCAGACCGGCCCATGACCGAGTCCCCCACCTCCCCCATCGACCGCCTCAACGCCATCATGGCCCGGCTGCGCGACCCGGTGGGCGGCTGCCCGTGGGACGTGGAGCAGACCTTCCAGACCATCGCCCCCTACACGCTGGAGGAGGCCTATGAGGTCGCCGACGCCATCGAGCGCGGGGACTGGGACGAGCTGAGGTCCGAACTCGGCGACCTGCTGTTCCAGGTCGTTTTCCACGCCCGCATGGCCGAGGAACAGGGGCTGTTCGGCTTCGATGACGTGGCCAACGCCATCGCCGACAAGCTGGAGCGCCGCCACCCGCATGTGTTCGGGGACGAGGCGGCCAAACCCGACAGCGCCGCCCAGAAGGCGCGCTGGGAGGACATCAAGGCCGCTGAACGCAAGGGCAAGGACCAGCACGGCGTGCTCGACGACGTCCCGGTCGGCCTGCCCGCCCTGGCCCGCGCCGCCAAACTGACCAAACGCGCCGCCCGCGTCGGCTTCGACTGGCCCTCCACCGACGAGGTGTTCGACAAGTTCGTCGAGGAGGTCGCCGAACTGCGCGCCGAGATCGCCGCCGGGGACCTCGACAAGGCCCGCGAGGAGATCGGCGACCTGCTCTTCGTCATGGCCAACCTCGCCCGCAAGCTGGGCGTCGAGCCGGAAGACGCGTTGCGGAGGACCAACGCCAAATTCGTCCGCCGCTTCGCCTTCATCGAGGCGGAACTGGCGAAGGACGGGCGGACGCCGGAGCAGAGCGATCTGGCCGAGATGGACGGCCTGTGGAATGCGGCGAAGATGGCGGAACACCCACGCTAGGTTGCAAGTCGTTGCCCTGTCTCCTCCCCGTGACGTAGCCATGGGGAGGGGGACCGCGAAGCGGTGGAGGGGCGAATGACCAGAAGCGAAACTGTCCTGTTGGCGCGCGCCTTTCGCCGCCACATGACCCCGCCGGAGGTGCGCCTGTGGGTCCAACTTCGCGGCAAGCGGCTGCAGGGCCTGAAGTTCCGGCGGCAGCACCCGATGGGACCGTTCATCCTCGACTTCTACTGCGCAGAGGCCAAGCTGGCTGTGGAGGTGGACGGGCAATCTCACGCGCATCCCGATCGGATCGACCATGACCGCCGCCGAACTCTGTGGCTTCAAAAGCATGGCGTTCGGGTTGTCAGGCTGGCGGCGGAGGACGTTCGAGCCAATCTGGACGGCGTTCTGGAATTCCTCGCGCGAACCGCGTTGGAACGGCGCGGAGTCTGACGCCCCTCCACCGCTTCGCGGTCCCCCTCCCCGCGAGCGGGGAGGAGACGGCACGCCTACGCCCCGAACTGCCGCTCGAACCGCCCCAGCGCCGCCGGGTGGAGCCGCACCGTCACATGCGTCCGGCCCTCGTCGTCCGTCTCACGCCCCGTGACGCGGCCGTTCTCGTAGAGCCAGGCCAGCGCCTCGCCCTGTGACGGGTCGAGGACCAGCTCCGTCTCCGGATCGTCGTCGATCAGCGACGCGATGGTTTCGCGCAGGGGCTCGATCCCCTCCCCTGTCCAGGCCGAGACCGCCACCGCCTCGCCCTGCGCCCGCAGCCGTTCGGCCTGACCCAGCACCGCCTCGCGGACGTCCTCGCCCAGCAGGTCGATCTTGTTCCAGACCTCCAGCACCCGGCGGGTCTTGCCCTCGGGCGTCTCGATCTGTTTCAGCACCGCCTCGACGTCCTTGCGCTGGGCGTCGCTGTCGGGGCTGGCGATGTCGCGGACGTGCAGAATCAGGTCGGCCTCGCCGACCTCCTCCAGGGTGGCGCGGAAGCTCTCGACCAGTTCGTGCGGCAGGTCGGAGATGAAGCCGACGGTGTCGGCCACGATGGCCGGCCGGCCCTGCGGCAGGCGGATGGTGCGCTGGGTCGTGTCGAGGGTGGCGAACAACAGGTCCTTGGCGAACACCTCGGACCCGGTCAGACGATTGAACAGGGTCGACTTGCCGGCGTTGGTGTAGCCGACCAGGGCGACGGTCGGGAACGGGACCTTCTGGCGCTGTTTGCGGTGCAGGCCGCGGGTGCGGCGCACCTCGTCGAGCTCGACCTTGAGCTTGACGATGCGGTCGGCGATCAGTCGGCGGTCGAGTTCGATCTGGGTCTCGCCGGGGCCGCCGGTCGAGCCGGTGCCGCCGCGCTGGCGCTCGAGGTGGGTCCAGGTCCTCACCAGCCGCGAGCGCTCATAGTCCAGCCGGGCCAGTTCGACCTGCAGCCGGCCCTCCTTGGTCCGCGCCCGGCGGCCGAAGATCTCGAGGATCAGGCCCGTCCGGTCGATGACCTTGCAGTCCCAGGCCTTCTCCAGATTGCGCTGCTGCACCGGCGTCAGCTGGTCGTCGACGACCACGGCCTCGGCCTCGGCGGCGCGCACCAGGGCGGCCAGTTCGTCGACCTTGCCCGAACCGAACAGGGTCGCGGGCGTCGGCTTGCGGACCCGCACGATCTCCTCGGCTCGGACGTCGAGGTCCAGCGCCCGGGCGAGGCCGGCGGCCTCCTCCAGTCGCTCCTCCGCCAGCCGCGAGCTCTCGCTCCGGCCGTCGGGGTGGATGACGACGGCCCGGATCAGCGGGACGGCGTGGTCGATCAGTTGGGTGGCCAAGTGGGCGTAAGCTCTCAGGAAAGTGGCGGGGCCGACAGATAGGTATGCGACAGCACCGCGGCTATCCCCGGCGGGCTCAATCCTCGTCCGCTTCCGGCTCGTACAGTTGCACCGGCGCCGACGGCATGATGGTCGAGATGGCGTGTTTGTAGACCAGCTGCGACTGGCCGTCGCGGCGCAGCAGGACACAGAAGTTGTCGAACCAGGTCACGATGCCCTGCAGCTTGACCCCGTTGACCAGGAAGATGGTAAGCGGCGTCTTGGTCTTGCGGACGCTGTTGAGGAAAGTGTCCTGAAGGTTCTTGGACTTGTCTTGCGACATGGCAGGTTCAGCCTGTTCTTGATTGTTGCGCCGGCCGGGGGAGCGACCGGGACCGATCGACGCCGGCGCGCCACCTTAACGGCCCCTGCGTCCGTCGCAACGCCTAGATGGCGTCGCGTCGCGCCTGATCCAGATACTGCGCCCTGAGCTTCGTCGCGATCGGGCCCGGCTTGCCGTCGCCGATCATGGCCCCGTCGATCGACACCGTCGGCATCACGAAACCGCTGGCGGAAGTGTAGAAGGCCTCCCGGGCCCGCCTGGCCTCATCCACCGAGAAAGCCCGCTCCTCGACCTCGATGCCCTCGTCGGCGGCCAGCGCCATCACCGCAGCGCGGGTGATGCCATGCAGGATGTTCGACTGGGTGTCCCGGGTGCGCAGCTTGCCGCTCTCGTCGACGATCCAGGCGTTGGTCGACGAGCCCTCGGTGACCAGACCCATCTCATCGACCATCCAGGCCTCGGCCGCGCCGCGCTCCTTGGCCGCCTGTTTGGCCAGCACGTTCGGCAACAGGCCGACCGTCTTGATGTCGCAACGGCCCCAGCGGATGTCGGGGTGGGTGATGACGGCCACGCCCTTGGCCGCCGCCGCATTCCCCTTCGAAAGCGGCAGCGAGCGGGCCGTGACGATCACGCTCGGCGCGGTCCCCTCAGCCGGGAACGGGTGGTCGCGCCGGGCCGTGCCGCGCGTCACCTGGATATAGACCAGGCCTTCGTTGACCCGGTTGCGCCGCACCGTCTCCTTCAGCACCCGCTCCAGCGCCTCGCGCGTCATCGGAATAGGGATACGGAGTTCGTTCAGGCTGCGGTGCAGCCGGGTCATATGGCCGTCGAAATCGGCCATCCGGCCGTCGAACACCGACCAGACCTCATAGACCCCGTCGGCAAACTGGAAGCCGCGATCCTCGACATGGACCGTCGCCTGCCCGTGCTGAACGTACTGACCGTTGACGTAGGCGACCCGGCTCATGCCTCGACGACTCCCGCATCCTCGTCCTCGACGGGACCGCGCGCCGGTGAGACGCCGAGCGACTTGAGCTTGCGGTGAAGCGCCGACCGCTCCATGCCGATGAAGGCGGCGGTGCGCGAGATATTCCCGCCGAAGCGCATGATCTGGGCCGCCAGATATTCGCGCTCGAACACCTCCCGCGCCTCGCGCAGCGGCAGGGCGATGATCCGTTCGGCGCCCAGGGATCCGCTGGACCCGGCGTTGGTGGCCTCCTGCGGCAGGGCGTCGGCGCCGATCGGCTCGTCCGTATCCCCGGTGGCGAGGATCAGCAGCCGCTCGACGTTATTTCTCAGTTGGCGAACGTTGCCCGGCCACGGATGGACCTGCAGCACGGCGATGGCGTCGTCGCCCAGACGGCGGCGCGGGAGACCCTGCGCGGCCGACAGGGTTTCGATGAAATAATCCACCAGTTCCTGGATGTCCTCACGGCGCTCGGACAACGCCGGCACGCGGATCGGCACCACGTTCAGCCGGTGGAACAGGTCCTCGCGGAAGCGGCCCTCGTCGATCTCCTGCTTCAGATCGCGCGAGGTCGAGGTGATGACGCGCACGTCGACCTGCACATCCTGTTCGCCGCCGACGCGGCGGAAGCGCTGCTCGACCAGCACGCGCAGGATGCGGCTCTGGCTCTCGCGCGGCATGTCACCGACATCGTCGAGATAGAGGGTGCCGTTGTGGGCCCGTTCGAAGACGCCGATCTTGCTGGGCCGGCCATCGTGGCCTTCCTCGCCGAACAGCTCCAGATCGAGGCGTTCCGGGGTCATGCCCGCCGCGGCGATGGCGACGAACTCGCCGCCCGACCGGGCGCTGGCCTCGTGAATCTGGCGCGCCACCAGCTCCTTGCCGCAGCCCGGCGGTCCGGAGATCAACACGCGGCTGTTGGCCGGGGCGACCTTGGCGATGGTGGTGCGCAGGGCCTGCGCCGCCGCCGACTTGCCGATGAAACCGGTCGGGGCCGCGACCTGGGCCCGCAGCCGCCGGTTCTCGCGCTTCAGCGACGACGCCTCCAGTGCGCGCTGAACGACGACAACCAACCGGTCGGATTTGAAGGGCTTTTCGATAAAGTCATAGGCGCCGCGCTGCAGCGCCGTAACCGCCGTCTCGATGTTGCCGTGGCCCGAGATCATCACGACGGGCAGGTCGGGATCCAGCTCCTTGATGACGTCCAGAAGCTCGAGCCCGTCGAGTCCGCCCCCCTGCATCCAGATGTCGAGCAGCGCCAGCGACGGCTTGCGCGCCCGGATCGCGGCCAGGGCCTCGTCGGAGTTGGACGCCACCCGCACGGCATGGCCTTCATCCTCCAGCAGGCCGGAAACCAGCTCGCGGATGTCGGCCTCGTCGTCGACGACCAGAATATCGGCTCCCGTGGATCGCATGTCGCCTCGCTATTCGCCGGCCGGAACGGCCGGGGCCCGGGCCGCTTTCGCGTCCCTGCCCCCGGCCGCGCCGGTCGATTGCAGTGAAGATTTCAATGGGAAGATCACGCACACCCGGGCGCCCGTCAGCTGCTCGGCATCGGCCAGCCTCAGCTCGCCGCCGTGCTCCTCGCAAATTCGTTTGACGATGGCCAGGCCGAGACCAGTGCCCTTGTCGCGCGTGGTCACATACGGCTCGGTCAATCGGTCGCGGTCCTTGGCCGGAAGGCCGACGCCGTCATCCTCGATGACGAAAGTGATCAGGTCGTCCGCCGCCTCGAGGCGCGCGCTCACGCCCGGACGTTTGCCGTCCCCCGCTCTTGGCGCGATCGCACGTCGCGCCGCCACCGCCTCGCCGGCGTTCTTGAGGATGTTCGTCAGGGCCTGACCGACCATGCGGCCGTCGGCGTGAAGCACTACGTTCGGCAACGGCTCGATCAATTCCACGCCGATATCGGGCGCCGCGACCCGCTGCGCGAAGACCGCTTCGCGCAGAAGTTCGGCCGGGTTCTCGGCGGTAAAGCGCGGCGCCGGCATCCGGGCGAAGGACGAGAACTCGTCGACCATCCGGCCGATGTCGCCGACCTGGCGGATGATGGTTTCGGTGCAGCGGTCGAACACCTCGACGTCGTCGCCAACCTGTTTGCGATAGCGCCGCCGCAGGCGCTCGGCTGACAGCTGGATCGGGGTCAGCGGATTCTTGATCTCGTGAGCGATGCGCCGCGCCACGTCGCGCCAGGCCGCGTTACGCTGGGCCGTGACCAGGCGGGTGATGTCGTCGAAGGTCAGCACCATCTCGCCGCCGACGCCGCCTTCGATGCGGACGCGCAGGCGCCGGGTTTCGTCGTCTCGGCTGACGTCGATTTCTTCCTCGATGTGGGCCTCGGCCCGGCCGGCCAGCTCGCCCAGTTCCGGCGCCGCCTCGGCCAGCGGGTGACCGATGATGTCCTCGCCGGAGGACAGACCGAGCAGCTCGACCGCGCTGTCGTTGATGGCCGAGACACGGCGCTGCCGGTCGACGCCGATCACGCCGGCCGACACGCCCGAGAGCACCGTCTCGATAAACAGGGTCCGCCCCGTGGCCTCCTCGCTGGCCGCCCGCAACGCCGCCTGCTGCGCCTCAAGGTCCCCGGTCATTCGGTTGAAGGCGGCTGTCAGGTTCTTGATCTCGCCGGGCCCATCCTCGCCGTCGACCCGCGCCGTCAGATCGCCGCTCGCCACCCGGTCCGCCGCCTCGACCAGCCGTCCGATGGGCGCGGAGATCGACGTCGCCGCCGCCATGCCCAGCCATATGGCGCCGACCAGAACCAGCAGGGCGGTCTCGATGTAGCTGAGGGCGAAGGCCGCCTGGATGCGGTCGCGGCTCTTCTGCGCCTCCCGGTAGGCGACGATGGACTCCTCGGCCGCGGCCAGCTGATCGAACAGCCCCGGCCGCAGCGGCCGGACCACATACAGGTAGGCCTCTCCGTAGGCTGGAAAGGCCACAAGTCCCCTGACCGCATCGGGATTCCGCGTGGGCTGTTGCACCGATGGCTCTTCGCCGGCCGCAGCCTCCTCAAGGGCAGCGGGCGACGGAGCCATGTAGGGTGGCGCGTCAGGCCCTTCGCCGCTTGCGAGGACCGCGCCGTCGTCGTCGATGATGTAGATGGCCGGGTACCCGAACAGCTCCCCGACCTGCGCCAGCGCATCCGAGAATTGGATCGGATTGCCGAACAGGGGGCGAATGCCCTCCAGCTGCTCTGCGATGACCGCCAGGTCGCCATCGATCTCACCGGAGACATCGCTGGTGTAGGCGCGGCCGATGGCGGCCCCGTTGTTTACGGCGGTCTCGACGTTCTCGCTGAACCATTGATCCACCCCCCGGTTGACCACCACCCCGAACACCAGGGCGATCAACACGGCCGGCACCAGTGCGACCAGCGAGAATATCGTGACGAAGCGAAGATGCAGCCGTGCGCCGGCCTGACTGCGGTGCTGGAACAGCGACAACACGCGCCGACCGACGACCAGCCCCAGCCCTCCAATAACCAACAAATTGAAGCCCAGGATGACCAGCACGGCCTGATGAGCCATGCCGCGCGCCCCCTCGTCACCCGCATCCGGCGCGACCGCGACCAACCAGATCGCTGCGGCTGTGATCAGGAAGGCGACTGAATAGGCGATCAGGAACGTGTTGCGCCGACGCTCCTCCGACCAGCCGGCGAACCAGCGCGCCGGCCCCCGGAGCGGGGCGGCGTCGGGTCCGGCAGGCGTGGAGGGCGCGTCCGTCATGCTGTTCCAGCTTCGGCGAACTGTGACCCGATATCAACAGCCGAGTTGCCGGAATGCGTCAGTGGTCGCCACAGCTCGGCCAGGGCGATCTCCACCTGGTCCGGCGCCTCAAGGCGACACAGCCGCGCTTTGGCTGCGCGGCGCTCCAGCGGGTCCTCCGGCCACGGCGCCTGTTCGACGTACCAGCCGAGGTGTTTGCGGAACATCTTGAGCCCCAGCGGCAGGCCGTAGAAGCCGACCGAGGCGCGGAGATGTTCCACCACGATCTCCAGCCGCTCCTCGCGGTCAGGCTCCCGCATCACCGTCCCGTCGGCCAGCGCCCGCTCCAGATGAGCCGCCAGCCATGGTCGTCCGTAAACCCCGCGCCCGAGCATCAGGGCGTCGGCGCCCGACTGTTGCAGCGCCGCCCGCGCGTCATCGGCGTTGATGATGTCGCCGTTGACGATCACCGGCACGCTGACCGCCGCCTTGACCTCGCCCACGGCCGTCCAGTCGGCGACGCCGGTGTAGAACTGCTGCCGCGTGCGCCCGTGCACCGTCACCGCCCGAACGCCCAGCGCTTCGGCCCGGCGCGCCAGTTCCGGGGCATTGCGGTTGGCGTCGTCCCAGCCCAGCCGCATCTTGACGGTCACCGGGCGACTGGTCGCCTCGACCGCCGCCTCGATCAGCCGGCAGGCCAGATCCGGCGTGCGCATCAGGGCCGAGCCGCAGGCCGAGCCCGTCACCTCCTTGGCCGGGCAACCAAAATTCAGGTCGACGATGTCAGCGCCGGCCTGCTCCGCCATGCGCGCGCCCTCGGCCATGGCGGCCGGATCGCGCCCGACCAGCTGGATCACCGTCAGCGGCAGGCCCTCGCCCACCGCCGCCCGCCGCACCACATCGGGCCGCGCCCGCGCCAGTTCGGCGGCGGCGACCATCTCGGTGGCCACATAGGCCGCGCCCAGCCGGCTGGCCAGCAGCCGGAACGGCAGGTCGGTGATCCCGGTCATGGGCGCGGTCAGCACCCGGCCGGGCACCCACACGTCGCCGATCTGAAGGCCGTTGCGCATGGGGCGGCAGATAGGGCTTTTGAGGCCGGTGGTCCAACTCTGCCGCCGGCTCAGCCCAGGGCGAGTGCGGCGCGCAGGGCGAGAACGATCAGGACCACGCTGGCCGCCATGAAGATGGCGAACCGCAGGACGATCAGGTTGATCAGCGCCTGGACCAGGCTGTGGACCACCCTCAGCGCCACATAGCTCCAGGCCAGCGCGAGATTGATGGTGTCACCCTGCCCGAGCAGGGCCAGGGTCAGGGCCGTGGCGTAGAACAGCGTCGGCTGCTCCATCAGGTGATTGTAATTGTCAGCCTTCCATCGCACCTGCGGCGGCAGGCCGCCCAGCATGACGTCCCGCGGCTGGGTCGGATCCAGCGATGTTCGGGCGCGGATCATGGCGGGCAGTCGGGTGGCGTAAAGCCAGCCCCACATCACCATCGACCACAGCACCAGGGCCATGACCGGCTGCAGCATGACGTGGCTCATGGTCGTCCTCCTACGGTCAAGCTGACCCGGCGTGCGGTCCGTTGTCAAACAGGATGAACACCGCGACGGGCTCTCGTCAGCGCGACACGGCGTGTCTACAAGCGGGCCATGAGCTTCCTCGCCATCATCGTCGCCGCGGGAACCGGCTCCCGCGCGGGCGGCCCGAAACAGTGGCGCGATCTCGCCGGTCGCCCTGTCCTGCGTTGGTCGGCCGAGGCCCTGCTGACGACCGGCGCGTCCGAACTGGCGGTGGTCGTGGCGCCCGGCGCCGAGGCCCGGGCGGCCGAGGCCATGGCCGGTCTCGGGCATTGGTCCGCCGTGGTCGGCGGCGACACCCGCGCGGCCTCGGTGCAGGCGGGTCTCAATGCCTTGACCGGCCGGCCGGACGCCCGTGTGCTGGTGCACGACGCCGCCCGGCCCCTGCTGGACGCGGCGACCATTCGCCGGGTCCTCGCCGCCCTTGAGGGGGCGGACGCCGCCCTTCCGGTCCTGCCGGTCATCGACAGCTTGCGGCGAGGCGCCGACGGCCTGATGGGCGACCCGGTCGGGCGCGACGGACTGTGGCGGGCGCAGACGCCGCAGGGCTTCCGCCTGGGCAGCCTGCGAGACGCCTACGCCCGATGGCCGGGCGACGCCCCGCCGACGGACGACGTCGAGGTCGCCCGCGCCGCCGGCCAGGCCGTGGCCCTGGTCGAGGGCGACCCGCGCCTGATGAAGCTCACCTTCCCCGAGGATTTCGCCATGGCCGAGGCCTTGATCCCCCGCTGGACCCGCGTCGGCCAGGGCTTCGACGTGCATCGCTGGGGCCCGGGCTCGTCGGTCTGGCTGTGCGGGGTCGAGATCGCCCACGACCAGACCCTCATCGGCCATTCCGACGCCGACGCCGGCCTGCACGCCCTCACCGACGCCATTCTCGGGGCCATGGGCGACGGCGACATCGGGGATCACTTCCCGCCGACCGACCCGCAGTGGAAGGGCGCTTCCTCCGACCGCTTTTTGGTTCATGCCGTGGAGCGGTTGCGCGCGCGGGGCGGCCGGTTGCTCAACGTCGATGTCACCCTGATCTGCGAGCAGCCCAAGGTGAAGCCGCACCGTCAGGCCATGCGCGAACGCCTCGCCGCCCTGCTGTCGCTGCCGCTCAACGCCGTCAGCGTCAAGGCGACCACGACCGAGGGCCTGGGCTTCGCCGGCCGGGGCGAAGGCCTCGCCGCCCAGGCGGTGGCGACGGTTGACCTGCCGGCCTGATCACGGGCGCTCGGGCGGGGGCCGGAACGACCGCCACAGCGCCCCGAACATGTTGACGTAGTCGTCGGTCCACGGCCGCACGTCGGTCCCGGGCGCCTCGCGCCAGTTCGGCTTGCCGCGAAAGTCGGCCAGACCCTGTTCGGTCGGCGAGATCACCACGGCCTCGGTCGAGGCGACCGCCATCTGCGGCAGGGAGTCGTCCTCGACGTACAGCCCGTGCAGGGCCGGCCGCCCCAGCGTCCTCGCCGCCGCGATGGTGGGCAGTACAATCTCGAGATTGCGGTTGGACAGGTGTAGCAGCACCACCCCATCCGGCTTCAGCAGTCGCAGATAGCCCTCGATGGCCTCGACCGTCAGCAGATGGGTCGGAACGGCGTCCGACGAGAAGGCGTCGATGACCAGCAGGTCGTAGCTTCCCGCCGGCTGGTCCTCCAGCGTCAACCGGGCGTCGCCCAGCACTGTGTCGATCCCGCCGACCGCGCAGTCCGAGATGTAGGTGAACCAGCGTGGATCGCGCGACATCCGGTCGACCATCGGGTCGATCTCGAAAAAGGTCAGCGAGTCCTGCGCGCGCTTGTAGGCCGCCATGGTGCCGGCGCCCTGCCCGACCACCCCGATCCGCGCCGGGCCCCGCGCCTGAACGATCTCCGCCGACTGCCCGATCGGGGTCAGCGGATTGTAATACAGGCTCGGCTGGCAGTCGTAGCGGGCGTCGCGCGCCTGGGCGCCGTGCCAGGTGGTTCCGTGCGTCAGGATGTGCACGTCGCCGCCCAGCCCGGGGTCCTGCTGGACCGCCACCCGCATGACGCCGAAGAAGCTCCGTTCGGCGTAGCTGTCTTCGTAGCCGCGGGTCACGAACTGGGCTGACAGACCGATCATCAGCAGGGCGGCGGTGAACGCCTGGGCGCGGTCGCGCAACAGAAAGGCGCAGATCAGCGCCGGCGTCAGGATCAGCATGCACAGGGTCTGCAACGGGAACAGCGGGATCACCCGCCACAGGGCGGCCCAGGCGTCGGGATCCGCCGTCATCCACCCCGACAGGGCCGCGGCTGCTACGGCCAGCACGCCGACCGCGACCAGCGCCCCGGTTTCCTCGCCGCGCAGCTGGCGCCGATCCCATGGTCGGGCCAGACCGACCAGCACCAGCACCAGCGGGTACTCCCACACCAGGTTGAAGATCACGGGCGCCACCAGGGCGGTGAAGGCCCCGCCGAGCACGCCGCCGACCGACAGCAGCAGGTAGAACTCGGTCAGCCGGTCCGGCGGCGGCCGCCGCGCGGCCAGCATCTGGTGGCACATCAGCGCCGCGAAGAAGAAGGCGAGGATGTGGATGACGAAGGCGATCCTGATATCCAGCGTCCGGAAGGCCACGATCAGCACGACCATGGCCCCGAGCGCGCCCTGCACCACCAGGGTGACGGGCAGCGGGATCCACGGCCGGCTCTGGAAGGCGATGACGAAGGTCAGCAGATAAAGCGCCAGCGGGATGACCCACAGGAACGGCGCCGAGGCGACGTCGGTGGACAGGTGGGCGGTCACCCCCAGCATCAGGCTGGACGGCGCGGCGGCGAGCAGGATCATTATGGCCTTCTCGCGCCACGGGATCGGCGGCGTCGCGGCCAGCCGCGCGGGCTCGGCGGCGCGGTCGATGCGGCGGCTCCAGACCACGAAGGCCAGGGCCGCGACCATCAGCAGGAAGGCCCCGTAGCCGCCCGTCCAGCCCATTCTTTGCCCGACCAGATTGGTCAGCGGCTCGATCACGAACGGATAGGACAGCAGCGCCAGGAAGCTGCCGAGGTTGGAAGCCGCATAG
This sequence comes from Brevundimonas basaltis, assembly GCF_014202075.1. Lineage (GTDB taxonomy): Bacteria > Pseudomonadota > Alphaproteobacteria > Caulobacterales > Caulobacteraceae > Brevundimonas > Brevundimonas basaltis. Next base: position 432,638 of record NZ_JACHFZ010000001.1, on the reverse strand, counting down.
AGGACATAAGGGTTCTTGCCGTCGGCGTAGCCGGCGCGCACCCGTGCGAACCAGGCTTGCAGCAGCGGCGCCGTCGCGGACAGCACCGCGAAAGGCGCGCCCACCGACAGGGCCAGGGTCGCCAGCAGCCAGGTGATCGGGGCGGCCGGATCGGGATCGCCGAGCCAGCCGTTGATGCGCAGCGGCAGGAACAGGGCGGCGGCCAGCAGCAAGGCCAGATGAACCGCCACCTGCACTTTGATCGAAGCGATCCTCTGCAACAGGTGGGCATACAGGTAGCCGCCCAGCAGCGCCGCCTGGAAGAACACCATCGCCGTGTTCCACACCGCCGGCGATCCGCCCAGCATCGGCAGGACCAGCTTTGTAACCATCGGCTGGACCACGAAAACCAGCGAGGCGGAGGTGAAGATGGCGACGGCGAACAGCAGCGGGGTCAGGCGGTCGGCGGGCCGGATCGAAACCCCGGGTTCGCCAGTGGTGTCGCTCATGCCCGCCCCGTATGCTGGCGCCGCTCGGGCGCATCGCGCCACCCTGAACCGACTCGCCGCCGCTCCGGAAGGCCCTCGCCCATGTTTCCCGACGATATCGAAAACCTCGCCCGCCGGGTCGTCGAGACCGCGACGGCGGCGGAGCTGACCGTAACGGCGGCCGAGAGCTGCACCGGCGGCCTCGTCACCGCCGCCCTGACGGCGGTGGCCGGATCGTCGGCGGTCGTCGAGCGCGGCTTCGTGACCTACAGCAACGCCGCCAAGCGCGAGATGCTCGGCGTTCCGGCGGACCTGATCGACCGGCATGGCGCCGTCTCGGAGGTGGTGGCCCGGGCCATGGCCGAGGGCGCGCTCAACCAATCCGCCGCGCAGGTCTCGGTCGCCGTGACAGGCATCGCCGGTCCGGGCGGGGGATCGGCGGACAAGCCGGTCGGCCTGGTGCATTTCGCGGCCGCCGGTCCGGCCGGACTGATCCATGTCGAGCGCCGCTTCGGCGACATCGGCCGCGAGGCCGTCCGGCTCGACAGCGTGCGGGTCGCCGTCGGCCTGCTGTTGGACCGGATCGGCGCATGATCGTCGACGCTCGCGGCCACCGTTGTCCGACCCCGAGCCTGAGGCTGCAGAAAGCCATGCGCGGAGCGGTTCCCGGCGCGCGTCTCACCCTGCTGGCCACGGATCCGATGGCCCGCATCGACGTGCCCTATCTGATGGCCGGCGCCGGCGGGTGGGTGGTGTCGATCGAGGAGGCCGACGGAGTCCTGACTATCGAGGTCGAGACGCCCGCCGCTCCGACAGGCTGACCACGGACTCCGGCAGCGGATCGGCCGGCTCCAGCTCGGGCGCGTCCATCGAACGCTGGACGATCTCCATCTCGGTGGCGAAGGCCCCGCCGTAGAAGATGGCGTTGACGTTCCACGACAGCCAGATCAGCAACACCACGATGGCGCCGACCGAGCCGTAGGTCGCGCCCAGCGGCGCCAATTGCTCGACATAGATGGCGCACAGCCAGGACGAGACCGTCGACATGATCGTCGCCAGAACCCCGCCGACGATGGCCGGAAACCACGCCACCGGCGTCCGGTGCGACATGGCGTACCGGTAGAGCATGGTCAGGCCGACCACGAGGCCGACCGCGGGCCACAGTCCCACGAGGGCCGAACCTTCCGCGCCATTGGCCGCGCCAGGTCCTGTGTGGGCCAGAAGCCGGGATGTCACCACGGCGCCGGACACCACGGTGAACAGGGCGAAGGCGAACAGGGCCACGAAGAAGGCCAGCAGGTTGAACTTCAGAAAGCCGTGGGGCTCGCTCTCGTCATGAATCAGGTTCAGTCCGGCCAGCAAGGCCTTGAATCCACGGTGCGCCGCGTAGCCGCCGATGATCAGTGCGAAGGCGCTCTGCGCCGATACCGTGCGCGCCGAGGCATTGGCCAGCCGGTCGATCTCGGTCATGAAGATGGCTTGGGCCGCGTACGGCATCACATCCGCCAGCGCCGCCGCCTGTTCGCTGACCTGGCTGATCGAAAGCACCGCCTTGTAGAAGCCGATCAGGATGGCGATGGCGGGGAACACCGCCAGCAGGGCGAAGAACGACACCCCGCCCGTGTAGAGCATGACGTCCCGGCCCCAGCTACGCGCGAAAGCCTTGACCGCCAGACGGCCCCACAGCGCTGGCGTCGCCCAGCGCACGGCGTCCTCGATTTCCTTACTGGCCTGCAAACCGGTGTCCTGTCCCCGCCGCGAAGCCGTTCCCTTTAGCGCAATTCGCGTCTGGGGAAAGGAGGACGCCGCCGGTTGCCTCGCCACGGGGACCGTCGCTATGGTCCGCGCCATGAGATCGCGGCCCGGGTGGGGGGCCGCCGGAGACTTCGCCTTGACTTCCGATCCGCGCATTCTGGTCGTCGCCCCTGATGACGACCTGATCGGGACCCTGTGCCAGGGGCTGGACGCCCTGGGCTGGCGCACGGTCACGGCGCGCTCGCTGGCCGGCGCCGTACAGGTGTTGATCGACTGGCCACTGGAGACTGTAATTCTGGACGCCCGCCTGCCGGATGCGGTTGAAGGCGTCGCCGCGCTGCGCCAGACGGTCTCGCCCCGTCGCCTGCCGGTCATGGCCATCGGCCCGGCGGCGGCGGACTGGCCGGCGGAGGCCGCCGATATCGCCATGTCAGCCCCGCCGCATGCGGCCCAGGCGGCGCTTCGCCTCGACAACCTCGTTCGCGCCGCCATCGCGGAGGAGGAGGTCACCTTGCGCGAGGCGACCTTCGCGGCCCGGGGCGAGCCCCTGCCGACCGCCGAAATCGACGCCAGCGCGTTGCGGGTGCTGGCCGCCGGCAAGGCCGACCGACACTTCCTCGCCTTGTCGAACGCTCTGGTGGCCCACGGCTGCGAGGTGGTCGCCGCGCCGACGCCCTACACCGCCTTTGACTATCTGCACGAGCGGCCGTTCGACGCTGCCGTCTTGTGGGGCGCCGAGGACCACGCCCCCGCCCTTTCGATCGCCTCGGGCATGAAGCGCAACACCCGCCTCTACCACATTCCGGTGGTGCTCTATCTGCGAGGCTCGGGCGAAATCAACCTGGCCGAGCTCTACAATCGCGGCTTCGCGGACGTCGCCGCCGCCGACACGCCGGAGGAAGAAACTGCCGAACGGATCGTCGCGCTCGCCCGTCATCATCGGCGGCACGTCGCGATCCGCAAGGCGCTGGAGAGCGCGCGGGGCTCGGGCCTGACCGATCCGGCCACGGGCCTGTTCACGCCCGAACTGTTCGCCAGCCATCTGGCCCGGGTGGCCGAGGGCGCTCGCGCGCGCCGCCGTCCGCTGTCGGTCGTGGTGCTGCGGGTGTCGGACACCCCGCCGGTGGCCGAGGCCCGCAAGGGGGGCTGGCTGGACCGCGCCCTGCCCCAGATCGGCGCCATGGTCTCGCGGTTGATCCGGACGGAGGACACGGCGGCCCGCCTGTCGCCCGACGTCTTCGCCCTCGCCCTCCCCGCCACCCGCGGCCCCGCCGGCCGGATCGCGGCCGACCGGATCGCCGCGGTCATTGGCTGCACCGCTTTCGACGCCGGTCCCGACCGCTCGCCCTTCGTGGTCGAGTTCGAGGTCGGTGTGGCCGAGGTCGGGCCGGGCGAATCGCCGGCGGCGGTGCTCGAGCGCGCCTCGGCCGACATCCGGGCCACACCAGCCGGGAACTGACGCCATGACCGACGCTGAAACACCCAGGGAGGACCACGTCCTCGTCGAGGTCACGGTCCCCGCCCCCGCCGACGCAGTCTGGGCCGCCCTGCGCGATCCGGCGAAGATCAAGGACTGGTTCGGCTGGGACGCCGACACCCTGAAGGACGAAATCGACTTCATCTTCGTCACCCACGCCGCCGCCGATGAGGCGACGCGCACCGTCACTTTCGTCGGCGTCAATGATCGCTACGAAGTCGAGGCGCGCGGCGACGCCAGCGTGGTCCGCGTCGTCCGTTCGGCCCCGGCGAGCGACTGGTCGGACGTCTTCGACGGCATGATCGAGGGCTGGATTTCCTTCACCTGGCAGTTGGCCTTCGCCTTCGCCCGCCATCCGGGCCAACCCCGGCGGACCCTGTTCTTCTCCGGCCCGCCGCGCGAGGATCGCCTCGCCCGGTCGCTGCTCGGCCTCGACGCCGCCCCGGCCGGCGGGGAGCCCTGGATTGGGCCGCTGGGCCCGGAGAGCGCCGCCGGGCAGGTCTGGTTCACCGCCCGCCACCAGATCGGCGTCACCGTCGACGCCTGGGGCGACGGCCTGCTGGTCGTGGTTGATCAGCCGCCAACCGACAGCAAGCCGCGCGGCTTCGCCATGCTGACCCTGACCACCTACGGCCTCTCCGACGACGCGCTCGGCGACCTTCAGGCTCGCTGGCAGGCGTGGTGGGACGAACGCTTCGAAACCGCCGCGCCAGGCTGCTAGCCGGCCCCCGCGACCCGCGCCAGATCGGCGGTGATCCGCTCGGCGACCTTGAGCCGCTCGGCCGCCGTGTCCCAGTCGCCCTTGACCACGATCTTCTGGTCCGGCCGGATCTTCCAGAAAGCGTGGTTCTTCTGGATCAGCCCGATCAGTCCCGCGGGATTGGGGAATTCGTTGTTGCGCAGGGTCAGCACCGCGCCCTTGGGCCCGATGTCGATGCGCTCGATACAGGCCGTCTTGCAGTTGGCCTTGATGCCGACGATGCGCAGCAGCTGTTTGGCCTCGTCCGGCAGCGGCCCGAAGCGGTCGATAAGCTCGGCGGCCAGCGCTTCGCGCGTCTCGGAATTTTCGGCGTCCGACAGGCGCCGGTAGAGGCTCAGCCGCACATTCAGGTCCGGCACATAGCTCTCGGGAATCAGCACCGCCGCGCCGACATTGATGGCCGGCGACCAGCCGCGATCGACCACGCCGCCGCCTTCGCCCGCCTGGCGCAGCTCGGCGACCGCGTCTTCCAGCATCTGCTGGTACAGTTCGACCCCGACCTCGCGAATATGGCCGGACTGTTCGTCGCCCAGCAGATTGCCGCCGCCCCGCTGGTCCAGATCGTGGCTCGCCAGCTGGAAGCCGGCGCCGAGGTTGTCGAGCGACTGCAGCACCTGCAGCCGCCGTTCCGACGACAGGCTCATCGGCTTTTCGGGCGGGGTGGTCAGATAGGCGAAGGCCCGCGCCTTGGCCCGCCCGATCCGCCCCCGGATCTGGTGCAGCTGCGCCAGACCGAACATGTCGGCCTTGTGCACGATCAAGGTGTTGGCGGTCGGAACATCGAGTCCGGACTCAACGATGGTGGTCGACAGCAGCAGGTCGTAGCTGCCGTCGTAGAAGGCGCTCATCACGTCTTCCAGCTGCGTCGGCGACATCTGGCCGTGGCCGACCACGAACTTGATCTCCGGCACCTTCTCGCGAAGGAATTGTTCGATATCCGGCAGGTCGGACAGGCGCGGCACGACGTAGTAGGCCTGCCCGCCACGATATTTCTCGCGCAACAGGGCCTCTCGGACCAGCACGGGGTCCCACGGCGTCACATAGGTCCGCACCGCCAGTCGATCGACCGGCGGCGTGGCGATGATCGACATCTCGCGGATGCCCGACAGCGCCATCTGCAGCGTGCGCGGGATCGGCGTGGCGGTCAGCGTCAGCAGGTGGACGTCGGCCCGCAGGGACTTCAGCTTCTCCTTGTGCTTGACCCCGAAATGCTGCTCCTCGTCGACGATTACCAGGCCGAGGTCCTTGAATCCGACCTGTTCGCTGAGCACCGCATGGGTGCCGACCACGATCTCGAACGAGCCGTCCTTCAGCCCCGCCCGCGTCTCCGCGGCGTCCTTGGCCGTCACCATCCGGGACAGGTGGCGCACCTTGACCGGCCAACCGGCGAAACGCTCGCTGAAGGTCTTGAAATGCTGCCGCGCCAGCAGGGTCGTAGGACAGACGATGGCCACCTGCTGGCCGCTCATCGCCACCACGAAGGCGGCCCGCAGCGCCACCTCGGTCTTGCCGAAGCCGACGTCGCCGCAGATCAGCCGATCCATCGGCGTGCCCTTGCCGAGGTCCTCCAGCACGTCGCCGATGGCGTTCAGCTGGTCGTCCGTCTCCTCATAGGGGAAGCGGGCGCAGAACTCGTCGAACAGTCCCTGGGGCGGAGTGATGGCGTCGGACGTCCGCAGCGAGCGCTTGGCGGCCAGGGCGATCAGTCCCTCGGCCATGTCGCGCAGCCGCTGCTTGGCCTTGGCCTTGCGCGCCTGCCAGCCCGCGCCGCCCAGCCGGTCGAGCTGCGCCTCATCGGTCTCCGAGCCATAGCGGGTGAGCAGGTCGATGTTTTCGACCGGCAGATACAGCTTGCTGTCGCCGGCGTAGAGCAGTTCGAGGCAATCGTGCGGCGCCTCCTGGATCTCCAGCGTCTTCAGGCCCTCATAGCGCCCGATGCCGTGATCGAGGTGGACGACCAGATCGCCCGTGGTCAGAGCCGACGCCTCGGCCAGGAAGTTCGAGGCCCGCCGCTTCTTCTTCGGCCGCGCCAGCCGGTCGCCGAGCATGTCGGTCTCGGAGATGACGGCGATGCTGTCGGTTTCGAAGCCATGTTCCACCGGCAGGACGCCGCGCAGATAGATGTCCTTCGGCGCCTTCTGGACATCGGCCCAGTCGCGCACCGCCACCACATGCTTCAGGCCGTGATCGGCCAGCATCGAGGCCAGCCGCTCGGACGAGCCTTCGGTCCATGAGGCGAACAGCACCCGTTTCCCGGCCGCCTTCAGCCCTTCCGCATGTCGCGCCACGGCCTCGAACAGATTGACGCTGTCCTGGGCCCGTTCGGCCGCGAAACTGCGGCCCAGTCGTCCGCCTGCGTTTTCACCGCCGTTGTCGAAGGGAGAAAGCCGCCGGATCCAGCGCCCCGCCAGGGCGCTGTTCCAGTCGCTCTCGGGCAGATACAGCCGTTCGGGCGGCAGGGCGCGATAGGCCGCCCCGGCCTTGCCCATGGCCGCGTCGCGTCGGGCGTCATAGGCGTCCTTGGTCAGGACCCAGCGTTCCGCCCGCGCCGCCTCGACCTGGTTGTCGAGGAACAGCCGCGCGTCGTCCGGCAGATAGTCGAACAGGGTCTCCAGCCGGTCGTAGAGCAGCGGCAGCCAGTGCTCCATGCCCTGCCGTCGCGCGCCCTCGCTGACGGCCATGTAGAGCGGGTCGTCGCCCGCCGCGCCGAACAGGCTCAGATAGCCGGTGCGGAAGCGCGAGATGCTGTCGGCGTCCAGCAAGGCCTCCGACACCGGAGCCAGCGACACGTCGCGGCGTTGCCCGGTCGACCGCTGGGTGTCCGGATCGAAGGTGCGGATCGACTCCAGCTCCGAGCCGAACATGTCCAGTCGCACCGGCTCATCGAAGCCCGGCGGGAAGACGTCGATCACCCCGCCCCGGACCGCGAACTCCCCGCGATCCGAGACGGTCGAAGCCCGCATATAGCCGTTGGCGGCGAAATACCGTTCCAGCGCCTCGGTATCGAGGTCCAGCCCCACCGTGGTCTCGAAGCCGGCGCCGCAGGTCACCTCGCGGGGCGGCGTCCGCTGCATCGCCGCGCCCACCGTCGTCACGACCAGCAGCGGCCGCCTGTCGCCGGCGTCGCGCTGCGCCAGCCGGGTCAGGGCCGCCATCCGCTCGGCCGACACCGACGAAGTCGGGCTCAGCCGGTCATAGGGCAGACAATCCCACGCCGGAAACTCCACGACTTCAATGTTGTCGGCGAAAAACCGGAATGCCTGAACGAACTCGCCCATACGAGCGTAGTCGCGCGCCACGAAGACGCCGACCCCGCCATCCGTCTTGAGCCGCTCCGCCACGGTCAGGGCGTCCAGCCCCTCCGGCGCGCCGCCCAGTTCGCGATCATCCCGCCTGACCATCGCGTCCATCAACCCGCTCCCCCGGCCACGGCCGCCGCGACATGGTCGCGCATGAAGGCGCGGATCTTCGCCATCACCGATGTCTCGTGCTCCGCCGGCGTCGGCTCGCTGCCGATGATCCAGGCATAGAGTTGGTGATCGTCGTCCTGGGCCAGCAGGGCCTCCAGCGCATCCAGTTCCGCCGCGTCCAACTCCGGTCCGATCCGATCCACGAACGGTCCCAGCACCAGGTCCGCCTCGCGGAACCCCCGCCGCCACGCCCGGAAGGCGATGCGGCCCAATCTCTCTTTCAGACGTGCGTCGGTATCGGCCACAAGCTTCCTTGCCCGGTGGAATTCGTGAGAAGCGCCCTCGAACGGCATAACGCGGCGCGGCGAGCGCAGGGCACTTCAATGAAGCGCGTCAGATAGCGTTCCAGACGCGCTTTCGCCAGCTATGCTGTCGGAGATGCGGCCGCCGAGTCTCTTTCCCCTGTTCGCGGAGGTCTCCACCCTGAAGGGGGTGGGGCCCAAAATCCTGCCGCTGGTCCAGAAGCTGGCAGGGCCGCTGGTCCGCGACCTGCTGTTCCTGTCGCCGTCCGGCCTGATCGTCCGCCGACCCATGACCGCCGCCAACGCTGTGGAGGGCCTGGTCGGCGTCTTCGACATCGTCATCGACCGCCTGCTCGTGCCCGGCAAGCCCGGCGTCCCGATCAAGGTCCGCGCCACCGACGACACCGGCTTCGTCCACCTGATCTGGTTCGGCGGTTCCGCCCAGCACATCGACCGCCTGCTGCCGAAGGGGCAGCGCCGGCTGGTCTCCGGCAAGGTCGAGCGTTTCAACAACGAAGTGCAGATCGTCCATCCGGACATCTTCACCCCCGCCCAGGCCGACGAGATCGCCGCGGTCGAGCCGGTCTATCCGGCCACCCAGGGCCTGACCTCCCGCGTCATCCGCAAACTGGCCCAAGGCGCGCTCGAACAGGCGCCGGAGCTTCCGGAGTGGCAGGATGCCGCCTGGCTGGCCAAGCGGCGCTGGCCTGGCTGGCGCGCCGCCCTCGCCGCCCTGCACGCTCCGACCGCCGAGCCGGACCTGCTGCCCGACGCCCCCGCCCGACAGCGGCTGGCCTATGACGAACTGCTGGCCCACCAGCTCGCCCTCGCCCGCCGCCGCCGCGCCCGCCAGATCACCCCCGCCCCGGTCGTCACGCCCGGCGAGGCGTCGACGCGCGTGCTCTCCGCCCTGCCCTTCGAACTCACCGCCGCCCAGCTCCAGGCCCTCGCCGAGATCCGTCGCGACCTCGCCTCGGGCGAGCAGATGGGCCGGCTGCTGCAGGGCGACGTCGGGTCGGGCAAGACGGCGGTGGCCGCGCTGGCCCTGGCCGACGCCGCCGCCTCGGGTTTCCAGTCCGCCCTGATGGCTCCGACGGAAATCCTCGCCCGCCAACATTTCCAGCGTCTGTCGCCCATGCTGGAGGCGGCCGGCGTCCCCACCATCCTCCTGACCGGCCGCGATACGCCCGCCGAGCGCCGCACCCGGCTCGGCGCCCTCGCTTCGGGGGCGGCGAGGGTCGCCATCGGCACCCACGCCCTGTTCCAGGACGCCGTCCGCTTCGACAGCCTCGCCCTGGCGGTGATCGACGAGCAGCACCGCTTCGGCGTCAATGAGCGCCAGCGGCTGCAGGCCAAGGGCGATCCCCGCACCGGCGGGGTCCACCTGCTGACCATGTCAGCCACGCCCATCCCGCGGACCCTCGAACTCACCCAGTACGGCGAGCTTGAGGTGTCGCGCCTGACCGAAAAGCCGCCGGGTCGGACGCCCGTCACGACCGCCGTCGTACCGCAGGCCCGCATCGGCGAGGTCGCCAAACGTCTCAAGGCCGCCCTCGACAGCGGGGCGCAGGCCTACTGGATCTGCCCATTGGTGGCCGAGAGCGAGGCCTCCGACCTCGCCGCCGCCGAGGCCCGCGCCGCGGACCTGCGCCGCATCATGGGGGTCGAGGTCGGCCTCGCCCACGGCCAGATGCCCGGGCCCGAGCGTGAAGCCGTGATGGCCGATTTCGCCGACGGCCGCACGCCCCTGCTGGTCGCCACGACCGTGGTCGAGGTCGGCGTCGACGTCCCCAACGCCTCCATCATGGTCATCGAACACGCCGACCGTTTCGGCCTTGCCCAGCTTCATCAGCTGCGTGGGCGGGTCGGCCGGGGAACCGCGGCCAGCACCTGCCTGCTGCTTTACGGCGGCGGCGACGACGGTTTGGGCGAGACTGCCCGCATCCGGCTCGAAACCCTGCGCCGCACCGAGGACGGCTTCGAGATCGCCGAGGAGGATTTCCGGCTGCGCGGCGGCGGCGATCCGCTGGGGCTCAAGCAGAGCGGCTTTCCCGCCTACCGCTTCGCCGATCCGATCCGGCACCGGGATCTGTTGCTGGCCGCTTCCGACGACGCCCGCCTCGTGCTCGGCCGCGACCCGGATCTGACTTCCCCTCGCGGCGAGGCGGTTCAAGTGCTCGAAGCCCTGTTCGACTGGCGCAACGACCGGCCCGGCGCGGATTAGGACGGGCTGCGTACCGCCTGCCAGACCGCCAGCCGGGCCTCGGCGTCGGCTTCAATATCCCCATAGAACAGATTGTAGGGACGTGACTTTCTCCGGTCGGCCCAGCCGCCCGTTTGACGGAACGACTCCATCTCAGGTTCGGTGTGGCGCAGCAGGCCGTCGCGGCATTGGGTGGCGATCTCGCGCGCCAGAAGGGCCGGCCGGGCGCCCCATTCCAGTCCGGTGGCGTTGGTCGCGCCCCGGTTCAGACGGGCTTCCACCGGCGCGGTCGAGGTCGATCCGGTGACCGGATTGACGCACAAGGGTGCGCGGTCACCCAACTCCACCAGCCGACCTCGCGCATCCCAGACCAGGGCTCGCCTCAGCCGCCGCCGCGCCGCCCCGTCGTTGCCCTCGCCGACGGGCGAGAAGCCGACGACGCAGCCGGCCTGATTGCGTTGCGTGCAGGCGGGAATCTGCGGCGACAGGCCGCCGGCCGGGGTCACCACATCCATCAGATAGGCGGCGACCAGCCGCTCGCGCAGCGCTGGATCGGTCGCGACCCGCTCGCGCAGCAGCCGCTCGACCAGTTCGCCGCCCTGCTCCACCCCCGCCAGCACGATGGGGCCGTCCGGATGACGCGCGATCCATGTCTCGAAGGCGGAGGCCACGTCCCGCCAGGCGAAGGCCCGGGCTTCGCGGGCGTCGTCGCGAAGCGTCAGCCGCGTATAGAGGCTGCCTTGGCGGTACCGCGGGGCGCTCACCGCCCCCAGCCGCGCGAACGGGCCCGCGTAGTTCGGCAACACCACCCGCTCCAGCCAGGCGTCCGCCTTGGGGTCGCCGATCGGCCCGTTCCAGTCCTGGCCGCCATCGAAAGTCGTCGAATGGACGAAGAACACCGCCGCAGGTCCGGCGTCCGGCGCCCGCGCGTCCCTGAGCGCCCAGGCCTCCGGCTCCGCATAGTCCGGCGCCGCGGGCGGATCATAGGTCTGGAACGGCGCCTGCGGATCCAGCCCGGCCCTGAGGATGTCCCCCCGCCACACCGCCACGGCCGCCGTGAGCAGGAAGACGAGCGCGAAGCCGGTCCAGCCGAACCACTGCCGGGTGGTCAGCCGCGGTCCCTTCATCGATACGGGTCCGCCGTCATCAGAAAGTCCTGCACATAGCGCCGGACCCCCTCCTCCAGCGGCGTCGACTGCCCGCCGAAGCCGGCGGCCCGGACCCGCTCCATCCGGGCCTCGGTGAAATACTGGTACTTGTCGCGGATGCTTTCGGGCGTATCGACGTATTCGACCCGCGCCTCCTTGCCCGCCGCCGCGAACGCAGCGTTGGCCAGGTCCAGGAACGACCGCGCCTGTCCCGAACCGGCGTTGAACACGCCCGACACCGCCGGCGTGTCCAGCAGCCACTCGACGATATCGACCACGTCGTCGACGAAGACGAAGTCGCGCATCTGCCCGCCGTCGGGGTAGTCGGGGTTGTGCGAGCGGAACAGGGTCACCGGCTCGCCGGCCGCCACCTTCGGCCAGATCTGCGCCACGACCGACTTCATGCCACCCTTGTGGTACTCGTTGGGGCCGTAGACGTTGAAGAATTTCAGTCCTGCCCACTGGCTCGGCGACTGCCCCCGGTCCGACTGGCGCGCCGCATACTGATCGAACAGCATTTTCGAATAACCATAGGCGTTTAAAGGCCTTAGCGCAGCCAATGCTTCAAGACTGTCGTCATCCCCAAAGCCCTCGTCGCCGTCGCCATAGGTCGCCGCCGACGAAGCGTAGATCATCCTTGCGTCCCGCAGCGCGCACCAGTCCCAGATGTCTCGCGACAGGGTGAAGTTCGTCCTCAGGATGAGGTCGGCGTCGGCCTCCGTCGTCGATGAGATCGCCCCCATGTGCACCACGGCCTCGACCGCCTCCGCATGCCGCTCCAGCTGTTCGAACAGCTCTTCCGGCTGCCAGAAGTCGGCGATCGGGTGTTTGGCGATGTTCTTCCACTTGGCGAGGGCGGCCTCCCCAAGGCGGTCGCACACCACCACGTCCCACCGGTCCCCGGCGCACAGCCGCGCGACGATGTTGGAGCCGATGAAACCGGCCCCGCCGGTCACCACGATCATCCGCCGGCTCATTGGTCGTCCTTCATCTTCGCGATTGTCTTCGTCGTCGAATAGCCGTCCTCGAACGTCGCCAGCCTCACCTCGCCGCCCCAGCTTTCGACCAGGTCGCCGCCGACGACGCCCTCGCGGGTGTAGTCCGCACCCTTGATCAGCACGTCCGGCCGCAGGCGTTCGATCAGGGCCAGCGGCGTCGGCTCGTCGAACGAGGTGACCCGGTCGACGCTGGTCAGGCCGCCGATGACCACGGCCCGGCTGTCGAGATCGTTGATCGGCCGTCCCTCGCCCTTCAGCCGCCGCACCGAGGCGTCCGTGTTCAGCGCCACCACCAGCCGGTCGCACCAGCCCCGCGCCTGGGCGAGATAGGCCACATGCCCGCGGTGCAGGATGTCGAAACAGCCGTTGGTGAAGCCGACCTTCAGCCCCCGCCGCTTCCAGCCCTCGACCACATCGGCCAGTTCGTCGACCGGCGCGACCTTGGCGTGGGCCCCGGCGGCGTGCTGGCTCATCTCGGCGTCTATCAACTCGGCCGGCGTGACCACGGCCGTGCCCGCCTTGCCGACCACCACGCCCGAGGCGAGGATCGCGAATTCCACCGCCGTCTCAAGCGACGCGCCGCCCCCCAGCGCCAGCCCCAGCGCCGCCAGGCCGGTGTCCCCGGCCCCCGAAACGTCGAACACTTCGCGCGCCCGGCCCGGGAAATGCCTCACCGCCCCGCCGCGCCGCATCAGGCTCATGCCCTTGCCGGCCCGGGTGACCACAACGGCCTTGGCGGTCGTCGCCTTCAGCAGGGCTGCCAGCGCCGCCTCGATCTCCGCATCGGTCTCGACCGGCAGGCCCGTGGCCCCGGCCAGTTCGCTGGCGTTGGGCTTGATCAGGTCGACCGCGCCATAGCGGGCGAAGTCCCGTCCCTTGGGGTCGACGATGATCGGAGCCCCCGTCGCGACCGCCGCCTTCAGAGCCTGGCCGATCACCAGATCGCTCACCACCCCCTTCGCATAGTCCGATAGGAGTAGGACGGAAGCATTGGTAAACGCGTCGCTTTCCGTCGCCAGAAGGGGCGCGCTCTCTTCATCCAGCCTCAGCAGTTGCTGTCCCGCGGCCACGAAGCGCGTCTTGACGATGGTGGCCACATCGGCGCGGCGTTCGACCGCGTCCTCTACCCCCATCTCGTCCGCGATCAGCCCGGCCAGTTCATCCCCGGCGGCGTCCTGCCCCGAAATCGCTCCCAGCCGCGCCACGCCGCCCAGCGCCGCCACGTTGCGGGCCACATTGCCGACGCCGCCGGGCATGGCCGTGGTGCGTCCCATGCGCAGCACCGGAATCGGCGCTTCCGGCGAGATCCGGCTGACCTCGCCGTAGACGTAGCGGTCCAGCATCAGATCGCCGACGCAGGCCACCTTCAGCCCGCGCACCCGCTCCAGCAGGGCCTGCAATTGTCCGAGATCGAGCGTCCGTTCAGCCATCCGCTTGGCCTATCGGATTCAGGCGGCTTTCGCCATCCGCGCCTTGGTCAGGTCGTCATAGGCGATCAGGTCGGCGGCCAGGGCCTCGAACTGGTCGAGCGGCACCATGTTCGGCCCGTCCGACGGGGCGTTGTCCGGGTCCTGGTGGGTTTCCATGAACACCGCGTCGACGCCGACGGCGACCGCGGCCCGGGCCAGCACCGGCACAAATTCGCGCTGGCCGCCCGACGAGGTCCCCTGCCCGCCCGGCTGCTGCACCGAATGGGTGGCGTCGAACACCACCGGGCAGCCGATGTCGCGCAGCACCGGCAGGGCCCGCATGTCCGACACCAGGGTGTTGTAACCGAAGCTGGCCCCCCGCTCGCAGGCCATCACGTTCGGATTGCCGGCCCCGACCACCTTGGCGATGACGTTCTTCATGTCCCAGGGAGCGAGAAATTGGCCCTTCTTGATGTTGATCGCCTTGCCCGTGGCCGCCGCGGCCAGCAGCAGGTCGGTCTGACGGCTCAGGAAGGCCGGAATCTGCAGCACATCCACCGCCTCGGCGGCGATGCGGCAGTGTTCCTCGGTGTGCACGTCGGTCAGCACCGGCAGCCCCGTAACCTCGCGGATTTCGGCGAAAACCGGCAGCGAGCCCTCGAGGCCGAAGCCGCGCGCAGCGGTCGCCGACGTCCGGTTCGCCTTGTCGAAGCTGGTCTTGTAGATGATCCCGACGTTCAGCCGCTCGCCGATTTCCTTCAGCGCATGGGCCATCTCCAACGCGTGCTGGCGGCTCTCCAGCTGGCACGGGCCGGCGATGAAGACGATGCGCTGACCGCCGCCGATGCTGACCGGGCGCGCCAGCCCGTCCTTGATGTCGATGATGGCGTTCGGCTTGGACACGGCAGGTTTCCCGGGTTGCGACTTGGCGACGCGTGGCCAATGCCGCGTCTATGCGGCGATCAGGTGGCGTGAGACAGCGTCGTGCGCAAGCTACCATGGAGCCCGACCGCATGACCACCAGACCGCGGCCCGTGATCCTGTGGTTCCGTAAGGACCTTCGCCTCGGCGACAATCCCGCCCTCGCCCAGGCGGTCGCCGCCGGACGCCCGGTCGTCCCGGTCTTTATTTTCGACGAGGGCCCAGCGGTCCGCCCGATTGGCGCGGCCTCGCGATGGTGGCTGCACGGCTCGCTGCGGGTTCTCGCCGCAGACCTGCGCGCGCGGGGCGCGTCGCTCCTGCTCCGCCGCGGTGATTCGGAGGCGGAGCTGCGCCGCCTCATCGAGGAGACGGGCGCCGACGCGGTCTACATGAACCGCCGGTTCGAACCCGACGCCTTCGTGCACGACGCTGACATCGCCCAGGCGCTGAAGGCGGACGGTGTCGAGTGTCATGGCTGCAACGGCGCCCTGCTCTGCCGGCCCGGGACCGTTCTCAACGGGTCCGGCGGTCCGTACCGGGTGTTCACCCCCTTCTTCAGGACCCTGATGGCGACCGCCTCGGTGCCGCCGCCGATGACTGCGCCCGCCGCCATCGCCTCCGTGCGAGGTCTGTCTGGCGAGGCCCTGGAGGACTGGGCCCTGCGCCCGACCGCCCCTGACTGGGCCGCCGGCTTCGACTGGACGCCCGGAGAGGCCGGAGCCGGAGACGCTCTCGCCGCCTTCGTCTCCGGGGGCCTGAAGTCCTATTCGAAGGGGCGCGATCGCCCCGCTGAGCCCGCCACCAGCCGCCTGTCCCCGCATCTGCACTGGGGCGAGATCCATCCGTGGCGGGCGATCGAGGCGGCGCGGCGCGCGGCCTCCGACGGCCGGATCGCCCCGGCCGAGGCTGACAAGTTCGCCGCTGAGGTGGGCTGGCGGGAGTTTTCGGCTCACCTGCTGCACCACTTTCCGCAGATGACCGACACGGCCTTCCGCCCGGAATACGACCGCCTGCCCTGGCGCGATGATCCAGCGGGGCTCCGGGCCTGGAAGCGCGGCCTGACCGGCTATCCCGTCGTCGACGCCGGCATGCGCCAGCTGTGGGCGATGGGCTGGATGCACAATCGCGTGCGCATGATCGTGGCCTCCTTCCTGATCAAGGATCTGCTGATCGACTGGCGCGCGGGCGAGGCGTGGTTCTGGGACACGCTGGTCGATGCCGACCTGGCCAGCAATGTGCAGAACTGGCAGTGGGTCGCCGGCTCCGGGGCGGACGCCTCGCCGTGGTTCCGCATCTTCAATCCGGTCACCCAGGGCCAGAAATTCGACGCCGACGGCCGCTACGTCCGCCGCTGGGTTCCGGCCCTGAAGGACGTGCCGGATCGCTGGCTGCACGCCCCGTGGACGGCGCCGCCGGCGGTCTTGCAGGCCGCCGGAGTTCGGTTGGGTCGCGACTACCCCGCCCCGATCGTCGACCACGCCGAGGCCCGGGATCGGGCCTTGCGCGCGCTTCGCGCCCTGCCCGGGGGCTCGCAAACCGGGGATTGACGAGCCGCCCCGTCCGACCCCACCTTGACCGCATGACGTCGGTGACAGCCGAGCGCCACGAGGCCGCCGCCCGCATGCCGCGCGGGTTCGGTCTTCTGTTGCGCCTGCTGGCCGCCAACTGGACCGTCGGACGGCTGACCGTCCGCCTGCCTGGCGGAAACACCCACCATCTGGAAGGCCGCCGGCCCGGGCCTTCCGCCACCCTCGTCATCCGCGACTATCGATTCGCCGGCCGCGTCCTGGCCTCTGGCGATATCGGCTTCGCGGAGGGCTACATGGCCGGCGAGTGGGAGACGCCTCACCTCGCCGGCCTGCTCGAGGCCCTGGCCCGTAACAGCGACTACATCCGCCGTCTGGTGGCCGGCAACCGGATGATGAAGGCGGTTCACTGGCTGTCACACCGGATGAACCGGAACAGCCGGTCCGGCTCGCGCAAGAACATCCACGCCCACTACGACATCGGCAACGCCTTCTACGCGGCCTGGCTCGATCCTTCGATGACCTATTCCTCGGCGCGCTTCACCGGCGCCGGCATGGCGCTGGAAGCGGCCCAGCGCGAGAAATACGCCAGCCTGGCCCGCATCATGGACCTTCATCCCGGCCTGTCCGTGCTTGAGATCGGCTGCGGCTGGGGCGGTTTCGCCGAATTCGCGGCCAGGGAGATCGGCGCCCGGGTGACCGGCATCACCATTTCCCGCGAGCAACACGACTTCGCCCGCCAGCGAATGTTCAACGCCGGCCTGTCGGAGCGCGCCGACATCCAGCTGATCGACTATCGCGACGTCGAGGGGGCCTTCGACCGGGTCGCCTCGATCGAGATGTTCGAGGCCGTCGGCCAGGAATACTGGCCCGCCTATTTCGGCAAGATCCGCGAGGTGCTGGCGCCCGGTGGCCGCGCCGGCCTGCAGATCATCACCATCGATGACGCGGTCTTCGCCGGCTATCGCAAGCGCACGGACTTCATCCAGAAATACATCTTCCCGGGCGGCATGCTGCCGTCGGAAGCGGCCCTCGCCCCCCTCGTCGCCGACGCCGGCCTCCACCGGACCGGCGTCGAGCGCTTCGGTCAGGACTACGCCGAGACCCTGCGGCTCTGGGACGAACGGTTCCAGGCCGCGTGGACCGACATCCGCCGGCTCGGCGGCTTCGACGAGCGTTTCCGCCGGCTGTGGCGCTTCTACCTCGCCTATTGCGAGGCCGGCTTCCGCACCGCGCGGACTGATGTCATTCAGCTTGGCCTGTCCCGCGCCTGAGCCGGGCCTGCTGGACTGGACCATGGCCGACCTCGCTCCGCTGATCTCCGCCGCCGAACTCGCCGACCGCCTCGGCGCGCCCGACCTCCGCCTCGTCGACGCCAGCTGGCATCTGGATGGGCGCGACGGCCTGCCGGACTTCGAGGCGGCCCGTTTGCCGGGGGCGGTGTTCTTTGATCTGGAAGCCAGTTCCGATCCGGCGAGCGACTTGCCGCACATGCTGCCCTCGCCGGACGCTTTCGCCGCCCGCATGGGCCGGTTGGGCCTGCGCGAGACCGACCACATCGTCGTCTACGACACCGTCGGCATCCGATCGGCGGCGCGGGTCTGGTGGATGTTCCGCGTGATGGGCGCGTCCCGGGTCCAGGTGCTGGACGGCGGCCTGCCGAAATGGCGGGCCGAGGGGCGTCCCCTCGAGTCGGGTCCGCCATCCGGAGCCGAACCCGCCCGCTTCGCCGCCCGCGTCGACCGATCCGCCGTCGCCGATCTGGAGGCGGTTCGCGCCGCCCTGGCCGGTGAGGTCCAGGTTCTGGACGCCCGCGCCGCCGACCGCTTTCAGGGGCGTGCGCCAGAGCCTCGGGCGGGCCTGCGAACCGGCCACATGCCGGGCGCGCTGAACCTGCCCTTCGCCGCCCTGCTGAAGGCCGACGGCACGATGAAGGCCCCCGCAGACCTCGAGGCCGCCTTCCGCGACGCCGGCCTGGACCCCGAACGGCCGGTGATCACCACCTGCGGCTCGGGCGTCACCGCCGCCATCCTCAGCCTGGGCCTCGCCGTCCTCGGCCGCCCGTCCCGTCTCTATGACGGCAGCTGGGCCGAATGGGGCGGGCGGGCGGACACCGGGGTGGCGACCGGCTGAGGCCCGGTCAGTCCGGCGGGGCGACCGCCGGAAGCGGCTCGTCCACCGGCACCACGGCGTCGGTCTCGCCGCGCGAGACGACGGTCGCCGCCACCAGGTCGCCGGTGACGTTCAGGGTGGTCCGGCACATGTCGAGGAAGCGGTCGACGCCAAGGATCAGGCCGATGCCCTCCGCCGGCACGCCGACCATGACCAGGATCAGGGCGATGACCGGCAGCGATCCGGCCGGGACGCCGGCGGTGCCGATGCCGCCGAGAATGCAGACCAGCATGACGATCAGCTGCTGACCGACGCTCAGCTCGATGCCGAAGAACTGGGCCAGGAACAGCACCGTCACGCCCTCGAACAGGGCCGTCCCGTTCTGGTTGGCGGTCGCGCCCACGGTCAGCACGAAGCGCGAGATGCGTTTCGGCAGCTTCAGGTTTTCCTCCGCCGCCTTGATGGCGATCGGCAGGGTGGCGTTGGACGAGGCGGTCGAGAAGGCGACGACGAACGGCTCTTTCACGCCCGCGGCGAACTTCAGCGGATTCATGCCGCCGAAAATCCACACCAGCAGCGGGTAGACGATGAACATGTGGATGGCCATCGCGCCGACGGCGACGAGGGCGTAGGCGCCGAGCCGTACCAGCAGGTCCCAGCCGAACACCGCGGCCAGGTTGAACATCAGCGCGGCGATGGCGATCGGGGCCAGTTTGATGACGAGGTTGATGAGCTTCATCATCACCTCGAACACCCCCTGCAGCGTTTCCTGCAGCTGGTCGGTGGCGCGGCTCTTGGCCATCACCATGCCGATGCCGAAGATCAGGGCGAAGACCATCACCGGCAGGATCTGGTTCTCGGACGCGGCGGTCACGACGTTCGACGGGATCATGTCGAGGAAGAACTGACCCGCCTCGATGCTTTGCGGCGCACTGCCGACGATGGCCGAGGCGCCTTCCGCGCCCTGGGCCAGCAACTGCTGGGCCAGCAGGGGATCGACGCCGTCGCCGGGGCGGAACACGTTCACCATGCCGAGGCCGATGCCGACGGCGATCGCCGACACCATGACGGTGAACAGCAGGGTCTTGTAGCCGACCCGCCCCAGCGACTTCAGGTCGCCCATCTCGGCCACGCCCACGGCGAGGGCCGAGAACAGCAGCGGCAGGACCAACATGAACAGCAGGCGCAGGAAGATCTGGCCGACCGACCGGATGATCTCCATCACCTCGGGGATGACCACCTGTCCGGTCAGATTGACGTACAGACCGCCACCGAGACCGGCGGCGAAGCCCAGCAGCATCCACAGATAGAGCGGGACCTTGCCCCGTTTGGTCGTTTCCATGTTTCCCCCCGGCCTCGGCCGATGTCGTTACCGGATGGGCAGCGCGTAGATCAGGCCGCCCGGCCGAGCATTCCATTGTGCGTTAAGCCCGCGCGCCAGGTCGAGCGCTGAATCAGGCCCCAGATTGCGAGCGAAGATTTCCCCATAGTTGCCAGAAGCTTTGATGGCGTTCTTCGCCCAATCTCGCGACAGTCCCATGGTCGGCCCGAGGTCGCCTTCCACCCCCAGCAGGCGGCGAATCTGCGGATCACGCGAATCCTTGGCCAGTTGGTCGGCGTTGGCGGCGGTGACGCCAAGCTCCTCCGCCAGGATCAGGGCGTTCAGGGTCCAGCGCACGACCGAGGTCCACGACTCGTCGCCGCGTTTCACCGCCGGACCCAGCGCTTCCTTGGAGATCACGTCCGGCAGAATGGCGTGCTGCTCCGGGTTGGGAAGCAGGGTGCGCGCCGCCGCCAGCGCCGAAATGTCGGCGCTGAACGCATCGCAGTCCTCGCGCTGATAGGCCGTGCGCGCCGTCTCTTCGTTGGCGGTCACGACCGGGCGGTACTCGATCCCCCGAGCCCGGAAGAAGTCGCCGGCGTTGAGCTCGGACGTGGTCGCCCGCTGCACGCAGACCCGGGCGCCGTTCAGCTCCTGCGCGCTGGCCAGATCGAGCGAGCGCCTGACCAGAAAACCCTGCCCGTCGTAATAGTTGACCCCGGCGAACCGAATACCCTCGGAAATCTCGCGCGACATGGTCCACGACGTGGCCCGCCACAGCACGTCGATCCGCCCGCCGCGCAGGGCGTCGAAGCGCTGGCTGGCGGTCAGCGGCACGAACCGAACTGCATTGGGCCGGCCCAGCACGGCCGCCGCCAGGGCCCGGCAGAAGTCCGCGTCGAACCCGCGCCATTCGCCGCGGTTGTCGGTGTAGGCGAAGCCGACCAGCCCCTCGTGCACGCCGCAGTTCAGCCGGCCGCGCCGCTTGACCGCCTGCAGGGTCGGGCTGGCGAATGCCGGAGCCTCGGTGGCGGTCACCACCGTCGCGGTATCGGGTTCGGGCTGGCGATTGCGGTCGCCGCACGCGGTCAGGCCTAGGGCCAGGATCATGCCCGTCGCCGCCGCTCGCCGCACCGCTCCTGTCCGCATTCCGCTCCTCGCCCGAGCCTTTCCGACCTTGCGCCCCGTCCGCTTTAGAGGCCTTTGGAGCCTGAACCGCAACCCCTCGACCGGGCTCCCATGAACGATCGCCCCGACCCCAGCGCCCGCACCCGCCTGATCGCCCCGGCCACGCGCCGCGGCGGCGGCCGCCGTCCGGTCAGTCCGCCGGTGGAGCGGGCCTCGACCCTGCTCAATGACGACCCGGCCGCCATGCGCGACGAAGGCCACGGTCCGGTCTACGGCATCGAGGACCTGTCCGCCGCCCGCGGCCTGCGCGCGGCCCTCGCCGATCTCGAGGGGGCGGCCGACGCCTGGCTGGTTCCCTCGGGCCTCGCCGCCGTCACGGTACCCCTCACCGCCCTGCTCAGGCCGGGCGATGAGATGCTCACGACCGACGCCCTCTACGGCCCCACCCGCCGGTTCCTCAACCGGCACCTGAAGCCGCGCGGCGTCGCGGCCAGCTTCCACGACCCCGGCGCCGCCGTGGCCGACATCCTCGCCGCCCTGACCGACCGGACCCGGCTGCTGCTGATCGAGTCGCCGGCCTCCCTGACCTTTGAACTGGCCGACGTCCCCGCCATCGCCGCCGCCTGCCGCGAGCGCGGGGTCCTGACCGTGATGGACAACACCTGGGCCGCCGGCCTCGCCTTCCGGCCCCTGGCCCACGGCGTCGACGTGAGCGTCCAGGCGGTGACCAAATACATCGCCGGCCACTCCGACCTGCTGATGGGCTCCATCGCCGTCTCCGACCCCGCCGTCGGTCGCCAGATATCGGAGACGATCGAGGATCTCGGCTGGCGCGTCTCGCCCGACGACGCCTGGCTGGCCCTGCGCGGCCTGCGCACCCTGCCCCTGCGCTACGCCGAACAGGCCCGCTCGAGCCTTGTCGTGGCCGAATGGCTGCAGACCCGACCCGAGGTGGCGCGCGTCATCCACCCCGCCCTGCCCGGCGCGCCCGGCCACGACCTCTGGCGCCGCGACTACACGGGCGCCGCCTCCATCTTCGGCGTGGTCATGAACGGCGGCTCCGAGGCCGCCGCCCACGCCCTGATGTCGGCCCTGGAGCTGTTCGGCCTTGGCTATTCCTGGGGTGGTTTCGAAAGCCTGATCACCCACGAGACCGGCCAGCTCGCCTTCCGTCGCGCGACGCCGGCGCTGCAGGGCGAACTGCTCCGCCTCCACGTCGGCCTCGAGGACCCCGCCGACCTGATCGCCGATCTGGAAACCGGTCTCGCCGCCTGGCGCGACGCTATCCGTTGAGCCTGGTCCGCGCCGGCTTCAGCCTCGCCGTCAACGCGTCCCGCGCCTTCTTCTGCCGTTTGACCAGATCGCGCGCCCGGCGCTCCAGCGCCTCCTGCTCGGCGGCCAGCGCCGCCGTCTCCGCCGCCTGCGTCCTGGCGAGCGCGTCCAGTTCCGCCTCCAGCGCCTCGACCCGCGCCCGGGCTCTGGTATCGGATTTCGGCTTCTCCGGTTTCGCTCTCGCCTTCGGCGCCGTTGTCCGCGCCATCTTGCCGACATCGATCGACAGGCCGCGCTCGATCAGCTCGCCGGGCGACTCCAGCGCCGCCGCTCTGTCCGGCCCGACATCGATCTCCCGCGCCGAGCCGTCCTTGAACAGGTCGCGCCTGACCCCGAACGCCTCCAGCGCCTTCGCCCGCGACGGCGCCGCCACCGTCCACGAATGGAAGCCGTCGGAATAGCAGAACACCTTCAGCTTTCTCGCCATCGCCTCAGTCCAGCTCGATCCACACGGGCGCGTGATCGCTGGCCCGTTCCCGCCCGCGCACCGTCCGGTCGACCCCGGCGTCGGTCAGCCGCGCCGCCGCCGCCGGACTGAGCAGCAGATGGTCGATTCTCAGGCCGGCGTCCCGCTCCCACGCCTGGCGGAAATACTGCCAGAAGGTCCACGGCGGCGGGTCCTCGGGAAACCGCTCCCGCAGCGCATCGGTCCAGCCCTGGTCCAGCAGCCGCGCGAACGCCGCCCGGCTCTCGGGCTGCAGCAGGGCGTCCTTCTTCCACGAGCGGCTGTGGTAGATGTCGGCCTCGGTCGGCACGACATTGTAGTCGCCCGCCAGCACCACGGGCGCGCCGCTGTCCAGAAGCGCCGCCGCATGGGCGTTCAGCCGCTCCATCCACGCCAGCTTGTAGTCGAACTTCGGTCCCGGCTGCGGATTGCCGTTGGGCAGATAGAGCGAGGCGATCAGCACCCCGCCCACCGCCGCCTCCAGATACCGGCTCTGGGCGTCGCCCGGCTCGCCCGGCAGCGTTCGCCGCGTCACCACAGGCTCCGCGTCCCGCGCCAGAATGGCCACGCCGTTCCAGCGATGCTCGCCCTTCCACACCGCCTGATAGCCCAGCGCCCGGATCGCCGCGGCCGGGAACTGCGCATCCGTCGCCTTCAGCTCCTGCAGACAGCAGACGTCCGGCCGCGCCGCCTCCAGCCATTCCAGAAGATTGGCCAGCCGGGTGTTGACCCCGTTGATGTTGAAGGTGGCGATCTTCACCGGACCGTAACGGCCAAGCTGGCCGGCGGGTTGCTCCTTCGGCCGCAATGGCGCGCCCAGCAGGACTCGAACCTGCAACCGTCCGCTTAGAAGGCGGGTGCTCTATCCGGTTGAGCTATGGGCGCCCGATGGCTGTGGCGAGCGTTAGCCGCCCTGATCCCGCGGCTCAAGCAGCGAGCGCCCGCGGCGCGAGCGTTAGCCGCCCTGAAAGGTTCAGTGCGTCCACGGCACCTTGCGGCTGGTGGCGAAATTGTCGGCATAGGCCTTGAGGATCACCGGTGCCTCCTGCGCCTCGTGCAGGCGGAACGGGATGCCGTAGCGCTCGGCGTAGGCCACCGCCTCGTCCTGCGAATCGAACTCCAGCCGCACCTGCCCGTTCATGTCGGCCGAGCTGGTCCAGCCCATCAGGGGGTCGATGGTCCGCGCCGACGCCGGTTCGAACTCCAGTCGCCAATGTCTGGCGTTGGCCTTGCCGGACTGCATCGCGGTCTTGGCGGGGCGGTAGATGCGGGCGAGCATGATCTGATCCTGTCGTCAGGGGGTGGCGGCGCTCCTGCGAGACCTGATAGTGGCTGCCTCTTGATCGGTCCAGCGTCGCTTCGTCGAGACCGTCCCACGCCTGTCAGGGGTCCGCTCAGGAGAGACGCAGTATGAATCGACACCGCAGCCGCACCCTGGGCGATCGTCCCCTTTCGCCCGAGACCCTGATGATGGGCTACGGCTACGATCCCGCCCTGTCCGAGGGGTCGATCAAGGCCCCGATCTTCCAGACCTCGACCTTCGTCTTCAAATCGGCCGAAGACGGCAAACGCTTCTTCGAGGTCGCCTATGGCCTGCGCGAGAGGGATCCCGACGAGGCGCTGGGGCTGATCTATTCGCGGATCAACAACCCCAACCTCGAAATTCTCGAGGACCGGCTGGCGGTCTGGGACGGGGCCGACAAGGCGCTGGTCTTCTCCAGCGGCATGGCGGCGATTTCGACGACGATCCTGGCGCTGAGCCGGCCCAACGACATCGTGGTCTATACGGCGCCGGCTTACGGCGGCACCGAATATCTGTTCGACCGCATCCTGCCGCGCATGGGGGTCGAGACCGTCAGCGTGGCCGACGCTGACGGCGGCGAGGGCCTCGCCCGGGCCGTCGGCGAGGCCGCGGCGCGAGCCGCCGCGCGCGGCGGACGACTGGCCGCCGTCTATGTCGAAACGCCCGCCAATCCAACCAATCAGCTGATCGACCTCGCGGCCGCGGCGGCCGCCATCAAGGCGTTGGGTCAGGCGGAGCCGCCGCCGTTGGTGGTCGACAACACCTTCCTGGGGCCGTTGTGGCAGAAGCCGCTGCAGCACGGCGCCGATCTGATTCTCTACTCCTTGACCAAATACGTCGGCGGGCACTCCGACCTGATCGCCGGGGCCTGTATGGGTCGCGCCGACCTGATGGGTCGCGTCGCCGAGATGCGGACCATCTGCGGCGCCGTGACCGATCCGCACACGGCCTGGCTGCTGATGCGCAGTCTCGAGACGCTGCACATCCGGATGGAGCGGTCGCAGGCCAACGCCGTCGAGCTGGTCCGGCGTTTGCGCGGGCATGCGCGGATCGAGGCTGTCCTCGATGCCGGCGGCGCCGAGAGTTCGCCGGGTCAGCGGGCGATCTTCGCGCGCCAGTGTTCGGGGCCCGGCTCGACCTTCTCGTTGCGTCTGAAAGGCGGCGAGGCCGAGGCCTTCCGCATGCTCAACGCCCTGCGTCTGTTCAAGCTGGCGGTCAGTCTGGGCGGCACCGAGAGCCTGGCCTCCCATCCGTCCAGCACGACCCATTCGGACTACAGCCCCGAAGCCAAGGCCCGCTGCGGCATCGGCGACAACCTCGTCCGACTCTCGGTCGGGATCGAGCATGTCGACGACCTGTACGCCGACCTCGAACAGGCTCTCGCCAGGATAGGGTGAGGGTGACCTGCCGGTACGCTTTCGCCGAGGCCGCCGGGCGCCCGACCTTCCCCACCGTTCTGTCCGGCCTCCGACACAGGAACCGGCCACACGGTTCTGGTGTTGTCCTCCGATTGGGAGAGCAGCCAGTGATTGTACGGATGTACCGGGGCGGTGGTCGAAAAGCTCGCTTGGCCACACCCAAGGCGCGGACCGGCTTCTTCTTCCGTATATTCATGAAATGGATTGGGGCCGGCGACTTCCGGCCCTGACACGGGCTCGCCGGTCGAGATTGTGTGGTCGGGGTGAGAGGATTCGAACCTCCGACCCTCTGCTCCCAAAGCAGATGCGCTACCAGGCTGCGCTACACCCCGATCCAGAGCGGCGCTCTTTGCCACGCGCCGCCCGCCGCCGCAACGCGCCTTATTGGGCGAAGAACGGATGCCGGACGCGGTCGCCGGGCCTGGCCTCGATCTCGTCGGCCCGGCCGGCGCGGATCTCCAGCACGCCGCTGGCCGGTCCGTTCGACGGGATCATCGCGTCGGAGTTGGGCGTCACCCGTTCGGCGATCGAGACGATGCGGCCGTAGGGATCGATGTAGAGGATGTCCAGAGAGTTGGGCGTGTTGTGCATCCAGAAGCTGCGCTCCGCCACATCCGGGAACTGGAACAGCATGCCGCGGTCGTCGGGCAGGACGTCGCGGTGCATCAGGCCGCGCTGCCGCTCCGCCTCGTCGTCGGCGATCTCGACCATGAAGTGGTGCTCTCCGGTCGCCGTCACGACCGTCAGCGGCTCCAGCGGCTCTCCATTCGGCCCCGCCCCCGTGCCCGCTCCCGCGCATCCGGCGAGGAGGAGAAGGCCGGCGACTCCGGCCAGAAATCCGCGACGAACCAACATCATTCCACCCTTGAGCAACAATCCGCGCAATTTGCGCCGATCCGGGCGCGCGGCAAGCCCCCAGCATAGGGTGGCGCGGCGCCGGGCGCGAGCGTGCCTGACGCCGTCAGCCGACGGGGCGGATTTCCGCGACCACCAGACCCTTGGGCCCCTCGGCGAAGCGCACCGCCACCGGCTCGCCCGGGACCAGATCGTCCAGCCCGCAGCGCCGCAGCGTCTCGACATGAACGAAGATGTCGCCCGGTTCGCCGTCGCGGACGACGAAGCCATAGCCCTTGGTCCGGTTGAACCATTTGACGATGGCGGTCTCCAGCGAGCCGCCGTCGTCCGGCATCGGTGTCGCGCCGCCATTGCTGCTGCGCCGCAGGGTTTCATAGCCGCGACGTGGCGCTGCGACCGCGTCCGGGGAGCCTTCCCCCAGGTCGTGGACCTCCGTCACCTGCCAGCCCTTGGGGCGACGGGCGCAGTCGCAGGTGATCGGCGCCCCTTCGGCCGCCGAATCGCGCCCGCTGTCGCGCAGGCTCGAGATGTGCAGCAGGACGTCCTTTCGGTCGGTGAGGCTCGGCTCGTCGGGCACGATGAAGCCATACCCCTTGCCGGGGTCGAACCACTTCACGCGACCGGCGATACGCACCGTCTCGATCGTCTCCACGCCCTCGTAGTCCGACACAGCCTTCCCCCTGCCCGCGCGTACTGCGGACGGCGCCTAGTTTAACATGGTTCTGTGAACGGCGGAAAAGACAAAAACGCCGATTTCGCCCCGGAGGCGAACATTTATTGCCCGTCCTGGCCGGATTGCCGCACGCGGGAGGCGCCGCCTTCCCTTGGGGAAACGGGTGATGCGGCCGCCCCCCGGAACCGGTGATCGGAACCGCGCGCGGCGCGACAAGACCTCTGGAAGAGGCCTCGACCAGACATGTGGGGAAGGCCCCGCGTGGCAGTCCCTAGGGGAATCGAACCCCTCTTTTCAGGTTGAAAACCTGACGTCCTAACCGATAGACGAAGGGACCGCGGCGCGGGGAAGCGGCGATATAGCCGCCGATTCCGCGGCGTGCAACCCGCTTTGCCGCAGAAATCGTCATCGGTCCGAAACGCTACGCCATGCGCGGATCGGCGATGTCCTCGATCTCCAACTGAACGCCGCGGCGGCCGTTCCAGTCGTCGGCCTTCAGCCGCCCCGCCACGCTCAGCCCGCCCTGCCCCGCCAGCAGCGCCTTGCCCGACGGCAGGTCCGCACAGCGCCAGGCGATGGCCTTCACCGAGGCCCCGTCCGCCCCGACCAGCCGGCAACGCACATGGCCGCCGTTCATGGCCACGGGCTCGCGCACCGCGACATGCTCGAGGGCGAACAAGGGCTCCGGATTGGCCGGTCCGAACGGGGCCAGCTGCTCGAACTGTTCGAACAGGGGCCGGGTCGCCGCACCCGGATCGATCAGGGCGTCGATCTCCACGCCGTCCAGCGCCTCGGCCGCCGCCTGCTCGCCGGCCATCCGGTCGTTGAGAAAATCGCGCAGCGCGCCGATCCGGCCGGCCTTCACGGTCAGCCCGGCCGCCATGGCGTGTCCGCCGCCGGCCATAAGCACCCCGGCTTCCCAGGCGGCTTGCACCGCCCGGCCCAGGTTCATGCCCGGCTGCGAGCGGCCCGAGCCCTTGCCGACCCCGTTGACCGCATCGACGCCGATCACCACCACGG
Source organism: Brevundimonas basaltis (assembly GCF_014202075.1). Classification (GTDB taxonomy): domain Bacteria; phylum Pseudomonadota; class Alphaproteobacteria; order Caulobacterales; family Caulobacteraceae; genus Brevundimonas; species Brevundimonas basaltis. The sequence goes on along the minus strand of NZ_JACHFZ010000001.1, from coordinate 404,655 downwards.
GCTTGCGCCAGCGCTCGCGCAGCCGTCCGGCCACGATGCCGACCACGCCCGGGTGCCATTCGTCGCCTTCGACGACGACCACGGCCGAGCCGTCGGCGTGGGCGCCGGAGGCCTCGACCATCCGGGTGGCCTGATCGGTCACCTGCCGCTCGACCTCGCGCCGTGCGATGTTCAGGGCGTCCAGCTCCTGGGCCAGCGCCATCGCCTCGTGCGGATCGTCGGTCGACAGCAGCCGCGCGCCAAGGTCCGACTTGCCGATCCGCCCGCCGGCGTTGATGCGCGGCCCCAGGATGAAGCCGGCGTGGTTCGACTTGGCCGGTCCCGGCTCGCTTCCCGCCGCCGCCAGCAGCGCTCTCAGACCAGGATTGCCCCACTCGGACATCACGCGCAGGCCGAGGCTGGTCAGGGCCCGGTTGAAGCCGGTCAGGCCGGTGACGTCGCAGATCGCCCCCATGGCGGCCAGATCCAGCCAGCGCCGGATGTCCGGTTCCCTCACCTCCCCGAACATCCCGCGCCGACGCGCCTCGCGGTTCAGCGCCGCCAGCAGGACAAACACCACGCCCGCCGCCGCCAGATTGCCCTGCCCGGAGTTGCACCCCGGCCGGTTCGGATTGACCACAGCGGCGCACACCGGCGGATGCTCCCGCATCATATGGTGATCGATCACCACGACCTTCAGCCCGATCGCCGAGGCATGGGCGACCGCCTCATTGGCCGCCGCGCCGCAGTCCACGGTGACGACCAGATCGGCGCCGGAGGCCTTCAGCGTATCAAACGCCTTCGGGCTCGGTCCGTAGCCCTCGGTGATCCGGTCGGGCACATAGATCGGCAGGTCCGCGCCCATGGCCCGGAACCAGCGCACCAGAAGGGCCGCGCTCGAGGCCCCGTCGACGTCATAGTCGGCGAACACATGGATCGAGGCCCCGGTCTGCAGGGCGTCGAGGATCGCCTCGGCCGCCGCGTCCATGTCCATGAAGCTGGACGGGTCGGGGAACAGCGCCTTCAGCGTCGGCTGCAGGAAATCGGCCCCCTGGTCGGCCCGCACCCCGCGCGCCGCCAGCGCCCGCGCCAGCGGCTCCTCCAGGTTCAGGGCCTGCATATGGGCGCGGATAAGCCCCGCTTCGGCCGGCCTCTGCCGCCAGGCGCGTCCAGACAGCGAGCGGGAAACCCCCAGGAAGGCGGGTAGGCTTCCCCCGTCGGCCATCAGACCGGCCCCATCAAACAGGTCTCTTCGTGCGGATACGCTGGATCGTCCGGGTCGAGGAATCCATCACCAGCGTATGGGTGGTGACAAAGCCGCCCTGCACCACGACGCCGTCAAGCATGGCGCCCTTGGTCACGCCGGTGGCGGCGAAGATGGCGTCCTTCGAAACCAATTCGTGCAGGTCGTATTTGCGGTCGAAATCCTTGACCCCGGTGCGCTCGGCGCGGGCCCGCTCGTCGTCGTTGCGGAAGATCAGCCGGCCCTGAAAGTGACCGCCGACGCATTTCAGCGCCGAGGCCGCCAGCACCCCTTCCGGCGCCCCGCCGGAACCGAGGTACAGGTCGATGCCGGTCTCCGGTTCGGCCGTGTGGATCACTCCGGCCACGTCGCCGTCGGTGATCAGCAGCACTCGCGCCCCGACCTCGCGCAGCGCCGCGATCAGTTCGGCGTGGCGCGGCCGGTCCATGACGCAGACGGTGATGTCGCGCGGATCGACGCCCTTGGCCGAGGCCAGCGAGCGGACGTTGTCCTGCGGCGACATGTCGAGATCGACCGTGCCCGGCTTGTAGCCCGGCCCGATGGCGATCTTGTCCATATAGGTGTCGGGCGCGTGCAGCATGCCGCCGCCCGGCGACATCGACAGCACGCACAGGGCGTTGGCCATGGCCTTGGCGGTCAGCGTCGTGCCTTCCAGCGGATCGAGGGCGATGTCGATGGCCGGGCCTTTGCCGGTGCCGACCTTCTCGCCGATGTAGAGCATCGGCGCCTCGTCGCGCTCGCCCTCGCCGATGACGATCTTGCCGTCGATGTCGAGCTTGTTCAGCGCCGTGCGCATGGCGTCGACGGCCAGCTGGTCGGCCTGCTTCTCGTCGCCGCGGCCGATCTGGGCATAGCTGGCGATGGCGGCCAGTTCGGTGACCCGGGCGGCGTCGGCGGCCAGCGTGGAAGCGTAGGGGGCCGTGGCGGCCATGGGCGTTCTCCTGAAGACGATGATCCCGGGATTCTGTCGGCCCGGCGACCTTTGGTGTTTCTAGCGGCGATCGACCGGCGGCGGGGCCCGGCCGCGTTCGCGGGTGCGGCGGGCGAATTCCTCGATCGCGGCGGCGGTCTCCGCCGTCACCGGGGTGACCTCGACCGCGGCCACCCGGGCCTGGACGTCGGCGGCGAAGGCGGCCGGATCTTCGTTCGACTGCCATTCGATCCTGGCCGCCGCCGCAGCCAGCTCGCCGCCCGCCGTTCCCAGGGTGGCGACGCGCGCGGAGATCGCGGCCGGTTCCGGAACCGGCTCCAGCGTCTTCGGAAAGTCGGCCCAGCGGGGGTATTCGCGATTGGCGGCGACCAGCGCGTCGACCCGCGGCGCCACCGGCGAGGTCGGATCGGTGCGGGGCTCGAATGCGCCCGCGCAGGCGGTCAGACCGGCCCCTGCGGCGACGGCGGTCAGGACCGCTGCAATTTTCCGGATCGGCGCGTTCATGTCGGGGCCGGTCATATGCCATGATGACCCCCGGCGGAAGGGCGGCGACAGCCCCTACGTCCGATCCTGACGTCCTCTCCGGAGCCTCCCGCATGGCCAAGCGTCCGACCACCCCGCCCGCAAAGGCCGCGCACGCGCCGCGCAAGGCCGGCCGTCCGACCTCGGCCAAGCCCCCTCGCCCCCGGGCGAAGGCGAAAACAACGGCCAAGGCCCCGCCGGAACAACCCGCCGCTGCGCCGCCGGAACAGCCCCGGGCCGAAACGCCGGCTGACGCCCCGCCGCCGCCCGGATCCGCCGCCGCGTCCCCCGGCGCGGACCAGCGCCAGATGCTCGAGGCCCTGTCGCTCAACCTCGCCCGCGCCGCCATGACCGCCCAGGCCGCCATCGCCGAGGCCGCCCTGTCGCAGGCCGACCGCCCCGCCGCCCTGTCGCCCGATCCGTTCAACGTCGGCCCGGCCATGACCCAGGTGATGACCGGCCTCGCCTCGCGCCCGGACAAGCTGTTCGCCGCCCAGGCCGACCTGTTCAACCGCTATATGGACCTGTGGGCCTCGACCACGCGCCGCGCCGCCGGCGAGGATGTCCCGGCCGCCCCCTCGAAGGACAAGCGCTTCAAGGACCCGGCCTGGTCCGAGAACCCGATGTTCGACGTCATGCGCCAGTCCTATCTGGCCACCGCCGACTGGATGAACGGCCTGGTCTCCAGCGTCGAGGACATCGACCCCCGCACCAAACGCCGCGCCGAATTCTTCACCAAATTGCTGACCGACGCCTTCTCCCCCTCCAACTTCCTCGCCTCCAATCCCGCCGCCCTCAAGGCCCTGGCCGAGACCAACGGCGAATCGCTGGTCAGGGGGATGCAGAATTTCGCCGCCGATCTGGAGCGCGGCGCCGGCAAGCTGAAGATCAGCCAGGCCGATTACGGCCGCTTCAAGGTCGGCGAGAACGTCGCCACCGCCCCCGGCCAGGTGGTCTGGCGCGACGAGCTGTTCGAACTGATCCAGTACGACCCCGCCACCGACAAGCAGCGGCAAATCCCGCTGCTGATCTTCCCGCCGTGGATCAACAAATTCTACATCCTCGACCTCCAGCCCGAGAATTCGATGATCCGCTGGCTGTCCAGCCAGGGGTTCACCGTCTTCGTCTGTTCGTGGGTCAATCCCGATGTCGACAAGGCCGGCTTCGGCTTTGACGACTACCTCGAGAAAGGCATCTACCGCGCCGTCGAAAAGGCGCTGGAGCAGTCGAAGTCCGACCACGTCAACACCGTCGGCTACTGCATCGGCGGGACCCTCATGGGCGCGGCCCTGGCGCATATGGCGGCCAGGAAGGACGACCGCGTCACCGCCACCACCTTCTTCGCCGCCCAGCACGACTTCGCCGAGGCCGGCGACCTGCTGCTGTTCACCGACGACCACTGGCTGGGTGAGATCGAGCAGCAGATGGACGCGGCCGGCGGCGTCCTGCCCGGCGCGGCCATGGCCGAAACCTTCAACGCCCTGCGCGCCAACGACCTGATCTGGTCGTTCTTTGTCTCCAACTATCTGATGGGCAAGGATCCGCCGGCCTTCGACCTGCTGTTCTGGAACGCCGACCAGACCCGCATGCCCAAAAAACTGCACATGGACTATCTGCGCTCCATGTACGGCCAGAACCGCCTGTCACAGGGCGAATTCACCATCGGCGGGGTCAAGGTCGACCTGTCGAAAGTGACCATCCCGCTCTATTTCCAGGCCAGCCGCGAGGACCACATCGCCCCGGTGAATTCGGTCTATCGCTCGGCCCGCGCCTTCTCGAACGCCGACGTCACCCTGACCGTCGCCGGTTCGGGCCATATCGCCGGCGTGGTCAATCCACCCTCGGCGAAGAAATACCAGCACTGGACCAACCCCGCCCTGCCCGGCTCCCTCGCCGAGTGGCAGGCCGGCGCGGAAGAACATCCCGGCAGCTGGTGGAATCACTGGGCGGACTGGCTGCACGACAAATCCGGCGACTGGGTCCCGGCCCGGAATCCGTCCAAGGGGCCGCTGAAACCCATCGAGCCCGCCCCCGGCGCCTATGTGAAGGTCAAGTCTTGAACCGCCTCGAACCCAATCTGCTGCTGGCGCTGTCCACCACCCTGGCCCTCGTCCTCGTCTTGGTCACCAGCACCTTCTACGGCGCCGAACCCCGGCTGCTGCGCAACGCCTTCCTGGCCGTCGCGTCCACCGCCGGCTTCGTCTGGCTCAACCCCATGCTCCAGCGGCGCATGAAACAGGCTCCGCGCCCGCCGATGATCCACCGCGACGCGCCCGGCACGGCGGTCTGGGCCGGCCTGTTCCCGCTCTTCGTCATCTTCGCCGCCGCCGTGCCGATCTTCTGGCCCGGCCACGACTACGGCCTGCTCATCATCATCGCCGGCGTCTGGACCGGGGTCACGATCGAGTCAGCGCTCAAGGTGCTCAGGCCGCGTTGAACTTCAGCGCCACGCCGTTGTTGCAGTAGCGCTTTCCCGTCGGCCTCGGCCCGTCGTCGAAGACATGCCCCTGATGCCCGAGGCAACGGGCGCAGTGATACTCCGTGCGGGGAAGGCCGATGGCGAAGTCGGTCTTGGTCCCGATATTGGCCGCGATCACGTCGTAGAAGCTCGGCCAGCCGGTCCGGCTGTCGTATTTCCACTGCGACCGGAACAGCGGCAGCTCGCAGCCCCGGCACACGAAGGTCCCGCGCCGGCCCTCGTCATTCAGCGGACTGGTGTAGGGCCGCTCCGTCGCCTCGTGGCGCAGCACGTCCCAGGCCGCCCGCGGCAGCCGCTGACGCCACTGGGCGTCGGTGATCCGCCGGTACGGCGAGTTCGCATACCGGCCCTGCGACGCATCCGCCGGCCCCGGCGAACAGGCGTTCAGCCCGACCGCGCCGGCGGTCAGCAACAGATGGCGGCGGGACAGGGCGTGGGTCATGACCCTTGATACGTCGGGAAGAGGCTGGCGGTTTCAATCCCTTCTCCCCTTGAGGGAGCAGGATCACGAAAGCCCCGCGCCCTCATCCAGCCCCAGCATCAGGTTGAGGTTCTGCACCGCCGCGCCCGACGCCCCCTTGCCGAGGTTGTCCAGCAGGGCGACCAACCGCACCTGCTCCCCCGCCCGGTCGCCGAACACATGCAGGCGCATGGAGTTGGTCCCGTTCAGCCCCTCCGGATCGATCCCGGTCAGGACCTCGGTCTCCTCCAGCGAGGCCACCTCGACGAAGCGCGCGTCGGCATAGGCCTCGACCAGCGCCCCGTGCACCACCTCCACCGACGGCGAGCCCGGCAGCGCTCCCAGGTGCAGCGGAACCTCGACCAGCATCCCCTGCCGGTACGCCCCCACCGCCGGGGCGAACAGCACCGGCCGCTCCAGCCCGGTGTGCCGCGTCATCTCCGGCACATGCTTGTGCTTCAGCGACAGGCCGTAGGCGCGGTACGGCTCGGCCCCGGCCTCGAACTCGGCGATCATCGCCTTGCCGCCGCCGGAGTAGCCCGACACCGCATTGACCGTCACCGGCCAGCCCGCCGGAATGATCCCGGCGCTGACCAGCGGCCGCACCAGCCCGATGAACCCGGTCGGATAGCAGCCCGGATTCGACACCCGCGTCGCCGCCGCGATCGTCTCGCGCTGCCCCGGCGCCATCTCGGCGAAGCCATAGGTCCAGGCCGGATCGACCCGATAGGCCGTCGAGGCGTCGATCACCCGCACGCTCGGGTTCTCGATCATCGCCACGGCTTCCTTCGCCGCGTCATCCGGCAGGCACAGGATCACCGCATCGGCGCCGTTCAACGCCTCGCGCCGCGCCTCGACGTCGCGCCGCCGGTCGCCGAGCAGGATCAGTTCCAGATCGCCGCGCGCCTCCAGCCGCTCGCGGATTTCCAGCCCCGTGGTCCCGGCCTCGCCGTCGATGAAGATGGTGTGGGTCATGCGGTCACTCAGAAGTAGAAGCCAAGGCGAGAGTCATTCGGTCCCAGGACCGCACCCGCTTCGTAGGGTCCGACGTCAGAGCGAACGATCAACTTGGCGCCGTTCTCAAAGGACAGGACCATCTCCAAGTCGGCCGTCTCGACAGCCACGATCTTCTTGTCGATCAACGGCAAGATATGGACCGCTTCCGTCCGAAACCATTCGCTGTCGTAGGTGAAGACCACGCCCGCGCCAGACACGTAGGTTAGGCCAAGTTCGACATCGATCTGACAGCCGTTCGCCAGCCGGAACAACATGTTCGTGGCATTGAAAACGACCTGTGAAATCGAAGCGTCGCCTTCAAGAAGAAAGGCCACGCTCTCGCTGGGCGGAAACGGCGTCACAGCAAACTCCAAAAGAAAAAGGGCGCTCCGGTTTCCCGAAGCGCCCCATTCCAAACCGTATCGTGAAACGGCCTAGCGCTTCGAGAACTGGAAGGACTTGCGGGCCTTGGCGCGGCCGTACTTCTTGCGCTCGACGACGCGGGCGTCGCGGGTCAGGAAGCCGTGCGGCTTCAGAACCTTGCGCAGCTCCGGCTCATAGTGAGTCAGGGCGTGCGACAGGCCGTGGCGGATGGCGCCGGCCTGGCCGGACAGGCCCGAGCCCTCGACCGTGCAGACGACGTCGAACTGGGTGACGCGGTCGGTCACTTCCAGCGGCTGGGCGATCATCATGCGCAGGATTTCGCGGGCGAAATACTGCATCTGATCCTTGCCGTTGATGGTGATCTTGCCCGAGCCGGGCTTGATCCACACGCGGGCGATGGCGTTCTTGCGCTTGCCGGTCGAATAGGCGCGGCCCTGGGCGTCCAGCTTCTGGACGTAGACGGGGTGTTCCTCGCCGGCGCCCGGGGTCTGCATGCTCTTCAGGGCGTCGAAGCCGGTCAGGGCCTCGGCGGCGGGCGCGTCGGCGGCCGGGGTGTCGGCGGCGGTGTTTTCAGCAGTCACGTCGGTCATGCTCAGACGCTCCGGGTGTTCTTGGGAGAGGCCGACTTGAAGTCGATCGTCTCGGGCGACTGGGCTTCGTGGGTGTGCGTGGCGCCGGCGAACAGGCGCAGGTGCGTCATCTGCTTGCGAGCCAGCGGGCTTTCTTTCGGCAGCATGCGCTCAACGGCCTTCTCGAGCACGCGCTCGGGGAAGCGGCCGTTCAGCACCTTCTCCGGGGTCGTCTGCTTGACGCCGCCCGGGTGGCCGGTGTGGCGGTAGTAGATCTTGTCGGTGTTCTTCTTGCCGGTGAACACCACCTTGTCGACGTTGGTGACGACGACATAGTCGCCGCAATCGACGTGCGGGGTGTAGTCGCCGCGGTGCTTGCCGCGCAGACGGTTGGCGATGAAGGTCGCGAGACGGCCCACCACGACGCCTTCGGCGTCGATGTGGATCCACTTCTTCTCGACCTCGGCCGGCTTCAGCGAAGCCGTGGTGCTCTTCAGCATGACGAGGGTTCCTGGGAGGACGGACGGATGCCCCTCCCGTGACCGGGATGAGCGGAAGGCGCGCTGATAGAGGAAGCGGGGGGTGCGGTCAAGGCATGTTGCGGCGCTCAGTGAGGGCTAGTGTATTGTTATTACGCGGCAATCTGACACCGGTATGAAAATACCGCATCTGAATGAGCGTCAGGACGGCTCCGGCTGGTTCGTCACAACGACCACGGCGAAGAAGAGAAGTCACAACGAACACGACGGGACCGCGCCCGCTTCGCCTTCGCGGGCCCTTGCCCGCAATCCATTGGTTGCGTCTCCCTGACGGTCGCCGCCGGCCCGCCGACCCCGTCGTGTCCGTCGTGACCTTTCGTTGTGCCCGTTGTGACGAACCTCGACTGCCAAAACCCGCCGCCAGCCCATGTCGCTGTGCTGACAATCCGCGAAATTATAGTCGGGTTCAGCGGACGATCTCCGGCCTTTTCCGCCACATAGCCGAATCTAAAATCGATCTTCCATCCGCATAAACGGGCCGGTCTACACTCTTCCCATCCCGTCGGTGGGGAGGGCGTCGGATCCACGTTCTCGATGTCGGCGGGCTGTGGTCGAGCGATGAAGCCCGGGCGACGGAGAGTCCGGGGGTCCTCGTCGGGCAGGGATGGATCCTGCCCGCTTGCTCGCCGCGCGCTAATGGAAGCGGGCTGCTGACGTCAGCAACATGCCGTCATGTCCGCCCCGCGTCGGGTTCAGCAATGGCCCTGGCGGTGATCCGGCAAGGCTCGAATGACAGGGCCGCCAGCCGGAGGGCGCGTGGATAACGACCGCGCGGGACAGTCTGTCTCGTCGAAACGGTACTCACATCTCAACCGGGCGAGGCCCGGCTGTCCCGCGCCCTCCCCACCTTCCGCGGCTCGCGCCCCGGAGGACGATGGCCCGCGCCTTGTCATCCCGCTCCCCGGGCCGGAACGGGCCCGCCGTCACAGAACCATGATGACCAGCGCTGTCCGCCCCGTCATAACCGCTCTGCCCCTCCCCGGAGTCTCCATGCGCCTGCAACGCCGCGACCTTCTCACCGGCTCGGCCGCCGCCCTCGCCTTCTCGGGCCTCGCCCGCAATGTCCACGCCCAGGCGGCGTCAGAAGAGACCTATGTCAACGAGGTCCACGGATACGGACCGCTCGTCCGCGACCCCGACCGCCTCCTCGACCTGCCCGGGGGCTTCACCTACCAGGTCATCTCCCAGAGCGGCGACACCATGGACGACGGCCTGTTCGTCCCCGGCCAGCCCGACGGCATGGGTTGTTTCGATCTCGGCGACGGCAAGGTGGCGCTCGTCCGCAACCACGAACTCAAGGGTTCCAGCGCCCTGCACCGCAATCTCGGCCCCGGCGGCTTTCACCAGGAACGCATCGGCCTGCTCGACCCGGCGAGGGGCTACGACACCTACAAGGACGGCCGCGCCCTGCCCGGCGGGACCACCACCCTGGTCTACGATCTCCAGACCCGCAGGACGATCAGCCAGCACCTGTCGCTGGCCGGCACCTCGACCAACTGCTGCGGCGGCCATACCCCCTGGGGCAGCTGGCTGACCTGCGAGGAGACCGAGCAGACCCCCGCTGACGCCGACGTGACCAAACCCCACGGCTTCGTTTTCGAGGTGCCCGCCACCGCCTCCGGCCTTGTCGATCCCGTCCCGCTCAAGGCCATGGGCCGGTTTGATCATGAGGCGGTCTGCATCGATCCCCGCACGGGCATCGTCTATCTGACCGAGGACAAGAACGACGGCCTGTTCTATCGCTTCCTCCCCACGACGCCGGGCAGACTGGCGCAGGGGGGCAGGCTTCAGGCCATGGCCTTCAAGGGCAAGCCGGGCGCGGACACCACCAATCACGACACCCGCGAGTGGGCCGTGGGCGATTGGCGCGACGTGGTCTGGATCGATCTCGAGGACGTCGAATCGCCCAACGGCGACCTGCGCAGGCGCGGCCACGCCGACGGCGCCGCCCTGGTGGCCCGCGGCGAGGGGATATTCTGGGGCGATGGCGAACTCTATATGACCGCCACCTCGGGCGGCCCGCTGCGTCGGGGCCAGATCCTGCGCTACGTACCCTCCGCCCGCGACGGCGGCCGCATACAGCTGTTCCTCGAAAGCGCCGATGAGCGGACGATGAACATGGGCGACAACCTCATCGTCGCGCCCTGGGGCCATCTGATCGTCTGCGAGGACAACTATTCGAGCGACACCCGCAACCATCTGAAGGGCGTCACCCCGGACGGCCGGGTCTATGTGATCGGTCGCAACGTCTTCACCGGCAATTCCGAGTTCGCCGGTGCAGTGTTTTCACCCGACGGCGCGGTGCTGTTCGTCAACATCATGTATCCGGGCATCACCTTCGCGATCAGAGGCCCGTGGACCTCGGTCCGGACATGAACAGGCGCGGCTGCGATCGCCGGACCAGCCACAGGTTCACCGTCGCCGTCGCCAGCACCAGCGCCGCTCCGGCCTGATGCAGCGCCCCCAGCCACAGCGGTACGGCGTTGATCAGGGTGACGACGCCCAGCGCCGCCTGCAGCCACAGCGCCGCCGCCAGCGCGAACGCCGACATTCCCAGCCCTTCGGCCAGCCGCCAGCGCCACGCCTGGACCGCATAGACCGTGCCCCCGATCAGCAGGCCGTAGGCCACGATCCGGTGATTGAACTGCACCAGCGCCTGATCGTGCAGGAAGGCCAGCCCCCCGGCGCCCCACTCGACCGGCGCGAGCCATTGCCCGTTCATCATCGGCCAGTCGGTGTAGACCAGCCCGGCCTTGGCCCCCGCCACCAGCCCGCCCAGCAGGCATTGCACGAACACCGCCGCCAGCAGGATCGCCGCTCCCCGACTCCAGCCGACCGGATGGCGCGAATGCTCCTCGCCGTTCCACGCCTCCAGCCCGGTCCAGATCAGCCCCGCGAAGATCAGCAGGGCCAGACCCAGGTGCGTCGCCAGCCGCTCCGGGGCCACATCGACCCGCTCGCTCAGCCCGCTGGACACCATCCACCAGCCGATCAATCCCTGCAGTCCGCCCAGCCCCAGCAGCACCGCGCAGCGCCAGATCAGCCGCCGCGGCATCCGCCGCAGGACGAGGAAGACGGCGAACGGCGCGGCGAAGACGAACCCGATCAGCCGCCCGAGCTGCCGGTGAATCCACTCCCACCAGAAGATGCCCTTGAACTCGCCCAAGGTCATGCCGGCGTTGACCTGCTCGTACTGGGGAATGGCCCGATATTTCTCGAACGCCTCGGCCCAATCGGCCGCGCTCATCGGCGGCACGGCGCCCATGATCGGCTTCCACTCGGTGATCGACAGACCCGAACCGGTCAGGCGGGTGATTCCGCCGACGACCACCATCGCGAACACCAGCGCCGCCGTGACGAACAGCCAGATCGCGATCGTCCTGCTCTGATCCCGCCCGATGAAACGCTGCATTCGACGCCCGCTATCCCGACCGTTACACTGGGCGGGCGCCGCTGGTCCGACGCCCGATTGAGCGGTATGCCCGCCCACGAAGGCGAGATCGAGTCGGTTTTCGGCGTCGCGGCGCCGCAGGTCTGGAGAACGCGGTTGCAACATGCCGACATCGTCATCGCCGTTCTCGGCGCCTTCGCCCTGGCCTGGACCGCCGACCAGCTGACCGGTCGCCGCGGCCTGTTCGCCACTTCGCTGGTCTCGGGCGTCGCCGCCGTGGCCGGCTGGTTCCTCGCCATCCGCGTCTTCGCGGTCTCGACCATGGACGGCTGGACCTGGGTCGGCTGGTCGCTGGCCGCCTCGGTCATCGCCCTCGCCGCCTTCTTCCTGTTTAGGACCAAGCGCTGACATGGGGCCCCGCACCCGCCGCTTCGTCGCCATGCTGGGCGTTCTGGCCTTCCTGGTCTTCTGGATCTGGGGCGCCATCGCCCTGCGCGGCGTCCTGCCGCCGGGCCCGCTGATCGACCTGGTCGTCTACGCCGTCGCCGGCCTCGGCTGGGGTCTCCCCCTCTACCCGCTGTTCAAATGGGCCGAGGGCGGCAAAAGGCCCGGCTGAATTGGAAAGGGGCCGCCCGAAAGCGACCCCTTCAACCAACCGTCTTCATTGCGGAAGATGGTCGGAGCGACAGGATTCGAACCTGCGACCCCTTGACCCCCAGTCAAGTGCGCTACCAGGCTGCGCCACGCTCCGAGAGGCGCTCCCTATAGACGGGGCGCCGCCGGCCCGCAAACCCAAAAGCGACCCGTCAGCCGGTTCTCGAAAGAACCGCCTCAAGCCGCGCCTTCGCGCCCTCCAGCTCGGCCAGAACCTGACGCAGCCGAACCGACGAAACGCCGGCCGGCGCCGCTGTCGTGGGGGCGGGCCCGGCGCCGCCTTCGGGCTCGAAGGCCACCGCCTCGTCCGGGTCGCCATACGCCGCCAGCCGCTTCAGCCCCTGTTCACGGTGCAACCGCTGCACGCCCTTGATCGTGAGCCCGTCCTTGTGAAGCAGCCGCTTGACCGCCTTCAGCACCACCACGTCCTGCGGCCGGTAGAAGCGCCGCCCGCCGGCCCGCTTCAGCGGCGTGATGAACGAGAATTTGGTCTCCCAGAAGCGCAGCACATGCTGCGGCGCGCCGACTTCGTCAGCGGCTTCCGAGATGGTGCGAAAGGCGTCGGGGCTCTTGGCCACAGGAGGTCAGGCGGGCACGACGGCGTCGTGAACCCGGCCTTTCATGATCTGCGAGGCGCGGAAACTGATCACCCGGCGCGGGTGGATCGCCGCCGGTTCGCCGGTCTTGGGATTGCGGCCCATGCGGGCCCGCTTGTCCCGCACCTGGAAGACGCCGAACCCGGACAGCTTCACCGTCTCTCCACGCTCGAGCGACTCTATGATCAGTTCGAGCGTCCGTTCGACCAGGGCCGAACACTCCTGGCGCGACAGGCCGACCTCCTCGTGGACAGCCTCACACAGGTCCGCCCGCGTCAGGGTCTGGTGCTGAGCCAATGGTCCCCTCCCTCAACAAGTCCGTCGCGCCCATAAAAGAGCAAGCGCCTTCAAATGGAAAGGCGAAATGCGCCCTACAGGCGAAAGGCGCAGGCGCCCCAGGTCAGTCCGCCGCCCATGGCTTCGGCCAGAACCAGATCGCCGCGCTTGATCCGGCCGTCCTGGATCGCCGCGTCGAGCGCCAGCGGGATCGAGGCCGCGGACGTATTGGCGTGGGTGGCGACGGTCGAGATCACCTTGGCCTCATCCAGCCCCAGCCGGTCGCCGACGCCCTTGATGATCCGCTGATTGGCCTGGTGCGGCACGAACCAGTCGACATCGGCGATCTCGATCCCGGAGGCCTCGCAGCAAGCGGTGATCGCCTCGGCGATGTTGACCACGGCGTGACGGAACACCTGATTACCCGCCATGCGCAGATGGCCGACCGATCCCGTGGTCGCGGGCCCGCCGTCGACGTAAAGCAGATCGGTCTTGGATCCGTCGCAGCGCAGGGCGAAGCCGAGCAGACCCTTGTCGGCCTTGGTTCCCTGCCCCTCCCGGGGCTCGACCACGACCGCACCCGCGCCGTCGCCGAACAGCACGCAGGTCGAGCGGTCGGACCAGTCCATCAGCCGGGTCATTTCCTCGGCGCCGATGACGAGGGCGCATCTGGCCATCCCCCGCGCCACAAATCCGTCGGCGACGCTGAGGGCGTAGACGAAGCCCGAGCAGACGGCCTGGACGTCGAAGGCGATGCAGGTCGGCACGCCCAGCTTGCGCTGGACGATCGAAGCCACCGACGGAAAGGTCATGTCCGGGGTCGTCGTCGCCACCACGATCAGATCAACGTCGGCGGGAACCCGACCGGCGTCGACCAGCGCCCGTTTCGACGCCTCGACGGCCAGATCGCTGGTCGGCTGGTCGTCGCGCGCCTTGTGCCGTTGGCGGATGCCGGTGCGCTCGACGATCCACTCGTCCGAGGTGTCCACGATCTCGGCCAGGTCGGCGTTGGTCACGACTTGTTCCGGCAGATAGGAGCCGACGCCGGTCACAGCGCTGCGAATGACGCTCACTGGGGAGTCTCCATGGCCGCATCTTCTGCGGCCGGCTGTTCAAGAACGACGGTCAGCCGGTTCAGGCTCTCGCTGACCTTCTTCAGATAGTCGCTGCGGGCCAGATCGACAGCAATACGGATCGCATTCCCGAATCCCTTGGCGTCGGCCCCGCCGTGGCTCTTGACCACAATCCCGTTCAGACCCAGCAGCGGTCCGCCGTTGATCGCGCTCGGGTCGATCCTCTGGCGCATCCGCCTCAGCGCCGGCAGGGTCAGCAGGGCTCCCGCCCTTGCAGGGACGCTGGAGGTCAGGGCCTCCTTCAGCAGGGCCGAGATGAAGCGGGCCACACCTTCAGCCGTCTTGAGCGCGATATTGCCGGTGAAACCGTCGGTGACGACGACGTCGACGGTGCCCTTGGCGATGTCGTCGCCCTCGACGAAGCCCTTGTAGGCCAGTCCGAAACCGCCCTCGCGCAGGATGCGCGCCGCCTCGCGGACCTCCTCATGGCCCTTCATGTCCTCGGACCCGACGTTGAGGATGCCGATGGTCGGCTTGTCGCCGCCATGCACGGCGGCGTGAAAGGCTTCGCCCATGATGGCGAACTCGACCAGTTGCTCCGCGTCGCTCTCGACGTTGGCGCCCACGTCCAGCACCGCGGTGACGCCCCGCAGGGTCGGCCAGCTGGCGACGATCGCGGGTCGTTCAAGCCCATGGGCGGACATGCGGAGAATCAGCTTGGAGATGGCCATCAGAGCGCCGGTGTTGCCGGCCGAGACCACGGCCCCGGCCTCGCCCGCCTTCACGGCCTCAACGGCGTTCCACAGGCTGGAGCCCTTGCCGCGGCGCATCGCCTGGGCCGGCTTCTCGGTCATGGCCACGACCTTGTCGGTGTGGCGCACCTCACAGACGTCGTCACCGAGAGCGTTCCGCGTCAACTCCGCCCGGATCGCCGACTCCTCGCCGTGCAGCAGGAAGCGCACGCCCTCGCCGCCATGGCGCTTACGGTAGTCGCGCACTCCCGCCACCACGACCGGCGGACCGTGGTCCCCGCCCATGGCGTCGAGCGATATCAGAACCGGGGATGACAAGCCGTTTCGACTCCGTCGCGCCGTGGCCGGCGCTTGTCTGAACGACGATAGCGCCGCACCGGGGGGATGCAACCGCGCCGCCGCTGCGTCAACCGTCGTCGGTCGGGCGAAGCGACTTCAGGACAGCGAAGGGCGAGATTTCGGTCGGTTCCGGCGGCTGCACGAATTCGGCGCCGGGCTTGCGGGGAAAGGGATCCAACCGCAGGGCCAGCTGTTCGACGGCATACAGACCCAGATCAACCTGCCCCCCCTCGACCGGATCGGGCGATTCGTCGTCCAGAGTGATGACGATCTCATCCGTGTCCTCATCGGAAGCCTCCGCGAGGGTGATGGAGAACGGCGCATCGACCTCGACAGGCAGGGGGTCCAGGGTGATGCCACAGGTCTGGGCGAGACTGGCCTTCACCCGGCCCGACAGCCGCCAACCACCGGGGACCGGCGCGAGCGTCATCTCCGCGGTGAAGGCTTCGAGCGAGGCCAGGTCGAGGGCTTTCGCAATACGAGCGCGCGCCGCCGCGTCCGGTTCAAGCGTCCGCGTCACCCCCGTCCCCACCTGATGCAGGCGCACCGGCTCACTCAAGGGCAGATCAATGCCGCTCATGGCTTGATCTCCGCCCAATCTGGCCCCGTGGTCACGGCCGCGAAGTCCTGCGCCGCCAACCGGCCCCGGCTGGCCAGCGCGTAGGCCGCAAGAGCTTCGCCCGCCGATGGTTCATCGCGCTCGAAGACGTTGCGGGCCAGACCTGTGGCCAGGACCGCAGCGTCACCGTCCCGGAGCGGCGGCTCGTAGGCGGTCATCCGCCCGTACATCGCCTCTCCGAGCTTGCGCATCTTCTTGCCGACCGAAATGTCGCCGACCCCAAGTTCGCGCAACGCGTGGTCCAGCGCAGATACATAGGTGTCGAACAGGGCCTGGGCCGCCTCGGCGCCTCTTTCACCCTCGTCCTTCAGACGCATGACCAGCAACAGAACGTGCAGGGTATAGAGTTCGAAACGGGCGTCGATCCGATCGGCGACGCCGAGCGCCGTGTAGAAGGCCGGATCGCGCGCCTGGCGCACCGCCAGTTCATACAGGGGTTCGCCCAGACGTTGGCTGGGACGGGTTCGGAAGATATTCTGAAGCATAATGATGCGGCCCCTTTTCCGCCGCGCCGTTGAACTAAGGCTCGGGTCCGGTTAGGTCAAAGGCCTTGTTCTCTCGCAGGCGTCGTCAATGCTCCGCACCAAGCTCCTTTTCGCCGCTCTCTCGGCCGCCGCCCTGACCGGGGCCTGCGCCCCGATCGTGGGCCAGAACGGCTTCCAGGCCATCGACGCGAAGCCGCGCGATATCGTCGCCGGCACGGACACCAAACAGACCGTGCTGACCAAACTCGGCACGCCGTCGACGACCTCGACCTTCGAGCGCGACAACGTCTGGTACTACATCAGCCAGGTGACCGAGAAATACACCTATAACCGGCCGCAGGTGACCCAGCGTAGCGTGACCGAGATCACCTTCACTGACACCGGTCAGGTCGCCGAGGTGCGGACCCTGGGCCTCGACGACGGCCAACAGATCGCCATGAACGGGCGCGAGACCCCGACCCGCGGCCGTCAGCTGACCATCATCGAACAACTGCTCGGCAACGTCGGGCGCGGCCAGTTGCCCCGTACCGACGAAAACGTCCCCGGCCAGCGCCGCCCGGACTAGCCCAAGCCGGCAACGCCACACACAAGGACGCCCCGGAGATCGCTCTCCGGGGCGTTTCTCTTAGGCCCACCGCCGCGCCCCGAGGGACGCGGCGGCTCGCTCGATCAGCCGATATTGCCGCTGGCCAGCACCGCCAGCAGCAGCAGGGCCACGATGTTGGTGATCTTGATCATCGGGTTCACCGCCGGACCGGAGGTGTCCTTGTAGGGATCCCCGACCGTATCGCCGGTCACCGCCGCCTTGTGGGCTTCGGAACCCTTGCCGTGGACCACGCCGTTGCGATCGGTGAAGCCTTCCTCGATCACCTTTTTGGCGTTGTCCCAAGCCCCGCCGCCCGAGGTCATCGAGATGGCCACGAACAGGCCGGTCACGATCACGCCCATCAGCATGGCGCCGAGGGCGGCGAAGGCCGTGGCCTTGTCAGAAATCGACAGCACCGCGACGAACAGGACGATCGGCGACAGCACCGGCAGCAGCGACGGCACGATCATCTCGCGGATCGCGGCCTTGGTGAGGATATCGACCGCCTTGCCGTATTCGGGCTTGACCTCATAGGTCATGATGCCGGGGTTCTCGCGGAACTGGCGACGGACCTCGGCCACGACCGATTCGGCCGCGCGCCCCACCGCCATCATGGACATGCCGCCAAACAGGAAGGGCAGTAGCCCCCCGAACAGCAGACCGACGACGACATACGGATTGGTCAGGGCGAAATCGATCGCGCCCATGTTGGCGAAGAACGGGTACTCCGCCGCATTGGCCGCGAAATACTCGAGGTCCGACGTATAGGCCGCGAACAGCACCAGGGCGCCGAGGCCCGCTGAACCGATGGCATAGCCTTTGGTGACGGCCTTGGTGGTGTTGCCGACCGCGTCGAGGGCGTCGGTCGAGTGACGGACTTCCGAAGGCAGGCCGGCCATCTCGGCGATGCCGCCGGCGTTGTCGGTGACCGGTCCGAACGCGTCCAGCGCCACGATCATGCCGGCGACGCCGAGCATGGTCGTCGTGGCGATGGCGATGCCGAACAGGCCCGCCAGCTGGTAGCTGGCGATGATGCCGACGACGATGGTCAGGGCCGGCAGGGCGGTCGCCTCGAGCGAGACGGCCAAGCCCTGGATAACGTTGGTGCCGTGACCCGAGACCGAGGCATTGGCCACCGAGCGCACCGGACGGAAGTTCGACCCGGTGTAGTATTCGGTGATCACCACGATGGCGGCCGTGACCAGAAGCCCGACCATGCCCGACCAGAACAGGCTCATCGGTTCGATCGTCAGGCCGCCGTTGGTGACGATCGGACCGCCGATGAGGGTGTCGATGACGAAATACAGGGCGATCGCCGACAGCACCCCGGTGACGATCAGGCCCTGATAAAGGGCGCCCATGATATTCTGGCTCTTGCCCATGCGGACGAAGAAGCTGCCGATGATCGAGGTGACGACGCAGACGCCGCAGATCGCCAGCGGCAGCAGCATCAAGGTTTCTACATAGGGCAGGTCGCGGAAGAAGATCGCGGCCAGAACCATGGTGGCGACCGTGGTCACCGCATAGGTCTCGAACAGGTCGGCAGCCATCCCCGCGCAGTCGCCGACGTTATCGCCGACGTTGTCGGCGATGGTCGCGGCGTTGCGGGGGTCGTCTTCCGGGATCCCGGCCTCGACCTTGCCCACCATGTCGCCGCCCACGTCGGCGCCCTTGGTGAAGATGCCGCCGCCGAGACGGGCGAAGATGGAGATCAGCGAGGCGCCGAAGCCGAGTGCGACGAGACCGTCGATGACTTCACGGCTGGTGCTATCGAAGCCCATGCCGGCCGTCAGGACGGCATAGTAGCCCGCGACGCCCAGCAGGGCGCCGCCGGCCACGAACATGCCGGTGATCGCGCCCGAGCGGAACGCCAGATCGAGGCCCTTTGACAGGCTTTCCGAAGCGGCCTGGGCCGTGCGGACGTTGGCGCGGACGGAAATCAGCATGCCCGCGAAGCCGGCCAGGCCGGACAGGACGGCGCCGATGACGAAGCCAATCGCGGCCCATTCTCCGATCAGGAGGTAGGCGGCGATCAGGATGACGACCCCGACCATGCCGATGGTCATGTATTGCCGCCGCAGATAGGCCGAAGCGCCTTCCTGGATCGCGGCGGCGATCTCGCGCATCTTGTCGGTGCCGGTCGAAGCCTTCATCAGCGCGGCGGTCTGGATCAGTCCATAGAGGACCCCCAGCGCGCCCGCGGCGATGACGAGCCACAGAATATTACTCATGGCGTTTCCAAACCCTGTGTTTCTAGAGGCGCCCGGACCCTTGGCGCGGCGGGCGTTATTCGCCTCTGTCCGCCTTCCGGTCCCCCCGTGCGCACCGGACGCGAGCCTGCGTCCCTCGGGAAATGCGGCGGAAACGTGCCAAATGCGCCGGGGCGACGCAACAGGATTGGTGAACAGGCGTCAGCGAGCAACGACACCTGTACGGCGCCGCGGCGCCTGGCTGACGACCTCGATCCGGGTCACGGCCCCACGCCCGGCTATGGCAGCCGCCGAACGCATCAGGCTGGCAGACATGGCGGCGGCGTCGATCCGGGTCCAGTCGCCCTCGACGACGAAGGGCGTCCGGTGTCCGGCGCGGACGAGGGCGTCACGCAGGTAGGCTTCCTTGGGGCGCATCGATTCCGGCGTCGCGGATCCGCCGAGATGCAGACGCAGGGAGACGAAGACGTAGTTGCGAATCCGCCCGCCCGAAATGACCGGCAGGCCGACGCCCGCGATGCCGAGACTCGCTCCGCCGGGCGCCGCCTTGTCACCCGCATGGGCCGTCGACGCGGCCGCTAGAGCCGGGACGGCGATGGTGGCGGCGATGAGGTCACGACGGCGCATTCGGCGACAGTGGCGCGGACGCCTTGAGATTTCGTTGTCAGCCGTGGGCGAAGCCCGACCTGTCGATGGTGACGGGCTGGCCAGCGAACCGCGCGACCACCCCCTCGCCGGTCGTGACCCGGCCGATGCGAGTGAGCCGAAGGTGACGACGTCCTGCCTCGCGCCGGAGGGTCGCCTCGTCCCGGGGTGATGCGCTGAAGGCGACCTCGTAGTCGTCGCCGCCGGTGACCAGGCTCTCGAGCGCGGCCTGCTCGTCCACCCGCCCGTCGTACCAGGCCTGGCCGGCCGCGGAGCGGGGCGTGACCTCAAGATCGATCTCGATGCCGACGCCGCTCGCCGCCGCCATATGCTCGAGGTCGGCGATCAAGCCATCCGAAATGTCGATCGAGGCGCTGGCATAGGCCCGGATCGGGCCGATGAACTCAACCCGCGGCGTCGGCGTCCGATAGTGCTCCAGCAGGGCGGCGATCCGGTCCGCCTCGAGCGTCAGCTTTTCCTGCGCCGCCTGCAGACCCAGCCAGCCGTCGCCGATATTGCCCGTGACGAAGACCAGATCGCCCACGCGGGCGCCCATCCGGGCGACCGTGCGCCCCTTGGGCGTCCACCCCATCAGGGTCATGGAGAAGCTGGCCGGGCCCGGGGTGACGACCGTGTCCCCGCCCAGCAGGGCGACGCCGAAAGCCTTCTGGTCCGCCCGCAGTCCGTCCACGAAGGTCATCCGCTCGGGCCAGCCGCAGCGTTCCGACCAGTGGCAGGCCAGCAGATAGCCGAACGGCTCGGCGCCCTTGGCGGCGAGGTCGGACAGGTTCACCCGCATCAGCTTGCGGGCTACGGTGTCGAGCGGATCGGCGGGCAGGAAGTGGACGCCCTCGACTATGGCGTCCTTGGTCAGGACCAGATCGTGGCCGGGCTTCGACGGGATTACCGCGACGTCGTCCCTGAGCCCTCGCCCCCATTCGGGGTGGGCGAGGGGCGCGAACAGCCGCCGGATGGTCTCGAACTCACCGGCGACGTCGACGCCGGCCATCAGGAGGCGCGGGCGTCCCGGGCCACGCCGTCCAGCGCCGCATTGACGAACTTCGCTTCCGCGTCGTCGAAGAAGGCTTTGGCCAGCTCGACGTATTCGTCGATGACGATCTCCTTCGGCACGTCCTGACGCTCGCGTAGCTCCCAGGCGCCAGCTCGCAGCAGGGCCCGCAGCGTCGAATCGAGCCGTTCCAACCGCCAGTTCGAGGCCAGCCGCGCCTTGACGGCGGCGTCGATCTCGCGCTGGCCGCCGACCACGCCCCGTACGATCTCGGCGAAATAGGACTCGTCGGCCTCAGCGAGGGGCTCGCCCTCGATGTCGGCGTCGAAGCGATGGTTCGAGAACTCGGTGATGACGGTCTCGACCCCCTCCCCGGCGAGCTCCATCTGGTAGAGGGCCTGGACGGCGGCGAGGCGGGCCACCGTGCGGGCGCGGCGCTGCTTGCTGGTCAGCTGCGGCTCGGCGCGCTGCTTTTCGGCTTCGGCGAGTTGCTCGAGCACGGACTGGAGGCTGGCGGGTTCGGTCACGAGGCCAGTCCTACGCGCAGGCGCTTGCGCAAGGCAATGAGGTCGAGACAGGCGCGGGCTGCACCGCCGCCCTTGTCGCCCTCGCTGAGCCGCGCCCTGGCCCAGGCCTGGTCCTCGTCTTCGGTCGTCAACACGCCATTGCCGATGGCGATACCCTTGAGCCCGAGTTGCATCAGGCCGGCGGCGGACTGATCGGAGACGATTTCGAAATGATAGGTCTCGCCGCGGATGACACAGCCCAGGGCGACATAGCCGTCGTAGCGCGGCGCGGTCGGCAGGCGACCGGCCTCCTCGGCCAAGGCGATGGCCGGCGGGATCTCCAGTGCGCCCGGCACGGAGACGACGTCAAAATCTGCGCCTTGAGCGCGCAGGGCGTCCTTCGCGCCGTCCAGCAGCGCGTCAGCCAGATCGTCATAGAAGCGCGCCTCGACGATGAGGACGCGGTAGGGATCGCTCACGACTGTTCTTCTCCGTCCATGTCGCGCCAGCCGACGATGCGAAGGCCATAGCCTTCAAGCGCCGTCGGGTTGGGACGCGTGGCGCTCATCACAATCATATCGCGGACGCCCAGATCGAGCAGGATCTGCGCCCCGACCCCGTAGTTGCGGATCGAGCGGTCGATGGCCTTGGGTTTCTCGACCCCGGTCAGACGCTCGGCCAGACCATGGAGCTCCGGGTCGCGCAGGAAAACAGTGACGCCGGCGCCCGGGTGTTCACTGATTGCCTTCAGCGACCGTGGCACATAGTCCTGACGCGCCTCGACGTGACCCAGAAGGTCGGCGGCGAAGTCGACCTGGTGCATGCGGACCAGCGTCGGCTTGCCCGGCTCAATCTTGCCGTGGACCAAGGCGACGTGTTCGACGCCCTCGATCGCATTGCGATAGAGCATCAGGCGGAACGGCCCGCCGTGGATGCTCTCGAACGGCGTGTCCATGACCCGCTCGACCAGCCGCTCGGTGCGGCGGCGGTAGGCGATCAGGTCGGCGATGGTGCCGATCTTCAGCCCGTGCAGCTGGGCGAAGGCGACCAGGTCCGGCATCCGGGCCATGGTGCCGTCCTCGTTCATGATCTCGCAGATCACGCCCGCCGGGGTCAGGCCGGCCATGCGGCTGATGTCGACCGCCGCCTCGGTGTGGCCGGTGCGGACCAGCACGCCGCCGTCGCGGGCGACCAGCGGAAAGACGTGGCCGGGCGAGACGATGTCGTCGGCGCCGCGGGTCGGGTCGGCGGCGACCTGCACCGTCCGGGCGCGGTCGGCGGCGGAGATGCCCGTGGTGACCCCTTCCCTGGCCTCGATCGAGACGGTGAAGGCGGTGCCCATGCTCTCGCGGTTCTCGGCCGACATCGGCGGCAGGCGCAGCTGGCGGGCGCGGTCGGCGGTGATGGCCAGGCAGATCAGGCCGCGGGCGTGGCGGGCCATGAAGTTGATCTGGTCCGGCGTCGCGAACTGGGCCGGGATGATGACATCGCCCTCGTTCTCGCGGTCCTCGGCGTCGACGAGGATGTAGGGTTTGCCGTTGCGGGCGTCCTCGAGGATGTCCTCGATGGGGCTGATCGGGCTGTCGTTCATGTTGGCGGCCAGTTGCATCACGCCGTCTCCTGCCATCGCGCGAGGTATCGCGCCAGCATATCGATCTCCAGATTGACCGCATCGCCGGGTTTCAGGGCCCCCAGCGTGGTCGCGTCCCACGTATGCGGGATGATGTTGACCTCGAAGCGGCGACCCTCGACGGCGTTGACGGTCAGGGAGACGCCATCGACGGTGATCGAACCCTTGGGCGCGATGTAGCGGTGCAGGGGCACGGGCGTCTCGATATGGACGCGGTGTGATCCGCCCTCGGGCTCGATGGCGACGATGCGGCCGAGGCCGTCGACGTGGCCGGATACGATGTGGCCGCCCATTTCGTCGCCGAGCTTCGCGGCGCGCTCCAGATTGACCCTGTCGCCTTCCGCCCAGCCACCGAGGGTAGTCTTCGACAGGGTCTCGCCGGAGACCTCGACGGCGAACCAGCCGGCGCCCTTCTCCGTCACCGTCAGGCAGCAGCCGGCGTGACTGATCGAGGCGCCGAGGTCGATGCCGGCGGTGTCCCAGGCCGTCTCGATCTCGTAGCGGCGATCACGATCGGTCTGGCGGACCGAGCGGACCCGGCCGATGTCGGTGACGATGCCGGTGAACATCAGCGCTTCCCCGGGATCGACTCTGAAGGGAGGAGTCTACCGTCTATTGAGTCTACCTCGTCTACCCTAGGCCGTCCGGGTATGCGGGGCGGCGCCCCGGAACCCGAACCGTACCCCCCCGATACGTCAGGATCGGACGCAGGCCGGAAAAGGCTAGCGGACGGCGTCATAACGTTCCCACAGATCGTCGCCGACGGCTTCGGCGGACACCCGCCGGAACTTGGGGGCGGCATCCAGCTTTGCAAGCTCCAAGGGGGCGACGCAGGGTCGTCCCTCAGCGCCGAGCAGGATGGGCGCGCGGAACCATTCGAGGCGATCGACGAAATCTCCACGCAGGAAACTGCCTGCGACCTCGCCGCCGCCCTCCACCAGCAGGGAAATGAGGCCCCGGCCCTGCAGCGCCGTCAGGACGTGGGTCAGGGACGGTCGTCCGTCCCGTCCGGCGTGGACCTGGATCACCTCGACGCCCGCCCGCACCAGCGCGGGCGCGGGCGCCAGCACGGTCAGGACGATGACGGGCGACTCCCGCGCGGTCAGGGCCAGTTTCGAGCCGGGCGAGAGCCGCTGGCGGCTGTCGAGCACGATGCGGGCGGGTTGATGGTCTTCCAGACCCGGCTGGCGCACGGTCAGCTGCGGATCGTCAGCGAGGGCCGTGCCGACGCCGATCAGAATGGCGTCGTGCGAGGCGCGCAGGCGATGGCCCTCGGCCCGGGCCTCCTGGCCGGTTATCCACTGGCTTTCCCCGGACGCGGTCGCGATCCGGCCGTCGAGAGAGGTGGCCAGCTTGAGGGTGACGCGGGGCCGCATCAGCGCGGGCCGGACTCGTCGTCCAGACCCTCGTCTCCGAGGAAGCGGGCGAAATCGCCGGTGTGGCGGAAGTCCTTGTAGACCGAGGCATAGCGGACATATGCGACTTCATCGACCGACTTCAGCGCCTTCATGATGAAGTCGCCGACCGTCGAGGACGGGATTTCGGTCTCCCCGAGGCTTTCCAGCTGGCGGACGATGCGGCTGACCAGCTGTTCGATCTGCTCCGGCTGGACCGGCCGCTTGCGCAGGGCGATGCCGAGCGACCGCTCCAGCTTGTCGCGGTCGAAGGGTGTGCGGCGGCCGTTGCGCTTGAGAATGACCAGCTCGCGCAGCTGGACCCGCTCGAAGGTGGTGAACCGCCCGCTGCACTGCGGACAGGAGCGGCGGCGACGGATGGCGGCGCCGTCGTCGGACGGGCGGCTGTCCTTCACCTGGGTGTCCTGATTTCCGCAGAAGGGGCACTTCATCGGGGTGCTATCCGTAAATCGGGAAGCGGCGCGTGAGCTCGCGCACCTCGCCGGCGACGCGTTGCGACACGCCGGCGTCGGCCTCGTCCGTGCCCTTCATCGAATCGATGACGTCGGCGATCCAGTGGCCGACCTGCTGGAACTCGGAGACGCCGAAGCCACGGGTGGTGCCGGCCGGCGTGCCGAGGCGGACGCCCGAGGTCACGGTGAAGGGCGCGGTGTCGAACGGCACGCCGTTCTTGTTGCAGGTCATCAGGGCCTGCTCCATCGCTGCCTCCGTGGCCTTGCCGGTGACGCCCTTGGGCCGCAGATCGACCAGCATCAGATGGCTGTCGGTGCCGCCCGAGACGATGGCCGCGCCGCGCTCGACCAGAACGGCGGCCAAGGCCTGGGCGTTGTCGACAACCTGTCGGGCATAGGCCTTGAACTCCGGCTTGAGGGCCTCGCCGAAGGCCACGGCCTTGGCGGCGATAACGTGCTCCAACGGCCCGCCCTGCAGGCCGGGGAAGACGGCGGAGTTGATCTTCTTGCCGAGCTCGATGTCATTCGACAGCACCATGCCGCCGCGCGGGCCGCGCAGGGTCTTGTGCGTGGTGGTGGTGACGACGTGGGCGTGCGGCAGCGGGTCGGGATAGACGCCCCCGGCGATCAGGCCCGCATAGTGGGCCATGTCGACCATCAGATACGCCCCCACGCTGTCGGCGATCTCGCGGAAGCGTTTGAAGTCGATATGGCGGCTGTAGGCCGAGGCCCCGGCGAGGATCAGCTTCGGCTTCTCTTGCTCCGCCATCTGCGCCACGTGGTCGTAGTCGATCAGGTGATCGTCCTCGCGGACCTTGTAGGTCACGGGCCGGAACCATTTGCCGGACTGGTTGGCCGGTGAGCCGTGGGTCAGGTGACCGCCGCAGGCCAGATCCATGCCGAGGAAGGTGTCACCGGGCGTCAGCAGGGCCTGGAACACCGCCTGGTTGGCCTGGGCGCCGGAGTGCGGCTGGACGTTGGCGAAGGCGCAGCCGAACAGCTGCTTCGCGCGGCTGCGGGCCAAATCCTCGGTGACGTCGACGTATTCACAGCCGCCGTAGTAGCGCCGGCCCGGATAGCCCTCAGCGTATTTGTTGGTCAGGACCGAGCCCTGCGCCTCCAGCACCGCCCTCGAGACGATGTTCTCGGACGCGATCAGCTCGATCTGCTCCTGCTGGCGGCGCAGTTCGCCCTGGATGCCGCCGAAGATGTCGGGATCGGCCTCGGCGAGGGTTGTCGAGAAGAAGGCGTCGTGGGTGAAGGCGGTCACTGCGGGTCCCCGGAACTGCGGTGGTTCATTTAGGCCCGGCGACGGTTCACCACAACATCTTGTGGTCAGCGCGCGGCGAGGGCCCGTTTCAGCTTGGCGAGAGCGATGCGTTCCAGACCCTTCGGCTCGGCGACCGGACCGAAGGCGGACACCTCCACGCCCGTGGCGACGTGGATGGCCGAGCATTTCAGATACGGGCCGCTGCGGGTCAGCTCGATGATGACCTCGCCGAGTTCGGCGTCAGGCGACGGCAGGGAGGCGCGCCACGTTGCAGTGGGTCCAGAGCTTGTCCATCGCCCTGACCAGATCATCCATCATGGCGTCGGTGTGGTTCGGCGAGGGGGTGAAGCGCAGGCGTTCGGTACCCTTGGGCACGGTGGGATAGTTGATCGGCTGGACGTAGACGCCGTACTCGTCGAGCAGCATGTCCGAGATCATCTTGGTATGCACCGGGTCGCCGACGAAGACCGGGACGATGTGGCTGACCGAATCCATCACCGGGATGCCGGCGGCGGCGAAGCGGGACTTGAGGGCGGCGGCGCGCTCCTGATGAGCCTCGCGCAACGCCGGATGGGTCTTGAGGTGACGCACCGAGGCCAAGGCGCCGGCGGTCAGGGCCGGCGGCAGGCTGGTGGTGAAGATGAAGCCCGAGGCCCAGCTGCGCACCGCATCGACGATCACCGCATCGGCGGCGATGTAGCCGCCCATGACGCCGATGGCCTTGCCAAGGGTGCATTCGACGATGTCGATGCCGTCCAGCACGCCGTCGCGCTCGGCGATCCCGGCGCCTGTGCGGCCGTACAGGCCGACGGCGTGGACCTCGTCGAGGTAGGTCATAGCGCCGTATTTCTTCGCCAGGGCGATGGTGCCGGCCAGATCGGCGATGTCGCCGTCCATGGAATAGACGCTCTCGAAGGCGATCAGCTTCGGCGCGTCGGCGGGGGCGTCGCGAAGCAGCCGTTCGAGGTGAGTGAGGTCGTTGTGGGCGTAGATGTGCCGCTCGCAGCCGCCGTTGCGGATGCCGGCGATCATCGAGGCGTGGTTGAGGCTGTCGGAGAAGACGATCAGGCCCGGAAGGATGCGCTGCAGGGTCGTCAGGGTCGCTTCGTTGGCCACATAGCCCGAGGTGAACAGGAGGGCGGCTTCCTTCTGGTGCCAGCTGGCTAGCTCGGCTTCCAGATCGACCGCCGAGCGGGTCGTGCCCGAGATGTTGCGCGTGCCGCCGGCGCCGGCGCCCGCCTGATCGATCTCGCCCTGCATGGCTTCCAGCACGGCCGGATGCTGACCCATGCCGAGATAGTCGTTGGAGCACCAGACCACGACGTCCTGCTCCGAGCCGTCCTCGCGGCGTCGCACCGCCTTGGGGAATTCGCCGCGCACGCGCTTCAGGTCGGCGAAGACGCGATAGCGCCCCTCGCCCTTTACCTGCTCCACGGCGGTCTGAAATGCGGCCCTGTAATCGTACAAGCTGTCAGCTCTGCTGGCGGCGAAAACTTGCCGCGTGATGCGCCGATCGGGCCGATTTGTCCATGAATCGGCCCGGACAAAACGCCGCAAACCTCTAATTGATAACGGTTCTCAGATTCTCGGCCCGCTTAGCTCTTCGGCAACTCGTCCAGCTTGCCGCGGAGCATCTGCAGGATGGCCGAAAAGTCGCGGCCGCCGTAGCCGAGGCCGTTGAACATCTGGAACAGGGCCTCGGTCTGGGCGCCGAGCGGGGTCGAGGCGCCGGACTTGGCGGCGGCGTCCTGGGCCAGTTTGAGGTCCTTGAGCATCATGGCGGCGGCGAAACCGCCGTCGTAGTTGCGGTTCGACGGGGCGGTCGGCACCGGGCCGGGCCAGGGGTAGTAGGTGGTGACGCTCCAGCTCTGGCCGGACGACTTGGCGACGATGTCGAACATCTTCACCGGGTCCAGACCCAGCTTCTCGGCCAGGCCGATGGCCTCGCAGGTGCCGAGCATGGTGATGCCGAGGATCATGTTGTTGCAGATCTTGGCCGCCTGCCCTGCCCCGTGATCGCCGGCGCGGAAGGTGGCGCGGCTCATCGGCTCCAGCGCCGTTTCGATGCGGGCGAAGTCGGGCTCGTCGCAACCGACCATGAAGGCCAGGGTGCCGGCGTCGGCCGCCATGGTCCCGCCCGAGACAGGGGCGTCGGCGAAGGCGTAGCCGGCGTCCTTCGCCAGGCCGGCGACCTTGCGGGCGGTGTCGACGTCGATGGTCGAACAGTCGAGCAGCAGGGCCGAGGTCGGGGCCGCGCCGATGATCTGTTCGGAATAGACCTTCAGCACATGCGGTCCGGCGGGCAGCATGGTGATGACCACATCGGCGGTCTTGACCGCCTCGGCCACCGAGGCGGCGGGGGTGCAGCCGTGCGAGGCGGCGCGGTCCAGCGCCTCCTTCGACAGGTCAAAGGCCATGACCGTATTGCCCGCCTTCGCCTGGTTGGCGGCCATGCCGCCGCCCATATTGCCGAGGCCGATGAAGGCGATGGTCTGGGTCATGGCGTCTCTCCCGAATGATTTTCGGGAGGGTTAGCCCGTCCGGCGCCCGCTCGCCAGCGGGGCGGGCGGATTTCGATCACTCCGGCTTGCGGAACCGGATCATGAACTGGCTGGTGCGGCCGCGGATCGACTCGTCGAAGACGTTTGCGGTGCGGGGATCGTCGTCGTTCCACAGGGCCGGGCTCATGCTGTCGAGCTCGAAACCAGCGGCCTCGACCTCGCGCACGACGGTGTCGTGGTCGATGCGGTGCAGATCGTCGGCGACGGACAGGTCCGAACCGTCGACCGCGTAGTGGTCGATGACGACGTAGAAACCGCCGGGTTTCAGGGCTGAGAACGCCGCCGTATTGACGCGGGCCGCCGTGTCCGCCGCGAACGGCCGAAGATGCAGATCGTGGTAGTTCTGGGCGGTGAAGATCAGGTCGAGGTCGTAGGGAAAGTCGGGCGCGGCGATGGGCGAGCGGATGGCGTCGACGTTGGGCAGGGCGTCGGCGGCCTCGATCGCCTCGGCATAGGAGGCCTGGAAGCCGATGAATTCGGCCGGTTGCCAAGCGGTGACATGCCCCCCGGGCCCGACGGCGGCGGAGAAGATTCGCGTGAAATAGCCGCCGCCGATGATCATGTCGACGACCTTCCAGCCGGGACGGACGCCGGTGAAGCCGAGGACGATGGCGGTCTGGCGCGTCTCGTCCCGGGCCCGGTCCTCGTCGGTGCGGATCGGCGAGGCGAGGACGGCGGCGTAGTCGGGTCCGCCCGGCATCGACTGCACGACGGGCGGGGCCGGCAGCGGCGGGAGCTGTGCGGCGGCGGGCGCGGAGAGGACGAGACCGGCGACGGCGGCCAGGACAAAGGCGTTACGCATGGAAACCTCCTGTCTTCCGGGACTCAGCCCGGCTTCCTGAAGCGATAGACGAACTGGTCGGTGCGGCCGCGGATGGCCTCGTCGAAGACATTGGTCGTGCGGTCGTCGGCAGGGTTCACCAGCGCAGAGGACTCGCCGTCGAAGACGAAGCCCGCCGCCTCGACCTCGGCGCGCAGCGAGGCGCCCTCGATGCGGTGCAGGGACTGGACCTCGCTGTGGCCCGTGCCCGGACGGCCCGCGTGATCGATGACGATGAAATAGCCGCCGGGCTTGAGCGCCGCGTAGATGGCCCGGTTCATGGTCATGACGTCGGTGTTGAAAGCCGGGATGTGGAAGTCGTGATATTCCTGGCTCATCCAGACGACGTCGAGCGGCTCGGGGAAGCTCATGGTGTTCAGGTCGCCGTTGACCCGGACCACGTTGGGATAGGCCGCCACCAGAGCGTCGGCGCGGGGGTTCTCGCGCTCGGCGGTGCGGTTGGGCACGAAGGCGTAGACCTTACCCCCGTCGCCGACCACGCGGGCGAACAGACGGGTGAAATAGCCGGCGCCGGGGCGGATGTCGGCGACCTTGTCGCCCGGCTCCAGCATGGCGAAGGCCAGCATGCGGTCGGGATGACGGAATTCGTCGCGGGCCACCTCGTCGGCGGGACGCAGCAGGTCGGTGACCGCGGCGCGGTGGATGTCGGCCAGCTGCATCGCCTGATAGGTGGAATTGATGAGCCGGTCCTCGCGCCCGGCGTAGGGGTCGGACCCGCAAGCGGACAGGGCAAGAACGGCGGCAAGAGCGAGAAGCGACGGCTTGGGCATGATCGTCTCCTGAACCAGCGGCGACAGCCAAGCTCCGGATTGAGGCCGATGGCAACCCCTGTCGATCAGGCGAGCGGCCTCCACTCCTCGTCCGCCGGCAGCGGCGCGAACAGGCGATCCAGCTCGGCCTCGAACACGCCCGCCAGATCGGCCGGCGCCCATTTCGGGGTGTTGTCCTTGTCGACGATGACGGCGCGGACGCCTTCCTGGAAGTCGTGGGTGCGGACCACGCGACCGCCGAGACGGTACTCCATGGCCATGTTGTCGGCGAAGCTGCCGAGGCTCGCGCCGGTGCGCAGCTGGCGCAGGGTGACCTTCAGCGACTGCGGCGACTTGGTCTTCAGGGTCGCCAGTTGGGTCAGCGCCCAATCTGAACCATCGGCTTCGAGAGCGGCGAATATCTCCTCGACGGCGTCGAAGGCGAACAGGCGTTCGATGGCCGGCAGGTGCGGCTCGATCGGCGGTTCGCCGGCGTCGGTCTCCAGCCCGTCGGCGACGTCGATCGGATGGGCTGGATCGGCGGCGAGAATGGCGCGGAAGGCCTCCAGGGCGTCGGAGGGCAGGAAGTGGGTGTGGACGCCCAGAAAGACGGTGTCCGCCGCCTTGAGCCGGGCTCCGGTCAGGGCCAACCAGACGCCGGTCTGGCCCGGCAGGCGCGGCAGGAACCAGCCGCCGCCGACATCGGGAAACAGGCCGATGCCGGTCTCGGGCATGGCGTAGGTGGTGCGTTCGGTGGCGATGCGGACGTCGGCGGGCTCGGAGATGCCGACGCCGCCGCCCATGACGATGCCGTCGACGAGGGCGGTGACCGGCTTGGGATAATCGAACAGCAGGTGGTTGAGCTTGTATTCCCGGTCGAAGAAGGCCTTCGCCTCCGAGGCGTCCCCTGCCCCGCTTTCGGCGATCATGCGGATGTCGCCGCCGGCGCAGAAGCCGCGCTCGCCGGCGTGGTCGATGAGGACGGACTTGACCGCATCGTCATCACGCCAGGCCAGCAGCGCCTCGATCATGGCGTCGCACATGGCGCGGTTGAGCGCATGCAGGGCCTTCGGGCGGTTCAGGGTCAGGCGGCCGACGCCGGACTGGACGCGGGCGAGGACTTCGGATTCGGAGATCATGCGCTCCGCTTAGTCGCGAAGATCGAATACGGGAAGACCGGCGGCGGCCGCAGCAGCCATCAGGCCCCCGTCGCGGGAGGCGACGATGCCGTCCATCTGCATGGCCAGCCACAGATAGCCGGCGTCGAACAGGCTGAGCCCACGGGCCGCCGCAATGGCGGCCAGTGCACGGATGTCGTCTCGTGCCACCGGAGGCGCCACCATGATTTTGAAGGAGTCGAGAACCCCGTACGCCTCGCGCAGGTCGAAGCCCGGCTCGCGGCGGGTCTGGCGTACCAGCAGGTTTCCAAGCTCCCACTGGAAGACGTACCGCACCTGGCTCGAAGTCGCCCAACCGTTCAAGCAGCTCCGTCGCAGACCGCGTCGCCTGTGACGCCAGCAGCCACGATGCCGCCGCCGAGGCGTCAATGATCAGCTTCGTCACGCGCGATGGCCTTCGGTTCCTCCCAGGACAGGGCCGCCCATTCCGGGTCAGGCGCCTGCTTGTCCCGGAAGGCCCGGGCACGCTCGGCCAGTTCGGGGGCCGACAGCCGGGAGCGCAGATTGTCTGCCCCACGCTCAGGCGACAGCCGCGCCACGGGCTTGCCGTGCCGCGTGATGACGATGGCCTCGCCCGTCGCTTCGACCTCGTCGAGCAGGGCCGAAAGCTTGGTTTTGGCTTCCAGAACACCGACGCTGCGCATGCACACCCCTGACCAGAATGCTGGTCAGGCTAACACGGATCGGCCAGCACCCCTACTGCCGCAGCATTTCCCGCGCTGTGATCACGCGCATGATCTCGTTGGTGCCTTCGAGGATCCGGTGGACGCGCAGGTCGCGGACGATGCGCTCCAGCGGATAGTCCTTCAGATAGCCGTAGCCGCCGTGCAGCTGCAGGGCCTCGTCGGCGATCTGGAAACAGGCGTCGGTGGCGAAGCGCTTGGCCATGGCGCACCATTTGGTCGCCTCGGGATGGCGGGTGTCCAGCGCCCAGGCCCCGCGCAGCACCATCAGCCGGCAGGCCTCCAGCTGGGTCGCCATGTCGGCCAGCTTGAACTGGGTGTTCTGGAAGTCGGCGATGGGTTTGCCGAACTGCTTGCGTGAGGCGACGTATTCCAGCGCCGCCTCCAGCGCCAGCCGGGCGCCGCCCAGCGAGCAGGCGGCGATGTTCAGGCGGCCGCCGTCGAGGCCCATCATGGCGTAGCGGAAGCCGTCGCCTTCCTTGCCGAGCAGATTGGCCGCCGGGATGCGGCAGTCGTCGAAGCTGACGATGGCGGTGGGCTGGCTGTTCCAGCCCATCTTCTTTTCCTGCGCCCCGAACGACAGGCCGGGCGCGTTCTTGTCGACCACGAAGGTGGAGATGCCCTTGGGTCCATTAGCGCCGGTGCGGGCCATGACGACATAGACGTCCGAGGTCCCGGCGCCCGAGATGAAAGCCTTGGAGCCGTTGAGGACGTAGTGGTCGCCGTCCAGCTTCGCCGTGGTGCGCAGAGCGGCGGCGTCGGAGCCGGAGCCCGGCTCGGTCAGGCAGTAGGAGGCGATCCGCTCCATCGACACCAGCGACGGGACGTAGCGGCCGCGCAGGTCGTCGGAGCCGAACTTGTCGATCATCCACGTCGCCATGTTGTGGATCGAGATGAAGGCGGCCGTTGAGACGTCGCCCCGCGACAGCTCCTCGAAGATCACCGCGGCCTCGACCCGGCCCAGCGCCATGCCGCCGTGCTCCTCGCCGGTGTAGATGCCGCAGAAGCCCATCTCGGCGGCGTGTTTCATCACATCGACCGGGAAATGTTTGGTCTCGTCCCATTCGGCGCTGTGCGGGGCCAGTTCGGCGTCGGCGAAGGCACGGGCGGCGTCCTGGATGGCGCGCTGGTCGTCGGTGAGGGCGAAGTCCATGGGTGTTTCCTCGAGTCTTTGCGGGCCTTCTAGGGCAAACCTTCTCCGATTGGGAGAAGGGAGCTATGAGGCGCCATGACCCAGCCGTTCGCGCCCGCCGCCTTTCCCTACGCCCGTCCCCGACGGCTGCGCAGCCAGCCGTGGGTGCGGCGGCTGGTCGCCGAGACGACCCTGACGCCGGCCGATCTGGTCTGGCCGCTGATCGTGCATGACGGAGCGGACGAGCGCGTGGCGGTGGCCTCGATGCCGGGCGTGTTCCGGCTGAGCCCCAAGGCGGCGGCGAAGGCGGCGGTCGAGGCGCGCGACCTGGGCATTCCGGCCGTCGCCCTGTTTCCCAATGTCGACGGGGCGATCAAGGACGGCGTCGGCACCGGCGCAACCGATCCGGATGGTCTCATTCCCGACTGCATCAAGGCGATAAAGGACGCTGCGCCGGAAGTTGGGGTGATCACCGACGTGGCGTTGGACTGCTACACGGACCACGGTCACGACGGGGTGCTGGAGGACGATCGGATCGTCAATGACACGACGCTGGAGCGGCTGGCCGAACAGGCCTTCGTCCACGCCCACGCCGGGGCCGACGTGGTG
This sequence comes from Brevundimonas basaltis, assembly GCF_014202075.1. Classification (GTDB taxonomy): domain Bacteria; phylum Pseudomonadota; class Alphaproteobacteria; order Caulobacterales; family Caulobacteraceae; genus Brevundimonas; species Brevundimonas basaltis. The sequence goes on along the minus strand of NZ_JACHFZ010000001.1, from coordinate 370,871 downwards.
GCGCCGTCGGACATGATGGACGGGCGGGTGCAGGCCATCCGTGAGGCGCTGGAAGCCAATGGCCTGTCAGACGTGATGATCCTGTCCTACGCCGCCAAATACGCCTCGGCCTTCTACGGGCCGTATCGGGACGCGGTAGGGTCTGCCAAGGCGCTGACCGGCGACAAGAAGACCTATCAGATGGACTACGCCAACAGCGACGAGGCGCTGCGCGAGGTGGCCATGGACATCTCGGAGGGGGCGGACGCGGTCATGGTCAAGCCGGGGATGCTGTATCTTGATATTGTTCAGCGGGTTAGTCGAACATTCCAGGTTCCGACATTCGCCTATCAGGTCTCCGGGGAATACGCGATGATGCGGGCGGCCATGGCCAATGGCTGGCTGGACGAAGAGCGGGCCATTCTGGAAAGCCTGCACGCCTTCAAGCGGGCCGGATGCGCAGGAGTTTTGAGCTATTTCGCCCCTCAGGCCGCCCGGTTGATGCATCGCGCCTGACGTCGCGCGGTTGAACCCTACCCCAGCCTCGCAGTTAGGAGGGGATGGCGAGTTCGTCGGACAGCAAAGGCGTCGATCCTGCGTTCGCGCGACGGACGTTGTACGTGTTCGGCGTCGCCGCCGGCCTGTTCCTGATCTGGCAGTTGAGCGGCGTCCTGCTGCTGGCCTTCTCGGCGGTCATCGTAGCGGTCCTGCTGCGCAGCATCAGTGACCCGATCGCGGCCCGCACCCCCGTTTCCGACGGGCTGGCCGTCGCCCTGGCCGGACTGATCGTGGTGACGGTTCTGACCGGGTCGTTCTGGCTGTCGGGTCCGTGCTGGCTGAGCAGACGCGCCAGCTTGCGGCGAACATTCCCACCTCGACGACGGAACTGCGCGCACTGGTCTCCACCTGGCCATTCGGGGAGCAGATCGCGCGTATCGACGGCTCCGGCTTGATGGGGGGCGCCGGCGGCCTCGTCGGACGGGTGGGCGGCTACGCCATCTCGGCCGTCAGCGTGGCAACCAGCCTGGTGCTGCTGGTCATCGCCGGCGTGTTTCTCGCCGTCAGCCCCCGGCTCTATCGCGACGGCGCGATCCTGTTGTTCCCGCCGCCCCGGCGAGAGGCCATGCGCGAGTCAGCCAATGCGACAGGGCAGGCTTTGAAAGCCTGGCTGCTCGGCCAGTTGACCGACATGGTCGTCGTCGGCGTGATGACCGGGATCGGCGTGGCTCTGATCGGCCTGCCTTCGCCGCTGGCGCTGGGTTTGATCGCCGGGCTCCTGGCCTTCGTACCCATCGTGGGTTCCATTGCGGGCGCAGTCCCGGCCCTGCTGGTGGCGGCGCAAGGCGGCTGGGAGCTGATGGCGTGGACGCTGCTGGTCTACATTATCGTCCAGCAGGTCGAGGGCAACCTGATCTATCCGTTCATCCAGAAGCGGGCGGTGAAGTTGCCGCCAGTCCTGACCCTGTTCGGGATTCTGGCTTTCGGGACCCTGTTTGGCTTCCTCGGCGTGTTCGTGGCGACACCGCTGCTGGTCGTGCTGTTCGTCAATGTGCGGCTGCTCTACCTGCGGCGGACGCTGGGCGAGGACATATCGACGCCGGGGCAGGCCTGATCGCTAGAAGCGAGCCGTCCAGCCGTCGAAAGCGACCTCGACGTTCGGTGGAACCGCCGCCGACAAAGCATTGAAATCCAGATCGAGATGAAGGTTGGTCAGCACGGCCTTCTTAACCTGCGCCCGGTTGATCCAGCCCAGCGTCTTCTCGACATGGGCGTGGGTCGGGTGCGCGGTCCATCGCAGGGCGTCGACGATCCAGAGGTCGCAGCCGCGCACCGCCTCAAGGGCGGCGTCATCGAGATCGGAGACGTCGCTGGAGTAGGCTACGGCGCCGATGCGGTAACCGACCGAGCGGATCGGCCCGTGGGCCTGGTCGAAGGTGACGACGGGGATCGGGCCGCCGGGGCCGTCGACGGACCAGGCCTGGCCGTGCGGCGGCAGGGGGTGGGCGTCGAGGATGGCGGGATAGCCCTCGACGCTCTCGAAGATGTAGCGGAACCGGCCGTGCATCGCCGCGTGGGTGGCGGCGTCCATGAAGGCGGGGATGCGGCGGCGGGCGCGCATGGCGAACACGCGCAGGTCGTCGACGCCGTGGGTCTGGTCGGCATGGTCGTGGGTGTAGAGGACGGCGTCGATGTGGCGGACGCTGGCGGCCAGCATCTGCTGACGCAGGTCGGGCGAGGTGTCGATCAGCACGCTGGTGACGCCCCCGGGGCCGTGGCGCCGAATCAGCAGGGAGCAGCGCAGGCGGCGGTTCTTCGGCTCCGCCGGATCGCAGGCGCCCCAGTCGCCGTCGCCGCGCGGCACGCCGCCGGACGAGCCGCAGCCGAGGATGACGACCTCAAGTTCGCCCGGCGCGCTCATGCGCCCTCCGGTCGGGGGATGCGGTCGAACAGGGCGAAGAAGGCGTCGGTGGTGCGGGCCTCGGCCTCGTCGCGGGACCAGCCGCGGATCTCGGCCAGCTTGTCGAGGACGTGACCGACGTACGCCGGCTCGTTGCGGCGGCCGCGGTGGGGCACGGGGGCCAGGTAGGGGCAGTCGGTCTCGACGACGATGCGGTCGGCGGGCAGGGCGGCGATGATCTCGCGGACCTCGGCGGCGGCCTTGAAGGTGGCGATGCCGGACACCGAGAACCATGCGCCCAGTTCCGCCGCCTTTTCCGCCAGTTCCGGTCCGCTGGTGTAGCAGTGCATCAAGAAGCGGAAGGGGCCTCTCGCCTGCGCCTCCGTCAGAATGTCGGCCATGACGGCGTCGGCCTCGCGGGTGTGGACCACCAACGGGAACCCGGTGCGGCGGGCCGCCTCGATATGCTGGCGAAACACGGCCGCCTGCACGTCGCGCGGGCTCAGGTCGTAATGGAAGTCGAGGCCGCATTCGCCGATGCCGACGATCCTGGGCCGGGCGGCCAATTCGACCAGCCGGTCGGCGCTCAGGTCGGCGTAATCCTTCGCCTCGTGCGGATGAACGCCGACGGTGGCCCAGATGTCGTCGTGGGCCATGGCCAGGCCGTGGGTGGCCTCGAAGGTCGACAGCTTGTCGGAAATCTCGACCATCAGGCCGACGCCGGCCTCGCGGGCGCGGGCGATGACGGCGTCGCGGTCCTCGTCGAACTGGGGGGCGTGCAGGTTGACGTGGCTGTCGATCAGCATCAGGCGCGGGCCTTGGTGCGCTGCAGGTCGGCGAGGGCGCCGGCCAGCACATCGGCGCGGTCGAGATTGATGGCGGCGGCGCGGTCCGGCAACTCGGACAACCGCTCCCACAGCTCGGCCCAGCGGGCCCCGGACTTGCCTTCCTCGAGCGCGCGCAGCTTCACGGCGGCGATCAGCCGGTCCATCAGGGTCTCGAACCGCTCCTGCCCCTCGGCGCCGCGGAACTTGTCGGCGACGGCCATGACCTCAGCGCGGTCGAGCTCGGGCGCGGCGACCCAGGCCTGGGCCAGCTGGTCGGCCTCGAGCGTGGCGCCGGAGGCGAGGGCCAGGGCCTGACCGGGGGAACCGGCGGCCATGCCGGCGATGCGGGCGGCCTCGGACGAGGGCACGCCGGTGCGGTTGCGGACCAGATCCTCCAGCGCGTGCTGCGGCCAGACCGGAAACGCCAGCCGACGGCAGCGCGAGCGGATGGTCGGTAACAGCCGGCCGGGGGCGTGGGTGACGAGGAACAGCACGCCGCGCTCGGGCGGTTCCTCAAGAACCTTAAGCAAGGCGTTGGCGGCGTTGAGGTTCAGATCGTCGGCGGCGTCGATAATGGCGACGCGATAGCGGGCCTGCGACGGGCTCTTGGAGAAGAATTCCGGCAGATCGCGGGCCTGATCGACCGAGATCGACTTCTTCGTTTTGCCGCCCTCGACGGCGCGTTCGAGCAGAAGCAGGTCAGGATGGGACCGCGCGGTGACGAGCCGGGCGACGGGATCGTCTGGCCGCGTGCCCAGAAGGCCGCGCGCGGGATCCGGAGTGGCTCCCAGCAGCCGACGGGCGGCGCGGAAGGCGAAGGTCGCCTTGCCGGAGCCCTCGACCCCGCAGAGCAGCCAGGCGTGATGCAGCCGCCCCTTGTCGAAGGCGTCGAGAAAGGCGGCCTCGGCGGCGGCGTCGGGGATCAGATCGAAGCGGTCGCGCGGGTGCTCGCTCACGGCAGGAGCGCCTCGACGGCGGCCCAGACCCGCGCCTCGACCGCATCCTGATCGCCGTCCGCGTCGATCACCACGCAGCGTTCGGGATGGGCGTCGGCGATGTCGAGAAAGCCACGCCGCAGCCGTTGGTGAAACTCCAGCCCCTTCGACTCGAATCGGGTTTCGAACAGCCCGCGCCCGAAGGCCCGCTCCAACCCGATCTCGACGGGCAGATCGAAGATAAGGGTCAGGTTCGGCTGTGTCCGGCCGACGATGGCGGCATCGAGGGTCTCGATGAATTCGGCCGGCGTGCCGCCGCCGGCGCCCTGATACGCCCGGCTGGAGTCGGCGAAGCGATCGCAGACCACCCAGCGGCCGGCTTCGAGCGCCGGGCGGATGGTACGCTCCAGATGGTCCGAGCGGGCGGCGAACATCAGCAGGGTCTCGGTCACCGGCGACCAGCGCCCGGCGTCGCCGTTGAGGGCGAGATTGCGGATCTCCTCCGCCCCCTGCGACCCTCCCGGTTCGCGGGTTTGGACCACATCGAGATTACGGGCGTGCAAGCGGTCCACCAGCCGGGCGACCTGGGTCGACTTGCCGGTCCCCTCGCCGCCCTCGAACGTGATGAATCTGCCCTGAGTCACGGGCGCACAATGGCGGCGCCGACCCGGTTGCGGAAGGGTCTAGTCGCCGGAAATCATCACGGCCTCGGGATAACCCCGCGAGATCACCGCGCGCCGCGAGCGCTCGGCCGTCCCGGTGTCCGGCCAGGGACCGACCAGCACCCGGAACTGGCCGGAAGCCGACTCCTCGACGATGACGCCGCCGCCCAGCCGGTCAGCGGCCCGACGGGCCTCCCGGGGGTTGCTCCAACTGCCTGCCTGGATCCAGACGCCGGGGCGCGAGGAGGCCGCGAGGTGCAGCGGAGGCGGCGTTGCGGCCGGTCCCGGCAGATATGGGGTGGGGCCTGGGGACGGTGCGGGCGCCGACGGCCGCGCCTCAGCGTACTGAACCGTCGAACCGCCGCCCTGACGCGGGGCGCGGCCGAGATAGCGCACCCTCACCTCCCCCACGCCGGCACGGCGCAGGTCGAGGGCGTCGGCGGCCCCACGCGACAGGTCGATGATGCGTCCGTCGACGAACGGACCCCGATCATTGACTCGCAGGACGACGCGCCGGCCGTTCTCCAGATTGGTGACCTCCACCAGCCCCGGCAGCGGCAATGTCTTGTGGGCGGCGGTCAGGGCGTTCATGTCGAAACGCTCGCCGGTGGCGGTGGGTCGGCCGTGGAATTGGTCGCCGTACCAGGAAGCCAGGCCCGTCTCATCATAGTCCGGTTGCTCTTCCGGCCGATACCAGCGGCCACGGATCTGGTACGGCCGCATGGTCCCCGAGACGATCGGAGCCGGATCCGTGACCACGGGCATGGCGGGCCGCGCGGAAGATCCGGCCCCGCTCGCGCAGGCGGCCAGCAGGGACATCAGTCCCGCGACCAGAACCCCTTTAAGAAACTTCGTAGTCATAGCCTCGCCTTTGAAGGCCGCGAGGATGACGGAAGAGATTTCCGCTTGGGTTAATGGAAGGTTTGGCGCTATGCGGCGGGTCCGCTCGCAGGACACGGACAGGTGGCCGAGTGGTTTAAGGCAGCGGTCTTGAAAACCGCCGTAGGTGTGAGCCTACCGTGGGTTCGAATCCCACCCTGTCCGCCACGGGTTCCGGCTTTGGCGCCAGGCGCAACCCTGAATCAAGCGGCGGCTGCGCAGGTCGTGCCCATGACCAGCCGCTCGAGGGTTTGGACCGCGGTCGTGGCCGCCGTTTCATCCGCAATCGCCTGCCCCAGCTGATCGGCCGAGCGGCGGAAGCTGTCGTCGGCCAGGAGCCGCTCAAGCGCACGGGTGATCTGCATCACGCCCGCGTCGGGCGGCAGCGTCAGACCGGCGCCGCGGCTGGCGACGCGCACGGCGTTCTCGTCCTGGTCGCGACCATGCGGAATAACCAGCATCGGCAGTCGGTGCTTCAGCGCCCGCATCACCGTGCCGTGGCCGCCGTGAGTCACGACGAGCGTGGCCTCGCGCATCAGGGCGTCATGCGGCGCGCTTCTGACCAGCCAGACATTACGGGCGGCGATGACCTCGTCGGGATGGATGTCGGCGAGGGTCACCACGGCCCGCACCGGCAGGTTGGCCGCGGCGTCGATCACCGCCTGGAGCACCCCGGCGTGGTTCTGGAAGGTCGAGCTCATGCCGACCACGACCAGCGGGCGGCCATCCGTCGGCTCCCACGGTGCGTTCCAGTCGTCCGTCCAGGCCGGCGCGCCGAGCTGCGGTCCGACATAGGTCATTCGATCGGGCAAGGCGGCGGGAAAATCGAACGCCCGGGCCGTCCCCAGCAGATAGGCGGCGTTCGAGTCGATCTGGTTGCACAGGTGGTCGAGCGGTCCCAGCCCCAAGCGCTCGCGAGCGGCATTCAGCGCCGGCAGGCCGCCATCGAACATCGCCACCGAGCCCGCCGCGATCTCGGCGTGCAACGCTCGCTCTGCGTCGGTCCGGGCCGGCGGCAGACCGGGCCCGAATATGGGCATGCCCTCTACCGGGTAGATGCACAGGTTCGCTGCGAAGACCGCGTGCAATTGGCCGATGCTCTCGCAGGCGGCCATGACTCCCAGCAGCATTTCGCTGGTGACGACCAAGTCGGCCGGCTCGCGGCGCAGTTCCTCCAGGACGTCAGCGGCGTAACGGTCCGCGGCGCCGGCCATGATCGTCGCCAGCATGCGCTGGAATCCTTCGGCCGAGGAGGCCACATCCCAGTCGCGGGTGGGATCGCTCGCACGGGTGCGGTCCGGCCTGTTGGGCGCCCGGGTCCACGGGCGGAAGACCACACCCGCCGCAGCGGCTTCGCTGCGGCTGGCCTCGTCGCACATGAAGCGGACACTGTGCCCGCGCCGGCGCAACTGGGCGGCCAGGGTCATGGGCGGCGCGACATTGCCGCCGCCCTCCCAGGTCGTGAACAGGAAGCGAGCCGGAGGCGTGTTTTGGGCGATCATCGGGGAGCGTCCATCGATTGCCGCGGAGCCTTCTCGAGGACAGCGCGGACCAGGGTTTCAGAGAGGGTGGTGAAGGCGTCAACCGGCCGGCCCATGTCACGACGCAGGAGCTTCCAGACATAAAGATCCGTGGCGACAACCAGGGCGTCGAGCCGGGCGGTGTTGACGGCGGGATCTGCATCGGCGAGCCAGTCAGCGAACACGGCGGCCAGCCAGGCCCGGTGGTGCACGCGCCCGGCGTCGGTTGCGACCTTCAAGGCCGGATGCCGCTGCTCCTGATCGAGCAGACGGCAAACCAGGTCGCCGGAAGCTTCGTAGTCTTCAGTCAGTACAGCGATGGCGCGAGAGATGCCCCCGGGCTCGGTGCTTCGGCGACGCTGGACCGCCCTGTCGAGCAGCCCCATTGCCCTCTCAAGCAGGCCATCCTTGCCGCCGAACCGGCGGATCACGGTCTGGACCGACACCCCGGCGTCGCGGGCGACGGCCTCAAGGGTGATGTCTTCGAACCATTGGGCCTCTATGCGGGCCAGAAAGGCGGTGAGAATCCGCTCCCCCGTCGCCTCAGCCGCCGCGGCGCGGGCGCCCTGCTGATAGGGACGACGGGTTTCGGAAAGGGGCTGTTTTTTCATGAGAGGCCAATTACCGCGAAATGGGCGTCCGTCAAGTTGGAGTTAGTGCCATTTACATGAATTATTGGTCATGCGGGCAGGCGACGTTGAGCGCGCCCGGCTCTCGCCCTCGACACGGCTATCTGGTGCGGTCCCCAACGGCCGCTGCCCGGAACCCCGAACGCTCTGGTCGATTACCAACAAGCAACATGAGACCTGCCCCGGACGGGTCGGATCTCTCGCCGATGGCTCAGAGGGCTCGCCGTATCCCCGGCAAGGCGCCTGGTCAGGACATCAGAACGGAGGAATCCCGTGACCCAGCAGCAGACCGTCTACCTCAATCTCGCCTCCGCCGGTGACCTCGCGAGCATCGATCAGATCGGCGAACAAGCGGCGACCATCGTTGAGCATCGCCCGTTTCAGGATTGGTCAGATCTGCGACGCGCCGGCTTGAATCAGGACGAAATCAACGGCCTCAAGAGCGCCGGGATCCAGCTCGGCGCCCCGGGCGAAGGCCCGATCGGAGAGCCCGGCAGCGGGGGCAGCGGCGGTAGCCCGCGCGGTAACCTCGGTCAGGCCTGACCTCGCAGAAGGGCTGGCAGGTTCTCTGCATCAGCCCGCCGCAAAACACGAGAGGAAGTTCGATGGGAATAGCTGGGTTTCACGAGGGCGCGCTGGTCGTCGTAGCGAGCGGGGAAGAAGCCAAGACCTTCCGCGTAAGGCATGGTTCGCTGGAGCACGACGGGAACTGGACTCCTCAGAACCTCGCCGACGAGGGTCCAGCTGGTAAAACGCCGCCGGAGATGTCGGACCAGGACCTTAACGAAGCGACCTTTTCCAAACAGATCGCCGCCCGCCTCTACTCGATGGCGCATGCCGGCGCCTACAAGCACCTGATCCTCGCCGCCGATCCGGTGACTTTAGGTGAAATCAGACCTCTGCTGCACCAGGAGGTCACTGGAAAGCTGGTTCGCGAGCATGCGAAGACCCTCGTCAACGCCACCGTCGAAGATATCCAACGGTCGCTGAGCACCTGAGACCCGACAAGCCGCCCTCTTGCGGGAACAGGAAAACGGTTGGTTTTTGCATCGCACCATCACCTTGCGCCGCAACGTGATCCATATCACTGTTGTGCCTGGAGGGTGTGATGTTCAAGGCTATTCGGTGCAGATTGAAAGGCCACATCTTCGTGGACAGCCACCGCGAAGCCGGCGTTCAGGTCTGCCTTCGTTGCCGAGAGCGGCGGCCCTTTGAAGGATTGACAGAAGCCGTTTCCACGACCCCTGCAGTGACCATTCGGCCAGAACCGGAATAAGCCGGCTCTAGACCAGCCGGCTCTGCACCAGGGCGGCGCCGATGAAGCCCGCGAACAGGGGATGGGGCGCGAACGGACGGCTCTTCAGTTCCGGGTGGTATTGCACGCCGATGAACCACGGATGGTCCTCGCGCTCCACCGTCTCGGGCAGAACGCCGTCCGGCGACAGCCCGGCGAAAACCAGACCCGCCTTCTGCTCGACCGCTTCCCGGTAGTTGATGTTGACCTCGTAGCGATGGCGGTGCCGTTCGCTGATGGTGGTCGAGCCGTACATCTCCGCGATCTTCGACCCGGGCTTCAACGTTGAATCATAGGCCCCGAGACGCATGGTCCCACCCAGATCGCCGTCCGCCTGACGCTGGATGCGCTGATTGCCTTGGGTCCATTCGGTCATCAGACCCACAACCGGTTCGGAGGTCGGGCCAAATTCGGTCGAGGAGGCCTCTGGAAAGCCGCCAAGGTTCCGGGCCGCCTCGATTACCGCCATCTGCATGCCGAAGCAGATGCCGAAATAGGGGATGTTGCGCTCACGGGCGAAGCGGGCCGCCTGGATCTTGCCCTCGGCCCCGCGCGCGCCGAAACCGCCGGGCACCAGAATGGCGTGGGCGCCCTGCAGCCGGGCGTCGCAGGCCTCGCGGTCGCCCTCGAAGGTCTCGGCCTCGACCCAGTCGATGTTGACCTTGACGTTGTTGGCCACGCCGCCGTGATGCAGGGCCTCGATCAGGGATTTGTAGGCGTCCTTGAGGACCGTGTATTTGCCGACGACGGCCACGGTCACCTCGCCATCCGGCTGCAGACGACGGCGCGCGATCTCCTGCCAGCGCGACAGGTCGGGCGTGGGCGCGTCAGTGATGCCGAAATGGGCCAGCACCTCGGCGTCGAGGCCCTCGCGGTGATAGTCCAGCGGCACGGCGTAGATGTCGGCCGAGTCCATCGCCTGGATGACGCCGCTTTCGCGCACATTGCAGAACAGCCCGATCTTGCGCTTCTCGTCCGGCGGGATCGGGTATTCGCAGCGGCACAGCAGGATATCGGGCTGGATGCCGATCGAGCGCAGTTCCTTGACCGAGTGCTGGGTCGGCTTGGTCTTCATTTCGCCGGCGGTCTTGATGTAAGGCAGCAGCGTCAGGTGGACGAAGCAGGACTGGCCGCGCGGCAGGTCCTGGCCCAGTTGGCGGATGGCCTCGAAGAAGGGCAGGCCCTCGATGTCGCCGACGGTGCCGCCGATCTCGACCAGGACGAAATCGACCTCGTCGCCGTCGTCGGTCAGGGCCGGAGTCAGGCAGAACTGTTTGATCTGATCGGTGACGTGCGGAATGACCTGCACCGTCGCGCCCAGATAGTCGCCGCGTCGCTCCTTCTCGAGGATGGTCGAATAGATGCGGCCGGTGGTGATGTTGTCGGACTTCGCCGCCGAGACGCCGGTGAAGCGCTCGTAGTGGCCGAGGTCGAGGTCGGTCTCGGCTCCGTCGTCCGTGACGAACACCTCGCCGTGCTGATACGGGCTCATCGTGCCCGGATCGACGTTCAGATAGGGGTCAAGCTTACGCAGACGCACCTTGTAGCCGCGCGCCTGAAGCAGCGCGCCGAGAGCGGCGGAGGCGAGGCCTTTTCCCAATGAGGAAACCACGCCGCCGGTGATGAACACGTAACGGGCCATGGGAGATCACTCTACCGCTGATTCGAGCGGCTTACTGCGGAGACTATGAGGGCGGGAGCGGAAGGCGGGGATAAGGGCCCCGCCCACCTTATTGCGCCGGAGCCGGCTGGGCCGGAACGGGCTGGGCGGCCGATGCCGAACCAACGAAGTCGTCGAGCGACGGACCGGTCGGTTGGGCGGGAGCCTCGGCCGGATCGACCTCGGCGGGCGCCGTTGTCGAGTCTCCGGTCGGCGCGGCAAGGGCGCCGACGGCGTCACGGTCGACGATCGACTGGTCCGCGCGGCTGAGGTTGCCGACGATGGTCAGGCCGATGGCGCAGGCGAAGAAGGCCACGCCCAGCCACCACGTCGTCACCGTCAACAGGTTGCCGGCCCCCCGCGCGGTCATGAAGCCCGACGGTCCTCCACCCATGCCGAGCGCGCCGCCTTCGGAGCGCTGGAGCAGGATCACGCCGGCGAGCGCGACCGAGATGAGGATCATGACGACGAGGAGAATGGTCTGGAGCATGGCGGCCGATATGTGTGGCGCGAAGCCGCGCCGATCAAGCGGCGGCGTCTATCATTGATGTCGGGCGGGGGGAAGGGAGCCTAAGGGCGGCCCTTCAAGCGGCCCTTATGATCGGCAGGAAGTCGGCGGCCTTGAGCGAGGCGCCGCCGACAAGGGCGCCGCCCACTTCGGGCACAGCGAGGATGTCGCGGGCGTTGTCCGGCTTGACCGATCCCCCGTAGAGAATCGGCGCCGCGGCGCTGCCGAGACCAAGCCGTTCGAGCATGGCCGCCCGGACGGCGCGGTGGACTTCCTCGATCTGCTCCAGGGTCGGGGTCAAGCCGGTGCCGATCGCCCACACCGGCTCATAGGCCACAGCGAAATCCCGCCCGAGAACGGCCTTCGGCAACGAGTTCATGACCTGGTCGCGCACCACCGCGACTGCCTTGCCGGCCTCGCGCTGCTCCAGAGTTTCTCCGACGCAGATGATCGGGGCGAGAGACGCGAGCACGGCCGCTTCAGCCTTGGCGGCGACCAGCCCGTCATTCTCGCCGAACTCCTGGCGGCGCTCGGAATGTCCGACGATGACGAGGCTCGCGCCGGCGTCTTTCAACATCGCGGCTGAGACGCTGCCGGTGAACGCGCCGTGGGGCTCCGCCCGACAGTCCTGTCCGCCGACCTCGATGGCGCTTCCGCGCGCGGCGGCGCCCAGACGCTCGACAAGGGTGGCGGGCGGACACAGGGCGACGCGGCAAGTCGCCGGCTCGGCCTCAAGCGCCCGCCGCAGCACCGCCACCTCGTCCAGGCTCGCGCCCAGGCCGTTCATTTTCCAGTTTCCGGCGATCAGCTTCACGGATTGTTTCATCCGGCCTCTCTAGGCGGACCTTTTCGCCAAGCCAAGACTTCCGGAGCGGTCGATACGTCGCCATTGTCTTGCCGTGCCGACCTGTCACCCCCTATAGGCCGAAGCGACCATCGTCGCCGCCATCCGCCCAGGACCGCTTCCCCATGATCTCCATGTTCCGCAATTTCGCGAAGTCGAAGTGGGCGCTCGGCCTCTTGGTCCTTATGGTCATGGGTCTGCTGGTCACGGGCGGCACCCAGACGGATGTGCTGGGCAGCCTGCAGCCGCCAAAGGTTGTATCCGCCGGCGATCGAAGCCTCAGCCCGCAGGAGTTCCGGGCGGAAATGGATCGCCGGTTGCAGCAGGTCCAGACGCAGGAGCGCCGTGCGATCACCTATGAGGAACTGCTGGCCCAGGTGCCGCTGGCGTCGATCCTGAAGGGCCAGGCGGACGAACTCGGCTTTTTCAGCTGGGCCTGGAAGACCGGCATCCGGCCCGGTAACGAACTGGTCCTGCGCATCATTCGGGCCGAGCCCGCCTTCTTCGATCCGGTCACCCAGCGGTTCAGCGAGCAGGCGTATGCCTCTGCGCTGGCGCAGAACAAGATGACCGCGGCGTCCAACGAGCGCGATATCCGCGATCGCTACATGGGGCTGCACTACGCGTCGGCGTCGACGGCCGGCCTGCGGCTGCCGCGCGTCTACGGCGCCCTCTACGCCAACCAGACCCAGCAGAGCCGCGACGCGCGCTGGTTCGTCCTGACCCAGGCGATGGCCGGAACCGCGCCGCGCCCGACCGACGCCCAGCTGACCTCGTTCATGAGCCAGCACGCCTCCGAGCTCCGGACGCCGGAGCTGCGGTCCGGCACGCTGGTGGTCTTCGCCAATCCGACCGACCAGAATATCCAGATCAGCGAAGAGAAAATCCGGGCGCGCTACGAGTTCCGCAAGGACGCCCTGTCGACTCCCGAGCGTCGGACCTTCACCACTCTGGCGGCGCCGACCCGCGCAGCCGCCGACCGCATCGCCGCCGCTCTGCGGGCCGGCCAGACCCCGGCGGCCGTAGGCGAGGCCAACGACCTGCAGCCGGCGAATTACACCGAGACGCCGCGCAGCGCGATCGGCGACCCGGCCGTGGCCGCCGCCGTGTTCGGCCTCGGCGAAGGCGAGGTCTCGGCCCCGATCCAGGCCCGCGTGGGCTTTGTGGTGGCCAAGGTCACCGCCATTCAGCCGGGCCGCGAGGTCACGCTGGAAGACGCCCGCGACGAGATCGTCACGGAACTGCGGGGTCAAGAAGCGCGCGGCGCCGTCGCCCGCCGGGTCGAAGCCTTCGAGACGGCCCGCCGCGGCGGGAAGAGCGTCGACGAGGCGGTCCGCGAAGTCGGCGCCATGGCCGTACCCATCCCGGCGGTGAGCCGCGAGGGCAAGACCGAAAACGGTCAGCAGCTCAACGTCCCGGCCCCGGTGCTGGAGGCCATGTGGAAGCTGACGGAAGGCCGCGCCAACGAGCCCGTCGGCCTCGGCGAAGGTCAGTATTTCGTGGTTCGCGTCGACAAGGTGACGCCCCCGGCCATGCCCTCGCTCGACAGCGTCCGGGAGATGGTGACCCAGGCCTGGACGGCCAGTGAAAACGTCCGGCTGCTCTCGGCCCGCGCCGACGCCCTGGCCGAGAGGCTCAGGGCCGGCGAAGACATCGCCGCCGTAGCCGCCTCGGTCGGTGCGAAAGTCGTCACCAACACCGGCCTGAAGCAGGAGCAGGACACGATGGACCGGCTGGGCCGGGGCGTGGTGAGCGGCGTGTTCAACGGTAAGAGCGGTCAGGTCTTCTCGCAGCCGCAGTCTGCCGACAGCATGGCCATCGGCCGGATCGACCGCATCTCGGCTCCGACCGCGGTCGTGGTCGCCGAGGAGGCGCAGCAGTGGCGGGCTCGCATCGGCGCCCAGGCCGGCGACCCGTTCCTGGCCGCCAGCGTCTCGGCGGCCGCTGAGCGGATGAACGCGACGTATAATGAGGACCTCGCGCGCCAGGCCCTTGGACTGACCGAGACGCCGGCGACGCCGGCCGGACAATGAGTTCGGGCGCCGGCTCGCCGTGGCCGGCGTTCGAGGCGGGCTGGGCCGCCGACCGCGCCCAGGTCGTGGTGCGGCGGCTGGTCGACGACCTCGAGACCCCGGTCTCGGCCTTCCTGAAGGTCGGGCACGGGCGGACCCATGCTTTCCTGCTGGAGTCGGTGGAGGGCGGCGCGGTCAACGGCCGCTATTCGATCATCACCCGCGAGCCAGACGTGGTCTGGCGCTGCCGGGACGGACAGGCGGAACTGGCGCGGGGGCCGGACGCCGCGGTCTTCGAGGTCGAGCCGGGTGATCCCCTGGCCTCGCTGCGCCGCCTGATCGCGGCCTCGCGTCTCGACCTGCCGGACGACCTGCCGCCGATGGCCGCAGGGCTGTTCGGGGTGTTCGGCTACGACATGGTCCGGCTACTCGAGCCGCTGGGCGAGGCCAATCAGGACCCGCTGGACCTGCCCGACGCAGTCCTGACCCGGCCGGCCCTCGTGGCGATCTTCGACTCCGTGAAGCACGAGATCGTGCTGGTCTCCGCCGCCTTCCCCGACGGCGGCGCGTCGGCCCCGGACGCCTATGCGGCGGCCCTGCTCCGGCTCGATGCCTTCGAGGCGGACCTGCGCCGGCCCCTGCCCGCCCTGCCGGCACCCGTCGAGGCCCCCGCTCCGCCGTTCGCTTCGCCGGTCGACGAGGCTGCGTTCGGGAAGATGGTGGCCCGGGCCAAGGACTACATCGCCGCCGGCGACATCTTCCAGGTGGTGCTCAGCCACCGCTTCGCCGCGCCATGGGACGGCGACCCGTTCGCCTTCTATCGCTCGCTGCGCCGGCGCAATCCGTCGCCCTATCTGTTCTTCCTCGATTTCGGCGACTTCCAGCTGGCCGGATCGAGCCCGGAGATACTGGTGCGGCTGAAAGACGGGCGGGTCACCATCCGCCCGCTGGCCGGAACCCGGCCCCGCGGTGAGACGCCGGAAGCCGACCGGGCGCTGGAAGCTGAACTGCTGGCCGATCCGAAGGAGCGGGCCGAGCATCTGATGCTACTCGATCTGGGCCGCAACGACGTCGGTCGCGTCGCCGCGCCGGGCACGGTTGAGGTCACGGAGAGCTTCAAGGTCGAGCGCTACAGCTCTGTCATGCATATCGTTTCCGATGTGCAGGGTCAGGCCGATCCGAAGCTGGACGCGGTCGACACCCTGCTGGCCGCCCTGCCCGCCGGCACCCTGTCCGGCGCGCCGAAGGTGCGGGCCATGGAGATCATCGACGAGCTCGAGGGCGAGAAGCGCGGCGTCGGCTACGGCGGCGGCGTCGGCTATATCTCGGCCGGCGGCGAGGCGGACATCTGCATTGTGCTCAGAACCGCCCTGTTCGCCGACGGCAAGATCCATGTCCAGGCCGGAGCGGGCGTCGTCGCTGACAGCGATCCGGCCGCCGAATTCGCGGAGACCAAGGCCAAGGCCCGGGCCCCGATGGGGGCGGCGGAGGACGCCTGGCGCTATCCGTTCGGGAACAGCGGTTGAGCCACCGGCGGCTCCTCGAAGCGGACGCCCGGCCCGAGAACCATCACTCCGGCCATCAGCACGGCGGCCATGGCGGCCAGCGCCGCTGACGCCAGCATCGCCCAGGCGTTCCCCGAACGCGCCGCCGGTGGACTGAGCAGATCGCGGGCCTTGTCGATTGTGGTGTCTGCCATGGAACCCCTCCGGCCTGAGACCCCCAGTTCGCCGGATCATGGTTAACGAAGACTTACCCGCAGGACTGCTTGGCGCGCCGCCCCGCACCCCCTAGAAGCCGAAGCATGATCCTCGTCGTCGACAACTACGACAGCTTCACCTGGAACCTGGTCCACTACCTCGCGGAACTGGGCGCTGAGACGCGCGTGGTGCGCAACGACGACCTGACGGCGGCCGAGGCCCTGGCGCTGAAGCCGGACGCCCTGCTGCTGTCGCCGGGGCCGTGCACGCCGAACGAGGCCGGGATCTGCCTGGCTCTGATCGAAACCGCGCCACAGGACATGCCGATCTTCGGAGTCTGCCTCGGCCATCAGGCGATGGGTCAGGCCTTCGGCGGCGACGTGATCCGCGCCAAGGCCCTGATGCACGGCAAGACCTCGCCGATCGAGCATGAGGGCAAGAGCGTGTTCCGCGGCCTGCCCTCCCCCTTTACGGCGACGCGCTATCATTCGCTGGCGGTGAAGCGGGAGACCCTGCCGGACGTGCTGGAGGTCACCGCCTGGACCGCCGACGGCGAGATCATGGGGCTGGCGCACAGGACGCGGCCGATCCACGGCGTGCAGTTCCATCCCGAATCGATCGCCACTGAGCACGGTCACGACCTGCTGGCCAACTTCCTCGATCTGGCGAACATCAAACGCACGGCGATGGTCTGAAATGGCCGACGGCTTCAAACCCCTGCTGGCCAAGCTGGTCGACGGCCAGGTGCTGTCGGACGCGGAGGCTCACGCCTTCTTCGCCGCCTGCCTGAGGGGCGAGCCGACCCCGGCCCAGGTGGCGGCGGCGGTCACCGCCCTGCGCATCCGCGGCGAGACAGTGAGCGAGATCGCCGCCTTCGCCGGGGCGATGCGCGAGGCGGCCCTGACGCTGGATCACCCGTATGAGGTCATCGACACCTGCGGCACTGGCGGCGACGGGCAGCACACCTTCAACATCTCGACGGCGGCGGCGCTGGTTCTGGCCGGCGCGGGGCTGAAGGTGGCCAAGCACGGCAACCGGGCCCTGAGTTCGAAGTCCGGGTCGTCGGACGTGCTGGCGGCCCTGGGGGTCAATCTGGCGGCCACGCCGGCGCAGCAGCTGCGGGCGCTGGACCGGGCCGGCATCGCCTTCCTGTTCGCCCCCGCCTACCACGGAGCGATGCGCCACGTCGGGCCGGTGCGGGCCGAGATCGGTTTCCGGACGGTGTTCAACCTGTTGGGGCCGCTGTCCAATCCGGCCAATGCGAAGCGGCAGGTGATGGGGGTCTATGACCCGCGCCTGCTGGAGCCGCTGGCCGAGGTGCTGGGGCGGCTGGGCGCCGAGCGGGCCTGGACGGTGCACGGTCGGGGCCTCGACGAACTGACCACCACGGGCGAGACCGAGGTGGCGGAGTGGAAGGACGGGGCGGTGCGCCGCTTCACGGTCACGCCGGAAGACGCCGGCCTGGCGCGCGCCGACATCGCCGACATCCGCGGCGGCGACGCCGAGGAGAATGCGGCGGCGCTGGGGGCGCTGCTGGACGGGGCCAAGGGGGCCTATCGCGACATCGTGTTGCTGAATGCGGCGGCGGCGCTGGTTGTGGGCGACAAGGCCACCGATCTGGCCGAAGGCGCGGCGCTGGCGGCGGCGGTGATCGACGACGGCCGGGCCGCGAAGGCGCTGGCGGCGCTGGTCGAGGCGACCAATACCGACATCGAGGACGAACCCGCGTGACCGACGTGCTGGAGCGGATCGCCGCCTACAAGCGCGAGGACGTGGCGGGCCGCAAGGCGGCGCTGTCGCAGGACGCCGTCGAGGCGCGGGTTAGGTCGGCGTCGCCGCCGCGCGGCTTCCGGGCCGCGTTGGAACGGCGGCTCGCGGAGACGGGCCGTCCGGCCCTGATCGCCGAAATCAAAAAGGCCAGCCCGTCCAAGGGTCTGATCCGCGCCGACTTCGACCCGCCGGCGCTGGCCCGCGCTTATGAGCGCGGCGGGGCGTCCTGCCTGTCGGTGCTGACCGACGGCCCCAGTTTCCAGGGCGACGACGCCTTCCTCGGTCAGGCGCGCGAGGCGACCGCCCTGCCCTGCCTGCGCAAGGACTTCCTCGTCGACCCGTGGCAGGTGGCCGAGAGCCGGGCCTTGGGCGCCGACTGCATCCTGATCATCCTCGCCATGATTGATGATGTCGTCGCGGGCGAGTTGTTCGCCGAGGCGGAGCGGTTCGGCATGGACGCCCTGATCGAGACCCACGACGAGGCCGAAATGGCCCGCGCCTGCCAACTGGGCGGCGATCTGGTCGGGATCAACAACCGCTCGCTGCGGACCTTCGAGGTCGATCTGGCGGTGACGGAGCGGCTGGCGCCGATGGCCCCGGCGGGGGCGCTGCTGGTGGCGGAAAGCGGCATCTTCACCTCTCCGGACGTGGCGCGGGTGTCAGAGGCGGGGTCCAGGGCGATCCTCGTCGGCGAGAGCCTGATGCGGCAGGCGGACGTCGAGGCCGCGACGCGGGCGCTATTGGGATGAGGGGAATGCCGATCGCGCATCGGAGCAGAACCGGTGCAATCCCCATGGTCATCTTCCTTCTCGTTGGAAGCGCCTTTCCGTGGTTCGCCGTTGTAGAGGCCGGAAGCGTCTTCGAGGCCCTGGCGACCGACTCGCGCCCGTTCTTGCTGTTGATCGCCCTCGTGGCTTCGCCTTTCTGTATCCTGATCGTACTTTGGGCGCTGTGGCGGATGTTTCGCTGGAAGCGGATCGCCATCTTTGTCGACGGTGGTCACCTTTGGCTGGCGAACCGAATGCGGCCGCTTCCACTGGAATCAGGGGCCACCTTCGAGCTGTCCGAATCTGACCCATTTCTCCCCGGCCTGAGGGCCATACCTTATGTTTCCATGGTGGGGCACCTGCGGACGTGGAAGTATCCCCTGCCGAAAACTACCGAAGCCCCGAGTGAAATCCTCGACAGGTTGAGGGACCACATGATCCGGCTCGACGCGTCGCTGAGGTCTGGCGGGCGGTAACCGGACCTTAACCGGAACAGCACAGGAACACCTTGTGGACGTTTGCGGTTTGTTCCGCTAGCGTTCCCGCAACGGGATTCGCCGCCGAGGTTGCCAATGCTCACGCGCAAACAGCACGAACTGCTGATGTTCATTCACGAACGGATCAAGGAGACCGGCGTCTCCCCGTCGTTCGACGAGATGAAGGAGGCGCTGGATCTGGCGTCCAAGTCGGGCATCCACCGGCTGATCACAGCGCTGGAGGAACGCGGCTTCATCCGCCGGCTGGCGCACCGGGCGCGAGCGCTGGAGGTGGTCAAGCTGCCGGACCAGGCCACGGCGGGCGCGCCGCGCGGCCGGGCGGGATTCACCCCGGGCGTCATCGAGGGCGGCGGACGGCCGCAGGCGGTCGAAGCGGCCAACGACACCCGCGAACTGTCGCTGATGGGCAAGATCGCCGCCGGCACGCCGATCGCCGCCATCGAACACGAACAGGCCCGCTATCCGGTGCCCGAGGCCATGCTGGGCGCCGGGGAACACTATCTGCTCGAGATCGAGGGCGATTCGATGATCGAGGCCGGGATCCTGAACGGCGACATGGTCATCATCAAATCGGCGGATACCGCCAACTCGGGCGAGATCGTCGTGGCCCTGGTCGAAGGCGAAGAAGCCACGCTCAAGCGGCTGCGCAAGAAAGGCGCCTCGATCGCGCTGGAGCCGGCCAACCGGAACTACGAGACCCGCATCTTCGGACCGGACCAGGTCGAGGTGCAGGGCAAGCTGGTCGGCCTTATCCGCCGCTATCACTGACGCTCCAAGGCCGGTCGCCGCGCATCTCGGCCGACCAGACCGCCCGCCAGCGGTTGTCGGTCGCCGACCCCTCGCGCCACAGCTCGACCGCGCCGCCGCGGGCGTAGTCCACACCGTCCAGCACCAGCCGCCCGTCGCATGAGTCCGGCAGAACCGTGACAGGCGCGCGGACGCTGACCACGGGCGCCGACCGGCACAGGACGTCCAGCTGCTCCGCCGACGGCGCGCGGCGGCCCCACCACAGGGCCAGCGGACCGGCGTTGGGCGTATCGGGCGTGCAGGAGAAGCGGGTGCAGGTCCAGCCCTCGGCCGGTCGCTCGACCGGTGCGACTCCCCGCCGCCGCGACCAGACGTCGACCGCGAATTGACGCACCGCCGCCCGGGCCACGACCGCCTCCCCCGCCTCGACCCAGGCCGCCTGCGTCCCGCCGTCGCCGATCCACAGGTCAGGCGTCGGCGCGCGGGGCCACAGCATCACCGCCGCCGCGAACGGCAGGCCGAACCAGCGCAGGGGTCCGCGCCACAAACAGCAGAACAGCACCCCCAGAAAGGCGATGGGCAGGACATAGTCGGGGGCGCTGGCGATGGTCCGCACCGCGCCCGGCAGACCCGCCGTCCAGGTGCCGATGGCCAGCATCGCCTCGATCCCTCTCGCCGCCAGCCACAGGAAGGGCGCGCCGAGACCCAGCGGCTCCAGCAAGGCTCCGAGCGCCAGCGCCGGCATGATCAGAAAATCCGCCACCGGCGCCGTGGCCAGATTGGCGAGCAGACCGTACATGGCCGTCCGGTTGAAATGCTGCATGGCGAACGGTCCGGTCGCCGCGCCCGCGACCAGACTGGCGAGAATGGCTCCACCGACCCAGACACCGCCGCGCTGGACCATCAGAATGGGCCATGGCGCCGAAATCTCTTTCGGCCGGCGCGGCCAGGCCTCGACCAACGCAACCAACGCCGCCGTCGCGGCGAAGGACATCTGGAAGCCGGGCGTGACGATGGCTTCGGGCTGCAGCAACAGGACCACGAAGGCGGCGACGGCCAGCGCGTGCATGGTGATAGCCTGCCGGTCCAGCAGGATGGCGAGGAAGGCGATGGAGGCGGTGATCGCCGCCCGCTCGGCCGGCGGCGGATGGCCCGAAATCACCAGATAGCCGCCGACCGCGAGCAATCCGGCCCAGGCCGCGACCTTCTTGCCCGGAACGCGCAAGGCCAGCCACGGCCAAGCCGCGACCAGCAGGCGCACGAGGAAGAAAACGAAGCCGCCGACCACGGCCATGTGCAGGCCCGAGATCGACAGGATGTGGGCCAGGCCGGAGTTACGCATCACCTCGACCTCGACCGGGTCCAGCCACGACTCGTGTCCGGTGGTCATCGCCGCCGCCACGCCGCCCGCCCGCTCGCCCTGCCGGGCCACGATCCGGCGGGCGAGGTCATAGCGGACGCCATTGACCCACATGGCCAGGCGGAGCTCCCATGACGGCTCGGGCAGGTATGCAGGGCGGGCTTCACCGAGGCCGAAGGCGACGCCGCCCATCGACTGGAAATACGCATTGCGGCCGAAGTCGTAGGCGCCGGGGCTGGCCGGAGCCGGCGGGGGGTTGAGGATGGCGTAGAGGCGCACCGCCTCGCCCGGCTCCGGCGCCCGCCCCCGCACCGTGGCCCGCAGCCGCTCCGGCGTCTGTTCGGGAGGCAGGCCCCGGATACGCACGGGCGCGATGATCACTCGGGGTCCGGCGGCGCCGGGGCTGTCGACGTCCATGACCCAGCCCTCGACCACGGTCGGCTCGGACAGGGCGGGAGCGATCGGCACCGCCACCGCGTCGGTGCGCAGCTTGGCCACCGCCAGACCGAGTGCGAAACAGGCCAGCAGCATCAACGGCAGGGTCAGGAGCCGGGCCATCCCCGCCCGTTTCGCGCCAAGCCAGGCGGAGGCGGCCAGCAGGGCGGCGATCAGCAGCGGCCACGACGGTGGCTCGGCCTTCAGATAGAAGTAGGCGGCGCAGCCTCCGCCCATGGCCACCGGGGCCCACAACCGCCAGCGCAGGGCCTGGGCCAGCACCTGGGCGCGCAGAAATCCGGCCAGTCGCGTGGGGAGACTGTGCACGGGCGGAGCGGGCGGTATAACGCCCGCCATGACCTCCGCCTCCACATCCGCGCCCGAAGTCGTCACCCGCTTCGCCCCCTCGCCGACCGGCTTCCTGCACATAGGCGGCGCTCGCACTGCACTTTTCAACTATTTGTATGCAAGACGGCACAACGGGCGGTTTCTGGTCCGGGTGGAAGACACGGATCGCGAACGGTCCACCGACGCGGCGGTCAAAGCCATTTTCGACGGGCTGAGCTGGCTGGGCCTGTTCGCTGACGATGAGCCGGTGTTCCAGCACGCCCGCGCGGACCGCCATCGGGAGGTCGCGAACATTCTGCTGGAGACGGGCCACGCCTACCGCGATTTCCTGACCGCCGAGGAGACCGGCGCCCTGCGCGACGCCGCCAAGGCCGAGGGCCGCGCCTTTGAGTCGCCGTGGCGTGACCGCACGCCGACCGTCGATGACCTTTCCAAGCCGCACACGGTGCGCTTCCGGCGCCCGACCGACGTGCCGGTGGTCGTCGAGGACGCGGTGCAGGGACAGGTGCGCTGGGAATCGGCCTCGCTGGACGATCTGGTCATCCTGCGCTCGGACGGCGCCCCGACCTATAATCTGGTCGTGGTGGTCGACGACCACGACATGGGCGTGACCCATGTGATCCGCGGCGACGACCATCTGAACAACGCGGCGCGCCAGAGCCTGATCTACGACGCCCTCGGCTGGACCCGCCCGACCTTCGCCCACATCCCGCTGATCCACGGGCCGGACGGGGCCAAGCTGTCAAAGCGGCACGGCGCCCAGGCGGTGCATGAGTACGCCGAGATGGGTTACCTGCCCGAGGCGATGCGCAACTATCTGGCCCGGCTGGGCTGGGCCCACGGCGACGACGAGCTGTTCTCCGACGAGCAGGCGACGGCGTGGTTCGATCTGGATGGCGTCGGCCGCGCGCCCGCCCGCCTGGACTTCGACAAGCTGGCCCACGTCAACGCCCACTGGATTCGGCTGGCCGACGACGACCGGCTGGCCAAGCTGACGCTGGACGTGCATCTGGCGCGCGGACATGCCCTCGGGCCTGACGACGAGGCGCGCCTGACCCGGGCCATTCCGTTCGTGAAGGACCGGGCCAAGACCGCGCTCGAGCTGGCGGATCAGACTGAATTCGTTCTCAAGACTCGCCCGATCGCCATCGAAGGCAAGGCTCGTGACACCCTGGCCGGGGAGGCCGGCGAGCGGATCGGCCGGCTGCGCGACCGGCTGGCGCTGTTCGAAAGCTGGGACGTCTTCGCTCTCGAGGTGGAGCTCAAAGCCTTCGCCGAAGAGGAAGGCGTCGGCTTCGGCAAGATCGGTCCCGCCGCCCGCGCGGCCCTGACCGGCGGCTCGGCTTCGCCCGACATCGCCCGCACCCTGTCGGCTTTGGGGCGTGAAGAAAGCCTCGGGCGTTTGAATGATGCGCTGCAACAGACTATCTGACTTTCACATCGAACTGCGACCCGCCGCCTCCCTCGCGCGAGGCCGCCGTCTGACCAAGGGGATTCCATGACTGAACTCGCCAAACCCGCCGGCTCGGCCACCCTCACCTACGGCGACAAGTCCGTGGAATTGCCGGTTCTGGCGGGCTCGACCGGCCCCGACGTGATCGATATCCGCAAGCTGTATGGGGCCACGGACGCCTTCACCTACGATCCCGGCTTCACCTCGACGGCGTCGTGCGAAAGCGCCCTGACCTATATCGACGGCGACAAGGGCGTGTTGTTGCACCGGGGCTATCCGATCGACCAATTGGCCTCGAAGTCGAATTTCGTCGAGGTTTGCCACCTGCTGCTGCACGGCGAACTGCCGACCGCCTCCGAATATGAGGCGTTCGAGCGCAGCGTGACCATGCACACCATGCTGCACAGCCAGTTCGACCGCTTCTTCGAGGGCTTCCGTCGCGACGCCCACCCGATGTCGATCATGGTCGGCACCGTCGGTGCCCTGTCGGCCTTCTATCACGACAGCCTGGACATCCATGATCCGGTCCAACGCAACATCTCGGCCATCCGCCTGATCGCCAAGATGCCGACCATTGCCGCGCGCGCCTATAAATATCACGTCGGCCAGCCCTTCGTGTCGCCGCGCAACGACCTGAACTACGCCGAGAATTTCCTGCGCATGTGCTTCGCCGTTCCGGCCGAGGACTATGTGGTCAATCCGGTGCTGGCCAAGGCCATGGACCGCATCTTCATCCTGCACGCCGATCACGAGCAGAACGCCTCGACCTCGACCGTCCGCCTGGCCGGTTCGTCGGGCGCCAATCCGTTCGCCTGTATCGCCGCCGGCATCGCCTGCCTGTGGGGCCCGTCGCATGGGGGCGCCAACGAAGAAGCGCTTAACATGCTCAAGGAGATCGGCACCCCCGATCGCATCCCGGAGTTCATCGAGGGCGTGAAGGCCAAGAAATACAAGCTGATGGGCTTCGGCCACCGGGTTTACAAGAACTACGACCCGCGCGCGAAGGTAATGCAGGAGAGCGCCCACGAGGTGCTGGAGGCGGTCGGCGATCCGAACGATCCGCTGCTGCAGGTGGCCCGCGAACTGGAACGGGTGGCGCTCAACGACGAATATTTCATCGAGCGCAAGCTGTTCCCGAACGTCGACTTCTATTCGGGCATCACCCTGTCCGCGATGGGCTTCCCGACCTCGATGTTCACGGTGCTGTTCTCGCTGGCCCGCACCGTCGGCTGGATCGCCCAGTGGCAGGAGATGATCGGCGATCCGACCCAAAAGATCGGCCGCCCGCGCCAGCTCTATACCGGCCCGACCGAGCGCGATTTCGTGCCGATTCAGAACCGCGGCTGACGATCCCCGGGTCGCGGCCGTCGGTCGCGAAATCGAGGCTTATGTTACAGTATTTCACATGGTACCCGTGACGACACAGCGTCTCCGGGGAGTGAAGTCGTGCGCAGCAAAGGTCTCCAAATTCGCAAGCTGCTGGGGTGCTCCGTCGCCGCCAGCGTTCTCCTGACGGCCGCGGCCGCCGCCGCCCAGGAGGCGCCGATCGTCCAACCGGGCGCCCCCGGCCAGGCCAGCCGCACGCTGGAAGGCCGTGAGGCCTCCCGGATCGCCGACAACCGCTACTCCGACGACGACGTGAAGTTCATGCGGGGCATGATCCTGCATCATGCCCAGGCCGTCGCCATGGCGGACCTCGTCGCCGACCGCACGAACACCCAGGCGGTCAGGGACGTCGCCGGCCGCATCGACGCTTCCCAGGCCGACGAGATCGAGTTCATGCAGACCTGGCTGCGCGAGCGCGGCGAGGCGGCGCCGGAGCCGGGCCACGGTCACGTCATGACGGGCATGGATCACTCGGCCCACGGCGCCCACGACATGCCGGATCACGCCGGGATGCCGGGCATGGCCACGCCCGAACAGATGGCGGCCCTGGCCGCCGCCCAGGGTCCGACCTTCGACCGCCTGTTCCTCGAGCGCATGATCGCCCACCACGAGGGGGCGGTCCAGATGGTCGCCGACCTTCTGGCGAGGCCCGGCTCGGCCTACGATCCGGTGCTGTACCGCTTCGTCAACGATGTGACCAACGAACAGCAGGCCGAGATCAAGCGCATGGCCGCCCTGCTGCGCGAAGGCTCGCCGGATCCCCGGACGAATCTCCGGGCCGGATTCCGCGACGCCGGTCAGGCGGCCAGCAATATGGAGCTGATTGCCAGCCTGCCGAAACCGCCCGGCTTCTTCGATCCCACCAATCCCGAGGGCCTGCCACCCCGGGCGCCCGCCGCCGACGCGGGGTCCGGCGGCGAGGCGCGCCCCGGCGCCGGGGATCAGTCCAGCCGGCGCTCGCCCTTCCTCAGCTTCTCCAACACCGACATGGCCTTCTCGGGAGATCTCCTAGCCGCGGGCAACTATCACGGCGTCAACCTTTATCGCCTCGGCGCCGACCCCGAGCCGCAACTGATCAGCTCGATCGTCTGCCCGGGGGGGCAAGGGGACGTGTCGATCGTGGGCGACCTGATGTTGATGTCGGTGGAGTCCACCAACGGTCGGGTCGATTGCGGCCGCGAGGGCGTAGGGCCGGGGCCCAGCCCGGACCGGTTCCGCGGACTCCGCATCTTCGACATCTCGGACGTGACGCGACCGGTGCAGGTCGGCCAGGTTCAGACCTGCCGCGGCTCTCACACCCATTCGGTAGTGTCCGCGGACGCCGAGCGGCTGATCGTCTACAACTCGGGCACGGCGGGCGTTCGCGACGAGCGGGAACTCCCCGGCTGCGTCGCGGGCCTGCCGGGTGATCCGCGCACCGCCCTTTTCCGGATCGACGTGATCGAGATTCCGCTGGCCGACCCGTCGCGGGCCCGCATCATCGACAGCCCGACGGTCTTCGCCGACGAGACGACCGGCGAGATCGCCGGCCTCTGGAGGGGCGGCGACCATGGCACGGGCACCCAGACCACCAGCCGCACCGACCAGTGCCACGACATTACCCTGTTCCCGTCGAAGAACCTCGCGGGCGGCGCCTGTTCGGGCAACGGCATACTGTTCGACATCTCCGACCCCCGCGCGCTCCGGCGGATCGACGCGGTCACCGACACCGGCTTCGCCTACTGGCACTCGGCGACCTTCAACAACGACGGCACCAAGGTGCTGTTCACCGACGAATGGGGCGGCGGCGGCCGGCCGCGATGCCGCGTCCAGGACCCGCGGACCTGGGGCGCCAACGCCATCTACGACATCGTCGACGGCAAGCTGGTCTTCCGCAGCTACTACAAGCTGCCGGCCGCCCAGACCGACCTCGAGAACTGCGTCGCCCACAACGGCTCGCTGATCCCGGTCCCGGGCCGCGACCTGTTCGTCCAGGCCTGGTACCAAGGCGGGCTTTCCATCAGCGACTTCACCGACTCGTCCAATGTTCAGGAGATCGCCTATTTCGACCGCGGCCCGGTCAACGCCGACCGGGCGAGTCAGGGCGGCTACTGGTCGGTTTACTGGTACAACGGACGGATCTACGGGACTGAGATCGCGCGCGGGCTCGACGTGTTCAACCTGCTGCCCAGCGAACATCTGACGGAAAACGAGATCGCCGCCGCGAAGATGGCGGTTCAGGGCGAGACGGTGAACCCACAGCAGCAGTTCCCCGTCACCTGGCCGGCCCATCCGGTCGTGGCCCGCGCCTATCTGGATCAACTGGCCCGCGACAACGCCCTCCCGGCGGAGATGATGGGCCGCATCGTCGCCGCCCTCGACGCGGCGGCGCCGTTGGTCGACAGCGGCGGGCGCGACGCCGCCGTGGCGCGCTCCCTGAACGCCCTGGCCGGGCAAGTCCGCATTTCGGGCGCCGACCAGACGGCGAAGCGGATGGCGGGGCTGAAGGACACGCTGTCGGGCATCGCCGCCCGCGTCGGCTGATCCTCGGGGAGGTCTCGCCGTCCGGCGGGAGCCCTATCCCCGACGGGCGGCGACGACCCTGAGCACCGCGTCCGCGGCGATCTCGGACGGGTCGCGCCCTCCCCGGCCCATCAGGTCCAGGGCGGCGGTCTGGCGCGCAGCCTGTTCCGCGCGGCGCTCGGGGTCGGCCAGCAGACCGGCGACTATCGCCGCCACCTTCTCCGGCGTCGCGTCGTTCTGGATCAACTCCTTCGCGATCTCCGTGTCCGCGGCGTGGTTGAACAGGGTCGCGTATTTGCCGGTGAAAAATGGCTTCATGATCGCGTAGCTCAGCGGCTGGAACCGGTAAGCGATGACCATTGGCGCGCCCGCCAGTGCCAGCTCGGTGGATACCGTGCCGCTGGTGGCCACGGCGACGGTGGCGGCTTTCATGGCGGAGTATTTCTCCGCCTCAGGCACCAGATGGGCGCGGAACGGCCAGGAGGCGACCTCGGCGGTGACCAGGTCAGCCACCGCGCCGGCGGCCACAACGGCGACCTCCAGACCTGAATGGGCCTTTTTCAGCCGGGCCACGGCGGCCTCGTAGATCGGGGTCATCAGGCGGATTTCGGAACGGCGGCTGCCCGGCAGGACCAGTATGAGGGGAGCAGCGGGCGCGATCCCGCGCGAGCTCCGGAAGGCGGCCGGGTCGGCGCCGCTCATGTCGACGTGAAGCGCCTGGGAGCCGACGACCGTGGTCTCCAGACCCTCCCGCTCGAACCACGGCGCATCGAAGGCGTACAAGGCCAGCAGGTGGTCGACCGACGCTGCAAGAGTCTTGGCCCGACCGGGCCGCGAGGCCCAGACCTGCGGCCCCACATATTTGATCAGGGGCGTATCCGGCAGGACGGCGCGAATGGCCTTGGCCACACGGATGGTGAACCCCCAGCTGTCGATCAGCACCACGGCGTCCGGCCGTTCGGCCGCGGCGAGGGCGGCGGTGTCGGCGACGCGGCGCTTGACCACGCCATAGGCCTTCAGCCCCTCCAGCCAGCCGAGGACCGAGAGGTCGGTGATGTCGAACGGGCTGGCGACGCCCTCCTCCGCCATGCGCAAACCGCCAACGCCGACGAAGGTTACGTCGTCGCCAAGGCGCGCCTTCAGTGCTCGCGCCAGACCTCCCCCCAGCGCATCTCCCGAGGCCTCGGCGGCGACCAGCATGATCTTCAGCGGTCGGCTCACCGCGTCTCGCCCCAAACGAACAGGCCCAGGCGATCGGCCGCCTCGACGATGGCAGGATGGTCGATCAGGATCAGTTTGCCGGCGACGCCGCCCACCCCGGCCAGCCCGGCGGCCGCGGCTAGCTCGATCGTTCGGGCCCCCATCACCGGCATGTCCACGCGCAGGTCCTGGATCGGCTTGGGCGCCTTGCCGAGAGCGCCCTTGCGATCCGCTGCGGAGCCGCGCAGGTCCGCGGGCAGGCCCGCGACCCGGGCCAGCATGGCGTCGGTCCCCTCTTGAGCCTCGACCGCGAGCACCAAGCCGTCGCACACAACCGCGCCCTGCCCGATATCAAGTTCCCCGGCCTTTTCCGCGACATGCAGAGCTTTCTTCAGATCGGCGATCTGAGCCGGTGTCGGCGAAAAAGCGCCCAGAGCGCCGGCCGGCAGGGTCTCGCCGCCGAGGATGTCGTCGGCGCCCTCGATGACGTAGCCCTCGGCTTCGAACACCGACAGGATCTTGCGCAGCAGGGCATCGTCGCCCTTGGCCGCCTCGGCGATGATGCCCGGCAAAAGGGTCATGCCCTTGAAATCCGGCTTCAGCGACTTGAAATCCGGTCGGTTGACCGTTCCGGCGAAACAGACGGCGTCGCACCCGGCCTTCTTCAGCGCCGACAGAACTCGACCGATCTCGGCCATGCCGGCGTCGACCCCGGGATAGCGAGCCAGATGCGGGTCGGCGAAGCCGGCCAGACGGATCACGAACACCGGCCGTCCTTCAGCCTCGCAACGGCCGGCCACGGACACCGGGAGGGCCCCGCCGCCGGCGATCAGACCCAGCTTGCTCATCGGCCCGGCCTTCTCACTCGCCCGGCAGGCAAAGCGGACGTTTGCCGTCCTCACGGATGAACACGACGATCTCCATGATTTCGGGCAGGTCGGCGTACGCCGCCGCCGCCGCGTCGATCCGCTCGGCGAAGGTTCCCCGGCCCTCGAACAGTTCGCGATAGGCCGCCAGCAGTCGCCTGATCGCATCCTTGCCGTAGCCCTTGCGCTTCAGCCCGATCAGATTGAGCCCGTGCAGGCGCGCGTGGTTCCCCCAGGCCGAACCGTAAGGGATGACGTCGCGGGTCACCGCCGCCAGCCCGCCGACGATGGCGCCCTGCCCCACCCGCCCGTTCTGGTGCACGGCCGCAAGCCCCCCGAGGAAGACCCGGTCGCCGATCCGGGCGTGGCCGCCGAGGGTGGCGTTGTTGGCCAACACGACATTGTCGCCGACAACGCAGTCGTGGCCGATGTGCGCGCCGGTCATGAACAAGCCGTTGGACCCCACCCGCGTCACGCCTGCGCCCTGCGGGGTGCCGCGGTTGAAGGTCGAGTGTTCGCGGATCAGGTTGTCGGCGCCGATCTCCAGCGTGACCTTCTCGCCCCTGTAACCGCCGTGCTGCGGGTCCCCGCCGATGACCGCGAACGGGTGGACCACGGTGCGCGCGCCGATCAACGTGTCCTGCTGGACCACGACGTGACTGACCAGACGCACCCCCTCAGCCAGGACGACGCCCGGGCCGACAGAACACCATGGCCCGACCTCGACTCCGTCCGCTAGCCGGGCGTCGGCGTCGACGATGGCGGTGGGATGGATGCTCACGAAGCAGCCGACTGGTCGACGGTGACCATCATGGCGGCGAAGTCCGCCTCGGCGGCCAGCTTGCCGTCGATGAAGGTCTCGCCGCGGAATTTGAAGATGTCGCCGCGCTGCTTCGTCACCACCACCTTCATACGCAGCTGGTCGCCGGGCCGGGCCGGCTTGCGGAAGCGGACGCCGTCGATCGACATGAACATGATGATCTTGCCCTCGACGGCGACATCCATGGTCTTGGACATCATCAGCGCGCCGGTCTGGGCCATCGCCTCGACGATCATCACCCCCGGCATCACCGGATCGATGGGGAAATGGCCGGGGAAAAAGGGCTCATTATGGGTAACGTTCTTGATCCCCGTGATCGAGGTTCCGGGTACGAAGTCCTCGGCCTTGTCGACAAGAAGAAAGGGGTAGCGGTGCGGCAGCCGCCGCATCACCTCGGCGTAGTCGATCGTCGCCCTCACGCCCTCTGCATCAGTCATTTCCGGCCTTTCCTGCACGCGCCTTTCCGGACGCCTGTTTGGCGAGCCAGACGGCTTCACGCAAGAACTGTCGCAGGGGTTTCGCCGGATAGCCCGACCAGGTTTCACCCGCCGGGATGTCCTGCAGGACGCCAGCGCCGGCCGCGACGCGGGCCGCCTCGCCGATACTCAGATGGTCGCCGACACCGGCCTTCCCGCCGAACATAACCCCGTCCCCGACAGTCACCGAACCCGACAGGCCGGTGTTCGCCGCCAGCAGGCAGTTGCGCCCGATCACGCAATTGTGGCCGATCATGACCAGGTTATCGATCTTGGTGTTCTCGCCGATCACCGTGTCGTCGTAGGCGCCGCGGTCGATGCAGGTGTTGGCGCCGACGCTGACGCCGTCCTGAAGGATCACCCGGCCCAATTGGGGAACATCGATCGGACCGCCGCGGGATCCGGCCGCTCCGAAGCCGGGTTCGCCGATTCGCGCGCCGGACAACAGACGGACCCGGTCGCCGATCAGGGCGAAACCGACGGTGACGTTGGATCCAATGACGCAGTCGCGGCCGATCTGCACGCCCGGACCGATGACGGTGTTGGCGCCGATGCGGCTGCCTCGACCGATCCGGACGCCGTCGCCCAGGATCACGCCGGGCTCGACCACGACCGAGTCGTCCTCGGCCGCCTGCTCGACGGTGAGCGAGGCTGACAGCGGGATCGGGCGATGGAACAGAAGAGACGCCCGCGCCCACGCGGCTTGGGCCTCCGGCGAGACGATGACGGCCGCGCCGGCGGGAACAGCCTCGAGGGCGGACGCCGGAACGATGACGCAGCCGGCGCCGCTTTCGGCAAGGGCGGGCAGGAAGCGCCGGTCGCCCAGAAAGGCCACGTCGCCTTCACTGGCCGTCGGAAGCGGCGCAACGGCGGAGACCGTCCGGTCCCCGCCGCGCAAGATTTCGCCGCCGATACGCTCCGCGAGCGCGCCGACCGTCAGGGACGGCAGTCGCTCGAAGAAGCGCGCATCGGGGCCTCGGCCCATGTTACTGGGCCGGTTGGGCCGGAACCGGCATGCGCGAGAAGGCCGGCAGCGACGGCAGGGCGGCGTTCAGCCGCTGGATCGCGGCCTCGGTGATGTCCATCTGGGGGTTGGCGCGGAGGACACTGTCGGCGGTCAGCAGGATGCCGCAACCCCGCTCGGCGTAGAGCGCCGCGAGGATCGGGTCGACGGCCTGGTCGATCTGCCGCTGTTGATAGGCCAGGGTGTAGCGCAGTTCGGCGGTGCGGGTCTGGCGCAGGCCTTCGAACTCACGGTAGCGGGCTTCGAGCGCCTGGGCGCGCTGCTGAAGCTGGTCCTGCGGGATACTGGCCTGGCCCTGTTGCAAGGCCTGGCCTTCGGTCTGGATGAACTGCTCGTACGGAGCCAGCTCAGCCTGGACTTCCTGTTGCAGGCGCTGCACGCCGGCGACCAGCGACTGGCCGGCGGTCGACTGGGCCGTCAGGCGGTCGTGGTGATAGATGCAGACGCCCGGGATCGCCGGGCCGAAGTTCTGGGTCTGCGCGGCGGCGGCCGAACCGGCCAGCATGGCGACGGCGAAGGCGCCGAAAGCGAGGGTTTTCATGGTACTGCCTTTGATCGGGCGGAGCGCCCGAAAGTTAGAACTGCGTTGAGGTCGAGAAGCGGAAGGTCTCGGTCTTGTCGTACTCTTCGCTGCCGAGAATGTGACTGAGGTCGAAGCGGATCGGGCCCATCGGCGAACGCCAATGGATGCTGACGCCGGCGGACGCGCGCAGCTCAAGTTCATCGACGATGCGTGTGCTGGGCGTGCCGTCGGGGTTGAGCGTATAGCGGTCGTCCAGCATGCCGACCGTACCCACGTCGGTGAATAGCGATGTGCGGATGCCGTATTCTTCCGGGAGACCGTTCGGGACTGTCAGTTCCATCGTGCCGATGACATAGAAATTGCCGCCGAGGGCGTCCGTGGTCAGGGTGTCACGCGGACCGATGCCGGCGGTTTCGAAGCCGCGGAAGCTGTTGCCGCCCTTGAAGAAGCGGTCGTTGATCCGGATCGGATCTCCGCCCCAGCCGGACACATAACCGGTCGACGCCGAGGTGCTGACCACCCAGTTGGGCGTGATGCCCCAATAGGCCGACACCTCGGCCTCGGTCTTCACATAGTTCACGTCGCCGCCGATGCCGGCGAAGTCCTGGATCATGCGGCCGGTCCAGCCGCGGGTGGGCCGGATCGGATCGTTACGACGGTCGACGTAGAGGGTGTAGCCGGCCGAGGAGTTGATGAAAGACCCGACCTGATCGCACAGAGCGTTGGAACCGCCGCCGAATCCGTTGCAGAAATTGTTGGGAACGATGATCTCGTCCGCCTTGAGGAAGTAACGGGTGCTGAGAAGCGTATAGGCGTTCAACGGATAGGACAGGCGCACGCCGGCGCCGGTTGAGCGGTAGTCGTACGACGAATATTCGCTCAGGTCGTACCGCGAGTGGAAGGCGTCGAAACCGGCGCGCAGGTCGCGGCCGAGGAATTTCGGCTCGGTGAAGCGGAAGTCGATCTGCTGGCGCAGCGAACCCCATTCGATGCGGGCGACGACGTTCTGCCCGCGACCGCGGAAATTCCGCTCCGTGACGCCCAGATTGACCACGAAGGAATCGACCGAGCTGAAGCCGGCGCCGACCGACAGCTCCCCGGTCGGCTGCTCCTCCACCGTGACGTTCACCACCGAGCGGTCGGGCGCAGATCCTCGCGCCTCCTCGACCTTCACGTCCTTGAAGAAGCCAAGGCCGCGGAGGTTGTTGCGCGACCGCTCCAGCAGGGTGCGGTTAAACGCGTCGCCCTCGGTCAGCATCATCTCGCGGCGGATAACGTTGTCCAGGGTGCGGGTGTTGCCGATCACATTGATCCGGTCGACGTAGACCCGCTGCCCCTCGCGGACGTTGAAGGTGACGTCGACGGTGTCGGTTTCCGGATCGGCCCGGTACGACGGCTCGATCTCGACGAAGGCGTACCCGGCGGAGCCGGCCGCGAAGGTCAGGGCGTCGACGGCCGACTCGATCTTGTCGCTCTCGTAGAGCTGGCCGGTCCGGATCGGGAGCAGCAGCTTGAGGAAGTCCGGGTTCAGCCGGTCGTTCTCGGTCACCACGTCGACCTTGCCGAAATTGTAGCGGTCGCCCTCGTCAAGGGTGATGGTGATGCCGAAGGCGCGATCGTCGGGAGCCAGCTCAGCAATCGCCGACAGCACGCGGAAATCGTAATAACCGCGGTTGGTGTAGAATTTCCGCAGCTGTTCCCGGTCGTAGTCGAGCCGGTTCGGATCATAGTTGTCGTTCGAGCCGAAGATCTGCCACCAGCGCGACTCCTTGGTGACCATGACCCCATGCAGGTCGCCGTCCGAGAAGGCGGTGTTGCCGAGGAAGGTGATGGCCCGCACGCCGGTCTCCGGCCCCTCGTCGATCTCGAAGATCACATCGACCCGGTTCTGGTCCAGCTGGACCAGCTTGGGGGTCACGGTGGCCGAGATACGGCCCGACAGGCGATACAGTTCGACGATCTTGCCGACGTCCTCCTGGACCCGGGCCCGGGTGTAGATGCCGCGGGGACGCAGGGTCACCTCCTCGCGCAGCTTGGTCTCGCTGATCGCGCCGTTCCCCTCGAACACCACCTGGTTGATGATCGGATTCTCGACGATCTCGACGATCAGGTCGCCGTTGGGCTGCACGCCCAGCTGGACGTCCGCAAACAACTGGGTCCGGGTGAGGGTGCGAACCGCGACATCCAGCACGGCCGGCGTGATCGTGTCACCCGGCTGGATCGGCAGGTACGACAGGACGGTGGTCTGGTCGATGCGCTGGTTGCCGCGCACCAGGATGCGATTGACGACAGCCCTTTCCTCCTGGAGCGCCGGCGGGGTCTGCTGGGCGGGCGCGGCCTGCGCCGCCTCCGGCGCCGGAGCGATCTGGGCCAGCACCGGGCCGGACAGGCCGGCCGCCACCACAAGGGCCAACAGGCTCGGGCTCACGGCACGGGCGAAACGAAGGGCGGACGCGTCTTGTCGGATCATGCGGGAAACCATCGGGGGCTGGCGTCGGCTCATCATGCGAGCCCGCCGAGGAATTTGAACAGGCTCAGCTTCTGCAGGTCGTTCCAGGTGGCGAACAACATCAATCCCGCCAGCAAAGCAAGGCCAACGCGATATCCGACCTCCTGAACCCGCGCCGGAACTGGCCTGCGCGCAACAGCTTCATAGCCGTAGAACAACAGGTGTCCGCCGTCGAGGACCGGAATCGGCAGAAGATTGACGATCCCAATTCCAATCGAAACGAGAGCGGCGAAGCTGAGGAAGGTCAGGGCGAGATTGGCGGCCATCCAGCCGGGATCGGGGTTGGCGGCGACGGCCAGCTGCGTCACGCCCCCGGCGGCCTTGGCGATTCCAATGGGACCGTTCAGCAGATCGCCGGATTCCTTGCCCATGAAGATGCGGCCGATATAGGTCGCGGTGGTTCCAATCGTCTCGCGGATGGTTTTGACGCTCTCGCCGGCCGCTTCCAACGGGTTCAGGCGGCGGAAACGGTAATCCGAGGGGACCATCGCCCCCATGGACAGGCCGATCCGGGCGATGCGCACACGGCCGGCGATCTCGTCGTCCACAAGCACGCGCTCGGGCGTCGCCGTCAGGGTCACCGGTCCGTTCGCGCGCTCAACGGTGAATCGCATCGGGTCGCCGGCGCTCATCATCACGAGCCGGGTCACATCGGCGCCCTCGACGACCGGCCTGCCGTTCACGGCGGTGACGAGATCTCTCGGCTGGAAGCCGGCGGCCGCCGCCGGCGAGCCCGCGGTGACCTGAACGACGCGAGGCGCCTCGATGCGCTCGCCGACCACGGTGAACAGGGCAGTGAACAGCACCAAGGCCAGCAGGAAGTTGGCCGCGGGGCCCGCCGCCACGATCAGGGCGCGCTGCCAGATCGGCTTGAAATGGAAATAGTCTCGCTCGGCGCCGGGACCCTTCTCGGCGATCACGCGCTGGCGTAACTCGGCGAGGCCCGCCTCATCCGGCACGCTGGACGGGTCGAGGTCGCCGGAGAATTTGACGTAGCCGCCGAGCGGCAACCAGGCCATCCGCCACTCGGTGCCGCGGCGATCGACCCGGCTGACGATGGTCTTGCCGAAGCCGATCGAGAACCGGTCGACTTTCACGCCGAAGGCCCGCGCCACGAGAAAATGTCCCAGTTCGTGGATGGTGACGATGAACGTCAGCACCAGCAGGAACGGGACGATGTAGAGCAGCGCCTGGCCCAGAAAGCCCGTCATGCCGATTTGAAATCCTCCACCGTTCAGGCCGCCGCGGCCAAGCCTCGAACGATCGACTCCGCCACTCGCCGCGCCTGCGCGTCCACGGCCAGGGCCGCATCGCAGGCGTTGCTGGAACCGGAATCTACCCCCGAGGCCGTTACGCGCGACAAGGTGTCGGCGACGACTGCGGCAATATTGAGAAAGGCCAGACGACGGTCAAGAAAAGCCAGGGCCGCGACCTCATTGGCCGCGTTGAACACGATCGGGGCCGAACCGCCCGCCTGCAAGGCCTCGCGGGCGAGTTTGAGGGCCGGAAAGCGGACCTCGTCCGGCGCCTCGAAGGTGAGGCTGCCCAAGGCCGCGAGGTCCAGCGTCGGCGCGGGCCAGGCGATCCGATCCGGCCAGGCGAGGGCGCAGGCGATCGGAGTTTTCATGTCCGGCGGCCCCATCTGGGCCAGGGTCGAGCCATCGACGTATTCGACCATGCTGTGAATGATCGATTCCGGATGCACGACGACGTCGATGCGATCCCCGGTCATGTCGAACAGATAGGCTGCCTCGATCGCCTCCAGGCCCTTGTTGGCCATGGTGGCGCTGTCGACCGAGATCTTGGCGCCCATGCTCCAGTTGGGATGGGCCACGGCCTGTTCCGGCGTGATCCCGGCCAGGGCCTCGCGCGGCGTGGTCCGGAACGGCCCGCCGGACGCGGTCAGGACGATCTTGCTGACCTGATGCGGCGCGTCGTGAGGAAACACCTGAAAGATGGCCGAATGCTCCGAATCGACCGGGATCAGCCGACCGCCGGAGCGGCGAACGCGGTCGATCAGCGCCGGGCCACAGCAAACCAGGCTTTCCTTGTTGGCCAACGCCAGGGTCGCGCCGGTGTCTGCGGCCGCCCACGCCGAGCGCAGACCGGCGGCCCCGACGATGGCGGCCATGACCCAGTCGGCCGGGCGGGCGGCGGCGTCGATCACCGCCCCCTCCCCGGCCGCAGCCTCGACCCCGGTTCCGGCCAGGGCCTCCCGCAATTCGCCCAGACGAGCCGGATCGGCGGTGACGGCCACCCGGGGCTTCCAGCGCCGCGCCTGCTCCGCCAGTCGGCCGATGTTGGCGCCGCCGGTCAGGGCCTCGACCTCGAAGGCTCCGGTTCCACTGGCCTCGGCCTGCTCCATCAACTCCAGCGTCGAGCTCCCGACCGATCCGGTCGAGCCCAGGACAGTGACGCGGCGGCGGATCATGCGCCGGCTCCGAACGTCACGAACAGCAGCCGGCCGCAGGCCACCACCACGACCGCGAACATCAGGCCGTCGACCCGGTCGAGCAAGCCCCCATGACCCGGGATCAGCTTGCCGGCGTCCTTGACCCCGTAGCGCCGCTTCAGCGCGGACTCCCACAGGTCGCCCGCCATCGTGGCCAGGGCCGCGGCGAGGCCGAGGAGCGCGCCCCATGCGGGACCAATCCCGAGATCGAGCCATGTCGCCAGCAGGGCGCCGGCGCCGGTGCCGGCCGCCAGCCCGCCGATGAAGCCGGACCAGGTCTTGTTGGGCGAGAACCGCGGCCAAAGCTTCCGGCCGCCGATCAGACTGCCCACCAGATAGGCCATGATGTCCGACGCCCAGGCGATGACGAAGGCCGACACCGTCCAGGCCAGACCGCTGGCCGACGACCCGTCCCGCAGCCAGATGAGCAGGACGGCCGGCCAGCCGAGATAGAGAACGCCATAGGCGGCGTCGAGCGCCTCCTGCCCCCGGCTGCGCGCGAAAAGTCCCGCCGCCGCGGCGCAGAACACCAGCATGACGAGGGCCAGCGAAAGCTGCTCGACGTGGGCCGAAATGACCGCGGCGAACAGGCCGAAACCGACCGCCCCGGCCATCACGCGCCACGCGGTCGCGGCGCTCATCATCGCCCATTCGACCGCCAGCAGGGCGCAGGCCAGCAGCATGAGCGCCAGGAACCATGGTCCGCCGGCCCAGATGCCGAGCACCGCCGCCGGCGCCAGCACGATGGCCGACGCGGCGCGCAGACCGATGTCGCCGGCCCGAACCGCCATCAGCCGGCCGCCACGGCGGGCGCGGCCGTCAGGCCGCCGAAACGCCGGTCGCGATTGCGATACTGCTCGACCACGTCCGCCAGCGCCTCCGGGCCGTAGTCCGGCCACAGCACCTGCTGGTAGACCAGCTCGGCATAGGCGGCCTCCCACAGCAGGAAGTTCGACAGGCGCTGCTCGCCCGAGGTGCGCACGATGACGTCGACCGGCGGCCCGCCGGCGGTCGACAGGCCGAGTCCCAGCGTCTCCTCGTCGAGGGGACCCGTCGTCTCACCCGCCAGCACGCGTTCGAGGTGCCTTTGCGCGGCATCGACGATGTCGGCCCGCCCCCCGTAGTTGAAGGCGACCTGCAGCAGGAATTTGGTGTTGTGGGCGGTCTGCGCCTCGGTGCGCTCGACGATTTCGGCGATATCGTCGGGCAGGCCGGCGCGGCGTCCGAGAATCCGCACCCGGACGCCTTCGCGATCCAGCCGCTTCAGATCGCTGGCGACATAGGAGCGGACCAGGCCCATCAGGTCCGAGACCTCCTCCGCCGGACGCCGCCAGTTCTCGGTGGAGAAGCCGAACACCGTCAGGCAGCGGATGCCCAGCGCCGGAGCCGCCTGAACGGTCCGCTTCAGCGCCTGCACGCCTTCGCGGTGCCCCATGGCCCGCGGCAGCCCACGCGCCTGCGCCCAGCGACCGTTCCCGTCCATGATCAGGGCGACGTGGCGCGGCCCGTCCAACGCGGGCTGGGGATCAAGGGGTTTGACGGGCATGACCGGCGCGTATCCTACGGCATAACGCGCCGTCAAACCTGCATGATCTCAACTTCCTTGGCCTTCAAGGTCTCGTCGATGCGTTTGATGGCCGCGTCCGTGTCCTTCTGGACCTCGGCTTCCATCTTCTTCTGCTCGTCCTGACTGATCTCGGAGGCCTTCTCGGCCTTCTTCAGATCATCATTGGCGTCGCGTCGCACGTTCCGGACGGCGATCTTCTGCTGCTCGGCGTATTTGCCGGCCAGCTTGGCCAGCTCCTTGCGCCGCTCCTCGGTCAGCGCCGGCACCGGGATGCGCAGCATCTGTCCATCGACGATGGGGTTGAGTCCGAGGCCAGCCGCGCGGATGGCTTTCTCGACCGGCCCGACCATGCTCTTGTCCCAGACATTGACCGAGATCATGCGCGGCTCGGGCACGCTGATCGCGGCGACGGAGTTCAGCGGCGCGGTGGAGCCGTAGGCCTCGACCTGCACGGGATCCAGCAGGCCGACGTTGGCGCGGCCGGTGCGCAGGCCGGCGAACTCTTCCTTCAGCGCGCCGACCGCCTTGTCCATGCGGTCGCGGTAGCTCTTCAGATCAGGCTTGGCCATGGTCTTTTCTCTCGTTCTTTAATGGCTTGTCAGGCTGACTTTGCGTCCGATGTTATGACCGTGAAGGTCCCCTTTCCGGTCAGGGTCTTGCGCAGCGTACCCGGCTCCCGGATCGAGAAGACCACGATCGGAATACCGGAATCGCGCATCAGGGCGATCGCCGAGGCGTCCATGACCTTGAGGTCCTTGGCCAGCACGTCGTGGTAGCTGAGGGTGTCGTAACGCGTCGCCGACGGATCCTTCTTCGGATCAGCGGTATAGACGCCATCGACGCTGGTGCCCTTGAGCAGGGCGTCGCAGCCCATCTCGGCGGCCCGCAGGGCAGCGCCCGAATCCGTCGTGAAGAAGGGCGCGCCGACCCCGGCGGCGAAGATCACCACCCTGCCCTTCTCGAGGTGGCGCAGGGCCCGACGGCGCACATAGGGCTCAGCCACCGCGTTCATGGTCAGGGCGCTCTGGACCCGGGTCTGGACCCCGATCTTCTCCAGCGCCGCCTGCATGGCCAGGGCGTTCATCACCGTCGCCAGCATGCCCATATAGTCGGCGGTGGCGCGTTCCATGTCGCCGGCGGCCTTGCTCAGCCCGCGGAAGATGTTGCCGCCGCCGATGACGAGGCAGATTTCGACTCCCTCGCGCGCCACCCGGGCCACCGCCTCGGCCACCTTGGCGACCGTCTTCATGTCGATGCCGTAGGGCTGATCGCCCATCAGCACCTCGCCCGAGACCTTCAGCAGGACGCGCTTGTAGCGGAACTCTGACGGGGCATCGGGCATGGCGGGTCCTTGGGCAGGCGGGATTCGGCTTCTTATAGGCAGCCCCCCGCCCCGTTCAAAGGCCTGTGACACGCCAGAAAGCGAGCCGGCCCGACGATCAGAGCCTCAGAACGATGGTCTCGACAATCGGTCGGCGGTCCCAGATTTGCTGGCTCGCCTTCTTTAAAGCCCGCGAGACGGCCTGCTCGATGACCAGTTCATCGTCCAGCGCCGCGCCCTTCAGCTTGGTGACCGCCGCCTCGGCCCGTTCGGCCAGGTCGTCCAGCGCGTCGCCGAGGGGCGATTCCGCGTCGCCCGGGAGACCGATGGCGCGCACGTCGATATCGCTGACGATCTTGCCGCGCCGGTCCATCGCGAAGCTGACGATCAGCACGCCGTTGGTCGAGGCGTGGCGACGCTCGTGCAGCGCCTCGCCCTGTTCAGTCACCAGACGGCCGCCGTCGACGTACAGACGGCCGCTGGGAACCTCGTCGATGATGGCGGCGGGTCCGGGAGCGAGTCGCACCATGTCGCCGTTGCGGGGCGTGACCGTCTCCGGCACGCCGATATCCTTGGCCAGATTGGCGTGTTCAGCCAGATGGCGGCGCATGCCGTGGGTCGGGACGGCGATCTTCGGCCGCGCCCAGGCGTACATCTGGCGCAACTCCTCGCGGCAGGGGTGGCCCGAGACGTGGATGCCGGGGTGATCCTTCTCGGTGTAGATGCGCACCCCGCGGTCGGTCAGCTTGTCCTGCAGGCGGCCGATCGACAGCTCGTTGCCCGGGATGACCCGCGACGAAAAGATGCAGTGATCGCCCCGGCTCAGCTTGATGTAGGGATGGGTGCCCTCGGCCACGCGCGACAGGGCCGCCCTCGCCTCGCCCTGGCTGCCGGTGCACAGATAGAGGATCTCGTCGGCCGGCCAGACGCGCGCCTCCTGCTCCGACAGGAAGGGCTTGATGTCCTGCATCATGCCGACCGACTTGGCGGCGGCGGTGATGCGGTGCATCGACCGCCCCGCCAGCGAGACCCGCCGCCCCGAGGCCTCGGCCGCGCGGATGACGCTGTCCATGCGGGCAACGTTCGAGGCGAAACAGCCGACGGCGATGCGGCCCTTCAACGAACCGATCAGCTCGGTCAGGGCGTCGCGCACGCCGCCCTCCGACCCCGCCACGCCCTCGACGAAGACGTTGGTGGAATCGCACACCATGGCCAGCACGCCCTCGTCGCCGAGGCGGCTGATGGCGCGTGAATCGGTGACCGCGCCGACGATCGGCTCGTCGTCGATCTTCCAGTCGCCGGTGTGCAGGACCGTCCCCAGCGGCGTCCGGATAGCCAGACCGTTCGGCTCGGCGATCGAATGGGTCATGGTGATGAAGTCGACCGTGAACGGCCCGAGATCGATGGAGCCGCCCAGCGGAATCTCGTTGATCTCGACCTGATCGAGGATGCCTGCCTCACGCAGCTTCTCGCGGATCAGAAAGACGGTGAACGGCGTGGCGTACAGCGGGGCCTTCATACGCGACCACAGCCAGCCGAGCGCGCCGATATGGTCTTCGTGGGCGTGGGTCAGCACGATGCCGCGAATGGTTTCGCCCTCAAGGAAGGCGGGATCGGGCACAATGACATCCACGCCGGGCGTCGACAGGTCGCCAAAGGTCACGCCCACGTCGACGACGATCCACTCGCGGTTCGCCTCGGGACCGTAGCCGTACAGATTCAGGTTCATTCCGATTTCGCCCGACCCGCCGAGCGGCAGGAAGACGAATTCGTCGCTGGTTTTCTTTTTCATACGTCCTTGATGTGGGTGTTCCGCCGCCAGATTTCGAGCAGGCCGCGGATAGTCAGGTCCGGATCGAACCGGTCGATGGAATCGGTCGCGCCTTCGAACAGCGAGGCGACCCCGCCGGTTCCGATGACGGTCATGGGATTGCCCCACTCCGCCTTGATGCGCGCCACCAGGCCTTCGATCAGGGCGACATAGCCCCAGAAGACGCCGGATTGCATGTTGGATACGGTGTCCTTGCCGATCACCCGCTCGGGCCGCTGGATGGCGATGCGGGGCAGCATCGCCGCCGCCTCGTGCAGGGCCTGCAGGCTCAGATTGATGCCCGGCGCGATGACCCCGCCCTCGAAGGCGCCGTCAGCCGCGACCACGTCGAAGGTGGTGGCGGTGCCGCTGTCGATGATGACCAGATCGCC
The DNA here is from genome assembly GCF_014202075.1 of Brevundimonas basaltis. Taxonomy (GTDB): domain Bacteria; phylum Pseudomonadota; class Alphaproteobacteria; order Caulobacterales; family Caulobacteraceae; genus Brevundimonas; species Brevundimonas basaltis. The sequence continues at coordinate 328,799 of NZ_JACHFZ010000001.1, read as the reverse complement.
GGGATAGGCCAGATGCGCGCCGATGGCGTTGACCAGCCGGTCCGCGCCCGCCTCGCTCGGCTTCAGGATCCGCACCCCGATGCCCAGATCGACATTGTCGCCGATGACCAGCGGCTCGACGTTCAGATAGCGGCGGGACAGGTTGCGCAGGTTGAAGATCGACTGCGGCACGACGCTGGAGATGATGCAGCCGTCCAGCTGGCGGATATCGAGGCCGCGCATGGTCAGCAGCTGGCTCAGCCAGACCGCGTATTCATCGGCCGTGCGAGTGCTCTCGGTGGCTGTCCGCCACTGGGCCACCCAGTCCGTGCCGTCGTGGACCGCGAACAGCGTATTGGTGTTCCCTTGCTCGATGGCCAGAAGCATCAGGCGGGCTCCCCGAAGAATACGTCGCCGGCCGAAATCAGCCGTAGCGTGCCGTCGGCCAGCCGAAGCCTGAGGGCCCCGTCCGGCGCAACGCCCTCGGCCCGGCCCTCGACCGTCTCATGTCCGAGGCGGGCCGTCGCTGGCCCCTTCAGACCAGTGGTGCGGGCCGTCCAGGCGTCAAGGATAGGCTCGAAGCCCAGCGTCCGCCACCGCTCGAGCCAGACCGCGAAGGCCTGAGCCAGCCTGGCGCCGGCGGTTTCGACGGACGGCGGCGCCCCGACATCACCCCTCAGGTGCTGGGCCAGACAGGTCGCCGGCCGCTCCGTTCCGGTCGGCGCGCTGGCCAGATTGACGCCGATCCCGACCGCCAGCCACAGCCCGCCAGCTGGATGGGAGCCGGACTCGACCAGCACGCCGGAGGCCTTGTCTCCCGCTAGCATGACGTCATTGGGCCATTTGATCGTCACCAGCGACGGCGGGGCATAGGCGTCCAGCAGGTCGGCGACGGACAGCGCCGCGATGAAGGTGATCTGGGCGGCCTCGGCCGGCGCCTTCCGCGTCGTCAGCAGCAGGGTCCCGAACAGGTTGCCGCTGTCGCTCGCCCACGATCGCCCCCGGCGGCCCCGGCCCGCGGTTTGTCGGCGCGCGGTGATCCACAGCGGACCGGTCTCGCCGGCCTCGGCCCGACGGCGGGCCTCCGCGTTGGTGGAGTCGGTCTGTTCGAGCAGCAGGACAGGCGCGGCCGAAGCCACCGTCAGCCCGCCCCGTAGCCGACGGCCGCCGCCCGCGTCAGGGGCTCCAGCCAGGTCAGGGCGACCATCACCAGCGGGAAGGAGAACAGGGCCGCGGCGATGGCGATGGTCTTCGCCTCGATCGGCGAACGGTCGATGGCCTCGACGCCTTCCGGCGCCGGATCGAACCACATCAGCTTGATGATGCGCAAATAGTAGAAGCCGGCCACGACAGAGGCTACCAGGCCGGCGGCGCCGACCATCCAGTACCCCGCCTCCGCGGCGGCGCCGAACACGGCCCACTTGCCCCAGAAGCCGGCCAGCGGCGGCATCCCCAGCACCGACAGCGACAGCACGGTCAAAACCAGCGCCATCACCGGTCGGTCCTTGCGCAGGCCGGCGAAGTCCTCAATGCGGCGGATCGGACGTCCATTGCGGCTCAGCGACAGGATCAGAGCGAAGAAGCCGAACTGATCGATCACGTACAGGGTCATGAACAGAAGCATGGCCTGCACGCCCAGGGTCGTGCCGACGGCGATGCCAAGCAGGGCATAGCCGATGTTGGCGATCGACGAATAGGCTAGCAGCCGCTGCAGGTCCTTCTGCACCAGTCCGCCGAAGGCGCCGACGGCGAAGGAGATCAGCGAGATCAGGATCAGCACCTGGGCCCACTGGTCGTGGGAACCGGCAAAGGCCCCCTCCAGCGTGCGGGCGATCAACACCATGGCGGCGACCTTGGGCGCGGTGGCGAACAGGGCCACGACGGGGGTCGGCGCGCCCTCGTAGACATCGGGCGTCCACATGTGGAACGGCGCGGCCGACACCTTGAAGGCCAGGCCGCAGATCAGGAACACCAGACCGAAGATCAGGCCCGGCGAGGCATTGGTCGCGGCGTAGGCGGCGATCTCGTCGAACCGCATCGAGCCGGTGAAGCCGTAGATCAGGCTGGCGCCGTAGAGCAGCAGGCCGGACGAGAGGGCGCCGAGCACGAAATATTTCAGGCCGGCCTCGGACGCCTTCAGGTCGTCGCGGTGGAAGGCGGCCAGCACATACAGGGCCAGCGAATGCAGTTCGATGCCGACGTAGAGCGAGATCAGATCGCCCGACGAGGCCATCATCCCCATGCCGGCGGAAGCCAGCACGATCAGCACCGGGAATTCGAAGCGGGCGATGCGCGTGCGCTTCATCCATCCGTCGCCGAGCACGATGGCCACGGCGCTGGACAGGAAGATCAGCGCCTTGCCGTAGACGGCCAGCGGATCGGCCACATAGGCGCCGTTGAAGGCCTGGCCGAGCGGGCCGGTCACCGCTAGCGCCGTAGCGGCGAGCAGGAGCAGGATCGAAAGCACGGAAACGAACCGCGCGCTCTTCTCGCCGGCGAAGGCGCCGAGCATCAGCAGCACGAGGCCGCCAACCGCCAGCGTGGCTTCGGAAGCGGAAAGCTGAAGAGCGGAAATCAGATCAGGCATCATCGTCTCACCCGCCGATCGCAAGTTGATAGGCGGAGGTCAGGGCCTCGACCGAGGCGGCGGTGTAGTCGAGCACGAGGCCGGGCTGCACGCCGAGCCAGATCGTGCCGAGGATCAGCGGGGCGAAGATCAGCAGTTCGCGCCTGTCGACGTCGGTGATGGTCTTCATCGCCGGGTTGGTGATCTCGCCGAACATGACGTTGCGGTACAGGGTCAGGGCGTAGACCGCCGAGAAGATCACCCCCGAGGCCGCGAACAGCGCCGTCCACGTCGACACCTGGTAGACGCCGGTCATGGTCAGGATCTCGCCGATAAAGCCCGAGGTGCCGGGCAGGCCGACGTTGGCCATGGTGAACAGCATGAAGATGGCCGCGAACCACGGCATCCGCGCCGTCAGCCCGCCGTACAGGGCGATCTCGCGGGTGTGCATGCGGTCGTAGACCACGCCGACGCAGAGGAAGAGCGCGCCCGAAATCAGGCCGTGGCTCAGCATCTGGAACACCGCGCCCTGCACGCCCTGATCATTGCCGGCGAAGATGCCCATGGTCACGAAGCCCATGTGCGCCACCGACGAATAGGCGATCAGCTTCTTCATGTCGGTCTGCCGGAACGCGACCAGCGAAGTGTAGACGATGGCGATGGCCGACAGCGCGAAGACCAGCGGCGCGAACATCTCCGACGCCAGCGGGAACATCGGCAGGTTAAACAGCAGGAAGCCGTAGCCGCCGAGCTTCAGCAGGATGCCGGCCAGGATGACCGATCCCGCCGTCGGGGCCTGAACGTGGGCGTCGGGCAACCAGGTGTGAACCGGCCACATCGGCATCTTGACCGCGAACGAGGCGAAGAAGGCCAGCCAGAGCATGGGCTGGGCGTAGGCCGGGAAGTCGAACGCCTTCAGCGCCGGAATGCTGGTCGTGCCGGCCTCAGCCGCCATCCACAGCATGGCCAGCAGCATCAGGACGGAGCCCAGCAGGGTGTAGAGGAAGAATTTGTAGGCCGCATAGATGCGGTTCGCCCCGCCCCACACTCCGATGATGATGAACATCGGCACCAGGGTGCCTTCGAAGAAGATGTAGAACAGGAACAGGTCCAGCGCGGTGAACACGCCGATGACCAGCGTCTCCAGCACCAGGAAGGCGATCATGTAGTCGACCACCCGCTCCCTGATCGTCGTCCAGCTGGCGATGATGCAGATCGGCATCAGGAAGGCGGTCAGCAGCACGAACAGGATCGAAATCCCGTCGACGCCCATGTGGTATTCCGCGCCCGTGAACCAGGCGTAGCGCTCCACGAACTGATAGGCCGCGCTCGAGACGTCGAAGCCGGCCACCAGGACCGCCGAAACGGCGAGCGTCGCGAGCGTCGTGACCAATGCGATCCAGCGGGCCGCGCCGGCGGCGTCGCCCCTGCCCATCAGGCGGGCGAGCAGGATCAGGCCCGCGCCGACCAGCGGGAGGAAGGTGACGACGCTCAGGATGAAGGGGATCTGGGGCAAGATCAGGCTCCCCACGCATAGATGGCGAAGGCGAGGAAGGCGGCCACGCCGAGCAGCATCACGAACGCATAGTGGTAGACATAGCCGGACTGGAGTTTGCCTAGTCTGGCGGCGGATTTCAGCGCCGCCCAGGCCGCGCCGTTGGGGCCGAGCCCGTCGATGATCTTCACGTCGCCGACCTTCCAGAACAGGTCGCCGACGGCCTTGGCGCCGCGCACGAAGACCACGTCATACAGCTCGTCAAAATACCATTTGTTGTAGAGGAAGGCGTGGATCACGCCGCCGCGGTCGGCCATGCGACGGGCCATGCCTTCCTTCAGGACATAGAGCCAGAAGGCGGCGAAGGTGCCGATCAGGGTCAGGACCAGCGGAGACCACTTCACCCAGGTCGGAACCGCGTGCGCCTCGTGCAGGACGTGATTGGCCGCGCCGGTGAAGATGGCCCCGCGCCAAAACTCGTTCTCATGGTGTCCGGTGAAGAACGGCTCGAACAGGAAGCCCGCCGCGATCGCGCCGATCGACAGCAGCAGCAGCGGCACGAGCATGACCCAGGGACTCTCGTGCGGCTTCAATGGGCCATGATGGTGATGATCGTCATGCGCATGCGCGCCGCGGTCTCCATCGTCCGCCAGCGGCTCGGAGTGGGTCTCCAGTTGAGCGTCGGTGGCGTGGTCGTCCGCATGGTGCGCGCCCTCTTCCTTCCACACCGGCTTGTTGTGGAAGGTCATGAAGATCAGCCGCCACGAATAGTAGGCCGTCAGGCCGGCGGCGAGGATGCCGACGAGGAAGGCGAACAGGCCCATCGGCGAGTGGTTGCTCGCGGCCGCCGCGAAGGCGCTCTCGATGACGATGTCCTTCGAATAGAAGCCGGCCAGGCCGCCGATCCCGGGAATGCCCAGGCCGGTGATGGCGATGGTGCCGATCATCATCACCGCATAGGTGATGGGCAGCAGTTTCCACAGACCCCCCATCTTCCGCATGTCCTGCTCGTGATGCATGCCGTGGATCACCGAGCCGGCGCCGAGGAACAGCAGGGCCTTGAAGAAGGCGTGGGTGAACAAGTGGAACATGGCCGCCTCATAGGCGCCCACGCCGGCGGCGAAGAACATGTAGCCGAGCTGCGAACAGGTCGAATAGGCGATGACTCGTTTGATGTCGTTCTGGGCCAGGCCAACGGTGGCGGCGAACAGGGCCGTCACCGCGCCGGTCAGGGCGATGATCTGGCTGGCGTACGGCGCATACTCGTAGATCGGCGACAGCAGGCAGACCATGTACACGCCGGCTGTGACCATGGTCGCGGCGTGGATCAGGGCCGACACCGGCGTCGGGCCCTCCATGGCGTCGGGCAGCCAGGTGTGCAGGAAGAACTGGGCCGACTTGCCCATGGCGCCGATGAACAGCAGCACGCCGGCCAGGTCGAGCGCCGACCAGGTATGGCCCAGGAACTCCCAGCCCGTGCCCTCGCGCGCGGCGATCATCGGGAACAGCTCGGCGAACTCAATGGTGCCGAACATCCAGAACACGGTGAAGATGCCCAGCGCGAAACCGAAGTCGCCCACCCGGTTGACCACGAACGCCTTGATCGCGGCCGCCGAGGCGGTGGCCTTCTTGTACCAGAAGCCGATCAGCAGATAGGACGCCAGCCCCACCCCTTCCCAGCCGAAGAACAGCTGCATGAAGTCGGCGGCGGTGACCAGCGCCAGCATGGCAAAGGTAAACAGCGACAGATAGGCGAAGAACCGCGGCTTGTCCGGGTCCTCGGCCATGTAGCCCCAGCTGTAGAGGTGGACCAGCGACGACACCGTCGTGACCACGACCAGCATCACCGCCGACAGGGCGTCGATGCGGATCGACCAGTTCGACTGGAAGTCGCCGACGTGGATGAACGGTGCGATCTGCACCGTGAACGGCTCCAGATGGCCCCAGGTCCACTGGCTGAACACGATCCAGGCGACGGCGCAGGAGAAGAACAGCAGGCCGGTGGTGATCGACTTCGACAGCAGGTCGCCGAGCCGGCGGCCGGACAGGCCGACGATGGCGGCGCCGAGCAGCGGGGCGAAGACGCCGAGGGTGACGAGAAGCTCGAGGTCCACGATCAGCCCTTCATCACGCTGGCGTCGTCGACGGCGATGTCGCCGCGATTACGGAAGAAGGTCACCAGAATGGCCAGGCCGACGGCGGCCTCGGCGGCGGCCACGGTCAGGACGAACATGGCCATGATCTGCCCGGAGACGTCGTTCAGATAGGCCGAGAAGGCGACGAAATTGATGTTCACCGCCAGCAGGATCATCTCGATCGACATCAGGATGATGATGACGTTCTTGCGGTTCACGAAGATGCCGAAAACGCCGATAGTGAACAGGATGGCGCCGACCGCCAGATAGTGCTGCAGCGTGACTTCCATCAGATCAGATCCTCGGCGGAGACGCCCGCGCCAGTCGTCGCGCCCTTGACCTCGACGGCGGTCTTGCGGTCGCGGTTGACCTGGTCGTGGGCCTTCTGGCGCTTGACGTTGGGCTTGTGGCGCAGGGTCAGGACGATGGCGCCGATCATGGCGATCAGCAGTACGATCCCCGCCGCCTGGAAGATGTAGACATAGTCGGTGTAGAGCACCCGGCCGATGGCCTCGACGTTGGTCATGTCGGTGGTGGCGACCGCCGGGGTCACGGCGTTGGCGGCCGCCCCGCCCTGCACCACCACCAGCGAGATCATGATCATCTCGGCCAGCAGGATGCCGGCGACAATGGCCGCCAGCGGCAGGTAGCGGGCGTAGCCCTCGCGCAGGCGCACGAAGTCGACGTCCAGCATCATGACCACGAACAGGAACAGCACCGCGACGGCGCCGACGTAGACCACGACCAGCAGCATCGCGAGAAACTCCGCGCCGAGCAGCACGAACAGCCCCGCCGACGAGAAGAAGGTCAGGATCAGCCACAGCACGCTGTGCACGGGGTTCTTCGCGGTGACGACCATCAGGCCGCCGACCACGGCCACCGCCGCGAGCAGATAGAAGGCTATTCCGGTCAACATCTGAGGCCTGCGCCCCTTTCGGTTATGGGCGGCGATCCCGCGCGGAATCGCCCTCCCCGTTCAGCGGTTGCGCCTTAGCGGTAAGGCGCGTCGAGTTCCAGATTCTTCGCGATCAACCGCTCCCAACGGTCGCCGTTCGAAAGCAGTTTTTCCTTGTCGTAGAGCAGCTCTTCGCGGGTCTCGACGGTGAATTCCGAGTTCGGCCCCTCGACGATGGCGTCCACCGGGCAGGCCTCCTGGCACAGGCCGCAGTAGATGCATTTGACCATGTCGATATCGTAGCGGGTCGTGCGGCGGCTGCCGTCGGCGCGCGGTTCGGCCTCGATGGTGATGGCCTGGGCCGGGCAGATGGCCTCGCACAGCTTGCAGGCGATGCAACGTTCCTCGCCGTTCGGATAGCGGCGCAGCGCGTGCTCGCCCCGAAAGCGCGGCGACTGCGGGTTGCGCTCGAACGGATAGTTCACGGTCGCCTTGGGCCGCATCATGTATTTCAGCGACAGGCCGACGGCGCCGATCACGTCGATCAGCAACGCGCCCTTCGCGGCCTGGATGAGACGGTTAGCCATCAGTCTTTCTCTCCGGCGACGCCGCGGCACAGCTCTTCCTTGCGCGGGTCCTCGTCCTTGGTGATGCGGCACAGGCGGGCGCGTTCGGCCTCCTGCCGTTCGACGGCCTGCTGGCGCCGTTCCCACTGATAGACCGAAACCGGCTCGGCCTCGTAGGTCGGCAGGGTGCAGGCGGTCGTCGAGACGACGGCGGCCAGAGCGATCAGGGTCAGGAGCCGGCTCATGCGCCCACCGCAAAGACGCGCCAGGCGGCGACGATGACGACGGCGACCAGCGAGGTCGGCAGGAAGATCTTCCAACCCAGCCGCATCAGCTGATCATAGCGGTAGCGGGGCACAAAGGCCTTCACCATGGCGATCATGGCGAACCAGAAGATGATCTTGGTAAAGAAGACGAGGAAGTAGAACAGGTTGGCCACGAACTCGGGCCAGTCGTTCAGGAAGTCGGTCGGGAAGCCCGGGTGCCAGCCGCCAAAGAACAGCAGGCTGATCAGGGCGCACATGAAGACGATGTTGGCGTATTCGCCGATCATGAACAGCAGGTACGGCGTCGAGCTGTATTCGACCTGGTAGCCGGCCACGAGCTCCGACTCCGCCTCGGGCAGGTCGAACGGCGGGCGGTTGGTCTCGGCCAGGGCCGAGATGAAGAAGATGATCGCCATCGGGAACATCACCACGATGGTCGGCCAGGTCGCCAGACCTCCGCCGAAGGCGAACCAGTTCCAGATCCAGCCGCCTTGCTGGGTGACGATCTGGGTCAGGTTCATGGTCCCGGCCAGCAGGATCACATTGATGATGACCAGGCCGATGGAGACCTCATAGGACACCATCTGCGCCGCCGAGCGCAGCGAGCCGAGAAACGGATACTTCGAGTTCGAAGCCCAGCCCCCCATGATGATGCCGTACACGCCCAGGCTCGAGATCGCGAAGATGTAGAGGATGCCGACGTTCAGGTCTGAAATGACCCAGCCCGGCGCGAACGGAATCGCCGCCCAGGCGATGAAGGCGAGGATGAAGGTCAGCAGCGGAGCCAGCAGGAAGATCACCTTGTCGGCGCCCGCCGGCACGACGATCTCTTTCAGCACGAATTTGAAGAAGTCGGCGAACGACTGCAGCAGACCGAACGGGCCCACGACGTTCGGCCCCTTCCGCATCTGCACGCCTGCCCAGATCTTGCGGTCGGCCAGCAGCAGGAAGGCGAGCGAGATCAAAATGCCGACGGTGACCAGCAGGATGCCGCCCGCCGTGATCAGGGTCCAACCGAGAGGAGTGCTCCAGAAATCCATCGGGCCTTACTCCGCCGCCATCGCGACCGGCGCGGTCCGCAGGGCGGACAGCTCGGCCATGGTCACGCTGGCGCGCGCGATCGGGTTGTTGAGATAGGGGTCGCGCACGGCCGACTGGAAGGCCGTGTCGCCAAGGTCGCCCTTCTTGCCGAGGCTCGCCACGTCGAACGACGCCGCCGGCGGCCGGTAGTCGATGCGGCCAAAGGTCGGGTGATCGGCCATCAGCTTCGATCGCAGGGCGTCGATGGTATCGTACGGCAGGGTCTGGCCGACCAGCGCCGACAGCGCCCGCAGGATGGCCCAGTCCTCTTTCGCCTGCCCCTTGGGGAAGACGGCCCGTTCGGCCATCTGCACCCGGCCCTCGGTGTTGACGTAAAGGCCGGGCTTCTCGGTATAGGCCGCCCCCGGCAGGATCACGTCGGCCCCGTGCGCGCCCCGATCGCCGTGGCTGCCCAGATAGACCTTGAACGCCTTGCTCGCCGAGGCGTCGATCTCGTCGGCGCCGAGCAGGAACAGCACGTCCAGCGCGCCCTTCTTCGCCATTTCCACCGCCGAAAGGCCGCCCTCGCCGGGGACGAAGCCCATGTCGAGGCCGCCGACGCGCGAGGCGGCGCTGTGCAACACGTTGAAGCCGTTCCAGCCGTCCGCGACCACCCCGACTTTCTTGGCCAGCGCGCCGAGCGCGTTCAGCACGGCCGGTCCGGTCTCGCCGGTCAGCGCGCCTGAGCCGACGATGATCGCCGGCCGCTCGGCCTTGGTCAGAAACTCCATCGCCGCCTTGGGCAGCTTGGCCAGGGTCTTCGAACCTGCGCCGAGCCAGCTGTGCGTGAAGGTCAGATTGACCTGTTCGCCGATGACGCCGACCTCCATCTCGCCGGTCAACCAGGCCTTGCGCAGGCGGGCGTTGAGCAGCGGCGCCTCGGTCCGCGGATTGGCCCCGACGATCAGGACGGCGTCCGCGTTTTCAATCCCTTGCAGGCCGGAGTTGAACAGCCAGCCTTCGCGCGGCCCATGGCCCAGCGCACTGCCGTCCTGACGGCAGTCGGTGTTGGCCGAGCCGAGCGCCCGGAACAGGTCCAGCGCCGCCTTCATCGACTCCGCGTCCTGCAGATCGCCGGCGATGACGCCGATCTTCTCAGGTTTGGCGGCGGTCAGTTTCGCGGCCACGACGCCCAAGGCCTCTTCCCACGAGGCGGCGCGGAGCTTGCCGTTCTCGCGAACGTAAGGCCGATCCAGCCGCTGGCGCTGCAGGCCGTCGACGGCGTAGCGGCTGATGTCCGACAGCCACTCCTCGTTGATGCCCTCGTGCACGCGCGGCAACACGCGCATCACTTCGGCCCCGCGAGCGTCGACGCGGACGTTCGAGCCCAGCGCGTCCATGACGTCGATCGACTCGGTCTTCCTCAGCTCCCACGGGCGGTAGTGGTACTGCCACGGCCGGTGGGTCAGGGCGCCGACCGGGCACAGGTCGTTGACGTTGCCTGACAGCTCGCTGTCGATGTTCTTTTCCAGATAGGTGGTGATCTCGGCGCTCTCGCCGCGCGAGATCATGCCGATGTCCGGAACCCCGGCCACCTCGGTGATGAAGCGGACGCAGCGCGTGCACTGGATGCACCGGGTCATGAAGGTCTTGACCGTTGGACCCATGTTCTTTTCTTCGACGGCGCGCTTGTTCTCGGCGTAGCGCGAGCCGTCGCGGCCATAGGCCATGGCCTGGTCCTGCAGGTCGCACTCGCCGCCCTGGTCGCAGATCGGGCAGTCCAGCGGGTGGTTGATGAGCAGGAACTCCATCACCCCTTCGCGCGCCTTCTTGACCATCGGCGTGTCGGTGAAGATCTCCTGCCCCTCGGCGGCCGGCAGGGCGCAACTCGCCTGCGGCTTCGGCGGTCCGGGCTTCACCTCGACCAGGCACATGCGGCAGTTGCCAGCGATCGACAGCCGCTCATGGTAGCAGAAACGCGGGATCTCATGGCCGGCCTTCTCGGCGACCTGGAGCACGGTCATGCCGGGCTCGAACTCGGTTTCTACGCCGTTGACCTTGGCGACGGGCATCAGCGGGCCTCTTGCTCGGTGGCCACGGCGTACTCTTCCGTGGCGGTCGTCCCATCCGGGAGCGTCGTGTTGATGGTGATGGCCTCGCCGTCAAGGACGAAGCGCGTCACCGGGTCGCCCGACTGGTTCATCCAGCGGGCCTCTTCGGGGGTCTGGGCGTCGGCCGGTTTCCAGGTGATCAGGTCGCCCTCGACCCGGCACTGGGCCCGACGGCGGCCGCCGTCGACCGGCGCGCGCCACGAGGCGTTGACGACCTCGCCCTCGACGCCGTCGATCGAGATGTCCGTCAGTTGCTGGCCGTGGATGCCGGCCAGGCCGGCGCGGCAGACGCGGCGCAGATCGGCGGCGGTCAGCACGGCGGGGGCCGCGGGTGCGACATCGCTTGTCGCCGGCGCCGCCGACACCACCTCGGCCGGAGTCGGCGCGGCCTCGTCCGCCCGCTCGCCGCAGGCGGCGAGGGCGACGGGCGCCAGCATCAGGAAAGCGAGAGCGCGCATCGTCACTCCGCCGCGATCGCGTGGCCGGCGAAGTTCGCGCGGCGGCTGCGGTAGGTGGCGATCCGCTCTTCGATCTCGTGGCGGAAATGGCGGATCAGGCCCTGAACGGGCCAGGCCGCGGCGTCGCCGAGGGCGCAGATGGTGTGGCCCTCGACCTGGCCGGCGACGTCCAGCAGCAGGTCGATCTCCGACGGGTCGGCCTCGCCGATGGCCATCCGCTCCAGCACGCGCCACATCCAGCCGGTGCCCTCGCGGCACGGCGTGCACTGGCCGCAGCTCTCGTGTTTGTAGAAGTAGCTGATGCGGGCGATCGCCTTCACCAGATCGGTCGACTGGTCCATGACGATGACCGCCGCGGTGCCGAGGCCCGAACGCATGTCGCGCAGGCTGTCGAAATCCATCAGGGCGGTCTCGGACATCTCCCGCGTGATCAGCGGCACCGACGAACCGCCCGGGATCACGGCCTTGAGGTTGTCCCAGCCGCCGCGCACGCCGCCGCAGTGCTCTTCCAGCAGCTGACGCAGCGGGATCGACATCGCCTCTTCGACATTGCACGGCCGGTTCACGTGGCCGCTGATGGTCATCAGCTTGGTGCCGGTGTTGTTCGGACGACCGAAGCCCGCGAACCACTCGGCCCCGCGGCGCAGGATGGTGCCGACGACGGCGATCGACTCGACGTTGTTGACCGTGGTCGGGCAGCCGTACAGGCCGGCCCCGGCCGGGAACGGCGGCTTCAGGCGCGGCTGGCCCTTCTTGCCCTCCAGCGACTCCAGCAGGGCCGTCTCCTCGCCGCAGATATAGGCCCCCGCGCCGTGGTGGATGTAGACGTCGAAATCCCAGCCGTGGACGTTGTTCTTGCCGATCAGCTTCGCGTCATAGGCCTGCTTGACCGCGGCCTCCATGCGCTCGCGTTCCAGCACATATTCGCCGCGCAGATAGATGTAGCAGGCGTGGGCCTGCATCGCGAAGCTGGCGATCAGGCAACCCTCGATCAGCAGCTGCGGATCGTGGCGCATGATCTCCCGGTCCTTGGCGGTGCCCGGTTCCGACTCGTCGGCGTTGATGACGAGATAGTGCGGCCGGTCCTTCAGCTCCTTGGGCATGAACGACCACTTCAGACCGGTCGAGAAGCCGGCGCCGCCCCGACCGCGCAGGCCCGAGTTCTTGACGTTGGCGATGATCCAGTCGCGCCCGAGGTCGAGCATGTCCTTCGTGGCGTTCCACGCGCCGCGCTTCTTCGCCCCCTCAAGTCCCCAGTCCTGGAGCCCGTAAAGGTTGGTGAAGATGCGATCCTTGTCTTCGAGGATTCCAACCATGATTCAGTCCATCTCCCGCATACGGCGGCGGTGGTATCGGGTGCGCAGGAAGATGGCGGCCAGCATCAGGGCCCATCCGAGAGCCAGCGCGGCATAGCCGGCGTACTGGATCGCCGGGCCCGCCGGGCCGGCCGCGGTCCCGCCCCAGACGGCGACAGCGCCGAGGATGACCAGGGCGAACCCGGCCAGCCGCTGGTTACGCCCGACCATGCGCAGTTCCGCGCGATAGCGGGCGACCGTTTGGTCGTTCGACAGGTCGGGACGGCTCATGCCGTCACCGGTTCGCTGTTGGGCAGCTTCCTGATCGGCTTGGCGGCCGAGCCGTCATACAGCTTCGGATCGGTCAGGGTCAGGGCCCCGCCCTCCGGCTCGGAACTGGTGCGGCCGACCCGCGACCCGGGCTTGGGGGTCTTGCCGGCGGCGAAGTCGTCGATGATCTGCGCCATGTTCTCCGGCGTCAGGTCTTCGAAATAATAGTCGTTGATCATCGCCATCGGCGCATTGGCGCAGGCGCCAAGGCACTCGACTTCCTCCCAGGTGAAGCGGCCGTCGGCGCTCAGGGTCTGCTTCGGACCGATCCGGCTCTTGCACACGGCCATCAGTTCATTGGCCCCGCGCAGCATGCACGGCGTCGTGCCGCAAACCTGAATAAGCGCAGCCGAACCAACGGGTTCGAGCATGAACATGGTGTAGAAGGTCGCGACCTCCAGAACCCGGATGTACGGCATGGCCAGAAGCTCGCCGATGGCGCGAATGGCGGGCTCGGACACCCAGCCCTCCTGCTTCTGGACCAGCCACAGGATCGGAATCACCGCCGAAGCCTTCCGCTCCGCCGGATATTTGGCGATCCACCAGTCGGCCTTGGCCTTCGTCGCCTTCGAGAAGGCGAACGAGGCGGGCTGTTCCTTGGCGAGACGACGAACGCTCATTGTTGCTTACCCATCCAGCGGCCCAGGCGCTCGCTCCACACGGCGCGGCCGGCATTTCTCAGATCCCGCGACAGCCACGCCATTGGCGGTAGGTAGCGCACGGCCAGCTGGCCGAAGAATATGGCTCCGCTCATCCACACGACGGAGCGCAGATTGGCCTCCCAGAAGCCCCTGCCCTCTTCCAGATAACCGAGCCGGTACGCACCGCGCACCAGCGTCACCCCGGCCGCGGCCGGGGCCGCGGCCAGCGCCGAAGCCAGGGCGAACTTCAGCCCGCCCATGATCGCGCGGCGGCGCGGCGAAAAGGCCAGCTGCATGGCGACGCCGAACGTCAACAGCACGGCGAACCAGATCGCCTGCGTCGTCGTGAAGATCGGCTGGACGGCGAACCCCATCAGCGGTCGACCTCGCCGAACACGATGTCGAGCGAGCCGAGGATGGCGCTGACGTCAGCCAGCATGTGGCCGCGATTCATCCAGTCCATGGCCTGCAGGTGGCGGAAGCCCGGGGCCGAGATCTTGACCCGGTACGGTTTGTTCGAGCCGTCCGACACCAGATAGATGCCGAACTCGCCCTTGGGCGCCTCGACAGCGGCGTAGACCTCGCCCTCCGGCGTCCGGAACCCCTCGGTGTAGAGCTTGAAGTGGTGGATCAGCGATTCCATCGACCGCTTCATCTCACCGCGACGCGGCGGGACGATCTTGTTGTCCTCGGTGATCACCGGCTCGCCGGGGCAGTTGCGCAGCGTGTGGATGCACTGCTCCATGATCCGCACCGACTGCTTCATCTCCTCGATGCGGCAGAGGTAGCGGTCCCAGCAGTCGCCGTTCTTGCCGACGGCGATGTCGAAGTCGAGATCGGCATAGCATTCATACGGCTGCGACTTGCGCAGATCCCAGGGGATGTCCGAACCACGCAGCATCACCCCGGTGAAGCCCCAATCCAGCGCCTGCTGCTTGGTGACCACCCCAATGTCGACGTTGCGCTGTTTGAAGATGCGGTTCTCGGTGACGAGAGACTCGATATCCTTGAGCGCCGCCGGGAATTCCAGGCACCAGCGGCCGATGTCGTCGATCAGGTCCGGCGACAGGTCCTGGTGGACGCCGCCCGGGCGGAAATAGTTGGCGTGCAGACGGGCGCCCGAGGCGCGCTCGTAGAACACCATCAGCTTTTCGCGCTCCTCGAAGCCCCACAGCGGGGGCGTCAGGGCGCCGACGTCCATCGCCTGCGTCGTCACGTTCAGCAGGTGCGACAGGACCCGGCCGATCTCGGAGAACAGCACCCGGATCAGCTGGCCGCGGTACGGCACGTCCATGCCCAGCAGCTTCTCGATGGCCAGGCAGAAGGCGTGCTCCTGGTTCATCGGCGCGACGTAGTCGAGGCGGTCCAGGTAAGGGATGTTCTGGAGGTAGGTGCGCGCCTCCATCAGCTTCTCGGTGCCGCGGTGCAGCAGGCCGATGTGCGGATCGACGCGCGTGACCAGTTCGCCGTCCAGCTCCAGCACCAGGCGCAGCACGCCGTGCGCGGCCGGGTGCTGCGGGCCGAAATTGATCGTGAATTTGCGGTCGTCGAGCGCGCGGGCGTGTTCGGTCCGGCCGTCGGGCTCGTCGTCGAACACGCTGGCGCCGATCGGCGGCGGGAGGGTGGAGGAATCAGCCATCAGCCCTGCACCTTCTCGTCACCCGGCAGCACCGGGGCCGGATAGTCTGCGCCTTCCCACGGCGACTGGAAGTCGAAATTGCGGAACTCCTGGGTCAGCTTGACCGGTTCATAGACGACCCGCTTCTGCTCGTCGTCGTAACGAACTTCGACATAACCGGTCATCGGGAAGTCCTTGCGCAGCGGATGTCCCTGGAAACCGTAATCGGTCAGCAGCCGGCGCAGGTCGGGATGACCCTCGAACAGCATGCCGTACATGTCGAACGCCTCGCGCTCGAACCAGTCGGCGCAGGGGAACACCGACACGGCGCTGGGCACCGGCTGGCGCTCGTCGGTCGTCACCTTGACGCGCAGGCGGGCGTTCCGGGTCAGGCTGAGCAGGTGATAGACGACCTCGAATCGCTCCTCACGATCCGGGAAGTCCACGCCGCAGACGTCCAGCAGTTGCTGGAAGCCGAAGCGGTCGCGCAGCACGGTCAGCACCTCGACGATGCGCCCCCGCTCGGCCACCAGCGTCAGTTCGCCGAACGCGACCTGGGCCTGAACGCCCAGCGCGCCGACCATCTCGGCGCCCAGCGGCGTCAGCCCCGATTCCATCTCCTCGATGCGGGCGATCGCGCTCATCGGTCGATCGTCCCCGTCCGCCGGATCTTCTTCTGCAGTTGCAGCAGCCCGTAGAGCAGCGCCTCCGCCGTCGGCGGGCACCCCGGCACATAAGCATCGACAGGAACAACGCGGTCGCAGCCGCGCACTACACTGTAACTATAGTGGTAATACCCGCCGCCATTGGCGCACGAACCCATCGAAAGCACGTAACGCGGGTCTGGCATTTGATCGTATACTTTACGGAGCGCCGGAGCCATCTTGTTGGTCAGAGTGCCGGCGACGATCATCAGGTCGGACTGACGCGGGCTGGCGCGTGGGGCCATGCCGAACCGCTCCATGTCGAAGCGCGGCATCGACGCCTGCATCATCTCCACGGCGCAGCACGCGAGGCCGAAGGTCATCCACATCAGCGAGCCGGTCCGGGCCCAGTTGATGACATCGTCCAGCGAGGTGGTGATGAAGCCGCGCTCGCCCAGTTCGGCGTTCACGGCCTCGAAGAACTTGTCGTGCACGGCCGGGTCATAGCCCTCGACCAGCGTTCGCCCGGCCCGGCCGAAGGCGACCGGCGATGACGGGGCCATAGACGGCGATGCGCCCTGGTTGCCCACGCCGATCAGCGGCAGGGTGTTGTCGGTGGTCACTCCCATTCGAGGGCGCCCTTCTTCCATTCATAGATGAAGCCGACGGTCAGCACGCCGAGGAAGACCATCATCGACCAGAAGGCGAAAACCATCCCGGCGCGCGACAGGTCGAACATCGACACCGCCCATGGGAACAGGAACGCCACCTCGAGGTCGAAGATGATGAACAGGATCGAGACCAGGTAGAAGCGCACGTCGAACTTCATGCGCGCGTCGTCGAAGGCGTTGAAGCCGCACTCATAGGCCGACAGCTTCTCTGAGTCCGGGTTCTTCGGCGCGAGCACCCAGGCCGCCAGCATGAAGCCGAGCCCAAGCGCCGCCGCGATCCCGAGAAAGACCACGATCGGCAGATATTCGAGAAGATATGCGTTCATCCGTATGGAACCTCGTCCGCCTTCGAGGGAGGGGGCGGATTCGGCGCTTTCTAGACCCGGAACCGCCGCCGTTCAAACCCATGCGGCGAAAGGTTTTTCTTGAGAATGGTTCGCAGCAATTTCAGGCAATGACCCCGCCGTCCGACGACGCGGAAAATCTGTCGAACCGGCGCGCATCCTCGCTTGACAGTGCGAGGCGCCCCCGCCTAAACGACGCCCCTCGCCGCGACGCACTGCTTCGCGGCCGGGAAACGCGGGTGTAGCTCAGTTGGTTAGAGTGCCGGCCTGTCACGCCGGAGGTCGCGGGTTCGAGCCCCGTCACTCGCGCCATTCCCTCTGATTTTGCAGTCAGGGAATGGCGCTTTCCGCTCCGCGAGCGGTCCTTCAAAAAAATCCGAAAAGCTTCGAGCCGTCAGTTGCGTCCGGCGATGAGGACATTGCTGACGCGGCGGCCCAGCGGGTCGCGCGATTGCCAGGTCTCGCCGACGCTGGCTTCGATCATCTCGGTGCAGAAGCGCGGGATCAGCATGTTCGGCCGAATGTTGGTCAGACAAAGCTTCTCGCCCCGCACCGCCCAACGGGCCGAAAGGCGCCGACCGTCAGAGAATTGGGCCGCGTATGTACCGTCTGGATTAAACCAGTGCTTGACCCAGCCGCCGTCCGGATACCGAGACAGCACCGTGTTTCCGAAAGCGGCGTTGATGTCGGCCCGGCCGGGCGTCGCCACAAGACAGGCTGCTGCGATGGTCGCCACGGCAAGCGTACGAAGCATACGGAACCCCTGATCAGCCTTCCCCCTGCGGGACTATTAACAATCAGTTAGGGAATGCCAAGCCCTCTCACCGCTCTCGCGAATAGTTGACTCTGGCGTGGGGGCTTCTATATGCGGCCCACGTTCGGAACAGGACTGGCGAATCCGCGCCGCCCGCACGCCCATAGCGAGGGCGGTTCCGCGACATCGCACGACGGCCCGATGCGCGGGACGTCCTTCAGTTCAGTTCCAAAGGATTCATGACCGAATTTTCCCAGCTGGGCCTCTCGCCCACGACCCTGCAGGCGGTCGCCGATACCGGCTACACCACCGCCACCCCCATTCAGGCCCAGGCCATTCCGGTCGCCCTCGCGGGGCGCGACGTTCTCGGCATCGCCCAGACCGGCACCGGCAAGACCGCCGCCTTCACTCTCCCCCTGATCGACCGCCTGTCGAAGGGTCGCGCCCGCGCCCGCATGCCGCGCGCCCTCGTGCTGGCGCCGACCCGTGAGCTGGCCGACCAGGTCGCCTCCAGCTTCGAAAAATACGCCAAGGGCACCAAGCTGAGCTGGGTGCTGCTGATCGGCGGCGTCTCCATGGGCGACCAGGTGGCGGCGCTGAACAAGGGCGTCGACGTGCTGATCGCCACGCCCGGCCGCCTGCTCGATCTTTTCGAGCGCGGCAAGATGCTGCTGACCGGCGTCGAACTGATGGTGGTCGACGAGGCGGATCGCATGCTCGACATGGGCTTCATCCCCGACATCGAGCGCATCTTCAAACTGACGCCGCCCAAGCGCCAGACGCTGTTCTTCTCGGCCACCATGCCGCCCGAGATCACCCGACTGACGACCCAGTTCCTCAAGGACCCGACCCGCATCGAGGCCTCGCGCCCGGCGATGACGGCCGAGACCATCACCCAGTACCTCGTCCGCATCCCGTCCAGCGACCCAAAGATGAAGCGCGCTGCGCTGCGCGCCCTGATCGGCCGTGATGACGTGAGCAACGGCATCGTCTTCTGCAATCGCAAATCCGAGGTCGATGTCGTCGCCAAATCGCTGAAGCGGCACGGCTTCGACGCGGCGCCGATCCACGGCGACCTCGACCAGTCGCTGCGCATGAAGACCCTTGCGGCCTTCCGCTCGGGCGAGCTCAAGCTGCTGGTGGCTTCGGACGTCGCGGCCCGCGGGCTCGATATTCCCGACGTCAGCCACGTCTTCAACTACGACGTCTCGCACCACGCCGACGACTACGTCCACCGCATCGGCCGCACCGGCCGCGCGGGCAAGACCGGCCAGACCTTCATGATCGTCACCCCCGGCGACGACCGGTCGCTCGACAAGGTCCTGAAGCTCATCAAGATGGCCCCCGAGGAGCTGACGCTGGACAGCGCCGACCTCGGCGGCGGCGGCGGTCGCCGTCCGGACAAGTCGGAGCGCGCCGAGCCCGCGCCTCGCGAACGCGGCGAACGCCCGGCCCGCTCGCGCCGCGCCCCGGCGGCGAGGACCGAGGACGTCGAAGCCGTCGCCCAGACACCCGCCGCGACCGTCACGGAAGAATCGCCCGAGGCCGAGGTCCCCGCCACCCCGGTCCGCCGGAGCCGTAGTCGTCGAGGTGGCCGATCCGCGCGGACCGAGGCGCCGGCCGAAGCCGTCGCAGCGCCCGTCGAAGCCCCGGCTGCCGTCGCCGCGGATCCCGTTGCACAGGAACGGCCGGCGCAAGAGGCGCATCTGCGCCAGTCCGATCGCCGCGGCGCCCGCCCGGCCGCGGAACCGCAGCGCAGCAACGGCCGTCCGTTCGGCGAATCCGAAGTGCCGGCCTTCCTGCGCCGCGCCGTGTCCGTGAAGGGCTGACAGCGACCGCAATTCCTTTTCGTCAGCCGTTGATTTAACTCGACGTTACGGAAGCCGGGGCTAGCGTCACGGCAAGAGGTCGCCGACCAAGGCGATCCGGCAAGGGACGTCGATGACTGAAGCGGTCGAATCCACGCTGCGGGGACCCGAGGCCTATTCAATGGCGCGTCGGGCCGTCGAGGCGATGGAGGCCGCGTCGGTTTGGCCGACCCCGCTCAACTTCGAGCTTTGGCTTCGGTGCATCGGCGAGCCCGACGGTGCGCTCGGCCGCGAGATCCAGCGCATGCTGGCCGCCGGAGAACCCTTCACCGAGGGCGCGGCCGAGCTTCTCGCTGCCGAATATTTGCCGCGCGGCCGCCTGACCGAGGAGATCCGCGACGCCGGTCGGGTGCTGGATCGCGAGCTGTCCAGCGTGACGGAAGCCATCTCACTGGCCCACAAGGCCCAATCTGACTACGGCCGCACCCTTGAAGGCGCCGCGGGCAGTCTGGAGTCTGCGGATGGCGCCCCCCAGCTTCGGGCCATCGTTTCCGGCCTGACGACCGCCACCCACAAGATTCAGAAAGACAACGAGACCCTCGAGAAGAAGCTGGAGCTCTCGACGCGCGAGATCGCCCGTCTCAGCGCCAACCTCGAACAGGTGCGGCGCGACTCGATGACCGACGCCCTGACGAATCTCGCCAACCGCAAGGCCTTCGACGAACAGTTGGACCGCGCCCGCGAGACCGCCCTCACCAAGGGCGCGCGACTGTCGCTGGCGGTAGTCGACATCGACCATTTCAAACGCTTCAACGACACCTGGGGTCATCAGACCGGTGATCAGGTGCTGCGCTACGTCGCCAGCGTGCTCGGCAAGGCGGCCAATGCACCGCGAACCGCCGCCCGATACGGCGGCGAGGAGTTCGCCATGATCTTCCCGGACGAGTCCCTGTCCGAGGTCGAGATAGCGCTGGAGAGCGTCCGCAAGGAGATCGGCTCTCGCACGCTGCGCCGCCGCTCGACCAACGACGACCTCGGCGCGGTGACCGTCTCGATCGGTTTCGCCCACTGGCGCGGCGGCGAGACCGCCGCCAGCCTGCTGGGGCGCGCCGACGCCGCCCTCTACGCCTCCAAGCGCTCGGGCCGCAATCGCGTCACCAGCGCCGACCGGCTCGACAGCGCGGCCTAGAACCCGCGCCGAGTCGCGGCATAGTCGTCCGATGCGAAGCTTGGCCTTCAACATCGCCTACTGGGTCCTGTCGATCGGCTATACCCTGGCCGCTGTGATCGCGGCCCTCGCGCCCGGGCGCGCAGCCACCGGCTGGATCATCCGTCGCTATGTCAAACGCATGGTCCAGGCCATGCGGCTGCTGGCCGGCATCCACGTCCGCTACCGCGGTGAAGATCGGCTGCCAAGCGGCGCCTTCATCATCGCCGCCAAACACCAGAGCTGGGGCGACGGCTTCACCGTCTACGACCGTTTCGAGGACCTCGCCTTCGTGACCGGCGACCATCTCGAGAAATTCCCGCTGATGGCCACCGTGTTGCGCAAGCTGGGGGCTATCGTGGTCAACAATTGCGGCGGGCGGGACGCTCGCGACGCCCTGAAGAGCCGGGCCGCCGACGCCCACCGCGACGGGCGAAAGATCCTCATCTATCCGGAGGGTAATCTGGCGAAGGTCGGCGAGAAGTTCCGCTACCGCTCGGGCGTCTGGCATATGTACCGCGACTTCGACATGCCGGTCGTGCCGGTGGCGACGAACCTCGGCCTGTTCTGGCCGCAGGAGGCGTTCCGGAAACGTCCGGGCCTGGCCACGCTGGAGTTCCTCGACCCCATCCCCACCGGCCTGCCCAAGGACCAGTTTCTCGCCCGACTCGAAGCCGCCGTCGAAGGCAGGACCGCGGAACTGGTCGCCGAGGCTACCGGCGCCGCCGTAACTCCGGCGATCCAGGTGCCGGCGCCGGACGAGTTGGCCAGGGCGGCGAAGCTCCCGGCCGCTCAGGCCTGACTGTCGTCCCGCGCCGCCGCCGGCACGATGGTGACGCTCTCGCCGCAGCCGCAGGCGTCGGTCTGGTTCGGATTGCGGAAGACGAATTTCGACGCCAGTTTCGTGGTTTCGTAGTCGATCTCCGAGCCGATCAGGAACAGGATCGCCTTCGGATCGATGACCACCGTCGCGCCCTTGTCGGTGACCACCTCCTCCAGAGGCCCGATCTCGTCCGCCAGGGCGAAGGTGTATTCCTGCCCCGCGCAGCCCGCGTTCTTGACCCCGACGCGCAAGCCCTTGTGCCCGCCGGCCTCGGTCAGGGCGCGCACGCGTTCGGCCGCGGCCTCGGTCAGGGTGACGACGGCGGGGCGCGGACGGCGTTGGCGGGGCGTGGTCTGAAGCTCGCTCATCTCGTCCTCAGAACATGTTCAGGGCCAGCTTGGCCTCGTCGCTCATCTTCGACGGATCCCACGGCGGGTCGAACACCAGTTCGGCCCGGGCCGACCGGACCCCGTCGACCTTCTTCACCGCATCCTCGACCCAGCCCGGCATCTCGCCCGCGACCGGGCAGCCGGGCGCGGTCAGGGTCATCTCGATCGCCACGTCGCGGTCGTCCGACAGGTCGACCTTGTAGATCAGCCCCAGCTCGTAGATGTCGACGGGGATTTCCGGATCGAACACCGACTTCAGCGCGGCGATGATGTCGTCGGTCAGCCGGTCGATCTCGCCCTGCTCCAGCGCGCCCTTCTGCGGCGCGTCCCAGGCCTCGGCGAAGGCCGGGCTGTCGTTGAACTGTCCCTCGGGGGTGGTCATGCAAAAAACTCACGGGCCTTGATCAGGGCGTCGGCGAAGGCGTCGGCGTCCTCGGTCGTATTATATAGGGCGAAGGAGGCGCGGGCGCTCGACGTCAGGCCGAAGCGTTTCGCCAGCGGCTCGGCGCAGTGCAGCCCGGCGCGCACCGCTACGCCATACCGGTCCATCACCTGGGCGATGTCGTGAGCGTGGGCCCCGTCGACGGTGAAGGTCAGGATAGCCCCCTTCCCCTCCGCCTCGCCGACCACCTTCAACCAGTTGACGCCGTCCAACCGCGCCCGGGCATGGTTGTACAACGCCTGTTCGTGGGCGGTGATCGCCGCCTTGTCGAACTGGCTCAGCCATTCGATCGCCGCGCCCAGCCCGATGGCCTCGACGATCGGCGGCGTCCCCGCCTCGAACCGGTGCGGCGGTTTGGCGTAGGTCACGCGGTCGCGTTCGACCGTCTCGATCATCTCGCCGCCGCCCTGGTATGGCGGCAAGGCCCCCAGCGCCTCAGCCGTCCCGTACAGAGCGCCGATCCCCGACGGCCCGTAAAGCTTGTGGCCGGTGAAGACGTAGAAGTCGCAACCGATAGCCTGGACATCCGGCGCCGCGTGCACCGCCCCCTGGCAGCCGTCGATCAGCACCCGCGCCCCGGCGTCGCGGGCCATCTCCGTGATCTTCCGCACCGGATTGATGGTCCCCAGCACGTTCGACATATGGGTGACCGCGACGACCTTCGTCCTCGGCCCCAGCAGGTCGGCGTAGGCCGCCATGTCCACCGAGCCGTCGTCCAGAACCGGAATCCACTTCAGCACCGCCCCGTGCCGCTCGCGCAGCAGGTGCCAGGGCACAATGTTGGAGTGGTGCTCCATCTCCGAGACGATGATCTCGTCGCCCGGCTCGATGGACTGGCCGATCCCCGCCGCCACCAGGTTGATCGCCTCGGTGCCCCCCTTGGCCCAGACGATGTTCGACGCCGCTTCCGCGTTCAGGAACCGCGCCACGCTCTCCCGCGCCGCCTCGAACGCCTCGGTCGTCTCATTGGCGAGGGTGTGCAGGCCGCGATGGACGTTGGCGTAGCCGCCCTCCATCGACCCCACCATGGCGTCGATCACCGCCCGCGGCTTCTGCGCCGAGGCGGCCGAGTCCAGATAGACCAGCGGCCTGCCGTTCACCTGACGGGACAGGATCGGGAACTGGGCCCGCGCCGCATAGGGATCGAAGCGGGTCACAGGCGAGCCGTCAGCCATTCCCGCACCACCTCTCTCGCGCCCTCATGCTCGATCCGGTCGACCACCTCGATCAGGAAGGCTTCGGTCAACAGGGCCCGCGCCTCGTCCAGCGGCAGCCCGCGCTGCTGCATGTAGAACAGGGCGTTCTGGTCCAGATTGCCCACCGTATTGCCGTGCGCGCACTGCACGTCGTCGGCGTAGATGATCAGCTCCGGCTTGGCGTCGACCTCGCCGCGCTCGGACAGGATCAGGGCGTGATGCCCCATCCGCGCATCGGTGCCGTCGGCCCCGCGTTCGACAATGATCTTGCCCTGGAAGACGCCGCGCCCGGCGTCGCGCACTACCCCCTTGGTCAGTTGCGAGGTCGTGCCGTCAGCCGCCGTGTGATCGACCACGCTGGTCAGGTCCGCCTGCCGCGCGCCGGTCAGGGCGTAGAGGCCGTCCATCCGCACATCGGCGCCCTGCCCCAGATGCGTCACCTCGGTCTCCAGCCGCTGCAGCTTCGCCCCCGTGGTGACGACGGTCTGGCGGTAACGGCCGCCCGGCGCGACCCGCACCCGGGCCTGCGAGATTGAGATGGCGTCCTCCGGCTCGTCGGCCAGCACGATCCGCGTCACCTCGGCGTCGTGCGCCACATCCAGCTCCAGCCGGTTGTGCGCCACATAGGCCGAGCCCTCGCCCTCGTGGGTTTCGAGGATCAGCAGCTTCGCCCCGGCCCGGGCCGAGATCCGCGCCGTCGTCGCGTGCCCCGTCGCCTCGGCCTTCGAGATAAGCCGCAGCCGCACCGTCTGCGTCCCGCAGGCCATCAGGGTGTTCACCCCGACCGCCCGGCCGTTGACGAAGGCCATCGGCTCGCCGCCCAGCCCCTCGAAAGGCCCGCCCCCGGTCATCGGGATCGCCGCCGACGGCGACGGCGCGGGCGCCTCGCGCAGATATTTGCGCAGGTCGCTGTATTTCCACGCCTCGACCCGTCGCGACGGGAAGCTGGACGCGTCCTTCAGATCGATGACCGGAAGCGCGCTCACGCGGCGGCCGGCAGATACTGGTCGTACCCGTCCGCCTCCAGCTGGTGCGCCAGCTCCGGCCCGCCCGAGGCGACGATCCGCCCGGCGACCAGCACATGCACCCGGTCCGGTTTGATGTAGTCCAGCAGACGCTGATAGTGGGTGATCACCAGCATGGCCCGCTCGGGGCTGCGCATGGCATTGACCCCGTCGGCGACGATGCGCAGGGCGTCGATGTCCAGGCCCGAATCCGTTTCGTCGAGGATCAGCAGCGACGGCTCCAGCAGGGCCATCTGCAGGATCTCCATCCGCTTCTTCTCGCCGCCCGAGAAGCCGACGTTGAGCGGCCGCTTCAGCATGTCGAAATCCATGCGCAGCTTCTCGGATGCCGCCTTGACGAGCTTCAGGAAATTCGGCGCCGAAACCTCCTCCTCGCCCCGCGCCCGCCGCTGGGCGTTCAGCGCCGTGCGTACGAAGGTCAGGGCCGGGACGCCCGGGATCTCGATCGGATACTGGAACGACAGAAAGACGCCCTTCGCCGCCCGCTCGGCGGGTTCCAGCGCCAGCAGGTCCTCGCCCTTCCAGGCAACGGCGCCCTCGGCCGCCTCATAGCCCGGCCGCCCCGACAGGGCATAGCCCAGCGTCGACTTGCCGGCCCCGTTCGGCCCCATGACGGCGTGCACCTCGCCGGCCGGCACATCGAGGCTCAGGCCCTTGAGGATCGGCTTGTCGCCGACGGAGACGTGGAGGTTGTTGATTTTCAGCACGCGATTGAACCTTGAAACTTGAAATCCGTCACCCTCGGGCTTGTCCCGAGGGCCCATCCGTCGGCGTCCGCGAACCACCGATCATCGGGCGAGGTGGCTGTGCCGAACGAGCCGCGTGACTGAGCAATGGGTCCCCGAGACAAGCCCGAGGATGACGGGGGGTGGACCGATGCGCGGAAGCTACTCGTCTGTCGGTCCGTGTTTCCAGACCGGCGGCCGGTCCCAATCGAGCGACAGGTCCAGCCAGTGAGGATTGTCCCTTTCGATCAGATTGATCTTCCAGTCGCGCCGATACCGCTTGATGGCCTTCTCGCGCCTGATGGCGGTGGTCATGAACTCGAAGGTCTCGAACCAGACCAGCCGGGTGAGCCGATGCTTCCTGGTGAAGCCGCCGAACGTCCCGTCCCGATGTTGCCGGACGCGCTGATAAAGGTTGCTGGTCACCCCGACGTACAACGTTCCGTACGGTCCGTTGGTCATGATGTAGACGGCTATGAGAACGCGCTCCCTCGCCATAAGGCCGAGCTTGCATCGCGATGGGTCCTCGGGACAAGCCCGAGGATGACGAAGCGGGGGTGACGATCATCCCACGCTCCCTTCCAGCGAGATCGCCACCAGCTTCTGCGCCTCGACGGCGAACTCCATCGGCAGTTCCTGCAGCACGTCGCGGACGAAGCCGTTGACCAGCAGGGCCACCGCCTCCTCCTGCGACAGGCCGCGCTGCTGGGCGTAGAACAGCTGGTCGTCGGACAGGCGCGTCGTCGTCGCCTCGTGCTCCAGCTGGGCCGAGCCGTTGCGGGCCTCGATATAGGGCACGGTGTGCGAGCCGCACTCCTTGCCGATCAGCAGGCTGTCGCACTGGGTGAAGTTGCGCACCCCGGTCGCCTTCGGATGCACCGACACCAGGCCGCGATAGGTCGAGTCCGACTTCCCGGCCGAAACCGCCTTGGCGATGATCCGGCTCTTCGAATTCTTGCCGAGGTGGACCATCTTTGTGCCGGTGTCGGCCTGCTGATGCCCATTGGTGATGGCGATCGAATAGAACTCGCCCGAGCTCTCCTCGCCCTTCAGCAGGCAGGACGGATACTTCCAGGTGACGGCCGAGCCGGTCTCGACCTGGGTCCACGACACCTTCGACCGGTCCCCGCGGCAGTCGGCGCGCTTGGTGACGAAATTGTAGATGCCGCCCTTGCCCTCTGCGTCGCCGGGGTACCAGTTCTGCACCGTCGAATATTTGATCTCGGCGTCGTCCAGCGCGACCAGTTCGACCACCGCCGCATGCAGCTGGTTCTCGTCGCGCATCGGGGCGGTGCAGCCCTCCAGATAGGAGCAGTAGCTGCCCTTGTCGGCGATGATCAGCGTCCGCTCGAACTGCCCCGTCTGGCTCGCATTGATGCGGAAATAGGTCGACAGCTCCATCGGGCAGCGCACGCCCGGCGGGATGTAGACGAACGATCCGTCCGAAAA
Organism: Brevundimonas basaltis; assembly: GCF_014202075.1. Lineage (GTDB taxonomy): Bacteria > Pseudomonadota > Alphaproteobacteria > Caulobacterales > Caulobacteraceae > Brevundimonas > Brevundimonas basaltis. The sequence continues at coordinate 301,947 of NZ_JACHFZ010000001.1, read as the reverse complement.
CACCGCGCTGTTCAGGGCCGCGAAATAGTTGTCCGAGACCGGCACCACCGACCCCAGATACTGGCGCACCAGCTCCGGATGTTCGCGCAGCGCCTCGGAGATCGGCATGAAGATCACTCCGACCTTCTGCAGCTCCTTCTTGAAGGTGGTGACCACGCTGACGCTGTCGAACACCGCGTCCACGGCATAGCGCGGCGCGCCCTCGACCCCGGCCAGCACTTCCTGCTCCTTCAGCGGGATGCCCAGCTTGGCGTAGACGGCCAGCAGATCCGGATCGACCTCGTCGAGGCTCTTGGGCCCCTCTTTCTTCTTCGGCGCGGCGTAGTAGAACAGGTCCTGATAGTCGACCGGCGTGTATTTCACCGAGGCCCAGGTCGGCTCCTCCATCGCCTGCCAGCGCTCGAACGCGGCCAGACGCCATTCCAGCATCCATTCCGGCTCGCCCTTCTTCTCCGAGATGAAGCGGACGATGTCGGCGTTCAGCCCGCGCGGGGCGTATTCCGTGTCGATGTCGCTGGTGAAGCCGTGCTCGTATTTTTCGAGGGCGGCGACGGCGTCGATGGTTTCTTTAACAGCGACCATGACTTACGCGACCTTCTTCGTGCGATCTGACTGGCGCGCACGATGCTTCTGATAGGCGGCTACCCAGGCCTCGGCGAACCGGTCCCAGTCGCTTTCGACCGTGCCCCAGCCGCCCGAGACGCGGATGCCGCCGGTGGCCAGCGCGGCGCGGCCGGTCGCCAGAATGGCCCGCGACGGCTTGGTCTTGCCCGAGGAACAGGCGCTGCCCGCCGACACCATCAGCCCCATCAGGTCGAGGGTGATCAGCTGCTGCGGGCTCTCCCAGTCGGGCACGGCCATGAACAGGGTGTTGGGCAGCCGCTCGGCGCCCTCGCCGATGATGGTCGCCCCGGCGGCCTTGACCTTCGACTCGGCCGCGTCGCGCCAGGCGGCGTGGGCCTCGACGTGCGGCAGGTCGCGGGCGGCGCAGACCGCGCTCTCGCCGAAGCCGGCGATGCCCGGCACATTCTCGGTGCCCGCGCGCAGGCCGCGCTCCTGTCCGGCGCCGTGGACGATGCGGATCGCCTCGCGGCCCTCGCCCATGACCAGCGCTCCGACCCCCTGCGGCCCGCCGAGCTTGTGCGCGGACAGGGTCAGGCTGTCGGCCTTCAGGGTCCGGATATCGACCGGAAGCTTGCCCGCCGATTGGATGGCGTCGACGTGCAGCCAGCCGCCCGCCGACCGCACCAGCCGCGCCGCCTCGGCGATCGGCTGGATCACGCCGCTCTCGTTGTTGGCGTGATGGATGGCGACCACGGCCTTGCCCGGCAGGCCCAGAAGCTGGCGCAGCTTGTTCAGATCGACCACCCCGCGGGCGTCGACCGGCAACATCTTGACCGGCTTGCCCGAGGCGATGGCCGCCTCGGCCACGCACGGATGCTCGGTCGCGCCGACGATCAGCCGCTCGCAGCCCGCCGCCAGCGCGCTCAGAATCGCCTGGGCGTTGGACTCCGTGCCCCCGGACGAGAAAACCACCGCCGTCGCGTCGGCCCCGACCAGTTCGGCCACCTGGGCCCGCGCCGTCTCGACCCGCGCCCGCGCCCGCCGCCCGGCCGCGTGCACCGCCGACGGATTGCCGTTGTCGGCCAGCGCCCTGGCCATGACGTCCTGAACCTCCGGGCGAACGAGGCCCGACGCATTGTAATCGAGATACACAGGACTCACGCCGCTACTCCAACACCCGCATCGCGACGCCGCGCGCCCGTGCGGTTCATAACCACGTCTTCCAGCGACACCCCGGCCAGATAGCGGTGGATCTCGTCGCCGAGGTCCTCCCACAGATTGTGGGTGATGCAGCGCTCGCCGGCCATCATGCAGCCCTTGGGCGACGAATGACCGATGCAGCGCGTCGCCCGGATCGGCTCGTCGACCGCCAGCACGATCTCGGCCACCACCGTCTCGTCCGCGCCCTTGGCCAGCCGGTAGCCGCCGCCGGGTCCGCGCACGCTCTGCACCAGACCGCTCTTGCGCAGGCGGGCGAACAGCTGCTCCAGATAGCTCAGCGAAATCTCCTGCCGCGCCGCGATCTCGGCCAGCGACACCGCCCGCTGCACTCCGTTGGCGCGGCCGTTCTTGGCCAGATCGGCCATCGCCATCACCGCGTATCGTCCCTTGGTCGACAGTCGCATCGCGCGCCCTCAAAATTTGCGCGCATTTCGGGGGTCCTGTGCTAGAACCCGCGCCTTCGCAAAGGCGTCGGCGCGCACGGCGGACTTAGAAAGTCCTACCGCCGCGGTCAAGTATTACGCACCTGCGAAACGACAGTTGAACACGGATTTCGCCGCTTATGCCTGAAGTCATTCTGCCCGGGGCCTCGGGCCGCATCGAAGGCCGCTATTCGCCGGGCAAGCGCCCGAACGCCCCGATCGCCCTGATCCTGCACCCCCACCCCAAGGCGGGCGGGCATATGAACAACCCGGTCGCGGTCACCCTCTATCAGTTGTTCGTCAAGCGAGGCTTCGCCACCCTGCGCTACAACAGCCGCGGCGTCGGAAAATCGCAGGGCGAGTTCGATTCGGGGATCGGCGAGCTGGCCGACGCGGCCACCGCCCTCGACTGGCTGCAGGCCCAGAACCCCGGCGCCACCCAGACCTGGGTCGCCGGCTACCAGTTCGGCGCCTACATCGGCATGCAGCTCTTGATGCGCCGCCCCGAGACCGACGGCTTCATCTCGGTGTCGCCGCCGTCGAACATGTACGACTTCAGCTTCCTCGCCCCCTGCCCGGCCTCGGGCCTGTTCCTGCACGGCACCGCCGACACCGTCGTGCCGCCGGTCGAGGTCGAGCGGGTGGTCAACAAGCTGCGCACCCAGAAGGGCATCGTCATCGACTACGAACTCGAGGACGGCGCCACCCACTTCTGGCAGGACCACATCGACGCCGTCGAACGCCGCGTCGGGCTGTATCTGGACAAGCGGCTGGAAGAGAAGCCTGCCTGACCCGTCCGCGCATTAACCCAAACTAGGATTGCTGCTGTAATCAGCGCAAAGTTCGGGGGATATTAATGTTTCGCACTGTTTTGACAGCCTTCGCCGTCGCGGCTGCCAGCCTGATATCGGTGGGCGCGGCATTGGCCCAGGGGGCGATTCCCGAGCAACGGGAGTTTTGCGCTGACCGGCCCGGCAAGGGCGCAGCAACCTGCGTCCTGGATCAGGGCGTGGTCCAGGTCGAGAGCGGCCTGGTTGATTTCGCCAGCCATCGCGACGCCGCCTTCAAGATCGAGAGCTGGGCGGTTGCCAGCACCCTGATCCGCTACGGCCTGACCCCCTTGCTGGAGGTTCAGGTCGGCCTGACGCCCTGGCAGACCGAAAGCGTCACCGACCGCCAGACAGGCGATCAGGACAGCGTTGAAGGGGTTGGGGATCTGTTCCTCAGCGCCCGCCGGGCACTGGGCAATCCCGACGGTTCAGGCCGGTCGGCGGCGATCCAGGGCTACCTGACCCTCCCGACCGGCTCCGATGCGGTTCGCGCGGACGGCATCGAAGGCGGGTTGGTCCTGCCGTTCGGCCTGCCGATCGATCACAATTGGAGCCTGGCGCTGACCCCCGGGATCGACATCGTCCGCGACGCCGACGGCGAAGGTTCGCATGTGGCCTGGGGAATGGTCGCCGGTCTTGGCCGCGATGTCGGTGACTGGAACCTCGGCGCCGAAGTCTGGGTCAGCCGCGACGAAGACCCGCTGGACGAGGTCACCCAATCCACCTTCGATCTGACCGCTGTATGGAGCCCGCCATTCATGGCCAACGCCCAGATCGACTTCGGCCTCAATTTCGGCCTCAACGACCAGAGCCCGGACCTCGAGTTCGGCGTCGGGGTGGCGCGGCGGTTCTGATCAGTACAGAAGATAGGGGTCGCGCAAGGTCATCCATGCGGCCTCATCCAGCCCGGCCATCGCATCCAGATCGGCCGGCGTCGCCGCTGCATCGTCTACCCACTCCCGCAGCCCCGGCCCCCCGTTGATCACGTCGATGGGCAGTTTCCCGAACGCGTATTCGTACGGAAAATCCCGCCACAGCTCATAGTCCGGATATAGCCGCCGGATCGCCTTGAAGGCGAGCGCCTGCACCCGCCACGGCCGGAACGCCGCATGGTCGTAGCCCGGTCCCGCCACATGCATCTGCACCCCGTTGCACAGCGTGCCGACGTGTTTGTGGAAGGTCGGCTCGAACCAGATGTCGCGCAGCACGCAGCCCTCCAGCCACTGCGGCGCGAAGGCCTGCATCTCCGCGATCACCGCCCGGGCGTCGATGTCCGGCGCCCCGAACAGCTCCAGCGGCCGGGTCGTGCCCCGCCCCTCCGACAGGGTCGTCCCCTCCAGCATCACCGTCCCTGCATAGGCCCGCGCCATCGACACATTGGGCGCATTGGGGCTGGGATTGATCCACTCGCGCTCCAGCAGCGGCCAGCCGTAGCCCGGTCCCGCCTCGGGCTCCCAGCCCTCCATCCCGATGACGCGATAGTCCACATCCAGCTTGAACCGGTCGATGAACCACAGCCCCAGCTCGCCCAGGGTAAGGCCGTGCCGCATCGGCATCGGTCCCGCGCCGACGAAGCTCTCCCAGCCCGGCCGCAGCGTCAGCCCCTCGACCGGCCGACCGGCGGGGTTGGGGCGGTCCAGCACCCACACCGTCTTGCCGTGCTCGGCCGCGGCCTCCAGCACATAGAGCAGGGTCGTGATGAAGGTGTAGATGCGGCAGCCCAGATCCTGCAGATCGACCAGCAGCACGTCAAAGGTCTGCATCGAGGCGTCGGTCGGCCGCCGCACCTCGCCGTACAGGCTGAACACCGGAATGCCGAGCCGCGGGTCGGTCTCGTCCGGCGTCTCCATCATATTGTCCTGCAGGTCGCCGCGCATGCCGTGCTGCGGCCCGAAGGCGGCGGTCAGCTGTATGTCCGGACAGGCCGCCAGCGCGTCCATCGCGTGCGTCAGGACCGCCGTCACCGAGGCCGGATGCCCCAGCACGGCCACCCGCTTGCCCCTGAGCGGCGCCCGCAGCGCGGGATCGGACAACAGGCGGTCGAGGCCGGTCTTCATGGCAGGTCCAGAACGAACGAGTCGGGATGGTGGAAGTCCGGCTTAGCCGACGGATGGGCCAGCGCCCAATAGCTCATCGCGCCATCGGCCCCCTCGATCACCGCCGACAGCCCCAGCCGCTTCGCTCCGGGCGGCAGCGCGATCCGCGCCTCCAGCGCCATCATATCCCCCGCGCCGTCCAGACCTTCCACCGTCGCCACCTCGTCCGCCGCCCTCATCCCGATCCGCGGTCCGTTGAACCGGTACGAGGCCCACTGGTTCGATGGCGACAGATTGTATTCGACGTAGCCGTCGTCCGTGCTGACGAACGCCTCGAAGCAGGTGTGCCGCCACAGGTCGTCGGCGCGCCCCGGCGCCGTCGCGGCCGGCCAGGCGATCCGCTCCACCTCGCCCCGCACCACGAACCGCAGCCACAGCAGCAGGCCGTCCCGTTCGATGTGCACCTCGACGCCCGCCGCCGGCGTCTCGCCGGCGCCGGGATGCGGCTGCAACACCGCTGACGGAGCCGGAGCTGTTCGCGCTTCCATGCCCCCGTGCTACACGCCCCTTCCCTCCCAAGCCAAGCCTGATCCCCGAGCCATGACCGCCGAGCCCGCCTTCCAGTCCGACTTCCTGAAAACCCTCCAGGCGCGCGGCTACATCCATCAGATCACCCACCCGGCCGAGCTCGACGCCGCGGCCTCCGAAGGCGTGGTTACCGGCTACATCGGCTTCGACGCCACCGCCCCGTCGCTGCACGTCGGCAGCCTGATCCAGATCATGATGCTGCGCCGCCTGCAGCAGGCCGGCCACAAGCCGATCGTCCTGATGGGCGGCGGCACCACCAAGGTCGGCGACCCGACCGGCAAGGACGCCTCGCGGCCCCAGCTGACCGACGAGACCATCCAGTCCAACATCGCCTCCATCAAGACGGTGTTCGAGAAATTCCTGACCTTCGGCGACGGCCCGACCGACGCGGTCATGCTCGACAACGACCAATGGCTGTCGACCTACGGCTACATCCAGTTCCTGCGCGACTACGGCACGCATTTCACCGTCAACCGGATGCTGGCCTTCGACTCGGTCAAGCTGCGGCTGGAACGCGAACAGCCGATGACCTTCCTCGAGTTCAACTACATGCTGATGCAGTCTGTGGACTTCCTCGAGTTGAACCGCCGTTACGGCTGCACCCTGCAGATGGGCGGATCGGACCAGTGGGGCAACATCGTCTCGGGCGTCGATCTGGTTCGCCGCGTCGATCACAAGGCCGCCTTCGGCCTGACCACGCCGCTGCTGACCACCGCCTCGGGCGGCAAGATGGGCAAGACGGCCCAAGGCGCTGTGTGGCTGAACGCCGAACAGCTGTCGCCGTACGACTACTGGCAGTTCTGGCGCAACGTCGACGACGCCGACGTCGGCAAATTCCTGCGCCTGTTCACCGACCTGCCGCTGGACGAGATCGCCCGGCTCGAGGTGCTGGACGGCGCCGCCATCAACGACGCCAAGAAGGCCCTGGCCGACGCCGCGACGACGATGCTGCACGGCGCGGACGCCGCCTCGACGGCGCGCGCCGCCGCCGAAAGCGCTTTCGAGCAGGGCAAGCTGTCCGCCGACCTGCCGACCGTCGAGATCCCGGCGGGCGAGGTCATCGGCGCCATGATCGCCGCCGTCGCCACGCGCGCCGGCCTGACCGCCTCCAACGGCGAGGCCCGCCGCCTGGCCCAGGGCGGCGGCCTGCGTCTCAACGACGAGGCCGTCTCCGACGGCGCCCGCCCGATCGAGGCCGCCGACGTCAACGCCGACGGCGTCTTCAAGCTCGCCGCCGGCAAGAAGAAGATCGTTCTGGTGCGGCCGGTCTGATTCCGCTCATCCCGGCGAACGCCGGGACCCAGTGCTTTGGGTGATGGTGCAGCGGGACGAAGAGACAGGCGGTTGTCCTGATGCGCTGGCGTCAGGCTGGACAGAACTGGGTCCCGGCGTTCGCCGGGATGAGCGGAGTTTGAAATGACCCACATCACCGAAGGCCAGCCGGCCCCCGCCTTCGACATGGCCGCCGCCGACGGCGGCCGCGTCGCCTCCGCCGCCCTCAGCGGCAAGCCCTACGTCCTCTACTTCTACCCCAAGGCCGACACCCCCGGATGCACCACCGAGGGCCAGGACTTCTCCGCCCTCGCCGACGACTTCGCCGCCGCCGGCGCGACCGTGATCGGCGTGTCGCGCGACCCTGTGAAGAAGCTCGACCGCTTCAAGGCGAAATATGACCTCAAGGTCGACCTCGCCTCCGACGAACCCGGCGACGTCACCGAAGCCTTCGGCGTCTGGGTCGAGAAATCGCTCTACGGCCGCACCTATATGGGCGTCGAGCGGGCCACCTACCTGATCGACGGCGAGGGCCGCGTCCGGCGCGTCTGGCGCAAGGTCAAGGTGAAGGGGCACGCGGCCGAAGTGCTGGACGCTGTTCGATCGCTCTGAACACCGACGAATCTACGTCGAAAGAGATGTAACGGCTGTTCCACAGATTCGCTGTTTCGCGTGCCAGGGGAAAATCCGGGCCGAATACCGTCGAAGTTCGCGTGAAAGCCCGCAAGGATGGTTAACAAGTCGTGAACAGACTTGTCCCCAGCGGCCAAGGTGGCGCATAACGCCTGCCGTGCGTGGGGGCGTGGCGTAATGACGAACCAGACGACTGAACGAAAGTCTCTGCTGGGTCGGTGGTTTCCGACCCGATATGTGTATCTGAGGGACGGCGACGACATCCGGGCCTGGGCCCTGACCCCGGGCCGTCAGGCGCTCGGCGCCGCGGCCGCCATAATCATCGGCGGCTGGTGTCTCGTCGCCTCGGGCGGCTTCGCTCTCGACCTGATAATGCAGAGCCAGGCCGACCGCACGGTGGCCCAGGCCCGCGCCGCCTCGGAGCGTCTCAACGCCGACCTGCAGGCCCGCCTCGACAGCGCCGTCGTGCGCATGACGGCCACGACCGGCTCGCTCGACGAAATGGCCCGGATGGTCGAGCGTCGCCACGCCGCCCTGACCCAGGTCATGGGCATGTTCCGTGGGGTCGACGGGGCCCAGGCCGCCCTGACGCCCGCCGCGTCACTTGATCCGGACGAGCATTCGCCGGTGCAGCGCATGGTCGCGGTGCGGATGGATCAGGAACGGCTGATCGACCGCGCCGAGTCCGTCGCCCAGACCCGCGCCGAGCGCCTGCGCCTCGCCTTCCGCCTCGCCGGCCTGAACCCTTCGGCCTATGCGCCCAGCAACGGCGCCGGCCTCGGCGGCCCGCTGGTCGAAGCACGCGACCCCCGCGCCCTCGCCGCCATTCTCGACGTCGACGAACCCTTCGCCGTCCGCATCCGCAGCGCCGCCGACAATCTGTCCGACATGCGCCGACTGGCTGACGCCGCCGAAGGCATGCCGTTCCACCGGCCGACGGACGCGAGCACGACCTCGGGCTACGGCGTCCGTTTCGATCCATTCAACCGCCGCCCCGCCCTGCATCAGGGCCAGGACTTCGCCGCCGCTCTGAACACTCCGATCCGCGCGCCCGCTCCCGGCATTGTGTCATTCGTCGGCCTGCGTTCAGGGTATGGAAAGACCGTCGAGATAGATCATGGGCGTGGCTTCAAGACGCGCTTCGCCCACCTCAACTCCATGGCCGTCCGCCCCGGCCAGCGCGTTGCGCTGGGTCAGCGCATCGGGGCCATGGGCACGACCGGACGCTCCACCGGCGTTCACCTGCACTACGAGGTGTGGATGAACGGCCGTCCGCAAAACCCCGCCCGCTTCATGAGAGCCGGAGACCAACTTGTTCAACAAGACTAAATCCCCCGCCCCGCAGCCCCGCTCCGACACCGGCTCGGCCATCCCGCCCCTGCCCGACCTGCCGACACCGGGCGCGCCCGCCCCGGCCGCGGCGCCGGCCCCCCGCGGCGGCCCCTCCCCGGTCAGTTCGCGCGGCCTGTCGACCCTGTCCTCCGACCTGCAGTTCGACGGCAACATCTCCGGCGGCGGCGACCTCCAGATCGACGGCGCCATCAAGGGCGACGTCCGCGTCGGCCGGCTGATCGTCGGCGAGACCGGCGCGGTCGAGGGCAATGTCTCGGCCGACTACGTCGAGGTCCGCGGCCGCGTTGTCGGCGCCGTCTCCGGCAAACAGGTCAAGCTGATCGCCACCGCCTATGTCGATGGCGACATCACCGCCGAACAGCTGTCGATCGACATCGGCGCCTATTTCCAGGGCCGCGTCCTGCAGGGCCGCCGCGAGGCCCCCGCCGCCGCGCCCAAGCCCTCCACGGCCCCCGCCAGCGCCACGCCGCCCCACGGCGACGACCGCCCGCAGGTCATCGACATGAAGCCGGGGGCGTAATTTCTCTCCCTCCCCCTCAGGGGAGGGTCGTCGCGCAGCGACGGGGTGGGGGCGGCTCGAAAGAGCCGCCTTTTGCTTTGGAGTCGTCCCCACCCGGCTTCGCTCCGCTCAGCCACCCTCCCCGAACGGGGAGGGAGAATGGCCCCTACTCCACCGTACTCCCCCGCGTCTCCCCCACCCGCGCCGCCAGCGCCGCGCCCATGAATTGGTCGAGGTCGCCGTCCAGCACGCCCTGCGTATCCGAGGTCTCGACGTTGGTCCGCAGGTCCTTGACCATCTGATACGGCTGCAGAACGTAGGACCGGATCTGGTGGCCCCAGCCGATGTCGGTCTTGGCGTCGGCCAGCGCCTGGGCCGCCGCCTCGCGCTTCTGCAGCTCCAGCTCGTACAGCCGCGCCCGCAGCATCTTCCACGCCTGTTCGCGGTTCTGGTGCTGCGACCGCCCGGCCTGACAGGCCACCACCGTATTGGTCGGGACGTGGGTCAGACGCACGGCGGAGTCGGTCTTGTTGATGTGCTGGCCGCCCGCGCCGGAAGCCCGGTAGGTGTCGGTGCGCACGTCAGCCGGGTTGATGTCGATCTCGATGGCGTCGTCGACCACGGGCGAGACCCCGATCGAGGCGAAACTCGTGTGCCGCTTGGCCGCCGCGTCATACGGACTGATCCGCACCAGCCGGTGCACGCCCGATTCCGACTTCAGCCAGCCATAGGCGTTCGGGCCCTTGATCAGGATGGTGGCGGACTTGATGCCGGCCTGTTCGCCGCCCTCCTCCGCCTCGACCTCGACCTCATAGCCGTGCGCCTTCGCCCAGCGCGAATACATCCGCAGCAGCATGCCGGCCCAGTCGTTGGACTCGGTGCCGCCGGCGCCGGAGTTGACCTCCAGATAGGCGTCGTTGCCGTCGGCCTCGCCGGACAGCAGGGCCTCCAGTTCGGCCCGGGCGGCCCGGTCCTTGATCGCCTTCAGCGAGGCGCGCGCCTCCTCGAGGGTGGCTTCGTCGCCCTCCTCGTCGGCCATGTCGGCCAGCATGACCCCGTCCTCGAGGCCCTGCTCCATCTCCTTGACGGCGTTGATCTGGCTCTCCAGCCGCGAGCGGTCGCGGCTCACGGCCTGGGCCTCGTCGGGGTTGTCCCACAGGCTCGGGTCTTCGACCCGGGCGTTCAGCTCATCGAGCTTTCGGACGGCGACATCCCAGTCAAAGACGCCTCCTGAGCAGAGCGACGCTCTGCTCGATGTCGGCCTTCGCGGCCTCGACATCCGGTCTCATCGCATTCTCCGGCGATCCAAAGGTGAGGCGCGGACATAGAGCGGTCGGCGCCGAAGGGGAAGGGGAAGGGGGTTCTCAGGGCTTAGGTCTTGGGGCTTAGGAGGAGCGCGGCGCTGCTCAAGCCCCAAGCACCAAGCCCCAAGCCCTAAGCTCTAAGCCCTCCCGTCAGTACAGCCCGCTCAAATCCTCCGCCGGTTCCTTCTTGGGCGGCGGCGGCGTGGTCGGCGGCGGCGGGGCGGGCGCCGGAGTCGAGGGCGGCAGGCCGGCCGCCTCCTCCCGCTCCCGGCGAAGGATATCGTTGTAGTTCTGCGGCCCGGTCGGGACCTCGGGGCGTGGGGCCTCCTGCTCGCGCCGGCGCTCGGTGCCGGGACGGAAGGCCTCCTCGATGCCGTTGACCGTGCGGAACACGGCACCCCGGGGCCGCACGAATTCCCGCGCCGGCCGCTTCTTCAGGGCCACCTGCATGAACTCGTTGAACACCGGCACAGGCCCCGTGGCGCCGGTTTCGCCGGTGCCCAGCGGGCGGTTGTCGTCGAAGCCGATGAACACCCCGACCACGATGTCGGACGAGAAGCCGACGAACCAGGCCGAGCGGTACTCATTGGTCGTGCCGGTCTTGCCCCCGACCCAGCGGCCGAGCCCGCGGGCGCTGGCCCCCGTGCCGCGCTGGATCACGCCCTCCAGCATCGAGCTGATCTGATAGGCGGTGATCGGGTCCAGCACCTGGGTCCCGCGCGGCTCAAGCCGCGGCGACTCCTGGCCGCTGAACGGCCGGCTGCACTCGCGGCAGCGGCGGTCGTCGGCGCGGAAAATGGTCTCGCCGTTCCGGTCCTGCACGACCTCGATCAGATAGGGGTCGATCTTGCGCCCGCCGTTGACGAAGGCGGCGTAGGCGGCGGTCAGCCGGTACGGCGTCGTCTCCCCCGCCCCCAGCGACACCGACAGGTTGGGCTGCAGATTGTCCGACACCCCCATCTTCCTGGACAGGTCGACGATGTTGTTCATGCCCACCGCTTGGGCCAGACGCACGGTCATGACGTTGCGCGACAGCTCCAGCCCGCGCCGCAGCGTCTGCGGCCCGTAGTACTGCCGGCTGTAGTTCTCCGGGGTCCAGCGCTCGCCATTGCGGCCGCCCGCGAAGCTGATCGGCGCGTCCAGCACGATCGAGGCCGGGGTGTAGTCCCCTTCCAGCGCCGCCGCATAGACGAACGGCTTGAAGGCGGAGCCGGGCTGGCGCTCCGCCTGGGTCGCCCGGTTGAAGCTCGACAGGGCGTAGGAATAGCCCCCGACCATGGCCAGCACCCGCCCGGAGTGCGGCTCGATGGCCACCAGCGCCCCGTTCACCGCCGGCACCTGTTTCAGCGCATACTGACCGCCGCTCGGTTCCACGAAGATCAGGTCGCCGCGCTTCAGCGGCCGGTTGGCGTTGGCCCAGGCCGCGTCGGCGCTGAGCAGCGTCCCGGTCTCGCCGTTGGCGGCCAGCCGTACGCGCACGGTATTGCCCGAGACGCTGTCCACCGCCGCCGCCCGCCAGGCCCGCCGCTCCGGCGGCCGGGTCTGGTCCAGCGCCTTGTCCTGCCAGCCCTCGGCGAAATCGGTCGTGCCCCACGGCCCGCGCCAGCCGTGACGACGGTCGTAGTTCTCCAGTCCCTTCATCAGCGCGTCGCGGGCCGCCGACTGCAGTTCAGGGTCCAGCGTGGTCCGCATATAGTAGCCGCCGCGGTTGATCTCCTCGCGGCCGAACTGGGCGATGGCCCGGCGCCGGGCCTCCTCGACGAAAAAGTCGGCGTCGGCGTACTGCGCCCGGCGTGGCGCATCCTGGGTCACCAGCGGCCGGGCCCGGGCCGCGACCAACTGCTCCTCGGTGATGAAGCCGCTCTGTTCCATCTCGCCCAGCACCCAGTCGCGCCGGCCCTTGGCCGCCCCGGGATGCCGCTTCGGATGATAGTTGTTCGGCCCCTTGGGCAGGGCCGCCAGGAAAGCCGCCTCGTCCGCCGTCAGCTGATCCAGCGACTTGCCGAAATAGTTGTAGGCCGCCGCCGCCACGCCATACGACCGGTAGCCGAGGAAAATCTCGTTCAGATACAGTTCGAGAATCTGCGGCTTGGTCAGGGTCGCTTCCAGCCGGTTGGCGAGGATGGCTTCCTTGACCTTGCGGTTGATGCTGGTCTCATTGGTCAGCAGCACGTTCTTGGCGACCTGCTGGGTGATGGTCGAGCCGCCCTCCAGCCGCCGGCCGGTCGCGGCGTTGAAGATGTTCTTGAACATGGCCCGGCCCAGGCCCGACACGTCGACCCCGCCGTGGCTGAAGAAGTTGCGGTCCTCGGCGGCTAGGAAGGCCTGCACCACCGGCTCGGGGATCTGCTCGTACGACACATAGATGCGCCGCTCGTCCGAAAATTCGCCGATCAGGGTCCCGTCGCCCGCATAGACGCGCGTCGCCGTCGCGGGCCGGTAGTCGGCCAGCTCCGAGGCGTCGGGCAGGGCGTGGAACAGCCAGGCGGCGTAGATCGCCACGATCATCCCGATCAGCGCAATCCCGGCCAGCAGGCCGACGCCCGCCATCACGAACCAGCGTTCGGCAATCTTCACTTGGTACTCCGCATGACGCGCCCGGCCGGCAGGTTTAGCCCGCGTCGCCGCCCGCCGCCAGAGCCCCCGCGCGAAGCGCCAGTTCCTGTCGCGCCGCGGCCACGACGTCGGCGTCCATGTCGCCCTGCGCCGCCATCCAGCGCAGATAGTCGTCCGGCGCCTCGCCCCATGGCCGACCCCGGTGCTTGCCGAACGGAATTCGCTCCAGCCTGCGAGGCTCGCGCGTCCACTCCAGCATCTGCTCGACCGTCGCCGCCTTCAGCAGGTCGATCAGAATATGCGCCGTCACCCAGGCGTCCGGCCCCGCCCGGTGCGCCGGCAGGGCCAGCGCCGGGTCCAGCCGTAGGCCGCGCCAATAGCGCAGCACCTGGTTCGAATGCCCCGGCGCCTCGGGCCACACCTGTTTCGAGGCCCGCACGGTGCAGATCCAGGGCAGGCCGCCCGTCGCCGTATCGGCGATGAATCCCCGCTCGAACCGCGCCGAGTGGGCCACCATCACATCCGCCGGCTCCGCGAACAGGGCGCGCAGGGCGTATTCGTCGCAGTGCGGATCGTCGTCGCAGAAATCCTCCGGCGTCAGATGATGCACCGCCATAGCGTGGAACGAGATCGGTCCGCGCGGCCGGAACAGTTTCGACACGGGCGCCAAGGCGCGCCACCCATCGCCCTCGCGCACCACATCCACCACCCCGACCTCGATGATCTCCGAGGCCCGGTCCCCGCCGGTGGTTTCAAGGTCGACGACTCGCAGGCGCATTGTCGGGAAGATAGCGGCGGGACAGGGCGAGCGGGAGAGCCGCCGCCCGCCGCGATCAGCCCAGTGGCTCGGTCATCCGGTAGCCCAGCCCCTGCTCGGTCAGGATGATGCGCGGTCGCGCCGGATTGCGCTCGATCTTCTGGCGCAGTTGCGCGACCAGCACGCGAACCGACTGATTGTCGACCGCCCCGGAGCCGCCCCATACCGCCACGGCGATCTGCCGGTGGGTGACCACACGACCGGCGTAGCGTGCCAGCGTCCGCGCCAGATCGTACTCCCTCGGCGTAAGATGGATCGGTTCATCCTCGATCCAGACGCGCCGGTTGGACAGGTCCATGGTCAGGGCCCCGGCCTTGAACACTGACACCGACGAGAATCGGCGCTCGCGCCCGCGCTGGGCGGCGCGCAAGCGGGCCATCAACTCCCCCATCGCGAACGGCTTGTTGACGTAGTCGTCGGCGCCGAAGTCGAAGGCCGCGATCTTCTCATCCTCGAGATGCCGGGCGCTGAGCACGATGATCGGCACCTCGGACCATTGCCGGATCCGTTCGATGACCACCTTGCCGTCCATGTCGGGCAGGCCGAGGTCGAGCAGAATCAGGTCGAACCCCTCCCCCGCCAGCGCTTCCAGCGCCGCGTTTCCGGTGCCGACAGGCGTGATCTCGTAGCCTTCCGCCTCCAGCGCCGGTGACAGCGCCCGCACGATATGGGCTTCGTCCTCGACCAGCAGGATCCGGCTCATGACCCACCGTGCTCCGCTCCGCGCAGGCTGATGTCCACCCTTAGCCCCTGGGCCGCCGCCCGGCTTCGGCCCAGGCGGATCGAGCCCCCCATCGCCTCGATGAACCCCTTGGCGATCGACAGCCCCACGCCGGTTCCGCGCGCGTCCGGATGCCGGTTCTGACCGCGGTAGAATTTGTCGCAGAGGTGATCGTACTCCTCGTCGGGCACGCCGACCCCGTCATCCTCGATCGACAGCTCGACCGTCCCTTCGCCGCGCCGGGCCTCGATCCGAACCCGGACGGACGGGCCGCCGTGGACGACGGCGTTGTCCAGCAGATTGAACACGACCTGCTCCAGCAGGGCCGCGTCCGCCTCCATCTCGAGGGTCTGGTCCAGCGCGGACGCGTCGACGCGGTCGGCGGCCTCGGGATCCAGACGCCGGATCGCCCCGTCCAACACCTCGATGACTGCCACGGGGCCGAGCGCCGGCGCGAGATGGCCGGCTTCGATCCGCGAAAGGGCCAACAGACTCTCCAGGTAGGAGTTGAGGCGGTCGGCCTCCTGGACGATCCCCTCCGCAAGGTCGCGGCGCGTATCGTCGCTGAACCGCTCGCCATAATCCCGCAGGCTGCTCGCGGACGCCAGCACCGTCGCCAGCGGCGTCCGCAGATCGTGCGAGATCGACCCGAGGATCGCATCCCTCAGACGCGACGCCCGCACGCCCGCCTCGATCTCCGTCTGCAGATCGACCAGCCTGATCCGATCCAGGGCCGCGGCGCCGAGGTCGACCAGAAGGCCGCAGAGCCGGTTCTGGGCCGCCAGGTCTGAGGCCGGTGTCTCGCCGATGCGCCAGACAGCGACGCCGAGTTCGCCCTCGCGGGACAGGGCCTTGGCCCGCCAGGCGCCCCGGGCGACCAGCCCGCCCCGGCCCACGGCCTCGGCGGCGAGTTCAGTCACCATCTCGTCGGCCGGGTCCTCGACCGTCCCGCCTGTCAGGATGAAGGCTTGACCGTCCGTCGCGAGTTCGAGCTGCGCCGCCAGCTCATCGCGTAGCGCGCCCGCCTCCCCGGCGGCGCTGAAGGCGCGGCTGGCGCCGAGCAGCGATTCCAGCAGGTCCGCCCGGCGACGGCTGCTGCGCTCGCTCTCGCGAACCCGCCCGGCCAGGCCCCCGACCAGCAGCGCCACGACCAGGAAGGCCGCGAGGGTCAGGGCGTCGTCGGCGCCGGCGAACCGGAAACTGAAATACGGCTCCACCAGAGCGAAATTGTAGGCGATGAATGCCAGAAAGGCTGCAAACACCGCTGGCCGGGTGCCGAAGAACAGGGCGCAGACGATCACCGACCCGAGGAAGAAGATGGCCAGACGCGTGAGGTCAAAGACCTCGTAGAAGAAGGCAGCCGTCACCGTTCCGATCAGGACGACCGTCGCGGCGGCCAAAAACTCTCCCGCCACACCCATGCCGACATCGAACCGCTCCAGGAACCAGGCGGTCGGCCGGGGCGGCGGCGGAGAGGGGCTCACGACGGATTCGGTCTCGGGCGAGATGTGGAACAAGGCGAGGGCATTCTCTCTAGCGGCGCCGGAACGGCCGCCTCCCAGCCATGCAATGTTTTCGCCCGGCGGGGGAGAGGCATAAAAATCCTATTCTTGAGGCGTCGGGCCGAACGCTCCATCACTCTTCGAAAGGAGACTTCGATGAACCGTTCGCCCGCCCGCCATCCCGTCCTCGCTCTTGGCGCCGTCTGCGCTCTGGCGATCGGGCTGTCCGCCTGCGGCCACCGGGCCGCGCCGGCGAGCGCCGCCGATGGAAGCATGGGCGCGGCCATCCCGCCCGCCACCGGGTCTCGGGATGACCGCGGCGGGGCCGGGACCGGCTATATCGCCGGCAGCGCCGAGGACTTCAGCATCAACGTCGGCGACCGGGTCTATTTCGATCTCGACAGCCACCAGATCCGCACCGACGCCTTTTCGCGGCTCGATGCCCAGGCGACCTGGCTGCAGCGCTATCCCGGCGTCAACATCCGGATCGAGGGCAATGCGGACGAGCGCGGCACCCGCGAGTACAACCTCGCCCTCGGCGCCCGTCGGGCCGAGGCGGTGCGCGCCTATCTGATCGGCCGGGGCGTCCCCGCTGGCCGCATCGACACCATCAGCTTCGGCAAGGAACGACCGATCGCCTCGGGGTCCGGCGAAAGCGCGTTCGCCCAGAACCGGAACGCCCACACCGCGATCGCCAACCAACGCTAAACCCATTCCGCGCCCGGTCGGGCCCGGAACCGAGATCTGGAGCCCACCGGCGCGGCGCGTCTGGCCAGCCTGAGTTATCGCCGGCCTCCAGTAGTGGCCCGTTGTCGCCCAATCGACAGCGGGCCACGCCCAATTTCACGGACCGGTGACGCGAATTGCTGCGCTGCAAGTTAATGTGCAATCCGCACACTTCGAACAGACAACCCACTGTTTTTCCTGCGCATCACCTCTCCGGGAGCGTCCTGAACCCGCCTGAGGGCCGACCCGTGGGACAATCGGTCCGTCCCGTCGCTCGGGGAGGCGCAGAGGCCTTGCGTTCTTTGGCGGCGGGATGTGGAGAAGCGGGGACCCGGTTCCGGCTCGTCACATCAAGACGAGCGTTCGCCCGGGGTCTGTCCGGCTGAGGAAAAGGCCGGATGCGATGTCAGGGGCGAGGGGGATACTCGCCCGGTCCGGGGCCCGTGTCGCAAGCACGCCCCGCCCGCCGGAGGCGCTGCGGTAAGGCGATAAGACCGCCACCCGACGCAAGCTTCCGCCCAATCTCCGCGCGGAGCGTCAGTACGGAGTCGAAACGGTTAGTTGAAATTGTCTCCGGGCTCCGGCCCGGCGCTCCGCCGCCTTCCCGCCCCTCGCGCCCCGGCGCGAGGCTGCTTCCGCACGTCCGGAGAAAGGATCGCCCATGCCCCGGCCCCGCGCCGTGTCCCGCCCTCCGCCGCCGACGCCCGAGGACCGCGCCATGGCGGCCTTGCGCCTCCGCTGGCGACCGCTCAAACGGTGGAAGGACGCCGTGCATCGAGAGGCCTGGCGCATCGCCATGGCCGAGACCGGCGGCCACTGCACCGCGGACCATTTCGAGCGCGCCCGCCAGACCCTGATCGACCAGGGCCGCGGCCCGCCGCCCGGTTTCGAGGAGTGGTCGTGACGGTTTCCGGGCGTGGCGCAGGCCCCGTCGTGTCCTCTGTGCATTCGTTGTGGCCGTTGTGATGAATCTTCCGTCCGTCCGGACTCCGGCTCCGCCGGGAAGACCCGCCGCCGGATGGGCTCAGTTCGCTCCGCCCGCCGCCGCCCCGGCCGAGGCCATCTGCAGCTCGCCCTGCGGTTCGCGGAAATAGGCGTCGATACCCTCCGCCACGGCCTGCATCAGCCGCCGCCGGGCGCGGGGGTCGTTGAGCAGGCGCTCATCCTCGGGATTGGTGATGAAACCCATCTCCAGCAGCACGGCCGGCACGTCGGGCGCCAGCAGCACAGCCAGGCCGGCGTCGCGGTGGCTGCGCCGCAGCAGCGGATGATCGGCGCCCTCCAGCTCGCCCAGCAGGCTGCGGGCCAGCTGGGCCGAGCGGTTCTGGGTGGCGCGCTGGGTCATGTCGAGCAGGATGCGGTCGACCGAGGCGTCACGGCCCGGCAGGTTCAGGCTGCGCTGCCAGTTTTCGCCGCGGGTGAACTCACGCACGGCCCGGCCGGCGCCCTGTTCGGACAGGGTGTAGACGCTGGCCCCGCGCGTGGCCGGATCGGCGCCGGCATCCGCGTGCAGGGAGATGAACAGGTCCGCGCCCGCCTGCCGCGCGATGGCCACGCGACGGTACAGGTCGACATAGGCGTCGCTGTCGCGGGTCATCCGCACCCGGTAGCGTCCGCCGCGCTCCAGCTCGGCCTTCAGGGCCTGGGCGGCGGCGAGGGTGACGGCGCTCTCGCGCGAATGGGCTCCGCTGGCGCCCGGATCGCGCCCGCCGTGGCCGGCGTCGATGAAGATCAGCGGCTTCTCGGCGGGACGGGGCGGCGCGGGGCGGCGTTCGGCGGTTCGCGTCGGGGCCCGGCCGGTGGCCTTCAGGTCGATGACGTAGCGATAGTGGGCGACACCGTCGCCCGGCGGCAGCAGGAAGCGGCGTTCGATCTCGGCGCTGGTCGCCAGGTCCAGCTCGATGCGCGAGGCGGCCCCGGCGCCCGCGACCCGGAAGTCGCGCACCAGCCCCTGGCCCGCGCCGCTGCGCTGGCCGGGCGGCGACACGCCGGCGAGGCTCAGCACCACCCGGCCGTCGTCGCCGGACTGGATCACCTCGCCGCGCGCGGTGCGGTCCAGATCGAAGACCACCCGGGTGCGTTCGGCGTCGCCGCCGAACCGGACCCGCAGAATTTCGCCCATGCCGCCCGCCGCCAGCCCCCGTCCCGCCGCCAGAAGGGCGACGGCGAAGACCAGCAGGCCCACGGCGGCGATGACCCGCTCGCGGACGCTCCAGTGCGCCAGTTTCATACGCGACAACCCGTGCATTCGACGGAAACCCACCTTCTTGGTTGTCGGCATCCTGCCGCAACGGAGTCGCCAACGGGTTAAGGCCGACGCCGCTTTCAATTCGAATTGGTCGTCCCTATGCTTGGCCCGCTCGCGAATGATCGCGTCCCCCGAGCCATCGGGACCGGATGCGCCCTCCTCGCGGCATGACTTTCACTGATCCGAGAGCCGGACGGGCCCGCCCGCCGATTCGACGACCGGGTCCGGGACGCCCCTATCGACGGCGCGTTCGGGCCCAGGACCGTACTGAACCTTCATGGGCCACACCGCCTGCGCTCCCTTCCGGTCTGAACCGACCGACCTCGCCCCCGGCCAACGCCGAGGCGACGGGACCGCGCTCGCGTCCGCCCTCCCTTCCATTCGGCGAGCCGCCACACCCCCTCGCGGGGCCGGCCGAGCGCGCCAGAAAGAAACACTCCATGTCAAAGACCATGTTGATCGACGCCGCCCACGCGGAGGAGACCCGCGTCGCGATCGTCGAGGGCCGTCAGATCGAGGAATTCGACTTTGAATCCCGCTCGAAGCGCCAGCTTCGGGGCAACATCTACCTCGCCAAGGTCACCCGCGTAGAGCCCAGCCTGCAGGCCGCCTTCGTCGAGTACGGCGGCAACCGCCACGGCTTCCTCGCCTTCAACGAGATCCACCCGGATTATTATCAGATCCCCGTCGCCGACCGCGAAGCCATCATGGCCGAGGCGCCGTCGGACGAGGACGAGCACGACGACCTCGGCCGCGAGAGCGACGAGGGTGAAGCCGAAGGCGGCCTCGCCGAGGAAGAGCGCCTCAAGCGCCGCCTGATGCGCCGCTACAAGATCCAGGACGTCATCAAACGCCGCCAGGTCATGCTGGTCCAGGTCGTCAAGGACGAGCGCGGCGGCAAGGGCGCGGCCCTGACCACCTGGCTGTCGCTCGCCGGCCGCTACTGCGTGCTGATGCCCAACACCGGCAAGGGCGGCGGCATCTCCCGCAAAATCACCCAGGCTACCGATCGCAAGCGCCTGAAGGCCGCGGCCGCGGCGCTCGACGTGCCGCACGGCATGGGCCTGATCATCCGCACCGCCGGCGCCAAACGCACCAAGGCCGAGATCAAGCGCGATTACGAATATCTGCTCCGCCTGTGGGAGACGATCCGCGAGACCACCCTCGCCTCCAACGCCCCCTCCCTGATCTACGAGGAGGAGAACCTCGTCCGCCGCGCCGTCCGCGACATGTTCGACAAGGATTTCGACGGCATCCAGGTCGAGGGGGTCGAGGGCTTCAAGGAGGCCCGCGACTTCATGCGGGTGCTGATGCCCGCCCAGTCGAAGAAGGTGCACCTGTACCAGGGCGCGCGCCCGCTGTTCGCCTCCAACGGCATCGAGGAGATGCTGACCCAGATTCACCAGCCCACGGTGCCGCTGAAGTCCGGCGGCTATCTGGTCATCAACCAGACCGAGGCCCTGGTCGCCATAGACGTCAACTCCGGCCGCGCCACCAAGGAGCGCAACGTCGAGGCCACCGCCTTCAAGACCAATATGGAGGCCGCCGTCGAGGCCGCCCGCCAGCTGCGCCTGCGCGACCTCGCCGGCCTGATCGTCATCGACTTCATCGACATGGATGAATCGAAGAACAACCGGGCGGTCGAGAAGGCGCTGAAGGACGCGCTGGCCAAGGACCGCGCCCGCATCCAGATGGGCCGCATCTCCGGCTTCGGCCTGATGGAAATCAGCCGTCAGCGCCGTCGTCTCGGCGTCATCGAGGGCGCCACGGAGGTTTGCCCGCACTGCCAGGGCGCCGGCCGCATCCGCTCCGCCGAGAGCGCCGCCCTGATGACCCTGCGCGCCGTCGACATCGAAGCTGGCCGCAACGGCGCCGGTTCGGTCACCCTGCGCGTCTGCACCGCCGTCGCCCTCTACATCCTGAACCACAAACGCGACTACCTGCAGCGCCTGCTGGTCCAGCGGGGCCTTGCCGTCGTCATCCAGATCGACGACAGCCTCGCCCAGGGCGAGCACAACATCGAGCGCACCGAGACCAATGAAGACTTCACCCCGCCGGATGGGGTCGAGGCCCTTGTCGATCTGGACGATGACTTTGACGACAGCGCCTGGGCCGACGACGAGGAAGACGAGGACGAGTTCCTCGATGATGTCGTGTAGGAGGACGAGGACGCCTCCGGCGAGGACGGCGAGTCCCGCGGCGAACGCGTCGATGGCGAGCGGGGCCGCGGTCGCGGCCGGCGGCGTCGCGGCGGACGCCGCGATGACGGCGACGCTGCGGCCGGTGAAGCCACCCCTCCCGCCGGCGAGGACGACGACGACAGCGAGGCCGGTCGCCGGCGTCGTCGCGGCCGTCGCGGCGGTCGTCGCGTCCGTGAAGAAGGCGGCGAGCGCGACGCCTTCTTCTGGGTCCGCGGCCGCACCCCGTCGCTGGATGATCCCTTTGTCTGGTTCGACCCGATCAACCCCGGCGCCGCGACCCCGCGCCCGGACGCCGGAAGCGACGGCGCGCCGCGCGACCGCGTCGAGGCCGAGGGCGGCGAGACCGGCGAACGCAGCGGACGCTCGCGCCGCCGCCGCGGCCGGGGTCGCGGCCGGGATCGCGGCGACCGGGACCAGGCCCCCGAGACCACCCCGGAGCTCCGCGCCGCCAACGAGGGCATGATCGAGGAAACCTCGCCCGGGATTCCGGCAGCCGTGCGGGTCGCCGACGAGGCCGAGGCCCCTGCTCCGCTGGCCGTCGAGGAACCGAAGCGCCGCCGCGTGCGTCGCAAGGTGACCGCAGAGACTGCTCCGGACGTCGAAGCGCCGCTGGCTGAGCTCGCCGAACCGGCGGCTCCCGAGCCGGTCGCGGCGCCGGAACCGGTCGTCGAACCGGCCGGGGAGCCGTCGCCCGCCGCCGACTCTCCGGAGCCTGCCGAGGCCGAGGTCGACGTGGCCGCCCTGATCGCCGAGGATCCGAACCAGATCGTCGCACCGCCCGAGAAGCCGAAGCGGGGATGGTGGCGCCGTTGAATGGCCGCGATTAGATAGTGAGGATCGCGACGGGGGCGTTCGACGGTATCGGGAGTACGCCATGAATTGGCTGACCAGACACGCCGCTCGCCTCGTCGGGGCCGTGGCCGCCGCCGGCCTGATGCTGGCGGCCGCCGCCCCCGCCTCGGCCCAGAGCGCCATTCGCGACACCGAGATCGAGTCGATCATCCACGAATGGGCCGATCCGGTCTTTCTCGGCATGGGGCTCGAGCCGTCCGAGGTCGAGATCCTGCTCGTCGCCGACCCGGAACTGAACGCCTTCGCCACCCGCGGCCGGATCATGGGCATCAACACCGGCCTGATCCTGCGCACGCGTACTCCGAACGAACTGCTCGGCGTCATCGCCCACGAGGGCGGTCACATCCGCAACCGCCATACCTTGCGCGACGGGGCCCGGGACGCCGGCATGCAGCCGATGCTGATGACCATGGCTCTCGGGGCCCTGGCCATCGCCGCGGGCGCGCCTGACGCCGGCGCCGTCCTGCTCGGCAACAGCCAGTATTTCGGCACGCTCAGCGCTCTGCGCTACATGACCCATCAAGAGGGTGAAGCCGACAACACCGCCGCCCGCGCGCTCGAAACGGCGGGCCAGTCGGGCCGCGGGCTCGTCTCCTTCTTCGAGAATTTCCGTTCCCAGGAAGTGTTCTCGGACGCCCGCCGGTATCCGTATTTCCGCAGCCACCCGCTGTCGTCCGACCGGATCGAGAGCCTGCGCCGCTTCGTGTCCGAACAGCCCAGCTATGCAAACCGCGACAGCCCCGAACGGATGGCCCAGCACGCCCTCGTCCTGGCCAAGATTCATGCCTTCATGGACCATCCGCGCGAGACCCTGCGCGACTATCCCGAGACTGACACCGCCCTGCCCGCCCGCTACGCGCGAGCCATCGCCTGGTATCGCGACGGCCAGACGGAACGGGCGCTTTCGGCGGTCGACGTCCTGCTCGCGGAACAGCCGGAGAACCCGTATTTCTGGGAACTGAAGGGCCAGATACTGTTCGAGGAAGGCCGACCCGAGGAGGCCATCGGCGCCCACCAGCGCTCGGTCGAGCTGATGCCGGACGCGCCGCTGCTGCGCATCAATCTCGGCCACGCCCTGATCGAGACCCGCGATCCGGCCAGGCTGGATGACGCCGTCCGCCACCTCAAGCTCGCCTCGGCGCTTGAGAAGGACAACAGCATGGCGTGGCGGTTGCTCGCCCAAGCCTACGACAGCCAGGGCAAGGAGGGCGAGGCGCGACTGGCTTCGGCGGAGATGTATTTCGCCGCGGGTTCGCAGCGACAGGCCACCCAGTTCGCCCTCCGCGCTCGCGACATGCTCGAGCCGGGCTCCGTCGAATGGATCCGGGCCATGGACATTGTCTTCGCCTCGGGGGCCACCCAGGACGATGTCGACGATCTCGACCGCCGCAACGATCAGCGCCGTCGGCCAGGCGTCATTCCCGCCGGCGGCTGAGCCATCCCATTCCGAGAGGACGCATGACCGAAACGCCCGAATCCAAGCCCGCGCCGTCGCTGCCGAGCCGCCTCCTGTCCGGCGGTCGCGCCGGCGTGCTGGCCTTGGCGGTGTCGATCGTGGCGCTGATCGTCGCGGTCGCCCCCTATGCGACGGGAACGGACTTCGGGTCTCGGGTGAAGGCCTATCTGATCCAGAACCCCGAGGTGCTGCAGGAAGTCAGCATTGCTCTCGACCAGAAGGCCCAGCAGCAGCAGATCGTCGAGAACCGCCAGAAGACGGTCGAGATCACGGCGCGCGCCGCGGCCAATCCGGGCCTTCTCGGTGTCGACGGTCGCGACGCGGCCTTCGGGCCCGCCGACGCCAAGGTCACCGTCATCGAGTTTTTCGATTTCCGCTGCCCGGGCTGTAAGGCGACCGCGCCCGAGGTGCTGCGCCTGATGCAGGCCCACCCCGACGTGCGCTTCGTCTTCAAGGAATGGCCCATCCTCGACGGCCCGACCAACGGGGCGTCCCACTACGCCGCCCGCGCAGCCCAGGCCGCCCACCGTCAGGGCAAATATCTGCCGGTGTTCCGCGACCTTATGGACGCGCCGTCACTGTCCGAGGCGTCGATCGACGCCATCCTCGCCGCCAACGGCGTGTCGATGCCACAGGCCGAGGCGACCATGGCCAGCTCTGAACTCGCCCGCCACATGGCCGACATGCAGACTTCCGCCATGGCCCTGGGCCTCGTCGGGACCCCGACCTTCTTCGTCAACGGCGAGGCGCTGGCGTCGATCGAGCCCGCCGTCCTGGATCGAGCGATCCGAAAAGCCAAGGCGGGCTAGATTCAGACCAGGCTGAGGCTCATCGCGCCGCACCTCCGACGGCCGCGCATTCCGGAAGTCTTCCCTGTCCCCAACCGAACGTGGCCGAACCACAGGGCGAGGCCAAGCGGCGCTTCTCCCGCCCGGCGGATCAGCCCATAGTCCCCCGCTCATGCCCATCCGCCGTCTTCCGCCCGAAACCGTCAACCGCATCGCCGCCGGCGAGGTTGTCGAACGCCCGGCCAGCGCCATCAAGGAACTGGTCGAGAATGCCCTCGACGCGGGCGCGACGCGGATCGAGGTGCAGGCTGACGGCGGCGGCCTCAGCCGCATCCTGATCGCCGACGACGGGCATGGCATGGCCGCCGACCAGCTGGCTCTGGCGATCGAGCGCCACGCCACCTCCAAGCTCGAGACCGACGACGCCGGCGACGTCGACCTGCTGCGCATCTCGACCCTCGGATTCCGGGGCGAGGCCCTGCCCTCGATCGGCTCGGTCGCCCGTCTGACCATCACCAGCCGGCCGAAAGGCGGCGGCGACGCTCACCGGATCACCGTCGAGGGCGGCGACCAGCGCCCGGTCGCCCCCGCCGCCTTCCCCGGCCCGCACGGGGCCCGCGTCGAGGTGCGCGACCTGTTCTACGCCACCCCGGCCCGGCTGAAATTCATGAAGTCCGAGCGCGCCGAAGCGATGGCCATCTCGGAGGAGATCAAGCGTCAGGCCATGGCCCACGAGGCCGTCGCCTTCACCCTCGACCTCGACGGCCGCACGACCCTGCGCCTGCCCGCTGAATTCCCAGGCGACCAGGGCCGTCTCAAACGCCTCGCCGCCCTGCTCGGCCGCGATTTCGAGGCCAACGCCTTGCTGATCGATCAGGAACGCGACGGCGTGCGCCTGTCCGGCTATGCGGGTTTGCCGACCTACAGCCGGGGCAACGCCGCCCACCAGTTTCTGTTCGTCAACGGCCGCCCGGTGAAGGACCGCTTGCTGCAAGGGGCCCTGCGCGGAGCCTACGCCGACTTCCTCGCCCGCGACCGCCACCCGGCGGCGGTGCTCTTCCTCGAGGTCGATCCGCTCTACGTCGACGTCAACGTTCATCCGGCCAAGGCCGAGGTGCGCTTTCGCGATCCCGCCCTCGTTCGCGGCCTGATCGTCGGCGGCCTGCGCCACGCCCTGCACGCCGCCGGTCACCGGGCCTCGACCACGGTGGCGGCGGATGCGCTGGCGGGCTTCACGGCTCACGAGGGCGTGGGGCATGGGGCGTGGGGCGTGGCGGCCACCCCCGCGGCCGCGCCGGGTTGGTCAGGCTGGACCGGCTGGTCCGTCCCCGACTCCGCCGCCCAACTCATCCCGGGCCTCAACGATCGCAGCGCCCGCGTCGAACCTGTTGACGCCTACACCCCACACCCCACGCCCCACGCCCTTTCCGAAATCGACCTCCCCCTCGGCGCCGCCCGGGCCCAGCTGCACGGCACCTACATCGTCGCCCAGACCCGTGACGGGCTCGTCGTCGTCGACCAGCACGCGGCCCACGAACGCCTCGTCTATGAACGGATGAAAACCCAGATGGCCGCCGGCGCGGTGACCCGCCAGGCCCTGCTGACGCCCGAGGTGGTCGAGCTCGATCCCGCCGAGGCCGAGCGGATCGGCGCCCGCGTCGACGAACTGGCCCAGCTTGGGCTGATCGTCGAGCCGTTCGGCACCGGGGCCGTGCTGGTCCGCGAGACTCCCGCCCTCCTCGGCGACACCGACGTTCAGGGCCTGATCCGCGACATCGCCGACGACCTGGCCGAACACGGCGCGGCCCTGGCCCTCAGCGAACGCCTTGGCGAGGTGTGCGGCACCATGGCCTGCCACGGCAGCGTCCGCGCCGGCCGCGTGCTCTCCGCCCCGGAGATGAACGCACTCCTCCGCCAGATGGAGGCGACCCCCCACTCCGGCCAGTGCAACCACGGCCGCCCGACCTACGTGGAGCTGAAGCTCAACGACCTCGAAAAGCTGTTCGGACGGCGATGAAGTCGGTCCTGTTCGTGTGCCTCGGCAATATCTGTCGCTCGCCTCTGGCCGAGGGCGCATTGCGGGCCGAGGCCGCGCGCATCGGCCTCGACCTGATCGTCGACTCCGCCGGCACCGGGAACTGGCATGCGGGAAAGCCGCCCGACGACCGCGCCATCGCCGTCGCCCTGAAGAACGGCGTCGACATCTCGGCCTTGCGAGCGCGGCAGGTGCGGCCCGGCGACTTTCACCGCTTCCACCATGTGATCGCCCTCGACCACGACAATCTGTCGAACCTCCGCCGGCTCGCCCCCGCCGACGCGACGGCCGAACTGAGCCTGCTGCTGGATCACGTCGAGGGCCGCGAGGGCCAGGCCGTGACCGACCCCTGGTTCGGCGACGAAGCCGGCTTCGAGATCACCTGGGCCGAGGTGACGGCGGCGGCGCGGACGCTGGCGGCCCGCCTGCGATCGGATCGCTAAAGGCTCAGCGCCTCGACCACGCCGCTCGCGCGGCCGCCCGAGACAACCTCGCCGCCGGCGATGGCATAGATGACGCCGTCCACCGCCGCGGCGGCCAGCCCGTGACGCGGCGTTCGCATGGCGGGTCCGGCGTCCCAGCGATCGACCGCCGGGTCGTAGATCCACGTTTCGGCGAAGACCCCGCCCCCGCCCCCGCCCCCGCCGGGCGCGAACCACTCGCCGCCGAAGGCGACCAGCTTTCCGGAGAGCGCGGCCATGGCCAGCCCGCCGCCGACCTGCTGCCCGGTCTCCGGCGATGGCGGGATCGGCGTCAGGGTGTCCCAGCGGTCCGCGACCGGATCGTAGCGGTCCAGCCGCCCGGTGCCGCCGCCTGACACCCTCCGGCCGCCGGCCACCCACAGCGTTTCGTTCAGCACCGCCCCGGCCGCGCTGTTACGCGCCATCGGACAGGGCGCCGCCGTCTCCCAACGCCCTTCGCCGGGGAGGAACACACGGTGCGTCGCCACGTCGACCTGGTCGTTCCACTGACCGTTCCGCCCGCCCGGCGACCGGCCGGTGACCAGATGGATCCGTCCGCCCAGTTCCGCGCCCACCGTCTCGCTGAGCGGCTCCGGCAACTGTCCCGCCTCGATCCAGCGGTCGCCGTCCAGCGCCCAGACCTCGGTCATCGAGGTCCAGTCTCCGGCCTCCGAGCGGCCATAGCCGCCCAGGGCGAACACCCGCCCCGCCGCGTCCGCGATGATCATGGGATGATGGCGCGGCGCCGGCAGCCGGGGCCCCTCCGTCCAGCCCGGCGCGCCAGGAACCCAGCGCGCCATGCGGTCCTCGATCTCGGTGACGCCGCCCACGCGGCGCAACCCTCCGGCGGTTACAATGGCCCCCTTCGAGACCGCGCAGTAGATCTCCTGCACCGCCCACGGCAGGGCGGGCATGGTCCGCCATTCGCTCCCGTCCGCCTGCGCCCAAGCGGTGAACGGGACCGCGGCGGAGGCCCCGGCGGCGGCGACGAAGGCGCGGCGGTCGAGCGTGTTCATGGCGACAGCCTGCGCCTGAACCGCCTGTTGCGCCAGACGCCTGTCAGGCCGGCCGCGCCACTCTGAGGAACAGCACCCGCGCGGCCCCGTAGTCGCGCGCGTCCAGCCGGTCATAGCCGGGCGTCTCGATCTCCGGCTCGTCCGAGCCCCGCTCGAACACGACGATCGCGCCCGGCTTCAGCCAGTCTCCCTCCAGCAGACGCACCAGCGTCTGCTCGCCCAGCCCCCTGCGATACGGCGGATCCAGAAAGGCCAGGTCGAAGGCCTCGCCGTCAGATCCCGGCCGCACGCCAAGATCGGTGGCGCTGCGCCGGTGCACCCGCGTCCGGCCCATCACGCCATAAGCGTCGGCGTTCTCGCGGATCGCCCCGCGCGCGTCCTCATCGGTCTCGACGAACAGGCAGAAGGCCGCCCCCCGGCTGATCGCCTCGAAGCCGAGCGCCCCCGACCCGGCGTAGACGTCCATCACCCGCGCGTCCTGCAGCCCGTCGGCCCAGGCCGCATGCTCCAGCACATTGAACACGGCCTGGCGCGCCCGGTCGGAGGTCGGGCGCGTGCCCTGCCCCTCCGGCGCGACGATGGATCGGCCCTTCAGGCTTCCGGCGACGATCCGCACTCAGGCGCCTTCCGCGAACTGGGCCATGACCTCTTCGCCGGTCATCCGGTCGCGGTCCCCGGCGAAGTCGTAATTGTCCGGTTTGGACTCGATGAAAATTTCGCTCTCGAAGGCGAAGACCGACGGGTCGTCGAACGCCTGCGCAGAGACCGCGGTCAGGCCGCCGCCTTTCAGGGTCCAGAACAGCGTCGATCCGCAGGCGCGGCAGAAGCTCCGCGTGGCCCAGTCCGACGAGTCATAGACGGCCACCGCCTCGGGAGTCGCCACCTCGACGCTGTCGCCGCAATCGACGCCCAGATAGACGCCGCCCGTCCAGCGTCGGCAGTTCTCGCAATGACAGGCGTGCATACCGTGTTTCGGGACCGCCGTGAACGTCACGGCGCCGCACAGGCAGCGGCCCGTCAGGCGTTCGGCATGGGAGGTGTCGGTCATTCTGGACTCGCCTCGGATCGTGACTTCAGGGCTTGCGCGGCCCACGGGGGCTGCCGCGTCCGCCGGCGGGGCCGCCGCCCGGTCGCTTGCCGCCCGGCGGATTGCTCCGGGTCCCGCCCCCGCGCTTGAACCCGCTCGACGGCCCTTCGCCGCGAAGCGCGCCGCCATCGCGCGGCTTGAAGGGCCGCTTCGGACTGTCGCCGTCCGCGCCCGACTTGCCGAACGAGCGCTCGCCGCGCCGGTCGTCGATGAACTGGTCGTCGCGCGGCTTGAACGCCCGCTTCGGCCGCTCGCCGCCCGCCGTCTCGCCCTCGGGCCGGGCGCGTGGGGTGAAGTTTTTCTTCGGATGCTCGAACTTCGGCGTCGCCTTGGCCCAGCCGGCCTTCTTCGGCGGCCGGGCGGCCCGTTCAGCCGCGGCCTCGGCCGCGGCCCCGGCGGCGCGCACCCGGCTCGGCTTGCGCGAGGGATCGGAGATGGCCGAGCCCGAAGCCCCCTTGTTGATCGGGGTCGACACCCGCCGTCCGGGTATCGGCGCCGGGGTCGCCACCGAGTTGCCGGTCGGCAGGTTCTCGGGCCGGATATGCTGGGCCAGCAGTTCGCGGATCACCCGCGGCCCGACCTCCTCCACCGACCCCGTCGGCAGGGTGCCCAGCTGGAACGGCCCATAGGCCAGGCGGATCAGCCGGTTCACCGTCAGCCCCAGATGCTCCAGCACCTTGCGGACCTCGCGGTTCTTGCCCTCGGTGATCGAGACGCTGATCCAGAGATTGGCGGGGGCATGGCCCTCGCTCTCCTTGGCCTTGTCCAGCGTCGCCTCGATCGGCCCGTAGCGGACGCCGTCGACCGTGACGCCGTCCTTGAGCGAATCGAGTTGAAGCTGGCTGACCCGGCCGCGGGCGCGGGCCCGGTACTGGCGCACCAGTTCGGTCGACGGAAGCTCGAGCGCCCGGCTCAGTTCGCCGTCGTTGGTCAGCAGCAGCAGACCCTCGGTGTTCAGATCGAGACGTCCCACCGACAGCACACGAGGCAGGCCGCTGGGCAGCGCATCGAACACGGTCGGGCGTCCAGCGGGGTCAGTGTGCGACGTGAGCAGACCGGCGGGCTTGTGATAGCGCCACACCCGCGTCGCCTCTGCCGAACCGATCGGCTTGCCGTCGACCGTAATGACGTCGTCGCGTGTCACCACCACCGCCGGCGTGTCGAGGATCTTGCCATTGACCGCCACCTTGCCCAGACCGATCAGCCGTTCGACCTCGCGGCGCGAGGCAATACCGGCCCGGGCCATGACCTTGGCGATGCGCTCGCTGCGCTTCGGGCCCTCGTCAGCCTTGGGACCGGGCTTTCCTCCCTTCGAGAAAGCCTTGCCGTCCTTGTTGAACGGCTTGCCCCCGCCCTTCCCGGCCTTGTCGTACGGCTTCCCGCCTCTGGGCGGCCCCCGGTCGTCCGCGCCCTCGACGCGTTTGACATAGGGTTTGCGGGGGCCGTCGCGGTCGGCGTCTTGACGCGGGCGCGGCTTCTTGTCGTTGTCTCGGGGATGGCTGGCCATGATGAGCGGTTCATGCACATGGCCTTGGCCTGTGCGCAAGCGGCGGCGGACGCGGGAGAGACTCCCGTGGGCTGCGTCATCGTCGACGAATCGACCGGAGAAGTCGTCGCCGAGGGCATGAACGGCCCCATCGGCGCGCACGACCCCACCGCCCACGCCGAGATCGTGGCCCTGCGCGCGGCGGCGGCGAAGCGCAGAAACTATCGCCTCACCGGCCTGACCCTCTACGTCACGCTCGAGCCCTGCGCCATGTGCGCCGGGGCCATCAGCCACGCCCGCATCGGCCGCGTGGTCTGGGGCGCCGACGATCCCAAGGGCGGCGCCCTGGCCCACGGCCCACGTTTTTTCGACCAGCCGACCTGCCACTGGCGGCCCGCATTCGAGGGCGGGCTTCTGGCCACCGAGGGCGCGACCCTGCTCCGCGATTTCTTCCGGGCCCGACGCAAGGGAACGGCCGCTTGAACGGCGCGTTCATCGCTCCATCCGAACAGCAAGGCTTGTCTGTATGCGTTTGACGTCTTTCGCCGCGTTCCCGGCCTGTGGGGTGGCTCTCCTCCTTCTTGCGGCCTGCGGTTCGGACGCCGCCACCGCTCCCACGGACGGCGAAGCCGTTCGCGAGCGGGCGGAGACCGCGCAAACGGCCAAACGGCGGACGGGCGCCGAAATCCAGGAGCGGGCGCTGAACCGGGTCATCCGCACCAGCTATCTGTGCAACAACGGCGAGCGGTTGACGGTCGATTTCGACAATCCCCGTCAGATGGCCACGGTCCGCAACTCCAGCGGCAAGGCGGTTGACCTGCATCAGGAACAGGCCGGGTCCGGCCTCTGGTACCGCGCCTCGGGCTATGAACTCCGCGGCGAAGGCGCCATGGCCGTCTGGACCGGCGACGGTCGCCAGCCCACCGACTGCCGGGCCATCGACTAGGCGAAGGCCGCCAGGCGGGCGTCCAGCCGGTCACGCACCATCGGCCAGTCCTCATCGAGGACAGCGAACTGGGCTGTGTCGCGGATGCGGCCCTTCCAGGTGATCTTGTGCTTGCGCAGAATTCCCTCGTCTCGCGCACCGAGCTTGCGGATCGCGGCCTGACTGCCCGGATTGATCGCGTCGGTGATGATCTCGACCCGTATCGCGCCGCCGTCGAACGCATGCGCCAACAACAGGCGTTTGGCCGCGGGATTCACCGCGCCGCCGCGCGCTTCAGGTCGATAGAAGGTCGAGCCGATCTCGCAGCGTCGATGCTCGGGTCTTATCTCGTAGAGACTGGACGTCCCGACCACGACGCCGTCGGACAGCCGCCGCACGGCGTAGGCGATGCGGGTTCCATTCTCCATCGCCGTCAGGGCGGACCGCCACCAGCCGGCGAAATTCTCGCCATAAGCCGCGCCCACCATGATGTCCCAGGACGCCTGATCGCAGTCCAGCGCCGCCTGGACCTCCGCCATCAATCCGTCCGCGAACGGCTCCAGACGGACGAACCGGTTCGTCAGCGGCTCGACCGCCAGATTCATCGGGGCGGGTTTCACGCATCGATCTCCGCATCGAGGAAGGCGGTCAGGGCGCTGGGGTCGACAGCCTTCTCGACGAGGACGTCCCCGATGGCTCGCGCCAGAATCAGGGTCAGCCGTCCGCCCTCGGCCTTCTTATCCCCGGCCATCCGCTGGACGAGGCGCACGCCCCGGAACGTCCCGACCTGCTTCAGCCGGGTCGGCAGGCCGGCCGCCGCCAGAACCGCTTCCGCGCGAACGGCGTCCTTCGCAGGGCAGTGCCCCTCCGCCGCCGAGAACCGGAAGGCCAGCGCGCATCCGAGCGCCACCGCCTCGCCATGCGTGAGCCGGGTCTCGTCGAACCCGAGCTCCGCCTCGATGGCGTGACCGAAGGTGTGGCCGAGGTTCAGCAGCGCGCGCCGCCCCGTTTCCTTCTCGTCCTCGCCGACGATGGCGCTCTTGATCTCGACGGAGCGCACCACGGCCCGTTCCAGCGCCGCCGGATCGCCTGCCGCGCCCGCCGCCCCCCCGCCTCCCAACCAGTCGAAGAAGCCGGCGTCGCAGATCAGCCCATGCTTCAGCACCTCGGCCCAGCCCGAGCGTAGTTGCCGTCCCGGCAGGGTCCCCAGCACATCGATATCGGCCAGCACCAGCCGCGGCTGATGGAAGGCGCCGACCAGGTTCTTGCCGCGTGGCGTGTCGATCGCCGTCTTGCCCCCGACCGACGAGTCCACCTGGGCCAACAGCGTCGTCGGAACCTGCACGAAGTCGATGCCGCGCATGAACAGGGCCGCCGCCAGTCCGGCCAGGTCGCCCACCACCCCGCCGCCCAGCGCCACGACCACATCCTTCCGGTCGAGCCGGAAGGCCAGCATCCGGTCGATCACCCGTTCCAGCTCGGCGAACGACTTGGACCCCTCGCCCGGCGGTATGGTGAGCAGACGACCCTGCACGCCCGCCGCCTCCAGCGAGGCCAGCGCCGCCTTGCCGTGCAGCGCCGCCACGATCTCGTCGGTGATGACCACCGTCCGACCGGCCGCCAGCGGGGCCACCCGCGCCCCCAGCCCGGCCATCAGGCCGCGGCCGACGATCACTTCATAGGGTCGGAAGTCTCGGCCCGAGACGAGCACGGTCGTCGTCACGTCCGAACCTCCGGCGCATGGGCGGCGAAATGGGCGTCCAGCGCCTCGACGATGGCCTCGACCGCCTGCGTATGGGCCCCGCCCGCGACGTCGACGATCAGATCGGCGGTCGCATAGACCGGGTAGCGCACCTCCGCCATGGCCTTCAGCGCCGTCAGCGGGTCCCGTCCGCGCAACAGGGGCCGGGTGTCGCGCCGCTGGACCCGCTGCGCCACCGTATCCAGATCGGCCCGCATCCACACCGTCACGGCCCGCTCCTTGAGGAGCGCCCGCGTATCCGGGTTCAGGATGGCGCCGCCGCCGGTGGCAAGCACCATCCGCCGCCCTTCGAGCAACCGTCTCATCACCCGCGCCTCTCCGGCCCGGAACTCGGCCTCGCCCAGTTTGGCGAAGATATCCGATACGGTCATCGCCGCCGCCGCCTCGATCTCGATGTCCCCGTCGGCGAAGGGCAGCTCCAGCCGCTTCGCCAGCCGGCGCCCGACCGTCGATTTCCCCACCCCCATCAGCCCGACCAGCGCTATGGTGCGGCGATGGACCGGAATCGGCCCGTCGCCTGTCACGACCGGCCTCGCGGGAGGCGGTCGGGCGGTGGCGGAACGGACGGCGACAGGCAAGGCGGCATGATCCGACCACCCTTTACACCAGGCGGCGCCGACGCAAAGCGGTCGCGCGCATGAGCCTCCCGCCCGGAACCCGTCAGGTCGAGGCCTTTCTGGAGATGATGGCGGTCGAGCGTGACGCCTCGCCCCACACCCTGTCGGCCTACGCCCGCGATCTCGCCGACGCTGAAAACGCCCTGCCCCATGGCCTGATGGGCGCCGACGAAGCCGCTGTCGAGGCGTGGTACGCTGGTCTCGGCGCCCGCGGCCTGTCCGCCGCCACCCAGGCCCGCCGCCGATCCGCCGTGCGCCAGTTCTACCGCTTCGTCCTCGGCGAGGGCTGGCGAACCGACGATCCCTCGCGTCGCCTCGAGGCCCCCGGACGGGGCCGCAGGCTGCCCAAAACGCTGGGCCGGGACGAGGTCGAACGTCTGCTCGCCGCCGCCTCGGCCCGCGACGGCGCCGCCGGTCTGCGCCTCGTGGCCCTTGTCGAACTGGCCTACGCCTCCGGCCTGCGCGTCTCCGAACTGCTCGGCCTGCGGGTCGAGGCCGTGCGGCGCGATCCGGCCTTCCTGATCGTCCGCGGCAAGGGCGGCAAGGAACGGCTGGCCCCGCTCAACGCCTCGGCCCGCGAAGCCGTCAGGGTCTGGCTCGTCGCCCGCGACGCCGCCCGCCCGGAAAAGGCCCCGGACAGTCCGTGGCTGTTTCCCTCATCCTCGGCCAGGGGGCATCTGACCCCGCGCCGCTTCGCCCAGTTGCTGGATCAGGCCGCCGTCGACGCCGGCATCGACCCCGCCCGGGTCAGCCCACACGTCCTGCGCCACGCCTTCGCCACCCATCTGCTGGAGGGCGGCGCCGACCTGCGCGTGGTCCAGACCCTGCTCGGCCACGCCGACATCGCCACCACCCAGATCTACACCCACGTGGCTGTCGACCGGCTGGCTCGGGTGGTCCGGGACAAGCATCCCTTGGCGAAGGACGACTGAACCGCCGCTTGCCCCCCGGCGTTGACCCCACTAGGTTCCGCCGCCTTCCGTTGCGCTGATACGCGCGCCTGTTCCGGACGCCTGATGGCCACCCACTACCTCGAATTCGAAAAGCCGATCGCCGAACTGGAGGCGAAGATCGAGGAGCTGAATCTGCTCTCCTCGACCTCCGGGTCGTTCGACGCCGAGGTCTCCGGCCTGCGCAAGAAGGCCGAACAGCTGCGCCGCAAGGTCTACGCCGATCTCGATCCGTGGATGAAGACCCAGGTCGCGCGCCATCCGCAGCGGCCGCATTTCGTCGACTACGTCGAAGGCCTGTTCACCGACTTCGTCGAGCTGAAGGGCGACCGCCAGTTCGGCGACGACCAGGCCATTCTGGGCGGGCTCGCACGCTTCCGGGGCGAACCGGTCGTCCTGATGGGGCATGAGAAAGGCCATGACACCCAGACCCGCCTGACCCACAATTTCGGCATGGCCCGCCCCGAGGGCTACCGCAAGGCGGTGCGTCTGATGGACCTGGCCGAGCAATACGGCCTGCCGGTGCTCAGCTTCGTCGACACCGCCGGGGCCTATCCCGGCCTCGGGGCCGAGGAACGCGGCCAGGCCGAGGCCATCGCCCGCTCGACCGAGCGCTGCCTGACCCTTGGCGTGCCGTCGATCGCCACCGTGACCGGCGAGGGCGGCTCTGGCGGGGCCATAGCCATCGCCGCCGCCGGCCGGGTGCTGATGCTCGAGCATTCGATCTATTCGGTCATTTCGCCGGAAGGCGCCGCCGGCATCCTGTGGCGCGACGGCGCCCGCGCCCGCGACGCCGCCATGGCCATGAAGATCACGGGCCCCGACCTTGTCGAGCTCAAGATCGTCGACCGGATCATCCCCGAACCCGTGGGTGGGGCCCACGCCGATCCAGCCGCCGCGATCCAGTCCGTCGGCGACGTCCTGGCCGAGGAACTGGCGGCGCTCTCGGGCCTGTCACCCGAACAGATCCGCAAGGCCCGAGCCGACCGCTTCTACGCTATCGGCCGTGTCGGCTAGCCGACCCTGTTAACCCTTCGGCGACGGTTGTCGGGCAAGGCTTCGTCGTATCCTGAGTTGCAGGTGGCGACTGAGTCGGGAACGACGGGAATGAGTAGTGTCGGCGAAGCGCTCCGCGAATCCGCCATCATCAATCTGGCCGGGGCCGTCACCATGGTGGTCGACGATTCGCCCTTCTCCGCCGAGATCACCACCACCGCCCTTTCCGGCTTCGGCATCCGAACCCGTCATTCCTGCCGAAGCGCGCCTGAGGCCATGGCGATCCTCACTGAGATCGAGGCTGACCTGCTGGTCGTCGACTGCGAGATGCCGGGCATGGACGGCTTTGAACTGGTCGAGTGGCTGCGGCGTTCCGGCCCGCCCAACGCCTTCGTCCCCGTGATCATGACGGCGGCTCACATCCGTCGTTCGATGGTCGACAGGGCCCGAAACTGCGGAGCCAACTTCATCGTCACCAAGCCGTTCAGCGCCTCCAGCCTGCTGGAGCGGATTGTCTGGGTGGCGCGCGACAACCGGCCGTTTCTGGAGGTCGGCGATTATTTCGGCCCGGACCGCCGATTCCGCGAGGGCGAGCCTCCGGGCAAGGAGCGCCGCGCCGACAACATCCGCCGCGCCGAGTTCGAGGCCCAGAAGGCCGCCCTCGCCGAAGAGGCAGGCCAATGAGCGTTATCACCCATTCCCGCCGCAAATCGCGCCTTTCCAAATTGATCGACAGCGCGGGCGGCATCGCTGTCGGCCTGGCGCTGACCCAGGCGAGAGAAAATATCGGCAAGCTGAGAGACAAGGCGCTCAAGGAGGTCACCCATCACATCGGGGCGCTGTCCGCTCTGAAGCAGCCGACGACGTCCGACGAGAGGGACGAGATCCTGCGTCGCATCTATCAGTCGGCCAACCACCTGATCGACGCCGCCAGCCCGTTCGGTCTGTCGGAGATTTGCGCCGTGGCCTCCAGCCTGTGCGACGTGGTCGACCTGGCATCCGAAGAGGATGCCTTCGACTGGCGCATTCTGCAGGTTCATATCCAGTCGCTGCAGCTGCTCAGCACCCTGCCGGAAGAAGCAGTCGAGGAGCGCAACGCCGTCACCTCCCAACTGTCGAGCATGATGGCCAGGAAATTCGGTCAGACCGGCTGACGGTCGGTCCGGGCGCCGCGTGTCTGCTTGCGCCACAGCGCCGCATATTCCCCGCCCTGACGCGCCACCAGCTCGTGATGCGCGCCCCGCTCGACGATCCGGCCGGCTTTTAGCACCAGGATTTGATCCGCGTCGGCGATGGTCGACAGCCGGTGCGCCACCACCAGCGTCGTCCGGCCGGCCCGCGCCCGGCGCAGGGTCTTCTGGATCGCCGCCTCGGTCCGGCTGTCCAGCGCGCTGGTCGCCTCGTCGAGGATCAGAATGCAGGGGTCGGCGAGCAGCGCCCGGGCGATGCCCACCCGCTGGCGCTCGCCGCCAGACAGCTTCAGTCCGCGCTCACCGACCATGGTGTCCAGGCCCTGCGGCAGGGCGCGGATAAACGCGTCCAGCTCGGCGGCGCCGGCCGCCGCCCAGATCGCCGTCTCGTCCGCATCCGGGCGGGCGAAGCCGATGTTGGCGCGGATCGTGTCGTTGAACAGGGCCACGTCCTGCGGCACCAGCGCCACCGCCGCGCGCAGCGATTCCTGCGTCACCCGGCGAGCGTCGAAGCCGTCGATCCGTACCGCCCCCTCCTGCGGATCCAGCAGGCGCAGGGCCAGTTTGACGATCGTCGACTTGCCCGAGCCTGACGGCCCGACCAGCGCCGTCGTCGTGCCCGGCGCCGCGACGAAGCTGACGTCCTCCAGCCCGCTGGCGCGGGCGTCGTGGCGGAAGCCGACGTGGTCGAAGGCGAGCGCCGCGCCGCGCGCGTCGGCCGGCCGGGTCAGGGGGGCGGCGTCGGGCGCATCTGCGACCTGCGGCGTCTGACGCGTCACCTTCAGCATCTCCTCCATGTCTATGAAGGACTGACGGACTTCCCGGTAGGCGAAGCCCAGAATGTTGAGCGGCGCGTACAGGCTGATCATGATCAGCACCGCCGCCATGACGTCGCCCGGACCCATCCGTCCGGCGGCGGCCTCGAACCCCGCCATCACCGCCATGACCGCCAGACCGAGATTCATGATCACGGCCTGGATGACGTTCAGCAGGGCCAGCGAGCTGTTGGCCTTCAGCGCCGCCCGCGTGTAGTCGCCCAGCGCCATGTCATAGGCCCGCGCCGCCCGCGCCTCGGCTCCGAACGACTTGACCGTCTCGTAGTTGAGCAGGGCGTCGACCGAGACTCCCGCCGCCTGGGTGTCCGCGGCGTTCATCTCTCTCCGGTGCTCGATCCGCCAGTTCGACAGGGCG
Source organism: Brevundimonas basaltis (assembly GCF_014202075.1). Taxonomy (GTDB): domain Bacteria; phylum Pseudomonadota; class Alphaproteobacteria; order Caulobacterales; family Caulobacteraceae; genus Brevundimonas; species Brevundimonas basaltis. The sequence goes on along the minus strand of NZ_JACHFZ010000001.1, from coordinate 263,642 downwards.
AAGGTCGAGACGGCGTAGATGGCGACCACCGCCACCGCCACGGCCCCGAGTCGCCAGTCGTATTTGCCCGCCAGCACCCCGGCCGCCAGCACCAGCTCCACCCCGGTCGGGATCAGGTTGAAGGCGAGGATGCGCATCAGGAAATCGACGGCCCGGGAGCCCCGGTCCATGGTCCGCGACAGGGCGCCGGATCGCTTGGTCTGGTGGAAATCCAGCGACAGGCTCAAGGCGTGGGCGAAGGTCTCCGCCGCCGCCGTCCGCTGCGCCGCCGACCGCACCGGCGCGAACACCACGTCCGAGGCGTTGGGGGCGATCGCCGACAGCAGCCGCACGATGGCCCAGCCCACCGCGAACCCGCCGAAGCCCCAGGCCAGGGCCGCGCCCGTCCCCTGCCCCGCCGCCAGCCGGTTCACCGCCGCCCCCAGCACCAGCGGGGCCAGCACGCCCAGCGCTTTGCCGCCCAGGGTCATGCCGATGGCCGCGACCAGCCTGAGCCGCAGCTGCGGCGCGTTCGACCGCCGCACCAACCGCATCAGGTCCAGCAGGGCCCGACCGGCGGGCGGGCCTTTCGAAAGCCCGGCCGGAGGCGCGTCCTGCGCGGCCCTGGCCGCCGAATCGCCCCGTCGCCCCCCTGCTCGTTCGCCCCGCATCGCCATGAACGCCATATGGCCCGGTGCCGGCGGCTGCGCAAAGGGTCGTTCAGATACGGCCGGTCAGCGACGCCCAGATCAGGCGCAGCCGCTTCGCCGCCTCGCTCCGGGTCGGATTCGTCAGGCTTGCGTGGACGACCGCCGGAAAGGCGGCGACGGGCAGACCGCGCAGCGCCGCCCGCGCCCGCGGTCGGGCGGCCCTCGCCTCGTCGAGCCGGCCGGTCTGCGTCATCCCCCACACCCGTCCGGCCTCGACCACCGCCGCCTCATGCCCGGGCCCGGCCAACAGCCGCACGGCCACCTGCATCGGTCCGACGTAGAAGGCGTCCAGATCGTGCGCCTCGCCGTGCACCCGGCCGATGTGCGCCGCGATCAGCGCCTCGAACGGCGCGCGCTCCAGCCCATGACGCCCCACGACATCCGTCAGGGCCTCCAGCACCGGATGGCCCTTGCGGGCGACGCCCGCGAACACCCCGTCCATCTGCTCGCGCCACCAGACATAGCGCATCTCAGCCAGCAGCGGCTGGGTCACCCGCGTCGGAATGGCCAGCAGTTCGGCTTCAAAGGCGTAGAGGGCGATCAGGTCCGCGCGCGCCGCCGCATCGCCGACGAACCGGCTCGACAGCCAGCGGTCGGGATCGGCCGCGCGGACCTGTTCGTCCAGCGATGACCCGGAATCAGCCAAACAGCGTCTGGTACATCGCCATGGCGGTCAGCATCGGCAGCGACAGCAGCATATTGGTGCGGCTGCCCAGCATGGCCACGCGGGCCGCCTTCGCCTTGACGTCGTCCTCGGCCGGAACAATGCCCAGCGCCCGCTTCTGGTTCGGCCAGATGATGCCCCAGACATTGAGGAACATGACGATGGCCAGCCAGACGCCGATGCCCAGCAGGGTGTAGCCCTTCTGGTCCTCGGTCAGACCGCCGACGAGGCCGAAGCTCAGCACCTCGACCGCATAGGCGTGACCCCGGCTGAAGGCGAGGGCCAGGCCAGCGACCACGGTGGCCAGCGCCGACCAGCGGAACCAGAACAGGGCCTCCGGGGCGATGTGCTTGCCGATGGCCGGCTTCAGCTCGGCCGGGATCGACGGCATGATCCGGATCTGGACGAAGTTGAAATACCACAGCAGGCCGATCCACAGGACGCCGGCGACGACATGGGTCCAGCGGAATACCGCCTGCCAGAAGATCAGGTCGAAGCCGCCCGGCGAGACGCTGCCGAAGGCGTAGATCATCACCCCCGCCAACACGAGGCTGAGCAGCACGGTGGTGCGGAAGTTCGAAAGCAGTTTGCCGAACATGTCAGACGCCCCTCCCCGGGCGAGAATCGTTGAAGCGCGACCATACAGCCGCGCCTCTCCGACAAAAACCGAAAGAGTTTGTGGGTATCCGCCCCCCCGACAAAAGGGAGCGGGTATCCGGCGCCCTACGGCCGGCTGGCCATGCCCAGCTTGACCGGCGTGGCGTCATCCGCCGCGCCGCCCCGCTTGACGCCCCACAGCAGGATGATCGGCGCGGCCACATAGACCGACGAATAGGTGCCGATGATGATGCCGGCCATCAGGGCGATGGAGAAGCCGAACAGGGCCTCGCCGCCGAACACCGCCAGCGCCGCCAGCACCATGATCGCCGTTACGCCGGTGATGATAGTCCGCGACAGGGTCTCGTTGATCGACAGGTCGATCACCTCGCGCAACGGCATGGTCTTGTACTTGCGCAGGTTCTCGCGGAGGCGGTCGAACACCACGACGGTGTCGTTCATCGAATAGCCGATGACCGTCAGGATGGCCGCGACCGTGTTCAGGCTGAACTCCAGCTGAAGCACGACGATCAGGCCGAAGACCAGGATTACGTCGTGCGCCAGTCCGGCGATGGTGCCGAAGCCGAACTGCGGCTCGAAGCGGAACCAGATGTAGGCGAACATCAGAACCACGGCGAGGCCGAGCGCAAGCATGCCGGAGGTGAACAACTCGCCCGACACCTTGGAGCCGACCACGGCGACGTCCGAATAGGTCACCTCACCGACCGCGCCGGTGATGGCGGCTTCGACCTGCCGGACCACGGCGGTCTGGTCGCGCCCTTCGGGAATTTGGAAGCTGACGATAGCGGTCGAACCGTCGTCCACGTCCGTGCCGCGCCGGGCGATGCCCTGGACCTGGACGTCGCCAAGGCCGAGATCACGCACCGAGCCGCGGAGCTCGTCCAGCGCCACGACCTGACCGGCCGGCTTGGAAACTTCAAGCGAGGCGCCGCCCCGGAAGTCGATGCCCATGTTCAGGCCGGGATAGAAGCAGCCGATGATCGAGGCGATCACCAGCACGGCCGACAGGGCGCCGAACGCCCGGGAAAATCTGACGAACTTCAGGTTTGTCCGCGTCGGCAGAAGTTTGATGAGGGGCCATCCACGCATCGCCATCACTCCGCGATCGGCAGTTTTTTGGGCTTGGCGACCTTCAGCCACCACGCCAAGGCGACCTGTGCGACCAGAACAGCCGACAGCATCGAGGTGAAGACGCCGATGCTGAGCGTCCAGGCGAAGCCCTTCACCGGCCCTGCGCCCAGCACGAACATGATCGCTGCGGCCACCAGGGTCGTCAGATTGGCGTCGATGATGGTGCCCATGGCCTTGTTGAAGCCGGCGTCCAGCGAGGCGATCACCGACCGCCCGGCCCGCGCCTCGTCGCGCATCCGCTCATAGATCAGCACATTGGCGTCGACCGCCACGGCGAAGGTCAGCACCAATCCGGCGATGCCGGGCAGGGTCAGGGCCGCCCCGGTCATAGACATGGCCGCGATGATCAGTAGGCCGTTCAGCAGCAGGCCGATGATCGAGATGCCCCCGAACAGGAAGCCGTAGGACAGCAGCATGAAGATCAGGATGATGGCGAAGCCGATGGCGGTCGACAACGCGCCCGCCTCCACCGCGTCGGCGCCGAGGGCGGCGCTCACGGTCCGGCGCTCTTCGACCTGCAGCGGCGCCGGCAGGGCCCCGCCGTTCAGAAGGTTGACCAGCTCGGCGGCTTCCTGGATCGTGAAACTGCCCTCGATGATGCCGGAGCCGCCGGTGATGGCGCTGCGGATATTCGGCGCCGAGATGACGACGCCGTCGAGGATGATGGCGAAAGGCTTGCCGATGTTCTGGGCTGTCGCCTCGCCGAAGCGGCGGGCGCCGGCGCTGTCGAAGTTGAATCCGATGGCCGTCTGGTTGTTCTGATCGGTGGTGACCTGCGCCCGGGTCAGATTTTCACCCGACACCAGGATGCGTTTCTTGACCAGATAGGGGAAGCCGGCGGCGTCCGGAATAATCTCGGCGTCCGGCGGCGGGAAACCGGCCAGGGCCTCCTCGACCGAGTTCTCGACGTCGACCATCTGGAAGGTCAGCTGCGCCGTCGTACCGATGATCCGCTCCAGTTCAGCCGGATCGCTCTCGCCCGGCGCCTGGATCACGATGCGGTCGGCGCCCTGACGGGTGATCGACGGTTCACGGGTGCCGAGGCTGTCGATCCGGCGGCGCACCACTTCGATCGACTGGGTGACCGCCGTCGAGGCCATCGAATCCATGGCCTGCTGGGTGAAGGCATAGCGGATGCGGTCCTCGCCCTGACGCCGAACGATGCGCTCGGCCACCTGGCCCGCCCCGCCCGTTAGCGGCCGCATCGCTTCCAGCGCCCGATCCATGCTGGCCGGATCGGCCAGGGTGACGGTCACGCCCGAGCCGTCCTGCTGGATGCCCGAGATGTCGATCCCCGTTTCACCCAACACCGTCCGGGCGTCCTCACCGAGGTTGGTGAGGCGCTTCTCGCGCATCTCCGGCACGTCGACTTCCAGCAGCAGGTAAGACCCGCCCTGCAGGTCGAGGCCGAGATTGACTCCGCTCTTGGGCAGCCAGCCCGGCAGCGCCGCCTTCTGTTCGGCGGTCAGCACGTTCGGATAGGCGAAGAACAGCCCGAAAACGAACGACAGGGCGAGAAGAATGACCTTCCAGCGCGACAGATGGATCATGCGGGCTTCCCCGACCTTTCAGAGCGCCGGGATCAGGCTTTGGTGACTTTCTTGGTGTCGTTGGCGGCGACGCCGGTGCGGTCGCGCACCTGGGTGATCATCGCCTTGACCACGCGGACGTTCACGCCCTGGGCGATCTCGACCATGGCCTCGTCGTTCTCGATCCGCGTCACCTTGCCGATCATGCCGTTGGACAGCACCACCGTGTCGTTGCGCTTCAGCCCGGCGATCATCTCGCGGTGCAGCTTGGCCTGCTTCATCTGCGGGCGGACCAGCAGCAGATAGCCCATTACGCCGATCAGGATGATCGGAGCGAAGCTGATCAATTGGGCCATCAGGCCGCCGTCAGTCGGAGTCATCGATGGGTCTCTGGCATACGGGCCCCCCGCGGCGCCCTTGGAAAACGAGGCGCGGAACCTAGGGTGCGCCGCCTCACTTTGCAACGCGAAGACTGGCCGGTCCGCCCCGCCTGCGTCAGCGCGGCAACACGCTCAGCGGGTCGATCGCCGTCGGCTCGTCGCCGCGCATGCGCCAGGTCTCGAAATGGATCGACGGCCGTCCGTCCCCGGCGGTGTTTCCGACCGTGCCGATGACCTGGCCCGCCCGCACCTCGTCGCCGTCGCGCACCGTGGCCGAACCGAGATGGCCGTAGACCGAGCGCCAGCCCTCACGGTGCACGATCAGCACCGTCAGCCCCTGCCCGGCCAGATCATCGCCGACATAGCCGACCCGGCCCGCCGCGCTGGCCCGCACCTCGGCCCCCGCCGGGGTGCCGATGTTGACGCCGTTGTTGCGCTCGCCCATGCCGACCGGCCCGAAGCGACGCAGGATGTCGCCGCGCACCGGCCAGTCCAGACTCACGGTCGCGGTCGCGGGCGGCACGGGCGGCGGTGCGGCCGTGGGCATGGGCGGCGCCGGCGGCGGCGGCGGCGGCGGCGGCACGCCCGCGTCGGCCACATAGACTCCCGTCGGCGACGGTCCGGTGGCGTAGGGATCGCCGCCGATGTCGACCGCGCTGGCGGGCAGAATGACGCGCTGGCCCGGCGACACATCAGCCCTCGGCCCCAGGCCGTTCAGATCGATCAGCGTCTGCACCGGCGTCTGGAAGCGCCGTCCGATGCCGGAAATGGTGTCGCCCGGCTGGATCACATAGGCCGCGCCGGCCGCGACCGGCGCGCCCGAGGCGGGCGGCGGCGGGCTGGCGAACCCTTCCGAGGCGGGGCCGGCGGCGGGCTGGTAGGGGCTGGTCCCCACGGGCGCGTCCAGCGCCCCGCCCTCGATCTCCGCGACCGGCGCGCCCGCAGGCGGCGGCGCCTCATTGGCCGGGTTGGTCGGACCGCGCACGCCTTCCCCGCTCGGCGCGGGCGCGGCGGGCGGCGCGGGATAGTTGCGCACCGGCGGCGGCGGCGGTTCAGCGTGGATCGAATAGCGCGGCTCGGTCGGATAGCTGGCGCAGGCCGCCGTCAGGCTCATCGCCCCCAGCACCGCCAGCGCCTTCAACCCCGTCCTGATCCCGATCATCGCCCGCTCCTCAATCTCGAATCCGCCCTTCGGACCAGACCCCGTAAACCGCGCCAAAGTTGGGCGTGAAGGTTAATGAGGCGTTGCGGGAGGCGGCCGGTAGTCGATGTTGACCCGCCGGTTCAGAGGCTCCGGCATGTCGTCAGCCGTTGGTCGGGCCAGCTGGCTCTCTCCGCGCCCGTGGATTTCGATAGCTTTCCAGTGCACGCCCTCCCGCACGAGCGCCTCGGCAACCGCCTCTGCGCGTCGAAGGCTGAGCGCCAGATTGTCCTCCTCCGAGCCGACTGTATCGGTGTGGCCGTCCAGACGGATCACCCACCCGGGCTCATAGACGGCCGCGGCGATCCGCACCGCAGCCCTGGCGCCGAACGATCGGATTTCCGCACTGCCCGGCTCAAAACCATACACCGGTCTGAGGTGCCACAGGCCGGGAGGGTTCTGCGCCGGTGGGAGCACCTCGACCGTAACCGGAAGGCACGCTCCGGCATTCCTCGGGGCCGGATTGACGCTTAGATAGTTGGCCGACACCCCGGCACGTAGCAGTTCGACGTAGGCTGTAAGTTTCGCCTCCGACCAGGCCGTCTCGGACTGGTCCGAACCCGCCAGCGTCGCGCGCGCGCCAAACCGGCCGGCGTCGCGAAACACGCGCCCGGCCTCGCGGAAAGCGGCAAAGGCTTCGGGCGTGGGGACGTCCCCGTCAAAACACGCCTCCCATGTGTGGGTCTGGCCGGGCGACGCCGCGGTCAGCAAAGTGAGGAGAGCAGCGCTGAAGACTGACATGGAGCCACCCTGCCCCGTCAGACCGATCCCTGTCACCCCTCCCGCGCCGTCCCCTCGACCAGCGGCACGAACCGCACCTCGGCCAGGCTCTCGCGCCGGAACGATCCGTCCTCCAGACTCACATACCGGTGCAGCCTCTGCACCGATCCCCGCCCCACCGGACAAACCAGGATCCCGCCCGGCTTCAGCTGGTGCAGCAGCTCCGTCGGCTCGCCGGGCGCCGCCGCCGTGACCATGATCCGGTCGAACGGCGCCTGCTCCGGCCAGCCCAGCCCGCCGTCGCCGTGGCGGGTGATGACGTTATCGATCTTCAGCTCCTTCAGCCGCCGCTCGGCCTCGGTCAACAGGCTGCGGTAGCGCTCCACCGAATAGACATAGCGCGCCAGCCGGCTCAGCACCGCCGCCTGGTAGCCCGACCCCGTGCCGATCTCCAGCACCCGGTGGCGCGGCTGCACGTCCAGCGCCTGGGTCATCAGGCCGACGATATAGGGCTGCGAGATCGTCTGGGCGCAGTCGATCGGCAGGGCCTGGTCCTCCCACGCCTGGTCGAGGAATTTCTCGTGCACGAACACCGCGCGGTCGATCGACTCCATCGCCTCCAGCACGCGCGGCTCCGTCACCCCCTGCTGCCGCAGCCCCAGGATCAGCCGCCCGGCGCGATCATCGTTGAGTTTCATCATCCGCCCTTTAACGACAGACGGTTGGCGTAGAGCATGGAGCCTGATGGACAGAGCCCCGTCGGGACGAAGCGATCCCCGTACTGGATCGATACGACTTCAGCGGACTCGCCGCCGCGCGCCACCGTCCCTCCGCGAATAGCCACCTGCCGTCCGCTCCATCGTCGCCAGTCAGTGAGGACTTCCCGAGGCAGAGCAACCGCCATGCAGCTTCCGTCCTGCAGCGTCAGCACACCGCCGGAATGAGGAACCCCCCGGACGATTTCAAGTCGTCCGCGGACCGCGCAAGAGCCCATTGCATCACATCCCGCGTCAAGCCACGGCCTATCCGGCCATGGCGCTTGCGTCGCGCAACCGGTCAGCAGCGCCGCTATCGACGTGAGGAGCGCAACCCTTTCCCTCATTCCGCCGCCACCGTCTTCGGCGGCGCCCCGCCCAGCACGCCCTTCAGGTCATGCACGCTCGGCATGTGCGTCAGGTCGATGTGCAACGGCGTCACCGAAATCCTGCCCTCGTCCATGGCCCGCAGGTCGGTCCCGTCGGCATGCTCCTGCTTGGTCCCGCGGAAGCTCATCCAGTAATAGTCCCGGCCGCGCAGATCGGTGCGCCGCACCGCGTGCATCTCGCCCAGATCGCGGAAGCCCTGCCGCGTCACCTCGACCTCGGTCACGTCCTCCGGGGGCCGGGCGGGGAAATTCAGGTTCATCACCACGCCGGTCTGCCACGGCTGGGCCAGCAGGCGGCTGATGATCGCCGGCGCGAACGCCTCGGCCGTCTCCCAGTGCGCCCTGACCTCGTCGTGAAACCGCTCCAGCGACTGGCTCAGCGCGATCGAGCGGATGCCGAAGGCCATGCCCTGCAGCGCCCCCGCCACCGTCCCCGAATAGGAGCAGTCCTCGCCGACATTGTGCCCCCGGTTGACCCCCGACAGCACCAGATCGGGCTTCTCCGGCATCAGGTCGTTGACCGCCAGCACCACGCAGTCGGTCGGCGTCCCGGTCACCGCGAACCGCTTCTCGCCCAGCGTATTGACCCGCAGCGGCTCGGTCAGGGTGATCCCCCGCCCCTTGCCCGACTGCTCGACCTGCGGCGCGCACACCCAGATGTCGTCCGACAGCGTCCGGGCGATCCGCTCCAGACACGCCAGCCCCTCGGCCTCGATGCCGTCGTCGTTGGTCAGAAGAATGCGCATGCCGTCCGGGTGATGCAGCGCGTCGGACGCCGGCGCAACCGCCTTGTGTCAGTTCGCCGGCCGGATGTCGTCCGCGAGAATGACGAAGGCGCCGCCGCAATCGTTGCGGATCACCGAACCCTCGTGGGCGATCCGGTTGCCCGGCAGCCCCGCCGACCAGGCCGCCGTCCGGCCCGTGATCGTCACCTTCCGCCCGGCCAGATCCTGCACCGCCTGGCGCATCTCGTCCCGCGACGCCGCGCCCGAGACGCACGGCCGCGCGAACGGCTGCAGCACCTGATCCTCGTCGGCGTAGAGCTGGAATTCTTCGTTGCTGAACTTCACCCAGCCGGTGAAGGCGGTGTCAGCGGCGGCATAGGTCATCGGCGTCGAGGCCGTGGCGCAGGCGCTCAGAGCCAGACCCAGCGCGGAGAGACCGATCACAAACTTCATCATGGCATCCTCTTTCCCGCTCATCGGACTGAGCGGACTACCGGGGTCCGCCCACGTGGGTCATGCCCTTGGGCATATAGGGAGCCAACGCATCCGGCACGCGGATGGAGCCGTCGGTCTCCTGATAGTTCTCCATGATCGCGACAAGCGTGCGACCGACCGCCAGGCCCGAGCCGTTCAGGGTGTGGACGAACTCGGTCTTCTTCTCACCGGCCCGCTTGAAGCGCGCATCCATCCGCCGGGCCTGGAAATCCCCGCAGTTGGAACAGGAGCTGATCTCCCGATACGTCCCCTGCGACGGCAGCCACACCTCCAGATCGAAGGTCTTCCGCGCCGAAAAGCCCATGTCGCCCTTGCACAGCAGCATCCGGCGATAGGGCAGCTCCAGCTTCTCCAGCACCGCCTCGGCGCAGCGCACCATCCGCTCGTGCTCGGCGTCCGAGTCCTCCGGCCGGGTGATGGAGACCAGCTCGACCTTGTGGAACTGGTGCTGCCGGATCAGCCCGCGCGTATCCCGCCCCGCCGACCCCGCCTCGGCCCGGAAGCACGGCGTCAGCGCCGTCAGCCGCATCGGCGTGGCCATCTCGTCCTCGGACAGGATCTGCTCGCGCACGAGATTGGTCAGGGAGACCTCGGCGGTGGGGATGAGCAGGTGCTCATCCACCCGGAACAAATCCTCCTCGAACTTCGGCAACTGTCCCGTCCCGAACATCGCCTCGTCGCGCACCAGATACGGCGGATTGACCTCCAGATAGCCATGCTCGGTCGTCTGCACGTCCAGCATGAACTGGCCGATGGCCCGTTCCAGCCGCGCCAGCCCGCCTTTCAGCACCGCGAACCGCGCGCCGCTCATCCGCGCCGCCGCCTCGAAGTCCAGCAACCCCAACGCCTCGCCCAGATCGGCGTGGTCCCTGTTCGGCCCGCCTTCGCTCAGCAGGCCCCAGCGCGTCACCTCGACATTGCCCGCCTCGTCCGCGCCCTCCGGCACATCGTCCGCCGCCAGGTTCTTCTGCGCCGCCAGCAGGTCGCGCAGTGCCTTGCCGGCCCCGGCCTCGACCGCCTCCTGCGCCGCGATCTCGCCCTTCAGGCTTTCGACCTCGGCCTTCAGCCGCTCGGCCTCGGTCATGTCCTTCTTCGCCATCGCCGCGCCGATCAGCTTGGACGCCGCATTGCGCTTCGCCAGCGCCTCCTGACCGGCCGTCTGAGCCGCCCGCAGCGTCCGGTCCAGCTCCAGCGCCTTGTCGACCACCGCCTGCGCATCCTCCACGCCGCGCGACTTCCACCCGCTGACGAAGGTGTCGGGATGGTCACGAAGGGCGCGGATGTCGTGCATGGTCGGTCAGTCTGTCTCGGGAAGGAGCCGATGCTCTAGACCTCCCGGCGGATTCAGCCAACCCGCCGCCCCCCGGTCGGGGCTCTCAAATCGTCCGGGGTGATGTAAGGGATGGCGACCCCCGTCTGGAGAGTTTGAGTATGCGTATCTGGAATCTCGCCCTGGTCGCGACCGTCGCGGCCGCCGTGGCCGGGACCGCCGCCGCCCACGCCCGGCTGGTCAGCGCCACCCCGGCCCCCGATTCGATCGTGGCCGCCCCCCGCGCCGTGAGCCTGACCTTCAGCGAGCGGATGGTTCCGGCTTTCTCCGATTTCGACCTCGTCGGTCCGGACGGCGCCACAGTGGCGGTCGACGCGGCGGTGTCGGACGACGGCAAGACCCTGTCCGGCGCTCCGGCCGCGCGACTGGCCCCCGGGGTGTGGCGCGTGAACTGGCGGATCGCCTCCAGTGACGGCCACCGCATGACCGGTTCCTACACCTTCACGGTCCGTCGGGGGTGATCGAGACCTCGGTCGTCCTGCTGCGCGGGCTCCAGTACGGGGCCGCCGTGGTGCTGCTGGGGACGCCCCTGTTCCTGCTTTACGGTTACAGCCCCGGTCGCGGCGTCGCCGGTCCGACCGGTGCCCGACGGCTGATCGCCGGGGCGGCCCTCGCCGTCGCCCTGTTCTCCCTCGCCGGCCTGGTCGCCCAGACCGCGGTCATGGCCGGTTCGCTCGCCGAGGCCCTGAAGCCCGCTTCACTCGGCTTCATGATCGGGGATACGGCGCTCGGCATGGCCTTCGTCTCGCGCGCCGCCGCCGCCCTGATCGTGCTGATCCTGTTCAGCCTGGTACCGTCCGGCCGCGTCCTGTGGGGACTGGCGGCGCTCGGCGGTCTCGTCGTGGTCGCCAGCTTCGCCTGGACAGGCCACGGGGCGTCGACCGAGGGTCCGGGCCGTCTGATCCATCTCGGCGCCGACATCGTCCATGCGGTCGCCGCCGCCCTGTGGCTCGGCGCCCTGGCCGGATTCGCCCTGCTGCTGGCCCGCCCCCGCGCCCCGGCGCCCACCCATCGGGCCCTGCGCGATTTCGCCGGCGTCGGCACGCTCGCGGTGGCTTTGCTCGTCGCGACCGGCCTGATCAACAGCGGCTACCTGATTGGCCCGGAGCGGCTCGGGTCGCTGTTCACCAGCCTCTACGGCCAGTTGCTTCTGCTCAAGCTGGCGCTGTTCGCCGCCATGATCGCCATCGCCGCCGGCAACCGCTGGCGTCTGACGCCCGCCCTCGGCGCCGCCCTCGCGGCGGGCGGCGACACCGCCCCGGCCCTTGCCCGGCTGCGTCGCAGCGTGCTCGTGGAAGCGGCCGTGGGCGCGGCCATACTGCTCGTCGTGTCGTTGATGGGCACGCTGGCGCCGCCCGCCGCGTTGTAGTCCGGGACTTCAGCCGACCGCGCGCGGCGCCCGGGACGACCAGTGAATATGCGCGATCCGCCATCCATCCGGCCCGCGCTTCAGCACCATGGTCTCCGCCGTCAACCGGTTCACCGCCCGGCCGTTGAAAGTCCCCGTCGTGCGGCCCTCGCTGGTGATCCACGCCACGTCGCCGTCAGCCCATCCCGACCGGCGCAGGACCATGGCCTCGACCGCGGCCGCGAAGGCCGCGTCGGAGCCCAGATGGTGCGAGGCGTATTCCGCCCGCGACCGTTCGCCTCCGCCCTCCTCCAGCACCATCGCGTCCTCGACGAGCAGGGCCAAGGCCGCAGCCGTGTCGCCGGCCTTCAACGCCGCGTGGAAGGCGTCGACCACCGCGGCGGCCTCGGCCGCCTCGGCCTGCACCAGGCCTTCGACCTGCGACAGCGGGGCCGGATCGTGGGCCGCGACGGCCCCGGCCGGAAGCGACAGGGCGGCGACCGCCAGCAAACAGAGGGATCGGGACATGACGGGCTCCGGAAACGGCTTGGACAGGATCAGGCGGCGCGGTTGTGGCGGGCGAACACGCGGGTCTCGCCCGAACGCAGCACCAGCAGGGTGTCGAACGGCGCCTTGCGTCCGTCCGGCGTCTCCATCCCCGGCGACCCCATCGGCATGCGCGGGACCGTCAGCCCCACGGCCTCCGGCCGCTCGGCCAGCAGCCGCACCACGTCGGCGGCGGGCACATGGCCCTCGATCGCATAGCCGCCGATCACCCCGGTGTGGCAGGACGCCAGCGCATCGGGCAGTCCGCGGGCGCGACGCACGGTTCCCGGATCCGCCACCACATGCACCGCTGCCGTGAACCCGGCCTGCCGCATGTGGACGACCCAGCCGTCGCAGCAGCCGCAGGTCGGCGACTTGTAGACCGCCAGTTGCCGGCTCCCTCGCCCCTGCGCCCGCGCGCTTCCGGTCAGCGCCAGCCCGGCGGCGGACCCGATCAAAAGGCGTCGGTTGATCTGCGGCATGGTCGTCTCCTCGCGCGTTTCCGCGATCCTAGGCGCGGTTCGATCGCCGGACCATAGATGGGCGCGCGGCCATTTGGCAGCCTGAGGGTCGTGCTGTGAGCGGGTGTGGGCCTCGGCGTCGCCGCCCGGCTCGAGGTCTTCGCCATCACCCTGCGCCTGCACCAATGGCGCCGCGACGTGGCGTTCGTGTTCAGCCTGCGATAGCGGCGAGAGGCGATTGCTGCGCTGCAAATCCCCGCCCAGCTATCATAGTTCCGTCGGCCAACTCGCTGTTCTCCCTACGGAACCTTAATTTTTCAGCGTCATGAACCCGCCTGAGGAAGCGGGCGCCTCATAGTGCCCCCTGTTTTCCCCGGCCCGCCGGTCTTTGACAATCGAATCCCCGCCGCGCCGTCCCGGCGCTCCAACCCGGTCTCTTCCGGCTCTGCGTCCGCGATGTCCTCGCCTCACCGGGTCCGTCGCCCGGGTCGAACGACCGGCCGGATGCGACTCCTGCGACTCCTGCGACTCGATTTTTCAGTTTCGGCCCGGGTTTAAATCAGCCCGGCCATCGGCGAACTGGCGCTGGCGTACATCCGCTTCGGCATCCGCCCGGCCAGATAGGCCTCGCGCCCGGCGATCACCGCGTGCTTCATGGCGTGGGCCATCCGGATCGGATCCTTCGCCCCGGCGATGGCCGTGTTCATCAGCACCGCGTCGCAGCCCAGCTCCATGGCGATGGTGGCGTCCGACGCCGTCCCCACCCCCGCGTCGACCAGCACCGGCACCTTCGCCTGTTCGACGATCAGCCGGATGTTGACCCGGTTCTGGATGCCTAGGCCCGAGCCGATCGGCGCCGCCGCCGGCATGATGGCCGCGGCCCCCGCCTCCTCCAGCCGCTTCGCCATCACCACGTCGTCGGTGCAGTAGACCATGACGTCGAAGCCGTCCTTGACCAGCAGGTCCAGCGCCCTGAGCGTCTCGACCATGTCCGGATACAGATGCGCCGTGTCCGACAGCACCTCCAGCTTGACCAGACCCCAGCCGCCCGCCTCGCGCGCCAGCCGCAGGGTCCGGACCGCGTCCTCGCCGGTGAAACAGCCGGCCGTATTGGGCAGGAAGGTGAACCGTTCCGGCTTCACGTGGTCGACCAGCATCGGCTGCGTCGGATCGCTCAGGTTCACCCGGCGGAGGGCCACGGTGACGATCTCGGCCCCCGCCGCCTCGGCCGCCGCAGCGTTCTGGGCGTAGTCCGCGTATTTGCCGGTGCCGACGATCAGCCGGCTGCTGAACGTCCGTCCGGCGACGGTCCAGGTGTCTTGTGCGTCAGTCATGCGCGCCTCTTAGCCCCCGCCGACGAACTGGACCACCTCGATCCGGTCTCCATCGGCGATCGGGGTCCCGGCGTGCAGCGACCGGGGCACGATCTCCAGATTGCGCTCGACCGCCACCTTGCGCACGTCGAGACCCAGTTCCTCGACCAGGGCCAGAACCGTCGCCGCCGCAACCACCCGGGGTTCGCCATTGACCTGAATACGCATGACGCTACGTCAATCTCTCCGGCGGACGGTTTGATTACCGCCAAGCCTCAGCTAAAAGGCCGCTCCGATTCCGCGCGGCCGGATGTCATAACCTCGAGCGAATGCCCGAAACCCCCGTCCTCTACGTCCTGAACGGCCCGAACCTCAACCTGCTTGGGGTGCGCGAGCCGGACATCTACGGGCGCGAAACCCTCGATGACGTCCAGGCGCTGTGCGAAGGCGCCGCCGATGGCGCGTGCGTTGTCTTCCGCCAGACCAATCACGAGGGCCAGCTGATCGACTGGGTCCAGGAGGCGCGCGACACGGCCTCGGCCCTGGTCATCAACCCCGCCGGCTACGGCCACACCTCCGTGGCCCTGCTCGACGCTCTCAAGACCCTGACGATTCCCATTGTGGAGTGCCACCTCTCCAACCCGGCGGCCCGCGAACGCTTCCGCCACCGCTCCTATGTATCGCCGGTCGCCGCCGGCGTGGTTTCGGGCTTCGGCCCTTTCAGCTACGAACTGGCCGTCAAGGCCGCTCTGCGGCTGGCGCAGGAACATCGCGCCGCCGCCGACCGTTCGGTTTAGAAGGTAACAAGAGGCTCCCATGGCCGACTCCAAGACGCCCGCGCCCAAGCTCAAGAATGACGAGATCGACACCGCCCTGGTGCGCGGCCTCGCCGACATCCTGAACGACACCGATCTGACCGAGATCGAGGTCGAGCGCGGCGATCTGAAGATCCGCGTCGCCCGCGAGGTCACCGTTGCCGCGCCGGTCCAGTACGCCCCGGCGCCCGCGGCGGCGGTCCAGCCGGCCGCGCCCGCCGCCGCTGCGGCTCCGGCCTCCATGCCCTCCGACCCCGCCACCATCGTCGCCCGATCGGGTGAAGAGGTGAAGTCGCCGATGGTCGGCACCGCCTATCTCCAGGCCTCGCCCGAGGCGCCGCCGTTCTGCCAGCCCGGCGACAAGGTCAAGAAGGGCCAGACCCTGCTGATCGTCGAGGCCATGAAGACGATGAACCCGATCCAGTCGCCGCGCGACGGAGTCGTGGTCGAGGTGCTGGTCGGCGACGCCCAGCCGGTCGAATTCGGCGAGCCGCTCGTCCTTCTCGAGGCCTGATCCGGTGTTCACGAAAGTCCTCATCGCCAACCGCGGCGAGATCGCCCTGCGGATCCATCGCGCCTGCAAGGAGATGGGCATCTCCACCGTCGCCGTGCACTCCGAAGCCGACCGGGGCGCCATGTGGGTGCGGCTGGCCGACGAGAGCGTCTGCATCGGGCCCGCGCCCGCGGCCAAGTCCTATCTGAACATCCCCTCGATCATCGCTGCGGCCGAGATCACGGGCGCCCAGGCCATCCACCCCGGCTACGGCTTCCTCTCCGAGAACGCCCGCTTCGCCGAAATCGTCGAAGCCCACGGCATGACCTTCATCGGGCCCAAGCCCGAGCACATCCGGGTCATGGGCGACAAGATCACCGCCAAACAGACCGTGCTCGAGGCCGGTATTCCGTGCGTGCCCGGCTCCGCGGGCGAGGTGGAAACCATCGATGCCGCCATCAAGGCGTCGAAGACCATTGGCTTCCCGCTGATCGTCAAGGCCGCCGCCGGCGGCGGCGGGCGCGGCATGAAGGTCGCCCTGACCGCCGACGATCTGGTCGAGGCCGTCCAGACCGCGCAATCGGAGGCCCAGGCGGCCTTCGGCAACGGCGCCGTCTACATGGAGCGCTACCTTCAGAAGCCGCGCCACATCGAGCTTCAGGTCATCGCTGACAGCCACGGCAACGTCGTCCACCTCGGCGAGCGGGACTGCTCGCTGCAGCGCCGCCACCAAAAAATCCTGGAAGAGGCCCCCTCGCCCGCCCTGTCGGCCAAGGAGCGCGCCCAGATCGGCCACACCGTCAACGAGGCCATCGGCAAGATCGGCTACCTCGGTGTCGGCACCATCGAATTCCTCTGGGAAGACGGCGAATTCTTCTTCATCGAGATGAACACCCGCTTGCAGGTCGAGCATCCGGTCACGGAGATGATCACCGGCGTCGATCTGGTGCGCGAGCAGATCCGCATCGCCGCCGGCCTGCCCCTGTCGTTCAGCCAGGACGACGTGAAGTTCCAGGGCCACGCCATCGAGTGCCGCATCAATGCCGAGAACCCCGAGACCTTCACCCCCTCGCCGGGCACGGTGAACGATTTCCACGCCCCGGGCGGCCTCGGCGTCCGGCTCGATAGCGCCATCTACGCCGGCTATTCGATCCCCCCCTATTACGACAGCCTGATCGGCAAGCTGATCGTGCATGGTCGCGACCGCGAGGAGTGCATCGCCCGCTTGAAGCGTTCGCTGGGCGAGATGGTCGTCGGCGGCATCGACACCACCATCCCCCTGTTCCAGAAGCTGTTGCAGGAGCCCGACATCCTGTCCGGCGACTATGACATCCACTGGCTGGAGAACTGGGCGAAGCGTCAGAAAGGCGACGCCTAGATCCGGTGGACGAACCCGGCTTCAGCGCCCGTGGTCCCTTCGGCGGTTTCGGTCCTGACGAACTGCTCGAATGCTACGCCTGCGGCGTCTTCCCGATGGGCGAAGGCCGCGACGATCCCCGCGTCTTCCTCGTCGAACCGGAGCATCGCGGCGTCATCCCCCTGGATGGCTTCCGGATCCCCGGACGCCTCGCGCGGACGGTGCGAAGTGAGGCCTTCCAAGTTCGGGTCGACACCGCCTTCGCGGCCGTACTGGACGCCTGCGCCGCCCTCGGCCCGGGACGCGAGGACAGTTGGATCAACGGACCGATCCGCCGCCTTTACACGGAGCTCCACGCCCGCGGCCACGCCCATTCCGTCGAGTGCTGGCGCGACGAACGGCTCGTCGGCGGCCTCTACGGCGTCACCTTGGGCGGCGCCTTCTTCGGCGAGAGCATGTTCAGCCGCGAGCGCGACGCCTCAAAGGTGGCGCTGGTGCATCTTGTGGCCCGGCTCAAGCGCGGCGGATGGCGGCTGCTCGACGCCCAGTTCCTCACCGCCCATTTGAGCCAGTTCGGGGCCGTAGAGGTCCCGCAGGCGGCCTATCTGCGAACGCTCAAGATCGTACGCTCGCAGCGCCCTGACGCGATTTCGTTGCTGGAGCCGATAAGCGGGCCGGATGCCGTCGCCTACGCCCTGCAGCCGACAACCCAGGCGTCATAGATCGGGTGCTCGAGGGCGTTGACTGCCGGCGCCGATGCAAACATCCATCCGCGGAAAATCTGACGCGGCCCGGAGGGCTGCAGAACCCCGCGTGGCTGAATATCGACTTCGAGATAGGCGATGGAATCCTGAACCACTTCGTCAGAGGCGGACACCTCGCAGGCACGGGCGGTGAAGATTAGCGTCTTCTGGAAGCGCACCGGCCGGCCGCCGACCTCGACCTCGAACCGCATCCTTTCGGCGGTTATCTTGTCAACAGCCTCGACGATGGCGACCCGCCGACGCTGCCGGCGCCCGGGGGGCGGGGCCGGTTCGGTCGACGCGGCGACGGGCGCTTCCGCCTCCTCGCTATCCTCGTCGTCGTTCTTCTCCGGCTCCTCGGCGACGATGATCACCGGAGCCGGCGGGGTGATGGCGATGGGTCTGGCCGGTGCGGGCTCCGCCTCCGGGGCCGGCTCCTGCGGCACGGGCCGTTCCGGAGGCGGCGGCGTCAAGGCGGGAGCCGGAGTTGGCTGCCGGTTCAGATCGGCCGTAGGACTCTGCGCGGGCTGCGCATCCTGCGGCAGGTCGCTGAGCGAGGACGCCACAACGACGCCGGACACCAATAGTGTCAGCGCGGTCACGCTTCCGAGGATCGCGCCCTTGCGGTTCATTCCGGACGCCAGGCCTCGTAGTCGCCGGTAGCGGCGGGACGACGGCCCTCGGCCGCCAATGAGCCCTGCGGCCGCCACGCCATCGGAGTCCCCGTCAGATTGGGCAGGTGGTCCTTCTCCCAGGCGCGACGAGGCAGCGGATGCTCGGTAGGAGGTTCGTCGAACGTGTAGTGCAACCAGCCGTGCCACTCCGGCGGCACCTTGGAGGCGTCCGCGTAGCCGTTGTACACCACCCAGCGACGGCGGCGGCCGTCATAGCTGCTGGCGTCGCGCGACAGGTAGTAGCGATTGCCGAACTCGTCCGTGCCAACCAGTTCTCCACGCTTGGCGATGGTGAACAGGGTTCCGAGGGTCGCGCCGCTGGTCCAGCCGAAGATCTTGCCTAGCACGTTGGGAATCCACTCATTCAGGTCGCGCGGGGAGGCAGCGACAACGGTCGATCATAGAAACCCCGGGGCCGTCCGTCCAGCGCGGCGCAGTCGGATCCAAACTCAACATCTTGGGGGTAACACCGCCAACGCACGCCAGATTTATTGCCAAAGCGGAAAGGCAGGCTAGCATCAGCTCAGCCCAGTCGAGACCGCCGCATGCGCCCGCCGTTCCGCTTCGCCCCGCTCGCCGCCATCGCCCGCCGCTCCCGGCGCGAGATCGAGCGCCCTGACCGGCTCACGACGGTCTATGCGCCCGACAATTGGCCGGCCGTCCAACTCGAGGCCTGGCTCGACTGGGTCGAGGCCGAAAATCTGCTCGCCACGGGCGACGACCCCTTGTCTGAAGCGGCCGCCACGTTCGCGCGGCGAGCGGGTCTCCGCGGGGCGGCGGCCGATGAAATGGCGGCGATACTGCTGCTGGGCGTCGCCTGTCCCGCCGACTCCCGTTCCGTCGCGCCCGGTTGGCTCGACCTCTCCGATCCGACGGCCGGAAAGCGCCTGGAAGCAGAAATAGCTCGGCGCCGGGCCGCTCGGCTGGCGGCGAACGCCGTCGAGACTGCAGCGGCTTCCCTGCGCGCTGTCACAGAGGCGGTCAGGCGTTGCGAAGGGCCATCGGCAGATTGCGCCGATCCCGCGCGGAACCCGGCCCTCGCCCGCGCCGCCCTCGCCGCCCGCCTGGCCGGCGCCGCGGATGCCGACATCGTGCGCGCCATCGCGGGTGAGCGGTTCGCGGCCAGCCTTCTACCTGCTCCGGTGTTTCCGGTCTTGGTCGCCGTGGCGGATCGGGATCTCGTCGCTTCGGGCGCTCCGGTCGCCCTGCTCGCCGCGGAGGCGGCGGTGGACGGCGACCTGGTCCTGACGTTCGATGCAGAAACCGCACAAACCCTTGTCGAGGCTTCGGGCGGTCCGGCCCTGATGATCTCTCTGCCGGCCCTTCACGCGATCGCCGGCGACCAATTCGGCGCGGCGCTGTCGGCCCTCGTCGCCCTGTGGTCGGACGCCTGCGGCGACGCAACGCCGTCCTTCGGTCTCGGCGGCCTGGCAGATCTGGCGCTGACCGGCGAGTTGGCGGAGGTCGACGCCCTCGCCGACGATGTCGCCGCCCTCGTCGCCGGCGCCGGTCGGAGCAGCCTCTTCGTCGACGATGCCGACGCCCGTCTACGCGTCGGTCTGACGCCGCTGACGGCGGTGGACGTGTTCGAGAGCCGCGACGGAGAGGTCGAGAAACGATTGCGGCCGTCCCTCGCAGCGGCCGTCGCTGCCTGCGGCGGAGACGTCGATTCGGCCGAACGACATCTTCTCGGGCGGCGCACCCTCGCCGGAGCACCTGGGATCGATCACCCAGCCCTGCGCGCCCGAGGGCTGACCGATATCGAACTGGAGGCGGTCGAGACCGCTCTGCCCCAGGTCGAGCGGCTTGAAGACGCCTTCCGTCCGCCAGTGCTGGACGCCGGTTTTCTTGAGGATGTCCTCGGCGTTGAGGCCGGCTGTGACGGACCGCTGCTGATACACCTCGGCTTCACGCTCGAGGCGGTTGCCGAAGCCGAGGCCTGGGTTTTCGGACATGGTGACCTCTCCGAGTGGCCCGAGGCGCCGGAGGCCTTGCGACCCCTGTTCGCCGACCCCGCCGAGTTCGAGGCGCGACTGCGGGGGGTCTTGGAGCCGCATAGTCTCGCCCCAGACCCCATGCCGCTCAAACTCGACTGGCGCGCCTCTCCAGCCCAGGCGGTCCGGATCCTCGGCGACGCCGCGCGGGCCGGACGGCGGGCCGTGCGGCTGATGCGACGGTCGGCCCCGCCGGGCCGCTGGCTGGACCTCCCGGAAGCGGAGGCGCCGCGCGAACGCCGCCGGGAGCCGGAGGCCCGGGCCGTGGAGCGGGTGGTGGAAAAGGTCGTCGAGCGAGACCGCGCCCGCCGCAAGCTGCCCGACCGGCGCAAAGGCTATATCCAGAAAGCCGCGGTCGGCGGTCACAAGGTCTACATCCACACCGGCGAATACGATGACGGCGAGTTGGGCGAAATCTTCATCGACATGCACAAGGAGGGCGCAGCCTTCCGGTCGCTGATGAACAATTTCGCCATCGCGATCTCGATCGGCCTCCAGTACGGCGTGCCGCTGGACGAGTTCGTCGATGCCTTCGTCTTCACCCGCTTCGAGCCCGCCGGTCGTGTCACCGGCAACGACTCGATACGTTCGGCAACATCGATCCTCGACTACATTTTCCGCGAACTCGGCGTGTCGTATCTGGACCGGCACGAACTGGCCAACGCCGATCCCGGGAGCCTTGACGCTGACGGCCTCGGCGGAGGCCCCGGCGGAGACGGCGTCCCCGAGACGGTGCCGGCAGCGAAATTCATCTCGAAAGGATTCGCGCGCGGGGCTGCGCCGGACAATCTGGTCGTCCTGCCGTTCGGCCAGAGGCGCGAGACACCGCAGGCTCCGGCGGCGCCCCCCCAGGCCACCGCCTGTCCCGCTTGCGGTGACTTCTCCCTCCAGCAGCGCGGCTCCGGCTGGATTTGCGATACCTGCGGCGCAGCGCCCTCCATGCAGGGATAATCAACGATTTCGCCCCAGGATGGCGCGGGACTTGCATCGCTGGATGCGAGACACGGAGCCCGCCATGAAGCCGATCCTTATCGCCCTCGTTGTCGCCGCCTGCACCGCGACCGCGCTGCCCGCCGCCGCCCAGAACGCCGGCCAGATCGCCCGTATGCGCGACGGCGCCAATTGCGCCGGCTGCAACCTGTTCCAGGGGAATTTTTCCGGTCTGGAGTTGCGCGGCCGCAACTTGGCCGGGGCGCGGCTTCGTCAGGCCAACCTCAGCCTCAGTGTGATGAACCGGACCCGGTTCTCGAACGCCGACCTCCGCGACGTCGAGGCCTATGGCGGGGTGTTTTCGAGTTCGAACTTCGCCGGCGCGAACCTGACCAACGCCAGCTTCGTCGGCGCCTGGCTGGATGGATCGAACTTCAGCGGCGCGACTCTGGCCGGGACCAATTTCGCCGGCGCGTCGCTGGCACGGGCCACGGGTCTGACCCAAGGCCAGCTGAACCGAGCCTGTGGGGACGAAGCGACCAAGCTGCCGCGGGGCCTCACTATCCCCCGGTGCTGAACGGACAGGTCGCTGCCATCCACCTTACCGCGATTTAAGTAGGGTTTGCCGGGGTTTGCAGGCAGAACCGGAGCGTGACCCAGATCGCCTCGCCACTGATCCGCCGCCTCACCATCGCCAGCCTGACGGTCGGCGCGGCGATGGCCGTCCTGATGGCGACCCCGGCCTCGGCGGAGATTCAGCTGCAGTTCGGCATCCAGGACCGGGACGTCGCCCGGATGGTGTCGCTGGGCGGATCGTGCAACCGCTGTGAACTGTCCGGACGCGACCTGACCGGCGCCGCCTTCCACGGCGCCACCTTCATCAACGCCACCCTCGTCGGAACCAATCTGCGCGGCGCCGAGCTGGTGGGCTCGAACTTCTCGGGCAGTGATTTCAGCCGGGCCGACCTCGACGGCGCCACGCTCGCCGGCGGCAACTTCACAGGGGCCAATTTCAGCGGCGCCAGCCTGTCGGGTATCGACGCCTCCGGAGCGACCCTGGTTCGCGCCCGGTTCAGCAACGCCGACCTGTCGGGCGCCCAGCTCGTCGGCGTCAACCTGAACGGCGCGGTCCTCAGCGGCGCGGACATGAGCGACGCCGAGATGATCACCGTCACCCTCGCCAACGTCAGCGCGCGTGGCACGGACTTTTCGGGCTCGAACATCAGCATGTCCAACCTGTCGAACGGAGACTTTCGAGGCGCGGACTTCTCGGGCGCAGTCCTGAACGGGTCCAGGCTGACCGGCGGCGCCTTCATCGGAGCCGACTTCGAGGGCGCCGAGATGAACCGCGTCGACATCCGGGGCGCCGATCTCTCCCGCGCCCACGGCCTGAGCCAGGCCCAGATCAGTCGGGCCTGCGGCGACGCCAGCACCCGCCTGCCCGGCAACCTGAGCGCCCGGGCCTGCCGCGGCCTGGTCGTTGTGTCGCCGCCGCGGCCTCCGGCGCCGCCCGTGCCGCCGCGCAGCCGCAACCTCGTGGTCGCCAGCAGCGGCCGATGATCAAGGGCCCCGCCGCGGCGGGGCCTTTTCATTTCAGCCCTTGAGCGGCAGGGCCGGGCGGATGTGCAGTTCCTTGTACTGGCGCTCGGCGGCGTCCGACGGCGCGCTCATCAGCAGATCCTCGCCCTGCTGGTTCAGCGGGAAGGCGATGACCTCGCGGATCGCGGTCTGGCCGGCCAGCAGCATGACGATGCGGTCGATGCCGGGCGCGAGGCCGCCGTGGGGCGGAGCGCCGTAGCGGAAGGCGTTGAGCATGCCGCCGAACTGGTCCTCGACCACCGAGGCGTCATAGCCGGCGATCTCGAAGGCCTTGAGCATGATCTCGGCCTTGTGGTTCCGGATCGCGCCCGAGCACAGCTCATAGCCGTTGCAGACGATGTCGTACTGGTAGGCGAGGATATCGAGCGGGTCCTTGGTCTGCAGGGCCTCCATCTCGCCCTGCGGCATGGAGAAGGGGTTGTGAGAGAAGTCGACCTTCTTCTCCTCCTCGGACCATTCGAACATCGGGAAGTCGACGATCCAGCAAAAGCGGAATTCGTCGTCAGAGATCAGGTTGAGGTCCTGGCCCAGTTTGATGCGGGCGTTGGCGGCGAATTTCGAGAACACGGCCGGGTCGCCGGCGGCGAAGAAGGCGGCGTCGCCCTGCCCCATGCCCAGCGCCTTCATCAGGCCGTCGGTCGCCTCGGCGCCGAGGTTCTTGGCGATCGGGCCGCCCCAGGCGTTGTTGTCATCCGACCAGAAGATGTAGCCGAGGCCCGGCTGGCCCTCGCCCTGGGCCCAGGAGTTCATGCGGTCGCAGAAAGCGCGCGAGCCGCCCTTGGGCGCCGGGATGCCCCAGACCGCGTTCTTCGCATCGGCGCCGAGGATCTTGTTGAACAGGCCGAAGCCGCCGTCGCGGAAGTGATCCGAGACGTCCTGCATCTCGATCGGGTTGCGCAGGTCCGGCTTGTCGGTGCCGTATTTGGCGATGCTCTCGCGATAGGGGATGCGGACGAAGGGATACGGATCGACCGTCTTGCCGTCGGCGAACTCCTCGAACACGCCGTGCATGACGGGCTCGATCGCAGCAAAAACATCCTCTTGCGTGACGAAGCTCATCTCGACGTCGAGCTGGTAGAATTCCAGCGACCGGTCGGCGCGCAGGTCCTCGTCCCGGAAACAGGGGGCGATCTGGAAATAGCGGTCGAAGCCCGAGACCATCAGCAGCTGTTTGAACTGCTGCGGGGCCTGAGGCAGGGCGTAGAATTTGCCGGGATGGAGGCGCGACGGCACCAGGAAGTCCCGCGCGCCTTCCGGCGAGGAGGCCGTCAGGATCGGGGTCTGATACTCGAGAAAGCCCTGTGCGACCATCCGCTGGCGGATCGATGAGATGACGCGCGAGCGCAGGACGATGTTCTTGTGAAGGGTCTCGCGGCGCAGGTCGAGATAGCGGTGCTTGAGGCGGATCTCCTCGGGATACTCGGGCTCGCCGAAGACCGGCAGCGGCAGTTCGGCGGCTTCCGACAGGACCTCAACCGACTGGACGCGGATCTCGATCTCGCCGGTCGGCAGGTTCGGGTTCACCACCGCGGCCTCGCGGGCGACGACCTCGCCGTCGATGCGGATGACGCTCTCGGCGCGCAGACGCTCGACCGCCTCGAATCCCGGCGTCTCAGGGTGCAGCACCAGCTGGGTCAGGCCGTAATGGTCGCGCAGGTCGACGAACAGCAGGCCGCCGTGGTCGCGCTTGCGGTGCACCCAGCCGGACAGGCGGACATTGGAGCCCGCATCGGTCAGACGGAGGGCGCCGCAGGTGTGGGAGCGGTAGGCGTGCATGGTCGGTTCGTCTTGGATTCGGGCCCGCGAGGGGCGGAATTCGGGAGGCCGGAAGGGCGCATCATCGCCCCGGAAAGTCAAGGTTTACCGGCCCGGCGTGCACGGATGACAGGGCTGGCGCCAAAAAATGCAAAACCCTGTCCAACTTCATGATGTCAAAGACCGGAACGCCGTCACTGCAGATACGGTAGCGCGTGCCTGCGTCAGTTCCGGTCGTATGGCCCCTGACCCCACGGCTGGCCGGCAAACCCCTGAAGAAGCGGCGCATTCCGGTCGATCGAGTCAGGCCGCCGCCGACTTTCCTAGTCCTTGGCCGCGATCGGGTGGCCGACTCCGGGACGGCAGGGCTCCGTCCGGAAGGACCGGGTTTGGCCGGGATGACAGGGTACGGGAGTGTCGGGATGGCAGGGCTTCCGTGCATCCACAGGTGCGGCCGCTTGTCCACGGGCGCGCGCGGAACCGCACCGTTCATCTGCTATGATGAACGGGATGACCGCCCGCCCCTCGCCGCCTGACCAGATGCGCCTGCCGTTAAAGAGCGACCTGCCCGAGGGTGCGGAAGGGTTCGTCGTTTCGGACAGCAACCGGGCGGCTCACGAGGCGCTGGCGGACTGGCCCAACCTTATCGGCGGGGTGATGGCGGTCCACGGCCCCGAGGGCGCGGGAAAGAGCCGGCTGGGGCAGATCTGGGCCGAACGGGTCGGGGCGACGGCGCTGCACGGGGCCGAGGCGGCTCTGATCGACCCGCTGGAGCTGGAGGGCCGGCCGGTGCTGCTGGATCGGGCCCGGGACGTCGACGACGAGACCCTGTTTCATCTGATCAATCTGGCCCAGACGCCGGGCGGAGCCTTGTTGCTGATTTCGCGCGAGCCGCCGTCGGCCTGGTCGACCGCCCTGCCCGACCTGCGCTCCCGGCTGGACTCTGTTCGGACCATCGCGGTGGAGGCCCCGGACGACGCCGTGCTGGCCGCCATGCTGGACGCGCGCTTCGCCGAGCGCGGCATCCGGCCGGCGAAGGACGTGGTCCCCTACCTGTTGCGCCGCATCGACCGCTCGGCGGCGGCGGCGGCGGAAGTGGTCGAGCGGCTGGACGACCTGCACCGGCCCGTGACCCGGGCCCTGGCCCGGACGGTGGTGGAGGGCCCGCCGGAGAGCGGGGCGTTGTTTGAGTAGCGGCCTCGATGGCCCGTAAGCCAAGCTCAAGGTTTCGCGGTTAGGCTTGCCCCATGAGAGGGCCTCGACACCTGAGTGCGATCCCATCCTCGGTCGATTCCAGGACCGTACTGCTGATCGGCGACGCCCGGATGGCGTTTCCGGTCGCCCGCGCCCTCGATCAGGCCGGACACCGGGTGTTCGCCGGCGTGTCCAAATTCAGCAACTATCTGGAGTGGTCGCGTCATATCGCTGGATCGTTCCGGCACCCGCCGCTGGAGCCCGGAACCGATGACGCCTTGCCGTATATCCTCGACTGGCTAAGCGAACACGGCCCCGTTGACGCCATCCAACCGGTCAGTGAGGCGGGCTCGCGTTTCCTGACGCGGCACCGGGCGCAGTTTGAACGCCTGTCGCAGCTGATCATGCCCGACGCGCAGACCGTGGCGGCCTGTATGGACAAGCCGGGTCTGTTCGACCTGTGCGCCGCGCTGGGCGTGGCGCTGGCGCCCTATGAGCGGGTGCGCAGTCTGGTGGAACTGAAGGCGGCCGCGAGCCGGATCGGATTTCCCCTGATCGTCAAACCAGCCGTGGTCGATGCCGAACTGTTCGGGCGCAAAGCCCTGATCGTGCAGGACGCCGCCGGACTGGAGGCCGTCATGCCAGACTGGCCGGCGATCCACCCGGAGCTCATCGTCCAGAGCTATGTTTCCGGGCCCCGTCACAGCGTGATCTTCAGCGCCGACCGGGGCCGGCTGTTGCGCGCCGTCGAGATCCGGGCCGCGCGCACTCACGTGGACGACGGCACGGGTTATACGACGTACGGCGAGACGGTCGTCCCGACCCCGCTGGTCGCGGAAGGGGTCGAGCGGCTGGTTTCCCATCTGGGTTACACCTCCACCGGCTGCGCGCAGTTCATTGTCAGTCCGACCGGGCGGGTCACCTTCATGGAAATCAATCCGCGCGTCAGCCTGGGACGGATCGCCGAATGCGCGGGCCTGCCGCACAGCGTGTGGGGCCTGCAACTGGCGCTGGGCGAGACGGTCGATCCGCAACAGCCGCCGTGGACTTACCGCAGAGGGGTCCGCTACGTCTGGACCAAGGGCGATCTCGGTCTGCTGGCGAAGCAGATCGCCGGTGGAAAAAGCCGTCCTCTCGCCTCGCTCGCGACGCTGTGGACGATCGCGAGCGACGCCCTGCGCTGCACCCACGCCATCTTCGATCCCGCCGATCCATTGCCGGCCATCGGCACCTACGGGAATGTCTTCCTGCGGCATTTCCGCAATCATCCGGAGTATCGCCTGGCGGACCCGGAGGCGGGGTCCCTCAGCTCACTGGCGCGGGCCGGGCGATCCCGGAAACCGTTCGCCAGGCCCAGTCCAAGTGGAACGCCAGCCAGCTGACGATGCCGACGAACTTCAGACCGTCCTCGACCGCGACGACGTGACCGTCCGTCGTATGCAGGACCTGATCGATGCCCAGGCTGAGCGCGAACAGGGTGAAGGCCAGCAGCAGAAAAGCCCCGTCCAGCATCATCATCCTGTGCCGCTGAAGCCAGGCGTAGGCGAGCGCAATGAGGCCATAGATCCCGACCACGACGAACTGGGGCACCCCGATGCCGGGCAGCATGGATTCATGCAGCAACAGCCCGTCATCGGCGCCGAGGAGCGTGCTGAACACCGCGGCGAAGGCCAACAGCCCGCAGCGTCCGCCGCTCGTCGCCACGCAAAGGGCCGCCAGCAGAAGCACCCCGGCCGTGAGGAACCAGGCCATGACGCCGAGCTGGGACACCGCCCCATAGTAGCCCCGGCAGCAATAGCCGGACGCCTCGGCCGCCGCGATCATGTCCATGAACATCAGATGCGGCTCGGCCCACGGCTGCAGGGCCACCACCAGAACGAACAGCGTCGCTGCCGCCACGGCCGCCAGCGACAAGATACGAGCCCATCGGATGTGCCGTGCTGTCATGTTCATCCCCCCGGATGATGCCTCTCGCGTCCCGCGATATTGGAGGCTCCCGTCGCGAGAGGCCAGTCGGAGCGATCGCCCGGACCACGCCCGGGACGGCAGCGGCTCAGCTCACCCGCCGCCAGCGCAGGGGTTTGCCCGTGTCGCGAACGACCTCGCCGACGGCCTCAAGGTGCAGCTGGGCGCTTTTGACCCACCAGCCCTGGGTCGAACCGGGGAAGTCGGCGTCGGGCAAGACCGCCCGCGCCGCCGCGATCATCTCGGACTGGTTAAGACCGGGGGCCTCGGTCGGGAGAACCGAAAGCAGACCGGCGCAGGCCTTGCAAAACTTCACGGCGTCCACCCGGTGGACCTTGCCCGGATGATTGACGTTCAACGCCTCGAAGATTTCCTGGGCCATGATCAGAGCCCCAGCTTCGCCTTCAGGATGTCGTTGACCGCGGCCGGGTTGGCCTTGCCGCCGGTGGCCTTCATGACCTGGCCGACGAACCAGCCGATGGCTTGGGGCTTTTCGGCGACGGCGGCGGCCTTGTCGGGGTTGGCTGCGATGATCTCGTCGACGGCCTTTTCAATCGCGCCGGTGTCGGTGACCTGTTTCAGGCCGTGCTTCTCGACCACCTCGGCCGGCGAGCCCTCGCCGTTCCAGACGTGGTCGAAGACCTCCTTGGCGATCTTGGAGGAGATCACGTTGGTCTCGATCAGCTCGACCAGCTGGGCGACATGGGCGGCCGGGACCGGGCTCTGGTCGAAGTCCAGATCGTTCGCGGCGAGGCGGGCGGACAGCTCGTTGGTGACCCAGTTGGCGACCAGTTTGGCGTCGCGCCCCTTCGCGGCGGCCTCGAAATAGTCGGCCTTGGCCTGTTCCGAGATCAGCACCACGGCGTCGTATTGCGACAGGCCGTAGTCGGCCATGAGCCGGCGGCGCTTGGCGTCGGGCAGTTCGGGGAGGTTGGCCTTGATCTCGTCGATCCAGGCCTGCTCGATCTCGAGCGGCAGCAGGTCGGGGTCGGGGAAGTAGCGATAGTCCATCGCCTCTTCCTTGGAGCGCATCGAACGGGTCTCGCCGGCCGTGGGGTCGTAGAGGCGGGTCTCCTGGATCACCTTGCCGCCGTCCTCGAGGATCTCGATCTGGCGCCGGGCCTCGTAGTTGATGGCCTGGGAGATGAAGCGGAACGAGTTGACGTTCTTGATCTCGCAGCGGGTGCCGAGGTGGCTGAAGTCGCCGGTGGCCTTGTACTTCGCGTACTGGCCCTCGCGGCAGACCGAGACGTTGACGTCGGCGCGCAGATTGCCCTTCTCCATGTCGCCGTCGCAGGTGCCGAGATAGATCAGGATGGTGCGGATCTTCTTGACGTAGGCGACCGCCTCTTCCGGCGAGCGGATGTCGGGCCGGGAAACGATCTCCATCAGGGCCGTGCCGGCGCGATTGAGGTCGACATAGGATTCGGTCGGCGACAGGTCGTGGATCAGCTTGCCGGCGTCCTGCTCCAGATGCAGGCGCTCGATGCCGACGTTGAAAAAGGCGCCGTCCTCGGCCTCGACCTCGACGACGCCCTCGCCGACGATCGGGTGGTAGAGCTGGCTGATCTGATAGCCGGTCGGCAGATCGGGGTAGAAATAGTTCTTGCGGTCGAACTGGCTGCGTCTGTTGATCTGCGCATTGAGGCCGAGGCCGGTGCGGACGGCCTGTTCGACGCAGAATTTGTTGAGCACGGGCAGCATGCCGGGGAAGCCGGCGTCGACCAGCGACACCTGCTCGTTCGGCCCCGCGCCGAAGCCGACGGCGGCGCCCGAGAACAGCTTGGCCTTCGACGCCACCTGGGCGTGGATCTCCAGCCCCATGACGATTTCCCACGGCCCGGTGCGGCCGTGGATGAGTTTCGTGTTCTCGGTCATGCTCACCACCACTTCTCCGGCCGGGCCGTGAAGCCGGCGCTTTGCTCCAGCACGTCCGCCACCTGGAACACCGTCGCCTCGTCGAGCGCCTTGCCGATGACCTGAAGGCCGAGCGGCAGGCCGCCTTTGTCGAGGCCGGCGGGGACCGAGATGCCGGGCAGGCCGGCGAGGTTGGCGGTGACGGTGAAGATGTCGTTCAGATACATCTGCAGCGGGTCGACCTGTTTGTCGCCGATGGCGAAGGCGGCCGAGGGGGTGGACGGGGTCAGGATGGCGTCGACCTTGTCCCAGACGGCGTCGAAATCCATGGCGATACGGCGGCGGACCTTGAGGGCGCGGACGTAGTAGGCGTCGTAGAATCCGGCGGAAAGGACATAGGCGCCAATGGTCAGTCGGCGCTGGACCTCCTTGCCGAAGCCCTCGGCGCGGCTGGTCTCGTAGAGGTCGGTCAGGCTGGAGGCCTTGTCGGCGCGATGGCCGAACCGCATGCCGTCGTAGCGGGCCAGGTTGGACGAGGCCTCGGCCGGGGCGATAATGTAATAGGCCGGCAGGGCGTATCTGGTGTGCGGCAGGCTGATGTCGACGATCTCGGCCCCGGCGTCCCTGAGCCAGGCCTTGCCCTTCTCCCACAGGTCCATCTGCTCGGCGGGCATGCCGTCGACGACGTATTCCTTCGGGATGCCGATGCGCAGACCCTTGGCGCCCTTGCCGAGGGATTGGGTCCAGTCCGGCGCCTCGACGTCGAGGCTGGTCGAGTCCTTCGGGTCGAAGGAGCACATCGAGCGCAACAGGATGGCGGCGTCCTCGACGGTTTTGGCGATCGGGCCGGCCTGATCCAGCGAGCTGGCGAAGGCGACCATGCCGAAGCGGCTGGCGCGGCCGTAGGTGGGCTTCATTCCAACCGTGCCGGTGAAGGCGGCGGGCTGGCGGATCGAGCCGCCGGTGTCCGAGGCGGTGGCGGCGAGGCAGAGGTCCCCGGCGACGGCCGAAGCCGAGCCGCCGGAGCTGCCGCCGGGGGTCAGGTCGGCGTTGGAGGCGCTGGACTTCCACGGGTTCACGACCGGACCGAAGGCCGAGGTCTCGTTGGACGAGCCCATGGCGAACTCGTCCATGTTGAGCTTGCCGAGCATGACCGCGCCGTCGGCCCAGAGGTTGGACGTGACGGTCGACTCATAGGGCGGGACGAAGCCGCGCAGCATGTTGGAGCCGGCGGTGGTCTGGACGCCGTCGGTGCAGAACAGGTCCTTGATCCCCAGCGGGGCGCCTTCGAGGGGGCCGCCCTCGCCTTTGGCCAGACGGGCGTCTGAGGCGCGGGCCATCTCCAGCGCCTTGTCGGTGGTCTGGACGACGTAGGCGTTGAGGCGCGGGTTGGCGGCGTCGATGTTGGCGACGAAGGCGCGGGTGATCTCCTCGGAGGAGAAGTCGCGGGCCTTGAGGCCGTCGAGGGCGGCTTTCAGGGTCAGTTTGGTGAGGTCGGACATTCTATTCGACCACCTTGGGCACGACGAAGAAGCCGTCAGCGGCGCGGGGCGCGTTGGACAGCACGTCGTCGCGCTTGCCGCCGTCGGTGACCACATCGTCGCGCAGATGCAGGGGCTGGTGGACGTTGGAGGTCATCGGCTCGACGCCCGCGACGTCGACCTCGTTGAGCTGTTCGATCCAGGCGAGGATGCCGTTCAGCTCGGCGGCGAGCGGCTCGAGCCGGTCTTCCGGGGTCTTGATGCGGGCGAGGTGCGCCACCCGGCGCACGGTCGCGGCGTCGATGGCCATGCGGCCCTCCATAGCGAAACCAGAACGGGCGGGATTAGCGGCCCCGCCCCGCTTTCACAAGGATTTCAGCCGCCCCGGCGTGCCTATTGCGCCGGGGTGACCGTCACCTCGGCGGGGGGCGAGCCGTCGGCGGCGATGGGCCAGCTGACGATGACCCGGCGGGTGCGGCCGCCGATGTCGCCGGAGACGTCGTCGAGGATGCTCTCGTCGAGCTCGAGATCGACCCGTCCGGCCCGCTGGGACAGGATCCGGTAGTCGAGCACGTCGCCGATGCGGAACACCCGCCAGCCCTCGGACGGATTCTCGAAGAAGGCGATGTAGGTGTACAGGCCGTTCATGGCCGGATCGCCGCCGGCCGTGCCGAACAGCTTGGCCGCGAGGGGCCCCTGCCCCGCCAGTTCATCCAGACGAACGACCGCGGCGGCGTCCTGCAGGCCCTCACGGGTCTCCGGCTGGAGCGTGGCGGCGGGACCAGCCGGGGCGAACGGCGTGGCGGTGGCGGCCGGGGCGGGGCGCTCGGCAGGCGGCACGACGTCCTGGCGGGTTTCGACCCCGGAATCGCAGGCGGCGAGCCCGACCAGGGCGGTGAGGAACAACAGCGGCTTCATCGGAAGACCCTCCTCGTCTAACGCTGAGAGAGCTTTGCACTTTGACACGCGGTCGCGCCAGTCCTACCGGCAGGCCGTGACCGTCATGACCCTTGAAGAGCTCGCCGCCTCGACGCCGCCCGGAACGCCCTGGCTGGGGCTGGACCTCGGCGAAAAGACCATCGGGGTGGCCGCCTCGGACGCGACGCGGATGATCGCCAGCCCGCTGGTGCTGATCCGCAAGACCAAATTCACCCAGGACGCCGAGGCGGTGCTGAAGCTGATGGACGGGCGCAACGCCTCGGCCCTGATCATCGGGTTGCCGCTGAACATGGACGGGTCGGAAGGGCCCCGGGCGCAGTCGTGCCGGGCCTTCGCGCGCAATCTGCAGCGGCTGCGGACCGTGCCGGTGGCGTTTCAGGACGAACGGCTCTCGACCAGCGCGGTCGAGCGGTTCCTGATCGAGGACCTAGACCTGAACCGCAAGCGCCGGGCCAATGTGGTCGACCGAACCGCCGCCGCCTGGATCCTGCAGGGGGCGCTTGACCGGCTGAGAGACGCGGCCGCCCGATGAACGGACTGCTGGCCGGGATCGTGCCGGTTTTCGCCATGATCGCGCTGGGCTGGGGCCTGAAGGTGCGCGGCCTGCTGGCAGACGACGGCTGGCGGGCCGTTGAGCGGCTGACCTATTTCATCTTCTACCCGGCCTTCCTCGTGCCGGCGGTGTGGGGCGCGGACTTCAGCGCCGGAACGGCCGGCCCGGTGGCGCTGAGCACCATCGGGGTATCGTTCGTTGTCGCCGGGCTGTCGCTGGCGGCCAGGCCGGTCCTGCCGGTCAGCGATCCGGGCTTCACCAGCGTGTTCCAGGGGGTGATCCGCTGGAACGGTTTCGTCTTCCTGCCAGTCGCCGGGGCGGTGTTCGGGCCCAGTGGGCTGGGGACGGCGGCCGTGGCCTTCGGGGTGCTGGCCCCGGCCCTGAACGTGATCTGCGTGCTGGCGTTGGCGAAATGGGGCGCGGGTCAAGGCGGCGGATGGCGGCTGGCGCTGCGCTCGTTGGGGCGCAATCCGATCATCTGGGCCTGCGGCGTCGGCGCGGCGCTGAACCTCAGCGGGCTGCGACCGCATCCTCTGATGGAGGGCGTGTTCGAACTGATGGGGCCGGGCGCGATCGCTCTCGGGCTGATCACGGCGGGGGCCGGGCTCAGCTTCCGCTACGCAGCGGCGCGGCCGATGCTGATTGTCACCGTCTCGGTCATCAAGCTGCTGGTCCTGCCGGTGGCGATGTATTTCGTCTGCGGCTGGCTGGGCGGGGACCGGACGGCGCAGGGGATCGCCCTGCTGGCGGGCGCGGCGCCCGGCGCGGCGGCCTCCTATGTGCTGGCGCGGCAGATGGGCGGGGACGCGCCGCTGATGGCCGGGGTGGTGGCTTTCACCACCGTGGCCAGCGCCGCCACCATACCGATCCTGCTGGCGGCCTTCCGTTTCCTGTGAGTCCGCCGTATAGCCGGGCCTCGATGACCCAGCCCGCCGCCGTCACCGATCTGATCCACGAGCGGCTGGCGCCGTTCCCCCGCGACCATTTCCTGTCCGCCGGCGATCTGAACGCCGCGACGGTCCCGCCGTTGCTGGATCTGGCCGACGCCTTCGTCGAGTTCAACCGGCAGAGCGCCAAGTCGTTGGACCTGATGCGCGGCCGCACGGTGATGAACCTGTTCTTCGAGAATTCGACGCGGACCAGCGCCTCGTTCGAGATCGCCGCCAAACGGTTGGGGGCCGATGTGACGGCGCTGTCGCCCCGCACCTCATCCACCGCCAAGGGCGAGACGCTGATCGATACGGCGGCGACCCTGAACGCGATGAAGCCCGATGTGCTGGTGGTGCGGCACGGGGCCTCCGGAGCGGCGGCCCTGCTGTCGCAGAAGGTCGGCTGCGCGGTGGTCAACGCCGGAGACGGTCGGCACGAACATCCGACCCAGGCCCTGCTGGACCTGCTGAGCCTGCGCCGGGCGTTCGGCGACGTCGGCGGCCTGAGCGTCGCCATCTGCGGCGACATCGCCCACAGTCGGGTTGCGCGCTCGAACGTGGCCCTGTTGTCGATGATGGGCGCGCGGGTGCGGCTGATCGGGCCGCCGACGCTGGTGCCGGGCGACGCCGATCGCTGGGGCTGCGAGGTCTTTCATGACATGCGCGAGGGGCTGCAGGGCGTCGATGTGGTGATGATGCTGCGCCTTCAGCTGGAGCGGATGGAGGGGGCGCTGGTGCCCTCGACCCGCGAGTATTTCCGCTTCTGGGGCCTCGACCGCGAAAAACTGGCGTGG
Source organism: Brevundimonas basaltis (assembly GCF_014202075.1). Lineage (GTDB taxonomy): Bacteria > Pseudomonadota > Alphaproteobacteria > Caulobacterales > Caulobacteraceae > Brevundimonas > Brevundimonas basaltis. The sequence continues at coordinate 229,276 of NZ_JACHFZ010000001.1, read as the reverse complement.
GCGAAGCCGGGCGCGAAAGTGATGCATCCCGGGCCGATGAACCGGGGCGTCGAGATCGACTCTGAAGTGGCCGACGATCTGACCGTGTCGCTGATCCAGGACCAGGTCGAGATGGGGGTGGCGGCGCGAATGGCCGTGCTGGCGGCCCTGTCGGCCCGGCGCGAGGAGGCCGAGGCATGAGCGCGCTGGCCATTCTGAACGCGCGTCTGCTGGACCCGGCCGGCGATTACGACGGGCCGGGCTCGGTGCTGGTCGAGGACGGGCGGATCGTCGAGGTCATCCGCGGCGGCGGGGCTTCGGCCCCGGCGGGCGTCGAGGTGGTCGACGCAGACGGACTGTGCCTGTCTCCCGGCCTGATCGACATCCGGGTCAAGACCGGCGAGCCGGGCGCGGAGCCGAAGGAGACGCTGAAGTCGGCGTCGCTGTCGGCGGCGGCGGGCGGGGTGACCACCATCGTCATCCAACCGGACACCGATCCGGCCATCGACGATCCGGCGATGATCGAATTCATCCAGCGGCGCGGGGCGGCGCTGGGTCTGGTCAATGTCCGGGCGGCGGGGGCGGCGACGCAGGGCCGCGACGGCAGCCGCATGGCCGAGATCGGCCTGATGGACGAGGCCGGCGCCCTGTATTTCACCGACGTCGACCGGGTCATCGCCAACACCCGGATGCTGCAGCGGGTGATGAGCTATGCGGCGGCTTTCAATGCGCTGATCTCGTGCCGTCCGGCCGATCCCTGGCTGAGCGAAGGGGCGGTGGCGACATCGGGCGAACTGGCGACCCGGCTGGGCCTGTCGTCCGCCCCGGCCATCGCTGAACGCATCCAACTGGAGCGCGATCTGGCGCTGGTGGAGCAGACCGGCGCACGCTTCCTCGTCGATCAGATCTCGACCGAGGCCGCGCTGGAGACCCTGGCCCGGGCCCGCGCCAGGGGACTGGAAGTCGCCGCCTCGGTGTCGATCAATCACCTGTGCTTCAACGAAATCGATATCGGCGACTACCGGACGTTTTACCGGATGGACCCGCCGCTACGGTCCGAGCGCGACCGGCAGGCGCTGATCGAGGCGGTGCGCGACGGCCTGATCGACGCCATCACCAGCGCCCACGCCCCTGCCCCCGCGGAGGACAAGCGCCGTCCCTTCGCCGAGGCCACGCCCGGGGCGGTGGGTCTCGAGACCCTGCTACCCGCGGCCCTGTCGTTGCATCACGAGGACGGGCTGGACCTGCTCGATATCCTGCGCCCCCTGACCCACGGCCCGGCCACCCTGCTGGGGCTGGAGGCGGGGGAGCTGGCGACCGACGCCCCGGCCGATCTGATGCTGTTCGATCCGGGCGCGCCCGTGGTCATCGACGCCGACGCCCTGAAGTCCAAATCGAAGAACTCGCCGTTCGACGGACGGCGTCTGCAAGGGAAGGTCTTGCTCACCGTCGTCGGCGGCCGGACCGTGTTCAAGGCCTAGCCCGGCGGTTCCAGATAGCGGGCGAAGACCCAGCCTCTCTTCGCCACCCCGCTGAACCACCGCTGGATCCGGTACCAGTCGCCGAGCCGCTCGAGCACCTCGACGTCTTCGCCGTTCCTGAGCGGACTCCAGTCCATCACGGCAAAGGCCGTGCCCGGTCCGCCGCGAACGTTCAGACCCCCGTCCTCGACCGCGACGCGCATGACCGGTGCAGGCGGCGTCTCGTCAGACCGTTCGTCCGTCAGCAACCTGAAACGACGAAGAGGAAAGGCCGGGCCGGGATCGACCTTCAGCTTGCGCACCCCGTCAACGTCCCGATGGCCGACGACGTCACGGATCGTGGGATAGGCTTTCAGCAGGGCGCGGGTCAGGGCCTCGACCGCCACGAGCTGGGCCTCGGGATAGTTCGGCCAGAACAGCTTGGCCGAACCCGCCCAGGGATCATGAGCTTGGGTCATGCCGGGAAATGGCTTCAACTGCGACGCCTTGACGGGTTTGCGCGCCCAATTCAGGTAGCCGCCCGCTCCGTCGCTGAAGTGGTATCCCGGATTCACAATCTCGATACCGATCGAGAAATTGTTCACCTGGCTCCGGGACTGGTAGTAGCCGCCGCCCGCATGCCAGGCCCTGTCGTTGGTCGACACCATCTGGGTGATCGCCCCGTCGACCTCGACCACGAAATGGGCGCTGGCCTTCGAGCCTTTGACCGCGAAAGTATTGATCGCGGAGCCGGCGGTGTAGCCCGCCGTGTAATGCATCACGATGATTTCGCGCGCGTTCGCCCCCGGATAGAAGTTGGGCGACGGCGCCCAGTTCGCATTGTCCAGGCGTCCCTTGCTGTCAAATTTCATGTCCCCCTCCCGGGTGAATGATGTTGGCAGGGGCTAGTGTGGGTTGAGACTGCGACGCCATTCAACAACATTGTTATCCGAACGCGCCTTTGCTGCTCCACCCCCGGTGCATTTGGGAGCCACGCGGAGTAGGGATGTCCGAATCGTCTGACATCGTGAGTGCATCGCGCGTGAAGTCGTTATAAGCACGCATTGGCTGTATGGGGGTTGAGTTGCAGGATCTGGTCGGGCCCGCTTTGGGAACGCTCGCGCTCGCGGCGGCGGGAGGATACCTGCTGGGCTCCATCCCGTTCGGCGTGATCCTGACCCGCGCCGTAACCGGTCAGGACGTGCGCGGCATCGGTTCGGGCAATATCGGCGCAACCAATGTGCTGCGGACCGGGCGCAAGGATCTGGCCTTCGCCACCCTGCTGCTCGACGCGGGCAAGGGAGCGGCGGCGCTGCTGATCGCCCGCTTGTTGTTTCCCGAGGTACCGGCGATCGCGGCGATCGCGGGCGGGGCCGCCTTCCTCGGCCATCTGTTCCCGGTCTGGCTGGGTTTCAAGGGCGGCAAGGGCGTCGCCACCTTCTTCGGTCTGCTGCTGGCGGCGGCATGGCCGCTGGGCCTGCTGGCGGGCGCGACCTGGCTGATCGTGGCCGCCCTGTTCCGGATTTCCTCGCTGGCGGCGCTGGCGTCGTCCGCCGCCGCGCCTCTCTACGCGCTGCTGCCGCTGGCGGCGCTGGGACTGCCCGCCCCCGCCCCGATTGTCGTGGTGGCGCTCTTCACCGCCGCCCTGATCTGGGTCCGGCACCACCAGAACATCGGCCGCCTGCTCAAGGGGGCCGAGCCCCGCATCGGCGCCGGGAAGGCGTGACCGCCGGGGCGCCGCTGCCGGAGACGGAGCGGATCGCCCGACTGCGACTGGCGCGCACCGACCGGATCGGTCCGGTCACCTTCCAACAGTTGCTCGACCGGTTCGGCTCGGCCCAGCGCGCCGTCGAGGCCCTGCCTGAGCTACTCCGGCGCGGCGGCGGGCACGAGCATGACCTTGCGCCTGTCGCCGAGATCGAGGCCGAGATCGAGGCCGGGACCGCCCTGGGAGCCCGGCTGATCGTATTGGGCGACCCCGACTATCCGGAGATGTTGGCGGCCGTCGACCCGCCGCCGCCGATGCTCTGGGCGCTGGGCGACCCGAGCCTGACGACGCGACCCTGCATCGCCGTGGTCGGAGCCCGGATCGCCTCGGCCGGCGGACAGCGGATCGCGCGAGGCCTGTCGCAGCAACTCGGCGAGGCGGGACATGTGGTGGTGTCCGGACTGGCGCGCGGGATCGACGGCGCGGCCCATGCCGGCGCCCTGCCGACCGGCACCGTCGCGGTGCTGGGCGGCGGCGTCGACGACGTCTATCCGCCGGACAACGCCGACCTCTATGCGCAGATCGCCGAACAGGGCTGCATCGTCTCGGAGAGCCGCATCGGAGCGCGGGCGCAGGCCAAGGATTTCCCGCGCCGCAACCGGATCATCTCAGGCCTGTCGCGGGGTGTGATCGTCGTCGAGGCCGAACTGCGCTCGGGCTCCCTGATTACAGCGCGGCTGGCGGGCGAGCAGGGCCGCGACGTCTTCGCCGTGCCGGGGTCGCCGCTGGATCCTCGCTCGCGCGGACCGAACGAACTGCTGCGACAGGGGGCCATCCTGTGCGAGGGCGTGGACGACGTGGAGCGCGCCTTCTCGACCCTGCGCACGCTTGGCGAGCCGCCCGCCGACAATCCGTTCGCCGGCGCGCCGGACGACATGGACGCCGCCTTCCTCGAGCAGGTCGCCACCCTGCTGTCGCCAACGCCAACGCCGCGCGACGAGTTGGCCCGGGCGCTGAACGCGCCCGTTGGAATGGTCGCAGCCGCCCTGCTGGAACTGAGCCTCGCAGGCCGAGCGACCCTGCTTCCCGGAGGGCTGGTTTCCGGCTGATCTCCCCTCTGAATCTCGGCGACGATTGACAGCGACGCCCGCGCCAACCACGTTCCGCCCCCTTTCGAGCCCCCTGAAGGCCCCCTCCCCGCATGAACCTCGTCGTCGTCGAGAGCCCCGCAAAGGCCAAGACCATCAACAAATATCTGGGCCCGGACTTTCATGTCCTGGCGTCCTACGGTCACATCCGCGACCTGCCGTCGAAGGATGGATCGGTCCTGCCCGACGAAGACTTCGCCATGTCGTGGGAAGTCGACGCCAGGGCGTCCAAGCGGATGTCCGAGATCGCCGAGGCGGCGAAGAAGGCCGACCGCGTCATCCTCGCCACCGACCCCGACCGCGAGGGCGAGGCGATCAGCTGGCACGTGCTCGAAGTGCTGACCAAGAAGAAGGCGCTGAAGGACACCCACGTCGAACGGGTCACCTTCAACGCCATCACCAAGGGCGCCGTGCTGGAAGCCATGGCCAATCCGCGCCAGCTGGATATGGAGCTGGTCGAGGCCTATCTGGCCCGCCGCGCGCTGGACTATCTGGTGGGCTTCACCCTGTCGCCGGTGCTGTGGCGCAAGCTGCCGGGCGCGCGTTCGGCCGGACGGGTGCAGTCGGTGGCGCTGCGCATCGTCGTCGACCGCGAGCTGGAGATCGAGGCCTTCCGGCCGCAGGAATACTGGTCGGTCGAGGCCGACCTGACCGCCGACAGTCCGCCCTTCACCACCCGTCTGGTCAAGCACGCCGGCAAGCGGGTGCAGCGTTTGGACATCGTCTCGGAGGCCATGGCCGCGGCGGCGCGCGAGGCGATCAACGCCGGCCAGTTCACCATCCGCTCGATCGAGAAGAAGCCGGTCAAGCGCGCGCCCAGCCCCCCGTTCATGACCTCGACCCTGCAGCAGGAAGCCTCGCGCAAGCTGGGCTTCACCGCGCAGCGCACCATGCAGGCGGCTCAGAAACTGTACGAGGGCGTCGACGATCAGGGCGGCCTGATCACCTATATGCGGACCGACGGCCTGTCGGTCAGTCCCGAAGGCATCGCCCAGGCCCGCGAGGTTATCGGCGACCGCTTCGGCCCGGCCTACGTCCCGGAGCAGCCCCGCTATTACAAGAGCAAGGCCAAGAACGCCCAGGAGGCGCACGAGGCCATCCGCCCGACCAATATGGCCCGGGCGCCCGAGACGCTCCGGCTGGAAGGCGATCTCCAGCGGCTCTACGAGCTGATCTGGAAACGAACCATCGCCAGCCAGATGGAGTCGGCGCGGCTGGACCGGACCACGGTCGAGGTCGAGACGCCGGACGGTCTGACCGGCCTGCGCGCCACCGGCCAGGTGGTGGCCTTCGACGGCTTCATGGCGGTCTATGAGGAGGGCCGCGACGACCGGCCGAAGTCGGGCGAGGATGACGAGGACGATTCGACCCGCCTGCCCGCGCTGAAGGAAGGTGCGGCCGCGAAGGTCGAGGCCATCCGGACCGAGCAGCACTTCACCGAGCCGCCACCACGCTTCTCGGAAGCGACCCTGGTCAAGAAGCTGGAGGAGCTGGGTATCGGGCGGCCGTCAACCTACGCCTCGATCCTGACCACCCTGCGCGACCGCGGCTATGTGCGGATGGACAAGAACCGGTTCATCCCCGAGGACACCGGCCGTCTGGTCACGGCCTTCCTCGAGCAGTTCTTCGGCCAGTGGGTAGAATACGATTTCACCGCCGATCTGGAGAGCCAGCTGGACCAGGTCTCGGCCGGCGAACTGGACTGGAAGAAGCTGCTGCGGGAGTTCTGGGGCCAGCTGAAGCCGGCGACGGCCGACGTCACCGCCATGCAGGGCGTGATCGACAAGCTGGACGAGGCCATCGGGCCCTTCCTGTTCCCGCCCAAGGCCGACGACTCGGACCCACGCCTCTGCCCGGTGTGCGGCTCTGGAAGGTTGCACCTGAAGGCCAGCTTCAAGATGAAGTCGACCTTCATCGGCTGCTCGAACTATCCGGAATGCAAATACACCCGCGGCTTCGGCAGCGGGGCCTCCAATGAAGAGGCCGGGACGGACCGCGAACTGGGCGTCGACCCGGAGACGGGCCAGCCGGTGCAGCTGAAGATCGGCCGGTTCGGCCCCTATGTTGAGACCATGCCGCCCGAGGCCGAGAAGCCGAAGCGATCTTCCCTGCCCAAGGGCTGGTCGCCGGCAGCGCTGACGCTGGAACAGGCGCTGCGATTGCTGGCCTTGCCGCGCGAAGTCGGCATCCACCCAGAGGACGGCAAGCCGATTACCGCCGGCCTCGGCCGCTACGGGCCGTTCGTGCAACACGCGGGAACCTACGCCAACGTCGCCGACATCGATGAAGTGTTCGAAGTCGGGCTCAACCGGGCGGTGGTGCTGCTGGCCGAGAAGCGGGCCGGCAAGTTCGGCGGACGCGGCGCGGCCGCCGCCCCGCTGAAGGACCTCGGGGCCCACCCGGAGACGGGCGACCCGATTCACGTCATGGCCGGACGCTTCGGGCCCTATGTGAAGTCGGGCAAGATCAACGCCACCCTGCCCAAGGGCACAACGCCCGAAGAGCTGACGCTGGAGCAGGCCCTGCCCCTGCTGGCGGCGCGGGCGGCGGCGGCGCCAAAGGGCAAGAAGGCGGCGGCGAAGAAGGCTCCGGCCAAGAAGCCGGCCGCGAAGAAAGCTGCGGCGAAGAAGCCGGCCGCGAAGAAGGCTGCGGCGAAGAAGCCGGCCGCCAAGAAGGCCTCGGCGAAAGCCTAATCCTTCAGCAGCCGGTCCCGGGCGGCGTTGAGGCGTGAAGCGAGGCCTGCGGTACCGCCTTGGTCCGGGTGGGCGCGGGTCATCAGCCGCTTCCAGGCGGCCTGGATGTCCTGTCGACTGGCCTCGGTGGAAACGCCCAGCAGGGAGCGCGCCTCGGCGGCGCTCATGGTTTCGCCGCGCGGCATGGCCGGGCGCTGTCGCGACGACACCGTCAGCCACAGACCGGCGGAACCGAGAACGGCGGCGGCCATCCAGGAACCGCGTGCGGCGAGCAGGACGGCGGCGGCGATCAACACGGCGCTGAACAGGGTGGCGGTGACGCGCCAGTGGCCCTGGCCGCGCCGCTCGGTCTGTCGGCCCAGCCGCACCAGCGCCCAGACGGCGATCGCCGCCAGCGCCAGCCAGACCAGGCTCAAGACTTCACGCCGCTTCGTCCAGCGGCGCGTTCATCGAGCCGCCGTCGAGACCGAGCGCCTGCATCAGGTTGCGCAGTTCCTGCCGCGCCGCGACGTGAGCGAGCGAAACCTGCACCGGACGGATCTCGTTGGACAGGTCGGCGACGGTCAGGCCGAAGGGGAAGAGCTCCCGGTAGATGACGCGGTCGCGCAGGCCGGGACCCATGCGGAAACCGACCCGGCGGGCCAGCTTCTCCATCCGCTCCTCGAGGCGCTGACGGTTGCGGGCGGCGGCGACGGCCATGCGGTTGACCACCACGATCCAGTCGATGGCGGCGGCGCGGCCCTCGGTGACGGCGCGGTGCTTGCGCGCCTCCCAGACGCTCTCGGAATAGATCGAGGGCTTGAGCAGGTCGAGGGTGACCGGGTCGATGTGGCCGAGCAGGTCGAAGTCGACGAAGCTGTCGTTCATCGGGGTGACGATCTGGTCGGCGAGGCCGTGGGCGGTGCGCGACAGGACGGTGTCGCCGCCCGGGGTGTCGATCAGGATGAAGTCGGCCACGGCCCGCGCCTCGGCGAAGGCGGCGTCGAAGCGCGCCAGCTGCTCGGCCTCGTCCGCCCGGGCGAGAGCCTTGCCGTCGCCCAGATCGGGCTCGAACGGCATCAGCAGGGTCTGGTCGTTTCCGGCCATCCAGGCGGCGCGGTTGGCGAAGAATTTGGCCATCGAGCGCTGGCGCAGGTCCAGATCGATGATGGACACCGTCTTGCCGGCGTGCAGCAGGCCGCAGGCGATGTGGATGGCGAGGGTGGACTTGCCCGCCCCGCCCTTCTCGTTGCCGACGACGATGACCGTGGGGTCAGTCATGAAATCCGATGCTCCGACGGCCGCCGACTCGACGCGCGGCCCTGAAGCGGCAGAATCGCCGGGTCCGGGCGCGCCGTCAACGAGCGCGGAGGATCGGACTGTGGATGCCGCGCCTCAGGCGGCGCGGTGGCACCACGGATCGTCGACGCCGGCGGCGGCGCAGACGGCGGCGGCGGCGGTTGACGGGGCGTTGACCTTGAGCCGGGTCAGGCGGCGGCCGCCGACCTCGACGGCCTCATAGACCGGCGACAGTCCGTCGAGATCGAGGCGGGCCCAGGCGGCGCGGGCCGCGGCCTCGCTCGAATAGGCCCCGATCTGGACCAGTTTGGCGGGGCGGTGCGGGGCCGGAGGGCGCGGGGCATGCGCCGGCCGCAAGCCGGCCCGCGCGGCGGCGCCGTCGATGCGGGTGGACACGTCGCGGACCACGGCGTCGGCCACCGCGGGCGCGGCGGCGGCGGCGAGGCGCTGGCCTTGCTGCTCCACCAAACCGTTCAGACCGCCGTCGCGGGCGTCCCACAGGGCATGCGGATCCATGACCTGAACCTTCAGGGCCGGGCGCAGTCCGGCGTCGGCGGCGGTGCGGACCACCGGCGAGCGGGACCCAGCCTGTTGCGCCTGCCCGTCCAACGGGATGGCGGCGATGGCGTTGGCCATATTCTCGAAGCGGTGCGGATCGGCCTCGACCATGCCGCAGGCGGACAGGGAGGCTGCGGCCAGACAGGCCAGCACTGGACGGATTATGTGGCGCGGCGTCATAAGCGGGACACTGGCACGCCGGACTTTGAAGCCCGGTTCACAAGCACGCTTAAGGCGAAGGGTTAATTCGTTCACCATGCCCGGCACCCCTGACCTGCCCGTCGTCCGCACCATCGCGGAGCTGCGCCAGACGGTAAGCGGCTGGAAGCGGCAGGGGTTCACCGTCGGCTTCGTGCCGACCATGGGGGCGTTGCACGAGGGGCATCTGGCTCTGGTTCGGGAAGCGGGTGAACGAGCCGACCGGGTGGTGGCCAGCGTGTTCGTGAATCCGGCCCAGTTCGCCGCTCATGAGGACCTTGGGACCTATCCCCGTCAGGAGGCCCGTGACGCCGAGCTGCTGGCCGGCGCGGGTTGCGATCTGATGTATGCGCCCGAGGTCGCGGAGATGTATCGGCCGGGCGCCACCACCACGGTCTCCGTCGGCGCTCCCGCCGAAGGGCTGGAGGGCAAGTGCCGGCCGCATATGTTTGGCGGCGTGGCCCTGGTGGTGGCCAAGCTGCTGAATCAGGTGCAGCCCGACACGGCGGTGTTCGGCGAGAAGGATTTCCAGCAGTTGATCGTCATCCGGCGGCTGGTTCGTGATCTGGATATTCCGGTCGAGATCGTCGGCTCGCCGACCATCCGGGATGGTCACGGCCTCGCCCTGTCATCGCGCAACGCCTATCTGTCCGAGGCGGAGCTGACGGTGGCCCGGCGGCTGAACGGGGTGCTGGCCGAGGCCGGGGCGCGGATCGCGAGCGGGGCCGCCATCGAAGAGGTCGCAGCGGAGGCGGTCGAGGCCCTGCTCGGCGCCGGCTTCAGCCACGTCGACTATGTCGCCGTCCGCCGGGCCGATGACATGGGCGTGTTCGAGGGCGGCGCAGTCGATGCGCCCGCCCGCATCCTCGCCGCCGCCTGGCTGGGGAAGACCCGACTGATCGATAACCTGGCGATCTGAACCACGCCGCCGCCCCCCCGTTTCTCTCCAGGACAGCCTGGAGGATACGATGAGCTACGCCCGCTTCGCCGCCATGATCGCCGTCTCGACGGTCGTCATGTTCGGCCTGATGTATCTGAACACCTACGCCATCGAGCATGTCCGCTTCAGCGAGACGCGGGCCTTCATGGCGCTGGTCATGGGGGCGGCGATGGCCGTGGTCATGCTGCTGTTCATGCTGAAGATGTATCCGGACCGGCGGGTCAATCTCGCCATCCTCGCCGGCGCGACGCTGGTGTTCGCAGGGTCGCTGGCTCTGGTGCGGAGCCAGACCACGGTCGGGGACGTGGCCTATATGAAGGCGATGATCCCGCACCACTCGATCGCCGTCCTGACCAGCGAGCGGGCGCAGATCCGCGATCCGCGAGTCCGCAAGCTGGCCGACGAGATCATCGCGGCCCAGCGCCGCGAGATCGACGAGATGAACGCCCTGATCGCCGATCTGGAGCGGAATCCTCCGGCCGACGCGCCGGTGCTGCAGCCGTCCCCCTAGCCGATCGCGCCCACGCAGCCTTCGTCGCCGCCGAGGGAGACGGGCGCGTCGGTCAGCGACAGGCTCCAGCCATGATGCGTGTCGAGGCCGCAGCGGCGCAGACCGGAGCCGTCGCCGGCGTCGCCCCCGGCGGTGATCAGCACGCGGCGTCCGCCGGGCAGGGCGGCAGGATCGATGCGGCCGACGGCCAGGGCCGTGGGCGTCTCGCCGCCGAAGCCGTCGAAGACGCAGAGCGACCCCCACTCGCGGCGCAGGCCGATCCACCACGGATCGCCGGCGTTGATCGCCAGCACCGCCACGCCATGGCCCTCGGCGGCCCAGGCGAGTGCCGCCTGCGGATCGCGGGCGACCTTCATGTCCGCCGCGTCGCCGAAGCGCAGCCGGGCGCCGTCGAAGGCGCGGGTCGGCTCGACCGGCGACCAGACCCGCACCTGCACCCTCCCCTGCCGCGCCAGCCCCCAGCCGACGATCTGGCGCCACAGGGATTCCACGGCCTCGCGGTTGTCGGGGGCGGCCTGGGCGACTACCCGGTCGAGGACGCTCTGCTCGCGGTCGGGGCGGAGTTTGAGATGCGGGCCGGAGGGCGCGTCCTTGGCCTTGCCGACGCGGGCGGCGATGGCGAGGCGGCGTTCGAACAGGGCGAGGAGCTGGTCGTCGAGGACGTCGATCTCGTGGCGCAGGGCGGCGAGCGCCATCTGCTCGGGAGAGACGTCGAGGGGGGCGGGCCAGACTTGCTGGAGCGTGCACGGGGGCATGGGAGGACTTTCGGATTTCGTTGGGGCCGGGCGTTTTGCGAGCCGCCGCTCCGTCGCGGAGCGGTCGCCGGCGAGGCGGTCAGGACGCGATGCCCGACGCCTCAGCCGGCGTATCGAAAGCCGTAGAAATACAGGTCCGCGGCGGCGGTGGAGCCGGCGAATGCAGTCGCAGCGGTGGCTGGCGAGCGGACCATGGGATCCATTGGGCGCAAGGATCGTGCGTCGTCAAGCCATTCAGGCGCTGAGCAGGACAAAGCGTGTGCGGTTGTCGGCCGAATCCTGAATATCGTTGCGCAGAATCGACAGCTCATAAACCTCGGCGGCGCGGGCGGGCGCGACGGCGGCGCGGGCGGGATCATTGGCCTCGGCCACGGCGCGGGCCGCGCCGGCGGTGTCGAAGGCCTCGACCGGCCGGATGCCGAGCGCCGCGAGGGCGCCCGTGCACTGCCCGAGCGCGGCCGGGTGGCTCTCGGCCGTCCGGACGTCGCCGAGACGGGCGCCGGCCGGAGCCATCAGGGCGAGCCGGATCGGTCGCCAGACCTCGGACACCACGGTCAACCCCGCCGTCTCGACCAGCGAGGCGGCCGGCTCGACGCGGCCGATGGTGGTGTTCTCGACGGGGATCAGGGCGCAGCCCACCTGCCCCGCCTTCAAGGCGGCGATGGCGGCTTCGAAACTGTCGTAGGCGACCGGTTCGTCCCACGGGCGCAGATCGATGACGGCCTCGTGGCTGAAGGCGCCGGGCGCGCCCTGATAGGCGCAGCGACCGGGGGCGTCGTCGCCGTCGGGGCGGCCGACGCCTTCCATCTCAGGCCGCCTCGGACTGCGGCCGCCGACCGGCCTTGAGTCGTTCGGCGACGAGGAAGGCCAGTTCCAGCGCCTGGTCGGCGTTGAGGCGCGGATCGCAATGGGTGTGATAGCGGCTGGACAGGTCGTCCTCGGTCAGGGCCTGGGCCCCGCCGATACATTCGGTGACGTTCTGGCCGGTCATTTCCAGATGGACGCCGCCGGGGTGGACGCCCTCGGCCTCGGCCACGTCGATGAAGCTGCGAACCTCGCCGAGGATGCGCTCGAACGGGCGGGTCTTGAAGCCGTTGCCGGCCTTCAGCGTATTGCCGTGCATCGGGTCGATCGACCAGACCACGCGCTTGCCGTTCTCCTTCGCCGCCTTCATCAGACGCGGCAGCCGGTCGCCGACCTTGTCGGCCCCGAAGCGGCCGATCAGGGTCAGGCGGCCCGGCGTATTGTCGGGGTTGAGCACGTCGATCAGGGCGAGCAGTTCGTCGGGCTCCATGGTCGGACCGCACTTGAGGCCCACCGGATTTCGGATGCCGCGGGCGAACTCGACGTGGGCCCCATCCAGCTGACGGGTGCGCTCGCCGATCCAGACCATGTGGGCGGAGGTGTCGAACCATTCGCCGGAGGCGCCGTCGAGACGGGTCAGGGCGCTCTCGAGATTGAGCAGCAGGGCTTCGTGACTGGTGAAGACCTCGACCCGGCTGAGGTCCGGATGGCTGTCGGGATTGACGCCGACCGCCTCCATGAAGGCCAGGGCCTCGGTGATCTTGTCGGCCAGGTCGCGGTATTTGGCGCCGTAGGCGCTGTCGGCCGCAAAGCCCATGGTCCAGCGGTGGATGTTGTAGAGGTCGGCGTAGCCGCCGCCGGCGAAGGCGCGAAGCAGGTTCAGCGTCGAGGCGGACTGGTTATAGGCGCGGATCAGCCGCTGCGGATCCGGCACGCGCTCGGCCGGGGTGAAGCCCATGCCGTTGATGATGTCGCCGCGGTAGCTGGGCAGGGTCTGCTCGCCGACGGTTTCCAGCGACGAGGAGCGCGGCTTGGCGAACTGGCCGGCGATGCGGCCGACCTTCACCACCGGCTTGCGCCCGGCGAAGGTCAGGACCACGGCCATCTGCAGGATCAGGCGGAAGGTGTCGCGGATGTTGTCGGTCGAGAACTCCTTGAAGCTCTCGGCGCAGTCGCCGCCCTGGAGCAGGAAGGCCTCGCCGGCCTCGACCTGGGCCAGTTTCGCGGTCAGGGTCCGCGCCTCGCCGGCGAAGACCAGCGGCGGCATGGTGCGCAGCTCGTCCTCGACGCGCTGCAGGGCGGCCATGTCCGGATAGTCCGTCGGCATCTGCACGACGGGTTTCGATCTCCAGCTCTCGGGCGTCCAGCGGCTCATTTGGGCAAGATAGGCGGAGGGCGGGCTGTGGACAATGAACCGTTGTGACGCATGAGGTTTTTCCGTCCCCGGCGCCGCCCCACCCTGTCGCCGCTGGCGCGTCGACATCCCTCCCCGGGACGGGGAGGGAAAAGGCAGGACTCTGCGCCGCTTCGGGAAAAGCGGTTGGGGAGGGCGCGGGACAGCCGGGCCTCGCCCGGTTGGGATGTGAATACCGTTTCGACGAGACAGACTGTCCCGCGCGGTCGTTATCCACGCGCCCTCCGGCTGGCGGCCCTGTCATTCGAGCCTTGCCGGATCACCGCCGCCGCCATTGCTGACTTCGACGCGGGGCGGACATGACGGCATGTTGCTGACGTCAGCAGCCCGCTTCCATTAGCGCGCGGCGAGCAAGCGACGGCCATCCATCGACCGTCTCGAGGACCCCCGGACTCTCCGTCGCCCGGGCTTCATCGCTCGACCACAGCCCGCCGACATCGAGAACGTGGATCCGACGCCCTCCCCACCGACGGGATGGGAAGAGTGTAGACCGGCCCGTTTATGCGGATGGAAGATCGATTCTAGATTCGACTATGTGGCTGAAAAGGCCGGAAATCGTCCGCTGAACCCGACTATAATTTCGCGGATTGTCAGCACAGCGACATGGCCCTTGAGAGCCGAGGTTCGTCACAACGGACACGACGGGGCCGGCGGGGCGGCGGCTAACGCAGGGAGACTCAGTCGATGGATGGCGGGCAAGGGCCCGCGAAGGCGAAGCGGGGCTCGTTCCCGTCGTGTCCGTTGTGGCTTCGCTTCGCCGTGGTCGTTGTGACGAACCAGCCAGCCGAAGACGGGTCTACGCCCGGGACGGCGGCCGCCAACCCCTCCACCGCTTCGCGGTCCCCCTCCCCATTCGCTGCGCGAACAGGGAGGAGACGAGGAGGCGGTCAGTTCTGCGGGGCCGTGGGGCTGACGACGGCGGGGCCGGTCTGGGCCGGGGCGGGCACGGGGACCTCGCGTTCGATCACCACTGGCGGGGCGCTGCGCGCTTCGGCGGCGCGGGCCTGGGCCTCCGCCGCGGCGGCGTTGGCGCGAGCGACGTCAACGCTGGCCTGGGCGCCGGCGACCTGACCCTGGACGAGGGCGGCGTCCCGCTGGGCCTGGGCCTCGGCGGCGTCCAGACGGGCGTCGAGCAGGGCGTCGTCGGCAGCAGGTTCGCCGCGGGCGAACAGGATCCACAGCACGGCCAGCAGCACCAGGGCGGCGAGAATGCCGGCGATCCACCAACCGGTGTTGGACTCGCGAACCACGACGGTCTCGACCGTCTCGCTGACGCCGCCGGGGCCGACGACGATGGTGTCCACGGTTTCCATCCGGTCACCCGGGGGAAGCGGGCGATTGGGGTCGTTGGGATCGTAGTGGGTCACGGACAGTCCTCCATTGAACTGGCGCAACGGCCCCGCCCGTCCTCCGTTCCGCCCGTTAACCCACTCGGCGGGTCAGCAAGCCGGTCACCCGCCCAGAAGTGATCGCAGGCTCCACCGCCTTTTCGGAGGCTGCTCCCATCGGCGCCCCCCCTCGGGGAGAAACTGGACGTACTCGACCAGCGCTTCTCCACGGTCGCCGACCAGAGCGCCCATCCGGTCGAACTCCGCCAGCAGCATCTCGCCGAACGAGCCCCAGACCGCAGCCACATCGCCCGCATCGGTATTCGAGCACAGTCGAACCTCGCCAGACTGATGGAGCAGAAGGCTTCCCTGCCCCGACCAGCCCGAGATGTGGCCAATCATCCAGGCCGTCGCCGGCGCGCCGGCCGGTCGTCCGAACAGGTTGCCATGGTCGAGGCTGATCGGCTGGCCGATCCCGACGCCGCTTCGATCGAGTGGGTCGCGGGCGGCTTCGCGTATGTGGCTGCCGTTGAGTCCGAGATGCCCGGCGAAGAAGCACCCGCCGTTCGACCAGCCGAGGTAGCGTCTGTATTCGGCGGGCAGCGGGCGATCATAGACGGCCTCGGTCTGGGCCAAGCGTTCCTCCGACAGCCCGGGATAGAGCCAGTGAAGGTAGGCGTGGGAGCCTTCCTTCGGCGTGTGGCAAACCTGCAGCCCGCCGCCGGCATGCTCGACCCAACCGCCGGGCCGCCAGCGCTCCAGCCGCGCCAGCAGGACCTCCGCCCCCTCCCAGATCATCCGACCCGGCGCAGCACCAGGGCGCTCCAGGCGTCGCGGCGGATGCGGCGTTCGAGGACGAAGCCGCGCGACAGATAGGCGGCGGTGACGCGCCGCTCCTGGGTGCGCAGCAGGCCGGAGAGGATGGCGACGCCGCCGAGGGCGAGCGCCTCCTTAATGTCCTGGGACAGGCTGACCAGCGGCGGGGCGAGGATGTTGGCGAAGACGAGGTCGTAGGGTCCCTGCCCCCGCACCTTGCGGTCGTTGAGGCCGAAGGCGTGGACGAAGCGGGCGTTGGCGAGGTTCAGCCTGGCGTTCTCATTGGCGATGCGGACCGAGGGCTCGTCGATGTCGGTGCCGAGGGCGACCTTCGATCCGGTCTTCGCCGCCGCGATGGCGAGGATGCCGGTGCCGCAGCCGACGTCGAGGACCCGCTCGAACCGCTCGCGCTTGAGCAGCTCGTCGAAAGCCACGAGGCAGCCGACCGTGGTGCCGTGATGGCCGGTGCCGAAGGCGGCGCCGGCGTCGATCTTGAGATTGACGGTGTTGCGCGGCACCACGCCCTCGTCATGGGCGCCGTAGACGAAGAAGCGCCCGGCCCGCACCGGCGGCAGACCGGACAGGGACATGGCCAGCCAGTCGGCGTCGGCCAGTTTCTCGACGATGACGGCCAGGCCGTCGTGGGACTTCAGATGGGCCTCGATGCCGCGCACGTCGTCCGCGTCATTGGGGAAGGCGTCGATGCGCCAGACGCCCCTGTCCTCGTCTTCCTCGAGGATGGAGTAGGTCGCCCCCTCCAGCAACGGGTCGGAATCGAGCGCGGCGGCGGCGGCCTCGGCGATGGCGCGCGGGCCTCTCGCGATTATTTGAACTGCGGACTCGGACATTTCTCAAACACCGCTATCATGACGACTCGGGACACGCGCTGGCGTGCTCTCCTGCGCCAGCATCAACCAACTGAACCGAGGGGTCGGGGAATCCATGGCTAAAGCACCGTCCAAGCCGAGCACCGCAAAACCGAAGGCGGCGACCGCCGCTTCCAAGCCGAAACCGGCGGCAAAGTCGAGCGCCGCGAAGCCGGCCGTGACCAAGGCGCCCGCGAAGGCCGCCGCACCCAAGCCGGCCGCCGCCCAGAAACCGGTCGCCAAGCCCGCCCCGAAAGCCACGCCGAAGGCCGCCGCCAAGCCGGCCGCAAAGGCCGCGGCTCCGAAGGCCGCCGCCGCGAAGAAGCCGGTCGCCGCGAAGAAGCCGGCCGCCAAGGCCGCTGCTCCGAAGCCCGCTGCGCCGAAGGCCGCCGCTCCGGCCGCCCGGCCCGCCGCCGCCCCGGCTCCCAAGCCCGCGACCGCCGCTCCGGCTCCGGCTCCGGCGCCCGCCGCCAAGCCGGCCGACAAGCGCGGCTTCCTGACCAAGATCCTCGACGGGATCTTCGGCAAGCGCTGATCCGGGTCTGAGGCTTCGGCCTGAAACGACGAAGCGCCGGAGGAGCGATCCTCCGGCGCTTTTTCGTGCGCGTCGCCCGGCGGCGGGTCAGTCCTGCGGCAGGTCCTCGGCGAGGATGGCCATTTCGAACATGAAGCTGCCGGCCTCGTCCTCGTCCTCGAAGACCACGCCGATGAACTCGTCGCCGACGTAGACCTCGCAGGAGTCGTTGGGCTTGCCGCGCGGCTTCAGGATGATGCCGCCGGTGTTGAAGGTGCGCTTCAGGTGCGTCTCGACGCGCTTCATGTCGGCGGTGTTCATCGTGGGCCTCAGGTCTGGAATTGAGCGGCGGACCCTAGAGAAAGGGCCGGCGCAGGGGAAGCGTTTCCGCGTCCCGTTCAGATGACGAAGTCGTAGACGACGTCCGCCAGGGTGTGGTCCATGGTCCGGGCCGGGGCGGCCTCGGTCGGGCAGTTGACCAGGCGGGCCGGGACGCCGGCGACGGTGCAGCCGGCGGGGACCGGCTTGAGCACCACGGAGCCGGAGGCCACCTTGGCGTAGTCGCCGACGGTGATGTTGCCGAGCACCTTGGCGCCGGCGCCGAGCAGGACGCCCTTGCCGATCTTGGGATGGCGATCGCCGCGCTGCGCCCCCGTGCCGCCGAGGGTCACGGCGTGCAGCATGGAGACGTCGTCACCGACCACCGCCGTCTCGCCGATGACGATACCGGTGCCGTGGTCGAGGAACAGACCCGAGCCGAGCCGGGCGGCCGGATGGATGTCGAGCTGGAACAGTTCGGACATGCGGCTCTGGAAATGGAAGGCGAGGGCCTCACGACCCTGGATCCAGAGCCAGTGGGCGACGCGATGCGCCTGCAAGGCCTGGAAGCCCTTGAAGTAGAGGAAGGGCTGCAGCAGCGACTTGATGGCCGGGTCACGCTCGGCCACGGCCCGCAGGTCGGCCTCGGCGGCGGCGACGATCGCGGGATCGGCTTCGTGGGCGTCGCGGCAGATTTCGCGAACCGACATGGCGCCCAGTTCGGCGTCGCCGAGCTTGCGGGCGATCTGGAAGCCGAGGGCCGCCGCCAGATCGCCGTGCGACAGGATGACGGCGTTCATCTGCGAGGCCAGATGCGGCTCGGCGCGGGCGGTGTCCCGGGCGGCGGCGCGCAGCTGGCTCCAGATGTCCGATGTCTCGGCGACGACTTCGAGCTTGGGCATCCGGGTCTCCTTTGACAGCATCATACGCTCGCCAGCATGGCCTTCGCCAATTCGGGCGGCAGGTCGCCCTCGCGCGCCATATGGTAGGCGCGCAGCGTGGTCGCCACCGTGAACATGTCGCGCACCGCGCCGCGGCCGATTTCGCGCAGCAGGTCGCCGAAGGGAACGCGGGCGACGCGGAGGACCTCGGTGGGATCGGGCTCCGACGGCGCGGGCGACAGATCCCAGGCGATCCAGGCGAGGGCCCGTTCGTCGGTAATGGAGTTGCTCATCTCGACCTTCAGAGCCTCGCGCCAGTGGGCGGCGCGCAGGCCCGCCTCCTCGGCCAATTCGCGGCGGGCGCCCTCGATGGGGTCCTCGTCAAACGGGGCGCCGCCCTCGGGCATCTCCCACGACCAGTTCATCAGGGCGAAGCGCTGCTGGCCGACGAGGGTGACGGTTCCATCGGCGTGTACCGGCAGCACGCCGACCGAGAGGTTGCGCGGGCGCATGACCACATAGTCGGCCTCGAGCCCGGTCGGGGCGACAGCCGGATGTCGGGTCAGGCGCATCCACGGGCTCGCGAACAGCGTCGTCTCGCCCTCGCTGCGCCACGGCGGCGGGCGGTCGGCGGGGTCGTCCCAGCCGGGGGTGGGGCGGTCGGCGTCGAAGTCGTCACGGGAATCGGTCATGCGCCGCATATGGCGCAGAGGCGCGCGGACGACTAGCTAGGCGACATGTCCGACGCCGATCTGGGCCAGGCCCTGCCCCTCCCCACACCCTCGCCCGAACTGCAGGCCCGCCTCGCGGTGCGCCGGTCGGCCCCGGCGCAGGCCCTGACCGGCCCGGGTCCTTCCCCGGCCGAGATCGAGCGCATCCTGCATCTCGGCGCGCGCACGCCGGATCACGGCAAGCTGTTCCCGTGGCGGTTCGTGGTCATGGGGCCGGAGAGCCGGGCGGCGCTGGCCGAGGCCCTGCTGCCCCACGCGGCGCGGCAGACGGACCCGGTCAAGGCCCGCAATGTGCTGGCCAAGCTGACGGCGCCGCCGCTGACCATCCTGGTGGTGTCGACCCCGATCGAGGGGCACAAGGTGCCGGTGTGGGAGCAGCAGTTGTCGGCCGGGGCGGTGTGCATGAACCTCGAACACGCCGCCCATGCGTTGGGTTACAGCGCCAGCTGGATTACGGACTGGTACAGCTATGACCCGCAGGCGCTTGATTTAGTGGGCGTGAAGGCGGGCGAGCAGGTGGCCGGCTTCATCCATGTCGGAACGCTGGCGGAGCCGGCGCTGGAGCGGCCGCGGCCCGACATGGCCGCGAAGGTCGACTACCGAAGTTGAGCGAACACTGCCTCGATGGACAGGCCGGTGGCGACGGCGAGCGCCACGGTCACCGCGATCAGGGCGGCGAGCAGAACACCTTCGGTGCGGTCACGGGCGAAGCGCATGGACGGAGGATGCGGGGATTCGCCCTTCCGGGCGATTACCGATCGGCGACGCCGGCGAGGTAGCGGGCGTGCAGCAGCGGTTTGCCGAGCCAGTAGCAGAGCTCGGCGGGGCGCTCGATGTCCCAGACGGCCAGGTCGGCGGCCATGCCGGGGACGATGACGCCGACATCGGCGAGGCCGAGAGCCTTGGCCGCGACCCGCGTGGCCCCGGCCAGCGCCTCCTCCGGGGTGAGGCGGAACTGGACGCAGGCGAGGTTGAGCGCCGCCGTCATCGAGGCGACGGGCGAGGTGCCGGGATTGCAGTCGGTGGCCACGGCCATGGCCACCCTGTGCCGGCGCAGCAGGTCGACGGGCGGCGGGGTGGTTTCGCGCAGCATCAGATAGGCCCCCGGCAGCAGGACGGCGACGACCCCGGCTTGCGCCATGGCCTGGACGCCCGCCTCCGTGGTGTGCTCGATGTGGTCGGCGGACAGGGCGTTGTAGCGCGCCGCGAGTGCCGCGCCGCCGCCGTCGGAGAGCTGGTCGGCGTGGAGCTTGACCGGCAGGCCGAGGGCGCGGGCCTTGTCGAACAGACGGGCGACTTCGTCGGTCGAGAAGGCGATGGGTTCGCAATAGGCGTCGACGGCGTCGACCAGACCCTCGGCATGGGCCGCGGGGAGGATTTCATCCACAGCCTTGTTCACATAGGCGGCGCGGTCGGCGCGATGTTCGGGCGGGACGGCGTGGAGGCCGAGATAGCTGGTGCGGACGCGGACCCCGGCCTCAGCGCCGAGGCGGCGGGCGACGCGCAGCATCTTCAGCTCGCCGTCATGGTCGAGGCCGTAGCCGGACTTGATCTCGACGGTGGTGACGCCGCTGGCCTTGAGGCCCGCCAGCCGGGTCAGGGCGGCGGCGTAGAGGGCGTCTTCGGAGGCCGCGCGGGTGGCGGTCATGGTCGAGACGATGCCGCCGCCGGCGCGGGCGATGTCCTCATAGGCGGCGCCGCCGAGCCGCTGTTCGAACTCGCCGGAACGGTCGCCGCCGAACACCAGATGGGTGTGGCAGTCGATCAGGCCGGGCGTGACCCAGCGGCCGTCGAGGCGGTCGGTCCGGGCGGCCTGATGCGGCGGCAGGTCGGCGCGGGGGCCGGTCCAGAGGATGCGGCCCCCGGCGATCAGCACGGCGGCGTCCTCGATCGCGCCATAGGGTTCTCCGCTCTCCGCCATGGTGGCGAGGCGGCAGTCGGTGATGAGCAGGTCGGCCTTCATCGCGTTTCGAACCCGGCCAGCAGTTCGCAGAACCAGCGCCCGGCGGTGAGCGAGCCGAGGTCGCCGATCTCGAGCGAGGGGTCGTATTCGGTCAGGTCGACGACCCTGACCTTCGGATGGGCGCCGATGACCCGGGCGGCGTCGAAGAAGTCCTGCGCCGACACGCCGCCGGGGCGGGCGCCGGGCGAGGCGGGCCACTGGCTGCGGTCGATGACGTCGATGTCGAAATCGACGTAGAGGACGTCGCAGAGCGCCGAGAGGCGGTCGAGTTCCTCGGTCGCGACGGCGGCGAGGCCCCGTTGGCGGCAGTCGCGGGCGGTGCGGACGCTGATGCCCGCCGCCTTCGCCTTGTCATGCGCCCGCCTGGTGTTGGCGAAGGGGGCGAGACCGATCTGGCTGATGCGGCGGCCGTCGAGCCCGTCCTCGAGCAGGGCCTGGACCGGATTGCCGTTGGTCAGGCCCTGGTCTGTGTCGCGCAGGTCGAAATGGGCGTCGAGGGTGAGCAGGCCGGCGCTGGACAGTCCTTTGGCGAGGCCGAGGGCGTGGACGCCGGGGCGGGTGATAGCGTTGTTGCCGCCGATCAGGACGGTCAGGGCGCGGCGCCCCTGCCCGGCCACGGCGTCGCGGACGGGCTCGAAGGCGTCGGCGGGCGACAGGGCTTTCAACGGCAGGTCGCCGGCGTCGTGGATGCGCGTCGAGAGCTCGGCGCCGGTCTCGACATCATAGGTCGAGAAACGCGGCAGGACGGCGCGGAAGGCCCTGGGGCCGAGGTCGCAGCGACCGGGCGTCAGGGAGCGCTCGTTGAGGCCGGCGCCGATGAGGGCGACGGGTGCGTCGGGGTGGTCGCCGACGAGATCAGCGATGCTTCTCCAGCCGAGGGCGTCTGAGTCTTCCATGGTCATGGGCGGGCAGCGTAGAGAGGCCGTCATGACTCAACAACAGACCCCGAACACCCGCGTCATCCGCGCCCCCCGCGGCCCCGAGATGACGGCCAAGACCTGGGCGGCCGAGGCCGCGCTGCGGATGCTGATGAACAACCTCGATCCCGAGGTCGCCGAGCGGCCCGAGGACCTGGTGGTCTATGGCGGCATCGGCAAGGCGGCGCGGGACTGGGCGTCGTTCGACCGGATCGTCGACGAACTGAGAGCGCTGGAGGCGGACCAGACGCTGCTGGTCCAGTCGGGCAAGCCGGTCGGCGTTTTCCGCACCCATGTCGACGCCCCGCGCGTGCTGATCGCCAACTCCAATCTGGTGCCCAAATGGGCGACCTGGGAGCATTTCAACGAGCTCGATCGCAAGGGTCTAATGATGTACGGCCAGATGACGGCCGGGTCGTGGATCTACATCGGCACCCAGGGCATCGTTCAGGGCACCTATGAGACCTTCATGGAGGCCGGCCGCCAGCACTACGGCGGCGACTGGTCCGGCCGGTGGATCCTGACCGCCGGCCTCGGCGGCATGGGCGGGGCCCAGCCGCTGGCGGCGACCATGGCCGGGGCCTCCTGCCTCGCCGTCGAATGCCAGCGCAGCCGCATCGAGATGCGCCTCAAGACCCGCTATCTCGACGTCATGGCCGAGACCCTCGACGAGGCCCTGACGCTGCTCGAGCAGGCCAAGACAGACAGAAAAGCCATATCCATCGGCCTGTTGGGCAATGCAGCGGATGTTTTGCCTGAACTCGTCAAGCGCGGCGTCCGCCCCGATCTGGTCACCGACCAGACCAGCGCCCACGACCTGGTCAACGGCTATCTGCCCCAAGGCTGGACCGTCGCGGAATGGGAGGACAAACGCGTCTCCGATCCCGCCGCCGTCGAATTCGCCGCCGCCCAGTCCTGCGCCGTCCATGTCCAGGCCATGCTGGATTTCGGCAAGATGGGCGTTCCCGTCACCGACTACGGCAACAACATCCGTCAGGTCGCCTTTGACGCCGGCATCGCCAACGCCTTCGACTTCCCCGGCTTCGTCCCGGCCTATATCCGCCCGCTGTTCTGCCGCGGCATCGGTCCGTTCCGCTGGGCCGCCCTGTCCGGCGATCCGGCCGACATCGCCAAAACCGACGCGGCGATGAAAAAGCTGTTCCCCGACAACGCCGGCCTGCACCGCTGGCTGGACATGGCCGCCGAACGCATCGCCTTCCAGGGTCTGCCCGCCCGGATCTGCTGGATCGGTCTCGGTGACCGCCATCGCGCCGGCCTGATGTTCAACGACATGGTCGCCTCGGGCGAGCTCAGCGCCCCGATCGTCATCGGCCGCGACCATCTCGACTCCGGCTCGGTCGCCAGCCCCAATCGCGAGACGGAATCAATGATTGACGGGTCGGACGCCGTGTCCGACTGGCCGCTGCTGAACGCCCTGCTCAACACCGCCTCGGGGGCTAGCTGGGTGTCGCTGCATCACGGCGGGGGCGTGGGCATGGGCTATTCCCAGCACTCGGGCGTGGTCATCGTCGCCGACGGCACGCCCGAGGCGGCGAAGCGGCTGGAGCGCGTGCTCTGGAATGACCCCGCCACCGGCGTCATGCGCCACGCCGATGCCGGCTATGATATCGCCAGGGACGCGGCCCGCGAGAACGGCCTGAACCTGCCGGGTCTGAAATGAACCTTGCCCCCCGTCATCCCGGGGTTTCGCGCAGCGAAAAACCCGGGATGACGACTGCTTTCTGTTTCGGAACCACACGATGACCACCCTCACCCTCGGCACTACGGCCCTCACCCTCGCCCAGCTGCGCGCGGTCCTCGACGGCCCTTGCACCGTCGCGCTGACCCCCGCCGCCTGGACCAAGGTCGACAAGGGCGCCGCCACGGTCGCCGCCATCGTGGCCGAGGGGCGGACGGTCTATGGCGTCAACACGGGTTTCGGCCTGCTGGCCAACACCTCGATCGCCGCGGACGACCTGGAGACGCTGCAGAAGAATCTGGTGCTGAGTCACGCCTGCGGCGTCGGGCCGTTGCTGGATGATGCGGTGGTCCGCCTGTTGATGGTGCTGAAGATCGCCTCGCTGTCGAAGGGGGCGTCGGGCATCCGGCGCGAGACGCTGGAAGCCCTGATCGGCATGGTCAACGGCGGGGTCCTGCCCTGCATTCCGTCGAAGGGCTCGGTCGGGGCCTCAGGCGACTTGGCGCCGCTGGCGCATATGAGCTGCGTGCTGATCGGGGTCGGCGAGGCGCGGGTCAACGGCGAGACCCTCTCGGCCGAGGCGGCGCTGGCCACGGTCGGGCTGAAGCCGCTGACGCTGGGGCCGAAGGAAGGGCTGGCGCTGCTCAATGGGACGCAGTGCTCGACGGCGCTGGCGCTGGCGGGCCTGTTCGCGGCCGAGGCGGCCTTCGCGGCGGGCATCGCGGCGGGGGCGCTGTCGGTCGATGCGCTGAAGGGGTCGGATTCGCCGTTCGACGCCCGCATCCACGCCCTGCGCGGCCAGCCGGGGCAGGTCGACGTCGCGGCCCGACTGCGGGATTTGATGGCCGGCAGCGCCATCCGCGACAGCCATCGCCACGACTGTTCGAAGGTGCAGGACCCCTACTCCCTCCGCTGCCAGCCCCAGGTCATGGGCGCGGTGCTCGACGTGCTGAGGAACGCCGCCGCGACGCTGGAGCGCGAGGCCAATGCGGTGACCGACAATCCGCTGGTCTTCATCGAGGACGGCGACGTGATCTCAGGCGGAAACTTCCACGCCGAACCCGTTGCGTTCGCGGCGGACCAGATCGCCATGGCCCTGTGCGAGATCGGCAATATCTCGGAGCGGCGGACGTCGATCCTGGTGGATCCCAAGATGAGCGACCTGCCGGCGTTTCTGGTCAGGGAGAGCGGCCTGAACTCGGGCTTCATGATCGCCCAGGTGACGGCGGCGGCGCTGGTGGCCGAGAACCGGATGGTGGCCCATCCATGCAGCATCGACACCGTGCCGACTTCGGCCAATCAGGAGGACCATGTGTCGATGGCGACGCATGGGGCGCGGCGGCTGCTGGACATGGCGGAGAACACGGCGACGGTGGTGGCCATCGAACTGCTGGCGGCGGCGCAGGGGATCGAGTTCCATCGGCCGCTGACGACCTCGCCCGATCTGGAGAAGGTCTTCGGGATCGTGCGCGAGGCCGCCGCCGCCTATGGCAGCGACCACTATTTCGCGCCGGATATCGCCCGGGCGACGGATGGGGTGCGCGAGGGGCGCTATCGGGCGTTCGCGGGGGGGCTGCTGCCGTCGGCGTGAGCCCCTAACGGATCTCGATCACGAACCCATAGCGACCGATCTCATCCGAACCGAGGCTGTTGGCGCGGACCGAGTACCGCCCGCCCCTCTCGAAGGTGTGCTCGATGTAGGCGTCCGTCCCCTCGCCCAAGCCATTGTCGTCAAAGGCAATCTCGGCATCGCACACCCCGCCCTCGTGCAGCGACAGATAGGTGTCGAAATCCTGGGAGGTGAGGCCGATGCCAGCGGTCTGACCCTGCCGGACGTCGAAGGCGTAGCAGTCGAAGTAGGACTCGTCGTCCGCCATCGCATCGTCACCCGTCAGTTCGCCGAGCCGTTGCGCGGACGCTCGTCCCAGATAGACCGGCTGCACGCGCTGGACGGCCGGCAGCCGGTCGACAGCGAGAGTGTATCGTCCCGTCTCCCCTTCGCTCAGGCTGTTGGCGCGGATGGAGTAAGGGCCAGTTCCGAGCGTCATCCGCACCCGGGCGTTTGTGCCGCCTGCGCTATCGTCATCGCTCTCATAGGGTCGTCCCACCGGACAATCTGCCCCCTCGATGACCGCGAGGTAGGCATTCGAATTCGTTCGATCGAAGGGTGATTTCGATCTGATTGCCGGCGCGGGCTTGCAGGTTGAAGCAGTCATAGGAGCTGCCGTCGTCAAGCGTCCGGTCCAGTCGGCCGAGGAAGCCCTGGACGCTGTCGCCAGGCCGGATGACCGACTGGGCCGCAGCGGGTGCGGCGGCGAGAAGGAGGCTGCCCGCCAGAAGGGCACCGGTGAATCGATACATCTGATCTTCCCGTGAGTTGACGTCGCAGCGTCCCCAAGAACCACCAATCCTGTGAGGCCGAATCCGGGTCGCGCACCCCACGATACCTGACAGAACCGACCCGTCATTCCAGACCGCCTCCAATCTGCAACGGGGCCCGCCTGAGCGCCGTCAGATTGGCCGAGCCGGTGCAGAAACACACCGTCCTCAACTGGCGAATCACGGTCTGGAAATGCGCCACCACCGCCTCGGTCGAGACCGTCGCGGCGTTCAGGACGCCGGCCGCCTGACCGACGATGTCGGCGCCCAGGCGAAGAGCTTTCGCGGCGTCGACGCCGTCGGCGATCCCGCCCGAGCCGATGATCAGGGTCTTCGGGCAGGCGGCGCGGACCTCGGCGATGGCGCGGGCGGTGGGGAGGCCCCAGTCCGCGAAGGCGGCGGCGTGGGCCTTGCAGGCGGGATCCGCCGCCCGCTCGCCCTCGACCATGGCCCAGTTCGAGCCGCCGGCGCCGGCCACGTCGATGGCGGCCACGCCCATGTCGGCCAGCCGCTTCGCCGTCGTGGCCGAGACGCCCGCGCCGGTCTCCTTGACCACCACCGGCGCGTCCAGCGTCTTGACCAGGGCCTCCAGCGCGGCGCCGACGCCCCACCAGTCGCGGTCGCCCTCGGGCTGGCAGGCCTCCTGCAGCGGGTTGAGATGAACGACGAGGGCGTCGGCGGCGATCATGTCGAGCACCCGCCGCGCCTCGTCGACGCCAAAGCCGCGGGTCAGCTGGGCGGCGCCGATGTTGGCGAGGATCGGCGTGTCGGGGGCCTTGAGGCGCAGGGCCATGTCGAGGCCGGGGGTCGGGTCGTCCGTCTGCAGCGCCGCCCGCTGCGAGCCGACGGCCAGGGCGATGCCGAGATGCTGGGCGGCTTCGGCGAGACGGGCGTTGATGGCGTCGGCCCGGGCCGGACCGCCGGTCATGGCGCTGATCAGAAGGGGCGCCTTCAGCCGCCGGCCAAGGAAGTCGGCGCCGAGGTCAATCTTGCCGTGATCAAGGTCCGGCAGGGCTTCGTGCACGAATTGGACATCGGCGAAACCGGACGAACGGCCGTGGCGCGCCTTGCCGGCGAGGATGACGTCGAGATGCTGGTCCTTGCGGCCGGTCGTCGTCTCCATAACGCCTACTCCGCCGTTGACCGGGTCAGGGCTTCTTCTCGACCGTCAGGGCGTAGACCCCGGTCTGGCCGTGCTGATAGGCCCCCGCGCGGATCTCGTAGGTTCCGTCAGCCGGGGCGGTCCATTCGAGCTTGGCGTGGGTGTCGGTCAGGCCATCGTCATCGCTGCCGAGCACCTCGAAATCCCCGTTGGCCTTGACCCGGCCGATGGCGACGAAGCTGTCGACGTCGTTCGAGACCATGGTGATGAGCAGTTTCTCGTCCTCGCGCGCGGTAATGCGGTAGGCGTCATAATGGCTGTTGCTGTCGGTGGTGGCGTCGGACTCCGACAGCGTCCCCCAGGCCGTGGAGCCGATGAGCAGACTGCCGGCCTTGGGCTGGGGCCCCCGATCGACCAATTCCAGCGAATAGAGGCCCTCGCCGTCCGAACCCAGCGGCAGGGCGCGCAGCACGTATTCGCCGTCCTCGGGCAGGATGAAGTTGAGGCGCGAATCCGTGCCTTCCATCAGGCCGTCGTCGTCATCTTCGAGGGCGGAGAACTCCCCGCCCGCCTTGCCGATCTGCAGATAGGTGTCGAAGTCGCCGGAGCGCATGATAGCCTGGATGCGCTGGCCCTGGACGCCGGAGAAGGTGAAGGCGTCAAAACCGCGGTCATCGTCATCGCGCGGGTCGGCCTCGCCGATTTCGCCCTGCAACGCGGTGCCGAAAGCGATCGGCTCGGGCATCCGGTCGGGTTGCACCTCGGTGACCGACAGGCTGTAGGCGCCGGTCCCGTCGGAGAAGGCCCGCGCCTCGACGATGTAGGCGCCGGTTCGCGGCAGGGTCAGGGTGATGCGGGAGTTGGTGCCCGCCGGCCCGCCGTCGTCGTCCTCGTCGAGGCTGACGCGGTTCTCGTCGAACAGTTCCAGATAGGTGTCGAAATCGTCTGACGTCATGTCGATGCGGACGCGCTGGCCCTCGCGACCCTCGAACCGCCAGGCGTCGGCCGGGGTGTCGCTCTCGCTCTTGCCGTCGCTCCCGGTCAACTGGCCCTCGACGGTGGCGCCGATGGCGATGGGCTCGGCGCTCGCGGGCGGCGGACCCTCGCGGAGACCGAGGCTGTAGGCGCCGGTCCCGGCCGCATCCAGCGGCGTCACCCGGATCAGATAGTCGCCGGTCTCGGGGGCGGTGAATATCAGACGCGAGTTCAGGCCCGAATCCGGCCCGTCGTCGTTTTCGGCCAGCTGGACGAAGGCCCCGTCGACGTTGCGGCCGACGCGGAGCACGGGGTCGAAGGCCTCGCTGTCCAGCGCCACCGCGAACCGCTCGCCCTGGCGGGCCCGGAAGCTGAAGGCGTCGTAGGGCCGGCCGTCGTCGGTTTCCGGGTCGCGGGCCGACAGCTCGCCATTCAGGGTCTGGCCGAGGCGGATGCCCGAGGGGCGCGGGGCGCGGGGCGCGGGCGGGCGCTCCGTCAGGCTGAGCGTATAGGCGCCGCCCTCCAAGCCCGAGAGGGGGCGGGCGCGGAGGATGTAGGTCCCGGCCTCGGGGGCGGTGAACCGCAG
This sequence comes from Brevundimonas basaltis, assembly GCF_014202075.1. Classification (GTDB taxonomy): domain Bacteria; phylum Pseudomonadota; class Alphaproteobacteria; order Caulobacterales; family Caulobacteraceae; genus Brevundimonas; species Brevundimonas basaltis. The sequence goes on along the minus strand of NZ_JACHFZ010000001.1, from coordinate 200,755 downwards.
GCGGGAATCGGTGCCCTCGCCGAGCCCGTCGTCGTCCGAGCCGAGCGCCTCCGCCGACTCTCCGGGCGGGAAGACCTCCAGCCAGGCGTCGAACTCGCCCGACCGGAGGATGGCCTCGAAGCGCTGCCCGGCCCGGGCCGTGACGGCGTAGTCGTCGTAGCGGTACGCGTCCTCGGCGTCGGTCTGGTCGCCCTCCTCGATGGCCCCCTGCACCGTGGTCCCGACGGCCAGCGGCTGTCCCGACTGGGCCAGGGCGGAGCCCGCAGCGAGAACGATCGCCAGGCAGCTGGCGGCGGCGAGGATGGTGTGACGGCGCATGCGGTCCCCCTGAATACGGCCTCGATCATAGACGCCGAACCGCCCCGTCTGTAAATCGCGCACACCGCACCATTCCTGACGACGGACCCGAACCATGACGGCCGACCCCGCCCGCGCGACCCTCATCGACGGCAAGGCCTTCGCCGCCGGACTGGTGGAGCGCGTCGCCGCCGCCTCGGCCCGGCTGGAGGCGAAGCACCGGATCAAGCCCGGGCTGGCGGTCGTCATCGTCGGCGAGGACCCGGCCAGCCAGATCTACGTCCGCAACAAGGGCGAGACGACGCAGCGGGCGGGGATGCGCTCGGACACCCACCGGCTGCCGGACGAGACGGACCAGGAGACGCTGCTGGCGCTGATCGCCGCGCTGAACGCCGACAAGGGCATTCACGGCATTCTCGTCCAGCTGCCGCTGCCGGGCCACATCGACGCTTCGGCGGTGCTGGGGGCGATCGACCCCGACAAGGACGTCGACGGCTTCCATGTCGTCAACGCGGGCCGGCTGGCGGTGGGGCTGCCGGGGCTGGTCCCGTGTACGCCGCTGGGCTGCCTGATGCTGCTGAAGGCCGAGCTGGGCGAGCTGTCGGGGCTGAATGCGGTGATCGTCGGCCGCTCCAACATCGTCGGCAAGCCGATGGCGCAGCTGCTGCTGGGCGAGAGCTGCACCGTGACCATCGCCCATTCGCGGACCCGCGACCTGCCGGCCCTGTGCCGCACGGCCGACATCCTGGTGGCCGCCGTGGGCCGGGCCGAGATGATCCGCGGCGACTGGATCAAGCCCGGCGCGACGGTGATCGACGTCGGCATCAACCGGGTCCCGTCGCGCGATCCGATGAAGGCCGCGCAAGGCAAGACCCGGGTGGTCGGCGACGTGGCCTTCGAAGAGGCGGCGGCGGCGGCCGGGCGCATCACGCCGGTGCCGGGCGGCGTCGGCCCGATGACCATCGCCTGCCTGCTGGCCAACACCTATACGGCCGCCTGCCGTTCGGCCGGGGTGGAGCCGGACGCGCTGGACGCTTGAACGGCGACGCCTAACCTCCGATAGTCGGTTTCCCGGGTTTTCACCCTGTCAGGAGACGACGATGAATCCCATGAGCTCCCGGGCGGCCGCTATCGCCGCCGTGGCGATCCTGACGCCGGCCGTGGCCGGCTGCGGCATCAACGCCATCCCGACCAAGGAAGAGGCGGCCAGGGCGCGCTGGGCCGATGTGCAGTCGGCGTATCAGCGGCGGGCCGATCTGGTGCCCCAGCTCGTGGCCACCGTGCAGGGCGCGGCGATCTCGGAGCGCACGATCCTGACCGAGGTCATCGAGGCGCGGGCCCAGGCCACGGGCGTGACGGTGACGCCGGAGACGCTGAACGACCCGGGCGCCATGCAACGCTTCCAGGCGGCGCAGGGGCAGCTGACGGAAGCCCTGTCCCGGCTGATGCTGGTGGTCGAACGTTATCCGGAGGTGAAGTCGAACCAGAACTTCCTCGTGCTGCAGACGCAGCTGGAGGGGACAGAGAACCGCATCAATGTGGCGCGGATCGACTACAACGAGGCGGTGCGGGACTATAACACCTCGCTGCGCACTTTCCCGACGGTGATCTGGGCGAACACGATCCACGGCGGGTCAGAGCCGATGCAGCCGTTCGAGGCGACCACCGCCGCGCAGACCGCGCCGACGGTGAACTTCGACGCGCTGAATTCGGCGCGGCCGGGCGGGAACGCCCCGGCGACGACCCCCGGCGCGGCGCCGCCGGCGCAGTGAGTTCAACCCGCTCCCGTTCAATGATCCGCCTGACCGCCCTGCTTTTCGGGCTGCTGGCGGTCGTCTGGGCCGGCTTCGCTGCGGACGCCGAAGCGCAGGGGTCGAGGGACGTGGCGTTTCCAGCCCTGTCCGGCCGGGTCGTCGATCAGGCCCGGCTGCTGACGCCGGAGAAGGAGGCCGGGCTCACGGCCAGGCTGGAGGCGCTGGAGCGGGACACCTCGGACCAGCTGGTGGTCGTCACCCTGGACAGCCTGCAGGGTCTCGAGATCGAGGACTACGGCTATCGGCTGGGACGGGCGTGGGGCATCGGCCAGGCCGGGGAGAACAACGGGGCCCTGCTGATCGTGGCCCCCAACGAGCGCAAGGTGCGGATCGAGGTCGGCTACGGGCTCGAGCCGATCCTGACCGACGGCCTGTCGGCCCTGATCATTCACAACGAGATCCTGCCGTCGTTCCGCGACGGTCATTTCGAGCGCGGCATCGAACAGGGGGTGGCGGCCATCGAGGCGCAGCTGCGGCTGGATCCGGCCGAGGCGCAAGCGCGGGCGACGGCGGCTGACACGCCGAAGGCCGGTGTGCCGGTGGGGCCGCTGATCATGATCGGGGTGATCCTGTTTCTGATGTTCGTCGGCATGGCCGGCGCCCTCGGCCGGGGCGGTCGACGCCGGCGCGGCTCGGGCGTGGCCCCGATCCTGATCTGGGCGGCGGCCGAGGCCCTGCGCAGCAGCAGCCGCGGCGGAGGCGGGGGATCATCGTGGGGCGGCGGCGGCGGTTTCAGCGGCGGCGGGGGCGGTTTCGGCGGCGGAGGCGCGTCCGGCGGATGGTGATCAAGCTGACAACCGAGGCCCACGACCGGATCGCGGCGGCCATCGCGGCGGCGGAAGCCCGCACCTCGGGCGAAATCTTCTGCGTGCTGGCCGGACGGGTGTCGTCCTATCGGGACGTGTCGTTGGGCTGGGCGGCGGCGGCGGCGCTGATCCTGCCGCTGAGCCTGATCCCGCTGGGCTTCGAGGCGGCATGGATCCCGGGTTTCGGCGACAGTTGGGAGGCGGCCCACCTCGCCGCGCGCGAGGTGTCGACCGGCCAGGCCCTCGGCGCCTATGCAGTGATCCAGGCGGTGGTGTTTCTGGCCGTCTATCTGATCAGCCGCATTCCCCCGGTCACACGCTGGATCACGCCCCGAGCGGTCCGGCGGGCCCGGACGCGTCAGGCCGCCATCCAGCAGTTCCTGGCGCACGGTCTGCACGTCACCGAGGCGCGCACGGGCGTACTGATTTTCGCGGCGCTCGTGGATCATCAGGTGGAGATCGTCGCCGACGAGGGCATCCACGCCCGCGTCGACCAGACCGTCTGGGGCGACGCCGCCGAGGCCCTATCCCGAGGGCTGAAACGCGGCGATCCGGCGGGGGGCTTCGAGGCGGCCGTCGGCCTGTGCGGCGAGGTTCTGGCGGGCCAGTTCCCGCCCGGATCGTCGAATCCCAACGAGGTGGCCGACCGGCTGGTGGTCATCTGAGCCGCCGCCGGAACGCGCCGCCGGGGGTCGCATTCCGCCTCGAAATGGCCTAGCCCGAGCCCCACAGAGCGTTCCGGCCGTTCCCAGGACTTCATGCCCCGCCTGCTGACCTACAATGTTCACCGCTGCGTCGGCGTCGATCGCCGACTGGATGTCGGGCGGATCGCGGACGTCATCGCCGAGCACGAGCCGGACATCGTCTGCCTGCAGGAACTGGATGTCGGGCGCGCCCGGACCGGCATGGTCGACCAGGCCAGCGCCATCGCGGAGCGGTTGGCCATGACGTTCCACTTCCACGCGGCCATGACGGTCGAGACGGAAGAGTACGGGGACGCGATCCTGACGCTTCGCCCGGAGCGGTTGATCAAGTCGGGACCGCTGCCGACGGTCCGGGGCATCCCGGGACTGGAGCCGAGGGGCGCGCTGTGGGCGGCGATCGATTTCGACGGCGTCACCCTGAACGTCATCAACACCCATCTGGGGCTGGTGCCGCGGGAGCAGCGGCTGCAGGCGGCGGCGCTGCTGGGCGAGGGCTGGCTCGGCCATCCATCGTGCAAGGGTCCCACCCTGCTGGCCGGTGATTTCAACGCCACCTCGATCACACGGCCATATCAGGCGCTGGCGCGGCGGCTGTCGGACTGTCAGCGCGAACTGGGGGTGCGGCCCTCGGTGAAGACCTTTCCGTCGAGCTTCCCGGCCATCCGCATCGATCACTGCTTCACCAGCCCGGAACTGGCGGTGACCGGGGTGACGGCGCCCTTCTCTCCCCTCGCCCGCGCGGCGTCGGATCACCTGCCGCTGGTCGTCGACTTCGAGTTCAGGACCTGATCAGGGGCTGAGGGGCGCGCTGCGACCGGCTGCGGCGCTTCCACGGGCGGAAGGCGTCGGAAGGCGAAATCGGGTCGCCCAGCTGGAACTCGGCGATGAACTGCTCGATGGCCGAGGGCGGCGTGGCGCCGAGCGCCTGCATGCGCCCCGTATCGAAGCGCTGGATGGCCTCGCCAACCGATCCGAACAGCGCCTCGGCGGCGGCGAACTCGTCGGCGCTCTCCCCGATCCAATGTCCGATAGTGCGGTGGCGGAAGCGGCGAATGGCCGCCCGCCCCTCGTCGGTCGTCGGGACCGCAGCGATGTCGCACTCGCTGTCGAAGCCGAAAGACCGGTTGTTCAGATTGGTCGAGCCGACGCGAAGCACCTCGTCGTCGTAGATCGACACCTTGGCGTGGACGATGATCCGCTCGCCCTCGAGCGTGTGCGGTGCGAAGGCGAAGAAACGATTGTTGCGATCGGCCTGCTCAAGCCGGAACAGAACTTCCGAGCGGGCGGTGTCCATGGTGATCTGGTCGAACCAGCTGGGGCTGGCTCCGGTGGAGACCAGCACGACCTCCGGGCTGTCCGGCTCGACGAGACGTTCGGCCAGGGCGGCGGCGATCCTCGGCGAGGTGAAATACTGGTTCTCGAGGTAGATCAATCGCTTGGCCCGACGAATGGCGTCGAGATGCAGGGCCTCGTTCTCGCGCACCTCGCGCCGGCCCCGCCAGCCCGGCTCGGTCCGGGCGATGCCGACCGGCGTGTCCAGAAGGTCAGGCTCGACGCCGTCGGGCCAGGGATCGCTGTCCCCCTCTCCCGCGACCACGCGCTCGGAGGAGGATCGGAACCAGCGCTCGCGGGCGAGGTCGCCAAGGGCCCGGGCGGCGGGACCATCCATCACGCACATGACCTCGTGCCGGGGCGGCGAAATCCGTCCGGACGGCTGGCAACGGCGTGGATCGCCATCGAGATGTTCGACCGAGTCCCAGCGGTCGGTGGCGACATCTCCGCCGCCGCAGAAGGCCACGGCGTCGTCGATGATGACCACCTTCTGATGGTGACAGGCTCCGGGCGGGCTGAGGTTGTCGAGTCGAAGCTCCACCGTCCGCTTGCGGAACCAGCTCTGGGCGCGATGGGGGAAGAAGCCCTGCGAGGCGGCGATGACCAGCGGGGATTTCCAGATCAGCAGCCGGACATCGAGCTCGGGCCGCGCCCTGACCATCATGCGCAGCTGGTGGCCGATCTGGGCCTGGTGGTCGTCGGGCAGGGTTTCGGGGTCGAGCCGGGTGCGCGGATCGAACTGCCAGCCAAGCATCACCACCGAGCGCCGGGCCTTTTCGAGAGCCGAGCGAAGGGCGTCAAAATAGGCTTCGTTCTCCATCAGCACGGCCAGACGGCCGGCGGTTTCGACCCGCCAGCAATTCTGTCCCGGCGTCAGCCAGGGCTCGTTCTGATCGTCCGCGGAGGAGCTCATAGGTGCAGCCTGACCGATTCGCATGACGCCGGCGTGCGCCCCAAGCTTTACAGGACGCGCGCCGCCGTGTTCCGTTCCATGCCGCCGCCCTTCCCGTCAATGGAGCCGCTGATCGCGGCCACGGATTGCCCGAACGCGGTTTTCAGGGCATATGTCTACGTCATTCTGGACGGGGGAGGTCGGCGATGCAGGCGCTGATCGAAATGATCATCGGCTTCATCGCCCTGCTCGCCGCAGCGGCCCTGTCGCAGTTTGGCCTGCAAGTGGACGCCCCCACGAAATCCGAACGCGAAGTGCACCGGGTCCAGGACTGCAGCGACGCGCCGGTCACCGGCGCCATCACCCCCACCAGCCGCCGCCACGACTGCTGAACCCCTCGCCGGAATCGTCCGTGCTCGCTTTGCGCGCCGCGAATGAGCCGCTAGGGTCCTGACGGATCGCGCGCCCCGGCTGCGCGCCGCCGCATCCTGACGAGACCGCCCCCTTATGAAGTCGCCCCGCCAACGGCCGCCGCTGAATCTGACCGACCCCGAGCCGGAGGCCGCCGGACTGACCGAGAGCGAAGCCGCGACCGAGGCCGCCGCCGATCCGGCGCCGGAAGCCCCGGCGGAGACCGAAAGGCCTATGTCCGAGCGGCGTCGGCGCCGTCTGGCGGAAGAGCGCCGTCAGGCCGAGCAGGCGGCCGCTGAGACCAAGACGGCCAAGGCGCCTGATGCGGCCGCCGCGACGCCCGAACTGGCGGAGTCCGCGGACGCGCCCCCGGTGGCCTACGAGCCCCCTTCCCCGCCCGTCATGGCCCATCGGTCAGCCGAACCCGCGCCGTCGGGACGGCACGCCTATCTGCTCGCCGGAATCTCGGCGGCCCTGTGGATCGGCGGCGTGGCGGCGTGGCTGGCGTTTGAGGTCGGCTCGGGCGCGGCCGAGCTGGAGCCCCTGCGGCTGGCCGTCTACGCCCTGATCGCCCTCGCGCCCGCCGGCTTGGCCATCATGCTGGCCCACGCGGTGCGGCAGGGCGCCGGCCTGGCCGCCGAGACCCGGCGGGCCCGCGGCCTGTCCGAGGCGCTGATTGCGCCGACGGCGCTGGCGGCGCAGCAGACCGGCGAGGTGTTGCAGACGCTTCGCGCCGACATCGATCAGGCGTCGCTCGCCGCCGAGCGGGCGCGCCATGACATGACCCTGTTGCGCGAGGCGCTGGCGCAGGAGACGGTTCGGCTCAACGAGGCGGCCGAAACCGCGGGCCGGACCGCGCGCCGGCTGTCCGAACAGCTCGGCCAGGAGCGCGACCAGATGCAGACGCTCGGCGTCCAGCTGGACAGCCAGGCCGCCGGGGTCATCGACGCGGTCGAGCGCCAGTCGCGGATGGTGGTCGATGCTTCCGACCTGGCCCAGACGCAGCTGCGCGAGGCCGAGGCCGCCCTGGCCGCGCGCGCCGCCGATCTGGCCGCCGCCGCCAACGAGGCGCAGGACGCCGCGCGCGTCGCCGCCGACGATCTGGCCCGCCAGACCCTGCGGCTGGAGAACGCCGGCTCGGGCGTCGCCGAACAGATCCAGTCGGTCGAGGAAGGGCTGGGCCAGCAGCGCGCCGCCCTGGTCACCGCCGCCTACGCCCTGCGCACCGATCAGGAGGATTTCTCGGCCCAGGTCGAGAGCCAGCGCGCCCAGTTGACCGAGCAGTTGTCCGCCACCCGGGCCGTGACGGACGAACTGGGCCAGACCTCGGTGCGCACCACCGAGAGCATCAAGGACCTGGTCGAGGCGGCCACCGATCAGTTCCGCGCCCTGGTCGAGATGTCCCAGCGCGAGGCCGACGGCTTCGACGGCGCGACCAAGGTGGCGCTGGACAAGTTCGAGGCGCTGGCGGCCGAGGCCCGCGACGCCCTGGTCGAGGAGACCCGCCGGGCCCTGGCCGCCCTGCAGGCCACCGCCGAGGACTCGCGCCTCGCCGCGGAGAGCGCCGCCGAACAGGCCCAGGCCCGGGCCGACCGGCTGGGCGAGGCCCTGTTCGAGGCCGCCCAGAAGGCCGATCAGGCCGCCGACGCGCGCGTCGACAGCGCCCGTCGCATCGTTTCCGAAACCAGCGAATTGGTCGACGAGGCCGGCCAGCACGCCATCGAACAGCTCGAGGCCACCGTCGAGCGCATGAACACGGCCCTCGCCCGGGTCGAACAGGCTATGGGCGAGCTCGACGAACGCGCCGCCCGCCTGCCCGAGGAGGCCCGCCAGAGGGTCGACGCCGTGCGCGCCACCGTCGAGGAAGGTCTGGCCGCCCTCTCCGCCGCCTCGCAGAAAGCCGCCGCCGACACCGAGGCGCTGGACGCCGGCTTCCAGGAGCGGGTACGGCGCAACTACGACATGCTGACCGAGGCCGTCCGCTTGATGGGCGTGGTGTCCGGGGACAGCCCGACGACCCGCCGACGCGACGCCGCCGCGCCCACGCCCGCCCCGGAGCCGGAGGCGCCGCAACGCGCCCGCCCGGAGCGGGCCGAGGAGCACCGCGGTTTCGGGCTGCGAGGGCGACTGAAACTGGAGCCGATGGCCGGAGCGGCGGTTCAGAACCAGCCCGAGAAGGACCGGCTCGGCTGGAGCGATCTGGTCGACGAAGGCTCGGGCGAGGCGCCGCTGGACCTCGACACGCCGGTCATGCCCGCCGCCGACACCGAGGCCCTGGGAGAGCGGATCACGGCCGCCATCCGGCGCATGGGGGTCGATCCGAACGCCCTGCTGCCCCGCTCCCGCGTCGAGGAGGCCTCCCAGGCCGTGGCCGCCGGCGACCCCGACCGGGCTCGCCAAATCGTTCGGCGCGTCGCGCCGGCCGCGGTGCGCAGCGTGTCGCGGCGGGTGCTGACCGATCCCGATCTGCGCGCCGACGCCGAGGCCTATGTGCGGAGCTTTTCGCAGGACCTGTCGGTCCGGGCCGAGGCCGGCGACGGGTCGGGGGTGCTGGGCCGGCTGACCTCGGACGGCGGCCGGGCCTTCATGCTGCTGGACGCCGCCATCGGCGACCTGTCCTGACCTCAGACCGCCAGCCGTCGGCGTAGCGGAAGCGCGGCGATCAGGCCGGCCGCCGCCATCGCCGCCATCGCCCAGTAACCGCCCGCGCCGAAGCGGTCGTAGAGCGGGCCCGAGAGCGCTGTGGCGAGGCCGATCAGCACGCCGGCCGACAGCACCGAGCTCAGCGTCTGGGCGGCGGTGTGGCTGTGGGAGGGCGACAGCCGCTCGACGATCTGCAGCCCGGCCAGGAAGGTGGCGGCGAAGGTCAGGGCGTGCAGGGCCTGCAGCGGCCAGAGCAGCCACAGCGGCGGGGCCAGCGCCATGACGCCCCAACGCAGCACGGCGGCCGCAGAACCGACCATCAGAAGGCTCCATGGGCCGATGCCGACACGGCGCCGCCACGGCTCGAACAGCCACATCAGGGCGATCTCAACGATGACGCCGAAGGCCCAGAGCTGACCCGTCACGGCCTCGCTTATCCCCTGGGTTTTCCACAGGATGGCCGAGAAACCATACTGGAAGGCATGGGCCCCCTGCACCGCTCCGATGGCGAAGATGGCGGTCATGAACACCGGGTCGCCGAGCAGCCGCCCGAGGCCCCGAAAGCGCTCCAGGCCGGGCACGGCGACGCCGTCGGCGACCGGCTCGGCGGGTAAGGCGGAGGCGGCCACGACGGCGAGGCCCAGAGACGCGGCGACAAGCCAGACGATGACGCTGTCCACAGGCGCGTGCAGCAAGAGGCCGCCCATGCCGACATTGGCGACGACGAAGGCGGCGGAGCCGGCCCCGCGCGGCAGGGAGAAGCTGAATCCCAGCCGTCCGGCCAGCCGCAGGGTCATGACGTCGCTGAGCGGCACCAGCACGCCCATGGCCGTCGCCCCGATGAACCAGCCGAGCGCCCGGACCGCATAGAGGTCCGACAGGCCGGCGAGGCCGTAGCCCGCCGCCATGACCAGCCCCATCAGGGCGATCGGGGTGCGGCGGTAGCGAAAGCCGTCGGCCCAGACCGCCAGCAGCGGGCCGGTGACGATGCGGGCCAGCATGGGCGCGGCCAGCAGGGTCCCGATTTCGGCCCCGCTCAACCCCTGCGCGCGCATCCACAGGCCTGCAAACGGAAGTGACACGCCGGTGGCGCCGAAGAGCAACACATACTGCAAAGCCATGCGCTGAGCGGCGGTCATGGCGGGCGCATAGCAGACGCACGGGATTCTGTCGGCTAGCGTCTCGGGATGACAGTCGATCGCAGTCTGGCGGCCTTCGCCGCGCTGAACGGCGCGCTGGCCGTGGCGCTGGGCGCCTTCGCGGCCCATGGCGCGGGACCGCAGATCAAGTCGCTGCTGACCACCGGCGCCCAATACCAGATGATCCACGCGGTTCTGGCCCTGATCTGCGCGGTCTGGCCGGCCCGCGGCCGGATGATCGCGGTCGCCGGCTGGCTGGCCGCCGCGGGCGGTCTGGTCTTTTCGCTCGCCCTTTCCGCCATCGCGCTGCTGAGCCTTTCGGCCATGGGCGCGGTCGCGCCGATCGGAGGCCTGCTGATGATCGCGGCTTGGCTTTTGGTCGCCATTGCCGCATTGCGGGCACACACCCCCCTCGCCTGAACAGTCACGAAAAGAGGCCGAGTAGCCGTATGTCCTTCCCCGTGCCCGAGACGTCCCGCCGAGATTTGTTTCCGGAAATCGAGCCCTACGCCACCGGGTTCATGGCTACCGACGGGGTGCACGAGATCTACTACGAAGAGTGTGGCAACCCTCAGGGCCTGCCGGTGGTGGTGCTGCACGGCGGACCTGGCGGGGCGGTCAATCCGGGCATGCGGCGCTATTTCGACCCGTCGAAATACCGCATCGTCCTGTTCGACCAGCGGGGCTGCGGCAAGAGCCGGCCCAACGCTTCGCTGGAGGACAACACCACCTGGGCGCTGATCGAGGACATCGAGCGGCTGCGCGAGCTGCTGGGCGTCGACAAATGGGTGGTGTTCGGCGGCAGCTGGGGCTCAACCCTGTCGATGGCCTACGCCATCACCCATCCCGAGAGAACGGCGGCCCTGTTGCTGCGCGGCATCTTCCTGCTGACCCGGGGCGAGTTGCGCTGGTTCTATCAGGACGGCGCGTCGCACATTTTCCCCGACGCCTGGGAGCGGTTCATCGCCCCCATCCCCGAGAAGGAGCGCCACGACCTGATGGGCGCCTATTACAAGCGGCTGATCGGAGACGACAAGGGCGAGCGGGAACGCTGCGCCATCGCCTGGTCGAGCTGGGAGGGCGAGACGGTCAGCGTCGAGGGGCCGGACGCCCGGCCGGACAAGTTCGCCGAGCCGGCGTTCGCCGTGGCCTTCGCCCGGATCGAGAACTGGTATTTCACCAATGGCGGCTTCTTCCCCGAGGAAGGCTGGCTGCTGAAGAACATCGGCCGCATCCGCCATATCCCCTGCTGGATCGCGCAGGGACGGTTCGACGTGGTCACGCCGATGTCCAGCGCCTGGGCCCTGCACCGGGCCTGGCCCGAGGCGAAGCTGGATGTGGTCAGGGACGCCGGCCACGCCTCGACCGAGCCAGGCATCGTCGACAGCCTGATCCGGGCGACGGATTGGGCGGCTTCGCTTTAGGGCTTGGGGCTTGGGGCTTAGGGCTTAGGGCTTGAGGCTTAGGGGTAGGCGACGGTAGGTGGGCTGGTCGGCGTCGGGGGTAACCTGAAGTCATTCGCAGGAGCCACGCCCATCCTAAGCCCTAAGCCCCAAGCCCTCACGTCCCGTCCGTCTTGCGCACCATTTCCGACAGCTGAAAGCCGATGCGGCGGGCCTCGCGCTCCTCGGGACGGCGGCGGACGTCGAGCAGCACGTTGATCTGGGCGTAGTGCTGGATCAGGCGGACCGGCTTGCCGTGCGAGTTCCTGCCGACGAACAGGATGAAGTCCGGTCCCCAGAACCCGACGTCCTCGATCGCCATCGTGCCGTCGCCGGGGACGCCGACGATGCGGGCGCCGACCTCCTCGTCCTTGTCGAGGCCCTTCTCGAAATCCTCGATCAGTTTGGACAGGCGGACAAAGGCCCATTCGGCCGGGTTCTCGCGCATCCGGACGCCGTCCATCATGGCGGCGGTCTGTTCCGGCGAAGCCGCCGCCAGAACGGGCCTGGGACAGGGCTCGTCGCCCCAGTCGGGGACGAAGGCGGGCGGCGCAGTCTTCTTGGCTTTATCAGGCATGGTCAGACCCTAACGCCTGAAGCGGCCGTTCAGAACAGGCCCTGCCCCTTGGGCAGTTCGGCGTAGCGGTGAACGCGGGTCGAGAGCACCAGGCCGAAGCCGATCATCACCGTCATCATCGACGAACCGCCGTAAGACAGCAGCGGCATCGGAACCCCGACGACCGGAGCCAGACCCATCACCATGGCCCCGTTGATCAGCACGAACAGGGCGAAGAAGGCGGTCATGCCGGCGGCGGCGATGCGGCCGAAATGGCTGTGCGCCAGCGAGGCGATGCGCAGGGCGATCAGAATGATGCCGACATAGCAGGCCAGCAGGCCGAACGAGCCGACAAAGCCGAACTCTTCGGCCACGGTGGAGAAGATGAAGTCGGTATGCCGCTCGGGCAGGAATTCAAGCTGGCTCTGGCTGCCCAGGCCGTAGCCCTTGCCCAGCACGCCGCCTGAACCGAGGGCGATCTTGGACTGGATGATATTGTAGCCCGTGCCGGAGGGGTCGGCTTCGGGGTTGAGGAAGGTCAACACCCGGTTGCGCTGGTAGTCGTGCATCACGAACATGACAAAGGGCGGGATAGCCGCGGCGGCGGCGGCGGCGGCGGCGGCCATCACCCGCCAGCTGAGGCCGGCGAGGAACATGATCGCCCCGCCCGTCAGGCCGATGATCATGGCCGAGCCGAGGTCAGGCTGTTTGGCGACCAGCAGGAACGGCAGACCGATCATGGCCGCCGGGATCAGCAGCTTCCACGACCAGCGCGCCTCCTGGGCGGAGTGGCTGTGGTACCAGCGGGCCAGGGCGAGGACGAGGCCCAGCTTCATGAACTCGGCGGGCTGAATGCGGATGACCCCGAGATTGAGCCAGTTGCGGGCGCCGCCCGCGACATAGCCGAGGGGCGTGAACTCGATCATCAGCACGAGGATCAGCAGCAGGCCGTAGAGCGGATAGGCCCCGCGGAACCACCATTTCGGATGGACCATGGCCAGGCCCAGCATGACGACCAGCATGACCCCGAAGCGGATCAGGTGGTCGGCCGCCCACGGCTGCCACTGACCGCCGGCGATTGAATACAGCATGGCCGCGCCGACGCCGGCGATGAGGCAGAGCAGGCCGACGATGCGCCAGTCCAGCTCGGTGATCTTGGTCGACAGCCGGTCACGCTCGCCGGGGCGGGTCAGGGCGGAGGCGGTCATCGCGGCGGCTCCGACAGATAGGGGCGCGGACCGGAGGTGGCGGCGGGCGCCGGGCGAGGCGCGGGCGGCGGCGGCGGGGCGACCGCCGCGGCGGCGGGGCCGACGACCTCGCCTCCGGGTCCGGACCCCGCATCCCCCTCATCGACGCCGACGGGCGCCACGGCTTCGGGGGGCAGCGGACGTTCAATGCGGGCGCGCATGTCCGGATCCTTGAGCAGGACGGTCTTCATGATCTCGCGCGCCTTGGGCGCGGCGTCGACCGAGCCCCCCGATGGCGCGTGCTGGACGATCAGGGCGATGGCGTAGCGTGGTGCGTCATGCGGGGCGAAAGCGACGAACAGGGCGTGGTCGCGCCGCGACCACTGGGCGTTGCGGGGGCCCCGCGACTCACCGGCCTTGTAGTCGCGCGACTGGGCGGTGCCGGTCTTGCCCGCCATCTGGATATCGCCGAGGCCGAGCTGCGACGTGCGATAGGCGGTGCCGGTGACGTCATTGGCCACGGCCGCCATGCCGGCGCGGACGATGTCGAGGTGCTGGTCGCTGAACGGCAGATCGGCGAAGGCCGGCGCCTGGGGCCGCGCCTCGCCGCCAACCGCCTTGACCAGACGCGGTTGAACCGCCTTGCGCCCGTGGGCGATGCGCGAGGTCATGACCGCCAGCTGCAGGGCGTTGACGGAGAGAGCCCCCTGCCCGATCGCCACCGACAGGGTTTCGCCCGGATACCAGGTTCCGTCGTCGTCCCAGCTGGTCGCCTCGGTGTAGGCGCGCTTCCAGCGGGTCGAGGGGACGGTGCCGCTGGACTGGCCGGCGATGCCGATCTCATAGGCTTGGCCGAAGCCGAGGTCCTCGGCCACCCGCGCGATCCGGTCGATGCCGGCGCGATTGCACAGGTGGTAGAAATAGGTGTCGCACGAGTTCTTGATGGCGCTGTGCATGTCCATCGCGCCGTGGCCGCCGGCCTTCCAGCAGCGGAAGGTGCGGGCGCCGAAGCGATAGCCGCCGGTGCAGACCACCCGCTCCTTCGGATCGATGCCGGCGTCCAGCAGGGCGAGGGCCGTGGTCATCTTGAAGGTCGAGCCGGGCGGGAAGGTGCCGTAAATCGCCTTGTCGAGCAGCGGCAGCCGTTCGTAGTCGGCCAGGGCGCGATAGATGCTGGAGGGCACGCCGCCGACGAACAGGTTGGGATCGAACGACGGGGCCGAGACCATGCACAGGATGTCGCCGTTGCGGACGTCCATGACGACGCAGCCGCCGGACTCCTCGCCGAAGACCTCAAGGGCGCGGTTCTGCACGTCGGCGTCGAGCGTCAGGACCACGTCCTTGCCCGGCACAGGCGGCTTCGATCCGCCGACATCCTCGGCCACGACGCGGCCGCGGGCGTCGACCTCGACGCGGTTGCCGCCCGCCTCGCCGCGAAGATCGCGGTCGAAGGCCTTCTCCACCCCTTGCCGGCCGATGCGGAAGCCGGGGTTGTAGAGAATTTCGGGGACCTTCTCGCCCGCGTCCTCGATGGCCTTGATGTCGCGATCGTTGGGCTTGGCGACATAGCCGATGACGTGGGCGAAGGAGCCGCCGAACGGATAGAAGCGCGCCTCGTTCATGTCGGCCATCACGCCGGGCAGCTCGTTGGCGTAGAGGTTGACCCGGGCGAACTCCTCCCAGGTCAGGTCGCTCTTGACCGGCACGGGCGAGAAGCGCGGCGCGGCGTTGACGTCGCGGATGATCGACCGGCGGCGGTCCACCGTGTCCGGCAGCAGGCGGCCGAGCAGGTCGAGGGTCTGGTCGAGATCCTTGGTCTCGTCGCGCACGACCAGCACGCGGAAGCTCGGCCGGTTGCCGGCGATGACCACGCCGTTGCGATCGAGGATGCGGCCGCGCGGCGGCGGCACGAGCCGGAAGTTGAACTGGTTGTTGGTGGCCAGAGTGGCGTATTCGCCCGCCTGCACGACCTGCAGCTGGGCCAGTCGGCCGGTCAGGGCGACGCCCCCGACGGCGGTGATCGCCCCGATTACGAAGGTACGGCGCAGGAAGGAGCCCTGGCGCTCGTTGGTGTCCGAGAAGAAGATCGACGGTTCCGAACTCATCGGAACCTCACGTCGCCGTCCTCGAAGCGCTCGATCAGGCGGTGCGCGAACGGGAACAACAGCAGGGTTGGAAGCACCTGGAGGAAGACGGCGATCAGACTGGCCGGGGTGCCGGCGACGATGGCCATGACCACATAGGCCAGCACGAAGGCCAGGGCGCAGCAGGCCGCATACCAGACGAACAGCACGGCGGTGTCCTGCCCCGCCAGGAAGCTGCGCGAGATGAGGACCACGCTGTAGATGACGAGGAAGGTCAGCCCCCAGAGGCCGAGCGGGCCCCAGGTCAGGACATCGAGGAGCAGGCCGAGCGCGGCCAGCACGAGGGGCGCGAGCACCGACGGGCGGATCAGCGGCCAGGCGAAGGCCAGCACCATGGGGATGACCGGTTCGGGCAGCTGCAGGCCGAACAGCTCGACCGGGGTCTGCAGGACGATGGTGGCCGCGACGGCGATCAGCGCCGGATAGACGATCCACTGCATCGGCCCGACGACGCGGACCGCGACCGGGCGTCTCATTCGGACCCTCCCGGCGCAGACGGACGGGCCGCGGCGCGTCGGGCGGCGGAGTCGGTGATGGCCGCGGTCTGGGCGGGCGTGGCGTCGGACAGGGTGTCGAGCGCGGCGAGCGGCGGAGCGTTCAGATCATCGGCGTCGATCAGCTGGCCGAAGTCCTCGAACAGCATGACCCGGACATAGTCGATGGCCCCCCGGTCGCTAAACAGCTTGACCCGCCACGAGCCGTCGATGCCCCTGGCGGCGACGCCGATGGGCACGCCGCGCGGGAAGCCGCCGCCGTCGCCCGAGGACAGGATGCGGTCGCCGGCCTGGATCGAGCCGACCCCGCGCACGAACTCCAGCCGGGGGTTGCCGGAGCCGTCGCCGGCCAGCAGGGCGCGGGCGTCGGTGCGGTCGACCAGCACCGGCGTCTTGCTGGCCACGTCGGTGAGCAGCAGGATGCGGCTGACATTGGACGAGGTTCCGACCACCCGGCCGACGAGACCATGCTCGTTGATCACCGGATTGCCGACCTTGACGCCCCGGGCCGCGCCGACGTCGATCAGACGGGCGTTGGAGAAGGGACCGCGCGTGTCGCTGATCGAACGGGCGGTGCGCATCGCGACCGGGGGCTCGGACCGGATGCCCAGCATGGCCTCGTAACGGGCGTTGACGTTCTTGAGGGCGATCGCCTGGTCGCGCCATGGCTGCAGTTCGGCCAGTTCGCGCTTGAGCCGGCGGTTCTCGGAGACGGCGAAGAAATAGCCGCCGACATAGTCCGAGGCGTGGCCGAACCAGCGGACCGGGGCCGCGAAGACGCCGCCGACCGGACCGACCACGGTTTCGACGCCGGCGCGCACCGGCTGATACGGCGAAGTCTGGGCCCGGGCGTCGCTGAGCAGCAGCAGGACGCAGCCGACGGCGGCGACCACGACGGTGACCGCCGCGGTCCAGACCAACGGCACCTTGATGTTTTCGAACGGTCCGTCGCGAAACGCCACGGCGCGCCTTCCTCAGAAAAAGGGAATCAGCGGGACGCCCCCCGCCGACTGGCCCAGCCTATCGCAAAATCCGGGCCGTTTGGAAACCGCTGCAACCCCAATCTCATCAATGATGACAGGGATTTGAGGCGACCGTTCGACGTTACGGCTCAAAGGGCGGAGTCGAGCACGCCCTTCATCCAGCGCGGATGTTCGAGCACCCGGCCGCAGCCGATGGCGACGCACGACAGCGGATCGTCGGCGACCGAAACCGGCAGGCCGGTGTGGTCCCGGATCTCGGCGTCCAGCCCGCGCAGCAGGGCCCCGCCGCCGGTCAGCATGATGCCCTTGTCGGCGATGTCGGCGGCCAGTTCGGGCGGGGTGGCTTCGAGGGCGACCTTCACGGCCTCGACGATCTGGGTGACCGGCTCGGCGAGGGCTTCGGCGGCCTGGCGCTCGGAGATGCGGACCTCGCGCGGCACGCCCTGCATCAGGTCGCGGCCCTTGACGTCGATCGACAGGCCTTCGCCGTCGGCCGGGATCCGGGCGGTGCCGATGTCCTTCTTGATGCGCTCGGCGGTGGTCTCGCCGATCAGCAGGTTATGGTTGCGGCGCATGTACGAGATGATCGCCTCGTCCATCTTGTCGCCGCCGACGCGGACCGAGCGCGAATAGACGATGCCCGACAGCGACAGCACGGCCACCTCGGTGGTGCCGCCGCCGATGTCGACGACCATGGAACCGGTCGGCTCATGGATCGGCAGGCCGGCGCCGATGGCCGCGGCCATGGGTTCGTCGATCAGGCCGACGCGACGGGCCGAGGCATTGAGGCAGGAATCGTTGATGGCGCGGCGCTCGACGGCGGTGGCGCCCGACGGCACGCAGACGATGACCTTGGGGTTCACGAAGCCCTTGCGGTTATGAACCTTGCGGATGAAATGTTTGATCATCTCCTCGGCGACTTCGAAGTCGGCGATGACCCCGTCGCGCATCGGGCGGATGGCTTCCATGTGACCCGGAGTGCGGCCCAGCATCTGCTTGGCCTCTATGCCCACGGCGTGGACGATCTTGCGCCCGCCGACATTCCGCAGCGCGACGACCGAGGGCTCGTTCAGCACAATGCCCTTGCCCTTCATGTAGATCAGGGTGTTGGCGGTGCCGAGATCGATGGCGATGTCGTTGGAGATCGCGCCGAAAATGCTGTTGAACATGGAGCCGGGATACCGTTCGTTCGGGCCTTGAAGAGGGCGTTCGCTGTCTCGATCCGCTTCGGCGACGCCCCGGCCGCGCGCATCCCCATACGCACCGCCTCCTGATCGTTATCGCCTGACCGACCGAAGGCTCGTTTGCCCGTGTGCGGGGGCGATTACAAGCCCCATGCGGCCTGTCTGTCGGCCCTGTCGCCGCTATCTGCAGCGTGGCCGTTCACGATCCCGTCAGCCAAGCTTATTCATCCGCGGCCCCGGCCGCGCGCTCGCGCCGTTTAACCAGTTCGCGGACGCCCAGCATCAGGCCGAGCCAGACCACCGCCACCCCGGCCAGAATCGCCGAGGTCCAGACGCCGTCGCCGCTGACGGCTGAGACCACCGCCCCGCCGAAGAAGGCCACCAGCGCCGTCTTGGGCAGAACCCCGAGAGCGCAGCCAAGCAGATAGGCGGGGAAGGACGCGCGGGTGGCGCCGAAGGCCATGTTGACGACGATGAAGGGCGCCGAGGGCACGTTGCGGATCATGAAGCTGGCGTAGAAGGCGTTCTTGCCGACGAAGCCCTTGAGCCGGCCCAGGGTGCGCCCGCCGTGGCGGTCGAGCAGCCGCGCCGTCGGCCCCCGTCCGAGCCAGTAGGTGACCCCCGCCGAGGCCACGGTCGCCGTCCAGCTGTAGAAGAAGCCGAGCGAGGGGCCGAAGGCGACCACGCAGGCGGCGATCAGAATGAACTGCGGGGCCCCGATGAAGGCGGCGGCGATGAACAGGATCACCGTCGCGGCGAAGGCCCACGGACTGCCGGCATAGCCCTGCAGCCAGGCCTCCAGATTCTCTTCGGCGTCCAGCCCCATCTGGCTCTTGCCGATCATCAGCAGGGCCACGGTCGCCCCGAGCAGCAACGCCGTCGCCAGCGCCGCCCGCCACCGGCGGCCCTCCATGTTGAGGATGAAATCAAGGAGACGGCGCATTGATCGGCGATTAGCATCACCCGAAGTCGGCGGCGAGGGCGCCCGCTGGTCGGCGCCCCCGATCCCCACCAGCGATCTCCGGATGATCCGGGCCAGCGCCCTGCGCGTATTGAGATCGACCCAGCAGGAGATAGACCATGACCCAGGCGCTCGCGTTCGTGACGGTTCTCGTCATCTTCAGCGTGATCGACACCGTGTGGCTCGGATCGATGGGCGACCGGGTCTATCGGCCGTTGATCGGCGAGGTGCTGGCCGACAAATTCCGCCTCGTGCCCGCGATCGCCTTCTACACCCTGTATGCGGCGGGCCTGACCATCTTCGCGGTGCTGCCGGGTCTGAAGACCGGGGACTGGAAGACGGCGCTGATGTGGGGGGCGCTGTTCGGCCTGTTCGCCTACGGCACCTACGATCTGACCAACTACGCCACGCTGAAGACTTGGGGGCTGAAGATCACCGTACTGGACATGACCTGGGGCGTGGTGGTCAGCGGCGCGTCATCCGCCCTCGCCTGCGTGGCGGCGCTGCGGCTGATGAAGATGCTCAATCTGGCGATCCCGGCGGCCTAGGGAAGAAGACCGGCGTGCGGGCGGCGTAGCGGGCGAAGGCCTCCGGCCGGCTGCGGCGCATGTGCTCTTCCAGCGGCGGGATGCCCGATACCTTGGTCAGCAGCCAGTAGATGTAGGCGGGACCGACCAGCGCCAGCCAGCCCCACGGACGCTCGCCGGAGAGGTCGATGGCCAGCATTGGCCAGGCGCACCAGCCCAGCCATTCGAAGAAATAATTGGGGTGCCGCGACCACGCCCAGAGACCGCGGTCCATGACCTGGTCGCGGGTCGTCTCGGGATCGGCCTTGAAGGCTTCCAGTTGCCGGTCCGCGACGCCGGCCCCGACAACGCCGGCGACC
Organism: Brevundimonas basaltis; assembly: GCF_014202075.1. GTDB lineage: Bacteria > Pseudomonadota > Alphaproteobacteria > Caulobacterales > Caulobacteraceae > Brevundimonas > Brevundimonas basaltis. The sequence goes on along the minus strand of NZ_JACHFZ010000001.1, from coordinate 180,880 downwards.
AGCAGGGCGGCGCCGAGGGCGTCCTGAAGGCCAAGGGGGCCCTCACGATTGTGAGCCGCCAGCAGGATGGGCAGGACCAGGACGGCCGCCGCACCCGCCTGCAGCTGCAGGAAGGCGAACAGCCGGCGCTGAAAATCGCTCCCCCACGCCTCTCGCAGCCGGGCGTAACGGGCGTCCTCGGGCCCGGACAGCGATCGGCCGGCGATGTGGGAGCCCAGACGGACGCCCCACAGCGCGGCCAGACCCGCCGCCAGCCACTGGCGCGCATCGGGCGGACCGTCGACCGGGTACAGGGTCGCGCCCGCGCCTGCGGCGCAGAGGCCGAACGACCAGAACACGTCGGCCCAGCCCCCCTGCCCTGTCCGCCGCTGCACCGCCCACGCCGCCGCCATGACGACGCCGAGGAACAACGTGGCCAGACCCCAGGGGGCCAGCAGGGCGATCACAGGCGGACGAAGGGCTGCAGCAGTCGGCCGATCCAGCCGTCCAGACGGATCTGGCCGTCGAGGGCGACGACGCACAGACAGGGTTCGGTCGACACGGTGCGCGGCCGGTGATGCACCTCGCCGTCGGCCTCCTCGAAGTCGCCCGGGCCGAACCGGCCCTCGTCGGTTTCATAGGCGCCGGAGATGACGCAGGTCAGTTCGACGCCCTGGTGGCTGTGAACCGGGGTGGTGCGGCCGGAGCCGATGCTGAGCAGGATCACCCGGCAGTCGCCGTCGCGGGGGGCCAGCACGTCGCGGACGCGCATGTCCGGTCCGATCCAGCGCCACGGGCCGAGCGCATAGCCGCGCAGCGGCTCCGGCAGCTCGGTCATGTCGTTGGCCGGTTGCGGCGGGGTCTCGGGCTCGGGCGTCGACAGGCTGGCCAGGGTCCGGGCCAGCAGGTCGTCGGCGACCGGGGCCGGCTCGATGGTCTCCAGCACCTCGCCGCCGACGGCCTGCAGACGCCCGACCCAGCGGGCGGTGTCCGGCCGCATGGCGAGGTGGGTCGCCATCACGACGGATTGAGGCGGACTGAGGGTTCCCGCGGCATAGGCCAGCAGGCGTTCCTCGGACGGTCGACGAAGGGCGGTCATGATGGGTCCCCGACAGGCTGATCAAGAAGATCCCTGAGTTTGATCATTGCGTTGCGTATCCTCGATTTAACGGTTCCGAGCGGCAGAGCCAGCGACTGCGCCACCTCGGCGTGGGTGAGATCCTGAAAGAAGGCCATCTGGATGACCTCGATCTGGTCCGGTTTCAGGCTGCGCAGGGCGGCGCGGACGCGGCCCTCGTCCTGACGGGCCTCGAGCAGATCGTCCGGCCGATCCGGTTCGGGCCCGGCGAGGCTGATCTCCGGGACCGGCAGGGGCCGGTTGTCCCGCCGCAGCGCATCGATCCGCCGGTTGCGGGCGATGGTGAAGATCCATGTCGCCGCCCGCGCCCTTGTGGGATCGAACATCTCCGCCTTGCGCCAGACGGTCAGCATGGCGTCCTGGGCGAAGTCGTCCGCCGCCGCCGGGGCCGCCCCGGAACGCATCAGCCACGCCTTCAGCCGCGGCGCGAAGTGATCGAACAGCACCGCGAACGCCTCGCGGTCACGGTCCCGCGCCACCGCCTCGATCAAGCGATCGTGCTCGAACTCTCCGCTCATGGGGCCGGCCCGCGCCAGGCCGATGTCCGAAACCATTCCATGCATTGGCCCTCATACGCGACGGATCGCGGATCGGATCATACCCCATCCAATCCGCGGGGTGCGACGTAACAGCCACCGTGCCGCCCATTGGGGGGCGACCGGAGCCCGCATGCCGTCCACATCCAATCCGAACCTCGCCGCCGCCGCCGCCCCACGCCAGAAGATCGCCGTGATCGGCTCCGGTATTTCCGGCCTCTCCTGCGCCTGGCTGTTGAATCAGAAACACGAGGTGGTTCTGTACGAGCGGGCTGACCGTCTCGGCGGCCACACCAACACCGTCGTGGCCAACGCGACCACCGGGCCGATCGCGGTGGACACCGGCTTCATCGTCTTCAACGAGGCGACCTACCCCAATCTGATCGCGCTGTTCGATCACCTCGGCGTGGCCAGCCGGGCGACCGACATGTCCTTTGCGGTCTCGCTCGAGGAAGGGCGATTCGAATACGCCGCCCCCGCCCTGTTCGCCCAGCGCCGCAACATGCTGCGTCCGCGGTTCTGGTCGATGCTGTCCGAGGTGCTGCGCTTCTACCGCGAGGCGCCGGCGGCGCTGGCGGCGCTGGAGGACCGGAACCTGTCGCTGGGCGCCTTCCTGCAGCAGGGCCGGTTCAGCACCGCCTTCCGGGACGATCACCTGCTGCCGATGGCGGCGGCGATCTGGTCGTCGCCGACCGAGGCCCTGATGGATTATCCGGCGGCCTCCTTCCTGCGCTTCTGCGACAACCACGGCCTGCTGCAGCTGATGGGACGGCCGCTGTGGCGCACGGTGACCGGCGGCAGCCGCACCTATGTCGACATCATCGCCGCGTCGCTCGGCGACGGGGTCCGGCTGGGTCGGGACATCGAGGGCGTGCGCCGGACCGGCGACGGCGTCATCGTCACTGAACGAAACGGCCGCCGCGAACGGTTCGACCAGGTGGTCATCGCCACCCACGCGGACCAGGCCCTGAACCTGCTCGCCGAGCCCACCGAGGCGGAGCGGCGGACGCTGGGAGCCTTCCGTTACAGCCGCAATCTGGCGGTGCTGCACACGGACCCGGCCCTGATGCCGAAGCGGCGGCGGGCGTGGGCCAGCTGGAATTACATCGGCTCCGACAACGGCCTGTGCGTCAGCTACTGGATGAACAAGCTGCAGGGCCTGCCGGGCCAGGACCTGTTTGTGACGCTGAACCCGCCTCAGCCGCCGCGGGCCGACGCCCTGCTGCGCAGCGAACTCTACGAGCATCCGATCTTCGACGCCGCGGCGCTGCGCGCGCAGGGCATGCTGTGGGATCTTCAGGGCCAGGGCGGGGTGTGGTTCTGCGGCGCCCATTTCGGCGCGGGTTTCCATGAGGACGGCCTGCAGTCAGGTCTGGCCGTGGCCGAGCAGCTGGGGGGCGTGCGCCGGCCGTGGACCGTCGCCGACGAGAGCGGGCGCATCCAGATCGGCGAGCAGAACCGCCGGATGGAGACCGCGGCGTGAACGGCGCCTCGGCCCTGTACGCCGGCGGGGTGGTGCATCAGCGCCTGCGCCCCCGGCGCCACCGCCTGCAGCGCCGGGTGTTCTGGCTGCTGCTCGACCTGTCGGAGATCGACGCCCTCCATCAACGCCTGCGGCTGTTCTCTCACAATCGCCGGAACCTGTTCTCGTTCTTCGACCGGGATCACGGCGACGGGTCCGAACGGCCGCTGCGGGCCCAGGTCGAGGCGCGGCTGGCCGCCATTGGAGTCGACCTCGGCGGCGGCGCCATCCGGCTGCTGACCATGCCGCGGGTCTTCGGCTTCGTGTTCAATCCGATCAGCGTCTACTACTGCCACGCCGCCGACGGCCGGTTGGCGGCGTTGAGTTACGAGGTTTCCAGCACCTTCGGCGAGCGGCGCTGGTACGATCTGGCGGTGCCCGCCGGCGGGCCGGACGGCCTGTTCCGGCAGAGCTGCGCCAAGTCGTTGTACGTGTCCCCGTTCCTCGACATGGACATGCTGTACCGCTTCCGGGGCCGCGCGCCGGGCAAGACCGTCGGCCTGACGGTGGGCTGCGCCGACGCCCACGGACCGGTGCTGACCGCCAGCCTTTGGGGCGAGCGTCGCCCGCTGGCGGACGGGGCGCTGGCGCGCGCCGCCGTGACCTTTCCGCTGCTGACCTGGAAGGTCGTCGCGGCCATCCACTGGGAGGCCTTGCGGCTCTGGCTGAAGGGCGTGCCGGTAACGCTGGCGCGGCGCCCGCCGCCGATGGCCGCCCGGGGAACGGCTTCGTGACCGCCGTCGCGCCGCTGGCGCCAACCCGCTCCGCGCCCGCCCTGGGGGCCGGCCTGTTCATGCGGTTGCTGTCATCGAGCTGGACCACCGGCCGCCTGACGGTCAGCCTGCCCGACGGCGCGGTGCATCATCTGGAAGGGCGCGAGCCCGGCCGGACCGCCGTGCTGTGGATCACCGACTGGCGCAGCGTGCGCCGGGCCATCATCGGCGGCGATATCGGCTTCGCCGAGGGCTATATGGCCGGCGAGTGGGACAGTCCGCATCTGGCCGCCCTGCTGGAAGCCTTCGCCGACAACTATGACCGGCTGAACCGGCTGGTCGACGGCAATCCCGTTCTGAACACGCTGAACCGGCTGGCGCACGGGCTGAACCGCAACAGCCGGCGCGGTTCGCGACGCAATATCCACGCCCACTATGACCTCGGCAACGCCTTCTACGAGACCTGGCTGGACGGCTCGATGACCTATTCCGCGGCCCGGTTCAGCGCTCCCGACCAGAGTCTGGAGCAGGCGCAGCGGGCCAAATACGCCCTGCTGGCGTCGATGATGGATCTGCGGCGGGACCAGTCCGTGCTGGAGATCGGCTGCGGCTGGGGCGGGTTCGCCGAATACGCGGCGCGCGAGGTCGGCGCCCGGGTGACGGCGATCACCATCTCACGGGAGCAGCATGACTATGCGCGGCGGCGAATTCACCAGGCCGGACTGGCCGAGCGGGTCGACATCCAGCTGGTCGACTACCGCGACGTCGAGGGCCGTTTCGACCGCGTCGCCTCGATCGAGATGTTCGAGGCGGTGGGCGAGCGATACTGGGGCGACTATTTCGCCACCCTGAAACGGGTGCTCAAACCCGGCGGGAGAGCCGGGCTGCAGATCATCACCATCCGGGACGACCTGTTCGAGGGCTACCGTCGGCGGCCGGACTTCATCCAGAAATACGTCTTCCCCGGCGGCATGCTGCCGTCTGAGCCGCGCCTCGCGCCGGTGATCGCCCGGGCCGGGCTGGCGTGGGACGTCACCGAACGGTTTGGCGCGGACTATGCGGCCACCCTCGACCTTTGGGGCAGCCGTTTCGAGGCGGCCTGGGAGCGGATCGCGGCGGGCGGACAGTTCGATTCACGCTTTCGGCGGCTATGGCGGTTCTACCTCGCCTATTGCGAGGCCGGCTTCCGCTCGGGACGAACCGACGTCATCCAGATCGGCCTGTCCGGCGCCGGACGCTGAAATCGCCTTGCGCCCGGCGGATGCCCGCTTCTACTGTTCCCGCCGCGGCGTTCGCCGACCGGAGCCGAGAGTTTGAGTCCGACGCCCGCCCTCCTCCTTGCGATTGTCCTCGGCGTCTCGGCCGGCGGGCAGACCCCGCCGATCTTCCATCCCGGCGCGCCCGGCGCGGCGCCGCGGGTGATCAGCGCGGCCGAGGCGGTGGAGCTGAGCCGGACCGGATTCGTCGCGGCCGACGTGCGCTTCATGCAGCACATGATCGTCCACCACGCCCAGGCGGTGGAGATGGTGACCCTGCTGGAGACGCGGGCCGCCTCGCCGACGGTGCGCCTGCTGGGCGAACGAATCGCGCAGAGCCAGGCGGCCGAGATGGCGCTGATGGAGGAGTGGCTGCTCGCCCGCAGCCTGCCCGTCGCGGCCGCGGACCCGCACGCCGGACATCACGGCATCAACCATGCGCCGGCTGACCCGGACACGCCTCTGATGCCCGGCATGCTGTCGCCGTCGCAAATGACCGCCCTGGCCGCATCGAGCGGGCCGGCGTTCGACCGGCTGTTCCTCGAGGGCATGATCCGGCACCACCAGGGCGCGCTGGACATGGTCGAGGCGCTGCTGGCCGGGCCCGACACGGCGGAGGACCCGATGCTGTCGGACTTCGCCAGTTCCATCACCGCCGACCAGTCGGCCGAAATCCTGCGCATGCAGACCATCCTGTCCGGACTTTGAACCGATCCATCGAGGGGCGACCATGAACATCCGCAGCCTTCTGTTGAGCTCCGCCGCCGCGGCCAGCGTTCTGTTCGGGGCCGCCGCGGCGCAGGCCCAGTCCCCGTCGGGACAGGCCGCGGCGGGTCAGACGCCGCCGGTCGGCGCCGACGCCCGCTCGACCCTCTCGCCCGGACTGCACGACGCCGGACAGGCGATCTCCAATCTGACGCTGGAGCATTCGGTCCGGCCCGCGCCCGGCTTTTTCGATCCGGAAGCCATATTCGCGCCGCCAACCCGCGAGGAAGCCGAGGCCGCGCGGGCGCGGGCGGCGGCCGTCGAGGCCGGCACGGCGGAACCGCCGCCCCCCCGTCGGTACAGTCCGCTGGCCATGGCCAACAGCGACATGGCGATGACGAACGGGCGGTTGTTCGTCGGCAATTTCAACGGCTTCAACGCCTATGACGTGTCGGGCGAGGGCGCGCCGGAGCTGTTGCTGTCGGTCGTCTGCCCGGGCGGACAGGGCGACCTGTCGGTGCACGGGAATCTGCTGTTCATGTCGGTCGAACAGAATCGGGCCCGGCTGGACTGCGGCGTCCGGGACGCCGAGGGCGAGGTCAACGCCGAACGCTTCCGCGGCATCCGCATCTTCGACATCAGCGACCTGTCCGCCCCCCGCCAGATCGCGGCAGTGCAGACCTGCCGGGGCTCGCACACCCACACCCTGGTCCCGCACCCGACCGATGCGAACGTCCTGTACGTCTACAACTCGGCCACTTCGAGCGTGCGCAAGTCGGACGAACTTGCGGGCTGCCGGGACGGAGAACCGGGCGAGAATCCCGAGACTGCGCTGTATTCCATCGACGTGATCAAGGTGCCGCTGAACGCACCGGCGCAGGCCGCCATCGTCAACCGGCCGCGCATCTTCGCCGACCGCGAGACCGGCGAGATCGCCGGCCTGTGGAAAGGCGGCCGGTTCGGCGTCGCCAGTCAGAGCAGCGCCGTGACCAACCACTGCCACGACATCACCGTCTATCCCGAGATCGGGCTGGCCGCCGGAGCGTGCAGCGGCAACGGCATCCTGCTGGACATCTCCGACCCGGAGAACCCCGCGCGCATCTCGGAGCTGTTCGACCCCGACATGGCCTATTGGCACTCAGCCACCTTCAACACCACGGGTGATAAGGTGCTGTTCACCGACGAATGGGGCGGCGGCACCTCGGCGCGCTGCCGCGCCGAAGATCCGCACAGCTGGGGCGCTGACCTGATCGCCGCCATCGAGAACGGACGGCTCGTCGGCAAGAGCTTCTTCAAGCTGCCGGCCGCGCAGACGGCCTCCGAGAACTGCGTCGCCCACAATGGCAACCTGATTCCGGTGCCCGGCCGCGACCTGATGCTGCAGGCCTGGTACCAGGGCGGCGTCTCGATCGTCGACTTCACCGACCCGGCCCGGCCGATGGAGATCGCCTATTTCGACAGGGGCCCGATCGACGCGGAGAGGCTGATGGTCGGCGGCCACTGGTCAGCCTACTGGTTCAACGGCCGCATCTACGCCAGCGAGATCGCGCGCGGCTTCGACGTGCTGAGCCTTGAGCCCAGCGAACATCTGTCGGCGGCCGAGATCGCCGTCGCCGAACGGGTGATGCAGGGGACGATCAATCCGCAGACCCAGAGCCGGCCGGTCTGGGAGGATCATCCCGATGTGGCGGCCGCCTATCTGGACCAGCTGGCCCGGTCGAACGGGATCGAGACGGGTCTCGCACAACGGGCGAGGACCGCGGTGCAGCAATGGCGTGACGGGCGTCCGAACCGGGCGCGGGCGACGGAGCTGTCGCAGGCCCTCGCCGTGGTTCCGGAGAAAACGCCGCCGGCCGACGCCGCACGGCTGAAGGCGCTGTCGGAGCTGTTCGCCCGGCTCGGGCGGGGGCGCTAGACGTGCGGCTGTCGATCCTCGCCGCCATCGTCGCCCTGGGGTGCGCCGCGCCCGCTGCGGCCCAGACGCCCCCTGCCCCGGCGATCGCAGCCGTCCCGGCCGACGTCGTTTCGCCCGACGCCATCGTCACGGCCCTGTACGACGTGATCTCCGGCGACGCCGGGGTCGAGCGGGACTGGGACCGCTTCCGTTCGCTGTTCCATTCGACCGCGCGGCTGATGCCCTCGGGCGTCAACCGCGAGGGTGTCGGGGTCGCCCGCTCGATCACGCCCGAGGAGTACATCGAGCGCAACGGCCCGGCGCTGATGCGCGACGGCTTCCATGAGCGGGAGATCGCCAGCCGGTCCGAGAGGTTCGGACACATGGTCCACGTCTGGTCGACCTATGACAGCGTGCGCAGCCTGTCGGACCCGTCCCCGTTCATGCGGGGCGTCAACAGCATCCAGCTGTTCCATGACGGCAGCCGCTGGTGGATCCTCAGCGTCTACTGGCTGGCCGAGACGCCGGACACGCCGATCCCCGCCGCCTATCTGCCCGCCGGCTGAACCGCATTTGATCGACCTTTCGCAACTGCGTAAGGAATGGCCGCCGTTCCGGAGTCGACCCATGTCCAGCCTGCAGTCCGCCGCCCTCGCCCGCGTCAAGCCGTCGGCCACCCTGGCGGTGACCGCGCGGGCGCGCGAGCTGAAGCGCGAGGGCCGCGACGTCATCGGCCTCGGCGCCGGCGAGCCCGACTTCGACACGCCCGAGAACATCAAGGACGCCGCCATCGCGGCCATTCGCCGGGGCGAAACCAAATATACCGATGTCGACGGCCTGCCCGAGCTGAAGTCGGCGATTGCGGCCAAGTTCGCCCGCGAGAACGGGCTGACCTATGAGACCAACCAGGTCCACGTCGCCCCCGGCGGCAAGACGGTGATCTACAACGCCCTGGTCGCCACCCTGTCGCCCGGCGACGAGGTGATCGTGCCGGCCCCCTACTGGGTGTCCTATCCGGATATGGTGCTGCTGGCCGGCGGCGAGCCCGTGTCCGTGGTCGGCCATGAGGCGGACGGCTTCAAGCTGAAGCCGGAGGCGCTGGAGGCCGCGATCACGCCGAAGACGAAATGGCTGATCCTGAACTCGCCGTCGAACCCGACCGGAGCGGCCTATACCGGCGAGGAACTGGAGGCGCTGGCGGTCGTGCTGCGCCGGCACCCGCAGGTCTGGGTGCTGACCGACGACATGTACGAGCACCTGATCTACGGCGACTTCGACTACCGGACGATCGCCGAGGTGGCGCCCGACCTGTACGAGCGGACGCTGACGGTGAACGGAGTGTCCAAGGCCTACGCCATGACCGGCTGGCGCATCGGCTACGGGGCCGGGCCCAAGCCTTTGATCGACCTGATGCGCAAGGTGGCCGGGCAGACCACCTCCAACCCGTCGTCGGTCAGCCAGTGGGCGGCCGTCGAGGCGCTGAACGGACCGCAGGACTTCATCGCCGAACGGGCCGGGCATTTCGAGGCGCGGCGCGATCTGGTGGTGTCGATGCTCAATCAGGCGGCCGGCATCCGTTGCGCAACGCCCGAAGGGGCGTTCTATGTCTATCCGTCGATCGAGGGACTGATCGGCAAGACGGCCCCGAGCGGCGCGACGATCGACAGCGACGACGTCTTCGCGACCGAACTGCTGGACGCCGAGGGCGTGGCGGTGGTGCAGGGCTCCGCCTTCGGCCTCAGCCCCTATTTCCGCATCAGCTATGCGACGTCGGAGGATGTGCTGGAGGAGGCGTGCGGGCGCATCCAGCGGTTCTGCGCCTCGCTGCGTTAGGCTGCCCGGCTGACCGCAAAGTCGGCCAGTTGCTCCAGGGCGTCGCGCCATTCGCTGGCCGGCAGCGGCTTCAGGGCGTGCTGGGCGGCGGCGGCGTAGTCCCAGGCGGTGTCGAGCGTGGCGCCGATGGCGCCCGTGCCGATGATCAGTTCGCGGGCGCGGCGGAAGTCGTCGTCGGTGCGCTGACCCTGGTTGATGGTGCGCTCCCAGAAGGCGTCGTCGCGGCCCTGCGTGCGGGCGACCGCCAGCAGCAGGGGCAGGGTCACCTTGCCTTCGTGGAAGTCGTCGCCGGCGTTCTTGCCCAGGGTCGCCGAGGCGCCGCCGTAGTCCAGCGCGTCGTCGGCCAGCTGGAAGGCGATGCCGAGGTTCATGCCGTAAGCGCGCAGGGCCTGCACGGCCTCTTCGTCGGCCCCGGCCCCGACCGCGCCGGCCTCGGCGGCGGCGGCGAACAGTTCGGCGGTCTTGGCCGCGATGATGCGCAGATAGGTGTCCTGGTCGAGGTTCAGGTCGTGGGCGCGGGTCAGCTGCAGCACCTCGCCTTCGGAGATGACGCTGGAAGCGGTGGCGAGAATGCCGAGGGCGCGCATCTGGCCGGTCTCGACCATCAGCTCGAAGGCCCGGGCGAACAGGAAGTCGCCGACCAGCACGCTGGACGGCGCGCCCCAGATCAGGTGAGCGGCCGTCTTGCCGCGCCGAAGGTTGGAGCCGTCGACCACGTCGTCGTGCAGCAGGGTGGCGGTGTGGATGAACTCGACTGCGGCGGCCAGCTTGCGCGATGCGCCGATGTCCTCGCCGGCCCCGGACGCCCGGGCGGCGGCCACGGTCAGCAGCGGCCGCAAGCGCTTGCCCCCCGCCGAGACGAGATGCTCGGCCAGCAGCGGAATCACCGGCACCTGCGACTGCATCCGCTCGACGATCAGGGCGTCCACCGCGGCCATGTCGGGCTTCGCCAGCTGAACCAGCGGTTCAACGTCTCCCTTGGGACGGGACTCGGCGACGGTGACAGCGTCCAACGGAGAACTCATGGGCACGGCGCGGGGGGAGGATCACGCCTGAAAATCCAGCCGCCGTCTTGCAGGGCGGCGACGCGGCGCACAATGGTGATCGGGCCATGAAGGGTCAAGCCGCGTGACCGTCGCACCATCCCCCGCACCGGACGGAGAAATCGTCGAGAACGCCCTGCTGGCGGGGCGCGTCCGGCTGCGCCAGCCGGCGACGGGCTATCGCGCCGGCATGGACGCCGCCCTGCTGGCGGCGGCGGCGGGCGCCAAGCCGGGTGAACAGATCATCGAGGCCGGCTGCGGGGCCGGCGCTGTGCTGATGCAGATGGCGGCGCGGACGCCGGGCGTGACCCTGACCGGAGTGGAGCGCGACCCGGCCATGGCGGCGCTGGCGCGGCAGAACGCGGGTCTGAACGGGGCCGCAGCGACGATTCTGGACGGCGACGTGGCGGCGGGCTTCCGCTCTCTGGGGCTTGCGCCGTTCGACCGGGCGGTTTCGAACCCGCCCTTCTTCGATGATCCCGGGGCCCTGCGGGCGCCGTCGCCGGGCAAGCGCGGGGCCTGGATGGCCGACGACGGGCTGGCGGCCTGGACCCGCTTCCTGCTCAAGGCGGTGCGCGAGGGCGGGCGGATCGTGGTCATCCACCGCGCCGACCGGCTCGCCGACCTGCTGGCCCTGCTCGGCGAGACGGCGGGTTCGTTTTCGGTGCGGCCGGTGCACCCCTTCGCCGACGAGCCGGCCAAACGGGTGCTGGTGCAGGCCATCAAGACCGGCCGGGCCCCGCTGCGCCTGCTGCCGCCGCTGGTGCTGCACGACCGCTCGGGCGGAAAACACACGGCTGAGGCGGAGGCCGTCCTGCGCGGCGAGGCGGCCCTGCCTTTCTGATCCCCCAGCCCTGCGCTAGACAGCCGCCATGTCCCTGCGCCCGCTGTTCGTCACCCAGGTCTATGAAGCGTCGCTGGCGGCCGGACCCGGGTTCGCCCCCTTCAACGCCGCGCTCGCCGACGCCTGCCGGATGCTGGCGGCGGAGGACGAGGCCGGCCGGCGGTGGTGCCGCGAGCACGGCTATCGCGGCTACACCTCCTACGGCTCTCTGACCGACCTGCCGCACCGGGGGCCAGAGTTCGCGGACCTGAAGCGGCTTCTCGACAAACACGCGCAAACCTATGCCAAGGCGATGAATTTCGATCTGGCGCGACGCCCGCGACTGGACAATCTGTGGGTCAATATTCTCAAGCCGGGGGGCGGCCACACGGGCCATATTCACCCCCATGCCTTCCTTAGCGGGACCGTCTATGTCGAGGTGCCCGACGGCGCCTCGGCCCTCAAGCTGGAGGATCCGCGTCTGCCGATGATGATGGCGCGGCCCGCCGTCCACGCCGACGCCCCGGAGGCCGAGCGGCCGTTCGTCTATCTGGCCCCGAAGGCCGGGACGGTGCTGATGTGGGAGAGTTGGCTGCGCCACGAGGTGCCGACCAACGCCGCGAAAAGCGAGCGGATCTCGATCAGCTTCAACTACGCCTGACCGGCGACGTTAACCGTTCCGCTTAAGGCGACACCAAGGCGGCCGGGCGATGATGCTCCCGTCCGTTCCGGGCGCTCCTGCGTTGAAAGCCAAGATGTTCCTGCCCCGCGCCACCGGTGTGATCCTGCTTCTCTACAGCGGCTTCCACATGACGCTCGGGCTGTGGGTGCCCCAGTTTCCGTGGCTCCTGACCGGCGCCCTGCTCATCATCGGCGCGGTGGCCCTGCTCGCGTGCCGCCCATGGTCCCGTCTGGTCGTCTATGCGGCCGCGCTCTCGGCCGCCGCGGTCGGCCTGATCGGTCAGGTCGACGCCGCCAGTGCGGCGGAGACCGACATCCCGCTGGCCGTGGTCATCTGGAGCCTGTGGACCTCGCTGTGGCTGGCCGTAGCCTATGTCGGCGGCCGCTATCTCCCCGACGGTCGGGAATCGCCGGACAGCTTCTGAGGCCACAGCGCGCCGCCTAACGTCGCTGGAATGTCTCCCCGAGGAACATCAGACTGGCGGGCATCTCGCCTTCTGGGGCGAACTGCAACACCTGCCCCTGCAGGGGAGCCAGTTCCACGCGGATCGATTCCGGCCGGGTAAACGGCTCGGCGACTGCCTCCATGACGCCCGTCGTGACTACCAGGACGCCGTCCCGTTCGGCGATCCGGACAGTGCCGAAGATGGGATTGACGTAAGTTCCGGCATAGGCTGACAGCGGCCGGGCAAGCATCCACGGACGCATGGCGCGCTCGGCGGATTGGCGCGCAATCGAGGCCTGCCCCCGGTCGCGCTCGGCCAGAATGGCAGTCAGGGCCGTATCATAGGCCGCCTCGAGATCAGGCCGCCCGGCGTGCCAGTCATAGACGTAGTTGGCGACCAGGTCGGCGAGTTCACCGGCGACTGCGTCCTCGTTGACCATCACGGCCACCCCCAGACGCCGCTCCGGCATGAAGGAGACGTGGGCGCGGGACCCGGCGAAGTTGCCGAAATGGTGGATCAGCACGTCGTCACGATAGCGGCCAATCTGCCAGCCGAGCCCGTATGCCTCCCGGACATAAGGGCCGAAGGTGGCGTTGTTCGTCGCCAGCGGCCGGTGGGTCGACGCGACCAGCCCGGCCGGGAACGCCCGGCGTCCGTCGAGCACGCCGTCGTTGATCTGGATTTCCAGCCACAGGGCCATGTCGTCGGCGGTCGAAACCAGCCCGCCGGCGGATTGCATCGTCGCATCAACCTTCTGCAGCGGGCTGCGAACCGGCCCGTCGGTCCCGTAGCCGAGGTGACCGGCCGCGACCACGCCCCCCGCCCGGGCTTCGGACATCCATCCGGTCGTGTCGGTCATGCCGATCGGGCGCAGCACCTCGTCCCGGACGAGGACCCGCCAGTCCCGACCGTCGCGCGCCTCCAGCAGGGTGGTGGCGAGGTTGTAGCCGGCGTTGGAGTATCGGAAGGTTCCGTGCGGGGCGTTCGCTCGGAGCTCCGTGACGGCGACCAGCCCTCGCATCGCCTCGGGCGTGTGCTCGCCCGTCATGGCGGCGCGGAACGACATGGGGGAATTGTCGAGGCCGGACCGGTGGCTGAGCAGGTCGGTCAGGCTGACGCCCGAGAACAGGTCTTCCCGCGCAGCCGGGATATCGGACCACGTCGAAACCGGCGCATCGAGATCAAGGTCGCCGCGCGCGGCGACCGCCGCGATGGCCAGGGCGGTGAAGGACTTGGTCGACGAGGCGATATAGAAGCGGGTGTCGGCGTCGACCGGAGCGCCGGTCTCGAGATCCGCCACGCCATAGCCGGCGCTCAGCAATACATCCTCGCCGTCGACCACGGCGATCGACAGCCCCGGAACCACGCCGACCTGGTCCAACGCCCGGCGGATGAAGGCGTCGGCGTCGGCCCGGAAGCGGTCATCGTCAGGCTCGGCGATGACGGTTGCGGGAGCTAGCAGGACGGCGGCGGCGGCAAGAGCGGCGAGGCGGAACAGGTCGGTCATGGATCGATCCTTCATCAGAGAGCTCCGGCTTGCCACGCCGCCACCCGCCCGTCTTGAACGGATGGAACGCTCGCTCACGCCGCGATGAACAGGCGTCGAAGACGGCCAGGGTTCCAGCCGGTCGCTCGGGCGATGGCGCGGCTGAGATGGGCCTGGTCGGCGAAGCCCTCGGCCGCCGCGATCTCCGCCAGCGGCGCTCCACTGCGGACAAGCCGGTCGACAGCGTGGGCGGCGCGGCGGTTCTGGCGGGCCGCGGTCGGCGACTGGGCGAAGGCCTCGCGGAACAGGCGGGCGAAGCGCACCGGATGCAGGCCGCAGGAACGCGCTAGGGCGGCGACGCTCATCCCCGGCTCGGCCAGCAGCCGGTCATGGGCCTGCTGGAGCCACGGCCCGGGCGCGACGAGCGAGCTCGACGGCTCGCCGGGCAGGTGTCCGGCCAGGACCGCCATGCCGGTCTCACCGGCCGACATCCGCCTCAGCGTGTCGCGGCCGGCGGCGGCGGGACGCGCCACGGCATACCGCTCCGGCGCGATCGACTCGAGATTGAGAGACAGGATCAGCGCGCCCCCGTCGCCGAAACGGTTCTGATGCTCGAAGCGAGCCGGCTTGGCGCTCAGGCCCGGACCATCGGCCCGCGCCCTGCCCTCGTCGCTGTCCTCGACATAGCCTCCGGCCAGCAGCAGGGAGACCTGGGCCCAGTCGTGCCGGTGCGGTCGGCATTCCTCGCCCGGCGCATAGTGCGTCAGGACCAGCCGACGGCCGGTCGAGGCTTCGAGAGTGACGCTGACGGACATGGAGCCCTCCATGCTTCCCCGGGGAGAGGCGGCGGCGGACCCTGGTGGATGCACCGGGGGGAAAAATCGCGCTGTAGCCGGGCGCGGCTTCGCCATCAATCCGCCCTGCCCCGGCGCTATGGATTTGCCCTGACGGCGCGCGGTCGCTACATCCCGCGCCAACCTCCCCGCACCTCCAGACGACAGGGCTGAACGCACCCCATGGCGCAGCAATACATTTTCCAGATGCAGGGTCTGACCAAGACCTTTCCCGGCGGCAAGAAGATCTTCGAGAACATCTGGCTGAGCTTCTACAACGACGCCAAGATCGGGGTCGTGGGCGTCAACGGCTCGGGCAAGTCGACCCTGCTGAAGATCATGGCCGGGCTGGACCAGGAGTTCACCGGCGAGGCCAAGGCCGCCGACGGCGTCAAGCGCGGCTATCTGGAGCAGGAGCCGCAGCTCGATCCGGCCCTGAACGTGCGCGAGAACGTCGAGGCCTGGTGCGAGGAGAAGCAGTGGGTCACCCGCTTCAACGCCATCGCCATGGAGATGGCCGAGAACTATTCCGACGAGCTGATGGAGGAGATGACCGCCCTCCAGGAGAAGATCGACGCCGGCGACGTCTGGGACATCGACAGCCGCATCGAAATGGCCATGGACGCCCTGCGCTGCCCGCCCGACGACTGGGAGGTGACCAACCTGTCCGGCGGTGAGAAGCGCCGCGTGGCCCTCGCCCGCCTGCTGCTCAGCAAGCCAGACATGCTGCTGCTCGACGAACCGACCAACCACCTCGACGCCGAGTCGGTGGCCTGGCTGCAGCACCACCTCGAGAATTTCCCCGGCTGCGTCATCCTGGTGACCCACGACCGCTACTTCCTCGATCTGGTGACCAAGTGGACGCTGGAGCTGGACCGCGGCAAGGGCCACCCGCACGAGGGCAACTACTCCAGCTGGCTGGAGGCCAAGACCAAGCGCGTGGTGCAGGAGCAGTCGGAGTCCGAAGCCCGCCAGCGCGCCCTGACCCGCGAACTGGAATGGGTTCGCTCGGGGGCCAAGGCTCGTCAGGCGAAGTCGAAGGCCCGTCTGGCCGCCTATGAGCGGATGGTCGACGAGCAGGAGAGCATGCGCGGGGCCCAGACCCACGCCGTCATCCAGATCCCGCCCGGCCCGCGCCTCGGCAACGTCGTGCTGGAGGCCGACGGGCTGGAGATGGCCTATGGCGACAAGCTGCTGTTCAAGGACCTGAGCTTCAAACTGCCGCCCAACGGCATCGTCGGCGTCATCGGCCCCAACGGCGCGGGTAAATCCACCCTGTTCCGCCTGATCACCGGCCAGGAACAGCCCGACGCCGGCACGATCAAGGTCGGCGAGACGGTCAAGCTGGCCTACGTCGACCAGAGCCGCGACGACCTGAAGCCGGAGGAAACCATCTGGCAGGCGATTTCCGGCGGCACCGACGTGATGATGGTCGGCAAGCGCGAGATCAACACCCGCGCCTATGTCGGCAGTTTCAATTTCAAGGGCGGCGACCAGCAGAAGAAGGTCGGCCAGCTGTCCGGCGGTGAGCGCAACCGCGTGCACCTGGCCAAAACCCTGGCCACCGGCGGCAACCTGCTGCTGCTCGACGAACCGACCAACGACCTCGACATCGAGACGCTGCAGAACCTCGAGGAGGCGCTGGAAGGCTTCGCCGGCTGCGCCGTGGTCATCTCCCACGACCGCTGGTTCCTCGACCGTCTGGCCACCCACATCCTCGCCTTCGAGGGCGACAGCCACGTCGAATGGTTCGAGGGCAACTTCGAGGCGTACGAGGAGGACAAGAAGCGTCGCCTCGGCGTCGAGAGCCTGATCCCGCACCGGATCAAGTTCCAGAAGTTCGGGCGGTAGATACGAATAGGGCGGCGGTGAAAACCGCCGCCCTTTTTCTTTCAGCCTAGTGCTTGACCCGGACGTAATCGCCGGGGGCGGCAGCGCCGGCCTTGAGCTTGCCGGAGCCGGGCTTGCGGGGCTTGACCTTGTCGTCGCCGGCCGCGGCGTCGAGCCAGCCCTGCCATTCGGGCCACCACGAGCCTGTCTTCTGCTCGGCGCCGGCCAGCCACTGGTCGGCATCGGCGGGGGCGGCGTCATTGATCCAGTAGCCGTGCTTGTTGGCGGCCGGCGGATTGATCATTCCGGCGTTGTGGCCGGAGCCGCCCAGCAGGAAGCGCGTCGGGCCGCCGAAGAAGGCGCGGCCGGCGTAGGTGGTCCTCCACGCCGCGACGTGGTCGTCCTTGAGGGCCACGATCATCACCGGCGTCTTGATGGCCGAGAGGTCGAGCGCGACGCCGTCGATGGAGACGCCGCCCTTGTCCTTGAGCCGGTTGTCCTTGAGCACCTGACGGCCGTACTCCTTGAGCATCCGGGCCGGGATGCGCGAACCGTCGTCGAACCACCACAGCAGGTCCGAGGCGCGGGCCTCGTCGCCGAGCAGATAGTGGTTGACCACCGACGACCAGATCAGATCGTTGGCGCGCACCGTGGCGAACAGCTTGGTCAGGTCGTGGGCCTCGACATAGCCGCGGTCATCCAGATAGCGCTCGAAGGCCTTGAGGTCGTCCTCCCCGGTGAACACCGACCACTCGCCCATGTCGCCGAAGTCGACCAGGGTGGCGATCAGGGTGGCCGAGGCGATGCGGTCGCCCTGCCCCGTCTGGGTCAGATACGCCAGGGTCATGGCCGACAGGGTGCCGCCGAGGCAGTAGGAGACCAGGTCCGCGTCCGGCTCGCCGGTCGCCTTTTTCACCGCGTCCAGGGCGGCGACGACGCCGTCCTTCACATAGGCGTCCATGCCCGTGTCGGCGTGGCTCTCGTCCGGGTTGGCCCAGGAGATGACGAAGACGGTGTGGCCCTGATCCACCAGCCATTTCAGGTAGCTGGCCTTGGGCGTCAGGTCGAAGAGGTAGTATTTGTTGACCAGCGGCGGCACGAACAGCAACGGGCGGCGATAGACCGCGTCCGTGGTCGGGGCGTACTGGATCAGCTCGAACAGATCGTTTTTGAACACCACGGCGCCGGGGGTGGCGGCGATGTTGACGCCCAGCTCAAAGTCGTTGGGGGCGCGGCGGGTGACCAGCCCCTGCCCCTTGCCGACGTCCTCCAGCAAGTTGGACAGGCCGGTCATCAGACTGAGGCCGCCGCTCTCGATGGTGCGGCGGGCGACCTGCGGATTGGTGTGGGCGAAATTGGTCGGGGCCAGGGCGTTGATCATCTGGCGACTGGCGAAGTCGACCTGGGCGCGGGTGGCGTCGTCGACGGGGGCTGTGGCGACGAAGTCCTGCAGCTGACGCGCGGCCAGCAGATAGGATTGTTTCAGCCAGTCATAGACCGGCTCGTCGGTCCAGGCGGGGTCCGAGAAGCGGCGGTCGCCTTTGGCGGGGGCGGCGACGGGGGCCGCCTCGCCGCCGACGACCCGCTGGCCCATGGCGCGCCACAGGACAGTCCAGTCGCTCCAACCCTTGGTCTGGGCTTCGAACAGGGCCGCGGGACGCATCATCACGGCGGTGTTGAAGTCGATCATGGCCCGGGTCAGGGTCATGGGGTCGTAGGGCAGGCTCTGCGGCGTCGCGGCCTGCGTCATGGCGGTCTGCACGGCCGCGGCGGCGTTGTGCATCAGGGTCGTCAGGGTCTCGGCCACGACGGAGGGGTCGGGCGGGCTGACGAAGGTGCCGGGGAACGCGGGCTTCTGGCTCATGGCGGGTCCGGTCACAGGCGAGCGAGGACGTCGACGGCGGCGCAGTCGCGCGGGGCCACGAACAGCAACGCCAGGGCGCGGTCCGGGTTCAGCGCGGTCCAGTCCGCGCAGGGTTCGGAGGCCGCGTCGATCAGGGCGGCGGGGCTGAGCGGGGCGATCAGGGGCTGGGCGGGGGAGACGGCGATGGAGTCGAAGGGCATGGCGGTTGCGTATCCGAACAGCTGCGATACCGGTGATATGACACAGCGTTTTTCCATAGGCGATGCCAGATAATGCGCTATCGTTGTGCACTATTGCAGAGGAAACCGGGATGGCCGATTTCAACTGGAACGACCTGCGCGCGTTCCTGGCGGTGGCGCGTACGGGGCGGCTGACCGCGGCGGCGGCGCGGGCGGGCATGGACCACACCACCGTCGGCCGACGCATCGGAGCGCTGGAGGCGGGACTGGGCGCGCGCCTGTTCGACCGCAGCCCGCAGGGCTATGCCCTGACCCCCCACGGCGAACGGCTGATGCCGACGGCCGAGAAGATCGAAAGCCTGACCCTGCTGGCGGCCAGCGAGCTGGGCGAGGCCGATCAGGCCCTGACCGGCACGGTGCGGATCGGCGCGCCCGAGGGCTTCGGCAGCTATGTGTTGGCCCCGCTGATGGCGCGGCTGGCCGACAGGCACCCCCAGCTCGACATCCAGCTGGTGGCCATCTCGGGCGTCCTCAGCCTGTCCAAGCGCGAGGCCGATATCGCCGTGACCCTCAGCGCGCCGCGCGAGGGCCGGCTGACGGCGCGCAAACTGACCGACTATGGCCTGAGCCTGTACGCCGCGCCCGCCTATCTGGACGCCCATCCGCCGATCGAGACCCGGGCCGACATGACCGGCCACCGCTTCATCGGCTACATCGGCGACCTGCTCTATGCGCCCGAGCTCGACTATATGCAGGCGCCCGACGTCGACATCCATGTGGGGCTGCAGAGCTCCAACCTGATCGCCCAGCTTCAGGCCTGCCTGGCCGGAGCGGGGCTGTGCGTCCTGCCGGACTTCATCGCCGCGCGCGAGCCCGGCCTGCGCCGGGTGCTGCCGGACGCGGTGCACCTGGACCTCAGCCTGTGGCTGGTCGTACACGCCGACCTGCGGTCGCTGGCCCGGATCCGCGCGGTTACGGCAATGATCGGCGAGGCGGTCCGCGCCGACCGACTGCTGTTCACCGGCGCCCGACCCGCGGGGTGAGGCCTTGGCGGGCCGCGCCGGGGCTGATGTAATCGCGTCATGACCCAGCGCCCCGCCCTGCTCATCATGCAACGCCATCTGGCGCCGCTGACCGCCTTTCTGGAGAGCCAGTACGACGTCTATCGCTTCTGGGAGGGGCCGCCGCGCGAGGCCGAGCACGACATCCAGGCGCTGGTCGTAGCCGGTGAGTTCCCGCTGGACACCCATCTGGTCGAGAGCCTGCCGAACCTGAGGCTGATCGCCTGTTTCACCTCGGGCTATGACGGGATCGATGTCGACTGGTGCCGGGCGCGGGGGCTGGCGGTGACGCACGCGCCGGGAGTCAATCACGAGGACGTGGCCGACCACGCCCTCGGCCTGATCCTCGCCGCGCGGCGTCAGATCGCGGCCGGCGACCGGGCCCTGCGCGCCGGAGGCTGGACCGCCGACTCGAAGCTGATCACCCCCTCGATGAAGGGCCAGAGACTGGGCGTGGTCGGGCTGGGCGCCATCGGGGAAGCGGTGGCGCGACGCGGCGAGGCCTTTCGTATGCAGGTCGGTTGGTGGGGGCCGCGGGACAAGGAGGCCCCTTGGCCGCGGGCGGAGACGCTGGAGGCGCTGGCGCGGGACAGCGACGTGCTGGTGGTGGCCTGCCGGGCCGAAGACGACAATCGCGGCCTGATCTCGCGCGAGGTGATCGAGGCGCTGGGGCCGCAAGGCCTGCTGGTCAATGTGGCGCGGGGCCAACTGGTCGACGAGACCGCCCTGATCGCGGCGCTGAGAGACGGCCGGCTGGGACAGGCGGCGCTGGACGTGTTCGAGGACGAGCCGACCGACGCCGCGCGCTGGGCCGGCGTGCCCAACACCGTGCTGACGCCGCACACCGGGGGAGCCACGACCGAGGCGGTGCAGGGCATGCTGATGTTGCTGATGCAGAACCTCGCGGCGGCCTTCGCCGGCGAGCCGCTGAAGACGCCGGTGAAGACAGAGGCTCGGGTCCAGGGTCTAGGGGCTAGGGGCGAGGGGCAAGGTATGGGGCAGGCCTCGAAAACAGGCCCGAGACCCTAGACCCTAGACCCTCGCCCCTCGCCCCTCGACCCTCGACCCTAATCAAAGTCCGGGAATGGCATGGGCTCGCCCTGGGGCATCGGCACGCTCGGCGCGCGCGGCGGCGTTGGCGGCTGGGGCAGCTCATCGCCGGACAGGACGCCGTCGCCGTTGACGTCCATGCGCCGGAACATGCGTTCGGCTCCGAAGATCAGCTCCTCGCGCGAGATGCGGCCGTCGTTGCTGGAATCGGACTGGGAAATCATCCGGCGCAGGCGGCCGCCGCCCATGGCCGCGGCCGGACCGCTGCTCAGCACCGCCAGCTCTTCACCGGTGACGGCGCCGTCGGCGTTGGCGTCGAGACGATCGAAGACGCGGCCCGCCCAGGCGGGCACGTCGGCCAGGGCCGGGGGCGGCCCCATGCCGCCACCCCGGCCACCGCCCGGCGGCGTCTGGGCCAGGGCCATGGGGGCGGTCAGGCAGAGGACGGCGACGGCGGCCGCCAGGCTGTTCGCGGATTGGGTCATGGCTGGGATCCCCGGTGACGTCTCGACCCGGCAGCTTGTGCCCGAACCTCGCGTCTGGCCAGCGGATTCCGCTTGCATAATCATATAAGGATATCTTTATATGATCGAATGTCACTGACCGCCGACCATACCGTCGAAGCCCTCCGTGCGGCGGGCGAGCCGACCCGGCTGAGGGTGTTGTCGCTGCTCGCCGGCGAGGAGCTGTCGGTGATGGAACTGTCGCGCATCCTCGACCAGAGCCAGCCGCGCGTCTCGCGCCATCTGAAGCTGATGACCGACGCCGGTCTGGTCGAGCGCTTTCCCGACGGGGCCCGGGTGTTCTACCGCCTGACCTCGGACGCCCCGGCGCGCCGCCTGATCGATACCGTTCTGGACGTGCTCGACAGCGGAGCCGGCGAGGCCGACGACCGGCGGCTGGAAGAGGTTCGGCAGGACCGCGAGGTCGCCGCCGGAGCCTATTTCGAGCGCATCGCCCCGCAGTGGGACCGGATCCGCTCGCTCTATGTCTGCGAGGCGGCGGTGGAGGCCGCGATCCTGAAGGCGGCGGGCGACGGACCGTTTGATCGGGTCGTCGATCTCGGGACCGGCTCGGGCCGGATGCTGACCCTGCTGGGCAAGAAGGCCAAAATGTCGCTCGGCCTCGACCTCAGCCAGAACATGCTCAACATCGCCCGCGCCAACGTGTCCCGGGCCGGGCTCGACAAGGTCGAGCTGCGTCACGGCGACATTTTTGCGACCCGGCTGCCGGAGCAGACCGCCGATCTGGTGCTGGTGCATCAGGTGCTGCACTACCTGGCCGATCCCACGGCGGCGGTGGCCGAGGCGGCGCGCCTGGTCATGCCGGGCGGGCGGTTGCTGATCGTCGACTTCGCCCCGCACACGCTGGAGCACCTGCGGGACGAATATCAGCACCGCCGACTCGGTTTCTCCGATGACGAAATGCGGCGCTGGCTGACCCGGGCCGGCCTGACGCCTTCGGCGCCTATCGCCCTGCCTCCGGACACCGACGGTCTCACCGTGGTCATCTGGACCGCCGAGCGGGCCGCCAACGCCCGGGCGCAAGTCGCATGACGCCTTCCCTCAGCCTCGCGGAAGCCCGGGCGCTGCTGCTGTCGCCCCTCGGTCCGGTGGCGCGCGCCGGTCAGGACTCGTCGCGTCCCCGGGTATCGTTCGAATTCTTTCCGCCGAAGTCAGACGAGGCCGAAGCCAATCTGTGGAAGGCCGTCACCCGACTGGCGCCGCTGGAGCCCGCATTCGTCTCGGTCACCTATGGCGCGGGCGGGTCGACGCGGGAGCGGACGCACCGCACCGTTCAGCGGATGCTGACGGAGACAACGTTGAAGCCGGCGGCCCACCTTACCTGCGTCGAGGCCAGCCGCGACGAGGTCGACGAGGTCATTCGCGACTACAAGGCGATCGGCGTGAACCACATTGTGGCGCTGCGCGGCGATCCGCCGGGCGGGGCCGGCATCGGCGGGGCCTATACCCCCCGGGCCGACGGCTACGCCAACGCCACCGAACTGGCCCGGGCCATCAGCCGCGTCGGCGGCTTCGAAATCACCGTGGGCGTCTATCCGGAACAGCATCCGGAGAGTCCGTCCATGGTCCACGACATCGAGGTGCTGAAGGCCAAGGTCGACGCCGGCGCGACCCGGGCCGTCAGCCAGTTCTTCTTCGACATCGACGCCTTCCTGCGCTTCCGCGACCGGGTGCGGGCGGCGGGGGTGACCATTCCCCTGATCCCGGGGATCATGCCGGTGTCCAATTTCGCCGGGCTGACGCGGATGTGCGGCGCCTGCGGGGCCAGTATTCCCGAATGGCTGAAGGCCCATTTCGATGGGCTGGACGATGATCCCGAGACCCGCAAGTTGCTGGCCGCCTCGGTGGCCGCCGAAACCTGCGCCCGGCTGCAGGAAGAGGGCTTCGCAGACTTCCATTTCTACACCCTGAACCGCGCGGATCTGGTCTATGCGATCTGCCGCGTGTTGGGCGTGCGCGAGAACAAGGCTGTAGCGTAATGGCGTCCCCCCTCCCCCGCAGCGAACGCATCGCCGCGTTGCACGCCGCCGCGCGCGAACGCATCCTGGTTCTGGACGGCGCCTGGGGCGTGATGATCCAGCGCAACGAACTGTCGGAAGAGGATTTCCGCGGCAACCGCTTCGTCAATGCCAACGGCTATGACGAGAAGGAACAGATGAAGGGCAACAATGACATCCTGTGCCTGACCCGGCCGGACGTCATCGCCGGCCTGCACGACCAGTATTTTGCCGCCGGGGCGGATATCTCCGAGACCAACACCTTCTCGGCCACGGTTATCGCCCAGGACGACTACAAGCTCGACGCTGACGCCGTGTGGGACATCAATCTGGAAGGCGCGAGACTGGCGCGCGCCGCCGCCGACCGCTGGACCGCGAAGGAGCCGCACAAGCCGCGCTTCGCCGCCGGCTCGATCGGGCCGCTGAACAAGATGCTGTCGATGTCGTCGGACGTGAACGATCCGGGCGCGCGGCTGGTGACCTTCGATCAGGTCTATGACGCCTATCGCCATCAGGTGAAGGCGCTGAACGAGGGCGGCGTCGATCTCTATCTGATCGAGACCATCACCGACACGCTGAACTGCAAGGCGGCGATCAAGGCCATCAAGGACCTTGAGGACGAGGGCATGGAAGCCCTGCCGATCTGGATTTCGGGCACCATCACCGACCGTTCGGGCCGCACCCTGTCGGGCCAGACCGCCGAGGCTTTCTGGAACAGCGTGCGCCACGCCAAGCCGTTCGCCGTCGGCTTCAACTGCGCCCTGGGGGCCGACCTGATGCGGCCGTTCATCGCCGAGCTGAGCCGGGTCGCCGACACCCTAGTCGCGGCCTATCCCAACGCCGGCCTGCCCAACGCCATGGGCCAGTATGACGAGCAGCCGCATGAGACCGCCCACTTCATCGAGGAATGGGCCGCGTCAGGTCTGGTCAACATCGTCGGCGGCTGCTGCGGCACGACGCCGGAGCATATCCGGCACGTAGCGGAAGAAGTCGCACCGCTGAAGCCGCGCGAAATTCCGGAACGGCCGGTGGCGATGCGCCTGTCCGGCCTCGAACCCTTTGAATTGGTAGCGTAGTGCGTCCCACCTTCATCAACGTCGGCGAACGGACCAACGTCACCGGCTCGGCCAAATTCCGGAAGCTGATCGTCGAGGGCGACTATGGCGCCGCATTGGATGTGGCGCGCCAGCAGGTCGAGGCGGGCGCGGCCATCATCGACATCAATATGGACGAGGGCCTGTTGGACGGCGCCGTCGCCATGCGGACCTTCCTCAACCTGATAGCGGCCGAGCCCGACATCGCCCGCGTGCCGGTGATGATCGACAGCTCGAAATGGGAGGTGATCGAGGCTGGGCTGAAATGCGTTCAGGGCAAGCCGATCGTCAATTCGATCTCGATGAAGGCGGGCGAGGCCGAGTTCCGCGAACAGGCGGTCAAATGCCTGCGCTACGGGGCCGCCGTCGTGGTCATGGCCTTCGACGAGGTCGGTCAGGCCGACACGGCCGCCCGCAAGATCGAGATCTGCACCCGCGCCTATCGAATCCTGGTCGACGAGGTCGGCTTCCCGCCCGAGGACATCATCTTCGACCCCAATATCTTCGCGGTGGCGACGGGGATCGAGGAGCACGACAACTACGCCGTCGATTTCATCGAGGCGACGCGGGTCATCAAGGCCACCCTGCCCTGGGCCCGGGTCTCGGGCGGGGTGTCGAACGTATCGTTCAGCTTCCGCGGCAATGAACCGGTGCGCCGGGCGATCCACAGCGTCTTCCTGTACCACGCCATCCAGGCGGGCATGGACATGGGCATCGTCAACGCCGGCGACCTGCCGGTCTATGACGACATCGACCCGAAACTGCGCGAGGCGGTCGAGGATGTGATCCTGAACCGGCCCCAACGGACCAATGTGTCGAACACCGAGCGGCTGGTGGACATGGCGCCCGACTACAAGGGCGAGAAGGGTGCGGCGCGGGTCGTTGATCTGAAATGGCGCGAGGCCCCCGTCGGCAAGCGGATCGAGCATGCGCTGGTCCACGGCATCACCGAGTTCATCGAGGCCGACACAGAAGAGGCGCGACTGGCCTCGGAGCGGCCGCTGCACGTCATCGAAGGGCCGTTGATGGACGGGATGAACGTCGTCGGCGACCTGTTCGGCTCGGGCAAGATGTTCCTGCCGCAGGTGGTCAAGTCGGCGCGGGTGATGAAGCAGGCGGTAGCCTGGCTGGAACCGTTCATGGAGGCCGAGAAGGAGGGCCAGCCCCGGACCACCAACGGCAAGATCCTGATGGCCACGGTGAAAGGTGATGTCCACGACATCGGCAAGAACATCGTCGGTGTCGTCCTGCAGTGTAACAACTATGAGGTCGTCGATCTGGGCGTAATGGTCCCGGCCGACCGCATCCTCGACGCAGCGATCGAGCACAAGGTCGACATCGTCGGCCTGTCGGGCCTGATCACGCCGTCGCTGGACGAGATGGCCTTCGTCGCGCGCGAGATGGAGCGGCGGGGCTTTGATATTCCCCTGCTGATCGGCGGCGCGACCACCAGCCGCACCCATACGGCGGTCAAGATCGAGCCTGGCTATCGCGCCGGTTCGACCACCTATGTGATCGACGCCAGCCGGGCCGTGGGCGTCGTCTCCGGCCTGCTGTCGAAGACCGAGCGGGCGAAGAACGAGGCCGCCACGCGCGAAGAATACGTCCGCATCCGCGACCAGTATGCCCGGGGTCAGGAGGTCAAGGCGCGGGCGGCGCTGACAGCCGCGCGCCAGAACCGCTTCCAGCCGGACCCGGCAACGCCCCTGCCCCCGGTTCCGTCCTTCCTCGGCGTGCGCGCCTTCGACAGCTGGGACCTGGGCGATCTGGCCGACCACATCGACTGGACGCCCTTCTTCGCCAGCTGGGAGTTGATCGGCCGCTATCCGCTGATCCTTGAGGACGACATCGTCGGCGAGGCTGCGCGCGATCTGTTCAGGGACGCGCAGGCGATGCTGAAGCGGATCGTCGACGAGCGCTGGTTCACGGCGCGGGGCGTGGTCGGCTTCTGGCCGGCAAACGCCGTTGGCGACGACATCGCTGTCTATGCCGACGAGAGCCGCACCGACGAAATCGCCCGCTTCCACACCCTGCGCCAGCAGATCAAGAAGGCGAACGGCAAGCCCAACCTCGCCATGTCGGACTTCGTCGCCGGAGAGGGCCGCGACTATATCGGCGCATTCGCGGTCACCGCCGGCCATGGCGAACTGGAGATCGCCAAGCGGCTCAAGGACGCCGGTGACGATTATTCCGCCATCTTGGCCACGGCGCTCGCCGACCGTCTGGCCGAGGCCTTCGCCGAGGCGCTGCACAAGAAGGTGCGGACGGAGCTGTGGGGCTATGCGCCCGACGAGACGACGACCGTCGAGGATCTGATCGCCGAACAGTATCAAGGCATCCGGCCGGCGCCCGGCTATCCGGCGCAGCCTGATCACACCGAGAAGGCGACGCTGTTCAGGCTGTTGCAGGCTGAAAAGAACGCGGGAATGCAGCTGACCGAGTCATTCGCCATGACCCCGCCGGCCTCGGTCTCGGGTCTCTATTTCGGCCATCCGGAGAGCCACTATTTCGGCGTCGGCAAGATCGACCGCGACCAGGTCGAGGACTACGCCCGCCGCAAGGGCTGGGACGTGGCGACGGCCGAACGCTGGCTGGGTCCGATCCTCAACTACGATCCGGCGCGGGCGGCGGCGGCATAGGCCGGGGGCAGCAGTCCCCGTCGTCCCTGAATTCCTCGCCAGCCGTCGCCGAATTCCCCACGAATCCGTCGCCGAATTCCTCGCCTACTCCAGCCCCACCTCTTCCGGGGTCGCCGGCGGGGTGGTGACGTTGTCGCGCAGACGGCGGGCGGCGTGTTCGCATCGACCGGGCAGGCCGAAGAACAGGCCGAAGGCCTGACTGCGCACCGCCTCGTCCTGGCCCCTCAGCGGGGTCCATTTGGCGCTCGCCTCGGCGGCAGCGGCTTCGGCGGCGGCGCGGCTGGCGGCCGACTGGCGCGGCGCGGCGGCGTCGAGCGCCGAGCGGAAGTCGGCGGCCTCGAGCCGGCCGAGCCGGATGATGTCGCGGTCCAGGTCGTCAGCGGATGTCAGCGTCTCGCCGAGCGCGACGTGGCCGTTCACCAGCGCCTCGCACCAGGCCACCAGCGGATAGTCGGCCTCGGGCGCGCCGCGCGGCAGCGGATTGGCGTAGGCCACGGCCTCGCGAAAGCGCCGGGCGTCGGCGTTCTCGCCCGAGGCGGGGGCGGCGGTGACGATCGGGCCGTCCTGGCTGACGGCGGGCGTGGCGTGGGCGGCGAGCGCGGCGGCGAAGGCGAGGCTGGCGAACATGGGAACTCCGGGAACAGACGCACTTGGCAGGGTTCGGATGCCGCAACGCTTCAGACGCCGCAATGGTTTTTCCATGACCGCGCCGGCGCAAAGAAAAAGGCGGCGGACCCGAAGGTCCGCCGCCCGATAGTCTGTCTCTCCGACCGCTCTAGAAGCGGTAGGCCAGGCTGAAGCGCACGGAGCGCGGAGCCTGATAGGCCGTGACCCGAGCGTAGTTCGGATCCGGATCGCTGGCGTTCAGATCGCCGAACTCATTGAAATCCTGCTCCGACTGGAAGTCGAAGACGTTGAACACGTCGGCGCGCAGCACGAGGCTGTCGCCCGGGATTTCAAAGACTTCCGCCAGATCGTAGGCGAAGGTCAGGTCGAGGACCTTGAGCCAGTCGCTTTCGAACGACTCACCGCGCGGCGTGGCGACGCCCTGACAGAACCACGACGCCGGCCCGTAGAGGGAGGCGAAGAAGTCGGTCGGGTGCACGCCCTGACAGCCGAACTTGCGCGGCGACTGGATCAGCAGGTTGGCGCCGATATTCAGGGCCGGAGTCGCCTGCCAGGCGCCGAACGCCTTGAACGTGTGTTCGCGGTGGTTCGGGAGGAAGCCGTACGAGTTGTCGGTCAGGCCGGGCTGGTCGAAGTCCTGCGACAGGCCGGGGTCGACCTGGCCGTTGTCGGACTTCAGGGCGCCTTCGTAGTTGCCCTTGCTTTCCGACCAGACGTAGCTGAAGCGACCGCCCCAGACGCCGTCGAACGGCTTCTCGAGCGAGAGCTCGACCGCCTTGTAGGTGCGATCCGGAGCCGGATAGCCCAGTTGATCAGCCGTCAGCGTGACTTCCCGATCCTGGGTGATCGCCCCGCCCGTGGCGCGAGACAGGTCGGCGCCCGAGAGCGTGATGACCATGTCTTCGCCCGGGTTGGTCAGGACGTACTGGTGGAAGCCGTACCAGACGTTGTAGCAGATGGCCGCCGAGAGGCCGCCGCCCGCCGCTTCGCAGTACTCAAGCACGGCGGCGTCGATGGCGACGTCGTCGATGGCCGTACCCAGTTCGCGGTACGTGCCTTTGATGCCCATGGTCCAGTCGCCGAACACGCGCTGCTCGTAGCCGAGGATGAACTCGTCCACGTACATCGGGTCGATTTCCTTATCGACCTGGGTCGAGATCGGGCGTGTCGTCCCGTCAGCGAAGGTGCCGCCGGAAATGAAGGATCCGAGGATCGGCTCGTCCGTGACGTCGTGAATGCCGTCACGGTTCACGTCGTTCGGACCACCGGTCGTCACGTCGAGGAACCAGCGGTCCTGGATGAAGAACTCGGCGCCGGCCAGACGCTGGTTGGTGTTGACCGCGACCGGCAGGAAGTAACGACCATAGAAGCCGAACAGCTTGGCTTCGCCGTCGCCGAAGACGTCGTAGGTCGCGCCGAGACGCGGAGCCCATTGGTCCTGCAGGTCGACGAAGGCCACGCCGTCGATGTTCTCGTTCTCGAAGCCTTCGTTGCGGATGCCAAGGTTCAGGGTCAACTGATCCGTAACCTTCCAGGAGTCCTGGAGGTAGTAGGCGTTCTGGGTCGAGGTCCAGCCGCCGTCGTTGTCGTACGCGCGAATGCGGACCCGACGCGGGCTGCCGATGAGATCGGGACGTCCCGCCGGAGCGTTGGCGGCCGTGAACGGCTGCTCGTAGCGGTACCAGATGCCGCCGGTGACTTCACCGGTGCAGGCAATGGTCGGGGTGATCCCGCCCGGCCGGCAGTAGTTGTAGCCCTGACCCGAATAGTCGAGCTCCTGGTAGGCCTCGAGCTTCTCCTGGTCGATGCCGACGCGGAAGTGGTGAGCGCCGAAGAAGTCGGCATAGATGTCGACGTCGGCGCGCAGGATGGTGCGCTCGTCCTCGTTCACCGAAGGCTGACCCACACCCCACGTACCGCGGCGCGGGAAGCCCGGCAGTTGGTCCGTGATCAGGGCGCCGGAGTCGCCGGGCGACGAGTTGTACTCGTTGTACTCGTTGACGCCGTAGGCGATCGAGGTCGTCAGCCAGTCGGTCCACACGCCGGTATAGCGCGCGATCCAGTTCTCACCGCCGAACTTGAAGGTCGAGGGCGTGAACTCGCCGACTTCGTCGCCGTTGGCGTTGACGAAGATGTTGCGGGTTTCCTGCTCCTGCTCGTCGGAGAAGTAGGTGAACTCGAGACGGTGATCGTCGGTGACCAGGAAGTCGACCTTGGCGCCGTAGAACGGATCGTTGGAGGTGACGACGGTGCCGTTGGCGCCAGCGCCGAAGGCCGGATCGACGGTCGTGGAGCCGATGTTGACGGATTCGCGGTCACGCCAGTTGTACAGGCCGAAGATGAACAGACGGTCCTGGATGATCGGGCCGCCGAAGTCGAAGATGACATCAGTCGACTCGCGCTCGTCGAACTTGTTCTGCGCCAGATAGGTATCCGGCGAGTCTTCGGTCAGGCTGTCCGGCTGCCAGTAGGCGGTGATGCCGAACTCCCACTCGTTGCCGCCCGACTTGGTCGTGCCGTTGAGCACGCCGCCGGTGCCGCGGCCGAACTCCGAGGAGTAGCCGCCGGTCTTGGTCTCGAGCGTCTGGTAGAATTCGAACGGAACGGTCGACGAACCGGTGAAGTCCCGGAATTTCGTGATGTTCAGACCGTTGATGAAGTAGGTGTTCTCACCGGCCGAAGCGCCGCCGATGGTCGGAATGTTGCCGAAGGCGTTGTCAGACGCGGTCACACCCGGAGCCAGCAGGGCCACGGCGCCGGCGTCGCGCGCGATCGGAACAGTGCGCGACAGCTCCTCGACGTTGACCGTCAGGCCCGTCGTGGTGGCGTCGAACTCCGAAACAGCGCGGCGCACGCCGACGACGACGACTTCGTCGATCTGCGTGGCGTTGTCGGCCGAGGCGCCCATGGTCAGCGTCAGCTGGGCGGTGCCGCCCGAACCGACCGAGACGGTGTCGGTCAGCGAGTTGTAGCCCGAGGCGTTGACGACCACTTCATACTGGCCCTGCGGCAGGGCCACGGCGCGGAAGCTGCCCGAAGCGTCAGTGGTGAAGGAGCGCGTGAAGCCCTGGCTGACCGAACGGAGCGAAACTTCGGCTCCGGCGACCGGCGTGCCGGCCTGGTTGGTCACGGTGCCGGCGACGGCGCCCTGGGTCAGGTTTTGCGCGATGGCGACCGAGGGCGTCATCAGGGTGACGGCCGGAGCCGCCACCAGCGCCATAAGCGCCGTTCCGCCAATCATGGTCGAGTGCAGCAAACGCTGCTTGATGGTTTGGGTCTTCAAAGGCTGGTCCTCCTGAGACCGAAGCGCGCCTCCCCGTCGGGGAAGCAGGCGTCAACGGCAACCAAACTCCGCGCACCCCAATGCACGCAGATTGCCCCGGACCTTAGTCTTGGCGATTGACCGACGCAGCATAATTACGGCCCCGTAACCCAATCGAGGCAAGTCTGTCGCAATCCCGCCACAGGGTTCCGCAGGGCACTGGAAAGACTGAAAAAATGACGGATCATCTGCCTTTATTGCGCGCCGTTTCGGCGCAGGTTCGGGTCACGGGACAGCTGACGTTGGGTCAAGTTTCAGGCCTGCGCGAGGCCGGAATCACCTGTCTGGTGAATCACCGGCCCGACGACGAGGAACCGGGGCAGCCGACCGCGGCGGAGATCGCCGAAGCCGGCGCGAAAGCCGGACTGACGGTGGTCCACGCCCCCGTCCGGGGCCTGCCCGACGCGGCGGCGGTGGCCGCCACCCGCGCGGCGCTTGACGCCCTGCCCCCGGACGGCAAGGCGGTGCTGTTCTGCCGCTCCGGCATGCGTTCGGCCGCTGCCTGGGCGATGGCCGAGCGGTTGGCGGGCGGCGATCCGGAAGCGCTGCGGCGCGCAGCGCTCGAGGCGGGCTACGACCTCGGCCGGGTTCCTCTATAACGAGCCGTCAGCGAGCCACGCCGACACGGACCGCATACGGGGCCGGCTCGGGCGTGCAGGACGCCACAACGAGTTGCGCCGCCATGAGACACAGGAAGGCCGTGGCGATGATCCGGAGCCTATTTGAGACAGCCAGGGCGATGGAAACGGCCATATCGGGCCCTCCGCGAATGGTTTACGGAGTGTTGACGCAAGGTCCGCGCCGCGAGCCGGGCGCGCCGTCATGATCCCCTTCGTGCGCACGCTCGAGGTGAAGTACGGCCGTGCCGACGCCGTTTCCCCGCTGATCCGGCGAGTGATCGCCGCCAACCCGGGACCTTTCACCTTCACCGGAACCGGCACCTATATCGTCGGGCGCACCGAGCCCGGCGCGCGTGTGGCGGTGATCGACCCCGGGCCGCCGGACCAGGCCCACCTCGCGGCGCTGCTGTCCGCCGTCGAGGAGCAGACCGTCAGCCATGTTCTGGTCACCCACACCCACCGCGACCACTCTCCCCTCGCCCGCCCTTTCGCGACGGCCGTCGGCGCCCCGGTGCTGGCCGCCCGCCCCCCGGCGCGGACCGTCCATGCCTCAGGCATGCTCGACGAGGACGACGACGACACGTTCGCGCCGGATGTCATCCTGACCGGCGGCGAGGTGGTTCACGGCGACCGATGGACCCTCGAAGCGATGGCGACCCCGGGCCACGCGTCCAACCACGTGGCCTTCGTCCTGCGCGAGGAGAACGCCCTGTTCAGCGGCGATCACGTGATGGGCTGGTCGACGACTGTGGTGGCCCCGCCGGATGGCGACATGACCGCCTACATGGCCAGCCTCGACGCGGTGATCCGGCGCCGCTTCGCGACGATATGGCCGACCCACGGCGCGCCGATCACGGAACCGGCCCCCTTCCTCGCCGCCTATCGGGAGCACCGGCTGGAGCGGGAAGCGCAGATCGTCGCCCAACTGGCAGGCGGCCCGAGCCGCATCATGGACATGATCCCGACGCTCTACGCCGGGGTCGACCCGCGGCTGTGGCCGGCGGCCGGATTGTCGGTCTGGGCCCACCTGATCGCGCTGGAGCGAACCGGGCGGGTCCGGGCCAGGCCGCGGCCGGCCATCGACGCGGTCTGGAGCCTGGCCTGACGCCTAGCGAACCACACGCAGGTTTTCGCTGATCCGCGCCGCCAGCCTGCAGGCCTCGCCGCCGTGCGGGCGACCGTCGCGGGCCGCCACCCGGACATCGGTCCGGCCCGGGCGGATGCGGACGACGGCGTCATGAACCGTGCCGAACCAGAAGCCGCGGTGCGTCCCGGCGACCCGGGCGACGGTGACGCCGCCCTGCACGCTGAAGCCGGCCTCCTGCAGGGCCCACACCGCCGAAGCGGGGGCGACCTGGGTCATGGCGGGAACAGCGCCGGGGCAATCGTGGACCCCGCCGGTCCTGCCGGGGCCTGGTCCGCCGCGCCGGGCGTCGAGGGCGCCGAAGCCGGGCACCTCCGCCGTGTCGGTGCTGATGTCATCAGGCGGGCCGTCCATGATGCGGGTCACCTGCCAGACATAACCCCCGACGGTCGCGGCCGAGACGGCGACGGCCAGCGCCGCCAGCGTCGCCGAAGCCCGGCGGCGCAGGGCGAACACGATCAGCGCTATGGCAGCGACTGCGCCGACGGCCGCCAGCACGGCCCCCACCCGCATCGCCAGCAGGTCGTGGCCCGTTCCGTAGCTCCACAGACCTGTGCGGGTCCCGAGCGCGGCGATGAGCACAAACACCGGCGCGAGGATGACCACGGCCGCCAGCCACATGCCGCCGCCGCCCGATCCGCGCTTCAATCTCGCCATCGCCTCAGCCTCCGGTCGGCAGACGGTAGTCCTTCATCCGTTCGCGGACGAGCTTCTTGTCGATCTTGCCCGTGGCCCCGAGCGGGATGTCGTCGACGAAGACCACGTCGTCGGGCATCCACCACTTGGCGATCTTGCCCTGCAGAAAGTCGAGGTGCTCCTGCTTGTTCTCGCTCTGGCCCGGCTTGAGCTTGATGATCAGCACCGGGCGCTCGTCCCATTTCGTGTGCGCCGCGCCGATGACGGCGGCCAGTTCGACCTTCGGGTGACCGACAGCGATGTTCTCGATCTCGATCGAGCTGATCCATTCCCCGCCGGACTTGATGACGTCCTTGGCCCGGTCGGTGATCTGCATGAAGCCGTGGGTGTCGATGGTCGAGACGTCGCCGGTGTCGAAGAAGCCCTCGTGGTCGAGGATGTCGCCCCCCTCGCCTTTGAAATAGGCTCCGGCGATGGTCGGGCCCTTGATCATCAGCCGGCCATAGGTCTTGCCGTCGTGCGGCATCTCCTGGCCGGCGTAGTTCTTCAGTTTGAGTTCCACGCCGAGCGGCGGCAGACCCTGTTTGATCCGCCACTTCATGCCTTCGTCGTATGGCAGGGCGGCCAGTTCGGGGGTCAGGCGGGACAGGGTGCCGACCGGCGACGTCTCGGTCATGCCCCAGCCCTGGAACACCTCGACGCCGAATTCGTCATGGAAGGCCCGGATGAGGCTCTCGGGCACGGCCGAGCCACCGATAAGGACCTTTCTGACCGTCGACAGCTTGAGGTCATTTTCCCGCATATAGGCGAGCAGACCCTGCCAGACCGTCGGCACCGCCGCGGAGAAGGTGACGCGTTCGGTCTCCAGCAGTTCGTAGATCGAGGCCCCGTCCATCTGGGCGCCGGGCATGACCAGTTTCGATCCCGCCGCGGGGGCCGAAAAAGCGATGCCCCAGGCGTTGGCGTGGAACATCGGCACGACCGGCAGGATCACCTCATCCGGCGTCGCGCCCATGATGGTCGCCTGCATGGTGATCAGGGTGTGCAGGAAGTTGGAGCGGTGCGAGTACAGCACGCCCTTGGGGTTTCCGGTCGTGCCCGAGGTGTAGCAGAGGCCGCAGGCGGTCTGTTCGTCGAAACCGCCCCACTCGACATCCCCGGAGGCCGACCCCAGCAGCGCCTCGTAGCACTCCGCGCCGGGCAGTTTGGTCGCCGGCATGGCCAGTTCGTCGGTCATGACCACCACCCGCTTGACCGAGGGGCAGTGGGGCAAAATGGCTTCGAGCAGGGGAATAAAGGTCAGGTCGACGAAGATGATCTTATCTTCGGCGTGGTTGATGATGTAGATCAACTGTTCGGGGAACAGGCGCGGGTTGAGGGTGTGGCAGACCGCGCCGATGCCCATGATGCCGTACCAGGCTTCCATGTGGCGGCCGGTGTTCCAGGCCAGGGTCGCGATACGGTCGCCGACCTTGACGTCCCAGCCCTTGAGCACGCTGGACACCCGCCGGGCCCGCGCGTGAATTTCGGCGTAGGTGGTGCGGACGATCGGGCCCTCGACGGACCGGGTCACGACCTCGCGGTGGCCGTGCCAATTTTTGGCGTGGTCAATGATCTTGTCGACCGTCAGCGGCCAGTCCTGCATCATTCCCAGCATCGGGTGTCCCTCGCTTGCGTCCGCTGAATGGGCCGCTTGACGAAATGAGTATCGGGGCGTTCCGCGTTAGGCAACGTGACGCTAGGTCACCCGTTGCCCGGCCCTCCAGCTTGGCGGACGGGCCATGCTGGCCCTAGAAGGCCCGCATGACCATTCTCGTCGCGATCACGGGGGGCTCCGGCTCCGGCAAGAGCACCTTGGCGGAAACCCTCGTTCGCGCCCTGCCGGAAGGGGCCGCCGCGTTGGTGCGCGAGGATTCCTACTACCGCGACGCCGCCAGCTTGCCGGGGTTCGACGCCGCCACCTTCGACTTCGACGATGTGGCGGCGCGCGATCACGCGCTGATGATCCGCGACCTCGCCGCCCTCAAGTCCGGGCGGGACATCACCGCCCCGATCTATTCCTTCATCCATCACGGCCGCGAGCCGGGCGGTGAGCCGGTGCGGGCGGCCGAGGTGGTGATCGTCGAGGGCACCCACCTGCTCTGCACGCCCGGTTTGGTCGAACTGTTCGACATCCGGGTGTTCGTCGACACCCCCGCCGACATCCGCTTCATCCGCCGGCTGCTGCGTGACCAGGCCGAGCGGGGGCGGACCGCTGATTCCGTGATCCAGCAGTATCTGGCTACGGTCCGGCCGGGGCATGAGCGGCTGACAGAGCCCTCACGGGTCAACGCCGACTTCGTCGTCGCGGACGCTACGGCCGCCGTTCGGCTGGAAGACCCGCAGGCGGTGGTTCGACTGGTTGCGCCGGTGCTGGCCCACCCCCTGTTGGCGGGTCTTTTCGCGGGCGCCGTCGGCGAACATTGATCACTCGCCCTTGACCCGACAGCCCTGGGCGCGTCTGCTCGTTGCTTCAGCAGACGATGAATACGATGCACGGCCCTGCCAACTCTCCTGACCCCAACATCGCGTCGAAGCGCCTCCTGATCGTCCGCGAGGCCCGGGACCATTTCGTCAGACACGGCTACGCCGCCGCCAAGGTCGAACCCATCGCTCGCGAGGCCGGGGTTTCGACGGCGACTCTCTATGCGTTGTTCCGCGGAAAGGCCGAGCTGTTCACGGCGGTGATCGATGACGCGGCAGACGAATTCGCCCGCCAGATGGCCCAGGTTCGCGCCGTGGAGGGCGACGCCCGGGCCGCCCTGACCAGTTTCGCCGACGCCTATGCAACATTCATGAGCGATCCGTTCGTCCGTTCCATCTTCCGCCTGGTGATGGCCGAACGACCACGCTTCCAACCCCTGGCGCTGCGCTTCTTTGAAAAGGGCCGGGCCGAGGTCGGCCGGACGCTGATCGGCCTGATCGTCCGGCTGTCGAAATCCGGTGAGCTGGGTCCTGTCGAACATCCGTCGTGGGCCGCCGGACATCTGATGGGGATGATCGAACATCCGGTGTTCTTCGTCCCGCTGGTCACTGGCGACGAGGTACGGGTCCGCCGCACCAACGCCGAGGTCGTCGCCGAGGCGGTCGAAACCTTCCTCGCCCGCTACGGGCGCTGACCGTTCGTCAGGGCCACAACCGCGTCTTCGTCCATTCGCCCTCCGCCCGGTCGAAGCGTAGCCGGTCGTGCAGCCGGAACGGCCGGTCGCGCCAGAATTCGACGCTGTCCGGGATCACGCGCCAGCCGGTCCAGCGCTCCGGCCGCGGCACCTCCCCGTCGGCGAACCGATCGGCTTCGCGGGCCACGGCGAGTTCGAGCGCCTCCCGGCTGGCCAAGGGGCGGGACTGGTCGGAGGCCCACGCCCCGATCCGACTCTCGCGGGCGCGGCTGGCGAAATAGGCGTCGGCCTCGGCCTCGCTGACCGCCTCGACGGCGCCGCGCACCCGCACCTGCCGCCGCAAAGATTTCCAGTGGAACAGCAGCGCCGCCGCCGGATGCGCCGCCAACGCCTCGCCCTTGGCGCTCTCGCGATTGGAATAGAAGGTGAAGCCGCGGTCATCGACCTCCTTCAGCAGCACCATCCGCGCGTCCGGCAGGCCCGACGCATCGACGGTCGCCAGCGCCATGGCGTTGGCGTCGTTCGGCTCGGTCGCCCGGGCGTCGGCCAGCCACTCGACGAACAGGCCGACCGGCTCGGTACGGTCGAAGATGCTCTCGTCGCCATTGGCCGCAAGGGCGGCGGCGTATTGCGCCGCATACTCCTCGCGGGTGGGGCTGGGCGGGATCACGGGCGCGGTCATGGTGTGGGAGATAGCCGCTCCAGCCGCCGATGGGGAGAGCCTTACGGTTAAGCCGGTCTTCACCACGTTGAGTGCTTGGTGTGCGGATGCGCGCCCGATCGCACTCCGAAGTCGCCTCCCTCGCCGAGGCCCACGCCCTGCTCGGCCTGACCGGGCCGGTGGAGGCCGACGCGCTGACGGCCGCGTTCAGGGCGGCGGTGAAGGCGGCCCACCCTTCGGCGGCGGATGGGAACGAGGACCGGTTCCGGCGGGTTATCGCGGCGTGGCGGCTGATCCAGGATGGCGAGCGGCCGCTGGCCCTCGCCGGTCCGGCCGTGCCTCCCCCTGCCCCGCCCGTGGTGGCGATAGGCCCCATGGACGCCCTCAACGGCGGTCAGGTCGCGGTCCGGCTGGCCGGACGAACGCTCAACATCCACCTGCCCAAGGGACTGCGCAGCGGCGAACACCTGCGGCTGAAGGGCGCCGGGGTCGGAGGGACTGACATCTATCTGCCGGTGCTGATCCGCGCCGCCGACGGGTTGCGGGTGCTCGGCGACGACCTGTTCATGGACTGGCCCGTGCCGACGCGGCTGCTGGAGGACGGCGGCCGGCTGGAGATCGACACCCACGCCGGGGCCCGCTCCGCCTGGATCGTGGCTGGACAAACGCCGCTTCGGCTCCGCCTGCGGGACCTTGGTCTGCCCGCGCGCGGATCGCGGCGTCAGGGGCACCTGTTCGTCAGCCTGCAGCCCTCCGACGACATCCCCTCGGCGGCCGAGGATCTGCTGGTCCGCTTCACCCGCGTCTGGACGCCGGACCGGCTGGCGGCCTAAGCCGTAAGCCGACATGTCCCACAACACCTTCGGCCATCTGTTTCGCGTAACCACCTGGGGCGAGAGCCACGGGCCGGCGATCGGCTGCGTCGTCGACGGCTGCCCGCCCCTGATCCCGCTGAGCGAAGCGGACCTGCAGCCGTGGCTCGACCGCCGCAAGCCGGGCGGCAGCCGTTTCGTCACCCAGCGGCGCGAGAGCGACACAGCCCGCATCCTGTCCGGGGTGTTCGACGATGGTGACGGCCCCGTCACCACCGGGGCGCCGATCGCCATCCAGATCGACAACGAGGACGCCCGCTCGAAGGATTACGGCGACATCGCCCGCGCCTTCCGCCCCGGCCACGCCGACTACACCTACCAGGCCAAATACGGGGTCCGCGACCACCGCGGCGGCGGCCGGTCGTCGGCGCGCGAGACGGCGCTGCGGGTGGCCGCAGGGGTGGTGGCGCGCAAGGTGCTGGGCGAGACGGTGCGCATCCGCGCCGGCGTGGTCCAGCTGGGGTCGCACCGGATTGCGCCGGAAGCAGTCGATTTCGACGCCGTCTACGACAACCCCCTGTTCGCGGCGTCAGCCGATGTGGTCCCGGCGTGGGAGGCGTACCTCGACGGCGTGCGCAAGGCCGGCTCGTCCATCGGCGCCGTCGTGGCGCTGGAGGCGACGGGCGTCCCCGCCGGCTGGGGCGCGCCGGTCTATGGCAAGCTGGACGCCGAACTGGCGGCGGCGATGATGTCGATCAATGCGGTCAAGGGCGTCGAGATCGGGGCCGGCTTCGGCGCGGCTGAACTGGCGGGCGAGGCCAATGCCGACGCCATGCGGCTGGGCGAGGACGGGCGGCCGGTCTTCCTGACCAACCACGCCGGTGGGGTTCTCGGCGGGATCTCGACGGGCCAGCCGCTGACGGCGCGCGTGGCCTTCAAACCGACCTCTTCCATCCTGACGCCGGGACAAACCATTACCCGTGACGGGATCGAGACCGAGGTCTCCACCCGGGGCCGCCACGATCCCTGCGTCGCCCTGCGCGGCGTGCCGGTGGTCGAGGCCATGGCCGCCTGCGTGCTGGCCGACGCCATGCTGAGGCACCGGGCGCAGGTGGGGTAGGTCGCGTGAGACGCCGGCGAATATCTCACCGGTTGCCATTGCGCGCCCTACCCTCCCTCCTTGTCGACCAGTTTCGAGACCGCGGCGGACTGATCATCGTCTGCATGGCGGTGGTGGCCGTCATTGGCATCGCGATGTTCGTGTCTGTGGCAGTATCGCAAGGTCCTCTTCCGACTACGCGCGTCGAGGGACAGATCGTAGGGGTGGGCTTCGCTGACAAGTGGGGCCGAGGGTCCGTGCGGGAGGCCAGCGTTGAGGTTGAAGGCCGAACTCTTCGCATTGAAAGCCCCACTCGCCTCGACTGCCGCGTCGGGGATGCGGTGGCGTTGAACCGTCTTTCCGCGCGGAAGGGTCCGCTCTTCATGCTCGCACCCGTTCCGACGCCTTGCAGAAGGCGTGCCTAGAGCCCCTTTCCGCCACTGACACTGTTACCTATATAGACCCCGAACGGCGCGCCGTAGGCTGCGCGCCCACACGGGAGACCCCTCATGATCGACGTCCGTCCCTTCTCCAGCCTCGGCGGCGCGAACCACGGCTGGCTGAACGCCAAACACCATTTCTCCTTCGCCGACTACTACGACCCGAGCCGGATGAGCTGGGGCCGGCTGCGCGTCTGGAACGACGACGAGATCGCCGCCAAGTCCGGCTTTCCGCCCCACCCCCACGCCGACATGGAGATCATCACCTATGTCCGCACCGGGGCCATCACCCACGAGGACTCGATGGGCAACCGGGGCCGCACCGGGGCCGGCGACGTGCAGGTGATGAGCGCCGGCACGGGCGTGCGCCACGCCGAGTTCAACCTCGAGGACGAGACCACCACCCTGTTCCAGATCTGGATCGAGACCGACAAGCCGGGCGCCACGCCGGGCTGGGGCCAGCGTGAGTTCCCGAAGAGCGATCGCACCGGCCGGTTCTCCGTGCTGGCCTCGGGCGATCCGTCGGAGGAGGCCCTGACCATCAACGCCGACGCGAAAGTGCTGGGCGCCACGCTGAACGCCGGCGAGAGCCTGACCTACAGCCTGGCCGAGGGCCGCCGCGCCTATCTGGTCCCCGCCGTCGGCGCGGTCGAGATCAACGGCGTGGCGCTGAACGCCCGCGACGGCGCGGCCATCAAGGACGAGGCGGAGATCACCATCACGGCGAAGGCTGACGCCGAACTGGTGATGGTCGACAGCCTGTAGGTGTCGGGGATGTCGGCCATGTCGACCATGTCGCGGATGTCGTCGTTCCTGTCGACGATGTAGTGGGCCGATTGTAACGGGTGTCTTGCCCGGAATGTATCGGTCCGCACCCACTCACCACAGATAGAAAACCCCGCCCGGATCGCTTCGGGCGGGGTTCTTTTCGTTAGTGGGTGGCGACGACCGTGCCGGGGTCCTGCACCGGGGGCGGCGCGGGCAGAGGCTCGGCGGCCTCGTCCCATTCCACCGGGGTCGGAGCGCCGGTCAGGGCCCACTTCAAGGCCTCGTCGGCGGTCTTGATCGGAACGATCTCCAGCGCGCCCTTCACATTGTCGGGCACGTCGGCGAGGTCCTTCTCGTTCTCCTCGGGGATCAGCACCGTCTTGATGCCGGCGCGCAGCGCCGCCAGCAGCTTCTCCTTCAGGCCGCCGATGGCGGTGACCCGGCCGCGCAGGGTGATCTCGCCGGTCATGGCGATGTCCTTGCGGATCGGGATGCCGGTCAGGACCGAGACCATGGCGACCGTCATGGCCACGCCGGCCGAGGGCCCGTCCTTGGGCGTCGCGCCGTCGGGCACGTGCACGTGGATGTCGGTCTTCTCGAAGGCCGGCGGCTTGACGCCGATGCTCAGCGACCGGGCCCGCACATAGGAGGCGGCGGCGGAGATCGACTCCTTCATCACCTCCTTGAGGTTGCCGGTCACGGTCATGCGGCCACGGCCCGGCATCTTGATCGCCTCGATGGTCAGGATGTCGCCGCCGAACTCGGTCCAGGCCAGACCCGTGACGATGCCGACCTGATCCTCCTCGTCCGTCTCGCCGTAGCGGTATTTCCGCACGCCGGCGTATTCGGCCAGCTTGGCCTCATCGACGGTGATCGACAGCAGCTTCTCGCGCGCCATCTCGCGCACCGCCTTGCGGGCCAGACCGCCCAGCGCCCGCTCCAGCGAGCGCACGCCGGCCTCGCGGGTGTAGTAGCGGATCAGGTCGCGGATGGTCTCGTCCGGCACCACGAACTCGGCCGGCTTCAGGCCGTTGTCGGTGGTCACCTTGGGCAGGACGTGACGCTTGGCGATCTCGACCTTCTCGTCCTCGGTGTAGCCCGACACCCGGATGATCTCCATCCGGTCCATCAGCGGCTGCGGCATGTTCAGGCTGTTGGCCGTGGTCACGAACATGACGTTCGACAGGTCGTAATCGACCTCCAGATAGTGGTCGCCGAACGCATTGTTCTGGGCCGGGTCCAGCACCTCAAGCAGGGCCGAGGACGGGTCGCCGCGCCAGTCGGCGCCCAGCTTGTCGATCTCGTCCAGCAGGATGAAGGCGTTGGTGGTCTTCACCTTCTTCATCGACTGGATGATCTTGCCCGGCATGGAGCCGATGTAGGTCCGGCGGTGGCCGCGAATCTCGGCCTCGTCGCGCACGCCGCCCAGCGACATGCGGATGTATTCCCGGCCGGTGGCCTTGGCGATCGATCTGGCCAGCGAGGTCTTGCCGACGCCCGGAGGTCCGACGAGGCACAGGATCGGACCCTTCAGGCTGTTGGTCCGCGCCTGGACGGCCAGATACTCGATAATCCGTTCCTTGACCTTCTCGAGGCCGTAGTGGTCCTCCTCAAGGATCGCCTCGGCCTTGTTCAGGTCGATCGGCTTCGACTTGGCCTTGCCCCACGGAATCGACAGCAGCCAGTCGAGGTAGTTCCGCACCACCGTCGACTCGGCCGACATCGGGCTCATGTTGCGCAGCTTCTTGACCTCGGCCTCGGCCTTGGTGCGGGCTTCCCTGGAGAGGCGGGTCTTACGGATGCGCTTCTCCAGCTCCATGATCTCGTCACGGGCGTCGTCGGTCTCGCCCAGCTCGCGCTGGATCGCCTTCATCTGCTCGTTGAGATAGTACTCCCGCTGGGTCTTCTCCATCTGGCGCTTGACGCGCGAGCGGATCTTCTTCTCGACCTGCAGGACCGAGATCTCGCCCTCCATCAGGCCGTAGACCTTCTCCAGCCGCGACGGCACGGAGACGGTTTCCAGCAGGCCCTGCTTGTCGGCGATCTTGACCGACAGATGGGCGGCGACGGAGTCGGCCAGCTTGGACGGGTCGGTGATCTGCGGGATCGAGCTGAGGGCCTCGGGCGGCACCTTCTTGTTCAGCTTCACATAATTTTCGAACTGCTCGATCACGGCGCGCAGCAGGGCTTCCGACTGCGACGGCTCACCCGGATCGTCGGCGATCTCGACCGCCTCGGCCTCGAAATAGTCGGTCCGGTCCGTGAAGCGGGTCAGGTGCGCGCGGCTCTTGCCCTCGACCAGCACCTTGACGGTGCCGTCCGGCAGTTTCAGCAGTTGCAACACAGTCGCCAGCACCCCGATCGGGTAGATGGCGTCGGCCTGCGGGTCGTCGTCGACGCTGTTCTTCTGGGTGGCGAGCAGAATCTGCTTCTCGCCCTTCATGATCTCGTCGAGCGCCTTGACGGACTTCTCGCGGCCCACGAACAGCGGCACGACCATGTGCGGAAAGACCACGATGTCTCTCAGCGGCAGGACGGGCAGGGTTTTGGTCTCGGACATGATGCGTACTTCCCGGGGCCCTCGTTGATCTCAAGCCCGCCGGGCCGGCGTGCGGGGCGACCGGCCCCGCCGTTTCGACTCGGCCCGCCATTCGGCGGCCTTGTCGTGAGTATGTGGTTTGGATCGCACAGGGTTCAAGCGTGACCGGCGTGGGGTCGCCCGTTCCATCCACAGCCAGCCAAGCTGCTTAGGAAAACCGCCCGGAAGCCGGAGACCGAAACGAACGTGCGCCATGGGGCGCGGAGATCGGAATCCCGACTGTTCAGCCCTGTGGCGTAGACGCATCAGGCCACCCGCCGCTGGAGCCGGACAAGTAGAAGGGCGGAGCCTTCACCGACTCCGCCCTCCATGTGTTCCCGGGATCGTCAGGCGGCGCTGTCGGGCGTCGCCGACTTTTTGCCTTTGCTCTCCGAATAGATCAGCAGCGGCTGGGCCTTGCCCTCGATCACCTCGGCGTTGACCACGACCTCCTCGACGCCCTCAAAAGTGGGCAGTTCGAACATCGTCTCCAGCAGGATGCCCTCAAGGATCGAGCGCAGGCCGCGGGCGCCAGTCTTGCGGGTAATGGCCTTCTTGGCCACCGCCGTCAGGGCGTCGTCGGTGAACGTCAGGTCGACATTCTCCATCTCGAACAGCCGCTTGTACTGCTTGACCAGGGCATTCTTGGGCTCGGTCAGGATGGTGACCAGGGCTTCCTCGTCCAGGTCCTCCAGCGTCGCCAGCACGGGCAGACGGCCGATGAATTCGGGGATCAGGCCGAAGCGCATCAGATCGTCCGGCTCGACGCCCTTGAGGATGTCGCCGGTGCGGCGCTCGTCGATCTCCTTGACCTTGGCCCCGAAGCCGATCGAGGCCCCGTCGCCGCGCGCCGAGATGACCTTCTCGAGGCCGGCGAAGGCGCCGCCGACGATGAACAGGATGTTGGCGGTGTCGACCTGCAGGAACTCCTGCTGGGGGTGCTTGCGACCGCCCTGCGGGGGCACGGAGGCGACGGTGCCTTCCATGATTTTC
The DNA here is from genome assembly GCF_014202075.1 of Brevundimonas basaltis. Taxonomy (GTDB): domain Bacteria; phylum Pseudomonadota; class Alphaproteobacteria; order Caulobacterales; family Caulobacteraceae; genus Brevundimonas; species Brevundimonas basaltis. The sequence goes on along the minus strand of NZ_JACHFZ010000001.1, from coordinate 136,896 downwards.
AGCAGGGCCTGCTGCACGCCCTCGCCCGAGACGTCGCGGGTGATCGAGGGGTTGTCCGACTTGCGCGAAATCTTGTCGATCTCGTCGATGTAGACGATGCCGCGCTGGGCCCGCTCGACGTTGTAGTCCGAGGCCTGCAGCAGCTTGAGGATGATGTTCTCGACGTCCTCGCCCACATAACCGGCTTCGGTCAGGGTGGTGGCGTCGGCCATGGTGAAGGGCACGTCGATGATGCGCGCCAGCGTCTGGGCCAGCAGCGTCTTGCCGGAGCCGGTCGGCCCGATCAGCATGATGTTCGACTTGGCCAGTTCGACGTCGTTGTTCTTCGTCGCGTGGTTCAGGCGCTTGTAGTGGTTGTGCACCGCGACCGAGAGCACCTTCTTGGCGTGGGCCTGGCCGATCACATAGTCGTCGAGGACCTCGCGAATCTCCTTCGGCGACGGCACGCCGTCCTTGGCCTTGGAGAACGAGATTTTGTGCTCTTCACGGATGATGTCCATGCAGAGTTCGACGCACTCGTCGCAGATGAACACCGTCGGTCCGGCGATGAGCTTGCGCACCTCATGCTGGCTCTTTCCGCAGAAAGAGCAGTACAGCGTGCTTTTGGCGTCTGTGCCGGCGGCTTTGGTCATCGACCCTTCTCACTCCCGCGATCGGCCCCGATATGAGGCGAAACGCGCTTCCTTGGCGTTGATTCCCAAACATTGGGCGCAAAGGTCTTCAAAAAATGACAATCACCCATCAAAGCGCCCGCCACAACCCCGGCCAAGCGTGGCCGGAGCAGGAAGCGGACGGTTCACTGTTGATGGCGATCACGGCGAATGTCTGACATGGGAAGCGCAACTCCGTTTCGCCAGCGGCCCCGCAAGGATCAGGCCATCGTCGCCTTCGACTTCGACGGGACCCTGACGATCCGCGACAGTTTCACCGAATTCCTGCGCGGGCGGGCCGGGCCGGGCGCATGGGCGCTGGGGCTCGTCAAAATGGCCCCGGCGGTGGCGACCTACGCCCGCGACCGGGACCGGGGACGGATCAAGGCCGCCTCGGTGCGGGAATTCCTGCGGGGCGTGGACCGCGCGACGCTGGAGGGCGACGCCGAACGCTTCGCTGACCGGATTTGGCACAGGTTCATGCGGCCGGACGCCCTCGCCTGCTGGAACGCCTGGGGCGACAAAGGCGCGCACCGGGTGATCGTGACCGCCAGCCCGGAGACGACGGTGGCCCCGTTCGCCCGCCGGCTGGGAGCCGAGGCCCTGCTCGGCACGCCGCTGGTGTTCGACGGCGACGACCGCGTCACCGGCGCCTTCGCCAGCCCCAACTGTCGCGGCGAGGAGAAGGTGCGCCGTCTGCGCGCCGTGTATGGCGAGGACATGCGGCTGGCCGCCGCTTATGGCGACACATCCGGCGACACCGAGATGCTGGCCATGGCGGACGAACCGGGGTTCCGGGTGTTCACGGAGCGGCCGTCTTGGGGGTGAGCCCTCATTCCGGAGCGGCGACCCGGCCGAGTTGGGCGACGAGCCGGTCCTCCTGGGTCCCCACACCGACACGCCGGACCGGGTCCGCCTCGTAAAGGGCGGCCAGATACGACCGATCCCACTCGGTCAGTCCGGCGACCGACGGGTCGTCGAACAGATTCAGCACGGTCTCGTACGCGGCCGTGTCGCCCTCGGGGTCGACCTGGGCGTAGGCGACCATCAACAGGTAATCGCAAAGCTGGGGGATGGTGACCTCGCCCAGCCTGTCGATGTCCACCAGCACCATCACCTTCGACAGGTCGTCGCGGATGCGCGATCCGTGCTGGGAGCGGGCGTAAACCCGGAGACCGGGCGGGGGCCGGCCGGGCAGCCGGACCGCAGGCTGTGTCGCCCCCGAGAAGATATCGAAATGCATCGGAATGCTAATGTGCCACCAACGGACCGCGGCGTCGGACGAGACAAAGGTCCGCAGCGCGCCCGCGCCGCCCCTCGTCCCGGAGACATTCGGCTGGAACGCGCCCGGGCTGCGGGCGACCCAGGCCCTGGCAACGGCGGGAGCGTCGACCGCGCCGATGATGAAGACGTTGGGCTCGCAATCCAGCTCGCCGACCGGCAGTCCCAGTTCGTCGGCCCGCACCACCAGCTGATCGGCGATGGGCCGCGCCGCGTCGCCGCTGAAATTCACCACCCCGAAACAGGCGGGCCCGTCCCAGCGTGCCAGCCCCCGGCTGCGCACCGGCTGCGCTACCTCCTCGACGAAGATCCGGGCGCGCTCCTCCAAGGGTCGGCCGGACACGATGACGTCTTCGACCGTGCTCACCGGCGGCTCCTGATCGTCCGGCTCCGCGGGCGGCGTCTGCGCCCCTGCCGGCCCGGCGCCGGCGAGAACCAGCACGAAGATCAGTCCCAGCCACCGAACCATCGGCCTGCCTCCGGATGTCAGAGCGGCATTATCACCCGTTTTCCGCGAGGAGTCACCTCTCGGGCTCGGCCGACCGGAACCCGGCTCAGCGGCCCTCGGCATCCACGTCGAAGACCACGGCCTTGCCGCGCGAGGTCGGGTTCCAGCCAGCCTCGATGGCCGACGCCACGGCGTTGCGCACATGGTCGGTGTTGACGAACTGCTTCTCGACGTCGGGCCGGCCGTTGGGGCGCACGGGGGGCGGAAACTGCACGATGGCCTCGCGCTTGAAGTCCTGAAGCCGCAGCGTCACGGCGACGCCCTCCCACTGACCGCCGGTCGTCGGCCGCGGCTGGCGCCGGAGCTCCCAGTGATAGATGTCGCCGTCGACCTCGACGGTCCCCTTGGTGTCACGCGTCTGCATGCCGGGGCGATAGCACAAAAGAAAAAGGCGCGTCGTCCCCGGCGCGCCCTCCCCTCGACCTATGAACCGGAGTCCGATCAGGACCCCGGCGTCTTGACGCCGTCGTCCTCGGCCTGTTCGCGGCGGTCGTAGACGTGGTCGACGATGCCCCAGTCCTTGGCCTCCGTGGCGCTCATGAAATGATCGCGGTCGAGGGTCTTCTCGACCTCCTCATAGGTCCGGCCGGTGTGCTGGACGTAGATCTCGTTTAGCCGCCGCTTGGTGTAGCGGATGTCGGCGGCGTGCAGTTCGATGTCCGAGGCCTGGCCGCGGAAGCCGCCCGAGGGCTGGTGCACCATGACCCGGGCGTTCGGCAGGGCCACGCGCTGGCCCGCGGCTCCGGCCGTCAGGATCAGCGAGCCGGCCGAGGCGGCCATGCCCATGCACACCGTCGACACCGGCGAGCGGATGTATTGCATGGTGTCGTAGATCGCCAGCGCCGAGGACACCTGTCCGCCCGGACTGTTGATGTACATGCTGATTTCCTTCTTCGGGTTCTCCGACTCGAGGAACAGCAGCTGGGCGCAGATCAGCGACGCCATACCGTCCTCGAAGGGCCCGGTGAGGAAGATGATCCGCTCGCGCAGCAGGCGCGAGAAGATGTCGAAAGCCCGCTCGCCCCGGCTGGATTGCTCCACCACCATGGGGACGAGGTTCATGTTCATCAGTTCGATCGGATCGCGCATTCAGGCCTTCTCGGGATGCTGCAGCCGCGACTCACCGGTCGCGCGCCTGTTCGACAGGATATCGCGTCGTCCGGCCGATGATGCAAGGCGGGCCAATAAAGCAAATCCCCGCTTCGGCGACCGAAGCGGGGATTGGCGGCGTTCCGGCTCTGCGCCTTCGCCTACAGGTCGTCGTCTTCCTTGAGCAGCTCTTCCTTGCTGATCTTGCTGTCGGTCACCTTGGCCTGGTCGAAGATCAGGTCGCAGACCTTCTCCTCGTAGATCGGCGCGCGCATCTGGGCCGCGGCGTTGGGGTTCTGGCGATAGAAGTCCAGCACCTGACGCTCCTGACCCGGATAGTTGCGAGCCTCGGCCATGATGGCGTTGTTCAGCTCCTGATCCGAGACCTGGACGTTGTTGGCGCGGCCGATCTCGGCCAGCACCAGACCGAGGCGCACGCGGCGCTCGGCGATCTTGCGGTACTCTTCCTTGAGCTTCTTCTCGGACTTCTTGGCGTCCTCCTCCGGCAGGTTGCCGGCTTCCTTGTCGGCCTGGACCTGGCCCCAGATGCCGTCGAACTCGGCGTCGACCATCTTGGGCGGCAGCGGGAAGTCGTGGGCCTTGTCCAGCTCGTCGAGCAGGGCGCGCTTCAGCTTGAAGCGGGCCGCGCCCTTATACTGCTGGTTCAGATTGTCGCGCAGCAGCTCCTTGAGCTTGTCCAGCGACTCTAGGCCGATGCGCTTGGCGAAATCCTCGTCGACGACGGCGGGGGCCTCGGCCTTGATGGCCTTGACGGTGACGTCGAAGGTCACGGCCTTACCGGCCAGGTGTTTGGCCTGATAGTCCTCGGGGAAGGTCACGTTGAGGACCTTCTCCTCGCCGACCTTGGCGCCCTTCAGCTGTTCCTCGAAGCCCGGGATGAAGCGGCCCGAGCCGATCACCAGCTGGGCGTCCTCGGCGGCGCCGCCCTCGAAGGGCTCGCCGTCCAGCTTGCCCAGGAAGTCGATGGTGACCTCGTCGCCCTCGGCGGCCTTGACGGTCTTGCCCTTCTTGTCCTCGTACGACTTGGCCTGGCCGGCCAGCTCGGTGAGGGCCTCGTCGAGGTCGGCGTCGGTGGCCTCGTAGGTCGGACGCTTCAGCTTCAGCGTCTTGATGTCGACCGGGGTGAATTCCGGCATCACCTCAAGCGACATCTCATAGGCCAGGTCGTCCTCGCCCTTGATGACCTTGTCCATGTCGGAGGTCAGCTTCATCTCGGCCGGGGCGGCCGGACGCAGCTTGGCGTCGTCGAGCGCCTTCTGGCTCGAGCTGTTCAGCGCCTCGTTGACGATCTCGCCCATCAGGTCGCGGCCGAAGGTCTTCTTGACGTGCGAGGTCGGGACCTTGCCGGGCCGGAAGCCCTTCAGCTTCATCTGCGGCGCGACTTCCTTCAGCTTGGCGTCCAGCTTCTGGTTCAGCTCCGCGACGGGGATGGTCACCGCGATCACGCGGCTGAGGCCTTCGTTGGACTTTTCGACGACTTGCATGGTCGGGATTCTGACGCTCTGGGGCGGCGCCATTGAGTCAGGCGCTGCGCGGTGTGGGTAAAGCAACAAGGGCCGCCCTTGTGAGGCGGCGCCTTTGAAGCCCGCCCTTATGTCGATGACGGCCCGAAAGGTCAACGTGAACCCGACCGCCTCGGGTTTCGGAGCGCGGTCTTAGGCGCTATCCAGCCGTCATGGATCAGGCCTCACCTCCCCCGATCGGCGTCGCCGTCTTCCCGGTCACCCCGCTACAGCAGAATTGCACCCTCGTCTGGTGCCGCAGGACGCTTAAGGCCGCGATCATCGACCCTGGCGCTGCCGTCGATGCCCTGCTCGGCGCTGTAGCGAAGCAGGGACTGACGCTGGACGCCATCTGGATCACCCACGGCCACCTCGACCACGCCGGCGGGGCGGCCGAGATGCAGGAGAAGACCGGGCTCGACATCATCGGCCCGCACCCGGACGACCAGTTCTGGATCGACGGCATCCCCGCTCAGGGACAGATGTACGGCCTGCCGGAGGCGCGCAGCTTCACCCCCACTCGCTGGCTGGCGGACGGCGACACGGTGACCCTCGGCGAGACGGCGTGGGAGGTCTACCACTGCCCCGGCCACACCCCCGGCCATGTGATCTTCTTCAATCGCGCGGCCCGTTTCGCCCAGGTCGGCGACGTGCTGTTCCAGGGCTCGATCGGACGGACCGACTTCCCGCGCAGCGATTACGCCAGCCTGCTCAACGCCATCGCCACCAAGCTGTGGCCGCTCGGCGACGACGTAACCTTCGTCCCGGGGCACGGGCCGAGTTCGACCTTCGGCGCCGAGCGCCGCAGCAATCCGTTCGTCTCCGACCAGGCGATGAGCCGGGCGCCGATCCCGCGCCCGGCGTCCGGCCCTTCCTAGCGGGCGGCCAGCATGCCGATGACCACCCCGAGGCCGAGGGCGTAGAGGGTCGCCTTCATCGGCTCGTCCTCGACAGCCCGCCGCAGCCGGTCGGCGCGGGTCCGGCCCCAGACGCGGGCCGCTTCGGCATCCTCCCGGACCGCCTCGTGGATCGGTCGCGGCCCGAAGGTGCGGGCCTCACCTTCCAGCAGGATGGCGTCGGCCTCGCGCTCCAGCCGGGTCGATTCCAGTTCGACAGGCTCATCGATGTCTTCGGGCCGGGTGGGGCCGGTGTAGGTCTCGCTCATGACGGGGCTCCTGTGAGGGGTTCGGCTGTTCAATCCGCCCGCCCCGCCCCGGTTCCGGGCCGCCGATATCGTGATTGAACGCCGCCCCCGCCGCCGCGTTCAGACCGGTGAGGAGCTCGCCATGACCTATATCGAACCGACCCCGCCCGGCACGCCCCAGCCCGACATCACGCCACCCCGCACGCCCGGTCCCGACATCGACCCGGCCGGAGCACCAGACGAAATTCCCCCGATCGAGCCCGGCGGAGGCGACGAGGGCGACTCCCGTCCCTACGGCCACAAGGTGCCTGGTCCGTGACAACCCCCCTGATTCGCTCGCGTTTCTGTGAGGGGCGACCCGGAACCGGACGACGCCGGGGGGGTTCATCCACCAACCTCGACCGTCGCGTGAAAGGACAACTGCAATGGCTTTAGGTCAGCCCACCCGAGCCTCTGGTGTTTCCAAGCGGGGCTTCGCCTCGATGGATCCGGAGCGACAGCGCGAGATCGCGCGCAAGGGCGGCGCCAGCGTCCCCAGCGAAAAGCGCAGCTTCTCGCAGGACCGCAGCCTGGCCGCGCAGGCGGGACGCAAGGGCGGCGAAGCCTCGCACGGCTCGCGCACCAAGGAGCCCGGTCCCGCCGAATAGAAGCCGCGCACTGTATGGATCCGGCAAGGCGGCGCTCCCTGAGCGCCGCCTTTTCCGTGTCAGGATTCCAGCAGCACCAGCGCCACGGACGGCGCGGGGCCGGCCTCGAACGCCGCCACCGTCCAGCCCGACGCCGCCGCAAGCTCGCGGACCGAAGCCTCGGTGAACTTGCGCGAACTCTCGGTGTGGATCGTCTCGCCCTTATGAAAGGCGATGGCGCGGCCGTCGATCCGGACCTCCATGTCCCGCGTCGCCTCGAGATGCATCTCCATGCGCGAAGCGTCGGGGTTCCAGACCGCGCGGTGCGCGAAGCCGTCGACATCGAAGCCCGCCTTCAGCTCGCGGTTGGCGCGCACCAGCAGATTGCGGTTGAACGCCGCCGTCACCCCGGCCGCGTCGTCATAGGCGGCGACCAGCGTCTCCGGATCCTTGACCAGATCGACGCCGAGAATGAACAGCGCGCCCTCGCCCAGTTGCCGCCGGGCCGCGGTCAGGAAGGCGACGGCCTCGGCCGGCTCCAGATTGCCGATGGTCGAGCCGGGGAAGAAGCCGACCCGGCGCCCGCTTCCGATCCCCTCGGGCAGGGCCGCCAGATGCAGGAAGTCGCCGACCAGCGGCGCCACCTTCAGGCCGGGATAGCTCTTGTCGATGCTGCGGGCCGCCGCGCTGAGGGCGTCCGCGCTGATGTCGATCGGGACATAGGCGGCCAGGTCGGGCGCCGCGTCCAGCACGATCCGGGTCTTCTCGCTGGCGCCCGAGCCGAACTCGACCAAAGCCGCCCCGGGGCCGAACCGCGCCGCCCACGCCGGAGCGATCTCGCGCAGCAAGGCCGCCTCCTGCCGGGTCGGATAGTATTCCGGCAATCGGGTGATCTCTTCGAACAGGCGGGAGCCTTCAGCGTCGTAAAACCATTTCGGCGAGGCCACCTTGGGCGAACGACCGAGGCCATTCAGCAGGTCGCGGCGGAAACGGGCGGTCTCCGCCTCCCCCATGGCGCGCGCCTCGGGGGCGGGAAGGTCCCTCGCCAGTCTCACTCCCATGAACGCCCACCTTTGCTGTGGATAGAAGAAGTTCCGGTAACTGACCCGCCCATGCCCTTCCGGCGTCGCCCAGGAGGACCCGCGCAGCACCATCTGATTGGCCATGAACTTGCCGTTGTACTCAGACGCGGTCCCTTCGGTTGGCCTGAACCCGCGATATGGGGTGTAGGCGCTCGACGTCCACTGCCAGAGCTCCCCAAAAGCGTTGGAAAACACCTCGGGGCGACAACGCACCGCATGCTCCCACTCGCCTTCGGTCGGGAGCCGGCGGCCGGCCCACCGGGCATAGGCGTCCGCCTCGTAGAAGCTGACGTGCCGCACCGGCGCCGCGGGATCGACCGCCCGGCGGCCCGCCAGCGTCATCGTCGTCAAGCCGGCATCATCACGGCACCAATACAGCGGCGCGGTCCAGCCCTCTGACTGGACCACCGCCCAGCCGTCGGACAACCACAGCTCCGGCCGGGCGTAGCCGCCGTCCTCCATGAAGCCCAGCCAGTCGCCGTTGCTGACCAGGTCGTGATCAAGACCGTAGGGCTCCAGCCATTGGCGATGAACCGGTCTCTCATTGTCGAAGGCGAAGCCGCCGCCGTCATGGCCGATCCGGGCCAACCCGCCCTCGAACCGGGTCATGCCGCCCCGCGCCTCCTGCGCCGGCGCCCACCGCGGTTCCTCGTCATAGGCGGCCGGGTCCAAGGGTGAACGCGCCATCAGGTTCAGAAGGTCCATCAGGAACAGCTCCTGATGCTGCTGGTCGTGGTGCAGGCCGAGGGTGAACAGATAGGCGGGCTGCCCCTCCGGCGCGCCTGCCTCGAGCCACGCCTCCATCCGCCGGTCCACCTCGCGCCGGTAGTCCAGCACCTCGTCCAGCGACGGGCGAGTCATCAGCCCCCGCTCGCCGCGCTCCACCCGCTCGCCCAGAGCTTCGTAGTAGCTGTTGAACAGGGTCTGGAAACGGGGATCGACGGGCTCGTAGCCCGGCTCGGTCGCCAGGATCATCGCCTCGAAGAACCAGCTGGTATGAGCCAGGTGCCACTTGCCGGGGCTGCAGTCGGTCATCGGCTGGGCCGCCAGGTCTTCCGCGCTCAGTCCGCGGGCGAGTGCCGGCAGCGCGCAACGGACCCGCCGGAACTCCTCAAGCATCGCGCCGGGGGCCGTCGAGGCTCTGGTGGATACAGTCATGCGTAGGCCCCTGCTCGTTGACTGCCGCGGTCCGGGACAACCTTCACGGTCCTGTTTTGTTCCATGCGCATGCAGCCGTTGTCCAGCGGAACGCTCCCGGAGAGCTGACGTTCAATCCCCACGTCCCTGATTTACGGTGACATTTCGTCGAGAGCGGGTCCGCATGACGCTGCCCAGCACGCCATCCGAGGAGAGTGGTTCCGCCGCGGAAGGCGCGCGTGACGGCATCGTCGACCGAACCGGGTGGCGCGAGGTCGTCACGGCCCTCATACCCTCCCTGAGGGCTTTCGCCTGGTCCCTGTCCCGCAACGCGGCCGACGCCGACGATCTGGTGCAGGAGACCCTGACGAAGGCCTGGACTTATCGCGAGCGGTTCGAGCCTGGCACCAATCTGAGGGCCTGGCTGTTCACTATCCTGAGGAATTCCTGGTATTCAGCGGTGGTCAAGCGCCTCCGCGAGGTCGCCGACGAGGACGGCCATCACGCCGCCCGAATGACGGCCGAAGCCAGCCAGGAGTGGTCGGTCGAGCTGAGAGCCCTGAAGCTCGCCCTCGACGACCTGTCGCCCGAACACCGCGAGGCCATCATCATGGTCGGCGCCGCCGGCCTGTCCTACGAGGAGGCGGCCGAGATCGCCGGGTGCGCGCTCGGGACGATCAAGAGCCGCGTCAACCGCGCCCGCAACCGGTTGGCGGAAGCCATGGATATGCCGCGCGGGGCGGACTGAGCCTCAAAGACCGCGCACGGCCTCCAGCAATTCGTCCACGGCCGCGTCGGCCGTGGCCCACGAGCAGACGAACCGGACCGAACCGTCGTCGAAGCGGTAGCAGGCCCAGCCGAGGTCGTTCAGCCGGCGGTGCGCCTCGGGCGGCATTCGCACGAAGACGGCGTTGGCCTCGACCGGATGCGCCAGCACGAAGGGTGAGCCGAGCGCGAACCCTTCGGCCAGCCGCAGCGCCATCTGGTTGGCGTGGGCGGCCCCCTGCTCCCACGCCTTGCTTTCCAGCAGGCCGAGGAACGGCGCGGCCAGATACCGGGCCTTCGAGGCGGTTTGCCCGGCCTGCTTCAGCCGGTTGTCGACGCGCCGGGCCAGCGACTTGTCGAACATGACGATGGCTTCGGTGCAGTTCGCGCCCGCCTTGGCCCCGCCGAACACCAAGACGTTCACGCCCAGCCGGGCGATCTGCGTCAGGTCGAAGCCCGCCGCCGCCGCATTGGCCAGCCGCGCCCCGTCCATGTGCACGCCGCAACCCTTCAGCTTCGCCGGCTCGATCAGGTGACGCAGTTCCTCCTCGCTGTAGACCGTGCCGTATTCGGTCGACTGGGTCAGGCTAAGCGCCGCTGGCGGCTGCCGATGGCCAACCTCGGGCTCGTCGAGCGCGGCGGTCAACGCCAGCGGATCGATCTTGCCCGAGAAGCCCGGCAGGCCGATCAGGCCGACGCCCGAACCGAAGAAGCCAGGCGCGCCGGTTTCGTCGGTGCAGATATGGGCGGCATGGTGGGCCAGCACCGCCTCATGCGGCCAAGCCAGCATAGACAGGGCGATAGCGTTGGCCGCGGTCCCGGAGAAGACGAAACGGATCTCGGCGTCCGCATCCAGCCGCTGGCGGATCAGGTCGGCGGCGCGGGCGCTGACGTGGTCCGCCCCGTAGGCCCGGGCATAGCCCTCATTGGCTTCGACCAGCGCCTGCAGGGCGGCCGGCGCCATGCCCGCCGTATTGTCGGATCCGAAGTCGTAACGCACCCGTCAGTCTCCCTCTGCCTCGGCCGGGGGCGCCGCGACGACGCGGGCGAAGGCGGTCCCCTTGGCCGGAACCTCGACCTGGTGCGGGAACGGAATTTCGATGCCGGCGGCGTCGATGGCCTCCTTGCCGCCCTGCATCAGATCGGCCTGGGTCTGCCACCAGTCGCCGGACTCCACCCACGCCTGCAGCCGGATCTCCACGGCGCTGTCGAGCAGGCCGGTGACGCCCGTCCAGGGCGGCGGATCCGCCAGCACCTTCTCATGGGCCGCCGCTACGCCGACCAGTACCGCTCGCGCCGCGTTCAGATCCTCGCCGTAGCCGACGGTGAAATTAATCTCGATCCGCCGCGTCGTCTGGCCCGACAGGTTCAGGATCACATCGCCCAGCACCTGCGAATTGGGGACTACGATCTTGTGGTTGTTGGCGTTCGACATCTGCGTCGTGAACAGGTCCAGCCGCTGCACGGTGCCGACGGCCCCGCCGATGTCGATCACGTCCCCGACCTTGTAGGGCCGCAACACCAGCAGCAACACCCCCGCCGCCACATTCGACAGCGTCCCCTGCAGCGCCAGACCCACGGCCAGCGACGCCGCGCCCAGCACCGCGATGATCGATGTGGTCTGCACCCCCAGCCGTTGCAGGATGGCGATGAAACCAAGGATGTAGACCAACACCCGGACCACCTGCACGGCAAAGCTCAGGATAGTCTGGTCGTGGCGGAAGGCCTGCGCCCGCAGCAGGACGCGCCGGGTCAGCCGGGCCGCCCAACGCGCCCCAATGACCGTGGCCGCGAGGATGATGGAGGCGATGACCAGGTTGACCGCCAGGTCGCCGGCCAGATCGGTCAGCTTCGCCAGCATGGCCGCGTCGACTGTCACCGCCTTCTGCCCGGCGGCCACGGCGTCGTTGAAGGAGGTCGGGAGCGAGGTCATCAGCCGGGTCTAACGTCCCCGCCCGGATTTTAAACCCCGCCGCTCCAATTCTTCAGCCCTGCGCCGTCCCGATCCGTCCGCCACCGCTTTCCAGCGCGTCGAGCAGATCCATCACATCGTCCAGCGTGTTGGCCTCGCGCGCCGGCTTGTCCCAGCGGATGCGGCTGACGCGCGGGAAACGCATGGCCACGCCCGACTTGTGCCGCGTCGACCGATTCAGTCCCTCGAAGGCGATCTCGAGCACCAGACCAAAGTCACGTTCGGCCCGCACCGACCGCACCGGCCCGAAGCGCTCGACGGTGTGCTCCCGCACGAATTTGTCGAGCTGTTTCAACTCCTCGTCGGTGAAGCCGAAATAGGCCTTGCCCACCGGCGTGAGCGCACCGTCCCGCGTCCACACCCCGAAGGTGTAGTCGGAATAGAAGCTGGACCGCTTGCCGTGCCCGCGCTGGGCGTACATCAGCACCGCGTCAATGACGTGCGGGTCGCGCTTCCACTTGAACCACGGGCCCTTGGGTCGGCCCGCGACATAGGGACTGTCCCATCGCTTCAGCATCAACCCCTCGGCCGCCGCCCCGACCGGCGGATCGGCGCGGAGGGCGGCCAGTTCGTCCCAGTCGGCATAGGGCACGACCGGCGACAGATGCAGCCGGTCGCCGCCATGGTCCGCGACCACCGCCTCAAGTCGCGCCCGCCGCTGCCGCAGCGGCAGGCCTCGCAAGTCCTCGCCGTTCTCAGACAGCAGGTCGTAGGCGACAATGACGGCCGGATACGCCGCCATCATCTTCGCATCGACGGTCTTGCGGTTGAGCCGTTGCTGCAGATCGCCGAACGGCGCGACGGCGCCGTCGCGCCAGACGACCAGCTCGCCGTCCACCGCCCCCTCGAATGCCAGCCCGGCCATGATATCGGCGAAGGCGCCGGAGATCTCATCCCCGGTTCGGGAATAAAGCCGGGCGACCCCGCTCTCGCGCACCGCCTGCACCCGGATGCCGTCCCATTTCCACTCGGCGGCGTAGTCGGCCGGGTCGAGCTTCGCGAAATCCGCCGCCTCGTCGATCGCCGTCGCCAGCATCACAGGCCTGAACCGGCCCGGGGCCTCGGCGTCCGGCCGGTCGCCATGCCCCTCGAGCCAGGCAAACAGGTCGCCATAGGGCGGCTCTAGAGCGTGCCAGATCTCCTCGATCTCCGACACCTCGACAGGCTCGAGCGCGACCGCCGCCTCGCCGCCATCCGGGTCGGGCGGTTCGCTGACGGTCGCGGGCCGCACCATGGCGGCCGCTGTCTTGGCCAGCCGTGCGGACAGTCCGACGCGCAGCCCTCCGGTCATCAGCTTGAGCAGGGCCCACCGGCCCTTGGGCTCCAGCGCGTCGAGCCAGCCCTCGAGCAACCCCGCCACCTCGCCGCGACCGGCGGTGCGCAGCGCCTCGACCACCTCTCCCAGCTCGGGTTCCCGGTTGGGGCGGTGATCGGGATCGCGCGGCCAGATCAGGGCGACCGTCTCGGCCAGATCGCCGACGTAGTCGTACGACCAGCCGAACAGCACGGCGTCGACCCGGCCCTCCACCGCCTTGCGTATCATGGCCGGCTTGGCCGCGGCGAAGGTCAGCTCGCCCGTTAACGACGCCAAGGCCCAGCCCCGGTCAGGGTCGGGCGTGCTGCGCAGATAGTCCCTCAGTAAAACCAGCTTCGCATTGCGCGACGCGGTCAGAGACAGGCGATCCAGCAGTTCGGCGAAGGCGCGCATTCCGTCTCCAAACGCGAAAACGCCCCGGAAGTCTCCATTCGGGGCGTTTCGGCTGTGGCGTCGGCCTGTTTTGGTTGAACAGAGCCGCCTGAACCGCGACGCTCATAGCCGGTTCAGATGGGCGGCGCCGATTGCGCCCGTTCGACGACCGTTCAGGCCGCCCGGGCTTTCTCGCCCAGGGCGGTCAGCGCGCGCAGTCCAGCCCGGCCGGCGCCGACCTGGTTCATCACCGCCGCCAGGGCGGCGAAGTCGATCGGCTTGTTCAGATAGGCGTCGGCGCCCGCCTCCAGCCCGGCCTCGTGGTCCTCTGTCCGCGCTGAGGCCGAAAGCACGACGATCGGCGTCTCGGCGTTGATTCCGCCCCCGGCCCGGATGCCGCGCGTGGCGGTCAGCCCGTCCATGACCGGCATGTTCACATCCATGATGATCAGGTCGAAACGCTGGCCCGCTGTCATCTCGAGCGCGATCTGGCCGTTCTCGGCCGTCGAGGAGGTATGGCCGGCGGAGCTCATCCAGGCTTCCAGGATCATCCGGTTGACCGGGTGGTCCTCGACAACCAGTACATTCAGCGACCGCCCGTCCTGGACCTCAGCCGCGATCGGCGCGGCGGCCTCCTGCCGGGTCCATTCGACGACCTCGGTCTCGACCGTGAAGGTGAAGGTCGAGCCCTCGCCCACCGTCGATTCCACGGTGATGTCGCCGCCCATGATGTTGGCCATGCGCTGCGAGATGGTCAGGCCCAGACCGGTGCCGCCGAAGCGGCGCGTCGAGGAAGCGTCGACCTGGGTGAAGGGCTGGAACAGCCGCTCCAGATCCTCCGGCGAAATGCCGGCCCCGGAGTCCTTGACCGAAAAGGCGAACCTGACCTGGTTGTCGCCCATGCGTTCCGAGCGCACCGTATAGACCACCTCCCCCGCGTCGGTGAATTTCACGGCGTTGGAGAGCAGGTTGTGGATCACCTGGCAGACCCTCAGCGGGTCTCCGCGGACCACGGCGGGGGCGTCGCCCTCGAAGCGGGCCGAAAAAGTCAGGCCCTTGGCCTCCGCCTGGGCCTGGAACGGTCCGGTGATGCGCTTGTGCAGGTCGGACATGGAGACGTCGACCATCTCGAAGGTCATCTTGCCGGCCTCGATCTTAGTCATGTCGAGGATGTCGTTGAGCAGACTCAGCAGATTGTCGCCCGAGTTGCGAATGATCGACAGATATTCGCGCTGCGTCGGCTCCAGCCGGGTCGCGCCGAGCAACTGGGCCGCCCCGAGTACGCCGTTCATCGGCGTCCGCAGTTCATGCGAAATAACGCCCAGGAAGCTGGATTTGGCCTCGCTGGCCGCATTGGCACGGTCGCGGGCGCTTTCCAGTTCCTCGATCAGGTGCGCCTGGTGCTCCTGGAAAGCACGGATGCGTTCTTCGCGCAGCATGGTCATCAGGACCAGCACGACCAGACCGGCGCCGGTGAACGGCACCACGCCCATGAAGGCCCAGAACAGGTCGGTGCCCCAAAGGGAGGCCGCGATCACGGCGGCGGCAGCGCTGTAGGGCGACGAAATCACCACCGCCTGTTTCGGCGAGCTTCTCAGCTGTGCGAACACCAGCACATAGCCGGAGACGAGCAGGGTCATGGCCAGGGGCTGGCCGAACGGGTGGCCGGAAAACCACGCCATCAGCGGCGCGGTCGCCCAGGCGGCGGTGGTCGCAGTGGCCACGGCCGGGAAGATCAGGCCCCAGCCCGCCCCGACGCGTTCGCTGATGCGCTTCTCCATCGCGCCGCGGAGAGTGCCGGCAGCGATCGTCCCGAGAAACCAGAGCGCCGCGGCGATCGGACCGACCACGGCCAGCAGGCCGACGGCCCAGCTGGAGATGATCAGATAGCGCAGATACTGGGTCTGCAGGATGGCGCGCAGCGCCTGGGCGGCCTCACCGGAACCGGGTTCGCCGTTCGCCGGCTTGCTGATCCCGTCGGACTCGACCATTCCGCCCCCTCCCAAACATCCCGGGCCGAACGCTATGGCCAAGATTCTAAGACGAAGTGAACGCCGACGAATCTGCAATCACGGCGTTCGGGCAGGAGCGGATGCGACCGACGCGGCCTCGTCCGGGGTCAGCGCCCGGATCGACAGGGCGTGCACCGGACCCGCCAGCTCCTCTCGCAGCAGGTCGTTGACCGCCCGCTGACGCTGAACCCGCCCCTGCCCCTCGAACGCCGTCGAGACCACCGTCACATTGAAGTGGCTCTCGCCCCCGGCCTTCCCGTCCATGCCGCCTTCATGGTGGTGGCCGGCGTGTCGCCCGCTATCGTCTTCGATCTCCAGCCGGACCGGCGACAGCCCCGACGTCAGTTTTTTGCGAATAATCGTCGCGATCGGGCCTTCCGGCATGGGCTTGTCCTTGTTGGCGACCAATTCGGCCCTACACTTCGTGCGATGTCATCTGCCTTTCAATACAAGCCGCGCTTCAAAGACATGCGGATCAAGCCGCCCCGGCCCGAGGAGGAGGCGGCGGAAGCCGACGTCCTGCACCTCAAGCCGGGCGAGAAGCCGTGCCAGTGGCCCGACTGCCGCCAGGCCGCCACGGCCCGCGCCCCCAAGTCGCGTGAGCGCCTCAACGATTTCTACGACTTCTGCCAACGCCACGCCGGCGAGTACAACAAGGGCTGGAATTTCTACGCCGGCATGAGCGAGGGCGAGGTTCGCGCCGCCCAGGAGAATGAGGCCATGACCGGCGGCCGCCCGACCTGGGAGATGAAGGCCGGCAAATTCACCCGCGAGGCGGCCGCCTTCGCCTCCAAATTCGGCACGGCCAACACCGAAGGCGCGGGCAGTTGGCGCGACAGCTTTGGCCTGTTCGGCCGCCGCACCCGCGAGCAGGCGGGGCCGGCCGGCGAGGATGAACTGCGCCTCGGTCGGCTGGAGCGGGCGGCCCTGGCCGACCTGGACCTCGACGCCCGCAGCGACAAGAAGGCCGTCAAGGCCCGCTATCACGAGCTGCTGAAACGCTTCCACCCGGACCTGAACAAGGGCGACCGCGGCGCCGAGGCCAAGCTGCAGAACGTCATCAAGGCCTACAAGACGCTGAAGAAAGCCGGACTGGCGGCCTGACGGGCGGGCTTCCGCGTCCGCTCGCCACGGTGGACCTCACGTCAGACGCGGCCTAGCGTCGCTCCATGCCCGGCCCGCCCCAGGTCCTGATCGCCGGCGCCGGCCCCACGGGACTGGCCGCGGCCCTGTTCCTGACCCGGCGCGGCGTGCCGGTGCGGATCGTCGACATCGCCGCCGAACCGGGCCGGACCTCGAAGGCTCTCGGGGTCAATCCGCGCACCCTCGACCTTCTGGAGGACACCGGCGTCACCGCCCGGATCGAGGCCGAGGCCCAGGGCGTTCGCGCCCTGCGCATCCATCGCCGCGGCCGCGCCCTGGCGAGCCTGACGATCGACTGGGCCGCTCTCGGCGTCGACCACCGCATGGTCATCCTGCCCCAGGCCCGCACCGAGGCGCTGTTGGCCGGCGCGCTCGCGGCCCTCGGCGTGACGCCGGAACGCGGCCTGGGCCTCGCTGGCCTGACGCAATCCGCAGACAGCGTTACCGCTCGCCTGACCGATGGCTCGACCCTTGAGATCCCGGTGCTGCTCGCCGCGGACGGCGCCCATTCAACTGCCCGCAAGGCGCTCGGTCTCGATTTCCCGGGAGACGCCTGGGAGGAGCCGTGGCGGCTGATGGACGTCGACCTGACCGGCCCCGCCGCCGACGAGGCGTGGATCGATCTGCGCGCCGCCGGCCCGTTCGTCTGCCTGCCCTTCTCGGGCCGGACCTTTCGTCTGATCGGTCCGGGGCCGCCGCTGCTGGACAGTCTGCCCGCCGGCT
This sequence comes from Brevundimonas basaltis, assembly GCF_014202075.1. GTDB lineage: Bacteria > Pseudomonadota > Alphaproteobacteria > Caulobacterales > Caulobacteraceae > Brevundimonas > Brevundimonas basaltis. The sequence continues at coordinate 119,554 of NZ_JACHFZ010000001.1, read as the reverse complement.
GGAGCGCCGGAACCGTCCACTGGAGCTCGAACTTCCGCATTTCGCACCGGATGGTCGAGGCCATGACCGTCGGCCGGGTCTGTCTCGCCGGAGACGCGGCCCATATCCATTCCCCGTTCGGCGCGCGGGGCATGAATCTGGGCATCGAGGACGCCTACGTCTTCGCCGCCTGCGCCGCGGACTTCCTCGACGGCGACCGCGCCCGCCTTTACGACTACGGCCGCCTGCGTCAGGCGGTGGACGGCGCCGTCGTCGACCGGGTCCGGGCCGTGACCTCGGCGATCCGCGACACGTCCCGCCGTTCGGATCTGCTGCGCCGTCTGGCCCTTCCGCTGATCGCCCGCCTCCCCTTCGTCATCAACCGCCTGATCAAGGTCGGCATGGGTCTCGACCACCCGGTGACGGTGCGGTAATCGCTCCGGCATGACCTCCCCGCTCGACGCCTCCCCCGACGCCCTCCTGACCATGGAGCCGCACCGCCGCGCCACCGTCCGCGAAGTGTTCGGGATCGACTCGGACATGACCGTGCCGGTCTTCTCCGAGCGCGACAGCCATGTGCCGGACATCGACGAGGCCTACCGTTTCGACCCGCAGACGACGCTGGCCATCTGCGCCGGCTTCGCCTTCGACCGCCGCGTCATGGTCCAGGGCTATCACGGCACCGGCAAGTCGACCCACATCGAACAGGTCGCCGCCCGCCTCAACTGGCCGATGGTCCGCGTCAATCTCGACGCCCACGTCAGCCGCATCGACCTGGTCGGCAAGGACGCCATCGTTCTCAAGGACGGCAAACAGGTCACCGAGTTCCGCGAGGGCATGCTGCCCTGGGCCATCCAGCGCCCGATCGCCCTGGTGTTCGACGAATACGACGCCGGCCGCCCCGACGTGATGTTCGTCATCCAGCGCGTGCTCGAGGCCCAGGGCCGTCTGACCCTGCTGGACCAGAACCGCGTCATCCGCCCGAACAGATTCTTCCGCCTGTTCGCCACCACCAACACCATCGGCCTCGGCGACACCTCCGGCCTTTACCACGGCACCCAGCAGATCAATCAGGGCCAGATGGACCGCTGGAGCATCGTCACCACGCTCAACTACCTCGACCATGACGTCGAGGGCGAGATCGTCGCCGCCAAGGTGCCCGAGTGGAACGACGCCGAGGGCAAACGCCGCATCGCCGCCATGGTCCGCGTCGCCGACATGACCCGCAACGCCTTCATGAACGGCGACATTTCCACCGTCATGAGCCCCCGCACGGTGATCACCTGGGCCCAGAACGCCATCATTTTCGAAGGCGACGTCGGCCTCGCCTTCCGCCTGACCTTCCTCAACAAATGCGACGAACTGGAGCGGCCGACGATTGCGGAGTTCTACCAGCGGGCGTTCGGGGAGGACCTGCCGGAGGCGGCGACGCGGGTGAAGGTGGGTTAGGCGGCCTAGCCTAACCAAGCCACCGCCGCTTCCAACACGGCGTCGCGGCCCGTGGCGCTGATCGCGACAGGATCGTCCGTCACTTCAAGGTCCAGCGGCGGTCGCGGCGGCAGAAGTTCGCCGTCCGGGGTCGAATTGTAGGCTGTCGTCATCAGCAGTCGCCAGCCGTCCGGCAGGGGCACGGGCCGGATGACGTTGTTGCCGACCCCGACGCTGTCCTCGCCGATGACCGCGGCGCGACCGGCCAGGCTGGCTTGGATGGCCACTGCCTCGGCGCAGCTGCCGGTGTTGCGATTGACCAGGACGGCCAGCGGCCCGGTCCAGCGCACCGACCGGTCGAGGCTCAGGGTTTCATCCCCCCCGCCCTCGGCGATGCGCACCGCACCGGGGGTGATGGTCAGGACCCGCCGGTCACCGGCGCCGTCGGTCATGACCACCTCATAGTCGAGGAAGGCCGAGGCCATGGCGGCGCATTCGATGCCGCCGCCGCCGTTGTCGCGCAGGTCGAGCACCACGCCGGTAACCCCCGCGTCGATTGCCCCGGCCAGCAGGTCATGCGCCGCCTGGGCCACGCCGTTACCGGCCCCCGTCGGCACCTGCAGCACCGCCACCTCGCCGACGCGGTCCAGCCGCGGCAACGGTCCGCGGCGCCCGCTGTCGGGGTTCAGCGTCACCTCGAACGTCCGGCCCCCGCGCGACAGGGTCACGGTCGCCGGCCCGTCGAAGGCGCCCAGCCGGGCCGCGCTCATGTCCGGGGCGGCGAGGATCAGGTCATAGCGCTGCACCCCGGCGCGGGCGGCGGGGCCGTCGGGGTCGACCCAGGCGACATAGAGGCGGTCGCTGCCGCGCACCGCCCGGACCATCCAGCCCAGCGGCGTGCTCGCCGCGGTCGGGCCCCGGTGCGCCTGGGCTCCCAGCAACGGCGGCGGTGCCCGGTCGATCCGGGTGTGGGTATCGTCAAGGGCGGCCACGGCGCGGCGCGCGGCCTCGACCCCCGTCTCGAGCGGACAGTCCCCGGCCAGCGCGGCGCATTCGCGGTCCAGGTCCTCGCGGGCGCGGTCCATGATGACCCCGACGTCGACGCCCGGCTTCGGATAGTAGCCGCCCGCGAGGGCCTCGCGCACAGCCGACAGGAATCCGGTCGCCGGCGAGGCGCTGACCGGGGCCGCCGCCATCCCGGCGGCGCACAGCGCGCCGAGGAAAATTGCTCGCTTGAACAAGGAAGTTTCTCCGCCTTTTCGGCATCGATCCCAAGCCGGACGGCCCCGGTCAAATGAACACGGTGCAAGCTTGACGGCAAACCTGCGGCGGGCGGCTTCGGCCATCTGGCAGGGCGGGCGGAAAAGCCGCACCGCTCTACTGGCTGCGAGCGACGGGACGATCGCGCCCGAACTCCCGACCGGCAGATTTACCAACGGCCGGCGCGGGTTGTCAGAGCGATCCTGTGGCGCCCCCGCACGCCAGTGGAACAAAACCCATCCCGCCCCATTCCGTCGCGCCCCTTCGGCCATCGCCTGCGCCGTCTTCCGCACCCCTCCGGCCAGCTCTCTACCGCTGCATCGAACGCCGTCCAGTCGCCGGCGAACAGCATCCGCGTCGCCTCCTCATAGTTCGGCAGATCCCCGGCCATGGCGGTCATGAACCGGTGGACCCGCTCCTTCGCCCGCCGCGCCAGCTCCGGCACCTCGCTGACCTACATCTGCGCCTCGATCTGCTTGCGCAGCGCCACCGAGGCACCGCTCGGCTGGGCCGACAGCCAGCCCCAGTGGCGCGGCAGCAGGGTCACCTCCTTCGCCGTGACGCCCAGCTTCGGCCGCCGCGGCGGCGGCGTGGAGGACCGGCAGGGCCCGGAGAAGCGGGGCGGGTGCGACGATGCGGTCAACGCCGACGAAGGCCACAACAGGCAGGTCGGAAGGAATGGACATGAATCCAGCTCCGGGCGGCGGGGATACGACCGTGTTTGACGTGGATGACCTCCAGACTCCCGCCTGCGAGATCGGAGGCGGACATGCGGGACTCAGGTGGACCCAGTGGACTCAGTTGTGCGGGTTCTACCCGGGTGAAACCCCTTGGACTCTGTAGACTCCCCGGACCATGTTCGCCGGGTTTTACCCGGGTAAAACTCGCAGACGATACTCCCCGGGTAAAACTATCCGCGCGCCGCTGTCACAGGCCCGGAACTCCCGCCCCGGCCATGCGCTAACCCGACAACCCTCCCCATCCGCATCGAAGGAGCTCCCCATGACCGATCAACGCATCGAAGGCGCCGCCGCCCAGACCGAAGGCCAGGTCCAGAACGGCCTCGGCCGCATGACCGGCGACACGAAGCTTCAGCTCGAGGGCAAGATGAACGAGGTGAAGGGCAAGGCGCTCGACGCCTACGGCCGGGTCATCGACGGCCTCGACGGCCTCGTCGAAAAGGCTCCGGCCCAATATCAGGGCAAGGCCCGTCAGGGCCTCGACTTCGCGCGCCGGAAGCCGCTGTTGACCACCGGCATCGTGGCCGGCCTGGCCGTGCTGCTCAGCGGCCTCGGCCGCCGCCGCTAACCGTTCCCGGCCGCCTGTGCGAACAGGCGGCCGATTTCGGCGTCGACCGCGCCGGGCCCGTCCAGTTCGATCACCGCCGTCAGCCGCTCGGACCAGCTTTCCCGGCGCGCCGACGACGTCAGCCGCGCCGATGCTGCGGGTTCCAGCTTCAAACCCAGCAGCGCCCGCCCGCCCTTGAGCGGACGCGCCGCCGCGAATTGCACTGTGCGGCTGAACGCGGTGTAGCCCTTCCTCTGGCCGCAAACGATGCCGTCCACGCCCACGGCCGCGCGCTCGATCGCCTCAAGGATCGCCAGCGACCGAGGATCGGCCCACAGAGCGGCGCGAAGAGCCTCGGCGTCGTCCCAGCCCGGCTCCGTGGTCGGGCGCGCGGCGCTCAGAATATAGGCCGCGTGGTTGGCCCCGATGCCATGAGTCGCCTTGAGCCACGCCGCCTGCGCCTTCGGCCGGGTTTCCGGACAGCCCTTCAGGATGTCGACCCAGACGGCCACCGGCCGGCCCGTCTGCTTCTCGAAATTGGCCTCGACCGTGGCGAACCACTTCTTCTGACGCCCCGTCAGCCCCGCTCCACTCATGTCCGCCTCCTGCTCCAGCGGCGACCTTGCCTCCGCGCAGAACAAAGAAAAAGGCCCGGACGGCGACGCCCGGGCCTCCTCCATGTCTTCGGGACGCGGCTAGTCGACCACCTGGTCCGCCTTCCGCGACGCCTTGACCTGGGCGGCGCTGGACGAGGCGATGTCGAAGGCGATCTTGCCGTCCTTCAGCTCCACCTTCACATGGCCGCCGCGCGTCAGACGCCCGAACAGGATGTCGTCGGCCAGCGGCTTCTTGATGTGCTCCTGGATGACCCGGGCCAGAGGCCGTGCGCCGTACAGTTCGTCGAAGCCGTTCTTGGCCAGCCAGTCGTTGGCCTCGTCGGTCAGTTCGATGGTGATGTTGCGGTCCGCCAGCTGGGCTTCCAGCTGCAGGATGAACTTGGTCACCACCGACCGGATCGTGTCGGCATCCAGCGCCTTGAACGCCACGATGGCGTCGAGGCGGTTGCGGAACTCCGGCGCGAACAGCCGCTGGATGGCCTTCTCGTCCTCGCCCTCGACCTTGCCGCGGCCGAAGCCGATGGCCGCCCGCGCGTTGTCGGCGGCGCCGGCGTTGGTGGTCATGATCAGCACCGTATTGCGGAAGTCGACCTTCTTGCCGACGGCGTCGGTCAACTGGCCGTTGTCCATCACCTGCAGCAGGATGTTGTAGACGTCCGGGTGGGCCTTCTCGATCTCGTCCAGCAGCACCACGGCGTGCGGATGCTGGTCGACCGCGTCGGTCAGCAGCCCGCCCTGGTCGTGCCCGACATAGCCCGGAGGCGCGCCGATCAGACGCGAGACGGTGTGCCGTTCCATGTACTCCGACATGTCGAAGCGAAGCATCTCGATGCCGAGGGTCGAGGACAGTTGTTTGGCCACCTCGGTCTTGCCGACCCCGGTCGGGCCGCTGAACAGGAAGGCGCCGATCGGCTTCTGCGGATCGCGCAGGCCGGCCCGGGCCAGCTTCATCGCCGCCGAGACCTGCTCGATCGCCGCCGACTGGCCAAACACCACCCGGTTCAGATCGCGCTCGAGCTCGCGCAGCCCCTCGGTGTCGGACTTGGAGACCGATTTCGGCGGGATGCGGGCCATGCGGGCGATGACGGCCTCGACCTCCTTCTGGCCGATAACCTTCTTGCGCTTCGATTCCGACAGCAGCATCTGCGACGCTCCTGCCTCATCGATCACGTCGATGGCCTTGTCCGGCAGTTTGCGGTCGGTCATGTAGCGCGCCGACAGTTCGACCGCCGTGCGGATGGCGGCGTCCGTGTAGCGCAGCTTGTGATGGCCTTCGTAGGAGGTCTTCAGTCCCTTCAGGATCTTGATCGTGTCGTCCAGCGTGGGCTCGTTGACGTCGACCTTCTGGAAGCGGCGAGCCAGGGCCCGGTCCTTCTCGAAATGCTGGCGGTACTCCTTGTAGGTCGTCGACCCCATGCACCGCAGGCTGCCCGAGGCCAGCGCCGGCTTCAGCAGGTTAGACGCGTCCATGGCCCCGCCCGAGGTCGCCCCCGCGCCAATCACCGTGTGTATCTCGTCGATGAACAGGATGGCGTTGTCGTGCGTCTCCAGCTCCTTGACGACCTGTTTCAGCCGCTCCTCGAAGTCGCCGCGGTAGCGGGTGCCGGCCAGCAGCGCACCCATGTCGAGGCTGTATATGGTCGCGCCTTCCAGCACGTCCGGCACCTCGTGGTTGACGATCTTGCGGGCCAGGCCCTCGGCGATGGCCGTCTTGCCGACGCCCGGATCCCCGACGAGCAGCGGATTGTTCTTGGTTCGCCGGCACAGGATCTGGATGGCGCGATCGACCTCGGCCTGACGGCCGATCAGCGGGTCGATCTTGCCGTTGCGGGACTTCTCGTTGAGGTCGACGCAATAGGCCTCCAGCGCCTCGCCGCCGGTCTTGGCCGCGGCGGCGTCCTCGGCGTCCTCCGGGCTCCCGCCCGTCCGGGCCGGCCGCGTCTCGCCGCCCGCCTTCTTGGCGATGCCGTGGGCGATGTAGTTGACCGCGTCGTAGCGGGTCATGTCCTGCTCCTGCAGGAAATAGGCGGCGTGGCTCTCGCGCTCCGAGAAGATGGCGACCAGCACATTGGCGCCGGTGACCTCCTCGCGGCCCGAGCTCTGGACGTGGATCACGGCCCGCTGGATGACGCGCTGGAAGCCAGCGGTCGGCTTGGCGTCCTCGCCGTCCGAGGTCGCCAGTGCGGCCAGGTCGGTGTCGACGTACAGCGTCAACGCCGTCTTCAGGCTCGGCAGGTCGACGGTGCAGGCGGTCATCACATTGGCCGCGTCCGGGTCGTCGACCAGGGCGAGCAACAGGTGCTCCAGCGTGGCGTACTCGTGCCGGCGCTCGTTCGCATAGTGGACGGCGCGGTGCAGGGTCTCTTCGAGAGGACGCGAAAATGACGGCATGGGAGGTTCCTCTCAGTCCTTTTCCATCGTGCATTGCAGCGGATGCTGGTGACGGCGCGCCGTCTCCACCACCTGGGCGACCTTCGTCTCGGCCACCTCGTAGGTGAAGACGCCGCACACCCCGACCCCATGCTGATGCACATGCAGCATGATGCGGGTCGCGTCCTCGCGGCTCTTCTGGAAGAACCGCTCCAGCACGTAGATGACGAATTCCATCGGCGTGTAGTCGTCGTTCAGGATCAGCACCCGGTACAGCGAGGGCTTCTGAAGCTTCGGCTTTGTCTCGGTGACGGTGGCGGCCCCAAGGCCTCCTTCCTGATCACCGGCCTTACGTGACGGCGGCATTCGTTGTCCGTGTTTGGGGAGTCGATGGACAGATAGGGGATGATGGCCTGATTTGAAGGCGCGTCCAGTCACAGGTTTGCGTGGGGATGTTGCTGTGGCGGTCGACGCTGCCCTAGGATCGCCGGATGGGGCGGGCGACGCGGCGGATATTCCTGGCACAGGTAGGTGCGAGCGCGGCGCTGTCCGGCTGTCTGCCTGAGGACGCAGGGCGACGTCTCGGCGTCTTCGATGCGATATGGCGCACCGTGCGCAACCAGTATTTCGACCCGGACCTCGGCGGCCTTGACTGGCCCGCCATCCGGCGGGAGTGGCGGCCCAAGGCCTTGGCGGCGTCGACGGAGTCCGCGCTCTATCTCGACGTCCTGTTCCCGGTGCTGGACCAGTTCAGGACATCCCACGTCATCCTCACGCCGCCGGGCGACCTGTTGCTGACGACCGGGCGGAGCTTCCGACTGCCGCGTCCGCAGAAGGGTAGGTCATTCTTCATGATCACGCCCGCCGACGAGGCTGGAATGGGCGCAGTGCTGACCTGGACCGGAGCGGCCTACCTCGTCGAGGACGTCTCGAGGCATGGCCCTGCCTGGGCGGCCGGGCTCAGGCCGGGACAGTCGCTCCAGGTCGCCGGCTTCGAAGGGCCGAACCACCGGCCCGAACTGAGACTCGCGGCATCCAACGGGGACAGGTTCAGCATCCGCTGGGCTCCCCGACAGGCGGCGCCGGCGAACGAGACCCGACCCCTCTACGGCGGCGCCGCCTATTTGAGGTTCAACAGCTTCGACCGGCAGCCCGTCGCCTCGGCCGTGACAGTCTTGCTTGGAACCGCCGGACCGGTGGTGCTCGACCTGCGCAGAAACTCCGGAGGCCTGATCCGCGAGGGCTGGAACTTCCTGTCCGCTATTCTCCCGGAGGGACGCGACTTGGGTCGGTTTAAGGGCAGGGAGCGGGATTACCTGATGAACGCCGGCGCGGGACCTGACAAATTCACTGGCGCCTTGGCCGTTCTGATCGGTCCCCGCACCTCGAGTTGCGCAGAAGTGACCGCGGCGGCGCTGCAGCATCACGGACGCGCACGTCTGTTCGGCGCCCGCACGTGCGGCAGCGTCCTCGCATCGCAGACCTATGACTTGCCCGACGGAGGACGGCTGATGCTGCCGTACGCCGACTATCTCACGCCAGCGGGGGCAAGGATCGAGGATCGGGGCGTGGCTCCGGATGTTGACGTCGTCCCGACGCCCGGCAGCGCGTCGAAAGGGGCCGATCCGGCGCTGGATGCGGCGCTCGACTGGCTGCGCAGCGGCCAATGAAAAACCCCCGGCGCTTCCGCCGGGGGCTCTCCACTACGCTTACTGAACCGTGGCTCGCCTTAGCGGGTGGCCTGGAACTTCTCGACCGAGGCGGTGACGCGCTCGTTGATCGGCTTGAAGCTGTCCTTCACCGAGGCGGTGAAGACGTCGGTCATCTTGGTGACTTCCGCCAGATAGGTCTCGGCGGCCGACTTGGCCCACGAGGTCTGCAGCTCGACCAGTTCCTGCACCGAACGGGCGGCGGTCAGCGACTGGGCAGCGGCGACGCCATCTTCCCACGACTTCTTGCCGTAGGCGACGGTCTGGGCCGAGATGGCCTCGACGCCCTTCTGGGCGGCGGTGGCCGAGGCGACGACGGCCTCGAGGTTCTTCTTGCCCTCGGCGTTGAGCTCGGTCAGGCCGGCGACCGACTTGTCAGCGGCTTCGCGGAACGCCTGGGCGCCGGCGGCCTGCATCTTCTCGGCCTGGGCCTGGGCCTTCTCGGCCGAGGCCTTGACCTGGGCGGTGGCGGTTTCGACGGTCTTCTTCACGGTTTCGGCGCTGTCGGCCATGGTATCTCTCCTGAACCTGTCGCGGCTGGGCCGCTGTTGACTGATCCGCGACGACAAACGCCACCGCGACAGACACTCATATGGTGCAAGTGCGAACAAAGGTCAAGGATATTTTGTGCACTGCACCATGCCGCCGCGATGGGGAACCGCCCCTGACAGGAGAGACCGCTTCACAAATCCGTTGACGGCTTGTTTACCCTCACGAAACCCCGATGACGCATGTTAGCCTTTCGTCAGCGTCGCGTGGTGGGGCCGCCGTCGCGCAATGAATGAATGAGGCCTGCGCTTGCCGAACCTGTCCCTGATACGCCGTAGCTTGCTGTCCCTGATGTTGATCGTCGCGCTCGCGGTGGTCCCCTCGACGCCGCCGCTGGTCGCCCAGTCGTCAGAGAACACCCGCTACGCCGCCATCGTGGTCGACGCCGAGACGGGCGAGGTCCTGTTCGCCCGCCACGCCGACAGCCGGCGCTATCCAGCCTCCATCACCAAGGTCATGACCCTGTATCTGGCCTTCGAGGCCCTGACCGAGGGCAAGGTCAAGCTCGACGACGTCATCACCGTCTCCTCCCGCGCCGCCAGCCAGCCGCCGTCGAAGCTGGGCCTCGCCGCGGGACAAACCATCACCCTCGACGACGCGATGAAGGCCACCGCGGTGCGCAGCGCCAATGACATGGCCGTGGTCATCGCGGAACACGTCGCCGGTTCGCACGACCGGTTCGCCGCCCGGGCGACGCTCAAGGCCCGTGAGCTGGGCATGACCCAGACCCGCTACGTCAATCCGAACGGTCTGCCCGACGCGCGCCAGATCACCACGGCCCGCGACCTCGCCATTCTCGCCCGCGCCGTGATGCGCGACTATCCCCAGTACTACCGGTATTTCGGCCTGCACGACTGGGCCTACCAGGGCCGGGAGTACCGCAACACCAACGGCCTGCTGCGCAGTCAGTACGGCTATGATGGAATGAAGACCGGCTACACCAACGCTTCGGGCTATAACCTTGCGGCCTCGGCGGTGCGTGACGGTCGGCGTTTGATCACCATCGTCCTCGGCGGCCGGTCGACCGCCAGCCGCAACAGCCATGTCGCAGAGCTGATGGACACCGGCTTCGAGGTCGAGCGGCTGCGCCGCGCCGGTCAGCCGATCCAGGTGGCCCAGACCTATTTCGAACAGAAGGGCTTCGGCATCGGCCCGGAAAATTCCGGCCCGGTTCAGTACGCCGACCTCGGCGACGAGGACGACGATAACAGCGTCGGTTCGAACGCCGTCAGCTACGCCGCCCTGCCCTCCCCGCCGTCGCAACCGACCCGAATCACGCCGGCGCCGTCCGAGGGCCGCACCCTCGCCGCCATGATGCGCACCGCTGATCCGGCCGACGTCACGGCCTCTCTCAACGGCGCACCGGCCGGGCGATCGGCGACGCCCAGACCGCCGGCCCGCGAAACCGCGCGCGAGACCGCCGGCCGCTGGGCCGTTCAGGTCGGGGCCTTCCGCGACGAGGCCGTGGCCAGCGATTGGCTGACCGAGGTCAACCGCCGCTTCCGGAGTCAGTTCTCGGCCGCCGAGCGGTCGGTCCAGAACGCCGAAGGCTGGTATCGCTCGCGCTTCACCGGAATGAGCGAGCAGGCCGCCCAGGCCGCCTGCGCCACGCTCGCCGAGCGCCGCGTCACCTGCATGGTCGTCCGACCCCAATAGCCAGCTTGGCGAGGCCCCCTGAACCAGCCTAAGCTCGGGCAGCGGTTCGGGGGAGCAGCATGAGCGCGTTCGAATACACGTCCGTGCTGGCGTCGATCATCATCGGCTTGGCGCTGGTCGACATTCTGGTCAGCCTCAATCGCCTGATCCGCGCCGGCCGGACGGTCCAGTGGCACTGGGCCGCCCCGGTCGCTGCCGTCTTCGTGGTCCTGACCCTCATCCAGATCTGGTGGAGCCTCTACCGGCCCGACGATTCCGCCATCACCATCGGTCAGTTCCTTCCGCTGTTCGTCGAGTTGGTGATCCTGTTCCTGCTGGCTGCGGCGGCCCTGCCTGACGATGTCCCCGCCGAAGGCATCGACCTGAAGGCCTACTATCACCGCAACGGTCCGTATTTCTGGGGCCTGTTCACCGCCGCGCTGGGTTGGCTGCTGCTGGTCGACGTCGTCGAGAACGCCCTGAACGGCCTGCTTCTGGCTTATCTGGGGGAACGGATCTTCGACTTCGCGGTGTTGGGTGTGTTCGCTTCGCTGGTTTTCGTCCGCCGACTGTGGTGGCACGCGATCGCCATCCTCCTGCTCAGCTCGGGGCCCATCGGCTGGCTGTCGCGCAGCCTCGGGTGATTACATTTTTGACAGTTTATGGTCGCGGCTAGGACACATTACCCGTCAAGGTTCCGCTCGAGGGACACGCGGGGAATCGAGACTTATGGCAGGCACACTCGGGGGCTGGCGTCTGATCGGAGCGTCTGTGCTCGCCTTGTCGGCGGCGGTAGCCGGCGGAGCGGCGGCCCAGGATCCGGCGCCCGCGCCGGCCGATCCCAACGTCACTCCCTACGCCCCCGACTACTTCGCCGAGTTCCGCCCGGTTACGGCGCTGGACATGATCGGGCGCATTCCGGGTTTCCAGTTCGACGGCGGCTCATCAGCGCGGGGATTCGCGGGCACGGCCGGCAATGTGTTGATCGATGGCGTGCGACCGCCAACCCGCGGTGATTCCCTTGCCTCGGTGCTGTCCCGCATTCCAGCCGCCCAGGTGCTGCGCATCGACGTCGTGCGCGCGGGCGCGGGCGGTATCGACATGCAGGGCAAGGCCGTCGTCGCCAATGTCATTCGCAAGCCCGACGCGGGCGTGTCGGGATCAGCGGCCGCCAGCCTGTCCATGAACGATCAGGGCCGCTTTCAGCCCGGCGTCAATCTTCAGGCGCGACGTCAGAGAGACGGCCGCTCGATGGACGGATCGTTTCGTTTTTCCACCGGAAGCCAGGAATTCAGCGGAGTGCGCGAAAGACGCCGGCCGAACGGGGAGGTCCTCCTGGTCGGTCTCAATGACGGGGACGTCGGCTATTCAAACGGCGAGACCACGGGCGTCTATGAAGGGCCCTTGGGCGGGGGGCGCGTGCGCGCCAACGTTCTGGTCAACTACAGCGCCAGCCTGTTTGAGGGCACGGACATCCTGATCTTCCCCGGCGGCCAGGACTTCAGTCGCTCTGACTCGACGCGCTGGCGTGGCGAAGCCGGCCTGCGCTGGAACCGCAGCCTGCCGCGCGGGATGAACCTCGAACTGGTCGGTTTCCAGTCGCTCACCCAGAACGATAACGCCGGCGCCTACGACACCCCCTTCTTCACCACCCGGACGTTGAGCGACCAGACCTCGGGTGAGAGCATCGTTTCGGGAACCCTGAAGTTCGCCCCGCTGGAAACCGGACGCGGCGCCCTGAATCTCGAGGCCGGATCGGAGACGGCGCTCAACTGGGTCGACTCGGCGACCGCCTATACGTTCGACGGCAGCCCCCTGTTTCTTCCCGGCGACGACACCCGGGTCGAGGAACTGCGCAACGAGAGTTTTGTGACCGCCCTGTGGGCTGCGCGCCCCAACCTCAGCGTCGAGGCCAATCTGCGCTACGAGCTCTCCCGCATCACCGCCGATGGGTCGGCCGGCGAGGCGGAGACGACCCTTGGCTATTTGAAGCCGCGGCTGGCCGCGACCTGGACTGTCGCGCCGCGCAACACCCTGACCTTCAAGCTCGAAAAGAGCGTCGATCAATTGTCCTTCGGGGCCTTCACCGCCTCCGCCGCCTTTGCGACCGACATCTACGGACGAGGCAACCCCGACATTCGTCCGGCGCAAATCTGGCTGAGCAGCGCGCGCTACGAGCGACTGTTCGGCACCCAGGGCTCCTTCGTCGCCGAATTCACCCATGAGGTCTTTGAAGATGTGCTCGGGGTGGTGGTGATCTACGAGATACCGCCGGGCGGCACGACGCCGCGTCCGTTCAACATCACCCGCAATGTCGGCGGCGCGACCCGTGACAGGCTGACCCTGTCCGGCCGATTGCCGCTGGATCGCTGGGGCATGTCGGGCGGCCTTCTCTCCGGCCAGGTCTACCATCGCTGGTCCGACACCACCGACCCCGTGACCTTCGTGGACCGGCGCCTGTCCGGCGAGCAGGCCACCGGATGGTCGATCGCCCTGAATCAGAATCTGGTGGCCCAGCGCATTAACTGGAACGTCAGCATGAGCAGCGGACAGGACACGATCGGCTACAGCCCCAGCGTCCTGTCGCGCTTCAGCTCGCAGCCGACCGGCCAGTTTAACCTGACCTACCGGCCCGACCCGCAGTGGAGCGTCACCGGCGGCCTCTATGTCGGTTCCGGCAGCCGGAATGAGTTCACCCTGTACAACGCCCCGCGTCACGTCGGCACGCCCGTCTATACGGAAGCCAGCCGCCAGCCGGGAACCAGCCAGGTTTCTTTGAACGTTCGGCGCAGCTTCTAGGCCCGGAGCCTTGCTCCCCGCCCCCTTTTCCCCTATACGCCCCGCCTTTCTAGGGCTTCGGTCCTGACGCGGAGTTCCAAAGGGTCCGGGAAGTCATCCCGGCCGCCGCATCAGGAGCCATCGTGGGACGGACTTACCCGGTCTCCCCGCGCCGACGCCCCCCAAGGGAGACCACCGCATGGCTCTTTACGAGCACACGGTCATGTCGCGCCAGGATATCAGCGCGCAACAGGCCGAAGCGCTGAACGACACCATCAAGGGCTTGATCGAGCAAGGCGGCGGTTCCGTCGCCAAGATCGAGTACTGGGGTCTGCGCAACCTGACCTACCGCGTGAAGAAGAACCGCAAGGCTCACTATTCGCTGCTCGCCGTCGACTGCCCGCCTGCCGCCATGGCCGAGGTCGAGCGTCAGCTGTCGATCAACGAAGACGTGCTGCGCTGGCTGACCGTCCGCGTCGAGGAACTCGACCTGGAACTGTCGCCGTTGTTGGCCCGCCGCGAGCGCGAGCGTGAACGCGAGCGCGAGCGCACCCCGCGCGAAGACGCCACCGCCGAAGCCGCTGACTAAGGAACCCGGAACATGACCGATACGACTGCCCCGTCGCCGGGCGCGCCGGCCGGCTCCGGCCCCGCCCGCCGCCCCTTCTACCGTCGCCGCAAGGTGTGCCCGTTCTCCGGCACCAACGCCCCGAAGATCGACTACAAGGACGTCAAACTGCTGCAACGCTACATCAGCGAGCGCGGCAAGATCGTCCCGTCGCGCATCACCGCTGTTTCCCAGAAGAAGCAGCGTCTGCTGGCCCAGGCCATCAAACGCGCCCGCTATCTGGCCCTCCTGCCCTATGTGGTGAAGTGATATGAAGGTCGTTCTGCTTGAACGCGTCGAGAACCTCGGCGCCATCGGCGACGTCGTGTCCGTCAAGGACGGCTTCGCCCGTAACTTCCTCCTGCCGCGCGACAAGGCCCGTCGGGCCACCTCCGCGAACCTGAAAGCCTTCGAACTCGACCGCGCCGCCATCGAGGCCCGCAACGAGAAGAACAAGGCCGAGGCGCAGAAGGTCGCCGACAAGATCGACGGCCAGACCTACGTCATGATCCGCCAGGCGGGCGAGACCGGTCAGCTATACGGTTCGGTCGCCGGTCGCGATGTCGCCGAGGCCGTCCAGGCCGAAGGCGGCAAGATCGAGCGCTCGCAGGTCGTGCTCAACACCGCGATCAAGACCCTGGGTGTCCACGAAGTGTCGGTTCGCCTGCACGCCGAGGTCACCGCCACGGTCAAGATCAACATCGCCCGCTCGGCCGACGAGGCCGAGCGTCAGGCCAAGGGCGAGGACGTGATCAAGTCCGCCTACGACCAGGACCGCGCGGAAGCGGCGGAAGCGGCGCAGGACATGATCGCCGGCGGCGCCGGCCAGCAGGAAGGCCTCGGTTCGGAAGCCTGAACCCGGCCAACCGGCTAAAGACTGCTAAGGGGCGCGACCAGCAACGGTCGCGCCCTTTTTCATGAGCCGGGCCCATTCACGATCGGTTCAGCAAGGCTTGTGTCTTGTCCCGCCGGCGCCATTCTTCGGCGAAGCGAGGGGAACGGCAATGAAGCGGCTGGCATCGATCTTGATGGCGTTGGGCGTGTTGTTGGCGGCGGACGCCGTGACGGCCCAGACCCAACGCACGCTGGACGGCTTCCTCGCCGAGGCAAACCGCATTCCGCTCAACGCGACCTCCGCCCTGCGTCCCAGCGCCCACCGCCTGAAAGGCGAGGCGGAACGGGCGTTCACCGCCGTCGGCCGCGAGATCCGGGAGGCCCGGGCGGCGGGCCGCACCCCGCCGGCCTGCCCGCCGGAACGCATCGAGCTCAACCCGCGCCAGATGCTGGATTACCTGAACGCCATCCCGCAGTCGCGCCGCCAGCGCATGACCGTCACTGACGGCATTCGCAGCTGGATGGCCTCGCGCTATCCGTGCTCCAGCTGAGCCGTTAACTGATCCGGTTACGGAATTCCGGATCGCCCACAATCGCCCTGACTTATCCCTAGCCGCCGCTACGTCCGCGACTGACGCAGGACGCGGGCATGGGTAAGACATGACCCCGATGAACGCCTTCGCCCCCGTCCCCTTCCCGTCGTCTTCAGACGCGTCGGGCATCCCGTCCCTGCCCCATAACCTGGAGGCGGAGCAGGCTCTGCTCGGCAGCCTGATGTTTGACAACGCGGTGTTCGAGCGCCTGTCCGACCGTCTGCGCGGCAGTCATTTCTACGAACCCTTCCACCAGCGGCTCTATGACGCCGTCGAGGATCACGTCCGCCAGGGCCTGCTGGCCGAGCCGACCATCCTGATGGAGCGGTTCAAGCAGGACCCGGCCTTCCAGGAGTTCGGTGGGCTGCGTTACCTGGCCGACCTGGTCGACCGGGCCCCGCCGGCGGCGAACGCGCCCGACTATGCTCGCGTCGTCTACGATCTGGCCCTGCGCCGCGACCTGATCCGCATCGGCGGCGAGATCATCAAGGAGGCGCCCCAGCCCGAAACCGCCGCCCTCGACCAGATCGAGAGCGCCGAACAGCGGCTCTACACCCTGGCCGAGACCGGCAAGCCCTCCTCCGGCTTCGTCAGCTTCTCCACCGCCCTTAGCGGCGCCGTGCAGATGGCCGCCGAGGCCTATCAGCGCGACGGCAAGCTGGCCGGCCTGGCCACCAATCTCGACGACCTCGACCAGAAGCTGGGCGGCCTGCACCCGTCCGACCTGCTGATCCTCGCCGGCCGTCCCTCGATGGGCAAGACGGCCTTGGCCACCAACATCGCCTTCAACGTGGCCCGCAATTATCGCTGGGAGCCGACGCCCGAGGGCCGCAAGACTGTGAACGGCGGCGTCGTCGCCTTCTATTCGCTGGAAATGTCGGCCGAACAGCTGGCCATGCGTATCCTCGCCGACGCCTCGGGCGTGTCGTCGGACAAGCTGCGCAAGGGCGAGATCGACGCCGCCGACTTCGGCCGTATTCGCGACGCCGCGGTCGAGATCGGCGAGAGCCCCCTGTTCATCGACGCCACCGGCGGCCTGTCGATGTCCAAGCTGGCCGCCCGCGCCCGCCGCCTGAAGCGGATGGAGCATGGCCTCGACCTGATCATCGTCGACTATCTGCAGCTGATCACCACCGGCGAGTCGAACAGCCAGAAGAACCGCGTGCAGGAGGTCTCCGAGATCACCGGCGGCCTCAAGGCCCTGGCCAAGGAACTGGGCGTGCCGATCATCGCTCTGTCGCAGCTGTCGCGTCAGGTCGAGCAGCGCGAGGACAAGCGGCCCCAGCTGTCCGACCTGCGCGAATCCGGCTCGATCGAGCAGGACGCCGACTGCGTCATGTTCGTCTACCGCGAAAGCTACTACCTCGGCCGCGCCGAGCCGCGCGAGGGGACCGAGGAACACCTCAAATGGCAGGAGGACATGGACCGCCTCAAACACCAGGCCGAGGTCGTCATCGGCAAGCAGCGCCACGGCCCCATCGGCATCGTCAAACTGTCCTTCGACGCCGACACCACCAAATTCGGCAATCTCGCCGGCGGCCAGCGCTACGACAGCTACGGCGACTAACCCTTCACGCTCCCGGCCAGCATGCCGCGGATGTAGTAGCGCTGCAGGGCGAGGAACAGGATCAGCACGGGCGCGACGGTGATCACCGCCCCCGCCATCATCATCTCGATGTCCTGCACGTGCTCGCGGGACAGGGCGGCCAGCGCCACCGGCAGGGTGTAGTTCGACTGATCGGTCAGAATGATCAGCGGCCACAGGAAATCGTTCCAGCTGCCGAGGAAGACGAACAGCGCCAGGGTCACGATGATCGGCTGCAGTGTCGGCAGCACCACCCGGCGGAAGATCTGCCCCTCCGACGCCCCGTCGATGCGCGCCGCCTCCAGCATCTCGTCGGGGATCGACAGCGAATACTGCCGCACCAGGAACAGGCCGAAGATCGAGGCCAGCCACGGCACCAGCGCCCCGGCGTAGGTGTTCACCAGCCCCATCCCCTTGAGCATCAGGAACAGCGGCAGGGTGCCGATCTGTGCAGGCACCACCAGGGCCGCGACCAGCAGCTGGAAGGTGCGCTCGCGTCCCCGGAACCTCAGCTTGGCGAAGGCGTAGCCGGCCGGGACTGTGAACAGCAGCGCCAGCCCGGTCGCCATGGTCGCCAGGGCGAAACTGTTCCACAGATAGCGGCCCATGCCCTGGGTCACGAACAGGTCGCGGTAGTGCTCCAGCGTCCAGGTCGACGGCAGCAGCGGGGGCGGGAAACTGGCCGCCTCACCGGTCGCCATGAAACTGACCGACAGCATCCACAGCAGCGGGAACAGCACCAGCAGCGCGATGAAGGCCACCGCCGCGTTCAGCGCGACCGAAGGGACCCGGCGGGCGGTCATTCGTAGGCCCCCATCCGCTTCGCCACGGCCAGTTGCACCAGCGTCACCGCCAGGATGCAGACGAATAGCACGAAGGCCACGGCGCTGGCGGAGCCGAGGTTCCACCATTTGAAGCCCTCTTCGTACATGAAGTAGAGCACCGTCACCGTGCTCTGCGCCGGTCCGCCCTGGGTCATCACATAGGGCTCGGCGAACAGCTGGAAGAAGCTCGCCACCGAGATGATCGAGACCAGCAACAGCGTCGGGGCGATGGCCGGCAGGGTGACGTGGGTAAACCGCTTCCACACCCCCGCCCCGTCGATCCGCGCCGCCTCGTACAGGTCGTCCGGCACGGTCTGCAGGACGGCGAGGAAGATCAGCATGTTGTAGCCGAATATCTTCCACACCACGAACATCAGGATGGCGGGGATCGAGGTCGAGGGCTGGCCCAGCCAGTCCACGGGCGACAGGCCCACGCTTGATATGGCCCAGTTGATGACGCCGTAGCGGGTGTGCAGCAGGTAGTTCCACAGCACCGCCGTGGCCACGAGCGTGGTCACGAAGGGGGCGAAGAAGATCACCCGCCACAGGGGCCGCCACTTCACCACCCGGGCGTTGAGGATCACCGCCGCCGCCAGCGACGCCGCGATCGACAGCGGCACGCCCAGCACCGCGAACAGGCCGGTGTTCTTCATCGCCCCCCAGAACAGCGGATTTCCGAACAGCCGCTCGTAGTTCTGCACTCCGATGAAGCGGACATTGTCCAGATCGGCCAGGGCGTAGATGTCGAAGTCGGTCAGGCTGAGCAGCAGGGCCGCGAACACCGGGACCGCGAAGAACACGCCGATGGCGATCAGCGCCGGCGCCACGAAGCCCCACGCGGCCCGCTCCCGCGCCCGGGCGCCGCCTGGCCTGCGGCGCGGACGGACGGCGGCCTCCGCCTCGACCTTGGCCATGTTGAGCCGGACGTCGGTCATGCCCTGCCCCGCTCCATCATCCAGCGGCGTTTCTCGAGCAGCCGGTCGGCGCGGCGGTCGATCTCGGCGCCGGCGGCCTCGGGCGTGTACTCGCCGCGCACCATCCGCTCGGCGACAATCTGCATCTCGGTGACGATCCGCTCCCATTCCGGGACCTTGGGCACGGCCTCGGCGCGCGCCAGCTGGCCCTTGAAGGCGGCGATGTACGGATCATTGGCCACCGCCTGCGCGCTCCAGGCGCTCTGCCGCGCCGGCAGATTGCCTGTCACGACATTGAAGCGCGCCTGCACCGCCGGATCGGACAGATAGCGGACCAGCGTCCACGCCGCCTCCTGCCGCGGCGAGGAGCTGTAGACCACCAGGGACGAGCCGCCGGGCGCCGAGGCTCCCATGCCGTCCGGGCCCGGCACGCCCGAGGTCATCCAGCGCGTCTCCGGACCAAGGCGATTGCGGAAATCCCCGATGGTCCACGGTCCCGAGAAATAGAAGCTGAACCAGCCGCGCGCGAACTCCGTCCAGACGTTGGAGATCTGCGCCGCCGACGCCACGGGCGCCAGGCCCTCGTCGAACAGGCTCTTGTAGAAGGCCAGCGCCGCCACGAACGACGGGCTGGAGAAATTGCCCCGCGTCGCCTGCTCGCGCAACAAAGACTGGTCGCCCTGCAGGCCGAAGGTCAGCAGCTGTTCGAACTCGTTGAGCGGCAAGAGGACGGCGTATTTATCGGACCCGACCACCCGCTTGACCGCAAGCATGGCCTGTTTCCAGCCGGCCCAGGTCGGCGGCACGGCCCCGTACCCCGCCTGCTCCAGCAGGTCGGAGCGGTAGAAAATCAGCCGGGTGTCGACGTACCAGGGAACGCCGACCACCCGGCCGTCGATGCGGTTGGTTTCCAGCACCGCATCGAACTGGTCGGTGAGCAGGTCCGAGGCGAAGTCCGGCAGGGCGGAGATCGCCCCGATGGCGGCCATCTCAGACACCCAGGTGTTGCCCACCTGGCTGAGGTCCGGCAACGAGTCTCCGGCGTAGGCGGTCAGCAGTTTCTGATGCGCCGCCGACCACGGCAGGGCCTGGACGTCGACCTTGATCCCGGGGTTCAGCCGCTCGAACTCCGGCAGCAGCAGCGGGACGTTGGTCGCCTCGTTGCCCATGGCCCAGAAGGTCAGGCGGAGGACCCCGTCATCCCGCCGTCCGCATCCGGCCAGACCCGACGCCGCGGCCCCGGCCAGAAGGCCCAGCGCCGCCCGTCGATCCGGCCGGATCACGCTCATGCGTTAGCCAGCCAGCCGCCCGTGAACCCGGCCGCCTTCAGACCGCGGATGATGTTCGGCTCACGCCGCATACGCTTCCAGACGGCGTCGGAACGGTGGTTCTCGATCTGGATGACGATCGGCCCCTGGTCGATGCCCAGATAGTCGCCGTCGACCCAGCCGATCCCCGGCGCGATGCGGCCGTGACGCAGCGTCTGACTGGTCTGCGTCAGGGTCGGGTTGAACGAGTCGAGGAAGCCGTATTCCGTATAGAGGGCCGCGCCGTAGCGCGCCTTCATCGCCTTCATGCAGGCCGTCACCTCGGCGGGGGCGAAGGGCATGGAGCCGAGCGCCGCCGTCGGTGCGATCGTCCCGTCGTCTCGGTCGCCGGGCCCGCGCGCCGAATAGCTGAAGAACTGCCGCTCCCGTCCGTCGATGACCTGTTTGATGTCACCCGGCCCGTCGCAGGCGGTCAGGCCCCAGATGTCGGCGGAATAGCCGGCCCAGCCCATCGGATTGTCGATGGCGTATCTGCGCTGCGCCTGCACCGCCCGCACGCTGTTCTGGAAGTAGTCGAAGCCCGGGATCTCGGCTTGCTTCGAGCGCATGAACGGGTCGTGGATGCCGCGGAAGTCCACATACATGTGGCTGTACTGATGCCCGAACAGCGGCGCGAAATGCAGGTGCGCCGGCCCCCATTCGTCGGTCCAGCTCAGATCGTAGACGCTGCACCATTCGTCCCAGACCGCCGCCGGGACGGGGTGCGTCGGGCTGCCCATGGCCAGCAGCAGAACCAGCATCCCCTCGTTGTACTTGTTCCAGTCGGCGGCGATGAAGCCCCGCTCCGGACGCCACCCCATCGAGATGCGGTTGGGCCGGACCACCGCCCAGTCCCATTCGACCCGCTCATAGATGGCCTGCACCAGCCGGCGGATTTCCACCTCGTCGGGATGGTCCCCGTCGAACCACTGCGCCGCATAGAGCATCCCGCCCAGCAGCAGCGTCGTATCGACCGTCGACAACTCGGTGTCGCGGTAGCGGTGGCCGGTCTCCATGTCGAGGAAATGGTAGAAGAAGCCCTTGTGGCCCGCGACGCCGGTGGGCTCGGGCCCTTGCGGGGCGTCATGGAAGAAGCGGGCGGTGATCAGGGTGCGCTCGCGCGCCTCCTCCCGCGTCATCCAGCCGCGTTCGACCCCGATCGGCCAGCAGGTCAGGGCGAAGCCGACGGCGGCGATGGAGGCGAAGGTCTTCGTCGGCCAGCGGTCCGGCGTCAGGCCGTTGGACCGGTTGGTGACGTCCACGAACCAGCGGAACGTTCGCGCCTGCAGCTCCTCGACCTCGGCGTCGAGCGCCCGGCCGCCGGTCCACGGGGCGCCCGGCACGCTGGCGCAGCCGGCCAGTCCGAGAGCGCCGACCCCGGCCACGGTGGAACCCATCAGGAAACGACGACGATCCATGGCGGCCACTCTCATACTCACGGTCCGACTAGTCAAAAAACAGGCCGCCCCCCGATTCTGAACGGAGGGCGGCCGCCAGGGTCAGGAGATCAGAAGCTGTAGCGCATACCGACCTGGAAGGTGCGGGTCGGGAACAGCACCGAGCTCGGGTTGCCGAAGTTCGGGTTCGGATTGGTCGCAGAGCCGGTGCCGCCGTCGAAGCCGCTGTAGTTGTCGAAGTTGAAGACGTTGATGGCGTCGACGAACAGCGACAGCTCGTGACCGCTGAAGGCCTCGAAATTCTTGGTCAGGCGGAGGTCCAGATTCCGGTAGGCGAAGGCGTTCGGAATGATGAAGCCGTACTTCTCCGGACGCCCGGCGTAGGGCCGGAAGTAGAACTGCGAACCCGTGCCGTCGAAGACGTTGAACGGCGAGCCCGAGCCGAGGGTCAGGATGCCCGACAGCTGGAAGTCCCACGGCAGGTCGAGGATGCCGTTGGCCACGATCCGGTGGGTTTCGTCGTTCGCCGAAGAGCGCATCGGCGACGTCTCGACCGAGAAGCAGTCGAAGCAGAAATTGTCGTTGCCGCCGTTCTGCAGCGATTCCGACCAGGTGTAGGCGAGGTTGAAGCCCCAGCCCGAGTCCCGCGTGTAGGGCTTGTCGGCCTTCAGATAGAGGGCGGTGAACTCGCGCTCCTTGTTGTGATCCGACACCAGGTAGGCGCGGTACGGGTTGGTCCCGTCCGGACCGCAGAAGCCGCCGCTGTCGCCATAGCCATTGCCGTCATTGGGTCGCGTGGGTTCGCGGCAGCGGTTCAGATACTGCCAGGTGAACTCGTTCTCGGTCTTGCCGTAGGCGAGGGTCAGCTCGGTCTGCCAGTCGCCGAAGCGCTGGCGAACCCCGATGTTGAACTGGTCGGTGCGCGGCGGCTCGAAATCGTTGGCCAGCAGGAAGGCCTCGCCCCGGGCCGGAATGGTGTCGAGCAGGGCGTCGAGCCCGGCCACCGTGCGATACGATTCCTGCCACAAGATCGGGTCGCCGGCGTTGCCGCTGGCTACGCCGGGAGGGGCTCCGGTGGTCGAAAAGAAGACATTCTGGCGGAAGTCGAACGGCTTGACGATCTCGTCGAACGAGAAGTTGAACTGGACGCGGTCGTAGTAGCGGCCGGCGCCGCCGAAAATCACCGTCGAGCGGTCGCCGAAGACATCGTACGAGAAGCCGATCCGCGGCTGGAAGGCCCCGGTGAACGGATCGCGGTTGTCGCCCGTGGCGATGTAGTCGTTGATGTCGAACCAGCTCGGCGCATAGCCCGCCGGCTTGCCGCCGTTGGTCGAGGCGATCCACTGGTTCAGTCCGTCGACCACCGACCGGGGCGTGACGTAGTCGTTATTGTTGGCGTTGTCTTCGTAGTCCCAGCGCAGGCCGAGGTTCAGCTCCAGCTTGTCGGTGATCTGCCAGTCGTCCTGGATGTACAGGCCGATGACGTTGTTGGTCAGATCGACCGACGGGAAGGCGTTGCCCAGCTCGACGCGGTACGGGACCGTGGTGCTGCCCGACAGCTCCGGACGACCATCGACGTCATAATAGAACAGCGGATTGCGCCCGAACTCCTTCGTCACCTGGTAGTTCTGGCGGGAGAATTTCCCGCCGATCTTGATGGTGTGGAAGCCGTTCCACTCGATCTCGTTGAAGGTCAGGTCGTCGCGGAGAGTTAGAACCTCATCGACAATGTCCTGCCGGCTGTCGGCGCCGCCGAGGTTGAGGATGGTGTCGCCCCCGAAAAAGTTCGGCTGGAACCCGGGCGCCGGATTGGTGTCGGTGTGCAGCCGGTAGGTTTCCCCAAAGCTGGAGAAGTTGATCGGCTGCGGGTTGTAGTTGTACTCGCGCTGGGTGACCGTCAGCTCGTTGACGAAGGTGTCCGTCGTCCACTGGTGGCGGCCGTTGATGGTCAGCGTGGTCTGGTTCAGTTCCGTGGCCCGCTCGGCCGAGTCGGCCCCACCGATCCCGCGGGTGTCGAACTCGTCACGCCAGGTGACGCTCAGATCAACCAGATGATCGTCGGCCGGCTGCCAGCTCAGCTTGCCGAAATACAGGTCTTCCTCGAACGGCACGGCGAAGGTGCCGATGTACTGGCCGAACTGGTTGGTGAAGCGCGGCTCCTGACGGCCGAGATTGACGGCCGCGGCGCGGCCCTCTTCCTTGCGCTCATAAGTGCCGAAGAAGTGCAGCGTGTCCCGAATGATCGGACCGCCGAGGGCGAAGCCGTACTGCTGAACCTCCAGATCGGGCTGCTCGTCGCCGCGCCGTGCGGAAAAGACGTCCTGCTCGATGAAGCTCTGATCGCGATAGGTGCCGAACACCTCGCCGTGGAACTCATTGGTGCCCGAACGGGTCACGGCCGTGATGATGGCCGAGGAGGCCTGCTCGTACTCGGCCTTGAAGTTCTGGCTGACGACCCGGAACTCCTGGATGCCGGCCTGCGGGAACGGATTGCCGCGGCTGTCGTCCTGACCGGCGATGCCACCGTCGATAATGTTCGACTTCAGACTGGCGCCGTCGATGAAGGCGTTGACCGATTCCGCCCGCTGGCCGCCCGCGGTGATGGTCTGCTCCTGCTCGTTCTGCGACACCCGTACGCCGGGGGCGAGGGCGGCGAAGTTGAGGAAGTTGCGGTTGATCTGCGGCAGGGTGTTGATCTGCTGCGTCGTCACATTCGTGGCGATCTCCGGCGTCCGGACCTCGACCAGCCGGCGACCGGTGACCACGACTTCAGCGATTTCGGTGGCCCCGCCGCCGGAAGCGGCCGCGCCCCCGATGCGGAGATCGACCTCACCGACCTGGCCGATGCCAATCGTGACCACCTCGGACGTGGTCTCGCCGTCGGTCGTGGTGACGGTGATCTCATAGGTGCCGGGGCGCAGGCCGGACAGGACATAGCCGCCCTGCGAGTTCGCCGTGGTTCGGTTGGTGAACCCCGAGGCCACGTCGCGCGCCACGATCGCGGCTCCGGCTTCGGCCTGTCCCCCGTCGGTCACCGAACCCCGGATGGTCGAGGTGGCGACCTGGGCCGCCGCGCCGCCGGCGGCGGCCAGCGAGAGGGCGACGGCGAGGGCCGAGACGGCGCCCAGGTACTGCTTGGACTTGCGGGTCATTGCGGGTTCTCCCCCTTGAGATGTGGTAAGCTGGCGGAATCGCGAGGGCGATCGCCGGACGTGGTTCGGGCCTGCGCCGCAGGATCGCTCGACGGGCGCACGACCAGTTCGGGACGGACGACCTCGCAGGCGGTGTCGGCAGGGGCCCCCGCTGCGTCGACGAGGCGGACGAGACGCTCCAGCGCGCTTCGTCCGGTGTCAGCGATCCGGATCCTCAGAGTGGTCAGGCCCGGACGCACCAGCTCGGCGATCGGCACGTCGTCGAACCCGACGAGAGCCACGTCCTCCGGCACGGAGAGCCCGGCGTCCTGAAGGGCCAGCATGGCTCCGACCGCCATCATGTCGTTGCCGGCGAAGATCGCGTCCGGCCGCTCGCTACGCGCCGCCAGTTCTGCCCCGACCTGATGGCCCGAGGCCTGGGTGAAGGCGCCTTCGACCACGGTGGTCGGCAGGTTGGCCCGCGCCATGGCTTCCAGATAGCCCGCCAGCCGCGACTCGGCCTCAAGGTTGCCGGTCGGGCCGGAAATGTGCGCGATACGGCGCCGGCCGGTGGCGATGAGGTGCTCCACCGCCTGAACGGCGCCGCCATGATTGTCGACCACGATCGAGGGACGACCGGCGTCGGCGCCGCCGTTCATGAGCAGGATCGGCAGCCGTCCGGCCAGGCTGGTCGCCAGATTGGCCGCGTCGAGATGCGGCGACAGGACAATCAATCCGTCGACGCGACCACGCATCGAGCGGATCGCCGCCGAGGCCTCCTCGGCGTCGTCATGGGAACTGGAGACGATCAGGTGGTAGCCGAGGGCCCTCGCCCCCACGTCCATGCCCCGGATCAGCTCGGAAAAGTATTCGCCATACAGGTCCGGCAGGATGACGCCTATCGTCTGGGTCTTGCTGGTCGACAGGCTGCGCGCGCCGGAGTGGGGCACGTACTGGAGCGCATCGACCGCCTCCATCACCTTCTTCCGGGTCGTTTCGGTGACCGGGCCGGCCCCGGTCAGGACGCGTGAAACGGACGCGACGGAGACGTCCGCCCGGTCCGCCACGTCCCGGATCGTCGCGGCCTTCATGCCCCAACATCCACGCAGATGTTTGCTGTCGCACCAGGCCCCAAAGTCTCTCTCCCTGACCGGTTCGCGATCCCGGCCCGCTTCTCGCGGGTCCGTTCGATAATTCCGTGTAACCGATTACATGACACACTGGCCATATCGCCCGCAAGTGCCCTAGTTTGGTCACAGGGAGGTTGTGCTCACGGGGCTACACGCGTACCCGCCCCGGCGGCCCAGCCCTTTTCAGTTGACCACATCGCGTTTCACGAGCCTCGACCATGATCACGAAAGACACCGGTAACTATCTGTTTCCAGAAGGTTTCCTGTGGGGCGCGGCGACGGCCGCCTATCAGATCGAAGGCTCCTCCATGGCCGATGGCGCGGGCGCCTCGATCTGGGACCGGTTCAGCCATACGCCGGGCAACATGCGGGACGGCGACACCGGCGACGTGGCCTGCGACCACTACAACAAGTGGCGCGAAGACATCCAGTTGATGAAGCGCCTGAACCTCCAGGCCTACCGGTTCTCGGTCAGCTGGAGCCGGGTCATGCCCGAGGGCCGCGGCGCCATCAACGAGAAGGGTCTCGCCTTCTACGACCGGCTCGTCGACGGCCTGCTCGAGGCCGGGATCGAGCCGCTTTGCACCCTCTACCACTGGGATCTTCCCGCCGCTCTCGACGACCGCGGCGGCTGGCTCAATCCCGACATCGCCGACTGGTTCGCCGACTATGGCCAGGTCCTGTTCGAGAAATTCAAGGGCCGGGTGAAGACGTGGGGCACGATCAACGAGCCGTGGGTCATCGTCGACGGCGGCTATCTGCACGGCGCCCTCGCCCCGGGCCACCGCTCGGCTTTCGAGGCCATGATCGCCGGCCACAATATTCTGCGCGCCCACGGCGCCGCGGTGAAACGGTTCCGTCAGGTCGGCGAGGGCGACATTGGCATCGTCCTCAACATCGAACCGAAATACCCGGCCAGCGACCGGCCCGAGGACGAGGCGGCCCGCCGCCGCGCCGACGCCCAGATGAACCGCTGGTTCCTCGACCCCCTGATGGGCCGCGGCTATCCCCAGGAACTGGAAGACGTCTACGGGGAGGCCTACCGCGACTTCCCGCAGGCGGACTTCGACCTGATCGCCCAGCCGACCGACTGGATGGGCCTGAACTGGTACACCCGCTCGGTGCCCGAGAACGCCCCCGACGCCTGGCCCGTCCGCGCCCGGCCGGTGAAACAGGTCCAGCACGCCCACACCGAGACCGGCTGGGAGGTCTATCCTCCCGCCCTGACCGACACCCTCGTCTGGCTGCATGAACAGACCAACGGCCTGCCGCTGATGATCACCGAAAACGGCTCGGCCTGGTACGATCCGCCCCACGCCATCGACGGCCGGGTCCACGACCCGATGCGGGTTGAGTATCTGAAGAACCACCTCAAGGCGGCGCACGACGCCATCGGCAAGGGCGTCGACCTGCGCGGTTACATGGCCTGGTCGCTGCTCGACAATCTGGAATGGTCGCTGGGCTATTCGAAGCGGTTCGGCATCACCCACGTCAATTTCCAGACCCAGGAGCGGACCATCAAGGACTCCGGTCTGCTCTACGCGGAGGTGATCAAGTCGAACGGCGGCGTGCTCTGAGGATCAGCGGGCCCGGTTATAAAACGCCTCGATAAGGTCCAGCCGTTCGCCGAACGGAACCGCCTTCGCCACCGGTCCGTCGTTGGTGAAGTCCAGCAGTCGATCCGGATCGGCGCCGAAGTCGGGCCAGACCTGCCGCATCCCCCCGTTCGGATCGCCCGTCGCCGCGAAGGTCGTCCAGTAGCCGGCCATCTGATCCGCGGCCCGCTGGTCCATCGCCGCCGTCGGCCACGGCGAGGCGGTCAGATTGTCGAACACGTACTGTCGCTCCGACGCATGGGTGGCCCCGTCGTGGGGCTCGGGCATCGCTGCGGAAACCACATCGAAGCGGTACAGGTACGTCGGATGTCCGTTTCGCGCGTGCAGCCGCGCCAGGCGCCGCGCCGGCTCGTTGAACACGAGGTCGCTCAGCACGAACTGGTCGTAGCCCGACGGACCGCCATAGGCCTTGAGGAAGGCCGCGCGCTCGTCGCTTGTCATCGCGTCATCCAGCGCGCCATAAAGGCTCAGATCCGACGGCTTCATCCACCAGAACTCGGCGCTGTTTGTGCCGATGATCAGGGGGACGGGCGCCTCGCGCCCACCGGCGAACGCGGCCTCGACATCTTCGGTTATCAGGGTCCCGTCCCGCACCAGCAGGTCACCGCCGTAAAAGCTTGGCGCTGGTCTGAGGAAAGCCTCCGCCGGGATGGCTCGAAGCGCCTCGGCCGTCCTCGCGCCGTAGGCCATCCCGAAGGCCTCTCCCCTCGCCCGCATCGACGGCCCGCCGTCGCGGCGCGCAGAGTCCAGCGGCGTGCCCTCGTCGCGTCCGAGTCCTGACTGAACCGCCGCGCGATGGAAAAGCCCCCGCGCCTCCGGAGAAATCATCAGCCGCGTGACCAGCGCCCCGCCGGCTGACTCGCCGAAGATCGTCACATTGTCCGCGTCGCCTCCGAAGGCCGCCGCGTTGTCTCGAACCCACTGCAGGGCGGCGATCACGTCCATCAGTCCGTAGTTGGCGGCCGGCTCGCCCGCCTCCCGCTCCGCCGCCAGCGCTGGATGGTCGAAGAAGCCCAACCGGCCCAGCCGGTAGTTGATGGTCACCACCACCACGCCGCGCTTGGCGAGGTTCCTCCCATCGTACAGCGCGGCCGTGCCCGAGCCGTTGTTCAGGCCACCGCCGTGGATCCAGACCATCACCGGCAGCGGCTCCTCTCGCTCCGCGGGCGCCCAGACATTGAGCGTCAGACAGTCTTCGCTCATCGGCAGGGGACCGACGCCATTGTCGCCATTGGCGGGCGGCTGGATGCAGATCGCCCCGACCTGCCCTGCGTCCCGCTCACCGGACCAGGGTAGGGCCGGCCGAGGCTGCCGCCAGCGCCATTCGCCCACCGGCGGTCGGGCGTAGGGCACGCCCCTGAAGCTGAGCACCCCCTCCGCCCCGCGCCCGACCAGCACGCCCTGCTCGACCGTCGCCCGGGGATTGGGATCAGCGGGATCCGCCGGTGAAATCATCAGAGCCGCCGCCGCCAGAATGAAAGCCACATACATCGGGCCAGACTAGCGGCGTCCGCCGCCCTCCCCCAATCCTGAAAATCGCCCGGGGGCCCGATTGCGTGAAACCGACACGCCCGCAAGGCGTTACAGCGGACCGGCAGGGGCGGGGATGGGATTGAAGGAACTGTTTAAATCGGGCGACCTGACGGTCGATCTGGCGAGCGTGTTCGACGCCTCGCCCAATCCCTATGTGTTGCTCACGCCCGACCTGCGGATCGCGGGCATGAATCAGGCCTATCTCAACGTCACCGGCGCGACCCGCGAGGCCATCCTCGGCAAGCCACTGTTCGACGCCTTCGATTCCGGGCCTGGTGAAGACGCCCCGGAAAACGTCCGGCAGGTGAAGGCCTCGCTTGAAAAGGCTCGCGACACCGGCCAGCGCGACCATCTCGCGGTCGTCCGCTTTTCGATCGCCCGCCGGCAGGCGAACGGCGCTGACACGTTCGAAGACCGGTTCTGGAGCGCCACCCATACGCCGATCTTCGATGACGCCGGCGAGGTGGTCTTTCTTCTCCAGCACACCACCGACATCACGGAACTCGAGACGTTACGCAATCGCGGACGAACCGCGACCGAGGCAAGCGCGCTCGACAGCGTGGTGAGCGGAGCTGTGCTCGGCCGCGCCGAGCAGGTCCAGGAAGACAACCGGCGGCTGGAGACCGAACGGAATCAGCTTGTCGAGCTGTTCATGCAGGCGCCCGGGTTCATCGCTGTGCTGTCCGGCCCGGACCACGTATTCCAGATGCACAACATGGCCTACGCCCAATTGATCGGCCATCGCGACATCGCCGGCAAGCCATTGGTCGAGGCCCTGCCCGAGATAGAAAGTCAGGGCTTCATACCTCTCCTCGACACCGTGTTGGCGACCGGCGAGCCGTTCGAGGGCCGGAGCCTCGGCGTCCAGCTCCAACGCTCGCCCGACGCTCCCCTCGAAACGGTCTGGGTCGACTTCATCTTTCAGCCGATCCGCGACGCGGATGGCCAGACCATCGGCGTTTTCGTCCAGGGCCATGAGGTGACGGAGTCCGTCCTCGCGGACGAGCGTCAGAAGCTCATGATCGACGAGCTGAACCATCGGGTGAAGAACACCCTCGCCACCGTGCAGTCGATCGCCATGCAGACCGCCCGGTCGCACGCGGATCCGCGGACTTTCGCCGAGGGGTTCCAGGCGCGTCTGCTGGCGCTGTCGCACACCCACGACCTGCTGACCCGCAGAAACTGGGAAGGCGCCGATCTCGGCGACATCCTGCAGCATGAAACCGAGGCCCACGGCGCCAGCCGGGTCTCGACCAACGGTCCGCGCGTGGCTCTGGCGCCGGCCGCGGCCCTGTCGCTGGGCATGATCTTCCACGAACTGGCCACCAATGCCGCCAAGTACGGGGCCCTGTCCGCTCAGGACGGCCGGGTTCTCGTCGACTGGTCCATAGCCGACCCGACCCGCCCCCGGCTCAAGCTGGTCTGGCGAGAAACCGGCGGCCCCCCGGTCACCGCCCCGGATCGGAAGGGCTTTGGCAGTCGCCTGATCGAACGAAATGTCCGCCATGATCTGGCCGGAGAGATCGAACTCGACTACCCCAGCGGCGGCTTGACCGTCACAATTTCAGTACCATTGGAGAGGGAGCCGGACCTATGACCCAGGCGATCGCAGGCCGCCGCGTTCTGGTCGTGGAGGACGAATCCCTCGTCGCCATGCTGCTGGAGACCATCCTCGAGGACATGGGCTGCGTCCCCGTCGGCCCCGCGGCCACGGTCGACGAGGGCCTCCGGCTGTCGGGCGCTGAGGAACCGCTCGACGCCGCCCTGCTGGACGTCAATGTCGCCGGCAAACAGGTCTTTCCGGTCGCCCAGGCGCTGAAGGCGCGCGGCGTGCCCTTCGTCTTCTCGACCGGCTACGGCGAGGGCGGCTTGCCCGACGAATGGCGCGGCCAACCCACTCTTCAGAAACCCTTCACCGAGGCCGCCGTCCGCGACGCCCTGATGACGGCTATGGGTCTGGCGGACGTCTGAAGGCAGGGGCGAGAGACGAGGGGCGAGGGTGAAAGAACAGCCCCGCGTCGCGCTCCGCTTACTCGCCCCTCGCCCCTGGACCCCACCTTCCCAGATCCTTCGCCACCGCTCGCGCCGCATTATGCCCCGGCGCGCCGGTGACGCCGCCGCCGGGGTGCGCCCCCGACCCGCACAGATACAGCCCCGGAACCGGCATGCGGTGATCGGCGTGGCCCAGCACGGGTCGGGCGCTGAACAATTGATCCAGCGTCAGCCGCCCGTGGAAAATGTCGCCCCCGACCAGGCCGAAGCGCCGTTCCAGATCACGCGGCCCCAGCGCCAGCCGCCCGACCACCGACGCCTTGAACCCCGGGGCGTGGGCGTCGACCGTGTCGATCATCAGGTCGGCCACCGTGTCGCGGTGTTCGTCGCCCAGCGTTGGATCGACATGCTGGCAGAACAGGCTGGCGACATGCTGGCCGGGCGGCGCCAGGCTGTCGTCGAGAGTCGAGGGGATCAGCATCTCGACGATCGGCTTCGACGACCAGCCGTTCAGGCGCGCCTCGGCGTGGGCCCGGTCCATATAGGCCAGCGACGGCGCGATGATGATCCCGGCGGTCAGGTGGTCCCCCTGCCCCGGCAGGCTGGTGAAGTTCGGCAGCTTCGACAGGGCCACATTCATGCGGAAGGTGCCCGACCCCGACTGATAGTTCGCGATCCGCTCGCGGAAGTCCGCCGGGACCACGGCGTCATCCACCAGGGTTTCGAACAGCAGCCGTGGGTGCAGGTTGGACACGACGGCCCGCGCCCGCACTACGTCGCCGCCCGCGGTCACCGCACCCACGGCCCGGCCCTTCTCGGTCAGCACCTCGGCGACGGCCGTCTCCAGCCGCACCTCGACGCCCAGTTCCGCGCAGGCGCTGGCCATCGCCTGGGTGATCGCCCCCATGCCGCCGAGCGCGTGGCCCCAGACGCCCTTGCGCCCGTTCACCTCGCCAAACACATGGTGCAGCAGCACATAGGCCGAGCCCGGCGTATATGGGCTGGCGTAGTTGCCCACGACGCTATCGAAGCCGAACAGCGCCTTGATCGGATCGCTCTCGAACCAGCCGTCCAGCCAGTCGCCCGCCGACTTGGCGAACAGGTCCAGCAGGTCGCGCCGCCCCTGTGTGTCCAGCCCCGCCGCCTGTTTGCCCAGCGACGCGCCCTTTACGAGCTCCGGCAGCATGGCCATCCAGCCGCCCTCGATTACATTGGGCGGCGCCTTCAGGATCCAGTCGCGCAGGATCGCTGCGATGACTTCCAGCCGCCGCTCGTAGTGCGGCAACCGCTCGGCGTCCCTCGCCGAGAACTTCGCGACCTGGCCCTGCGTCCGCCCCTCGCCCGCCAGGAGATAGCGGCCGTCGTCGAACGGCAGGAAGTTCGAGACCTTGCGCTCGACCACGGTCAGCCCGTGCCGGGCCAGCTCCATGTCGGCGATGACCTTGGGATTGAGCAGGCTGACGGTGTAGCTGGCGGTCGAGTTGCGGAAGCCCGGATGGAACTCCTCCGTCACCGCCGCGCCGCCGACCACAGACCGCCGCTCCAGCATCGTCACCTTCAGCCCGACCTTCGCCAGATAGAAGGCGCAGACGAGGCCGTTGTGGCCCCCGCCGAGGACGACGACGTCGGTGGTGGTTGTGGTCATGGAGCCTCCGCTTTCGCTCCGTCTATCACGGCTGCCGCGGCCGGGCAGACTCCTCCTCCGGCCTGTGCACCAACGACACCAGCACCAGGCTGATCATCATCAACAGGAACCAGCTGCCGAGCTTGGCCAACGACACCGGCTCCCAGCCGTCGTCCTGCCCCGGATAGGCCCAGGCCTGCGCCCACGTCCCGATATTCTCGGCCAGCCAGATGAACAGGGCTACGAGAAAGAAACCGACCAGAAACGGCATCGACCGCCGTCGCCGGTCCGGGGTGAAATAGAACCAGCCCCGCCCGAACAGCACCGCCGTCATGGCGAACAGTCCCAGCCGCCCATCCGGCAGCCAGTGATGGGCGAAGAAGTTGACGTAGATCGCCGCCGCCAGCGCCCAGGTCGTCCACAGCGGCGGATAGTGGCGGAAGCGGATGTCCAGGATACGCCAGATCCGCGCAATGTAGCTGCCCACCGCCGCATACATGAAGCCGGAGAAAAGAGGCACTTCGCCGATCCGCAGCAACGACGGCTCCGGGTAGATCCACGACCCCGCCGAGGTCTTGAACAGCTCCATGACCGTGCCAACGACATGGAAGACGAGGATGACCCGCGCCTCCTCCCAACTCTCCAGCCTCAGCGCCAGCATCCCCGCCTGGATGGCCACCGCGCCCAGCACCAGAAAGTCGTAGCGCGCGACCGGCGCCGGCTCCGGCCACCACAGCTTCGTCACGATCAGCAGCGCCAGCATCAGCCCGCCGAACAGACAGGCCCAGCCCTGCTTGATCCCGAACATCAGGAACTCGAACCCGTACCGGCTCCACGCCCGCTGGTCGGCCCACGCCTGCAACCGCCCCAGCCAGTGACGGCCCCATATTTCGAGCGGCAGGCGGCGCGGTTCGGTCATGGGGGCCAGCTAGGCCGATGCGGCCGTCCCGCGCATGAGCAAATCCTGAGGAATTGGCGCGGCGGGTGAATTCACCCCCGCCCGCGATACGTCGGCACGCCCTGGTCGGGCAACCACAGCCCCTCGGGCGCCGCGCCGGTCTGCCAGAAGACGTCGATGGGGATGCCGCCGCGCGGGTACCAGTAGCCCCCGATCCTCAGCCATTGCGGCTTCAAAAGGTCGACCAGCCTCTTTCCGATGGCCACGGTGCAGTCCTCGTGAAAGGCGCCGTGGTTGCGGAAGCTGGTCAGGTACAGCTTCAGCGATTTCGACTCGACCAGCCACTCGCCCGGCGCATAGTCGATGACGATATGGGCGAAGTCGGGCTGGCCCGTCACCGGGCACAGGCTGGTGAACTCCGGCGCCGTGAACCGCGTCAGATAGAGCGTGTCGGCGTGAGGGTTCGGCACCCGCTCCAGCACGGCGGTCTCCGGGCTCGTCGGCGCGGCGGTCATTTGGCCCAGTTGGTGCAGGCCCGAGGTGTCGGTGGTCATGGAGGCGATGTAGCCGGTTCACCGGGCGACGTCATCTTGGCCCCTCGAAGGATTTGCCTTCCCCCGCGACAGCCCGCTATCCGTAGCGAAAGACAACGGGGAGGATCTCATGGCCATTCCGGCATCGCTGCAAAAAGGTCTCAAGCTGCCGGTCATCGCCGCGCCGATGTTCCTCGTCTCGGGCCCCGATCTGGTCGTCGAGTGCTGCAACAACGGGGTCATCGGCGCCTTCCCGTCGCTGAACCAGCGCACCACCGAGGGCTACCGGGAGTGGCTGCACGACATCAAGGGCCGCCTGACCCCCGACGCCGCCGCCTTCGGCGTCAACCACATCGTCCATCCGACCAACCCCCGGCTGATGGCCGACATGATGGTCTCGGTCGAGGAGAAGGTGCCGCTGATCATCACCTCGCTGGGCGCGGTCCGCGACGTGGTCGATGCGGTGCACGGCTATGGCGGCGTGGTTTTCCACGACATCGCCAACGTCCGCCACGCCCGCAAGGCGGCCCAGGCCGGGGTCGACGGCCTGATCCTCGTGGCCAACGGCGCCGGCGGCCATGCCGGGGTGGTGAACCCCTTCGCCCTGGTCGAGGAGGTGCGCACCTTCTTCGACGGGACCATCATCCTGTCCGGTTGCCTGTCGACCGGCCGCGACGTCGCCGCCGCCACGATGATGGGCGCCGATTTCGCCTATATGGGCACCCGCTTCATCTCGACGACCGAGAGCCAGGCCCAGGCCGAATACAAGCAGATGATCGTCGACGCCGGCGCCTCGGACATCACCTACACCCCCGCCGTATCGGGCATCCCGGCCAACTTCCTGACCCCCTCCCTGGTCGCCAACGGAATCGACCCGAAGTCCCTGCCCGAGCACAAACTCGACATGGCCGACGAGGCCAAGGCCTGGAAGACCGTCTGGTCCGCCGGCCAGGGCGCGGGCGCGGTTCATGACATTCTGCCGACCGCCGATCTTGTCGGGCGGCTTCGGGACGAATATGCGGAGGCCTGCGCCGTTTTCGACAAGAAGCGGTTCTAGACCGGCCCGCTTCAGGGCCCTCCGCCCCCCATTCGAAGCGACCCCGATGATCCGCACCCTGCCGACCGCCGCCGCCCTCGCCCTTCTGGCCCTCGCCGCCCCCGCCGCCGCCCAGGACGCGACCGGCGCGTGGACCTTCGTGGCGGGCGCCGCCACCGACAACCGCTCCAAGGCCGCCTCCAAATCCGACGGCGACGCCTTCGTCTGGGGAGAGGCCGAGTGGGAAAGCGCCTCAGGCCTGCTTTACGCCGGGCCGTCGTTCGAGACGATCAAGTCGTCCGGCTCGGAACTCGAGGTCGCTCTCAACGCCGGCGTGCGGCCGGAATTCGCCGGCTTCGACCTCGATCTCAACGTCAAACACAAGTGGCAGATCGACGCTGATCCGGGCGCCGACGCCGACGCCTGGGAGTTCACCGCCGACGTGAAGCGCTCGATCGGCCCCGCCAGCGGCCGCATCCGCCTGCAGTATTCGCCCGATAGCACCGGAGCGACCGAGGCCTGGACCTGGGCCGAGGCCCGGCTGGGCTGGGACTTTACCGACAAGCTCTATGCCTCCGCCGCCGTCGGCCGGCGCGAGCAGGACAACAACATCGACTACACCGGCTATGACGTCGGCCTGAACTACGCCCTGACCCGCAACCTGGAGGCGGAACTGCGTTGGTACGGTACGGACGCCGACGTTCCCGGCGAACAATACGCCGATAGTTTGGTCGCCGGCCTCAGTCTCGCCTTCTGAGGCTCGCAATCTCGCCCGATCATGCCTATCTGAAAGGCATGACTCACCGACCGACCACACTCGAACGCGCCTATGAACTCGCCCGCGAGGGGCGCTGCCGCACCGTCAGCGACATCAAGCAGGCCCTTTCGTCCGAGGGTTTCGACCGCATCCAGGACTCTCTCTACGGCCCCAGCCTGAGCGCAGCCCTGCGCAAGCTGTGCCAGGAGCATTACGTCGCCCCCGCCGAACAGGCGGCCGGCCATACCGCGGAAGACGCCGCGAGCTGAGCTTCGCCGCCTTGCTTTCGTCACCGGAAGAGTCCACAACTCCAGCGTCGATCTCTCTGCGAAACGCCACCCTCTGCTTT
The DNA here is from genome assembly GCF_014202075.1 of Brevundimonas basaltis. GTDB lineage: Bacteria > Pseudomonadota > Alphaproteobacteria > Caulobacterales > Caulobacteraceae > Brevundimonas > Brevundimonas basaltis. The sequence continues at coordinate 83,282 of NZ_JACHFZ010000001.1, read as the reverse complement.
CGCACTGAGGTCTAGCCGCTCCTTTCAGACCCGACAGGCTCCAGGGGCTCTTCCCTGAAGCCAACTGCTAACGGAGGTCCTGAAAATGGCTACCGGCACTGTGAAATGGTTCAACGGCACCAAGGGCTACGGCTTCATCCAGCCTGACGACGGCGGCAAGGACGTGTTCGTCCACATCTCGGCCGTCGAACAGGCGGGCCTGCGCGGCCTCGATGAAAACCAGAAGGTTTCCTACGAAATCGAGCGCGACAAGCGTTCGGGCAAGGAATCCGCTGGTCAGCTGAAGACCGAGGGCTGATTTCAGGCGCCGGTCTCCGGCGCGTGATTTCGAACGGCGGCGGGGCTCCGGCCCCGCCGCCGTTTTGCTGTCCGGGGTCAGCCCTACGAATGAACGTCCGGGGCGGATGGCCCGGTGTGGCCAGTAGCCGCGGTTCTGATCCGTCCGCGCCCCCCGTTCGTCTCCAGTCCTGAGCCGTATCAACGGCCGCTCAGGAGAGACACAAATGAAATTCACCGCTAACCGCACCCTGCTCGTCGCCGGCGTCGCCGCCACCGCCATGTTCGCCAGCGCCTGCTCGAACGCCGCGGAAACCCCCGCTCCGGAACCCGCCGACGCCGCGTCGGCCCCGGCCCAGGATGTCCCCATGGTCGGCGGCGCGGCCATGTATCCGAACAAGACTATCGTCGAAAACGCCGTCAACTCGGCCGATCACACGACCCTTGTCGCCGCCGTGACCGCCGCCGGCCTGGTCGAGACCCTGTCCGGCCCGGGTCCGTTCACCGTCTTCGCCCCGACCGACGCCGCCTTCGCCAAACTGCCGGCCGGCACGGTCGAAAGCCTCGTCCAGCCCGCCAACAAGGCGACCCTGACCAGGATCCTGACCTACCATGTGGTGTCCGGCCGGATCGCCGCAGCCGACCTGATCCAGCAGATCCAGGCCGGCGGCGGCAGCGCCCGGCTGACCACCGTCGAGGGCGGAACCCTGACCGCCTCCCTGCGCGGCTCCTCGGTGATCCTCACCGACGAAAAGGGTGGCGAAGCCACCGTCACCCAGGCCGATGTGTTCCAGTCCAATGGCGTCATCCACGTCACCGACACCGTCTCCATGCCCGACTAGTGGAGACCAGCCCCGGGCCGCCGTTCCTCCTTCCCGGCGGCCCGGGGGCGTTTCCGCTCCGCTCTTGCTATTCGGGCCGGAAGCGCCCACCTGATAAGCGTCGATCTCTCTGCGAAACGCTGCTGCCCTTTGCATCGCGCACCGAGGTCCAAAGCCGATCCCATTCAGACCCGACAGGCCGACCCGGAACTCTTCCGGCGGTCAACTGCTAGCGGAGGTCCTGAAAATGGCTACCGGCACTGTGAAATGGTACAACTCCACCAAGGGCTATGGCTTCATCGCCCCTGACGACGGCGGCAAGGATGTGTTTGTCCACGCTTCGGCCGTCGAGGTCTCGGACCTGGGTTCGCTCAACGAAAACCAGAAGGTCTCCTACGAGGTCGAACGCGACGCGCGCTCGGGCAAGGAATCCGCCGGTCGCCTGAAGGCCGCCGAATAGGTTTCGAATGACGGGAGGGCCGGCCGCCGATCACGGCGCCGGCCCGACCACCCCTTCCCCGCCTTCCGGAGACCGCCGATGACCCCGCTTGCCGACATGATCCCCGCCATGAGCGATCCTGACCTGAAGGCCCTGCGCGCCAACGCCGCCCGCCTGTCGGAAGCCGGCACGCCGGCCCAGATGACGGCGGCCGGTGATATCCTGCCCCTGATCGACGCCGAAACCGCCCGCCGCGCCGCCGCGCCCAAGTCGGTCGCCGAACCGAAGAAGCGCGCCCCGGCGAAGAAGAAGGCCGTCCCCGCCACCGGCCACCAGACCGCGCTGCCCGGCAAGGCGGCCTGAACCTACCCTCCTGTCCCGTCTTGCGCCGGCAAACCGTGCAGCGGCCCAGACCGGGGACCCGGCGGCGCGCGAGGGCGACCTTGTGGGGATGCCGGTGCTCCCAACAGCCTGGCCGAACAGATCGCCTTCGGCGGCGATCGATATTGCCCGAGCGTGACGAGGGTGGACCGTTGGGCCGGCCCCTACCCCAGCGCCTGATCCAGGTCCGCGATCAGGTCCTCGACCTCCTCCACGCCCACCGACAGCCGGATCAGGTTCTCCGTCACGCCGCCGGCCTCTCGCACCTCTTTCGGCACGCTCGCATGGGTCATGATGGCCGGGTGGTTGACCAGACTCTCCACCCCGCCCAGCGACTCCGCCAGGGTGAAGACCTGCACCCGCTCCAGCACCTGACGCGTGCGCGCCAGATCACCGTCGATGATCGCCGTGACCATGCCGCCGAAGCGCCCGTTCATCTGCGTCGCCGCCAGATCGTGCTGCGGATGGCTGATCAGGCCCGGATAGATCACCTTGGCGACGCCCTTGCGGTCTTCCAGCCAGCGGGCGACAGCCAGGGCGTTCTCGTTATGCGCCTTCATGCGCAGGCCCAGCGTCTTCAGCCCGCGGTTGGCGAGGAAGGCGTCGAACGGCCCCATGATGCCGCCGACCGAGTTCTGGAGAAACTTGATCTCCTTCGCCAGCTCCGGGTCCCCGGTGACCAGCGCCCCGCCGATGATGTCCGAATGGCCGTTCAGATATTTGGTCGCCGAATGCATCACCACGTCGGCGCCCAGTTTCAGCGGCTGCTGGCTGAACGGCGTCGCGAAGGTGTTGTCGACCACCAGCTTGAGCCCGTGCGCCTTCGCGATCCTGGACAGGCCGGCGATGTCGGCCAGCTTCATCAGCGGATTGGTCGGCGTCTCGGCCCAGATCATCCGGGTCTTCGGCGTGATCGCCGCCTCGACCGCCGCCAGATCGCTCAGGTCGACGTAGGCGAAGTCCAGACCCATCGAGCGCCGCCGCACCCGCTCAAACAACCGCCAGGACCCGCCGTACAGGTCGTCGCCGGTGACGATGTGCGACCCCGCGTCCAGCAGCTCCAGCGCCGTCGAGGTCGCCGCCATGCCGCTGGCGAAGCCGAAGCCGTGCGTGCCGCCCTCAAGGTCCGCCAGACAGGCCTCGAACGCCTCCCGCGTCGGGTTCTTTCCGCGGGCGTATTCATAGCCCTTGTTCACGCCCGGGCTTTCCTGGGCATAGGTGGAGGTGGCGTAGATCGGCGTCATCACCGCGCCCGTCGTCGGGTCGGGCCGCTGACCGGCGTGGATGGCGCGGGTCGAGAAACCCTGGCTGTTCTTCAGCGAACTCATGCGGTGTCCTGATCGATGCGGCCGATGTTGCCGCTGTAAAACTCGGCCGAGCGGGCGAAGATCTCGGCCCACTCGCGTGGTCTGAACAGATGGCCGGCCCCGGCGATCACTTCAACCCGTACGTTGATGTCATGGTCGCGCAGGAAGCGGGCCCACGCTGCCGTATTGCGCGGCAGCACGTGGTCGTCGTTCTCGGCCCGGATGACCAGCACCGGTATCCGCCGCCGGGGCACGCGCGGCGTATAGACGTCCGTCCCGCCAGCCAGCCCGATCGCCGCCGCCGCCCTGCTGTTACCCAGAGCCCCGTCGACGGCGACATAGGACCCCAACGAGTAGCCGAACATCGCCGTCCTGCGTCGGTCTACGCCCCGGTCGATGAACCAGTCGATGGCGTGCTCGCCGACGTCGCGCCATGCCTCCATCATCCGCTCGGGCCGGATCCCGTCGTCGGGAAAGGCGTCGGTATAGAGCGGCGTCAGCACCTGGTAGCCCTCGCCCGCGAACCGCATGGCCAGCTCGTGCCAGGGGCCGCGGTTCCTGATCCGCCCGCCCGAGCCGTGCATCATCACGATGGCGGCGCGCCGCCCCTCGCCGACCGGCCGGTAGTGTATGGCCCGGATGGTCTTGCCATGGCTGTCGAAGGTCATGCCCTCGTAGGTCGGCGTCGGCAGGACCGGCTCCTGCGCCCGGACCGCCCCCGCCAGCCCCGCCGCTGCGGCGCCGGCCAGCAGGCTACGCCGGTCCATCGCCTGCCTCCCTCCGGTTCTCGAGGAAGGCGCGGGTCGTTCTGAACGCCTCGCACCAGGTCGGCAGGTCGTACTGGTGGCCGTCGAAGGCCAGCTCCCGGACCTCTACAGTCGCCCCCGCCTCGCGCAGCGCTTCCGCCAGACGCAGTGTCGAGCGCACCGGCACGGCCTCGTCGCGCCGCGCGTGCAATAAAAGAACCGACAGGTCCCGTCCGGCGACGCTGCCCTCGACCGCCCCGCCTCCGGCCACCAGGATCGCCGACCGCACGCCGCTGCCCTCGGCTGTGGCCGCATCGGCCCCGACCGCCGCGCCGCGCGAATAGCCCCACAGCGCCACCCGATCGCGGGCCATGCCCGGCTCGGCCGACAGGGCCTCGGCGGCGTCCAGCGCCGCCTGCCGCCACGCTCGCGCCACTGCGGTCCGCCGCCGCGCATCGGGGTCAGCCGCGTCGAAATAGGCCGGCAGGATGACCCGGTAACCCCGCGACGCCAGCTGGATGGCGTGAGCGTCGAAAAGGATCGAGTTCATCTCGAAGCCCGTGCCGCCGTGCAGCAGCACGAGGCCCTCGCCGTTGGCCTCTCCCCGGGGGGTATAGAGGTGGGCCCGGATGGTCCGCCCGCGGCTGTCGAAGGTGATCGACTCCCGCATCGCCCGGACCGGCGCGTCGTCCGTGCAGCCCGGCACGCCGACCTGCGCCTGGGCCAGGACGGTTGACGGCCCGCTCCCCAGCATCGCGGTAAGGCCGATCAGCGCCAGTGCCGACCGGCGGAGCGCCCGATCCGTGGTCATGACCTCAAGCTCCTTCCCCGACCAGGGCGCGCTCCAGAAAGGCCCGCGTCCGTCCGAACACGTCGCACCAGGTCGGACCATCGAAGCCATGCCCATCCCAGTCCAGAGCCTGAACCTCCACCATCGCGCCCCGACGTTGCAAGCCGTCGCCCCAGCGCCGCGTCGACATCGGCGAAATCACCGGATCGGTCCGGGCGTGGATCAGCAGAAGAGGAACCGCCCGCCGGTCCCGGCCCATCTCGCCGCCGTCGAGCCCGGCGGCCAGCGCGACCGCAGCCGCCACGCCCACGCTCTCCATCGCCGCCTCGCCGGACAGGAAGCCGCCGAGCGAATAGCCCCACAGCGCCACCCGATTCGCCTCCACGCCGGGCTGCTGCGCCAGATACGCCGCCCCGTTCCGCGCCACGCCGCGCCAGACGCGCATGTCGCGGCTGGTGCGCCGCTCCCGACCGGGCGCGGCGTCATAGTAGTTCGGGACCAGCACATGGTAGCCTCGAGACGCCAGCTGGACGGCGTGCGGGTCGAAGGTCGTCGCGTCGGCCGCCAACCCCCTCGCGCCGTGCAGCAGCACCACCCCCGCGCCATTCGGCCGCGCCGGGCGATAGATCAGTCCCCGGACCGTGGCCGCGCCGCTGGCGTAGCTGGTCTGCTCCCGTGTCGCCGCGTGGGGAATGTCGTCGGCGCAGGCCGCGCGGGCCGCCGGCGCGAGCGACCAGACCAGCCCCAATACGACGATCAGGAGCCGGCTGCGTCCCATCGGCCTACCGGTTCAAACTCAGGTGATTGATCAGATCGCTTCGCGTGATCAGCCCGACGAAGGTCTCGCCGTCCAGCACGATGGCCACCCGGTCGCGGTCGAACAGCGGGATCAGCGCCTCCAGCGGCTCCGATACCTGCACCGTGTCCAGATCGCGCGTCATCACCGAGCCGACAGGCTTCTTGAACCGCGCCTCGCGGGTGATCTCGTCGGTGTGCATCACCTGGACGATGTCGCTCTCGTCGACGATGCCGACCAGCCGCCCGTCCTCGATCACGGGCAGCTGCGAAACATCCGCCCCCTTCATCCGCTTGAAGGCCGTGTCGAGGGTGTCGTCCGGGCTGATCACCACCACGTCGCCTTTCTCGTATTTGCGCGTGATCAGGTCCGACAGGTCTCCGTGGATCTCGCGTTCGGCAAGCCCTTGGTCGGCCAGCCACGCGTCATTGTAGACCTTGGACAGATATTTCGCCCCCGTGTCGCAGACGAAAGTCACGACCCGCTTCGGCTCGGTCTGCTCGCGACACCAGCGCAGGGCGGCGGCGATCAGGGTGCCCGACGACGATCCCGCCAGCACCCCTTCCTTCAGCAACAGATCGCGCACCGTGGCGATCGCCTCGCCGTCCGGGATGGAATAAGCGCTATCGATCAGATCCATCTCGGCCGTATCCGGCACGAAATTCTGCCCGATGCCCTCGACGGTGTAGCTGCCCTCCGGACCCGGCACGCCCTCGTTGACGATCCCCGCCAGGGTCGAGCCGACCGGGTCCGCAAGGATGATCTTCGCGTCCGAGCCGACGCTCTTCAGATAGCGGCCGATGCCGGTGATCGTGCCGCCCGAGCCGATGCCCGCGACGAAGGCGTCGACCCTGCCGTCCATCTGCTCCCAGATCTCCGGCCCGGTGGTCCTGAAATGCGCCTCGGAGTTGGCGTCGTTGGCGAACTGGTTGACGTAGAATCCGCCCGGGATTTGCTGCGCCAGCCGTTCGGCCATGTCGGTGTAATAGTCGGGATGCCCATGCGGGACGTCCGAACGCGTCAGACGAACATCGGCGCCCATCGCCCTCAAATGCTGGATTTTTTCCTTGGACATCTTGTCCGGAATGACCAGCAGCACCTTATAGCCCTTGGCCTGCCCCACCAGGGTCAGCGCCAGTCCCGTGTTGCCGGCCGTCGCCTCGACGATGGTGCCGCCGGGCTTCAGGAAGCCCTCCCGTTCCGCCGCCGCGATCATCGACAGGGCGATGCGGTCCTTGATGGACCCGCCCGGGTTCTGGGACTCCAGTTTCAGGAACAGTCGGCACGGCCCGGTGTCCAGCTTCGTCACCTCCACCATCGGCGTCTTGCCGATCAGGTCCAGCAGCGAACCGGTGGGTCCTGACAGGACTGGGGCGGGGGCGAGAGACATTCAGATACTCCGTGACGTTCGGCCGGGAAGCTGGCCGCGCCGTCCTCCCAGGTCAAGCCATGCGCGCCGGAACCAATCCGCGCCCGCCGCGATGGTCCTGTCAGGAGGGATTGAAGCATGATCGGCGCCGACCTGGGCGGGAGGGGAGACTTGATGGAATGGGCGCGCCTGGCCGCCATGGTGCTGGAGATGCTCGGCGTCCTCGTGATCCTGCTCGCCGTGCTGATCGCGGCGGTGCTCTACCTCCGGGGCGGCCTCGGCACGCGGGATTGGGCCTCCGCCTATGACGCCGCGCGCGCCAATCTCGGGCGCGGCATCCTGCTGGGGCTGGAACTGCTCGTCGGCGCCGACATCATCGCCACGGTCACCGCGCCGCTGACGGTCGAGAGCGTCGGCCTTCTGGCCGGCATCGTCGCCATCCGCACCTTCCTCAGCTTCGCGCTGGAGACCGAGATCGAGGGCCGCTGGCCATGGCGGCGGCACAGTCCGGACCGCAGCTCGCCTGATCAGGCCGCCCCGAGACGGAGCAGGGGCCGCGCCGTCTCCCCGGAATGACCGCCCATGCCGGCTGGCCCGCCAACCTTCACCGCCCCTCCCGCGCGGCGTGTCCTTTGACTCGAACCCGCGCTATCACAGGATTCCAATGACAAAACCTCCCCGCCGGCCCGCCGCCGGCCTCCCCGACAAAGCTGCCCTCCTCGCCTTCCTGCGTGAAGCCGGATCGGCCGAGAAGACCGACATCGCCCGCCATTTCGGCCTCAAGGGCAATGATCGCCGCGCCCTGCGCGAAATGATCCGCGAGCTCGAGGCCGAGGGCAAACTCGGCAAGCGTGGCCGCAAGGGCTTTTCCGAGGCCGGCGCCCTGCCCCCCGTCGGCGTCGCCGACGTGGTCGAACGCGATGTGGACGGCGAATTCTACGTCCGCCTCGTCGAGGCCTCGCCCGATGCGCCGAAAGCCATCCTCGTCCCTGATAACACTGGCAAGACCGGAGCGGCCCCCGGCCTCGGCGCCCGCGTCCTCGCCAAATTCTCGCGCGGCGAGGACGGTTGGGAAGCCCGCATCATCAAGGTGCTGGACACCGATGCGAACCGCGTCCTCGGCGTCATCCGCAAGTCCAACAGGGAGGTTCGGGTCGAGCCCGTCGATCGCCGCTCGAAGGACGTCCTGCTGGTCCCACACGCCCAGGCCGAGAGCCTGCGCGACGGCGACCTCGTGCTCGCCGCCATCGAGAAGGGCGAACAGCGCTACGGCCCCAAGCGCGGCAAGATTCTCGAGACCATCGGCCGCGAGGACGACCCGCGCGCCGCCTCCCTGATCGCCATCGCTGCCCACAATGTCCCCATGGGATTCTCGGACAAGGTCCTTCAGGAGGCCCAGGATCAGGAACTGCCCACCCTCAAGGGCCGCGAGGACCTTCGCGATCTGCCCCTGATCACCATCGACCCGGCCGACGCCCGCGACCACGACGACGCCGTATTCGCCCAGCGTGACGAGGATCCGAAGAACGCGGGCGGCTGGATCGTCTGGGTCGCCATCGCCGACGTCGCCGCCTACGTCCGCCCCGGCACGGCGCTGGACCGCGAGGCGCGCGAGAAGGGCAACTCGACCTACTTCCCCGACCGCGTCGAGCCGATGCTGCCCGAGGTCCTGTCCAACGGCCTGTGCAGCCTCAAACAGGGTGAGAACCGCGCCTGCCTGGCCGTCCGCATGGTCTTCGACAAGGCCGGCCGGAAAACCGGCCATAAATTCCTCCGTGGCCTGATGCGGTCGCACGCCAGCCTCAGCTACGAACAGGCCCAGTCCGCCGTCGACGGGGTCGAGAACGGCGGCGGGACCGACGACGTCACAGGCCCGATCATGGAGGCCATCCTTTGCCCGCTGTGGAACGCCTACCGGACCATGCTCAAGGGCCGTGAAAAGCGCAGCCCGCTGGCCATCGAGAGTCCCGAGCGCAAGGTGCTGATGGACCCGGGCGGCGGCATCGGCTCGATCGTTCCCCGTAAGTCCCTGGAGGCGCACCGCCTGATCGAGGAGATGATGATCCAGGCCAATGTCTGCGCCGCCGAGACGCTGGAGCAGAAGCGCGTCCCCCTCCTCTACCGCGTCCACGACGCCCCCAGTCAGGAGAAGCTGTTCAACCTCGGCGACTTTCTCCAGACCATCGGCAAGCCGTGGAACAAGGGCGAGCCGGCCACCACCAAACGGTTCAACAAACTGCTCGACGAGACCCGCGACGGCGAACACGCCGAGGTGGTCAACGAAGTCGTTCTGCGCACCCAGATGCAGGCCATCTACAGCCCCGAGAACGTTGGCCATTTCGGCCTCAACCTCGACCGCTACGCCCACTTCACCTCGCCGATCCGGCGCTACTCCGATCTGATCGTCCACCGCGGCCTGATCCGCGCCTTGGGCCTCGGCAAGGACGGCCTGACCGACCGCGAGATCGCCGAACTGCCGGCCATCGCCGAACAGGTCACCACGACCGAGCGCCGCTCCATGGCCGCCGAGCGCGCCGCCATGGACCGCTACATGGCTTCCTTCCTGTCCGAACGCGTCGGCGCGACCTTCACCGGCCGCATCACCGGGGTGACCCGCTTCGGCCTCTTCGTCCGGCTGGACGAGACCGGCGCCGACGGCCTGATCCCGGTTTCCACCCTCGGCGGCGAATATTTCCACCACGACGATCGCACCCACGCCCTTGTCGGCGAGCGCAGCGGTCAGCGCTGGACCCTCGGCCGCACGGTCGAGGTCAAGCTGGTCGAGGCCACCCCCGTGACCGGCGGTCTGGTGTTTGAAATGCTGTCCGACCCGGCCCCGCGCGACCCCAACGCCCCCTCGCCTCGCCTCGGCGCCCGCTCTCGCGGCGACAAGGGCGGCGGCTATCCCAAGCGCGGCGGCGGCCGCCCCGGTGGTCCCAAGCCGAAGGGCGGCAAACCTTCCGGCGGCCTCAAGGGCGTTCGCAAGGGCAAGCGGCGCTAATGGAGAGCCGGCCCGACTGATGGATTTCGTGTCCCGGCTCCTTTCGTCTAGCCTTGGTCGCTGAACGGGAGGACGCCATGATACGCCTGACTTCGACCCTCGCCACGGCTCTGGCCGTCGCCGCGTTGCTCGCGGCCGCCCCGGCGCCCGCCAACGACACCGTCGCCTCGATGGGCGCGGGCGGCCTGGTGCTGGAGAAGACCGACGGGATCACCATGCTGTCCGAGGACCTGTACCTGTCGAGGGACGAGGTCCGGGTCACCTACCGCTTCCTCAACCACACCGACGAGGCGATCGAGACCATCGTCGCCTTCCCGATGCCGGACATCGAGCCGGACTGGATGGGCAGCGTGAATGGGCCGACGCCGGACCCGATGCGGACCCTGCCCTTCATCACCCGCATCGACGGCTATTCCGTCCCGACCCAGGTCGAGCAGAAGGCCATGCTCGACGGCGTCGACGTCACCCGCCGGCTTCAGCGGCTGGGCCTGCCGCTGATCCCCTACTTCGACTCGCTCGAAGGGCCCGTGAGCGAGCTCTCGGAAGCCCAGATCGCCAAATTGGTCGCCGACGGCCTGATGGAAAGCAATGTCCACGACGACGGCAGCCGGTCCAGTTTCGGGCTCTGGACCCTGAAGACCACCCACTACTGGACCCAGACCTTCTACCCCGGCGAAGAGGTCCGGATTGAACACCTTTATGTTCCGGTTGTCGGCGGCACGACCGCCACGGGGGTGAGCAGGCCGGGCGACCACTGGCCCGAATACGACAGCAAATACTGCATCGACGAGCCGGTGCGGGCCGCCGTCGCGCGCAGACAGGCCGACGGCCTCCAGATGCGGGATTCCTGGCTCGACTACACCCTGGTCACCGGCGCCAACTGGTCCGGTCCCATCGGCGATTTCCGGCTGGTGGTCGACAAGGGCTCCGAGGACAATGTCGTCAGCTTCTGCGCCGAGGGCGTACGCCGCATCAGCCCGACCCAATTCGAGGTTCGCCATGCCAACTTCACCCCGACCCGGGACCTCAACGTGCTAATCGTCCAGGGTGACCGCTACGAGTAATCCCTTCGACGCCGCCCGCGACCTCGCCGACGCCCCGCGTGTCGGCGGCCGTCAGCGCCCGAAGGACGCCGCCACCCTGATCCTGACACGCCGGGGCGCGAGCGGGGCCGAGGTCCTGATGGGCCGCCGCGCCCCCGGACACGTCTTCATGGCCTCCAAATGGGTCTTCCCCGGCGGGCGGATCGAGCGCGCCGATCACGCCGCCGCCGCCGCCAACGACCTGCCGCCCGCCGAAATCCGCCGTCTTGCCCGCGAGATTACCCTGCGCCGCGCCCGCGCCCTCGCCCTCGCCGCCGTGCGCGAAACCTTCGAGGAGACCGGCCTGCTGCTGGCCGAGCCGGCCCCGACCGCCTCCGTCGCCGGGCCGTGGCGCGAGTTCCGCGCCGTCGGCGCCCTGCCCGACCTCGCGGCCCTGTCCTACATCGCGCGCGCCGTAACCCCGCCCGGCCGCACCCGCCGCTTCGACGCCCGCTTCTTCATGGCCGACGCCTCGGCCCTGCTGCATCCCGAGCCCACCGCCGGTTCTGGCGAACTGGACGAAATCGCCTGGCTGCCGCTCGACAAGGCCCGCGCCGTCGACGTCCCCGCCATCACCCGCTTCGTGCTGGGCGAGGTGGCCGAACGCCTCGCCGCCCCCGACCGACCCCTTCCCTTCGTGCGCATGGTACGCGGACGCCACGTCATCGAGCACCTCAACTGACCAGACCTGACGCCGACGGACTTCGGGTTGTGCGGGGGGCTCCCTCTGCGGTCTAATGCCCGCCCGGAAAGAGGGAAGGTATATTGATGCGCACTCTGCTGATCGCGGCGACTGCCCTGCTGACCGGTTGCGCCACCCACACGCCGCCGGCCACGCCCGCCGGTCCGCCGGACAGGATCGAGGTGGTCTACAGCCCAGCCACGATGTTCTTTTCCATCGAGGACGGCGGCGCGGCGCGTTTCACGCTCAGCGAGAAGGAAGACTACCTCTTCCCCGTCACCCATGACGACTACGTCCGCATCCGCGACCTGCTTCAGCCCTACCGCGAGAAAGGCTTGGTCTGCGCCCGCGAGGAACCTTGGGAACACAACGGCTACCTCGTCTGGCGCGAGAACGGCGTCGAAACACGCCGGCCTCATGAATCGATCTGCTACGCCGAAGGGCACAGGGAGGCCGGCAGAGGGATCAGTCGCGCCTACTACGCCGTCAAGGCGATGGCCGAGGAACGCTGGGTCCCCCCTCCCGGCCTGCCGGATCCGACGCGGATGACTCTCACCTGGCTTTCCTGGGGCAATATGCAGGAGCGCTGGGACATTCCCCGGGGCGGCGATGCGAGTTGGGCCCACCGCGACGGAAGGACGACGACCTTCGCCGTCTCTCCGGCCGATTTCGACCGCGTCCGGGATCTGTTCCGTCCCTACGAGGGCGCGGGCTTCGAGTGCGAGAGGGTCGTCGCCGACCTGCCCTACGGCCGGCTCGTCTGGTCCCAGCCGGGTCATGAGGATCAGGAACTCGGCTGGGATCGCGGCTGCATCACGGGAGACGCGGCGGATGTCTTCCGCCGCGTTGACGAAGCCGAGGCCTTCCTGATGACGTTGCGCGACCGGGCCTGACGCCGCAGCGTGCCGGGATGACCGATGTCCCAATCACCCTGCGCCTGACCATCGCCGATCCGGTCCCCGGCGTGCGCTACAGTCTGCAGAAGGACGACGCGCCGTTCGAACCGGTCACCGCGTCTGACGCGGCCCTGTCGTTCGACGTCCCGATCCGCCTGTCCGACGACAACCGCGTCCTCGGCCCCTTCGTCCGACGCGAGGGCCCCGCCCGCCGCTTCGTCTACATCCGCGTCGGCACCTCGGCCGGTGACCACGCCAGCTGCTGGTCCCGTCGCGCCAAGATCGACATTCACGACATCCCGCCGCCGCTGCTCGACCGGGCCCGCGCGGGCCGCACGCTCGAGGTCGTCCTGCCGGGCCGCGGCCACGACGGCTCGCCGACCTGCGCCACCGTTCACCCGCTCCGCCCGTGGCGCGCGCTTTGACCCCGCCTCCGCCCGCCGGTATGCCGACGGCATGAAACTCGAAGCCCCCTTCATCAAGCTGCCGTTCCGGTTCGACGCCGCCCGGCTGCAGGAAGAGGTCGCGGCCCTGCCCGCCGACGCCTGGGCGCGCCACCCGAACAATCTGGACGGCAACAGCGCCCTGCGCCTGATCACCGTCGGCGGCGGCGAGAACGATGACGTGGCCGGGGCCATGGCCATGACGCCGCACCTCAAGGCCTCGCCCTATCTGCAGCAGGTGCTGGCCCATTTCGGCGTGGTCTGGAGCCGCTCCCGCCTGATGAAGCTTGGGCCCGGCGCGACCGTGCCGCTGCACACCGACATCAACTACCACTGGTTCCACCGGGTGCGGATGCATGTCCCCATCGTGACCACCCCCGATGTCAAATTCTTCTGCGGCGACCAGGTCGTGCACATGGCCCAGGGCGAGTCGTGGATCTTCGACAACTGGCGCACCCACAAGGTCGAGAACAACTCCGACATCGAGCGCATCCACCTCGTCGCCGACACCACCGGCAACAGCCGCTTCTGGGACATGGCCCACGCCGCCGCGACGCAGACCATCGAGCCGCAGACCATTCCCTACCAGCCCGGCGCCCGCGTCGGCATCGCCACCGAACAGCACAACATCTACCGCGTCATGCCGCCGTCCGAGGTCGACGACCTGCTGCGCGATCTCGTCGAGGAGACGATTTCGCTCAAGGCCGGCGACGCCGGGCGCGAGCAGATGCAGACCTATGAGCGGGTCGTCTACGGCTTCCGTCAGGACTGGCGCCAGCTGTGGTCCCTGTTCGCCGACACCGACCGCGGCGTGCCCCACTACCGCAAGCGGCTGGATATGCTGCTGCAGCAGGTCAACGCTCTCGGCGACGAATTGCGCGTGCGCTCCAACCAGATGCCGGTGCTGCGCGTCATCGGCCAGCGCATCGGCACCTACGCCGTCAATCCCGAAGTCGGCGCGGTCGGCGGCGCACCCTCCACCGCCCCCGCGCCCGCCGCCCGCCCCGTGGTCCGCACCCCCGACTACGACCGCCCGGTGATCATCGTCGCCGCGCCCCGCTCGGGCAGCACCGCCCTGTTCGAGACCCTCGCGGTCACGCCCCAGCTGCACAATCCCGGCGGCGAGGCTCACTGGCTGGTCGAGGGCTTCCGCATGTTCCTGCCCGGCGCGCCCGGCGTGGACTCCAACCGGCTGACCGCCGACAAACTGACGCCCGAGATCGCCCTGGCCATGAAGTCCCGTCTGGCCGGGAAACTGGTCGGCGCCGCCGGCGCCCCCGCCGACGCCGACAGCGTCCGCCTGCTGGAGAAGACGCCCAAGAACGCCCTGCGCATCCCCTTCTTCAACGCCCTGTTCCCCGACGCCCGCTTCGTCTTCCTGTGGCGCGAACCGGAGGAGAACATCTCCAGCATCATCGACGCCTGGCGCGCCGGTGGCTGGGTCACCTATCCCCAGCTGCCCGGATGGGACGGCCCCTGGTCCCTGCTGCTGCCGCCCGGCTGGCAAGACCTGAAGGGCAGGCCCCTGCCCGAGATCGCCGCCTATCAGTGGGCGACCACCAACCAGACCATCATGGACGATCTGGAGCAGCTCCCCGCCGACCGCCGCCACGTCGTCCGCTACAGCGACTTCCTCGCCGATCCCGCCGCCGTCATCCGCGCCGTCTGCGGCTTCGCCGATCTGGAATTCGACGCGGCCCTGACGGAGCGCACCGGCGGCGACCTGCCCCCGTCGCGCCACACCCTGACCCCGCCCAAGGCCGGCAAGTGGAAGAAGAACGCCGCCGAGATCGAGCCCCTGATCCCCGGCCTCCAGCCCCTCCTCGACCGCCTCCGCGCCTTTTCCTGACTACTCCGCAACCGGCCGCGTCAGATCGAACTCGACCCGCAGGAACCGCCCGTTCGGCCGGCGCAGCTCATAGGCGAACATCCGCTCCGGATGCACCTCCATGGCCCAGACATTGGTCGTCGAGACCTGCGCCCCGCCGGCGATGAACTGGTCGATCGACTCGCGGTCCACCGGGAATTCCTGTCGCCACGCGGTGCCCGTCCCCGCCGTGTCGCCGCCGTACATGTGATAGCCGTGGATGACGCCCTGTTCGTCGCGGTGATCGTGCTTCAGCCGCAACCCGTCCGCCGTCCGCGTCACGATCCAGCGCCGCGACCGGTCCTCGCCCACCGCGAACGGTATCCCCACCTCACCGGGCGAACAGTCGCGCACCTGCATGACCAGCCGGCTGGCCCGGAAGTCGGCGTCGGCCGGGTCGTCGGACGTCACCCGCCCCTCGAAGGTCTGCCCGCACAGGGCGTTCAGCCGCGCCATGAAGGCGTCCTGCGGATGGGCCGGCTCGGGCGCCGTGGCGCAGGCGGCGAGCAGGGCGAGAACCGGCGCCGTCACGGCGAGCTTGAGCATTTTCATCCCCGCACACTGCCCCCTCCCGCGTCCCGGCTCAATCGGCTTCCGGCCCGGTTGACTTCCGACCGCGCCTGAGTATGTTCCGCGCCTCTCGTTTCCAGCGGCTTTCGCCGTCGCAAAGGTAATTGTCCGATGGCCAAGCCCGCCTCCATCAAGATCCGCCTGAACTCGACCGCCGACACCGGCTTCTTCTACGTCACCAAGAAGAACGCCCGGACCATGACCGAAAAGATGGTCGTCAAGAAATACGACCCCGTCGTGCGCAAGCACGTCGAGTTCAAGGAAGGCAAGATCAAGTAATCCCTTGACCGCCTGACGAATTCTGAGACGCCCGGTCAGCGATGACCGGGCGTTTTTCGTTGTCGGGCGTGCTAGGTTGCCGAATGACCGCTCAAGACGACGACGCGCAGGCCCCGGCTTCCGAGACCCCGATCCAGCGGGCGCTCCGCCTGAAACAGGCGATCATCAACGCCCGGCCCAAACCGCCCCGCGGCGGCCGCTTCCAGCGCGAACAGGCCGCCAGCATCGCCGCCGGCAAATCCAAGCCCTGGATGAGTCGCTAGGTTCGATCACCATTCAACCCTGACCGTTTTCCCTGATTCCCATCCCGTCATTCCGGGGCTGGGACCGGCGCAGCCGGGTACAGAACCCGGAACCCAGGCGTCTGGAAACTGGTCTTGGCCGAGCCGGAAGCCGTCGGTTCGATCTCCTGGGTTCCGGGTTCCGCTAAGCGGCCCCGGAATGACGGGATTTGAGTTGAGCGGACGAGATCATCGATCGGCGCCAGGACCCAGGCCTACGCCGCCCGCGAAATCACCTGGTTCCGGCCTTGGCTCTTGGCCTCATAGACCCCCTCGTCGCCCCGCTTCAGCAGGGCTTCCGGCGTGTCTCCGGCGATGCTGGCCGCGACCCCGATCGAGACGGTGATGGTCAAACCCTCGGCACCGCCCATGATCGGGAAGGGCTGGGCCTCGATGTCGCGGCGGATACGGTCGGCCACCCGCGAGGCGGCTTCCAGCGTCGCCCCCGGCATGACGACCACGAACTCCTCGCCGCCGAACCGGCACGGCAGATCGATGGCCCGCACGTTTGTCGCCAGCCGCACCGCGAACTCGCGCAGCACCTCGTCGCCGGCGTCGTGGCCGAAGCTGTCGTTGACCACCTTGAAGTGGTCGATGTCCATGACCAGAACCGCCACCGGGTCGCCGCCCTGCGCCGCCCGTCCGACCATCGCCTGCAACTGACCGGCCATGTAGCGGCGGTTGTGCAGCCCGGTCAGGGCGTCGGTCACCGCCATCTCGAGGCTGTAATCCAGCTTTTCCTTCAGGAAGTCGGCATAGCGTTTGCGCCGGATCTGCGTCCGCGCCCGGGCCATCAACTCCTCGGAATCGACCGGCCGCGGCAGGATGTCGTTGACCCCCAGCTCCAGCGCCTTCAGCAGGCGCGGCCGGTCGGCCGGATCGACCACCGCAAGGATCGGCGTCCGCCGCGAGGCCTCGCTGGAGCGGGCCTGGGCCACGAACCGCAGACCGTCGAAACCGCTGCTCGACACATTGACGATCATCAGGTCGATCGGCCCCCGACCCGCGATCAGCGCCGCCGCCGGATCAGTCTCGACCACCGGCCGGTGCTCGCCGCCCAGATGGGTGACCATCTTCTCGGCCTGCAGCTCATTGTCGTCGACGATCAGCACCCGCCCGCCCGAGCCACGCAGCCGGCCGGCGCCGTCGGCGTCGACCCCGAGCCGCCGACCGCTCTCCTCGCGCTCGCGCAGCTCGTCCATAACCGCCTTCAGCCGCACCAGCGACTTCACGCGGGCGAACAGAATGACGTCGTCGATCGGCTTGGTGACGAAGTCGTCGGCTCCGGCGCCCAGTCCCTTGATCTTGTCCTCGCGGCCGTCCAGCGCTGTGACCAGCACCACCGGGATGTGCCGCGTAACCGGATCGGCCTTCAGCCGCTTGCAGGTCTCGAACCCGTCCATCCCCGGCATCATCACGTCCAGCAGGATGATGTCCGGCCGCTCGGCCGCGGCGATCTCCAGCGCTGTCGCCCCGTCCATCGCCGTCAACACCTCGTAGTATTCGAGGGTCAGCTTGGCCTCGAGCAGACGTACGTTTGGCTCGACGTCATCAACTACGAGAATCCGCGCCGTCATGGGACCAGCGCCTCCACCGGCCCAAGGTATTTGCGCACGACGTCGAGGAAATGCTTCACCGAGATCGGCTTGGAGATATAGGCCTCGCAGCCGCCCTGCCGGATCCGCTCCTCGTCACCCTTCATGGCAAAGGCGGTGACGGCGATGACGGGAATGTGGTTCAGTTCCTCGTCGTCCTTCAGCCATTTGGTCACTTCCAGGCCGCTGATCTCGGGCAGCTGGATATCCATCAGGATCAGGTCGGGCCGGTGCTGTCGCGCCAGGGCGAGCGCGTGCAAGCCCTCGCGGGTCTGCAGGGTCTGGTACCCCTGGGACTCGAGCAGATCATGAAACAGCTTCATGTTCAGCTCGTTATCCTCGACGATGAGGACCGTCTTCGACATCATCACCCGGCCTGTTCCGCTTCCTCGGAAGCGCGGTTGCGCGGAGGCTTGATCGCCTTCTTCGGGTGTAGTCTTGCTCCGCTTCTCTTAAGTTGACGTGAAGTCGGCGGCGAGCCACGCCCCTCCATTTCGTCATCCTCCGGCAAGGCGCCTCAGCGCCGCGATCGGGGGACCCAGCGGCGCGCGCGAGCGCGAAGCTGTCGGGAGCGCGCCTTCACGACAGCCTGCTTGAACAGATCGCCTTCGGCGCCGCTGGGTCCCCCGGTCTCGCTACGCTCGCCGGAGGATGACGAAAGGGTTGGGGCCGAGCCATCGATTGGCCGATAATGGCCCACGCCATGACCCGCCCCCTCCGATGACGTCCATCTGCCGCGACTGCCTCCACGCCGCCGACGCCCCCGTCGAGCGCTGTCCCGCCTGCGGCTCGCGGCGCGTCATCGCCCACCCCGAGCTCTCCACCCTCACCATCGCCCACCTCGACTGCGACGCCTTCTACGCCTCGGTGGAGAAACGCGACCGACCCGAACTGCGCGACGTCCCGGTCATTGTCGGCGGCGGCAAGCGCGGCGTGGTCACCACCGCCTGTTATATCGCCCGCCTCTACGGCGTCGGCTCGGCCCAGCCGATGTACAAGGCGCTCAAGGCCTGCCCCGACGCGGTGGTCATCAAACCCGACTTCGCCAAATACAAGACCGCCAGCGCGCAGATTTTCGGGGCGGTGCGGGAACTGACCCCGCTGGTCCAGACCCTGTCGCTGGACGAGGCCTGGATCGACCTGGCCGGCACCGAACGCCTCAACGGCGGTCCGCCCGCCTTCCAGCTGATCCGTCTGCAGCAGCGCATCGAGGCCGAGGTCGGCCTGACCGTCTCGATCGGCCTGTCGAGCAACCGCTTCCTCGCCAAGGTGGCGTCCGAACTCGACAAGCCGCGCGGTTTCTCCGTCATTGGTTCCGAGGCGCAGGCCCTGCTGGCGCCGAAGCCGGTCGGCATCCTGCCCGGCGTCGGTCCCGTGTTCCGCAAAACCCTGCAGAGCGACGGCTACGCCACCGTCGGCGACCTCGCCGCAGCCGACGTCCGCGATCTGGTCAAACGCTATGGCGAGACCGGCCTGCGCCTGCACGACCTTGCTCACGGCCGCGACGCCCGCGCCGTCCGGCCCGAACACGACCGCAAGGGCATGAGCGCCGAGACCACCTTCAACGAAGACCTGACCACCGCCGCCGACCTTGAGGCGGAACTCTGGCCCCTGTGCGAGAAACTGGCCTCCAAGGCTCGCCGCGACGGCGTCGCCAGCCGCGTCATCGTGCTCAAGCTGCGCCGCACCGACTTCAGGATCCTCACCCGCCGCGTCACGGTCCCGGAGCCGATCCAGACCGCCCGCGCCCTGTTCGCCGCCGCCCGGGAACTGATGGCCCCCGAACTCGGCCGCCCCTACCGCCTGATCGGCATCGGCATGGGCGACATCCAGGACGCCGTCGACGGCCCTGCCGCCCTGTTCGACTCCCCCGAGGCCCGCACCCTCAAGACCGAAACCGCCATCGACCGCCTCCGCGCCAAATTCGGCGCCGGGGCCGTGGTCGCGGGCCGGGCCCTGAAAACCTGATCCTTCTCCCCCATGACGCTGTGCTGACAATCCGCGAATTTATAGTCGGATTGTGGAGACGTTCCGCTGCGTTTTCCGTCACTTGGCCAAATCCAGAATCAATCTTCCATCCGGATAGGCCGGCGGGCGCATAATGCGGCCTTTCGCCGTCGACCGGTCTTTGACAATCGAACCCACGCCGCGCCGTCCAGGCGCGAAGCCGCCGTCTGCTCCCTCCGGCGCCGACTCTGCCGACTCTGCCACACCGTTTTTTCGATCGGTTCATGTCACGGCCGTCGCATCGACGCCGCCCTTCCCGCGCGCTAAACCGCCTCCAAAATCTCAATCAGGAGCCTGCCATGACCGTCGCCGCCCGCCTCGCCGAACTCGGCATCGAACTGCCGGAACCCGCCAGCGCGGTGGCCAACTATGTGCCGTTCGTCCAGAGCGGAAACCTGCTCCACATCTCCGGCCAGCTGTCCAACGACGCCTCGGGCGGCGTAAAGGGCACGGTCGGCGCCGATGTCTCCGCGGACCAGGCCAAGGCCGCGGCCCGCCTGTGCGGGATCAACCTGCTGGCCCAGATGTCGGCGGCCCTCGGCGGCGACCTCGAGCGCGTCGTCCGGGTCGTCAAATTGGGCGGCTTCGTCCAGGCCGCCGGCGACTTCGAGGCCATCCCGGCCGTCATCAACGGCTGCTCCGACCTGATGGTCGAGGCCTTCGGCGACAAGGGCCGCCACGCCCGCTCCGCCGTCGGCGTCTACCGGCTCCCCCTCGGTTTCGCCGTCGAGGTCGACGCCATCGTGGAAGTCCGCTGATCCCGAACCCCATTCTTTCCCGTCATTCCGGGGCCGCGCAGCGGAACCCGGAACCCAGGAGGACCAGGCGCGGTCCTCACAGCGCGCCGATCACTTGCGTTGCGGCCCTGGGTTCCGGATTCCCGGCTCCGCCGGGCTCCGGAATGACGGGTGGGGATGAGCGGAGTTGACCTTCACCCTCCGCGTCCACGATCGGGTCGCCGACATCGGCCGCGAGGCGTGGGAGGCCTGCGCCTCTCCCTGCGGCGACCCGTTCGTCTCGTTCGACTTCCTCGACGCCTGCGAGGCCTCGGGCAGCGCCGCGCCCGATCAGGGCTGGGCCGGACGCCATTTGTCGCTGCGCGACGAGGCCGGACGCGTCCTCGGCGTCATGCCGCTCTGGCTCAAGGGCCACAGTCAGGGCGAATACGTCTTCGACCATAGCTGGGCCGAGGCGTATGAGCGCGCCGGCGGCCGCTACTATCCCAAACTGCTGGCCGCCGTGCCCTTCACCCCGGTCACCGGTCCGCGCTTCCTCGCCCATCCCGACGCCGACCCGACCACGGTCCGTCAGGCCCTGCTGCAGGGCGCGGTCGCCCTGACCGAACGGCTCGGCGTCTCCTCCCTGCACGTCAACTTCCCGACCCGCGACGACTGGACCGCCATGGGCGAGGCGGGCCTGCTCCGGCGCCAGGACATGCAGTACGTCTGGCGCAACGGCGGCTACCGGACCTTCGACGACTTCCTCGCCGCCCTCTCCTCCAGCCGCCGCAAGACCATCCGCCGCGAGCGCCGTGAGGCCAACGCCGGCCTCGACATCCGCGTCCTCGCCGGCGCCGCTATCGAGGAGGCCCACTGGGACGCCTTCTTCGCCTTCTATATGGACACCGGCTCGCGCAAATGGGGCCGCCCCTATCTGACCCGCGACTTCTTCAGCCGGATCGGCCGGACCATGGCCGACCGGATCGCCCTGATCATGGCTTTCCGCGACGGGACGCCGATCGCCGGGGCCCTGAACCTGATCGGCCGCGACGCCCTCTACGGCCGCCAGTGGGGTGCGCTGGAGGACGTGCCCTTCCTCCATTTCGAGCTCTGCTACTACCGGGCCATCGAATTCGCCATCGAGCGCGGCCTGTCCCGCGTCGAGGCCGGGGCCCAGGGCGAGCACAAGATCGCTCGCGGCTACCTGCCCTCGCCCGTCTACTCGGCCCACTACATCGCCGACCCCGCCCTGCGCGCACCGGTCGCCGGCTACCTCGCCCGCGAACGGCCCGCGGTCGACACCGAGATCCGCGTCATGGCCGCCGAGCTGTCGCCCTTCCGCCGGGGCGGCTGATGGCCTCAGTCCCGCTTGTCGCCGATGAACCAGCCCGCGATCCAGCTGACCACGCCGGTGACGATGGCCGCGCCTATGCCCGCCCAGAAACCGTCGACCACGAACCCGCCCAGCAGGGCCGCCACCAGACCGATGGTCGCCGCGTTCACCACCAGCAGGAACAGGCCGAACGTTATGATGGTCAGCGGGAAGGTCACGATGGTCAGGATCGGCCGGACGATGGCGTTGGCGATTCCCAGCAGCACCGCCGCCAGCAGCAGCGAGGTCGTATCGCTGAACCCGACGCCGGGCACGACCTGCGCCGCCAGCCACAGGGCCAGGCAGGTGACGAGAAACTGGACGATGAACCGCAGCATGGCCGACTCCCCTTTGAACCGTGACCCTAACACCCGAACGCCGCGGGGGCTCCCCTCTCGCCGCCTCAGCCGCTAGCTTCTCCCGACGCAGCCGGAGCGCCTCATGACCCTCAACGCCCCCTACGACCCGGACAACATCTTCGCCAAAATCCTGCGCGGAGAGATCCCGTCCGTGAAGGTCTGGGAGGACGAGCACGTCCTCGCCTTCATGGACGTCTTTCCCCAGTCCGAGGGCCATGTCCTGATCGTGTCGAAAACCTCGACCGCCCGCACCCTGCTCGATATCGAGCCCGAGACCCTCGCCCGCCTGGCCGAGGCGACCCGGCGCACCGCCCGCGCCGTGGTCAAGGCGCTGCGGCCCGAGGGCTTCCAGATCCTGCAGTTCAACGGCGAAGCCGGCGGGCAGACCGTCTTCCACCTGCATTTTCACATCGTCCCGCGCTGGTCCGACCGCCCGATGAAAGGTCACGGCCACGCCCCGATGGCCGAGCCCGAAACCCTGCGCGCCCTCGCCGACCGCATCGCCGCCGAACTCGACTGAACAGCGTTCATTGACGTCCGACCCGACAAGCGTAGCCTTTGCCCGGCGGGACTCACCCCGCGCCTTGGGAGGGGCGATTTCATGAACCGGATCAACTGGCTTGGCGTCGTCGTGGCGACCGTGGCCGCCTTCTTCGTCGGCTTCCTCTGGTACGGCCTGATCTTTCAGGAGCAGTGGATGGCCCTGACCGGCGTCTCGGACGAGGGCTCCGGCAATCCGATGTGGATGCTCGTAGGCTTGCTTCAGACCTCGGTGACCATGATCGGCCTCGGCTGGTTCATCGGCCGTGACGGCGGCGGCTGGATCCAGGGGCTCAAGATCGGCTTGGTCGCCGGCGTCTGCTTCGCCCTGATGACCTCGGCCTACGGCTTCATCTATCAGACCTCGCCGATGGGGCTGCTGCCTATCGACTGGAGCCATCTGCTCGTCGTCTACGCCGTCGGCGGCGCGATCATCGGCGGGCTGAGAATGAAGCCCAAGGTCTGACGAGGCGCTTGCCTCAACCGCTGCTCGCCAGCATAAGGGCCGCCCGTCACGGACGGACGCCGGTTTAGCTCAGCTGGTAGAGCAGCGGTTTTGTAAACCGAAGGTCGCGGGTTCGATTCCTGCAACCGGCACCAGTCCGGCCCCGCTCAGCAGCGGGGCGCCGATCTGGCCATGGTCCTGCGCCGCGACGCTATCCGCCGCCGAGCGCGACCGCCGCGCGATACGTCAGGAAGGCCGCCAGATAGGCCAGCCCGAACATGTAGGCGACCATCACCCACATCCACTTCCAGGAGTTGGTCTCACGCTTGACCACCCCCAGCGTCGCCACGCACTGCGGCGCGAACACGTACCAGGCGAGGAAGGCCAGTCCGGTCGCCAGCGACCACTGTCCCGCCAGCGTCGTCGCCAGAACCGCCGTCGCCGTCTCCGGATCGGCCACCGCATAGACGGTCCCCAACGCGGCGACCGCCACCTCCCGCGCCGCCATGCCGGGGATCAGGGCGATAACCATCTGCCAGTTGAAACCAATGGGCGCAAAGATCGGCTCAAGCGCCTTGCCCATCATGCCGGCGAACGAATAGTCGATGGCCGGTTGGGTCGCCCCTTCCGGCGGATACGGGAAGGTCGACAACGCCCAGACCAGCACCATCAGGGGCAGGATGATCCGCCCCGCGCGCTCCAGGAAAATCCGGGCCCTGAGCCACAGGTTGACCAGCACGCTTCGCAGGTCGGGCGTCTTGTAGGCCGGCAGCTCCATCATGAAGGGCTCGACCGCGCCGCGCCAGAAGATGCGCCGGATCACGAACGACACCGCCAGTGCGCTGAGAATGCCCGCGGCGTAGAGGCCGAACATCACCAGGCCCTGCAGATTGGCGAATCCCCACACCGTCTGGTTCGGAATGAAGGCTGCGATGATCAGGGTGTAGACCGGAATCCGCGCCGAACAGGTCATCAGCGGGGCCACCATGATGGTGGTCAGTCGGTCCCGCTTCGAGTCGATCACCCGCGCCGCCATCACGCCCGGAATAGCGCAGGCGAAGCTGGACAACAGCGGAATGAAAGCCCGCCCGTGCAGGCCGGCGCCGCCCATGATCCGGTCCATCAGAAAGGCCGCCCGGGCCATGTAACCGAAGTCCTCGAGCAGGATGATGAACAGGAACAGGATCAGGATCTGTGGCAGGAAGACCAGCACGCTGCCGACGCCCGAGATCAGGCCGTCGACGATCAGGCTCTCCCAGATTCCGTCGGGCGTCACCGCCGCCACGCCGACGCCGAGCGCGCCCAGGCCGGCCTCGATCCCGTCCATGAAGGGCGTGGCCCAAGAGAAGACAGCTTGAAACATGACGAACAACAGGGTCATCAGGATCAACAGGCCGCCGACCGGGTGCAGCAGGACGGAATCGATCCGTCCGGTCAGGGTGTCGGGTCGTTCCGGCGGCCGGACACAGGCCTTCATGATGCGTTCGGCCTCGCGGGCCTTGCCGCGCAGGGCCTCCGCATCGGGCGCCATCCAGCCGCCCTCCGATGTCGCAGAGAGATGCCCGGCGGCGGCGTTCACCGCCGACACGAGGTCCTCGACCCCCCGCTTGCGCGTCGCCACCGTGGTCACGATCGGCACGCCCAGTTCCGCCTGGAGCCTCTCCAGATCGATCCGTAGCCCCTGCCGCTGAGCGATGTCGTACATGTTCAGGGCCAGCACCATCGGTCGGCCGACGGCTTTGAGCTCGAGGATCAGCCGAAGGACCAACCGCAGATTGGTGGCGTCAGCGACCGCGACGATGACATCGGGGGGCGCCTCGCCGGCCAGCCGCCCCAACACGGCGTCCCGGGTGACTTCCTCGTCGGGACTGCGGGCGCGCAGGGAATAGGTGCCCGGCAGGTCGAGCACCGACATCGTCCGCCCGTCGCCGGTGCGGATCAGCCCCTCCTTGCGCTCGACGGTGACGCCGGCGTAGTTCGCCACTTTCTGGTGCGCCCCGGTCAGGGCGTTGAACAGCGCGGTCTTGCCGCTGTTGGGATTGCCGACGAGCGCGACCCGCGCGCTCCGAACCGCGACGTCCATCAGGCGACCGGCTCCACCCGGACAGTCAGACTCGCGGCCTCGTGACGGCGAAGCGCCACGCGCATGTCGTCGACCTTCATCGCGATCGGGTCGCGGCCCAGCAAGCCCTCGTGCAGCAGCTCGATCCGCGCGCCCTCGACGAAGCCGAGCTCCAGCAGCCGGCGCTCCAGCTCCAGCGCGTGCTCGTCATGATGGCAGTGGTCGCCGACCTGCACGATGACGCCGCAGTCGCCTCGGCGGGCCTGGCTGAGTTTGATGGTGTCGGACATGAGGCTCACGCACGGCGGCGCGATCAGCGCGCCTTTTGACAGTGATTATCAGGTGCGAGAGCCGTCCGTCCACCACCGAAGCGTCGCAGCCGTTGTCCGAAACGATGGTTCGGCTATCACTGCGGCGACACTGGAGCCCATGCATGACCCGACCCGTCCTGATCGCCCTCGCCACCCTGGGTCTCGCTGCCTGCGGACAGGATGGCGGCGAAGCCACGCCGTCGGCGCCGGCCCGCCCGGCGCCGACGCCCGAACAGAAGGCGGCCCTGCTCGCGACCCTGCCGGCTCCGTACAACGCCGCCGATCTGGACAATGGCCGTCGCGTCTTCGCCCGCTGCCGCTCCTGCCACACCATCACCGAGGGCGGACCGAACATGACTGGTCCGAACCTGTATGGCGTCTTCGGCCGTAGGGCCGGAGCTTATCCGAAATACAGTTACTCGACCGCCGTGAAGCAGGCCGATTTCGTCTGGGACGGCGAACGGCTGGACCACTGGCTGGAGAACCCGCGCACCTTCCTGAAGGGCACGAAGATGAGCTTCCCCGGCATCCCGGACGCGGAAGACCGCCGCGACGTCATCGCCTTCCTTAAGGTCGAGACGGGCTACTCGCCGCCGGCCGCCCGGCCCTGACCTATTCGGCGGCTATCGGCGCCGGGTCGTTGGCGGCCGCCTCCTTCGCCTCCCACTCCTCAATCTTGCGGGCGGTGTATTCCGGCGACTTGGTGAAGCGCGCCAGCACGCCGTAGATCACCGGCACCACGAACAGCGTCAGCAGGGTGGCGAACATTGCGCCCGCGAAGATGACCACGCCGATGGTCTGACGGCTGCCCGCCCCTGCTCCCTGCCACAGCACCAGCGGCAGTGCGCCAAAGGCGGTGGCGATGGAGGTCATGATGATGGGGCGCAGCCTGAGGGTCGACGCCTCGATGATGGCGTCGTGAATCGACCGACCTTGGTCGCGCAACTGATTGGCGAATTCCACGATCAGAATCCCGTTCTTCGCCGCCACCCCGATCAGGATGATAAGGCCGATCTGGCTGTATATGTTCAGGCTCGAACCCGCCATGACCAGGCCAAACAGCCCTCCGGCGGCGGCCAGCGGCACCGTCAGCATGATCACCGCGGGGGTGACCCAGCTCTCGAACTGCGCCGCCAGCACCAGGAAGACAAGCAGCAGGGCGAGGGCAAAGGCCCAGCCGACGGCGCTGCCCGCCTCCTGCTGATCACGCGCCGCGCCGCCCCACTGGACAGTGGCCACGCCCGACGGCTGCCGCGCGGCCTGTTCGCTCAGGAACGACATCGCGTCGGCGAGCGTCGTGCCGGGATTCAGGTCGGCGCTCAGGGAGATGCTGCGCTGGCGATCCAGACGACGGCGATCGGGCGTATCGCCTGACGTCTCCGTCGTGACTACCGCCGCGAGCGGCACCAGTTGCCCGCTGCCGGTGGAGACGTAAAGGGACTCGAGATCGCCGACCGAGCGCCGGTTCTCGAGATCGGTCTGCAGGATGACGTCGTATTCCTGACCGCCGCGGATATAGGTCGTCGCCCGGCGTGAGCCGAACATGGTCTGCAGGGTCCGACCGATCTCTTGCGACGACACGCCCAGGGCGGCGGCCCGCTGAGGATCCACGTCGACGAGCAGACGGGGCGCGTTCGGCTCGTAGTCGAGACGAGGCCGCGAAAACCCGGGATTCTGTTGGGCGGCGGCGAGGACTGGCTGCACCCAGTCGAACATGTCTTCGTATTCGGCGCCGGTCAGAACCATTTCGACCGAGTTGGAGTTGCCGCCGCCTCGCTGGAAGGCGCCTGGCACGCTGACGTTCACCTGGGCGTCGGTCTGGCTACGCAGCTTCTGGTTCAGTTCCTGGGCGATCTCATCGGCCGAGCGGCTGCGCTCGGACCAATCCTTCAGGCTCAGCACGGCGTTGCCGGAGTTGAAGCTGCCGCCGCCGAAGCCGGGGGCCGAGATCAGATAGCTCTCGACCTCGCCGGACTCCCGGTATTCCGCCAGGATGGGCTCGAGCCCCAGCATGATGCGCCGAGTGTAATCGAAGCCCGCACCTTCCGGCCCCTGGATGCGGCCGACGATGCGGCCCCGATCTTCCGGGGGAACCAGCTCGCTCGGAAGGGTCAGGAACATGGCTCCCGCCCCCGCCCCGACGAGCACGATCAATCCGATCACGCCCCCGACCGCCGCACGGCGACCGAGCAGCGCGGTCAGGGAGTTGCGATAAGAGTTCTTCAGCGCCTCCATCCCGCGATCAACGCGCCGGGCCACCCAGCCTGAGCCCGAGGCCGGGCGCAGGATCTTGGAGGCCAGCATCGGCGACAGGCTGAGCGCCAGGAACGCCGAAAAGGCTACGGCGGCGGCGATGGCGGCCGCCAGTTCAACGAACAGCCGTCCAACATAACCGGGCAGGAAAAGCAGCGGCGCGAATACCGACAACAGCACGATCGTCGTGGCCACGACGGCGAAGAAGACCTGTCGCGCCCCACGCTCCGCCGCCACCAGCGGCGGCTCACCGTGATCGATGCGGCGCTGGATGTTCTCCGTCACCACGATGGCGTCATCGACCACAAGACCGATGGCCAGCACCAGGGCCAGCAGCGTCAGCAGATTCAGCGAGAATCCGAGCGGGGCCAGCACGATGAAGGTCGATAGCAGGCAGATCGGGGCCACGATCGACGGAATGAAGGCAGCCCGCAGGGTGCCGAGGAAGATGAAGTTGACCAGCGCGACCAGCGCCAGGGCGATGCCGATGGTGATCCATACCTCGTCGATGGCGTGGGCCGTGAAGACCGAATTGTCCGACCCGACGACCAGTTCGGTTCCCTCGGGAAGGCTCGGCCGGACCTGCTCCATCATTTCCCGCACGCCATCGGAGATGGCCAGGTCGTTGGACTGGGCCTGCCGCGTGACGGCGAGCCCGATCTGATCGAGGCCGTTGCCACGGAACAGCCTGCGCTCCTCTTCCGGAGCCTCCTCGACCCGCGCAACGTCCCCGAGGCGGGTCACATAGGCGGTCTGGTTCTGGAGGGCGCCCGACTGCGCGCCCGACACGGCGCCCCCGCGGGCTCCGATCGGCAACTGCCGGAAATCCTCCGCCAGGGCGTAGTTGCGGGCGACGCGCACCGTGTAATTCTTTTCGCCAGTATCGAGCGCACCCGCGGGCAGTTCGATATTCTGGCTGGTGAGGGCCGACTCGACATCGCTCACTGTCAAGCCGCGGGCGGCGAGAGCGGCGGGCTCCAGCCAGACGCGCATCGAGTAGCGTTGCTCGCCGTAGATCTGCACCTGGGCGACCCCGGGCACCGTGGCCAGGCGGTCGATCAGGTAGCGGTCAGCGTAGTCGGTCAGCGCCAGGCGATCCATCTGGCTGGACCGCAGGAACAGGATGATGATCGGTTGGCCGTTGGTGTCCGCCTTGGCCACTTCGGGCGGGTCCGCCTGATCCGGGAGATTGCCGAGGACGCGCGAAATGCGGTCCCGAACGTCGTTGGCCGCGCTGTCGATGTCGCGATCGAGCGAGAATTCGATACGGACGCTGGACCGGCCGTCGCGGCTGGTCGAGTTGATGCGCTCGACTCCTTGAATACCGGCGATGCGCTGTTCGATCGGCTCGGTTATCCGGTTCTCGATCACCTCGGCCGAGGCTCCGGCGTAGCTGGTGTTCACCGACACGATCGGCGGATCGACGTCCGGCAGTTCGCGCACAGGCAGGAAGAAGAAGGCTGCGGCCCCGATCACGCACAGCACGATCGCCGCCACCGCCGCGAAGACGGGACGGCGGACGGAGACGTCGGACAACATCATTGGGCCGCGCCCCCGCGGCTCGCGGGCGCTCCCGCCACCGTCACCGGCGAACCGGGCTGGATGCGGTTCAGGCCCGAGGCGACCACCCGGTCGCCGGTGTTCAGCCCGGACAGGATTTCGACGAAGCCGTTCTCCACCGATCCCGGCTGGACGTTGAGCCGCTGGGCGGTCAGGCCCCGTTCGCCCGGCGCGATGCGGAACACGAAGGCGCTGTCGCCCTCATACTGGACCGCCGCCTCGGGCACGGCGAGCCCTTGCCGAAGACCCTGTCTCACCGTCACCCGCATCGACATGCCGGGGCGGATGAGCCCGCCCGGATTGGCGATCTCTGCCCGGGCGGTGGCCGATCGGGTCTGTTCGTTGACGCGGGTGTCTATCAGCGCGATCCGTCCGGAAAAACTCTGCTCGCCCAAGGCGTCGGCGGTGGCGATGATCGGCACCCCGGACCGAAGAACCGACAGGTATCGCTCAGGCAGGGGGAAATCGACGCGGACGATGCTGATGTCGTCGAGGGTGGTGATCACGGCCCCGGGGCTGATCAAGGTGCCCGGGGTCACGGTCGTCAGGCCCAGCACGCCCGAGAACGGGGCCCGGATGAGGCGGTCGCCCCGTCGTGCCTGGGCCGCAGCCAGACCGGCCTGTGCGGCCTCGAGGGCCGTCTCGGCGTTCTCCGCCGTAACCCTCGGCGCGACGCCGCGGTCGGCAAGGTCGCGATAGCGGGCGTATTCGCGCTGGGCCTGCGCGACGCGCGACCGCGCCTCGATGATGTCGGCATCCTCTTCGCGCGCCTGAAGTTCGACGAGAGGCGCTCCGGCGGCGACGCGTTGGCCATCGGTGAACAGGACGCGTGTGATCAGTTCGCTGGTCGAGGAGGTGATGTTGACCGAGCGGCGGCCGCGCGCGACGCCGAGCACGCGGATTTCATCGGTGAACTCGCGAGGCGCGACGACGGCCTGCGAGACAACCTGGCCCCGTCCCGCTCCCGGCCCACCTCGACCACCTCCCTTTTCCTCGTCCGCCATGGCGAGGCGCAGGATCACGGCGACTACCATCAGGGCGAGCAGGACAGCGGCGGCGGCGAGAAAGAAATGGCGCTTGATCACGCGGTCGGGCTCCGGGACGGGACGGGCCGACTTAGCGGCTCCCGCCGTCGACGCAACTGGAGTCTCTGCAACGCGCGGTGTTTCGAATTCCGTCGCTGAACAGACCGGTATTTCTACGCGTCAAAATCGGCGCCAGATGCCGATCACCGGTCCGCTCGCCTGGGGCGTTTCGCGCCCTGCCACCGTCTGGCGCCAGCCCGCCTGCACGCTCCAAACTCCGAAGTCCCGAACGACCGACGCTTCGACGGCCAACCAGCGCGCCACGCCGTCCTCCGTTTCTCCGCCAAAGGCCTGGGTCAGCACCATCCAGTCGTCCCCGAGATGTGCGCCGACGGTCGCATCGACCCGTGTCTCATCGGGCAGGCCCTGCCGCATGCGCCGCGCCACCTGCAGCTCGACGAAGGTTTTCGGCGGAATCGGACCCCAGCCGCTCTGGAACGAACGGCCGACAGCGGCTCTCACCTCCCAGTCATGATCGCCCCGTCCCGGCGCCGCGTATCCCGCGTTGCGCCCTTCCCCACCGAGTGCATAACCGGCGTAGAGGCTGACCGCGGTAGCCTCATCGCGCCAGGCCTGCCAGCTGATCCCCAACTCAACCGGCCCCCGCCCCTCGAATTCAACGAAGGCGTCCTCGCCGGACTGCCAGTCGCCCTTGAGCCGGACGGTCAGCCGGTCAGTCAGGCCGTATTCGGCGAAGGCTCCCAGGGAGATGTCCCGCCGTTCGGCTGGCAGGCCGGCCAGCACGCCACCGGGATCGAAGCCTCGATCGGCGACCATATGCTCGAACTTGAGGATGACCTGGCCCTTGCCCTTGGTCTGGTTCCAGGCGCCAGCGGCCGCCGGCGTGGCGAGAACCGCGACCGTGAATCCGACCAGCAGCCCCCCAGCGCGGGTCACACGTCGTAGCCCGGTGACTTTCGATCGAGCATCCGGAGCGCGCCCGGCCAGGCGAGCGCCGAGACGAAGCCGATGCCCTTGCCCTGTTTCCGGGTCTCGGCCTGGGCCGCGTCAGGCGCCATCAGCACATGCTCACGCCCTACGGACAGCGCCGCCACCTGCTGGGCGCAGGCGCGCTCAAGGAAGAACATGCCGATCCACGCCTGGGCCGCGGTCTGGCCGACCGCCAGGGTGCCGTGGTTACGCAACAGCATCAGCGGCTTGTCCCCGAGGTCCGCGACCAGACGCTCGCGTTCGTCATGGTTCAGGGCGAGACCCTCATAGCCGTGATAGGCGACCTGCTCCTGGAGCAGGCAGGCGTTCTGGCCGAGCGGCAACAGGCCCTCCTGCTGGGCCGCCACGCCTACCCCGGCGACCGTGTGCAGGTGGATGACGAAATGGGCGTCGTCCCGCGCGGCGTGGATCGCCGAATGGATGGTGAAGCCCGCCGGATTGATGAAACTCGTGGTCTCCTGGACGATGTTCCCGTCCAGATCGACCTTGACGAGGCACGACGCCGTCATCTCCTCGAAATACCAGCCGTACGGGTTGATCAGGAAATGCGTCTCCGGCCCCGGCACACGCGCCGAGATGTGGGTGAAGATCATGTCGTCCCAGCCATGCAGCGCCACCAGGCGGTAGAGCGCGGCCAGTTCGACGCGGGCGTTCCATTCGGCCTCGGAGACGCGGGACTTCAGCGAGGCGGTAGTTCCATCGGCCATGGGTCCGTGTCCTTCAAGTTGCGTACGGCGGCGCACGCTCGCGCCGGGCGGCCTCGCCGTCAAGATTCAGCTTCCGTTAACCCTGCCTTAGCGGCCTGCCGTTACGCTCGGATCAGCCGAATCGTCGGCGCGCCGGAGACGCCCTTGACCGTCGCTCAGCTTCGCTCACCGCCCCTCGCCTCGCCGCCAGCCATTCCGGATCTGTTGGCGCTGGCGAGAAACCCCAGTTCGGAGGCCCGCGAACGCCTGTTGCTGGGCGTCATCGCCCTGTGCGACGCGCGCCCGCCATCGGGTGAGTTGTCGCCGGTCCTGACCGAAATATTCCTGACCTTGGCGAAGCAGGCGGAGCGGGAGGTGCGCAAGGTCTTGTCCCAACGCCTTGCCCAGGCCGACTGGGCTCCGCCCGCCCTGATCAACGTCCTTGCTCTCGACGAGATTGAGATCGCGAGGCCCGTGCTCGCCGCCAGCCCCCTGCTTCAGGATGACGACCTGCTTCGCGTGCTGGTCGAGGCGACGCTGGAGCATCAGATCGAAATCGCCCGCAGGCCGAACCTCGGCGGCCGCGTCGCCGACGCCATTATCGATCGCGGCGAGCCCGCGACGGTGACCGCCCTGGCGTTCAACCGCACCGCGGAGATCAGTCTGGAGGGACTCCGCCGCCTGGTCGAGCAATCACGGCGGGTGGCGGCTTTGCGGGGTCCGCTGACCCGCCACCCTCGGATGACCGAGCAACTGGCCGCGCAAATGTATCAATGGGTCGGCGCGGCCTTGCGCCAGTCAATCTGTGACCGCTTCCAGGTCGACGAGACGAAACTGGCGCCGCTGATCGAGCAGTCGGTCTACGACGCCAGGTCCGGAACCCTGGTGGCGATTCCGGCGAACGATCCCGACCGCGACGAAATGGAGCGGCGGCTGGTCACCAAGCTTCAGGCCTCAGGGCAGCTTCGCGCCGGCTACCTCGTCCGGGCGATACGCGAACGCCGCCTCGGGCTGTTCGTCTACGCCCTGGCCGCCCTCGGTGGCTTCTCGGTCGCCCATATCCGCGAGGCCTTGGCCGCGCGCAGCCCGGAGGCGCTTTTCTACGCCTGTGCGGCGGCCGGTGTGGACCGCGCGGTCTATCCGGCCCTGCTGACCGAGATCCGCCTGCTCAACGACGGGCTTCCGGGCGACGCCGGGGCTCCAGTCTGGACGCGCGGATCGATTTCCGCGACCTCCGCGGCCCGATCCTTCCGGGCTCTGGTCGAGGGCTGAGTACGCCCGTTTGACTTCGCCGCCGGGCTCGGCTTGCGTAGGCGCGTGAACCAGCCAGACCTCCGCATCGCCTTCGCCGCTTCCGATCGCCCGGAAGCGGCCGCCGCCCGTGACCGGTTGATCGCGATGTACGGGTCCCAGGACCCGGCCTCGGCCGACGTCATCGTTGCACTCGGCGGCGACGGTTTCATGCTCGAAACGCTGCACGCCAACATGGAGCGTCGCACCCCGGTGTTCGGGATGAACCGGGGGTCAGTCGGCTTCCTGATGAACGACTACAAGGAAGAAGGCCTGCCAGAGCGGCTGGCCACTGCGGGCCAGGCCGTCATTCATCCACTGCAGATGGACGCCTCGACCGAAGGTGGTGATGTGAAAATCGGCTTGGCGATCAACGAGGTGTCCCTGCTGCGGCAAACCCGGCAGAGCGCCAAACTCCGCATCACCGTCGATGACAGGGTGCGGCTTGAGGAGCTGTCCTGCGACGGCTGTCTGGTCTCAACCGCCGCCGGTTCGACAGCCTATAACCTGTCAGCGCATGGACCGATCATCCCGCTGGACGCCCGTGTGCTGGCTCTGACGCCGATCAGCGCCTTCCGACCGCGACGCTGGCGCGGGGCGCTCTTGCCTCATACGGCCAAGGTCAGTTTCGAGGTTCTGGAGCCCGACAAGCGTCCGGTCAGCGCCACCGCCGACAGCTTCGAGGTGCGGCGCGTGACCCGGGTAGAGGTGCGCGAGCGCCGCGACATCGCCCTGACCATGCTGTTCGACGCCGGCCGCTCGTTCGAGGAACGCGTGCTGGCGGAGCAGTTCACCTCCTGACGGCGTGCACAGGTTCTTAAGTCTGTCCTGCCACGATGTGGAAGGTTCGTCTTGAGGAGCTCGCCCGTGAGCAATTCCGCCCAGGTCATTCGCCCGCCCAACACACTGCGCCTCAAGGTAGGCGGAGCATTCGGCGGCATCGACGCAAGCGCGATCGCAAAGGCCGAGGAGGCGCTGAAGGCGATGTCCTCGCAATTCGGCCAATGGCTGCAGGATGAGATCGTCAAGCTGGACAAGGCCCAGAGCGATATCAGCGACCAAGGTTACAACGTACAGACCGCCGAGGCTCTGTATTTCCGCGCCCACGACCTGAAGGGTTTGGGCGCGACCTACCAGTACCCGTTGGTCACCCGCTTGGCCGGATCATTGTGCAAGATGATGGACGAACCCGCCAAGCGAATGGCCGCGCCGCGGGTGCTGGTCGACGCCCACATCGACGCCATCAGAGCCGTCGTCCGCGATCAGATCCAGACTGACGACCACCCGATCGGCCGAGCGCTGGCGGAGTCGCTGGAAGCGGGTGTCGCCGACCACCTCGGCTGAAACCGTCAAAGCCTGTTTGAACGCCCGCCGACCGGCGCGCGTTCTCAACTGTCGATCAGGCCGCGGCCCCGAGGGCCGAACGGGCCGGGGCCGGCTCCTGGTCGAGCCGCTCCATCAGATAGGCGAGATCCTCGCGCGGCGCGTTCGGACGTTGGGTCAGAAAACGCTGCAGCATCTGCTGCCGGAAACCGTCGCCCGCCGTGTCTGCGCCTTCGGATTGGAGCATTCGCCAGGTATCGACTCCGGCTCGAAATGCCTGAAACAGCCGGGGCGGCAGGCCGGCCCGGTCGTAAATGGCCTTGAGCCCCAGCGGGCCTGCGTCATGGATCATCAGCCACGCCCGCGGATGCGGAGTTCCCGCCAGCTCCGCCACGCCGTATTCGAACAGCGCCATCTGGCCGCGGGCAAGCGCCCTCAGCAGCAGGGAGCCGGTCAGAGCCCGGCGAGCGTTCAGTCCGGCTGCGAAGATGGCAAGATCAGCGTGGTTCGAGGCCTGGTCGACCAGATCGACCGTCGCCCGCTCGCGAGCGAAGGAAGCCAGTCGAATCGCCGTCTCCGGAGCCACGGCATGGCGCGTGACCAGGTGCTCGCGCACGGCGTCGGTCGCCAGCTCGACCAATCGCTCCGTCACCGACAGCGGCAGGACCTGGCGGTAGGCGATGGCGGCTACAATCTCGGGCGAGGTCCCGAAGCGATCTATACAGCGCCCCAAGGCGGCCTCGGCGATGTCGGCGTTGTCATTGGCGGCCAACGTCCGAACAGCCTGCTCGCAGCCGACCTCGGCCAGCGCCGCGGCGAGATCGCGACCGACAGCCGGACGCCCGGCCACAGCAATCTGCCGAAGCGCCGATCCCGCCTGGACGATCTCGATCAGGTCCTCGTCCGAGAAGGCCGGCGAGAAGCTGATCAGCGGCAGGGCGACGCTATCGACGTCGGCGGCGAGCGCCCGGGCCACATCGCGCGGAATCAGGTCTGATGACTTCAGTGTCACCGCCATCGCGCGGCGCACCAGTTCCGCCGCATCGTGCGCCAGCATGCGGAGAATCTTCTGCGCCGCCTCGCGTTCCTCCTCGCTCAACTTCGCGCGGTCCATGTTGCGGCACAGCTTGTGCGCGGCGGCGGCCCGGTCGTCGTCGTCGGTCGCCTTGATCAGGCGGCGGATGTCGGTCTCGGTAAGGCGGGCGCGGTAGGCAGTCATGTTTGGCGCTCTGGGTCAGGCGATACCCGCCAGCTTTGGCCGGTCATCCCTAACGGGCGGTTTACCATCGCCGGATTCGCGGTCAGGCGCGCGAACTCTCTTCGGGGGCGAAGGCGCCGCCGAAGCCGCCCCCCTTCCCTTCCCCGTCCTGACCGAGCAGGAGCGCGAGCAGGCTCTGGTCCTGCTTCAGCCGGTCGAGGCGGGCCGCCAGCATCTGGTCGCGCTCGGACAACGGCGGCGACGCGGTCGCGGCTACGACCCCCGCCGACGCGGCCGGCGCGCCTTCGCCCGCATGGCGCTGAAGGTTGGCGTGGACCTCAGCGATCGTCGCCGCCCTGCCCTCGCGATAGAAGATCGATCGGTTGGCAGACGCCGCCGCCGGGAAGATGGCGGCTGCGCTCGTTCCGGGCCGCCGCTCCATGGCTTCCATCAGTTGGGCCGCGCCGGCGGGGCCAAGGAAATGCGCCGCATAAAGGTCGCCCGCCCCCGGCTCACGGCCGGTGCGCCCCCGCAGATAGGCGGCGTTCGAGGCCGTCAGTTCCGCCGCCATGGTCGAAGCGGCCTGCGCATCGAACCGCAGGTCGAGCACGACGTTCCGCGCCGAACCGTCCACGCGCCAGCGCCCATCCGAGCCCTTGTGGATCAGGTCGGCATACTGGCCGTAGCCATGCTTCGCCCCGTGGGCCTTCACCGTGCCCAGCCAGGTCTGCTCAATGAACTGGAACAGGCCGGCGGCCGACGACGTCCGGGCCTTGGCGGCGGGGTTCATCGCGCTCTCGCGCCGCGCCGTCTTGAGGAGAAACTCGGCGTCCACGCCTGTCGCGTTCGAGGCGCGCCTGATCGCCGCCTCGACTCCGCCAGAGGATGGAATCGCTCCGATGTTCATACCCATGACGCTGCGGCTTCGTGGTTAACCAAACCCTAACAGCGTTATCGCCGTCCACAGAAGCTTAACCTTTGCCGCTGTGGCCGCTGGTGTCCCTTTCATGGCGAAGCTCGCCCCAAACTTGCCCTAACGTAAGCGCTCAACTTGTCCTTGGGACGCTGCGGGGGCGGCGGACGACAGGGATGAACGGCCATGATGATCAGAACCGCGGACGGGCCCGGACTGGTGAGCCCCTTCGACTACAACGAGCGCAAGACGCCGCGCTTCACCCGAACCACCTGGATCGCCCTGGCCATTGTCGCCGCCGGGCATGTCGGCGCGGGGGCGGCCCTCTACCACCAGCGCTTCGACATGGCGCCGCCTGCTGCCCCTGACTCGACCCCGCCTACGATCCTCGAGCTGGTCCGGTCGAAGCCGAAGCCGCCCGAACCGCTGCCTGCACCCACCCAACCGCAAGCCCCCAATACGCTGCTCAACGAACTGCCTGCTCCGCCGGCGACAGAAAACGTCGTGAGCATCGTCCAGGGTGAGAAGGTCGCCGAAGGGTCGACCATCAGCACCATCGAAAAGTCTCCCGCGCCTGTGGAGAGCGCCCCGACCGTGACCTCACCGCCGCGCCCACCGGCCGTGATCACCAATCCCCGCTGGGAGCGGCAGCCGTCGGCGGAACAGCTGATGCGGGCCTATCCCGATCGGGCCCTGCGGGCCGAGGTCGGGGGGCTGGCCACGCTGAACTGCCTCGTCCAGCCCAACGGCCGGGTCGCCGACTGCAACGTCACCACCGAAACCCCCGGCGGTTACGGCTTCGGGCGGGCGGCCGAAGGGCTGTCGCGGCATTTCCAGATCAGCCCGCGCACGGTGAACGGCTCGGCGGTGGGATCGCGGGTCAACATCGCCATCCGCTTCAACCCGCCGACGGACTGATCAGGCGAACCTGAGCGGGTCGAGGGCCCCTGCGTCCGGAACGGGCGGGCGGCCCTCGATTGCGTCGGCGACGACCTGGGCTACGAGCGGCCCGAGCAGCCAGCCGTTGCGTCGCGGCGCCAGCGCAAAAAACAGGCCGGGATGTCCGGCGGCCCCGGCCAGCGGCAGGCCATCGGCGACCGCGCCCCGGATTCCGACGCGGGTCGGTCCGGCCGTCCCCTCGCGGCCGAGCAGCGCCAGACCCGCGGCCACCCGCAAACGGGCCTCATCGGGATCGGGCTCGAGATCGCGGCGGCCCGGCTCCATCGTGGCGCCGATAACGACCCCGCCCGCGACGGGCACGGCATAGACCCCCGGCGCGCGGACCACCCGACCCACCCCCTCGACCGCGACATGGGTCAGTTGGCCGCGAATCGGCTGGATGGCGTCGACCATGGCCGCCACGGGCGGCGGGAGGCCGTCGACGGCGGGCGCGGCGCCGCTGGCCAGCACCACCGTCGAGGCAAACCAGATGCAGCCATCGTCCGCCTCGACCCGCCAGCGGCGGGCGTCACCGGCGAGGCGCGCGACCCGCCCCCGGACGAGGCTGACGCCCGGCGCCCGGGCCAGGGCGGACAGGGCGGGGCCCGGATCGACGCGCCAGTCGTCAGGCGTGATCAGGCCGAGTGGCGTCGCCCGGGCGTCGAATCCAAGTTGGCCCAGGCGACCGACGGCCACGGCCGCATCCGCCTCCCTCCACTCGGCGCCCTCATGGTGCAAGGCCAGGCCGTGGGCCTCGGCGAAGTCAGGCCATAGATCCCGGGCGCGCTTCAACAGACCGGCCTGATCGGGTGTCAGGCCCTCGAGCAGGGATTCCAGCGCCGGGGCCAGCATGCCGGCGGCGACGGAGGAGGCGTTCGGTCCGCCGGGGTCGATCACGGTCACCGCGTGGCCCCGGCCCGCCAGCTCGGCGGCGGTACAGAGGCCGAGAACGCCGGCGCCGATGACGATCACATCCGGGGAAGAAGTCACGGGCGATCAGATCGACCGCCCGGGCTTCATTTGCAAGCCGCTATCGCTCGCCGCGCGGCGGCCTACTCCGCGGCGATGGCGGCGGCCCGGGCCCGTTCAACCCGCGATGTCAGGTCGGCATGCTGCTCCCAGAGGGCGCGAGGCAGGCGGTCGCCGAACTTTTCGTAGAAGGCGGGGATCAGCGCGGCTTCCTCGGCCCAGACTTCGGCGTCGACGTCGAGCAGGGTCGACAGATCGGTCTCGGTCAGGTCAAGCCCCGACAGGTCGAGCGACTCGCGGGTCGGGACGCGGCCGACCGGCGTGTCGACGGCCTCGGCCTCGCCGTCGAGGCGCTCCGCGATCCACTTCAGCACCCGGGCGTTGTCGCCGAAGCCGGGCCAGACGAACTTGCCGTCCTCGTTCTTGCGGAACCAGTTGACGAAGTAGAGGCGCGGCAGCTTCGAGGCGTCGGTGCGATCCTTCATCGACAGCCAATGGGCGAAATAATCGCCCATGTTGTAGCCGCAGAACGGCAGCATGGCGAAGGGATCGCGGCGCAGTTCGCCGATGGCGTTCTCGGCGGCGGCGGTGCCTTCCGACGCGACCGACGACCCCATGAACACGCCGTGGTCCCAGTCGTAGGCCTCGGCGACCAGCGGCACGGCCGAAGCGCGGCGGCCGCCGAACAGGATCGCGTCGATCGGCACGCCCTTCGGATCTTCCCATTCCGGCGCGATAGCGGGGCATTGGCCGGCGGGCGCGGCGAATCGGGCGTTGGGGTGGGCGGCGGGTTCGCCTGACGCCGGATCGTGCGGCTGACCCTTCCAGTTGGTCAGGCCTTTAGGGGCCTCTTTCGTCAGGCCTTCCCACCAGACGTCGCCGTCGGCGGTCAGGGCGGTGTTGGTGAAGACGGTGTTCGTGGCGAGGGTGGCCAGGGCGTTGCCGTTGGTGTTGCGGCTGGTGCCGGGGGCGACGCCGAAGAAGCCGGCCTCGGGGTTCACGGCGTAGAGGCGGCCGTCGTCGCCGATGCGCATCCAGGCGATGTCGTCGCCGACGGTCTCGGCCTTCCAGCCCGGCAGCGTCGGCTGGAGCATGGCGAGGTTGGTCTTGCCGCAGGCCGAGGGGAAGGCCGCGGCGACGTATTTGGCGCGGCCCTTCGGATCGGTCAGCTTGAGGATCAGCATGTGCTCGGCCAACCAGCCCTCGTCGCGGGCCATGACCGAGGCGATGCGCAGGGCGTAGCATTTCTTGCCCAGCAGGGCGTTGCCGCCGTAGCCCGAGCCGTAGGACCAGATTTCGCGCGTCTCGGGGAAGTGGACGATCCATTTGTCGTCGTTGCACGGCCACGGCACGTCAGCCTGGCCGTCGGCGAGCGGCGCGCCGAGGGTGTGGACGGCGGGGACGAAGACGCCGTCGTCGCCGAGCACGTCGAGGGCCGACTTGCCCATCCGGGTCATGATGCCCATCGAGACGGCGACGTAGCCGCTGTCCGTGATCTCGACGCCGAGGGCGCTGATCTTCGAGCCGAGCGGGCCCATGGAGAAGGGCACGACATACATGGTCCGGCCGGCCATGCAGCCGTCGAACAGGCCGTTCAGGCGCTCGCGCATTTCGGCGGGATCGGCCCAGTTGTTGGTCGGGCCGGCGTCGGCCTTGTCGGCGGGGCAGATGAAGGTGCGGCTCTCGACGCGGGCGACGTCCTTGGGGTCCGAAGCCGCGTAGTAGCAGCCGGGGCGCTTGGTCTGGTCCAGTTCGCGCAGGGTGCCCTTGTCGATCAGGTCCGCGATAATGGCCTGTTTCTCGGCCTCAGAGCCGTCGCACCAGTGGACGCGGGCGGGTTTG
This sequence comes from Brevundimonas basaltis, assembly GCF_014202075.1. Classification (GTDB taxonomy): domain Bacteria; phylum Pseudomonadota; class Alphaproteobacteria; order Caulobacterales; family Caulobacteraceae; genus Brevundimonas; species Brevundimonas basaltis. The sequence continues at coordinate 42,837 of NZ_JACHFZ010000001.1, read as the reverse complement.
GTCAGGGCGGCGATGTCCTCGACCCAGGCGATCAGCTTCTGGTGCGAGGTCGGGGCCGGGTGCAGACCCGGGATGGCGGATGCGGTCACGCGAACTCTCCTGACGTCTGCCCGGCGATCTGTGGCCGCCGTGGCCTCCCTTGCGTGGATCATCACGCAATGTTTCAGGCGGAATGACACCGAAGCGAACGCAAGGTCAACCGCTGCACGTTTCAACCCTGTGGGCGCAGCGGGCGCCCCCTCCCCTGCATATTTCCGGTCGCGGCGGGGCGCTGCGCGGGTTATCGGAGCCGCCATGCAGACGATGGATGCGATCAGCGCGACTCCCCAGGGCGCCCTCGCCTCGCCCGCAGTGGCGCGGAACACGGCGCCGATCCTCGAGGTGCTGAAGGCCCACATGCCGGCGCGGGGACGGGTGCTGGAGATCGCCGCGGGATCGGGCGAGCACGCCGTGGCCTTCGCGGGCGCCCTGCCGGGGCTGGAATGGACGCCGAGCGATCCGTCAGCGGAGGCGCGGGCCAGCATCGCGGCCTGGGCGGAAGCGGCGGGACTGCCCAATCTGAAGCCGCCACTGGCGCTGGACGTACTGGACGCGGCGGGCTGGCCGGAGGGGCCCTACGCAGCGCTGGTCTGCATCAACATGATCCACATCAGCTCGTGGGCGGCGACGGAGGGGTTGATGCGGCTGGCCGGGCGGACGCTGCCGGTCGGCGGGCTGCTGGCCACCTACGGGCCCTATCGCGAGGCGGAGGTTCCGCTGGCCACGTCCAATGCGGCCTTCGACGAGAGCCTGAGGGCGCGGGACCCGGCCTGGGGACTGCGCGACCGCGAGGCGGTGGCGGCGGCCGCGAAAGCCGAGGGGCTGGCGCTGACCCGGCGGGTGGAGATGCCCGCCAACAATCTGATGTTGCTGTTCCGGCGGGTCCCATGAGCCTTTCGAAGACCTGGGACGGCGCGGAGCCGGTGCGGCTGAACAAATTCATGGGCCAGTCGGGCATCTGTTCGCGGCGCGAGGCGGATGCGCTGATCGCGGAGGGGCTGGTCTCGGTCGAGGGCGAGGTGGTCACCGACGCGGGGCGCAAGCTGCAGCCCGGGCAGACCCTGACGCTGAACGAGCGGGCGACGGCGGCGCTGGCCGAGGGCGTCACCATCGTGATGCACAAGCCGATGGGCTATGTCTCGGGCCAGCCGGAGCCGGACAAGCTGCCGGCGGTGCGGCTGGTCACGGAGAACAACCGGGTCGGCCCCGGCGAGGTCCCGGCCGACGATCACTCCCTGCCCCCGATCGGGCGGTTGGACGAAGATTCGCGGGGGCTGCTGCTGCTGTCGTCGGACGGGGTGGTGGCCAAGGCGGTGATCGGGCCGCAGTCCGATCTGGACAAGGAATATCTGGTCCGGGTGACCGGCGACATCACCGAGAAGAAGCTGAGGATCCTGCGCCACGGCCTGATGCTGGACGGGCGGCAGCTGAAGCCCGCCTATGTCAGCCGGATGGAGTCGCACCGGCTGAAATTCATCCTGCGCGAGGGCCGCAACCGGCAGATCCGGCGGATGTGCGAGATGGTCGAGCTGGAGGTCGTCGACCTGATCCGGGTGCGGATCGGGCCGCTGAAGCTGGACAATCTGCCGGAAGGCCGCTGGCGGCTGCTGACCGCGGAGGAGCGGGCGGCCCTGGTCGGGGGACCCGCCCCGAAAAATTAGGTGTGGCGGAGTCGGCAGAGTCGGCAAGGTCGCATCGGAAATTCGTGATGGCGGAGTCGGCAGAGTCGACAACCTCCGGTCGGTCGGCGGACCCCGAGCGTCGATCGGGTGCGGGTTCGATTCAGTTGTCAAAGACCCGGACGCCCCTGCGGGCGGCGTAGCGGAAAGAGTGTACGCCGCCCTCGCCCTCAGGCGGGTTCAGGACGCTCAATTTTTTCCAAGCCTTTGAAATCGCGCTGTTTCATCGCCGAAAGTATGATGGCTGGCGGCGAATAGTCAGCACGCGCCGGTCACCCCATGGCCACCATCCACACCGCCATGCCGATCATCATCAGGTTCTCGGTAAGGGAGACGAAGCCGAGCGGGACGCTGGAGGAGCCGCCGACGCAGGCGCATTTCAACTCGCGTTTGTCGATGTAGACGGCCTTGAACACCGAGGCGGCGCCGATGCCGCCGATGAACAGGGCGACCGGGATCGACAGCCAGGACAGCACGCCGGCCAGCATCAGCACCCCCGCGCCCAGTTCGGCGAAGGGATAGATGTAGCCGTAGGGCACCCAGCGTCGGGCCAGCAGGTCGTAGTTGAGGAACATGGTCGAGAATTTCTCGACGTCCTGCAGCTTGAGCATGGCCAGCAGACACATGGTCACGGCGACGAAGGTCGGCAGGGCCATGAGGGTGATCGCACCCATCGACAGCCAGTCGACGGCGAGGGCGATCAGGGCGGCGACGGCGAAGACGGCGAGGACCGGCGTGTAGCTGGTCGCGCCGGGCTCGGGGACGGTTTGACCGAAATGGCGGCGCAGGTCGTCGTAGCCGCCGATGCGAACGCCGCCGATGAAGGTCTGGGGCGTGGTCGGGACGCCATGCTCGGCCTTGAAGGCGTCAGTCTCGGCGCGCGTCTTCAGATGATGGTCCTCGATCGCATAGCCCCTGCGGCGCAGCAGCCAGCGCGCCTTCTGGCCCGAGGGGCACAGGTGGTCGGGCATGACCATGCGATAGAGGACGGCGGTCTTTTTCGGTGCGGACATGGGGCGTTGTCTCCTGTTGCCGATAACGGTCCGCGCCCCATGTAGGGTCCGGACCATGGTACGGAGTCAAGCATGACCGGATTGACCATCGCGCGGCTGGCGGCGGCGGGCGGCGTCGGCGTGGAGACGGTGCGGTATTACCAGCGGCGCGGCCTGCTGGAGACGCCGCCGCGGCCGGACGGCGCCGGGCTGGGCGGCGGGGTGCGGCGCTACGGGGCGGAGGATGTGCGGCGGCTGAGGTTCATCCGTCAGGCGCAGGGCGCGGGTTTCACCCTCGAGCAGATCGGCGAACTGCTGGCGCTGGACGCGGGCGAGGACCGGGCGCGAGCGCGGGCCCTGGCCATGGCGCGGCTGGGCGAACTGGATGCGCGGATCGCTGAACTGGAGGCGGCGCGGGCGGCGCTGAGGCGGCTGGCCACGGCCTGCGGGACAGGCGGCAAGGGCCCCTGCCCGATCATCGCGGCCTTCGAGACCTGAACCGGTCGGGCGCGGCGGCGCAGGCCGTCCGCGCCCGGGATCGGGTCGTCGCTACTGCACGCGCAGGGCGGCGGCGGCGAGGGCGTCGCTGTCGGCGAGCGGCTCGACCGCGTCGGCGGTGACCAGCACGGCCGGAGCGTCGGCGAACGGCTCGGTCGGCCGGTCGAGGGCGCGCAGGGTGGCGACCACGCCGTCGCCGAAGGCGAACACCGGGGCGCCCTTGGCCTGGGCGCGGGTGACGACGTCATCGATGGCGGCGGTCGCCTCGGCATCGGTCGAGCCGGCCGGAATGACCACGGCCTTGAGCGCGCCGTTGTCGATGTCGGAGGCTTGGGCGGTGGGCAGGACGCTGGTGCCGCCGACGTTCAGCCCGGCGTCGCCGACCGACATCGGGGCCAGCGACAGGCCGCGCGAGCGCAGCACGGACTCGGCGTCCGGCATGTCGCCGAAATTCATGGAGCGGCGCATGGCGAGACCGACGCGGGCGCGGATCGGGGTCGGGCGATAACCGCCGCGGCCGGCGTGGGTGCGGGGGGTGAACGGGGCTTTGCGTTGTGCGTACAAGACGTCTCCTTCGGGGGTTGTCGATGTCGCGAAAGCCAGCGGCGAATAGGGCGAAACCCGCCGCCGCGCAGGGCGCGGGCAGGAAGCCGTCTGGATTTCAGGATGTCCCCAATATAGCCGAAAGTTCAGATTTTTCAACCGGCGATCGGGAAAACTTGGGGGTGGGGGCGGGAACCGCTCCTTCTCCCCTTGAGGGAGAAGGTGGCCCGGAGGGCCGGATGAGGGGTGAGACACGGGTGGCTAGGGCATCCGCGCCGCATGCGCCCGCACGGCGTCCAGCACCACCGCCGGATTTCGCAACACCGCCTCGTTCTCGAACCGGAGGACCGTGAAGCCGGCCCCGGCGGTCAGCCATGCGTCGCGCCGCGCATCGTCGTCGATCCTCAGGCGGTGAACCCCGCCATCCAGCTCGATGATCAGCTTGAGCGCCGGGCAGCAGAAGTCCGCCACATATGAACCTACGGGCATCTGGCGGCGGAATTTCAGATCGCCGAGGCGCCGGTCCCGCAGCAGCTCCCAGACGGCGGCCTCGGCCATCGTCGGCTCGCGGCGCGAGCGGCGGGCGGCGGTCCGGGTGCGCTCGGTGGGCTTGAGCATGGCCGGAGCGTAGGCGGGACGGGACAAGGTGTCAGCCGTCTACCAACCGGTGCGGGTGGTGCGGCTCCTTCTCCCCTTGTGGGTGGAAGGAGGTCGCACGGCGACCGACTGACGGGTGGCCCGGAGGGCCGGATGAGGGGTGTGGGCAGAGGTCTGAAAGATTGGCGGGACCACTCGAATGTACGGACAGGAAGCCGGCTTGAACCCTTCTCGCCCCGGAGTCTCACCCCTCATCCGCCCCCTGCCGGGGGCACCTTCTCCCTCAGGGGGAGAAGGAAACGGGCGACCTTCTTCTCCAGCAGGGCCACCAGCTCGGGCTGCATGAAGGCGTAGTCGTCCGGGATGTCGAGGCAGATGACGCGCTTGCCCTTCAGGTGTTTGCCGAAGCGGCGCTGGAGTTTGGCGCGGTGGGCGCGCTCCATGACGAAGATCAGGTCGGCCTGGCCGCCCCCTTCCCTTTCGTCATCCCGGCGAAGGCCGGGACCCAGCGGCGCCGAAGGCGATCTGTTCAGGCAGGGTGTCGGCGACAGGTTCGCGCTCTCGCGCGCCGCTGGGTCCCGGGGTCGCTACGCGCCCCGGGATGACGAAAAGGAAGGGGTCAAGCGCCAGGCCGGCGGAGGCGGTCTCGACGCCGGGGCGCGAGGCGAACACCCGCTCGGCCGTGGGGGAGCGGAGGCGGTTGCGGGCGCAGAGGAAGAGGAGGTTGGTCAGGTGAGCGCTTACGCCTTAGCGCCTTTCAACTGCTTCATCAGGCGGCTTCCGGACCGATGAGACACGAAGGCAATCAGAAACAGAACCACTGAGAATACAAACGCCACCCAACCTATGACCCGACTCGCTTCGGGTTGCAGTTCACCTCCAACGCTAAGAACTGCTCCGCCAAGAATGAGGGGCAACCCGAAGAATAGTCCACCAACACCAAAAGCGAAGCACGCATTAAAGATCAGACCTACACCCTTCAAGGCTTCAAGTTCTGCTTCGTTGCAGTAATAATATGGAACTTTTCGTGCGACTGTCTCGTGCGTCAAGCCGGTTGAGCGCTGAATACCTTCAACGATATTTGGATCCACGTGGGCCACTACTCGCCCTCCGCGTCCAATATTTCATTCTGTACAGCGCTGATATTTAATGTGTTTCCGCATTCCTTACAGAATAGTTGGAAACAGGGAACGGTAGTGCCTAGTACCGTAGCGTTCTTGTGGAATGTTGGGAACGTTACGAAAGTCGAATTCACCATCCAAGACGTTGAATGGCAGACCTGACATGAGATCGGAGAACGTTGCTTGTACCACGCATTAACGCGAGCGTACTCCGCTTCCGACATTTCCTTGTCGGCATCTTCCGTCAATCTCTGCCCCTCCGTCACAGTGGAATGTTGTCATGCTTCTTCCACGGGTTGTCCATAGCCTTGTTCTTCAGCGTCCGTAGCGCCTTGATCAGCCGGCGCCGCGTCCCGTGCGGCATGATCACGTCGTCGATGTAGCCCAGCCCCGCCGCCACGAACGGATTGGCGAAGCGTTCCTTGTATTCGGCCTCCCGCGCCGCCAGGGCCTCGGGGTCGCCGGCCTCCTTGCGGAAGATGATCTCGACCGCGCCCTTGGCGCCCATGACGGCGATCTCGGCGCTGGGCCAGGCGTAGTTGACGTCGCCGCGCAGGTGTTTGGAGCTCATCACGTCATAGGCGCCGCCATAGGCCTTGCGGGTGATGACGGTCAGTTTGGGCACGGTGGCCTCGGCGTAGGCGAACAGCAGCTTGGCGCCGTGCTTGATCAGGCCGCCGTACTCCTGGCGCGTGCCGGGCATGAAGCCGGGCACGTCGACGAAGGTCACCAGCGGGATGTCGAAGGCGTCGCAGAAGCGCACGAAGCGGGCGGCCTTGCGGCTGGAGTCGATGTCGAGGACGCCGGCCAGCACCTGGGGCTGATTGGCGACGACGCCGACGGTCTGGCCGTCGAGGCGACCGAAGCCGGTGACGATGTTGCGGGCGTAGTCGGGGGCGATCTCGAAGAACTCGGCCTCGTCGACCGTCTTCAGGATCAGCTCCTTGATGTCATAGGGCTGGTTGGGATTGGCCGGGACCAGGGTGTCGAGGCTGGCCTCGTCGCGCTCGGGATCGTCGTAGGAGTCGCGGACCGGGGGCTTTTCCCGGTTCGACAGGGGCAGGAAGCCGATCAGGCGGCGGACCTCGCTGAGGGCCTCCAGATCGTTCTCGAAGGCGCCGTCGGCGACCCCCGACTTGCCGGCGTGGACCCGGGCGCCGCCCAGCTCCTCGTGGGTGACCACCTCGTTGGTGACCGTCTTCACCACGTCGGGGCCGGTGACGTACATGTAGGAGGTGTCCTTCACCATGAAGATGAAGTCGGTCAGGGCGGGGCTGTAAACGTCGCCGCCGGCGCAGGGGCCCATGATGACGCTGATCTGGGGGATGACGCCCGAGGCCAGGGTGTTCTGCAGGAAGATGTCAGCATAGCCGGCGAGGGATTCCACGCCCTCCTGGATGCGGGCGCCGCCGGCGTCGAAAATGCCGATGATCGGGGCGCCGTTGGTCAGGGCCATCTTCTGGATCTTGACGATCTTGGCCGCGTGGGCGCCCGACAGCGAACCGCCGAAGACGGTGAAATCCTTGGAGAAGACATAGACCAGCCGGCCGCCGATCGTGCCCCGGCCGGTTACCACGCCGTCGCCGGGGATGCGCTGTTTCTCCATGCCGAAGTCGTGCGAGCGGTGCTCGACGAACATGTCGGTCTCCTCGAACGAGCCCTCGTCGAGCAGAACCTCGATCCGCTCGCGGGCGGTCAGCTTGCCCTTGGCGTGCTGGGCGGCGATGCGTTTTTCGCCGCCGCCGAGGCGGGCCCCGGCGCGGCGGGCTTCGAGCTGTTCGAGAATGTCTTGCATGCGGCGTCTCCTTGAGCGCGAGGCTTAAGGAGGGCCGGGGGCGGAGGCAAGCGCCCCCGCCCCTTCTACCCGGCGAACCCCTGCCCCATCGGCTCGGGGGCGGTCATGGCCGCGAGGCGCTGGAGTTCGGCGACGTGGGCGGCGAAGGCCTTGCGGCCGGCGCCGGTGAGGCTGAGCCAGGTGCGCTGGCGGCCGTCGAAGGGGGCCTTGGTCAGTTTGACGTAGCCCGCCTCCTCCAGCTGTTTCAGGTGTTTCGACAGGACCGAGTCCGAGACGCCGATGCGGTCGCGGATCAGGGCGAACTCGGCCTCGTCGAGCCCCGACAGGATGGCGCAGATCTGCAGCCGGCCGGGGGCGTGGATGACGGGATCGAAGACGGGGACGGCGCTCACCGGATCTCCTCCGCCAGTTCCCTGCGCCAGACCCGGAGCCACAGGCGGCTGCCGGCGATGGCGGCGACGAAGCCGAGCCCGCCCGAGACGAGGAATAACCAGTCGGGACCGTCGCCCCGGCCGTAGAGCGACAGCAGGATGAGGCCGACGAAGACGGCGCCGAGGGCGAAGGCCACCCAGCGGGCGCGCTTGGGCGAATAGCCGCTGACCCACCAGCCGTATTTCTTGCGCCAGGCGGTGATCATCAGGGCCAGGCCGGCCATGGCGAGCGGCAGGACGATGATCGACCAGGGCTGCGGCAAACCCGGTCCCGCCAGAAGCAGGGCGCAGACGGCGCCGTAGATCAGGTCATAGCCGACCGGATAGTCGGCCGGCGGCGCGCTGCCGGCGCGGGCGGCTTGGATGGAGGCCAACGCCTCATGGGGATCAGGGTCTTGGGTCATGGCGAACTTTCACTTTCCGATGTGGAAAGGGTAGCGCCATTTTCCAGATTGGCAAGCGTTTATTTTCCGCCTTGGAAAGTTAAGTGGCGATGACCCTGAACCACCGTTCCAGCAGGATCGCCTCGGCGCGGCGGGCGGCGGTGCGTTCGGCGGCCTCGGCGTCGACGCCCCACTGGCGTTCCTGAAAGGCCTCGTCGAGGCGGGAGGCCTCGAACGCCGCCTCGCCGGACAGCACGCCGCGCTGCAAGGCGAAGGCCAGCACCGCCGAGCCCAGCAGGGGCGTGGCCATGGCCAGGCCGGTCAGGGCGAAGTCGTCGAGGCGCAGGGCCAGTTCGCGGGCGCGGGCGACGGCGGCGGGGTCCTGCTGACGGTGAATGATCCCCTCGACCGGTTCGAGCACAACGTTCAGCTCCAGCGCCGCCCAGTCGCGCCACGGCGTCCAGCAGGCCGCCTGCTCCTTCGCCAGCGACGACGGATGTTCGGCCAGGTAGCAGACCAGATCGGTCCCGGCGAAGGCGGCGACCTCGTCGGCCACGGCCTCGCGCACCTGGGAGACGCGGTCGATGGCGGTCGAGGCCAGGCGGGTGGCCGGCATGGTGGCGGGATCGATGAACTCGCCCTGGGCGGCCCATTCCTCGGCGACGAGCCGGGCGGCGGCCTCGGTGGGCAGGGTCAGGGGGGCGTGGGCGGGGGTCTTGGGCGTACGGCCGTCGAGGGTGACCGACCATCCGCCCGGCCCTTCGGCCACGTCGACGGCCTTCCAGAAGCGTTTCAGCCGCTCCTCGGACTCGCGGAAACCCTTGCGGGCGGCGACGTTGGGATCAAGGGGCGGTATGTGGCTCATGGCGGCGCATATAGCGCGCGGGGCGGCGGTTCACAGCCCCGGCGCGCGGAACGGATGGTTTACGGCCGCGCTTGGTACGGGATGAGCGACGAGACACCGGACCGAACCGAACTGGCCGAAGACCGCACCGACTTGGCCGAGGACCGCACGGCCATGGCCAATGAGCGGACCTTCGCCGGGTGGGCGCGGACGGCGATGGCGGCGATCGGCATCGGCCTGGGGTTCAAGGCCCTGTTCAACACCATGGAGCCGACCTGGGCGCCCAAGGCCATCGCCAGCCTGTTCGTGCTGCTGGGCGTGTTTCTGATCTGGATGGCGGAACGTCGCGCCTGCGTCGTGGCCGGGCGGCTGAACACCCATGCGGCGCGCGACATGAAGCAGATGAATCTCAAGCTGATCGCCCTCGCCATCGGCACCGGGTCGCTGGCCCTGGTCGCGGGCATCTGGCTGCTGGTCTGAGGCTCAGGCGGCGCGGGTCAGGGCGGCGAATCCCTCCAGCACCACGGTCAGTTCCGGGAAGGTTTCGGCCACGTGCCGCGCGCCCGCGGCGCGCTGCTCCTCGACGGTGTGGAAGCCCCAGGCCACGCCGAGCGGGAGGACGCCGGCGTTGATGGCCATCTCGATGTCATGGGCGGTGTCGCCGATCATCACGGTGCGGGCCGGGTCGCTGTCGCAGGCGGCCATGGCGGCGTGGAGCATGGCCGGGTCGGGCTTGCCGGGGCCGTCCTCGGCGCAGTGGGAGGACAGGAACAGGTCGGCCCAGCCCTCGCGGGCGAGGTTGCGGGCGACGCCGCGGCGGTTCTGACCGGTGGCGATGGCGAGGCGCCAGCCGTCGCGGTGCAGGCGGCGCAGGGTGTCGACGGCCCCCGGATAGAGCGGTTCCTCGTGCCCCTCGGCGTACATGCGATTGAAACTGGCCCGGAAGCCGGCGATGAACCGGGCGAGGGTCGGCGCGTCCAGCCCGGGCTCCAGCACCGCCATGGCGTGCTCCAGCTTGAGGCCGACAGTCTTGCGGACGCGGTCGTAGTCGGGTTCGGGCAGGCCGATGTCGCGCGCGGCCTCGCAGGCGGCGCGATGGATCGAGGCGCGACTGTCGACGAGGGTGCCGTCGATGTCGAAGACCGCCAGGGGTCTCATTCGTCTCCTCCCTGTCGCGGAGCGATGGGGAGGAGACGGGTCAGTCCACTCATCGCTGCCGCCTCACGCCCTCGAACGGATCGCTTTCGTTGCCCTCGGCTTCCTCGAAACCGAAATGGGCGAAGCCGGCCTTCATCTCGGGGCTGAGCGGGGCCTCGACGATCAGCTTGCCGCCCGACGGGTGGTCCAGTTCGATGCGGCGGGCGTGGAGCTGGAGCTTCAGATTGCCCGACAGCTCGCGGGATTTGTCGTCGCCGTATTTCGGGTCGCCGAGGATCGGATGGCCGATGGCGGCCATGTGGGCGCGTAGCTGGTGGGTGCGGCCGGTGAAGGGGCGCAGGGCCATCCAGGCGGCGCGGTGGGCGGCGCGGCTGATGGTGGCGAAGGCGGTCTCGGCCGGTTCGGCGCGCGGGTCCTTGCGCTCGGCCGGGCGCATCATCTCGAAGTCGTTGATGCCGGTCTTCTTCAGCGGCATGTCGATCTGGCCGGCGGCGGGCTTGGGATTGCCGATGACGATGGCCCAGTAGGTCTTCTTCGCCTGACGGCGGGCGAAGGCGCCGGCCAGCCGCTTGGCCGCCTCGGGGCCCTTGCCGAGCAGCAGGACGCCGGAGGTGTCGCGGTCAAGGCGGTGGACGAGGCGCGGGCGCTCCATCCCCTCCCCCCAGGCCGACAGCAGGCGGTCGACGTGGCGGCTGGTCTTGGTTCCGCCCTGCACCGCCAGCCCATGCGGCTTGTTGAGGGCGATAACCATGTCGTCCTCGTAGAGCACGAGCGATTTGGCGAATTTGATGTCCTGCGGGCTCAGGGTGTGGGCGTCACCCGCCTGGCGCGACGTGTCGTCCGGGATCGGCGGCACGCGCACGGCGGCCCCGGCGGTCAGGCGGCCCTCGGGCTTGATGCGGGCGCCGTCGACGCGGATCTGGCCGCTGCGGGCCATCTTCTGCACCTGGATGTTGGACAGGTGCGGCCAGCGCCGGCGGAACCAACGGTCGAGCCGGATGCCGTCCTCGGCCTCGGCAACGTAGAGGGTCTGGACCTCGCGCCTGGGGGCGGGCTCGCCTCCCTTGATGGGATCGTCAGTCAAAGGGCGGCTCCGAAGGCGCGGCGGGCGACCATCAGGCCGAGGAACAGGGCGGCGATCGACAGCACCACCGAGGCGGCGACATAGCCCCCGGCCATGGCCAATTGACGGCGCTCGATCATCAGCGCTGTCTCAAGCGAGAAGGCCGAGAAGGTGGTGAAGCCGCCCAGCAGACCGACGGCGGCGAACAGGCGGATCGACTCGCCGTGCAGCCCGCCGCGGAACGCCAGCCAGCCGGCCAGCAGCCCCATCAGCAGGCCGCCGAGGACGTTCACGCCCAGGGTGGCCCACGGCCACTGGGCGGTCGGGAACAGGCGCAGAGCCCAGGCTCCGACGCCGTAGCGGGCGACCGCGCCGAGCGCGCCCCCTGCCGCGATGAGGAGAAGTCGGGTCATCATGGGCGGCTTATACTGCACCGGGCCGCAAAGCGAAGGAGCCCGTCGCCTGCTGCTTCTGACCGAAACTTCACTTGCCGGGCGGCGTGGTTAACGGCGATATCCGTGAGAACGGCGGCGCTTCGCGTCGTGAGAGAACGGCGTCGGACCGGCGGAACGATCTGCTAGGCTGGCTGACCGATCAAAAGGACCGACCCCGCGTCATGTCGCACGACGATCACAGCCATGTCCCCCCCACGCACGGCGCGCCACATGACGGCGGCCATGGCGGCCAAGGCCATGACGCCCGGGCGCAGACCAGCTACGACCCCGCGCCCAACCCGCCGCCGCGCGGGGCCGCCGACGTCGAGGACCGGGCCGTGCCCTCGGCCACCCCGACGCGACATAGCGGCCCGATGCGCAATGCGGACGGCATTCTGCACCCGATCCAGGACAGCGAGTATTTCTCGGAAGATCCGGCCGCGACCGAGCGGGTCTCGGCCCATATCGACGAGTATTTCAACCAGCCCCTGGACATCTTTCCGTTCTGGGAATCGGAGGGCAAGCCGGACCGATTCCACGTCCTGTACGCACGTCAGATCGAGGAGCGGTTCCCGGTCGACTCGGACCTGCGGTCCAACATCTACACCTATGGCCGGGGGGTGTTCGACGCGCTGCGCATCCACGTCATCATAAAGCGGGTCAATCAGGCCCTGGCCATGGCGGCGTTCGCGGCTCTGGCCCTGCTCGGACCGACCTGGTTCAGCCAGTGGACCGGGACGGACGCGGCCGGCGCGGCCGTGGCCGCCGGCGCCATGCTGGTAGTGCTGGGTCTCTACTGGGGCATCCAGCAGATCCTGTTCATCCAGTACCGCTTCCGGCTGGAGAACGATTCCTACCAGCTGTCGCGCGAGATCGTGCAGCGGTCGCGCGAACTGCAGAACCTGTTCACCAGCGGCCGCGCCATGGCCGACCAGGCCGAGACCCGCTACCAGCAGGACGGCAAGGCGTGGGGGCAGCGCGCCCTGTATCTGACGCGCCTGACCATGTGGCTGGGCGCGCGCATGGAGTACCTTGAGAAATACGTCCAGATGGAGCTGTGGCGAGTGCGCCGCGAGCGCTACTGGATGCGCTGGCTGTCGCGCATCCTGACGCCGCTGGTGTTCGTGGTCGGGGTGGCGATCTTCGCCCTGCAGCCGGGCCTGGAAGGCCATGAGGTGGCCCTGCGGAGCCTGCAGGGACTGGCTGTGGTGCTGTCGGCGATCGTCGGCCTGGCGTCCTATTTCCTGTGGCAGACGCCGACCTCGGCGGTGCAGGACAAGCTCGGCATCGAGAACTGGGTCCGCTACGCCTCGCTGGACGTCGACAACGCCGTCGCCGACCAGGTGCGGCGCGACAAGGAGCGGCTGGTCGAATACCGGGCGCTGACGCGAGGGGGGAGATAGCGCCGCCGTCGGCGGCGAGGACTTAGGGCTCAGGGCTTGGGAAACGGGCCGGGTTGGGCGGGATCGCCTTGATCATCAAATTCCTGACCCCCAAACCCTAAGACCTAAGACCTAAGCCCTACTGAGCCCTCCACCCCATGCTCTCCTGCACGCCACGCGCGTCATAGGCCGTCGGGCGGTCAGGGCGGTCGCCATTGCCCATCACCACCTCAAGCGAGGTCGAGGTCGGGGACGGGCCGCTGAAGTTCAGGCCGAGACCGACGCCGACGCCGGAGGTGCGGTAGGAGCCGTAGCGTCCGCCATAGCTGCCGGACCCGTAGCCCAGGTTGACGCTGGGTCGAAGCCCGCCGGCGCTGTCGAGACGGCCGTCGGTCCAGCGCTGCGTCACCTCGAACCAGTCGTAACCCTGGGCCGTGGTCAGTTGGGCGGCGCGCAGGAGGGCGAAGTCGGCGACCGGGCCGGGGGCGCCGACGCCGTAGTAGGTGACGCGGTAGCGGTTCGACTCGATGCGCTGCTCGGCGTAGCCCTGCCCGCCGGGACCCATCTGCGGACCGTAGGGGGCGAGGCTGGCGCAGGCCGAAAGAGCCAGGCCGGCGGCGGCGATGATGGGCAGGGTCAGGGACAGGCGTTTCATGGCGGAGCTCCGGGCTTTCCCATGAAATAGCGTCGGGCCGTCAGGAATGTTCCGGGAGTTCCGCCGCTTGCCTCAAGGCCTCGAAATCGGCGGGGAGCGGGGCCTCGATGGTCAGATCGCCGCCTTCGGGGTGAGGAAAGGCCAGTTTCGCCGCGTGCAGCATCAGTCGGGGCGCGGCGCGGCCGGCGAAGGTCAGGGCGCCGCCGTAGCGGGGGTCGCCGACCAGGGGGCGGCCGATGTGGGCCATGTGCACCCGCAACTGGTGCATCCGCCCGGTCAGGGGCTCGAGCTCGACCAGCGCCCCGTCCTCCGAGGCCGACAGGGTGCGATAGCGGCTTTGGGAGCCCTGGGCGCCGGGGGCGTCGAAGGCGCAGACGCGCATATAGCTCTCGCGGCCGATCTCCTGACGGACCAGCGGGGCGTCGATCCGGCCCACGCGCGGTTCGGGCGCGGCGGAGATGAGGGCCAGATAGGTCTTTTGGAAGCGCCGCATCTGCAACGCCTTGCCGAGGAAGCTGGCGGCGGGCTTGGTCTTGGCGGCCAGGATGGCGCCGGAGGTGTCGCGATCGAGCCGGTGGACCAGTTCGGGCCGCTTGCCGTTCGAGCGCATGAAGGCCCACAGCAGATCGTCGAGCGTGTGCGCCCTGATCCGCCCGCCCTGGCTGGACAGACCGGCGGGCTTGTTCAGGACGAGGATGTGCGCGTCCTCGTGCAGCACCCACGCGCGGACGGCGGCGGTCTCGTCTTCGGACAGGGATACGGGGGAGCGGTCGGCCACGGCGCGTGCTTACGCCAACCGCCCTCCCCCGTCAGCCCTCAGCGCAGCACGCCCTTCTTCGACATCGTCCAGGCGTACCAGATGAAGAAGACGCAGGCGGCCCCGATGACGACCTGCATCGGCCACATGTCTCCCAGGAGCTCGCCGCCATCGGACAGGACGAAGGCGTAGATCACGCCCGCCACCCAGCCGAGGAAGGAGATCACGAACACCGGAAGGGCCCAGTTGCGGCGCAGCAGCAGCAAGATGCCGCCCAGCAGACCGCCCCAGACGCCGATGGCCCAGGCCGCGTGCGCCCAGGCGGGCGTGGCGTGGAAATAGGCGATCTGCGCCTCGGTCATGCCGAACTGGACCAACTAGGCTTCGCCCTGCAGCTGGGTCATGGTGTAGTCGAAACAGCCGAAGGCGTTCCACAGGACGGCCACCACGCCGACGACCCACAGGTGCCAGGGCGTCCGGGCGCCGCCGAGACCCGAGGCGGTCAACGCAGCACGCCCTTCTTCGACATGGTCCAGGCGTACCAGGCGAGGAAGGCGGCGATGACCACGATGACCCAGGGCATGAAGCTCATCACCGCCAGTTCCGCCGGCAGCGCCGGGGGCGGGTTGATGAACTGGCCGTAGACGAGGCTGACGACCGCCCCGATCAGCGACAGACCGAAGGCCCAGACGGCGAACCGGCTGCGCATCAGCAACAGGATGGAACCTGCTACGGCGCCCCAGACGCCCAGGATCCATGGGGCGTACATCCAGGTGGGCAGGCCCATATAGTAGTCGATCATGGGCTGGTCGAAGCCGGACGCCTGCATATAGGCCGCGCCCTGCGTCGTGGTCATGATGAAATCGAAGCCGCCATAGCCGTTCCACACCAGCGAAACCACACCGACCACCCAGAGGTGCCAGGGCGTCGAGGTAGTCATCTTCATGGTATCGGTCATCGTCCCCTCCCAAGGATAATCCGAGGACGGGAGAATGGGCTGAAAACAGGGTTACGGCAACGGTTCCGCTGACGACCCGTCGTCCGCCTGCATCTTCGCCCGCAGCGCCGCCCAGCGCTCGAGTCGCTCCCTGACCTTGGCCTCATGCCCTTCGCCCCTCGGCGCGTAAAAGGTGCGACGGTCCATACCGTCGGGGAAGAAGTTCGCACCGGAGAAGCCCTCGGGGGTGTCGGGGTCGTATTGGTAGCCCTTGCCGTAGCCGAGTGACTTCATCAGCTTCGTCGGGGGGTTGCGGATGTGGGCGGGGGGCATCAGGGAGCCGGTCTCGGCCGCCGCCCGCTTCGCCGCCTTGAAGGCCTCGTAGACGCCGACCGACTTGGGCGCGGTGGCGAGGTGGACCACGGCCTGGGCCAAGGCCAGTTCGCCCTCGGGGCTGCCGAGGAAGTCGTACGCATCCTTGGCGGCGTTGGCGACGAGGAGGGAGAGCGGGTCGGCCTCGCCGATGTCCTCGACCGCCATTCGCACGATGCGACGCGCCAGATAGAGCGGATCCTCGCCGCCGTTCAGCATCCTCGCCAGCCAGTAGAGGGCGGCGTCGGGGTCCGAGCCGCGAACCGATTTATGTAGCGCAGATATGAGGTTATAGTGCTCTTCTCGACTCTTGTCGTAAGCGGGCGCGCGCTTCTGCAGGATGCCGGCGAGGGCCTGGACGTCGAGCGGCTCGGCCGGCTCCAGACCGAACAGCACCTCGGACAGGGTGAGCAGATAGCGGCCGTCGCCGTCGGCCAGGGCGAGCAGGGCCTGACGCGCCTCGGGGGTAAGCGGAAGGGGTTTTTCCTCCTGCGCCTCGGCCCGAATCAATAGTTGATTCAGAGCTTCGTCATCGAGCCGTTTGAGCACGAACACCTGGCTGCGCGACAGCAGGGCGCCGTTCAGCTCGAACGACGGGTTCTCTGTGGTGGCGCCGACGAGGGTGACGATCCCCTCTTCCACGAACGGCAGAAAGCCGTCCTGCTGGGCGCGATTGAAGCGATGGATCTCGTCGACGAAAAGCAAGGTGCTCTGGCCGGCGGCGCAGCGCATGCGGGCGGCCTCGAAGGCTTTCTTCAGGTCGGCGACGCCGGAGAAGACGGCGCTGATCTGCTGAAACTGATAGCCGGAGGCCTGGGCCAGCAGGCGGGCGATGGTGGTCTTGCCGGTGCCGGGCGGTCCCCACAGGATCATCGAGCCGAGCCGTCCGGCCTCGACCATGCGCCGGATCGGCCCGGCCTCGCCCAGCAGGTGATCCTGGCCCACCACCTCGTCGAGGGTGCGGGGGCGCAGGCGGTCGGCCAGCGGCGCGTCGGGGGGATGGATGCCGGAGGCTTCGAACAGATCGGTCATGGACGCTCAGAGATAGGCGGTACAGGCGCGCAAATCACGCGTTACTGTGGCGCGTCCAATCGGAGACCACGCCATGACCGAAGACCACAACGCCCAGGGACCGACCACGGGCGTCGCGCCGCACCTGACCATTCCGTCGCGCGGCGGTCAGGCGGCGATCGATTTCTACACCCGGGCCTTCGGGGCCGTGGAGGTCCGCCGGATGCTGGCCGAGGACGGCGAACGGCTGATGCACGCCTGGCTGCGGATCAACGGCGGCGACGTCCTGCTGCACGACGAGTTCCCCGAATACAACGGCGAGCAGGACATCACGCCCAGCGGGGTGACCATCCACCTGCAGGTGGACGACGCCGACGAATGGTGGAACCGGGCCATCCTCGCGGGCGGCGTGCCCGTGTTCCCGCTGGCCGACCAGTTCTGGGGTGACCGCTACGGACAGTTGAAGGACCCGTTCGGCCACTGCTGGTCGATAGGAGCGCCGGTGAAAGGCTAGCGGACCAAAAGGATTCCCCGCTGGCCGCGCCGTTCGACCGTGAGCTGGGCGCCGCGCGGCAGATTGGCCAGTTGCTCGGCGGAGGTCACAGCGCGACCATTCACGGCCAGGATGACGTCGCCGGCCTGCACGCCCACGCCGCGGCGGGCGTAGCCCCGGCTGTCAACGCGGCTGACGATCACGCCGGTAGCAAAGGGATCGCCGCCGAGGCCGTCCGCGAGCGCCGGATTGAGGGTCAGGACCTGGGCGCCGGACAGGCCGCCTTCCCGGATCAGGGTGGCCCGGTCGACGTCGGCGTCGCCCGGCAGCCGCTGCACCCGGGCGCTCAGCGTTCGGGCCCGGCCGTCGCGCAGGACAGCGACCTCGACCGTGTCGTTCGGCGCGCGCGTGCCGACGCGGAAGTTGAGCCCGCCCTGATCATTGATCTCGGCCCCGTCGATGGCGGTGATGACGTCGCCCTCGCGCAGGCCGGCGCGGGCGCCCGGGCCGTTCGGCCAGACCTCGGTGACCACCAGCCCCTGCGGACGCTCGAGGCCGAGGCTGCGGGCGATCTCGGCGCTGACCGTCTCGCCCTTCACGCCCAGCCACGGACGGACCACGGCGGTGGCGCCGCCGACGGCGGAATCGACCACCCGCTTCACCAGGGTGGCGGGTACGGCGAAACCGACGCCGGACGACGACCCCGAGCGCGAGAAGATGGCGGTGTTGATGCCGATCAGGTCGCCGTCCATGTCGACCAGGGCCCCGCCGGAGTTGCCCGGGTTTATGGCGGCGTCGGTCTGGATGAAGGAGCCGCTGTCGCTGATGCCGGTCTCGGTCCGGTTCAGGGCCGAGATGATGCCGTTGGTCACCGTCTGGCCGACCCCGAACGGATTGCCGATGGCCAGCACCAGATCGCCGACCTGCTGTTCCTCGCGATCGTCGATGGGCAAGGTCGGCAGGCGGTCGTTGACGCCTTCGAGCTGAAGCACGGCGATGTCGGAGCGGGCGTCGGCGAGCACGACCCGGGCCGAGAATTCGCGCCGGTCATTCAGGGTGACGCGGATCTCCTGCATGCCCTCGATGACGTGGTTGTTGGTGACCACGACGCCGTCAGGGCGCACGATGACGCCCGAGCCGACCGAGCCGGTCTGGCGCTGGCCGGGGATGCCCCAGAAGGGGTCCCGGACCTGCTGCACGCCGCGGGCGGCGATATTGACCACCGCCGGCGCCGCCTGGCGCACCACGGGGGCGAAACTGGCCTTCATCGACGACGCGTCGCCCGGCAGGATCCGGTTTTCGGCGAAGACGCCGTCCTGGGCGCGGCTGTCGTCGGGCTGGCCGCAAGCGGCGAGGGACAGGGCCAGGGTGATCGCGAGGGTGCTGGTCTTCATCGTCATCCGGGGGGTCATGAACGCTTTATACGCCGAGTTCGCCCGGTCATTTCGACGCGATCAAGGCGCAGGCAAGCCAAACGATTACGATTTGCCCACGTTCCGCGGCCGCACGCACCGCCGGGCGTTCGTTGCGAAAGCTTAATGCCGACGCGACTTGCGTTGGGCCGCGGCGCACGTTCTAGCTGCACCCATGACCGCTGTTATCGAAACGCCCGTGATCCAGGTTTCGGGGCTGACCAAGACCTACGGAACCGTCCGCGCCCTCGACGGGCTGGACCTGGCGATCCCGCGCGGCGGGGTCTATGGCGTGCTGGGCCCCAACGGGGCGGGCAAGTCGACCCTGTTCCGCATCCTGCTGGGGCTGATTCGCTCGACCGAGGGATCGGCTACCGTCATGGGCGGCGCCGTCAGCGAGGTCGGCCACATGCGCCGCATGGGCTCGATGATCGAGACCCCCCGTTTCCCGCCCTATATGACCGCGCGGCAGGTGCTGCGCTGGCTGGCGCTGGAGCATGGCATCGGCGGCGAGACGGATATTCCCCACTGGCTGCAGCGCGTCGGCCTGACCGAGGCGGCGGACCGCCGGGTGCGGGGCTTCTCGGTCGGCATGATGCAGCGGCTGGGTGTGGCCGCCGCCCTGATGAGCCGCCCCGACCTGGTCATCCTCGACGAGCCGACGAGCGGCATGGATCCGCCCGGGATCCAGGAGATGCGAGCCCTGATCCGCAGCCTCGCCGACGACGACGGCGTGACCGTGGTGCTGGCCAGCCACCAGTTGCTCGAGGTCCAGCGCGTCTGCGACCGCGTCGCCATCCTCAACAAGGGCAAGCTGGTGCGCGAAGGCGCGGTCGGCGAGCTGACGGCGGTGGGCGAGCGGCTGCGGCTGGCGGTCAGTCCGCAGGCGAAGGTCCTCGAGGTGCTGGGGGCCAAGGGCGCCGCCGAGGGCGACGCCGTGCTGGCCGACATCAGGCGCGAGGAGGGGCCCGCCCTGATCCGCGCCCTGGCCGAGGCCGGCGTCGACATCCACGAGGCGCGCTGGGTCGGCACCGACCTCGAGGCCATCTTCTTCACCGAGACGGGCTCCGTCCAGACGCCGGAGACGATCCATGCTCGTTGACGCCATCCGCGCGGAAAGCTTCCGTCTGTCGAAGAACCGCACCGCGCTGTTCTGGAGCGTGCTGTTCGTTCCGATCATCACCATCGCCATCGGGACGATCACCCAGTTCGTGCTGAAGGCCAACGAGGCCAAGCTGCTGGCCGATGCGGAGGCCCCACTGGGCCTGCGCGAAATGATGGCCTCGGGCGGTCAACTGGACCTCGCCCAGTCGCTGGTTCAGGCGGCGGGGAATGTCGCCAATCCGATCGTGCTGCTGTTCGTGCTGATCGGGGCCGCGACCCTCTATGCCGGCGACTACCGCTGGGAGACCTGGCGGCTGATCAGCGCGCGGAACAGCCGCCTCAACCTCATGCTAGGCAAGCTGGCGACGGTGGCCGGGATCGCGTTGGCGGCGATGCTGTTCATGCTGCTCGCCGCCGTGATCGAGAATTTCATCCGCGCCGCCATTTTCGACCGGGCGGTGGTGTTCAACGCGACCGGTGAAGCCTTCGGCCAGTTCGCCGGGCAGTTCGGCCTGTCGTGGCTGCGCATCCTGCAGTTCACCATGATGGGCATGCTGGCCGCCACCGTGACCCGGTCCCTGCTAGCGGCGCTGTTCGTCCCGCTGGTCATCGGCGTGGCGCAATTCTTCTCGCCGCAGATGCTGGGGCCGATGGGGATCATGCCCGACGCGTGGCTGGCCATGCTGATCAATCCGGGCGCGGCGGTCGACGCCATCAGCGCGGCCATCGCCGGCGGCGAGCGCGCGGCGGCCCTGCCCGACGGCCTGCTGTTGAAGGCCTGGATCAGCCTCGGTCTGTGGACGGTGCTTCCGCTGGCGGGGGCGCTGGCGTGGTTCGAGAAGCAGGACCTGTCAAAGGAATAGGAGCGCCCGGTCAGCGGAGCCGCTTTTCCATCCAGACGTCAGCCCGGACGTAGGGGCTCGGCCGAGGCGGGAGGTCGACGAAGCCGAAGCTTCGGTAAAGGGCGCCCGCCGGCTTCAGGGTGCTGCTGGTCTCCAGATAGAGGCGCGGCGCGCCAGCAGCGCGGGCAGCAACCTCGCAGGCCTCCAGCAGGCGGCGGCCGAGGCCGAGGCCGCGCGCGGCCGGCGACACCGTCATCTTGGCCACCTCATAGCCGCCATCGTCCATCGCCATCAGTGCGCAGCAGCCGATCGCCTCCCCGTCCCGTTCAGCCATGAAGATGCGGCCGTCGCGATCGAGGATGGCCCCGCGCGGATCGTCGATGACCGTGCGGTCCCTGGCCTCGACCGCGAAGCCGCCCTCGGCCAGCCAGGCCTCGTTCAGTGCGGCCCAGCCGGCGGCGTGGTCGGGACGGAAGGGGACGATCTGGACTTCGTTCATGGGCGACCTTCTGCCTCGCCCCCACCCAAAGAAAAAGGGCGGCCGGATCGCTCCGGCCGCCCCTTCGAAGCCCCAACGGGAGACGCTTACGCCTCGTCGTCGCCCTCGATCTCATAGACCGGACCCGAGTCCTGGCCCTTGGCGTCGACGTCGCGGTCGACGAACTCGATCACGGCCATGGCGGCGTTGTCGCCGTGGCGGTAGCCGGCCTTCATGATGCGGATGTAGCCGCCGTTGCGGTCGGCGTAGCGCGGGCCGATCGTTTCGAACAGCTTGCCCACCTGCGGCACGTCCCGGACGTGGCTGATGGCCTGACGACGCGCGTGCAGGTCGCCTTTCTTGGCGAGCGTGACCAGCTTCTCGACGAAGGGACGCAGTTCCTTCGCCTTCGGCAGGGTCGTGGTGATCTGCTCGTGCTTGATCAGCGACGCGGCCATGTTGGCGAACATCGCGGTCCGGTGGCTGGCCGTGCGGCCGAGCTTGCGATAGGCGGCGCCGTGGCGCATCGGGGTCTCTCCTACTCACCCTGGTTTCCACAGAAGCGGACCTGGGGTTCTCTCATTCTAACCGCTCCGCGGCCCGGGGGGCCAAGGGCGGAGGGTTGAAACTAGATCTGGTCGTCGAACTTCTTGGCCAGGTCTTCGATGTTTTCCGGCGGCCAGTTGGGCACGTCCATGCCGAGGCTGAGCCCCATGGTCGCCAGCACTTCCTTGATCTCGTTCAGCGACTTGCGGCCGAAGTTCGGGGTGCGAAGCATCTCGCCCTCGGTCTTCTGGATCAGGTCGCCGATGTAGACGATGTTATCGTTCTTCAGGCAGTTGGCCGAGCGGACCGACAGTTCCAGCTCGTCGACCTTCTTGAGCAGGGCCGGGTTGAACGGCAGGTCGGGCTTGCCGTCCGCCTGTTCGACCGCCTTCTTGGGCTCGTCGAAGGTGATGAAGATCTGGAGCTGGTCCTGCAGGATGCGCGAGGCGTAGGCCACCGCGTCAACCGGCGAGACGGCGCCGTTGGTTTCGACTTCCAGCACCAGCTTGTCGTAGTCGAGCGACTGGCCCTGACGGGTCGGCTCGACGCGATAGGCGACGCGCTTGACCGGCGAATAGAGGGCGTCGACGGCGATCAGGCCGATCGGGGCGTCTTCCGGACGGTTGAACTCCGAGGCGACATAGCCCTTGCCGTTCTGGACGGTCAGTTCCATGCGCACCGAGGCGCCGTCGTCCAGCGTGCAGATCACGTGATCGGGGTTCAGCACCTCGATGTCCGACGGGACGTCGATCTGGCCGGCGGTCACCGGGCCGGGGCCGGTGGCGCGCAGGGTCATGCGCTTGGGGCCCTCGGCGTGCATGCGCAGCGCCAGCTGCTTGATGTTCAGCACGATGTCGACAACGTCTTCCCGCACGCCTTCCAGCGACGAGAATTCGTGGACGACGCCGTCGATCTGGATGGCCGTCACCGCCGCGCCTTGCAGCGACGACAGGAGAACGCGGCGCAGGGCGTTGCCGAGCGTCACGCCGAAACCGCGTTCGAGGGGCTCGGCGACCAGGCGCGCCTTGCGCTGGGGGTCGGAGCCGGCCTCGATCTGCGGCTTCTCGGGACGGATCAGCTCTTGCCAGTTACGTTCGATCATGGATGTCCCTCGAAAACGGAGTTCGCCGGTCCCTCGCTCCTCGTCAGGGGCGGCAGGACCGGCGGAGAATAGTCGGTCGATGTCTGCTTAGACGCGGCGGCGCTTGGGCGGACGGCAACCGTTGTGCGGCATCGGCGTGACGTCGCGGATGGTGGTGATGGTCATGCCGGCGGCCTGCAGCGCGCGCAGGGCCGACTCGCGGCCGGAGCCGGGACCCGAAACATTGACTTCCAGCGTCTTCACGCCGTGCTCGCCGGCCTTCTTGGCGGCGTCCTCGGCGGCCATCTGGGCGGCGTACGGGGTCGACTTGCGCGAACCCTTGAAGCCCATGTGCCCGGCCGACGACCAGGAGATGGCGTTCCCCTGCGCGTCGGTGATGGTCACCATGGTGTTGTTGAAGGACGCATTCACGTGGGCGACGCCCGAGGTGATGTTCTTGCGCTCGCGCTTCTTTACGCGACCCGGTTCCTTGGCCATGTGTCTGTCTTACTTCTTCTTGCCGGCGATCGGCTTGGCGGGACCCTTGCGGGTGCGGGCGTTGGTGTGCGTGCGCTGGCCGCGGACCGGCAGGCCCTTGCGGTGACGCAGGCCGCGGTAGCAGGCCAGGTCCATCAGACGCTTGATGTTCATCGAGGTTTCGCGGCGCAGGTCGCCTTCCACGGTGTGATCGCGGTCGATCGTCTCGCGAATCTGCAGCACCTCGGCGTCGGTCAGCTGGTTCACCCGGCGCGAGGGCTCGATCCCGACCTTGGCCGTGATGTCCTTCGCCGCGTGAGCGCCGATGCCATGGATGTACTGAAGCGCGATTTCGACGCGCTTGTTGGTCGGGATGTTGACGCCAGCGATACGGGCCACGAAGCTCTCCAGATACGCGTGTGCGGACGCAACAAACGCTCCGGTCAACAGACCAGGAGCGCCGACGCCCTTCGCGGAAGCGCGCCTTATACAGGGGATTCACGCGCCGTCAACGCCTGCCGACGCCCGTCAGGGAGCGTTGCGCCCGAAGCGGACCGTGATCACCGCCCGCAGATCGTAATCGGGGCGTCCGTCGATCATGCCCGGGCGAAAACGGTATTCGGCGACCGCCGCGGCGATGCCGGCCGCGCCAAAGCCCTGCCCTGCCGGAGTCTCGCTCACCACGCGGCACTGATCCAGCACCGTGTCCTCGCGAATCCGGCAGCTCACCACGGCCGTGCCGGACACCCCCTGCCTCAGCGCCTCCTGCGGATGGTAGCGCCGCAGGGCCAGCGGCCGGGGTTCGCGCAGATTGCGCGGCCCCGTGCGGACGCCGCGGCCGGGGCCGTCGCCCGCGCCGACGCCCGTGCCGCGCCCTGTCCCCTGCCCGCCCTGGCCCATGCCGGGCGTCTCCGACGAGGTCGGCGCGACCCCGATCACCAGCTCAGGCTCGGGCGCCTGCTGGCGGGGGGCCGGGACCTCGGGCGGCGTCGGATCGCGCGGCGGCGGCGGGACGTGGATGCGGGAGGGGGCGGCGGGCGCGCCGCCGCCGGGGTCGACAGACGCCTCCTCGGGCGGCGGAGGCGGCGGTGGCGGCGGCGGCGGCCGGAACAGCTCGACCTCGAACACCGGCGGCAGGGCCATCGGCGGCGAGGCCGTGGTCCGCGCCATAACCGCGAACAGGCCGGCATGCACCGCCAGCACCACGACGAAGACGCCCGCCTTGCGCTGCCGGTCCCGGGTCAGGAACGAGCGGATTTTCACCGGCGGAAGATGCCACATCCGGCATGAACGCGCCGGAGCCGAAAGCGCTCAGCTCCGGTTCACTTATCCAATGCGGCGTCGATCGCGGAGGCGACGGCGTCAACAGATCCCATGCCGTCGATTTCGGTCAGCAAGCCCTTGTCGGCGTAGTAGGGCAGCAGCGGCGCGGTGTTGCGGTTGTAGGCCACCAGGCGGACCTTGAAGCTCTCGGGATTGTCGTCCGGGCGACCCTGCTCGGCGTAGCGGCGGGCCACGCGCTCCAGCAGGGCCTCGTCGTCGACCTTGAGGCGGATGACGTGATCGATGCGGGCGCCCTTGCGGGCCAGCATGGCGTCGAGGGCCTCGGCCTGGGCCACAGTGCGCGGGAAGCCATCGAAGATGGCGCCGCCTGCCGCCTCGGCCTCCGGCAGCCGCTCCTCGATCAGAGCGATGACGATGGCGTCGGAGACGAGGTCGCCGCGCGACATGATCGCCTGGCACTCCCGGCCGAGGTCAGAGCCCGAGGCGATGGCGGCGCGGAGCATATCGCCGGTTGACAGCTGGACCATGCCCCGCGTCTCGACGAGACGCTTGGCCTGCGTGCCCTTGCCCGCGGCCGGCGGTCCGAACAGGATCAGGTTCATCGCCGCCCCTCCCCGGCCCGGCTTCAGCGTCTCGCGGGCGCGGTGACGCCCTTGCCGCGACCGCCCCGTCCACGCAGCTTGGCCTTCTTGATCAGGCCTTCGTACTGGTGGGCGAGCAGCTGGGACTGGATCTGGGCGACCGTGTCCATGGTCACCGAGACGACGATCAGGATCGAGGTGCCGCCGAACAGCAGCCCCCCGCCGATCTGGGCCCCGACAAACTCGGGCAGCAGACAGACGGCGGTGATGTAGATGGCCCCGATTGTGGTCAGGCGGGTCAGGACATAGTCCAGATACTCGGCCGTGCGCTTGCCCGGCCGGATGCCTGGCAGGAAGCCGCCGTACTTGCGCAGGTTCTCGGCCGTGTCTTCCGGATTGAACGTGATCGAGGTGTAGAAGAAGCAGAAGAAGATGATCAGCGCGCCGTAGAAGACCATGAAGATCGGCTGGCCGTGCTGCATCTGGGCGGTGAAGAGCGGCAGCCAGTCGAGCCAGGTCGGCAGGTTGGCCGACGCGGTCATGGTCGCCACCGTGGTCGGCAGCATCAGCAGCGAGGAGGCGAAGATCGCGGGGATGACGCCGGCGGTGTTGAGCTTCAGCGGCAGGAACGAGCGTTCGCCCCCGGCCATGCGGTTGCCTTCCTGGCGCTTCGGATACTGGATCAGCAGCCGGCGCTGGGCCCGTTCCATGAAGACGATGAACACCACCACGCCGATGGCCAGGCCGGTGATCATCAGCAGAACGAAGGGCGACATCACGCCCTGCTGGGCCATGCCGAACATCCGCGCGATGGCGCCGGGAAGCACGGCGACGATGCCGGCCATGATGATGAGCGAGATGCCGTTGCCGATACCCCGCGCCGTCACTTGCTCGCCCAGCCACATCAGGAACATGGTGCCGCCGGTCAGGGTCGTGACCGTGGAGACGATGAAGAACAGGCCAGGCTGATCAACCAACCCCTGGGTGGCGTTCAGGCCCAGCGCGATGCCGGCCGACTGGAACAGGGCCAGCACGACCGTCAGATAGCGGGTGTACTGGTTCAGCTGCTTGCGGCCGCTCTCGCCGCCTTCCTTCTTCAGCTTCTCCCACGGCGGATACACCGCGCCCATCAGCTGGACGATGATCGACGCCGAGATATAGGGCATCACGTTGAGGGCGAAGACCGCCATGCGCTCGACGGCGCCGCCCGAGAACATGTTGAACATGTCCAGGATGCCGCGCTGACCGTCAGGGTTCTGGAAGAACTGGAGGAAGGCCTCGGAGTTCAGCCCGGGGATCGGCACATAGGTGCCGATGCGGTAGACCACGAGGGCCCCCAGGGTGAACAGCAGACGCTTGTGGAGCTCGGTCGCCTTGGCGAACGAACCCATGTTCATATTGGCTGCGAGTTGTTCGGCGGCCGAAGCCATATGTCGTCACCCCGACTGGTCAGAACGCGGCGCATCGGACAGGAATCCGGCGCCTGCGTCCAGATAGGTGAAGGGCGCCCCCGTGGCGAGGGCGCCCTTCAAGCTTATTTCTTGGCGGCGGTCCGCTTGGCGCGGGCCGAGACCTTGTTGGCGTCGCCCTGCGGCGCCTTGGGCGCCGGAGCCCTGCCCTTGGCGGCGTTGCGCTTTTCGACGCGCGCGGCGGCCTTGGCCTCGGCCTCGATCCGCTGCTGCTCAACGGTGCCGC
Organism: Brevundimonas basaltis; assembly: GCF_014202075.1. Classification (GTDB taxonomy): domain Bacteria; phylum Pseudomonadota; class Alphaproteobacteria; order Caulobacterales; family Caulobacteraceae; genus Brevundimonas; species Brevundimonas basaltis. The sequence goes on along the minus strand of NZ_JACHFZ010000001.1, from coordinate 16,153 downwards.
CGGCGGCCTCGATGGCCTTCAGAGCGCCCGAGGTGGCCGACCAGACGACGAGGTTCAGCTTGCCCTTGATCTCGCCGGTGCCCAGCAGACGGACGCCGTCCTTGACGCGACGGATCACGCCGGCGGCGACCAGCGCCTCGCCGTTGATTTCCTTCTTGGCGTCCAGCTTCTTGGCGTCGATGGCTTCCTGCAGACGCCACAGATTGACCTCGGCCAGCTTGAGCGCGTTCGGATTGTTGAAGCCGCGCTTGGGCATCCGCATGTACAGCGGCATCTGGCCGCCTTCGAAGCCGCCGATGGCGACGCCCGAACGCGACTTCTGACCCTTGACGCCGCGACCGGCAGTCTTGCCCTTGCCCGAACCCGGGCCACGGCCGACACGCATGCGCTTCTTGTGAGCGCCTTCGTTGTCGCGGATTTCGTTCAGTTTCATGTGCCTGATCCTTTCGGGTGCTAGCGCCCGGTCGAAACCGGACTCGGCTCTGGAAAAATTGAAGGGCCGCTTCTAGGCGGCCCGTCCGGTATTCGCAAGAAGCGGAACGCCCTCCCCCGATCCGGGAGAGGGCGAAACGGCTTACTTCTCGACCACTTCCACCATGTGGGCGACCTTGGCGATCATGCCGCGGACCGAGGGGGTGTCCTCGAGGGTCGATTCACGACCCATGCGGTTCAGGCCCAGGCCGGCCAGGGTGGCGCGCTGGTCCGACTTGCGGCGGATCGGCGAACCGGTCTGGCGAACGGTGACGGTGGCTTTGGATTCGGTCTTGGCCATCTATCAGCCCTCCACGGCTTCAGGCGCCGAGGCGCCGTCGTTGCGGCGGCCCATCAGGTCGGCGACCTTCTTGCCGCGCTTCGAGGCCACCATGCGGGGCGACGACTGGACCTTCAGAGCTTCGAAGGTGGCGCGGATCATGTTGTAGGGGTTCGACGAACCGGTCGACTTGCCGACGACGTCCTGGACGCCGAGGGTTTCGAGCACGGCGCGCATCGGACCGCCCGCGATGACGCCGGTTCCCGGAGGAGCGGCGCGCATCATGATCTTGCCGGCGCCCCAACGGCCCGAGCCGTCGTGGTGCAGGGTGCGGTTCTCGCGCAGCGGAACCTTGATCATGGTCTTCTTGGCTTCTTCGGTCGCCTTGCGGATCGCTTCCGGCACTTCACGCGCCTTGCCGTGACCGAAGCCGACGCGGCCCTTGCCGTCGCCGACGACCATCAGGGCCGCGAACGAGAACCGGCGGCCGCCTTTGACGGTGGCGGCGACGCGGTTGATGTGCACCAGCTTCTCGACGATGTCCGAATCCGGACCGTCGACGGCGGGAGCGTTGCGGTTGTCACGACGGTTGCGGTCGTTGCCGCCGCCGCCACGTTGGGGTTGATGCGCCATCTGTCGCGTCCCTTAGAAGTTCAGGCCGGCTTCACGCGCGGCATCAGCCAGCGCCTTCACCCGTCCGTGATAGATGTAACCGCCGCGGTCGAAGACGACGTCCTTGACGCCCTTCTCGAGAGCGCGTTCGGCGATCAGCTTGCCGATGGCCGCAGCCGCTGCGGTGTCCGAACCTTTCAGCTTCTTGCCCTTCTCGCCTTCCAGCGAAGAGGCGGCGGCCACCGTGACGCCCTGGGCGTCGTCGATGATCTGAGCCGAGATGTTCTTGTCCGAGCGATGGACCGACAGGCGCAGGCGGCCGTTGGCCACAGCCTTGAGGCGGCGGCGGGTGCGCTCGGCGCGACGCTTGGCGTTTTGCTTGAGAGTACTGGCCATGGCTTACTTCTTCTTGCCTTCCTTGCGCCGGACCTTTTCGCCCGAATAGCGCACGCCCTTGCCCTTGTAGGGCTCCGGCGGACGCAGCTTGCGGATGACGGCGGCGATCTGACCGACGGCCTGCTTGTCAGCGCCGGAGATCTTGATTTCGGTCTGCTTGGGCACCGCGAAGGTGACGCCGGCCGGCGGCTGGATGTCGACGTCGTGCGAGAAGCCGAGCTGCAGCGACAGGGCGTTGCCCTTCATGGCGGCGCGATAGCCGACGCCGACGAGGTCCAGCGACTTCTCGAAGCCGGTGGTGACGCCGGTGACCATGTTGTCGACCAAGGTGCGCGACAGACCCCACATGGCGCGAGCGCGCTGCGTGTCCGAGCGCGGGATCAGCGACAGCTCGTCGCCGTCCTGCTTGACCTCGATCTCTTCCGCGACGGTCCAGGTGCGTTCGCCCTTGGGCCCCTTCACCGAGACGGTCTGGCCGTCGAGCGTGAGCGTCACGCCCTTCGGGATCGCGATGGTTTTCTTGCCGATACGGGACATATCAGTAGACCCTGCAGAGGACTTCGCCGCCCACCTTGGCCTCGCGGGCCGCGGTGTCGGACATGACGCCCTTGGACGTGGAGAGGATCGAGATGCCGAGGCCGTTCTTGATCGGCTTCAGGTCGCTGATCGCCGAATAGACGCGGCGGCCCGGCTTGGACACGCGAGCGATCTCGGCGATGACCGGCTGGCCATCGAAGTATTTCAGCTCGATCTCGAACTGCGGGAACTCACCGGGGTTCTGAACCAGCGAATAGCCGCGGATGTAGCCCTCGTCCTGCAGCACGTCGAGGACGCGCTGGCGCAGGCGGGAAGCCGGGGTGAGCACCTTGGAACGCTTGCGCATGGCGGCGTTCCGGATGCGGGCGATCATGTCGCTCAGGGGATCGTTGATCATCATGTCTGTCGCTCCCCTTACCAGCTGGACTTCGTCAGACCCGGGATCTGACCCAGGTTGCCGAGTTCACGCAGGGCGATACGGCTCATCTTGAGCTTGCGGTAATAGGCCCGCGGACGGCCCGTCACCTCGCAGCGGTTGCGAATCCGGTTGGCGGCCGAGTTGCGCGGCAGCTCAGCCAGCTTCAGGCGCGCTTCGAAGCGCTCCTCAAGCGGCAGGGATTCATCGTTGGCGGTCGCCTTCAGGGCGGCCCGCTTGTCGGCGTATTTCGCGACGAGGGCTTTCACCATCTCGTTGCGGTTCACGGCGCTCTTCTTAGCCATTGTGCTCTATCCCTTCCCGCTCAGTTCACGAACGGGAACTTGAACTCGGTGAGGAGAGCCTTGGCTTCCTCATCGGTCTTGGCCGTGGTGCAGACGATGATGTCCATGCCCCACATCTGGTCGATCTGGTCGTAGTTGATCTCGGGGAACACGATGTGCTCCTTCAGACCGGTGGCGTAGTTGCCGCGACCATCGAAGCTGGTGCCCTTGAGGCCCCGGAAGTCCTTCACCCGCGGCAGCGCGATGGTGATGAACCGGTCGAGGAACTCATACATCTGGTCGCCGCGCAGGGTGACCTTGCCGCCGATGACCATGCCCTCGCGCAGCTTGAAGCCGGCGATGGAGTTGCGGGCCTTGGTCGGCACGGGCTTCTGGCCGGCGATGGCAGCCAGATCCTTGAGGGCCGCGGTGGCCTTCTTGGAGTCAGCCACGGCTTCGCCGATGCCCATGTTGAGGACGATCTTATCCAGCTTGGGCACCTGCATCGGGTTGGTGTAGCCGAACTTCTCGGTCATCGCCTTGCGGATGCGGGCCTGGTACTCGTCCTTCAGACGAGGCGTGTACTTGGTGTCGGCCATCAGATGACGTCTCCCGTCGTCTTGGCGAAGCGAACCTTCTTGTCACCGTCCACGCGGAAGCCGACGCGGGTGGCCTTGCCGTTGGCGTCGGCGATCGCGACGTTCGACAGGTGAAGCGACGCTTCCTTGTTCTTGATGCCGCCCTGCGGATCAGCCTGGGTCGGGCGCGTGTGGCGCTGAACCATGTTGATGCCTTGCACGACGACGCGGTTTTCGGTCGGCAGAACCCTGGTGACCTTGCCGGTCCGGCCCTTGTCCTTGCCGGTCAGGACGACGACGTTGTCGCCCGTTTTGATCTTGGCGGCCATGACTACAGGACCTCCGGAGCCAGCGAGATGATCTTCATGTGGTTCTTGGCGCGCAGTTCGCGGGGAACCGGGCCGAAGATCCGCGTGCCGACGGGCTCGTTCTGCTTGTTGACGATGACAGCGGCCGACTTGTCGAAGCGAATGACCGAGCCGTCCTTGCGCATGATGTCCTTGGCGGTGCGCACGACGATGGCGCGCACGACGTCGCCCTTCTTCACGCGGCCGCGGGGAATGGCTTCCTTGACGGAAGCGACGATCGTGTCGCCCACCGAGGCGTAGCGGCGCTTGGAGCCGCCCAACACCTTGATGCACATGACCCGGCGAGCGCCCGAATTGTCGGCCACCTCCAGGTTAGTTTGCATCTGGATCATGGGATCCGATCCTTCTGAGTTACGAGGCCGAGGCGGTGGAAAGGACTTCCCAACGCTTCAGCTTGGACTTCGGGGCGCACTCGACGATGCGGGCCAGGTCACCGACCTTGAGGGCGTTCGCTTCGTCGTGAGCGTGGTACTTCTTGGACAGACGGACGGTCTTTTTGAGGACGGGGTGAAGCAGCGTGCGCTCCACCTTCACCACGACGGTCTTGTCGCCCTTGTCGGAGACGACCACGCCTTCGAGAATTCGTTTCGGCATCTTCGTTTCCCTACGCGTTCACACGCTTCTCGCGCAGAAGCGTCGAGATGCGGGCGATGTCCTTGCGCACTTCCGAGACCCGGTGGGTCTTTTCCATCTGGCCGGTGGCGGCCTGGAAGCGCAGGTTGAACTGTTCCTTCTTGAGCTTGAGCAGCTCGTCGGACAGCTGGTCGGCGGTTTGCGACCGGAGATCGGCGATCTTGGTCATCAGGCAGCAGCCTCCGTATGGGCGACGCCGGCGTCGAGGCGGGTGACCACCTTGGTGCGCACGGGCAGCTTGGCGGCGCCGAGGCGCAGCGCCTCGCGGGCGATGTCGTCCGGCACGCCGTCGATTTCAAACAGGATACGGCCCGGGTGGCAGCGCGCGGCCCAATGGTCCACGGCGCCCTTGCCCTTGCCCATGCGGACTTCGGCCGGCTTGCCCGTGACGGGCAGGTCCGGGAAGACGCGGATCCAGACGCGGCCCTGACGCTTCATCTGGCGGGTGATCGCGCGGCGGGCCGCCTCGATCTGACGCGCCGTGATGCGTTCCGGCTCGACCGTCTTCAGCCCGTAGGAGCCGAAGTTGAGCGAGAAGCCGCCCTTGGCGGAGCCATGGATCCGGCCCTTGAAGGCCTTGCGGTACTTGGTCTTTTTGGGTTGCAGCATGACCTAGTTCTCACGTCCCCGGTCGCGACGCGGACCGCGATCACCGCGGGGGCCACGTTCACGGCCTTCGTTGGAAGACGGGCCAGCAGCTTCCTGGGCCCAGCGCTTGTCCTGCGCCATCGGGTCGTGCTCCAAGACCTCGCCCTTGAAGACCCACACCTTCACACCAATGATGCCGTAGGTCGTCTTGGCCTGGATGAAGCCGTAGTCGATGTCGGCGCGCAGGGTGTGCAGCGGCACGCGGCCTTCGCGGTACCATTCCATCCGCGCGATCTCGGCGCCGCCGAGGCGGCCCGAAACGTTGATGCGGACGCCCTTGGCGCCGAGGCGCATGGCGGACTGCATCGCGCGCTTCATGGCGCGGCGGAAGGCGATACGGCGCTCGAGCTGCTGCGCGATGTTCTCGGCGATCAGCTGGGCGTCGGTTTCGGGCTTGCGGACCTCGACGATGTTCAGGTGAACCTCGCCCTCGGTCTGGGCCGCGATGTCCTTGCGCAGTTTCTCGATGTCGGCGCCCTTCTTGCCGATCACGACACCCGGACGGGCGGCGTAGATCGTCACGCGGCACTTCTTGTGCGGACGCTCGATGATGATGCGCGACACGCCGGCGGCGTTGAGGCGTTCCTTCAGCCACGTGCGCAGCTTCAGGTCCTGGTGCAGCAGCTTGGCGTAGTCGGCGCCGCCGGCGAACCAGCGGCTGTCCCACGTGCGGTTGACGCCAAGGCGCAGACCGATCGGATTTACTTTCTGACCCATCAGGCGGCCTCACCGGCTTCTCGGACCACGATGGTGATCTCCGCGAAAGGTTTCAGGATGCGCGACGAGCGGCCACGAGCGCGGCTCGCGAAACGCTTCATCACCAGGTTCTTGCCCACGAAGGCCTCGGCGACGACGAGATTGTCGATGTCGAGGTTGTGGTTGTTCTCGGCGTTGGAAACGGCCGAATACAGGACCTTGCGAACGTCGGTGGCGATGCGCTTGCGGCTGAATTCCAGCTCGTTCAGCGCCTTCTGCACCGGCAGGCCGCGGATCGACTGGGCGACCAGGTTCAGCTTCTGGGGGCTGATCCGGACATTCACCAGCTTGGCGCGGGCTTCGGTCGGGGCGACCCGACGGGGGTTTTTGGTCTGGGCCATCAGTTATTTCCTTTTGGCCTTCTTGTCCGCCGCGTGCCCGGGGAACGACCGGGTCGGGGCGAACTCGCCGAGCTTCATGCCGACCATTTCTTCGGAGACCGACACCGGCACGTGCTTCTGGCCGTTGTGGACGCCGAACGTCAGGCCGACGAACTGCGGCAGGATGGTGGAGCGGCGCGACCACGTCTTGATCACGTCCTTGCGGCCCGACGTCGAGACGGCGTCGGCCTTCTTGAGCAGATACCCGTCGACAAACGGGCCTTTCCAGGAGGAGCGGGCCATCTTTAGCGAGCCTTCTTAACGTGGCGGGTACGGATGATGAACTTGTCCGTAGCCTTGTTCTTGCGGGTCCGGGTGCCCTTGGTGTCCTTGCCCCACGGCGTAACCGGGGTGCGACCGCCAGAGGTCCGGCCTTCACCACCACCGTGCGGGTGGTCGATCGGGTTCATGGCGACGCCCCGAACGTGCGGACGCCAGCCCATGTGACGGACGCGGCCGGCCTTGCCGAGGTTCTGGTTCATGTGGTCGGGGTTCGACACCGCGCCCACCGTGGCCATGCAGCCGTCCAGAACCATGCGCAGTTCGCCCGAGCCGAGGCGGATCTGGGCGTAGCCCTGATCGCGACCGACCAGCTGGGCGTAGGCGCCGGCCGAACGGGCCAGCTGGGCGCCCTTGCCCGGCTTCATCTCGATGTTGTGGATGATCGTACCCACGGGCATCGAGCGCAGCGGCATGGCGTTGCCCGGCTTCACGTCGACCTTCTCGCCGGCCACCACCGTGTCGCCGGCCTTCAGACGTTGCGGCGCGATGATGTAGTTCTTCTCGCCGTCCTCATAGGTGATGAGGGCGATGAAGGCGGTCCGGTTCGGATCGTACTCAAGGCGCTCGACGGTCGCCGAGGCGAACTTGCGGCGCTTGAAATCGATCTTGCGGTACAGCGTCTTGGCGCCGCCGCCGCGGAAGCGGACGGCGATCCGACCGCCCTGACCGCGTCCGCCCGACTTGGTCAGGCCTTCGGTCAGCGACTTCTCCGGACGGCCCTTGTGGAGCTCGGAGCGGTCGATCAGCACCAGGGCGCGGCGGCCCGGCGACGTCGGATTGTAGGTTTTCAAGGCCATCTGATCAGAGCCCCGTGGTGACGTCGATCGACTGGCCTTCGGCCAGCGTCACGATCGCTTTTTTGATGTCGACCCGACGGCCCATGATGCCGCGGAAGCGCTTGGTCTTGCCCTTCTGGACGAGGGTGTTGACCTTCAGGACGTTGACCTTGAACAGGCTTTCGACCGCCGCGGCGATCTCGTCCTTGGTCGAGGTTCCCGCAACGCGGAAAACGACCTTGTTCTGCTCCGACAGGATCGTCGCCTTCTCGGTGATGATCGGCGACAGGATGGTGTCGTAGTGTTTGGCGGTGGGTTGAGCGCCGGCCATTACGCGGCCTCCTTCTCAGAGAAGCGCGCCTCGATGGCCTCGACGGCCGCCTTGGTCAGCACCAGCTTGTCGGCCCGCAGGATGTCATAGACGTTCAGGCCGGCGTTCGGCAGCACGTCGATGTGCGGGATGTTGCGCGCGGCCATGCCGAAGTTCGCGTCGACTTCGGGACCGGCGATGATCAGGGCCTTGGTCCAGCCCAGCTTGCCGAACTGCTCGCGCAGCTTGGCGGTCTTGGGCTCCTTGACCGACACCGTGTCGACCACGATCAGGTCGCCGGCCTTGGCCTTCGACGAGAGCGCGTGACGCAGGGCCAGGGCGCGGACCTTCTTGGGCAGCGAGAACCCGTGATCGCGGACGATCGGGCCGAAGGCGCGCGAACCGCCGACGAACTGCGGCGCACGGCGCGAACCGTGACGGGCGCCGCCGGTGCCCTTCTGCTTGTACATCTTCTTGCCCGTACGAGAGTTCTCGTTGCGGGTTTGAACCTTGTGCGTGCCGGCGCGGCGCTTGGCCAGCTGCCAGTTGACGTAGCGGGCCAGCAGGTCGCCGCGAATGTCGGTGATGCCGAAGACGGCGTCCGACAGTTCAACGTCGCCCGAGGCCTTGCCGTCGAGTTTGATGACCGAGAGTTTCATTACGCTTCACCGCCTTCGGTGGTCTCGACCGCCGGGGCTTCCTCGGCCGGCGTTTCGGCCGGTTCAGCAGCAGCGGCGGTCTTCGACGACTTCACGCCGCCCGGGTAGGGAGCTTCAGCCGGACGGGTCTTCTTCACGGCGTCGCGAATCTTGACCCACGTGCCCTCGTGACCCGGGACGGCGCCCTTGATCATGATCAGGCCGCGGTCGGCGTCGACGCGGAAGACGGTCAGGTTCTGGGTGGTGACGACTTCCTGGCCGAGGTGGCCGGCCATCTTCTTGCCCGGGAACGTGCGACCCGGGTCCTGACGGTTACCCGTGGAGCCGTGCGAACGGTGCGAGACCGAGACGCCGTGCGTGGCGCGCAGACCGCCGAAGTTCCAGCGCTTCATGGCGCCGGCGAAGCCCTTGCCGATGGTCTCGGCCTGGACGTCGACCTTCTGGCCGGCGACGAAGTGGTCGGCCGAGAACTCGGCGCCCACATCCAGCATCGCGTCCGCATCGACGCGGAACTCGGTGACATAGGCCTTCGGTTCCACCGACAGCTTCGCGAAAGCTTCGCGTTGAGCCTTGTTGGTGTTCTTGGCCTTCTTGCTGCCAGCGCCCAGCTGGAGAGCGACGTAGCCGTCACGCTCCTGGGTACGTTGGCCGACGACCTGGCAGCCGTCTAGCTGAAGCACAGTGACCGGAACGTGCGCGCCGTCATCGGCGAACACGCGGGTCATGCCCAGCTTCTTGGCGATCACGCCCGTGCGCATCGGATCCCGCCTCTTTCTTCTTAAATCTTGATCTCGACGTCCACGCCGGCGGACAGGTCGAGCTTCATGAGCGCGTCCACGGTCTGCGGAGTGGGGTCGACGATGTCGAGGACACGCTTGTGCGTGCGGATTTCAAACTGCTCGCGCGACTTCTTGTCGACGTGCGGCGAGCGGTTCACGGTGAACTTTTCGATCAGGGTCGGCAGCGGGATCGGACCACGAACGGTCGCGCCCGTGCGCTTGGCGGTGTTGACGATCTCGCGCGTCGAAAAGTCGAGGACGCGGTGATCGAAGGCCTTGAGCCTGATGCGGATGCTTTGATCCATATCGGTAGCTATTCCCAAGCAGGCGAACCTGCGTCCCTGTGAACCATTTCAAAGACCGGAGTCTTCAGGCCGCGAAGGCCTTCAGAGGACGCACGTCCGCAAAAACGATCGGCCCACGCAGTCTCCCGCGAAGGCCGTTGAAGTCCTGGGTCACTGCAAAGAACAGGGTCTCAGGTCGTTCCTGCGGACCGCGTCTGCACCCCAAACTCAAGCGAGGTGCACAGCCGGTCCAACAAGAGTGGGGGCTTATGCAGATCGATTCCGCTTCCGTCAAGCGGCGAAAGCGTGGCGAAGCCCCTCGCGGTGCGGGCCACGCCTTATAACTGCGTCCCTCGAAAAAGCTGGGCCGGCGTCCGGATGACAGGCGGTTGAAGAAGCGCCGCAATAGGTCCGCGACTTTGTCACCGCTCGGCCACAATGCGTGGCCGGCCGGCCACAACCAGCCCATCCGGCTGATTTGTGACGCGTTTGTAATGGCCGCGCTTGGCGAGGCGCTGCTAGCCGGGCGGTCCGTCGCGGCGCTCCCAGCCGCGGCACCCAAGGAAAACAAAAAATGAAGTCTCTCCTCCTCGTCACCGCCTCCATCGCCGCCTTCGCCGCGGCTCCCGCCCTGGCCCAGGACGGCCCGGTCGGCTCGTTCGGCGTCACCTATAGCGACAGCGAGCTCGAGCTCGGCGGCCTCAGCGCCGACTCCGACGCCTGGGCCGTCGACGGCGTCGTCGCCATGCCCGCCTTCGGCGAGTGGACCGTGACCCTCGCCGGCGCCGTTGCCGACAGCGACGACGACACCGTCATCGCCGGAACGGCCCACCTGACCACCCTGGTCGGTTCGGACCTGCGCATCGGCGGCTTCGTCGGCGCCGCCGACGTGGCCGATGAGACGGCCCTGACGGCCGGCTTCGAGGCCCAGAAATACCTGGCCAACGCCACCCTGACCGGCGTGGTCGCCTACACCACCGCCGACGACGTCGATCTGGACGTCTGGTCGGTCGGCGGCGACGCGGCCTTCTACGTCACCGACGCCCTGCGCCTGAACGCCGGCGTGTCGTGGATGACCATCGACGACGCCGATGTCGACGGCTTCACCTACGGCGTCGGCGCCGAGTACCAGATCGCCCGCACGCCGTTCTCGGCGACCGCCGGCTATTCGCACTCGGACATCGAAGGCCTGGACGTCGACACCTGGACCGTCGGCCTGCGCTACAGCTTCGGCGGCGGCCTGCAGGCCCGCGACCGCGCCGGCGCGGCCCTGCCGGGTTCGGGCGTCATGGGTCTGCTGGGCGCTCTCTAAGCGTCACGCCTGACCGAACGACGAAGCCCCGGCGGAGCGATCCGCCGGGGCTTTTTCGTGCCCGATTGTGGGTCACGGCCAGCAAGAAGGCCCGGGCGGCGTCCGCGCCCGGGCCTTCCCGTCCGGCAATGGCCCGCAGGGGCTAGCGACCGATGCGGATGTCGCCCGCCCCGACGACGCTGCGGTTGACGCGACCGGTCGCCTCGGCGATGCGGACGTCGCCCGCGCCGGCGATGGAGACGCTGACGTCTCCGGCTACCCCGCCGAAATCGACGTCGCCCGCGCCGGCGATGGAGATATCGAGATTGGGCGCCCGCCCCCGGCGAATGGCCACCTCGCCCGAACCCGCGATCGAGATGTCCGTGTCACCGTCCACCTCGGCGATGACCGCATCCCCCGCTCCGTTCGCGCTCAGCGCGAGACGGCCGGTGGCGCCCGCCGTCAGGTCGCCGGCGCCGTTCAGGCTGGCCTCGAGGGATCGGGAGGTGCCGACCATCAGGTCGCCCGAGCCTGACACGGACACATCCACCGAGCCTTCGGTGTTCGCCACCGCCCAGTCGCCGCAGCCGCTGCTGCCGAGATCGACCGAAGCCGCGCCGCGACCGATCGAACCGTATACGGCGCCGCCGGTCTCGACGTTGACGGCGCGGGGCGAGCGGATGACGATCAGCGGCGCGTCATCCACATTGACCCGGCCGAGGTTGCGGACCTCGACCGAGGCGCCCTCCCCCGGTCGCGTGCGATCCGGGCCAGAACGGCAGTTGCGGATGTCGTCGCCCAGACGCAAGCCGGCCATGCGGCGCGCGAGACCGCCGTCTATGCGAATCCGGTCGCCGTCGCGCTCGAGACGCAGGGCGGGCAGGCGCGAGCTCCCCTGTTCAATCTCGACGGCCACGTCGGCACGGTCCTCGACGATGACCACGACCCGGGCGACGGCGTGATCGATTTTCACCCGGGGCTCCTTGGCCAGAGCGGGCCCGGCGACGGCCAGGGCAAGCGCGGCGGCCGCGGCGGCGGACAGCAGGATGGGTTTCATGGCGGGGCTCCCTCTCCGAAAATGTGCGGGGAAGGTGCGACTCACCTCGCGCCAAGTCACTTTAAATCGAGGTCATGACCTCGTTGTAAGGAACCCGGCGGCCGCCGCCGGCGGCCTCATGCCAGGGCGCGCGCGCCATCCGCCGCACCCGCGTCGGGCTCGAAATCGCGCTCGAAGCCGGCGATGCGGCTCTTCATCGCCCCCGCCCGTTTGAGCGCCAGCGAGGCGGCCCAGCGCGCCGCCAGTTCAGGCGTGGACATGCGGTCGGTGAAGCGCGGCCGGCCGCCCGCGCGACGCAGCACTGCATTGGTGAACAGGGCCCCGTTTCTGAACCGCGACGGCCAGGTCTGGAAATCCATCGACAGGGAGACGCAGAAGCGGTCGAGGTTCTCGACACGGTGCGGAGCGTACAGCGGCCAGGTCAGGGCCTGCCCCGGCTCGAGGTCCATGATCTGGGCGTCCGCCTCGAAGGCGAGGCGATAGGGCAGTTCTTCCGTGGTCTGACGGGTCACCACCTGCTCCATGTCGGTCTCGGCCAGATGGGCCTCATCGCCCGGATAGACGAAAACCCGCTTGCGTCCGCGGAGATGGAACAGCACCACGCCCGCCGCATCGAAATGGTAGGGCACCCGCGCCCGCGGCGACGACAGGATCAGCTGCCCGGACTGGCGCACCGCGCGCAGACCCGGATAGCGCGCCTGCACGTCCCCGAACTCGGCCATCGCGGCGGCCCACAGTTCGGGCCAGCCGGTCTCGACCTCGCGCAGATTGACCCAGAGCCGTCCCTGCTGGATCGCGGCCAGCAGATCCGCGCCGCCCAGTCGGCCGCGCGCGCCGGTGCGCAACGACACCTGACCGGCCTCGTCGTAATCGTACAGATTGATGTCGAACAGCCCGGCGGGATAGCGCTCCAGCATGGCCGCCAGCGCCTCGTCCGTGGCGAAGCCCTGCTCGACCAGGCGGTGGTCGTGGACCCGGGCCTCGGTGATGGGCCCGGCGTAGCGGGTGCGCGCGACGGTCATGACTGTCTCAGGCCGGTACAGGTCGGGTCGATGCCCGCCGCGCCTTTGCAAGGGCCGCGCCGGCCGCCTGGAGGGCGCCGCGCATGCGCGCGACCGGCGTGGTCTCGCAGGCCTCGATCGCCGCCCAGCGCCGCCGCACGCTGGCGCGCAGGCGTTCCCCGCGCCCTTGTCCGGCCAGGTTCAGCGTCCCGACAGCCGCCTGGCTGACGGCCGTTCCCAGCCCCGGCCGCAGGATCAGCGCCTCGCGCACCGTGCGCGACGCATTGCAGAAATATTTCTTGTAGTGCTCGCCCTCGAAACCGAAGTCGAAGGTCCGGTAGCCCAGCGCCGAGGCCAGACGCATCGTGTCCATGCTCAGCAGGATGCCCGGCGAACAGCGCGACAGCGCCGGATCGTAGCCCGGGAACCAGAAGTGATACTGGTCGCCGCCGTGCAGCGAATATTCCACCGCCGCCAACCGGTCCCCGGCCCACAGCCCGGCCATCGAGGCGCCGAAGCCTTCGGTCTTCTCCTTGAGCAGGGCATGAAGGAGGTCGGCGGTCCAGCCGCAGGCGAAGATGTCGTGCCGCCCCGTGCGCCGGTACTGCTCGCGCTTCAGCCCGATCAGCCAGTTCAGCAGGGCCGGATCGCGGAGCCCCCGTTCCACGCGCAGCGGGCCCAGCTCCGCTTCCATGCTGCGCCGGGCGCGTTCCTTGTCCTTGAAGAATTTGCCCTCGCTCGCCCGGCGTTCGGCGTACCAGCCTTCGTATCCGTCGGCCCCCAGGGCGACCTGCACCGTTCGCCTCGGCTCGCCGGGGTCGCGACCGCCCTCGCCCGTCGCCCCGACCCAGGCGGTGACGTTGAGCCGGCTGGCGCCCAACGCCGCGGCCGCCGCTTCCAGGGAAGGCGCCTCGCCCGGCCGGGCGATGACGCCGTGATAATCGTTCATCGGCGCGGCCAACGGCTGCACCGCCCCGCCCCGCCTCTGATGCGGCAAGAAGCCGACGGTGCGCCCGCCGCGCGAGAACACGGCCACCGCCGCGTTCGGGCTGATGCGCCCTGCGACGCGGGTGAACTCGGGCCTGAAATAGGGGCTGTTCAAGGCCGGATCGGCGGCCAGCATGGCGCGCCACTCGGCCCAGTCCGCCTCGCCCAGCGCATCCGTTCCGACGATGTCGACCTTCAGCGCGGTCATGCGGCCTCCCGGGCGACGCCCGCTGCGGGCGTCTTCGCCGTCAGGCTTAGCCCGTCGCCTCTTTCAACAGGGTAAGCCGGCATGGTGAACGAAACCTGCCCTGCCCGCGGGCGTTGGCTTGGCTGTAGAGGAGATCGCCATGACCGACCCGCAGGAAGCCGACCGACGCGCGCCCGGCCGTCAGAACGAATACGAGGAACAGCGCACGCCCGCCCGCGAGGGACAACCGCCGCGCCCCGCCCAGGAGCCGCGCGGGTCCGAAGGCAGCAGCAACAGCGGAGAAACCGCCACCGATCCCGCCACCGGAAAGCCCAACCCTTGATCCGGGCCCTCGTCGTCGACGCCTGCCGCGTTCGGCCCGGGTGGCATCGCCGCCGGAGGCCTGGCGGCAGACCTTCGCTTAAGGAACAGCCGGCGCCCTGCGGTGTTGCTCTGGTCCCGACCGCTGGAGTTCGCCGATGATCCCGAGCCGCCCTGCCCGCCTCGCCCTGTTCGCCGCCCTGCCCGTGTTGGCGCTTGCGGGCTGTGATCGTCGGCCGGCGCCCCGCGCCGACGAGGCGGCCGACCCGGGGGCCGCCGCCGCCGCCAGCCTGCGCCAGTCCGTGGAGTCGGCGAGCTTCACCCCGCCCGCCCCTGCGCCGGAGACCGGCGACGCCGCCGCCGGCGAACGACCCGGCACGGCGCCCGCGGTCCGCGAGGCGCTGCCCGGGGACGCCCGACCCGAGCCCGCCATGGTTCGGGCCCAGATCCTGCTCGACCGCACGCGGTTTTCGCCGGGCATCGTCGACGGCCTCGGCGGTGAGAACACCCGTCAGGCCATCGCCGCTTTCGAGGAAGCCCATGACCTGCCGGTGGACGGCGAGCTCGACGCGACGGTGTTCGAGCGCCTGACCGCCGGCGACGGGGGCCGGGTGTTGACCGACTACACCATCACCCCCGCGGACGTGTCCGGCCCCTTCGTCGGCAGCGTACCCGAGTCGCTGGAAGCCCAGGCCCGGATGCAGACCGTCGGCTATGTCGACGCCCGCGAGGCGCTGGCCGAGAAATTCCACATGAGCGAGGCCCTGCTCGACGCCCTCAATCCCGACGTCGATTTCGGGCGCGCGGGCCAGACCATCGTGGTGGCCGCGACCGGGCCCGACGCCCTGCAGGACGAGGTGGCCCGCATCGTGGTCGACAAGGCCGAGAGCGCGGTGCGCGCCTATGCCGCCGACGGCCGGCTGCTGGCCTTCTACCCCGCCACCATCGGCAGCGGCCAGACCCCGTCCCCCACCGGAACCCACACCGTCCGGGCCATCGCGCCCGAGCCCAACTACACCTACGATCCCTCGCGGGTCAGCTATGGCGAGGGCGGCCGCACGGTCATCGTCCCGCCCGGCCCCAACAATCCGGTCGGCTCGGTGTGGATCGACCTGTCCCGCGACACCTATGGGATCCACGGAACCCCGGATCCGGCGAAGATCGGCAAGACCGCTTCCAGCGGCTGCGTCCGCCTGACCAACTGGGACGCCGAACAACTGGCCGGGGCGGTCAAGCCGGGGGTCAAGGTGCGGTTCACCTGACCCGCCCCACGCGCGGGCGACGGGGCCCGCGCCCGGATATCGAACGCCGCAGAGGACGAACCCATGACCTACTACTTCAGCAAGACCGTCAGTGACCCCTTCGAGGCGACCGTGGGCCGAACGCGCGAGGCGTTGAAGGCCGAGGGATTCGGCGTCATCACCGAGATCGACGTCACCGCCACCTTTCGCGACAAGCTGGAGATCGACTTTCGCCCCTACATCATTCTCGGAGCCTGCAACCCGAAGGCGGCCCATGAGGCCCTGTCGGTCGAGGACAAGGTCGGCGTCATGCTGCCCTGCAACGTCATCGTTCAACAGCGACCGGATGGTGAGGGAACCGAGGTCGCCGCCGTCGACCCCGCCGCCTCCATGTCCGCCATCGATAACCCGGCTCTCGCGGCGAAGGCCGAAGAGATCGGGGCCCGTCTCAGACGCGCGCTCGACAGACTGTAGCGCCGGCTCCAGCTCGGGCCGGCCCGGGCCGGCCCGGGCCTCAGGCCAGCATCCGGACAGCAAAACGGCCCCCGGATCGCTCCGGGGGCCGGTCTGTCGTTGTACGGTGCGGTCACGCGCTCAAGCAGCAAGCGACCGCGTCGTGA